>CAVYJH010000005.1:0-99618 GCA_963768735.1 uncultured delta proteobacterium | reverse complement strand
TAACGTGTTCAACTACCACCAAAATTATCGGCGATCGGTTGAGCTTCTCGGATGGGATACCCTGCGCGTAGCAAGATCCGAGATCGGCTGCAATAGGGCAAACCGGGGGAACAGATTTCTCACAGTCGTCCAGTATTGCGTGGATATGGTTCACACAATTCAGGAACTTTCCAGAGTCATCAAAAAGAATGGCCGTGCGGTTTTTATTGTGGGCCATGAATCAAGAGTTCTTGGCGTCCCTTTCTACAATGCCGATATGCTCGAGCGAATAGCTTGGGAGTCGGGGCTGTTTGATGTTGTCCTCCGACAACAGCGGCTATTCCTCAACCGCTTTGGACAGAAAATACGGGAAGATATCCTTAACCTGCAAAGGGTGCCCAATGCGCGCCATGAGACAGCCGCATTGACTTTGGGAAGAACGATTGCCCATGGCGCTCTCGAATGCTCGCTGCCAATCGTAGCCGAGAAGAACTGTACGCTGCTTCAGGAAGCGATTGACCGAGTAAACCTGACTGAAGGGACGCCGTTTTTTGACAGCTCGCAGTATTCGCGTTATCAGACCAGAGCATGTCTCATGATGGTCAAAGAAAATGGAGACCGATAAATGCAGAAATCAGAACCGAAACTGCCAACACCTCATCTGGACAAGCTGAAAGCGCTTCTGCGCAACCCCAGACTCCCAGATCTGGACAAACCACGGATTGATGAAGCCCTACATCGATATAGCGAGTGGATCAGAGAGCTTGAGCACGTGACTCCCGGACAGAATAGCGCGGTTCGACAGCTTGTTGACGCAACCAACCGTTATAAGACGTTTATTGAAATGGACCTTATTTTCGACAGCCCGGAAAACTTCCTCTATCGACAGAAGGGGCAATTGAAACTGGACAACACCATTCTTGAGGAGTTCTTGCCCCAAGTTGTTTACCGAAGCCTGCGTCTCGGTGCTCAAGACTTTGAGTTCGGACCGTTGAAAACATTTGCGGGAATAAGTTTTACGTCTTCCATTGCAGACGTGGGACATGGCGGACATCCGAGACTGAGGACAAAGGACCAAGATTTTGTTCTTGGCAAGCGCCTTTATATGATGACATCTTTTGACAAAGATTTTGCCCATTCGGAAATCGTCGAGTCATGCCTTGGATACGTGTGCGCCGAATGCAAAACGAATCTCGACAAGACTATGTATCAAGAAGCAGTGGCAACCAGCCGAGACCTCAAGATCGCTGTGCCATCATCTTTATACTTCCTCGTCTCGGAATTTCTCGATATGACCCCTATGTCGATAACGTCAACTCAGATAGATGACGTACTTATTGTCAGAAAGACAAAGCGGATTTCATCAAATATTAGACAGGAGTATAGGAGTGCCGAGGCCCGGCGCAAGCACCGCCAGGCATACGCAGATTTCCTCCAATTGGCAATATAATACGAAGATGTTTTCCAGAGAATGATAGACAAGATTCAGAGCATGGTCGATGAGACCGATCCGGAAACAGACAAAGTCCTGAAGGAAGGACATTTTTGAAATCAGAAACTGTCCCATCACATCAATGCAGCCGACTCATCAGCTCTGGAACCCTCCTTATGTTCGTACCGACTGGACGGTCACGGGCACCTAGCCGATTGACGCTATCAGTTCCTGACAATCCCCGATTGAACTGTTAGTGAGGACACCGACATTTGGCAAACGTAGGCGGCCTCGGCGAGTGAAAGGAGATAGGTCCATGCGGTACCCATATTGAATGATGAATGGCATCGAGGCTACACTTGCATCCGACTTTCTGTTGAACCTTGACAGTATTGCCTCAGATCTCGTGCGTTGTTTTGGACTGAAGCATAGTCAGGAAATAGAGAATCTCAAGGAACCTCTTCTTAGATGGTTGGATTTCAGACTGCGATATATTGACCCGAAGCCAAGAAAGGTCCTTTTGTCCAACAAATTTCCGAAGAGGATGTCGCGAGACGTCAAGGATGCCCTTGAACATCTGATTCACCTGATTCAACGTGGTGAGAATATAAATGTCTATCAAGGGAAAGGGCTAATATCGCATCATGATATAAGCGGGAGCAAAAGGCAGAATAGGACAGATTTATTATGGACTGATTGGGGGATCATCCACCTTCATTTGACCAAGGCACCGATGCGCGAGAAAGAATGCTTCTCAGGGCGCTCCGAATGGCTTCTGTTTGGCATACCAGGTGATGATTTTTTTGCTGTCATAGACGTTCGACATCATTTGGAAGAGGATGTGTTCTCTGATCCCGAACTGATGAGAATTTTGGTTGAAAGTTGGCCTGAAATGATGAACAGATTCGAAATCAAGGGAGTGGTTGCCCAGGCAGAAGCTGACCTATTGGGTCCCGAAGAACACGCGATATTAAGAAAGTCTGGCGTGGTGGGCCTTATGACGATTCAAGGAAAGGTATATTGCCCCCCCGGAATGGGGGTCAGCAGCGCATCAACTCCAGCGCGAGTGACGTTTGCTATGGACACTGCAAGAAGGTGTGTCAGAGACCTCGCCTCCCTTGTGTCCAGCTCCGACGACGAGTTTCAGACTGAGGTTCGCGCGCATGGAATAGAAGAGCCGTGCTTCGCGCTCTGCGTTACCCCACGCGGACTGGCTGTCTATGAATCACATTTGAACAAGGCTTGGTTGCTACCAAGAAGGAAGGAAGCCTCGGAACCCAACTACCTAGCCGATTTGCAGAATCTGATAGCGCCAGAGTGGGCCACAGAACGGCTATTAGCCTGGGAACAGGAGGCGGGGGTCAACCTTGACACGGGGCAGAATAAAGACTGAGAATTGGCGAGGGGGACGCCTTTCAGTTTTGATTCCTGAGAAGTAACTCTCAACAAAAAACTATTGTATTTAATTACATACAATGGTAGAATATTTCATGTATAACTGATCTTTAACACCTGCCATAAAATAGTTTAGCTATTTCAGGCAGATAGGTGCGTTGAAAAAGTTCTTGGCACCACAAACCGTTCTTTGTACCCCCTATCGGCATCATGATACTTCCCGGATGGTAACAGGGAGCGCGACGCCCACAGCCTGAAAGACCTTGCCGCAGACACCCTTGCATGCGCTCCTGATGGCCAGTTTCTTGCCGTTGTCCTCGATAGTGATCTCCTGTAAGGCAGACAGGTCCTGTTTGATGTCCGCCCACTCGAAGTCGTGGCCGGCCTTCTCAAGCCTTCGGTACAACTCCTTGATCAACACCAGGGCCAGGAAGCTGCAGAAGACGTGGCCTTTGATGGTTTCATCTCTTTGGTGGAAGATCGGCCTGGTATCCAGGACGCTCTTCATGTCCCGGAAGACTTGCTCGACCTGCCAGAGTTCCTTGTACTTGAGGGCCACCTGTTCGGCCGAGAGACTGGTGTTGGTCTTGAGCACCCACTTCCCGTCGAACCGTTTCTCCTCTTCGACCTTCTCCTGGTTCAGAGAGACGGTATCGCGGTCCAGGGAGAGGTACTTCCTGTAGCCCTTGTTGCCGACCAGCGATTTGGGATTACTCTTGATCTTCTCGCTGAGGGCATCGATGATCGACTGCCGGTCGGCGGCATCCTTGCGGGCCTGTCGTTCATTGAGGCAGAGGATGTACCGGCGGTCATCAACGAGCACCTCTTTGACTTTGAGCGGGGAAGGGTCTTTAGATCGGCCTTCGGGGTAGACCTCCCGGTAACGGCCGGCCCGGGAGAGCACGTCCTGCCTGACCTCCTTCACCTTTCTCATCCGGGCGCCGAGGATGTACGGGATCTTCTCCTTTTCGAGATAGGCTACGGTATCCCCGCTGATCATCCCCCTGTCGGCTACGATACAGAGCTTGTCGATGGGGAAGCGACTTCTGACCCTCTGTACGACGGGAAGCAAGCTCGTGACATCTGCGGTGTTCCCCGGCCACATCTCAGAGCAGACCGGGTTGCCTTCCCTGTCGAGCACGACGCCCACGATCATCTGGTTCAAATCTGGACGGTGGTCCTTGCTGTGGCCGAGTTCGCCGATCCGGCCTCCCTCTCCTTCGAAGTAGAGGGAGGTGGTGTCGAAGAAGACGATGTCAAGAGCGCCGAAGAGATCCTGGTGACGATGAAACAACTCCTCTTCGATGACGTCCTTGGTGCAGCGCGGCAAAAAGGTGCGGTCTTTCTGGTCTTCGATCTCACTCCCCAGAAAGGCCATCGCACGGTAGAGATGATGAAGGGCCAAAGTCCCGGCTCCTTTGATGGCGTAATCCCGATGCCATTTGTCGCAGGACCGGTCGGAACCGGAGGGGAAGAGCCGATGCAGGACCGTGAGGAAGACCGCCCGTTCCACCTCAAAGCCGAACTTTCTGCCCCCGAGGAGATGCCGAAGAATGGCGTCAATCCCCAGTTCCTTCCAGAGCCTCCCGAAAACAAGACCCGGCCCTATCTTCTTTGCCTCCGCCTGGATGTCGCTTTTTTCGGAGAGTATGAGGAGCACCTTCTCCGAGAAGCGGGAAAGAGAACGAGTCAGTGTTTCTATCTGGCCTTTCGCCTGCATCTGATCCATGCGCCCCACTGTGGCGATGACGTGCTGGACGGACTTCTTGTTCTCCCTGCGGTTCTCAACGATCTGGAGGTACTGATAAGGACCTGCCTTCTTTACTCTGGCAAACATGGGCGTCTCCTTTATGACACCCATAATCTACCAGGCATACCCCATAGCAGTCAAGGTAAATATGCCTATTCATTGGCACCACGCTATTGGCTATATTCGACTTGCCGCCAAGAGCCCTCCTAACAATTACGAGGGGTTAGGAGGGTGAAGCCCTGCGCAAGTGTTAAAGATCAGTCTAAGAAAACATCACCCCAACAAAAACTACTCGGCGTAGAGACCCAGATATCCCCCCCTTTGCGAGATCGTCTTGAGTCTTCATGGGCTCACCTGTTTAGAGGCGAGGTATTTCCAATCCTGTTCAGGAACGAAGATCGCTATGCGACGCTGTACGGCACAACAGGCCGTCCCAATTTCAGCGTTGCCCGTCTTTTGGGTCTGTGTCTCCTGCAGGAGTGGAACGACTTGAGCGATCAGGAGGCCCTGGACGAATTCAGCTTCGATATCCGCTGGCGATACGCGTTGGATGTCAGCGACGAAGAAGACTATCTGTCCCGCCGTTCTCTCGTTGAGTTCCGCAGGCGATTGGCGGCCAAAGACCCCGAGATGAAGCTGGTCCGCAGTATATTCGACAATATCAGAGACTCGGCAATAGGAAAGCTTGGCCTCTCGTCCTCCAGCCAGCGGCTTGATTCTACCCACATTATCTCGAATATACGCGTCCGCGGTAGAGTGGCCCTGTTCTCAAACACCCTTGCCCACTTTCTCAAGAGCCTCAATAAGGATCGATTCTTACAGGTCCCGAAGGCAATTCAGGAATGGCATGCAGAGCCTGAAGGATGGTTCGGACTGGGTCCTGCCGAGCAGAAGGTCAAACTGGAAGAACTGGCTCAGTATCTCTATGAGCTTATTACTCTCTTCGAGAAGGAACTCTCGGAGAGCGAGCCTTACCAATTGCTGAAGCGCCTTTTTTCGGAGCAGTGCGAACTTGCAAACGACACCTCCTCAGTCAAGGTCCAGGTCAAAAAGAAAACCGAAGGCGCCTCTCTTCAATCCCCTTACGACCCGGATGCGTCGTACGGCCATAAAGGGGCGGGATACAGCCTCCACGTTACGGAGACGTGCAACAATGCCAAAAAGACAGAAATCATCACCGACTATGAGGTACACGGGGCGGCCCGTTCCGACATTGGCAAAGCCCTTCCGGTCATCGAGCGTTTAGACGCTGCCGGGTTGAAGCCTGAAGCGCTTTTTGCCGACGGCGGTTATCCATCTGTCCCTTCAGCGGCAAAGATCATAGAGCAGGGCATCGAATTCGTCACGCCCGTCAACCGCAGCAGGCTGTCCGACGATGTCGTGGGCAGAGACCGTTTCGTCTTCGACGCAAGTGGGTTTGCGACTCAATGTCCAATGGGCCACAAGCCCACAGACCATCGCGAATTGAGCGCTCACAACACGACGGGCCGTTCCCTCCATGCGATCTTCGACGGGAACCTCTGTCGATCGTGCACGATGCTCGACCAATGTCCGGTGCGGGCTCCCAACCATCGCGATCAAGGCTGCAAGGTCCGTGACACGGTCGGCGACTTTCGTCTGGAGATCACTGCCGAGCTTCGCCTGCGCGATCAGATGTATTCCCGTCAGCAGACGCCTGAATGGAAGGACCGGTATAGGATCCGCGCAGGGATAGAGGCAACGAACTCCGAATTGAAGCGATCTCACGGAATCGGCAGGCTCCGCGTGCGCCGGCTGGCAAAAGTATGCTTTGCCGTAGCATGCAAGCTGATAGCCTGCAACATAAAGAGGTGGGCCAAGGCCCATTGGACCTTGACAAGGACCATGGAAGGCTGCATATCGTCTGTTTGTATTCGCCTGAAGGTATTCTTGGCCGAAATAACCAGTCTGCCCTTGTCTAAGAAGTTCATCTTCACGATGGGGGTAACACAACGATGGTGGCGATTGATCCCTTCAGAAAGGGCACTTTCTTCTCAGGAATCAGTTTTTCAGTTTTGTGGCTGAAAGTGAATATCTGAAGGGCGTTCTCAAAGGCTCTACGGTCAAAGTCTCGTGATGTAGGGAATTGAGAGTAGAGAAGGAAATTACCGTGGAGAAGAAATCGTGTGGCATTAAGCGCCGAAACGTTGACTGGAATGTCGACCTGCTCGATAACTCTGTTGGCATGATTCACAGCCCTATTGATCTAAACGCGTGCTTAAACGCGCGCGGCCTTTACAATTTTTTTCAGTGCGTGTTACGCCTTTCACCTGAAATTCACCGCAGGATCGCCGCGATGCCCGAAGGAATAGTAACTGGTGGGATCAACTTCGACAACATGCAGGCGTACTCGACCTACCTTCATGAGACGGTCCACTGGTGGCAGCACGTTGGATCGACCACAGGTTTTCTGCTGAGCCTCAGCTATCCTGGCCAGGCACACGCAAACTACACGCATCTCAAAGAACTTACGAAGCTCATCGGCCCCAAGAAATCCATCCTTCGTTTTGTTGAGGAAGCGGAAGGTCCAGGGAGCACCCCCGAGACACCTGCCGGACTATCGAGCGTCGTTGTCAACAATCACTTCGACATCGAGTTTTTCAGACTCCTAGCCAAGAATCCGAGATTGATAAGGCAAATTGTTGAACACCCACTCTTCGATTGCGTTGGTCACTCATATGAAATCGCTTACGGGAACATCGTTCTTATCCTCGCCAGCACGCTTGACGAAGCCTTCCGCGTCTTCCCAGATCCCAGAGGTTGGGAGAAAGAATTCGCCACGCTGCGGACCCGGAAGGAGGAAGGATACTACTGGGGGTCTGATGTAACAATTACGCAGATCGGAGCGGATCAGATATTTGAAGGTCAGGCCCGGTTTGCGCAATTACAGTTTCTTTATTTCGCTTCGGGCGGAAGACTCGCCTGGGACGATGTTCGCTCCAAGGGATTGCTCAGGGGAATCTACGGAGAGGCCTTTGAATCTTTTCTGCACTTAACCGACCTTGACTGGCCGCCACGCATTGATCATCCCGTCGTCGCGCTCTTTCTGCTGGTTTGCGACATCGCTATGAATCCAGGTGCAGGCTTTCCGATGCCGCTACGGGTCTTCACAACGTTCATAACAGATGTCGATCCCGGCTTTCGTTTTCTTTTTCTCTGCCGCACAATTGCGCGGCGGCCAGACCTCGCACGGACAATCCAACGGTATTCGAGAGATGAGTACGCCGAAGTGAGCGAAGCGCTTACCGGCCCGCTCTCGATCGATTCGCCACTCGCCATAGCAGCGGCTATCGCTCGTTGGGCAAGTGCCAACGAACCTCTTAAGTCCTTAGAGTCCGAGCATTTAAGCTTCGATTACTCCGCGGTCAATCTACCAGTTCATTTCCTCTTTTCGCACTTCTTGGCGTTTAACAGGGACAAGCTTTCGAGACCGGAGTTTTTCTGCTGGCCGGGTGCGTGGATGACGGGGGAGCGTGCGTCCGCTGAAATTGGCAGGCTCTTTGATCGCCATTCAGCACCCTTCATCGACAAAGCAGACGACGGGGGAATCTATCCACGTCTTACGACAGCAAGGAGTGAGACAATGATTCAAGCAACATTTGAGAGTTTCTACGCCGCGAATGTCACCTATGATATGACACGGCAGTGGGTCGCAAAAGCCGGACCGTTTGAGTATGATTATCGCTGGCTCTCATCGTCAGCAGCGCAGACCGATATGAAGAATTTTGCCGACCGTCATTTCGAGCAGATTTACGGGGTGCATCCGGATGCTTTTGAGATCCTCTGATGCGGCCTTTTATTGTGGTGTGTACTTCCGCGGTAGGAGACAATCAGACACCCTCTCGGTTCACCGCTGCGGCGGAACAAGCGGTTCGAACCGGAGACCCGACCGACAACGTTATCACAAAGGCGACACCCCGACCCATATATACCGCACGGCCTTACAGTGAACGCGATTTTCCCGATGTTCGAACACAGGCACGGTTGGATTTTGCCTGGTTCGTGGTCGAAAAACAGCTGACTGATTTCTACAGTGAAGTACTGCAAGTGTTGCAAGAATTCCGAGACGAATCAGGGCTCAAATTGCCAGCCATAGAATATCGGTACTCTGCGATTCAAACGCTGCTTGCCAATGATACGGCAAGGAGCGATAGCGCCCGAATTCGCCAAGCAGGCGTTAGTGGAAGCCGGGAGAATTCATTCGGGATGGCGGTATCATCCTCATGTCGGGCTTGTCGGCTCTGAAGCCAGTAAGTTCGAATGCCGGCTAAAGGCGCTGCGGGTACCTTAAACGGCGAAGCTGGCCCGGCCTATCCTGGTTTTTTCGAGCTTCAACACCATGGCAGACAGGCTCATCAGATTAGCCTTGACGTTGCTTTGCAGCGGTAATGCCACTGGAGTTGCGCCAGCCTCCGCCTAACACTCGATTTGCAAGATGCAGTGAATAAGGTCTTTCCCGGCCGGAGGGAATTTCGATGATAGGTGCCGAAATCTCAGGGTCGCCGCCCGGAGGCGTACTCTTTCGTACGTCGAGGACGCGCGGCCCCGAGATACAGGCGCATGGCGCGAAATTAACCAGGCCGGGTTTTACTACCCTCCGGTTTTCTTCCGATATACAGATACGTCGCCCCCCACGTCAGCCTATGCGTCTCTACCTCCACCATGCCCGCTTCCTGCATGAGTGCGGAGAATTGGACGGGAGAAGGGAAATTCATGATCGAATCGGCGAGGTAGTAGTAGGCGCGTGGGTTAAGAGAGAATCTCTTTGCGATGCGGGGCAGGAGGCGGTTGAGATAGGTGTGGTAGATGAGGTTCGAGAACCAGCCCGGCGTAAAGGCCATCTCCAGGACCATGACCCGGCCGCCCGGTATCACCACCCGTGCCATCTCCCGGAGCGCCCGCAGTTTGTCGGGGATGTTCCTGATGCCGAAGGCGATCGCCGCGACGTCGAAGGAATTGCCCGGAAAGGGCAGCGAGAGCGCATCGCCCCGGAGCAACTGAATCCTTTTGGAGAGACCCGCCCCGGCTATCTTGACCTGTCCGACGTCGAGCATCTCTTTCATGAAGTCGAGACCCACGACGGTGATCCGGGGATGGCTGAGGCCCGCGCCTATCGCAAGGTCGGCCGTGCCGGTGGCGACATCGAGAAAACGGTGCGTGGTGGTGAAAGACATCTTTTTCACGGTAAAGCGGCGCCAGGCCACATCGCGCCGGAGACTCAGGAAGTGGTTGAGGAAATCGTACCGCCCGGTGACCGTGGAGAATATCTCCTTCACCATGCCGATGCGCTCGGCGTCAGTCACCTCTTTTACGGAGGGGTATCTCTTTTCTATGTGTTCTTCTCCTTAAGGGCGTGTCCTCGAAACCGGGGTTTCTCGAAGGAGGCCGAAGCGCTTACGGGCGCACCCGGCCGCTACATGAACCTCTCGAAGCGGTCCTTTTCGGCTTTGCATATGGGACATATCCCCGGCGGCTCTTCCCTGGCGCAGAGATAGCCGCACACGCGGCACCGCCAGACAGGATAGGGAAGGGGGGTCTCGGGTTGGGACGAGCCGGCTTTCAACCCACCGTCCGCCTGCCCTGCCTGCGGTCTCCTTTCCGGCACCGGGCCTATCTTTTCCCTGCGTTCATTTGCGGCCGGGGATACATAGAGGGCGCAGTAGCAGGCCCCATACTCACCGAGGTCGGCGTCCCGATAATCGCAGGGACAGACGATGTCGCGGTCCGAGGCAGGGTCGCCGGAGGCAAGCCTGCAGGGGCATGACTGGTAGCCGTATCTTTTCCGGTTGGCGATAAGACCCCCGACCAGGTCCCTGGCGAATGCTTCGTCGGGGTTGAGGAGATATCCCGATGCCGTCGCTTCCGACAGGAGCCGCAGGTAGAGAAGCTCTATCTCGTCCGGGTCTGCGTCTACTTCCACGGCTGCTGCAGCGCCTCCTTGATCTTTTCCTCCTGGTAGCCGACGATGCAGGTGTTGTTGACGACAAGCGAGGGGAACGAGCACCGGGGATTGAAAGTCTTCAGCTCCTCAAGGGCCGTCTGCTTGTCTTCGCCCTCCAGGACATCTACGTCGACATACGTGTAGGCGACGTTCATATCTTTAAGGAGGGCCTTTGTTTTTTTGCACCAGACGCACGTGCTCAGGGTGAAGAGCCTAATCGCCCCATGGTCGCTTCCTTCAACATGGTTCATCTGCATAGAGAGGCCTCCTCGGGTACTCTGTAATGGACTCCGGTAATGAATATACCACAGAAGAACGTGGATTGCAGCCGCGCACTCTTTTCTGTTTGATTTGTCGTCGCCTGCGTGGTAGTATCCCTTAAATGACGCTATCCCGGCTAAAAGCGCCTGTCATGGCCGCCTTCGTGGTCCTTTTCGCTGCATCGTGGAGTTGCGCCTCGGCGCCTACCGTGACCCTGCTGACCCAGGAAGATATCGATAGGGGATCTGCGCAAGGGCAGGGGAAAGCTGCTTCCCGCATCGTGTGTGAATCGGGGAGGTGTTATGAGATGCCCGCATCTTTTTCCGTGATCGAGACCAAATACGCCACAGGGCCCCGAATCGACGTGGTGGAACCTCCGCCCGACGCAGAGTACAAGGCCCCCATAAGGCTTATCATAAACTTCGTGCCCAGGGAGGGCACGGAGGTCGACCTGAAGAGCTTCAAGCTGGAGTACCTCAAACTGATCTCGATCGACATCACCGGGAGGGTGGCCGACTACCTAGGGCCTGCCGGGGTGAGGGTCGAGAGGGCGGACCTTCCTCCGGGCGACCACAAGCTGAGGATCACCATAAAGGACACGAAGGGGGGCATCAGCCAGCAGGTGTATTCGGTCAAGATCGCGAAATAGGCGCGGAGACCACTTCCCTATCGCACGCCTTTCACCCTGAATACGAAATCATACGCGAGGATGTCCTCCCAGAGGTAGCCCTTCGATGTGGAGCGCGTATCATCGGGGCCGCTGTAAGATTTACCAGGGGTGAAAAACCACGTCATCACCGCCTCTCCCGAATGTCGCAGGACTATCCAGTGCTTGCCCTTCCGGAGCATCGTCTCGGGCGACCCTTCCGGGAAGGTGAAGGTCAGCCACGAATACCCCGGCTTTCTCTGGAAAGTGTCCAGAAAAACCGGAAGGGAGCGGCAGCCCCGCAAAGCCGGTTTGCCTCCGTCGTCCGCGACAAGGTCCATATAGACGGTGCCGTCGCCTCCGAATTTGTGCATGGCAAGGGAAACCTCACGGATTGTCGCCGGTTTGTCCAAGGTGAAGGCCTGGGCATAGACGTATGTTGACGTCACATACTCGGCCGTCTCCGCGTCAAGGAGCCTCGACCCGGTGTTTCCGGAGATACTGTATGTCGCGACGAGGCTCGGAAACTCGATATTACCCAGGACCACCGCCTCTCCCGGGGCGATGGGTCCGGGCGGGGACGGTTTTACGGGAAGAGGCGCCTTTTTTGTTTCCGGTCTTGTCTCCGGCGCCTCCGGCTTAGCGATGGGAGGTTGCAGGGAGGCAGGGCCGATCGGCCCCTGTGGCTGCGGAACGGGTGGCGGCGGAACGGGTGGCCGGGCAACGGGCTGCTGCGTGACGGGCTGCTGCGTGACGGGCGGCTGCGTGACGGGCGGCTGGGCAACGGGTTGTTGTTCGATGGTACTCTCCGCAACTACGATGGCTGCCTTGAGGTTGTTGCTCATCATGTGAGATTTGGGCATGTCTTGTGTAAAGACCGGCTGCACCCTGACGTCATCCTCGATAAAGCGGGCGTCGATGGCGCCGGAGTACGCCGGGGCATAGGGCGTGCCCGTCCAGTTCTCTGCGATATCCGAGGAGTCCAGTCCGTGACACTCCTTGACGTGCCGCGTCGAGGTGAACTGCTTCGACTGCTTCGGGTCGTAGGAGAGCCAACCGAGGTCCGGAAAGTAGGCCTCTATCCATGCGTGTCCCCCCTTGCCCATGGTTTGGACGAGGCTCCTGACGCCGTCCATCGGGACCTTGAGTTGCTTGTCGAGGGTGGTCCCGCCCACAACCCTGGCGGGTATGCCCGCGGCCCGCAGCAGGGCGGCCGAAAGATGGGCTGAATTGGTACAATTCCCCGAACCTGTCCTGAGCGTGGAGAGGGCGTCGTATCGGGAAGGATTGTATACGTACCTGGTATTATCCGCCATATAGTTGATAATTGCCGTGACCGCCTGGAATTCCGTGGTTGCATGCTGCGTCAGCTCCCGTGAGAGCGCCTCTATCTCGGGGCTTTCGCTCTGCACGAGGGGGGTGCTTTTCAGATAGAGCCGTTCGGTGGGAGCGATCCCTTTCACGGGAAAAGCCTGCGTGCTTTTCATGGCCGACAACACCGCCTCGACGCGCGCGTCGAAGACGACCCGCACTTCGGGGTCCGTCCTCAAGTTGTGCCACGTGATTTTCTTACGGACGTTGCCCTGGCCGTCTTGCTCATCCTCGACACCGGCCGGTTTAGGGATGATGTCGACCTGAAGATTCCGGACCTCTTGCGAGAGGACCTTGTTCGAGAAGCTCACGGGCATCGCGAGGTTCACCGTCAACCGTGAAAGCAGCCGGTTCACGGTCCAGCGCATCTGTTTGGAGATGCGCAGCGTGCTGTCGAGTTTCCCTTCCAGCACTATCGTATCTGCGGAAAGAGGGGGCCCGGGAAGCAGCACCGGGATGAGGAGAGACCCGAGGACACACACAAGGGCCCGCACGATCCTGTGAAGCCCCCTTCGGGCGGGGCATCTCATTTCAGCACAAAGGCGATCTTTGCTCCTGCCAGGAAATTTGTCTTCTGGTTGGCGGAGAATATCTTTACGGCATCCTCTTCGGAAACCTGCAGGTCTGTGGGACCGGCAGTTCCTGCGGCCTTTACGACCATGGGGTTTCTCACGCCTCTGTGCCGGAGGGCGTCTCTGGCTTTTTCGATGCTGTTTGTGTATTCGCCGCAGCCCTGCTCCACGAGAATCTTCTGCTCCACACGCGAGGGATCGTAAAGTACTTCCCCCTTCAACGTGAATATCCGGTTTATCAAAGCCGGTCTGAAGTGCTCTCCTGTCGCGTCGAGGATCATCCCGTCATACGGCTCGACGGGCACAACGCTGGGGCCGACCGGGGGGGCGCTGCTTGTGAGGTCTTTTGCCGCCTGTGGGATTCCCAGAAGCCTCTTGTACATCATCTCGCCGAAGCTCTCCGGCCCCGTCATACCGACCTTAACAAGCACCATCGCCGATCGCTCCAGGTCGTCGTAATCCTTGTAGATTACCTGAGCGCCTTTGATAAAGCCGTTCACCGCGGTCCTGACCGTGTCGTACCGTATTTGCATATCTTGCGTTGTCGAGTCGCCCACTACGGCCACCCCGCTCAGGAATTGTGCCAGATTCCGATACGCCACCACTTCGGCCGCGCGCTGAGCCGTCAGCCGCCTCTGCCCGAGCGTCGCAGCATGGGCCGATGGTAGCCCTTCGCCTTCAATAACGATGTATCCGTCCTTGAATGCCTGGGTAGTGGTCCTGGTGATGGAGATACCCTCTTGATGGAGCCACTGGTTTGCTTTGGCAAACCGCTCGCTGACAGGGTCGGCGGCGGGTTGGGCAAGGGCGTTGCCAGCAAGCATGCCGAGCGCCATGACCAGGTGAATGAGCAGCCTCTTCTTCATGCCTTCCTCCTCACTTTTAATGACCTTTCATCGTGTTTTCCAGCGACCTGACGGCAAGCACCGCGTCGGCCCCGGATATCGGCTCATCCACACGGAAAGCGCCCCCGACCTCCCCTTCCATGAGTCCCCTCGTGGTCGCGTTCATGGCTGCGTTATAGAAACGCGAGGTAGGCGGTATGTCGATGAAGGGCGACTTCTCATGTCCCAGATAGGCGGACGCGATCTTTTCGTCGCCTGTGATCCTGATTACCATGTCTTCGAGAAGGAGCGCCATCTCGCCCCTCTTTACCGCCCTGGCGCCAATGAAGAGGTAGGCCCCGGATGCAGCGTCGTATGACGGCTCCAGTCCTCTCAGGTTCCATCGTAAGACGCCCAGAATCTCCTCGCGGATAGGGCTTGAGGCGATGTCGACGGGAACCCTGGGCGCCGGGGAAGGATGCGCGGCTTCTTTCGGCGAGAAAGTATCCAGCTTAAGCTCATGTGTCAGGAGGGCGGTCATCTCGGCCCGTGAGACCGTCCTCTTCACGGCGATCTTTTTCCCGAGGTCGGAGACGGTTACCCCGGCCATGGCGCGCACGATCTTGTCGGTCTCCTTCCATGCCCTGTCCGCCTTCCCGTTCCACCTCCCGTCTTTCGTCGCATTGAGGACTGCCTCGAACCTGCCCTTCGCCTGCGGGAACTCCTGTGCCTCCCGATAGGCAATGCCCATGTAGTAATCGATTGCCTCCCTGCCCTGGTAATAAAGCAGATCCGACCCTTTTAGGTTCACGTAGTCTGCCTGCCGGTACGCCTCCTTCGCCGTTTCTATGAAATCCTTCTCCCCCAGGGTCGTCTGCGACCGTATCACGGCTATCAGGCGAGCGAACCGGTCTTCGTCGCTCCTGGCCTCGGCAAGAGCCCTTCTCAAATGGCCTTCCATCCGGCCCTCCTCAGCGGTCTTGGCCGCGTGGTCCTTCGTCTCCGCAGCGATGTGAGCGGCTACGATCCCGAGGCCGCTATAAGCAGGAGAAAAGGCCGCGTCACAGTAGATTGCCCGTTCCAGCCTTTGGCGGCCCGCCCGGAAGTCTCCTTTTTCGATGAACTCCATGCCTGTGACATAGTGAAGCTTCGGGTTGTCCTGCGGCGCGGTACACGTCGCGACCTGCCTCGACGCGCAGCCCCCGCAGGCCGCGAATAGAGTCAAGACGATCAAAATCATGCCGTGCGTATATGCCTTCATATCGTCCTCCTTAAAACCTGCTCGGACATTATTGCCCCGGCCGCGCGCGCCTGACTTACCAGGCCACGCCCCGCGCCCGCAGCGCGTTGCCCGCGTTTTCGTGGCCCTGTCTGGCGGCCCTTATCAGGTCGGCGATGGCCTGCTGTCGGCTGCCGAGTTTGTCGTAGGTGTTTCCCCGGTTATAGTAGGCAGTTGCAAAGCCGGGGTCCAGGCTGATAGCCCTGTCGAAGTCCGTGACGGCCTGCCGGTAGTTGCCAAGCCTGTAAGAGATATTCCCCCGGTTATTATAAGCCGGTGCAAAGCCGGGGTCCAGGCTGATAGCCCTGTCGAAATCCGTAACGGCCACCCTGTAGTTGCCAAGCCTGCTGAACGCATTCCCCCTGTTGTAGTAGGTCGTCGCAAGTCCTGGGTTGAGCGCGATGGCGTTATCAAAATCGTTGACGGCTCGCCTGTAGTACCCGAGCCTGGCGTAGCACTTCCCGCGGTTGTTGTAAGCCGGCGCGTATTGGGGATAGAGTTGGATGGCCCTGCCGTACGCCCTGACTGCTTCGCCGCAATCGCCCGACACCTCGCGTGCATACCCTCTTTCAAACCATTCCAGGGCATTCAGCGCCTTGATATTATTCTCGTACGCCGCCAGCGCCGTCCGTTTCTTTTCATCCTTAACCAGCGTAAGTTGTTGTTTCAGTTTTTCATTTTCCTTCAGCAGAGCCCCCATGTTTCTCTGCATTTCCTCCAGTTCCCCTGTTTTTTCACTGTCTTTCCGGAGTCTGTCGATGGCCCTTGCCACGTCGTCGGGATCGGCAGCCACCTTTGCCTTGAGGTAGTAGGTGCGACCGTCCCACTTTTCGACGAGTATCTCAGTGCTTACTATGCCGGCGGTGAGGGTGGTTACCTCATCTCGCGTCAGTTGAAAATTCTTCACCTCCGTCCTACTCTCAAGGTACGCGCCAAGTTCCTCGAGGAGGAGCCTTTTGACTTCCCTGAGGGCGATAGTCCTGCTCGAGATCTTGCTGTCGTCGTCGCCGGCCTGATACGTATATTCTTTTTCAAAAGTCATTCTTTCCGCAAAGGCAGGGCCGGACAGGACGAGGCAGTGCAAGAACAGGAGCAGACCCATTCTCTTGAGGAATTTTGCTCTATTTCTTCTCACCGGTTAATTTCATAATGCACTACAACGTGCCCTGTCAAGATATTTCTGCTGTCTGCGAAGTAATCTGTCAGATAACCGTTGACACTGTTTGCCAGTGCCGGTAAAGTCGTGGTAGCAGGGGCGCTCCGTCGGTCTATCCGTGTGTCGCCTGGAATTACCGGTCCTCGCAGTAAGTTGCCCTCACCCTGACCGACCTGTTCAGGTAAAGATACCAGACGCCGGTATACATGATGGTGAAGAGCGAGTTGAGACAAGTGAGGGTGAATGTCTCATATGAGGAATGGAGGGTTGATCCCACCAAGCGGGGGAGAAAGGGGGCAACGATAGAGTAAGCGAAAACCGTCTTGAGGTATTTGCGCGCCGCCGCGGGGGCACCCGGGAGACCTTTCCACAACGATATGCCGGCATACAGGCTGAAGACGGAGATCGCTATCCCCGCCACGCCGTTCACCAAAACAAGCCGGAAAAATCCAGGATGCCGGGCAAAGTAGGGTTGTGCCGCGTCGGCGACATAAAACAGGTTGATGAGGACGGCAGACGGGTCAAGAATGGTAAGGGTGACGCAGAGCAGCAGCAGCCACCCCCTCACCCCTTTCGGTTCCATGCCTGCTTTCTCCAAAAGATCCTCTCATGTTGCCGCAATAACGCCTATCCATAATGTACAATGGGTCAGGACGTAATGCCAAGTGATTTGTCGCATGCCGTCCACCCCGGCGCCCTGCGGGGGGCATCGGAGGACAATGCCCTTGTCTTGTTAGACAAGATAGTCTGTCTTGTATTATGAGACATGTCTTATAAAACAAGACAGAATTTCCTTGGGAAGGAGCACCCAGGACTTGCCTTTCCCACGGAACTTAAGAAGAATAATAGACTGCCGATAAGAGGCATGATTCTTGTAGAGGTTCCGGTAGCTGTGAGGGGCCATGGAAAGGAAGCATAAGGGGGCGAGAAAGAGCCTGGAGTAGAAAAACGGCGCAAGGAAGGCTGCTTCATGGAAGAAGTATTTGATTATGGGACTGATGTACCATATACGTACGAAGACCTTGAAGTGCTTTTCAGCGGCGAAGCGGAAACGCGGAGAGAGGGGCTGCCGTGCTCTGCCTGCAACTGGTTCGATGCGGCCTCCTGTGAGCTTTGTCAGGGCCCGGCCACATGTGTAAAATGGGCGAAATGCGGAAAATGCTGTCCTCTGGCAGGGAGGGCGTCTCTCGTCGAATTCGAGAGATGTCCGCAGTTTAAGGTGGATCTTATCATGGCCCAGTAGGGTCGCGTGCGGACCTGCGACGCACCGGCCGGAGCAGCGGGTGAGGCCGCCAGGCGAGATGGCCAGGAGATATTCGGTGTCCAGTGAAACCGCTCACAGGTCATGGCGGGCGCTCTCGCATCGGATCTTCCGCAGGCGTTCCCCAGCGCACGATGGGAAAGAGAAACTCGAAATCAGTCACGCCCTCGCCTATTCGACAGCCCAACTGCTCTATTCCTTTCAGTTGTATGATCAGCAGACCTTCACGTTGTTCCCGCTGCGTATGCCTGACGAATAATCGCCCAATCGTCTCAGTTGAAAGAAACGAGCTTTTAGGATTTTGATAGGTCCAATAGGTCCTATTCGACCTATTGGACCTATCAAAAGCAATCACCGGTTATTTACGCAAGTTGCCTTAAATTATCGATGGTGAATATTGAGTTGAAGAAATAACCCTTTCCTTCTATTGCTTCTCTGCCGCCTTCCAGCCTGTCGAGCAGGGCGATGACGCCTTTGACGTTCAGACCTTCCCGTTCCGTCACGTCTATCGCCTTCAGGGAAGAGCCGCCGGTTGTGACGACATCTTCGAGGATGAGCACATTCATACCTTTCTTGAGATTCTTTCCCCCCTCGATCCAGACGTTCGTGCCGTGGCCCTTGGGCTCCTTCCTTATGAAAAACCCCGGGATCGGCGCTCGCAACGCGTACGAGGCGATTACGGTGGAGCATACCAGGGGATCCCCGCCGATGCTCACACCGCCGACAGCTTCTATTCCAGGCACCCGGAGGACGCGCTGATACATGAGGTGGCCGACGAGGTACATGCCTTCGGGGTTGAGGGTAGTTTCCTTACAGTCTATGTAAAAGGTGCTTTTCTTCCCGCTCGCCAGAAGGAAATCTCCCTCTTCGTAAGAAAGGTTCTTCAGTATTCTGAGCAATCGTCTATCCTCTTCCATACAACCTCCAAGGCACTTTCCGTTAATTCGTCCCATAGGTCGAATACGACCTATGCTATCTCTTCACAAAGAGTTCCATCTGCTCCAGCTCCATACCCCAGGGGAACCGGGAAGGATAGTCACCGGAGAAGCACGCATCACAGAAGGAATAGTGAAACGAGCCCGATCCGTTGCCGATAGCCCTCTTCATCCCGTCTATGGTAAGGTACTCGAGAGTATCCGACGTCATATACTTGTTTATCTCTTCTACCTCATGGGAGGAGGCGATCAACTCCGATCTCGACGGTGTGTCGATCCCGTAAAAGCAGGGAAAGCGGGTGGGGGGAGAGGTAACTCTGAAATGTATCTCCTTAGCCCCCTGCTGCCGGAGCATGGTGATTATCTTCCTGCCGGTGGTTGCCCTCACTATGGAGTCATCGATCACGACGATCCTCTTCCCCTTTACTGTCTCGTGGTCGGCATTCAGCTTCAGCTTTACTCCGAAATGGCGGATCGATTCCTTTGGCTCGATGAACGTCCTCCCGATGTAATGGTTCCTCATGAGACCCATTTCAAAAGGAATGCCCGAGGCCTGAGAATAACCGATGGCGGCGCTTATGCCTGAGTCGGGTATGGGGATCACTATGTCCGCTTCGACACCCCTTTCCCTTGCAAGCTCTCTCCCGAAGGCTTTCCTCACGCCGTACACGGTCCGGCCGTATACCTGGCTGTCGGGCCTGGCGAAGTAAATATATTCAAAGATGCAGCGGCGGGGCTCCACTTTCTTGAAGGGGGAATAAGAACGGATGCCCTCTTTTGAGATGTGAATCACCTCTCCCGGCTCCACCTCTCGCAGGTAGTCCGCCTCTATCAGGTCGAAAGCGCACGTCTCACTGGAGACTGCGTAGGCGTCCTTTAACTTTCCGAGGACCAGAGGCCTGAAGCCATAGGGGTCGCGGACGGCGATCATCTCCTTGTCGGTTAAGAGCAGCAGTGAATAGGAGCCTTCGACCCTCCGCAGGGCGCTGATGAGCCTGTCGAGGGTCAAATTTTCATGGGAGAGGGCGATGAGGTGAACGATCACCTCCGTGTCCATGGTCGACTGGAAGATGGACCCGTAATTCTGAAGCTCTTCCCGAACGATCTTTGCGTTGGTCAGGTTGCCGTTGTGGGCTATTGCCAGGGAACCTTTCGAATAGTCGACTACAAAGGGCTGAGCGTTCTTGAGCGAGCTCGATCCCGCAGTCGAATACCGCACGTGTCCTATGGCCGCTTGTCCCTTGACCTCCTGCAGCCCCTCCTCATCGAATATATCGGAGACAAGACCCATTTCCCTGCGCATATACATGGTCGCGCCGTCGGTGCTCACTATGCCGGCGCTTTCCTGTCCCCTGTGCTGGAGGGCATGAAGACCCAGATAGACGAGGTTGGATGCCTCGCGGTGGTTAAATATGCCAAATATGCCGCACATGTGTTTCTTAGGCCTCGCTTACCTGTGATAGCTCTTGTGCGAACAGCATGATTATCTCCGGGTCCATAAGATAGAGGTCGATCTCTTTGACCGTCTTCGCCCGGAGAGCGAAGGCAGCGATCTCCTGCACGATGATGCGCGCACAGCGATCCTTAGGAAAGCCGAAGATGCCGGCGCTTATGGCAGGCATTGCAATAGTTGCAAACCCTTTCTTCTCGGCAAGCTCCACTGTGTTCTTCACGGCAGACCGGAGCTTCATTTCTTCATCGCCTTCTCCCCAGCGTGGTCCTACCGTATGTATCACATACTTTGCCGGAAGCCTGCCGGCCGTGGTGACCGCAGCCTCACCGACAGGCACGTAGCCTATCCGGTCGCTTTCTTCTTGTATGATGCCGCCGCCTTTCCGCACTATGGCGCCTGCTACGCCGCCGCCGTGCTGCAAATGGGAATTGGCCGCATTGACGATGGCATCCACCGGCGCTGTTGTGATGTCTCCCCGTATGACGCGCACCCTTGCTGCAGCGAGAAGGCGTTCTTTTATGATCTCCATTTTCCCATACCCGGTCGGCAGTACTATTGTATACCATTACTCTCTTTGCCGCAATATGCTGGACCGGTTCCCCGAGGTGTTTTTCGGAAGGCCGTTGGGCGGGCTTAAGGCCACTTTTAGGACGGACAAAACAAGGAAATTTGGTTCGCTCAGATCGCGTGGAATGTGTCTGCAATGGCCGGGAAATGTGGCAAAGACACTGGAACCATCTTGACTTCAGGCCTCCCGTCGTGTATACATTTAGGTGGAGCATTCATGATCGAGAGGGGTATGCTATGAGTAAGATAGAAGTTTTCGAGAGTCGGCCTGCGGTGCTCGGCATTAACGGACTCGGCCGGATAGGCAAGCTTACATTATGGCACCACATCGGACGCAAATACTTCAAAGAAATCGTTGTCAACCAGGGACGGGAGGTAGGGACGAGCCTCCACGCCATCGCACAGCTGATCGAAAGGGACGCAACATACGGGCTCCTTCACAGGTTCCTTTATGGAGTAAAGGCGGAGCGGATTATTGAAGTGGTTGATGACAAGAAGGGCAAACTTTTGATTGACGGAATACCGGTGACCGTACTCCGGGAGGCGAGGAATCCCAACGGCATAGCATGGCGCGATTATGGCGTCGATATCGTTGCAGAGTGCACGGGGAAATTCAAAGACCCCACCCTCCCCGCCGATGACGCCAAGGGTTCTATAAGGGGCCACCTGGCGGGAGGCGCGAAGGTGGTTGTAAATTCCTCCGCCTTCAAGATAAAGAATAAGGCCCTCTCGGCGCCCGACGACTCGGTGGTCGTGATCTACGGTATAAACCATCCGGCCCTCGATGTGAAAAAGCATTGCATCGTGTCGGCCGCTTCTTGCACCACGACCGCGCTGGCCCACATGGTGAAGCCCCTCCTTGAGACGGAGGAGACAAACAGGGTGCTCACCGCCTCCATGTCAACCGTGCATGCCGTGACCAATACGCAGGCGGTGCTCGACTCCGTCCCGAAGGCGGGCGAGAAGGACCTCCGGAAGAACCGTAGTATCCTGAACAATATCATTCTCACGTCCACCAATGCGGCGGAGGCTCTTTCCCAGGTCATACCACAGGTCAAGAGCATCGGCTTCATGGCCGATTCGATTCGCGTGCCGACCAATACGGAATCTCTCATCGTGCTGAACGTCACCTTTCAGGCGGTGACCGGCGGCGATGGGGCGCCGGTAATCAACACAAGGCTGATTAACGGCATTTACAAGGGAAGGGCAGAGAAAGACCCCGAACATCTCGTAGTCTACAGCGAAGAGCAGAACGTGTCGACCGATCTTATCGGCACGGACGCGGCGGTGGTGATCGAGGGGCAGTTCAACCATACGAGGAGCGCTTTTATAGAAGTGGACCTGTCCCGGATCCCCGGCCTTCCTGATGCGGTGCTCCAGTCGGTACCCGCAAAAAGGATGAGGGTGCCTGTCGTGCACGCAAAGATCTTCGGCTGGTACGACAACGAGTACGGAAGCTATACGAACAGAATGGGCGATTTGGTTGTGTATGCCCACAAACAACTGACGTAAACAAGAAAGTACTTTTAAGGATAGGGT
The DNA here is from genome assembly GCA_963768735.1 of uncultured delta proteobacterium. GTDB lineage: Bacteria > Desulfobacterota > Syntrophorhabdia > Syntrophorhabdales > WCHB1-27 > BOG-1155. The sequence goes on along the minus strand of CAVYJH010000005.1, from coordinate 77,239 downwards.
CTATAAGTCCAATAAGACCTATAGGGCCTATTAAAGGCCGCCTTCACGCTTCTATCTCGTGCCTGCCGGCATAGACAGCGCCGCTCCAGCCGTCTATGCCGATAAAATCGCCGGACCTTACGATGTGTCCCTCGACTTTGCTATATCCTTCCGATTCGTAGACTTTGAGCCGGCTGAAGCCCACCACGCCTACCTTGTCCAGTTGGGGAATGGTTACCGCCGCATGCGACGTGCTGCCGCCCCTTGCGGCGAGGAGGCCGTCCACCTGGAGGAGTATGCCCACGTCGTCGGGGACCGTATCGGGCCGTATCAATATCAGGGGCGTGTCAGGCTCTTCCGCCCGAAACCTCTTGATATCCTCTTCGGCGTAAACACTTCTGCCGCAGAGTGCGCCGCCTGCAACCCCGATCCCCGTCCCGATCATCGACTCCCGCAGGGCGCTCGCGTCCCTGAATTTCTTCAGCTTGCGCGTCTCTGTCTGGACCATGTCTCGCGTCTGGAGGACATGAAGACCGGATGCCGTCGAGTTCTCGAAGGTGAATTCGATCTCCTGATGATTGAAGCGTTTTTCATAGATCAGAATCTCGGAGAGGCGGACCAGTTCCGCGTAAATGGCGGGGAACTTAGCCTGGAGGGAAATATCCGATTGCCTTTGCTCGATTGTGCGCTGCTTTTCGGAGATCGGGTAGGTCTCGACAAGGCCGGATACAATATCGTCTCCCTGCACGCCGAAAATGAAGTCGCCCGAGAGGCTGACCTCGGAGGATGAGCCCTTGGGATTGCGGGTGAAGATAACGCCCGAGCCGGACTGATCGTTCAAGTTGCCGAAGACCATGGCCTGGACGATGACCGCCGTGCCCCACTCGTCGGATAGGTGCATCTGATGCCTGTATATGCGGGCGTGCTCTGAATCCCATGACGCAAAAACCTGGAGGATGCACTCGCGAAGCTGTTCCTGGGGCGAGTCGCCCAGCCCCAGCCCGCGCTCCTTCATGGCCTGCCGGTACGACAGCGCGATCTGTCTCATCTGTTCGGCGTTGAACTCTATCTTTCGCCTTATGCCGTAAATCTCCTTGTATCTGTCGATAATGGTGTCGAAGAAATTCCGGTCGAGGCCGTGGAACATGCCCCAGATCTGAAGGAAGCGCCTGTAGGAGTCCCACGCGGCCCAGCCGAAGCCTTCCCTCTGGGCGAGACCCTCGGCTATCGCCTCGTCGATCCCTACGTTGAGAAAGGAGTGCATCATGCCGGGAAGCGAGACGGTAGCGCCGCTCCTCACCGAAAGCAGCAGCGGGTTTTTCCGGTCTCCGAATTTGCAGCCCGTCAGCTTTTCGAGCCGCGCGATCTCTTTCGCTATCCTCTGGCTGATATCGTTGAAGATGTACTTGTAGCCCACAACGGCGCTGTAACTCCGGAAGACCTCCGTGGTGATGATAAAGCCGGGAGGGATGGGGAACCCCAGGGCCAGAAGCTGCTTGAGGTAGTATCCCTTGTTCCCGATCAGGATTTGGTTGTCCATCTTCTTGTCCGGCCTGTAGAGGGGGGTTACGGTCATCTCCGGCTCGTAGGCCATGACCATGTTGAGTATCTGTTTGTTGTCCTTGAATCTCTCCAGTTCGGCGCTCAACGTCCCGATTATGGCGTTGATAAAGGTGTCCATCACTTGCAGACCGAAGGCGGAGGAGATGATGGACCTCAAAAAATTCTCCGAAAGCTGGAATACCATCTCTTCATCGACGGCGGGCCCGGTCGCGCCGCATGCGCGACCCTGTTCAACCTGGCCGATGACGAGGGGGAGGTTCGGGCGGTGCATGTCGATATAGTAGTCCCGGATGATATCCTGGACCCCTTTTGAGATGAACCGGAAAATATCGAGGTACTGGTCCACGGAGAACTGTTTTACCTTGAGGGCTGAGGTGATATACTTGACCTTCACCACCAGTCCTTCCGTAGCCAGTCCTTCGAGGTCGAGCGCCTTTATGTAGAGCCAGAGACATTGGTGTATCTTTGTGAGGGTGCCCCTGGTAATGAACTTGAGGTTGAGCGACTCCCTGAGCCGCTCGAAAAGAACGGTCGCGAGGCTCTCCAGTCTCAGGGAAAGGCCGACGGCCTCGACCTTCTCTTCCCTGTAGGTCCCGTACATGGAAGGAATCCCCGCGGCGATATGCCTCTTATGGTAGATATTCTCCGAATAATGGGATTTTTCAGGGGAGAGGATCTTCTGCTTGAGGACCGCGAGGAAGTCCAGGACGGTTTCCAGGGTTCTCAGGTAATTCCTGCTCCTCAGAGACCTTTCGAGGGAACGGAGCTGCAGGTGGTCAAAGAGATAGGTCTTTTCCAAATCTCTCAACAAGTCAAGATGCTGGGGGTTGTATTTCTTGTAGAGGAGCTGGTAGAGCCGCAGCCCGAGCGCCCCCCTCTCTCTGTCTCTCTCGGGGACCCCTTTGATCCCATTGATCTCACGGGAAATCTTCACTTTATCCCATTCCAGGAACCCTTGCGGTCTCATGTCGACTTTCTGAAGGAGCACCTCGAATATGCGGTGCAGACCGTCGAAGTACTCGTCACCCGGCGTGATCGCGCCGATCAACTCGTGGGGTATATGGGGCTCGATATACGCTTTTGAGCCGGAATACCAGTATCTGAAAATGTCCTCCATGAATGTGACGAGCCGGCTGTTGCTCTCAACGTGTGACTGTTTACGGACGAAATGAACGAGGAGATCATTCCTGAAGGAGAGCTCATCGATCCTTGTGGATATCTCTCTCAGCTCACCCTCGGCGCCTATTTCATTGAAATAGATGGGCAGGATGACGAGGAGTCTGTCTTACCAGGTTGTAAGCGGGTGCGATATCAGAGTTGAGAAGGCTGGAGATGTCCTTTTGCAGGAGGTCCGTATCGCGCACGAAGACGCCCCCTATCTTCAGATTGACAATCAGGGCGGAGAGCAGCTTTTTTGTCCATCGGGGCTTCATGGCGATTATGGCCAGCCAGGAGCGTATGTTTTCTATGTGGGCGGGGTTTACCCTGATCTGCCACTCCTCGGTCGCTCCCGACACGGCCGGCTGCTCGAAGCCGAACCCTATCAACTCGCCGACAAAGGTGTCGACCAACGGGTGGTTGTTCTGCTTGAAGACTTCTCGTGCAATGGTAGTGATACACGCGATGACGGTGTTTCGGTAGGTGTGTCTTGGCGTGTACCCTTTGAGGAGAAAAAATATTTTCCGGACGAAGTCGTTCAAGTTTTCCGGGGTCTCTTCCCTGAAAACCATGCTGAGGCAGCGGTTGATCTCGATGAGGGCGCTCCCGTGTATATCCGAAAGTCCGGTGGTGTTGATCACCTTCAGGAGGAAATCGAGCTTGACAAGGTGTTCCCGGCCGGCGTAGACCTCCGACCTTTCAAGCTCGTCCGCGATGAGCAGGTAGGCGTTCACTATCTGGAAATAATCGGGCATATCGAGGTAGGAGATTACCGGACCCTCACCCGGTAAAACCCGTTCACCCGCTATGGGCGCGACCCGGTCGAAGAGCATCCTGAGGCTCTTGTGACTGATTGGGGCGATCATCTCCAGATAAGCGGCCGCCATATCGCCGATCGCCCCGTCCACGCCAAACCAGTTTGCAGGGTCCGGCTGGGAGAGCCAGAACTCGTAGGCGGCCCTCAACGCGCGCCTCAGGAGGAGTCCGAGCGCCTCGGCCGTATCTGCGTTCATGCTGAGGAGGAACGCGGCCATATTCTTGACATACGTGGAGCTCTTCTTGATAATCCCGTCGTCCTGCGGCGGGAGGCCGAGGAAGCGGTCTATCGTGCGGGAGAAGAGAGGCATATTGCGTGTCAGGTGCGAGTTGCTCTTGGCAATGACTATGTTCAGAAAATCGAAAAGGTAACGGACGGCTTTCTCTCTCGTTTCTTCCGCCACGTCGGCCCGTATGACGTCGAAGTGGATGTCGAGGATGGTGACCAGGGCTGAATAGCCGTCGGGATGGTCGTTGAAGTCGTAGAAATCGCCGATGGAAAGGGTTTTGAGCTGGGTGAGCACGTAATTCCAGTTGACGTAGGGGTGGTTCAACTCGACCAGAAGCTCCCTGGTCCGCATCTGTGTGCCGTAATGGGTCTCCGCCACCCTGATGAGGTCCCGGTACCTTTCAGGTATCTCGACCCTGGCGGCCGTGCGTTCCAGGTTCACCTGCAAGGCGGAGGACGTAAAGCCTCTTTCCTGGCCGTCCATTGCTACCCCCCTGCTTTATACGATGGACGATTGACGAGCGTCCCTCGTCCATCATTCCTCTTCGGCCCGGCCTTTCAGCGCTTCCCGCGCAGCTCGCCCGAGACGAAAAAACTGAGCACGTTTTCCAGCTCGCTCGTCTTATATTCAATATCGTCGATCATCTTTTTTATCAGCCGCGCCGACGCCCTCATCTCCTCGTCGCCCGGGGCCTCCTCGCCGGCAAAGACAACATCGGCGAGGAGTATGTTGACGGGCTCGCCGGTGTCGGTAATGGCGATGAGGATTTTTCCCCATGGGTCGTGCTTGCACGTGACCTTGATTTCTCCGCTCTTGTTCTTGTATCCCCTGGTGACGACGTGCTCAAGGGCTGCCTGAAAAGCGGACGCTATCTGTGCTATCCTTCCGTCGCTGAAACCCTGCTGCCTCTCTATCGACCCGACAAAATCAACAATCTCGGGCAGGGCCGCCATCGAGGCGGGCCGGCTTATTTCTCCAAGGATATTTGACTCCGGGGCATCTTGCCCAATGTTACCGTTATCTGTCACCCTCTTCCTCCTTATTCTTTCTGCCCGGCCCGGAAAGATGGGCCCTTTGGCTGATGTCCGTGGCGCTTCCATGGTCGGGCGGTGGTTGCTCTGTAATGAATTGGCCTTGAACAGCCCATAATATAAGGCGATTCCGGCGAGAATACAAGTCTTTCCAAAGGGGGCGTCGCGAAGCGGTACGCGCCGGCAAGGACGGGCCAAATATGGCCTCACCCTTCGGAAGAGAGAGAAGCACCCAGGGTCATAGGCGCCGTCCGGCCTTGTTTTTCGCGGGCGATTGAGCTATCCTATAGAGTTTCGACGCCCCCGGATCAAGGAGATGGAATAGATGCACCTTTCGATTATCGGCAGCCCTGCATGCGGCAAGACGACCCTGTTCACGGCGATGAGCGGAATCGCGGCCGACAGCGGTCCTCACCGATCGACTGTGGCCATCGTTGACGTGCCGGACGAGCGCGTGGACAGACTTTCTGCCGTCTTCCATCCCAAGAAGACCGTGTACGGACGGATCGAGGTATATGATACGGACTCGATACACGAGGGCGACATGAAGAACGAGGCCATATCGGCGAAACAACTCCAGCAGATGCGGCTGAGCGACGCCTTTCTGGTAGTGCTCAAGAATTTTGATGACGGTGCGCCCGCCACGCCTGCCGCCGATTTTCACAGCCTCATCGCCGAATTCATTATCGACGACATGGTGCAGATCGAAAACCGTCTTGAACGGATCAAGAAGCAGTCAGGCAAGAAGGACGGGACCATGCTGGAGCAGGAAAAGGCGATGTTGTCGCGCTGTCTGGCGCACCTCGATGAGGGATTGCCTCTCAGCGGCTTGAGCCTTCCGGAGTCTGACGGAAAGGCCCTCAGGGGCTTTCAGTTCCTCTCCCGCAAGCCTCTCATGGTGGTGGTAAACTGTTCGGAGGATATGATGGGCCGGCTGGAGGTAATCACCGCCGACAGCAGGTCGGCTTTGTCGGATGCGGCACCCGTAATCGCCGCATGCGCGAGGCTGGAGGCGGAGTTTATCGCGATGGCGCCTGAGGACCGTGTCGCCTTTATGGAAGAATACGGGCTCGCCGAGTCACTGAGGGGCCGGCTGATACGTCTTGCATATCAGACGCTCGGCCTCATTTCGTTTCTCACCGTCGGGGAAGATGAATGCCGGGCCTGGCCCATCCGCACCGGCATGACGGCCCAAGAGGCGGCAGGCACGATTCATACCGACCTGTCCGAGCGATTTATCCGTGCGGAGACAGTGGCCTACGCGGATTTTGTCCGGTGCGGCGACTTCCCGGCCTGCAAAAAGGCGGGTGTCTGGCGGCTTGAGGGAAAGCAGTACATTGTTCAGGATGGAGATATCATGTCCATAAGGGCGGGAAACTAAGAACGAGCTTCCCGCTTAAACCCACAGAAAGGCAAAGGCCCCGCGGGATTCCCGCGGGGCCTTTGCCTTCAAAGGTAATGCGCCTGTCGTCAGCCCACCGGACCGGCCGCTCTCTTTTTCTCTACCGCTTCTTGCATGAACTGCATCAGCGCCATGTCAGGCTTTGAGAATTGCCCGTCGGCCTTTACCGCCGCCCCCTTATGGAGCAGCTTTTCCGTGATTAAAGAAGAGAAGAGGACGACCGGTAAGGTTTTGAGCTCAGGGTCATCCTTCACCAGCTTGCAGAGATGGTATCCGTCCATCCCCGGCATTTCGATATCTGTCAGGATGATATCGATATACGTGCTCAACGGTTCCCCGTCGGCGTCGCACTTTTTCTTCACCTCATCCAGGTACGACCAGGCCTCGTCGCCGTTCGCCACGGACTCGACCACGAAGATGCGATTCTCCTCCAACCGGCTCTTGAGTGTCCTTCGAATAACAAGGGAATCATCCGCGTGCAGTACCTGTATGGGTTTGTAGTCGCCGGCGACGGCGTCGCCATGCGTCTGGGAAAGAGATATGGCCAACCTGGGGTCGACATCGCTGATTGCCTTTTCCAGATCCAGGAGAAAGACGAGTCTCTCGCCCAACGTTATCACCCCGGTCACGGAATTGCTCAGGTCCTCTGCGTAGCCGTCAAGAGGCCTGATGTCGCTCCATGTGGCCCGGTGTATTCTCGTCACGCCCGATACAAGGAAGGCAGTCACTATGCCGTTGAACTCCGTGATCAGGACCTTCGGTTGTATGTTCTCTGCCCGAGTCCTTCCCAGCCATACGGCCAGATCCAGCAGGACGACAAGCTTGCCGCGATGGTTAAAGATCCCCGACACAAAAGAGCCTCTCAGATGGGGAGGGCGCATGACCTCGGTCGGCATCGTGATGATCTCCAGCACCTTCGCGACGTTGACCCCATAATACCCCGTGTACCCGCTCTCGTCGATGAAAAGCTCCAGGATCTCCACTTCGTTAGTTCCTGTCTCAAGAAGGATGTTCGAACCGATTCTTCCCATAATCTCCCCTTATGATTTTTCTTCCGGTCTCTTGCAGGCCGCTCCGCGTCGGCCGGGGTGCCTCACTCTCCGGCCCGACCTGTCTGATATAGTGTTGTCGGATACTGCGGGTCAACACTTAATGTCCCAGTCGAATGTTTTGTTGCGGGGGTCTTCTCCGCACCTTATACTTTATTATGGAGGAGTCGGAATAGGGCGCGCTTTGGCAGTAAGGGGCGCAAAGGAGAGGTGAGCCATGGCAATAATGGAGTCGGATCTATTCAAGGGCGTAAGCCAGCGCTTCATCACAAGGATAGCGAACGGCGCAGAAGAACAGAGCTACAAAAAGGGCTCGGTTATCTTCAAAAGAGGTGAAGAGGCGTCCTATTTCTATGTCCTCGCCGCAGGTGACGTCCATATCGACATCGCCGAGACAGAAACGGCACTGGCGGTCAATCGGGCTGGTGAGGTTTTCGGATGGTCGGCTCTCGTTGAACCCTACCGGTATACCGCAACAGCCAAGTGCGTCAAGGACGCACGCGTCATAAAAGTCTCCCGCGACATCGTAGAAGCCGCTATAAAGGATCATCCGGGAGAGGGAATCGCCGTATTGAAGAACCTGACCGGTATTATCGCAGGCAGGCTGAGATACGCCTACCGGCAGCTTGTACCCGAGGCGTAGGAAGGAATCGCGCACCGGTTCGTGGAGCGTGACGCTCCGCGGCTTCCCCATCGAAAAGGGCCGAAGCGGCGGCGGAAGCAGGGTGCTGTCCGGCCCCTTGACAATGAAAATAAAGGACTTATATTTTCCTTACGTTACGTGAACACTTGGGGGTTGAAATGAAAAAGGTCAGCATGTACAGTCTAAGCACCTGTCCGTGGTGCCAGAAGGCAAAACAGTACTTTGACGAACAGCACATTGACTACAGCTACATCGATTACGACCTTGCCTCGTATGAGGAGCAACAGAGGATATCTCAAGAGATGAGCAGCTTCCAGATGAAGGGGTTCCCAGTCATCAAGGTTGGGGAAGAGGCTGTGGTCGGTTATAGCCTGGAGAAGTACTCCGAGCTGATCAAGTCGGCTTCATGTGAGTCGTATGAGTCATCGTCATCGGCATCATGTGGGTCGTACACCTCATCGTCATCATGTGGGTCGTACACATCATTGGCATCATGTGCGTCGTATAAGTCCTCGGAATAAAGCCCCGAAGGAGCACTGCCGGCCGGTTCGCTCTTGTGGAAGCCCTTTATCCATGACTCAGGATCGTCCTCGCAATATGCTGGAGGGAGACGACGCTGTCGACCGCCCCGAGCTTGATCGCCTCCCTCGGCATGCCGAAAACCACGCAGGAGTTTTCGTCCTGGGCAATATTGAAGGCCCCGGCCTCCTTCATCTCGAGCATCCCCCTGGCGCCGTCGTCGCCCATGCCGGTCATGATGACCCCGATACAGTTCCTGCCCGCATACCTGGCCGCCGACCGGAAGAGAACGTCGACGGAAGGTCTGTGCCGGCACACAAGGGGGCCATCCCTGACCTCTACATAGTAACGGGCGCCGCTCCTCTTGAGAAGGGTGTGCCTGTTGCCGGGAGCGATGAGCACCCTGCCTCTCATGACGGTATCATCGTTCTCCGCCTCTTTGACTGAGACCTTGCATATACCGTTGAGTCTGCGTGCGAAGGCGCGGGTAAAGTGCTCAGGCATATGCTGGACGATGACCATACCCGGCGAGTCCTGGGGAAGGGTCTCCAGGAATACCCGCAATGCCTCGGTGCCGCCCGTTGAGGCGCCTAGGGCGACGATCTTATCCGTGGTCTGCACCATGGCTCTGTTTGTGGCCTTAGGTATGACCGCATCCGCGGTAAGCTTGGGCTGCACGCGGTGGGTTTTCGGGGCGGGCTTCTTCATGCGCGCCCGGGAAGCTGCCTTTACCGCATCACAGATGATGATACCGGATTCTTCCAGGAACTGCTTTACCCCGAGCTTGGGCTTCTGGATGATGTCTACCGCGCCGTATTCCAGGGCTTTGAACGTGGTCTCAGACCCATCCTCCGTTAAAGAGGAAACCATCACCACAGGCAACGGGTGCTGGGCCATGATCTTCCGGAGAAAGGTGATGCCGTCCATACGGGGCATTTCCACATCGAGAGTGATCACGTCGGGGATTACCTCTTTCATCCTCTCCACGGCCAGGTAAGGGTCCCCGGCAACCCCTACTACCTCGATAGAAGGATCCGACGAGAGTATGTCCGTCATTGCCCGACGGACGACGGCCGAGTCATCGACGATGAGAACTCTAATCTTATTCGTCATAACCACGCCTCCTGGTCGAGCCGGTAAAGATCACCTTCGTATCTCCCGACATCCTCCTCGTGTGCGCGACCGCCTCGGCCATGCGTTTGAGCAGCACCTCAGGTAGACCGGAGACGCTTTCATGACAGCTTCCTGTAGACGGTTGGGGCAACCTGCACGAGGGGTACGTCCATGCCGAGAAGCGTTTCCGAATGGCCCATGAAGAGATATCCGTCCGACGAAAGGCAGCCGCAAAACCTGTTCAAGAGCCTTTCCTGTGTCCTTTTATCGAAATAGATGATCACGTTCCGACAGAAAATGACGTCCATGTGTTCTCTAAATCCAAAATCGCTGTCCATGAAGTTGAGTTGTCTGAACTTGGTGCGCTCCCTCAATTCGGGTACGACGCGATACACCCTTTTTGCGGCATCCTTACTCTTCAAAAGGTATTTCTTCCGCATTTCATCAGGGATCGGGCCGATCCGGTCTTCGTGGTACACGGCCAGTTTTGCTTTTTCGAGTACGTTTGTAGAGATATCGGTAGCAAGAATCAGGAAATCGATTCCGCGGCGCTCGGCAACAAACTCCTTGAACACCATTGCCAGGGTGTAGGGTTCCTCTCCGCTTGAACAACCGGCGCTCCACGCGATTATGGTGCTTCTGGTCCGGATAAGCTCAGGCAGTGCCATATGCCGGAGGTAGTCAAAATGGGCAGGTTCCCGGAAGAAATCCGTCTTGTTCGTGGTAACCTGGTTTATCATGTCCGTCAGTTCCTCTTCCATTCCTTTTGGGCTAAAGAGGTAATCGCAGTATAACGAGAAGGAGGTGAGGTCGAGTTTCCTCAGTCTCTTCTGAAGACGGGCCTCCAGCATCGCTTTTTTTGAGTCGAGGATGTTGATGCCGCACTCCTTATAGATGAACTCCTTCAGACGAAGGAACTCCTTATGCGACATGGCGACCATCGTGCTCCGGTAGGTCTCATCCTGCATCATATGTCTATCTTATCCAGGGAACGGGAGCTTTCGCGGGGGCAAGGGTGATGGGTTTCCCTCGCCCCCCGGTTCTTACCCATTCACCACATCCTGCTCGCTTTCCACCGTGCCTTGAGCTATCGAAAGCTCTTCCGATGAGAACACCCTGTCTATCTCTAGTATGATGATGAAACGGTCGTCCCTTTTTCCCATGCCTTTGATAAACTCCGTCTTAAGCTGTGTGCCTATCCTTGGAGCAGGCTGTACCTGGTCGGGTCCCAATTCGAATACCTCCTGCACGGAATCGACAAGGGCCCCTATAATGGTGTTTTCTCCTTCAAAGGATACCTCTACCACTATGATGCAGGTATTGACCGTCTCCTCCGTCATGGACATGCCGAATTTAAGTCTCATGTCCAGGACGGGTACGACACTGCCTCTCAGGTTTATGACACCCCGCATGTAATCAGGGGTTTTAGGCACCTTTGTCAAGGTCGTAAACTCCAGTATCTCCCTTACGTGTGAGACGTCGAGAGCAAACGACTCCTCACCCAGGTTAAACGTAAGGTACTGCCTGATATCCGTAATTGACGTCACGGCCATGGCTCCTCCTCCTTATAAACTCTCGAACTCGTCATCCAGCGCGTCTTTTCTGTCCCCCAGGCTCAGGGTGATGCCTTTCGGCTTCGCCGCCCGACCGCCTTTATGGCCCGGCGCGGACGGTTTGTGACCCGCTTGTGCAGCCACTCCTGCGAATGCCATGGGAGAACGGAAAGCTTCTGCCTGCCGTATTTCCCGGGCCCCTATTCTAAAGAATGAGATCGTTCCCTGGAGCTGCCCGGCCTGGCTGGACAGTTCTTCGGAGGTAGACGCCATCTGCTCGGTGGCGGCGGCATTCTGCTGGATTACCTGATCGAGCTGCTGTATGGCCTTGTTGATTTGCTCGGCACCCGTATTCTGTTCGTTGCTTGCCGCGCTGATCTCCTGGACGAGCTCAGCGGTCTTCTGGATATCGGGTACGATCCTCGCCAGCATCTCACCGGCCTTTTCCGCTACCTCCACGCTGCTCGCCGAGAGCTTGCTGATCTCGCCTGCCGCCACCTGACTCCTCTCCGCGAGCTTACGCACCTCCGTCGCCACTACGGCGAATCCCTTTCCGTGCTCGCCGGCCCGCGCCGCTTCTATGGCCGCGTTCAGGGCAAGGAGGTTTGTTTGGCGGGCTATTTCCTCGATGATGGAGATCTTGCTTGCAATCTCTTTCATGGCGCCTACCGTCTCGGCAACCGCCTTACCGCCTTCTTTCGCGTCCTGGGCGGACTTGAGAGCGATCTTTTCCGTCTGCTGCGCATTGTCCGCGTTCTGCTTTATGTTGGAAACCATCTCTTCCATGGAACTGGAAACTTCCTCTGCCGAGGCTGCCTGTTCTGTTGCGCCCTGGGACATGGCCTGGGAGGTTGTGCTTGTCTGGCTGCTTCCCGATGCCACGTTGTCTGCTGCGCCCTTCACGTCGTTGACCACGTCGGTTAGTTTTTCCACCATGGATTTCAAGGCCCTCATCAACCCATCCTTATCGGAGCGCTCCTTTACCTCAATCATAAGATTTCCGCCTGCGATCTCCTGAGAGACCTTGGTGATTTCGTTCATCGCATCTATCAGCACATTCAGGTTCAGCTTGATCTCGTTGAAGTCGCCGTTGTACGTGTCGGTGATCTTCGGCGGGATATCGCCCTTGGAAATCGATGCGACATGGCTGGCAGTGACATCGATCGGCGTGACGAAGGCTTGGATCAGGTCATTGATGCCGGAGACCAGTTTTGCCCAGTCGCCGGCAAAGGCGGAGGCATCGCCTCTCGTCTGCAGCGTGCCTTGGCGGACTGCTTCGGTGAGACTGTTGATCTGGTTCACCACACGCAGGAGATTACCCCTTAAGAGATCCATTTTTTCGTTCGCAAGCACCTGTTTGCCGGGTAGCTTTTCAAGGACGGGCGAAAAATCGCCTTCAGCGTATGAAGTGAGGATGCCGAGAATCTTGAGGATGGAGTCGATGGGGAGTCTTACCGTCTCGTTGACTCCGACCACCATTTGCTTGTAAGCGCCCGAGAACTCTTCCACCGGTATGTAATACTCGAAGTCTCCGGCCTTCTGTTCCTGGTGCAGCCTGCCCATGTGATCGATTACCTTGAGCAGGTTTCCCCTCAGGAGGTCCATCTTTTCGTTTGCAATTATCTGTTTGCCGGGCAGCTTTTCAAGAATGGGCGAGAAATCGCCTTCAGCGTATGAGGCGAGAATGCCGAGCATCTTGAGGATGTTCTCCACGTGAAGCTTTACCGCCTCATTGACGCCTGTTGCGACCTTCTTGTAGGCGCCGGAGAAGCGTTCCACGGGGATGTAGTATTCGATATCCCCTGCCTTCTGCTCCTCATAGAGCTTATCCATGTTCTCGATGACGTGTCCGAGCGTCGTGACCATGGCGAGGAGGTTCTTCCCGAGGACGTCCTTTTCCGACCTCACCTGTATGTCTACATCCAGGTCGCCGGTCGCCACCTTTTCCAGGGTGAGGGCGGAGGATTTGACGCTCTCGATCATGTTCCTGAAGGAGCCGGCGAGCATACCCATTTCATCGTTGCCCCGAACATCGAGGACCACGCTCACGTCTCCCGCTGCCAGCCTGTCCGTTGCGGCAAGAAGGTTGGCAAGGGGCCTTTTGATGCTGCGGGTGAGGAGCAGGGCGGTGGCGCCTCCGAGGGCCAACGCTATAATCCCGATTATGATGAGGAGATTGCGCGTCCATGCGTACGTGCTCATTGCCTCTTCGTAGCGCATTGCCGTCTGCTCTTCCTGGTACTTCACGAGTTCCCCTAAAGCCTCCTGTATCTTCGCCATGGCGGGTCTGGCTTGGGTCAGGTAGACGGCGTTTGCCTCATTGCTCTTCTTCTGGCCCACCAGCTTGAAGATAGTATTATTCGCCTCCCTTCCTGCCTTGAGGTTTTCCACGGCTTTGGCCAGTAAGTCTTTGCCCTTCTCTGATGTTTCCATCTTTTGGAGCCGGCTGAACGCGGTGTTGTACTGCTCCCTGGCGGTCTCCAACCCTGTCTTTGCCTTTGCTTTGGCGTTGCCGTCGTTAACAAAGAGATCGACAAGGACGTCTTCCGAGATGTCGCCGATAGCCTGTGTCCCGTCTCTGGCAAGCTTTACTTTCACATTGCCTTCCTTCACGATGCCGTCCAGCCTGCCGCTGATCGATTTCATACTACTCACGCCGAATACGGCCAGCACTGCAAGCAGCGCCATCAATACTCCGAACCCAATACCCAGTCTTGCGCCAATCTTCATATCCCTTACGTTCATCTTATGCCTCCCAGTTTCGGAATTTTTCTCTATGGAGATGGTCTCCGCGCACGCCAACTCCAGCCAGTGCGCTATCACCGCCGTGTACGGTCCGGCTGCCCTCGATGCGTCCGGCCGCACCTATGTATCCATCCTCTTCAGGCCGCCGTGCTCAGCCTGTTCGTATCGAGTATCAGCGCCACCGTACCGTCTCCCAGGATGGTTGCCCCCGAGATGCCGTCTATATTCCTGTAGACCTTACCAAGGCTCTTTATCACTGTCTGGTGCTCCCCTACCACCCGGTCTACCACAAAGCCTATCCTCCCCCTGCCCGCCTCGGTAATGATGATCTGCTCCACGGGGGGGAGACCGCCCCCCATACCGAAGGTTTCCCTCAAGCGGATATAGGGGACGAGCTCTCCCCGCACGTTGACCAGACAATTGCCGTTTCCCGGTTCATCCTTCTTATGGATCAGCTCTATACATTCCTCTACCGTGGAGAGAGGCAGGACAAAGAAATTGTCGCACACTTTAACAAGAAGTCCGTCAATAATGGCGAGAGTGAGGGGGAGCTTCAGGGTGACCGAGGTCCCCGAACCCCGCTCGCTCTCCACATCGATGGTGCCCCTGAGCATGTCGATGGTCTTTCTCACGACGTCCATGCCAACCCCTCGACCCGACACATTGCTCACGGTCTTGGCGGTAGAAAAACCGGGGGCGAAGATGAGGGGAAGCAATTCCTTCTTTGTCGGCTCCGCGGTCGGTGAGAGCATGCCTTTTTCGATCGCCTTCTGCCGTATCGCCTCCACGTCGAGGCCGGCGCCGTCGTCCTTCACGGTGACCAGCACAGATGCTCCAGAGTACGAGGCGGAGAGGCGGATAGTACCCTTTGCAGGTTTGCCCTGTGTCTCCCTGACGGAGGGCAGCTCGATGCCGTGGTCGATAGAATTTCTTATGATATGGACCAAAGGATCGTTCAGGCGGTCGATAACGGTTTTATCGAGCTCCGTTTCACCGCCCTCGGTGCTCATCTCTATCTCTTTCCCCAACTCCTGGGAAAGGTCCCGGATCAGTCTCTTGAACCGGCCGAAGGTGGTGGCGATCGGGAGCATGCGGATATTGAGGGTATTGTCCCTCGAGCTCTACCGTCAATCTCTCCACCTCCTCGGCTATGGACGTGAGGTCGTTATCGGCCCTGATCGATGCGGTCTGCGTGAGCCGTGCCTGGGCCGTTACCAGCTCTCCTATCAGGTTTACGAGGATATCCAGCTTTTCCGATGGGACCCGAAGGCTCGATGTGTTTTCGTCTTTCGCCGGCGCCTTCTCTTTTACCTTTCGGAGATGCTGCTGCTCTACCAGCGCCGATTCGACCGCCTCCGGCGCCACAATGCCCATATCGACCAGCATCTCGCCGATATACTTTCTCTCCTTCAAAACCGATTGCAAGGCATCTTTGGTGATGTCGCCCCGCTCGAGGAGGATCTCGCCAAGCCTGCGGTCCTTTTCCTCAAGCACGTCGATCCTCAACTCACTCACGTCCTCCACAAAGATGAACACGTCCTTTATCGCATTTATACCCTTGTCCGTGGTGACGATAAGGTCCCAAGAGACGTAGCAGTATTCTGGGTTGATATGCTCAAGAAGAGGGATCTGATCGATCTGGGCGGTGGCCGCGCATTCGCCCAGGTCACGAAGCTCGTGGAGAAGAAGCAGTGGATTGGCGCCGGTGAGAAAGATGTCGGGCGAAGGCTTGAAGCGTATACGGTAGCTAATACTTTCGCCCGAAGGTATGTTTACGATCTCTATGGGGGCTATGGGGGGGACGGTGAAGCCCCGGTAGAAGAGAATGGGGGCATTAACTCTTTGAAGGCCGCGACAGTGTGGCACAGCACCGCCTTCTCAGGGGCTTCACCGTCAAGCATCATCTTTATAAGATCCCTGGATTTCAGGGTGAGGTCGATAAGGCCCTTCGTCACTGGTATATCGAGGTTGCGTACCTTGTCGTAGACGTTCTCTATTTCATGGGTGAACGCCGCTATATCGTCAAAACCGAACATGGCGCCGGACCCTTTGATCGTATGCATCACGCGGAATACCTTTCCGACCAGCTCCGCATCCTCCGGCGCCCCTTCCAGATCGAGCAGCGTCTCTTCGAGCGTGAACAACGACTCGTATGCCTCTTCCCTGAATGCTTCCCCGTGCGTATCGATCATCCGAGCACCTTCTTTGTGACAGAGATGAGCTGTTCGGGTTTAAAGGGCTTCACGATCCACCCCGTGGCCCCTGCCTGCTTGCCTTCTAGTTTCCTCGACTCCTGCGATTCGGTGGTGAGCATGATAATTGGGATAAATTTGTACGCAGTGTGGCTTCTCACGCCCTTTATCAGGCCTATGCCGTCAAGGTTAGGCATATTCAGGTCCGTAATAACCATATGGACAGGCTTGTCGTCGAGTTTCGAGAGGGCGTCTCTTCCGTCGACCGCCTCCACGACCTCGTAACCCGCCTGCCTCAGGGTGAAGCTGACCATCTGCCTTACGCTTGCCGAATCATCGACTGTCATGATGCGCTTACTCATCGCATCCCTCCTGCCTCCAGACGCACTCCGCGGCCTTGTCGGGCATGCATCCGATCGATCGGAGCCACCCTGCCTGCCGTACCGTCTGTCTGAGAGCGGCGGACGGCCCATCGAGAAAGCCCAGGACCTTGTTCATACTCATCGATGTCTTATGGGCAGAGCAAAAGAGTTGCAAGCAGGAGATATCAATGCCGGTAACCGACGAGATATCGATCTCGACGCGATCTGCCCTTCGGAGAGAGTCGAAAAGTATCGACCTTAACCGGGCCGCATAGTCGATCATCAGCTCGCCGGATAGACGGAGAATCGTCGTGTCGTCCTTCGTCTCAACTTGACAATCAGTCATGGGACCTCCCTCTCTATCTTTCTAGAAGAGACTCAACGTTATCTGCAAACTCTCTTTCTTTGACCACTGGTACCGTCCCACTGATCCTGTCCACGTGCGCCTGGTGCAGAGAGCGTTCCTGATGCATGGTATACCGCGATGTAAGCTTATCGAGATAGTCGGCGGCCCTGCCCGATTCCATGCCGGAAGGGCGTTTTCGCCGGGCTACGACCTGCTGCAGGCCCGTGATAACAGCGGTCACGACGTCATTCGTCCTTTCGTGGGCGCTGATTCCTTTTACCACGGTCTCTATGCCGGCTGTAAGCTCTCCCGTCTCTCTCTTCAGCTCGTCGAGAAACGAAAGGAGCCTTTCCTGCGCTTGGCCGAGAGAATTGAGCAAAGATTCCATTTCCGTGGTTATCGCGCCGGCTTCTTCCTCGCATTCCCGGGTATCGCCCGCGGTCCGGAGTGCGAGCGCCGCGTTACCCACGTGCGTGAGCGTCCGCGTCATCTCCAGCGTCTCACCGCGGGTGCTGTCTGAAAGCGCTTTGATGGCTTCGGCGATTATGGCCAGGCCGCCGCCGTTGCCCACCGTCTGCGCGGCCCTTATCTGGGCGTTGATGGCGATCAGCTCGATTTCCGAAGCGATCTCCTCGATGTCGTTCACAAAGGCGGAAAGGTTTTCAATCAAGCGGGAGACATAACTGACCGCCCCTCCCAACTCCCTGTCGGTCTCTCCGCTCCGTGCAAACGAGCCGATCACGAATGAGACGGAATGGTTCAAATCGGAGAGAAAGGAGGAATTCTCTTCTCCCGAAACACCGATCAGGGTTTCCGTTTCTTTCAGCACCCGCGATAGCCTGGCAGCTATCCCGTGAAGTCCAGCCACCAGTCTTCCCACAGCCGAAAGCATCTGGCTTCTTGCATGGTCGAGCTGATCGATTTGGAGCCCCCCGACTTCTCCGATGAGAGAGATGATGTCGTTCTCAGCGTCGGCGCTTCTGAGACCCTCGCGTGCTAACTCAT
Organism: uncultured delta proteobacterium; assembly: GCA_963768735.1. Taxonomy (GTDB): domain Bacteria; phylum Desulfobacterota; class Syntrophorhabdia; order Syntrophorhabdales; family WCHB1-27; genus BOG-1155. The sequence goes on along the minus strand of CAVYJH010000005.1, from coordinate 59,533 downwards.
CAAACGTATCGGTCACGTGGTCGATCTGTTGTCTCGTGATATCGTGGAATTGCAAAGATGAGATCACCTCGGACATATCGGTCGATACCTCGTTCGACGTCGTCACTAAGCGGATGGCGGTCTGCGACGATGACCCGCGCTTCTCGGAGAGCGTCGAGAGGCTCGAAGCGAGACCGTCGAGTATCTCCCGTGTCCGGTCCCGAGTCGCGTCCCTGGCGGCAAGGACCTTGGAAAGTGTCTGCTTCATGGCTTCATGCAACGCGACCAGTCCCCGGAGAATATACTCGGATTTTGAGGCTATCACGACGGACAGCCTTTCCACGTGCTCTGCCAGCGCGTCGAAACTGCCGCCATGGTTGAGACGTGCGTTTTCTATCCTTGTCGAAACGCCGAGCATATGAAGATGTTTCACGATTGTTCTAAAGACGGACAGGGGTCCGTAGGCGGTCTCGATCAGGTTGAGCATGAGCAGCAGTGAGCTGGAGTCGCGCTGAAATTTGACCTGCGATTCCCGGAAGTATTCATCTATCGAACGGACCGCTTCGGTGAGTCTTTCCCTATCCTTTTCGACTTGCTCACCCGCAACCAGCCCCACGACCGACCCTGCCGCCCTTGCGACGACTGCTGCCCGGGAGGAAAGGTCTTGCAGATATGCCCCTATGGAAAGAAAGTCTCTCTCCGTGGATGCGTTCAGTGCTCTCAGTCTGTTGTGCACTCGACCGGATGAATTCCCCGGTAGTCTCCTTTTCCTTCTTTCCGGCAGACGGCTTACCTGGACTTCCGTGGTCGTTTGTGAGTGGAAGATCGCGCATGAAGAGGTCATCGGATGTATATGACTGTTGGTTAAGGGTAAAGGTTGTTGAGATTTTATGTACTTAATATGTATGCTATCTACATACTTAGGTAAGCGAAAGAAGATAGGTACGAAGATTATTGACGTTTTTGTTATTTCTCAGACCAAGCTTTTTTCTGATGTTGTTCCTATGGGTATCAACGGTTGCCGTAGAGACATGCAACAGCTCCGCTATCTCCTTGCTCGTCTTGCCGCCCCTGATAAGATTGGCAATCTGAGTTTCGCTCGGCGTGAAGCGGGAATATATCGCGGACATCTTCTGCAAAAACGGTGAGGCGATCTGGTTCAGGCCGGACTCCAGGATGTCCAGATACGTTGTCTGGCTGTCGCTCAAATGTGTGTGTCTCAACTTCTCAATATAGGGGGAAATGAGTTCCTTCACATTTGCCAGGATGGCATTCTCCAGTGTTGCCCGGTCTTCTTCCCTGTGCCGCAGCAGTACCTTCAGGGCTGCATTGGCCTCCTCGAGGTTCACCGACTTGTCCTTCAGTTCCTGCTCTCTGTTTCTCAATGCCTCTTCCGTCCGCTTTTGCTCGGTAATGTCCCTGATCGATTCGATGGCGCCGATGACATGGCCTTCCGCATCGAAGAGGGGCGACGCCTTTCCGGACAGGTAGGCGCCCTTGCCTTCATAGGTCATGGGCACATGGTTTGCGGCAAGGAGGGCGTCACCCTCCTGCGTCACAGAGTCGTACTGCCCACCCCTCTCCGCGTCCCATTCGAGGACCAGGTCGATGGTCAAGGGACACGGGCTTCCGTAGAAGGGGACGGCATACGCATAATCTCCCTTGCCGAGCATATCCTCCTTTTTCACGCCCGTCATCTCCTCGATGGCTTTGTTCCATGCGATTACCCTTTTTCCAAGGTCAATGACGAAGGTGGCATCGGGGAGGAATTCGATGATGTCCATAAGCTGCCGATGGGCGGCTTGCAGCGCCTCTTCCGCACGCTTGCGCTCGGTGATGTCCCTCCATACCGTATACATGATCCTCTTTCCGCGAATCGGTACAGTTGTGAGCGACACGTCAATCCAAAGGTCCTCGCCATTAAAGGTGTGGTGCACCCACTCGAAACGAACCACTCCCTCTTTGAGGGCGGTGTCGACAAACTCCTGCGCCTTCTCCGACGACAGACGACCGTCGGGCTGACGTTCCGGCGACAAATCAAATGGGCGAAGCCCGATCATCTGAGCCTTGCCGGAGCAGCCCATGAGCCGTGCGGCGGCTTCATTGCACTCAATGAATGTGTCCCCGTCCAGTAGCAATATGGGATCAACCGATTTCTCAAAGAGGAACCTGAACCTCTCTTCATTTTCCCTGAGGGCCTTCTCCGCCTTCTTTCGATCGGTGATGTCCTTTATTACCGCGGCAATCCTATCGATACCTCCGGTGCCTCTTACAGGCATATAAGAGACCGACAATTCCCTCTCACCCAAGCGGGGGTGGGCATGTTTCATCTCATTGTGGACAGGCTCGCCACGGAAACACCTGTCAAGGTTTTCCTTGACAACCCGCTCGAACACATCTCTGCCCAGGAGTTCTTCGACCGAGCTTCCGACAACTTGTTCCTTGCGCATCCCCCTGTAGGTGAGGAATCTGCTGTTTGCAAGGCAGCAGCGATAATCACGATCGAGAGTGACGATCATATCGTTTGAGCCTTCGATTGCTTTCTCGTATTCCCGTAGCAGATCCTCGGCCCTTTTGGGCTCTGAAATGTCGCGCATGTTGCAGACAACGACCGGTTGGCCGGATTCGTCGCGAATCGCTATTCCTGTCGCCTCCAAGTATCGCCATGACCCGTCTTTATGGCGACACCGCAGCTCGATGGTGGGGCCGACCCCCCCCGGATTTTCCATTGCTTTAGCAACGGCATCCTCTATGAGAGCGCGGTCGTCCGGATGGACATGACGCATTTCCCTGTCTTCGGTCATCTCTTCGGGGGTATGTCCAAGCGATCGCTCGATTGACGGGCTCACGTAGTGGACAACGCCGTTCGGGCCGACTACCATGATGATGTCGGAGATGTTTTCGATGAAAGACCGAAAGTACTCGGGCCTTATCGTGCTCGAACGATGTGAACGCACAGGGCCCTTATCCCTGTTCATAGCTCACCTCGGAAGGGATTCTCCCCGCAGTCATTATACCACGCAAGGACACAGAAAGTCCGGCGGACTCTCAGGACTTTACTTTGGTTCCCGCCTTTGATAGACTACCCCCACCGCGCATGTGTCTTCTGAAACGCTTTATCCTGATGTTCTTGTTCTGCGTGCTTGTCGCGGGTCCGACTGCCTGCGGGAACAACCCTTACCCGGCGGAAAAGGGGAAGTCGATCAACTACACGGGCCTTGCCGAAGACCCGAGGACTCTTGATCCCGCGCAGGTTTCCGACACGACATCTGCGGAGATACTCGACCAGATCTATGACGCCCTCTACCAGAACGCCTACCTCGACAGGCCCTACAAGGTGGAGCCGGCGCTCGCGGTGGGCTATCCGGAGAAGCGCATCTTCTACGAGCAGGTGCCCGAGAAAGGGGTCCCGAAAAGCGTGGCAAGGATGGAGTATACGTTTAAGCTCAGGGACGACGTCTATTTTCAGGATGACCCGTGCTTTCCGGGAGGGAAGGGGAGGCGTGTGACGGCAGCCGATGTCATCTACGCCATCAAGAGGCTTGCCGACCCGGAGGTCCAGGCGACGGGATACTGGCTTGTGGCGGGGAAGATCAAGGGCATGGACGCGTTTTTCAAAAAGGCTGCGGCCCGGGGAAAGGCCGACTATACGCTCGATATCGAGGGGGTCTCGGCGCCCGACGACCGCACGCTGAAGATCACCTTGACAGAGCCTTACCCGGCCTTCATCTATGTGATGAGCATGCCCTATACCGCGCCGGTGGCGCACGAGGCAGTAGAATACTATAATGCAGCCGGGAGGGAGGGCCTTGCCCGTCACCCCGTCGGCACGGGCGCGTACCGGCTCAAGTCGTGGAGGAGACAGCACAGGATTATTCTGGAAAGGAACCCCACCTACAGGAAGGAATATTACCCGGCCCACGGGGCGCCCGGAGACAGGGAGAAAGGACTCCTCGACGACGCGGGCAAGCAACTGCCCTTTGTGGACGAGGTCTGGTACACGATTATTCCCACGGCCCAGCCCATATGGCTCCTCTTCCTGCAGGGGTACCTCGACGCCTCGGGCGTGCCACAGGAGCAGTTCGACAGGGTGATCACGCAGAAGCTGGACCTGTCCGACGCATTTGTTAAGAAGGGCATATCCCTTGAGATCGGAAGCGATCTCGACGTTTATTATATTAGTTTCAATATGCGCGACCCTGTCCTCGGCAAAAACAAATATCTCCGTCAGGCCCTCTCCCTTGCCTATGACAGCGACCTGTACAACCAGATATACCTCAACGGCCGGGCCGTAAACGCGCAAGGGCCGCTGCCGCCCGGCATCTTCGGCTACGACCCGGCCTTTCGGAATCCCTACAAGACCCACGACATCGAGCGGGCGAAACAGCTTCTCGCACAAGCCGGGTATCCCGGCGGCGTTGACAGCCGCACGGGTAGCCGGCTGGAACTCACCTATGACATAGGCTCCGACTCCACGCGCGCCAGAGAGGCCGCCACCTTCGACATGCGATGCTTCGAACGGCTCGGCATTAAGATGCGGCTTCAGGTGAATACCTTTTCACAGTACCTGGAGAGGACCATGAAGGGGACTTTTCAGATGACATCATCCGGATGGCTCGCCGATTACCCCGACCCGGAGAATTTCCTCCAGCTCCTGTACGGGCCCAACAAGCCGCCCAACCCCAATGCCGCATCATTCTCCAACCCCGAATATGACAGGCTGTACGAACGGATGAAGACGATGGACGACACGCCGGAAAGGGAGGCGTTGATCCACAGGATGGTGGAGATCGTCGCAGAGGAGTGCCCCTGGATATTCAACGTCCATACGCCCTCCTACGTACTGCGCCACTCGTGGTACAAAAACGGTAAAAATCACAGCATATCGGGTAATTACAAGAAATACCTGAGAATTGACATCAAAGACAGACGTGCTTACAGGGAGGCCGAGAACAGGCCGGACTACACAATAGCCGTGTACGGCCTGATACTGCTCGTCGTGCTCTCGCTTCCCGCCGTCGTCATCAAATACAGAAGGAGGAGGAGATAGGGTGGCTTACTATATTGTGCGCAGACTTCTCCTTGCCGTCCCTACCGTGCTGGGCGTCTGCCTCTTCACCTTTCTCCTTTTCAACGTATTCGCGTCTCCCGAGGCGATCGCGAGAAAACAGCTCGGGAAGAACCCCACGCCCGGCCAGGTGAAAACGTGGATCAGCAGCCACGGCATGGATAAGCCCATGTTCTTCAATCTTGAGCGCGGCCGTGACAATACCGTCCATCCCTTCGACAGCAGGTTCTGGAACCACATGAAGGAGCTCGTGCTCTTTCAATTCCCCGAGTCCGATTACCTCCACGAAAAGGTGAGCAGCCTGCTCAAAGAGAAGATCGTGCCCTCCCTGACCATAACCGTCCCCGCTTTCCTGCTCTCCATTCTCATCACTTTGCCCCTCGCCCTCTTTATCGCCTATTACCGGGGCACCTATCTCGACAGGACGGCGCTTTTCGTCTGTGTGATCCTCATGAGCATCGTGATATTGAATTACATCATCTTCGGCCAGTATTTCCTGGGTATCGTCTTTAAATACTTCCCGGTCTACGGCTATGAGTTCGGACCCGGCGCCTGGCGGTTCGTGCTCCTGCCCGTAATCATTGCCGTTGCCTCCGGGCTGGGAGGGGGCCTACGTTTCTACAGGACCGTCATGCTGAACGAGGTCCGGGCGGACTACGTGAGGACCGCCATGGCAAAGGGGGTCAGCGAAGAGATGATCCTCTTCAAGCACGTGCTCAAGAATGCCATGATCCCCATCTTGACGGTGACGGTCCTCTCCATACCGTTCTTGATCACGGGGAGCCTCCTGCTGGAGATGTATTTCGGCATACCGGGCATGGGCAATATGATGCTCAACGCGATCTCCAATCACGACTATCCCGTCATCAGGGTCCTGGTCTACGTCTATTCCCTGCTCTACATAGCGGGCAGCATCCTGACGGATATAAGCTATACCCTGGTCGACCCCAGGATCACGTTCAAATGAGGTAACGCACGTGGCGTCATCGCATCTGTCGATCGCCCTAGGGAGGATAAGGAAGGATTCACTCGCGAAAGCGGGACTCTGCGTGGTATGCCTTTTCGCGCTTGTCGCCCTTCTCGACGTGGTGCCCGTGCCCGCGACCGACGCCGGCGGCGTAAGATGGGGGAGGACGGCCCTGGACGCGCTCTTTCAGAAGGATGTGGAAAAATCCTATTCGCCGCCCCTGGCGCGTACGGGCATCCTGAACCGCCAGGAGTTCCCGCTTAAATCGCGCCACCTCCTGGGGACGAACAACCTCGGCGAGGACGTGCTCTACAACGCCCTCAAGGGGGTGAGGACGGCCTTCATCATCGGCATAGTCCCGTCGGTGATCGCGGGGGTCTTCGCCATCCTCTTCGGCCTGCTCGCAGGTTTTTACGGGGGCTGGATCGACGACGTGATCCAGTACGTCTACCAGGTGCTCTCGTCCATTCCGGCCATACTCCTCCTTATTGCCATGCTGATGATCATGGAAAGGGGGCTCTGGCAGCTCTGCGTGGCCCTGGGGGTCACTTCCTGGGTGGGTCTTTGCAGGCTTATCAGGGGGGAGACCCTGAAGGTGAAGCAGATGGAGTATATAGAGGCGGCCCGCGCCCTTGGGGCGAGCGACGGCCGGCTGCTCTTCCGGCACATACTGCCGAACGTGATGCATCTGGTCATCATCGAGATGACCCTTGATTTTTCGGGGCTTGTCATGTCGGAGGCAGTACTCACGTTTATCGGCCTGGGGGCAGAGCCCGGTACCGGAAGCTGGGGGAGAATGATCATGACCGCGGACAGGGAACTGCCGAACGGCATCTGGTGGAACCTGGCAGGGGCCTCGGTGTTTTTGTTCCTCCTCGTGCTCGCATTTAATCTCTTTGCCGACGCCCTGCGGGATGCCCTCGACCCGCGACTGAGGTCAGGCTAGCATGGAAGAAGTACTGCGCCTAGAGGGCCTGAAGACCTATTTTTTCACTGACGAGGGCACGGCCCGCGCCGTGGACGGCGTTTCCCTGTCCGTGGCAAAGGGGAGGACCCTCGGGCTTGTGGGTGAGTCGGGCTGCGGCAAGTCGATCACGGCCCTTTCCATATTGAGGCTCGTGCCGGAGCCGCAGGGAAGGATAGTCGACGGCCGCATCACCCTCGCGGGCAGGGAGATACGCGCGCTGCCGGAGATAGAGATGCGCGGCATCAGGGGAAAGCTCGCGTCCATGATATTCCAGGAGCCGATGACGAGCCTTAACCCTGTCTTTACCATCGGGTCGCAGATTATGGAAGCCGTGCGCATCCACACCGACATGGGCAGGAAGGAGGCCGGCGAGGTCGCCGTCGAGTACCTGTCGAAGGTGGGCATACCTGCGCCCCGGCAGAGGATGTCGCAATACCCCCACGAGCTCTCGGGCGGCATGAAGCAGCGGGTGATGATCGCCATGGCCCTGTGCCTGCGGCCCGCCCTCCTGATCGCCGACGAGCCGACAACGGCTCTGGACGTCACGATCCAGGCAGGCATACTGAAGCTCATGAAGGACATGCAGGAAGAGACCGGCGCCGGCGTACTCCTCATCACGCACGACCTCGGGATAATCGCGGAGATGGCCGACGAGGTGGCCGTTATGTACGCCGGCAAGATAGTTGAATACGGCCCCTGCGAGTCCGTTTTCGCCTCTTTCTGCCACCCCTATACGGAGGGGCTTTTCAAGAGCCTGCCGGGCAGGAGCGCTCGCGGGCAGAGGCTCTATACCATAGCCGGCACGGTGCCGTCGGCCCTCATGTTTCCCCCGGGATGCAGGTTTCATACGCGCTGTCCGCTGGCCATCGACCGATGCACCGACGAAGAGCCGCCGCTGGTCACCGTTGGCAACGGTCACAGGGCTGCCTGCTGGGTCAGGGCAGGGGAAGGGTAGCCTTATGCTCGAGGTCAGGGACCTGAAGATGTATTTCCCCGTTGTCCGCGGCCTCCTGCGCCGTGTAGACGGCTATGTGAAGGCGGTCGACGGGGTGAGCTTTGCGGTGGGGAAGGGGGAGACCCTGGGGCTCGTGGGCGAGTCGGGGTGCGGAAAGACTACCGTGGGAAAGTGTGTGGTCAGGCTGCTTGCGCCTACAGCGGGTCAGGTGCTCTTCGAAGGGGACGATATTGCGGCCCTGCGGCCGAAAGAGCTTGCAGGCTACAGGAAGAAGATACAGATGGTGTTCCAGGACCCTTTCGGGTCGCTCAACCCCCGCATGACCGTCTCCGATATCGTGGGCGAGGGTCTTCTCATCATGGGGGAGGGCAGAGTGACGGAGAGGGTGTCAGAGTTGCTCGACGTGGTGGGACTCCCGGTTGAGGCCGCCTCCCGGTATCCCCATGAGTTCTCGGGCGGGCAGAGGCAGAGGATAGGGATTGCCAGGGCGCTGGCGGTAAACCCCTCCTTCCTTGTGTGCGACGAGCCCGTCTCCGCCCTCGACGTCTCCATACAGGCGCAGATCATTAACCTCCTCGAAGACCTCCAGGCGAGGTTTGCCCTCTCCTACCTTTTTGTTGCCCACGACTTGTCCGTGGTGCGCCATATCGCCGGCAGGATCGCGGTCATGTATATCGGCACGCTGATGGAAGAGGCCGCCACGGAAGAGCTTTTCAGCCGCCCCCTGCATCCTTACACACAGGCCCTCTTTTCTTCTATCCCTTCCCTCGACCCCGCCAAGAGGCGGGGGTTCGCGCCGCTTGGGGGCGAGCCGGCCTCGCCTGTGAACCCGCCGCCGGGCTGCAGGTTCGCGTCCAGGTGTCCCCATACGGCGCCGGGGTGCAGGGAAGGGCAGGTCGAGATGATAGAGGTGGCGCAGGGCCACCGCGTCCGCTGCGTGCTGTACCGGTAGCGCCGTTCTCTTCTTTATGGTCGGGGTCGGAGGTCGGTCGGCCAACGGCATGATCGGAATCGCGACCTTTGGCGCCCTGCTGCGGTCGTGAGCCTACGCCGTTTGCGACCCAGTAAGGCAATATGGAGCTACAGGCGGGGTACCCAGTTCAATATTACTTTACTGGGTCGCACCCGCCCATGTACGGCTCCGCTCAACGATCCTCGCAGTGAGGCCTTCTATTTCTTCGAAGTCCCTTGATTGAACGTGACAACTGAAAAACCGAAGGAAATGGCGGTGGCCGCTATTATGAGATCATGGGCGCCCACGGAGAAATGTTTGCGCGCCAGATTCGCCCAGATTCTCGCATAGAGCCTTCCCGCGGCGAGGTCAAAGGGGTAAACGGGAAAGAGCTCTATGATCCTCTCCACGTAGGATTCCCGTTTACTCTCCCTGTCTCCGAATCGGCGCGATGAACACCGTGGAGCAATTCTGAAACGCTCACCAGCTGATGCCGAAAGGCTCGGCTGACGTCCGGCAGTGAACTCATCGATGCTCGAATCTGACTTCTCAAGGGAAATGAGAATACTCGTATCGAGGATTACTTCCATATCTCATCTGAGGGAGGCAGGGGTTGTTCTTCGACGGCTCTGTTCACATCGTCTGCGATCGCTTCTTCTTGAGTGGGGGGAGCCGCTTTATCATCGGTTTGAAGTCGCCCAACGATGTCCGCAGACTTTTGGCAGTTTTGGCGCTCAGGTCATGGTTTCGACAAAGCGGCTTGGTTCGAGGCCTACATAAAAGATAGGCAGCGTCGTCCACTAAAGGCGGGCAAAACACGACGCAAAGCCATAAGCAACACTCGATGTGTTATCGAGTGGATTCTCGAAGATGCAAACCCGTCCGGTGCTTGGAGACAAACATCTATGCAGCACCAACAAAGCAACAAGTTGATTTGGCACCGGAACAACGCACAACAACGCCCTTTGATTATCTGCTGAAAAAGATAAACCTCGCCTCATCGTGTGTCACGGTAAAGAAGCTGCAAGACACATTCAGGGCAAGTGCGTTATTGGGCGCATCATCACGGTTTCCCATTTTTCGCGCGGGTGGTCACAAGCATCCGCTCGCGCGCTTGGCCAGCGAATCAGACATGAGTGCAATGTCTACCCTGCGGTCAACGCATAACTGGACAAAATAATACGAGCGTCCATAACCTAGAATGCCCATGCGAGACGATTATAAGGCAGATTTGACGATTTTTCTGGTAGTGCGCAACTATTTGTGGTATAGTAGTGCGCAACTGAATGGGGGAAAGTATGCCGCGCGCAAAGCGCACAACAGAGGACGGATTAAGCAAGTTTCAACGTTACCGCCGGACGCAGCGCAGCAAGGGCATGAAGCTTTTGCGGGTCTGGGTTCCTGACACGCATCGACCGGAGTTTGCAGAAGAAGCAGAACGGCAGGCGAAGATGCTGCACGGTCGCCAAGAGGAAAAGGAAGCGCTTGCTTTCATTGAAGCCGCCTTCACGTGGCCTGAACCATGAAGAGGGGTGATATTGTCACGGTTTCTGCGCCCGGAGCTTATGGGAAGCCGCGCCCTGCCGTCGTCATTCAATCTGACCGGCTGAAATCGATGGATAGCGTGCTCGTGAGCCTCTTTACCAGCACGCTTGCGGATGCGCCGCTGTTTCGGCTGTCTATCGAGCCAAGCGAAACGAACGGACTGAAACTGCCCTCGCAAATTATGATTGATAAGATCGTCGCCATACCGCGCGAGAAATGCGGTGCGGTCATCGGGCGCCTCGACGAAGGCGCTTTGATCACTCTTAACCACATGCTTGCGGTCGTCATCGGCATAGCGGATTAGTGAAGATATCACCGCAACACGTGGACCATTTAATACGTTGACCAGTCAAGTTTTACGCTCCGACCGACAAGAGAAGAAAGGGGAAAAAAGGGAGAAGAAAGGCAAAGAGAAGTTGACAGGGAGGCGCAAATCTACTACAAATAACGTGCGCACTACCGACTAAATTCCCTGCGGAGGCAGCAGACCATGATCCTTCCCGAAGCCTATATCATCACATTTATCGCCAGCTTCTGCTCCCTCGTCATCGAAATGGTGGCGGGGCGCATCCTGGCCCCCTTTGTCGGCGTCTCTCTTTACACGTGGACGAGTATCATCGGCGTCATACTGGCAGGTGTCAGCATAGGCGCATATATCGGAGGGAGGCTGATCGACCGCTACCCCCAGCGGAGGACCCTGGGCATCCTGCTTTTTCTGTCCGGCGTTGCGGCCCTCGCGATCATCCCCCTGACGAACCTGGTTGCCGCCTTCCAGTTTCCTTTCTCCCTGATGTGGCGGATATTCACCGTGACCGCGATCATCTTCTTCATCCCCGGCTGTATACTGGGCACCATCTCGCCGGTCGTCGTCAGGCTGACGCTCCAGAGCCTGAACAAGGCGGGCAACGTCATAGGGAAGATCTACGCCTTCTCGACTTTCGGGGCCATTATCGGTACCTTTGCCACGGGGTTTCTGCTGATTTCCTGGATGGGCACGAGGAACATCATTTTCACGATGGGCGTCATACTGATCATCACCGCCCTCCTGGCAGGCGGTCTCTTCAAGAGGAAAATAGCGGCGAGCACCTTCGTGGCCGTCTGTGTGCTCTCCCTCGTGCCGCTCTATATCTCGGCCTACCGGATGCCCCTGAATGGCCGTACCCATTATTACAAGGAGAGCGACTACTATACGATCAAGCTGACAGGGACAAGAAGCTCCGACGGGCGGACTCCCCTTGAGGCGCTGGTGCTCGACCATCTTATCCATTCATACGTGAGCCTCGACAACCCCCTTCATATCGAGTACGACTACGAGAGGATTTACGGCGAGGTCCTGAAATGGATGTACGGGCCGCAAAGCGCCTTCAAGAGCCTCTCCATAGGGGGAGGGGGCTACACCTTCCCCCGCTACATGGAATTGTCCTATCCAAAGGCCCATATCGATGTGGTCGAGATAGACCCGGAAATTACGCACGTGGTGTATGACCGTCTGGGGCTTCCCCGGGAGACGAGGATAAGGACGTTCAACACCGACGGGCGATGGTTTGTCATGAACTGCAAGGAGAAGTACGATATTATCCTGACCGATGCCTTCAACGACCTTTCCATTCCCTATCACCTCACTACCAAGGAGTTTGTCCGGCAGCTCAACGGGACCCTGAACGACAACGGCATCCTCATGTCGAATATCATCGACAATTTTCAAAAAGGCGCCTTTCTCCCCTCGTACATACGCACACTGGATGAGGTGTTTGGCGAAAAGAACGTCTATTTGTTTTCCATCAGACCCGATTTCAAGAACCGCATCGCCACCTTCATCGTTGTGGCGGTGAAGGGCAACCGCGATATGTCGAGATTCGATGCGTGGCTGAAGGAAAAGCTCCAGGGCCGCGGCAGGTCGATCCTGGTCTCCGACGACCTTATGCGGGAGCTGAGGGCGAACCGGCAGTCTATCGTCCTCACCGATGACTATGCGCCGGTGGACAATCTCATTGCCCCCATCTTTGAAGAGAGATTCGGCTACAACAGAAGGCACTAAGAAAAAAAGTTTTTCCAGCACAACAATTGCTATTGACATGGATGGCAATATGTATTATTGTATACAATAGGTATGTTACATAATTCACAACAGCCCGTGTACGGCAGGAAAAGACGAATTTCAGCGCCCGTGAACGATTTGATGTGCCTATGTAATTGCAAGAGTTTGTTGAAGCCTATATGTGACAATATTCACAATGCAGCGACGCACACATATTTATTCCGCTAATTTCGCAACTTCTCATAATTACTCCCCTTTCCCCCTGGGACCCCCCCAGGGGGTTTTTCTTTGCTTTTTCACTCTTTACAAATCCCTGCCAGTACGATATCATGAATCACTATGGAAATTGCAGACCTTAACGTATACTCAGGCGGATTGATCGGTCTCATCTTATCGGCGGGACCCGTGGCAAGGGGGGTTGTCATCCTCCTTCTTTTCTTCTCGGTGGTCTCCTGGACGATCATTTTTTACAAGTGGCGGCAGTTGAGCGCGGCGGAGCACGAGGGGATGAAGTTCCTCAAGATCGCAAGGGATACCGAATCATTCAAGCGACTTACCACGATGTACGCCGATAACCCGGACAGCCCTTTTTATAAGCTTGTTATTGCGTCGTATAAGGAGATTGCAGGGAGGCAGAAGGAGGGTGGGAGCGGAGGCGCCGGGCTTGTGCCGGCGGTGGAAAGCGTGTTAAAGGTCTCTGTGGCGGAAGAGACGGAGAGGCTCGAGCACCGCCTTTCTTTTCTTGCGACTACTGCAAACACCGCACCTTTCATAGGGCTATTCGGAACGGTGTGGGGGATTATGGATTCCTTCCGGGAGATAGGCATGAGGGGCACGACAAGCCTTGCCGTCGTGGCGCCGGGCATCAGTGAAGCCCTTATCACGACCGCTCTCGGCCTTGCGACGGCTATCCCGGCCGTGCTCGGGTACAACTATCTTGTCAACAGGCTGAAAGGCATCTCCGTCAAGATGGAGAACGCTTCCGCCTGCATAGTCAATCTCATTACCCGATGAACGCCCCAAAACAGTCAAGAGGCGTACTCTCCGAGATCAACATCATCCCCCTGGTCGATGTCATGCTCGTGCTGTTGATCATATTTATGATCACTGCTCCGATGATGCAGCAAGGACTGCCCATCGATCTGCCGAAGGTGACGACGAAGCCTCTGCCGTCAAAGGAGGAGATCCAAACCGTCACCGTCACAAAGGACAAGGCCGTCATACTCAATACCAAGAGGGTCGATATACGGGACCTGAAGGCAGCGATAGAGCTCCTCTTTGCAAGCAAGGCCAACAAGGAGATCTTCCTCAAGGCCGACAGCGCGGTCCCCTATGGTTTTGTGGTGAGCTGCATGGGCATCATACGAGAGGCCGGTGTGGAGAAGGTCAATATAGTCACCAGGCCCCCAGATGAGAGATGAGAGAAGAAACCTGGTACAAGATGCTCGTTGCGTCGGTGCTACTCCACGTGTTCATCATTGGGGCCTTCAGTATTCCCGCGAGCAAGATAAGCAGAAAGGCCGACCTTTCCTATTACTCCGTAAACCTCGTCGCTGAGGGGGCCGGCGGCGGCGCCCCGAAGGCGCTCCCCGGCGAGGCGGCTAAGCCCTCACCCCCCGCGGCGCAAAAAAAGGCAGAACCGAAGAAGCCCGTCGAAAAGGAACGGGTTGTGACCCGCACCAAAGAAAGGTCACTGGCGTCGAAGAAGAGGGAGATGCCTGTGGAGCCGACAAAGGATGAGGTCAGGAGCCTCGATCAGAGGATCAGAGAGATGAAGTCGCGTGCCCGGTACATGGATGTGTCGGGAGCGAAAGACGCGACCCCGGTAAAAGGGCCGGGCCTTCCCGGCTCCTCTGCGGGCGGCTCGGGCACTATGGATCCGATCTTGCAAAAGTACTATGCGGACGTGTGGGAGAAGATACAGGAGAGCTGGCATTCTCCCAGTCTTTCCGTCAGCAAGGGCCTTCTTACCATTGTGTCGATCAAGATAAGGAAAGACGGGAGGATCGCCGACTGGACGATAGAACAGAGGTCGGGAAACAGGGCCTATGACGAGTCGATTGCACGGGCGCTCCGGTCGATAGACACGCTGCCGCCCTTTCCTCCCTCGCTCACTACAGACTACCTTGAGGTAGGCTTCAACTTCCATCCCCCAGGAGCTACCAGATGACAATCGTTCAAAGCGTTGTAATGGGCGCCGTGCAGGGTATAACGGAATTTCTGCCCATAAGCAGCAGTGCCCACCTCGTGGTTATTCCCTGGCTCTTTAATATGAATGAGGGGAATATCCACAAACTCACCTACGACGTGGTGCTTCACTTCGGGACCCTTATCAGCCTGCTTGTCGTCTATGCGGGGAGGCTCGCGGCTGTCTGCCGTGACGATTTCCGAAGGGCAAAGGAAGGCGCCTTCGGGCGGTGCCTGCTCCTGAAGATCGCCGTCGGCACGATACCTGCGGCCGTTGCCGGAGTTCTATTTAAGGATATCATCGAAACCAGGCTTCGAGCGCCCTACATTGTGGTCTTTACGCTTATCGCCGTATCGCTCCTCATGCTGCTCGCGGAGAGGATGCACAGGAGCCGCAAGGAAGGAGACATATCCTTCGGGTTTGCCCTCGCGATTGGTGTCGCCCAGGCGATAGCCCTCGTGCCCGGCATATCGAGGAGCGGCATTACCATCACTGCTGCGATGCTGCTGGGAATGAAGCGGAGTGACGCGGTCGACTTCTCGTTTCTCCTCTCTATTCCTATCGTGCTGGGTGTCTCTCTCTACGAGGGCCGGCATGTCTCTTTCGGTGGTTCGGAAGGCTCCCTCTATCTCGTGGGGGCACTTTCTGCGTTCGTTTTCGGGACCGTGAGTCTCAAGTTCCTCATCGGGTATCTCAGAAAGCACTCACTTGATGTTTTTGCCTACTACCGGATAGGTCTCGCTGTCCTTATCGCCCTTCTTTCTCTCTAGGACGCGCCAGCACGAGGCAAAGAACGCGACGACGAAGTCCCTCCCGAAATAGAGGCTCACGGTAAGAGTGAGGCTGCCGGCGAGGAGCACCCAGAAGGAGACGAACCGCCCATGCCGTATCGCATCGCCCTGCATGCAGAGAATAATTGTGCCGGGCAGACGGCCGCACACGTTCATCAACACAAAATCGAGGTACCGCATGCGCGTGAGGCCGAGGATATAGCAGAGGGAATCCTTTGGAAAGCCCGGTATGAGAAAAAACACAAAGGCGATATTGAGGGCCTTGTGAGTCGCCATGAAAGCGTCGAACCTGTCGAAGTATTCTTTCTTTACGATCCTGCGGACCAAGCCGGACCCGAAGTAACGGGCGATCCAGAAAGCGACGAGCGCACCGACGGTCAGGCCGAGGGTTGACAACAACGTGCCGTACAGCTTGCCGAAGAGGAGGCCGCCGACAAAACCAGTCACCTCTCCGGGAACGGGGGCAACCACCACCTGGACTACCTGCAGGAAAACGAAAGCCGGGGCCGCGTAAGGGCCGAAGGAGGCGAGAAACTCCTTTAACTTTCTCCCTTCGAAGAAATACTTGTAGTAATGAAGGGTGAATCTCCAGGCCCCTGCATGGTAGATGTAAAATATGAAGCAGATGAGAGCGGCGGCGGAAAGAATTAAGAGCAGCCTTGGTGCGGAAGACCGGAGCCGGGCGATCAGCCGCGGACTTTCGTTCATGTCCCGGTCGTCTCAGGCGCCGCTGCGCCGTGCGCCGCGTCTTCCTTTGAAGGGATCATTTTCCGAACCTCCTGTCTCTGTGCTGGTAGCTGCGTATGGCCCTGAGGAAGTCGATCTTCCGGAAGAGAGGCCAGAGGGCGTCGCAGAAATAGAACTCGCTGTAGGCGCTCTGCCAGAGCAGAAAACCGGAGAGCCGTATCTCGCCGCTTGTCCTGATGATAAGGTCCGGGTCCGGGATACCGCAGGTGTAGAGGTGGTTGGCAATATCCTCGACCGTGAGGCCCTGCACCAACTCCTGCACTGAAGACGCCTTCTTTTGCATGAGGGCCTTCTTTGCCGCCTCAACTATCTCCTCCCTGCCTCCGTATCCAATGGCGATGTTGAGCATGTGCCTGTCGAAGCCGGCTGTCGATGCCTCGCACCTCTGTATGGCCTCCTGCAGCTCGGGAGGTACGATGTCCAGCTTGCCGAAGGCCTTTATCTTGTACTTGTTCCTCACTATTACCTGGTTGTGGGACAAATCCTCCATCTTGTCCCTGATGATGTCGAAAAGCGCGTTCACCTCGTCCTTTTCCCGACGGGTATTCTCGGGCGATAAGACCCAAATCGTCACGATCCTGATGCCGAGATCCGCGCACCATTGTAGCACCTCATCCAACCGGCGCGCGCCCTCTCGATGCCCATCCGCCACATCGTCAAGCCCCATCTCCCTGGCGTACCGGCGGTTGCCGTCGAGGATCAACCCCAGGTGCGTAGGGATGGAGCGTCTTCTGACCTTGCGGGAAAGGCGCTTCTCGTAGAGATAATATAGGATCCCGTGAAACAAAGCAGAAAGAGTATAATTCATATGAGAGGCAAAGTAACTAGGGAAAGTTGAAAGGACCGGTCGGATCGGTCGGATCAGTCGGATCGGTCGGATCGGACCGATCATTGTCGAGCCCATTTTGACTTTCGACTTCTCTTCAGGCTAGGCCGCTGTGGGCCGCTTCACCTTTGTGGTGAGTGCCTTGATGGCGTCCTTCAATCCATCGAGGGTAAGCTCGTACATGGGGAACAACCTGCCGATCGCTTCAACGGTGGGGTGGCGCCAATATTGTTTCGGCGTGGGGTTGAGCCAGACGGAGAAGGGGAAATGCTCCTTTATCCGCTGGAGCCACTCAATACCCGGCTTGTCGTTGGAGTAGTAATAGTCGATGCACCCGTACTTGTCGAACAGCTCCGAGTAGGCCATTCTCGCGTCGCCGACGAAAACCATCTTATAGCCGGAATGGAAATTGGAAAAGAGCTTCTCCGTCGGTGTTGCCTTGGAGTTCCACATATCCTGGTACACATGCTCATAGATGCAGTTGTGGAAAAAGTAGTGCTGAAAGTCTTTGAAATGCTCCACCTGCGTCGCCGCCGAGAAGAGTCTGTCGCACAGGTCGGCATAAGGCGCCATGGAGCCGCCCGTATCCATGGCCAGGAGGAGCCGGATGCTGTTCTCCCTTGAGCGCGCAAAAACCAGCTCTATCTCTCCCCCCTCTTTTGCCGTCTTGTCAACGGTCTCCTCTACGTCAAGCTCCTCAACGAGACCTTCCCTTTTCAATTGCCTGAGCTTCTTGAGGGCAACCTTGGTCTGCCTGACATCGAGGATGATGTCGTTCCGGTAATTCTTGAACCTCCTCTCCTCCGCCACCTTGACGGCCGAATTCATCCAGCCTTCACCTCCGACCCTGATGCCTCCGGGGTAATACCCGTAGGCGCCGAAAGGAGACCTGCCGCCCGTGCCTATCCATTTGGCGCCGCCGTCATGACGCTCCGTCTGCTCCTTCAGGCGTTCCCTGAACATCCGCATCATCTCTTCCAGGTCATACTTCTGCTTCATCTCCTCCAGTCTCTTCTTCAGCTCTTCCAACTCTTCGGGGTCGAGCTTCGGCAGCTTGTTGACCGGGTTCTCGAGCCATTCGAGCACCTTATCGATTTCGAGGGATTCCGAGGAGATACCGCCGAAGTACTCCTGAAAGGCGAGGTCGAACATGTCATAATAGGCCTCGCTTTTCACGAGGAAGGCCCTGCCCAGATAGTAGAGGTGGTTGAGGCTCGATTCCATGAAGCCGCCGTAAAGCGCTTCGGTAAAGGATATCCATTCGGTCACCGAGACCGGCACACCCTTTTTCCTCAGCAGGTAGAAGAAGTCGATGAACACGCGCCGTCACCTTCTCCTGATGCCGAAACTGCTATGGGACTGGGCCATTCTCGCGACCCTGTCCGTATCCTGTTCGCTCTTGATGAGGGCGCCGAGGAAGGGTACTTCGGCGGTAAACTTTTCGAGGTCGAGGCCGCCCATGGCACAGGCCTTTATCCAGTCGAGCAGCTCGCTCGTGGAAGGTTTCTTGCGGAGGCCGTCAACCTGGCGTATCCAATAAAACTTCTTGAGGGCCTCCCGCATGAGCTTGTCGTGGATGTCGGGAAAATGGACTTTGACGATCCTCTCCATCATGTCCTCATCGGGGAACTCGATATAGTAGAAGACGCACCGGCGCAGGAAGGCGTCGGGCAGCTCCTTTTCGGAATTGCTTGTGATGATCACGATGGGCCTGTGCAACGCCCGCACCTCTTCGTCAAGCTCGTTAATATGGAAAGACATCTCGTCAAGCTCGTTGAGGAGGTCGTTGGGAAATTCTACGTCCGCCTTGTCGATCTCATCGATGAGGAGCACCACCTGCTCGTTGGCGATAAAGGCCTGCCCCAGCCTCCCGTGCTTAATGTACTGCCTGATGTCGGAAATATCTCTGTCTTTGAAGCGCGCGTCATTGAGGCGCTGCACCGTGTCGTATACGTAAAGACCGTCCTTCGCCTTAGTGGTCGATTTGATGTTCCAGGTAAGCAGCTTCTTGCCGAGCGCATGGGCGATGCTGTGGGCGAGAAGGGTCTTGCCCGTGCCCGGCTCGCCCTTTATCACGAGCGGCTTGCCGAGTAAGATCGATACGTTGACAATCTCCATCAAAGGTTTCGATGCAATATAGTCATTGCTGCCTTCGTATTTCTGTCCGGTTTTGTTCATCTTCTTCAGGGCCCCCTTGGGAACGAAAAATAGCTTTATTAGTATATTTCCAACGCGGGACTTTGTCAACGGTTGCATCCAAAGGGCTTTCCAGGCACTCTTCATACAGGTTGACTTTTCGGCCGTAATTGGTCATATTCTTTAGCGATGAAGCGGGAAACACTACGCCTGTCGAGGATACGGAACATCGGTATAGCGGCCCACATAGACGCGGGCAAGACCACCGTCACGGAGCGCATCCTCTACTACACCGGTAAGACTTACAAAATGGGAGAGGTGCATGAAGGTACCGCCACCATGGACTACCTGCCGCAGGAGCAGGAGCGTGGCATCACCATCACTTCGGCGGTAACGACATGCTATTGGAATGACTGCGAAATACAGATCATCGATACGCCGGGACACGTCGATTTTACCATCGAGGTGGAAAGGTCTCTCAGGGTGCTCGACGGTATGGTCGAGGTCTTCTCAGGGGTCGAAGGGGTCGAGCCTCAATCGGAGACCGTGTGGCATCAGGCGGACAAGTACCGCGTGCCGAGGATCGCGTTTATCAACAAGCTGGACAGGCTTGGGGCCGATTTTTTCCAGGTCCTCGATATGATGGTGGAAAAACTGGGGACCAACCCCATACCGCTCCAGATACCGCTCGGGAAGGAAGACGGCTTTTACGGCGTTGTCGACTTGATCACGATGAAGGCCGTCGTGTGGAACGAGGAGGACCTCGGAGCAAGCTACCACTACGAGCCGATCCCGCGAGAAGCGGCGGAAGTTGCCGCGGAGTTCCGTGAAAAGCTCCTCGAAAAGCTCTCGTTACTCGATGACCGGTTCATGGAGCGCTATCTGGAGGGTCACGATATTGACGAGGCCTTTGTACACGAGACCATCAGGAAGGGGACCGTCGCCCTCGACTGCGTGCCCGTTGTGTGCGGCTCCGCCCTTCGGAACAAGGGCATCCAGACCCTTCTCGATGCAATCGTCGGCTATCTCCCTTCGCCCCTGGAAGTGCCGCCGGTAGAGGGCGTTAACCCGGTGACCGGGGAGACGGAGCAGCGGATGCCGCGCGTGGACGAGGACATGTGCGCCCTTGCCTTCAAGGTGCTCATGGAAGAGGGACGGAAGCTCGTTTATATCCGCGTTTACTCAGGTCGGCTCGCAGTGGGGGAAGATGTGTACAACGTCAACCTCGGCAAGAAAGAGAAAGTGTCCAGGATCTACAAGATCCATGCGAACCACAAGGAACGAGTTGAGGAGGCCCTGGCGGGCTCTATTGTCGGTGTGGTGGGACTTAAGGAGACATCGACGGGACACACGCTCGTGAGAACGCGGCCGATTGTGCTTGAGCCGATCGGCAAATACCTGCCGGTCATTTCGATTGCCGTCGAGCCGAGGCGCAACGTGGACCAGGAGAAGCTGCTCCAAGTGCTCAACAGGATCGCGGAGGAAGACCCGACTTTTCTGGTGCAAACGGACGAAGACGCATATCAGACCATTGTCTCTGGTATGGGAGAGCTCCATCTGGACGTCGTGGTGAGGAGGATGAAGGAAGAGTTCGGCATAGACCTGCTCGTGGGCAAGCCGCAGGTTGTGTACCGGGAGACCATCGAACATCAGGCGGGCGTGGAGCACGTATTCGAGAAGGCGATCAACAACGTGATGTGCAAAGGTTCTGTCGCACTGACGCTCATCCCGCTGAAAAGGGGCGAGGGGATCGCCGTGGTCAGCGGGATCGCGGAAGACGATCCCGGATTCGCGTATGTTTCCGCAATAGAGGAGGGCGTCCGTGAGGCGGTCCAGATCGGCCCCCTCAAAGGCTTTCCCCTGACCGACATCCGTGTCGCTATTCTGAAAGGAAGCTTCAGCAACCCGGACTTTGCGCGGCTCACGCTGAAAATGGCCGCCTATGAAGGGTTCAGGAGGGCCTGCCAGGAAGCGCATCCCATCCTGCTCGTTCCCATCATGTCTTTAACGGTGACCGTGCCCAATGAGTTTATGGGGGAGATCATCGCCGATCTCCATGCGAGAAAGTGCCAAATCGTGAGCATTTCCGCGAAGGAGCGGATCACCGTGATCCAGGCCAACGCGCCTCTCACCAAGATGTTCGGTTACTCGACCGACATCAGGTCCCTCTCCCAGGGGAGGGCCTCATTCAGCATGTATTTTTCCCATTATGACAGGGTGGAGAATGAATAGGGCAGGGGAGGTCCTCGCGTTCTTGCGGGAAGGATCCGGCTACGTCTCGGGGGATCTCATGGCCTCACGGTTGTCCATCAGCAGGACCGCCGTCTGGAAATGCGTGCAACAGCTCGGCCGAATGGGCTACGTGGTCGAAAAACTGAAAGGGAAGGGATACCGGCTCGGGGGCGCGCCCGACCGGCTCTACCCGTGGGAGGTCGAGCGGTATTTGGAGACACGGTTCGTGGGGAGAGAGATTGTCTACAAAGATTCGGTGGACTCGACCAACGGCGTTGCCTTCGACCTGGCGCTTGCGGGGTGCCGTGAGGGCACATGTGTGATCGCCGAGACGCAAGATGCCGGGAGGGGCAGGCTCCGCAGGGTGTGGCGCTCCCCTCACGGCAAGAATATTTACGCGTCCTCTGTCTTGAGACCGGCTCTCCACCCCTCGGAAGTCTCTCCCCTCGCCTTTCTCTCCTGCCTCGCCGCGTTCGACACCCTGAGATCGATGGGTCTGGCGCCCACCCTCAAGTGGCCGAACGACGTGCTGGTGAACGGCAGGAAGGTCTGCGGGACCCTCATCGAGCTTTCTGTGGAGCCGGATACGGTGCGCTTCGTGGTAGTCGGCATAGGTCTCAACGTCAACATGGGCGAGGACGATATGGATGAGGAGATCAGGGGCAAGGCGACATCCTTTTTTCTGGAGACCGGAAATTGCTTTGAAAGGGCTCGCGTTTGTGGCATGCTATTGAACAATCTGGAGAAGTACTTCGAGGTGGTGAAGGGGCGGGGGGTCGACGAGATCTGCCGCCTGTGGGAAGAACGGGCAAACGTGCGGGGTGTCCCCATGGAGATCGTACAGATGGACAGGGTGTATCGGGGCGTCTCCGAGGGCATCGGGAGGGATGGTGCAATGCTTCTGAGGGAGGAAAACGGCATGATGACCAGGGTGATAGCGGGCGATGTCAACTTATAGAACGCTTCTCGTCATAGATATCGGGAACACGAACGTCGTCTTCGGCGTCTACAGGGACGACACGCTCGTCAACCATTGGCGGCTCAGCACGGTGCTCCACAAGACAGTGGACGAGTACGCCATGCTCGTTGAGAGCCTCCTTGCCTTCGAGAAACTGAAGCTGGCCGATATGGAGAGCGCAATCATCTCGTGCGTGGTCCCGCCGCTTCTCATTTCTTTTCGGATGATGTGCTGCAAATATATCGGGATTGACCCGATAGTCGTAGAGCCGGGCATAAAGACGGGCATGCCCATCTTGTACGATAACCCGCAGGAAGTGGGGGCGGACCGTATCGTCAATGCCGTGGCGGGGTATGAGAAGCACAAAAAGGCCCTGATCATTGTCGATTTCGGCACGGCCACTACTTTCGACTATGTGACGCCGAAAGGTGAATACGTGGGAGGGGCCATCGCCCCCGGCGTGATGATCTCCATGGAGGCCCTGTTCGAGCGCGCATCGAAGCTGCCGAGGGTCGAGCTGGCGAAACCGAAAGAGATCATCGGAAAGAATACGGTCAACGCCATGCAGGCCGGGATCGTTTACGGTTATATCAGTCTCGTTGACGGCATCGTGGTGCGTATGAAAGAGGCGGTAACGACGAAGCCTCGCGTTATAGCCACCGGGGGCCTTGCAAATCTTATCTACCGGGAATCCCAAAGCCTGGACGAGGTCGATGAGCTCCTCACGCTGAAGGGGCTTAAGATACTTTACGAAAAGAACAAGGACTACCACAAGTTCAGGTAGAGAATAATAGGTCGTATAAGACTCATAGGACTTATTAACCAGCCCCTTTTAAGTCCTTCCCCGTTTGTCCGAATAACTTTATTATGAGGATTGTGCCGGGACTGAGCGTGAGGATCGTCGTAGAGACCGACCAGCGGAGGGGGGATATACTGGTGATGGACTCGACGGTCTATGAAGTGAGCGGCGATGCCTTGGTGCTCGCCCAGACGGAGCCCCCTCTCAACATCCGGGTCTGCGGTGGGGAGATCACGGTGACCTATCTCGCGGAGGGGAAAGACGGGACGATGCGCTATGGCTTTCCGGCGAAGGTCACCGGATGCATGGATGCCTACCAGCCGGCGCCGGGCAGGCAGGTGCAGGCCCTGCTTGTGAGTAGGAAGGCCGACCCCGCCTCGCACAGCATAAGGACCTGCTATCGTGTGGAGCCGACCCCCATGAGCCGCCTCGACCTCTATGTGCATGACGAGAAGGTAACCATCGCCGATGTATCGCTCGGCGGGGTGAGATTCAGCTACGACAGGTCTATTCCCCTTAAAGCGGGTGTTTCTGTGAAACTGCGCTTCGATGTGGCCGGAGAGGACTATACGGTCGATGCCAGGGTCATCAGGACCTCATACGGCAGCGGAAGATTCTGTTTTGCCGTGGCTGAATTCGAAAGGAATTCCGGCAGGTTCCAGCAGACGTTGGCCCGCCGGATCTATGCCATCGAGAGGGAAGCGCGCCGGCAGAGAGCGTCCACCGAATAATCTAATGTTTCTATGCCTTGCCGCGGTTTGTCGCGTAAATGCCCGCGCACACCAGGACCAGACCGGTGACGAGCCCGGTTGTCATCTGCTCATGGAGAAAAATCCCGCCTGCCGCAGTGCCGAAGATGGGGGTGAGCAAGGTGAAGACGGCGAGCTGCGATATGGGATAGGTGTGTATCATTTTAAACCAGATAAGGTAGGAAGCAAAGGCGACGACGACGGACGAATAAAGGACGCCGGCGACAATGTCGGGGGTGAGCCCTATTACCCAGCGGGGCTCCAGCAGGACGGCGAACACGAAGATAATCGGTATCGAGAAGACAAGCTGATAGAGGAAGGTATTGATCGGGTGCATCCTTTCGGCAAGGTACTTTTTTATGTAGACGGTCGTTGCGCCCCAGAAGACCGCCCCGCCGATGGCGAAGATATCGCCGAGCAACATGGCGGGCGTCCAGGTCTTCGGCTTGCCCTGGAGAACCATATAGGCGCCGAGAAAGGCGAGGATCATGCCCACGATCCGCATCGTCCCCATCCGCTCTTTCACCACGGCCCACGCCCCTAGGGCGACGACAAAGGCGGACAGGTTTAAGAGTATCGCGGTCCGCGCGGCGTCGGTATACATCAGTCCGAGGTAGATGCAGATGAATTCCGAGCCGAAAAGCATGCCGGTCATGAAGCCGTGAAAGAGGCGAATATCCCGGTGGAAAAGTGGTTTCTTTGTCGAGAGACAGTAGATGATGCCGAGGATGGAGGCGATCACGGACCTCGCAAGAGAGTTGAAGACGGGCGAGAGGCCGTGGTTGGTGACCTTTACAACCGGATAATTGACGCCCCAAAGCATCGTGAGACCCACGAGTATCAGGACCCCGACAAGATCGATATGGTCCTTTCTCCCTGTCACAGTCTGCAATGTCTCGCCGTCTCCGTGCATGGCTGCCCCCGGTCTTGCGGCCGCCTTTATTTGACCATAGCACGAGCGGTTATTGCAAGGCAGAGGTGATTCCGGATCAGGCCGATCGGAAGGAGAAGTTTTTAAACGGGGTGATTTTGTACTATACTATGTGCTTATGGATGTGCTGCTCATAGAAGACGAAGCAAAAGTGGTCGACTTCATCAGCAAGGGCCTCGACGAAGAGGGTTATACGGTCACGGCGGCCTATAACGGCAAGCAAGGGCTCGACCTTCTGAAGGCGCACAAGTACGATATCGTGCTACTCGACCTGATGATACCCGAGATCGACGGTCTCAAAGTGTTGAGGAACATGAGGGCGTGGGGCATCAATACGCCGGTTCTGATCATCACGGCAAAAAGCTCGAAAGAGGACGTGGTTCGCGGCCTTGACACGGGCAGTGACGACTACCTTACGAAGCCCTTCTCTTTCGAGGAGCTCCTCGCGAGGATCCGCGCTCTGCTGCGCCGCAGCGCGGCGAGAGAGGGCCACACGCTCAGGTACTCCGAGCTTACGCTTGACCCGTACAGCCGCGTACTCTCAAGAGGCTCGAAAGAGGCAGAGCTTACGGAAAAAGAGTTCCTTCTCCTGGAGCTCATGATCAAGAACAGCGAGAGACCCCTCAGCCGCAGAGAGATGGCCGAATATGTCTGGCAGAACTTCGCCGATTCGACCAACATCGTCGACGTCTACATAAACTTCCTGAGAAAGAAAATAGAATCCGTCACGCCAAAAAAATATATCCAGACGGTGAGAGGGACCGGCTACGTCTTAAAGGAAGAGGATGAGAAGGCTGTCTAACCTGCCCATACGGTGGAGACTCACCATGCTCTATGGCGGGATTATCACCCTGATCCTTCTCGTCTTTTCCGGCGGTGTCTACATCTATTTTAAGAACAGCCTTCAGAGAAGCATCGATACTAAGATCAGGTCTATGGGGGAGGTTATATCTTCTTCGATGACCGATGTTCATAACCCGGCCCTGTTCAGCGATTTCGAACGATATCTGGAGAACGTGCTAGGGAGGAAACCCAAGGGTAAGCTGGTCCAGATCATGGACAGTTCCGGAAGGATCGGGGCGAAGAGCAGCGACATCGAAGCGGAGAATTTCGCGGCAAGCTTCCGCACCCTGGAGCGGGCCTTTGCCGGGGAAGTTGTCTACGAGACCGTGGAAAAGGCGCGGCCGAGACTACGGCTGGTCACGATCCCCGTAATGGACAACAAGAAGGTGACGAGCATTGTGCAGGTGGGGACATCGCTTGAGGACTTCGACGACAGCATGAGAAGGCTCCTCCTCATCCTTATCGTCGGCACCTTCACTTCCGTCAGCCTTACCATAGGCGTCGGCTATCTCATAGCCAAGAAGGCATTGAAGCCGGTGGACAAGATCAGGAGAGCGGCAGTAAAAATATCCTCCAGCAATCTTGAGGAGTATATCGACATCGGGGCCAGGAGGGATGAGCTGGGCAAGCTGGCCGAGACGTTCAATGCGATGATATCGAGACTCCGCGACGCGTTCCAGAGGATCAACCAGTTCAGTATCGACGTCTCGCACGAGCTGAAGACGCCTTTGACCATCCTTAAGGGCGGCACCGAGGTGGTGCTCAGGAAGGAGAGGAACCCGGAGGAATACAGGGCGTTACTATCGAGTCACCTGGAAGAGATTGACAGGATGTCGCAGATCATCGACGACCTCCTGCTTCTTTCGAAGGCGGATACGGGGAAGATGCAGCTCAATCTGAGCGACATAGACCTGAAAGACCTGATACTTCAGGTCTATGTCGGCATGAAGATTTTTGCGGAAAGAAAGGATGTGGCCCTCGTTGTCGACGATCTTCAGGATGCCAGGCTCAAGGGAGATGAGCTGAAGCTGAGGAGGATGTTGTGGAATATCGTCGATAATGGGATAAAGTACACAAACAGCGGTGGAAGAGTGGAGATTTCTTCGGCCTCGGACGACGGATACGTGAGAATAAACGTGAAAGATACGGGTGTGGGGATCGGGGACGAAGATATAAAGTACGTATTCGACAGATTTTATCGGGCAGACAGGGCAAGGAAGCGGGAGAGCGGCACCGGCCTCGGTCTATCCATCAGCAAGTGGATTGCGGAGGCCCATAGAGGGGCCATAGAGGTAGAGAGCACTCTTTCTTCCGGAAGCCTTTTTTCCATAAAACTGCCCGTGAGCGGAGGAACTGCATGAGAAACAGGAAGTGGTACGTTATTGCGGGGATATTGCTTGTTGTGGCGGCTGTCTCTATGTATATGAAAGGGCAACCGGCCGGCTCCCAAACAGCAGTCTCGCAGCCTGCAGCCGGTCCTCGGCCGGTCACGTTTGAGAAAGGCCTCCCTTCCCTGAGCGCGCTTGTAAAAGAGACCAAGCCCAGCGTTGTCAATGTGAGCACCACGACCGTGGTGAAGGGCATGGGTCTGCCGGGCCGGTTCGGCAACCCGTTCAAAGATTTCTTTGGCAACGATGACGTTTTCGAAAAGTTCTTCAGGAACGGGCCGACCAGGGAATTCAAACAAAAGAGCCTTGGCTCCGGCGTCATAATCGACAAAGAGGGCTATATTCTGACGAATAACCATGTGGTGGAAAAGGCGTCGAGCATCAAGGTGAAGTTGAGCGACGGCAAGGAGTATGACGCGAAAGTCATAGGGAAGGACGCGAAGACGGACATCGCCCTCATCAAGGTGAGCGTAAGAAACAGCCTGCCCGTCGCCGTGCTGGGAGATTCGGATAAGCTCGAGGTAGGAGACTGGGTCATGGCCATTGGCAACCCTTACGGCCTCGACCACACCGTTACGGCGGGGATAGTGAGCGCGAAGGGACGGGTCATAGGCCAGGGGCCATATGATGATTTTATCCAAACGGACGCATCCATAAACCCGGGCAACAGCGGCGGGCCGCTCTTCAACCTGAGGGGAGAGGTGGTGGGGATCAATACGGCCATTATCTCCGGCGGTCAGGGCATAGGATTTGCTATACCTGTCAACATGGCAAAGGCCCTCCTTCCCCAGTTGAAGGCCAACGGGAAGATCGTGAGGGGATGGCTGGGGGTAGTGATCCAGAAAGTGACGCCCGAGCTGGCGAAAAGCTTCCGGCTCAAGGAGTCGGAAGGCGCCCTCGTTTCTGATGTGATGGAGGACAGCCCGGCGGCCAGGGCCGGCATACGAAGGGGCGATGTGATTGTTTCCTTTGATGGAAAGCCGATAAAGGAGATGGACCAGTTGCCGAGGATCGTCGCCGCCACGCAAGTCGGCAAGAAGGCCAGAATAAGGCTGATAAGGGACGGCTCACCCCTGGAGGTGGACGTTACTATCACCGAAGGCAGGGAAGAAACACGGGAGGCCACGAACACAGGGCCGGAAGTGGATAAAAACTTCGGCTTGGTGGTTCAAAACGTCACACCCGAAATTGCACACCATCTTAACATCAGGGATACAAAAGGTGTGATAGTGACCGATATCCAACAGGGAAGCCCGGCCGACGAAGCCGATATGAGACCAGGCGATATTATCCGGGAGATAAACAGGAAGCCTGTGAGGAACGTCGATGACTTCAGGGAGATAGTGAGCAAGGTGCGGCCGAAGGAAGGAGTCATCATGCTGGTGAAAAGGGAAAATATGACCTTTTACGCAGTCATCAGAGACGGAAGGGGTTAACGGCGAAGAGGCAAAGGGCTGTGTCGAGTGTTGAGTTTTGAGTTAACGAACAGGGGGTAAAGGGCGTATGCCTGTATTTGAATGGGAAGGCAGGACACAGCAGGGCGATCTCAAGAAGGGCGTTCTCAACGCCGGGTCGAGCGAGGAGCTTAGGGCCCTTGTCAGAAAGGACGGCATTTTCCTCACCCGTGCCGACGCGAGAGCGGGTGCGCCGGCGAAGGCGAAGCAGGGCACGCGCAAGAAGGTGAAACGGGCACAGATCGGCATTTTTACGCGCCAGCTTTCCACGATGATAAGCTCGGGCCTGCCGTTGGTCCAGTCTCTCGAAGCCTTGTCGTCCCAGCTTGAAAACGCCACCTTGAGGGGAATCACCGCGGCAATGAAAGAAAAGATAGAGAGTGGCGCCCGCTTCGCCGAGACACTTCGGGATTACCCTCACTGCTTCGACGACCTTTATGTGAACCTTGTCGTGGCCGGCGAGGAAGGGGGCATGCTCGACAGCGTCCTCATGCGGCTGGCACACTACATTGAGAAGACGGATAAGCTCACGAGGAAGGTGAAAACTGCGCTTATTTATCCGTCAAGCATCGTCGTGGTCGCCATCGGCGTCGTCCTCGTGCTGCTGCTTTTCGTGATCCCCGTTTTCGAGCATATGTTTGCAGGCTTCGGAAAGGCGTTGCCATTACCGACCCAGATAGTGATAGGCTTGAGCAAGCTCGTCAAAGGCGGCATATTGTACATCGTCGTCGCTGTTGCCCTGGGGACTTTTGCCCTGAGAAAATATTACAAGACGGAACATGGCCGGAGGACTATCGACCGGCTGGTACTGAAGATACCGATCATCGGGCGCCTCCTGCAGAAGGCGTCGGTTGCCCGGGTGACGAGGACTCTATCGACCCTTCTGACAAGCGGTGTATCGATCCTGGAAAGCCTGACGATCGTGGCGAAGACGGCCGGCAACAGGATCATCGAGGAGTCGCTCATCACGGCGCGGGCGGACATCAGCATAGGCAAAACGATATCCGATCCATTGAAAGAAAGCGGTGTTTTCCCCCCCATGACCATTCAAATGATCCAGGTGGGCGAGGCGACCGGCGCGCTCGACAGTATGCTCAACAAGATCGCCGACTTCTACGAGGACGACGTGGACAGTATGGTCACGAATCTCACGTCCCTGCTCGAACCGGTTATCATGATTGTGCTCGGGGTGGTGCTTGGCGGACTGATCGTCGCGATGTATTTGCCCATATTCCAGCTCGGAACCGTAGTCGGCTAGGGGCGGCTGGACGCTTTTCCCGCTCTGCATCAAAAATCGTCTCGGCCGCGAACGGTCGGCTATAAGTCTTATAAGTCCTATTCGACCTAGAGGACCTATCGATTTCGATTGCCCGAGCGTACTTTCACTTTATGTCTTGACATGGAGAGGGAATCCGCGTAAAATTAGTGGTATGAACGGTGGAAAGTTCTATTTTTACTTCTTTAGTCTGCACCTGTGTACCTTGGTGCTCTAAACGGGGCGCAAGGCCATGGGTGCAAACCGACCCATGGCCTTAAATTTTTTAGGGGCCGTGGAGATTCCGCGGCCCCCTTTTTTTTGGAGGATCCTGTGATTCTATCGAACAAGATCAAGAAGCTGGTAATGGACCAAGAAGGATGGACGAGGAAGATGTTTGAGGCCGGAATCCGGATGAAGAAGGAGTACGGTGTAGAGAACGTGTATGATTTTTCGCTGGGTAATCCGGAGATAGAGCCCCCTTTGAGCTTGAAATCCCGGCTTATCGAGTTGCTTGACGACCCCGCCCCCGGCACGCATCGCTATATGCCGAACAATGGCTACGAGCCGGTGAGAGAGAAGATTGCGGCGTATCTGGCCGAGCGGTGTGGTCTTCCGTTCACGGCCTTGCATGTTTTTATGACTGTAGGGTGCGCGGGTGGTCTCAATATCCTTTTCAAGGCAATGCTCAACAGGGGCGACGAGGTAATCCTGGCGAACCCGTTTTTTTGGGAGTTCAAGAACTATATCCAGAACTTTGGGGCTGTCCCAAAATTGGTGGACACGAAAGAAGACTTCCAGCTCGATTTGGGGAATATCGAGGCTGCAATCACTGCCAAGACTAAAGCTATACTGATCAACAGTCCCAACAATCCCACCGGTGCTGTCTACAGCGAGGAAAGCCTGAAGGAACTGGCGGACCTGCTCTACAGAGAAAGACGCAAAGGGCGGGATATCTATATTATTGCGGACGAGGCGTATAGAAAACTGGTGTACACCGAGGCGCCCCTCCCGGACCTTTTCGGCCTCTACGACCTTGTCATCACGGTCACCTCGCATTCGAAGGATTTGGCGCTGGCAGGCGAAAGGATCGGGTATGTGGCCATTTCCCCGCATATCGCCGAGACGCCACTGCTGGTATCGGGTCTTATGATCGCTATCCGGGCCCTTGGCTTCGTGAATGCCCCGGCGCTTTTTCAGAGGGTGGCAGGAGAATTCCAGAGGACTTCGGTGAGCATCGACGATTACCGGCAAAAAAGGGACTTCCTTTATGATACTCTGATGGAGGCGGGTTTCGAATGTGTGAAGCCTACTGGGGCTTTCTACATGTTTCCGCGGTCGCCGCTCCCCGATGAAATCGAGTTTGTCTTCAAAATGCAGGAAGAGGAGAGGATCCTCGTGGTCCCGGGACGGGGTTTCGGAAAGAAGGGCTATTTTCGGATCGCCTACTGCGTCCCCATGGAGACGATTGTGAAGGCCGGACCGGGGTTCTTGAGAGCGGGGAAGCGATATATAAAAGGGAGGTAAGGGGTTGATTATATCAAATAGCATCTCAAAACTGATGGAGAACTCGTCCTGGATCAGGGCAATGTTCGAAGAAGGTGAGAGGCTGAAAAGCCTCTACGGTCCCGAGAGCCTTTTCGACTTTACCCTGGGAAATCCGATCGAGGAGCCGCCACAGGAGTTGAAGAAAGAGCTTCATGACATGGTTGCGAAACAGACGCTCGGCATGCACCGCTATATGTCGAACAGCGGATACGGCGATGTACGCGGGCAGATCGCGGGCTTTCACAGGGAGAAGTCCCGCTTGCCCTTCACGGGGGACCATATCATCATGACCGTGGGCTCGGCGGGGGGGATCAACGTGGTCATGAAGGCGTTGCTCGATCCCGGCGATGAAGTGCTGGTGATGTCGCCCTTCTTCGTTGAGTTTATGTTCTATATAGGGAATCACGGCGGCGTAATGAAGCTGGTGGAGACAAAGAAGGATTTTCACCTGGATGTGAAGGCCATTGAAGAGGCCATTACGGAGAAAACCAGAGCGATCCTCATCAACTCGCCCAACAATCCGACAGGCGCAGTCTACCACGAAGATGAGATGAGAGAGCTATCCTCGCTGCTCGCCCGAAAGAGGCAGGAGGGACATCGCATCTTCCTTATCTCGGATGAAGCATACCGTAAGCTGATGTATGCCGACACGCCCCTGCCGGATGTCTTCAACCTCTATGACGACGCCGTGGCGGTTTATTCCCACTCGAAGGACCTGGGCTTGGCGGGCGAGCGCATCGGTTATATCGCCCTGTCGCCCCGGATTGCCGACGAGAGGCCGCTGATCGATGCCATGATCTTCGCCAACAGGATACTCGGTTTCATTAACGCCCCCGCCCTTATGCAGCGGCTTGTGGGCAAATTCCAGAAGAACAGCGTGGATGTGTCTGGCTACCGGCGCAAACGGGATGCCATCTACAACATCCTGAGAGAGTCGGGATTTGACGTCGACCTTCCCGAGGGCACCTTCTATATCTTTCCGAAGTCGCCGATCGAGGATGATATCGAGTTCATCAGGATATTGCAGCGGCACCACATCCTCGCAGTACCGGGGGTGGGTTTCGGGAGAGGTGGGTATTTCAGGCTGGCCTACTGCACCGAAATGAGCGTGATAGAGCGGTCGAGGGAAGCGTTTATGGAAGTAGGTAAATTGTACCGCGAGACCGGACGGTGAGGCCGGGCGGTTGGGAGGCATGATGACGGGAAAACATGGCTCTTGTGAGGGGGGCGGCCGGGGTACCCGCGAAGCGGGTCGTGGCTTTGCCGCCGGAGGGGGCGCTGAGCCCCATAAGTTGCCTTTTGGGTGCCCCATTTGCGGCAAAAAGAAAGATTATCCGGTTGAAGAGATGGTGGAAGGCGCGCTCCTGGAATGCCCTTTCTGCTCCTTGAAGCTGACCCTGCACGGCCACATGCTGCAAGAGGTGCAGGAGGGGATCAGGAAGCTTGAGGGCGGCGACAAGTAACAGGAGCGGACGGCCGCAGGGGAGGATGAAAGCAGACTGGCGCCATATCCAGCTTTTGGGATGGTACGACCACCGGGGCAGGGCGTACTTGATTCCACTGCAGGACAGCCGCCCCACGGTGAAGATGATAGTCACCGGGGTCAAAGAAGCCGACATGCCTCTCCTCGATATGCCCGTGCCTGAGGGAGCGACGCTCCACACGATCCCGGAGGACAGAAACCCTTACGAATACGCCAAGGAAATAAATGGGTTTTATGCCGTGGGGTTTTATGTGGAAGAAGGTTTCGAAAGGTCGAGCACGTAAAAGTCTTTTTTGATCGGTCGGATCGGACCGATCAGACGGATCCGACCGATCAAAAAAAGGGTCCTATAACACCTAATTCTTCTAAGCGCCCGGCGCGGCCGCAGGAGCAGCGCCCTGCCTTGCGACAAAGCCTTGCGTGTTCAAGCCCGTGCTCGAGGGAGTGCCCGCGATCTGGGCGAGATAGACCTTACCCAGCGTCGAAAGGTGGTCGGTCACGTTGTCGAAGTAGTTATAGTGTATCTGCTCTTCTTCGTTAATGGTCTCCAGGAGTTTTACCGTCGTATTGTCGCCGTTTTCCCTGCATACCTGGATGAACTCGTCGTAGGATGTTATTGCTCCATCCTCTAGTTCTCTGTCGAAGGGAAAGACCGCTTCTATTGTCTGGCCTTTTTCCACCACTGCCGCCAGCTCGCTGGTCGGCTGCCCGCCGAGTTCCTCGATCCTGTCCGCGAGCATCTCCGCATGGCGCATCTCGTCGATGGCGATGAGCTTCACTTTCATGGCCATATCGCCGTAATCCATATCGTCCAGGTCGTAGTGTTGGACCATATACTGGTGAATTGCGTGAAGCTCCATGGACCTTGCGCTGTTCAATGCGTCAACGATCTTCTTTTTCCGTTCCTCCCGTACGGGGTTTTGAACCATCTCGCTCCTCCTGTTTGCATCTTGGGTGTGCCGTTTTCAAGCAGGTGTTGCCGCCCTCTATGTAGTATGGTCGTAAAGGAGGCCCGCTGCAAGGGAAAGGAAGGTTTCTTTTCCCTTGCAGCGGGCCTCGGGATGCACGGCATGCCTGCTTACATGTCCGGCGGGTCCGGTGGCGTCCACGCGGCCAAGTGGTTGAGATAACTCCACCGTCGGTTTATCGCGTTCTGCGCCCTGCCCATCAACCTGGCGGCAAGCTCGGGGTTGCTCTGCTTCAGTGCTCGGTAACGGTTCTCCCCATATGCGTAGTCCTTAAAAGGCATGGAGGGTTCCGGGCTATCGATGATAAGGGGGTTCTTGTCCTGCTTCGCCAGGTCAGGGTTGTACCGGAAGAGGGGCCAGTGGCCGGAGGCAACGGCTTTGCGCATCTCCGCTATGCCTTTGCTCATGTCAAAACCCTGGGCTATGCACGTGGCATAGGCCACCACTATGGAAGGTCCCTTGTATGCCTGAGCCTCCAAGAGCGCTTGCAGGGTCTGGGCAGGGTTCGCGCCGAAAACGACCTGGGCCACGTAGACGTAGCCGTAAGCGGTCATCATCGCCCCCAGGTTCTTCTTGGGCGTCCTTTTCCCGGCGGCGGAAAACTCGGCGGTTGAGCCCAGGGGTGTCGATTTCGACATCTGGCCGCCTGTGTTCGAATAGACTTCCGTATCGAGGACCAGTATGTTGACGTCCTCTCTGGAGGCAAGCACGTGATCGAGTCCTCCGTAGCCTATGTCATAGGCCCAGCCGTCTCCGCCTATGGCCCACACGATCTTCTTCACGAGGTAGTCTGCCAGGCTAAGGAGTCTGTTTTGCCTCGGGTGAGGGGTCGTTCGCCAGGAGTTTTTTCAGGTCCTCTATTCTCCGGCGCTGTTTTGCGATTCCCTCCCGGGTTGTTTCATCTTTGAGGAGGGCGAGAAAAAGGTCTCCGTCATGGGGATAGCCCGTGGCAGAGACCTTCTGGAGGAGCCTCTTCGCTTCTTCGTTGAATTGTTTTACCGTCTGCGCCATGCCGAGGGCGAATTCCGCGTTGTCCTCGAAGAGTGAGTTGGACCAGGCAGGGCCTCTCCCGTCGGGCCCCTTGGTATAGGGGATGGTCGGCAGGTTGCCGCTGTAAATGGAGCTGCAGCCCGTTGCATTCGCGACGAGAAGGCGGTCTCCGAAGAGCTGGGTAAGAAGCCTGATATAAGGTGTTTCTCCGCATCCGGTACAGGCGCTGTGATATTCGAAGAGACTGGTCGAGAACTGGCTTCCCTTCACTGTGCGCAAGGTATAGCGAGAGATGTCGAGGGGAGGAAGGGTGAGGAAGAAGGCATAATTTTCCGCTTCCCTATCGCATATGGGCTCGTTGAGAGCCATGTTGATCGCTTTGAAGTCGGGCATCTTAGTTCCCGAGGCATCTTTTTTCTGGGCCGGGCACATAGAGACGCATTGCCCGCACCCGGTGCAGTCCTCCGGCGCCGTCTGTATGGTGAAGTTGAGCCCCGCAAGCTCCTTGCCCTTGGCGGCGGTCGATTTGAAGTGAGGCGGAGCGTCTTTCAGCAGGGCCGGGTCGTATGCCTTCATCCTGATTGTTGCATGAGGACAGACAAAGGAGCAGAGGCCGCACTGTATGCATATGTCAGGCTCCCAAACAGGAATGTGTACCGCGATACCACGTTTTTCATACTGCGTTGTGCCTGTCGGCCACGTGCCGTCGACAGGCATGACCGAGACGGGCAGATGGTTTCCCTGCATCGCCACCATGGGGGCGAGCACGTTCTTTACGAAGGGGGGCGCATCGGGGACAACGGGACCGCGCATGGGTTTGCCCGTCACCTTGTCCGGTATGGGCACTTCGACGATACCCCTGAGCGCAGCGTCGACGGAAGCGTAATTCATATTGATGACCTGTTCGCCCTTCTTTTTGTAGGTTTTTGCGATCTGCTCCTTGATCGATCTGATCGCTTCCTCTTTGGGGATGATATCGGATATCAGGAAGAACGCAGTCTGCATGATCATGTTGATGCGGTTGCCCAGCCCCAGTTCTCCGGCGAGGGTTATGGCGTCGATGATGAAAAAGCGCATCTTCTTTTCGATGAGATGTTGCTGCATTTCGAGGGGCAGGGTGTCCCAGACCGTCTCCTTCGTATAGGAGGTCGTCAAGAGGAATATGGCGCCTTCGGCCGCGTTTTCCAGCATGTCACAGGTCTTCAGGAAGGAGGTTTTGTGACAGGCCACAAAATTGGCGGTAGTGAGAAGATAAGGCTTGTTGAGGGGCTCTTTACCGAAACGAAGGTGGGAAACGGTCATGGCGCCCGATTTCTTGGAGTCGTAGACGAAATACCCCTGGGCATTGTTGTCCGTCTCGCCCCCTATGATCTTGATCGTATTCTTGTTCGCGCCGACCGTCCCGTCCGCTCCGAGCCCGAAAAACATGCCCCTGAAAACGCCTTCTCCCTCGATCATAAAGGAGTTGTCGACAGGCAGGCTCGTGTGGGTGACATCGTCTGTAATGCCGACGGTAAAGTGGTTCTTCGGCGTCGTCCCGGACAGATTATCAAAGACCGCTTTCACCATCGCGGGAGTAAAATCCTTGGAGCCGAGGCCATAGCGGCCGCCGAACACCTTCGGGAAGTGCGTGAAGTGCGCCGAGCCGTCTTCCATGGCTTCGCCGATGGCGGTTCTCACGTCCATATAGAGCGGCTCTCCCGGTGCACCTACCTCTTTGGTACGGTCGAGTACCGCGATTAACCTGACGCTCGCCGGGATGGCGCGGGCGAAGTCATCGATCGAGAAAGGGCGAAAGAGGCGAACCACGACCAGCCCCAGTTTCTCCCCTCGGGCGTTGAGGAAGTCGATGGTGCTTTTCACCGTCTGGCTGGCCGAACCCATGATCACGATTACGGCCTTCGCGTCGGGTGCGCCGAAGTACTCATAAAGCTTATAGGGCCTTTGTGTCAGGCGGGCAAAGCGGTCCATTGCCGTTTGCATGATCTGCGGCACCTTGAGGTAGAAACTATTGACCGTCTCTCTGCCCTGAAAGTAGATATCGGGGTTTTGCGCGGTACCTCGGATAGCCGGGTGATCCGGCGAAAGACCCCGTCTCCTATGGGCGAGGACAAGCTCATTGTCTATCATCGCGGCCATGTCTTCATAGCTGAGCTCCTCTATCTTTTGTATTTCATGTGAGGTCCTGAAGCCGTCAAAGAAGTGCATGAAAGGGACGCGCGATTCAAGCGTGGCTGCCTGGGCAATAAGAGCAAAATCCATCGCTTCCTGCACGCTGGATGAGCAGAGCATCGCGAAACCCGTCGTCCTGGCTGCCATGACATCGGAATGGTCACCGAATATGCAGAGCGCCTGGACGGCAAGGGATCGGGCAGTCACATGGAAGACGGTCGGGATCAGTTCCCCGGCTATCTTGTACATATTGGGTATCATGAGAAGCAGCCCCTGAGATGCGGTAATGGTGGTAGTGACGGCGCCCGTGGTCAGTGAGCCGTGAACGGCGCCCGCTGCCCCTCCCTCGGACTGCATCTCGGTTAC
The DNA here is from genome assembly GCA_963768735.1 of uncultured delta proteobacterium. GTDB lineage: Bacteria > Desulfobacterota > Syntrophorhabdia > Syntrophorhabdales > WCHB1-27 > BOG-1155. The sequence continues at coordinate 22,238 of CAVYJH010000005.1, read as the reverse complement.
CTTCGGTACGGATCCCCAAATATTTACCTGACCCGCTGCGCTTTTGGTATCGCATATCTCGGCAATGGGGGAGGATGGAGTTATGGGATAAATAGTGATAGTCTCATTCGTTGCGTGCACGACGTGGGCGCATGCAGTACAGCCATCTACGGTGACGATTTTTCTGCTCATAAGTGCCTCCTCCTATTTTGCAAACAAAACTTCTCTCACTGGCCTACAAATGTCAGATCCTCATAGAACTTAACTTAAATGCGTGGTGTCGGGCTGCCCTTGTCAAATTCTGATCGGGGGCCTGTTTCATTATGTGGAAGCGACTACCGAGGTTTGGTTCTCTTTCTGTATCACGATGCCTCTTTTTCTGTCGCACTTTATGGGGAGAGGCGATCCTAACCCTTCCTGTCGCAGCAATAATGGCAACTCTGTAAAGTATCTCATAAAATAAAGTTTTATGTCAAAAGGAAAGTAACTTGAGTCATAACCACTCAGTAATGGCCGGTTACACCCCCTTTATTTTGAAAAGAGTGAGTTTGATGCGTACTGTAGGTGTCCGGGCTTACCCGCTCTGGTAGTATTATCGTTCTACGGAGGAGGTTACTTAAACAAGAGGCGGCAGGTCGTCTTGACTTACCATCCCTCAAGGTATACAAAGAAAATAGGGGAGGGTTCGTCGTGAACCGGCAGCGATCGGAGATTTTTTGACGATCGGGCGTCCCTCGCCTCATTTTTCATCAAAGGAGGAAGTATGAATCTATGCACCGAGTGCGGATGTACGATGGCCCTCCCCGATGGAGCCGTTAGTGAGAAAGGCGTGAAGCACTGCCCCTCGTGCGGGAAAGCGACTATGATCGCGAACTGCCCCCGCTGCAACTCGCCGATCTGTACTGAGGAACAGAAGTATTGCGTTGGCTGCGGGGCTCATCTCGTAAAAGAGCATCGGGAAGTGTGAGCAGGGCCCCGGCTCAAGATAGGTACGTCGGCCTGATCGACCCGGACGGCAGGAGGGGTTGATTCTCCTATACGGCCCCTTCTTCGCGGACAATGCCTGCTTCCGTATCATCGATGCCCTGGGCAATGACATCGGCATCGATGCTGTCCGCTACCTTGCGAATATCCCTTGCCAGCATGAGGCCTGTCCGAAAGGGATCGCGCGCCTGGAGGATCCTCTTCCTGGCCAGCTCCTCAACCTTTGAGAGGGTATCCCTGAAGGTTTTGTCCAATCGCTCAGCGGCCAAGTCCCTCGCTGCCTTTGCCCGTGCGGGATGCGTTTTTGTCAGCATGGCGTAACCCTCCTCTATTCTGCATTATAGACATGGATCGAAGGCGCGGCAAGCGGGGAATACAGGGCTGAGCAATTTCTTGACACTATATTCTTTGCCCTTTAGAATGTAGACAACCTACCGAAGAAGACGAGAAGGGGGCATATGATGACAGGGGCGGCAGTGCTGGCGGCGCTAGGGATAGTGGTCTTCTGCGTGGGCTCGGTTCTTGCGGGTGAGCCGTTTGAAACGGATACCATCGTCACGTCTGCCGGTAATCTTCAGATTACGTTCATCGGCCACGCATCGCTTATGCTGCGCTTCGACGGCAAGGTCATCCATATCGACCCCTTCGATCAGTTGGCCGACTATGGGCAGTTTCCAAAGGCCGACCTGGTCCTCCTCACCCACGAGCACCGCGATCACCTGAGCCCCGACGCCCTGAAAAAGGTGCGTACCGGGAAGACGGTCGTTGTGCTCACGAAGCTATGCGCCGAGCAGGTAGGGGGCGGTACGGTGATGAAGAACGGTGACGTGCTCACGATTATGGGAATACGGATCGAGGCGGTGCCCGCCTACAATCTCGTCCACAAGAGGCCTGAGGGGGCCTTTTATCATCCGCGAGGGAACGGAAACGGCTATATCCTGACCTTCGGGGACACGCGTGTCTATATCGCGGGCGATACCGAGAATACGCCGGAGATGAAGGCATTGAAGCACATCGATTACGCGTTCCTGCCCATGAACCTGCCCTATACCATGACGCCGGAAATGGTGGCGGATGGGGCGAGGGCGTTCAAGCCGAAGGTGCTCTACCCTTATCACTACGGCGATACCGATACTTCCCGGCTCGTCACGCTGCTGAAGGACACGCCGGAGATAGAGGTCCGTGTCCGCCGGATGAAGTGAGCCGCTCCGGGCGGGAGCGGGAACAGGTCCTAGAAACCGGTGATGACGTTGGCGGAGGGCGCGGAGTCCAGTGCATGCTCCAGGAGCTTGCATGCCTCAGCGACAGCCATGTCGTGGACCTTTGAGAGCGTCGACCTGCGAAGCTGCGTCTTATCGAGCCACACCTCCACGGTGATGGCAGAATTGCTGAAGATCTCGTCGTTGGCGCCCCAGTTGAATTCTACCCTGACAGGGAAGCGGGGCTCTTCCGGCTGCATGGGCTTGATAGCGAGGACGATGACGTTCATGAAGATACCTCCTGGCGGTATAGCAGGGGAGCGGCTGCGCATCCTGTCTTACCACAAGTGTAATGCTTATTTTTGGCTTTTGGACAGCGTCTTGTGAAAAAAACCTCGCCTTTCAGGCTCTTGTGCATCCTTACCGGGCTTAACCTCTTCAATTACCTGGACCGGTATGTGCTGAACGCGGTGCGCACCCCCATGGCCGCCGAATTCGGCGTGAGCTATGGGGACTCGGGGAGGCTCTTCACTGCGTTCATGGTCGGTTATTTTCTCACCTCTCCCTTTTTCGGCTATCTGGGCGATCGTGTCTCCCGGAGATTCCTTATCATTCTGGGGATTTTGGTCTGGAGCGGGGGAACGGTGCTGACCGGTGCAGCCCACGGCTTCGGCATGCTCCTCTTCTACAGGGCTATGGTAGGCGTGGGAGAGGCGAGCTACGCGACTTTGAGTCCGGGTCTTATCTCCGACAGTTGGCCGGCTTCGGCACGGAACAACGCGCTGACGGTCTTCTACGTGGCAATTCCCGTGGGCTCCGCAATGGGTTACATCCTCGGGGGCGAGGTCGCCGCATACGCGGGCTGGCGTCACGCCTTTTTCTGGGCGGGGGTGCCGGGGCTCCTGCTGGCCTTCATGCTTCTGCTTGTCCGCGAGCCTGACCGGGGAGCATCGGATCCCCCGGGCAACAATCGACTTCCGCCACCCGGGCCGGGCGACATGCTCCGGCTTTTCCGCAACGTGGAGTACAACCTCGTGGTCTGGGGCTATGTCGCCTACACTTTTAGCTTGGGTGCCTTTGCTTTTTGGGGGCCCACGTTTCTCGAGAAAGCGCACGGCATCCCACTCGTGAAGGCAGATATGTTTTTCGGCGGCACGATAGTGGTTGCAGGGCTCGCGGGCACATTGCTCGGCGGTTTCGGCGCGACCTGGCTGCAGAAGCGCACCCCGGCGGGGTATGCCCTCATGCTCGGCGGCTCTGTCCTGCTTTCGGTTCCCCTTTCGCTCTTCGGCATAATCGCGGGGAACGCGGCCAATGCCATGGGTTTTCTTGCAGCCGCCATCTTTCTCCTGTTCTTTTGCACGGGGCCCGTCAATACGGTGATCCTGGAGGCCGTTCCGGTCAACGTGCGCGCCGGCGCAATGGCCGCGTCGATTTTCATGATCCATCTGTTCGGGGATATGTGGTCGCCGGAGGTCGTGGGCCGCCTCGCCGATCATATGCACAGGGACCTGCGGAAGGCCGTCCTCATCCTCCCCGCGGTCTTGCTGGTTGCCGCACTCATATGGATGGCGCTGGCGTTCAGGACTATAAGGACCCGCAGCGGACGAGGCTGATCCTGGGACGAGGCCGAAGCTTCTTTCATACCACCTGGACATTAGGGGCACAGGGGGACATCCATAACTGACCCGCCACCGTCCTAAAGGCGGCGGGTTCACCCATCTATAAAGAACATCACGTCAACAAAAGCTGCTCGGGATAGAGACGCAAGTGGCGCCGAATTCGGGCACAATCTTGTTCCCTTTACCCTTAAGCGACTGTGCCGATAACACTTAGGTGCGGGTCGCCGGAGAGAGGAAAAGATAGTTGAGGGGGATGCGGTGAAATTGAAGTTATGGCTTACCATGTTGTCAGTAGTTTGTGCTCTCGGCCTTGGCGGTAGGGCGTTCGCTTTTCATTCCGGCGGTGCCGCGGCATGCGCTGCCTGCCACTCCATGCATAATACGCCGACTGCGGCAGTCGCCGGCGGGGCACCGGGATCGCCAACAGGAGGCCCGTACCTATTGACAGGCTCCGACCAGAGTTCCACGTGTCTTCACTGCCACGCCTCCAACGCGACGACGCCATCGAGCCATCATGTAATGACCTATCCCTTTTCCGGAGGGACTAACGTGTCTTCTATCCCGGTGAACCGGACCCCCGGTGGGGATTTCTCCTGGCTCCTGCTGAGTTTCAGCTACTCCTCGCAGGGGACTGCGGTTTCTAATCCCGGTAACGGTCATGGCCACAACATTGTAGCTATCGACTACGGCCTGATTGCAGATCCGACGAACACAATGGCGCCCGGCGGAACCTTCCCCTCGGCCAGCTTGCACTGCAACTCCTGTCACGACCCGCACAACAAACTGAGAAGGGACTCCACGGGGGCCATTCAAAATATGGCATCGGGCAGCACGATCCTTCCAGTGATCGGCTCGGGTTCGTACCCCAGCTCGGTTCCGGGGGCAACGGGGGCAACAGCCGGGGTGACGGCCCCCGGCGCGAATCAGGCAGTGGGCGTCTACCGGATCCTTGCGGGATATGCTACCTACACGGCTGCCGGCCAGCAGATCCCGTACGCGGGGGTGCCCATGGCGATAGCCCCGTCAACCTATAACCAGACGGAGGCCGTCAACCAGGTCCGGGTTGCCTACGGCGTCGGGTCCGGCTCCAACCAGGTCGCCTGGGGCGCCTGGTGCGGTACGTGTCATACGGCCATGACAGGCAGTCACTATCACCCGGTGGACGGAAATGCCATCCTGAGCACGGGCAATATAATGACGAATTACAATCAGTATGTCAGCTCCGGCAACATGACAGGCACCAATGCGACTGCGTACCTCTCTCTCGTCCCCTTCATGACGGGCAGCAGCAACGTCACGGTCCTTGCCCCCCTCGCGGACAACACGGGGACGGTTCCTGCTGCGAAACAGGGACCCGGCTCGTCAGACCAGGCGTCATGCCTCTCCTGTCACAGGGCCCACGCATCGGCTTGGAGGGATGCGCTCAGGTGGAACCCGCAGGGAGAGTTTATCACCTACGTAACGTCCTCGGGGGCCGCTACCTGGCCCGGCACCGACACGACTCCCGCTTACTCAAACTGCGCTGATGGCATGCTCTCGACTCAGGTGCAGGCTGCCTACTACGATAGGCCCGTGACGGTCTTCGGCGCTAACCAGCGATCGCTTTGCAACAAATGCCACCGGCAGGATTAGGCCGAGTCGCGAAATAGAGTCCCGATTAGACGGGAGGCGAACGCTCTCCCAAGGCGAGCATTGCTGTTACTTAAGCCTGGTAAGAGCAGTAAGGCTCGGATTCGAGCACGTCGCCTTTCAGCTCCAGCGCCCTGGCCCTGCACCCTCCGCAGATGGAGAGGAACCGGCAGCGACCGCATTTGCCCTTATACTCACGAAGATCACGGATATGGGCGAACTGCTCCGACCCTTCCCATACCTGCCGGACGCCGTCCTTGCGGATGTCGCCGCAGGGAGACTCCAGATAGCCGCAGGGTTGTGCGATGCCCGTGTGGGAGATAAAGAGAAAACTCTTTCCGGCAAGGCACCCCGCGCTTTTCGGCGTCCCTCCCCTCTCCTTGACGATCCTGTAATAATGGGGGGCGCACGTCACTTTCATCTCTATTTCGTGCTCTTCCTCCCGCTCGTACATCCAATTGAGCACATCCTCGTACATTGCGGCGTTCAGCTCCTCGCCTTTGAGCCCTTCCCCCCTGCCCACGGGCACGAGGAGGAAGGTGTGCCAGGCAACCGCACCCATGTCCTTGACGAGCCCGTAGATTGCGGGGAGGTCCGTCGCGTTGAGTCGCGTCACCGTGGTGTTGATCTGAAACGGCAATCCGACCTCCCTGAGTATCCGGCCCGCCTCCATGACCGCGTCAAAGGAGCCTGAAACCCGCCTGAAGCTGTCATGGGTCGCCCGATCCTTGCCGTCTATGCTCATGCTCACCCGCAGGATGCCCGCCTCTTTCAGCCTGACGGCTACGGCCCGATCCACGAGGGTTCCGTTCACCGCGATGACTGTGCGAAGCCCTTTTGAGGTCGCATGGCCGATGATATCGAATATGTCCTTGCGCAAAAGAGGTTCGCCGCCCGTCAGGATGATGGTCGGGGTTGCGAAGGCCGCGATATCGTCGATGACGCCCACACACTCTTCGAAAGTCAGACTCGTTGTCGTAGGGCCCGGCGCCTGCCCTTGCCCTACAGTGAACACAGTCGAGATTACAGTTCCTGGTGAGCTCCCAGGCGATCATCTTTAAAGGGTAGGTTTTTTCGTCCATGGTCTGTTATCCTTTGCGGCCTCCTCCCGGCCTATCGAACTGCCTCTTCTTCGAGCTCGCCCCACGGCGGCAGGACCTTGAGAAGAATGAAGAGGATGAGGAAAGGAAGGATGAGGAAAGCCAGGGAGACGAGCAGCCCTTCGAGGCCCCCCAGGGTTATCTTGTATGCGGTAAGCCCCCTGAAGCTCTTTGAGAAGAGCTGGCCCCCCATGACGACATTCCATCTCGTAGTGAAGATGCCGAGCTGGACGAGGAGAGCGGAAAAGAAGTAGATGAGGCGCCTCAGCTCGTCGGGAGGACGAAATACCTTTGTGGCAGCTATCGTAAAGAGCGGGATGAGCATGCCCAGGAGGAGCTGGAGGACCACCAGGCTGACGAAGAGCCGCTGCGATATGAGCTGGGATAGGATCTGTATCGATTCCTCCGATTGGTACACGCGGTGCACGAAATCGAGGCCCTCGAGGGAGAAATCGACGATCATCATGTAGAAGAGAAAGCTCGCCAGCTTATCGAGACAGGCCATGTCGGGCTCTATCCTTCTCACGAGGCTGACAACCATGTAAATGAGGAGCATGAGGGCAATCCCGGACACGATGGCAGAGAAGAGAAAAACTATGGGCATGAGGACGCTCGACCACCACGGGTTGGCTTTGACCGATCCGAAGATAAAGCCCACGTAGCCATGGAGGAGGAAGGCGGAAGGGATACCGACGATCGTGATGACGTCCACTGCTTTCTTGTCGAAGAGAACGGCCTTTATCGATATGTCATGAGAAAAAAGCGAAAGCACCCTGTACAGGAGTCGTTTCAGGCCCTTATCGGTGCTTGCCCGGACGACAAGGTAGTGGCGGTAGTCGAACCATATTTCGAGAAGCAGCACGAACATCAGGTACCACGCGTAGACGAAGCCGAACATGGCCATGGCCGAGGTAGTGCTGGGAGTAAGGAACATCTCGAACCCCCTCTCCGGATGGCCGAGATGCACCACGAGCGGCAAGGGGGCAACGATCAGGAATGCAAGGGCGGTCAGCAGGGAGAGCCGGTAGGTCGGCTGTACTTCCTTCACTTTGAAGACCTTCACGAGTGAGGCAAGGATAAAAGCGCCCGCCACGAGACCCGTGATGTAGGGGTAGACAACGATCAGGAGATTCCAGTGAAGCTCGATCTCATTAGGAAAAATATAGCCGACAACCTGTTTGAGGAGTGGATAGAGGTTTGCAGAGACGTTATCCATAGCTACCGCACCTCCATGTCCAGGTCGGCGTAAAATACCTTAGGCTCCGTATTGAGGTGGGGTTTGAGCACCGATATTTTGTTCACACGCCTGAACCGGCTGAGAGGACTCGCTATTTTCCCCAGCTCTCCGAATACCCTCGCCTGGGTAGGGCAGACCTCGACGCAGGCAGGGTTAAGACCTTTTACTATCCTATGGTAGCAGAACGTGCACTTCTCCGCCGTCCGCGTCTTGGGGTGGAGAAAGCGCATGCCGTAAGGACAGGCCTGGATGCAGTAGCGGCAGCCGACGCACCATTCCGGGTCGACGAGTATCACGCCGTCTTCTGTCTTGTACGTAGCGCCTACGGGACAGACCTGGACGCAGGGGGGCTTTTCGCACTGGTTGCAGATCTTGGGAACGAAGAAGGATTTGAGGATCCTTTTTTCCGAGACCGGCCCCTTGAAGCCTTCCCTTCCTCCGTTCGGGCTGTCGACCGTCACTTCGCCGTCCTCCGCTATCACGTACCGCTCTACCCATGTCCTGAAGTAAAAGGGCTCGTCGGGCACATTGTTTTCCTTTTTACAGGCGTCGACGCACCGGCCGCACCCGATGCACCGATCGACTTGTATGCCCATTCCGTACAGGTGTTCCGTGGGTTTGTAGGTAGTGCCGTACCATGCGCCGGCAGCAGGCTTCTTCTGGGTGACGCCAAAGGCGGCCCCTGGAATCATCAGAGAACAGGTGCCGAGAAGGACGAATTTGCAGAACCCCCTTCTCCCTTTGTCCACGGTTTTTCCATCCCGCTTCTTCATTTAATGGGCCTCCGGCATATGGGGGTAGTGGCACTCCCAGCAGAGGTGCTTTTCGCCGTGGCTGTTCATGTTCACCCTCGGGATCTCTTTGTCGGACTTTGCGTCCCTGGCGTGACACCCCCCGCATAGCTCCCTCGTTTGTGGCGTCCTGGGCGGGTGTTGCCGGGGGAGCACGCTGTGCTGCTTATCCGTCTCGTGGCATACCGTACACTGGACGTTTGCGTGGCGCGAGACAGCGATGACGCGCTGGATCTTCGCGTGACATGCGTCGCACCCCTTTGGCACCTGCGGTGGTTTCGGGTCGTGGGGCTGATGACACGTGATGCACTGCTTCACCGGGTTATGGGAGTCGGCGACTACCTGCGGGAAACCCGTAGGGCGTGACGACTGGTACTCATGGCAAAGGAGACAGTGGGAGCGGGCCCTCGGCACATAGGGTTTGACGTTTTCAGGGTCCTGGGTATGGGCAGCCGCGGGGCCGTGACACGCCTCGCAGGACACCCCCTGGTGATAGCCGGTCTTCTTAATCGTCACTTCTGCTTCATGGCAATCGGAACACGCAGCACTACCGGCAAACTTGATCTCCCTCTCTGCGTTCTGCACAACGGAGGACGCCCTGTAATGACCATAGAGGCCAAAATCGGGAGGGACAAAGAAGTGCCGGGCTACAAAGAGACCACCCAGAATGATGACGCAGGGTACAAGTAGGTGCCGGATCTGCTCCGGGATTTTGTGCCACAGCTTCAGCAGAGAGTTATTCCTGTGTTCCTCGCTCATTCCGTGAAGTGTAGTATAGTGGCTGGCACGCAGGCTGTCAACCCAAGGTTACCGTTTCTTTGTGCGAGTTTGTAGAACTGTGAAATGAGAGAAGACCTGAGGGCCTTTGTAGACAAGAGACTTTGGCGCGCAGGACATGCTAAGATGTTTTCTTACGGGAACGCGAGGCATAAAGTCGGGCGCGGATGCGTTCGGGGGATTATCTTGACTTGAACAAAGTAAGGGAGAACAATAAAGAAGGGTAATGGCCTTGGGGGGAGATCGATGACTGAGAGAACAATCGTGGTGGTGGATGACGAGTACCTGATCAGGTGGAGCCTTCAGAAGAATCTGGAAAAGGCCGGCTACCGGGTAGTGCTGGCTGAAACGGGCGAAGAAGCGCTGCAGAAGGTGAAGGAGGAGGCCCCCGATCTGGTGCTCATCGATTTCAAGCTGCCCGGGATGGATGGTTTCGAGGTCCTGGAGAAGGTGCTCAAGATAGATCAGGGCATTATCCCCATCATGATCACCGCGTCCGAGGACGTGGATCGGATAGTGAAGGCCATGAAGCTGGGGGCCTTTGACTACATCACCAAACCCTTCGACTTCAGCAAACTTCTCCTTTCGGTAGAAAAGGGCCTGGAGACATCTCATCTCAAGAGGGAAGTGAAATACCTCAGACAGGCCGGAAAGGATCATGCGGGATTCTCTCACGTCGTCGGCGCCAGCGAGGCGATGCGTAAGATCCTCCTGATGACGGAGAAGGTGGCCGCCAGTAACTCGGCAACCGTCCTGATTCAAGGGGAGAGCGGGACCGGTAAAGAGATCATTGCCCGCGCTATTCACTATGGGAGCAGGCGCGAGAATATGCCCTTTGTTACCGTGAATTGCGCGGGTGTTGCCGAGTATATGCTGGAGAACGAGCTCTGCGGTCATGAGAAAGGGGCATTTACCGACGCAAAAGAAGTGAAGAAGGGCCTTCTCGAAGTGGCCGACGGAGGTTCCCTGTTCCTCGATGAGATAGGGGACATGAATCCCGGCATGCAGGCGAAAATTTTGAGGCTGATCGAGGAGAAAACCTTCCGCAGGATGGGGGGGATCAAGGATATCAGCGTCGACATCAGAATCGTTACGGCGACGAACAAGGACTTGAGAAAACTGATAGAAGAAGGGAAGTTCAGGGAAGATCTCTTTTACCGGATCAACATCGTGGCCATCCGAGCTCCCTCCTCTGAGGGACAGGCGGGATGATATCCTCCCGCTCGCGGAGTATTTCGTCCATAAATACAATCAGGATTTTCACAAGAATGTCCGGAAGATATCAAAAGAAGTCGAAACCTTTCTCCTGGGGTACCACTGGCCGGGCAACGTGCGCGAGCTGAGAAACGTTGTCGAAAGGGCGATGATCCTGGGAGAAGGGGACGCGCTGCTCATGGAGCACCTGCCCCTGGATGTTCTGGGGCAGGTGCAGAGCCCGGACGGGCTCGCAAGGGGTCTGCGCATTCCGCCGGAAGGGATCTCGATGGAAAAGGTGGAAGAGACGCTCGTGAGACAAGCCCTCGACATGACCGCCGGAAATCAGACAAGAGCCGCGAAGCTCCTCGACATCAGCAGGGATTCCCTCAGATACCGCATGCAAAAATTCGGCATCAGCGCCGACGCCTAGCCCCCTTAAGGCACCCGTATTTAACTTAACCTATTCACTCATGTACGACTGTGTATAGCCCCGCAGCCTGGTGGGGGAAATACCGCTATGAATCGGCCACAGGATGCAGCATGTCCTGGAATACTGAGGAATAGAGCCTGTTTTATGGAATCTTGCTCTGTGGAACGCAAGTTGCAATGTAGGACAAGAAGGCACAAATCTACATGCGGAGGATCTTCGAGAGGACCATGAGGCCGGAGACGAACAAGGGAGTCAGCAGAACGAGGCAAACCCTCCTCTTCGCGTTTGCTCTCATGTTCTTATCGGCAGGATACCCCGATTGCTTAAGGGCCGGGGTACAGGCAACTTTTCTCTACAGCCTCTCGAACTTCACCGGACCCATACTCTATAGTGCACCCAGGGTCGTCACTGATAAGGACAGAAATGAAATATCGGTGCTCTCCGGAAATGAGGTGCGGGTCTTCAACGAGCGAGGTATGGAGATTTACCACTTTGGCGACGACCTCGCCGTCGGATCGATTGTCGATCTTGCGGTTGACGGCAACGGCGACATCCTGCTGCTCGCCTATGGTCCCCCTCCGGAGAGCCGCTATGTCGTCGTCCGGTGCAACTTCAGAGGAGAGCCTGCGGGAAAGATAGAGATCAAGAATCTCCCTTCTCAGTTCTCGGGTTTCTCACCCGGCCGCATCGTCTCGCTTCACAACAGGCTCTATCTGGCAGACCTAAACGGGCTCAAGGTCGTCGTGACCGATCCCGACGGCGCCTTCAAGGATGGGTATGACATTTTTTCCATGCTTTCATTGAAAGAGACGGCGAGAGGAGATGTGGAGATGTTGGGGTTTGGTGTAGCGAGTGACGGGAGCATACTTTTTACTATCCCCGTCCTTTTTTCCGCCTACCGAATCTATCCCGACAAGAAGCTGGCCTCCTTCGGCAGGCCGGGAAGCGCCCCCGGCAAGTTCAACCTCGTGAGGGGGATCGCGATCGACAGCCGGGGAAATTACCTCGTCGTCGACAGGCTGAAATCGACCGTTATGGTGTTTGACGGGAACTTCAAGTACGTCACCCAGTTCGGATACAGAGGGGCCAGGCGGGGTAATCTGATAGCGCCAGACGACGTGGCCGTCGACGCGAGCGGCAAGGTATATGTGACCCAGAACGCGAAAAGAGGGGTCAACGTTTACACGGTGAGCTACTAGTGAGGCGCCATGATACATATTCTGTGCGAGAGAAGAAAGAGGTCGAAAACAGAAGGGGAGGTGGCAAGGCGGACAAGGCAGGATTGCAGGGGCATAATGAATGGGAAGGGGTGGTTTAAGTTTGATCGAATTGGTTCACCCATCCTCCGAAAAAGGTAAACCCACCGAGAGGTGGGGGCACAAAGCCGACGGGTCCAAGGAAAGGGACGGCCGGGCTGCCGGAGAGAGGACAACAAAGTGAGGAGGATGCGATGAAATTGAAGTTATGGTTTATCATGTTGTCAGTAGTATGTGCGATCGGCCTTGGCGGTACGGCGTTCGCTTTCCATTCCGGCGGCGTTGCCGACTGCGCCGGTTGCCACGCCATGCATAACACGCCGAATCAGCCTGTCACGGGCGGGGCGCCGGGGTCGGCAACGGGAGGTCCGATGCTCTTAACAGGCACCGACCAGAGTTCCACGTGTCTCAACTGCCACGCGTCCAACGCGACCACGCCGTCGAGCTACCACATTATGACCTGGCCCTTTGTGGGAGGGACTAACGTGGCTTCTATCCCGGTGAACCGGACCCCAGGCGGGGATTTCTCCTGGCTCCTGCTCAGTTTTACCTACACGTCGCACGGCTCTGCGACGAGCAATCCCGGCGGCGGCCATGGCCACAACATCATCGCTGCCGACTATGGCATGACGAATCTTTCGGGTTACACGACGGCGCCCGGCGGAACCTTCGTCTCTGCCAACTTATACTGCAACTCCTGCCACGACCCGCACAACAAGATGAGAAGGGACTCCACGGGAGCCATTCAAAATATGGTGGGCAATACCACCGCTACCCTCCCGATTATCGGCTCGGGCTCCTACCCCACATCGGTTACAGGGACAGTGGGGACGCAGGCCCCTGGCGCGAACCAGGCAGTGGGCGTCTACCGGATCCTTGCGGGATATCCTACCTACACGGCTGCCGGCGCACAAATCCCTTACGCGGGCGTGCCTCTCGCGATCGCGCCATCGACCTATAACCAGACAGAGGCTACCAACCAGGTCCGGGTCGCCTATGGCGTCGGGTCCGGCAGCAACAACCAGGTCGCCTGGGGCACCTGGTGCGCCACGTGTCACACGAATTTCGTGAATGGCAGCGGCAATCACTATCACCCTGTGGATGCAAACGCAGTCCTCAGCTCGGGTAACGAGCAGGTCAACTACAATAAGTATGTCAGCTCGGGCAACATGACGGGTACCAGTGCGACGGCGTACCTCTCTCTCGCCCCCTTCATGACGGGCAGTAACACCTTCGCGACCCTCGCCCCCCTCGCGAGCAACACGCCGACAAGCGCTTCGACTGCGGGACCCGGTTCGTCAGACCAGGCGTCGTGTCTCTCCTGTCACAGGGCCCACGCATCTGGTTGGCGGGATGCCCTCAGGTGGAATCCCGAGGGAGAGTTCATCACTTACGTGACCTCCGGCGGTGTCGCTACCTGGCCGGGCACGGACACGACTTCCGGCAGCCCGGGCTACGCCGACGGCATGCTCGCGGCCCAGGTACAGGCTGCCTACTACGACCGGCCTGTGACGGTTTTCGGGGCTTTCCAGCGGTCGCTTTGCAACAAATGCCACGCCCAGGACTAGGATTCCTGTTTCGCGTGCAGACAAGGCGCAGGGTGTGACAGATCGAAGGGAATAAAAGAGGGCCGGCACCTGCCGGCCCTCTTTTTTCTTGCAATTGCTTTCTTGCGGAGTTATCTAATGAAGGTGTCCGGCCGGCTCATCGCGGCATGTGCTTCGGAAAGGGGAGGGGGGAGTATGGACGTAAGAAGGGGACGTTCACGGAGGATGGCTGCTCACGGCCCATTGGCGGCTCGATCTCTGTGCCTTCGCGCCTTCGTTGTCTTTGCGCTTCTTTTCCTTTTTACCGGCTGCCAGTCGATGCTGCCCCAGATAAGGCCACCCCTCCAGGATGAAGGGCAGGTCCTTCTCTATGTCGAGCCTTTCGTCCAGGAGGCCGGCAGGCTCAGGTTCGATATCGAGGGGATTTTCGCCAGGAGTGTCGAGGGAGGCGAGTATCCTGTCAGCCTTAAGCTTACGGAGCTCCGGGGCAGGGAGATGACGAGGCAGCGCTTTCTAGGGGAGGCCGAGCTGCCCCCCGGCCTTTATGAAGGTTTTACGCTAAGGGTGAAAGACGCCTTCCTGCGAGGTGAGGGGGGCGAGGCGGCGCTTCTGGTGCCCCAGGCCCCTGTGACGATCGCCTTTCCCTTCCGTGTGGAGAAGAGGCGGGCCTCCGTCCTAAGTTTCGCCTTTCGAACCAGGGGAGCCGTACGGAGCGGCTTCAGCTTCACGCCTGATTTCTTTGTCACCATTCCGCCTCGACCTGTCAGCGGTCTCACAGGGTACGTGACCAATAGGGCTTCGAATACGGTCACGATTTTCGATAAGAAGGCAGGGGAGGTCGCAGGGGTAATCGCCGCAGAGGGGGGGCCGGCGGGGATTGTCCTCGATCAGATCGGGCTCAAAGCATACGTGGCCGTTCCCACGGCCGATGCAGTAGAGGTTGTCGATGTAATTGCAGGCGAGATTACCGACAGGATCAGATTCACCCTGGGCGATCGCCCCGAGGCACTCGCCATCACGCCCGACGGAAAGACCCTCCTGTCCACGAATACAGGCTCGAACAGCGTGAGCATCATCGATACCGGCTCTCTGGCGGAGCGGGGGAGGGTCACTGTCGGAATCGGACCTGAGTGGGTGGTCGTCGACTCATTGGGCAGGAGGGCCTACGTGCTGAACCGTATGTCGAGCTCCGTCTCGGTTATCGACATCGCCAACAGGGGACTCGTGACTACCATCGGCACGGACCCTGGCCCCCTTCGAGGCCGGATCAACAGTCTGGGGGATACCCTTTACGTGGTCCATGAGTGGTCCCCCTACATGAGCCTCCTGGACACGGGGAAGCTCTCCGTCAAACGGATGCCCGTGACCATGGGTTTGCGCTCGATAAAGATCGATACGGTTACGGGCCTCGTCTACATGGGGAGGGTGGGCGACCGCTCGGTAGGGGCCTATGACCCAAACGCCTTAGTCCCCGTCGACTATATCAGTGCCGGGGGAGACGTCACCGACATGGCCATAGACGGTGATATGAATAACCTGATTATGGTCAGTCGGGATTCGATGAGACTCGATGTCGTGAATCTCATCAGCAGGAGAACCATTTCAGTTATCGACGTCGGCGAGGCCCCTCACCAAGTCGCGGTAATGGGGGGAAGATAGGACAAGGCCTGATCGGCGGCCGGGAATAGCGTGAATGGCAGCAAGTTTTCCATACTATTGGCGGTCGCAGTGGTCTTGCCGTTACTGCCCCTTGGGGCGGCAATGGCCGACTCCATATCCGGCCTCATAGACGAGCAGTACAGCCACCTTACGACCAAAACGACGGAGAGCGGCCAGACGGTGAAATCCGATTCCGTGAGTTACCAGGAGCGCTATACCTTTCTCGTCGACAAGACTATTCTTCCCAAGCTGACCTTCAATGCCACCGGTATCTTCCAAAAGGACATCACCAACGAGAAACAGACCGGCCAGCAGCAGGTAACCTCGACAAGCACGGACTTCCTGCCCAGCGCAACCCTCACCCTGAAAGACCCGCTGTATACAGCAGCGATCGGCTATTTTTTGAATGAGCAGCAGCAGGCGGCGTCCCGGACGCCGACCGTCACGCTGGTGAATAAGGACTACCAGGCCCTGTTCAACTGGACGCCGGCGGGTTTGCCCATCTCCAATTTCAGATACGATCATATCGACACGTACGACCTGCGCCATACGACCACCAACACAGAGAGCGACAACCTTTCGCTCATTTCACAATATGCTTACAAAGGGCTTAGTCTTCGCTACTTCGGTACCTATATCGACACGCAGGACAAGTTACACAACGTCGACACGGTCAACGTGACCCAGAACGCGACGGGGGCTTATAATAATACCTTTCTGGGCGGGCGGCTGCTCTTCGGCACGAGTTACAATGTGATAAAGAACGATGTGACAACATCTTCGATCGGTGCAGGCGGGACGGCGAGCGTCCAGGTTTTTCCGTTCAGCGGCCTTTTCTCTCTCACAAACACACCCAACCTTGGCGCCCTCAGTCCCAACGCCGCCCTCATCGACGGCAACCTGACCGTGTCCGCCGGCATCAACATAGGCCTTCCTCCTCCCGGGCCACCCCAACTGCCCCGCAACATAGGCCTCGATTTTCTGAACCCCGTGCAAGTGAACGACCTCCAGGTGTGGGTCGACCGGCCTCTCACCGCGGCGGTAGCCGCCTCTTTTTCCTGGGACATATATACGAGCGCCGATAACCTCACGTGGAATCTCTACCAGACTGTCTTCCCGGCGACCTTCGGGGCTTTTCAGAACCGCTTCGACATACCGATCACCGCCGTAAAGACGAGGTACATCAAGGTCGTGGTGAACCCTCCCCTGGCGGCCACGGTGACCGGTGGAAGCAACTTTCCGGACATCTTCGTGACCGAGCTTCAGGCCTTTGTGACGCAAACCGTCCAGCAGTCGAAAGAGCAGAGGTTCGATTCCACGTCCGAGGTCTCCAACACGACCGTCAGGTACCGGATCTTCAACAACTCACTTCTTGACTACGAATCCTCATATTTTCTCAGCAAGAACAGCAGCTCGGGCCTTGAAACCTCGACCCTTTCCAACGGGTTTTCATCGAACTACCGCTTCAGCAGCATCTTTGCCACAAGCGGCCGATTCGCGTGGGAGACCGGGGAGCAGCAGAGCGAGCGGGAGAACGCCTACATCTATACTGCTTCCCTCATCGCAACCCCCCTTCCGACGCTCACTGACAGCATCGTGGTGAGCGGGAGGGATGAGACCCTGGCCGGTAAGCCTCAGGACACCCAATCGTTCTTTCTCAATAATACAGCGCGGCTGTATAAAGGGCTCGACGTGAATTTGAACGTAGGTCATATTGACGCAAAAGAGCCCGATGGGTCGAAGCTCGGTTCGAATACCCTCACCGTGGGCGCCAATATCGTTCCCCACAGGACCATGACGTGGACCTTCTTCTTTACGGACACGAGCACGGACCGTTCGGGGGCGGGAGCCCCTTCCACCTCGACCCTGACCCAACAGGTGACCGCCACGTGTGCCTACACGCCCGTCAAGACGATGTACCTCTTCGCGTCAGTCCAGAGACTGACTGAGACCGGGGTGGGGGTCCGGACGATGCAGAACTACGGGTTTAACTGGTCGCCTTTTCCCGATGGCGCCCTTCAGTTCAGGTTTTCCTACAATGAGAGCGTCACGCCGGAGGTCGGACAGTCAACCACGATCGTCTCCCCCGGTGTGAGATATAGAATAAACGGGAGATCTTTCGTGGACCTGTCGTATCAGTCGATTCAAACTAAATCTCCCGGCCTGGTCACAGAGTCAAAGGGCATTAACGCTGAGGTGAGGATATCGCTCTTCTAATGATTGACAACGACGGCAAGGTTATAATAGAGTGCTCAGTGGCTTCTGTGGTACATAACATGAGAATAATCCATATCGTTCTGTCCCTCCTTTTGGTTTTCCTCTCTCTGACGGGTTGTGGAACTCATGGGGACATTTTTCGCGACGAAAAGATGGATTTCGGCGCCATCCAAACTGTCGCTGTGATGCCTTTCGTCAATTTGACGCGGGAGAGCACGGCTGCCGAAAGGGTGAGGGATGTGTTCATTAATGGGCTTCTGGCAACGGGCGCCCTCTATGTGCTTCCCGTGGGGGAGGTTGCGAGAGGGGTTACAAGGGGAGAGATTACAACGCCCGCTGTCCCTTCGCCTGAAGACGTCGTGAAGCTGGGCGGTATGCTCAAAGCCCAGGCGGTCATCACGGGGACTGTCAGGGAATATGGCGAGATAAGGGCGGGTAGCGCCATGGCAAACGTAATATCGGTGAGCACCCAAATGGTGGAAACGGAGAGCGGAAGAGTCGTCTGGTCCGCCTCTTCCACGAAGGGCGGCATTAGCACGACGGACCGTCTCTTCGGTGGAGGGGGGCAGCCCATGAATAAAATTACCGAGAAAGCAGTAGATGAACTCATCACTAAGCTTTTTAAGTAGTTTTTTGTCGCAGCCGCTGAGATCGTCGGCTGTGCTGCTCTCATGTTTTGCCCTCATGTGCTGCCTCGCGTCTTGCGGAGCTCTAGACCAGGCCGTGCAGAAGAAAACCGCACCTCCTTCGACACCCGAGGGGAAGCAGACAGCCGTCTCTAGTGGGGAAAAGCAAGAACGCGCCTCACGCGGAGCGCCTGTCGCATCATTAGCGGTTTTTCCATTCGAGAACCTTAGCGGGTCGGCGGTTCCTTTAAAGTCTCTAAGAACATCTCTCTTGGAAGAGTTGAGGCAACGGGGCTTCCATCTCCTTGACGAAGATACCCTTGAAAGGTTCATGGCCCGGCATCGGGTCCGCTACACGGCAGGAATTGATGAGGAGATCGCGCACGCCCTGAAGGAGGAGACCGGCGTGGAAGGCGCTCTTCTCACGTCTATCGAGCTTTATAGCGAGGGGGTTGTCCCTAAAATAGCGCTCACCTCCAGGATGGTCTCGACCGGCAATGCGCCGACCATCCTGTGGATAGATGGGGTAGGCATGGCGGGTGACGACCACCCGGGCATCCTCGACTTGGGTCTCATCAACAACCCTCGCGTATTTGTTCGTAAAGCCCTGGGGATGGTCGGGGAATCCCTGGTCGCGCGGATGGCCTCGAAAGAGGGTGGAAGAGGGACCATGAAAGCAGAACGAAAGTTCCGGCCGCGGATTGCCTATCGATCGGATCTGGAAGAGGCACGGAAATACACGGTGGCGGTCGTCCCCTTTTTCAACAAGAGCGACAGAAAGAATGCGGGAGATGTGCTGGTCCTCCAGTTTGTCAGGGCTTTACAGGGCCTCGGGAATTTTGAGGTCATCGAGCCGGGGCTGGTCAGAAAGGCGTTTTTGAATCTGCGGATTATCATGGACGAGGGTGTGTCGCTGGAAGATGCGCAAGCCCTTTTCGCGGTGTTAGGGGCCGATCTCGTCCTGGCGGGGGAGGTGTTCGATTATCAGGACTATGAAGGCCCTGTCGGCGTGGCGAAGGTCAATTTTACGGTCCAGCTCATCGAGAGAAAAAACCGGATGGTCGTTTGGAGTTCTGAAAGCTATAATAAAGGAGACGATGGCGTTTTCTTTTTCGATTTGGGTAAGGTCAATACGGCCCATGCCATGGCGATTCAAATGGCAGATTCTATCGGAGGCATGCTGGTGCAGCGATGAAGAATAGGATGAAACGCCTTTTTTTAGGAGCGATAGCAATCATAGCGGTTTTTCTCTGCGGCGCGAGGGTGGTCTCTGCGACTGAGAGGACATTGCCGCTTATTCACGGCGCGCGGACGGTTGCCCTTGTCAACGGTGAGCCCGTTGACCTTGCTGACCTGGAGAGCGCCCTCGCTCTCCGCCGTGAGGCGACAGGGGGGGCAAAGGCCGGCAGGAAAGAGACCCTTGAAGTGCTTCGACGCTTGATCGATAGCAGGCTCGCGGTGCAGGAGGGGAGAAAAATAGGCCTCGACCAGTTGCCGGAGACAAGGCGGATGGTCGAGGCCTTTGCGGGCACGGCCCTGCGCGAGGAGTTGATGGAGAAACGGGTGGGAAAGCTGGCGATCCCGAAAAGGAGGCGGAGGGGCTCTACAAAGAGGCGACCAGGGAGTGGAATCTCGTCTCCGTCATGTTTGCGAAGGAGGACGACGCCAAAAAGATGCTTGACCGGGTGAAGGCAGGCGAAGAGTTCGCAGACCTTGCAAAAAAGGCCGTGGCGGAAGGGACTGCGAAGGGAGGAGACCAGGGGCAGTACCTGAAGGCCAAGGAGATTATTCCCGCGATCGCGGCCGTCGTGTCGAAGATGACGACTGGTTCCGTAAGCCCGATCATACCGATCAAGGCTGCGGAAAATGCAAAAGCAGCGGGATATGCACTCGTGAAACTGGAGGGCATCCGCCAGGTCGACAGCCCCGGCGAAAAAGAGCGGACCAGGCAAGAGGCGCTGAAAAATGCGAAAGTGGAGGCCCTGCAGCGCTACAGTCAGACCCTTATCACGCGTTATGCGGTGGTTCACAGGGCAGTCCTCGACGGCCTCGATTTCGAGGCGAAAGGCTTTGAGAAGTTTTTGAAGGATGGGCGGGTCCTTGCGGAGATAAAAGGGGAAAAACCCCTCACCGTGGGGGACCTGGCAGAACAACTCCGCCACCAGCTCTTCCACGGAGCGGCGCAGGCGGCCGAAGCCAAGAAGCTCAACGAGAAGATAGTTCCTGCCTTCCATGAGATGCTCTACCGGAGGGTCTTCAGGAAAGAGGCGCTCAGGCTGGGGTTGGACAAGACAGCCGCTTACACGGCAAGGCTAAGGAATACGAGAACACTTTCGTCTTCGGGAGTTTTGTGCAGAAAGCTGTGGCGCCCGACGTTAAACTTACTGAAAAAGACGTGCAGAAATATTACAAGGAACATATAAGGGATTACACTTCTCCGGAGACGATAAGAATTTTGGGCATTGCGTTTAAGAAAAGGGCTGATGCTGAAGGGGCCGTTAATAAACTCCGTAATGGGACCGACTTCCGGTGGCTTGTCGAAAACGCGGAAGGTCAGGCAACCAAGAAGAGCGAGGGCCTCTTGACGTTCGATGGGACTCTGGTGACGACGCCGGACCTGCCGGAGGGCGTGAGGAAGGTGGTTTGCGGAAGAAGCCCGGCGACTTGAGGGTGTACGCGTCTCCGGAAGGCTACTTTTACGCCCTTTCCATCCAGGAAGTAGTATCGCCAAAACCGAAGCCCTACGAAGAGGCGAGAGAAGAGATTGCAAATATAATGTTTAACGAGAAGCTGAAACAGGCCATGGATGGATATATCGCCAAGTTAAGGGCGGCGGCGGACATCAAGATATTCCTCAAATCATGAAGAATTATGGAATAGGGAAGGATACGATGGAAGATCGCTTCGCCGCGACGACGGACGATGGAAGGAACGACCGGACTATGCGGGGAACCGGGCAGACACGGCTTACTCTGCTTTGCAACCGGCCTTTCGATTGCCTTCTTCTTCGCGGGGACAGCCTGGCAGCGAACAAGCTTGCCTTTTCCAAACCGAGCGGCTCTTCGGGACCGAAATTCTCCAAGAGGATTGCCTCGACTGCCACAAGAAATTCGCGGACAAATATCTGGGAATGAAGAATCTCCACGCAGTGGTAAAAGAAAAAAACTGCGAGGCCTGTCATCTCCGCCACGGCATCGTCCCGAAGCTGCTACTGAAGAAAAACGGGAATGAGATCTGTTTTGGCTGTCACGCCAAAGAAAAGATCGGTTTGAATAAATCAAATGTCCATACGGTCCTCAGGAGAGGGAAGTGCACGATCTGCCACGACCCGCACGCTTCACAGGGGAGTCACCTGCTGAAGAAAGAGGGGAGCGAGGCCGCTTATGGTTGTCATAAGAAGGAAGATTACGAAAAGAAAGTCGTCCACAACACCGGATCGGCCAAAGGATGCAACGCCTGTCACGTAGCCCCGACATCCTCCGATCAAAAAAACCTTCTGGCGAAAGGGGAGCCCGCGCTCTGCCTCGAGTGCCACGACAAAGTACGGCCTGAGTTCCAGAAAGCTCACGGAAACTATCCGGTGGAGAACGCATCGTGTGTCGGATGCCACAATCCGCACACCTCCGTGAAGCCCAAACTCCTGAAGACAAGCGTTCACGACCCTATCTCCGGCGGCCAGTGCGAGAGTCGCCACCAAGGGGCAAAATCGGACAAACCTTTCCAGACGACCGAGAAAGGGGCCAAACTCTGCGCCAACTGCCATGATCCCGCGGGCCTGAAAAACGGCGGAACAATAGAGCACCAGCCCTTTAAGGATGGCGCGTAGTGTCTCTCCTGCCATAATCCTCATACTTCGGAGAACCGGAAACTTCTTGCAGGCAAAGGGAACGCCCTCTGTTTCGAGTGCCATCCTACTATGAAGGAGACGGTCGTGGTCAGCCACGCCCCCGTGAACGGTGATAGAGGATGCCTTTCCTGCCATCAGGCC
>CAVYJH010000004.1:0-513175 GCA_963768735.1 uncultured delta proteobacterium | reverse complement strand
CAACCGCCCCCGCCCTTCTCCGCGCACATGCGCCTCACTAAGGTTATCGGACATCCGTTGATCTACTTAAACAAAGGGAGCCCTGCTACTCAATAAATACGGTCTCTTACGGCAAGTGCCGCTCCAAAGCGAGAGGAGTCTATTTTTCAGGACTTGTAAGATTTTTCTTGACACGGGGTGATGCCAGGTATAACATAAGAATATACTCTGAGAAAGCCAAACCATTCGCGAGGGTGGGACGGAAAACCAAGGGATTCCTCCGAGACGGCCCGGTTACCAGCTAGGATATCATAAAAAGGAGGGCTTTATGAGAGGGGTATTGTTGGATTGTTCGTTGCAATGATGCTTGTGTTTGTCCTGGCTTCCGTGGGTCGCGCTACCCCTACAACCGTCTCGGTCAACGCTACCGCGGATAACCGTTCTCTATGTACCTCGGCACGAGCCCGTCTATCCCGGGTACCCTGATCCTTTCCGGCAATAATTGGGGTGCTACATATTCCGTGACCGCATCGTTGCAGCCAGGGGTGACCAACTATCTGCTGGTCCTCGGATATAACTCTGGCGGTCCTGGAAGCTTCATAGGAGACTTCACGCTGAACACCACCAATTTCCATTTCGCCAATGGGACACAGTTCCTTGTGACGAACCCCACCGACTGGTTCGTGTCGGCAACCGACTACAACGTCGGCCCCAACGTAGCGACCTCGTACGGCTTTAATGGCGTAGGTCCCTGGGGGTATCGCGGAGGCATCGACGCCAGCGCTCAGTGGATTTGGACAACAGATTTCAGCGCCACATATGCCTATCTTTCCGCTCCCATTTACTCTGCTGTCCCTCTCCCTTCGGCGCTTTTACTCTTGGCCCGGGCCTTGCCGGTCTTGCGGCAGTGAGGAGAAGGTTCAAGAAGTAAGCGCCTTTCACCGAGTATTGCGGGCAGGGTCGGCAAAGGGCCCTGCCTTTTCTATTTCTCCTGCCTTGACGACTACCATTTAAACTGTTCTGCCAAGGGGAACAATTGAAAAGTCATCTCTCTCTTTGCAAACTGACCGGCTCTTATCCGATAGCTATGGTGTAGAAAATGACGGCCAACAATGATATGATCTTACTTTGAGACCGGACGGCAATGAAGGGAAAGAAGTGACGGCATCCCTATCCTTGAGCCCATAAGAGGATATCATGAGCATCAAACCAGGCATCAAATCCGCTCTCTGGATGGTTCCCGGGGCGGTATTCATGCTCGTGCTCGTCCTGGTGGTAGGTCATTTCCAGAAAGAGCAGAACCCCGCTCGGCAATTCGCCTTTAAGGCCCAACGGGTCGACCTCGTGAGCCGGATGCAATTTGCTCTCTCATCTGCCACGGAAGCAGAGAAGAGCGCCGTGATGGCCATCACGGATCAAGAGTCGAAGGACTTCGCCGACCAGGCGCGGGCGGCCACCGCGCAAGTGGCGCAGGAAAGCCGGGAGTTGGAGGAGCTCCTGAAGACGGGCGGCACTCAGACCGAGAAAGGGTTGCTTGCCCAATTTTCCCAGACTTTCATCGAGTTCCGGCATATCGACAAGGACCTCCTTGACCTGGCAGTCAAGAATACCAACCTCAAGGCGTATGACCTGGCCTTCGGCCCGGCTGTGGATGCACTCGACGAGACGAGCCATGCCCTTTCCCGAATCATAGCAGCCCATATCGATTCACCTGATGGAAAGAAGGTGATGCTCCTCGCTTTTGGTGCACAGATCGCCGCCCTTCATATTCAGACCCTGCTCCCGCCGCACATCGCCGAGGAAAGCGACCAAAAGATGGACAAGCTGGAAGCTTCGATGGCGAAAGAAGACGCAGAGGTCCGCAAGGATATCGATGCCCTTAAGGCGCTCCCGTCTTTGAGGGGCGACGCCGATCTTGCCAAAGCTGCATCAAGCTACGCCCGTTTCAACAAGATCAGAGCGGAGATCCTGAAGCTCTCCCGCGAGAACACCAATGTGCGGTCACTGGCCATCTCCCTAAACCAGAAGCGTAGGGTCACGCTCCTGTGTCAAGACGCCCTCAGTGCGCTTAAAGCAAGCCATACTGGAGGAACCCGTGAGGGGCATCAACTATGGCCCGGTAGCCAGACCCCGATAGCCGGAAAAGAGCGTTGGCTTTGGCTGTCGGCTTTATATCTTTACCCGGATGGGCATGATCACCACCGGTATACCCTCCCACTGCAGGCGGCGCTGAATGGCGAAGGCCGTCTGGTTGTGGAGGATCCTGTCCGCGAGGGTCTCCCGGTGAAACACGAGCTGGCCCGTAAAGACGGTCGAGCGGGGGTACTCATTCATGATCGACCTGCACAGGTCGATCACCGCTGTGGGGACGTCGGTTGCCGTCTCCATCCGGTAGTCCGCGGGGAACCCATGGCGGCGCGTCACTTTCACGTACTTCTCCATGGCATGCTTTGTCGCGTCCCTCAGGGCCTGCATTTCCGCCGCCCCTTTGAAAGACCCGGAGTCGATCTCCGCCACGGAGACGAATATGAAGTTCTTGTAGAGACCGGGGAAATAACGGACGATGGAAAGAAGGGTATGGAGTCCGAAGCTGTTGAAGCCGCCGGCAAGGAGGATGGCCGTGGGCTCGCGCGGGTCGAGGGGAGCCGTGTTCGCCGTTTCGTTCGCCGGTATGCCCATGAGGATCTCATCCAGCTCGCGGATGCTCCGCTTGACGGTCTCGTAATGATGCTTCACGAGGTAGCAGAGCCCTATGGCAGCCGAAGTGATGAGCAGGGTGACCCAACCGCCCTCGCTGAACTTCTCGTATACGGTGATGATGAGTATGGTGATGCACATGAGGAAACCGACGAGTTGCACGGTCAGGTCGCGCTTCCACCTTGTCTCTGTCTTTCTGTTCTTTACCGCGAAACGGGCCATGCCGAAGGTGGAGAGGGAGAAGGTAAGAAACACGTTGATGGAGTACATGACCACGAGGGCCGAGATAGAGCCGTGGGTATAGAAAAGGAGAAGCAAGGCCGCGCCGCCCATAAGGGCGATCCCGTTCTTCATGGTGAGTCTTTCGGAGAGCGATGAGAAGCGCCTCGGCAGCCAGGAATCGATTGCCATGTTCGCCATGACCCGTGGGCCGTCTATGAAGCCCGCCTGGGCGGCCACGAGGAGCAGGGCCCCTTCGGAAAGGATGGTCACGAGGGCGAGCAGGCTGCCCAGGGGCCACTTGCCGAATACGGCGCTCGCGAGAATGGCGTTGAGTGTCTTGCCCTCCTGCGGATGCACTTTCCAGATGAGATAGCAGAGGCAGAGACCGCCCGCAGTGATGGCGAGTGATGAAGCCATGTAGGCCATGGTGCGCTTGCCCGTCTGCACCCGGGGTTCGCGCATGATCTGCAAGCCGTTGGATACCGCTTCTATGCCCGTGTACGTTCCCGCCCCCATGGAATAGGCCCTCAAGAAAACGGCGAGCATGCCGACAAGCCCGATTGCACCCAAGCCCTGACCGACGCCGCCCCTGACGCTCGTTATCATGGGCCCTATCTGGGACGTATGGCTCAGTATCCCGTAGCCGAGCAATGCCATGTGCGTGAACACAAAGACCGCGAATATGGGAGCCATGAAGAGGACCGACTCCTTCACCCCCCTCAGGTTCAAAAGCACGAGGAAGACGATCAGGAAGACGACGAAGCCTATCTTGTACTGGTGGAAGCTCATGGGGAGAAAACTGAAAAGGGCGTCGGCGCAGGAGACGAGGGAGACCGTGATGGTGAGCATATAGTCGACGAGGAGAGCACAGCCCGATACGACGCCCGCCTTATCACTTATGGTGTGGGTCGCCACGATGTACCCGCCGCCTCCGTGGGGGAAATGCTCGATGATCCGGGAATAGGCGAAGGAAATGACGAAAACGGTGATGGCCGTGGCAAAGGCGAGAAAAACGGCGAGGTATGCATGAGCGCCCAGGGTTCGGTACGCCTCTTCCGGGCCATAGGAGGATGAGGAGAGTCCGTCGGCGCCGAGGCCGATCCAGGCAAGGACGGGAATGAGGCTCAGCTTGTGGAAGAGCGATGAATCCCGTATGTCTTTCGGCGAGCCGATGACGGCTCGGCTGGCTTTCTTCAGTAGCGTTTCATCCTGTTCCATTGAAGCCATAATCGGTCTCCGCGATATTTTACCTTGCTACACCAATTCTTCAAGACCTGCGCTCAAAACAAGAAGCAACATCCTCTCGTTCCTCCATGAAAGAAGAAGCACCTCCTTCTTAGTAAAGGGCATCCTTCCCGGAACGCTGTCGTCAGTACTTGAGGCATTATTGCGCAGCCCGGTAATATACTAAGTAAGATAGCATCATTGATGGTAACCTGTCTGCCATGTTTTGTTCGTCGCCATATTCACCGGAATACGCTCAATGCCATGTACCCTGTTGCCGGACATCCAAGGCAAAGTGAGATGACCTCATAACCGGACAGCATCTCGTGGAGATGAGCTTCTCCCGGGAGGTCGAATTCGAGGCGAAGAAGGCACTGAGGGCTTTGTAGACAGTAACGAGGCAAGGTTGTGGGCAATAAGCCCCGATTATGCAAAACAGCCTGAACAGGGAGGCCGGACCTTTAGAGTCTTGCCGGGGCAAATGTCCACCCCTCCCCGGAGATACGGGACGTCCATGCTTAAACTGACCCACGCACAAAAAGGCCCGGACGCGGTCATCCTTCTATGGCATCAGGGGGTAGCCGAAGGTGAAGACCTGCGTCCGGCGCCGGTTCCGTCATCTCTCTCTTTGCCTTCCTCAAGCTGACCGACGCGTCATCCGATACGCCTCATCAGCCCCGGGACTAGCGCCGGTCACGAGGCGGCAGCGCTCCTGCCCATCCGTTTCCAGACGGTATCCTCCGTGGGAAAGACAATGATCCTGCTCTCTCCCGATGAGTCCTTCTTCGCCGTCTCCCGGATGAGGGCGACGGCACTCTCCATTATTTCATCGGGCACAACCACCTCGACCTTCGCCTCCGTGAGGTAGGGCGGCTCAATCCTGACGCCCCTGTACACCTGTGTCTGTCCCTTGCCGCCGAAACCCCTTACCTCGGCGACGGTCATCTGGCCGATCCCTATCGCCGAGAGGCTGTGGCGCGTCACCTCAACCTCTGAGGGATCGAGTATTGCCTCTATCTTTTTCATCTTTCGCTCCTTTTCTATATAGTCGTCTTGCCCCGCTCGCCCGTCCTGATCTGGATGGCATCGTCTATGGTGTAGACGAAGATCTTGCCGTCCCCCTCTTTGCCTGTCAGGGCAGCGTCCCGTATTGTCGTGACTATCCGGTCCACGTCCTCGTCGTTTGCGACAATCTCGATCTTTGCCTTGGTGAGGAGCTCGGTTTTGTACTTCTTGCCGCGAAACTCCTGCTCCACGCCCTGCTGTCTCCCGTGACCCTCGATCTCCGTGATCATGAGACCGGGGCAGTTCGCACCCCCTAAAGCCGCGTAGACATCGCCCGCCTTGGTGGGGCGGATTACCGCCTCTATCTTTTTCATGCTATCCTCCTTGTAAAATGCGTTTTCATGCCATCACCGCCTCGATGCCTCTCTCACCTGTGCGGATGCGCATGGCATGCTATTACCGGGGTTCAGCACCCCCTCCGTCGGCAAAGCCACCGGAGCCTCCCTGCTCACAAAAGAAGAGCGTCTCCTCATGCCATCACCGCCTCGATGCCTCTCTCACCTGTGCGGATGCGCATGGCATCAGATGCGTCGGAGACGAAGATCTTGCCGTCTCCCACCTGTCCCGTGCGGGCCGCCTCGCCCATGATCTCCATGACGGCCTGGACGTCCCACTCCCTCACGACCACGTCGACCCGCACCTTGGGCACGAAGGTGATCGTCTCCGCGTCCCCGTTTGTATGGCCCTTCTGCCTGCCGAAGCCCTTCACCCTCGTCACGGTCATGCCCATGATATAGTCATCTTCCTTGAGGGCGTCCACGACGATGTTGAGCTGCTCCGGCCTGATGAGGGCGGAGACCATCTTGAAGCGGTAGGTCTTGCGCACGGTGGTCATGGCCACGTAGACGATGGCGATGATCGCCCAGCCGCCCGCGAGGAGGAAGCATATCTTCGCCTCTGCCTTCGCGTCGGCGTTGCCCGTGATGTAGAGGTAGAGGATCGCCCCGACCATCAGGGCGTTGAAGAGGACGCCCAGGGAAGGAATGACGCTGTGCTTCACCGTGTTAAAGTCCTCCCTTCCCTTGAAGGCGATGATGGTCCATACGCAGGTGAGCCCGTAGAGGATGAAGGTGCCCAGGTTCGAGGCAAGGGCGATGCCCGTGAGGCCGACAACGCTCTGCACGCCTATGATGCCGATGGCGGAAACCGCGACTACCAGGGCCACGAGGGCCATGTGGGGCGTCCTGAATTCCGGATGGATAAAGCTCAGGCCCGAGGGCAGCTCCCGGTCATTGGCCATACCCGAGGTAATGCGCATGGCCGTGTTCATGGCGCTCAGGGTCGTGCCGACGACCGCGATGGCAACGGTGATGGCCATGGTTATCATCAGGCCGAAGCCGAGCCCCGGGATCAGGCTGTCGCCGATAAGCTTCACGACGTCCCCGATGGGTGCGCTCGATGCCGCCGCGGCCGCCATGCCCGTGGTGGTCACCTTGCCGGCCACGTTGACCAGCTTGTCGCCTATCATGTAGCTCGCGCAGAAATACTCTATGAGGTAGGCGAATACCCCCTGGATCACGAGGGAGATGATGATCGCCTTGGGGATGTTCTTCCCGGCGTCCTTTGTCTCCGCCGAAAGCGCGGTGCAGCTCTCGAAACCGACGAGGATCAGTATGGCGATCGTCGACTGCACCAATATGCCGCTCAGCATGTGCGGCCTCACCACGTCGAAGGCCCCGGAGAAGGCCCACTGGGCCACGTGCTGGGGGTTGGCGACGCGGTACCAGACAGCGAGGGCGCTGAAGATGACCAACGTGGCCAACTGTATGATGTTGATCCCGATTGCCGTCACGGTGGACCCCGTTATGCCTCGGTACGCGATGTAGCCGGTAACAATCGTGAAAACAACGCAGATGATGGCCATGTTGACGACGGACAGGTCGTGTCCCGTGAACTGGTTATAGATGTAGCCGATCAAAGTCGCCATCATGGCGGCCATGACCCCCGAATAGGCCCAGTAGAACAGATGGGCCGACCAGCCCGTGGCAAGCTTGGATACACGGGCGAGCGACTTGGGGCCGCTCCTTTTCTCCCCCCGCGCATCGAGCCACGCCTTCTCCGCGAAATAGGCGCAACTGGCAAAGCCTGCTTCCGGGTATATCTTCGCGAGCTGCGCGTATGACAGGGCAGTGAGGAAGCAGACGATGAGGGCGAGGACGATCCCCATCCAGAGGTCGCCCGCCACCGAGGCCCCGCTCGGGGCCGTCGCTGCCGCCTGGAGCTGATACGTGATCCACAGGAACGCGCCCGGCGCGATCAGGGCCATCGCATTGACGGTTGCGCCGACCAGGCCCAATTTGGGTTGTAAGACAACCCCTCCTATCTCCTTAGCCATGAGACACCTCCTCCTTGTTTTGCAAGAAACACCTTTTCATGATAGAGTCCCCCTTCCATTTATTTGAGATCCCCCTTTTGCCGGGAATCGACTCGTTCTGTTGCTCTTTTAGGAACTGCCTGGCCGTTCAGGCTGGGTGTGCGTCGATGCACTTTTGGGGGGGCCGGGCATCGATGCCCGGCCCCCGGGAGGAGAGGGCGCCCGAGTTCATTCGGGGAGGGCGCCCTTTACTGCTTTAGAACAGGTACATAGCGCCGAGCGATATGGTGTTCTGCGCCTTGTATCGGCCTCCGTCGAAGGCATACTGATCGGACCAGTCGTGCCGGTACTCGGGTCTCAGGATCAGGTTCTTTGCCACCTTGAACTCAGTGGTGAAAGTCCCTTCCTTGAGTGTCTGCCCGATCCCCGTCGGTTGCGTCGGCATCGGCATACCCGCAGGCAATGTCATTGCAGAGTAGGTACGGACCCCTTCCGGGTCCTTGAACCACTCACCCCGCAGCGCCATGGCGAACCAGTCGTTAAAGCTGTACTTGGCATATCCGGCTACGCCGTACCATCTCGCGTCGAGGGGACCGAGGGCCGTGAGCACGCCATGCTCGCTCGCCCAATCCGTGTTCAGGACGAAGGTCAGGTTTTTGGTCGCATTCAGTGTGCCCACCCAGTCGAAGAGAAAGCGCTCGTTGCTGTTGTTGGAATCGGATTCCGGCCCGTAGAGGAAGTTAAAGGCCATGGTGAAGGGCTGCCAGGGCGTCACGCCGAAAGAGAGCCCTACGGTCTTGCCGGTGTTGTTGTCGGTCGTCCTGTCCCAGGCGTTGACCACATAAAGTGCGGCATTGAAGGCGTCGGAAAAGGCGTAGTAGGTCCTTAGGCCCGTAAGGGTGAAAGGTACCGCATAATTGAAGAGAAAGGACCGGGAATAGTTGAAGTTGTCCATCGCCTCGATCACCTCTGCCGTCTCCGGGGCGACGAATTTACCGAAAGAGAACTGCAGGCCCTTGCCGAGAGGGGCGTTGTACGTGACGAAGGCCTGGGTCAGATCGAAAGGGGTCTCACCGCTGATGCTGCTCTGCTGCGGTGACAGGTACTGGGTACCGAGGCCCGCCGAATGGATGAACTTCGCCGTATCGCCGAAAGAAAATTTGAAATTGTAGCCGAGACCCCCCACGTCCGCGTCCTTCTGGAACCTGAGCTGGGCGAGGTCGAGGGTGAAGCTGTTGGCCTCGTGGTCGAAGGTACGCAGATCGTTCTGCTGGGAGCTGGGGTTCCGGGTATTATAGACATACCCGCCCTGAAAATACATACTGAAGCCAAGGGCCTTCCTCAGATCGTCGATGGTCATGCTCCCGACCGTCGCGGGGGCGGCAGGGGCGGCGACCGCGGGGGCGGCAGGGGCTGTTGTCGCCGCAGGGGCCGGGCTTGCGGTCGCCGGCTGCCCCTGGCCGTCGGCATGAGCGGCAACAGAGATGAAGGAAAGGATAATAAGACCAACCAGAACAACTACCAGACTTCTCATTGTAATGCCTCCTCCTCAATAATAAAAGTAGTGTGCTTCTTCCTTTGCGAATAACCTGTCATCTTCCACTTACATAATACAATAACCGTGCCACGTACCCGGTGGTGAGGTGAAACCATGTTTTCCACAATGAATAGAGCACACAATTGCAGCTAAGTGCGCCTGTCCGAGAGTCTGTCGAGTTAAGGTTCGGTTAAGATTGAAGGGGGTAGAGGTGCAGCGTAAAGTTACCAAAATGTAGGATTAGACCCTCGAAATCCTACATAAAGGTATGATCCATACTTTTTTCGGATGTATCCCGGCCGCCCCGGCAGCCGTCGGAAAAGCGGCTTAGTAGTGATCGAAGTTCTCCGCCTTGTCGCCCTCCCTGGAAACCTTCCTCTGCTCCAGGTTCACTATCCACGATGCGATCCGGGTCTGCGTGACGGGCAGGGGCAGGCGGGCCAACATCGAGGAATAGCTGTAGAATTCGTGGTACATCGCTTTGACGCGCCCCTCCAGTGCTGCGGCTGTGCAGTAACCCGGCTTGATGTGACAATGGATGCCGGGCCACCTGCCTATATCATCGATATCGACGATCCTGTCTTCCGCCAGCATGCGGTCGTACAGGGGGGTGCCCTTATGGGGGGTGAGTATGTTGAAGTAGGCCGCCGGCACCCTCTCGTTCCGGAGAAAGGCCATGGTGGATGCAAAAATGTCTTCTTTCTCCGTATCCCACCCGAAAATGAAATTCAGGGAATAACTTATATCTCTTTTTCGGAGGTTCCCGAGGATTTCCTTGTAATGTGTGACCTTGTTGCTGACCTTTTTCAATCCCGCCAGCGTCTCCTGATCTATGCTCTCCATGCCGAGGTTCAGATGGAGCAGACCGCTTTTCGCCGCGAGGTCCATCAGCTTTTGGTCGTTGCACAAGTAGGCGGACCACAAGGCGGACCAATGAATTTTCAGGGGTATCATGGCCTCCATGAGCTCCATCGTGTGCGAGGGCCTCCCGGCGAAATTGCTGTCCGCGAAAAAGACATAGCGCGCCCGGCTGTTCCTGATTTCCGCAATCACCTCCTGAACGGGCCGGTAGCGGTAACGATGGCCGAGGTAAAAGCGCTCGGAGCAGAACTCGCACTCAAAAGGGCAACCGCGTGAAGCCTGCACCGAATAGGTCTTGACCAACCCAAACTTTGAAAGGTCGAGAAGGTCGTAACGGGGCATCGGCAGATTACTCAGGTCCTGGAGAAGAGGCGCGTGATAGAACTTTCTCAGGCGCCCGTTGGTGAAGTCGTCGAGCATCGAGGGCCATATGGCTTCCCCCTCGCCGATGCCGACAGCGTCGCAGTGTGCCGCGGATTCCTCCTGATGGAAGCAGGTATGGGGCCCGCCCATGATGACGGACACCCCCCGTCGTCTGAAGGCATCCGCGATCTCGTAGGCCCGAAGAGAGTTGATTGTCCAGGTCGTCACGGCGACGAGGTCGACGGGGGCGTTGAAATCAAGTTCCGTGAGCTGCTCGTCGATCAACGTAACCTCCCATCCGGGAGGGGTCAGGGCCGCAAGATAGGGGAGGGTAAGACCGATCAACCGCCGCTTTTCGATCTTGCAAGGCGACCGCTCCGACTTTGACCGGTAATGGGATGGCTGGATAATGGTCAATTTCATCCTTCGACCTCCTCGGAAAGACGGGTTGACGGGCGGGCTGCCCTTCTATGGTAAACGCGGTCAAAACTTTTGTCAACGGGAGGCGCCTCCATGCAGGACAATGCAAGAAATTGCAAAAAATTGTCTTGACCGGGACCACGCGGGGGAGATAAAATGGATTCAGTTCAAACTCACAGGAATTCGGGAAAACCATGCAGAACGCAGGAACCGCCGTAAAGCCGTGGTACAGGTCATGCTTGAGGTGCGGGAAAAAGATTTTCTCAGACCTCCTCGATAGCGAGGGCATGTGTGACTACTGCCGGGAGGTGAAGTCCATGAAGGCTTCGGTCAGCCGGAGCAAGAAGGAGAAAAGAGAGAGAAAGTAAGCCTACGCCCTCTTTTTCACCTCATAACCCTGTCCCTCGATTTCCGCGATGATCTCGCCGAGGTGGGTTGGTCTGCGCGTCTCCACAACAAAGATCACTTTTGTTTTTCCTATGGGCAGGTCCGGTAGAAGCCGGTCATGCACCACATTGAGAATATTCGCCCGATGAGCGGCGATGATGCCTGCCAGCGCCTCCAGGCGGCCCGGTACGTCATCTGCGGTAACCTCGAAGACTACGACCCTGCCGGAGGTCAACAACCCTTTATAAATCATCCTGTCGATAAGGGTTAAGATCTATATTGCCCCCGCTTGCGATCAACACAACTCGCTTTCCCCTGAAGCGTTCCTTATTTTCGATGAGGGCCGCGAGCGGCGCCGCGCCTGCGCCCTCTACCACGAACTTGCTTCGTTCCATAAAGAGGAGGATGGCCATGGCGATCGTATCTTCCCCGACGGTCAGTATCTCGTCCACGTACTTTTTCATGAGAGGCAATGTCTTCTCGCCCACCCGCCCTACGGCTATGCCGTCCGCCAACGTGTGGAGGGGCGGGGCATCCATGGGGACGCCCGCTTTGAGAGAGAGGAATGCCGAGGGAGCAGCGCGCGCCTGCACTCCCAGGACCATAGTTTTCGGGAAGGCTTCCTTTATGGCAACCGCGCATCCCGCGACAAGTCCTCCTCCCCCCACAGGAACGAGTACCGCATCGATGCGGTCGAGCTCATCGGCAATCTCGAGACAGACCGTGCCCTGGCCCGCAATCACCTGCTCATCGTCGTAGGCGTGGATAAACGTATAGTCCCCAAGGGTGAGGGCATGCTCCAGGGCCTCCCGAAAGGTCTCTCCATAAAGCTCCACAACCGCCCCGTAACCTCTTGTTGCCTCTTCTTTCACCAGAGAAACGGGTTTAGGCATGACGACGAGCGCCTGCATCCCGAGCTGCCGTGCCGCAAAAGCAATCGCCTGCGCATGATTTCCCATGGACGCTGCCACTACCTTGCTCTTTCCGATGCGGGCCATCTTGTTGAATGCGCCCCTCACCTTGAATGAGCCTGTCTTCTGCATGTTTTCGGCCTTGATATAGACGTCGGCGCCGGTGATGTCAGACAGGGAGCCGGAATGGAAAAGAGGTGTTCTATGAATGAAGGGTCCTACCAGCGCGTGGGCGGCCTTTATATCGGCGAGCGTCACCATACGCTAGAGTATAATCGAATTATTGCCTGCCTGCTCTGGATGAAGGAAGCAAGGCCCCCGTCAGTAGAGGAATATGGGCTTGCCCAGCATATTTCTTACCTTCGGA
The DNA here is from genome assembly GCA_963768735.1 of uncultured delta proteobacterium. Taxonomy (GTDB): domain Bacteria; phylum Desulfobacterota; class Syntrophorhabdia; order Syntrophorhabdales; family WCHB1-27; genus BOG-1155. The sequence goes on along the minus strand of CAVYJH010000004.1, from coordinate 500,828 downwards.
CGGTAGTTTTCGGAATCATAAAGGGCCGTCACGTCGACGTGCTTTTTCGCCGCCGTCACCAGCTCTACAGGGACGGTCGTGTAAACCCCCTGCTGGAGGGCGACCATACGACCGGTATAGCCATGGGCTACCTGGTCGAGGGCCAGGTTCCCGTAAGAGACCGCAACCATACGGTCGAGCGAATCAGGGGCGCCGGACCGCATGATGTAGGCAAGCTGTTGATAGATCACGTTGATGCCGGTCCGCTTCTTGAGCTCGTCCACGACTATCGAGCCGATCCCTCCCAACTTCTTGTGGCCGTAGGCATCCGCCTCTCCGCTTTCCAGAATGGTGCCCCCCTTGAAGTACGCACCTTCCGATATGGTGAGAATGGCATAATTGGAGGGGTTGCGTCTGCGGTCTTCCGACAGGAATCGCGCAAGCCGGTCGATATCGAAGGGGACTTCCGATATGACCGCCCGATCCACGTCTGCAAGGTATGCGGCAAACAGTGATGTCTCTCCGGAATTCCTCCCGAAAAGCTCCACGACCCCTATGCGCTCGTGGGAGCCGGCCGTCGTGCGGAGGGCGTGTATGGCGTCCACCGAGCGCGTCACCGCAGTAGAAAACCCGATGCAGAAATCCGTCCCAAAGACATCGTTGTCCATGGTCTTGGGGATTGCCACCACCTGGAACCCCTCTCGATGCAGGCGGCAGGCAAAACTGAGCGTGTCGTCCCCACCGATGGGTATGACTGCCTCCATTTCGAGTCTGTCGAGCACCCTCAAAATGTGGCGCGTGCAATCGACCGTCCCTTTGCTCGTCTGCTCCCTGTCTTCCTGCCTGATAAAATCAGGGACCTCGTCGGCAGGCACATTGCTCGGGTTCGTTCGCGATGTGTGGAGAACGGTGCCGCCCGTCCGGTCGATGGTGCGCACGTTCTCCACGGTCAGGTCCATGGTGTGCCGGAGTATCGTCGCGGGATCGTCAGGGTTGACACACAGGAGGCCCAACCACCCCGTTCGGATTCCTATTATGCGGATATCGTGGCTTTGGGCCTGTGAGACCACCGCCTTGATGGCGACGTTGAGTCCCGGGACATCGCCGCCGCCCGTCAGTATGCCTACCCTCCGTGTTCCTGCCACCTGCCCCTCCGGTATAGTATCGCAACTCTATCTATACATAGAGTATGCCGAGGGCCATTTCCTGTCAAGCTTATCTCGAACCGTATTGCCAAGGCGGTTGGACTTTTCACGAACCCTTTACCCTGCCGCTTCTCTGTTCGGGCTCCACCGATTCCAACGCGTGCGATCCACGCCTTCGGCGGGGCCTTCACGCCCAGCCGTCCTATATAGAAGCGTAAACCTCACTTTCTTGACATTAAAGAACCCGGTACTTATAGTTCGGTAGAGCACAATAAAAGACTGACTGGAGGTACTATGAAGAAACGGGGAGCGTTACATCTCTGCACGTTGGTTCTTATACCGGTCTGGCTCATCACCTGCTGGTCTCTCAATGTGTGTGCCGCAGACCCCCAGGGGGAAAAAGCGGTCAACAGGGAGCTGGAGAAGGACGTGGGCATGCCGGTCCTTAGCGGAGACCTCTGGCAGAAGATGACGCACGATGACAAGGTAGCTTTTCTCTGGGGTTTCTGGACCGTGGTCACGATGGAGCACTACCTGGCGGATAAGTACCCTCAACTGAAAATGGAGAACTTTTCGGCGAAAGTCACCGAGGCCTCGCATAAGACGCGGAAAACAGCCAATGAGCTCGTCGCCCTTGTCAATGCATACTACCAGGCGAATCCGGAGGAGATTAAGAAACCCGTGGTCGCCGTGCTCTGGGATGACATGATCAGACCGAATATTACCACGGGTATTGCCGGCCACCCGCTGAAGCCGTAAGAGTTGACGGAAAAGGAGAAACAACATGAAACGCTTGGTGATTGCTTTTGTCATTCTCGCATTCTTTGCTACCTTGACCGGATGTGCCGGCATGAATAGGACGCAGCAAACAACCCTGAGCGGGGCCGCCATCGGCGCCGTGGGGGGAGGTCTCCTCGGTGCGGCCGTCGGTGGGAGTGCGCTTGCGGGTGCTACCATAGGTGCTGCCGCGGGCGCCCTCGGCGGTTATATAGTAGGAGAACAACATAGAGGATATTACAGGGGGTATGGCAGATAGATAAGCCCTGTTGTCAAGCCTATCTTGACGAGCCTGCGTGCCGGGAGAAGCCCGTTCCACGGCAATGGCCTTACCCATTGGCTGAGACTCGTGCCGGCAACCCTGGTGCCTGGGCTTTGCGTGCTTCTTCGTAGGCTTCACGGACTTTTGCCTCTACCATCCGCCTTGTCTCAAGGCTCAAGGGGTGGGCCGTGTCCCTGTAGGCGCCGTCCTTTATCTTCTTGCCTAGGCATTGCCACAACGGTCTTTCCGCCCATTCGGATCACCTTGAGATCTCTGATGATAAAGGCTTCGTCAAGCACGATGGACGCGTAGGCCATTACATGCCCTTCTTCGGTCAGGTAAATGCGGACTTGGGTAATCTCCATTTCCTCCCCGCCCCAGAGTTATCGGGATGGAAACCGCAAAACGTATGAAAAGTTTCCATCGGTGTAAGTGTTCCGGACGCTTACGCACTAGACCCCGGTCTGCAGCCGATTGCCCTATTTCCCGTGTCCGGGCTGGTGTTGGGGCCGTTGCCGACGGCCGTCACACCTTTTGGCAACGACCTTCTGATGATATCTTGCAGGTTTCATGCCCTTTGTTATGGTATTTCTGCGCAGAGTGGGTTCTGTTATCGGGAGTCTTCCGGTGCTCCTCTTTTCTCGAGGAGACCGTGTTTCGCGAGCAACCTTCTGGTCTGTGAGCGGTTGAAGCCGTTATGTGTCGATTCCACCCTCCTCGGACCCGGTTTCAGCCCGTCTCCGAAATCGAGATAGGCCACCTGCGGCCTCGGCACCGCAAGTAGATCGTCCTTTCCGGGCACAGGCAGCAAAAGGTAGCATTCCGTCTTCAACCGGCGACCCAGCACTTCCAGGGGGGCCTGGCCGGACGTGTGAAGCCCATAGCGTCGGAGGTGGGCAAGATAGCTCTTGAGGGCGCGGGCATACTCACCAGGACTGAGCCTTGTTGCGGCATACTCTTGCGCGGTCCGGTCGATCTGCTCGAACCGCTTCCTGAATCGCCCGTCTCTCCTGATCAGTTCCCAAAACCAACCCTCAACAGGGAGATTGTCAAGGGGGGATGGATCCTTTTCCTGCATCACCGGCCCGACCGATCCTTCCTTCTTCTCTTGCCTGCCCATTTTTTCCTGCCTTGATTTCGCGGCCCCTGTCGGCGCACGCCTGTAAAGCATCCAAAGGGAGAAGCTTAAGGCCCCGGTTCGACGGACTCGTCTGAAAAAAGCGGCGCCTTTCCGCACCGGCTCGTTGTCGTTTCAACAACAAACAGGCAGGGGAAGGCCCACCCTCCGGGGCCGTCAACCCAGCGCGCGTTCGACAATTTCAGCCAACTGGCCGCAATATCTCTCGGTGATTGCAGTGGTCGGTCCCTCGACCATTACACGACACATATTTTGTGTGCCGGAATAGCGAACGAGAACACGGCCGTCCTCGCCTATCTCCTGCTCCACCTGCTTGATGGCCTCCACGATCTCGGGCACTGTGTCGAGTTTCGGTTTGCTTTTCACGTTGACGTTGATCAGCTTCTGCGGGAAGATGTCCATCATCCCCGCCAATTCGGACAGCCGCTTTCCTGTCCTCACCATGGATGCAATCACCTGCATGGCCGTAATAATGCCGTCACCCGTGGTATGGTGGTCGAGGAAGATCGTGTGCCCCGAGTCCTCCCCGCCGATCACGCCTCCCAGACGGATCATGTCCTCTAGAACGTACCGGTCCCCCACGTTGGAAGCATGATGGTTGAGGCCATGCCTTTTGCAGGCAACCCTTAAACCCAGGTTGCTCATGATCGTGCTTATGAGGAGGTTGTTTCCCAGTCGACCCTGTTCTTTCAGCACAAGGGCGCACATCACAAGGATCTGATCGCCCGTCACCTCGTTCCCCTTCTCATCCACGGCGATCAGTCGATCTCCGTCCCCATCGAAGGCAAGACCCAGCGCCGCTTGCGTCTCCACAACCCGTTTCCTCAAGTCTTCCGTATACTGGGAGCCGCACCTCTCATTGATGTTGAGACCGTTAGGCGTATTATGGGCAACCTCCACCTGAGCGCCCAGCTCCGCAAATGCCATGGGAGCGACTTTGTAGGTGGCGCCGTTGGCAACATCCAGCACTATCTTCATCCCCTCCATGGAAAGATCGCGGGGGAAGGTGTTTTTCAGAAATACGATGTACCGGCCGTTCACGTCTTCCATGCGGAAGGCCTGCCCCATCTCGCGGGCCGGCGGCAGGAGGTTTTCAAGCTCTCCGCTGAGAATAAGGTCTTCTATGGTTTTTTCCTCCTGGTCGGACAACTTGAAGCCGTTGCCGCTGAATATCTTGATTCCGTTATCCTCGTAAGGATTATGAGACGCAGAGATCACGATGCCCGCATCGGCCCGCATGCTCTGTGTAATAAAGGCTATACCCGGCGTGGGCAGCACACCGACCAGATAAGGATGACCACCCATTGAAGTGATACCTGCCTCCAGCGAGCTTTCGAGCATATAGCCGGAAATGCGTGTATCCTTGCCTATGACGATCCTTGTCCGATGGTGCTCCTTCTTCAGGAGGTACGCAACTGCCTGTCCGACCCTGAAAGCGATCTCCGATCTCATAGGATAACGGTTCGCTTCACCCCTTATGCCATCGGTCCCGAATAGCTTCCCCATGCGACCCCTCCTCTATATCATCCCGTGCGCATCTAGTGCAAAGACTCTCTTTCTCAGAGCCATCAAGGGCACCGGCTTCTCGCACAAAACTGCCCCTCGGCGGCGGGGAGCCCGTATTGGCAAGAGAAAAAGCCGGATGGCGGCAAAAGGCGCCCTGATGCGGCATGAAGTTGCAGAAACATTTACCATCTCCGCACAGGCAAGTCAATAAATAAGAAAACAAGGAGAACCGTCGGCTCCGATAAAGGTATTATACATCAGAAATGAGAGTCTGACAGCGTTTTGCCGACAGGCTTCTCGACATTATTGTCGTAATGTCTTATGCTTATCATGACTTTTTTGTCATGATAAGCATAAGGCCTGTTGCCCGGCAAAGCAGTAAAGAGGAGGCAGCAGGCACGTGTTCGAGCGTATCGAGCGATGGCACCACTATTGCTATCAATGGAATAAGGAGGAGTCCGCCCATGAAGAACACCGCGTTGGTCGCCCCCGTCGGCAGGCCCGGGCAGTCTGTGAACGCTTGAGCATCATGCTCCACGACGTGTAGCGGGCAGCCCGTGACGATACGCCTCCCAGTGGTTCTGTGCGCCTTATACCTCTTTGCGCTACCCCTTTATGCCCAGCAGTCATACCGTGAGTTCGAGCGGGAGCTCAATCTTTCCGACTATCAAAGGGCACAGGTAGACAGCATCAAGAGAAAATATATGAACGAGTGGAGGGCCCTGAACGACGAGTCGGCACGGAAGCGGCTCGAGTTGAGGGAACTGTACCTATACCGGCCGGACCAGAGGGAGAGGGCGGCAAGGCTGGGAAGGGAACTGTACCAGATAGAAGTTTCAAGGCAACGCCTGTTTCGCAGTTACCGGGGAGAGATATCGGGGGTTTTTACCAATGAGCAGAGGGGACGGTTCAACAGGTTTACGGAGCAGGAGAACAGGAGAGCCGTCAGAGCCGTAAGGCCCACGGACCCGCAGCCAGGGCAACGGTTCCATGAAAGATAAGACACTTCTTTTCCCGCTCCTCCTTTTCGGTATATTCTTCGTGCTCATCGCTATTACGGGATTTTTCCAAATTGCCATTACAAAACGGAACGTGGAGGGGCTGTTGCTCGACCAGGCCGAGACGTTGTTCCAGAGTGTTGCAAGAGAGATCGAGATGAACATGGAATACCTCATGCTCATCGAGAAATCACCCTCGATCATAACCCCCAACTTCCTCAACGTCATGGCCTATGACGAGGCAATTGTCGACGACCTTTACATCCAGTTCAGCAAGACAACGGCGGCTGAGCAGGCCGGCTCATCTCTCAAAAACATCTTCATTGCCGATAAGAACGGAAAGGAGTTGGTGCGAAAGGGGTCTATAAAAGTTGAGAGGAGCTGCATCAACCTCCTGCTCAGGAAAGACAGGCAGACGGTAATAAGGATGCCCAGCGATAAGGAGCGCAGCCTCTTCATGGGGATAAAATTGCCCGATAGGCTCCTGTTTTTCGATTTGAGCCCGGAGGAGCTTGAAAACCTGCGCAAGATGTACATCATGAAAACAATCGTCGAAAACGAGGGGAAGAGGCTGAATATCGCGAATATCACCATTTACGATGACTCGGGACGCATCTACCTGGGCACGGACAAGAGGTCGAAACATGTCTTCAGCATCCTGAAGCCCTTGGATTCCCGCTATTTCCCCAACTACTCCATGGAGATATTCGTATCCAACAGGCTTGCAAGCGACACCATCAGGAGGACGAGCGCGAACTTCATTATGCTGCTCCTTTTTCTCGTCCTCGGTGGGGCCGGGGGAATTTACCTGATATTCCGGCTCGAAAGAAAGCACGCAGTTAAGCTGAATGAGATGGAGAAGGATATGGTTATGAAAGAAAGGCTGGTCTCCCTCGGGAGACTCGCCTCCGGCATGGCCCACGAAATCCGAAATCCCCTCAATGCAATCAGCATGTCCATACAACGACTGAAGAGGGAATTCGTTCCAGAGCACGAAAAGAAGGAAGAATACGATAAGTTCCTCGATATCGTGCGCGGAGAGGTGCTGCGGGTCAACCGGATCGTGGAGGAGTTTCTCCTTTCTACAAAGGCCGGTCAGAGCATGGCGCCCCACAATCTCCGCGGGGTCATTGAGGAGGTTGTCGCCATGCTCAGGGAGAAAGCGGACCGGCTGGGCATCGTCATCCACAATGAGACGGGCGGGCAGATTATACTTGAATTCCAGAAAGAAAGGATGAAACAGGTCCTCTACAACCTGATCATGAACGGTATCGAAGCCACGGGCAAGGGGGGGAGCATACATATATCGACGTCCCTCGGCAGCCCCCACATCCGGGTCTTCATAAAGGACACGGGCCCCGGGATCAGGAAAGAGGACCTCTCCAAGGTCTTCGAGTACTACTACACGACAAAGGACAAGGGCATGGGCTTGGGCTTGCCTCTCTCCTACATGATCGTGAAAGACCATGGGGGAGACATACAGGTACTGAGCGAGGAGGGAAAAGGCACGACGTTTGTGATCACTTTACCGTCGAAAAAGGGGCCCTAATATGGAAAAAATGGGTATTTTGATCGTGGAAGATGAAGAAACGCAGCGGGACCTGCTCGAGGGTCTGCTGAACAAGGAAGGCTATACAGCCACGGGTGCGGGCAACGGAGAAGATGCCCTCCGGCTCCTGAGGGACCATACCTTCGAAATAGTGCTTCTCGACTACAAGCTGCCTGATACGGACGGGCTGACCGTGCTCAAGAAACTGAAGGAGATGAACCCGGAGATCCAGGTCATCATGATCACCGCCTTCGGCAGCATCGAGAACGCCGTATCGGCCCTCAAGGAAGGCGCCTTCGAATACCTGACCAAACCGATCGATCTCGATGACCTCCTCTTCAAAATAAGGAAAGTGGAGGAGCGTCTCCACCTCATCCATGAAAACATGGTCTTGAAAGAAGCCCTTAAAGACAGGATGAAGTCGGAAAATCTTGTCTACGCCAGCGAAAAGATGCACGAGATCGTGAGCCTCATCGTGAGGGTGGCAAAAACGGATTCGACATGCATGGTGCAGGGCGAAAGCGGGGTCGGCAAGGAGATCGTAGCCAACCTGGTTCACGAATTGAGCGAGAGAAAAAACCAGCCCCTGGTGAAGGTCAACTGCTCTGCCATTCCGGACACGCTCCTCGAAAGCGAGCTTTTCGGCTATGAGCGGGGCGCGTTTACAGGGGCATACCAGAAGAAACCGGGGAAGTTCGAGATAGCTCACAAGGGGACCATCTTCCTCGACGAGATTGGCGATGTGCCCCTCTCTTTGCAGCCCAAGCTGCTCCGTGTGCTCCAGGAGAGGGAGATAGAAAGACTGGGCGGCCTCCATCCCATCAAAATCGATGTCCGCATAGTAGCGGCAACCAACAAGAACCTCGATGAAGAAGTAAAGCAAGGCCGCTTCAGGGAAGACCTCTTCTACCGCCTGAACATAGTGCGGATAGAGATTCCGCCTTTGAGGGAAAGAAAGGAAGACATCCCTCTTTTTCTCGATTTCTTCCTGAGGAAATTTAACCAGAGACACAGGAAGAGTGTAAAGGGATATGCACGAGAGGCACGGGATGCCCTCATCAAGCACGACTATCCGGGGAACGTGAGGGAGCTCGAGAACATCGTGGAACGCGCCGTCGTCCTGGCAAGGGGGGAGTATATCACAAGGGGGGACCTCTCCATGTTCAACGCGGCCGGGCCGCCGTCCGCTGAGGGCAGTATGAAGCAGGTGGTTGAATCGATGGAGAAGAGGATGATCACCGAAGCCCTCGTCTCCGCCAACTGGGTACAAACAAAGGCTGCGGAAGCAATCGGCGTCAGCGAAAGAATGCTCAGGTATAAGATGAAGAAACTGGGTATCGCGAGGGAAGAGTGATGGGAGCGTCGGGTAGTCCCTCGTGATCGGGGAACACGGTTACGGGCTCCCGTTTCGCTCTATTTTCTTGCGGCTTTCAACGGAGAAGACGGGCTCCTCCACGGATTCACTCCTGCACATGGGACATTTCCCCGGCTTTTTCAACCTGCCCCTCTTGCGGAAAACAAAACCGCACTTAGTGCATCGAGCCGGCAGCACGACAAATCCGTACTCGCCCTTGTTCATGGTTTTGCGGATGTGCTCCAGGTGTTCGTAAACGTCTCTTTCCGGGATTCTGAGTTCGTTAGACAGATCTCTGCCTGAAAGCGGCCCTTCTTTCAGGAGCGTGACTATCCTGCGCCGAAGCGTCTCATACCTTTCCTCCGGCACAACCGGGTCTTTTGTTATCTTGAGCTTTGCCATCTCATCTTCTCGTCAGAATACCACAAAATTATGGTGCGCGGACAGCCGAGCACTCTGCTATGGTCCTACCCGGCTCTGGGGAAGCTGTTTTTTTGTGGTGTTTTTTATCGTATAATAGAGGCGCTGCCCGTCGCGATGAAAGGGCCAAAGGAGGCAGGATGAGATCGGACAAGATGAAGAAAGGGATTGAAAAGGCGCCTCACCGGTCGCTTTTCAGCGCACTCGGGTTATTGCCGGAAGAGTTGGAAAGGCCGATTATCGGCGTCGCCAATTCGGCGTCCGACCTTATCCCCGGCCATATCCACCTCAATACGATCATGAGTGCGGTGAAGGACGGGGTGCGCCTGGCGGGCGGCACGCCTCTGGCGTTTTCCACTATCGGTATTTGTGACGGGATCGCCATGAATCACGAAGGGATGAAGTACTCCCTCGGGTCCAGGGAGCTTATCGCCGATTCCGTGGAGGTGATGGCGAAAGCCTACCCCTTTGATGGATTGGTCCTTATCCCGAACTGCGACAAGATCATTCCCGGCATGATGATGGCCGCGCTCAGGCTTAACATCCCCGCCCTGCTCGTGAGCGGCGGTCCCATGCTCGCCGGGCGGTTCAGGGGGCGGTCGGTCGACCTGATCTCGGTGTTCGAAGGGGTCGGCAAAGTGGCAGCGGGCGTCATGGACGAAGAAGAGCTTGCGGAGCTCGAAGGGTGCGCGTGTCCGGGCGCGGGTTCGTGCGCGGGCATGTTCACGGCAAACTCCATGAACTGCCTCAGTGAAGCCCTCGGCATCGCGCTCCCCGGCAACGGGACTATCCCCGCGGTGCATGCGAAACGTCTCAGACTCGCAAAGAGCGCCGGAAAGGCCATTGTCTCGCTCGTGGAAAAGCACCTTACGCCGAGGGAAATCATGACCTTCGGGGCCTTCAACAATGCGATCACCGTCGACATGGCCTTTGGCGGGTCGTCGAACACCGCCCTTCACCTGCCGGCTATCGCTCACGAGGCAGGCATCGCGCTGCCCCTTGCCCTTTTCGACCGGATCGCCGAAAAGACCCCGCATATCTGTTCGATGAGCCCCGCAGGCCCCCACCATCTCGAAGACCTGGAGGAGGCGGGCGGCATCTACGCCATCATGAAGGAGCTCTCGGGAAGAGGTCTCGTGGAGACGAGCTGCGTGACCGTAGCCGGAAAGAGCGTGGGAGAGCTGATCGGCAAGGCAGAAGTGCTGGACCGGGCGGTCATCAGACCCATCGATGAGCCGTACCACCCGAGGGGCGGCCTGGCGGTACTGACCGGCAGCCTCGCGCCTGACGGCGCAATTGTCAAAGTTGCGGGCGTTGCGGACAGCATGAGGAGGTTCACCGGCCCGGCCCGGGTATTCGACAGCGAGGAAGAGACGATGGCTGCGATCATGGAAGGGAAGGTCACACCCGGTGACGTGGTTGTCGTTCGGTACGAAGGACCGAAAGGCGGTCCCGGCATGAGAGAGATGCTGACGCCGACCAGTGTGCTCTGCGGAAAGGGCCTCGACCTGGACTGTGCCCTCATCACCGACGGCAGGTTCTCCGGGGGCACAAGGGGTCTCTGCATCGGCCACGTATCCCCCGAGGCCGCGGAGGGAGGCCCCTTGGGCCTCGTCATGGAAGGCGACCGGATCGAGATCGACCTCGACAGAAAGACGATTGACCTGCTGGTGGGCGCCGATGAGATGGACAAGCGACGGAAGGCGTGGAAGAGACCTGCGCCCAATATCAAGGAAGGTTACATGGCCCGCTACGCAAGCATGGTGACCGGCGCGGCGAGCGGCGCCGTCTTCCGGCCCGCCGAAGGCTGTGAAGAGTGAGTATGCGCCCCTTCCCCAGGTCGACCCCATGGCGTCTTCTTTTTTGCGGTGAAAGAGAGAACTGATGGACCCCACAATTATCAAAGAGATAGAAGCAATTACCGGCCCCGAGAACGTCAAGACATCGGTTGAAGAGCGGCGCTGCTATGCCTATGACGGAAGGACCGAAGGCGCGACGCCTGAGATGATCGTGTTTCCCTCGTCGGCGGCTGAGGTCTCAGCCATACTCCGGCTCGCCAACACGCATCTTTTTCCTGTGATACCGAGGGGCCAGGGCACAGGTCTCACGGGAGGCTCGGTGCCTGTCAAGGGGGGCGTGGTATTATCCTTCACCAGGATGAACCGGATACTGGAAATCGATGCGGAGAACCTCATCTCCGTGGTGGAGCCGGGGGTAATCACTTTTATCCTTCAGCAGGAAGTTGCAAAGAAGGGCCTTTTTTACCCTCCCGACCCTGCTTCATACAAGTATTCGAGCATCGGGGGGAATGTGGCGGAATGCGCTGGAGGCCCCAATTCTCTCAAGTACGGCGTGACGCGGGACTATGTGCTTGGCCTGGAAGTGGTGCTGCCCACCGGGGAAATATTACACCTGGGGGTAAAAACCATGAAAGGCGTTGTAGGGTACGATCTCGCAAGACTCTTTGTGGGCAGCGAAGGCACGCTTGGCGTGATCACGCGAATCACCCTCAAGCTCATCCCTCTGCCTGAGGCGAAGGCGACCATCCTCGCCCTCTTTGAGGAAGTCGAGGAGGCCGCGAAAACGGTCTCCGCTATCATAGCCGCAAAAGTAGTGCCCTCTACCATCGAATTTATGGACAAAGCATCGATACGGTGCAGTGAGCAGGCTTCTCCCATGGGCTTGCCGGAGGGGGTAGGCGGCCTCCTCTTGATCGAAGTCGACGGGACCAGGGAGTCGGTCCTCTCCCAGGCGGAAAAGGTCCGCCTTATCGCGGCGGAGCATCGCGCAATCAGATGCGATTTGACCGAAGACCCCGCAGAGGCCGACAGGCTGTGGCAGGCGCGAAGGGCGCTTTCGCAGGCGCTCTATACGGTGGCGCCCCTGAAAATAGCCGAAGACGTCGTTGTCCCCCGGTCCGAGATACCGACGCTGATCCGCTCATTGGAAGCCATGCGAGAGAGGTTCGGGATACCCATTCTCAGTTTCGGCCACGCGGGCGACGGTAACTTCCATGTGAATCTGATGATCCAGGACACGCCCGGCGACCGGGCGAAGGCCGAAGAGGCGGTGAAAGAAATCTTTAGTGAGGCGCTCAGGCTCGGCGGGACCATGTCGGGCGAGCACGGCATCGGCCTCTCTAAAGCGCCCTATCTCGGCATGGAGCTATCGGGGGAAGTGATGGCAACGATGAAACGGGTCAAGCAGCTTTTTGACCCCAACAATATTCTCAATCCGGGGAAGATCTTTCCGGAGTGAGCGGTCGGAACCGGCGTGCTTCTTCTCTCTTCCGCATGTCCTGTCAAAGTGACAATCAGCACGATCTGCCGTTTTCTGAAACAATGGCACAGCCCACGCCCTTCCTCAGCCCTGGTTCTTGAACCTTTTTCTCACCGCCGCAAGACCCGCAAGGCCGGGGCCGAAGAGTGGAAGCGCTCCCGGGAGAGGGGCAGGGTCGGCTTCGACGACGGAGACATTATCAAGGCACAGGTACACGGGATTGCTCCTAAAACTGATGACGAGTGCATCAGGGCCTGAAGCGGCGACGGTGAAGCTGTAGAGCTTGAAGTCCTGAAAAGCGATATTCGTCGCGGAGAAGACAATGGTAGTCCCCAGCTTCACTGAAAAGCAGTTCGGGTTGCCGCCATCGCTTGCAAGGTAGAACGATACGGTGTAGGGCTGTCCCGCAACCGTAGGGAGGTTTTGAGAGAGCACGCCATGCGGGCCCTCCGGACCCAGGTACGCCAGGAAGTTGCCGAAGGTTACGCTGCCGGGGTGGTAGTAGAGATACTCGGAATAGGAGTTGACAAACGTATAACCGGGATTGCCGGATCGTGTCCATCCTGAGAAATCACCTGTTTCAAAGTCGCCATTTACCACCAGCTCCGTAGCGCCTATCGTCCGTACGCCCATGGTTAAGGACAGAAATGCAACGAGTGCCGCCAAAAATGATTTCCCGAACGCTTTCATAGAGCCTCCTTTAATCAAAGGGATTGCTGCCTTCTCTCCCTCGTTGTACCTCATTGTGAACTGACTGCAAAACAGATGCCGTTTAGTAAGTACGCGGTTTTACAGTTGTTCACAAGATATGATGGTGCAAAAGGTGTAAAGGAAAACGGCACTAAGGCGGCTTAGTCCTCAAGGTGAAGGAGCGCTCTTGTTGGGTAAAAGAGGGTTTTGCAAAGAAAACAGACAGCAGTCGCGTACCGCTGTGCCGCGGTCCGGAGTGAACGCAAGGGCCTCTTTGGGAGGCTCTCTCAGGATATGGGGACAGCAATTCCAGCTATATGGGGTCACATATTTTGGCCCCCTTCGCGCATACTGCAAACCGGGACTTGTTCCGGGAGCTTTCTTCCTGGAGTCAGTCATCATATCCCATTATCCGCCTGCAACAAGCGGTTTTACGTGGTAATTAATACGGAACGTCCCCTGGTCCATCCCGAATTTTGTCAATAGAACGACGGTTTTCGTCAGAGGGCATTTATGCTTGACCTGAGATCGTGTGCACGATGACGGGGAGCGCGGTTTGAAACCATAAAAAATATTTATACGGCCATAAAATATTTTGAATTGCCATACTCCCAAAAGTGACAGAGAATGTAGCCGATGCCTTTCCTACAACGTGATGGGCGCTGGGACCGAGGTGTGGATTCTGAAGTTCAGGATGCGGTACGGGCAGGCTGTGGCAAGGACTTCTGCGCCCAGCTCGACGGCCTGTTCCACCAGGATGTCAGAAAATCGCTCCCCCTTCTTTGTCTCCATCCATATCCTTGCACCCCCTCCGCCGCAGCAGAGGCTATTCTCTCTTCCTTCGAGGTGGAGCGGGCCATCAACACACACCCAAAGGTCCTCGAATCCGCGGCCGTTGCCGTCAGGGCCGAAATGCCGGAGGATGAAGTGAAAATATGTGTGGTCCTCAAGCCCGGCGAAACGCTGCCCTACGAGGAGCTGATCGCTTACGCAGCGGAACGGATGCCCTATTTTGCGGTGCCCCGTTTCGTCGAGTTCATGGAGAGCCTACCCAAGACCCCCACGGAGCGGGTACAAAAATATATGTTGAAGCAAGCAGGTGTTACCGCGAACACCTGGGATAGGGAGAAAGCGGGCATTGAAGTCAAGAGGTGAGCTGGGGGCCTCCCTGTTGAGGAACGACGATTTGGCATTTTGCAAAGTACCGTATAACGGACCAATAGGAGGGGAGAGTTATGGAAAGGAGAACGTTTGTCTGCTGGTATGAGGAGTTAGGCGCGGAGGATGCCCCCGCCGTGGGCAAGAAATGCGCGAACCTTGGCGAGATGACAAAGCTGGGATTAGCTGTGCCGCCGGGATTTGCCCTTACCCTTGCCCTGTACGAGAAGTTTCTGCACGACAGCGGCCTTGGAGAAAGACTCGCCCAGTACATGGGGAGCCTTGGGAATCTCAAGGAAGCGGGCATTGACCGTATTCGGCAAGTAAGCGCCGAACTCCGTACCATGATCGAAAATGAACCGATGCCCGGGTCGGTTGCGGACCTGATAGGCGCGCACTACGATGAATTGTGTGCAAAGATAGGTATCAGCAATGTTCCTGTGGCGGTGAGATCGGCCGGGGTTGAGAGTCGGCCCGGGATGTTCGAGACCTATCTGAATATAGCGGGGAAGCAAGAGGTGATAGCACATGTGCAAAAGGTGTGGGCCAGCTCCTTTACGCCCAGGGCGATTGCCTTCCGCATCGCCAAAGGATTCCCCATTGACTGCGACATGCTCGGCGTGGCGGTGATAAAGATGGTAAATGCCACGGCTGCCGGCATAGGCTTTACCATTGACCCCGTACTCGGCGATGACACCAAAGTGATCATCGAGGCTAATTGGGGATTAGGCGAAGGCGTGGTGAGCGGCGTCGAGAACGTAGATAAGTGGATCGTCGAGAAGGAGACTTTGAACGTCGTGGAGCGTGCCGTAGGTACGAAGCTTAAGTGCGTCCTCTATCTGGAAAAAGGCGCTGATTGGGCCGAGGTGCCGCCGGCTAAGCAGTGCGAGCCTTGCCTCACCGATGAGGACATAAAGGCTGTGGCTCAAGTGGCGATGCACCTGGAACAAAAACTGGGGAAGCCACAGGATATGGAGTGGGCATTGGATCCTGACTTCCCGACAGGCAAAAACATATTCTTGCTCCAAACGCGTCCTGCTAAAACCGTGGCAAAGAAGGTATCTTCGGAGCAGAAGGACCTTGCCGATAGGCTGGCCAGCGACATAAGGTCGACCGTAGATGTATCCAAAACAGCAGAGAAGATAAAGAATATAGCGTTTAAGTTTTAGTTTTGAGATATAGCAAGAAGTAAGCCGAGCCTGCAATGTAGTGATCCATATTGGGACTCTGAGGCCATATTACGTGGCCTCAGATAAATATGGAGCGGGGGTGGAGTTAGTTTTGGTTGAGATGCAAAAAAACTGAGATCCAAAAAGGGGGTATGATGTCAGAAGAAGTATCAAGAGCGGAGATCTGGAAGAAATGGCAACAGGATCAGAAGGACAGCAAGCTGAGGGCAGGGGATGCCATTTGGGGCCTGAGTCCCGGCTATGATCTGATACCGGAGATTGACTTACCGTTGAACCATTCGTACTTTTTTGACGGCACCCATTCGTGTCCGCCCCTTTCACCCTTGAGCCTGCAGCTTTTCTGGTCGAAAGCATGTGCCCACGGACTGAAGTATGTAAATACCTATTTCAGTTTGCCCACGTGCTATGGCTGGCAGGGACGGGTGAAGGACGGTGGAATTTACTGGAGTTTTCTCATAGAGACGGACGAGCAAAAGATAAAGGAAAGGGAGGTTAAGTTTAAAAAAGCCCTGCAGCCGTATATCGACGATTTTCAGGGAATCTGGGATAGTCAAAAGGAAGAGCTGGGCGAAATGTATGCAAAGCTGAGAAAGTTTAATCCGGCCAAAGCAACGCCCATCGATTTCATCCACTTTCATTGGGATATGGAGCGCGCATGTATGAGGCAGTACGAAATTCATTTCCTCGGCATGCAATCATCCTTTTCAGCCTGGATCCTGTTGGAGAAAGAATGCAAGGAGCGTTTCGGCATAGACGATAAATCGCCGGAATTTCAAGACATGCTGCGCGGTTACGACAATGAAATCTATAAAGTCGACAGAGAGTTGTGGGTGCTGGCGAAAGAGGCGGTAGATATGGGGCTTTCCGATGTATTTAAGTCGAAGGCCCCCCAAGAGATCATGCCGGCCCTGGGAGAATCGTCCATGGGCAAGCTATGGTTGAGGGAATTTGATCGATTCTTACAGGCGAGGGGATTCAGGGCGACCAATCCCTTTGATATGATCGGGCCCACCTGGCTCGAAGCCCCTGAATTCCCGCTAAAGAAGGTAAAAGACTATGTTGAATCAGGCGAAGCGGCGGCTCAGGAATATGTCCTGGATACGAAACGGAAAGAACTCTCCGTAAAAAGAGAAGAGGCCGTAAAGAACATGCTCGCCAAGGTACCCGCTACGGAGCAGGCATCGTTCAAAGCGCTCATTAATTTGGCCCAACAGGCTGCCGCCTTCAATGAAGAACATGACCTCTATTGTGAGATGACCATGCAGGCCGTATTGCACTGGGGTTACCTTGCGATAGGGAAGTGGCTCACCGACGAGGGGTGCATAGATCGTCCTGACGACGTTTTCATGATGAACACGAATGAAATCGAATCGTGCGTCATGGTACCGGGCAAGGCCGATATGCGATGGCTCACGAGAAGGCGCAGGGAAGAATGGGAGGCCTTGACAAATAGACTCGCTAACGAGGGGGAGTTCAGGGCGCCGCTCTACACGGACCGCGCCGACCTGATGGAAGCAGTCGGTAAGGACATGTTGCCCTCGTTCGACCCGATTGCCATCAAGATTGTGGTGGGGGACATGCCTACCGTGACGGCCGAGGAAATAGGTGCGGATATCGTGGGCATTTGCGGGTGTCCCGGTATTACTGAAGGCACTGCCAGAGTCATTATGGACGCTAAGGATCTCGGCCAACTGAAGGCCGGCGAGATCCTGATATGCCCGGGTACGAACCCTGAGTGGACTATTGCATACGGGATGGCAGCTGCGGTTGTAGGCGATAGAGGCGGCACACTGTCGCATACGGCCATTATCGGCCGGGAATATGGAATTCCTACAATCGTCAATACTTTCGTTGCCTGTGAAAAGATCAAGTCAGGGCAGCGTATAAGAGTGGACGGAGGCAAAGGGGCAATCTACATACTCGACAAATAAATAGGCGGCTACAATTAGGTGGATATGTAACGTCCGGGGCGGCATAAGGCCGCCCCAGACGGATATAGTGCCCGAAGAGGCTCAATACAGGCGACAGCGGCATAAATAGAACCAGATCTTTTTTTGAGGTGTTCCATGAATGAGACCAAGCCGTTCTGGGAATCTCATGGATGCGAAGCCTATATAGTCCGGCTTTCCATGGAAGGATCGACAAAATTTCTAAAAGAGATGGTCTTCCAGGATGAGAGCACGATGCAGAGTTCTATGAAGTTAGCGGAAGCAGAACCTATCAAGAAACTCTTTTCCCAATCTCTCAGGGTTGTATTCCCCGCCGCTTGCGGCGTAAAGTACTTATGTGAGCGAGTATGTACACAAGAGCCATATTGTCTCGGTACTGATATACCACTTGGTCTTCCCAGCGAAGTACGGAAGGGCGGTATTTGATGCGGTAATGCTGGAAGCGAAACGGCGGTCCTACTCAATTATTTGCAGGTGCTGCGCGTACCGGCCTGCCGCTTTGTCGTACGAGGATCTTTTCAGAAACAACCGGGGGAGAAGGCTTTAGAATAGTGGTTCCGGGAATTCGTCTCATACCCGTCTAAAGAGGCAGAAAGATCGTGCGGCTAGGGAGCGAAGTTGGAGAGCTGGTACGGAATCTCTTTTTCTTCCAGCCCGTGTTTCTTTTCGAAGTAGACCTCGCCTGCGGCAATTTCCCGCAGGGATGTGACGACCTCCCTGTTTGACGACTTGACCAGGGGCCTCGATCCCTTGACGAGCTGCTTCGCCCTCTTTGCGGCGAGATGGACAAGCTCGAAACGGTTTTCAACCTTATCCATACAGTCTTCAACGGTTATCCTGGCCATGTTGTCTCCTTATGTCCGTAATAATAGACTTAAATTCAACGTACGCCTTAGTAAGAGTATCATTTACCACAACATAAGTAAAGAGCCCCTTCTTTGCAACTTCCTCCCTGACCCGCTGCATCCGCTTCTCTATCTCCTTCTCCCCGCGGGCCGAGAGCCTCCTCACCAGCTCATCAAGCGACGGCGTGTCGATGAATATGAGGACCGCTTCGGGCCATGCTTCCTTCACCGTGAGGGCGCCCTTGATATCGATATCCAGAATGACGTCGGTCCCCTCCGAAAGAGGCTGCAAGACCTCCGTCCTGGGTGTGCCGTAAAAGTAGCCGTGAACGTTTTCCCATTCGAGGAACTCTCCCTGCCCGACCATGGCTTGGAACCGCGCCGCGTCCACGAAACGGTAATCGCGCCCGTCGACCTCGTGGTCGCGCTTTGCGCGCGTGGTATAGGAGACGGAAAAGCAGGCGTGCTTGTCCCCACTCAGAAACATTTCGATGATGCTGCTTTTCCCCGTGCCCGAGGGTCCCGAGACGACGAACAGATGTCCCGATTCATTCGACATTCTGAACCTGTTCCCTCATCTTTTCTATTTCCACTTTTATCTGAATTGCCCTCTCGCTGATAAAGAGATCGTTCGATTTGCTCGCTATGGTATTCGTTTCCCTCACCATCTCCTGGATAATGAAGTCGAGCTTGCGGCCGATCTCGCCCAGGGTATTGACCGTGTCGGTAAAATGCTGCACGTGCCCTTTCAGCCTTGCGATCTCCTCTGCTATATCGAGCCTTTCCATGTAAAATCCCATTTCCTGCAACAACTTCCCTTCATCGATCACGGTCCCGCTTATTTCCAGTATCTTCTGGCGAAGCATCCCTTCGTGGTTCTTGATCGCCTCAGGCCAGCGTGTCTCAATTTTCTCCACGTCTGCCCGGATCTGTTCCAGCCTCTCGGTCAGGTCTTGCTGAATCAGACTCGCCTTCCCTCTCCCGTTCCACGTTCAATTTTGAAAGCAGGCTTTCGAAGCAGGAAAAGAACATCGTTTCCGGGACGGATTTCTCTTCATAGACAAGGATATCCTTCAAGGTGAGCACGTCGGCGACCGTCAGGTCCCCCTGGAGCCCGTGCGACTCTTTCAGGTAGCGGGCAAGATCGACATACCATCTGATCGCCTCTTCGTTCGCCTTGGGCACGGAGAGGTGGTCATCACCTTTATCCCACTTCATCGTGATGTCCAGTCTCCCACGCTTGATGTACCTCTTGGCCGTCTCCCGGAGACGCGACTCATACCCGGAGGCGCTTCGAGGCAGTCTCAGCGATATCTCCAGATAACGACTGTTGAGCGACCTCGCTTCTCCGTAGCACGTGCCCTCTTCACTCTCCATCTCAAACTTTGAAAAACCCGTCATACTCTTCGGCATCGCAGTAACCTCTTATAACGTTCTCTCCACCCGTTCAGTAAAAGGATCAATTGATCGCTCCCGTAGTCTGGATAGGTCCACTTCAGACGACGATAGCTTCCGTTCTCATAGAGCAGGGTAAGGTCTGCAAAAATGCCTTGCCCAAGGTATATCCTGTGCGAGAATCCTTTTGTCGTGCCCAGGACCACCTGTTCGAGTGCGATATATCCCGGGTCCACATTGACCGCCCGCCGCCCGCCTTCCGATCTGGAATGCTCGATCCCGTTGGCGCCGAGTTTGATGCGCGCCAGGAGGTCCCTCTCCAGAAGAGGTTCGAAGAGCAAGAAATACCGCCGCAACCCTTCGCCCATCTCAGGGCGGTAGTAGTCCGATTGGGAAAAGGAGGCGATCTCCGTCCTTTCCGCTATGGGGCCGATCACGTGCGCCAACTCGGCCTCTACGTCGGAAAGTATAACCGAATCGCCGAAGATAATGCTCGCAAAAAATTGCACCGGGGGGGGAAGCTTTACTTTTCCCACAGGATGAAGTACTCCTTGTTCTTTCTCCTCTTCTCCCTCGGCGCCTCACGGATGTCCCTCGCCCGTAAGCCGCACTCCTCGCCGAACTGCTTCATGTCATCGATCACGGCCTTTATGCGTTCCTCGTCTTTCACGATCCCGCCCTTGCCTACCAGGTATCGCCCTACCTCAAACTGCGGCTTGACGAGCGTGATGAGAAACCCTCCGGGCGCGAGGAGCGGCAGCGCCGCGGGGATGATCTTTTTCAGCGAGATGAAGGAGACGTCGACGGTGATGATATCTGCCTTCTCGCCTATGTCTTCGACCGTAAGGTATCTGGCGTTCACGTTTTCCCGCACAACGACCCTCGGGTCCTTTCTCAGCTTTTCGTGGAGTTGATGGGTGCCCGCGTCGATTGCGTAAACCCTGGAAGCGCCTGCCTGAAGGAGACAATCGACAAAGCCGCCCGTCGACGAGCCTATGTCGATGGCGGTTTTCCCGACAATATCGATGCCGAAGTTTTTGAGCGCCTCCTCAAGCTTGACGCCGCCGTAGCCGACGTAGCGGAGGGGATTGCCCCTCACCTCTATCGATGCCTCCTCGTCGACTGTCTTGTCGGTCCTCGATACCCGCTCCCCCTTCAGGAAGACGACGCCGGCCATGACCAGTACTTTTGCCTTTTCTCTGGATTCGGCAAGACCCTTCTCTGCGAGGAGGATGTCTATTCTGACTTTAGCCAATGTTTTATAGTCTTTTTTATGCTGTCCTTGTCCAGGCCTACCTGTTGTCGCAGGGTCTTTTGTGACGCATGGGGCAGGAATCTATCGGGCAAGCCTATTCTTTTCACGGGCACTACCACGCCTTCCTCGGAAAGGACTTCCATCACCCCGCTTCCGAACCCTCCTATGACGGAATTCTCCTCCAGCGTCACGATCCGCCCGGTACGGCGGGCGTTGGCGACGAGCATCTCCCTATCCATAGGTTTTATGAACCGCCCGTTGATCACCGCGATACTGATGCCCTCTTCCTTTTCAAGCTCCTCCGCGACCTGCACGCATGCATGGACCACGGGACCGCACCCGATAACCGTCACATCCGACCCGTCCTTCAGGACCTCCCACTTCCCCAGAGGGATCTCCCTAAACCCGCTCTCAATCGGGACGCCTATCGCCTCGCCCCTGGGATAGCGGATAGCGACAGGCCTTTCATACACGGTTGCGGAGAAGAGCATCTGTTTGAGCTCGTTTTCGTCCTTGGGGCTCATGAGTACCATGTGCGGGATGTGACGCAGATAGGACATGTCGAAGCTGCCGTGATGCGTAGGGCCGTCCAGGCCGACGACACCGCTCCTGTCGATGGCAAAGACGACGGGCAGCTCCTGCAGGCAGACGTCCTCGATGACCTGGTCGAAGCCGCGCTGCAGGAACGTAGAGTACATGGCAACAAAGGGCTTCATCCCGCCTAAGGCGAGTGCGGCGGCAAAGGTGACCCCATGGGCCTCGGCAATGCCGATGTCATAAAAGCGCCCTCGGAAAAGCTTCGAAAATTCTTCGAGACCCGTACCGAGTCCCATGGCGGCGGTAATGGCTATGATCCTTTCATCCTTCGATGCAAGCTCGATCAGCGTTTCACCGAAGATATCGGTAAACGTCCGCTTTCCGTTTCGCACCGGCTCGCCGCTCGCGATATCGAACTCGGAGATGCCGTGAAACAATGCGGGGTCTTTCGACGCGGGCTCGTATCCTTTCCCTTTCTTCGTCACGACATGGACCAGGATAGGCCCTTTGAGCTTCTTGATGTTTGCGAGGTTGAGGATCAGATGGTTCAGGTTGTGGCCGTCTACGGGCCCCACATACTGAAAACCAAGCTCCTCGAAGAGGAGGCCCGGCGTCACAAGACCCTTAACCGCTTCCTCAAGATAGCGGGCCGCTTTGTAGACCCTGTCTCCCACGGCAGGCAGGTTGCGAATCGTATGCTTGATCTCCTCTCTCAGGCCGCTCATGAACTCGCCCGTCATAATCCTGTTGAGATGGGCGGAGAGGGCGCCGACATTTTTCGAGATGGACATTTCGTTGTCATTCAGCACGACGATGATATCGCTCTTCAAATGCCCCGCATGGTTGAGCGCCTCGAACGACATACCGCCGGTGAGGGAGCCGTCGCCTATGACCGCGACGATGCGGTGAGTCTGGTTGTTCTTTCTTTTTGCCTCGGCAAGACCCGTTGCGATCGAGATAGAGTTGCTCGCGTGTCCGGTGTCAAAGGCGTCGTAAACGCTCTCTTTTCTGCATGGGAAACCGGAGAGGCCCCCGTTTTGCCTGATGGTACAGAAACGGTCCTTTCTTTCGGTGAGGATCTTGTGCGTATAGCACTGGTGACCCACATCCCATATGATCTTGTCATCGGGCGTATCAAAGACATAATGAAGGGCAAGGGTAAGCTCCACGACGCCCAGGTTTGACGAGAGATGACCCCCTGTCTTCGAGATCGTGCGGATAATAAGATCCCTTATCTCGTCGGCAAGGCTCGCGAGCTGAAGGGGCGTCAACTCTCTTATGTCCCGAGGCGCGTTGATGGCATCGAGCAGCATCAAAAGGACCTGTGACCTATAAAATTGGCGACCTGCACAAGCATGTCGGCCCTGGGACCGAGAAACGACAAGGACGCAACGGCCTTGCCGACAAGGCCGTCTACCCTGGCTTTTGAGGCGGCAACGCCGTAATACCTCACGTACGTCTGTTTTTCCGCATCCTTTTTCAGCTTTTTTCCCACCTTCGCTTCCGTGCCTTCCACATCGAGTAGATCGTCCACGATCTGGAAGGCAAGGCCGATCGACTCACCGAACGTCGTAAAGCACTTAAGCTCCTTTTTGTTCGCTCTCCCCACGAGCGCGCCGGCCAGGACCGATGCCCTGATCAATGCGCCTGTCTTGTTGCGGTGTATGAGATCAACGATACTTTTCGTTCCTTTCTTGCCTTCATAAATGATATCGACAGTCTGGCCGCCAACCATACCCGCAGCGCCTGCCGCACGGGCGATCTCATAGACCACCTTCCGGGTGACCTCGGAAGGCGCAGAAGACTCGGCCGGGTCGGTCATGACCCGGAAGGCCTCGGTAAGCAGCGCGTCCCCCGCCAGCAGGGCCACTGCTTCTCCAAACACCTTGTGGCATGTGGGTTTGCCCCGCCTCAGATCATCATTGTCCATACAGGGAAGGTCGTCATGGATGAGCGAGTACGTATGGATCATTTCGATAGCAGCAGCGAAAGGCAGCACCATTTCTGCGTCGCCGCCCATTGCTTCACAGGCTGCCATGGCAAGACCCGGCCTGATCCTTTTCCCTTCCGAGAACAGACTATACTCCATTGCATCCTTGAGTATCCCGGAAGATGCCGGAAGGGCAGAGAGTATCGCCCTCAGCCTGTCCTCTACAAACACCCTTTTTTCGGCGAGAAAAGTGGCCAGGTCCACTAAAGGTCTTCCTGCCGGAAAGGCCTTTTCTCGATGGTCCCGTCATCCTTCTTCGCAAGGATCTCCACCTTGCGTTCTATGTCGTCGAGCGTCTTGGAAAGCTCTTTTGTGAGACCTATGCCTTCCTTGAACAGGCGAAGCGCGTCGTCCAGCGGAGCCCGTCCCTCGTCAAGGGTATTCACTATCTCCTCAAGTTTACGTAATCCTTCCTCGAATTTCATTTGCTACATTATAGAATTTCACGCGACACTTTTTCAAGTGTTTGATGCCGCCTCTTCGGAATGGCACTTTTTTGTCTATTGATATGGCCCGGTTCGTAGGGTACAATTGAGAGGTAGTCGGGCAAAAGGCGCTGAGACACGATGCGGAGCATCCCATGAGATTATTGCGAACAGTGCGTCGATGTGCCGCAGCCGCGGTTATTGCGGCCTTCTTCTTGGCCGGTCCCCTTCATGCGGCAAAAGACGACGTGCCCACACCCAAGGAATATGGTGTTTACGTCAAGACGGCCGGCAAGCTGGTCAGGATCCTTCCCAATATAGTCTTTCAGGAAGGAGCGATGCTTTATGTCGAGAGCAATAAGCCCCGACGTTTTCTCTTGAACGATATCAAGTATTTTGTTTTGTATGGAAAACAGGACATGCAATATCTCACCTTCAATAACATGCTTTTCATCAACCGGTCCCCTCTGGGCATACCCCGTTTCATATTCGGAAAAGATGTGGAGATCGAGGTAAAGAAGCGGGGAGATATCTTATATACGATACGGCCGAAGGGCCTGTTCGGAAGAGGATACTATGCGATCTGGATCAACGATTCTGCATGGGATTTTATTGTCGAATAAACAACGGGTGCGCGTGCTGATATGAAAGACGACCACATGCATCGAGAAGGCGAAGAGGGTAAACCCACGGCAAAGCTCCCGGGGTTCACCCTGAAGGAGCGCAAGGGGCGATTCGAGCTTTTTGCCCGGGTTGACGTTATGGGCCCCGATCTCCTGGTCACCCTCTGGGGAGGGGCAGCGCATGTAGGGGCGCTGGGCATGGCAGTGCCACGGGCCAGCCTCCGGGACCCGAACGAAAGGAGCGCCACGTCCTCTGTATTTACCTTTCCCGGACATAAGGAGGACGTCGCCGTGAAACTGGTTTCCGAAGCACTCTCAAGCAGATTGAACAGGAAGGTCGTGGTCGTTGCCGGCATTCACTGGGATAGACTGCGACCCGACGAGATCGGGCATCTCATGGAGGTATGTGAGGCACTCATGAACCGGATTGCCCTGGAGGCAGAAAAGCTATGACCGGGGTGCGCAACCGGCGCGCAGGAATCGTGGGCAAGAGCGGTCCGGGACGCACCCGTTCACGGCAGGCAAAAATGGATGGACCATGTATGAAGATCACGTGCCGAAGAGACGCCTGAGCGACATCATCCTCGACCTGTGTCTTTTCCTTCCGATCATTGCCGCCCTCCACTGCGCCGCCCTGCCGGCCCGGGCCGCCGAAAAGCTGACGATACTCCACATAAACGACTTTCATGGCAGGGTCTTTCCGCTCAGCGACAAGCAGGCCGATGGGATGAGGCCGATGGGCGGGGCCGCGTACCTGGCGGCAATGATAGAAACAGAAAGGGCCCGCAATCCCCGGGGCGTCATCCTCCTCTCCGCGGGAGATATGTTTCAGGGTACGCCCATTTCGGACGTGTTTCAGGGTCGGCCGGTACTTGAGATGATGAACGGCCTCCACTTCGACGCCATGACCCTCGGGAACCACGAGTTCGACTGGGGTCGGACGGCGCTGGCCGGGACCATAAAGAACGCCGCCTTCCCCATGCTCTCGGCCAATATTGTCGACCGGGCAGGCAACTTTCTTTCAGGTGTAAGACCTTACATAATAGTGCAAAGAAAGGGCATCAAGATTGCGGTGATAGGGCTGACGACACCGGAGACCGTCTATGCCACGAAGGCAGAGAACGTGCGGGACCTCACGTTTCTCGATCCCGTCGCAGTGCTGCCCCGGCTGCTCACTGAGGTGAAGCGGAAAGGCGCCGTGCTCGTCGTCCTGCTTACCCACCTCGGCCTCGACGAGGATAAGCGATTGGCCGCCTCCGTCGAAGGTGTCGACGTGATCGTGGGGGGGCACAGCCATACGGTGGTAACCGACCCGGTGACCGTGGGACGAACGCTTATAGTACAGGCGGGATTCTACGGACTCTACCTGGGCGTGCTGGAGCTGACAATAGACGAACGGACGGGCAGGATCGAGACTGCGACGACGCAAGGGGAGCTGAAAGCCGTTTCGGCCGGGCCTCACGACCCCTTCGACGGGCAAGTAGCGCGGATTGCCGATGGGTACCGCGAGAAGACCGGCGCCATATTCCGGCAGGTAGTGGGAGAAGCGGGTGTTGCTCTCACGAGGCATGCCGACAGGGAGTCGGTTCTTGGCGATGTGGTCGCCGACGCCATGCGGGAGTCGGCCGGTACGGAGATTGCGATCCAAAACAGCGGCGCCCTCAGGGCCGATATACCGGCAGGCAGGATTACCATGGAGCAGGTCTATACCGCACTCCCCTTTGACGACGTGCTCGTCGCTATGGACCTCTCCGGCGCTGCCCTTCTCGGCCTGTGTGAGAAGAGCATCGCCCGGAATAAGGGCATGCTTCAGGTGTCGGGCATGGAGGTCCGGTACCACGCCGGCGGGGCCGGCAAAAAATGGGGCACAGAGGTCCGCGTCAACGGCGTGCCTCTCGATGCATCGCGGATGTACCGGGTCGTCACTAACGACTTCCTCGTCGCCGGAGGCGACAGGGTCGGCGGTTTCCGGGAGGGGCGCAATGTCACGTATGGAGGGGCGGTGCGGGACGCCTTCATTGCGTACCTTAAGAGGCATTCACCTCTTGCCCCCCGGACAGAGGAAAGGGTTGTGATTACGGGCAGATGAAAGAGCGCTTCACGGTCTCTGTCAACGGGAAGCCCCTGGAGGTGTTCCGGGGCATGGCGGTGAAGCATGCCCTTATGGCGTATGATTACCCGGTCTACAAAGCCTGCGCGGAAGGACGGGCCGTGGCACGGGACGAACACGGCTTTATCGTCGGCCTGGAAGGGGCGCTCCGCGAGGGGGCCGTGCTCTACGTCGACACCAAAGATACTGCCAAGGGGGATGGATGATCCGTAAAGCCTTGCTCTTCAGAATCTACGACGCGGCCAATATGCAGCGGTGGAACGACAAGATACGACCCGTGGAGCTGCGGGAGCTGGACAAACAGGCACACAAGATGGTGATCGCCTACATGCTCGGCAAGTTCGAGGAGGAAAACCCTGCCTTCAACTGGATAGAGGTCATAGAAGGCGGCATGATCCAATTCCTGCAGCGGACCGTCCTCACCGACCTGAAGCCCCAGGTGTTCTACAAAATAAGAGAGGACAGGGACAGGTACGCACGCCTGAACCAATGGGTCTACGAACAGTTGAGGCCGGTTATTTCATCCCTGGGCACCGGGTTCGAGGAAAGGTACCGCTCCTACTTCGACCATGAGGAGGAGGATGTCAACCGAAGGATTTTGGATGCCGCCCACTTTTACGCCACGAAGTGGGAGTTCGACATCATCGAGAGGGCCAACCCCCGAGGCTACGAGATAGAGGAGATAAGGCGCGACCTGGAAATGCGCCAGGAGAAGTACTACGATCTTAAAGGCATGCAGGAGCTGATGCTTTACTCCAGGCTCCGCAATTTTATCGACCTGTGCGGCCAGCTCAGGTTTCAGCTACGCTGGAGCCACCTGCACCGCATCCCGAAGACATCGGTCCTCGGGCACATGTTGATAGTCGCCCTCCTCTCCTACCTCTTTTCCCTGGAGATCGGCGCATGTCCTAAGAGATGTTACAACAACTACTTTACCGGGCTCTTCCACGATCTGCCCGAGGTCCTCACGCGAGACATCGTGCACCCCGTGAAGAGGTCGGTCAGCGGCCTGGACAGCCTGATAAAGGAGTATGAGAGGCAGCAGATGGAGGAGAAGGTGTACGAGCTCATACCGGAGCCCTGGCACGACGAGATACGGCTCTTTACGGAGATCGAGTTCAAGAGCGTGGTCACCTGCGGGCGTAGTCGAGTGGAAAAGACGAGCAGCGAAATCAGCGAGCATTTCAATGAAGACGCGTATGATCCCAGGGACGGCGAGCTGATACGGGCGGCCGATCAGACTCGCTGCCTTTCTGGAGGCTTATCTGGCACTGGCGAACGGCATGCGGGCCCCCGATTTCCAAAGGACGAAGACGAGCCTCAAAGAAGAATATCAGACGAAGGTGATCGCCGGCCTGCAGCTCGGACAGATTTACGCCGATTTCGACTAGCTGCTTATTCATGAGGCATGGTGTGCGGCTCGCATGGGTGCCGCTTCTCAAGCCGTTCTTCGACTATGAAATAGAGGGCCGGAAGCAGAAGCAAAGTGAGGGCCGTTGCAGTGATAAGGCCTCCGACAACCACTGTGGCGAGCGGGCGCTGCACATCACTGCCGAGACCGTGGGCCAGGGCCGCAGGAGTCAGACCGACGGCTGCAACGGTTGCGGTCATGAGCACGGGTCTCAGACGCTCTCGTGCGCCTGCGAGCACTGCCTCCTTAAGCGATACGCCGTCCTCGTTCCTCCACCGGTTCAGGTTGGCGACCATAATGATGGCATTTAGCACTGCCACACCGAAGAGGGCGACGAAGCCGACCGCGCTCGAAACGTTCAACGTGAGGCCGCGCAGGTGCAGCGCTATGAGCCCGCCCAGTGCGGCCAGGGGCACGGCGAGCAGGATCAGCACGGGCTGATGCAGATTACGGAACTCCCCGAAGAGGAGCAGGAACATGAGGGCGAGCACCATGGGGAGGATCAGTGCCAGGCGGGCCTGGGCCCGTTGCTGGTTCTCGAATTGGCCTCCCCAGCCAATCCGGAAGCGGGAGCGGTCATACTTCACCCCGGCGTCAATTTTCCTCCTTGCCTCGCTCAAGAACGACGAAAGGTCCCTGCCGCGCATGTTGAGCCGCACCGTCAGGTGTCGTTTGGCCATTTCATGGGTAATGGTGCTCTCACCGTCGTCGAGCCGGATCGTGGCAACCTGTGCCAGAGGGATGCGCGCGCCCGTCGAAGAGGTCAAGACGAGGTTCCCTATGGCCTCAGGATCACTACGTGTCTCGCCGGCAAAACGCACCGCGATGTCGTAATGCCTCTCTTCAATAAAGAGTGCGCGATAGGCCTTCCGCCAATGCCGGTGCCGATCAGGTCGGCAATGTCGGCCACGTTGATTCCAAAGCGCGCCGCTGAAGCGCGGTCGACCCTGATGCGCACCTGGGGCAGCGGCGGTTGCTGGTCTATGATCACGTCCTCGGCGCCGGGCACGCCCTTAAGCACGCGCTCCACGTCGGATGCGATGCGGCGTGATTCCTTAAAGTCATTTCCGTAAATTTTTACCACCAAATCACTGTGCGCCCCCGCCACCTTGTCGAGCACCATATCGGAAATCGGCTGGGCAAAGCTCACGCGCATGCCGGGCAACCGCGCAAAACGCCTAGCCATCCTCTCGATCAGCTCCTGCTTGGTCAGGCAAGACTTCCAGGTGTTGTACGGATGAAGTCCGACCATCGCTTCAATGTGTGAGGGCGTCCACGGGTCCATGCCGTCATCCGTGCGCCCGAGTTGGGTGATGACGAAGGATGCCTCCTTGAACTCCCGTGTCGCCCTGCGCAGGCTCGTTCGACATCTCGGCGGCCTTATCGAGGGAGATACCGGGCGGTAGCGTCACTTGCAGCCAGATCGAGCCTTCGTCCAGATAGGGCAGGAAATCGCGGCCTACCAAGGCACCCAAAGCGAGCACGGCGGCCAGGGTGGTCGCAAAGGCGTTTATGGCCGTCCGGGGGCGGCTGAGAATGCGGGACAGCAATTTCTCATAGCGCGGGGTGAGCCTTTCGAGGAACGGGTTGTGAAAGACCCGTCGCGGCTTACGGTAGGCCCGGAACGCCAGCCCAGGAACCAGCATGAGCGCCGCGGCAAGCGCCCCAAAAAGCGCAAAACCGACGGCATAAGCCATGGGTGAGAACAGCTTGTACTCGATCCGCTGAAAGGCAAAGAGCGGCAGGTAGGCTGTGATGATAACCAGCATGCCGAAGAACATCGGGCGGGTCACTTGCAGGGCCGCGCCCATGACGTCTTTGCCGGTGATGGTCCGACCTTCATCCTCCTCCCTTTTGCGCAGGATGTTCTCCAACACCACGATCGTGCCGTCCACGAGGATGCCGAAGTCGATCGCCCCCAAAGACAACAGGTTGGCGGGAATCCTGAAGTGATGCATGAAAATGAACGCAGAGAGGAGCGAGAGGGGAATAGTGAGCGCAACGATCAGGGCGGCGCGGGGGCTGCCGAGGAAGAGGAGCAGCACGGTTGTGACGAGGATCATGCCTTCGAGCAGCGTCTTGCCGACGGTCCTCACCGTGGCGCTGACCAGATTCGTGCGGTCGAGATAGGGAACCACCTTAACATCCTTGGGCAGGATATTCTCATTCAGATCGCGGACTGCCTCGTGCACGCCGTCCAGCACGCACGTGGGGTTTTCACCCCTTAGCATCAGCGTGATGCCCTCGATGGTGTCCGGGTTCTCGTCCTTGCCGAGAATGCCTTTTCGCTGAGGATGGCCGAGCTTGACCTCTCCCAGGTCCTTGACCAGCACGGGCACGCCGTTCTTCTGCGTGACGACAATATTGCCGAGATCGTCCAGCCCGCTGATCAGGCCCACTCCCCTCACGACGAATCCCTGCTGTCCCCGGTCCATAATGCTGCCGCCCGCGTTGGCATTGTTGGCATTAATCGCCTGGGTGATCTGATTGAGGGACATGTTGTATTTGGTGAGCCTGGCAGGATCGAACTCAAGGAGAAACTGTGTCGTGAGCCCGCCGAAGTTGGACACATCGATAACACCCGGTACTTTCTTGAGGCGGGGGATGACCCTCCAGAACTGGAGTTCCGACAATTCGCGCAGGTCGCGGGTCTTCGATTCCAGCGTGTAGCGGTAGATCTCACCGAGGGGGGAGGTCATGGGGTCGAGGCCGGGCTGCGCGCCGTAGGGCAGATTGACGCCGTTAATCCGCTCCTGAAGGCGCTGGCGTGCCCAGTAGTCCTCGATCCCGTCCTTGAACACGACGGTGATGAGCGACAGCCCGAAGGTGCTGTTCGAGCGCATGACGTGCATACCGGGTATACCGATGATCTCCCGCTCCAGGGGGACCGTGATCTGCCGCTCCATCTCCTCTGCCGCGAGGCCCGGAACCTGGGTGATGACCTGGGCACTCGTATCGGAGATGTCGGGATATGCCTCGACGGGGAGCTGGCTCCAGCTATACCAGCCGTAAAGAGCAACGAAGACGAACATAAGGCCGACAATACCCCGCCTGTTGAAGCAGAGGGTGACGAGCTTTTCAATCATTGAGAAGCACCCCTTCCTTCGCCACGATGCGTTCTCCCGCTTTCAGACCGGATACGATCTCAATGCTATCGGCCATTTGCGTGCCGGTCTTGCAGACGCGCGCCTCGAATTTCCAGGGAGACTTCTTAACGAAGACGCGTGTGTTGAAGCCGCTCTGCACGAGGGCCGTTGCGGGGACGACGGGCGCCCTGTGCGCCCGGCCCGAGAAGTTTACTTTCGCGAACATGCCCGGCCTGAACCTGCCCGAGGCGTTGTCGATGGCGATGCGCACCTTGACAGTGCGGGTGTCAGGGTCGAGTACCTTGCCCACATAGCGCACCTTGCCCTCGACGGATTCGCCGTCGTAGGCATTGAGACGAGATCCTGGCAGCCTGGCCGACGAACAGGGAGTGTATATCTTTTTCCTGCACGCTCGCGGCCAACCATACGGTCGAAAGGTCGGCCACCGTCATTATGGGGGCGCTCATGTCGTTCCAAAAAGCGCCCTGCGCGCCCGTGAGATCGATCACGCGTCCGGCTATCGGCGAATGGAGCGTGTACCGGCGGCCGTCTCCGCGCCCCGGTTCGACCCCGAGGAGTGACAGTCGGGTAGCGGACCTCTCCACCTCGCTCGACGCCTGGCCGTAGTCGCTCTCCGCCTGATCGAGGTCCTTGCGGGGCGAGGCGCCCGCCTTGTTGAGTTCCTTCTGGCGTTCCAGGTTTTTCCGGGCGAGGTTGAGGGCCGCCCGGGCCTTCGCGGCATCGCTCTGGGCCTGGGCCACGTCCGCCGAATCGAGGGCGAAGAGGGCGTCGCCGCTCCTCACCGCGTCGCCGAGATGCTTATAGAGACGCACGATCCTTCCCGACACGGGAGGCGCGACCTTGATGAGCTTTGCCGGGTCTGCTTCCACCACGCCGGGCACCACGATGGGCGCCTCGACCGATTGTTCCTCGACCTCCACGATCCGGAGGGACTTGCGCAGCGAGGAAGCGTCCGGGACGCGCACGCACCCCTCCTCGTGAATTAACGGGGGGTCCTCGTGAAGAGCGGATATCTGAGCCGAACTATTGCATCCGGCGATCCACGCCGTGGCAAGGACAAGGATAATCCACTTCCTGCAAGACACTTGGCCCATAGCGTTTCTCCTTTCAGTCAGAACGCCTTATTGGCGCCTGTCGTGGGGACTTGCATAGACCGCCCGTCGAAGCGACAGAGACGGGACAATCATGAATGGTGCAACTTAATGAAGCGGCGCTTTAGAGGAGGTTGTCCGTGAGGGGCGGCCCCCTATATGACATGCCTGAGGACGTGATCGAACCGTAGAACCGGCATAGCTCCTCGGCCAGGCGTATGTAGTGCTTATTGCAAAAAATCTCAGGAATCACATAAGACTGGTTAATAGCGGAAAAGAGTGAAGCCTGCCCATAAAGCAGATCGCGCATGTCTTGCTCGGAAGAGCGCCATGCGGGTCAAAAGCCACGGCAATTATCGCAAAAAACAGGTATAGAGCAAAAAAGAACAAGAACCTTTTATCGACGGGCCTTATTGCAAACATGCGCCTGTCCCGTCTTTATTGAGATGACATCTCATGTTAAGTAAGACTAATTTAATTCTTATGCGTTGTCAAGCGAATGAACGGTTAATAAACAATCTATCTTGCGACTTAATCTCATTTACTTGAAAAAGAGCATTTTTAGCGGTAGAATTGAAGAATCGTTTTATTGCCAGGTTTTTCGTCGCAGAGAGGAGTAATTCGTGAAAAAGAAAAGCTTCAGGGGAATGCCGCTTGTTGACGGCCGGAGGCGGACCCAGGGGAGACAGGAAATCTTAACGGCGATAAATGATATTGAGGGTCACTTCGACTCGCAGACGCTTTATGACCGCCTCAAGGCCAAGGGGACCGGGATTTCAAGGGCGTCCGTGTACCGGACTATCCCTATCCTGGTCGAGAGCGGTATTATCGCTCAAGTGGAGAAGACGGAAAAGCACGCCCACTATGAGAAGATACTAGGGCGGGCGCACCATGACCATCTCATATGCCTCGCGTGCGGCAAGACAATAGAATTTTACTCCCCTACCCTGGAAATGCTCCAGGATGAGCTATGCCAGCGTGAAGCGTTTAAGGGCTTGCGCCACAGCCTAGAGATAATGGGATACTGCCGGGAATGTGCCAAGAAGGGCCAAACAGCATAAGAGTGCAGTCCTGGGAAAAACCGGCCACGCGTGCTTATACTGTGACGAAGGAGGTGGAGCGTGGCACTGCCTGATGCATTGCAGCGTGTAGCGGAGACCATATGGGAGCTGCCCGCGTCATACAAAGAGGGGATGCGGGTGCCTGCCCGGATCTACGGGACGGAAAAGCTGCTGAGGCAGATGGACGATGCGGTGTACGACCAGGTAACCAATGTCGCCACCCTGCCGGGCATCGTCAAGTACGCCCTCTGTATGCCGGACGGCCACTTCGGATACGGGTTTCCTATCGGTGGCGTGGCCGCAATGGACATCGAAGAAGGCGGCGTGATCTCCCCGGGGGGCATCGGCTTCGATATCAACTGCGGCATGCGGCTCATAAAGACAGACCTCACCTATGACGAGGTGCGGCCACGGCTCAGGGAGCTTGTGGACAAGCTTTTTGCCGCGGTGCCCGCGGGTGTGGGAAGCGCCGGTTTTCTGAAGCTGTCCAGGCAGGAATTCCGTGTCGTGCTGCACCACGGCGCCCAGTGGTGCGTGCGGAACGGCTACGGATGGAACGAGGACCTGGAGCTGACGGAAGACTCCGGCCGCACACCGGGCGCCGACGCGTCGAAGGTAAGTGAGAGGGCCATAGACCGCGGCTTTAAGCAGATCGGCACCCTGGGGAGCGGCAACCACTACCTGGAGATACAGGTTGTCCGTGAGGAGCATATCTGCGACAGGGAACTCGCTCAGGGCTTCGGGCTTGCGCCGGGACAAATCGTGGTGATGTTCCATTGCGGCAGCAGGGGCTTCGGCCACCAGGTGGCGACCGACTATCTTCAGCTCTTCCTGAAGGTAATGGAGAGCAAATACCATATTCACGTCCCGGATCGGGAGCTTGCCTGCGCCCCTCTCGACTCGCCCGAGGGAGGCGACTATTTTGCGGCCATGAACTGCGCCCTCAACATGTCATTCGCCAACCGCCAGATGATCCTCCATCGCGTGAGGGAAGTCTTCTCCCAGGTCTATGGCAGGTCGGCGGAAGCACTCGGCATCCACATGATATACGACATCGCTCATAACACGGCCAAGATCGAGAACCACATCGTGAACGGGAAGAAGAAGTCTCTCCTCGTCCACAGGAAGGGGGCGACCAGGGCCTTCGGACCCGGCACGGCAGAGATACCTGCGACTTTCCAAAAAATGGGCCAGCCGGTCATCATCGGGGGCAGCATGGAAACGGGATCGTATCTGCTCGTAGGCAGCGAAGGCGGCGCAGAGACATTTTTCAGCACGCCTCACGGAAGCGGCCGCACGATGAGCCGCACGAGGGCGCGCAAAGAGTGGCGGGGAAAAGATCTGCAGGCTGAAATGGAAAAAAGGGGCATCTACGTGCGCACCGCTTCGTGGTCCGGGCTCGCCGAAGAGGCCGGAGGGGCATACAAGAATATTGACGAGGTAGTCGAGGCAGCGGAAGCGGCAGGGATCGCGAAGAGGGTGGTCCGGTTCGTTCCTCTCGGCAACATCAAAGGATAGGCGGGCAACAGACAAGTCGAAAGGCACGGGGAACCAGGTGGGCTATCACTACCTTGACGACTTTGCGACAGCGGATATCGCTTTCGAGGCGACCGGCGAGAGCGTGGAACAGGTGTTTGTCGCGGCAGCGGAGGCGACAATGAACGTGATGATCGAAGAGATGCCTTCAATTGAGGCACGTGTTGAAAAACGCATCGAATTGACGCACCCCAACCTCGACATGCTCCTCTTCGATCTCCTCCAGGAGCTGGTCTACTACAAGGACGCGGAGCAGCTTCTCCTGCGCGTCAAGGAGATCACGATCACCGAAGGCAACGGAGCCTATCTGCTCCGGGCCTGCGCCGCCGGTGAAAAGCTGGATCCCCAGCGGCACGAGCAGCGCGTGGACGTAAAAGCGGTGACCCTGCATCAGTTCACGCTGCAAAAAACCGGCGGCCTGTGGAGAGCGCTGGTGATCCTCGATATTTGACGGCTCATTCTACGCACGGCCGAAACGATTTTGATGCAGGGCACGATGACAAAGCTATGCGCAAAAAGCGTCTGGCCGCAAGGCTTGACGCCACGGTCTTTTGCTACTATCCTATTGTAGGACTGCCCAGTCTTGAGGAGGAGACGCGATGACGAAAAAGCCAAAGATACTCATTATTGACGACGAAAGCGACTTTTGCGAATTCGTCAAATGGAGCCTCGAGAAAACGGGGAGGTTCGAGGTGCATGTCTGCACCGACGGCCCTTCAGGGATTACCCACGCAGAAACCGAAAAACCGGAGTTGATTCTCCTCGATATAAAGATGCCGTCGATGAACGGCGCCGAAGTCGCAGACCACCTGCTTCATCGGGAGGATACGAGGGATATCCCCATCGCATTCATTACGGGTCTTCTCAACAAAGACGAGGTGGAAAAAAGAAGCGGCTATATACATGGCTTCCCTTTTATCACAAAGCCCGTCACAAGAAATGAGCTGGTTCAGCAGGTCGATTCCGTGTTTGCGCTCATCACGTCAGAGAAGAACTTTATTGCGT
This sequence comes from uncultured delta proteobacterium, assembly GCA_963768735.1. Lineage (GTDB taxonomy): Bacteria > Desulfobacterota > Syntrophorhabdia > Syntrophorhabdales > WCHB1-27 > BOG-1155. The sequence continues at coordinate 465,043 of CAVYJH010000004.1, read as the reverse complement.
CTCTCGACGCATGAACCACCCTCAGCTTAGGCGCTCACTGCCGGCGCACAGACCTGCCGATCGATGCCTCAGATCGGGAAGGGGTACTTGCCGTTCAGGCACGCCGTGCAGAAATCCGTCCCGCTCAGTTTCCTCAGCTCTTCCGTCCCGAGATACTCGAACGTATCGACGCGAAGCAGGTTCCTGAGATCCTCGTCAGTCCGGTTTGCCGCCAATAATTCCCCGGGTTTGGCCATGGCCATCCCCATAAAACAGGGAAAACGTGGGGGCGGCGCGGTGAGACGCAGATGAATCTTCCGCGCTCCCGCCTCGCGCAATTTGGGAATGAGCACCAGCGCAGTCGACCCCCTGACCAGGAGCGTATCGATCAGAAGGAATTCTTTCCCTTTCACCATCTCCCGGTTAATCTGAAACTTCATCTCGGCCCTTTCAAGCCTGTCCTTTTCCTTTGAGATGATGAAAATCCTGCCGATTTCACCTACCGTGCTCAATGCCTCCTTGTAAGGGATTCCCGTAACGCCGTGAAAGCCCAAGGCGCCGGGAACGGCAGCCCTGGGAATGGGGACGATCATATCGGCCTTCTGACTTTCCTTTTTCCCCAGCCTTGCCCCGACTTCCTCCCGGAATTCGTAAATATTTCGTGAGAAGACATGGCTGGCCGGGGAAGCGAAATCGAGGCACTCCAGGATGCAGGGCCGGGGGTGGGGCTCGGCAAAGGAGATGGTCTTTGCCTCGTCCGCCTCAATCACTACGAGCTGTCCCGGCTCAACATCGGCGATCCATTCGAACCTGTCCCGGAAGGCACACGTTTCTGAGGCTACCGCCCACTCGTAGTCTCCCTCCTCGCCCCTTCGTCCAAGCGAGAGGGGTCGAAATCCGAAGGGGTCTCGCGCGGCAATCAGTCTTCCCTTATGGAGGACTATCAAGCTGAAGGCCGCCTCCCGGCCAAGGAGACCGAGGACCTTGCTCGCCTTTTCGAGCAGGTTCGAGCCCGCTGCCCGAACGATCATTTGCAGGATAACCTCCGTGTCGGTCTCTGTTTGAAAAAGACCGTCGATTTTCTCCATCAACTGTCTGTACTTCGGGACATGGCCGTTGTGGACGACAGCGATCTTCTCTTTCCTGGAACTCCCTATTATCGGCTGCGAATTTCGCTCACTCGCTTCACCGGCGGTGGGATAGCGGACATGGCCTATGGCGATCGAGCCATAGTGCAGCCGGTCGGACGTCGAACGTTGGAAAATGGACCCCAGCTTCCTCACCTCTGAAAAAGAGCCGTCTTTCAGCCCCGAAACGATTCCCCAGCTCTCCTGCCCTCTGTGAGAAAGGTGCTCCAACCCCGTCCTCACTTCAACGAATGCATTTCCTTTGCCGATAAATCCAAATATTCCACTCATGCCGTCTCCTCTGCCCCGAAGTCATGCGCGATGAACGCAAAGACAACGCACGTTCGAACTTAGTGAAAACATGCGGTATTACCGTCACGCATCGATAGTATCGCATTAATCCGGGCGTCAGACAAGACCGCCGCGCGATAAGGCGGGTGGCGCGGGATTGGAGATGGCCTCACTTGGTCGGCGTTTACCCGTGGCAGGCCGACTGCAAGAGAGCGCATGAGGAATATTCGGGTTTATGCCGGTTTTGTGCTTGGCAAAAGGGGTCATAAATAGTTATGTTATGGTGCAGAAGAAAAGTTGTCTCCAGAAACAGCAGATGAGGTGAAGATATGTGGGAGTACACGGATAAAGTCAAAGAACATTTTCTCAACCCCCACAACGTTGGGGAGATCGAGAACCCGGACGGCGTCGCTGAGGTCGGCTCCATAGCGTGCGGCGATGCCCTCAAGTTCTCTTTCAGGCTGGATGAGAACAAAAGGATTCAGGAGGCCAAATTCAAGACCTTCGGGTGCGCCAGCGCCATTGCCTCAGCCTCCGCCCTGACGGAAATAGTGAAGGGGATGACCCTGGAGGAAGCCCAGCGGGTGACGAACAAGGACATCGCGGACTACCTCGGCGGCCTGCCGGAAGAAAAGATGCATTGTTCCGTTCTCGGACAACAGGCCCTTGAAAAGTCGATCGAGAACTACCGCGGGGCGCCTGTGAAGGCGCCCGGTGAGGAGATCATCTGCGAGTGCTTCGGCGTAACGGACAGAGAAATTGAAAAGGCCGTGAGGGAGAACGGGCTCACCACAGTAGAGCAGGTGACCAATTACACCAAGGCCGGAGGCGGGTGCGGAAACTGTCACGAGAAAATCCGCGCTATCATCGACAGGGTGTCTGCGTCGCCTGAACCTGTAACGGCGCCGGGAATCAAGCCCAGACTTTCAAACCTGAAAAAGATCAGGCTCATCGAGGAGGTCATGGAACGGGAGATCAGGCCGTCCCTGAGGCATGACGGCGGCGACATAGAACTGATCGACGTCGTCGGCAATCGAGTCATTGTGGCCACGCGGGGCACCTGCGCCGTGTGCCAGGCCTCACAGGCGACGCTCAAGGGTTTTGTGGAATCGAGGCTCAGAGAGCTGGTCGCGCCGGAACTGATCGTTGAGGAGGAATCCCGATGAACACCATCTATCTCGACAACAACGCCACCACGCGGGTCGCGCCCCCGGTCATAGAGGCCCTTGTCCCCTACCTCGGAGAGTACTACGGAAACCCCTCCAGCATGCACTCTTTTGGAGGTCAGGTCTCAAGAAAGCTGAGAGAGGCACGGGAGCGGACGGCGGCGCTCCTCGGCGCGGAACCGGACGAGATCATCTTCACGAGCTGCGGCACGGAAAGTGACAGTACCGCTGTACTCTCCGCCCTCCACGTGAGCCCGGGGAAGCATCGCATAGTCACCAGTAGGGTAGAGCACCCGGCGATCAAGGCCCTTTGCGAGCGGTTGGGGAAGGAGGGGTACCACGTTACCGAGGTCGCTGTCGACAGCGAGGGGAACCTCGATATGGATGAATACAGGAAGAGCCTTACCTCCGATACGGCGCTGGTCAGTCTTATGTGGGCCAACAACGAGACCGGGGTGATATTCCCTGTCGAAGAGGCGGCCGCCGCGGCCAGGGATAAGGGAATTCTCTTTCATACCGATGCGGTGCAGACAGTGGGAAAGATCCCCATCAACATGAAGGAGAATGTCATCGACATGCTCTCCCTTTCGGGGCACAAGATTCACGCACCCAAAGGTATAGGGGTTCTTTACGTGCGCAAAGGAACGCCTTTTTACCCCTTCCTCATCGGGGGCCACCAGGAAAAAGGCAGGCGGGGCGGGACCGAGAACACCCCGAGCATCATAGGGCTGGGAAAGGCCGCCGAGCTCGCCGCCCAAAATCTGGAGACCGAGAACACTCAGGTGCGGCGCCTTCGCGACAAGCTTGAGAACAGTCTTCTTACACGTATCCCCTTCTGCCGTGTGAATGGGAACCCTGGCGCCCGTCTTCCCAACACCACGAATATCAGCTTTGAGTCTATCGAGGGTGAGGGGATTCTCCTGCTCCTTGACCAGTTCGGTATCTGTGCCTCTTCCGGCTCCGCCTGCACTTCCGGATCTTTACAGCCGTCCCATGTCCTGCGGGCCATGGGCGTACCCTTCACCATGGCGCACGGTTCTGTCAGGTTCAGCCTGAGTGTCTACAACACGGAGGAGGAGGTTGACGTCGTCATCGAGAAGCTCCCGCCCATCATTGCGCGATTGCGCGATCTTTCCCCCTACTGGGGAGAGACCAGGGCCTGCGTCGTTTAGGGAAGAAGGGGAGCGGGAGGCACACCTATGAAGCTCTTGATTATCGGCGGCGTCGCGGGCGGGGCAACGGCGGCAGCCAGGGCACGGAGGCTCGACGAGCACGCCCGCATCGTCCTTTTCGAGCGGGGAGAATACATATCCTTTGCGAATTGCGGTCTTCCCTACTACATAGGAGGCATTATACAGAAAAGGTCAGACCTCCTCGTGACGACACCCGCCGCACTTACCAAGCGGTACAACATCGATATCCGCATCTTCTCGGAAGTCACGAGGATCGACAGGGAGAGAAAAGAGGTAGAGGTAAAGAACCTCCGGACGGGAGAGGTCTACCTGGAAAGCTACGACAGGGTCATCCTCGCGCCCGGGGCAGAGCCTATCAAACCCCCCATCCCCGGCATCGACCTTCCACAGATATTCAGCCTCCGGAGTATCCCGGATTCCGACCGCATCGCCGCCGGTCTTTCAGGGCAGGGACCAAAATCGGTGCTCATCGTGGGCGCGGGATTCATCAGCCTGGAAATGACCGAGAACCTCGTAAGGAAGGGGTGCAGCGTCACCATCGTCGAAATGCTCGACCAGGTAATGGGCAACCTCGATTGCGAGATGGCCGCCATAATCGAGGAGCACCTCTCGGAAAAGGGTGTGGTCTGCAAGCTCGGCTGTAGAGTCACCGGGTTCAGGGAGCAAGGCGGCCGCATCCTCGTCGCGACCGATACCGCAGGCGACCTGGAGGCCGACATCGTCCTCGTGACCATCGGCATCCGCCCGGAGAACAGACTCGCCAAGGAAGCGGGTCTGGAGATCGGCCCCTCGGGCGGCATCAGGGTGGACGAGACCATGCGGACGTCCGACCCCGACATCTTCGCCATCGGCGACGCCGTCGAGGTGAAAGACGCCGTTACCGGCGCGCGCGGGATCGTAGCCCTGGCCGGTCCGGCCAACAAGCAGGGACGTATCGCGGCTGACAACGTCATGGGCAGGACTTCCGTTTACAAGGGCGGTTTCGGCACCTTCATCGCGAAGGTCTTCGATCTGTCGGCAGCCGCGACTGGCGCGTCGGAGAAGCGCCTCCTGGCGCACGACATACCCTATCTCGCGAGCTACACACACCCCTGGTCCCACGCCGCCTATTATCCGGGGGCCGCGGAGTTGGCGATAAAGCTCATCTTCTCCCCTCAAGACGGCCGGATCCTCGGCGCTCAGATCGTGGGAACCGATGGGGTGGACAAGAGGATAGACGTTTTGGCTTGTGCCATGAAGGCGGGCATGACCGTCTACGACCTGGAGGATCTGGAACTGGCCTATGCCCCTCCCTATTCGTCGGCGAAGGACCCTGTCAATATAGCGGGGTATGCCGCTGCCAACATACTGAAAGGCGACGTGGAACAGATCGTCTGGAGCGAGATGGCAGGTCTCGACCCCCAAGAGGATGTCCTCATAGACCTCCGGAATCCCCCCGAGCTTCTTCGGGAGGGCGTCATGCCCGACGCCCTCCATATCCCCCTTCCCGAGCTTCGCAGTCGCCTTCCCGAGCTCGACAGGGAGAAGCGCTACGTGCCCTTCTGCGCCTCGGGCCTGCGATCATACGTAGCGCACCGCATGCTCGTCCAGCACGGCTTCCGGTCGAGAAACCTCGCCGGGGGGTTTCGCACGTTCAAGAGGGTCAGGGAGAGGATCGGGCAAAAGACTCTCCTTTCGCGGTAGAATCAATCGTCTATCGGACAATCGACCCACGCAAAAGGAGGGATGAAAGAGTGCACGGGAATCCCACCGCGATCACTTCTCTTTGCCCTTTGACAGGAACCGGGCCAGCAACTGCTTGGCTTCGGGAGAAGATACGGCAAGTGCCCCGAGGGCAGATTCCAATGCCAGCACCGTATCGATATCTTCATTCTCCGTCTCGCGAAGCAGTCTCCAATTCAAGGCGCACTGCCACGGGACTGAGGGCGGCCAGGCTTTGCGCCATCTCCTGCGCCTTATTGCGGAGTTGATCCGGCTCTGATAGCCGAGTAACGAGGCCGATCCGGTACGCCTCTTCCGCATCGATAATGGAACGGAAGAGGAGCATCTCCGCCGCCCTCCCGTAACCTACCGTCCGGACAAGCCTCGGCGTTCCCCCAAAGGCGGGAATAATCCCAAGCCCCAGCTCGGGGAAACCCATTTTCGCTTTCGTAGACGCGATCCTTACGGTGCAGGACAGGGCCAGTTCGAGCCCGCCTCCCATGGCAAAACCGTTGATGGCGGCGATGGACGGCTTCCCGAGCCTTTCAAGCTTGCTGAAGACCGATTGCTGGAAACGGGAGGCAGACCAGCCCATCTGGGTATCGAAGCCAACGAGGTCATTTATATCGGCGCCGGCCACAAAAGCGTTGCCCGCCCCGGTGACGATGACGGACCTCACCTCGTCATCCCCTTTGATGCGATCGAGGACGTCGTTGAGGCTGCGAAAAACTGTGAGACTCAGAGAATTTTTGACCTGGGGCCTGTTCATCGTGATGAGTCCGACTCCGTCCGCTTTTTCGAAGAGCACTATCTCATCTGCCATACTACCTCCCATTCTTCAGTCACTGTGCGATTATCGTCACCGGGGCGTGTTCGTCGCCGGCTGTCCGCCCGGATTTAGGGTCTGCCACGCGCCGCCGGCCCGGCGCGTGCCCGGTCAAGATTACGCCGTGTACCGCTCCACGATCATCGATGTCGACGGACCGCCGCCGCCACAGAGAGAAGCTCCGCCGTAACGGACACCACGGCGCTCCATCTCGTGGATGAGGGAGACGATGAGTCGTGCCCCCGTCATGCCGACGGGATGGCCGAGGGAGATGCCCCCTCCCTGCGCGTTCATCTTGTCCAGGGGGATCTTCAACTCCCTGTTGCAGCCGATGATCTGGGCCGCGAAGGCTTCATTGATCTCCCAGTAGTCGATGGCCTCGATGGGCAGGTTGGCAATGCGGAGCGCCTTCCTTACCGAGGGGACGACTCCCATACCCATGATCTTCGCGTCGACTGCAGCGGAGCCCGTGGCGACTACGCGGGCGAGGGGTTTGATCCCCAGCTCTTTTGCCTTGTCGAGGGACATCATGACCAGGGCCGCCGCGCCGTCGTTGAGGCCCGAGGAGTTGCCCGCGGTGACGGTGCCGTCCTTCACGAAGACCGGCTTCAGCTTCGCGAGGTCGGCCATGGTGAGACCCTGCCGTGGGTGCTCGTCGGTATCGAAGATCGTCGTCCCTTTCCTTGTCTTGATCTCCACCGGGACCAGCTCGCTTGCCTGGGTCTTATTGTTGATCGAGGCGCAGGCCCGGTGATGGCTCATCAGGGCGAACTCGTCCTGCTCTTCCCGGGATATGTTGTACATCTTCGCGATATTCTCCGCCGTCTCTCCCATGAGGATGTTGTAGAAGGCATCGATCATCCCATCGTTGTACAATAGGTCGATAAGCTGCTGATGGCCCATCTTGAAGCCCGTGCGGGCACCCATAAGCAGGTAGGGCACGTTCGACATCGACTCGCAGCCCACGGCCGCCCCCACTTCCACCTGCCCGAGGAGGATCTCCTGGTACATGATCTCCGCGGCACGCATGGAGGAGACGCACTGCTGGTTGATGGTGCAGGCGACGGTCTCCCAGGAGCAGCCCGCATGGACGGCGACCTGTCGTCCAGGGTTCGATTTGGCCCCTGCCATGTCCGGGTTCCCACAGACAACTTCTTCAATAAGCTTGGGGTCCACTTTCGCCCTCTCCATGGCTGCCTTGAGGGCGATCACCCCAAGCTCGACGCAGTTCACGTCCTTGAGGGAGCCGAGGAAATCCCCGACTGCCGTCCTCATCCCACTGACTATAACTACTTCGTTCATCTCGTTCTCCTTAATTAGTAAGCGAAGAACCCTTTCTTCGTTTTTATGCCGAGGCGACCCGCCGCAACGTATGTCTTCAGCAGGTGATGGGGCCAGAACCTTGACCCTTCCGTTTCCGCTAGGCCTTCGAGGGTCGAGAGTACCCAGTCGAGGCCCTTTTCATCAGCCCAGTGGAGGGGGCCGCCCACGCCCGCCTGCGTTGGGGAAGCCTGTTCCCAGCACCATTGCCCGGTCGATCTCCTCCGGCAGGGCGACGCCTTCCTGAAGGCAATAAACGGCCTCATTCACCTGCTTCAGAATAAGACGATTGACGGTGAAAGGCGTGTCGCTTCCTTTGGAGCCGAGACCCGCAACCATGTCCCGGAATTCATCATCGATCAGGCCGTTGTTGTAAACCCCTTTGCCGCTCTTGAGTCCCAGCCGACCCGCATCGTTCAGCCTCTGAACCAGTCTCAACACGGGGAAGCGGTCTCCATAGGCCTCATGCAGAATGGGGAAGGTGTGGAGGCTCACGTCCCAGCCGACCATGTCCGAAAGTTCGAGGGGCCCCATGGGGAACCCGGCCTGCTTTGCCTCGGAATCGATCACTTCCGGTGAAATGCCTTCTTCGGCTGCAAGAAGGCATTCGTTCATATAGGATAGGAGGATGCGGTTCACGAGAAAGCCGGGGCAGTCCTGGACCAGGATAGGCGCCTTTTTGATCGCCTTCATACCGGCCAAGGCGCCTTCGACCACGTCCTTGCCCGTATCGAGGCCCGGGATGACCTCCACGAGCTTCATGGCGTGAACGGGGTTGAAGAAGTGGAGACCGAGAAACTTTTCCGGTCTGCCGGAGAGCACGGCCAGGCCCGTGACGGAAAGGGTCGACGTATTTGTGGCAAACACAGTGTCGGGACCGCAGATCCCGCTCAGATTCCTGAAGAGTTCGCTTTTTGCCCTGGGATCTTCGATGATGGCCTCGATAACGAGGTCTGCGCCCGCTGTGTCTTTCTGATCGACGCTTCCCTGAACGAGCCCCATGAAGCGCTCCTTATCTTCAGGGCTCATTTTCCCCTTCTTCACATCTGAGGCGAACTTACCGTCTATGCGCTTGATGCCGCTCTCCACGAACCCGGGAGCGATATCGATGAGCACCACCTGTATGGATGCCGCCGCCATCACCTGGGCAATACCGGAACCCATGGCGCCGGCGCCGACTACTGCAACTTTCTTGTAGCTCATAACCCCTCCAACAATTAAGCTTTTACCATAGAGAGGCCCTTACAGGTCCCCTGGCCTTTGCATTAAACGTTCCTATCCTCCGCTGCTCCGTCTCTTTGTCCCCTCGTCACGCCGATGCAGCGCCGTCTATGACGAGGGTATGGCCGGTGACGTAAGAAGAGGCATCGGAAAAGAGCCAGATTACCGATTCAGCCACCTCCTCTTCGTTTCCGAACCTGCCCGCAGGGATGAGGGCCTTGTACTTCTCCTCCAGGTGGGCCTTCTTCGCGACAACCTGTTTTGTGAGGCCCGTATCAATGAAACCGGGGCAGAGCACGTTTACCCTGATGCCCTTTTTTGCGTATTCCACCGCTGCTGTCTTAGAGAGCCCGATTATGGCGTGCTTGCTGGCCGAATAAGCGCATTGATATGACAGACCCCGTAGTCCCGCGCCCGACGACGTGTTCACGATGGCGCCCTTTCCCCGGGCAACCATCTGCTCCAGTTCGTAGCGCATGCAGAGCCAGATGCCGGTGAGATTGATCCGGATCACCGAGTCCCACTCTTCCTCGGGATATTGGCCCGTGAGAAAGGCAGGGCCCGTAATGCCTGCGTTGTTGTGGGCACAGTCGAGCCGGCCGTAGGCCCCGATAATCTCCTGGATCAAGCGCTCCACTTGATCGGCCTTCGTCACATCGGTCTTGACAAATCGACCGTTCCCACCGCACTCCCTGATGGCCGCCAGGGTTTCTTCGGCTCCCGCCTCAAACACGTCCGAGATGACAACCTCCGCGCCTTCGCGGGCGCAGGCAATTGCCGTTGCCCTTCCAATCCCCGAGCTTCCGCCTGTCACAAGAACAACCTTATCTTTTAGTCGATCCATCGCTCAGTGTCCTTTCCTTTTCATCGGTCACCCGATGAGTATTTCGACGAAGGGCCGATCCCCATGTATATGAGGGCATTCCTCGCCGCGATCCGGCCGGAGTTGATCGCAAAGGCAGAAGAGGCGCCGGTCGCGTCCTGCATGGGATAACTATCCCCCCACATGCCGCCGGCATCCATGCCGCCGGCATACAGACCGGGAATAACCCTGTCTTTCTTGTCAACCACCTCCATCCTGTGGTTGACCTTGATGCCCCCAAGGGTCACCAGGAAAATGGTCCGCGCCTTTGCGGCGTAGAACCGCGGTCCCCGCAAGGGGCGGAGGTACTTGGGCTCCTTCGCAAAGAGATCGTCGTGACCCTTTTCGCAGAATCGATTGTATTCTTCGACGGTGGCTTTCAAGACTGCCGCTTCTACCGCCATTTTCCCGGCCAGCCCTTGCACCGAGTCCGCCGCAAAGGCCTCGGTTGTGCCCTTCTCGATGGCGGCTGTCAGCTCATCGTCGAAGCCCGCGGGTTTCGTGCCGGGGGTGTTCTTCCACCCCACATTCCGGTGAATCCCATGCGTGATGTAGTACTCCTTAATTGCATCATCGAAGAGGCAATACGTGTAGCCTTCCTTGTATCGCGCATTCACGTTGCCTACGGAAGTATCGTAGAACGCGATGCCTTCATCGCAGAACCTCTGTCCCCTTGGATCCACCCAGAGATCGGGCTGGAGGGCAATCATCTGGACCGGACCGTACGTGCGAAACCCGGGGCCCCTGGGACCGAAGCGGTAGGCTTCCAGGACGCCCATTCCTTCCTTGGCTGCGCCCGCGTCCCAAGCCATGCGGATTCCGTCCCCCATCTTGCCGGTATTCCCGATTGGCAGCATGTTGACACCAAGATCAAACCCCGTGTATTTCTTGATCCACACTTTGTTGTTCGCATATCCGCCGCTGGCGATGATGACCACCCGTGCAGCCACCGTCATCTCCTCCTCGTCTGCCTTCACGACGACGCCCGTGATTCTGTCGCCCTCTCTGACGATCCTCGTGACAGGCGTCCGCAGTCTGAGGACTACCCCTTTCTCTTGTGCTCTGGCGGCGAGTGCTTTGATTACGGCAGCCCCTCTCCCCTTAACAACATGATAGGTGCGGGGGCCGTTGGGCATATTTGTCGCGGCTTCGATGAACTCAACGCCGAGTTCTTGAAGCCAGGCGATGGTGGGTGCCGATTCGTCCACAAATGCCCGCACCATGCGGGCATTGGCCCGCCAATGGCTGTACTCCATCATTCTCTTAAACGCCTGGTCGCGGCTGTACGTGATGTAGTTTTCCAGCGTGCATCGCGCTTTCAACGGCAAAGGTGCCCTCGAAAAAGTTGGACGTACCGCCCGGAGAGCGGTGTTTTTCGAAGACAATTGCCTTTGCGTTGCTCTCAGCTGCGGTTACCGCCGCAGCGAGGCCGCAGGCGCCGGAGCCGATGACGATGATGTCCGCGTGCTCGTTGACGCTCTTCATTTATTTTCCGTTCCTCAATCCCTGCCGTCAGCCGACAAATTCTAGGCCAGGGCCGTTTTACCGCCGTCAATCACCACGTACTCGCCGGTTATGTAATCCGACGCGGCAGAGGCGAGAAAAACTATCAACCCTTTGAGGTCCTCGTCTCCCCCGTACCTGCCGAGGGGGATCCGGGGAAGCAGTTTGTCTGCCATCTCTTTAAGGTGCTGCTCATTCAGGCTGGTCGGAAACCATCCGGGACATATGGCGTTGACAATGATGCCGAAAGGGGCCCACTTGACCGCCAGGTCCTTCGTCATGGTGATGATCGCACCCTTGCTCGCGGTATAGGCGATAGAGTTTGCATTCTCTGGGAAATCGCCCCTGAACCCGCCTATGGAAGCTATGTTGACGATCTTGCCGCCGCCGCGCTCTTTCATGACGCGGGCGGCCATCTGGGTAAGCTGGAAGGTCCCGGTCAGGTTGAGATTAATAACGCGCTGCCACTTGTCGATGGGGAGGTCGAGGGCATCGGCGTTCCAACTGATCCCGGCATTGTTGACCAGGATGTCCAGACGACCCAATTCCTTTATCGTTGTGTCCACGAGGCGCTGGCAGTCCTCGGCCTTGCTCACGTCACAGGCAACAGGGAGCGCCCTGATGCCGAGCCCGGCCAGTTTCGAGGCGAGCTCGATGCAGCGGTCAATCTTGCGGGCAGCAATGACCACGTCGGCCCCGGCTTCGGCGAGGCCTGTTGTCATCTGAGCCCCAAGACCCACGGAGCCGCCGGTCACAATCGCCACCTTGCCGTTCAACGCGAACATGTCTCTTACGTGCACACCATCCTCCTTGCCTTTCACTCACGGCGTCGACAATGCAACCCCTTCGGAAAGCCATCGCCGTCGCCGTCTGCACTCCGGTCAGGCGACCCATCATGCCGCCACGCGACTCTCTGTCCAGACTCAGATTTGCCTCACCCGGGGAAAACGCGGCGGCTAGAACATGGGGGGCCGGCCCATAGAGGCCGGCCCCGAAAAATCCTACAACTACTTAACCGGAAAAATCTTATAGACGACCATATCCAGATCGCTTGTCACGTAAATATTACCCGACTTCGCGATGCAAATCCCGCTCAGCGAATAAGCCGGCAGGAATCCCTGAGGTACATACTGAGTAACTCCCAGATTCTGCAGAAAAGGCGTCACTGCGCCCGTCTTCGGGTCAACCTTGACCACTTCCTTCGTGCCTGTGTTGACTACGAGGAGCGTCCCATCAGCCATCTCCGCGATCCCCTTGGGACCCCGGAGCGCCGAGCATACTACTTTCTTTTCTCCCGTCTTAAGATCGACTCTGGTGAGCCTGTTGCCGAGGAATTCAGTCACGTACACAGCGTCAGGCCCTGCCGGCGCGATAGAGACCGGGCTCTCGAGACCCTTTGCCACCACTTGCCGCTCTTTCCCTGCCTTGTCGAGCACCTTGGTGAGTTCTCCCGTCACGCCCTCGGTAACAAGTATACTGCCGTCCGGGAGCATCAACGTACCAAAAGGCGCCTTAAATTTGCCGAGACTATACAGCATATCGTCGTTCTTCGCGTCGAAGACCTCAACCTGGTTTCTAAGCCAGCCGGTCATGATCACTTTGTCCTTGTAGGCGCTGGCGGAATTACAGAATGCCCCGCCTTTCACCGACGCGGTTATCTCTCCCGTGAAGGCGTCTACCCTTTTGTAGGCGAATTCATCGGCAAGGAACAATACCTCTCCCTGTGGGCCGTCCCACACCGCGATTCCCTGGGGAGCCGCCAGTCGGCCATCGACTACCGGCCGGATTTTGCCCGTATTTACGTCAACTTCAAGAATGGAAGAGTCGCCGTTGATGCTCACGAAAAGGCGGCCCTGCGGGTCGAAGGCGAGGTTGTCGCCATGCGGCCTGACCATGGCCACCAGTTTCTTGATGCCGGTCTTGACGTCAACTTCTACCAGCTCGCCTGACTTGGAATCGAGCACATAAAGATTGCCGTTCGGGCCGAACTTGACAGCCTGGGGTACCTTGAAACCGTCGGCTACCAGTGTGTATTTGCCCGTGGCCGGGTCCATCTTGATGACCTGGCCCTTGAAGACGAGCGGTATATAAAGCATTCCGTCATCGCCCACCTGCATGGCGTTGGGCCCACCAAGCTTCTCTGCGATCTTCCGGTTCTTCATGTTTCCGGAAAGGTCGAGCTCCCACACCGCGTCTGCCATGTAACACTGGGTAAAGAATACCCGGCCGTCCTTGCCGCGGGCAATGCCGTTCACTCCCGGCGCACCCTGCGCCAGGGTGACGATCATGCCGTCGGCCCCTTTCGCGAACACCTTGCCAAGGAAGAATGCATTCCAGATGATCCTTCCCCCGGGCTCAAAGATAATATCATCCGCGCCGCCTACGGGCGCCGGTATGTACAGCGTACACTCGCCCGTGTTTTTATCTACTTTATACATCTGAGAAGCCTGCACGACACCTGCGTAAAGGTTGCCCTGAGTGTCAAAGGCAATCCCATTAAATCCGGAAACATCCGATCTCGGCATCACAGGCATGATCCCGTAACCCGGCACAGACAGCGTCGGCATGACGAGCTCTGCCGCTCGGGCGGGTGTCTGTTGCAGGCCGAAAAGACAGAAAGTCATGAGAATCGCCGCACACACTGCCACACCTATTACTTTGGACAACCCTGTATTTCTTTTCTTCATTTGTTCCCTCCTTTGGAGATTTGCCATTCCTTCCTTCTATTTTCCCATGCACCGCGCGTTGCCGGTTGCGCTTTCCTCGATCTCTATCTTGGCAGCCGGTATTATGGTCGGAACACCGTAATAGGGGTAATTTACGCTCTTGACGACTGCGATAGGCATGGGATTCTCCAGTTGATGATCACAGGGGCGTATCCATTCCTCACCGTTGAGGCCCTTCATATGGAGACCCTCCAGGGCAGGGATCAGCTTCGCGGTCTCAAGGGACCCGGCTTTCTTTATGCCCTCAAAGACGAGCCTGGAGCCGTTATACGTGCGTGCGCTCACGCAGTCGGGGTCCGGGTAGGCCGTACCTTTATACTTCTCCCGCCAGCGCTTGAGAAAGGAGACACTCTCGGGACTCGTTTCGGTTTGCATCCAGGCGTCGCAGACGATGGCGCCCAGCGCCGCGTCGGGGGCCTCTTTGATCACGTTAGGGTCTGAGAGGTTCGTGTTGACGATAGTGGCCTTCACCCCGAGTTCCTTGCGCTGCTTAAGAAGGATGCTGATATCCGTTCCCCAGTTCGCGGTCAGGATTACATCCGCATTCGACGCGGCGATCTTGGTGAGGAAAGGCGAGAAGTCCTTGACGAAGAGCGGGTGAAAGTCCTCACCCACGATCTGGGCATGCGGCATCTGCCTCACTATTTCACGTCTGAAGGCCGCTGCGCAATCGCGACCATAGGAATAGTCCTGGTTTATCAGATAGATTTTCTTGAAGTTCGTGTGCATGGCCATGTAAGAGACGAGGGTACGCGCTACCATGGACGTGTTAAAGAAAAGCCTGACCGTGTGATAGGCAAAGTCCTTGCCCATGGCTTCATCGGCCTGGGCGTAGTCAATGAAGAGCACATTCTTGTACTCTTTCGTAAGCTGCTTCAGGGCCTTCGACTGGGGGGAACCGAGGCCGGCCTGGACGATGTCCACGCTTCCTTCCAGCAGATACTTCTGTGCTTTCTGTACCGCGATATCCGGCTTTCCCTGCGTGTCTTCGTGAATCACCACAATTTTCCGGCCAAGCAGCCCGCCCTGTGCGTTCACTTCATCCGCCGCCATCTGAGTGCCGGCGAGGAACCTGTCGGCAAGGAATTTCACAGGACCAGAGAACGGCTCGCAGACGAGAATTACTATAGGTCTTTCCGCCCACACCGAAGACACCGTCATCAGCATGACCAGCATAAAACAGACCACGATGCATCCCTTCACAACACCCTTTCCCATAACAACCCTCCTTAGGCTGCAATCAATTAAACTGCCAGGAAGTTAGCCTGGATCTCCTGGCATTCCAACACTTCCTTTCCGGCGCCGCTAAAGACTATGTTTCCTTTTACCATGATGTACACCCGGTCCGCCATGGTGCAGGTATGGGCGAGGTTCCGGTCTACAAGTATCACTGATACCCCTTTCTTGTGTATCTCATCGATCAAGTTGAAGATGGTCTCCACCATAATAGGGCTCAACCCCTCCGATGGTTCGTCGATGAGTATCAGATCCGGACTGCCCATAACCGTTCGTACGAGGGTAAGCACCTGCTGCTCCCCTCCGGAAAGGTTCCCTGCCGGCAGTTTGTCCCTTGCCTCGAGCCAGGGGAACCTCCCGTACACGTCATCAATTGACCACCCCCCTTCAGATTTTTTATACTTCCCCGTCTTTTGCCCCATGATGAGATTCTCTCTCACCGTCAGTTGAGGAAAGATTCTCCTTTCCTCCGGCACATAGCCTATCCCCTTTCGAGCCACGTAGTAGGGTCGCTTTCCCCTGATTTCTTCGTTCTTGAAGAGAATAGACCCTGTCCGTGGTGTCACAATACCCATAATGCTCTTCAGCGTCGTCGACTTACCGACTCCGTTTCTTCCCAGGATGGCGACAAACTCGCCCTCCCCGACCTCAATCGTCACATCGTCGAGAACGCGGCTTTCGTCATAAAATGTACTGATCCTGTTCACCTCGAGCAGCATATCACCCACCCATCCCACAGCTCTTCTCGTCAAACACACTGCCCAGGTATGCTTCTCTCACCATCTCATTGGCCTTGATCTCTTCGGGGGTTCCCGTAGCCACGATCGTGCCCCGGTTGAGGACGCTGATGCGGTCCGCCAGGTTGAAGACCACATCCATGTCATGCTCGACGATCAAAAGGGTCTTCCGGGCCGTCACCTCCCTGACGAGTGCAACGATATCCCTTGTTTCTTCAGCCGTGAGACCTGCGCCGGGCTCGTCGAGAAGGACAAGCTCCGGGTCCTGG
This sequence comes from uncultured delta proteobacterium, assembly GCA_963768735.1. GTDB lineage: Bacteria > Desulfobacterota > Syntrophorhabdia > Syntrophorhabdales > WCHB1-27 > BOG-1155. Next base: position 448,886 of record CAVYJH010000004.1, on the reverse strand, counting down.
GCGATGGTGAGACCGATCTCCAGGGCCCTCTGCTGACCATACCCCAGCGTCCCTCCCCGTATATCATGAAAGGCCGTCAGGCCGATACGGCTCAGGATGTATTCGGTCTCTTCCCTGATTTTGCCGAGGCTCCCCAGAAGATGGGAAACCTGCAGAGTCTTATGGTGCCTCGCCACAATCGCGTTTCTCACATTTTCGTAGACGGTCATTTCCTTGAAGATATTGACAATCTGGAAGGACCGTGCGATCCCGAGTCGATTGACCCTGAAGGGGGGGAGGCGATCGATGCGTTTTCCCTTGAAGTGAATGGTCCCCCCCGTGGGGTAGTACCGTCCCGTGATCAGGTTGAAAAGGGTACTCTTACCCGCCCCGTTCGGCCCGATAAGGGCGTGCCGCTCCCCCTGAAGGACCTCCAGGTTCACGTCGTCGATCACGCTGAGCCCGCCGAAATGCTTTGAAATTCCTTGCAGCCGCAAAATACCGCTCATGATGCCTCCTTTCCCTTAAGAAAGGGGATCTTTCTGGTGAAGTGCTGGAGCACTCCCACCACCCCACCGGGAAAATAGAGAATAACCAGGATGAAGAAGACACCCATGATGAGTTGCCACCTTTCGGTAAAAGAGCTGAGGTATTCCGAAAGATAGACATAAATAAAGGATCCCACGATAACACCGGCGAAGTTCAAATAGCCGCCGACGATGGAGATGACTATGATGTCGAAAGAGGTAAACATGTCGAGAAAGCCGGGTGACGCGACCTGCTTGAACAAGACGAACAGGGACCCTGCCAGGCCGGCTATCATCCCGGAGAATCCGAAGATCATGAACTTGGCCATGTTGGTGTTGACTCCAAGGAAGCCCACCCTGTCGGTATTCGATTTCATGCTTGCGAGGGTATTTCCGAAGGGTGTTTTTGTGCAGTACCAACATAGCAGGATGGAGGCGATGGCGACCAGGAAGACGAGGTAGTAAAGGAAGCCGACGTTGCTCAAGCCGAATTGACCGACGAGGGGCACTGCGATCTCTCTCGACGACCAGCCCGTGAGGCCGTCGTCTCCACCGGTGAGCCACCTCCACTTCCACGCGATGGCCCAGAGCATTTGGCTGAAGGCCAGGGTGGCGAAGGAATAGTAGATCTTTGTCAGTCGCAGCAGCATGGCGCCGATGATAAGCCCGCTCAGGAGCCCCGAAAGGGTTCCGGCAATCAGCACAAGGGGGAGAGGCACGTCGGGAAGATGGATCAAGGTCAGTGCCGTGACGTAACCCCCTATGCCGAAATAGGCCGCATGGCCGAGGGAGAGAAAGCCCGTGTGGCCGAGAAGCAGATAGAAGCTTACGCCGAAAATGGCGTAGATCATGCCTTCAGTGAGAAGATAGACATGAAACCTCCCCAGCACAAGGGGGAGAAGCGCACCCAGGGCCAACGCCAGTACAAGAAATCCGATTTTAGCCGATCGTGTCATTCTTTTTTCCCGAAAAGTCCGTTTGGCTTGACAGTGAAGACCAAGACCAGAAGGAGGTAGATGAGGACAATTGACAGCCTGGGCACAAAGATCACCCCGAGGGACTGAATCTGCCCAACGATCAGGGAGGCAAGAAAAGCACCCCCGAGGCTGCCCAGCCCACCCACCGCGACGACCACAAAACAGTCCGTGATCATATCCGCGAACATGCCAGAGTACACGCTCAAATAGGGCGCCACTATAACGCCTGCGATCCCAGCCAGCCACGCGCCGATCCCCATGACGCTCATGAGCACGAAGGCAACGTTCGTGCCCAGGGCGTTTGCCATCTGCCCGTCCTGAACGCAGGCTCGTATGGAAATGCCCAGGCGCGTCTTCTTCAAAAGGATGAACATCGCCCCGAGCACCAGTGCGGAGAGACCGATTATGAACATACGATACGCAGGATAGTGGAGTGACCAGAGGTGTATGGTCCCGGTAAGCTGACTCGGTCCGGGCACAGGCAGAGGGGTGGTCCCAAAGATCCACTTGATCACCTCGGTAATCACCATGGCGAGCCCGAACGTGAGGAGCAGCTCATTGACATGGCCCGACGCGTGGATTTTCCTGATCAACCCGCGCTCGATAAGAATCCCCAACACGGCGCACGCCACGGGCGCCACGATCAGGGCAAGCCAAAAACTGTTCGTCCACTGCACCGTCTGATAGCAGATGAAAGCCCCAATCATGTAAATCGACGCATGGGCGAAGTTAAGAATGTCCATCATACCGAGCACCAGGGTAAGTCCGGACGCAACGAGAAAGATGAGCATCCCGTAAACGAGTCCGTGAAGAATGAACACGGGGAGCATACTCAACTGGCTTTCCATTGTTACTCCATTATATACAACATTGTTTGGAAAATAAAACCTCTCCCTCAGCCCCTACAGCTTCGGCGGGAATTCCGGAAGGTCCGCGAAGAGGGGGTGCTCCTTCTTGTTCTTTATCCGTGCCGCCCTCATTGCCGCTGCCTTGTACCTCGGAAAGTCGGCCAGCAGCATAATAGAGAGTTTCTGGGCCTCCAGGGAACCCTCGGCATGAATGGTGAGCACGTCCTCATAGGAAGAGCCGATGTCTTTCACGAGCTTGATCATGCGGAGCCGGTCTTCCGTCGAAACCCCCGCCCTTCCCGCCAGGTACTTATCGACCATGGGGCCGATCTCCGGATTAAACAAATCCTTCGAAGAGGGGGCGCTCGCCACGATACCCCCGGCGATGTCCTGCAGATACTTCGTCGCCTGATGCCAGTTGTCGGCAAACTGGTACTTGCAGATATTGGCGATCATGGGATTAGGGTAGACGAGGTCCGTGTCCTCTTCCTTGATGCAGTGCTCGACGGCTGCCATGCCGAGAGTTTCTATCAATTCCGTGTACATGGTCAACCAGGTCAATTTTTCGCGGACATGGGCCTTTTTCTCGATACCGTTGTACTCGGCCATCATGACCGCCGCGCCGGTCACCAACTCGAGCTCCATGGCCTTATAAGTCTCTGCGCTCAGGCGGTGAAAGTTGGCGAACATGATTGCCATATCTCCGGCGAAGTCCCACTCGCCTTTGAGGAATATCCTCTCGTTGGGAATAAAGACGTTCTCGAAGACGATGAGGGCATCATTGATGAAGACGCTGCCGGTGATGGGATAATCGAAGAGGCTGAAGCCCTCGTGCACTTCGGGCTCCGTGGAAATCATGGTGATCCCCTTTGCGTTGACCGGGGCGGCAAAGGCAACGGCGAAGTCCTTATCGTCCTCTTTCATGGCATGGCAGGGGGCAATCAGTATTTCATTGCAGGCGGGGGCCTGGCTGATATGGGTTTTGGCTCCGCTCACGATTATGCCGTCTTTCCTTTCTTCAACGATCCGCACGTAGAAATCCTTATGCTGGACCTGCTGGGAGGGGCGGAGGCTTCTATCGCCCTTGACGTCGGTGAGGCCCATGGCAAAGGAGAGGTCGTTCTTCTGCAGGTAGGTGCGGTAGGCTTCTACGTTTGCGGCATAATTGGTCCCATACTTCTTATCGACCCTGGGGGTGACCACCGTCACCGCATTCAGGCCGTCTTTTGCGACGAACTTTGCGCCCGAGGGTTTTCCGAAACAGGCGCGCGCCCACAGCTTCACTACCTCCCGGAGCCTGAGGAGGTCTTCCTTGCTCCGTTGCGGCGTCAACGCAAAGCTGACCCTGTCTCCGTCTTTATCGATGTCCGTGAGCAGGTCCTGGTACCGGGGGTCGTTGCTCATGACGTAATCCATAGCGACCCAGTTATTGGTGATCTTGAGGATCGGATGTTTTGTCACGTCGGGTACCCTCTCTCCGTCACAGTAAACAACCCTACCGTCGTTGAGTGTTTCAAGATATTGTTGCGGTGTTTTCAGAGCCATGTTTTCCTCCTTGTTTTGCTGTCCGGGTGACTTTTCGTCTATCCTTGTTTCTGTTCTTCCTCGACGAGGATGCGTCTCAGGATCTTCCCGGCATTGCTCTTCGGAAGCTCTTTCCTGAACTCCACAAATTTGGGCCGTTTATAGGCCGCCATGTTGTCTTTGCTCCAGTCGAGGATCTCTTTTTCCGTGGCCTTGCCCACGTATTCATCCTTCAGAACGATGAACGCCTTTACACTCTCTCCCCTGTACGCGTCAGTCACGCCGATTACCGCCGCCTCTTTTATGGCGGGATGGCGGTAGAGGAGGTCTTCCACCTCCGCGGGGAAGACGCTGAACCCCGAAGATTTGATCAGTTCCCGTGTCCTGCCGAGGAACTTGATGTAACCCTCTTCATCCATGAGTCCCGTATCCCCGGTGTGGAGCCAACCGTCGCGGAGCATTTCCTTTGTTTCTTCCGGCTTATTCCAATACCCGAGCATCATGGCCGCCGCCTTAATGACTATCTCGCCCGCTTCGTTGGGTCCAAGCTCACGCGTTCCTGTTTCCTGATCCATGATCTTCATCTCGACGTTGAGCTGAGGAGTTCCCACGAAACCGGGCTTGTACCGGTATGGGGGCGTGCAGGCCCCTCCCTGGGATATGACCTCGGAAAGCCCGTACCCTTCACCGATCATTGCCCTCGGCGCAAGTTCCTCCAGCTTCTTCTGGAGCTCGACGGATATTGAGGCGCCTCCCGTCCAGATAAACCGGAAGGAGGAGAAGTCGTACTCCGACACATTAGGGAGATTGAGCAGGGCGATGATCATGGTGGTGGCGCCGACCCAGTACGTGCAGCGATAAAGGGTCACTGCCCGGGCCACTACGTCCGGGACGAAACGGGTAAGGATGATGATCCGACCGCCCGACGCCAAGGGGGTGGCCATGAGGACCGTCTGGCCCATCACGTGAAAAAACGGCGTCACGCCAAGGTAGACGTCATCCTCTCTGAAGTGGTACCAGTGCATCGCCCCAAGGGCTGCGCTGGCGAGGGCGTAATGGCTTATCATGGCCCCTTTGGGGGTGCCCGTCGTGCCGCCCGTATACTGGAGGAGGGCCAGGTCTTTCTTAATGTCCGTCACGTAACATATGGGGCTCTCCTTCGACTGCCCTATCAGCGTCATGAAGTCAATCGTATTCGGAAAAGAGCGCTTCTCCTCCTTTGCCTCCTCCGGAACGGGCAGAAGGGGATCGGACGGGAGAAAGTCTTTCATCGACGTGAGAATCACGTTCTTTAGGGGAGTGCGGTCCCGTATCTTCTCCACTTCGGGATAGAAGACGTCCAGGCCGATGAAAGTTTTCACGCCGGCGTCGTTCATCTCAAACTCCAGTTCCGCTCCCTTGAACATGGGGTTGGCCGCCACCGCCGCCGCGCCGGCCCGCTGAATCGCAAAATAGGCGATCACGAACTGTGGACAATTCTCCATATGGATAGCCACCCGATCGCCTCGCTCGACGCCGAGACCGACGAGCCCCCACGCCGCCCTATCGATCATGTTGTTCAACTCCCGATAGCTCACGTCCCGCCCGTAGAAGCTCAACGCAATTCTATCGGGTGTGAGTTCTGCCCATTCGCGAATATATTCTGACGTGGGTTTTTCCACTTCGAGCGTCTTGGGAACCCACATGGGCCATACCTTATACCATCTCCGTTCCATGCCCAAACCTCCACGCATGCCTATTTCAACTCCGCTCTTATATACTGACCGCTCAGTCTATCACGCAACAATAAAAAGAGCCGTCAGTTCCTGCCCGTAGCTCCTTTGAGAATGAAGTCCCGAAAAGTCTTCACGAAAGCAGGGATATCAAAGGTTTCCCCGTTCACAAACCACTGTACGAGCATCCCTGTGTGACACGCTATTACTACGTGCGCATAGACCGCGGAATTCAAGTCCGCCCTGACGGAACCATCCTTTTTGCCCTCTTCCAGCATGCCGTCGATAATCTGACGGTACTTTTCATAGACGGACTTTACCAGTCTCTCGGCTTCCGTATTGGTTCCCACTATCTCATTAAGAAGCGCATTGGTGACCAGGGCCAGGACCCTGTGATCTCGCCCGAATTCCGTGGCAAATTTATGGAAAGCCCTGTATTTGGCGACGAAGTCGCCTTCGCATCCCCTTACCGCCTCGATCAATCCCCCAAGAAACTTGTCATCAAATTGTTGAAAGATACTCGTGAGGATCTCATCTTTACTCTTGAAGTACCAGTAAAGGGTGCCCCGGCCGATGCCTGCCGCTTCCGTGATCTCTTTTACCGACGTGCCCCGGAATCCGTTCGCCAGAAAAAGCCTCATGCTCTCCCGGATTATCGTCTCCTTCACGTCGCCTGTCCTTGGACCATCCATTTTGCCGTCGCCCTCGTAGACCGACCGTTCAATCTATAGATATAGATACATGACCAGAGGGACATTTGTCAAGAAAAATTTTAACGGAATTTTAACAGGTCTGCGATTTAGCTCTGTACTGTAAGGTTTTGTGCGGTAAAAATATTATTCCGCGTCCAAGGGCGTTGCCGTGGTCCCTGCGAGTATCCCCCCGTCCACCGTTAACTCGATGCCGGTAACATACTCCGATTCATCGGACGCCAAATAGAGCGCCGCATTCGCGACGTCCAGGGGCGTACCCATGCGGCCGAGGGGGATGCGCTTCCCGAATTTTCGGATCCTGTATTCCCGTTCGTCATCTTTGCCGAAAAAGGGGTCCCACATGGGCGTCAGGATGGCGCCGGGATGAATCGAGTTACAGCGGATATTGTACCGCTTTTCGGCGCAGTAGAGAGCCACGCTCTTGGTGTGATTCCTGACTGAGGCTTTGCTGGATGCATATGCCGCAGCCCGGGGAATACCGACGATGCCGGAACGGGACGACATATTCACAATACTGCCCCTAAGGTGTTTCTTCATCAGTTGTATCGCGTACTTGCATCCAAGCGCCACGCCATCCGCATTTACCCCGTGCACCTGATGCCAGCTCTCAAGACTAAAGCCTTCCGGATCGAAGGGTCCGGCAGTTTGGGTAAACCCGTCGATTCCCGCATTATTCACCAGGACATCCAGGCGACCGTATTCTTCATCGAGCATGCTGAAAACCGACCCCCATTCGTCCTCCTTGCTCACATCCAGATGACGATACCGTGATCGGTCGGGAAGCTGCGCCGCCAGTCTTTCGCCGTCCCTGTCGTTAATATCCGTGACGAGCACGAAGGCGCCTTCTTCGTAGAAGCGGAGGGCCGTTGCTTTCCCTATCCCGCTCGCGGCTCCGGTTATCATGGTGACCTTGTTCTCCAATCTATGCATTTGCTCTCCGCCGGCCCCGCTTTTCACCGCATCTCGCGGCTCCGGACCAGGACCGGGCGTTCTCCGGAACACGGCCCCGCCATGTTCTCTACCACATGGCCCTGCCGCCGTCAACAACAGGGCTCACAGTAACAGTTTAGTCCTCTTCCTAGTTTTATTCATCTAGAATCCACCTGACATTCAATAAAACTGTTGACTAACGGTGATTTTATCGTTAAAATAATAAGAGTATATATACTCTTATATGGAGGATGGCATGCAGAGAGTCGATATTCTAAAAAAGCGTCGGGATAGGCTCAGGGAGGACATCGTTGCACATCTTGACGTCTTCCTTATCGGAACGGTAGCCAAATCTCCTTCCATGTCCGGCTACGGTCTTACCACGAAGGCGAAGGGGAAAACGGTATCCCTGTACGTGAGAAAAGGAATCGTGAGGGAAGCAGAGGAGATGACCAAGCGGTATAGGAGAATGTGGCTTCTTCTGCAGGAACTCTCCAGACTCAACTGGGAGATTCTTAAGCTGGAGCGCGAATAGGCGCCGTGCCTCGTCCCGCGTATCCACCGTATGGCTTTAGCTGCCCTTATACGGATCATTGTCCGCATCTGGATGGACTGTCCACCACGTGGGTTTTTGAAGGATACCGGCGTGCCGATGAGGTGTACGACGAACATCTTCGCATTATCGATGTACTGGACGCCCGGTTGAACGCAGTCATGAAACAGGTCCGGATTCTGGAGAAAGAGAATGCGGAACTGAAAGCGAAGAATACCGCGCTCCATCGCAGACAGTTCAAGGCAAACAAACCTCCTTCAGAAAGCGGCAGCCCTGCCGGAACAAGGAAGAAGCGAGGCGCTCCTACTGGCCATCCCGGATGGTCCAGACCCAAGCCTGCGCGTGTGGACAGAACCGTTCACCTTCCCGCCCCTTCGATATGTCCTCATTGCGGATCCGATAGCCTTCTGCCCACAGGGCAAGTCAGCGAGCATCTCCAGGAAGACATTCTGCTTCGTCCCCGGACGATCATTACGAGGTATGTGCACGAAGAGGCATACTGCGGCCATTGTCGCCGGTCGGTGGTTCAAGGGGGAGAGGATGAGCTTCTTAATGCCCCTATCGGGCCGGTGGCGAAGTCCGTCGCCATATATTTACGGTATCGGATAGGGATGCCTTACAGAAAAGTCACTGAGGTCTTCAGGGCGCTGTTCGGCCTCGAATTTGTGTGCGCCTCCGCATTGGGGTTCGACCGGCTGGCAGCGCAAAAAGGGGCGGCTATTTATGAAGACCTGCGAGAGAAAATCAAGGCATCGGCCGTCATCCATGCCGATGAGACCTCGTGGCGAAATGACGGCATAGGCCATTATGCGTGGTACGCGGGGAATCCTGATCTGGCGCTCTTCCACATCGACCGCCACCGATCGACGGAAGTGGCCCAATCTATCCTGGGATCGAGCTTTGAGGGCATCCTGGTCACCGACCGCTACGCCGCCTATAACGGCGCACATGCCAAGGCGCGGCAAGCCTGTCTGAGCCATCTTATCACTCAGGCCAAGGAAATCACCCGAGAGCTTCTGCTCATAAAGGACCGCGACAGAAAAGCAGAAGCCTTTTGCGCCGGCATCGCCGCGGTCTTCTCGAAAGCCTGTGCGCTGGGGCGGGAACTTCTCTCCGGCGCAAGGACGTGGAAGCAGGCGCCCCGTATTGAAAAGCGGCTCGTCTCGGAACTCAAAAAGCTCTGTAAAGACCCGCTCGGTTACAAGCCTGCCGAAGCCTTGCGAGTCTCCCTCATCAAGGATCGCAAGAACTTCTTCACCTTTCTTCGCTACCCCGGGGTGCAGCCGACAAACAATCAAGCGGAGCAGTCGATCCGCTTTCTGGTGATCTTTCGGAAAATCATGTTCGGCACTCGATCCATAAGCGGACTAAGAACGCATAGTATCCTGCCCAGCCTTGTACTTACCGCACTCAGGCAGGGAAGAAATCCACTAGAGTTTCTCCAAATTCTTCTCACGTCCAATACCGCCAAGGCCCAGGCTGCCCTGTATCAGAACACAAGCTGACAGGCATGGCGCAGAAGGGGGACTAAACTGTTACGGCTCACAAGCTCTGTCCGGCAGGGAGAGCGAAAACCGCATCCCGTCAGGCCACGCTCCGCACCCTTTCTTCCAGTTCGAGCTTTTCCAGAAGTCGCTGCGCCTTGATGGCATCGTCGTGCGAGAAGTGATGTGGAAACCCGCAGACGGGACAGAGATTATGAATGTTCACTCTCATCTTCCGTAAGGCTATGTGATAGCTTCTTCCACAATTAGGGCAGGTGCGTTCAATGCTTAAGGCTTCCATATTCTTCAGCTCCTCGGGTTTTGCTCGTCTTTGTTTCCGATGGTGCGGACGGCACCGGCCGACCCTTTTCTCTGCTGTATAAGGATATCAGGGCAATGTTTCGCAGTGAGGAAAAGCGCGTTAAGAATGAGTGAATAAGCAATGGCGCAGCCCCGGGCGAAGATGAAGAGCGGCAAAGTCCGCTGAAAGGATCGCCTGCGTGGCAGGGCAGAAGGGATAGACAAGCGTCCACCTCCGAAATGGTATGACACCCTTGCTCTTATCGGCTCAAAAGATCGTCACTTAAGCAACGGCAGGGGACGATGATAGGTCCTTCTACCTCGCTTTTAACACGGACGTAACATAACTGTAACATAACTGTAATAAGGCCATGGTACCTTAGCAGTCACAAGAACTATGGCAAAGTCCCGCCGGAGGGAACGACGGCGGAGGAAACATCCGTACCCCATCACGAAGGCATTGGAGAATCGAATGATTAGAGGGCGGAATAAATGTCACCTGGCATCTTCTACTTTTATCCTCATGATCGTGCTGCCGTATCGCTCTCCTCTCCCGCTACGGTTCGAAGAAAGGACCGCCGGGGATGAGCAGCTTGCGTGCCACATCCTGACAAGCCGGGCGTAACTACAAGTAACTACAAGGTTGTAAGGTAGCCTGAACCCATGGAATTGACTTTCCTCGGCCCGCCCGGATTGCGAACTGTGTGGCCGGGCCTTTTTTTCCTCGCTCTTGTGCATCTCCTCCTCCCGGTCTGTCCGGCCCGGTGCGCCGAAGGCTCGCCCACCTTTGCCATCGAGTCTTTTATCGTCGAGGGGAACACCCTCCTGTCTGGGAAAAAGATCCTCGAACTCCTCCAGCAGTACAAGGGCCCGGGCAAGACAGCGGGCGACGTGGAGAAGGCGAGGGACGCCTTGGAGAAGATGTACCACGATGCGGGTTACCCGGCGGTCCTCGTGAACATCCCCGAGCAGCAGGTACAGGCCGGGCGGATCCGCCTCCAGGTCATCGAAAGCAAGATCGGAAACCTCCGGGTCACAGGAAACAGGTGGTACACCGAGGAGAAGATCCGTCGCGACCTCCCCGCCCTGGCCCCGGGAAAGGTTCTCTTCGTGCCGGAGGTGCAGAAGGAGCTGGAACTGGTCAACCGTCAGGACCTCAAGGTCTCCCCCGCTCTTTCCCCCGGAACCGAGCTGGGCCTGACGGACGTCGACATCAAGGTGGAAGACCGACTCCCTCTTCACGGGAATCTGGAGCTCGAACGACCGCGCCACCCATAATACCAGCGACCTGCGGCTGAATGCCATGCTCCGGTATGACAACCTCTGGCAGAGGGACCATTCCCTCTCGGCACAGTTCCAGACCTCTCCCGAGGAGACGGGGCAGGTGAAGATGTACGCCCTCTCTTATACGCTCCCCGCACCCTGGATGCCGGACCAGCAGATCGCCGTGTACGGGGTCAAGTCGGACAGCAACAGCGCCGTCTTCGGCCAGGGACTTCTCATAAACGGCAAGGGGAGCATCCTCGGGGCGAGGTACGTGATCCCCCTGGCCCCCTACGCCTCTTATGCGCACAACCTGACCGTCGGCTTCGATTACAAGGATTTCCGGGACTCGACGAACTTCGTCACGGGAGGGGGCTCCACAACGCCCATCAAGTACGCCCCCATGCTCTTCTCCTATAATGCCTCCCTCCCCGACGCCCATGGCGCGACGCGCTTCAGCACCGGCCTCAACGTGGTCTTCCGGGGGCTCGTCACGGACGAGGACAAGTTCAATCAGGTAGCGCGATACAATGCGCGGGGGAATTACCTGTTCTTCACCGCCGGGGTGGAAAGGGACGTGCTGCTCCCCGCGGGGATGGGCCTCTTCCTCAAAGTGGACGGACAGATCGCCGATCAGCCGCTCGTCTCCCACGAGGAGTACATCGCCGGCGGCATGACGAACGTGCGGGGGTACAAGGAGGCCGAGGCCCTCGGGGACGACGCCCTTCACGGGACCGTGGAGTTTTCCGCGCCTGATATGGGGCCCCTTCTCGGTCTCAGCCGTCTCCGGCTGACGCCCTATATCTTTTACGACTATGCCTGGCTGGAGGTGATAAATCCCCTCCCCTCCCAGAGGGGCACCACCTGCCTTCAGGGCACGGGGGCAGGCTTCAGGGGGGCATTCCTGAAGAGCTGGTACTATGAGCTGGACCTGGGCGTCCCCCTCGTTGCGACGAGCCAGACGCCGAAATACCATGAGCAGTTGCATTTCAAGGCGGGGGTGCAGTTTTGACGAAAACTATGCGCGGCGCCATGACTATCGTTGCTGCCATTCTTATAATTATCCCCTCCCTGCTCCACGCGGGGCCTGCCATCCCCGGGTACTACGGGACCGTCGCTCCGGCCCTCCGCACGGTAGCCCCGACCCAGTTGCCCGTCCTCAAGACGGGCGGCATGATCTACGGCGCTTCCGCTCCTGTCACCACGGGCAGCCAGATGACCGTCTACCAAACCCAATCGAAGGCAGTCATCGACTGGCAGAGCTTCAATATAGGCTCGAACGCGTCGGTCTATTTCAATCAGCAGGGCAATACCACATGGGCCGTCCTCAACCGCATATGGGACTCCAGTCCGAGCCAGATTTACGGAACCCTCAAGGCGGACGGGCAGGTGTACCTCATCAACCAGAACGGCATCCTCTTCGGGCCAGGCTCCCAGGTAAACATCTACGGCCTCATAGCCTCCTCCCTCAACCTGAACGTCGACAACTGGATCAAAAACGGCACCCTGGCATTCAACACGAGCCAGGGAACCATAAACACCGTCGCCCCCGGCCAGCAGGACAAGTTCTATGACCCGGCGCAGACCCCCGGAGTGGTCTCGAATACCGGGGCCATCCAGACGAACAACCTGGGCTCCGTCTTTCTGATCGGCCCCCAGGTGGAGAACAGCGGGACCATCGTCTCTCCCATGGGCCAGATCGGGCTCGTGGCAGGGACGGACTCTGGAGCTCGATTCGCCCGGGGGCATTGGAACGGCCATAGCGACATATCCCGGGGGCGAGACCCGCACCACCCTGGTGGTCAATATAAGCACCTCCCCGCAGGGGTCCACCGCCTCGAACCTGGCAGGCGGGTATCTTGCCGCCGATATGGGCCTCGTCGGCATGTACGGCAACATCGTCAACCAGAACGGCATCATCCGCTCGGTCACGGCTGTCGAGCGGGCGGCGCACGTGGAGCTCTTCGCCTCAAATACGATCTCCACCGGTCCGGGCAGCCAAATCCTGCTCCCTGTCGACAGCTCTTCCACAGCGTACGATGTCCTCCTAAATATGGCCGAGGGCGATGTCACCCTCAACGGGCTCAGTTCAAACAATCCTCCGAGCCTCATCATCCATGACGGGATCGTAGTCGCTCCATCAAGTCTGATAACGATGAACGCCGCGAGCCGCGTTTACCTGGGGCCGACGAGCGTCATCGACGTGAGCGGCCTCTGGGTGGACGAGCCGGCAAGCGCCGGTCTCCTTTCGGTACAGATGAACAGCGTCAACCTCAGGGACAACTACCTGCAACAAGGGGGCGTCCTGTATAGACAGTATATCGAGATGAGCCGGCTTACGGGCTCCGCCATCGGCGATGTATCGGGGGCCTACAGCACCGAAAACCTGACGGCCATGCAGAGACATACCACCGGGGGTACGGTAAACATCAATGTCCCGAACGGGCGACGTCGTGGCTATGCAAGGCTCTCTCATCAACTTCTCCGGCGGCGGGATCACCTACGCCGCGGGCGCCCTGGATACGACCAAACTCGTCTCGGGCAAAAAGGTGTACGACATAAGCGTCGCCCCCACCGACATCACCTACGACCGGATCCTGAACACCCAGACCTTCACCAGTCCAAAATTCGGGGTCACCAGGGAATATGACGGCGTCTATTACGGGGGGGCCTTCCCGGTGAACACATGCTCACCCTCGTACACCGTGGGAAGCAATGCGGGTACCCTCAACCTTCAGGCCGGCCATGTCGTCCTCGACGGTATATTGCTGCGGCCAGGTGACAGACGGCCTCCAGCAGACGGCGACATCGGAACCCGATAACAGCACGGGCAACCAGTCTGCGTCCGGCTACGTCGAGGCCCACGGGCGGCACGCTCATTATCGGCAACGTCGAACCGGCGGTGCCGGCTCCAGCGACAGCATCGATTCGGGGGATACAAGCCAACTTTTGTCACGCAGGCGATCGTCGTGAGTGCCCAGGCCGGGCCTGTGCTTCCGGCAACCTTCCAGCCGACCGACCCCCTGCCCTCGTCTACGACGGTCCTTTCCGCCGCCACGCTTGACAAACGCGGGCCTCAGCACCATCTCGCTCGCGGCCAACACGACTATTACCATAGAGAAGGGAGCCCAGATCACGCTCAACCCGGGGGGAACATTCAACGCGTGGGCAAGGAAGATCGAGGACTACGGCGGGATCACGGCCCTCGGAGGGAGCATCAACCTCGCTCTACAGACAAACATGACCTCGAACCAGCAAATCGCAAGCGGGCAAAACCCGAACTATATATCCATTCCCGACGAGGTGATATATATCGGGCCGAGCGCCTCCCTTGTGGCAAGGGGGGAAAGGATCGACAACAGCGGAACAGGCGGCCTGAGTAATGGGATCGCTTCTTCGGGCTATACCAATGGGGGCTCCGTCAGTATCCTCGACCAGACGGTTACGGGACAGGGCGTCGCGGTCATGGCCGGCGCGCTCATCGACGTGAGCGGCGGATGGGTGATCAGCCCCAGCGGCAAGGTGACGGGCGGCAACGCGGGCAGCCTCACCATGCAGGGCGATTCGCTGGCACTCAACGGGACGCTCCAGGCGCAGTCTCTCGTCGGGATACAAGGGGGGCCCATAACCCTGACCGCCGCGAACATCACCGTCGCCGCCGCGACCCCGCCGGCCTCTTACTTCGGCTTGCCGGCGACTCCTGGCCGGCCGCCCTCCAGGGCCAACTCGTCCTCGGCGCAGGCCAGCTCGACGCAACCGGCTTTACCAATATCACCCTCAAGAGCGTCAACGACATCATGGTGCAAAGCGGCGCTTCCCTCGGGCCGTCCCTTGCCAAGCTCGCCGTGCCCGTACCGGGCAGCGGCATGCGCTGACGTGCCGGCGGCACACAACTTTGCTCCGGGTGCACCGCCCTCGGGTCACGCAGGTCGTGCAAACGATCGTGGACTATATAGGCGGAAGCTCGATCACCCTGGACGGCCGGGGCAAGCGGGTCCGGCATCACCTCCGGTGTCAACAACGAGTTCGGTCCGCTGAACCCGGCAACCCAGAACTATAGCGCGCTCGTCCGAGTGGCTCCCGGCGCGTCCATCCAGGCAGCGCCCGGCGGGCTCGATCACGGTGAACGGCCCCATATATCGATGTCGGCGGGTCGCTCGACGCGCCCGCAGGCACTATCACGCTGGCTGCGAGCGCGCCCGCGCCATACGGGAATGTGACGGTGGAGTCCTGGCCGTCGATCCTCGCCGAGGGGTATAACAAGCCGGGCACGACATCGCCGGTGAAGGGGTCTGCCGCCGCACGCTGTCCCTGCTGTCCGGGGGACGGTATCCATCACCGCGACGGATGACCGTCACCCTTTTTCCGGGGTCCTGGTAAGCGTCTCCGGGTCCTCCCCGGTACAGCAAACTGTCGTGGGGCAGGGTAACACCGTCTCATATATCATGAACGCGAGCCAACCGGGCAGTATTTCCCTCTCGGCCGGGGGCACTCTGAGCGCCCTGGGCGGCCTGGAGGGACAGGCAGCCCTGCCGGGGCTGGCCGGTGGCACGCTCTCCTTTTCGGCGACGGGTAGTGCCTCCCTTTCCCTTACCGTGAGCGAACTCGCCCGCTTCCGGGAGGAAGGTTTCGATGCCCTCACCCTCTCGGCCGCGGGGGTCTTAAACTTATCGAACCCGGATGGTTTGGGGCAGGTCACCTTCGGCAGGACCCTCACCTTGAGCGCACAGCAGATCAACGATTCGGTTCACCGACGTGATAAGCTTGAAGCGCACCTTGGGTGCAGATGACCAGCAACGCCCCAGCGTCGATTCAGCCTGCGGCCGGGAGTGCCGGCCTGACGCTCTCCGGCTCGTTTATCGACGTCACCGGCAACGTAGCTCTTTCCGGCTTTAGCAGCGTGACCCTCGCGGCACAAAACGATATACGCTTTAGCGATACCCTTTACTCGAACGCGTGGTCGGGGATACTTCGGATGGCAGGAGATCTGACCCTGCAGGCCGCCCGCACCTACCCCACGACGCTCTCAAATTTCACCAGTAAACGCGGGCGGAAGGTGACGATACTCCCCTCCGCCACAACAGTGGACGGGCCTATCTATTCCGCGGGCGGGAACCTCACTATCCAGGCGGCCGGCGGCATCGACCAGGAGGGTTACCTCGCCGCGCCCATGGGCACCCTCTCCCTCAGTGCCACGGGTACAGGTCTGGGCGGCCGCGTCTATCTCGCTCCCGGCAGCGTCACCACAACGAAGGGAGACGCTTCCGTGCTCTACGGTGTGATCCAGGAGGCCCAGGACACGGTGACCCTCGGCGACAACATATGGGCCATCCCGGACAAGGCCCATCCAACGGCCTCGGTCCCGTATACGGCGGTCCAGAACGACCCGGCAAAGTCCATATCGCTCACCGGAGACACGGTGATCGTGCGGGACGGTGCGACCGTCGATGTCTCGGGGGGCGGCTCGATCTTTGCGTCACGGTTCATCCCCTCGCCCTTGGGGAGCAACAGCCCCCTCTTGGGCAGCTACGTCATCGTGCCGGGCCTCGTCCTCCCGGGGAACGGCGTATATCTGTCAGGCGTACAAGGGTTGCCCGCCGGTACCTATTCGCTCCTCCCCGCCACGGGGGACGCAAACGGAGATCCAACGGCGTACGTCTATCTGCCCGGCGCGATGATCATAACGCCGCTCAGCACTATGTTTTTCAGCTAGCAGGCCGGGTTTTACTGCTGACGGCTATCCCATTACCGGTGGTTATGCCACCGTCATGGGCACCAATATCAGCTCCCCCGTGTTGGCGGCCTATGAGGTGAGGCCCGCGTCGGTAGTGTTGAGCCAGGGGTCCTTTTCGACGCAGATAATACAAGCGGGAGAAGCGGGCAGCGTGACTATAACCGGAAACACGACGACGATCCTCGGCGGGACCGTGCTGGCAACCCCTTTGTCCGGCTACAGCGGGGGCTCGATAGCCCTCAGCGGGAGCGCCGTGACCGTGCAGGCATCGCCTGTTTCCCTGCCGTCCGGCTTCGGCTTCAACACACCTATCATCGGCAATGCCGACCCGAACATCGCGGGCCTTGCCAACACCCTCACCATAGCGGCCTCGTCTCTGAGCGGCCAGGGCTTTCAGGCCATAGGCATCGGCGTCTCCGACCTGAGCGGGTCCGCCAAGAGCGTCGCGGCCAACACCGTGGACATCAAGGGCGACGTCACGCTACAGGCGGAGAACATCATCCTCGGCGCCCAAACCAGTATTACCATCGACCCCGGCGCCCAGGTGCTCGCCCTTGCCGCAGCCGGCGGCACCGGGCAGGCGAGCCTCATCTCTCCGTCAGGAAAGGTGGTGATGGGGGCAGGCGCCATTGTCCACGCCTCTGATGCAATTTACCTCCAGACAGCGCGCCTCAGCCTCGACCCTACGGCGACCCTCAAGGCCGACGACAGCCTCCTCAACCTGCAGGGGAACGCTTTCACCCTTGTCGCTAACGGCGTTCCTGTTCCCTCCGGCACCGGCGTCTTTCTTACCCAAGCCCAATGGAACAGCCTGGAGAACGCCTTCACTGATATAACTCTCACGAGCGCCTCCGACATCGTCTTCGACGGAGCGTTCAGTCTTTCGGCCAGGGATGTCCTTACCATAGACGCGGCCAGGATTGCGGCCGTCACGGGCAGCACTGCCGCAAGTCAGGTCAGCGCCACTTCCCTTATCCTTCAGGACACGGGTGCGGCCCCCTCGACTACCGTAAACGGGAGAGGGAGCTGCGCAGATCACCTTCAACGCGACGGAGATGCAAATAGGCCCCGGGACGATCCTGTTCGACCAATTCCGTACAATAAGCTTAAATGCCATGAATAACCTGACCTTCAAGGGAGTTGGCTCGCTCTCGACGGGAGGTGCGGACCTCTCGGTCTCTACGGCTCGCGTGACCACCACCTATGATATGAGGCCCGCAGGGCCGGCGGGCAGCGCGGCTGCCGCCCTTGCTCCCATCTACACGGCCCCCGATTACAAGGTCGATGCGGGGACGGGCACAATGACCATCGCCTCCAGCGGCGGAACGGCCGGCACCGCGGTAACCCCCGGGGGGACACTCGAGTTCGAGGCCGGTCAGATTGCGGTCTCCACGCTTATCGAGACACCCTCGGCCCAGCTCACGCTCTCTGCCACGGGCAATGTCTCGCTCGCCGGCGGCGCCCGGCTCCTGGCCCTCGGGTCCGCAAGCGCCCCCGGCGGTGTCGTGACACTCACGAGCACAGGCGGCGCGGTGACCGTAGGCTCAGGCGCTTCGATCGATGTATCGGCGGGTGGGCAGGGCGACGCAGGGAGCATCAGTCTCTACGCCCCTGTCGGAGGCGTGCAGGTATCGGGCACCCTCGCCGGCCGGGCCGGGACGAGGGCGGACGGAACGACGGGGCTCGGCGGCTCGCTTTCCATAGTGACGAGCTCGCTCGATATAGCGGGCGGCGTCAACACCTTCTCCGCCCTCAACGCGAAAATAGGCGACTTCACCCAATCCCTCGCGATAGAGACGTCGACGGGCAACATCACGATAGCCGACTCGGATACGGTGAAAGCGACCAGCGTCAATATCACGGCGGACACCGGGTCCATCAGCCTTCTCGGCACAATCGATGCGTCCGGCCCGGGTCAGGGCGGGTCGGTCGAGCTGTACGCCGGGAACAACCTGACGGTGAGCGGTTCCATCAGCGCTTACGGGACGGGGCAGAACGCCAACGGCGGAAGCGTGACCCTCGGGATCGCGGGCGGGGGCACACTGGCTCTGACGAGTAGCGGAAGCATCGATGTCTCCGGCACAGGGACGGGCACGGCCGGGACGGCGACCTTCGAGGCGCCTCTCACCGGAGCGAGCTACAACCGGCTCAACATGTCGCTCAACGGGACCGTCACAGGGGCTTCAGACATTTATGCAGACGCCATGCGCACCTTTGCCTACAACTCCCCGTCCCTGAACCTCAGCACAGTGTACGGCTCGATAACGGGCGACCCATACCTGTCCGCTTTTCTGGCCAACCCGAGCAACAAGGCCGGTCTCTTCGCGCACCTTAAGTACGGGACCGCACAGCTTCACCTCCAGCCGAGCATTGTCGTTACCAACAAGGGGGGAGATATCAATGTTGACCAGGACCTAGACCTCTCGACCGTGTTGTATTCCGGAGAGCCGGGGACGCTGACCCTGCGGGCGGCGGGCAACCTCAACATCAACGGCAACCTCTTATGCACCCCGACGTACGATAACGACGGTTTCGATTTCAGCCAGCTCCTGAGCACCAACCTCATGCCCTCCTGGTCCTTCAACCTCGTTGCCGGCGCAAGGATGGCAAGCCCCGACCTCATGGCCGTCATGCCGGCCGGCAGCACGGAGCGGGGAAACCTGACCATCGGGCAATGGGAGATGGTCTACACTGAAAAGGGGGCGATCCGGTTCGCCTCTGCCGGTGATACGGTCATGAACGAAGGTCCCGAGCCCGGCTTCATGATCTTCTATATGAACTACTCCCTTGGCACCTATTCCGGTCCCATTACGGGGAACGTCGGAGGAAACCTGACGATAAACGCCGGAGGCGCCATCCAATCGGCGACAGGCAGCATTAACATCCGTGTGGGAGGGGACCTCAACATGACGGAGGATTATCTATCCGACCTTGGCGGTCACTCTCTCGGCTCGATAAGGACAACGGGCGAGCAGAGGACGCCGGGCTTGACGGTTTACGATTATTACGATTACAGCAACGGAGGGGGCATCACGCTGAACGTGGCCGGCGCCGTGAACGGCGATCTCAACCCCGATGCGTGGCTCGTGGTGACACAGGGTCAGGCCGTTCCGGTCACACCCATTATTTACAATCCTACAGGCAGTGGTATAGCCACGGAAGGGATCGCGACCATGGGCGGCGGCAGCATCTACGTGCGCTCCGGCGGCAGCTTCAATGCCCAGATAGGGACCTTCGGCGCAGGGCAACCTCCAGGTCTACTCAGGAGGGGACTTAACCGGCCGCTTCCTTGCGGAACAGGGTACGGCTACGCTCTCCGCCATGGGAAACTTCGGCATGCCTACGCAGGTCTATCAGGGCGTCACCCAGAACCAGCCCCAGTTGATCGAGATGGGCGACGCGCAGGTCAGCGTCTCCGCCCAGGGGAACATAGAGCTCGGCGCGGCCCTGAACCCCAACCTGGCGGCCTCCGACGCGTCGGGGTGGTGGGACAACGGCTACACGCCCCAATCTTCTCTGGCCCTGACCGCCGTCACCGGCGACGTGAACCTTTACGGCACGGTAAACTCCGCGCGGTACGGCAGCTTTTACATTACCGGCAACAGTGCGACGACCAGGAATACGCTCTTGCCCCCTTCAGTGGCGATCTACGCAGGCACGGACATCAACCTGATAGGCGGCAAGTCCTTCATCCAAGTGCCTGCCCCCACGGGTGAGATCACCATGGCGGCCGTCAGGGACATCGTGTTTTCCACAGGCGCGTCGTGGCTCATGTCCGACGCGGACCCCAACCTCGTCTATGCGCCTTCGGGATACGGAGTGCAAGGATCACTCCTCCATGCTTCAGACGCACGCCCCTTCACCCGTCCACACGAATGACGCTGTGCCGGTGATGATAAGCGCGGGCAGGGACATCGTAGACGCCGTGCTGACTCTGCCCAAGATGGCTACGGTCACGGCGGGCCGGAACATCCAGGATATCACTTACGACGGGCAGAATATCGGGTCGAACGACGTGACCGCCATCGTCGCGGGAGGCGACATCCTCTTTGGCTCTACGGAAAACGTGAGCGCGGAAAAGATCCAGGTCGGCGGACCAGGGTACGTGGTGGTCGAGGCGGGAGGCCAGATCAACCTCGGCTATTCCGAGGGGATCCTGGAGGTCGGCAACAGTGAGAACCCGGTCCTTGCCGCAGGGGGCTCGTTGACCGTGGCCGCAGGGTTCAAGGGCAGCCTGACAATGAAGGACGTCTCGGGCCTCTTCGACAGTTTGCGGAGCGCGGGGACGGAATACAGCACGCTGCTGGCGGCGGGCGACGCAGCGGCAGCCCAGGCGGTCGTAAACAGCACGAGGGCGGACATCATCGCCCACTTCCTTGGCACTGCGAACCCCTCGGGCGATATCTCCATGACCTCTTCCCAGATAGCCACTGTAGGCGGGGGCGCCATCTACGTGCTTGCCGCAGGCAGTCTCAACGTGGGGACGACGGAGATTTCGAGCACTACGAGCGGCCAGACGAAGAACACGGGCATACTCACAGAGAGCGGGGGCGCCATCGCAGTCTTTGCCGCAGGGGACGTGAATGTCAACGAGTCCAGGATGATGACCTTTCAGGGTGGGGACATCACCGTCTGGAGCGACAAAGGGAATATCAACGCCGGAAAGGGGGACAAGGCGACGATCAGCGTGAGCCCGCCGACGTATTCCTGCAAAAACGGCGTATGCTCGGTGACCTTCAGCCCGCCGGCGGTCGGGAGCGGCATACGGGCCCTTACTTATGCCGCCACGCCGACCAGCCCGGCTCCGCCGGCAGGCGATATCTACCTCTTCGCCCCCCAGGGCGTCATCGATGCCGGCGAGGCGGGCATTTCCGGCGGGAAGGTTATTCTCGGGGCCGTGACCGTGCTCAACGTCGCCAATATCTCCTTTACCGCCGGCTCCGTGGGTGTTCCTGCGGCTTCCCAGGCAGTGAGCCTGGGCGCCCTCACGGGCACCACGAACCTTGCCGCCACAACCATCGTCTCTCAGGATTCCGGCGCCCTGGGCTCGGCAAGGGGCAATGTCGGCAAGAACGCCCTGCAGGCAACCGAAGACATGGTCAAGTGGTTCGACGTCAAGTTCATCAGCTTCGACCTGACCTCCCCCATCGCCGGAGGGGAGGAGTGAGGGGGTCGTGATGAAAAATAAAGATCAGACACCGGAAATCGGAAGTGGAGGTCCTTAAGATGCACGGAAAGTGGTTTCCCAGAATTCTCTCAGCCATAGTGTGCGCCTCGTTTCTTGCCGTGGTCGCCGCACCGGCCACAGCCTGGTGGGACGGGAAGTGGAAATACCGGAAGAAGATCGTCCTGGACACGACGTCCCAGGGTGGAGACGTGAAGGAGGACCTTACGGACTTCCCCATCCTCGTCAGGCTCCATTCGGGCAATTTCACCTTCGCCAACGCCAAGGGCGACGGCTCGGACATCCGTCTCGTGGCAGGCGACGACAAGACCCCGCTCAAGTACCATATCGAGCGATACGACCCGGCCGGGGAGATGGTCCTTATCTGGGTCAAGGTCCCGAGGCTCGCCGCCTCGAACCAGGACTTTCTCTGGATATACTACGGCAACAGCGCTGCTGCGGACGGCCAGGACCAAGGGGGCACCTACGACACATCCCAGCTTGCCGTCTACCACTTAGGAGAAAAGGAGGGCGTCCCCAAGGACGCCACCTCCTATAAGAACCACGGGAAGGAGTTTACGGGCAAGCTCGGTGTCCCCTGCGCCATCGGGAGCGGCATTGCCCTGAAGGGAGAGGGCGACCGTCTGGTGATCGCCAAATCCCCCTCTCTGAGCTTCGCAAAGGGCTTCACCTTTTCGGCCTGGGTCCGCGTGACCCACCCCCAGACCGACGGCCGCCTCTTCTCCTGGGAAGCCGGGAAGCAGTCGGTGGTGATAGCCGTCGAAGGGACGAAGCTTTACTGCGACATCTCCGGTCAGAAAAAGGCCGCCCCCTCCGTGGAGCTGCCCCAGGGCAAGTGGGTCCACGTGGCGGCGACCTCGGACGGGAAGACGCTCTCTCTGTACACGGACGGACGGGAGAGGTCCAGTGCGAAGTGCGGGGCCATGCCCGAGCCCGCTGCCGACATCGCCGTCGGGGGCGCCCTCCAGGGGAAGCACGGCTTCGCGGGGGACCTCGACGAGGTCGGGATAGCCGGTATTGCCCGCTCGCCCGCGTGGGTCCATGCGGCTGCCGTGGCTCAGGGTCCGGAGACGCCGCTCCTCTCCTGCCTGGAGGAGGAAAGCTCCTCCGGAGGGACGGAAAGCCTGACTGTCCATCTCCTCGTCGTGACCGCAAAGGCGATCACCCTGGACGGGTGGCTCATCATCGGCGCCATCGTGATCATGATCGCCCTGACGTGGATACTCTTCCTCAACAAGTTCATGGCCCTGCGCAAGCTGAAGAAGGACAACGCGGCCTTCTCCGAGGTCTTCACGGCCTCCGAGGGCCTCCGGGCAATCGATGAGGGCTTCCCCGATTCCTCCCTGTTCCGCGTCTACGGGGCGGGCCTCGACGAGCTCGACCGCAGGCTCGCGAAGATGAGGGACCTGGGGGCGACGTCTCTGCCGGGCCACGCCATGACGGCCTTCGAGGCGGCCCTCAACAAGGCGGCCATGCAGGAGAGCAAGAAGAACACCTCGGGCCTTCTCCTCTTTACCTTAAGCATCTCCGGCGGGCCTTTCATGGGCCTCTTCGGCACTGTCTGGGGCGTCATCAATACCTTTGCCGGCGTGGCCGAAGCAGGGGAGGCGAACCTCGCCGCCATCGCCCCCGGCGTGGCCTCCGCCCTGGCCTGCACCCTCATGGGGCTCATGCTCGCGATCCCCGCGCTTTTCCAGTACAGCTACCTTTCCGAGGAGATCAAGCACATCAGCGCCGACATGAATGTCTTCATGGACGAGATGTCGAACCGCGTGGAAGAAGCATACGGGGGCAAGGCATGAGAACGAACCCTTACGACGAAATCGAGTTCCACGCCGAGCTGAACGTGGTCCCCCTCCTCGATCTGGCCTGGAACCTCCTCATCGTCTTCATCATGGTCGTCACCGCGACCGTCCAGGGGATCAACGTGAACCTCCCCAAGGCGAGCGCGGCGGCGGGCAACATCAAGCCGGCCACGAAGGCCATTACCATCACTGCCGAGGGCACCATCTACCTCGACAGCTTTCCCGTGACCATCGCGGAGCTGGAGGCGAGGCTCAGGCAGCTCAAGGCCGTAAACCCGAACTTCCCCGTGGTGATCAAGGGGGACCAGAAGATATCCTACAAGAGCGTCATCGAGGTCCTGGACCTGCTCCAGAAGCTGGAGATTACCCAGCTCGGGCTGGTGACGCAGAAGCTGGTGAAGTGAAATGAAAGTGGAGGGTGCCTTATGAAGCAGAAGAAGAAATCCCCCATAATCACCACCGTCATCGTGCTCTTTTTCTTCGTCGTTCTGGGCGCCGGCTTCGCCTATCTGATCGGCAGCGACAAGGGGGGAGGGAAAAAGGTGTTTATTGCGAAAGTAGACTTGGTGAGGCCCAATCTCCCGGACAAGCCTCCCCCGCCGCCGAAGGAGAGACCCCCCGAACCGGACACACAGAAGCAGCAGACCATAGTGGCGCCGCAGGATATGACGCCGCAGCAAGCAGGCCCGAAGGGGGACGACAAGCCCGCCGCCGAGGGGCCACTCGGCGTAGAAGGAGAAGGCGGCGCCGGCTCTGACGGCTTCGGGCTCGTGGGCAGGGGGAAGGGCGGCAGGGACGTGACCACTCTGGGGACAGGATACGGCAAGGGAGGATCCGACCAGGCCGCATTGCAAAGACGGTTCGGCTGGTACACCAGGATCGTCGGAGAGGAGCTGAACAAGGTGGTGCGCAAATACCTGGAGGAGAACGGGGGTATGCCCAAGGGGACCGCGGAGGTGGAGGTGCGGATCGAGCTCGATGAGCATGGCAGCATCGCGGATTACCGGATTATCCGTTCCTCCGGGAACAAAGCCATGGACGAGGCGGTGAAGGCGCTCAAGTACGCGAGGATCAGCCAACCCTTGCCCAAGGGCATCTACACCGGCATGAATTACAAGATCACCTCGCGGTGAGGGAACTTTATCTGGAGAAAGAATGATTCGATATAACCTGACCACACACACATGGAAAAAAGGCGAGAAGGCGTGGTTTCTCCTGCTTGCCCTTTTTCTCGTCTTCCTTCCGGTCGTCCCCTCTGCCCACGGCCAGGCACCCTCATCTCCACCCGTGCCCGGCACTAGCGTGAGCCCATCCGACGCCGCCGGCATCGACGCCCTCGTGCAGATACTCGTCGAGAAGGGGCTGGTGAGCAGGGAGGAAGCCTCGGTTGTGGCGCAGAAGAAAGGGGAGCCCGGCGCATCCGGGCTCGCGGCCCTGACGGAGCTTCTCAGGACAAAGGGGGTTCTGAGCGCCGTCGAGGCCGACAGGGTGGCGAAGAGCGCAAAGGCTCCTCCCATAATGCTCTCCTCCGAGAGGAGCCGGAAGGAGTTCGAGCAGATAACGCAGGATGCGACCAACGATATCAAGAAGGCGGTGACCGAGCAGGTGCAGACGGCCAAGGAAGAGGTCCTTAAGGTAGACGAAAAAGGAGATCGAGTCCGCGGCAGCGCCTGAGTGGACCAAGCGCATCCGGTTCGGCGGCGATATACGCCTCCGCTACGAGGCGGATTATTTCAACAAGAACAACGCCTTGCTCCCGAATCCGAGCACCAATGACGTCTACCTCATGAACACCACGGACAACCAGGACCGCTACCGGCTCCGGTTACGGCTCGGGGCAACGGCCGACATCAACGAGACAACCCAAGCAGGGGTCAGGATCAGCACCGGCAACACGGCCAACCCCGTCACCTCCCAACAGACCATGGGCAACTACTTCAACCCGTACACCGTGGTCATGGACCTGGCCTACGTGAAGACGACGCCCCTGCCCGGCCTCACCCTCACGGGGGGCAGGATGCTCAACCCCTTCTTCTTCAGCGACCTTATCTGGTGGCGCGACCTCACCTTCGAGGGGTTCGCGGGCACCTACCGGCACACCCTTTTAGGTCCCCTGGAGGGTTTTGCGACGGCAGGGGCCTTCCCCCTCTATAGTGCGCAGTCCGTTGCGCAGTACACCCAGGACAACAAGTGGCTCTACGCCGGACAGGTCGGCCTGGACATCAAGCCCCGCAAGGAGCTGGTGGGAAGGATCGGGGTGGCCTACTACGACTACCAGCACACCAGGGGGATCGCCAACAATCCTTCCTACCCCGGCGAGTACGATTACACCGTCCCCCAATACATGCAAAAGGGGAATACCCTGTTCGACATCGGCAACTACTCCACCACCCCCGCCACCACGGAGCTGGCTCTTGCCTCGCAATACCGGGAGCTGAACATCACCGGTACGCTCGACGTGGGGTTCTGGGACCCCATCCACGCGGTCTTCCTCGGGGACTATGTCAATAATATCGGCTTTAATAGGGCCCTGGTGGCCGCCCTGACGCAGAACCCCGCCGTCACCTCGCAGACGCAGGGCTATCAGGTCGGCCTCTCCGTCGGTTATCCGGAGATCGTCCGCTTCCCGCAGTGGCGAGGCTATCTGCTACTACAGGTACCTGCAGGCCGACGCCGTTCTCGATGCCTTTACCGATCCTGATTTCCACCTACGGCGGGACGAACGCGAAGGGATGGATACTTGGGGGCGATCTGGGGCTCGGCAAGAACCTCTGGCTCTCGGTGAAATGGACGACGGCCAACGAGATCAGCGGTCCGCCCCTGTCCATCGATTCCTTGTTCGTGGATATAAATGCGAGGTTTTAAGGGAGGCCTTATGGCGAGATACATGAAGTTCCTCATAGCTGCCCTCGGCATCGTTGCCGGGCTGACCCTCGGGCTCGTATACGGTCATATGCAGACCCGGGCCGTGCAGAAAACGGACCAGGCAAAAATCAGGGAAATCACGCAGCGCCTGGCCCAGGTCCAGCGGAGATGCGCGGCCGACCGGACTACCTGTGAGGACGGGAACCTGGCGGCCCAGGCAGAAACAGAGAAGCTCCGGGAGGAAAAGGAGCGCCTTGCCGCAGAGAACGCCTTGCTCAAGGCCCGCGCCGATGCACTGCTGGCGTCGACGGCCTCCCTGGAGCAGAAGAATGCGGCATCCCTGACCCGCGTAGCGCTCCTGGAGTCGAAAAACGGGCAGCTCACCGAGCGTCTGGCCGCCATCGAGGCCGACCGTCGCGCCCTGGAGCAGAAGCAGCGCGAGACCTTCCAGACGCTGAAGGAGCGGGAGAAGGAGGTGAAGGCCCTCAACGAGAAGTACGACCGGGCCGCCGAGCACAACGCCCGCCTCTACGCTATCGGCAACGAATTGATCCGTAAATACGAAAGCAAGGGCGTCATGACGACCCTTCTCGAAAAGGAGCCCTTCACCCAGATCAAAAAGGTGGAGCTGGAGAAGCTGTCGAAGGACTACAAGGAAAAGATCGACCGGCAGAAGCTGGGGTCGAAGTAGATCAGATAAGGAGTGTGACCTATGCGTTGTGGAAAAAGAGTGCCTGTCGTCGTACTGATCATTGCCCTCGGGATGTCCTCAGCCCTGTGTGCGGCGGAGAAGAAGCCGGCAGCCCCGTGCCGGGAAGAAGGCAGGCGTCGTTGCAATCGTCAACGGCTCGGAGATCGCCCTCGATGACTTCACCCGCGAGCTCCTCCGGGTAGAGCGCTTCGTGCTCAATGCGGGCAAGCCCCTTACGTGCCCTCAGATCGCCGGGCTGAGGACGGAGGTGGTGGAAGCAATGATACGACAGGAGCTTCTCTACCAGGAAAGCCGGAAGAGCATTAAGGTGAGCGACGCGGAGATCGACGGGCAGGTGAAGGAGCTCAAGGACCAGTATGCCAGCGAGGTGGACTTCACGAACGCCCTGGGTGTGTTGAAGATGTCGCCCGCTTCTTTCAGGGCACAGGTGGAGAGGTCGCTGGCTGTCAAGAAGCTCGTCGAGACCCGGTTTGCCGCGAAAGCCGAGGTGACAGACAAAGAGATACGGGCTTATTACGACCGCAACCGCGATTCTTTCCGCCAGCCGGAGCAGGTGAGGGCGAGCCAGATATTCATCAAGGCGGACTCCGGGTCGAACGAGGCCGCGAAGGCCGCGGCCCGGAAGAAGATCGGGGAGATACTGGACAAGGTCCGGCAGGGACAGGACTTCGCGTCGCTGGCGCGGACCTATTCGGAGGATCCGAGCGGGGCAAAGGACGGAGACCTGGGCTACATCAGGCAGGGGCAGGTAATGAAGCCGATCGAAGAGGCCCTCTTCGCGCTGAAAACCGGCGAGGTGAGCGGCGTCGTGGAGACCCGCCTCGGGTACCACCTGGTCAAGGCCGTCGACCGCAAGCCGGAGATGACCATCCCCTTCGAAAACCTGAAGGACCGGCTGCGCACGCTTCTGAAGCAGGAAAAGGGGCAGCAGGAGGCCGACGCCTCTATGGGCAAGGCTCGGGAAAAGGCCACCGTGGAAATCTTCCTGCCCGCCGAAGCCGAGGAAGGAACTCACCGGTGAAACAGCAGAATGGCGGCCCAACCACCCCGTCCGTGGAATCCGCTTTCCCTCAGGCGAAGGCCGAGGCGAAGCTTAGCCGACTCGTCGATCTGATGAGGGTCCTCATCGAGGAGGGATTTACCGGCTCCATCAAGGTGAATTTCAGCCAGGGGGGCATCGGAAGGATCGAGAAGTTCGAGGAGATACTGAAGTGAGGAGGCGGCCCGTCAAAAAAAACATTGTTAAACGATAATTAACCGTTCTTTTACAAAGTTGTAACATCGCGCGCTTATACTTACCTAAAGCCCAGGGAAACAAGTGAGAAAGGAGGAACGGGTGCTTGGCTGGCGCATAAGCCCTGGCGGACCAGAAGGCCCGAGTCCGGAGCAGGCGGGGTGTCGATTTGATCCCTTCCTGGAATAATGCAGGAGGAGGTGGTGACAAGGCGAAGAGAAGTGAAATAAAGCGATGGACCGGGGACGCGCTTTCCGCGATGCCCCGATTCAGATAAAGCCAAAGCCCGGGCAACCGGGCGACGGAAAGCCGCAGGCCCTTGTGAAAAAGGGCGGCTGGGTTGCCTGAAGAGACGACGAGGATTTTTTTCAAGAAATTATTAAAAAGGAGTGACATGATGAAAAAACTCTTAGGACTTTTCGTGGCGGCGCTGCTGGTTGCCGGTTTTGTCGGGCAGGCAAGGGCCGATATCGCGGACGACAACGAATTGATCAGGGTCGTCTACAACACCACATTCCAGGGTGGCCAGCCCGTTCCGGGCACAGGTACCAATGAGGTCATTACCGACCTAGGCAACATCAACACCCTGCTCAGCACGGTGACGAGCGCCCACCCCGTGATTGTGGGCGGCGGCGTGAACGCCTTTACGGGGTTTGGCAGCGCTTTTGCCGCGAGCAACGGCGCGAACCTGATGGTGACGTATTACGCGGGCGGCTGGAGCACCGCCAACGGCACGGCCTATATCTCCGGCTCGCAGCAGCTTCTATCCGGGGGCAATTACGGGAACACTTTTTTGAACGCCTATACGCCGCTCGTGGCGATCTCGCCCGTCCAAGACCCGAGCAATGCCTACTTCCAGGCCGGTACGAATACGGGCGTGATCTCTCAGAAAGATTCCAGCTCGAACAGCTTCACCCAGAACGTAGAGGGCCCGCCGGGCACCTACGCGCAGTTCCTTAACAACACCTCTAACGCCCTGGCTACCGAGAGCAGGCTGACGGCCCTGGCAACAGGCGGCACGGTCTCCCAGAACCTGTACTACTTCAGCAACGGCGCCATGGCACAGACCGGCTCGCTCGTCACGAACGGCAACGGCCAAGCCATCCAGATCATTACGGAGGCCAACGGCAGCACGGAGTTCTTCGTAGCCCCGGCGACCGTACCCGTACCCCCGACCCTGCTGCTTCTGGCGCCGGGCCTTCTGGGACTTTTCGGCATCCGCAGGAGAATGGCGTAAACGTGGGACGGCTCTATAGTCATCCGGAATCAGTAAAACAAATGAGGAGGAGAATAACATGAAGAGGTTTATCATCGCTTTACTTGCGGTAAGCTTCGGCCTCGCCCTCGCGGGAGCGGCTTGCGCGGACGTCGATATCAACGTGTACGGCGCTTCGGCCCAGTTCAACTTCTGGTCGAACGAGGCAACGGTCTGGCTTGCGTCCCCGACCGGCGGAAATTGTACGGGCGGCGTCGTCAGCTCGGCGGCAGGCGGCGTCACTACCGTCGTAGGGTGTGGTTCGACGTGCGCGACGCACGGCCAGAAATACTTTTACGCCCATGGTACCACGTGCGGCGCTATCGCCAACGGCAACATCACCGTCCGCGTCACCGCAGGCGATTCCGTAGACGGCGTCACCGCGGTTGCGGGAGACGCATACTACTGGAATAACAAGGTCCCCGGGGGACACCTCGATCCTATGAGCTGCCCAGGCGGCACAAGGACGATGATGGACAACACCGCCGGCACAGCCTTTAGCTGCCACCCGGTTACCTTCGGCGCAGCCGACGTAACGCCGGACCTTTTCACCCAGAAAAGCCTCATTGCCGGCAGCTATTTTGACGGTCCGAGCGGTGCAATGGCCGCCTGGGGCCCCGTAAACACGACCACTGTCGGCGCAATACCCGATGTCTCTACGCTCACCCACTACCAGCCGGTCGTGGTGCCCTTCGGCGTGTGGCTGAACAATAGCGTACAGGTATCGACGTGTACGGGCCAGGCCGCGGGCAAGATCGACGCAGGCACCCCGTGTACCGTCGCCGCCCAGTGCAGCAGCGGCGTCTGCGGCGCCCCGGCGAATGTGACGAACATGCCCCTTGAGTGGATTAGCCAGATCTTCACGGGTAAAGTGGATAACTGGAACCAGTTGAATAGCGCCTTCGCGCACGAGCCCATCACCGTCTGCCTGCGCGTGCCCGGCTCCGGCACCATGGCTGCCTTCGACTACAGCGTCATAAAGCGGGTGCCGAATTATACCCTGCCCACGAAGGAAAGCCACGGCAATGTGTACCCGGCTGCCGCTCCCAACGTCTGGTACAACTTCACAAGCGGCGACATGGAATCATGCGTCAAGACCCAGCCGGGCGCCATAGGCCTCTGCGATGCGGACGACTCCAAAATAAATGGAAACGGCGGCTACGGTCCGGTCATGCTGGAGGGCCAGATGCCCACAAGGACCAATATCAGGACCGGTCTCTATGATTACTTCACTGTTGAGAACCTTTATCTGAGCGCTGCCTGCACCGCGGGCAGCGATCCGGCAGACAACATGGGCCCCCTCTGCGCTGGGCTCGCCCAGAACTTTTTCCAATTCGCGAGCCTGCCGGCCAATATAGGGGCCTCCGGCAGGGCCCTCTATGCCAGCTCCGCTGAGATGCTGGTGTCGAAGAGCGACATCGGTTATCCGTCGCCAATTATCGGAGGCGCCCAGTCCCTTTGCGAACTGACCGGAGCAGCTCTGGTCGGCGGGGAGAACCCCGGGGCGAATTGTACCGGCAACGGCGCCGTGTGCGTAGGCAGCACCATGTGCACGGTCGAGAGCTGCGCGGGAAATCCTGCAGTGCCCGCGCTTTGCCCGTAGTTTTATCGGCTTGAGTAACACCTAGGCCGTACAAAAAGCAGGGGACCCCTTCGGGGGTCCCTTTCCTTACCCGGAAACCCCCGTCTACGTCGGCCTGATTGGCACGGGCGCCGATTATTCTACCACCGATGACGGCGGCAAGGGTCAGGTTTCGTCCCGCAGTCCCTTCTGCTGAAGGATCTCTTTCACCCTTCGCGCGGCAAATACGGAGAGAAAATCCGTGATGACCGCATGCTGTTTCATCTCCGCGAATACCGACTCGTAGAGGGACTTCACTTCTTCTGTCCTAACACCGTGGGACTGAGCCAGATCTTCGATCGCGCCCGAGGTCCTTTTTTCCTCTCTCTCGTTTTGATGCGATTTGTCCATAACTCGTTGCTCCTGAACGTCTCTTTCCCTGTCCTCCCGCAACCCTGCCGGCAGTTATCCCAATCAACCCCAAGCCTGCTTTTTTTGAACGCGTATAGAGAAATTCTAACCAAGAACCACGCACTTGTCAATCGGCATTACGCGAAAAAAACGCGGCGGGAAAAAGATGGTGAAACTCCGGACGTTTTGGGATACCTTGACCGGGCACAGGACGGATGAGGCCCTCCTGCGGCCCGTCACGCGGGTTTACGACAGCGAAAGGCCGGAGGCGGCAGAAGTGCGGCTGCGGGCGTTTAGGGAGGAAATAATGGCCACACAGAAGGAATTCATACAGGACTAGAGCGATCAGGAATCGGAATCATTGAATTTGTAGCCGACGCTTGCTACCGTGACAATATAAGTGGGTTTCTGCGGGTCCCCTTCGATGAGCTTCCTGAGGCGACTGACGTAGACATCGACGTTTCGCGGCGTCACAAAGATTTCGTTGCCCCAGACTTGATCGAGAAGCTGATCGCGCGTATAAACCCTTCCGCGATTCTTTGTGAAGAAAAAGAGTAGCTTCGTCTCGATGGGGGACAGCCTGATCTTTTTGCCCTTGAGGGTGACCTCGTATTTATCAAAATCGATGAAGAGTTCCTTGTAGGAAAACGTCGGTTCGTGCCCATTCTTATCGAGCGTCCCCTTGCCTCTCTGGAGGGCGACACGGACTCGCAAAATCAGCTCCCTCACGCTGAAGGGCTTGGTTATGTAATCATCGGCCCCCATCTCGAGACCGAGAATTCGATCCGCCTCGGTGCCTTTAGCGCTCAGTATAAGAATGTGCAAATCCGAATACCGCGGGGTCGCGCGAATGTGTCTGCAGACCTCGAGGCCTTGCATTCCCGGCAGCATGAGGTCGAGGACGACGAGGTCAGGTCTCTCCGCTTTGAGCAATTCGAGCGCTTCCTCTCCGGTTCCGGCGCACACGACCTGATGGCCTTCGCGCTCCAGATTAAAGGAAATCAGGTCGGCAATATCGTCCTCATCGTCCACCACCAGAATTTTCATCTGTGCCCTCTCCTCCGGCATTGATTCTCGTCGGCTCATCGCACTTCCGGGGACAATGACCTTCCGCCGCAAATAATGGTGAATCTCTCAGGGAAATCAAGGTCGGCAGGAGCGTTCAATACTTCAGGAGGGGAAGGTCTAAGGCCCCCCTCTTTGGATCAAACCGGTCCCGCTTTATCAGGTTATCTCTCTATTGTTAAGGAAGAATGAAGTGTGTGTAAATTCCGTGTAAATAAGACCTTCAACGCATCCAGCTCCCGCCCGTGACGCAGATCGTCTGGCCGGTAATATACTCACCGTCCGTCACGAGGAAAAGGACAGTCTGCGCCACGTCCTCGGGTGTCCCCTTTCGCGGATAGGGGATGGCCTCGTGCATCCTTTGAATCTCCTCTTCGGGATAGATGTGGGGAATGAATTGATTGTAGATGAAGCTCGGGGCGATGGCATTGGCCGTGATATAGTGCTCCGCCGCTTCCATTGCCAGGCATCTGGTGAAGGCGACGACCCCTGCCTTCGCAGCCGCATAGTGGGCATGGCCTGCTTTGAGCCCCATGAAGGCCGCCGCCGACGCGATGTTGACGATCCTTCCGAAGCGTTGCTCCCTCATGAGGGGAAGGACGATCCTGCACACATAGAATGTGCCGCGGAGAGATGTGTTGATGACGAGGTCCCAGGTTTCGTCGCTCATGTCGGCTACGCTCGTCGGCCGGTTTGTCCCCGCATTGTTGACGAGGATATCGATCCGGCCGAAACGGGCGACGGCACGGGCGACGGCTTCCTCCACCTGGCCGCGAAGAGTGACGTCGCAGCCTATGCCGATGGAGTCGACACCGAATTCATCCCGCAGTCCGGCGGCAACCTTTGCCGCCCGCTCCGGGTGGGCGTCGGTCACAACGAGACTCGCGCCGGCTCCTGCCAGGAGACGCGCCGTGGCCTGGCCGATGCCCGCGCCGGCCGCCCCGGTCAGGAATGCGACCCTCTCTTTCAGTTTCATGGAAGCCACCCCCCTCGGTGCCCTATTTTTCGCCGGTTCCTCTGATAATGCATGGGGTCAGTATATCGCATTTCCTATGTCTTTTCAATGAATAGCTCTCTGCGTTGTATACAATAGTGGAGCAGAGACCATTGAGAGTCGCCACCGGCATATGCTATACTCTACATTGCATCGGCACGGGAGGACTCATGAAAATCACGTTTCTGGGGGCGGCGCGGCAGGTGACAGGGTCCTGTTACCACTTATCGGTAAACGGGATGCAGTTCCTCGTCGACTGCGGCATGCAGCAGGGTGAGAATGCGGAGAATGACCATCCTTTCGCATTTCAACCCTCGGATATCGCCCGTCTCTTCCTCACCCACGCCCATATCGATCATTCGGGGCTGATACCGAAGCTGGTGAAGGAGGGCTTCAAGGGGGAGATCATTGCTACCGGTGCCACGGCGGCGCTCGTGAAGATCATGCTGCATGACTCGGCCCACATACAGGAGAAGGAGGCCGAGTGGCGGACGAGGAAGGCCCTGAGACAGGGGAAAGACCACCGCTTCGAGCCTCTCTACACAGTAGAGGATGTGGCTGCGGTGCTTCCGCTTTTTGTGGAGAAGGCGTACGGCGAGACGGGTCGTCTGGGAAGGGGCCTCAAGTACTGCTTCGTAGACGCCGGGCACATTCTGGGGTCAGGCACATTTGCGCTGTGGTACCAGGACGGCCCCGAGGAGAAGAAGATCGTCTTCTCCGGCGATATCGGCAACAAAGGGAACCCGATTATCGCGGACCCACAGCTTATGACGACAGCGGATTATGTGGTAATGGAATCGACCTACGGGAACCGCTTGCATAAAGGCGCGAAAGAAAGCGTCGACGAGCTTGCGGAGGCGGTCAAGGTCACTTTCAAGAGGGGAGGCAATGTGATTATGCCGGTCTTTGCCGTCGGCAGGACGCAGGATCTCCTCTACATCCTGAATGACCTGGTAGCTACGAGGCGCCTGCCGCCCTTCGATGTCTATATCGACAGTCCGCTGGCGGAAGAGGCTACGAAAGTATACTTGACACATCAGCAGTACTTCCCTGAAGAAGCGAGGCGTTTTTCCCAGGTGATCAGGGGCGATGCCATAAAGGTGCATTTCACCGAATCAATGGAGGAATCGCAGGCGATCAACCGGATAAAATCGGGCGCGGTCGTGATGG
Source organism: uncultured delta proteobacterium (assembly GCA_963768735.1). Classification (GTDB taxonomy): domain Bacteria; phylum Desulfobacterota; class Syntrophorhabdia; order Syntrophorhabdales; family WCHB1-27; genus BOG-1155. Next base: position 414,085 of record CAVYJH010000004.1, on the reverse strand, counting down.
CCGGCAGCGGCATGTGCGAAGGGGGCAGGGTCAGCCACCATCTGAAGCACAACCTCTGGAGGCCCGAGTGCAGCATCGTCTTTACGGGGTTCCAGGCGCGGGGTACGCTCGGCAGGCGGATCGTCGACGGCGCTCCTCACGTGCACGTACTGGGTGAAGAAATTGCCGTCCGGGCGAAGGTCTATACGATCAACGGTTTTTCTGCCCACGCGGATCAATCGGGGCTCCTTGAGTGGCTCTCCTCATTTACGAGCAGGCCGGAGGTCTTTGTTGTGCACGGCGAGGAGAACGTGGCAATAGGTTTCGCACAACTGGTCGAAGAGAAACTCGGCCTTGTCACGCACGTTCCCCGCAAGGGAGAAGAGTTTGTCATATAGCCGACGAGCGGCATACCAGGAGGGAACTTATGGTTCACGGTGAGCTACAGGAGTTTTTTAACGCGACAGACTACTTCATCGACCGGAACATACGACAGGGACGGGGCCACAAGGTCGCCGTTTACACGGAGCATCGAAACTACACGTACAACGACATCCAGAAAATGGTAAACAAGACGGCAAACGGCTTCCGGGAGCTGGGCGTACGCGTGGACGACCGGATAGTAATCCTGATGCTCGATGTCCCTCAGTTCTATGCGGTGTTTTATGGCGCCATCAAGATCGGCAGCGTGCCCATTCCCGTAAATACCATGCTCACGCCCGGCGATTACGAGTATTATCTCAATGACAGCCGAGCGCGCGTGCTGGTGATTTCGGAAGAGTTGGTCCCGATTGTCAGCCAGATCAAGGGGGACCTGCTCTATCTCCGGGACATGATCGTCATCTCGGAGACCAAAGGCGCTCACATCCCTTTTCGCCAGATGTACCGCCATGCGCCGGAGACCCTCAAGACCGAGTATACCACGAAAGACGACACCGGTTTCTGGCTTTACAGCTCCGGCTCGACGGGCTCTCCAAAAGGGGCGATCCATTCCCAGTACGACATGGTCGCTGCTTCGGAAGCCTTTGGCAAGGGCGTGCTGGGGTTGACCGAGGAGGACATCCTTTTCTCGGCGGCGCGGCTTTTCTTTGCATACGGCCTCGGCAATGCGGGATATTTACCCTTCTCCGTCGGCGGCGCGGCGGTGCTCAATGCGCAGCCGCCTACCCCCGAGAGCGTCTTTCGCCACCTGGAGCGTTTTCGCCCAACCATTTTTTTTGGCGTACCAACTCTCTACGGGCAGATGCTCGCCTACAAAGAAAAACTGGACCGTGAAACGGGCGCCGGCATCGACCCCAACGGCATGCACGAATTGTCATCCGTCCGGATTTGTGTCTCCGCCGGCGAAGCCCTGCCCCCCGATCTCTATCATCGTTGGAAGAACCGCTTCGGTGTCGAGATCCTTGACGGCATAGGCTCGACCGAGATGCTCCACATATTCATCTCAAACAGGCCGGGAGAGGTGAGGCCGGGGTCGACCGGCAAACCCGTGCCCGGTTACGAGATGCGGCTTGTGGATGACGAGGGACAGGAGGTGCCGAAGGGCGAGATAGGAATGCTTCTCGTCAAAGGCGCAAGCTCTGCGCAGCAGTACTGGCGGAAACGGGAAAAGACGCGTCTGACCATGCAGGGCGAGTGGATCAACTCGGGGGACAAGTATTATGTCGATGACGATGGCTACTACTGGTGCGCAGGCCGAGGGGATGATATGCTCAAGGTCGGGGGAATCTGGGTGTCGCCCGTTGAAGTCGAGAACTGCCTGATGGAAAACCCTGCGGTGTTTGAAGTCGCGGTGGTGGGCAAGGAGGACGACAAGGGCCTGACGAAGCCAAAAGCCTTCGTGGTGCTCAAACAAGGGTATGAACCGTCGGAGGATCTGGACAAAGAGTTGAAGCAGTGGGTCCTCGACCGCATGGCCAAGTATAAGTACCCCCGGTGGATCGAGTTCGTCACGGAGCTTCCGAAAAGCTCGACGGGCAAGATACAGAGGTTCAAACTGAGATTCAAGTAAGTATATCCACATTCGCCGCCTTAAGGAGAGAGACCCGTGAAAGGGCGGTGTTCACGCCGAACCCGGCCGTGTGCTCCGGGACGGCGACATACCGAGCCTGTTTCCTCCCGTCGGCGGCGGATAGCGCACTCCCTAGGACCGGATGAAGAGCGGCGGGCTCGAAAATCCGTCTCAGGTCTTGGACGTCTTTTTTTCCTTTTTCGCTTCCCTTTTTTCCTTCAATGTCTTGGTTGCCTGTTTCTTGGTATCTTTCTTTATGTCGTGACTTTTCGCCATGGCCCCACTCCTTTTCAGCGTTGCCATATATTACCATAAACACCTTATTGCGGAAAGCCGAATTGATCGATGTCTCGCGCATAATCCGTGATATAATCAAAAGGCAAAAAATATGGGGGAGGCGTAAAATATGGAAAAACGAGAGGCGGCGGTTGACTGCTTCAAGAAGGGCTTCAATTGTTCCCAGTCGGTGCTCTCCGTGTTTGGGCCTGATCTTGGCCTGGAAGCGGAGACCGCGTACCGGGTGGCCTGCGCGTTCGGGGGCGGCTTTGGCGGGTCAGGGGAGACGTGCGGGGCAGTGACGGGCGCCCTCATGGTCCTGGGACTGAAATATGGTATGACGGACTTCCGGAACCAGCAGGCCAAAGAAGAGACTTACACGTATGCAAAGCGTTTTCTCCTGGAATTTGCCTCGCGGCACAAATTCACCAGGTGCAGGGACCTGCTCGGGTGTGATATCGACTCGCCTGACAAAAGGGCGCAGGCAAAAGAGGCAGGTCTCTTTGAAATGCTCTGCCCCGGATTCGTGCGGGACGCGGTACAAATCGTCGAGACCCTCATTGAGCCTTCAAAGGCCTGAGACGGCCTCTAAACTTGGAGGAAGCGAGGCGGTATGGATGAAGAAAAGCTGCGCACGATGGAGCGGTTGAACACGCTGCCCTTCAATCGGAAGGCACGCAAAATGCTGGAGGAGACAGGTGAGACAGGTGACCCGACGTCTCTCTACTCGGTCCGGCTTGCGTTATGGGCGGTCAGGGAGGGGCTTGTCGAAGCCGATACAGCGCTTGAGGAAACCCTTCAGGCAATGGTATCATGGAGCCCGGAAAGGCTCGGCGTGTTTTTTATGTTTCCGGATAACGAGGACCTCTGCGATCTGCCGGGGTGTGAAGAGGCGCAGGGGGCAAAGGAGACTCGCAGCGCTTATCATAAATCAGGTAGAGGCGAGGATGCTCATCCATTTTCCCTGGTACTTTGATCTGACTTAATCGTGCTTCCATAATGGTTTACCGTCGCTCCGTGACGCATGTTCAGGGACCTGTCGCCCCTCCCATGGATGGGCCGATCCGTGATTGCGAAGCCGCGTCTACCCTGTTATCGGCCGATAGTTGTCCGATACGTCGTTATCAGGGCGGAATCCTGGCGTCACTGCCCGCCGATTGTTCACTGCCCGACACCTATGAGAAACCGGGCCGCCAGGCCTACCGCGTAAGTGAGGACGCATGTCCCGGTAATGATAAGGAGGTTGTGCACGATATTCGTCCATATGCCCCTGCCGGACAGTACCGCCATAAAGAGGCCGGTTATTGATATGCTTACAAAAGCGAGAGCAAGGGCAACGATCGCTGGGATCAATGGATTTGGTCCCCACACGGACCCGACGAAGAAAGGCACGAGGACCGGCAGGGCCCCCATGAGAAAGAAGGTGGCGGTGGTCTTGAGGGATTCTCCCGGGTGAGGAACATGGGCACTCGTTCTGATTGTCCTCACCAGGCTCGATAACACTACAGTGTCGTTGCCTAGGATATCCATTATGAGCCTTACGGTTTCGTCGTTGATCCCTTTATCCAGGAGGTCATTCTCCAGTTCGCGCCGCAGTGCGGCGGGACTGACCGCGGTCTTCACCTTCAGCTCTTTGTTCCTCCCCTCATCGAGGTCGTGGTGACCCTTGGAAGCAACGTAGGAGACGGACATCTCCGCGATCATGCCGCCGAACATAGCTATCAGCCCCGTAAGACCTATGACGAGAGTCCTTGTATGGGCGGCAGTCAGACCGATGACAAGCCCCAGTGTCTCTATGATGCCGGCCGTCATGCCCGGTATTGCCTCCCCGGCCTTTGCTATGTACAGCCTCCTGTCTGCGATCTGTTCCATCATGTGCCATTCGTGGGCGATTTCCTGCGTTATTACGTTAATGATAATAGTCCTGGCCCTTTCGTCATCTCTGTAGGTCTCCAATAGTCCCGCGTAGTCGAGGATCGCCTTCTTTTCACTGTGTTCGAGGTAGTGAATGAATATCGTGAGGGGTAAGAGGAGGGAGAGGAGCTTCGCCAGGACTATCTTAAGTCTGATGAGAAACGAGACCTCGAATGCGGCCCCGCGAGCCTCTCTTGCAAGCTTGTTCCACACGGCCGCGTGGCCGCGTTCCATTTTTCCTATCTCGATGACGGACCTTTTACGGTCTTCATCATCGTACCTCGCCGCCAGAAAACGGTACAAGTTCTCGGCAACGACCTCTGACGACCAAAAGGTCCTGAGCGAGCTATGAGGTTCCTTTGTGTTCATCGTCTACGCTTCCTGTATCAAGGCCGGGACCTGTCGACGGAAACTAAAGAGACGGTGGGGATCTTCCCTCGCCTGTAGAGGCGGCACATTCGGGGCGCCGTCTCTGCGCAGGTAGGACTCTTAGGGTCAATTACGAACCGTTCCTGTTCCGAATATAATGTTGGGAAGGGCGTCTGTCAATCGACCCTCCGGGATGGCCGATTTTTCGTTGGGTTCTTACAGCACTGCCCAGTCGTGCTCCGCATTGCGGGTAAAAGCGCAGGGGCACAGGCACTACCTCTCGTGGTTGTGCCTGTGCCTCCGATGCCGCTCTTGCAGGCTGTCGAATTTTTTCTTTTGCTCGTCGCTCAATTTCTGGCGTATCTCCGAAAAACTTTCATCAACGATCCGCTCTGCCTCCGGCCGCCCCTGGAGGGAATGGTTGTGGAGCCTTTCCGCCATCCGTTGGAGGATCTCCCCTATCTCGACCTTCTGGTCCTGCGACAAGTCCAGTTCCCGTGAAAGGGTTTTCAGGATGTGGGCGGCTCTGTCCTTGCGGTCCAGCGATAAGTGATACTTGTGCCTCAGATAGAGATGGGTGCCTGCTCCACCGATCAGTATGCCAAGGACCAGAACAAGAGCGACTCCTGTGATCAGCCTCCACTTTTTCATCACACCTCCCTTATGCCCCAAACAACTGCACGAGCATCGATTCTTCCGCGCCGTTCACAAATAGCTGAATCGGGTCTTCCCAGGAAGTGACCTCGATCTCGATGAAGACGGCAATGAGTACAAGGGCCAGCAAGGAAATAGCAGGGACAAGCCGCCAGACGAATTGTTCGAATGAGGGCAGGAATTGCGCCTCGGGCTGAAGGGGGCCTATCTCCCGGATGCGCGCCATAAGGCTCTTTTGCCACCGTGTGCCGACCTCCATGTGACTCCCTCGCCTTGTAAGCCTCGTCTCAGTAGCCCTTCGAGTCTTTTCCGTCCTGTCCCGGTGTTTTCATACGCTCCTCCTCACCTTTAGTGGCTGAGCAGCCCGCGGAGTCTCTTGCGCGAGCGGAACAGGCGCACTTTTACATTTGTGGTGCTCCAGCCGAGAAGAGCGGCCGCCTCCTTCACTGAATGGCCTTCAAGGTAGACAAGCTCCAGCACCATCCGGTCACCCGCTGACAGCCTGCCAAGCGCCAGGTCGAGTATCTCCCCGGCTTCCTTTTGCAGGGCTTTCTCGTCGCACGAAGCACTCGATTGGTCCGATAGCGCCGCCTCCACCCACGCCAGGTGCTCCTCCGTAAGCGAGCTCATTGGAAGCTCCCGTGATCTATATCGCTCCCGCCAGAAATCATAACAGGCCCTCACTGCAACTACGGACAGCCAGTGCGCAAAGCGGTCGCTCTTTTTGAAGCCCGGCAGCGATCGATAGGCCCTCAAATAAACATCCTGCACAATATCCTCCACGTGATCGAAGGGTACATGTTTTTTCACCGTAGCCAGGACGAGATGCTGATATCGCTGCACCAAGTATTCGAACGCATTCACGTCCCCGTTGAGGACCCGACGGACAACTTCCGCGTCATTGGGCTTTGGAGAGTCATTTTCCATGTACCGCCGTTATTATAACTCACACGCGTCGACAAAGGGAGACGGACAGGGGAAAGCCCGCATCGCGCCCTTACGTTCTTTAGTCGTCAACGCTTTCGAAAAGGTTACAGAAAAGAATCGACCGGAATCAATGAAGAGCCGTCTTTTGACGTGTGTGTGAACGGCTGAAAAAGAAAGCGGGCCGTTCCCCGAAAGCCGGGGAACGGCCCGAACCTTTATTCGATCCGCGCTATCCGACCTTCACGATGAGTGCCGCAGCGGTGTCGCCCGCGGCGCAGCCGGTAAACAGACCATAGCCGCCGCCGAGAAGCGCCATCTCCTCTATCAGCTCGCATGATGGCCCTTCCCCCTGTCGGTCCCTGTGGGTGGCCGTAAATCAGAGAGGACCCGTAGTTATTCATCTTCTTCATGATATCGTAGCCCGTCTTCTTCCCGAAGGCGAGATCGTTCACCGCAAAAGGGTTATGGGTCTTGATCGCCTTCACATCGGAAAGTTTTATGCCTGCGTTTGCAAGGGCCATTTCAGCAGCCGGAATGGGTGCTGCGGGCATGAACATCGGTTTTACCCGTGCGAAGCCGTAGGAGACGATCTGCACCTCCACCTTTGGGTCCGTGCTCAGCTCTTTAGCCCTGTCTCTCGTGGTCACAATGATGCCGCAGTTGCCGTCGGCGGGGAATGTCTGGGCGCCGAAGCTCAAGCACCCTCCCGGCACTACCGGCTTCAGTTTGGCAAGGCCCTCGGCCGTGCTGGGGGTAAAACCCTCGTCTTCTTCCATCAGCTTGGTCTTCTTCCTGGTGACCGTAACCTCGGGGGCAAACATGTAGCGCTTCTGGAACGCCCTGTCGTTGGCGCGCGCCTCCATGAACTGCTCGAAGCGTCTGAGGACGACAACGTCGCACTCCTCCTTGGTGATGCCTATTTCTGCGGCCACGTTTTCAGCCGTCTGCACCATGGCGGCGCGATGTTTCGGATTTCCGCCGAAGTTGTCCATGTTCCAGTCTTCCCTTTCGGGCTGGCCGCCGGGACCGAGGGGGTCGGCCCACGTGGTATGGGGGCCGTTGGAGCACCGGTCGGTCATGAGCGTATAAACCACCTCATTGATGCCCAGCTCCAGGTCTTTTGCGGCGAGGTTAAGCGCCGTGGTGGAGGTCGAGCAGGCCTGGTTTATGAAGAGGCCGGGGACAAATTTCTTGTCGTCCGTCAGCATGGCTGCGGCCCAGTTGTGGGCGCAAAACCAGTGGTTCTGCGCGACCGTGCTGCCAAAGTACAGATAGTCGATGATGGTGGGGTCGAGATGTCTTTTCTCGAGAAACCACCTTCTCGCCGTCATGGCCGCGAGGCTCACCGCGTTGTCGTTCTGCATGCTCCCCTGCCAGCGGCTGAAGGGGGTGGAGTAGTACCCGCCATACGGTATGTACGCCTTCGTGTAGCTTTTCATTTACCCGTTCCTCCTCTAAATGTGATGATTTATACCCTGGACACCCATTTCGAACTATCGGCGGAAGTAGTGCCGAATCAGAAGAGATACTCCCTGGTTCCAACGCTCCTGAACGTATTCAACCCGCGCGAAATGGCATTTCCTGCGCGATTTCCATTTCACGCAGCAAGCATCCATTTCAATCTGTAAAACCATTCTATATTATGGACGTGGGCGGTGTCAAGGAAAGTTTGTGACGGACAATTTTTTGACTTTATGTGGGAAAAGGTCTCTGCTATAATTTTCGCATACTTATCATCTACAGGGCCCCGGAAGGGGGAACCATGAGTGTAAACAGCACCAATCCCCGCACAACCGGAAACAGATTCCCGAGGCAATCGGAAAAATCCCCCTAGCAGGGCGCCGCGCGAAGGGAGGAGTGAATTCCTTGCTGTAGAGCAGTCCAAGGGAGGAGAGGATATGAAATATAGGTTTCCCGACCTCATCGATGTCGCCGGCGTCCAGAAGCTCACGGAGCTCTTCTCCGAGGCAACCGGCATGGTCACGGCCGTCCTTGACCTGAACGGAACGATCATTACGAAATCCGGGTGGCACGAAATATGTACCAATTTCCACCGCGTGAACCCCGAGACAAGACAGCGCTGCACCGAGAGCGATACCGTCACCGCCAATCAACTTGAGGCCGGGAAAAAGTACACAGTCTATAGATGCAAAAATGGCCTCGTCGATGCGGCGGCTCCCATAATCGTCGACGGCGAGCACATGGCAAACTTCTTCACTGGGCAATTTCTCTTCGAGCCGCCCGACCTCACGTTCTTCCGGGAACAGGCCCTGCGGTTCGGTTTCGATGAAGCCGCCTATATGCGGGCAGTGGCAAAAATCCCTGTAATCAGTGAAGCACAGCTCCGGCCGTTTCTCGACTATTTTTCCGAGTTTGCGGAAATGCTCGCGGAGATGGGCCTTGCGCGGCTTAAACAGATGCAGGCGCAAGAGACTATCCATAGGAGTGAAGCCCTTCTCGAGGCGGTGGTAGAGGGAACCACGGATGCCGTCTACGTGAAAGATCGGGACGGTCGATATCTCCTCTTCAATACTGCGGCAGGCCAGGCAACGGGCAAGGAGCCCCGTGAGGTTATCGGCAACGACGACACCTTCCTATTTCCCCCCGACGAAGCAAAGGCGGTGATGGGCGGCGATCGGGCGGTGATGAATGCCGGCGGCATACGCACCTATGAAGAGGTCGTTACAACAGCATCGGGAGAAAGGACAACATATCTCTCCACCAAAGGTCCGCTCTTCGATGCCGAGGGCCGCCTCATGGGTCTGTTCGGCATTGCCCGGGACATCACCGAGCGCAAGCGGATTGAGGAGGAGCTCAAGGCCACCAAGGACTACTTGAGGACGGTCTTCAATAATGTGTATGACGCGATCGTGATCCATGATCGTAATGGAAAGGTCTTAGACGTAAATGACAAAATGCTCGAAATGTATGGGGTGAGTCGCGAAGAGGCGATTGCGCTGCATATGGTTCGCGACTACTCAGCCCAGGATTACAAAGAGGACCTTGTCTCTTCAGCCTGGAAAAAGGTACTCTCCGGCAAAAACCAGTTCTTCGAGGGGAAGGCTAAACGGCCGAAGGATGGTTCCATATTCAATGTGGAAGTGTTCCTGACCAAGTTATCGCTCACCGACGGGGATTATATCCTGGCAAACGTCCGGGATATCACCGAGCGCAAGCGGGTTGAAAAGGCCCTACAGGAGGCCCATGACAAGCTTGAGCTGCGGGTCCGGGAGAGAACCGCCGAGCTGCGGGAGGCATACGAGCAACTGGAAGCTGAAATGGCCGAACGAAAACAGGTCGAAGAACAACTCCGTCAGACACAAAAGATGGAGGCTATCGGCACCCTCGCAGGCGGGATAGCCCACGATTTCAACAACATGCTTGCGGTAATCATGGGCAATGCGGAGTTGGCCTACGATGACGTCGAAGACAACACCGGACCCAGGCGAAACATTGAGCAGATACTGAAGGCGTCCAGGCGTGCACGCGACCTGGTCAAGCAGATTCTTACATTTAGCAGAAAAACCCAGCGGGGAAAGAACCCGTTAAAGGTGAGATCCCTCGTCGAGGAAACGACCAAGCTCCTTCGCGGTTCTTTACCCAGCACCATCCGTATGAAACTCGACATGCTGACGGAATCGGACACCATCCTGGGCGACTCGGCACAGATCCAGCAAGTGCTGATGAATCTTGCCACGAATGCAGCCTACGCCATGCGTGAGCAGGGCGGCATCCTCTCCATCGGCCTCTCGGACGTCATCCTGGGACAGGGCGCTCCGATGCCGGATTCCGATATGTCTTCAGGACCCTACGTGAAATTGACTGTCAGTGATACGGGAACGGGCATGAGCGAAGATATCCTGAAGCGGATTTTCGAGCCCTTCTTCACGACCAAGGAGGTCGGCCAGGGGACCGGCATGGGTCTGCCTGTAGTGTACGGCATCATAAAAAGCCACGGCGGAGCCATCACGGCAGAGAGCGCACCCGGCAAAGGCTCCACATTTACCGTTTTTTTGCCTCATGCGTGTGAAAGTGCAGGCGGTGAGAAAGACGAAGGAGAAGACATTCCTCGCGGCAGGGAACGGATACTCCTGGTAGACGATGAACCTCTTGTTGTCGAAACGGCATCCAGGACGCTGGAGCGTCTCGGTTATGTGGTGACTACGGCCCTCAGCGGCCCTGAGGCCCTGGAAATGTACCTGAAGGAACCGGGCCGCTTCGACCTCGTTATTACGGATCAGATTATGCCCGACCTTACCGGCATGGACCTTGCGGCAAGGATGCTGGAGACGAGAAAAGACCTTCCCATCATTCTCTTCACCGGCTACAGCGAAATGGTGTCACCGGAAAAGGCGAAGTTCGCGGGGATCAAAGAGCTTGTCATGAAGCCCATTGTGAAGAAGGAGTTTGCGGAGACGATACGAAGAGTGCTGGACGGCGGGGTATAGCCGGCGGCACATGCGGGATAGCGCGTGAGTTCTTTCGCGGCCGGGTGCTTACCCTTCTCCCACCTGCCACTCCTCGTAGTGCCCCGCCTTCAGCTCCGCGATGAAACGGGAAGGTCGCAAGATGACCGAGCCGATCTGCCGGTCGAAGATCATCAGGGGATAGCAAAGATAGAGTTGATCCATTGCCCGTGTTGCGGCGACGTAGAACAAGCGCCTTTCCTCCTCAATCCCGCCCTCTTCCACGGCCTTTGGGTTAGGGAACCGCCCCTCCGCGCACCATACGACGAACACCGCTTTCCATTCGAGGCCTTTCGCCTGATGTATCGTGGTCAGGATGACCCTTTCGTCCTCGTCGGCGCCCCCCGCGACCTCTTCCCCGGTGACGCCGCTCATGAGGGAAAGCTCACTCAGGAAATTAACGAGCGAATCATACCCGGTCGAAAAATTGATGAGCTGATTTATATCTTCGAGGCGATTCTCATGGTTCGGATAGGTGTACTTCAGGTACTCCATATAGCCACGGGCGAGGACGGCGGAGATCATCTCCGACAGCGCGTCATGCTTTTGCAGCCCCTCAAGCTCGCCGAAGAGCAGGGACAGCCGCTCCACGTTGTCCGGCTGGATAGCCTTGAACTGCTTCCCTATCTCTTTCGTCACAAAAAGGCCGACGGGGTCCGGAAAGGTCTTAAGGTACTCGTAGATATGGTCCGCCGTCTTCTTCCCTATGCGCGGGAACATCTTGAGTATCCTCTTCCACGATATTTCATCGTTCGGGTTTACCATCACCCTCAAGAAGGCAACCACATCCTTGATATGGGCCTGCTCGAAAAACCGCAGCCCGCTCCGTATTTCGAAGGGGATGTCCCTGCGCGTCAATTCCATCTGTAATTCCATGGAGTGATAGTGGGCGCGATAGAGCACGGCAATCTTGTCCAGAGGGACGCCTTCGTCGCGCAAATCGAGTATCCTCTGGGCAACAAATTCCGCCTGCTGAATCACGTCCCGCAAGCTTGTCACCACAGGTACTACACCGTTCACCTTGACCGCTCTCAGGTTCTTCTCGAACTGCTGTCTGTTGTGTGAGATGGAATGATTAGCCAGGTCGAGGATCTCGGGCGTGCTCCTGTAGTTCGTCTCGAGCCGGAAAATCCTGGCATCGGGATATCGCGTCGGAAATTCGAGGATATTCCGGAAATTGGCGCCCCGGAAGGAGTAGACCGATTGGGCGTCGTCGCCGACGACAGTCACGTTCCTGTTGATCATGCCCATAAAGTCTACTATTTCGGCCTGTATCCTGTTCGTGTCCTGATACTCATCGACGAGGATGTGCGAAAACACCGAGGCGTAATATTTTCTCAAGCTTTCGTCCTCACCGAGTATCTTGTGCCAGTAAGAGAGGAGGTCATCGAAATCCATGGCGTTGGAGGCCCTCTTCTTCCCTTCATATGCCTTGTGGACAAGATCGATTCGGTCCAGGATGTCCATAAAATAGGGATACCTCGCTTCCACCGCCTTTTCCAGGTCCTCCATGGTATTCGCCGAATAGCTGAATATCTCCTTCAGTACCTGTCCCTTGGGAAACCGTTTCTCCCTGGTGTCGATCCCGGCCTCCTTCGTCGCAAGCTCGATCATGTCTTTGGCGTCCTCGTTATCAAGTATGACGAAATTGGGCCTATAGTCGATCCTCTGGCTGTTTTGCCTGAGGATCAGGTTGCCGATGTGGTGGAATGTGCCGCCCCAGATGTAGCGGGTATCCATCTTTATGAGGTGCTCGACCCGGTTCAGCATCTCCCGGGCAGCCTTGTTCGTAAAGGTGAGGAGAAGAATGCTCTGAGGGGAAATGCCGCGCTCCAGGAGATAGGCGACGCGGTACGTTACCACCCTCGTCTTGCCGCTCCCTGCGCCGGCAATCACGAGTATCGGCCCGTCCGGGGCCGTCACCACGGCACGCTGCTCCTCGTTCAGATCCTTTTCGTAATCGAGAAGCGGCGCGTGCGGGGCGATATCCCGATGCAGGGTATATTTTTTCACTTCCCCAACTCCCTCCTCAGACTTTCCATGATGTCCTTATAATGGAGCTTTCTCTTCTTGAGAAGCTTTACCTCCAGCTCCTCATCATCCGTCAAATAGGGCTTTTCCTGAAGGACCAGGATCTTTTCATCGCACGCCTTATGCATGACACGCGCTTCATTATACTGCTCTTCTTTGGTTTTGATATCTTCCTTCATGGTCGCTCCTTTCTTCTTTTCTATCTTCTATAGACCATAGCGTACGGAATGTCAATCGCCTGGCACAGGTTGCTATTCTCGCTGAAGTATGAGAAAACTTTGACAGGCCGACGCGGAGGTGAAACCTATTGAAGACCTGCGGGAGGAGAGTCGCACTTATCCTGTTGCTCGCATGCGTCGTCGTCTTTTGCAGCACCGACCCGCTCCGCGCACAGCGGAGAGGCGGGCTGAGATCCCTGTCTTCCGGCGGACCCGACATGGACATGGAAAAGATTGTGCCTGTGGAATATGACACCAGGCCCTTCGACATCACGGCCGAGCAACTGCCTCACGCCTATGGAGGGCACAATGCCCAGGCAATCTACAACTCCGTGCAAAGCAGCATAACGAGGGGTGCTCGCGCCGATGAGGCCCAAGGGCAGGATACGGGCATGGCCGGGCTGCGGCCCGATCTTCCCCTGACAGGTACCCTGAAAGTCGGCAGCATCTATGCATTCCAGGTAAAGCCCGCGGATATTTCCTATAACAAGCATGATCAGACGATGCGGGTATATTGCCGGTTGTGGACGATACTGGCGAAGGGGACGGCGGACAAGACGAAAAGCGGCTTCAGGGTCCAGTATATCCCGCAGGTGGATAACAGGTATGCCTATACCGCTGCCGATGGGACGAAAATCGAGATCGAAGAGGTCAAGTTCCGTGAATATACGGTCGCCTTTGAAAACATCGGTGAATTCCCGGTCGAAAAGGGCAGCCTCCCGGCTAAGCAGACAAAAGACAAACCCGAAACCGGCCCGGACGACGCGTTAAGGGGCGAGACCATCGCAGCCGATTTTCCGGCGGCAAAGGCGGAAGCAGGTCAACTTCGGCTCAGCATCAGGCTCCTCCTGATCTGTAACCTCGCCGAGCCGTATGTGACATCCGACATAATATACAAAGAGGGCACCCAGGAAAAGCCAGGGGAATATCTTGCCCAGCACGAGTACCTGCACGTGCGTCTCCTGGAACTATGGTTTTACGATGCCTCGACCGGCAAGGTCTTCATGAAGATAAAGCCCGGCCGGAGCAAGGGAGCGAGCGCGCAGCCCTAACCCACGCGTGCTTCCCGCCCATACTGGTGCAAATCGATTACCGTCGCCGACCTCGGGATACAGGCGATTTTCCCCTTCCGGTCCACGAAGATACAGTCTATGCCCAAAGGAAAGTCTCTATCGGCGTCCTGGATAGCGCACAATTCGTCCCTGTCAAGTCCTTCGATAGAGAACAACCTGACCGGTCCTAGCCCCTGGCCTTTGAGCAAAAGAGACAATGAGCCGGGACCGCCGTTAAACCCCGCCACCAAGTAGATGATGGTCGAGCCCTTATCCGCATACTGGATGATTTCCCTCTGCGCCATCCCTGCTGACGCCAGGTCGTCTCCTGCCGCATCGAGGGTGAAGTCGGCCGGTGCAGCGTCGATACCGCGAGAGCTGGTCAACTCGTGCACGAAGCGCTCAAGCTCCTCCTCGTCTTTTCCCACCACGCAGAAAGAGGCTTTGCCGTCCAGAATGGTTTCGGCAACAGCCAACAGGACATTATGGCCTCCCTGCGCATGCTTCTCCTCCAGCACATCGTGCACTGTGCCCGGATTGCTCATTGCCTGGAGAAGCGCCCTGAACACGTGTTTCGTCATAAGACATTTTTCCGCTGCTTCCATACTCCCTCCATTGGCATGATTTCACCATCAACCCCGGTCGCTGCCGGGAAAGCCGCCCAGCACGGTAGTCCATTCTCTTCAGACCGTCGACTTCACCACACCTCGGTCTGCGCCGGACGGGAGCCCCAGAGCCCTCCGTTTTGGGCTGCCGGGGTTGGGCGAGATGACCACCTTGCTTGCTCGCCGCTTGACCGGCGCTGCTTCGTTCGCCCTCTTGGCGCTCACTCCTACGAGACATACTGCGAAAGCTATGAGTAAAACTACGAAGAGCATATCCACTCCTTCATTCGGTGCCTGGCTGGGTATGCAGACAGTTTAAAGGAGAATCGTTTAACGGAAATAAAGGCCGTGTGAATAATGCGTTAAGAACCCCGGTGAGAAACTACCGCAAAGGTGGTCGCAGGAAGATCGGCTTTGCCTGTTCAACGGCTGCCAGGTTGTGCAAAAAGCCCTAATTAACCAATAATTAACCATACAGTCACCATACGTTAACACCTGTACGATAGCATGTGTAAAGTATCACTAAACCTATGAACCAGCCTGACCAAGAGAGTCGAGTCTGTTGCCCGCAATGTGGGTCGGCCGCGGTCTACAGGTACGGGAAGAGCCGCAGCCACAGGCAGAGATATATTTGTCTCATGTGCAAAAGGCAGTTCATCCCGGGCCTTGAAAGGACCCGTCCCAAAGAAAGGCCCCCTTGTCCCCGGTGCGGACAACCGATGCACATATACAAGAAGAACGAAAGACGAACGGTTTTCAGATGCTCCGCCTACCCCGCCTGTCGAACCTACCTGGGGCTTGCGACGAACGGCGCGGTGCAGGGCGGCATCTCTAGGTGAAGTTCCTCAGCAGCCACGAAACAACGTAAATGAGGAGGCCAGCAAGACCTCCGATCAGCGTGCCGTTTATGCGGATCCACTGGAGGTCGGCGCCCACGTGCAGCTCGATCCTCCGGCTCGTCTCCCGGGGATCCCACTTACGCACCGTGTCTGAAATGAAGGAGACTATCATGTCGCGGTTCCCACTGAGCACGTTGACGGCCCAGACGCGCAGCCATTTATTGATCCGCTCCTTGACCGGTGCGTCTTTGGCAACCGCGGCGCCCAGCTCCCGGATCACACCAGCGATCTGACGCCGGCTCCCGGAATCGGCCCGGCCCAGGTTCTCGACCAGCTTGCGGCGCATATCGCCCCACAGCGCGGCTGCATACTGAGTGACTCTCGGGTGATCCAGGAACTCGATCTTAACCTCCTCCACCCGCCTGGCGAAGTCCGGGGAATGTTCCAGGTTATGGATAAATCGCTTCAATGCCTCACCGAGCCTCGTCTTTAGCTCGTTGCCAGGATCTTCCCCGACTCTCACCAGCCCCTCCTCCAGCTTGCCGACCACGAGATCGGCGATCCGCTCATCGATGAAATCAGGGATGTAGCGGGGCATCTGCCCTTTTGTCACCTCCCGGAGTTTTCCCCTGTTCTCCGCGAACAACCGTTCTATTGCCCGCACTACGGCGACGTAGAGCTCCTCCTGAAGCTCTCCGTCCGCCAACGGCTTGAGGGCCGCACCGAACAGGGGCGCCACATTCAAGTCCATCAGCCAGCCCTTTACCTCGTTTCGCACAAGGGTTTGCACGTCCCTCTCTTCCAGCTTCTCGATCACGGCCGGGATGTAGCGGCCTATACCATTGGCCAATCTCATGGCGTTTTCTTCCTTTGCGATCCAGGCGCTTGCAAAGCCCGTGAGATCGACGGAGCCTATTTTTCGCTCCAGCACGTCGCGCGCAAGGAAGTTCTCTCTCATGAAGTGGGCGAGCGCGTTTCCGATCCTCTCCTTGTTGCGGGGGATAACCGCAGTCTTTGGAATAGGGAGATTCAGGGGGTGACGGAAGAGGGCTACGACGGCGAACCAGTCTGCAAGTCCACCGACAATTCCGGCTTCGCTAAAAGCGACGATCGGGGCCAGCCACGGACACCTGTGCTGAAGCATCCTGCTTATGGTATACACGACCGCCATGAAGAGGAGGAGGCCGGTCGCACACAGCTTCATGCGCGTGAGAGACCTGGCTTGCTGCGCGGTAAAAGGCGAAGACTTCGGTTGTTCCACGCGTTGATTCCCTCTATTCCGCCTGCAACGCGTTCGTTAAGACTTGAGCAGGGCCGCCTTGTCCGTCATCTCCCAGGGCAGGCCTATATCCATTCTTCCGACCTGACCGTATGCCGCCAGCTTGCGGTAGAACCCCCCCCTTACGGTCGCCGGCAGGTAGCGCAGATTGAAGTGCCTCAGAATCGCGGCCGGGCGAAAATCGAAGTGACGTTCAATGCGGGTGGTAATTTCCTCATCGGGTACCTGACCGGTCCCGAAGGTTTCCACCTGGATGCTCACGGGCCTGGCGAGCCCGATCGTGTAGCTCAGCAGTACTTCACATTCATCGGCCAGACCAGCGGCCACCACATTTTTCGCCGCATAGCGGGCAGCATACGCCCCGCTCCTGTCTATTCTCAACGGATCTTTCCCGCTCAAAGCCGCACCGCTATGTCTCGAATACTCCCCATAAGTATCGATAGCGTTCTTTCTGCCCGTGAGACCCGAATGGATGGAAGGGCCGCCTGTAAGAAAAATCCCCTCCGGATTTATGAATATGCGTGTTCCCCCGTCAGGCTTGAGTGTTTCATCAAGAAAAGCCGGTTCGAGAACCGTCTGCCGGATGTCGTCCCGAAGCTGCTCCAGGGTCGTTGCAGGGCTCATTTGGGTCGCGATGACGGTAATACTGTGAATGCGGCGCGGCTCACGGTTCTCATATTCCACCCCTACCTGCGTCCAGCCGTCGGGCGTTAGATAGGGAAGGATCTTCTGTAAGCGCACGGAAGTCAATCTTCTGGCGAGCTTATGGCTAAGCCATATGGGAAGCGGCATCAAGGCTGCGGTCTGCCGGCAGGCAAAACCGAAGACCGTGACCTGGTTGCGGACGGTCACCACATCGATCTCCTCATCCGTGAGGCTGCGCTCGTCGAAGCGGCTGTACTCTTCCTGAGGGAGCTCCTTGAGGCTGGTGACGATGCTGCACGTTTTACCGTTGAACACGCCGGTCGTATATCCCACCTGGTTGATTACGTCACGTGCAACAGAGGGAAAGTCGACCACAACGGGCGAGTCGAAACGCGCCGCGATGAACACAATCGACGTAGCCACCGCACACTCCGCCACCACGCGCGTCTGCGGGTCCCGGCGTAGCATATGATCGACTATCGCATCGGAGATCTGGTCGCAGAGTTTGTCCGGATGGCCTTCGGTTACCGACTCTGAGGTAAACATGTAATCTTTTTTCACGGGGCACCTCGCGTGCTCTTCTTGATCGCTTCGTTGGCCAGCAAAGGAAGCACTGCCCCACCTACGCCCACGAGCCCGTCCACCACACCGAGAGGAGAGATGGAGAGCAGGCGACGCATGCCCGGTGTAACCATGGCCACCCCCTGGAGGGCGAAGGAGCCGACCAGGGCGCCGGTCAGATATCGATTCGGAGGCAGTTTACCGCGATCGAAAATCGTTTTTGTGTCGGAACGGCAGGCAAGTGCGTGAAGGAGCTGCCCGACGGTAAGACTGAGAAAGGCCAGGGTGTTGGCCTGCGGCCCACGGCCGTACCGGAGGACCCCATAGCCGAAGGCCCCCAGAGAGCCTGCCGAAATAACGGCCGACTCCCTCACCATCTTCTTGAGCGCAGCGGGCTGCAGGATCTGTTCTTTTGGGTCCCTGGGCGGCCTGCTCAGTATGTCGGGCTCGGGTGCTTCGAGGGCCAGGGCCAGACCCGGGAATATGTCGGAGATGAGATTGATCCAGAGAAGCTGCATAGCCGTTAAGGGCTCGCCCAAACCGGCAGAGATACAGGTGAACATAACCATAATCTCGCTCATGTTCGTGGAGAGGAGAAAGTGGACCGATTTCCTGATATTGTTATAGATCGTTCGCCCCTGGCTGATTGCGACCACCATGGTTTGCAGGTTGTCGTCTTCGAGCACGACGTCGGCGACCTCACGCGCGACGTCGGTCCCCGTATGGCCCATGGCGATGCCTATCCCTGCGGCCTTGAGTGCGGGCCCGTCGTTGATGCCGTCCCCGGTCATGGCCACTACCCTGCCCGACTCCTGCAGAACCCGGACGATCTCCAGCTTATGGGCCGGGCTTACACGGGCAAAGACGTGCAGGCTTTTGGACAGCGCCCTGAATACGTCGGGAGGCATATCGGAGAGGTGCCTCGAGTCGAGTATCTCCAGGTCTTTGCCCGCCGACAGGTTCAGCTCCTTGCCTATGGCATAGGCGGTGGCGCTCTGGTCGCCCGTGATCATGATCGTGTCTATACCCGCCTCATGGAACTCTCCGATGAGCTGCTTTACCCCGGGTCGTACGGGGTCCTTCATGCCGACGATGCCGAGCCACATGAGATCGCTGATCTCTATATCGCCATTGTCGCCGAGGGAAACACCGTTCTCTGCCAGGGCGTACGCGCAGCCCAGGACACGCAGCGCCCGCCCCGCCATCTCCTCATTGGCCGCCAGTATGGCTTCGCTGTCTTCTTCCGAAAGGGGCAGTTTCACGCCGTCTTTGACATGCCAACTGCAAAGCGCGAGGACCTCCGGCGGGCTGCCCTTGACCGCGATAATCTTTGCGGGCCCCTCCTCCGTCGCGTGAACGGTCAACATCATATTCCTTGTTTCAGACCGGTGCACCATCTTCATAAGAGGAAACGACTGTCTGAGCGGGACGATGCTCACCCCGGCCGTGAGCGCCATATTGAGAAGCGCATTCTCTGTAGGTGAACCTTCGAGCCTCACCTGTCCCTCAACCGCGAATACCTCGCTTTCGTTGCAGAGAACCGATACGTGGAGGAGCTTCAGCAGCTCTTCGCAAGAGTACGGATTCCGGTAGCCACGCTGGGATAAGAATTTGCCGTCCCACACCCGCATCGGCTCCATACCCACAAAAACCTCAGTGACCGACATCTGGTTAAGCGTCAGGGTCCCGGTTTTATCCAGGCAGATAGTCTGCACGGAGCCGAGAGTCTCTATCGCCTCCAGGCGCCTCACAAGGACATTTTGTCGCCGCATGTTGCGTATGCCGAGGGCCAGCGTGGTAGTCGCCACCGCGGGCAATCCTTCCGGAACCGCTGCAACGGCAAGGGAAATTGATGATTTAAGCATCTGGAGGAAGCCGTATCCGCGCACTAAGCCGATGAAGAAGACGGCGCCGCAGACGGCGCCGCTTATCAGCGCGAGCTGAGTGCCCATGTGGTCGAGCTGCTGCTCCATTGGCGTCGAAGGCGCCCTCGCTTCTCCGACCATTGTCTGGATCTGCCCCATCTGGGTGAAGCCGCCCGTCGCCGTGACAACGGCCAGACCCTGACCACCCGTCACCAGAGTCCCCATGAAGACCATATTGATCCGGTCCGCGAGCGGCGGGTCCGGGTCGTCGAGGGCATCGTCTGTTTTGCCCGCCGGCATGCTCTCGCCCGTCAATGCCGACTCGTCGACGCTCAGGTACTGGGCCTCCACGAGCCGGGCATCCGCGGCAATATAACTGCCGGGTCTGAGCACCAGGAGGTCACCGGGAACCACGGTCTCCACACCTGCCGAACAGACCTCCCCGTCCCTGAGCACCAGGGCACTCGGTCTCACGAGGTTCTTCAGAGAATGGATGGTCCGCTCGGACCCGCTCTCCGTCACGTAGCCGATCACCGCGTTGATACCCACCACGCTCATGATAACTATGGCATCCGCCACGCCGCCCGTAGCCACGGAAATGACCGCGGCCGCACCGAGGAGCGCCACAGGGAACGATTTGAACTGTTCGGCAAGTATGGACCAGCCCGAGCGGGGAACGGATTCGGGCAGGATATTCGGACCGAATTGCGCGAGCCTTTCCTGCTGCCCGCCGGCGGAGAGCCCTGTCTCACGGTTGCAGCCGAAAAAATCGAGCACCTCGCCGGCATGGCGCAGATGCCAGGGCTCAGGGACCTGCTGCTCCCCACGGACGATCTGCGTTCTTACGCTCCGCCGGGATGGACCCTGGCTGCCCGGCCGCGGCGCCGCATCCTGTCGCCGGTGTTTTCTGACGGGGATCGGGCATCGTGGCACGTCACGAGCGGTGAGGGCTCCCCGGCCGTTTCCGTTGTGCCCCCGTTCGGCCAGCAGTCCGGAGAGTTGAGCGGCCACATGGGACGGCTCGACATCAGGCGCATAGAACACCAGGACGTTTCCGGTGAGGGTGCTGGCGGAAACAGACGCTATCCCGGCCTTCTTCGGCAAGCCCTCTTCCAGGTACTGTTTCAGCTCGTCGCTGTGGTAAAGCCCCTCGACCCGGTAGCGAGCCCGTCCTTTGACGCTGTTATGGACTGTTTCGACCAACGAGACTATTCTTTATCTTTCGCTTTGGCTCGCGGCGGAACTGGTTTCACCGCATCGTCAAGCAGCGTGGGTTCCGGTCTTGCGGGAGGCTCCGGAGCCACCGGACGCGGGCGCGGGTTGGGCAGGGCCGCGCTCGCCACGTCCTTTACCCCTTCCACCACGCCGATCAGCATCTCTCTCACTGCCTTCAGCGCCGTCGTGCCGATTGCAGCCGCGGCCTCGACTGCCCCGCCGACCGCGACTTTTGCGATCTCTTCGACGTTTCCGCCGATCTCTCTGCCCGCCTCGATGACGCCGTCCACTGCACGTCTGGCAACGAGAGAGACATCGGCGCCTATCTCGGAAGCGCCTTTAACCGCACCCTTAACGGTCTGGCTCGCCACGGTCACGACATCGCCCCCAACGTCGCCGACGCCCATGATCATGCCCTTGGCAACACTCTTGGTGCTGAGGATCAGACCGGTGCCCACCTCTTCCGTGGCTGAAATGGCGCCCTTGATCACGTCCCTGCTGACGTTGAGACTGACCCCCGCAACATTCGCGCCGGCCTTCAACGAGTCGGCAACGGTATTCCTGACGAGGGTCACGATCTCGGCCTCGATCTCATTGAACCCTTTCAGGCTGCTCACGATGCCCTCTTTCACCGTCGTCCCCACCCTTCCCAGGTCCTCACCGGCCTGACCGGCCGCTTCGCCTACGCTCTTCTCGACACGCGTCGTATCAATCTTCTCGTCAGTCATCTGCTTTCCTCCTTCTGGCTCTTGTTTTTTGCAGCCACGCACCTTAAAGGGGTCCCTGTCCAGCGAAAAAAGCCACTAAATCCCGGGTATGTATCTATTCTCCTTGAGGGGAGGATGGATTCAGCGGGACCCGGCACGGCGTGCCGTCTACTTCCCTGCCTATTCGGCAGGAGTCCTCTCTTTCCCACCATCCGACTTGTTGAATATGCCGAGTGCATACCAGAAGGCCGTGTACCAGGCAGGCGCACCGAAATTGCCCCGGGCGATCTGGTATACGCCGACGCTCAACAGCGCGACCACCGCAAGACCTGAAAGGTCCGCGGCACTGCCCGTAAACGCCCTGATCCGCCTGCTGAGCGAGCCGAAGGGGGCGCCCAGCACGTCATGCAGGACCGTGCCTCCAGCCTTCCCGGCTTCCTCTTCCCTTGCCAGGAAAAGCGCCTTCTGTGCCGCATAATCGACAATTGCTCCCCGATCGATGCCGTGCAGGATCAGAATACCACCCGTCAACGGGTCGGCCTGGACGCTTTCCACGCCGTGTAAGCTGCGGAGGCTTTCCTCGACTGCTGCAAAATATGCCGTATCGCCTCTGCGCGAAGGCACCCTGACGCGCATCCTGCCGGAAATGCGGTGAACTATGCTGGCCTCGGGAACCATCACTTCTCCTGTTCCGACCCCGTCCCGAGAGGCACACTGCGTGCTGCCGCCTCCTCGTCCAGTTCGGAGCGGGCCTCCGCCATGAGATCCTCGACGACTTCCTGTGCTTCCGCGAGCTTCTCCTTGCCCTTCTCAAACAGGAGAAGCCCGCCCTTTATTGCCCCTTTCGCAAGAGGTTTTGCAGTACGGGAAAGTATCGGTATCACGACGGGTCCCAGAATAGCACTCCCGATGCCTATGGCCAGACCGCCGAGGATATTCCCCTTCCATCCGTTGTCAAACAATCCCATACCTAACCTCCTTCGCGGGCGACATGCGCCGACGTGTAATTATAATACCGGAAGCCCTCTTAGTCCTGTGCGACGCGGTAGTTTTTTCATTACCCACCCACCTTTTTTCATTACCCGCCTCTAAAAGGCATGAAACCAAGACAGACCGCAAGGGATGCAAGGCGCGAAAACGGACGAAATAGATCAAAGCACGCACCCCAAAACAGGTTGCGTCAGCACGGAGATGCCACACCTAAAACCACCCTATTATAAAGAATATAGTGCCCCATATGCCGGGTTGTCAAAGCAACAAATTAACCGATAATTAATTATTTCCTAAATCTTGCTTAATAACAGGCTGGTAAACTGTGTAGCATGAAGGACCATACAAGTCACAGAAACCTTAAGGAGCCATCCTTATGAGCTATTACGTGCACCACGTCCCGGGCAGACTGCGGGTCAAGAGCCCCCTCATCAAGAATAACGAGACCGTGGCAGCAGCCGTGAAGCAACTGCTGAGGAGCGTCAACGGCGTCGATTCCGTCGACGTCAACCTCACCACGGGCAGTTGTCTCGTAAATTATTGCCCTAAAACAACCAATAACGGCGTGATCATAGACGCCCTTCAGGATGAGGGTTATTTCGACTTATCCAGGGCGATGACGAACGACCAGTACTTTGAGTATGTGACATCGAAGGCATTGACGCTTGCCAGCGCCTTTATCTGATACGACCGGGCGGCCCGGCGAGAACGTTCAATAATCCGAAGGTGCCGCGTTGTATGGCCGTCCCCTCCCTATTCATCGCTTCCCCGAGATTTAACATCTGATTCATCGCTGCTTAACCTTTGAGGTCTATAAGTATAGCCATAGTCAGGGAATGTGAAAAAGGAGTGAGAATGAAGCACTGGATGAGAAGACTCGGAGAGCACCACGAGAAGATGCAAAGGCGTTATCAGGGAGAGAACCTTATGGTCGTCTTCGACATTGACGACACGATCCTTGACCTCCGTCACATGGTCCTCCACGTGCTGCGGTCGTTTGACCGCCACCACGACACCGATTTCTTTGCCGGTGTGGGCGTTGATGGGATCAAGGCGACTGAAGCGGAGTTGAGGGGCATCATCAGGCGATTATCCATACCGGCAAGGGACGGGCGGAGAATCGCGGGCTGGTTTGAAGAGCATTCCTGGTCTTCCAAAGTAATCAGAGAGGCACACCGGCCCTTCCCGGGAGTCATGGAGGTGATCAGGTGGTTCCAGGGCCGGTCGCACACCGTCGTAGGCATAAATACCGGAAGGCCGGAGTTGATAAGGGACGATACACTTCGCTCGCTTAACAGTGCGGGCAGGCCCCATAATGTCGTCTTCACACACAATCTCCTCTTCATGAATCCCTGCGGATGGAACGAAAACGTCGTGCCTTTCAAGGTGGCCGGAATAGGCCACTTTCAGAAGAAAGGGTTCCGCGTCATCGCCTTTGTCGATAACGAACCGGAGAACCTTGCGGCTGTATCGATGAACGATCGGACAGGGGAGATTCTTCTGCTGCATGCGGATACCGTCTACGAATCCCAAAAGGAGAAACTGCCGCGCAACGCGGTCAGCGGAAAGGTCTACGATATTGCCGAGTTAAGGCGCGCCCTCCGACGGGAAGACCTGGGAAACGCCGCATAACCGCCGGAGAGAACACGGCCTTCCCTCTCCTTTCGGACAATATAATTCGTACCCGTGCCGAAGGGCAGAGCCGGTACACACGCCCTGTAATCACAGAGAAGAGCAGATGAAGGGAAGGGGCGCAGGGGCGAATTTGTGCTTCACCAGGCAAGGGGCGAATTATTCACGGAATTGGTTATCGATTCTTAACATCCGAATGATACTTAAGGACATGCTTTGTCCCTGCCTTTCGCACACCGTGACCGGCAACACACACCGCTTTTCGCGCTGCACCGGAACAGAGTCACTCCGAGAGCATATCCGGGAGGAGATACATCAATGGGCAGAAAGACCTATATTCTCGATACCAACGTACTTATTCACGATCCCGAAAGTATGTTCCGCTTCCAGGACAATGAAGTCGTTATCCCCTTTGAGGCCCTTGAAGAACTCGATAAATTAAAAAAACGTTATGACCACATAGGCCATAATGCCAGGCAAACGATACGCAATCTCGGAACCATCCTCGAGAAAGAAGGCCCGAGCGAGCCTCTTGCGACGAAAGACGGCGGCCTCCTGCGACTCGATTCAACATGCTTCCAAGGCGCCGACAAACCCGACCTGCCTCTCCGGGTCGGGAACGGCGGCGGGCACATCACGGATAACCGTATTATCGCTCTCGCCTGGCTCTATAAACAGAAACACAACGGGAATACAGTTTTTGTCTCGAAGGACATCAATGCCAGGGTAAAAGCGATGGTCCTGGGGATCAGGGCCGAGGACTATAAGACGGACAAGGTCGACGTCTCCATGATTTACTCCGGCCATACCGCTGTCACCGTATCGCCCCTTCTCATGCAGAGACTCCACGAGGCCGGCGAAGTGGCGGCACACCTCCTCGATATCGATGCCCCTGATCTGCTCGAGAACGAGTGCATGCTGCTCACCTCTGTCGACGGAGGATCGGCCCTGGCGATTAATAAGGCAGGACGCGTCAGGAAATTGGGCCATCCGGCGTCTGTCTTCTGGGGCGTGAAGGCGCGCAACAAAGAGCAGCAGTTCGCAGTCGAGCTGCTCACCGACAACGCCATCCAGGCAGTCACGCTCGTGGGTCAGGCAGGAACGGGCAAGACCCTTCTCGCCCTCGCCGTCGGGCTCCAAAAAACAGTGGAGGAGGGGCTCTACGGCCGGATCATCATTACGAAGCCGGTTGTGCCCGTAGGGAAACAGGACATAGGTTTTCTTCCCGGAGACAAGGAAGACAAAATGATGCCCTGGGTACAATCCATCTTCGACAATTTCGCGCCGTTGTCCAGAAACAACCAGAAGATGACCATCGAATACCTTTTGGCCGCCGACCTCCTGGACATCGAGTCGATTGCCCACATCCGGGGTAGAAATCTTGCCAAGTCATGGATCATTGTCGACGAGTCGCAGAACCTCAGTCCGCATGAAGTAAAGACCGTGCTGAGCCGTGTTGCCGAGGGCAGCAAAATAGTGCTCACCGGCGATATTCATCAGATCGACTCGCCCTATCTGGACGCCGGATCGAACGGGCTCAGTTACCTGGTAAGCAGGTTCAAAGGTCAGCCCCTTTACGGCCACGTCACCCTTGCCAAGACCATCAGGAGCCCTCTTGCCCTGCTGGCCGCGGAGCTTCTCTGATACTCTCTTTCGAGCGGAACCACAATACCGGCGCGGCTGCCTCGTTGGTGGATAGGCCGCCTCTCACGGATCTTAGGTGGATCGGGCAAGGGCAGGCGTGGATTTGGGGTACGAGAAATACTTGACTATCCTTATCTCTTATGATAAATAACGACCATGAGCTTGGCTGTTACGTGAGGCGGGCGGAGGGCGTGTTTTATGAATCGCACTAAGAGGTACGGGGTAGGGGTCACGGGTCCTACGCAAGTGGGGGATGATCCGGTGATAAGATGATTCTCGCTGAAACGGTAAATCTTCTCCTGGACCTTCTTGGCAAAGAAGCGGAAGATATAACGATAGAAAGGATAATCGTCGGTGCATTCTACACCGGCGTGAAACTCTCTGATGGGTCCGGAGGCGTTGCCTATACCCCTACGGCCGATCTCCACAAAGGCTCCCGTTCTTCCTTGACCGCGGCTGAGCGTTCTGCTCCCACCCCTCTGAAAGGAGTGGCTGTTCGCAAGGTACTGGAGGGGAGAGAAAGGTCAACCCTCTCGGACCTCATCAAGCTTGTGGTGATGAATGCCCTGTCTTCCAGATTTATCACGGATGACCGCTACAGGATCATCCACGACGCTAACGCCTTCGAACTGCTAAATCTCGGAAAACTGGGAAAGATAGGAATGGTCGGCGCCATTGTGCCCTTTCTGAAACGGCTCAGGGATATCCCCGGCATAGACCTGTCGGTGATCGAGAGAAAACCGGAGAGCCTGAAGACAGAGGAGATGCGGTTCTATGTGCCTGCAGACCGGGCAAGCGTTATCCTTCCGGCCTGCGACACGGTGATTATTACCGGAGCCGCCACGGCGAACGGGACGATCGAGGAGCTACTCGGCTGCACAAGGACCGGGGCGACGGTGATTGTGACGGGTCCCACGGTGAGCCTGTTGCCCGATGCCTTTTTCAAAAGGAACGTCAGCATCGTAAGCGGGGTCAAGGTGTCGGACGCAGACAAGGCCCTCGATATGCTTTCAGAAGGGGTCGAGGTCTATCACCTCTTCAAGACATGCGTCCGAAAGATCAATATAATGAAGCAGTAGACGGGGCACAACCTTCGTCGGGAGGTAGACATGAGCGACACCTGTTTGGACCTTGATTCCTGCATCGCCACGGCCAAGGCTTTGCACGGCGATGTCTGTGCGGGCCTCACCATCGGGACCAGAATGACAATTGCCGGTCTGAAGGCTATAGGCATTGAGGACCCGCGAGGGAAGGATCGAAAAAAGCTGATCGTCTTTGTCGAGATAGACCGGTGCGCCACAGACGCCATCATGGCCATCACCGGATGCCGCCCCGGCAAGCGGACCATGAAGATCTACGACCATGGCAAGATGGCTGCCACCTTTCTCAACCTTGAGACAGGCAAGGCCGTGAGGCTCACCGTGAAAGAAAGGAAAGAAGGGCAGGATGCAGCAGGCGAAAACCCCTACCTCACGCTCCCCGATGAAAGGTTGCTCACGATTGAGGCGGTCGCTGTCAGTCTCTTGCCGCAGGACATGCCGGGCAAACCCATGAGAGTGGTCAAGTGTGCGGTCTGCGGCGAACGGGTAATGGACATGAGGGAGGAGGTCGTGGGCGGCAGAACCCTGTGTCGTCCTTGTGCCCTTGGCACGCGCTACTACTCTCCCGCTTAAGGGACCGGAGGGCCTCTGATCCGGCCCCAAGGTACCTTATCCCGTACCCGCCCCGCTCCGGGCAGCCGGTCACGGTTGAAAGACCGCGGGTAAAAAAAAGCAAAAAACTCTTGACGCCGTGTTATCCCCCATGATATATAACGGTCTGCATTATATGTGCTAATATATAACGACGGTTGGGATAAACAGAGACGCGAACGGGAAGGCAGTGCTTCAGCAGTAACGGCAACGATGCTCAAGAGGCTTGACTCTATTGACGCCGGTTTCCTTGCTCCTGTCGGACGGGATGGTGTGCCTCGCTTCCCGCTCAGTTGCGCGCCCGGGTAGTTGTTCGTAACCCATTCCGACTTCCGATAGCTTTGTGGGAGGACGCTCATGTCCGGGTGGTTCAGCGGCAAAGGTGTGCCGGTCGGGCTCATGCCTGGCGGGTGCAATACCGACTCTTTCTATCAGGGGATATGGCGAGCCTCCTCTTTTGCTCGCTCAAAGAAAGAAAAGCTTCGTCCTTCCCAGGAGAACGGGGATGGGAAGCACGCGAACAAACCACCGGTCGTGGCAGGCCGCTCTTTCCTTATGTCCCTTGCCATCCACACACTGTTCGTCGGCGGCATATGTCTCCTCTGCACCGATGCCCCCAAGGCCGTAGATCCCGTCGTCGTAACCCTTCTCGCCCCTGAGCCCCAGGGGGGTGGAGGAGGCGGGTCGCGCCCGAGGGAGGAGGCAAAGGCGCCCCATAGTCGTGTCCGGTCCGGGAAGATCCGAACCGCGCAGGCTCCCCGGCCTGTTCTCAAGACTGCCCAGGAGCAGATGATTCAGTCTCCTGCCGTTGCCGCTGCATCCAGCGAAGCCGTAGCCGTGCCGGCGCAGGCTGAACCGCAGGAGGCCGTTCCCCCCCTTCGTCGCGATCTTCATCCGAAGGCGCCCTCTATGGAGAGGGCTCGGGGGGAGGGCTGGGCTCGGGGACAGGATCGGGGGTCGGCAGCGGCTCGGGTTCAGGCTCAGGGAGCGGAGCGGGAAGCGGCACGGGCGATTCAGCGGGTCCTGGTCGGGGGGTGGGCGAGTCTGTTGAGGCCATCAGAAAGAGGTACCTGAGGGAACACTTTGCCTATATCCGTGATCTCATCCTCAAGAATCTCGAGTACCCTCTCCAGGCGAGGAAGATGGGGTGGCATGGCGCCCTGATTGTCTCCTTCGTTGTTCAGAATACGGGACAGGCGGAGCGGATACGGATCCTGCGAAGCACGGGATATGAGGTCCTCGACCGCAATGTGGTCGAAACCGTCAGGGAGGTTCAGCCTTTTCCAAAGCCTCCCCTCAAGGTTGAGATCGTCATCCCCGTCGTCTACAGTCTCGAGTAGCGTCAAAACAGTGAATTTCGGGGGTAGTGCAGGAGGGGGGGGCAGGCAGCGACGCGACAGCCTATATGGCGCAGAATGGATTCATTTTTCTATTTTACATATTGACGTGAAGGAGGAAGAGACATGATGAAAAATACTCTTGCAGGTGGATTGGCGGGCGGCGCCATTCTTTTGGCTGCGCTTCTCATAGCGGCGCCCGTCGCATCGGCCGCCGAGAACGAGCAGAAAGAGCCGGTAGGGCTCGATCAGATCACGGTCACGGGAAAAACCGTGTCGGAACCCGTCACAAGTCCCTACTGGGTACCGGATAGCAGCAAGCCCCAGACCGAGGTCATCACCAAGGAAGAGATCGAGGCGATTAACCCTCAAACGGTCTGGGACATCCTCGAACAGGTCCCCGGCATGGACGTCACCTTCCAGGGCAGACAGCACCTGGACTTTGGCTACATGAGAGGGACGGGGAACTTCGGTTTCATTCTGGACGGTGTCTACCTGCTCAGTCCCGACAGGGTCGTTGCGACCCTTCCGGTCAGCGCCATAGAGTCCATCACCATTGTGAGGGATGCAACGGCCCTCACCCTCGGTCCGCTGACCAACTTCGGCACGACTACGGGCGACAGCAATGTGGGGTATATCGTTATCAAGACAAAACGGGCCACAAAGCTGGAAGGCGGTCTGGTGGCAAGCTATGGAAGCTTTCACACGGAGAAGGAAGACCTCTATCAGGGGGCAAAAATAGGCAATTTTGACTACCGGATAACTGCATCCGACCAAAGTTCACTGGGCAAGACGAACTGGTACAACGGGGACAGGAACGAATCGCTCCTCTTCCACGGCGGCTACGACGGGCCTTTCCTCCAGGGCGACGTGCTCTACTACACGGGCAGGGGCATGCAGGAGTTCGAGCGGGGCACGATCGAAGTGCCGACCACCGTAACGGTCGGAAAAGGCAAGAAGGCATATACGTACCTCGACTGGTCGAAGGTGGGAAGCCTGGACACGTCCAAATGGAAGTTGGACCCCATCGTATCGGACATGGTCGCCGTCAATCTGAAAAAGCCCTGGAGCGACAGCCAGACTACGACATTCACCTACGCATACGACAGCCTCCTCACGAGCAGCATGACCACGACTTTCCCTACCCAGACGCCGGTCACCGTCTCCGATCAGGACACCCACGGTCAGAACCTCAACGTGGCCCATGTTATCACTACCGGCCCCAACACTTTCAAGACAGGCGGCCAATTTCTTCAATCGGTGAGCCCCACCGGGCTCGCCCCGAGCATAGGCACGAGGACGGACGAGTCCGTGTACAGCCTCTTCGCGGTGGACCAATACCGCCTCTTCAACAACAGAATGACCGTGGACGGCGCACTCAGAATGGACCAGAAGCACTATAACGACAACCCCGTCACCGGCGTACCGGACCACAAGTGGGCGAAGGAGGTAAACACCTTCGCCCTCGGCACTTCCTACAAGCTGACCCCCATGTTCACCCTGACGGGACGGTATTCCCATGTGGAGAACAGCACCGCAGGCTACTATACCACGCCGACCACGCTTTCTGCTCTTCCCCCCGAAATAGACACACGGTGGGAGGGCGGCATCCTCGCCCACATCCACCCCTTCTTCAATCCGTGCCTCACGGGCTTCTACTACAACGTGAAGAATGAAGCAGTGACCACCGGTAAATATTACGTAGACCCTGCAACGGGTGAGGAGATCGACTACGTGACCCCTGCGGACGTCCGGACCAAGGGAATGGAATTAAAGGTAACAGGACAGCCGGTGAAGTCTCTCACCTACGGTTCTCTCACCTACGGTCTCCAGTACACCTACGTTCAGACGAACGATCACAAGACCAATATCAGCATAGCCCACAACATGGCGAGCGGCTTGATCACTTACCGCCTCAAGAATGCCTTCGCAAACTTTACCGTCAGATATGTGGGCCCTCACAACGAAACCACCTCTCCGGCGGGTGTTATCTATTACGAGTTGGGCAACTATACGAGGGCGGACGCCAACGTGGGCTACAACTTCAACTTTTTCAACAGGGATATGCGGGTCACCGTCTACGCGAGGAACCTGGGCGATGTCCACTACGCAACGCGGTACGTCTCGGGGGCCTACCTCGACCCGGGCCTTTCATACGGCGTGCGGCTGGCCGTCAGCTTCTTCTGAGGCCACAATGGGCGCACTGCTTTTTCGAGACCCGAGGCAAACACTGTGTGCCGGCTCGTCGGCCGCTGGAAGGGAACCTGCGCCGCTGGGCGGCAAGGCCGCGGGGGATATGGACGTCGCGCACTACGATGAGATTGCCCGTGACGTAAACGGACCCATCTACGCCTACTATGCGCAAAAGATCAAAGAGAAGACGGGCATTGCAAAGGGGGTCTGCCTGGATGTGGGCTCGGGAGGCGGATACCTCGGCCTCGCCCTCGCAAAGATCACGGGCCTCGATCTCATATTCCTCGATATATCGGCGGAGGCCCTGGAGAAGGCAAAAGCGCATATTATCGAGGACGGTCTGCAAAAAAGGGCAAAAACCCTGCTCGCCGATGTGCACGCCATCCCCCTTGCCGACGGATCGGTGAACCTTGTCATAAGCAGGGGGTCCACCCCCTTCTGGAAGGACCCTGCAACGGCGCTCAAGGAGATTTACAGGGTGCTTGCGGCGGGCGGAATGGCTTGTGTGGGCGGAGGCAGGGGTACGCCCGAAATACAGACCCTCATCAAGGAGAAAATGGATAAGCTCGGCATAGAGTGGCCCCAGGGGCCGTGCAAGAGCACCGGAAACGGTGGGTCCTGCCATCTGCCTGAAAGGGACTATGGTCCTATCCTGAAGAGCGCCGGCATTCCCTCGTATGAAGCGAGGAGGGGTGACGACGGCATGTGGATACAGATGTGGAAATGAAAGACAAAATGAAAACCCCAGGGAGTACAAGAAAATGAAACACATGAGAAGATTGGTTCTGTGCGTCAGTATTTCTTTAGCATTGTGCGTATCGCACGCCGCTTTCGCAGAAGAGAAGGCCGGCCAGGGCAACGACGCCGCAAAGCAGATGAATGTCGCAAAGTACGACCAGGCCGCCCGTGGCATCAGTGCGCCTATGTACAACTACTATGCGCAGAAGATCAAAGAGAAGACGGGCATTGCAAAGGGGGTCTGCCTGGATGTGGGCTCGGGAGGCGGATACCTCGGCCTCGCCCTCGCAAAGATCACGGACCTCGATCTCATATTCCTCGATATATCGGCGGAGGCCCTGGAGAAGGCAAAAGCGCATATTATCGAGGACGGTCTGCAAAAAAGGGCAAAAACCCTGCTCGCCGATGTGCACGCCATCCCCCTTGCCGACGGATCGGTGAACCTTGTCATAAGCCGTGGTTCAATACCCTTCTGGAAAGACCCTGCAACGGCGCTCAAGGAGATTTACAGGGTGCTGGCGCCCGGAGGGAGGGCCTATGTGGGCGGCGGCAGGGGTACGCCTGAAATCCAGGCACAGATTGAATCGAAAAGGAAGGCACTGGGGATGGAACCTATGGGGAAAGGTCCCAAAAACGTACCGTCTCGCGATTACGATGCGATACTGAAGCATACAGGCATCACAAAATGCTCTCTCGACAGAGGCGACGACGGCATGTGGATACAGATGTGGAAATAGCGCACGGCGACTGTAGTTCCCTTAAGAGGGATCTGAACCTTTTTGATGCCACGATGCTCGTTATGGGCCACGTGGTAGGTGCGGGCATCTTTACAACCGCAGGCTTTCTTGCGGGCGAACTGACCAACCCATGGCTCTTCACGGGCATATGGGTTGTCGGGGGGGTCCTCACCCTGTGCGGGGCGCTTACCTATGCGGAAATGACAAGCATGTTTCCCCGGTCGGGTGGAGATTATCTCTATTTGAAGGCGGCCTACGGTCCATTGGCAGGCTTTCTCCTATGCTGGATAAGCTTCTGGATAATAAATCCGGCGTCAATTGCCGTTCTCTCTATTGCGCTGGCGAAATACCTGTCGGGTTTTCTTGGCTATCGTGGCGCCGTGGGCGAAAAGCTGACGGCTTTGACCGCTGTTGTCTTTTTTTCTGCCGTCAATTACAGGGGTGTGCGATTGACCAGCGCAACCCATAACCTCTGGACCATGGGGAGCCTCGCCATCCTTCTATGCTTTATAATAGGGGGACTGGCATCGGGAAGGGGTGACTGGAGACATTTTGCCGGAGGCGAAGCGGGAACCTTTTCAATGCCGAAGCTCCTCGGCCCTGCCATGATAGCCGTGATCTTTTCTTACAGCGGCTGGTTCGTCACGGCATACATAGGGGACGAAGTGAAGCGCCCGGAGCGTAACCTTCCCCTGTCTCTCACCCTTGGGACGATTTGTGTGATCGTGCTCTATGTTGCCATCAATGCCGTCTATCTCTATGCCATGCCTGTTGCCAGTCTGAAAGGGGTTGTCAATGTGGCGCAGATGGCGGGGGAGCGCCTCATGAGCAGCAGTTTTGTGCAGGCACTCACTCTGGCCATCATATTCGCTATAGCCGCAAGCACAAACGCCACTGCTCTTGCGGGTGCACGCCTCTCTTACGCAACAGCCAGAGACGGATTCTTTTTCTCATGTTTTGAGAGGCTTCACGCCCGGTACGGTACACCTCATACGGCCTTGCTTGTCCAGGCCGTACTGGCATGTCTCTATGTCGTCGTAGATACGTTTGAAAACTTGCTCAGCGCCGTCGTTTTTGTTATGCTCCTTTCCTCCATAGGGTCGGGACTGGCACATCTGATTCTGCGCCGGCGCAAACCGCTTCTTGCAAGACCTTACCGGACCCATGGTTATCCGTTTGTCCCTCTATTGTTTATTGTCACCTATGCATATATTGCAGTGCGGGTGCTCCTGTCCAGTCCCGCGAGGTCCGTTCTTGGTGTGTTGGTTACCCTATCGGGCATACCCTTTTATCTCTTTTACGCAATGCGCAGGGAAGTCAACAGTCCAGTGTCGCCGCCATTGCCTCATCCTCCCGGAAGACCGATTAACGGGAAGGACGTGAATGGTTGCCGGCAGCAAGTCGATAGTGACATGATTGTGGAGTGAAATATGGAAACAGAGACATCAAGCAGAGGAGGCAGTATCGATGTGTAACCAAAGAGAGATGCGTATTATTGTCGCAGCAGTCATCATGGTCCTTGCGTTGTGCGTGGCTTCGGCGCGCACGGCCGCGGCGAGGGAGATTACCGATATGGCGGGGCGTACGGTAACGTTACCCGACTCTGTCCGGAAGGTATACGCGCCCTCGCCCTACGGTTCGTATATCATGTATTCTATCGATCCATCCATGTTGTCGGGGCTCAATCTCCCCATAAAGGATGAGGACAGGAAATACTTCCCGAAAGAGGTGCAGGGCCTGCCGCTTATCGGCTCCCTTGGCGGACAGGGCATGGCCGCCAATATCGAAATACTTTTGAAGACAAAACCGGACCTTTTGATTATGTGGTCGGCAAGCAGGTCCGCCATCAACGCGAAGATGGAAGAGACGCTGAAGAAACTGAACGTACCTTATGTCTACGCCGTAGCAGAAAGCCTCTACGACTACCCGGAGGTATACCGTTTTCTGGGGAACGTCCTGAACAGAAGGGAGAAGGCCGACAAGCTGGCAGCTTACTGCCGGAAGACCCTCACCGACGCGAAAGCAACAGTGGACCGCATCCCCGTGGCGAAGCGACCTACTGTCTACTACGCCGAGGGTGTCGACGGCCTGAGTACGGAATGTAATGACTCCATCCATGTGGAGCTTCTGAGGATGGCCGGCGACACAAACGTCCACCAATGCCACACGTCAAGCCACATGGGGATGGAGAAGGTCTCTCTGGAGCAAGTCATGCTTTACAACCCCGGCGTCATCGTGGCCCAGGAAAAAGCGTTCTTTGACAAGGTGCTTAAGGACCCGCGGTGGCAGAGCATAAAGGCAGTAAAGGAAGGAAGGGTCTACCTCATCCCCCGGGCCCCTTACAACTGGTTCGACCGGCCACCGTCGTTTATGCGTATCCTGGGATTGAAATGGCTCGTGGACTGCCTCTATCCCGCCGAGCAAAAAGTGGACATCGTTAAAGAAGCGAGAGAGTTCTACAAACTGTTCCTCGGGGTCGACCTTTCGAATGAGGAGATCAAGAACATCTTGCACCGGTAGCGCGATAACGGCCGATTGTTGCACGAAACGGGCGGACGGGGCAGCGTGAGCCTCGCTGCCGAAACGCATAAGAACAACGCGGGCCGCTGCCCGCGTGGCCTTCGAAGGTTAGTCATGAATGTTCCACGGTCTGACCGAAAACTCTTTCTTCCTGTGCTCTTCGCGTGTGTCGTGGCTGTCTCTGCCATTTCCCTTGCCCTGGGCAAATACCCTGTCCCGATCCGGGACGTGGTCCTCTTTTTTCTTCACAAAACCCTCCATGTCGGTCACCTCGACCCCGACCGGGCCGGGCTTTTGAATAATCTGCTCATCAATATACGGCTGCCGCGCATCATGGCCGCCCTCTTGATCGGGGCCTCCCTCTCGGTGTCAGGGGCCTCGTTTCAGGCCATGTTCGTCAACCCCCTCGTCTCCCCCAGCATCCTCGGGGTGCTTGCCGGCGCCTCTTTTGGCGCGGCCATGGCCATGGTCTTTTTCAAGAGCTGGCTTGCCGTCCAGGTAAGCACCTTCATATTCGGCTTTCTCGCAGTCCTCATCGCGGTCGGCATGGCACGAATGTATAAGGGCAACACAGTCCTCCTCCTGGTGCTGGGCGGCGTCATCAGCGGCGCCCTTTTTACGTCCCTCCTCTCGATCATCAAGTATGTCGCCGACCCCTACAACCAACTTCCCGCCATCATCCAATGGCTCATGGGCGGGCTGTCGCTCGTGGATATGGGCACCCTCTCCTTTGTCGCCATACCCCAGTTTGGGAGCATCATACTCACAGCCCTCTTCTCCGGATACCTGAACGCCCTGAGTATGGGCGATGAAGAGGCCAAGGCCCTCGGCATCCCAGTCGAGTGGGTCCGCATGCTTCTGATCTTCCTCGCCACCCTTATGAGCGCCCTGACAGTTGTCATGGCGGGCATGATCGGCTGGGTCGGTCTCATCATCCCCCACATAACCCGTATGCTCGTGGGACCCGACAACAAGATCGTGATCCCGGCGAGCGCCCTGATAGGCGCGCTCTACCTCATCGTCATGGATGATGTCTCCAGGCTCGTCTTTAACGTGGAGATCCCCATAGGGATCACCACATCCCTTCTGGGCATTCCTTTCTTCGCGATCATCTTGAGAAAAACGAGAAGGGGATGGGCATGATGCCGCTTATCGGAGCCGAAGGAGTCCACTTCGGCTATACGCGAAAACCTGTCCTCACCGGCATCAATCTTTCTATTCGAAAGGGCGAGATAGTAACCCTCCTCGGGCCGAACGGCTGCGGCAAGAGCACACTCATCAAGCTGATGGTCGGCGTTCTTACCCCCTTGGAGGGACGCGTCCTTTACAACGGAACGGACATCCGCCGTTTCGGGTCAAGACACCTTGCGCGTGAGATCGCGTATGTACCACAAATCCACAAGAGCGCCTTCCCCTATTCGGTCATAGACATAGCCCTCATGGGGAGAATCCCCCACAAAACCTTCTTTTTCAGGTACACCAAAGAAGACCTCGACATAGCGTACGATGCCCTCCAGAGGCTTTCCATCCTTCATCTCGCCGACAGACCCTATACGGAAATAAGCGGGGGAGAGCGGCAGCTCACCATCATCGCCCGGGCCCTTACCCAGGGCGCCGGCACGTTCGTCATGGACGAGCCCGCCACGGGCCTCGACTACGGGAACCAACTGAGGCTCCTGGAGCAGATAGACAAGCTCTCTCATGAGGGGTACACGTTCATCAAGTCGACCCATTCGCCCGAGCACGCCCTCTGGATCGCCGACCGCGCCGTCATGATCAAAGATGGGGGTATCATGGCCGATGGCCCCTGCAAGGATGTGGTCAACGACGCAAATCTCTTTCGACTCTATAATGCGCGGGTCAACGTGATTCGGGTCGACGGCTCTTTACAGTTCTGCGTGCCCCAGGCCATAGCCGGTGGAACATGAGTCGGTATTAAAAGCCTTACATAGGAGGAAGAAAGACATGGATCTCAACGGAATCATATCCGACCATCTTGCCCGGGGCGAAAAGGGCGCCCTTGCCACCATCACGAAGAAGGTAGGGGCAGCCCCCAGAGAGGAAGGGGCGCAGATGTTTGTCGCCTCTGAAGGGACGATCTATGGGACCATCGGCGGCGGCCTTGTGGAAGCCGATGTGCGGCAGGCAGCCGCAGACGTCATCGCGACCGGTCATTACCGGATGCTCCACTTTAAGATGGACTGGAAGGAAGTGGGTGATGAAGAGATGATCTGCGGAGGAAACGTCAGTGTCTTCATAGAACCGATAGATGACCGGCAGAGGGACGTGTACGATGCCGTACGAAACGTGATCAAGCGGGACGCCAAAGGGCTTATCGTCACCAGGTACGCCGATTCAAAGCTTTTGAAGAGTCTGCTCCGCAGCGACGGGACGGTGGCGGGGGACCCGATAGACTGTACGGTAACAGCCCGTCTTTCGGTAAATACGGAAAAACCGATCCTCCAAGACGGCCTCATCGCCGTGCCCATTCTCACCAGATCCTGCCTGTACATCTTCGGGGCAGGCCATGTGTCCCAGTACATCTCCCGTATGGCCGACATGACCCATTTCGACGTTATCGTCATCGATGACCGGGCGGACTATTGCAGCGAAGTCCGCTTCCCTGAGGCGAAAGAAGTGGTCGTGGAAGGCTTCGATAAGGTATTCGAACACCTCTCCTTTTGCGGGAGTGAATACGTGGTGATCGTCACCCGCGGCCACAAACATGACGCCCTCGTCCTCGGCCACGTCCTGAAGCGGCCGACCCGTTACGTCGGTATGATCGGGAGCGTGAGAAAGACAAAGATGGTCTTCGGCCATCTCAAGGACAAGGGGGCGGTCGACGAGCGACTTTTCGCACAGGTATATGCGCCCATAGGGCTCGACATAGGCGCCCAAACACCCCAGGAAATTGCGGTGAGCATCGTGGCCGAGCTCATCAGGGTGCGGCGCGAGCCGGAGGCCGGACGGGCGCCTTCAACGGCCCGGCCGCGCAGCGCCGAGGGCCGGCCGCACCATTCGCCGGACCATCATAAGATCCTCTTCGGATGAGGGGCGTCCGAAGGAAAAAGAACACCGTGGCGGGCTTTCACGACGTGAGGATAAGGTTTTGCTTCGATGAGAAGCGCTTAAGGAGGCAACAGAATGTTTCATGCACTTTTGAAAGGCGGGTGGATGATGCTCCCCATTGCGGCCTGCTCGCTGGTATCGGTGACGATCATCATCGAAAGGTTTTTCTTCTTCCGCCGCGTCAGGGGAGAGCACCGCGCCGAAGAGGTGCTTGCCCTCGTTCGTAAACAACGGGCCGATGAGGCACTCGCCATCGCCGATGAGGCAGTGCTACCGGTCATGCGGGTTTTGCGCTCAGGCCTCACCCACGCCCCCGAACCCTCGGGGGCCATGGAGTCTGCCGGCGTGTCCGAGCTTTCCCTCATGCGACGCGGTCTCCCTGCCCTCGACACCATCATCACCCTTGCGCCGCTCCTGGGGCTTCTCGGCACTATCATCGGCATGATGAACTCCTTCAACATCATGGCAGCGTCCGGTCTCGGCCAGCCCCACGCGGTAACGGGAGGGGTGGCGGAGGCGCTCATCTGCACTGCCGCCGGCATCACCGTAGCGGTTATCACCCTCATCCCCTACAACTATTTCCTCGCGCGCATCGAACGGGAGGCGGAGGCCATAGAGGCCTATGCGACCCGGCTTGAGCTGGCACTCTCCGCAAAGGCATGACGATGAAACTCCCGAGAAAATATCGGAAGAAGGCGCGCATCGAGATCATCCCCATGATCGACACCATGTTTTTCCTCCTTGTCTTCTTCATGGTGGCGACCCTCTCCATGACAGTTCAACGGGGGATACCCGTAAATCTCCCCCACGCGGCGAGCGCCCGCGATGAGATCAAACAGGTGGTGACGCTCACGCTCACAAAAGAGGGCAAGCTTTTTTTCGATAAAGTCGAGCTTGTCTCCCCCGCCGAGGCGGCCCTGCGCCTCGCCCCTCAAATGAGGGCCGGTGCGCAGGTCTCGGTGGTGATCAACGCCGACCGGGCCGTGGAGCACGGCCGCGTGATCGACCTCATGGACGCGGTGAGACAAGCAGGAGTGAGCCGGGTCGCCGTGGCGGTGAGGCCGCTTTCTCCGTAAGGCTCATTCCGCCCCTGAAGCTTGTCGCTAGGCGATGCGTTCTTCCTCGGGAATGTAGGCAACGTGTACTTCTTTACCGCAGCGCATGCAGAGTACTTTTGCGGCAGGGTGATGAAAGATCTCGTAACCCCTGCCGTCTATCCAGGCCCGGTGGCCGTCGTCTACGTCAAGGGGCGTGTGGGGTGAAGCCGGCGCTCTTTCCTTGAACTCATCGTTCTTGACCGCGCAAGGGATGCAAAATGCCTTCCCCCGACCCCGGGCGATGGCTCTTTTGTGTGGAAACAAAGGCAATACCGCCATGAAACCTCCTTTACCTTTTTTTTACCTCGCCGTTCCTATCATAAGTCCTCTATGTTAAGATGGTATATGCCGCGCATGAAGATCGCGTTAATTCCTGGTGCCGCGAAACCGGAAACGTCGGGAGCCGTCATAGGGCAACCGTCCCCGACTTCTCTTTCCACCTTTTCCTTATCATGGAGATCGCTACGGTCAGGGCTATAAGCCCGAGTATGCCTGCCCCCGCGGCGAGCCGGGTGTGAGAGTCACGCACAACCACGTCGAGGGTGGCGCCGAAAAAGTAGCCCGCAAGCCCGTATAGAAAAGCCCAGGCCAAGCCCGAGACCGCATTGAGCGTGGCGAATCTCCCTAACGGCACCCCTGCGGCGCCAATGGCAAAGGGCGCGACCATGCGAAAACCGTAGACAAAACGAAAACTGATGATCACGGCCGATCGGTATCGTTCGAGTAAGGCACGTACCTTTTCGAGCCGTCCGGGCATGTGCGATTCCGCCTCGAATATCGATCTGCCTCTGTACCGGCCGAGGATAAAGAAAAAGTGATCTCCCGATATTGCCCCGAGCCAGGCCGAAAACACCACCATCAGCAGGCTCAGGCAGCCCTGTTGGGCAGCGAAGCCCGCCGAGACGAGTACGGTTTCACCTTCGAGCACAGTGCCGGAAAAGAGGACCAGATAGGCGGCGCCGGAAAAGAGATGGTGTTCAATCGGAATCACTTATACCCTGTCTTGTCTCACGTGGAAGCTAAGGCTGGCTTCCGTGACCTTGCTTCGGCCGGTATAGAAAAACACGGCAACCCCGATCACCTGGAGCGTGAGAATGGTGCCGGGGTCCCACAAACGCCGCACCCCGACGACGATGTGGCTCGTTATTGCCGCATCATTCGGAAGGACCGCCCACAGCGCAAAGGCATAGGCGATGGCGATCAGGGACATTACCTGATATGCGGATATCCTGCCGGCCCCCCGGTAATCCGCCCGGAACATTTCGGATACGTATCGCCAGGTCTGGGTCGAGATTACTGCAAGGAGAAAAGCCGAAGAATAAAATGAATTGAGGAACAGGTAGATGCCTCCAAGCCCGGTAAGCACGAGAAAAATCGACGTCATCGCCTGGATGGGAACCACCTGTGTCCTGTCAAGTCCGGCCTCATAAGCAATTTTCTTCGTCTTTCCGTGAAACACAAAATTGTGCCGGCGGAACAGCCTTTGAAGGAGGGGGTGGAGCGAGGAGAGTGGTTTCCCATAGCAGCAGCCGAAACTGATGCAGGCGAGCCTTCCCAGACCCTTGCCGATGGCATAGGCCACCACGCCGGCGGCAAGAAGGGGCATACTGGGGATGGGAGGGTTTCCTGCGGTTGTCGTGATCCTGTTGACAGCCGCAATGAGCCATGGCGCAACCAGCAGCCCTATAAAGAAGGCGCCGCCTACGGTCAGGGTGTGTTTCTTCTTTTCTACTAATTGCGCCGTTATGGTCGCGGCCGAAAAGCACAACACGGCCAGAGAGCCGATAAGGATGAGCGATGCCAGTGGAAAGAACGGCGCGTCGAGGGCGCTCACCATGACGCGCAGGAGGGCTGCGCTTACTACGAATGCCAAGGTCTGGAAAACCCCGTAGTAGGTATAGTTCGTCCCGCTCCATACGTTGGCCGCAACCCTGAATTTTGGCGCGGCGGCCGCGATCTGCCACCCTTCCCCGGTCAGGGACCGGAAACCCCAGCCGAGGAATAGAAACATGCACGTGCCCAGGATTAGAATGAATAACTCGTTCTGCATCACGGCCTCACCGTAGAATAACCACGCATGTGTTAAGCATTTACGACCATTGCGGTTAATTCCGGATGAATTGGGAAGGCCCGCGACCGGCCCTTTTATGGGCTCGCGAAGCTTCTCCATAGAAACCTGAAAAACGTTTCCGACGACGTCCGTCATCTGGCTGCATTGGGGCTTATTGAACTCCATCAGACAAAGGAGGCGATACAGAAGACCACCCCTCTCGTAAATTATGACAAGATTTTGTTCGAGATAGCTCTTTAAAGGGCTCATGGGGTCAGTCGGCTTCCCCCTTGCGGAGCGCCTTTTCCTGACAGAACCGGCGATCAGCTATACAAATTATCCCCCATTCTGGTTTCCCCGGCAAAGCGACAAGCAGGAGTGACAAAGAACACCTTTTCCGGTTTTTGAAAAAATGA
Source organism: uncultured delta proteobacterium (assembly GCA_963768735.1). Classification (GTDB taxonomy): domain Bacteria; phylum Desulfobacterota; class Syntrophorhabdia; order Syntrophorhabdales; family WCHB1-27; genus BOG-1155. The sequence goes on along the minus strand of CAVYJH010000004.1, from coordinate 372,358 downwards.
AACAGCCACGCCTTCGCAGGCGCCGCCAACCGCGACCCGTCGGGCACTTCTTCCTGAAAGAGATCTACGGCACGGGCCAAAGGGTATACTCTCTTCCACCCGGCACTCGATATTTGTGTTTGACCACGAACAGACGGAACGTTCCTCTTCTCACCTTTGCTAGGGTTCCAAGCCCTCCTTTATCGTTTTTCTGCTTCCACTGAAATGCCAGTCTATGCACGTTTCTAAATCGTCGGTCCAATCCTCGTCGGGGGTCATGGAAACGGGTTGTAGCACTCGTACGAGTCCGCTGTCTGTCGGTCGGGGTATCAGCCAGCTTCCCACCGTATACATAAAATCATTCCAACTGTTCGTTGAAGGTTGCAGGGAGACCGCCAGAATATCAAACTCTCCGAATTTGTACGGCCTTGTCAGTTTGCCGCCCTTCATGCCGGTGCGAGTCCTTTGGGTCTCCACTATCCACTTCCCCTTTTTCAGAAAGGGAACTTGTTTTTCTTTCCGCTGCATTTTGACCTGAATGTTAACCCGGCGAGAGCCATCAGTGAGAAGGAAGTCGTACGGCAGTTCGCCAACCGGCGTGATATCTCTCCATGTCGTCAACTTGTCAAGAATCCCGTGTTTGAATGCCACCTCAGTGATAATGCCGCGTATCCCTCTAAGCGTTATGTCGGCCGCCCGAGCTATCGACTCAAGGATAATCTCAGCCGAACAATTAAGCCGCTTTTCCAGGGGATGGATATCTACACGCTGCCTAATGTAGAGTAGAACATCCTTGCATTGTTCTTCGCTGCATTCATCAATTAGCCGCTTTATCTCTTGTAGGTTCATCCTTTTTGGGCCTACCCGCGCCTTCACCCGCGTATTCCAGTACTTCTTGACGGTTCACCAGCACGTATCCGCCCACCTCCAGGGTGCTAAGTTTTTTCTTGCGAACAAGTTTGGCTATGGCTTGCCTCGTGACCCCGCGAAGCCGGGCTGCTTCTGCCTGGGAAACCCACTGAGACAAATCTACTTGCGAATAATGGGTTGACATTGTGAACCTATTATGTTAAATTCCATCTAGAGCAATTCTGTGCTATTTTAAATTGATGGAGAAATTTATGCAACCAACTATTTTCAGCCAGGCCGCAAAACAGCTTAGGCCTGCCTCGTCCCTTATGCATGATATGCGACCATTCTATTCAACGGACTTCGGGGCCGCCTACCTGGGCGATTCGCTGGAAATGCTCAAGACAATTCCGGACGGCGTCATAAATGCCGTGATCACGTCTCCCCCTTATGCCCTGCATTTCAAGAAGGAATACGGGAACGTCAGCAAAGCCGACTATGTGGCATGGTTTATCCCATTTGCGAAAGAGATTTTGAGAATTTTGCCGGAAGATGGCTCCTTCGTCCTGAATATCGGGGGAAGCTATAACAAGGGCCTTCCAACCAGAAGCATTTACCATTTTAAGCTTTTGGTTGCCCTGGTGGAAGAAGTCGGGTTCCATCTTGCCCAGGAATGCTTCTGGTATAACCCGGCAAAAATGCCAATGCCCGCCGAATGGGTAACGGTGAGGCGGATTCGCGTCAAGGATAGCGTCGAGTATGTTTGGTGGTTCTCCAAAACTCCTTACCCCAAGGCCAATAACAGGAAGGTTTTGAGAAAGTATAGTGAAGATATGATTCGGCTGAATAAGCGGGGAATACGAGCAACTGTTCGACCTTCAGGTCATAACATCAAAAGCTCTTTCAACAGGGTAGACGCAGGCGGAGCTATCCCGCCCAACGTCATAGAAGACGAATTGCCTCTCGATATGCTTAAATTCGGGAATAACGCAGCAAACGACTCGTATACTCAAAGATGCAAAGAATCGGAGATGAGAATCCATCCAGCCCGATTCCCTGCTGCGCTGCCTGAATTCTTTCTTAAGATGCTGACCGATGAATTCGATATCGTTCTTGACCCGTTTGCTGGCTCCAATACCCTTGGGATGGTTGCGGAGAAAGCGTATAGACGCTGGATTGCCATGGAAGAGAACATAGAGTACTTGGAGGCCAGCAAATTCAGGTTTGAGTCTATAGGGTAATTTCATTTTGTGGTCGTAGGCGGTGGAGACGTTGCGGCCTTGATAGACATGAATCACCCAAACAAGAACGAGAGGAAGATTCCCCCCGGATGGGGGCAGGATTCGCTGTCTCAATTCATCGAAAACGCTTGGCACAACACTTTTGCCAGCTTCCAGAATCTGAAGGCTTCGTACACTCTTTTGAATGATGTTCATCTTGTCTTTGACAATATCGCGCATAATCTCGACAGGACTCCCGATTGGTTCGCCTCCTTCTTTTTGTTTCGCGCTCATTCCGCATTTTTGGGAGGCGTTCGGCTTGCACTGAGTGGTCAGATTCCGGAGTCATATATGGTTTTGCGTGGTTGCATTGAAAATGCCCTCTACGGGTTATACTTGAGTAGGAGCCCGGCCAGTCAAGAGACATGGCTTAGACGACATGATGACGAAGAAAGTAAACAGGCTATGAAGAAAGAGTTTACGATAGCCAATCTCTTCAAAGCAGTGCAATCCGAGGACGCCAGACTATCTGGCATCGCCAAGGACCTATATGACCGGACGATAGACCTCGGGGGACATCCGAATGAAAGGGCCTTCTTCTCTGTAATGAAGCAGACTAAAGACGACTCCAAACGCACTGAGGAAATTTCGATGAATTTCGCCGTGATCGTCGGGGTTGCGCACCGGAGCATACATAGGCCGGGTGCCCAGCCCCCATATTGCTTTGGCTGGGTGGCAAGTGAGGATGCGCGGCCCTGACGAGACAGGCCGGGAACCCGCCCGGCCGTGGGGAGGGTGGACGCGAAATTTACCCGGCCGCCCACCCTCATTGATTATGCCCGCCCAATATGGTACAAGTAACGATGCTGGACCTCGTCTTGCTCCACCCACCCAGCGTCTATGATTTCCGCAAAGTTTCGGTGTTGCACGGGCCCATAAGCGACGTCATCCCTTCCACACCGATCTTCGAGATGTACCCTATCGGGTTCGCGAGCCTCTCCGAATATCTGGGGCGCTCCGGCCTCAAGGTAAGGATCGTCAACCTTGCGTACAAGATGCTCAAGAACAGGAAATACGATCCTGAAGATGAGATAAGGCGCATAAAGGCAAGGGCTTTCGGCATCGACCTCCACTGGATGCCCCATATCCAAGGGGCGATAGCCGTCTCCGAGCTGGTAAAGAAGCACCACCCGGACACGCCCGTAATCTTTGGCGGCTTCTCATCCACCTATTTCCATGAGGAGCTGCTGGAGCGCTACGGCTCCATCGATTTTGTGGTGCGGGGCGATTCGACCGAGGAACCCCTGCGGCTTCTTATAGAGACGATCCGAGGGAACGGGACGCCCCACGAGGTCCCGAATCTTTCTTTCAGGGACAAGGGCACGGTAGTGGTCAATCCCCTGACGTTCGTGCCCGAGGACCTCGACTACAGCCGCACCGATTACCGGCATATCATCAGGAAGGTAGCGAGGTACAGGGACTTTGCCGGCTACGTCCCTTTCGTCAACTGGCCCAAATATCCCATCACCGCGGTCTTCACGTGCAGGGGCTGCACGTATAACTGTAAGACCTGCGGAGGCTCTCGCTTTGCGTTCAAACACATGATGGGCAGGAAAGGGCCGGCTTTTAAATCACCGGATGCTCCTCGTAAAGGAGATCAGGGAGGTGGCCCTTCATCTCAAAGGCCCCATCTTCCTCATAGGCGACATTTTCCAGAACGGGCCAGAGTACGGTGAGAAGCTGTTGTTCCTGCTGAAGAAAGAGCGGATAAGGAACAGCCTCGTCTTTGAGTTTTTCAGACCCCCGGACCCCGGCCACGTGAAGATGATACGCGATGCCGCGGAGCACTTCAATGTGGAGCTTTCCCCCGAATCCCATGACGAGAAGGTGAGGGAGGCCTTCGGGAGGCCTTATTCAAATAAGAGCATGGAGAGCCTCATCGAGACCCTGCTGCACTACGGGTGCAAACGGATCGACCTTTTTTTCATGACAGGACTGCCCTACCAGGACTACGGGTCGGTAATGAAGACGGCGGACTATTGCGACGGGCTTCTCCGGCGCCTCGGAAAATCCGGAGTGACGACGCCTTTCATCTCACCCCTCGCCCCTTTTGTCGACCCCGGCAGCATGGTGTTCGAGTCGCCCGAAGAGCACGGCTACACGCTCTTCTTCAGGGATGCCGAGTCACACAGGCTGGCCATGCAACAGCCGGGATGGAAATATTTCCTCAACTACGAGACGAAGTGGATGAGCCGCGATGAGATCGTTGACAGCACCTATCATGGCGCCCTTGCCCTCAATAAGGTGAAGGCGGCCCATGGTCTGATTTCGAAGGACGTCTACCGGGAGCTGGAGAAGAAGATAGTCTTTTCCCTTGACACGGTCGGGGCAATCGACCGCGCCATGGAGATGGATCCGGCAGACAGGAAGCGGAGGATTGAGGAGCCTGCGCATCGATATGGAGAAGAATGTGAGCACCATAGGCGAAAAGAAGGAGCTTGAGTGGCCGACGGGCATATTTCGGATGAATTTCTTCAATATTATTAGGACGCTTACCGGGCGATGAATAACCTCCTCCGCACCATACCCAAGGTCGACGATATCCTCAGGGATGCGCGCTGGCGGACCTTGGCGCCCTACCCTGCAGAGTGCGCGAAAGGCCACTTGCGGGACGTGCTGAACGAGCTGCGAGCCGCCATAAAGGCGGGCAAGGCACACGACGTGCTGCCGGTGGAAGCCCTCATCGAGGAGACGAAAAGGCGGACCGAACAATCCCTGCGGCCTGCCTTGAAGAAGGTCATCAACGGTACGGGCGTCATCATCCACACAAACCTCGGCAGGGCGCCCCTGGCACGCGCCGCTGTCGAGCGGCTCCTCGCCGTTGCTTCCGGCTATTCGAACCTCGAATACGCTCTTGCCGAAGGCAAGAGAGGCGACCGCCACGAGCATTGTCTTGCCCTTCTAAAGAGGCTGACGGGGGCGGAAGCCGCCCTGGTGGTCAACAACAATGCCGCCGCGGTGCTCCTCAGCCTCAATACCCTCGCCGAAGGCAGGGAAGTCATCATCGGCCGAGGGGAGATGATAGAGGTAGGCGGCTCTTTCCGCATCCCCGAGATCATGGCAAAGAGCGGAGCCACGCTACGGGAAGTGGGCACGACCAACAGGACATTCAAGGAAGACTACGAGAGGGGCGTCAACGAGAGGACGGCCCTCATCATGAAGGCCCATACGAGCAACTACAGGATCAGGGGATTTGTGCACGAGGCCACGAGCACCGAGCTTGCGGCTGTTGCGGCCGGCCACCACATCCCTTTCTACTTCGATACGGGGAGCGGCCTGTTGTCCGACCTCGGCGGCGACGCCAATCTCGGAGAGCCTTCGGTACTGGTGGAGGCAGGCATCTGCGATGTCCTCTCATTCAGCGGAGACAAGCTTCTCGGGGGTCCCCAGGCCGGCATCGTTCTCGGCAGGGCACATCTCATCGATGCCATGAAGAAAAACCCCCTGACGAGGGCGCTCAGGCCCGACAAATTTACCCTATCGGCCCTCGAGGCTACCCTCCTGCTCTACCTGGACAAGGACAAGGCCCGGCAGGAAATTCCCGTCCTCCGCATGCTCCATCAGGACCCGCGCGTGGTAAGGACGAGGGCCGGACGCGTTGCCCGCATGGTGCGGAAAGGCGCGCCCCCTCTCTTCGTCGAGGTAGTGCCATTATACGCGGAGGTGGGTGGAGGGAGCCTCCCCGACATCTCCATACCCTCCTACGGCCTCTCTCTGCAGCCATCGACCGTCTCCGTGGAGACGCTCGAACAGCGGATGAGGGGCCTCGATACCCCTGTTATCGGAAGAATAGAGAAAGGCCGTTTTCTCATCGATATGCGGACCGTGCAGCAAGAGGATGAACCTTACCTGGCCTTCGCCATACAGACAGCCCTCAGGGATGGACGATAAGTTCCGCCTCCGCGCCGACATCGACAACGTGAGGATTGACGTATATCTCGCAGATAAGCTGTCTCTGCCGAGGTCGCAGATCAAGAGATTGATCGATGAGGGCCATATCCGCGTGGAGGAAAGGGTGCCGAAATCCTCCTTCAAGGTGCGGAAGGACATCGAGATCGAGGGCGAGGTCCCGAAGGAAGAGCCGACCCTGCTTGCGCCTGAGGACATCCCGATCAGGGTCCTCTACGAGGATGCGTTCCTGCTGGTGATCGACAAGCCCAAGGACATGGTAGTCCACCCTTCAGCCGGTCATCGCAAAGGTACGCTCGTCAACGCCGTCCTGAATTATCTGGAGGGGGGACACCCCTCGACAAGTCTGGAGGGGGGACACCCCTCCGAAAGACAAAAGGCGAGAGGAGTGTCCCCCCAACCGTTTCAAAGCGCCGACGAAAGACCGGGTATCGTGCATAGGTTGGACAAGGGGACGACAGGGGTCATCATTGTCGCAAAGGACCGGAAGACCCAGGAGGCCCTCTCCCGTCAATTTCATGAGCGGAGCGTGGAAAAGGTGTACCGGGCGGTCGTTGAAGGGGTCGTGCGGAGCGACGAAGGTGTCGTGGAGGGCCTGATCGGCAGACACCCGAAGGACAGAAAGCGGATGGACCTGGTTGCAAAGGGCGGGAGATACTCATTCTCCCGATTCAAGGTGCTGAAGCGACTGGAAGGGTTCACGTATGTCGAGGTCTATCCTAAGACGGGCAGGACCCACCAGATACGCGTGCACATGAGCCATGCCGGCCATCCGATAGTGGGCGACGAGCTTTACGGAAAGCGGACAAGGACGCTCGCGGACAGGCCCCTCCTTCACGCGTACCGGATCGTCTTCGATCACCCCGAGACAGGGGTCAGGCTGCGCGTGGAGGCGGCCGTGGCCGACGACATGGAGAGATTTGTGAGGGAACATGCCCTTTGAGCTGACGACGACAGGCGGCTGGTCTTACTACCACGTTCCGGGGCGCGAAAACGCGGGCATTGTTCACGGGTTCATGACGCGTACGTCGGACGCGATCCTCCGCGACTCCGGCCGGAGAGCGGCTTTTATGGCGGCCTTTTCCGCGAAAGAGATGATTATTCTCGACCAGGAGCACGGTGACGCCGTGCATGTAATCACCGGGGGCGAGCGCCCCCGGACAGGCGACGGCCTGGTCCTGGTCGAGCCGGGCGTGATCGGGGTGATTAAAACAGCCGATTGCCTGCCCGTCATCCTCTGCGCACCCGGCTACCCTGTCTGCGCTATCGTGCATGCGGGCTGGCGGGGGACGGCGCTCCTGATCGCAGGTAAGGCCGTGGCTGCCATGGTCGACCTGGGCGTTCCGGCCGCCTCAATATGCGCGCTCATCGGGCCCGGCATCGGCCCGTGTTGCTATAACGTGGGAGAAGACGTCCGGGCTGCCTTCAAGGCCGCGGGAATCGACGACGAGGTGTTCGAGCGAAGGGGCCGTCTCACGTTTCTCGATCTGAAGAAAGCGAACCGCCGGATCCTTGTGGCCGAAGGGGTCCATGACATTCATGATGTGAACCTCTGCACCTCGTGCGGAGGGGCGCTCTTTTTCTCGGCCAGGCGGGACGGACAGCAGGGCAGGCAGATAAACTTCGTGCTCATAAAGGGATAGGCGATGGCGCGTCGACGAAACAGGGGGATTGCGTAATGGCAGAGGCTTCAGAGTCCGAAAGACAGGCAAGAGAGGGCGCCTCAGCCACCGATAATGGCGGTTTTGTGAAGAAACATCGGATCAATCTTTATTACGTGCTGTCGATCCTGGCGGTCTGCGCCTTCCTCGTGTACCTGGAGACCAACCTCCCGTTCTTCCAGAAATTCATGCCCGTTCTCGACAATAAGGGCCTTATCGCCATACTCAACGTCAACTTCCTCCTGATCATGCTCCTCATTTTCACTGCCAGCCGTATTCTCTTAAAGACGTATGTCGAAAGAAAGAGGGGCATCTGGGGCTCCGGGCTCAAGACGAGGCTCACCGTGACCGTCTTCTCCGTCTCCATCATCTCCTCTTTCATGCTCTTTTTCCTGACCACATGGTTCTTCTACACGAGCATGGACAAATGGTTCAGTCAGAAGGTGGAAAATACGGTCGAAAATGCCCGCGACCTCTCGCAATTCTACTACGAAGACCTCTTCGGCCGCTACGAGAAGATGGGAAAGGTGCTCGCCCAGACGATCAGGGAGAATGCGATCCTGGACAACGATAAGGCACTGTCGGCATTCATAAAAAAAGAGGGAAAATCGAATTTTCTCGGCTACCTCGCGATCCTCGACCTCACCGGCCAGCCGATCAAGAGCTATAATGCCCTGGACGAGCAGATGACGCGCCTCCTCGTAGAGCGAACGAAGACGTTCAGGAGACATCGGGACGCGAGACAGATCGTCCCGCTCAAAGATGGAGAGCTGCTCCTCTTTCTCACCCCGGTAACCGATGATGCGGGCCAACCGAGGGCGCTGCTCTTCCTCGGTGAAAAGATCAGGGTCCACGGTGCGCAGAGCATGAAGCAGATATCGTCTGCCTACCGGGAGTTCAAGGACGCCAGGCCCTTCAAGAAAATAGTGAAGTACAGCTTTGTGATCCCCCTCTTTCTCATCACTATCCTCAGCATTTTCCTGTCTATCTGGATAGGGGTCAAGATGGCCGCGTCGATTACCGTCCCCCTGGAGAGGGTAAAAGAGGGTGCGGCGATCATCGCGCAGGGCAGGTTCGATATAAGCCTGGAGGAGCGGGGCAAAGACGAGATCGGGACGCTCGTGAGCGCGTTTAACAGGATGGCAAGGGAGCTGAAGATCGCGAAGGACGAGATCGAGGAGAAAAGAAAATATATGGAGGTCATCCTCGACAATGTGGCGACCGGCATCATCAGCACCGACGTCAAAGGACGCATGCTCCTCGTGAACCGGGCCGCAAAGGATATCCTGAAGGCGAAGACCGACGACTGGACGGGCATCCCCTTGTGGCGTTTCGCGGGAGGGGATTTCAGGGCAATCATCAAGCCCTTCCTCAAGGGCATGAGGGAGGGACGCGAGGGCTATGCCAAAGAGACCACCTTGTCCCTGCAGAATGACACGTTATTCCTGCGCGTCTCCCTCACCACGCTGCGCTCCGATACCGGCAAGCCCGAAGGGTATATCGTGACCTTCGATGATATTACACACATTGTGAGGGTCGAAAAGCTGGCCACCTGGCGCGAGATCGCCAAAAGACTCACCCATGAGATAAAGAACCCCCTTACGCCCATAAAGCTGTCGGCGGAAAGGCTCCGAAGACGCCTGCTGCCGAAGGTCGAGGGGAAGGAGAAAGAGGTGCTTGACGAAACAACGTCGGTCATCCTGAGCTCCTCCAATGACATTACCGCCATGGTAAACGAGCTGACGAAGTTTACCCATACGTCGTCGTCTCCGCAGACGCTCGAGGATGTGAACGCCATCATCGAGGAGACGGTCGCTATTTACAGGAACCTTTACCCGGCTATCTCCTTTCGGTTTCAGGGGGAAAAGGTACCCCCCTTCAGGATGGACAGAGACAAGATGAAGAGGGCGTTGATCAACCTGATCACGAACTCCATAAAGGCCATAGACTCCGGGCCGGGGACGATCAGCGTCCGTACGCAGTGCGATAAAGGCAGGGGCACCGTGCGGATCGAGCTGGCGGATACGGGCTGCGGCATAAGGGATGAGGATAAGTCCCGGGTATTCGACCCGTATTTCACGAAGAACCGGGACGGCATGGGCCTCGGCCTCGCCATCGTCAATTCGATCATCCTGGAGCTTGGGGGCAGGATCAACGCGGAAGATAATGTGCCCAGGGGGACGCGGATGGTCATGGAGATCCCCGTGTTCGAAGCCTAAGGCGCCCCGACCCCGGTCATCGACGCGGCCTGAAGGCGCTTCTCCCCACCGCGACCGCGAAATATGCTATAATAATAAGCGTGAAGATAGTGAGTACCAACAGAAAAGCCTATCACAACTTCTCGATAGAAGAGAAGTACGAGGTGGGCGTCGCACTTGTGGGGACCGAGGTAAAGGCGCTCAGGGAGGGCAAGGCGAACCTTAACGACAGCTTCGCCAAAGTGAAGAACGATGAGCTGTTCCTGGTGAACGCGCATATCAGCCCGTATTCGTGCGGGAATATCTCCAACCATGAGCCGAAGCGCGACAGGAAGCTCCTTATGCACCGCTTCGAGCTGAAACGGCTCTACGGGAAGGTGAAGGAAAGGGGTTATACGCTCATTCCGCTGAGCATGTACTTTAATGACAGGAACAAAGTGAAGCTGGAGATCGGCCTGGCAAAAGGGAAGACTTCCGTTGATAAGCGCCATGACATCAAGGCCAAGGACGAGAAGCGCATCAATGAGCGCGAAGGACGATTGAGATAAATAATGGGGGCGAATGGTCTCGACAGGGAAAGAAGGGTCAAGGAGGCGTGCCGGGGTTCTATCTGCCCGCAATCAGGTAGAAACTAAACACAAACGCAGAAACAGACTACGCACTGGCCGCGTAAGGCGGCCACATCCGCTGGACTTTCCTCCCGCTTCAAGTTCAACCGGGTGTAATGCAAGTGGGATAGCCTTCTCTCGATACCTGTGGGGAAAGGCGAAACTTAGCAGGCTGGGATGAAAGGAAACCGGTCAGTGGGTGTCCTCGATTCCGAGACTTAATACACTGACTACGCATGTAGGCTCCTTAGGTTCTTGTTCTCTGGACGCGGGTTCGATTCCCGCCGCCTCCACCATTTGATAATCCGATACAATCCGACGAAGCACGAAACCCGTTAGAAATAGCGGGTTTTTTGTTGTCATTAGTCCGAGGACGTGCGATACTATCTATCGGAATCCGGAACTTTTAGGGACATATTTTGACCGAATGTGTCCCTAAGCGAAAGTATATGTCCCTAAAAAGGAGAAAGACCCATGCCCAGAGCGGTCATTCAGCTATCGGATACCAAGGTGCGGACTGCCAAGCCTCAAGAGAATGAATATCGGCTCTTCGACGGCGGCGGCCTTTTTCTTCTCGTGACTCCTTCGGGCGGTAAATACTGGCATTTCAAATACCGCTTCGGTGAGAAGGACAAGAGGATCAGCTTTGGCCCCTACCCAGAAATCTCCCTTGCCGAAGCGCGCGAGAAGCGTGAGGAAGCCCGGAAGCAGATCGCACACGGCATTGACCCGAGCGTTGCCCGCAAGGCCATGAAGCAGGCGGAGACCACCGAGGCCGAGACTTTCGAGGTGATCGCCCGCGAGTGGCATATGAAATTCACCCCCACATGGAGCACGATCCATGCGACAACCATGATGGCCCGGATGGAGCGTGACATCTTCCCCTGGATAGGAGCGCGCCCGATCAAGGAGATCAAGGCGCCTGAGCTTTTGGCGGTCCTTCGCCGGATAGAAAGCCGGGGCGCTCTGGAAACCGCGCACCGGATTAGGACCATAGCCGGGCAGGTGCTCCGGTACGCCGTCGCCACGGGCCGGGCGGAACGCGATTGCTCCGGCGACCTGAGAGGGGCATTGCCCCAACCGGGAGAGCATCACCACGCCGCTATCACGGACCCGAAAGAGGTTGCCCCCCTCTTAAGGGCCATAGACGGCTACCAGGGCGGATTTGTGGTCAAATGCGCCTTACGGCTTGCCCCCATGTTCTTCGTGCGACCCGGAGAACTTAGGCAGGCAGAATGGGCGGAGATCGACCTTGATGAAAGGGTCTGGAATATACCGGCACACAAGATGAAGATGAAACAACCGCATATCGTGCCGCTCTGCGCTCAGGCCGTGGCGATATCTGACGGAATTGAAGCAGCTTACCGGGGCGAGCAGATACGTCTTCCCTTCGGGCCGGTCCTTCGCTCGGCCGATGAGCAACAATACCGTGAACGCGGCGCTACGACGCATGGGATACGACAAAGAGACCATGACCGGCCATGGATTCAGAGCAATGGCCCGGACCATCCTTGACGAGGTGCTACAGGTGAGGCCGGACTACATCGAGCATCAGCTTGCCCACGCGGTGAGAGACCCGAACGGGCGGGCGTACAATCGGACGGCGCACCTCGAAGGCCGGCGAGAGATGATGCAGACGTGGGCCGACTACCTGGACGGGCTGAAAAAAGGCGCACAGGTATTGCCATTGCACGGGAAGGGAAAACGAGAGGTGGAATAGGCCGGTCATTAACAGCGGGGTCGGGGCAAAAAACGGAGACAAATTAAGGGGGCTGCATTCAATGAGCGACACGGCTTCACTGGTACCGGTCTATTTGCAAAGCTTCAGGAATTCCTCGACCGTCATGCCCGCTTTCGCGATCTGGTCCCGCAGTAAGCCTTGCTTCACGGTATTGCCTTTGTGAAAGGGAATGGAAAGGATATTCGGGTTGCCTTCCTTCGTCAGCTTTACGTGGCTGCCCTTCTGCCCTCTTACCTTCCATCCCGCCCGCTCGAAGGCCCTTATCACCCCAACGGGTCCCAGGTTGTGAATCCCGCTCATGAAGCCCGTTTGGATTTTTCGTCTTGCCGGTCTTCCTCTACAATTTCAAGGTGTCCGCTAATCGCGTCCTTCATCATATCAAGCGTCTCTTCTATCGTTTCTCCCTGAGACGCGCATCCGGGCAGATCGGGACATTCTCCCCAGTAGCCCCCGTCTTCCATATCCGCGCGTAAAATCACTCGATACTTCTTCCCCTTGACCGTCACGGTATACTTTCTTTCCTTCTCCAGGTCAACCACTTCTCCCCGGAGCTTTTCGATCAGGTCTCCCAAAGCGATAGAGAAGACCAGTTGCCCTTGTTTCAGGGTATCTATGATCTGCTTGTCGTCCCCGGTGATGACGAATATCGTTTTGCCGTCCGTGAGAAAGCGAAGCTCCGCAAGGGGTTTCTCTGCTTCCGTTATGTGTTTCTTCAAATAGGTTACGGCTTTCCTGATCTTCTGAAGGGTGAGCCCGCTGTCCAGTAAGGTTTTTGCCACCTTGATCTGAACCAGGTCATTGAAGGAATAGAGCCTTACCGACCCCTTCCCTGCGGCCTCGCTTATCGAAGGTTTTATGAAATTGCTCGAATCCCAGTAATCGAGCCTTCTTTGCGTCAGATCGGTGATCTTGGACACGGCTTTACTATTGAAATTCATGTCCCTTCCCTCCATGAGTACATTACTGTATTTATTATACATATGTTTTGCTATTGTCAATAGATTTTCGGTGCCTTACCGTCTTCTGCCTTGCTATTCTCCGCACCCATTCCAAACAGTTCCTTGAATAGACTATCCTGGAACCCTGCGATACTACGGTCGCGGTTCTTGATAAGCCACCTGAAACATAGAGTAACCCTACAACGATATTTGTTATGCATGAGCCAGTTTCCGTTTCCTATGTGATAGGTAAGCCATATGGTTCCTCTTCTGTATCCAGGCTATCAGGGCGATACAGGCTGTAGCGTCATAACGCCGCATGGGCAGAACCACCTTCAACAAAATCCTAAGCTGCGACAGAGTAATGGCTGGCGCTTTTTTTCCCCAACCTGAGCTTGAGGTGCCAGAGGAAGAAATGGGCCAGCATGCAGGTCATCATATGATGGACCCAGCCGGGGAATTTGCGCACCTCGTACTGGTCCATTCCAAGCTCCGTCTTCGTTTCCTCAAAGCACTGCTCGATGGCCCAGCGAATGCCGCTCAGCCATACGAATAGTTTGAGGCGGGCGCTCAAGCCCGCATTGCTGATGAAATAGGAATACGTCGGGGAATCATCGAGGGTCCTTCTGATAATGAGCCACACTTCCCTGCCCGGAAGACCACCCCGGGATAGAACTACCCGCCTCTTGGTGAACTCGTATTCGATAGGCCCTTTGGTTCCTTCCGAAACCTTTCGCCGGTACCAGAAGAAGTTGTTGAGGCTTTTGGCAAACGTTTCGAACGACACAGGGTCCTTCTCGTCTTTGAGACGAAGCTTTGAGCGGATTTCTCCCTTGAAGCGGTACTCCTTTTTCACCACAAGCGGCCGTCGCAACCAGCAGAGCGTGTCGTCAGGCATGGCCACAAAGTACGTAACGCCCAAAAGTCCATCCACGGCATCAATGAAGTCGGGGCTGTTTCCATAGGTGCTGTCGGCGACGATGAAGCGGAACGGAATTTGTCCGTCCTTGACGATCTCCTTCAGGAGATCGACCGCAAGCTGCGGTTTCGTTTTGAACTCAAGATCCTCAGCGAACCTGCACTTTGTCCGTCTTTCGGCATATTCATCGGCAAACCATTTTTCAGGGACAAAGAGCTTGCTGCCGAGCAGACCATACCCGTGCCTCGATGCGTATGCTGCAAAAACGCCGACCTGGCAGTTCTCTACTTTGCCGATGCTGCCACAGTACTGTCGTGCGACACCGGCCGAATCGTTTCCCTTCTTCACGAAACCAGATTCGTCGAAGATAAGGGCCCCGTCCGGGTCTCCCATGTCTTCGCCTACCATACTACGATAAATGGAGATGACATGATCGTCCTCCCAGACAACATCGCTGACGAAGAACTGCATCGCCCGGACTTTAGCATCCTTGACGCTCAACGCGATCGGCTCGATAGATTTCCGCTCAACCTGACTCAACTGCCCCACCATGTACTGAAAGAAGTTATCCCTTGGCTCCTGACGCGAAAAGCAGTCGCGAAACTGCTCATGGAACCCCTTCAACTCCTCAATGAGATCCTTGATGTCCTTTCTGTCGAGGTCGAACTTGGGAATCGGATATGGATCGGTCTCGCATCTGCACTCGGGTAGCATAGGCTGCCTCCTCTCCATCGTTTTCGAGAGAATAGCAGAATAATCATCGTAGTGCAAGGACAAAGATTAGTAACTATCGTTGTAGGGTTAGGAAGTACGCAAGAATCGGATGAGCGATAATTTTCAGGGATAGGGCAGTAGGCCCATGTTGCCCGAGGTCATTTCATCTTTAGGGGCTGTTTTTGGGGCATGTCAGTTTTTGCTATATTCTAAATTGCCATGATAACGCCATGTTAGGCGTTTAATGTGATGGACGCCGCCCTATTGATATTATTAGCATTATCTCCTCCCTGTTCGTTCCAGGGCCGTTCCAGGCCCTTTGAACTTTATGATCCTCTTTTCGAGCAATGCCTTCCGCGCCGATACCTCTACCTTTGCGTACTTCCTGCCCGACTCGATCCGGGCGTGATCCGTTGCGGGTTTTGGGGATCGTCTCCAAGACCCCCCACGAGACGGACCGCGACACCTCAGCCGGTAGATATGCCAAGGGTGGCCACAAACCTATCTCCAAGGACTACGAATAGCGTACATGTGGTCTCTCAAACGGAAGGGAACGCTCATGGACCAGACCCCTTGAAAGACGTTAACATACGTGTTAACCTATTCTGGTGGATAAGCGGAGGATCGATTTCTACAGGACTGAAGACGGCAAATGCCCAACCCAGGAGTTCCTCGACACCCTGCCGGCCAAGACCGGCCAAAAGGTTGTCTGGGTCCTCAAGCTGATACAGGAGCTGGAGGCGGTCCCCTCGACCTATCTCAAGAAACTCGAAGGGACGGACAACATATGGGAGTGCCGGGTGCAATTAGGGTCCAACATATATCGCTTTCTCGGTTTCTTTTTTCAGAAGGGCGTTGTCGTTCTCACCCATGGTTTCTCCAAGAAGAGCCAGAAGACGCCGAAAGGGGAGATAGAGCGGGCCGAAAGTTACAAGAAGGACTTTATGAGGAGGCATAATCCATGAGCGACCTTGACAGATACATCGAGGAGAGGAAAAGGACAGACAAAGGGTTCGCCGAGGGATTCGACGAAGGATACGAGCAATTCAAGATCGGAGAAGTGCTCCGCCAGGCACGCGAGGCTGCCGGCCTGACACAGGAGGAACTCGCCGACCGCGTGCACACCAAGAAGACGGCCATATCGAGGATCGAAAACCACGCAGAGGACATCAAGATCTCGACCCTCAAGCGCGTGGCTAAGGCACTGGGCAAACGGGTTCAGATCAATCTGGTGTAGCAGTGCAGAATTCCCGCATCGAAGCCATAAAGGCCCGCCTCGCCGAGATCCAAAGAAACCACATCGACTATATCCTGGGCGTCAGGATGCGAAGCCAAAAGGAGATAGGGACGGATGTCATCTCCAGAGCCGGACGCTATCACGAAGTGGAAGAGAACCTGAAGGTAAAGGAAGGCCTGCACAGGGGGAAGCGTTATATCATCTGCGTCAATGAAGACCAGGCGAAGAAGGATGCTCATGATAGGCAGGCCATAGTCGCGGCGCTTGAAGAGCGCCTGACGAAGGGGACGAAAGGCCTCATCGGGAACAAGGGCTATAGGAAGTACGTCAGGATGGAGAAGAATGCCGTTGCCATCGACAATGATAAGGTCGCCAATGAGGCGCGCTACGACGGCAAGTGGGTGCTCACCACGAACACATCGCTTAAACCGGAGCACGTGGCAAGACAGTACAAAAACCTCTGGATGGTGGAGCAGGTGTTCAGGACGATGAAATCGGTGCTCAACACACGGCCTATCTTCCACAAGAGGACCGAGACGATAAGAGGTCATGTCTTCTGTAGCTTCCTGGCGCTCATCCTCATGAAAGAGCTCAAGACCCGGCTTGCGAAAAAAGGCTGGAAGCTCGAATGGGACAGGCTGATCCGTGATCTCGATCATCTCAAGGAAATAGAAGTTTCGGCTGTCGGGAAGAACGTGATCATCAGACCGGAACTCAGGGGTGGCACGGGCAAGATGTTCCAAGCAGCGGGCGTCGCCGTCCCCTCTACCGTGAAACTTGCAGGCTCATCAGGCCGCGGTCTTATCCTGCGGCAGTTTAAGCAGCCTCAACGCCTTCGGGTCGTGATCTAGCAGCCTGAGGGCGCTGCTGATCGCCCTGCTTGGCAGGAGGTCGCCGCTCTCGTACTTTTGGAACGCGCGCGGCCCGCCGCCGATCACCTGGCCTGCCGCCGTCTGGTTAAGGCCGAGCTTTTTGCGGATGCGGCGTATGTCTTCGGGCTCAAGCAGTCCCTCGTTTCTGGCCTTGAGGCGGTTCAACGCGCGGTCGGAAACCACGGCGTCCTTGCCGGTGTGGATGCTCTCATCCGACGAGTCGCAGTACCACCCGGGCATGTCGATGGTGATGCTTTCGCCCTTGTAGGCAAGCGTCATAGGCCTGACGTCCCGGTACATCGGCGCTCTAGTCTTTGGACATACAGGATTACTCATGGTCTTTCTCCTTGAAGGATAGAAGCAGGAACTCCGTGATGGCGTCAGCCGTGAATTTCACGTATGGCACACCCACCGGCGAGGGCACGTGGTACACGTCCTGCCAGAGCCGGCTGTCGGAGTGGGCGGTCATGGACTTGTAGAAGTGTTCCCGTTTCATCGTCTGGATCGTGCTCACAATTTCTGCACGGCCGAAGCCAAGTGCTGCGGCGCTCCGCAGTGCCGTACCGGTAATGGCAAGTTCTTCCAGGTTGGAGAACGCGGTCTTGAAGGCGTCGAGGTCGTAGGTCGGCTTCCTCTTTTCGGTCACGGCTACACTCAATATATACACCTTAATGGTGTAAAGTCAATTTGCAGGTGCAGCATTACGCTTTGATGCATTCATGCCCTGCTTTCTCGCTACGTGGGGCAAGAGAGTAGCAATGCCTTTGTCGATCCTGTTGACAGTCTGGTGACAGTTTTTGGAGGGGGTTAAGAAGCCTAACTCTTTTATATTACTGAATATGGTGCTGATTGGGACGCGGGTTCGATTCCCGCCGACGCTTGGCTTTCGGTATTTTGTGGGCTGCAATGTAGCTCAGCAGGGGGTAATAGCGTATGGCTGCAAACTCGGTTGTCCGTGCCCGCATTGACGGACGCATTAAGGAGGAAGCCGAAGCGGTGCTTGCTTCCATCGGACTTACCGCTTCCGACGCTTTCCGCATGATGATGGTTCGCATTGCGAGGGAAAAGGCCCTGCCTTTTGAACCTCTCGTCCCCGATGACGAAACCATCGAGGCCATGAAGGCCGCCCGTCGCGGCGCTCTCGTGACGGCGGGAACCCCTGATCGCCTGCTTGCGAAACTCAATGCGGGAGATTAGGTATACCACCCGCTTCAAGCGGGACTAGAAGAGGGAAAAATCAGGGCGGTAGGTAACACCATTGACGCCGCCCTGATCGAAGTCGTGAATCTGCTCGCCGCTGATACGCCCCTGCCCCACAGTAACGTCGATCACCCGCTTCTTGGGGCGCCCGAGCCTTCAATATATCAAAACGTAACGAGACCCGGCTACATCCGGGGGCGCATCCGGGGCGGATCCCCTTTGTCCAGGTCGAAGACACAAACACAAAGTCGATGAGCTTGGCCCTGAAGGGGGGTTTTCAGAAAGATCGGAGGGTCCACTGGTTCGAGATCAAGCCGGAAGACGCGTCAACCGACTCAGAGGGCTACTGTTGAAGCTCCGACCGGCATCGGCTCTCTTGCTTCCTCACGAAAAGCTTGTGCGTTTTTCCCAAAGCTTTGGTACAATAGTGCCAGGTCGACGAAACGGACAGACCAGGCCCGCATAGGAGGTTGCCCCATGGAGAAAGGGTCCGGGATATCGCAAGAGGACCTGATTCGCGCAAGGATAGCAGGGGCGGAGAGCGGCATAGAGGTGAAAAAGACCCTCTGTTCCATCTGCGGTGCGCAGTGCGGCATCAGCGCCTACGTGCGGGACGGCCGCATCGTGAAGGTCGAAGGGACAGGGGAAAACCCGGTCAACAAGGGTGTCCTCTGCGCCAAGGGCGCGGCGAGCCGGCAGTGGGTCTACAATGCCGAGCGCCTGCGCACCCCTCTCATCCGGACCGGGGAGCGCGGCTCCGGGGCATATGCCCCCATCTCCTGGGGCGAAGCCCTTCAGAGGATCTCCTCCAGGCTGCTCGCCATCAAGGGGGAATCGGGGCCCGAGTCGGTCGTCTTCTTTGCCGGCTACCCCAAGTGGTTGAGGCCTTTTTTCAAGCGGCTGGCCCATTCCTTCGGCTCCCCGAACTTTTGCACGGAGTCGAGCACCTGTTTTCTCGCAACCGTCCTGGCGAACCGGTTAAACTATGGATGCGCGGGCGGACCGGAGCTTAAGGATACCTCGTGCATCCTCAACTGGAGCTCGAACCCCTCCTATTCCTCGGCGCCTCAGGTCGCCCATTTCTTCGACGCCCTGGAGCGGGGCGCAAAGCTCATCGATGTGGGCCCCCTGCTCACACCCCTGGCCGCCCGCGCGGATGTCCATCTCCGGCTCCGTCCCGGCACATCGGGTGCACTTGCCCTCGGCATGGCCGGCGTGATCATCGAGGATGGCCTCTATGACCGGGAATTCGTGGAAAACTGGACTTTGGGGTTTGAGGAATATAAGTCTTACGTCCGTGAGTTCTCCCCTGCTGTGACCGAGCGGATCACGGGGGTGCCGGCAGAGGATATCATCAAGGCGGCCAGACTGTACGCCACGTCGAAACCCGCGGCCATGGTCGGAAGCGCGAGCGTGACCGTCCACCATACGAACGGTGTGCAGAACCATCGGGCCATCACCGCTCTCATCGGCCTCACGGGCAATTTCGACCGGAAGGGCGGCAACCACGTGGTGCCTTCCTCTTACTATCACCGCCCTACCGGTTTGAAACATCGAGAAGACGAATTCGAGCAAACGCGGCCATGGGAGGAGATGGCGCCGCGCCTAGGCCAGGACCGCTATCCTGTATGGTGCGGTCTCATGACCGAAGCCCAGGCCGTGATGCTGCCTTTCCAGATCCGGAGCAAGAAACCGTATCCCATCAGGGCGGTCTTAGGCTTTGGCCTCAACTACCGCATGTGGTCCGGGGCGGACTTTATGCGTGAGAGCCTGAAGCAGCTCGACTTTTTTGTGGATGTTGACCTGTTCATGACCGATTCGGCGCGCCTTGCCGACATCGTCCTTCCGGCGTGCACCTCCTTCGAAAGAAACGAGCTTGCCATTTTCGCCTCCCGATACGCCATCTGGACCGAGCCCGTCATTCTGCCCCTTTACGAGTCGCGTTCCGATGTGGATATCATCGTAGATCTTGCCCGCCGGCTCACCCCGGAGGACAGTCTGCTCAGCCGCGGGCACGAGGCGTGTCTCGACTGGATTTTCGAGCCCTCCGGCATCCGTATTGCGGATATAAAAGGACATCCGGGAGGGCTCTTCCTCGCTGACCGCAAGGGGACGCCTTACGAAAAGTACAGGGAGTCCGGCTTTCCTACCCCTTCCGGCAAGATGGAATTTACCTCCCTCGTACTGAAGGAGGCCGGCCTGGACCCGCTTCCCCTTTACCGGGAACCCGAGCAAAGCCCTGTCTCCACCCCTGACATAGCAAGGGTTTACCCGCTCGTGCTTACCACCGGGGCACGCATCCCCACGCACATGCATTCGAGAATGCATCGCGTCCCCTGGGCCAGGAAGCTCCATCCCGACCCCACCGTCGATATCAACCCCCTGGACGCCAGTGTACGTGGAGTCGTGGCCGATGAATGGGTGCAACTCGCCACGACGAGAGGTGCCGTCCGCGTCCGGGCCAATCTGACCGAGCTTGTGCCGCCCGGAGTGGTGAGTGTCTACCACGGCTTCCCCTCGGCCGACGCCAATGAGCTGATAGACCCGGAGTACCGCGATCCCATCTCGGGCTATCCCGGCTACAAGTCTCTCTTGTGCGAGGTAAGCAAGCTCCAGGAGAAGGGAGGTGCGCAATGAGCCAGTTCGCTTTTTCCTTTGACGTGACCCGTTGTTCGGGCTGCATGGCGTGCGTGGTGGCCTGTCAGGACCAGAATGACCTCGATGCGGATGATATGGTCGCTTTCCGCCACGTTACCAGGTCGGAGGACGGGGCATATCCGTCCGCCCGGATCGACCACATCTCCCTTTCCTGCCAGCACTGTGGGAATGCCCCGTGCATCGTAGCCTGTCCGACAACTGCCATCCGCAGAAGGGCGGAGGACGGCGCCGTGGTTGTCGACCGGGACCTTTGCGTCGGATGCTACTCATGTGAGCTCGCATGTCCCTTCGGTGCGCCCAAGTTTCCGGAAGACGGGCGCATGGCCAAGTGCGACCTCTGCTACGTCCGGAGGGAGCACGGTATGAAGCCTGCGTGCGTGCTCGTGTGTCCTTCCGGGGCCCTCGATGCCGGTTCGATCGAGGAGATGAGCGCAAAGAAGGCAGATAAGGCATCCGTCAAGCTGCTGAGGTCACTCATCGCTAGTTCCTCGGGAGACGTGTGAACCTATGAGGGACGAACGTCTCCTTATCCCCGGGAATAGGGGCGCAGCCCTTTCTGCGGTAATGACGCAGGGGACGGGTCGGAGGAAAGGGGTCGATCCGCAGATGCGTGTAATCGGGCGCCGGCAATGAATGATTCAATCGTTCGCATTCGATCCTACACCTTCGAGGAGTTCGTCGACCGCGTCCTCAATGGGGTGCGGGGGGCGCCCGGGCTTGTCAGGGCGTCTTGCCGCCCTTCTTTGTGGGCCTGATGGTGAGCACGGGACAGGGCGCCCTGCGGATCACCCGCCCCGCGACGCTGCCCAGCAGGAGGTGCTCGATGCCTCCCCTTCCATGGGTGCCCATGACAATGAGATCCATGCCTTCCGATTCGGCGTATTCCGTGATCTCAAGAAAGGCCGCCCCGGTCCGTACCGCCCTTGTCACCGCAATCCCGGTGAGGCGCCCGGCTGTCTCTTCCAGTTGCTTGCCGACCTCGGCCTCGATGGCTTTCTGCGCCGTCTCCACGTTTTCCGCCGATATGAAGGATTCGTAAGGCGTGAAATAGTCCATAGTGGGGATCACATGGATCAGGTGCAGGGATGAGCCGAATTTCTTGGCGATTTCCGCCCCATACTTCAGGATCTCGTCCGTGTATTCCGAAAAATCGATAGGCACCAGTATATTCTTGAACATCTCCGCCTCCCCTGCTTTTATTCCTAATCTTATATACCTCGGCAGTCTTTCAGTCAACGATTTCCGACTCGGGAGTTTCCCGGTCCGCCGTTCATGGAATCATACAGCGCTGTGTTTCCTTTCATGTAACACTCATCTGTTGCCGGCCCCCTCTTTGGGGTTCCCCTCTCTCGAAAGTCTTACCGGAAGTGGGTCTCCTCGCCGGTTACGCCGCCTTGCCGTCCGGTCGGTGGACTTCCGGGGGCTGAACATGATAGTTATTTGCCTCACGTGGGCTGGAAGCGTCGATGGAGCCGGCCCTTCCCGGGGAAAGGTCACGGTTGAACCGGGACGACCCGAAGCAGCCGCCGGAGGACGAGCACCACGGCGGCAGACATGCACGGGCAGGAGAAGGGAGGATGAAGGAGACGCGGGGAAAACGGCCGCTTAAGAGATGGGCGTGAGCGGACGATGATACTGTTACGATGGAACAAGAGAATTATCGGAAACAAAGGTAAAGGTTACGAAATGTTCGACATTTGGGAAGTGATCGAGGAACTGGTCGCCTTGGCGGACGAAAAGGGGACCGACACAATATCGATGTTTCAGATCGGAAAGGAACTTAAGGATGCGGGAGAAAACAGTGCGCACAATGTTCAAGAGGTGCGCAGGAGCCTGGTTGAGCTGGGTTATAGGGTAGGAGTGTAGGAAGGTTTTCTCCGGGCGTGAGACGGGGGGACATCCCGGCCCCCGAGGGCGCGGGTGAGGAAGAGGGGGTCGATTCAGGGCGAAAGCCAGGCTTGTCCGCGGCAGGAAAAATTTGGTATAATGCTCGCCGGGACGGAAAACGTGAAGGAACATCCGAAAGAACTGCTGCTGACACCCATGGAGGAAGAGGTTTTCAGGCTGGCCGCGCCTCACCTCCAGGTGAGGGACAACGAACGGCACACGTGGGACGCCCTCGGATTTGCGCTCCGTCTCCTGGAGAAATATGAGAGTGATAGGGAGGTCGTCGGCCTTGCGACGATCCTGCACGACGTCGGATGGATTGCCCTCTCGAAGGAACAGTTGTCCAAGGGATGGGGCCCTTCCCCCGACATAGCCATATTGAGATTGCATGAGGAGGCAGGCATGGAGACCGCCGGCCGCATCCTCGGCGAGGTCGGCTGTGACCGGGCGGTCGCGGAGAAGGTCATCGCGATCATAGACGGCCACGATAGCAGGACCTCGACCTTCTCTCTCGATGACAAGGTCGTCAAGGACGCGGATAAGCTCACGCGCTACAGCGTCGGCTTCTGGACCATATCGCACCTGCTCTCGATAGCACCGGACCGCCTCGCGGGTCAGTTGGAACGGCTGATCGACCAGTGGTTCTTTCTCGGTCTCTCCCGCTCGATGGCGCGGGAGGAGCTCGCCGTGAGACGCCTCGAAGTCCGGCCCCTGTAAGCCGCAACAGACCCTCTGCAGACATACGAAACTCAGCAGCGCCGGGGACGATCTTTGAATCCGGCGCGGCAAGGACTTATGATACTGAGAGGGCCGCGAAGGGGTGAGGGACGAAAAAGGGGTGACGTGTGGAACTCGATGAAAACGCGCTGCTGGTCTTAAGAAAAAGGTATCTCATGAAGAATGAGGCGGGTACTCCGATTGAGACGCCCGGGCAGCTCTTCCGGAGGGTCGCCGCCGCGGTTGCAACTGCCGAGGATTTCTACGGGAAAGGACGGCGGGAGGAGATGGAAGAGGCGTTTTACGGGATGATGGCAGGTCTCGAGTTCCTTCCGAACTCTCCCACGCTCATGAACGCAGGCCGCCCGTCGGGTCAGCTTGCGGCATGTTTTGTCCTGCCCATCGAAGACTCGCTCGATTCCATCTTCGATCAGGTGAAACTCACGGCAAAGGTCCATCAAACGGGTGGAGGCACGGGGTTTTCCTTCTCCCGCCTCCGGCCTAAGGATGATATGGTACGCTCGACGATGGGTGTGGCGAGCGGTCCGGTCTCTTTCATGCGGGTCTTCAATTGCGCAACCGACGTGATGAAGCAGGGCGGCACGCGAAGGGGCGCAAACATGGGGGTGCTCAGGATCGATCATCCCGATATAGAAGAATTCATCACCGTCAAAAGGGACCCTGCGGAATTGACGAACTTCAACCTATCCGTCGCCGTGACCGACGACTTCATGCGGGCATATAAGGAGAACCGATGACTTCCCCCTGATAAATCCGAGGACGGGAAGAGAGGTCAAGCGGGCGAAAGCGTCCGACCTGCTAAGGCTGATCGCGGAATCGGCATGGGCCTCGGGCGAGCCCGGGGTGATCTTTATCGACACCGTCAACAGAGCGAACCCAACACCGCTCATGGGCGAGATAGAGGCCACGAACCCGTGCGGGGAACAGCCGCTTCTCCCCTATGAGTCGTGCTGCCTTGGGTCGATCAACCTCTCGAAGCTGGTGAAAGACGGAGAAATAGACTGGGAGAGGCTCAGGGAGCTGACCCACCTCGGTGTCCGTTTCCTGGACGATGTGATAGACGCGAGCGTCTATCCTGGCCCCGGCATCACGGCCGTCACTAGGGCGAACCGGAAGATCGGCCTTGGCGTCATGGGATTCGCGCATCTCCTCATCAGGCTCGGGCTTCCTTACGATTCTCATGATGCTGAGGTGACCGGCGAAAAAGTGATCAGCCTTATCCAAAGGGAATCGAAGCGCGCATCCGCGCAATTGGCTGACGAGCGCGGGTCTTTCCCCAACTTTAGAGGGAGCGTGTGGGATAAGAAGAACCTCCTCCAGCGCAACGCCACAACGACGACCGTGGCCCCTACCGGCACGTTGAGCATCATCGCCGGCACATCGAGCGGCATCGAGCCGATCTTCGACATACGCTACAGACGGCTGCTTCTCGGGGGGTTAGAGGTTGAGGTGGAAGACCCGTTGTGGCGGGAACTGAAGGATATGCAAGGGTCGCAGGATACGCCGGAGCGGCTCTTCCGGAAAGCCTATCAGGTTGCCCCCCTTGCCCATCTCGCCATGCAGAGGACTTTCCAGAGCTACGTGGACAACGCGGTCTCCAAGACCATCAATCTGCCCGAGGGGGCCACACCCGACGACATCCTCTTCATCTACGAGGAAGCCTATCACCTGGGGCTCAAAGGCACCACGGTGTTCAGGAACAAGAGTCGCGACCATCAGATATTGTCGTGCGGCACGCATCAGATCTGCTAAGCCTGCGCAGGCCCGGCAGCGTGCGCACGCACGCCTGCCCCTTTTTTCGTCGATAAAACGGCCAAACCTTAACGGAGCAACGGCCCGCCGTTATCGGCCGTATCGGTGCGGGAATCGGAAGCAGGCAAAAGCCGGTCGGCTAAGTGATGGAAAGCACGGGGTGTTTTTCGCTCCTGCTTTCCGGTGAACCAGCATATATCTAGATATCTGCATATCTCTATACATATTGAATTTACGGGGGTTTTCCGCCTGCCCGGTGCCTGAGCACAATGTGGATATGCATAGGGATATCAGGCACTTACGCCTGCTTATCAACAAGAATTCCACTCCTTTTCAACAATAATTGTGCAAAAGAAACGGGATACCCAATGATAGCGAGGGCTTGTGCGGAAGAGAAAAAGAATGGGGAGACCGATCGATCTCTATCCAGGGGGCGGTCCGTCCAGCACCACCCTGATGGTCTTTGCTATCTCCCGCTTCGTGAGCGGTTTCATCGTAAATGCCCGGACGCCGGTCGCCTTTGCCTCATCGGCATCGACAAGGTGACTGAACCCGGTGCACATGATTATGGGTATGTCGGCCCTTGCCGCAAGCATCTCACGGGCAAGCTCGACGCCGGTAATCTCAGGCATGGTCACATCGGTGATAACGAGATCGAAACGGCCGGGATCGGTCCTGAAGAGCGTCAGGGCCTCCGCGCTGCTCGTCGTGACGGTTACCTGATACCCGAGGTCCTCCAGCATATCCCGGCCCATCTCGGCGAGCAATTCTTCGTCGTCCACGAAAAGGACCCGTTCGGTCCCCGAGGGTATCGGCTGCTCGGCCCGGTCCTCTCCGGAAACTTCCGCCTCCACCCTGGGGAGATATACCGTGAACGTCGAGCCGGAGCCCGGCTCGCTCTCAGCAAAAACGTGTCCTTCGTGCTGCTGCACGATGCCGTGGACAACCGAAAGACCGAGGCCGGTCCCCTCCCCCACCTTCTTTGTCGTGAAGAAGGGGTCGAATATTCTGTCTACGATGCTCGGGGATATGCCCGCCCCGGTATCACGGACCGCGAGTATCACGTACGGTCCCGGCTTCATTCCGCGGTGGACCCCCTCCGATTCATCGACCGTCCGGCCGCTCACTTCCACATCAAGGACCCCACCTTTCTCCCGCATGGCCTGGACGGCATTGGTACAGAGGTTG
The DNA here is from genome assembly GCA_963768735.1 of uncultured delta proteobacterium. Classification (GTDB taxonomy): domain Bacteria; phylum Desulfobacterota; class Syntrophorhabdia; order Syntrophorhabdales; family WCHB1-27; genus BOG-1155. The sequence continues at coordinate 346,030 of CAVYJH010000004.1, read as the reverse complement.
AGCACGACCTGCTGCATCTGCACGGGATCGGCGAACACCATTCCCGACCCGGTACCGACCTCCGTCCTGATGCTTATTGTCGCCGGCGTCGACGATCTGACAAATTTCACCGTCTCCGCCACTATGCTGCTCAGGAGAACCGGCGTCTTCTCCTGCTCCGTCTTCCTGCTGAAGGCGAGCATGCGCTTGATCAATTCCCGACCGCGCAGGCCCGCCTCCAGTACCCGGTCGAGGTGGTGCCTGTCGCGGTCACCCTCGTCGAACCGGTCCCTGACAATCTCACTGAACCCTATTATAGCGGCAAGGATGTTGTTGAAGTCATGGGCAATGCCGCCGGTGAGCGTGCCGAGGGCCTCCATCTTTTGCGCCTGACGGAGCTGCGCTTCGATGTGCTCCCGTCCCTTAGTCTCCTGCACCAACTGTTGGTACGCCTCCATCAGCTCCCCGGTGCGTTCCGCGACGCGCGTCTCCAACTCGTCGTGGGCCTTACGCAGCGCTTCTTCGGCCTCAACCTTTGCCAGTGCCACCGCCACATAGCCCGCCAGTCTTTCATACAGGCCGATGCGGCCGGGGGTAAAGCGGCCCGGTTGACGGTCGTTCAACTGGAGGAGACCCAGACATTCATCCCCGGTCCGCAGGGCTATGAGGGCCACTGATTCGTATCCTTCTCCGTTGCACCGGTTGCGCGTGCGGGCCTGTCGGTCCTCTTCGGTGCTGGTGGCAAGAAGCTCCGTGGTGCAGTTTGTCCAGAAGCTCCCACGCCCCGTAAAGAAGGGCTTCGAGGGATCGAACCTCCCCTGAATCACGTTGCCGCACATGCATTCCATGATGGGGTAGCCCGACCCGTCCCGGACGGGGTTCCCCTCTTTGTCTCTTGTACAAAGGCTTGACTCAAGGAGGACGAATTCCTCGGGAAACCCATAGGTTTCATAGTAGGGATAATCGTCTCCTTCCCGGAGCCTGATACCGGCCGCTTCGCAGCCCGATTGTGCCTGAAGGAAAGTCAGCGCGCCGTGGATCAGGTCCTCCTTCGTGGTGCTTTCATTGACGGTGCGAAGGAACTGAACGGACAGTTCTCTCTCCGTCTCCGCTTCGGCGCGGAGCCGCTCCTGCTCGAAGGCATCGAGGGCGTAGGAGATATCGGCGCTCAATGCCTCGAGCAAACCGACCTGTTCCGCGTCAAAGGCATCCGGCTCGTAGGCGTAAAGCGTGAATGCGCCGACGGCCCTGCCCTGGCGGCGCAGGGGAAACGCGGCCGAGGCGTGAAACCCGTGAAGCCGGGCCTTCTCCCGCCAGGGCAACGTGACGGGATTGGTCACGAAGTCATCGTTGATCGCCGGCCGGTTCTCCCTGATGCAGGTGCCCGTGGGTCCCTGGCCCCACACGCCTTCGGTCTCCACCCTGATCTCTCTCAGGTAGTCGGCCTCCACCCCGCAGGAGGCCAGGGGGAGCACCTTTTCTCCTTCTGTCTGCCCGATCCAGGCAAGGGGGAAACCTCCCACATCGGCCATGATGCTGCAGACCTCTTCGAACAACGACTGCTCGTCGCGGACCCGCACAATCGCCTCGTTCACCCGGCTCAGCACTGCGTAGAGCCGTGTCAGGCCCGCAATCCGGTTCTCGTCACGCTTCCGCGCGGTAATGTCGCGGCCGTAGATGCGCGCCACGTTGAACCCGGGGATCAGATGGATGGCCTCATCGAAGACCCTGGCACCGATTGCGACCTCCCGGCTCACCATCACGTCGGTCTGCCTGTCCCAGCCCTTCAATAAGGCGCCCATATCCTCGGGTAAAAAGGCCGTTGCCTCTTTTCCGTCCAGCCCTGCCCTTTCGAGGGTGGCGTGCGTGGCAGGGTTGGAGAAGATAATGTTACCGGAGGCGTCGATCTCCAGGATCGGGTTGGGGTTGACCTCGGGGAAAGAGGCGAGGTGGCCTATGCGCTCCTCGGCCCGCTTCAGCTCGGTGACATCGGTTCCCACCGCGAGGATCTCCGCTACCCCGCCGCTTTCATCGAATATCGGCTTGTTCGTCCAGGCCATCCAGACCCTGCGGCCGTCCCGGCAGACGTTTTCATTGACCGTGTTCGCGTAGCGTTCCGGGTGCTCCACGATCTCCCGGGCCAGCCCCGTCAGGTCGGCTCCCGCAAGGTCGCGTTCCGGCACGAGGATGGTCACGCATTCCTGCCCGCCACCTCTTCCGCGCTGTAGCCGAAGAATGTCTGGGCGTACTCGTTGAAAAAGGTGATGGCGCCGTTAGCCTTCCAGCGGATGATCGCGCTGTTGGCGTTCTGCACCAGCTCCCGGTAGCGGGCCTCCCTTTGCCGCAGGGTTTCCTCGGCCCGCACCCGCTCCGTAATATCCAGGTAGGTGATGACCACGCCCTCGATGCGGTTATCGCCCGTCCTGTAGGGAAGGATGGTGCGCACGTACGAGGCGTCGTTGATGGTCAGATCCTTTCTTATGGGGGTGAGGCTGTCGAGGACCGCCTGGGCGTCGGTAATGAGCTCGGGCCCGAGGTTCTCCCTCGACATATCCATGATGGGTCGCCCCACGTCGCCGGGGATAAGCGTGATGAGCCGGGCCATGGCAGGGGTAAATCGTTTGACCCGTAGCAAATCATCGAGGAAGATGGTGGGGATGCTGGTGCTCGTGAGAAAATTGTTCAGGTCGTCGTTGGTCTCTTCCTGCTCCTCTATCTTTCCCTGAAGCTGAGAGTTGACGGTGGTCAGCTCTTCATTGAGGGACTGAAGCTCTTCTCTCGACGTCTCCAGTTCTTCGTTCGCCGCCTGAAGCTCCTCGTTCGAGGACTCCAGTTCCTCGTTGACGCTTTTCAGCTCTTCTATGTGGCTCTGGAGGTCGTCCCGCGTCGCGGAGAGCTCTTGCTCAAGCTGATGGACGGCTGTTTCTTCGACCACAGCGGCGTCCAGGGTGGCTTCCGCTTCCTCGGGCGCGTTCCCCTTCTCCCTGAAGGTGATGAGGAAGAGGTTCTCCTGCGGCTTCGAGATGTGGATAAAGACCTGCTTCTGCCGTTCATCCACGGCGATACTCGTACGGAAGGTGAACGGCCTGGCCTCCTGCGTCGCTCGGTAGAGCCCCCCTCTGATCCTGTTCCGCAGCTTCTCGGGCAGAAGCTCCATGAGATTTTGCGTAGGCGCCCCGCGCGGCTGACGGAGGTAACGGTTCGTGGGACCGTTATGGTAGAGGATGTCATAGTTCTGATTGATGGCGACTGCCGCGGGTGCATGTGCCTCGAGGAGGGCCGCCTGGATGAAGTGGATGATCGACTGTCGATGCTCGGGCGCAGGTTTCTGCTTCGATGCGGCACGGTCGGCCGCAAAGGGCAGTGAAAGAGGCACCCTCGCAGCCTGCTTCACTTCGGCCTTCCGGTAAATGCGGCATTTCTTGTGGGCAAGGGTGAGAAAAAGACCGCCCGTCCTGCCGGGCGACTCCGCGTTGCCGAGAAAGAGATAGCCGCCCGGCCTGAGGGCATAGTGGAACAGGGATATGCACCTTTCCTGCGCCTCGGCTTCCAGATAGATCAGCAGGTTGCGGCATATTATCAGGTCCAGCCTGGAAAAAGGGGGGTCCGCAAGGAGGTCCTGTTTGGCGAATATCACGGCCTGCCGGATCTCCTTGTTGACGGTAGCGGAAAGACCGTCCTCGGAAGAAGTGAAGTAGCTCCGGAGGTAGTCCGGGGGAAGGTCGGCCGAGATGCTCGCCGGATACGCGCCTTCCCGGGCCCGCTCTAAAGCGCCGTCATTCACGTCCGTGGCGAAGACCTGGATCTCCCGTTCTGCTGCCTGCCATGTCGAGCTCATGGCGGAGCATCATGGCAACGGAGTACGCCTCTTCGCCGGTAGCGCACGCCGCGGTCCACACCCTGATGGGGGTGGCGGATTCTTCGGTAACGAGCTTTCTCGTCACCTCCAGGTGGAGGGCCTTCCAGGCCAGCTTGTCCCTAAAAAACGAGGTCACCCCTATCAGGAGGTCCGAGGCGAGTTGCCCCGCTTCCTGATCCCTGGCGGCGAGTAATTTCAGATAGTCGCTGAGCGTAGCGACCCCGTGGAGATACATGCGCCTTCTCACCCTGCGGCCGACCACGCTCGGCTTGTAGTGGTCGAAATGATGCCCGGTCCTCTCGCTCATCATCCGGCACAAAGAGTCGAAGAGGACGGCGGTCAAAAAACCGTCGTCGGAGGCAGCCATCAAGCCGGAGTCGAAAAACTTGAGTATCTCCCCGGCAATGCTTTCGGGTGGAAAAACCCCGTCCATCTGCCCCGTATTGATCGCCGCGAGCGGCATATCGGGATATTCGGCCGTCACCGGGTCCTGCACAAAAACGGTTCCTCCCCGCGTTTTCACCGCCTGCACCCCACGGGCCCCGTCCGTTCCCGAGCCGGAGAGGATGACGGCGACGGCCCTTTCCGGGGCGCTCTCGGAAAGGGAGATGAGCAATTCGTCGATGGGCAGATGCGTGTGCTGTCTCGGCCTGGATATTACATGGAAAAGACTCTCTTCAATCCTGACCTCCCTCGCCGGCGGGCAGAGGTAGAGGCTGCCGGGGAGTATGGCGAGACCCTCCGATACCTCCACTATTTTGAGGCCCGGCATCCGGGAACGGAGCAGGTCGGGAAGCAGGTTCTTGTGCCTTGGCGAGAGGTGCTGCATAAAAACAAGGGCAAAACCGAACTTCTCGGGCAGGACCGACAGGAAGCGCTCGAAGGGAGGCAAACCGCCCGCAGAGGCGCCTATGACGACGATCGGGAAGGGCCTTTCTTCGTTGCCGCCGCCGGACTTGACAATCGGTCGCATGCATCCTCCGGGTAAACTTCCGTCGGGTCACCCTTACAGGAAGTCCCCTCGTATTCTTCACCACGTCATGGATGGTCGACGCAAAGCGCGCAACAGCCATTATATCACATAATGGTCCTCAATATACCCTTTTGTCCGTACAAATCAGGGAGGAGCGGGAAGAGTGTGAGGCTCCCTCCGCGGCCTATCGAGTGCCGGGCCGAAAGTCTTAAGCAAGCCGCGAGGGCCCCTACCCCTCCACGACGTGTCACACTCGCCCATAGTAGAAAAACCGGTCGGCAGTGGATTATACTACTACTGAATACCTAGGCGGAAACGGGCCGGGCTCACGGTGACCCTGTGCCGAACCGCAGCGAAGGAGGACGTCATGAAGAAATGGATCATCTTTGTCGTGCTCGTACTGATGGTCTTGTCCCTCGCCCTAGCCACTCCAGGTCATACGAGGGGCTGGAGGGGCGGCTGGGGATGGGGTCCCGGCGCTTTTTGGGGCGGCGCCTTCCTCGGCGCTACACTTGCCTACCCTTACTATGGCTACCCTTACGGTTATCCGTATACTTACCCTTACGGTTACGGTTATCCGTATGCTTACCCTTACGGTTACGGTTATCCCAATGCGTATAGCCAGCCTGCCCAGCCCCAGGTCTATGCCGAACCGCAGCAGGAGTACTGGTACTACTGCAAGGAGGCGCAAGGGTATTATCCGTACGTCGCAAGTTGTCCCGGCGGGTGGACGAGAGTGGCGCCGACTCCGCCGCAGCAGGGAAGAGAGGAGGGAGCGGTAAAATGAACCCGACACGATGTTTTCTCTTATTCTTAGCCCTGGCCCTGCTCGGGGGATGCGCAACGATGCCCACGGGCCCGACCGTCTCGGTGCTCCCCGGCCCCGGAAAACCCTTTGAGGTATTTCAGGCCGACGATTATGCGTGCAGGCAATGGGCGCAAGCACAGATAGGCGGCTCATCGCCGAGCGAGACCGCCAATCAGAACCTCGCCACCGGCGCCGTAGTGGGAACGCTTGCAGGCGCCGGCCTCGGCGCGCTGATCGGCTCCACCTCGGGCCATGCAGGCGCGGGCGCCGCAATAGGCGCGGCGGCAGGCGCCCTCACGGGAACCGCTATGGCAAGCGGTCCGGCCGCCTCTTCCCAGTATTCCCTCCAGAGGCGCTACGACATAGCCTATCAGCAGTGCATGTATGCGAAGGGAAATCAGGTCCCCGGCGTCCGGCCGGTACGCACCTACGGGCCGCCGCCCCCACCGCCGAACTACGGGCCGCCACCCGGCTATGGGCCGCCACCACCGCCCAACTATGGCCTCCGCCGCCCCCTCCGCAACAGTAGAAGGAGACAGGGCGAGAAGCAAACCCCCGGCTACAACCTGGCCTCCAACCTCGGCGGCAACGGTGCAATACAGGCCCTTTGCCGGGGATATTGAGGGGCCGGAGAGGTCTGGAGGAGAGGCCAACGGGGTCGCCATAAGATGACGGCGCGTCAGAACTGCATCCCCGCACTGATGATATTCGCGTCTGCCCATCGCAACGACCGGAGAAGCCGTTTCTTGCTTTTTTTGCGCGCCGGGCTTACACTTTTCAGAAAAACCGGAGGGCTGACTATGAGATATCGGGCAAGAGCGCTCATCATCGCGGGGGTAATGCTCGCGGCTGGTGTGGTCTACGGGGCGGACATCCAGACGCTTAAGACGGAGAAGGAGAAGACGAGCTACGCAATGGGCGCCCAAATGGGCACGGACATGAAGAAATACCGTATGGACGTAGACCCCGACGTGGTGGCAAAGGGCTTCAGGGACGCCTACACAGGAGAGAAGCTTCTCCTGAACGATCGCGACATGTCACAGGCCCTGGCTGATACACAAAAGCTGATGGCTGCACGAAGCGCCGACGTGATAAAGGAGGACGCCGAAAAGAACAGGCGGGAGGGGGAGGCATTTCTTGCCCGGAACAAGACAGGGGAAGGCGTAAAGATCTTGCCCGACGGCTTGCAGTACAGGGTCATAAAAGCGGGCGCCGGAAGGACCCCAAGGCCCACCGACATGGTTGTGGTCAACTATCGGGGCACTTTCATCGATGGAGCGGAGTTCGACAGCTCATATCGGCGCGGCCAGCCCGCTGTCTTCCCGGTCAACAGGGTCATAAAGGGATGGGTGGAGGCGCTTCAGTCTCATGAACGTCGGGGTCAAAATGGCAGCTTTTCATACCACCCCAGCTCGCCTACGGACCGCAAGGCGCGCCCCCCGCCATCGGTCCCAACGAGACACTGATTTTTGAGCTGGATCTGCTCTCCATTCAATAGGAGGCGCATGAGGCGCCCGGGGAATCACGATGGTCCGTGTGAGGAGAGGCGGCCGCCTTGTCCCGGCCCGTCTGTGGTATCACACCCATCTTGACGAGGAGATCGGGTCTCCTCTTGCAGAGGAGCGCGATCACGCCGCCCGTAACGGCGCCTTCCAATATCCCCAGGGGGATCTGCGTCGGGATGAAAGCGATGAGGATCTTCCAGAAAAGGGGCATGAAAGGCGAGTCGCCCCTGATGCCCGAGGCAAGCTCGACGGATGTGGTGAAGTAGGTTGCCCAGTCCGCGAGCAGGCCGGCAAAGAAGCCTGACACTGCCGGATTCACCTTAAAGCCCCTCAGGACCTTGAACGTGAGATAACCCGCAAAGGAGCCCATAACGCCCATGGAGACGAGGTTTGCGCCCAGGGTGCTCAGGCCGCCGTGGGCCAGGAAGAGCGCCTGCATCAGGAGCGCTACCAGGGAGACGAGCACGCTTATGCCGGGACCCAGTAGTATTCCCGACATCCCCGTGCCGCACGGGTGGGAGCACGTCCCGGCCGTGGGCACGGGGATGGGCATGCACGAGATAATGAAGACTACCGCTGCCATGAGCCCGACGAGGGGCTTGAAGGAAAGATCGACAGCCGACATCCTTTTAAGTCTGAAAAGGCCATAGGCGACAAAGGGCGCGGCAACGACGAACCACACTACGGCCCACTTCATGGGGAGCAGGCCCTCGGTGATATGCATCGCCTGCGCATCGGACGGGCACAGCATATGGAGAAGGGCGAGCATCGCCAGGCCGGCCGTGGCACGTGCTTTCCTGTTCATGGTCTCTCCTGCCTTATCTCGATGAGGCACACCCTCATATGGAACACATCCGTTTCGGCGGTTTTCGCCGCCCTGCTATCAGGGCCTGTGGAGCGGAAACCGGGGCGGAAAAACGAAAATCCCCGGAGCGGAAAACGCCCTGAGGATCGCACCCTGATTTACTTCATCCTCAATTTCCTCCTCGGGAAACATCCACGCCTCTTTGAAGTGCGGACCGACCCTCGGGCAGGTCTTCTGGCTCCCGGTTCGTCCTACTCACCAGCCTTCCCGAACCAACGTTCAGTGGCCATGTTGGCTTTCGTCCCCGGTCACAGCGGCGGGACCGCTCCCGACTCGGACCCTTTCCTGTCCTCACGGGATTCCCTATTGTGCCTTTCGGCACCCGAAGTGTTTCTGTTATATCACCGGAGGGTTTCATGGTCAATAGGTTCTTGAAGACCTGTCAAATGCCTTGCCCTGCATTTTTGCTTGACGGAATGGGGCTCGTCTATGGTATACAATATATGTAGCCGCACAACGTAGAGGCGGCAGGCCCCGCAGGGGTTGTTTTAAATCGAGCATCAGGTAATCGGCCACGAAGGCCTATCCACCACCCGGGAGGGTGGCCTTCGCGGCCGATTTTTTTTCGACCGTGGTCGCGGGGCACGTAAGGCGTCGCCGGGAGTAGCAACAGCATGTTCTTGGAAGTACTGCGAAAAAGGCGTGGTCCAAAAAGAGGGAGGGAAGGACGTGCACGCAAGAACATGTTTGCTGGTATTTATAGGCGTCCTGCTCTTTACGATAACGGCATCGGCCGAGGAAAAGAACCCGATGGAGCTTGAGCAGATCGTGGTGACGGCAACGAGGACGGAGAAGGAGGTGTCCCAGGTCCCGGCGTCCACAAGCGTTGTCACCCAGAAGGATATAGAGCAGAGGGAGATCATGGCCCCGGACCAGGCGGTCAACACCCTACCCGGCGTCTTCGATACGCGGGGCAAGGGCCTTACGGACACTCAGGCGAGCATCAACCTGAGGGGCATGCCGGGCCAGCAACGCACCCTGATCCTCCTCGACGGTATGCCCCTCAACAGTGCGTATACGGGCAACGTGCAGTTCGGCGGCCTTGCCCCGGAGGATATCAGACAGATGGAGGTGATACGCGGTCCCTTTTCGAGCCTCTACGGCGGTTACGCCATGGGCGGCGTGGTCAATATCCTCACTAAAATGCCTGAAAAAGAGGAGGTTACCATAAAGGGAGCCTACGGGTCGAATGATTACTGGAGGACTTACACTTCCGTCGGCGATAAATACGCCAACAAGCTCTCCATGTTCGTGAGCTACGGCTACCAGGCAACACGGGGCTACCCCACGGACTTTAACGAACAGGCAAGCAAACCGACGGCAGGCATCACCGGTTGGTCCCAGACGGTGAGCAATCTCGGCGCGACCCGCTACCTCATAGGCGACAAGGGCAACAACTCCTGGTGGGACCAGAATATCACGGCCAAAGTGGCGTACGACATGACGCCTACGTCACGCCTGAGCTTCGCCTATTATAAGACTACCTACCAGTATGATTACGGCAACCCCAACAGCTACCTTTTTAATAGCGCCGGGGCCAACGTATTCAATTACGGGAGCGTCGGCCAGGCGAGCTTTGTCGGGGCGCCGGGCCGCATGAATACCGATACCTACAAGACGGGCTACGAGACGGAGCTTGGCGACATCAAGACGAAGGTCCAGATGGGCATGATGAAGGAGGGAGAGAACTGGTACATCACCCCCGGCTCGTCCATCGGCGACCCAGCTTTCCGGCGGACCGGGCACGCTCAGTTCCAGCCCATCCACGTCGTATTTCGGGGACATCCAGGCAACGAAGCCCCTATTCGACAGGCACATCCTCACCGTCGGCGGCTCCTACCGGTACGACTGGGAGGGCACGACGGAGTGGAAGCTTACCTCCTGGAGGGACGAGTATACGAAGAAAAGCATCCTCGACCAGTCGGGCGGAAGGGACACGACGTACGCCCTCTTCGCCCAGGACGAGATCCAGATCGCCAAACCCCTTACCGCATATCTCGGCGCGCAGGGAGGACTGGTGGAGGGTATTCGACGGCTTCGCCAACACGATAGGCGCTCCCGGCTATCCCCAGCATTTCTCGTCCAACAACGCGAATTACTTCAGCCCCAAGGGCGCCCTCGTCTACACCCCCTTCGAAATGGGACACGGTGCTCCGGGCCTCCCTCGGCCAGGCCTTCAGGCCGCCCACCATATACGACCTTTTCAGGACGTGGAGGTCGGTCTCCGGGGTGACCTACAACTCGAATCCGTTCCTCAAGCCGGAAACGACCACCTCCTGGGAGATCGGCGGGGAGCAGAAGCTCTGGAAGGGGGGCGTCTTCAAGGCCACCTATTTTGACAACGACGTGAATGACCTGATCTACCAGTACAACGTCAACTCCACCACGGTCAATAAGGTCAACGTGGGCAAGGCGAATATCAGGGGTACGAGCTCGCCCTGGAGCAGAGGTTCGACAACTGGCTTCACCTTTTCATCAACTACACCCACAATAAGGCAACGCTATTGAGGGACAGCATCAATCCCGCGGCCGTGGACAGCCAGCTTGCCCAGGTACCCCGCGAGATGTTCAACGTAGGGGGCGACTTCACGTACAAGTCCTTCTCGGGCAGCCTCATAGGCAGGTACGTGAGCAAGAGGTACGGCACGGACGTGAACAGCGACACGACGACGGCGTCTACGGGTCATATGACCCCTATTTCACGGCCGACGCGAAGCTCTCCTACCAGATCACCTCGTTCGCATCGGTCTCTCTGGCAGTGAACAACATCTTTGATAAGAACTACTTCGTCTATTATCAGGCACCGGGAAGGCAATGGTTCGGAACGGTTACAGTAAGATTCTAAGGTGCGGCGCCGCTGCGACTTCTTGCGGCGCTCCTCGCTTCTCCGGGGGGGCAGGCCCTGACTGCCTCCCCCCGGGAGCGTCACCTACAGAGACAAGCTCGGCAGGAGCGTGACCGTGCCGGTGCCCGTGAAGCGCGCGGTCTTTCTCATATCCTACGAGCTGATCCCCGTGCTCGGCGTCTGGGACCGCGTGGCGGGTGTCGGGAGATGGGCCTACGACAACGACCTCATCAGGCAGGTTAAGCCGGATATCCGCGCCGCCATACCGTCAGTGGGGAGCGGCACCGACGTGAACATGGAGGCCCTCATGGGGCTGAAGCCCGACGTGGTGGTCACGTGGACCTTCAAGCCGGAGCTCGTAAAGTTCATGGAGGAGCGGGGACTCCGTGTGATCGCCATCTACCCGGAGAGTCTCGTCGAGCTCTACGACGTGATGAGGCTCCACGGGAGGCTCTTCCAGCGGGAAGCTCGCATGGAGCGGGCCATCGGGGAGATGGAGAAACTCTTCCTCATGGTCAGGGAGCGGGTCGTCCACATACCCGAGGGCCGGAGGCGGAAGGTGCTCTATATAGGCACCAAGCCCACCTCGGTCTCAGGGGCCCTGGGCATCACGAACGAGATGATCAGCCTTATCGGGGCGCATAATCCTGCGTCCGCCCTGCGGCAGCGGAACGTTGAGGTCCCGATGGAACGGATCATCGCGTGGAACCCGGATGTGATCGTCATATGGGGCAATGCGCGGTACGGGGTCTCCGACCTGACCGGCGACCCCCAATGGAGGCTCCTGGAGGCGGTGAGAAAAAGCAGGGTCTACAAAGCCCCTGAATGGTCGACCTGGTCTCCGCGCCTCGCGCCCTTTGCGCTCTGGATGGCGGCCATGACCTATCCGGAATACTTCAGGGATGTGGATATGGATAAAGTGGTGGATGAGTTTCACAGGAAAGTGTTCGGTGTTTCAGGAAAGGCCTGGCATTAGCATGCGACTCCGGAAGCCCTTCCAAGTCCTGATCCTTCTTTCTCCTTTTGTGATAGGGTTTTTTGCCCTTTTCGCAGGGGCCTATCAGATCACGCCCCAGGACGTATTACGTGCGCTCTTCACCCATGCCCCGTTATTTTCCGGCCTCTCCGACGGGGCGAAGCAGGGCATTATTATCGACATCCGGCTCCCGAGGGTGATCCTCGCGGGGCTCGTGGGACTCATCCTCTCCGGCTCGGGCGTGACGCTCCAGGGGCTTTTCCGGAACCCCCTGGTCGACCCGTTTATCCTCGGCCTTTCCGCGGGGGCGGCACTGGGATGCGCCCTCTCGATAGGGTTTTTCCCCCACCTGCCCATACAGGCAATGGCGTTCTTCTTCGGTATCCTCGCGGTAATCCTCGCCTATTCGATGGCGCGGACCCAAGGGCAGATATCGAGGCTTCCCCTCGTCCTCTCGGGGGTGATCATCTCCGCCTTTTTTACCGCGCTGGTCTCCATCGTGAAGTTCCTCGTGGACCCGCACCAGTTGCAGAGCATCGTCTACTGGCTGATGGGGAGCTTCTCCCTTGCCGGGTGGTCGCAGGTATTCATCGCGCTTCTCGGCGCTTTCGGCCTTCTGCCCGTCTACTTCATGCGGTGGAGGCTTAACGTGCTCAGCATGGGGGAGGAGGAGGCACACTCGCTCGGGGTCAACGTCAAGAAAGACCGAATGGTCCTCCTGGTATCGGCGTCGCTCAGCGTGAGCATCGCGGTCTCGGTGAGCGGCATCATAGGGTGGGTGGGCCTGATCGTACCCCATCTGGTGCGCATGGCGGCCGGTCCCGATCACAAGATCCTCGTACCGCTTTCCATGGCCGGCGGCGCGGCTTTTATGATACTCGCCGATACGGTGGCGAGGAGCATGACGAGCCTCGACATCCCCGTGGGCATCGTGACCGCGATCCTGGGCGCCCCGTTCTTCATCTACCTGATGAAGCGCGGCGGAAAGGAGAGCTGGGGAAACTGATGGAGGACAGGGCGGCAAGGGGGCAGCGTTGCTGGAGATAAACGACCTCTATTTCAGCCATGGGCAACGGGAAACGGATGTTTTGGGAGGCGTCTCCCTCCGGGCCCATAAGGGGGAGATCACTACGGTCCTCGGCCCGAACGGCTGCGGCAAGACAACCCTTTTCAAATGCATCGGCGGCCTCTGGGAGCCCAGACAGGGCGAGGTGCGGTTCGAAGACGTCGACCTGCTCACGCAGTCTCACGTGCAGCGCGCCAGGGTCCTTGCGACCGTGCCCCAGGAGCACGTGCCCCCTTTTCCCTACACGGTCTTCGAGGTGGTGCTCATGGGACGGGCGTCACGGGTCAGGACACTGGCGACCCCTTCCCGGCACGACCGCGACCGCGCGGATGAGGCCCTGGGGGAGGCCGGGATCGAGACTCTGAGGGAGAAAGCCTATACCAGGCTGAGCGGGGGAGAGAAGCAGCTCGTGCTCATCGCCCGGGCACTTGCCCAGGACGCGCCCATCATGCTGCTGGACGAGCCCGTGTCGCATCTCGATTTCAGGCACCAGCTCCTGATTTTGCGAAAGATACGGCGTCTGGTCCGCGACAAAAACCTCGTTGCCCTCATGACGCTCCACGACCCCAACCTGGCACTACAATTTTCGGATCACGTGGTTCTCATGAACGGAGGGGGCATTGTCTCCGCCGGAAGTCCCGAGACGGTGATCACCGAAGAGAGCTTGAAGCAGGTCTACGGGATCGACGTGCGCGTCATAAGCTGGAACGGCTTTCGCATCGTCCATCCGAAAGGTGACGCATGATAGAGATCCGTGACCTGACCAAGACGTACGGCGACGTGAAGGCCGTCGACAGGGTAACCCTCACCATAGAAAAGGGAGAGGTCTTCGGTCTCCTCGGACCGAACGGGGCGGGGAAGACAACGCTCATCAAGATGCTGACCCTGCTTTCGCGGCCTGATTCAGGCGCGTGCACGCTGGCAGGCTTCGACGCGTCCCACCCTTCCGAGATCAAGCGGCTCATCGGCGTCATGCCCCAGGAGAACAACCTCGAGCGGGAGCTGACGGCCCGGGAGAACCTGCTCATCTACGGGATGCTTCACTCTCTCGACGGGTTGGAGCGCAAAATCAAGGAAACGCTGGAGTCCGTGGGGCTTCTCGACAGGAAGAATTCGGTGGTCTCCCACTTTTCCGGCGGTATGCAGAGGAGGCTTCTCCTCGGCAGGGCCCTCATGACGGAGCCGGCGGTCGTCTTTCTCGACGAGCCTTCCATCGGTCTCGACCCGCAAATCAGGCGGCAGATGTGGGAACTCATACGGAAGGCCCGCATAGACGGGCGCACCGTTGTCATCACCACGCACTACATCGAGGAGGCCGAGATCCTCTGCGACCGGGTGGGGGTCCTCTCGAAGGGCAGGCTGATCGCCCTCGACAGCCCGGCGGGCCTCAAGACGAGGGTGGGCGAGTACGTGGTCGAGTTCGTGAACGAGGAAGGGCGCCTCATCCAGCACATGTGCCGCACGAGGGCGGAGGCCCAGGAGGGGGCAAGTCGCATAGAAAACGGCGTCGCCATCAGGAGGTCGAACCTGGAGGACGTCTTCATCAAGCTCACGGGGGAGCGGCTCGAATGACACGGCTCACGGAATGGTATCCCATATACCTCAAGGAGATGCTTCTCTTCAAGCGGAAGCTCTTCAAGCTCGGTTATCTCTTCTCGGCCATGGTCGTCCCCGTCATTTATCTCGTGGCCTTCGGTTTCGGCCTGGGCAGGAGTGTCCAGACGGGCCGGGGCACATATCTCGACTTCCTGATCCCCGGGCTCGTGGCCATGAGCTCCATGAACAATTCTTATAGCTGGGTCGCCAGTTCGCTGAATCTGAACAGGCTCTACTTCAAGACCTTCCAGGTTTTCGTGCAGGCCCCGATAAGCCCCTTCTCCATCATGATCGGCGAGGTGCTCGCGGGCATTACCAAGGGGCTCTTCGCCTCGGTCCTCATCATGGCCGTCGGCTTCGCCGTCTCCACGCACTTCCGGGTGACGCCCCTCTTCGTCATCGCCCTTCTTCTCAACTGTTTTCTCTTCGCGTGCCTCGGCATAGTGACGGGCATGATCACGAAATCCCACGAGGATACATCGACCTACTCGAATTTTTTCATCCTGCCCATGGCTTTTTTCAGCGGCACCTTCTTCCCCGTGGACAGGGCGCCCACGGTCGTCAAGTGGATCATCTATATCATGCCCCTCACCCATACGAACATTCTGATACGCGCGGCGCACCTCGACGGGCGAGGCGTCGCGTCGCTGGTCGTGCTTCTTGTCTACACGGCGGGCTTCTTTGCGTATGGATCGCATCTTATAAGGAGATACAGTGAGTAGCATCACAAGAGGTGAACAATGAGAATTCTGACCATCATGTGGTCGTCCTACCTGCCCCTCCTGAATGAGGCGGCACGCTTCCTCGGCATCGAGCTGGCCGCCTGGTCCACAAAGCAGATCAAGAGGGAGCCAGGACTACTCTCCACGATCGGCGTTGAGATGGAAAAGGCCGACCTCGTGCTCCTCTACCGGACGAGCGATGAGTTCTGGGAGGATCTGGAACAGACGGTCCTGACGGTGAAAAACAGGATACCCGTGGTCGTGGTCGGGCCCGAGCCATCGTTTTCCGCCCTCTCCAACGTCAACCCGGAGATCGTGGCGACCGTCTACAGGTATATCCTCTTCGGCGGCGCCGGGAACATGAGGAACATGCTCGGTTACCTTTTCAACCTCCTCTTTGAGGAAAAACTCTCCTTCGAGGCGCCCGAGCCCCTGCCGTGGGAGGGCATCCATCATCCCGCCATCCCCGGCGTCTTCCCGACCACGGCCGACTTTCTTTCCGCGTACCGGGGGTTTCTCCCCTCCGTCCCGGCGTCTTTTGTGGGTCTCCTCTTCTCCCGCTCCAACTGGGTCAATAAGAACCTGGAGGTGGAAGGGGCGCTCATCCGCGCCTTGGAGGCCAGGGGGCTGGGCGTGATACCGGTCTTCTATTATTCCCTGAAAGACGCCCACCTGGGTAACATGAGCGGCGTGGAGGTGGTCGAACACTTCCTTATGGAGGGACAATCCCCCCGCGTCGATGGGGTAGTCAAACTGAGCGCGTTTTTCCTGGGCAGCGAGCGGGGTGGTCTTAAGGAATCGGACGCCCCATCGGGCGTCGAGGTCCTTAAGAAACTGGGCGTGCCTCTCTTCGCGCCCGTCATCTCCTACTACAAGGACCGGAACCAGTGGCTCGACGACCCCGACGGGCTCGGCAGCCAGACGGCGTGGAGCGTTGCCATGCCCGAGTTCGAGGGGGTAATAGAGCCGATTGTCGTCGGTGCGTCCCGGGGCATCTCGACCCCCGAGGAGGAGTCCTACGAGGCGCTCGATGACAGGATCGAGAAGCTGGCCGACAGGGTAACGCGGTGGGTGGCCTTGCGGAAGAAGCCCAGCTCCGAGAAGAGAGTAGCCTTTATCCTCAACAACAACCCCTGCGCGGGCGTCGAGGCGACGGTCGGCGGCGGGGCGCACCTGGACACGCTGGAGAGCGTCGTCGATATCATGAAGCAGATGCAAAAGGAAGGGTACCTTGTGGACCCGCCCGAGAGCGGCAAGGCGCTCATCGACGAGATCATGGCCAAGAAGGCGATCTCGGAGTTCAGGTGGACCACCGTGGAAGAAATCGTGTCCAAAGGCGGCGCCCTCGCCCTCGTGGAGAACGACCGATACCTTGAGTGGTTCGGCGAGTTACCGGAGTCAACCCGCTCAAGGATAACCGGCGCCTGGGGCAACCCGCCCGGAGAAGAGAAAGATGGAATCCCGGCCGCAATGGTCTATGACGGCAAGATGCTCGTCACCGGCCTGCGGTTCGGGAACGCAGTCGTCTGCGTGCAGCCTAAGCGGGGCTGCGCCGGCGCCCGCTGCGACGGCCGGGTCTGCAAGATCCTCCACGACCCGTCCGTGCCGCCTCCCCACCAGTATATCGCCACCTACAAGTGGCTCTCCAGAGAGTTCGGGGCCGATGCGGTGGTCCACGTCGGCACCCACGGCAACCTCGAATTCCTCCCCGGCAAGGCAACGGGCCTCTCTTCCGGCTGCCTGCCCGACGCCGCCATAGACACCATGCCCAACCTCTACATCTATAACGCGGACAACCCGCCCGAGGGCACTATTGCGAAGAGGCGGGCCAGTGCGGTGCTCGTCGACCACATGCAGACCGTCATGGTCCGGGGCGAGCTTTATGGGGACCTGGACGAGCTGGAACGCCTCCTCGCGGAGTACGCGCGCTACCGGCAGGTGGAGCCCGGCAAGGCCCATACGATAAGCCACATGATTATCGACAGGGTGAAGACGCTCAACCTTATCCCAGAAGACCGACTTTCCCATGAGATGATGGACGAGGCCATCACTGAGATCCATGAAAAGCTCTCGCTCCTGAAAGATACCTACATACCCAAGGGCATGCACATATTCGGGAGAATACCGCAAGGGGCCGACCGGGCGGAGCTTGTATATGCGATAGCCCGGTACGAGTCGGACCCCCGATCGCTTCGCGGCGTTGTGTCGGGCGTCATCGCGAGGACGGGGGCAGGCCGTAACGGGGAGACTGCGGAGGCGGTCGAGGCACTGGCACGCGGCCTTTGCAGGGGCTACGTCGAGCACGGTACGCCGCTCGCGGACGGCATGACCGCCGAATTCCCGCTTCTTGCGGAGGAGCGGGACGCCCTGACGCGCGTCGAGGCTGCCCTTGAATGCGTGAACCGGTCCATCTCCGCCTCCGACGAGATGGCCGGCCTTCTTTCGGGCTTCACCGGCTCATATATTTCGCCCGGGTCTTCGGGCCTCATCACGAGGGGCCGGCCGGATATTCTGCCCACGGGCCGCAATTTCTACTCCCTCGACCCTCAAACCATCCCCACGAGGGCCGCCTGGGAGATAGGCAAGTCCCTCGCCGACAAGACCCTCGACCGGTATCTCCTCGACGAGGGCGATTACCCCGAGAACATCGCCTTCTACTGGCAGTGCACCGATATCATGTGGGCCGACGGTGAGGGCATGGCCCAGATGATGTACCTCCTCGGCGTAAAGCCCATCTGGCAGGAGAACGGCCGAGTGAAGGCTTTCGACGTGATGCCTCTCCGGGAGCTGGGACGCCCCAGGATCGATATTACGGTGCGTGTCTCAGGCATCACTCGGGACAATTTTCCCGGTGCCATCGATCTCCTGGACGAGGCGGTGCAGACAGTCGCGGCCCTGCCGGAGCCGGTCGAGCAGAACTTCGTGAGGAAGCATACGCTGGAAAAACTCGCCGACAGACCCGAAGAGGATAAAGCCGCGCTGCGGCAGGCGACCTACCGGGTATTCGCCAGCATGCCCGGCACGTACCAGGCAGGCACGCAGCTTGCCGTCTATGCCTCCGCCTGGAAGACGGAAAAAGACCTGGCCGACGTCTTCCTCTACTGGAACGGGTACGCCTATGGCAAGGGGGTCTTCGGCGAGGCGGCCCACAAGAGCCTTAAGGAGAACCTCGGGAGCGTGAAGTGCAGCTTCAACAAGACCGTCACCGATGAGTACGATCTCACCGGGTGCTGCTGCTACTTCGGGGCCCACGGCGGTATGATCAATGCCGCGAGGGTCGTATCCGGCAGGGAGATCAAAAACTATTACGGGGATACCAGGGAACAGGGCGAGGTCACGGTCAGGACCCTCGCCGAGGAAGTGCGGCGGGTGGCGCGGGCGAAGATCCTTAACCCGAAGTGGATTGAGGGCATGAAGGAGCACGGCTACAAAGGCGCCGCGGAGATCAGCAAGCGCGTGGGCCGCCTCTACGGGTGGCAGGCTACGGCGCGGACCGTGGACGAGTCGATCTTCGACGACGTGACCCGCACGTTCCTCATGGACGAAAAGAACAGACAGTTCTTCCAGGAGCAGAACCCCTGGGCCATGGAGGAGATGGGCAGACGGCTCATCGAGGCTATGGAGCGCGGCCTCTGGAGTCCCTCACCGGATGTGAGAGAGGCCCTCAAGCGGCTCTACCTGGAGGTTGAGGGCTGGATAGAAGAGCGGATGGACGGCATGGAGGGCGAATTCCAGGGCGGGGCCATCGACGTGATGACGAGTGGGGACGTGGACGGGTGGAAGAAACGGATGGAGGAGGTACTCGGATGAGGTTTTCGTATTTTCCTTTTGTTGAAGGGGAGGCTCCAATGGCTTTGCCATTGGAGGGGGCGACGCGAGCCCCGGTAATTGCATGATTTTTCCTTTTACCGCAATTGTCGGCCAGGAGGAGATGAAGACGGCCCTCGTGCTTAACGTGATCGATCCGGCCATCGGGGGGCTCCTCATCATGGGCGAGAAGGGCACGGCCAAGAGCACCGCGGTGCGGGCGCTGGCCGAATTGCTCCCGGAGATCGAGGCGGTAAAAGGCTGTCCCTTTAACTGCGAGCCCGGCGGCTTCCTTTGCAGCTCGTGCAGGGAACGGGTCGAGGCAGGAGAACCCCTGGAGGGGCATACGCAGCGGATGAAGGTCGTCGAGTTGCCCCTAGGTGTCACCGAGGACCGCCTCGTAGGCACCCTCGATATAGAGCACGCCCTCAAGAAGGGAGAGAAACGCTTCGAGCCGGGCCTGCTCGCCGCGGCCAACCGGAACTTCCTCTACGTCGACGAGGTCAACCTCCTGGAGGACCACATCGTCGACCTGCTCCTCGATTCAGCCGCCATGGGAGTAAATACGGTCGAGCGGGAGGGCATCTCCTTCACCCACCCCGCCCGCTTCATCCTCGTGGGGACCATGAACCCCGAGGAGGGTGAGCTCCGGCCCCAGCTTCTCGACCGGTTCGGCCTCTGCGTGAGGGTGTTATCGGTGCGCGACAAGGCGTCAAGGGTAGAGATTTTGCGCCGCAGGGCCGCCTTCGACCTCGACCCAGGGGAGTTCCTGGGGCGCTGGCAAGAGGAACAGGAGAAGCTTGCCCGGGATATCACCGGGGCACGGCAACGACGCGACGGGGTGCAGGCGGGCGACTCCGTGCTTGAGGAGATAGTGTCGATGACTACCCAACTGAGCCTCGACGGTCACCGGGCAGACATCGTCATCCTGAAGGCGGCCCGCGCCCTGGCCGCTCTTAAGGGCAAGGGCGCCATCGGGGCGGAGGATATCCGGGAGGCGGCCATGCTCTCGCTGGTCCATCGCGCGAGACGCCTTCCCTTTGAGGAGATGGGCGCGGAAAGAGGAAAGATCGAGCAAGCGCTCTCAGGACTGAGGATCGCATGAACTTTTGCGGGTTTGTCGGCCACGATGACGCGAAGCTGGCCCTCATCCTCAACGCCGTAGACAGCCGCTGCGGCGGCGTGCTCTTCTGGGGCGAGAAAGGGACAGGGAAGTCAATGCTGGCACGACTTTTTAAGGATTTTCTCCCCGAAGGCGTCCCCTTTGTCGAAGTGCCGCTGAGTGTGACCGAGGACGCCCTGCTGGGATCGGTCGACATCGAGGCAGCCCTTCGCAGGGGGCAGAGGGTCTTCCAGCAGGGCATCCTCGGCAGGGCCGACGGCGGTGTGATTTTTGTCGATGATATCAACCTGCTTCCACCCGCTGTCGTGGCGCTCATCGCCGAGACATGCGACAGGGGCGCCCACGTCCTGGAGAGGGAGGGGCTCTCGGCGTACCACCCGGCGCGCTTTATCACGCTGGCAACGATGAATCCCGATGAGGGTCACCTTTCGCCCCATTTCCTCGACCGCTTCGGCATGTGTGCAGCCTGGACCGCCCTTGATGGAAGCACAGCGAGAATGGACGTGATTAAAGCCGCCTCGGGCCATGTGCAGGAATCCGTTGGGGGCCGGGCCGGTCTCGATGGACTGCGCAGGCGCATTGCCGAGGCCCGGATGCGCGTCCGCGCCGTCCTCGTTTCCCATGAAATAGAAGACTACATCATCAGCCGCTGCATGGAAGCAGGCGCGGAGGGACACAGGGGGGAAGTCTTCCTCCTCCATGCGAGCCGCGCCTACGCGGCATTCTGCGGGGAGATGGCCGTCGCGGAAACACATGTGAATGAGGTGCTGCTCCTTGTGCTCGGTCACAGGGTGAGACCGATGGAAGAGGCCGAAGAGGAGAGGCCGAAGCCGGACAGCCGGGAGAATCACGACCGGAGCGAGCCCTCCCACAAGGACCGGGGAGCGGAGACGCGAGACGGCACAAGCGAGGAGCATGACCGCCAAGGAGGCGAAGCCGCGGATGACCCCTCCACACCCGAGAGGCGCGAGGCCCCGTCGCGTTCCAAAGAAGAGGTGTTCCAAACCGGCGAGCCCTTCGGGGTAAGGCGGATCGCCTTCGGAAAGGACAAACTGAAGCGCACCGAGAGCGGCAGGAGGACGAAGACGGCATCCTACGGAAAGAGCGGCAGGTATGTGAAGAGCGGCTTTCTCAACAATCGCGACGTGGCTGTCGATGCGACGCTCCGTGCGGCAGCCCCTTTTCAACACCTGCGCGGTCGAAAGGAATCCCTCATGATCAGGCCCGAGGACCTCAGGTTCAAGGAGAGGGAAAGGAAGATGGGCCACCTCGTCGTCTTCGTCGTGGACGGGTCAGGCTCCATGGGCGCCCAGAAGAGGATGGTGGAAACGAAAGGCGCGGTTCAATCGCTCCTCCTCGACTGCTACCGGAAGCGGGACAAGGTTGCCTTCATCGTCTTCCGGAGGGACAAGGCGGAAGTGGTGGTACCGCCCACATCGAGCTTTGAGCGTGCAGCTAAGCGGCTCGTGGAGATACCGGTGGGAGGCAGGACACCGCTCGCGGCAGGCTTGCTGGAAGCCTACAAGCTGGTAAAGCGGACGGAAATGCAGAGGCCCAGGACGCGGTGCCTCGTAGTGCTAGTCACCGACGGCAGGGCGAACCAGGGTCTCACCCAGGAGCCGATCGACCGGGAGCTTGGAAGAATCGCGACCCTCCTCTCGGATTTGAAGAGGACGGACTACGTGGTCGTCGACTCGGAAGACAAGAAGAACCTTATAAGAATGGATCTCGCCTTGCCCCTCGCCCGCGGGCTGGGCGCACGATACTACCGGCTCGCCGACCTGAGATCCGACAATCTTGCCGGCGTGGTGCGGGACGCCAAAAAGGCCCAGGTGGGCAATGACTGAGAGACCTGTGAAGACTTTGAAGGCGCTCCTTCTCTCGCTCTTGTTTCACGGCGTGATTATCGTCGCCGTGATCTCCTGTTTCAACGGAAGGCCGCTGAGGCATCAGGAAATGGTGACCGTTTTCCTTACCGCCGAAGAGCCGGGCGCCCGCGCATCCGGTAAGCCCGGCAAATCAGGCGGCGCGGCTGTGCTCAGGGCACCCCGGGGAGCGAGTCGCCATCCTGCCGGGGAAAAAGCGGTTCCGGCGCCTCCCCCCACGCCGGTCCCCTCAAAGGAAGCCATGAAGGAGAAGGCGGCCGCCTCGGGAGAGACAACTCCCTCGGCCGACATGATACGCCCTCCGGGCCGGTCCCTTGCGCCCTCTCCGCCTGCCGGCGGTCCCGGTGTTGCCGGCGGCGCGGGAAGCGCCCAGGGAGGTAGTGCGACTGACCGGTCCACCGGCCGCGGGGCAGGAAGCGGGACGGACGGAGGCGGATCAGGGCAGGGCTTCGGCGCAGGAACGGGGAGCCGACCCGGCACGGGCCAGTCATACCTGAAAGAGCACTTCGTCTATATACGGGACCTGATCCTGAGGAACCTGACGTATCCGTCCTCTGCAAGGAGAATGGGCTGGCAAGGCACGGTCACCATCACGTTTGTCGTTCTGGAAAGTGGAGTCGCGCAAGACATAAGGATCGTCAAAGGCTCCGGCTACACGATACTCGATCAGGCGGTGGTGAAAACAGTTCGGCAGGTGCAGCCCTTCCCTAAGCCGCCGGTCAAAGCGGAGTTGACCATCCCCATCGTCTTCCGGCTGGAAGGCGAAACCGGATAGGATCACTCGTCTCCACGGGAAGAGATATTCACTATCGGGCACATACTATGATCGGACCTATTCAGGAGATGGACCAATGACATATTTCGCGTGGCTTATATTTGTGGGTGCGGCAATGCTCGAAGTAGGGGGTGACGCGGTCGTCCGTCGAGGTCTCAGGGGATGCAGCCTCGCCATTATTCTGCTAGGATGCGCGACATTGGGGGCCTACGGAGTCCTCGTGAACACCGTGAGGTGGGATTTTTCGCGATTACTCGGGGTCTATGTGGCGGTCTTTGCGCTCGTCAGCATACTATGCGGCCGGTTCGTCTTTAAAGAAAACGTGCCCGCCGCGACCTGGATCGGGCTCGCCGTGATCATCAGCGGGGGCATGATAATACAGTTCGGGAACAGGGTGTGAGGGATAAGAGGCGAAAAGACTTGATTATTTGGCAAAACGTAATAGAATAATACTCTTATGGATCTGAAGACCTTAGGGGGATTGTCGTCTCTTTTTTCGCGGTATCTGACGGTCGAAAGGAATTTATCGCCTCACACGTTAAGGGCCTACGAGGGAGACATCAGGGCGTTTTTGCGCTTTCTCGAAGCGAACGGGTACGACGAGATCGACCTTCAGGCGATCAGGGCATACGTTGCCGGGGTTTACGCAGGCTTGCGGAAATCCTCCCTCTCCAGGAAAATATCATCTATAAAGGCGTTTTTCAGATTCCTGAAGAAGAAAGGGCATATTAAGGATAACCCGGCTGCGCTCATAAAAGCCCCGAGGGCCGAGAAGCGCCTCCCGAAGTTCTACACGGTAGATGAAATGTTCCACTTCCTTGACACCCTGCCGGATAAGTCCTGGATAGCCTTGCGGAACAAGGCGCTATTCGAATTGATCTATTCGACGGGGATGCGGGCGCAGGAAACCCTCGATTTGAATATCACCAGCGTCCATCTTGACGGATTGTGGGTGCTCGTGAAGGGCAAAGGCGGGAAAGAACGGGTCCTTCCTTTCGGGGAGAAGGCCCGGACGGCATTACAAAGGTATATGCAGGCGGCCGGTGACAAACGAAGAGCGTCGGTGGAGGCCCTCTTTGTGAACAGGCAGGGCGGCAGGCTCACTTACAGGGGCCTGCTGAAGGTGATGAAGAAACACCAATTGAGCGTCAGCCTCTTCAAGGACCTCGCGCTTCACGGCGTCAGACACTCCTTTGCGACCCATATGCTGAGCGGAGGCGCAGACCTGCGGTCCATTCAGGAGCTGCTCGGCCATTCAAACCTTTCGACCACACAGAGATATACACATATCTCCCTGGACAAAATCATGGAGATATACGACAAAGCCCATCCGAGAAGGTAAGATGAAAAGCACGACAGTCTTATGCGTCAGACACAAAAACAGGGTCGTATTTGCCGGGGACGGGCAGGTCACTTTTCAGAACACCGTCTTGAAGCATACGGCGAAAAAGGTACGGAAGCTCTATCAGGACAAATGTCTCGCAGGCTTCGCAGGGGCCACGGCCGATGCGTTCACCCTCTTTGAGCGCTTCGAGAAAAAACTCGAACAGTACAACGGCAATATTGCCAGGGCCTCTGTCGAGCTGGCAAAAGACTGGAGGACCGACCGCTTGCTTCGGCGGCTGGAGGCGCTTCTCCTGGTTGCGGACGAGGAGCACACGTTTATCCTGTCGGGAACAGGCGATGTGATCGAACCGGACAGCGGCGTCGCTGCTATCGGGTCCGGCGGCCCGTACGCGGAAGCGGCCGCAAAGGCGCTGGTAAAGCATACCGATTTACCCGCGGTCGAGATCGCGAGAGAAGCGATGCTTATCGCCTCCGAGATATGCATCTACACGAATGACAGGATCGTCATAGAGGAGCTATTATAGATGAGGACCATGATACCCCGGGCCATTCTGGAGGAGCTGAACAGGTACATCATCGGCCAGGATAAGGCGAAGAGGGCCGTGGCCATCGCCCTTCGCAACCGGTGGAGACGGCAGATGATCCCTGAAGCGCTCCGGGACGAGATCGCGCCGAAAAACATCATCATGATCGGCCCCACGGGCGTGGGCAAGACGGAGATCGCACGGCGTCTCGCCAAGCTCGCCAATGCGCCGTTTTTGAAAATAGAAGCGACGAAGTTCACGGAAGTGGGCTATGTGGGAAGAGACGTGGAGTCGATGATCAGGGACCTCACCGAGCTCTCGGTAAACATGGTGAAGAAAGAGGAGCAGGAGCGGGTCGTGGAGAAGGCGCGGGAGATGGCCGAAGAGCGCGTGCTCGACCTGCTCGTTTCGAGGAAGCCCCCGGCGCGGCCCGGAGAGGAACAGTCCTACGACCTCACAAGGGAAAAGATGAGGGGTTTCTTCAAGGAAGGAAAGCTGAACGAGAAGCTCGTGGAGATCGAGGTGCCCGAGCGGACCCTCCCCATCATCGAGATCTTCTCGTCCCAGGGCATGGAAGAGATGGATATGCAGCTCAGGGACATGTTCGGGAATATGCTGCCCAAGAAGACGAAGAGACGTAAAGTCAAAATAGGCGAGGCCTACGAGTACCTGATCCAGGAGGAGTCGAAAAAACTGATCGACATGGACAAGGTCATGACTGAGGCGCTCGACAGGGTGGAGCAGGCCGGGATCATCTTCCTCGATGAAATCGACAAGATCGCGAGCCGGGACCAGACTCACGGCCCCGATGTCTCCCGTGAAGGGGTACAAAGGGACATTCTGCCTATTGTCGAGGGCACAACGGTCACCAGCAAGTATGGGATGGTAAAAACCGACCATATTCTCTTCATTGCCGCCGGCGCCTTCCATATGTCCAAGCCTTCAGACCTGATACCGGAGCTTCAGGGGAGGTTCCCCATCAGGGTCGAGCTCGGCCCGCTCCGAAAAGACGACTTTATCAGGATCCTTACGGAGCCGGAGAATGCGTTGATAAAGCAGTACAAGGCCCTTCTCGCCACCGAAGGCATAGAGCTTGAATTCAGTGATGACGGTATTTCCGAGATCGCCGATGTCGCCCAGCGCATCAATGAGATGACCGAGAATATCGGCGCCAGGAGGCTTTACACAGTCATGGAGAAGCTCCTCGACGACGTCTCCTTCGATGCCCCAGAGATGAAGGAGAAGACGGTAGTGATCACGAAGGAGTACGTGCTGAAAAGACTGGCGGAATTTCTCGAGAAGGAGGACCTGAGCAGGTACATACTATGAGTGGGGTTCAGCACCCCCTCCACGAGCAAAGCTCGCCGGGGTACCCGCTTGCGGGTCGCTCCCCCGCTCACAAGGACAATAATCACAAGGGCACTACATGGAGAAGATAGAAGTTTTACTCGAGGCCTTTCCGTATATAAAGAAGTTTTCGGGCTGTACCTTTGTCGTAAAGTACGGTGGAGCGGCGATGGAGGAGGAGCGGCTGAGCAGAGAGTTCGCGCGCGACGTGGTGCTCCTCAAATATGTCGGCGTAAACCCGGTCATTGTCCATGGGGGCGGTCCCCAGATAGAGAGGATGCTCACCAGGCTGGACATACCGACGCGGTTTGTGGAAGGCTTGAGGGTAACCGACAGGGAGACCCTTGAAATAGTGGAGATGGTGCTCTCGGGCAGCATCAACAAAGCAATCGTGCAGGCGATCCATAATGCGGGAGGCCAGGCCATCGGCCTGTCGGGGAAAGACGGGAAGCTCATCACGGCAGAGCGGGTAAAGGGCAAGGATATCGGTTTTGTCGGCGACGTTGTCGGGGTGAACGGGAAAATATTACGGGATATCTCCGATTCCGGCTATATTCCCGTCATCGCGCCCCTTGCGGCCGGTGTGGATGGAACCACGTATAACGTGAACGCCGATACCGCGGCCGGAGGCGTCGCAAAGGCGCTCAGGGCGGAAAAACTGGTCCTTCTGACCGATGTCCCCGGTGTTCTTGACGCCGCGTTGAAGCCCATCTCGTCAATGAGCACGCAGGAGGCGAGAGAACTGGTGAAGAGCAACACGGTAAGGGGGGGCATGATCCCCAAGATCACGTGTTGTCTCGATGCGCTCCACGGTGGGGTGAAAAAGAGCCACATCATCGACGGCCGCGTTCCCCACGCGCTGCTCCTTGAGGTATTCACCGATTTAGGCATCGGCACACAGATAGCGGGAGAATAGCATGCAGCAGGAATGGATCGACAAAGGGAACAAGTATCTGGCAAATACCTATAAGCGGTTTCCCATCGGCGTTGCCAAAGGGGAAGGCTGCTGGCTCTGGGATATGACCGGGAGGCGGTATCTCGATTTCCTGTCCGGCATCGCCGTCTGCAACCTCGGCCACGCGCCGAAGAGCGTCACCGAGGCCCTGGCGACGCAGGCGCAAAAGCTTCTCCACATATCGAATCTCTTCTACACGGAGGCCCAGATCAGGGCCGCCGAGCTGCTGGTCGAGCATTCCTTCGGCGACAAGGTCTTTTTCTGCAACAGCGGGGCCGAGGCCAATGAAGCGGCAATCAAGCTTGCCAGGCGATATTCCTGGAAGAACCACGGCGAGGGAAGATGGGAGATCATCGCCATGGAAAATTCATTCCACGGGAGGACCATCGCCACCCTATCCGCGACGGGCCAGAAGAAGTTCCAGGTCGGCTTCGAGCCGATGCTCGACGGTTTTACCTTTGTGCCGTTCAATGACATCGGTGCCATAGAGAGGGCGGCGTCAGAGAAGACCTGCGCGGTGCTGCTTGAGTGTATCCAGTCGGAAGGCGGTGTTTTTGTTGCGGAAAAAGCATACCTGAAAAAGCTCAGGGAGATGACAAAGGCCCGGGACATCCTGCTGATCCTGGATGAAGTGCAGACGGGCATAGGCAGGACGGGAAAGCTCTTCGGCTATGAGCATTACGGGATAGAGCCCGACATCATGAGTCTTGCAAAGGCCTTGGGAAGCGGGTTCCCTGTGGGCGCCATCGTCGCGAAAGACCGGATAATGGACGCCTTTGAACCGGGCACACACGCTGCGACCTTTGGTGGAAATCCGCTCGCCTCCGCGGCGGTGGCGGCCACTATCAACGCGATCCTCGATGAGGGTATTGTTGCGAAATGCGAGGCCATAGGCGCCTATCTTGCCCGGGGCCTCGCCGACCTGCGGAAGAAATTTCCCTTCATCGTCGACATAAGGGGCATGGGCCTGCTCTTGGGGATAGAATTTACCATGGACGTGGGCCCCATCGTGCAGGACTTCCTCGCGGAAGGTGTCATCCTTTACGCGTCGAAAGGGAATGTCGTGAGGCTGCTCCCTCCCCTGATTATCGGGAAAGAGGAGGTCGACATCTTCCTCGAGATAGCTCACAAGATTTTCGAGAGGCATAGCGTCCGATGAAGAGGGATTTCAGAAAGCTCCTCGACATCACGGTGGAGGAGTGTGCTCACCTCCTGGAGCGCGCCCTTTTCATGAAACAGGCCCGCCGGGCGCATAAAGCGTACAAGCCGCTTCAAGACCGGACACTGGCGATGATCTTCGAAAAAGCGTCGACGAGGACAAGGGTATCCTTTGAGGTCGGGATAAAGGAGCTGGGGGGGAATGCCATGTTCCTCAGCCAGTCCGATACCCAGATAGGCAGGGGAGAGCCTGTCCGCGACACGGCACGGGTGCTTTCGAGATACGTGCACGCGGTCATGATCCGCACGTTCGCCCAGGATACCGTTGATGACCTGGCGCGATGGGCGTCGATCCCGGTCATCAACGGTTTATCCGACCTCTACCACCCTTGCCAGGTCCTGGCCGACCTCTTTACCGTGAAGGAGCATAAGGGTAGGCTGCGAGACATAAAGATAGCGTGGGTGGGCGATGGGAATAACATGGCCAATTCCTGGATAGAAGCGTCTCTTCTTTTCGGCTTCCCTCTGGCCGTGGCTGCGCCGCCGGCATACGGTCCCCATGAAGCGCTCGTGAAAGAGGCGAAGGAAAAGGGTGTGCTTACCCTTGTCGCGGACCCCTTCGAAGCGGTGAGGGGGGCCGACGTGGTCAACACGGACGTGTGGACCAGCATGGGTATGGAGGAGGAAAAAGAGGAGCGACGAAAGGCGTTTGCGTCATTCCGCATAGACGGAGAGCTGATGAAGGTCGCAAAGCCGGATGCAATAGTGATGCATTGCCTGCCGGCCCACAGGGGTGAAGAGATCACGGACGAGGTCTTCGAGCAGTTCCAGGAGGTAATCTTCACGCAGGCGGAAAACCGTCTGCATGCGCAGAAAGCGCTTTTAGAATGGGTTATGACGGAGGAGATACATGGGTTATATTGAGCTCGCCTAATTGCGAGGCGGACAACCGAGCGCAGCGAGCTGAGGGGGAAGGCTCCGTGAGCTTGCTCATGGAGGGGGCGCTGAGCCCCAGTAATTGCATGGTTGATGACGGAGGAGATACATGGGTTATATTGAGAAAGTCGTGCTTGCTTATTCGGGTGGCCTTGACACCTCCATCCTTGTAAAATGGCTGCGGGAGCAGTACGGGTGCGAGGTGATTGCCTATACCGCTGACGTCGGGCAAGAGGAAGAATTGGACGGCCTGGAGGCCAAGGCGATAAAAACAGGGGCCTCGAAGATCTACATCGAAGATCTGAGGGAAGAGTTTGCCAGGGATTTTGTGTTCTTCGCCATAAAGGCAAATGCGATTTACGAGGGCACCTATCTGCTCGGCACGTCTATCGCAAGACCCCTTATCGCAAAGAGACAGGTAGAGATCGCGATTGCCGAAAAGGCGGATTCCGTCTGCCATGGCTCCACGGGCAAGGGCAACGACCAGGTGCGTTTCGAGCTCGACCTACTATGCCCTGGCGCCCCATATCAAGGTCATCGCGCCCTGGAGAGAGTGGGCGTTTTCGTCCAGGGAAGAGCTGATCGACTATGCCAGGAAGCATGACATAGACGTGCCGGTGAGCAAGGCAAAGCCATACAGCATGGACAGGAACCTGATGCATATCAGTTACGAGGGCGGGGTCCTGGAAGACCCGTGGAACGAGCCCGACGAATCGATGTTCCGGTTGTCGGTCTCGCCCGAGGCCGCCCCGGACAAGCCGCGCTACCTGGAGATTACGTTCGAGAACGGGGCGGCAACTATGGTTGACGGGAAAGCGATGAAGGCGCACGAGCTCATCGGCCTGCTCAACCGCATGGCCGGCGAGAACGGCATCGGCAGGGTCGATATCGTGGAGAACAGGTTCGTGGGCATGAAGTCGCGAGGGGTTTATGAAACGCCGGGCTGCACGATACTCCATACGGCGCACCGCGCCATAGAGTCAATCACCATGGACCGGGAGGTTATGCACCTCAGGGACAGTCTCATTACCAAGATTTCGGAGCTGATCTATTACGGCTTCTGGTATTCCCCGGAAATGGAGGCGCTCCGTGCCTTCGTCGAGCAGACGCAGGTCGGGGTGACGGGGACGGTGCGGCTGAAACTGTACAAAGGCAACACGATCGTTGTCGGCCGGAAATCGGACAAATCCCTCTACAAGCAGGACTTTGCAACCTTTGACAAAGACGCCGTGTACAACCAGCAGGACGCGAGCGGGTTCATAAAATTGAACGCCCTGCGGCTGCGCATCAGGGCAATGCAGAAAGGGTAACAATTATTGGGGCTCAGCACGCAATTATTGGGGCTCAGCGCCCCCTCCATCGGCAAAGCCGCTGGAGCCTCCCCCCTTATAAAGGCAGCGTTGGCGGAATGGAAGGCGGAACGTGAATAAGGATGATACTAAGGGTTATGACCACAAAGCCATAGAAGAGAAATGGCAGGCTGTGTGGGACAACGAACGCCTGTTTCATGTCTCGGAAGAAGAAGACCGGGAGAAGTTCTACCTCCTGGAGATGTTCCCCTACCCCTCGGGCAAGATCCATATGGGCCACGTGAGGAACTACTCCATTGGCGACGTGATCGCCCGTTACAAGAGAATGAAGGGGTTTAACGTGCTCCATCCCATAGGGTGGGACGCCTTTGGCATGCCCGCCGAAAATGCGGCCATCCAACACGGCGTGCATCCGGCTGCCTGGACCGCAGAAAATATAGCCTACATGAAAACACAGTTGAAACGCCTCGGCTTCAGCTATGACTGGGACAGAGAGATCGCCACGTGCGACGTGGAGTACTACGGCTGGGAGCAATGGATTTTCCTGAAGATGTATGAAAAGGGACTCGTCTACCGAAAGAGCGCCCCCGTCAATTACTGCGAACAGTGCCAGACAGTGCTCGCCAATGAACAGGTCGAGGACGGCAGGTGCTGGCGGTGCGGCCGGGAAGTGATCCAGAACGAGCTGGCCCAATGGTTTTTTGCGATTACCCGGTATGCCGACGAGCTCCTGGACTACACCGTGAGGCTGCCCGGGTGGCCGGAACGGGTGCTCAGCATGCAGAGGAACTGGATAGGCAAGAGTTATGGGGTGGAGGTCAATTTTCCCCTGGAAAAGGGGGACCGGCTCACCATTTTTACCACCAGGCCCGACACCCTCTACGGGGTGACGTTTATGGTGCTTGCCCCCGAGCACCCCTTTGCTGCGACGCTCTCTGTCGGCACTCCTTATGAAAAGGAGGTGGCCGCCTTCGTAGAAAAGGCGCAGATGCAGGATCGCAGTTTCAGGGCCGAGCTTGCCCTGAAGAAGGAAGGCGTATTCACCGGCGCCTACGCGCTGAACCCCCTGACGGACCAAAAGGTACCCGTATTCGTGAGCAATTTCGTCCTTGCCGAATACGGGACGGGCGCCATTATGGCTGTTCCCGCTCATGATCAAAGGGACTTCGAGTTTGCCGGAGAATTCGATCTGCCGGTCATCGTCACCATCATGCCCGATAATGAAACCCTCGACCCCGCCTCCATGGAACGGGCCTACGAGGGCGAGGGCTCGCTGGTCAACTCGGGTATATTCAACGGCATGAACAACAGGGACGCCATACCCGCCATCATCGACTACCTCGAAGAACGCGGGATCGGCAACCGAACGATCAACTATCGCCTCAAGGATTGGGGGATCTCCCGGCAGCGCTACTGGGGTAACCCGATCCCCATGGTCCACTGCGAGGAATGCGGCGTCGTGCCCGTCCGTTACGAGGACCTGCCCGTAGTGCTCCCCCTGGACGCGCGGGTCTTGATGGTGGGGAGATCTCCCCTTGCCGACTATCCGGACTTCTATAAGACGAGCTGCCCGAAATGCGGGAAACAGGCACGGAGAGAAACGGATACCATGGACACCTTCGTCGAATCGTCATGGTATTTCCTGAGGTACGCGTGCCCGCACTACGACAAGGCCCCCCTTGACCGCAAAACGGTCGATTACTGGATGCCCGTAGACCAGTACATCGGGGGCGTCGAGCACGCCGTGCTCCACTTGCTCTACTCGAGGTTTTTCAACAGGGTGCTGAACGACATCGGTCTAGTGGGGGTCCGCGAGCCCTTCGAGAACCTCCTGACCCAGGGGATGGTCATAAAGGACGGCGCGAAGATGAGCAAGTCGAAGGGGAATGTGGTCGACCCCGACTATCTCATCGAGCGTTTCGGCGCCGATACGGCGCGCCTGTTCTGCCTGTTCGCCTCCCCGCCGGAGAAAGACCTGGACTGGAGCGATAAGGGCGTAGAGGGCTCCTACCGCTTCCTTCAGAGGCTGTGGAGGCTGGTGATGGAACGGAGAGACGCGCTGCAGTCTGTGGACGCCGTCTCTATGAGCGGGTCCTCGGACAAGGAAGTCTCTCTCCTCGTCCATATGGTCCACAAGACCATAAAGAAAGTGACGGAAGACGTGGAAAGGTTTCACCTGAATACGGCAATAGCGGCGACTATGGAACTGACAAACAGTATCCACAGGTTTGCGGAGTCGGGTCGGCCGGATGGGGAAAGCCTGCAGGTGCTGAAAGGCGCTCTCGACCATCTCATCGTCCTCGTGAGTCCTTTCTGCCCGCACATCACTCAGGAGCTCTGGCAGGAGCTGGGCCACGACGACCTCCTCGCCGACTCTCCATGGCCGTCATATGAGGAAGCCTATGTCAGAGAGGAGACGGTGACCGTCGCGATCCAGGTGAACGGCAAGCTGAGAGATACGGTCGACGTGGAGCGCGACACGGATGAGGCAGCGCTGAAGAGCCTTATCCTCTCGCTTGAGAAGGTGCAGCGCCATCTCATGGGCCGGCAGGTGAGGAAGGTGATCGTAGTGCCGAACAAGCTCGTCAATATCGTCGCGTGAGGGTCCCATGAAGAGACATAGACTATTATCGGCCGCGCTCCTTGTGTGCTTCGCGCTCCTCAGCGGGTGCGGGTACGAGCTTGTCCGGGAGAAAGGCATTTATGGCGGTGAGATTAAATCTCTCAATATCCCTGTCTTTGCCAACAAGACCTTCGAGCCTCAAGTGCCCGGCTTCTTCACCGAGGCCTTCTCCATGGAGCTTGCGGCCAGCGGACTCTTTCAGATAAGCTCCGGAGGGGCCGATGCGACGCTGCAAGGGACCATCACGAAAGTGGACACGGGACCCGGCGCGTTGAGCGCCACGGGGCAAACCGCGCAAAGAACGGTCACGGCTTATATCGGCCTGACGTTGGTCAAACAAGACAAGGTGGTGAAGACGTGGATCTTTGCCGACTCTGAGGTATACGACGCAAGCAGCATCAATCTGGAAGATTTCAACAGAAGGGCGGCCCTGCAGAGGATTGCCGCCAGGATAGCGAGAAGGTTCCATTCGCAGCTATATGCAGTCTACTAGCCCCATGGGGGTGGGCCGGCCGGGATCTTTTCGCGCCTGGCGCGGTCGCCGGGGCGTGTCCGGGTCGAACAATCGAAGGGGGACACCCCTCCGAAAGCAAGAGGGCGAGAGGAGTGTCCCCCCAACTTATGCTCCGGCCCGGACGACACCCCGGTTTCCGCCCCATCCATCGAAAATCTCTCCGGCCGGGAAAAGAGCCTGATCCGGCACAAACGGGAGTAGCCGTCACATTAAGAGCCTAACATGTCGTCATCATGGCCTTTTGTGATATGGAAAAACATGACATACCCCCAAAACTACCCCCAAACTTGCAACTACCGCCACAAAAAAGGGTCGATAATTTAGGTTCATCCGATTCTTACGTATAGCTTCCTAGAAGTCTTACTTCCATCAATCGGTGATTCATGCAATAATTGGGGTGGCAATCTTCACGAGCCATGGCCGATTTTTTTGTAGCATCGGCAAGTAGCACAGAATGGCGTTCAAGGAGGGACGGATGCCAAGGATACCCACTTTATCGGGAAGGACCTATTTTGATTACACACCGGACGGAACGGGAGGGTTCTACATAGAATATACGGGCCGACCACGGATCACTGGAGAATTCATCGAACGAATCAGAAGGATCTTTCACGGGAAATTGATTCCTGGGGGATTCTGCCGCACAGAACCTATGCCGGGGGGCTTTGGAGAATGGATACAGGCAAACTCACGGTTTACGCCGCAGCACGCATCCCACATTGCTGCCGTACTCAAAGGAATGGGGGTCATAAAAGAGGCTACTGGTAAAAAACCAATAATGCTTCAGTTCTGAAAGCGGGAGGCGCAAGAGCTTATAGACACGAAACGGAGAATACATGATTTGCTGCATCAAATGGCGATGGAGTTGGTTGAGTTTATAAAGGATAGCAAGGGAAGGTTCGATCAAGGATGGGTGCCGGTTGCTTTCGTAAAGAAGGAACTGCAACTCAATTTCCCTGCTGTTCCGAGACAGAACATGCAGTATAGAGAAAAAGGCTGGCTCTTTGCCATACTCGCTCGGCTTCTAGAAGACAAGAATCTGGTTGAGTACGACAAAAGGGGAAACAGAGCATATTACCGCCCCGTTTAGCCGGTTCTTCCTGAATTTTTCAATTGGAATCGTTTTTCATCCATGCAATAGTATTAATGGCAATTCATATGAATGCGATATGCCCCCAAAGGAGACGCACGTGTGGAAATGGATGATAGGTGTTGTCTTACTATTTCTTCTGGTACCCTTTATCGCATCCGCCGAAAATAACTCAGTAGTTAGGCACAAGCAAAAAGGAGAGGATCGCATGGCTGAATGGCTATATGACAGAAACGGTTCGGCTTGTCTCATTCTCGATGGAGATCGAATTTGGAGTGACGGGGGCGTCGTCGTAGGTTGGATAAGTGGTAGCAATGTCTATTCATTGCACGGCCAACACATTGGGTGGTTTGAAGGCGGCGTTATCTACGACAGCAGTAACTGTGCGCTTGCCTTCAGCCGCAATCGTACGGGCAGTCTTCCCAGCGTTCCGGGCCTAAGTGGTACTCCTGGTATGCCAGGATTCTCAGGCGTTCCGGGACGGCCTGGCTTATCGGGGACTCCGGGTAAGCCGGGGCGTGGCGGTTGGTCCAGACACAATGCGAAAGAGTATTTTGGTGCCTAACAAGGCGCTCCAGCTGACGCCGCTACGCGGCGCGCCTGAGCTTTGTCGTTAGCTGTGAATCCAAATGGAGAAAATGAGACTGGTTGATTTCGTTTTGAAATGGCAAACACTCATGGGTAGCATGATCGGTGGCGTGTTTGCGCTACTGCCGGTTGTATTGTCCGTCCCTGAAAACTCTACGGCCTTTGACGCCTCCCGGCACGTTTAACCCTCGGGGCTGTCAACGGGCTTTGGTTCACCCTGGCCCTGGTTGCATAAGGCGTCGATGTCGGTCTCTCTCCACGCGGATGTCCGCACGCTCAACTTGACCGGCTTCGGAAATCGGCCTTGTCGGATACCCGCCCACCATGTGCTTTTCGACACAGGGATTCGCTCAAGGACTTCCGGGAGGCGTAAAAAGCGTTTATTCATCCTGACACCCCGTTGCCATTGCTGCGACCTCCTTTTGTCACTCTTCTTGCCCTTGCCGCTATGTGAGACTCATGTTCTACACTTTTCCTCCATTTTTGCCAATTGACCCACGTATTCATGCGGGTTTTCGGGCAATAATCTGAAAAACAGCCCTTTTCGTAGTGCCACGTCATTGCCATTATGTTCTTGACTGGTAGGATAATATAATTTAGTATAGTGGTGATATGTTCTTCAGGACCAAGAAGTCGGGACCCCGGGAGTATCTCCAGATTGTCCGCAATCGGAGAGACGAAGGAAAGGTGAAGCAGGAAGTCGTCGGGACCATCGGCCGGACCGACCTCCTCAAGGAAAGCGGCGCCATCGATAGCCTCCTTCGCTCCGGCGCCCGGTTCTCCGAGAGGCTTGCCCTTCTCGATGCCTATGAAAAAGGGGAGACACCTCCGGCAAAAGATACGAAGATCGGCATACCCCTCATCTTCGGCCGTCTCTGGGATGAGCTCGGCATACGGGAAGTTCTCGATGATCTTATTGCCCGCCGTCAGTTCCAGTTCCCAGTTGAAAGGGCCCTTTCCCTCACCGTCCTCCACCGCCTCACGGAAACCGGCTCCGACCGCCCTTGTGACGAATGGCAGAAGGACTACCGGATAGAGGGGACAAAAGATATTGCCCTCCACCATCTCTACCGGGCGATGGCATGGCTCGGTGAACCTCTTCCGGATCAAACCGACGCTACGCCTTTTTCCCCCCGCTGTGTGAAGGACATCGTGGAGGAGAAGCTCTTCGAGAGAAGGAGAGACCTCTTTGCCGACCTCACCCTTGCCTTCTTCGATACGACGAGCATCTACTTCGAGGGCGAGGGAGATTACCTGGGGGAATATGGTAACTCGAAGGACAGCCGCCCCGATCTCAAGCAGATGGTGGTCGGTGTCGTATTAGATCAAAATGGAACCCCCATCTGTTCCGAGATGTGGCCCGGCAACACCGCCGACGTAAAGACCCTTCTCCCCGTCGTCACACGACTGCAAAAGCGCTTCGGCATCGGCAGGATCTGCGTAGTCGCCGATAGGGGGATGATCAGCAAGGAGACGATCATCGAGCTGGAAAGACACAAGATCGACTATATCCTGGGCGTGAGGATGAGAAGCCAAAAGGAGATCGGAACGGATGTCCTTTCCAGAGCCGGACGCTACCATGAGATCGAGGAGAATCTGAAGGTGAAGGAAGTCTTGCATGGGGGGAAACGCTATATCGTCTGCGTCAATGAAGACCAGGCGAAGAAGGATGCCCATGACAGGCAGGCCATAATAGCGGCGCTTGAAGAGCGCCTGACGAAAGGGACGAAAGGCCTCATCGGAAACAAGGGCTACCGGAAGTACGTCAGGATGGAGAAGAATGCCGTTGCCATCGACAATGATAAGGTCGCCAATGAGGCGCGCTACGACGGTAAGTGGGTGCTCACCACGAACACATCCCTTAAACCGGAGCACGTAGCAAGACAGTACAAAAACCTCTGGATGGTGGAGCAGGCGTTCAGGACGATAAAATCTGTGCTCAATACAAGGCCCATCTTCCACAAGAGGACCGAGACGATAAGAGGTCATGTCTTCTGCAGCTTCCTGGCACTCATCCTCATGAAGAGCTCAGGACCCGGCTTGCGAAGAAAGGTTGGAAGCTCGAATGGGACAGGCTGATCCGTGATCTCGATCATCTCAAGGAAATAGAAGTGTCGGCGGTCGGGAAGGACGTGATCATCAGGACGGAACTCCGGGGCGATACGGGCAAGGGGGTCTACGGGGACGTTCTTCACCGGCTTCACTTGCTGAGCCGTTGCCCCCAACCTAGAGGCTGTCGCCGCCAGAGAAGGGGCAACTCTTTTTTTGTATCAGGGGCACCGCGGGGCTGCTCATAACTGCATCACTAACATTGCCCCTTATCGCACAGGATGCTGGGGCCAGGCCGTTGAATTATAAGGTTTTGGTCCGAATATCATCGAAGCTCCGGGGTACAAGGCCCACCGCAGCAGGTATTAATACGACCCATTGAACAGAATGACTAGCCGTTGACGTAGGCTGGAAGGCCGGTCATATGCTATAATGGAGTGTATAATATCCGAGTGTTACACTCTTAAGAAGGAGGCGGCCCGCTATGTCCATGGTGAAGCAGAAAATGAAAGAGATCATAGAGTCTCAGCCGGACGATGCATCCTATGACGAGATAATTCGAGAGCTTGCCTTTGAACGCATGATTGAAAGGGGTCTGGAAGACAGCAGAAAGGAGCGTTTGATATCTGATGAAGAGATGCGGCATCGGATCACGACATGGCAGAGATAAGGTGGACTGCCGAAGCCCAAGCATGGCTGAAAAACATTCACGACTATATTGCCAAAGATAACCCATCTGCAGCGGTAAGCGTTGTCCAAGGAATCTACGAGAAAGCACAAGTACTGAGGCAATTCCCCGACATCGGTTACGTGTATAGACTCGAAAAGGAAGGCGAAATCCGAATTCTACTGTACGGTCACTATCGCATTGCCTACTTGAAGAGGCGTGAAAAGGGTATCGTCGACATCCTTGGAATTTTCCATGGCGCACTTGACATAGACCGGTATGTAGATTAGGGCGGGCGGTATAGAGCAGGGGGACGTGAGTGACGCCCATTAAATTATCACTTTCTTTTCCGCCACCGGCAGTCATATCCCCCTCTCCTTCACGATGGGCCTACTTCCACGCATCTTCCGTCTTGACCCGCCTGCCGTAGCCGAACAGCTTGTCCATCCGCACGAGGAAGGAATTCAGCCAGGGTGCTTTCCTCACCGAAAATCTCGCCACATCGTGAAGTTTTCCTGGCAGCTTGTTGAATGTGCAGACCCTGACGCAGTTTCCGCAGCTCCCATTGTTGCGCGCCCAAAAGTCGAGACATTTTTCCGGGTCGATATACCATTTGTATATGCCGCTGCTATTCGAGATGGTGGGTCCTTCGGTCGTCGGCTCACCAAAGCTGATGCAACCACCGGGGCACTCTTCGGCGCACCTTTT
Source organism: uncultured delta proteobacterium (assembly GCA_963768735.1). GTDB lineage: Bacteria > Desulfobacterota > Syntrophorhabdia > Syntrophorhabdales > WCHB1-27 > BOG-1155. The sequence goes on along the minus strand of CAVYJH010000004.1, from coordinate 307,429 downwards.
GCAGCTTACACAGAACTGTGCAGCGCCGAACTCGATCGGTTTATCGGCCACGAGGGGCAAGTCGGTCAACACCTTACTGAGTCTCACCCTCGGCCCGAACCTCTCCGTGATCAACATCCCGTTGCGCCCCAGTTCCCCAAGGCCCGCGTCTATGGCCATGGGAACGCTCAGGGCCGTGTCGTTCCCCGTGGGGATCGCCTGATAGCCCAGGCTCCTGATGTAATGGGCGAGGGAAGAGGCAACAAAGGCCATCATCGAATAACCCCGGCCGTTCGCGGAGAAGCCGCCGTAGGCAGGGGATGTCTGCATCAGCTCATAAGACATCTCGTGGGCCATGACAACGGCGTATTGAAACTTTTCGGGGATTTCTATGGGAACGTGTTCATGGGTATGGGGGTGGAAGCTGTGAGAATAGAGCCAGCGCCGGTCGACCCTGCAGATCCCCACGAGGGACGCCCCCAGATAAAGCGCCGCTTTCTTGATGTTCCGGCTCATCTCCTCAGGGTCGGTGATTTCCCATTTCCCTCCCGGTTCCATGCGGTCCCGCAATGCCCGTTCCGCCTCGTCCGGAAACCATGCAAAGAGGCCTTCGTTCCCCACCATGTTCCCGAAGCCCCACCAGCGCTCCATGTACCACATCGCCATGCTGAAGGCCCAATCCCTCATGGTGTAGCCGGACGTTTTCCCGAAGCGCTTCACGCTGTAGTGGCGCTCGCCGATGTCCAGTATTCTGGCATCCGATCTTTCCGGATCCCTTGGCCGCATATACATGGTATTTCTCTGGTCGAAGCGTCCCACTTCCCCTGACCCTATCTTTGCCTTGAGTTTAGCCATATGACAGCTCCTCACGATTCAGTTGACCTTCAGTTCGCAGCAAGGGCATATCCCCATTACGTGTCTCATTGGCGGCTGTGGCGTATATCTCCCTCTGTCCTTCAGTTCATCTTACCACCGTCCTGCATGAAGTCAACCACATTGTTTATGGCAAGAAACAGGGCGACCATGGGGGCGACCATAAGCAAGTAAATAACTGAACATTACCTCAATCGACGTCCTGCCATGATCGCCTGAGTGATTTGCAAAACTTCCCTCCTCACCGACCTTCAGTCCGCGGCCCTGTTGAAAGAGCTATGGGAGGACATTATATTTAAGACGGCCGGTAGGCCATTGCTTGTTTTTCCGCCGCCTGTCGCCACCACCAGGAGCCCTGCTCATGATAATAAGAAATCTGACGATAGCAACCAATCACCTGATTGCAGTTGCGATTTGCCTCGGAAGCGCCTTTCTGTCGTCACTTCCCGGTTGCGCATCATTAACGGGTGATATGTCCGGGTTATGCAGGAACAGCGCCACGTATTGCGCCCAGCTTTTGGATGAAGTCACCCAATGCGAGGTCGTGTGCGGGATTACCGTTGTCAACAGTAATCATTGCCAGGCAAGATGCCTGTTCCACGGGCAGGTAAAGTGGGTTTCATTTCAAAACGAACGCTGCGTTCCGGGTAAGGAAGAACACCACTTTGTAGAGGGCCGGTATCGGGTAATGTCCGTAGTGGAGACGGAAAAGTACCTTGAAAAATGGTTCCCCAGCATAGGCCGGAGCATCAACGAGCCGCCGGCCTGGTGGCGAGACAGGGGCGTCAGGAACGTCGGTGACTGACGTGATCCGGCCTCTTCTTTGCCCATGACGCCGCTTCAAATGTTCGCTCTCTCGGCCGGTCCTCAGTTGAGTAAGGAGACCGGCCGGTAGGGGTGGGCCCGCCTATCGGTGGACCATCTTTTTCTGCGCGGCGCAGCCGAGGACGAAGGAAAAGAGCATGGGCGGCCCGAGCGCAGCATTCCTTCCGTTGTAGCACGTGCAGCATGAAATCGACGTGTACGACATCAAAGGGAAGACCGCTTTGCCCTCACCGTTCTTTCTATCTTCCGGAAATCCTCACGGGCCCCTTTAATGACTCTTCACACTTGTCAGCCCGTTGGTTGACAATAGGCTCTGCCGTATACATGATATGTTTAAGATCCCAAAATGTGAGCCGTGCCTTCGTCGCCTATATTCAGGATAAACCGATGGCGGGAGGGAAGGTTATTTGGGCTCGGGAAGAAATGGCAGGGTGAGCAGGTGGCTAACGGTGAGGTGCTTAGGGTCGCGATATCGGGCGATGCCGATCACCATGCGGTCGTGTCCGGCGGCAGGCTGGCCGCGGTACGTGCCGAACAACCTATCCCACCAAGGGAAATTGAACCCGAAATTGCTGTTCGTCTCCCGGACGATCACGGAATGATGGACCCTGTGCATGTCGGGGGTGACCACGAAAAGCCTGAGCCATCGATCGAACCGGCGCGGTATGGCGACGTTGCCGTGGTTGAACATGCTCGTGCCGTTGAGAAGTACCTCGAACAAGAGAACGGCAAGAACGGGGACGCCGAGAAAGAGGACTACGCCGATCTTGATGCCCATGGACAGTATGACCTCCAAAGGATGAAAACGGACACCCGTGGTAACATCAAAATCGAGGTCCGTATGGTGCACCCTGTGGAGCCGCCAAAAGAGAGGTACTGCATGGAACATGACGTGCTGAAAATAGATGGCAGCGTCTAGAGCGGCAAGGCCAAGGATCAGAACCGGAAGACCCGACAATTCGATGTTGTTGAGCAATCCCCACTTGTGGACGGCGGCATAGGAGGCGGCCGATACGGCAGTCGCGGGCATCAAGATGCGCAGCGCCGCAGAGTCGATGACTACTATGCCGAGGTTGCTGCTCCAACGCGCGGACTTTGACGTGAGATACGGCCGTTTCGGAGCGAAATACTCCCAAATGGCTACGCCCGCAAAGATGGTCGTAAAAAAGAAAAGCCTGACAGGCAACTCGTGGTCCAAGACGAAATGGTTCATCGGCCCCTCACCGCTCGAACTAGTATAATACAACTCGTGTCTGCCCACACGTTGGGCTTGACTCTTCCGAAAAACGGAATGGCGTAGGGAACGCTGAACAGAGGTGAAGGAGTAAAACACTTTCAAACGTCAAGGGTAGGCGACATCCCTTTCTAAAGTCACCTACTGATATGGGTAGTTGACTTGGGCGAGGAAGCTTTAGTAGATTGCCCTTAACGGCCGTTTGTGAGGAGCAACATCTTCCAAAGATGCGTACTGGAAAAAGGTTGGAACAAAAGCAAAAGCACTTAGCATCATGGGATAAGCGAGAGCATCAACGCTGCTTTTCTCGTCGTATCACTCAATATATAGTTCCTATATCTGCACTTTTGGCGGGGCCCGAAGGCAAATTGAGCCAGGGGCGGGGTGTCCGTCTTACCTTGGAAACAGCGGCCGGAGATGAAGTAACAGACAAACCTTCTCATACAAAATTTCCCGAAGGAGAAGGGCGGCCGGCCTCGGAGAGCCGGAGCAATGGTGTACGAGGTTCGTTCCTTCATCTCATCCGGTATGTGGGGCGGGGTACGTGTGTCGGAGGGGCTATTTGTTAAGACCCCTGTGGGTTGAAAACTGTGAGGACAAGCGTTTGTTCCATATTCCCGGGTAAACGCTTCTCACAAGCGAGGCGGAGACGCTTTCCAACGTCTTTGCCCTCCATGCCCATTGCTCCAGGCGGGTGACCGGATAGCATTGTCTTTCCGGCGGGAGGAAAGTCCGATGAGAAGCGGCAGCATACTCTGTGTGGAAGACGAAGAAGACGTACTACTAATGGAAGAGAAGATGCTGAATAGATTGGGCTATGAGGTAATTGCCAGCAGTAATGCCTTAGAAGCACTGGAAATCTTTACACGACATACTGATCGTATCAGGCTTGTGATAGCTGATATTCTGATGCCGGGAATCACGGGAAACGCGCTGGCGAAGAGAATAAAGGACATTTCGCCCTGTACTCCGGTCATTCTGACAACCGGGAATGTTCACCTTATCACCACGGACATGACCAGAGAATTGATGGAAATGGGCGTCACGTGTATTCTCGCAAAGCCGTTTAGGAAGTCAGCCCTTGATGAAGCAGTCGTGGAGGCTCTGGGGTCCTGTCTTTACAGGGCGGGTCGAGAAGTGACAATTTGATGAGGCGGCATCCAGGAGGCTGTGCGTGGTGCACTTTGAACCGGAATTCACCACGTCACACTAACCTTCCCTTACCTCATGGCGGCCCGGCAACTTCACCAAAAGTTTCTTGACATTCTGTTCTAATAAGTCTTATATTAGGTTACATTGTTTGAAAAGGAAAGCCATCGGCGAGGGTGAGACGCAAAGCTGCGGGTGCCGGTCGGTCTTGCATTTCGTTGCGCCAGTGCGACGGCCGGGATGCCGAAGGGGAAAGATGACAGAAGGCAGTCGGTCCCCGTTTCCGGGATGGTTTTCTCTGCCGGTGATGGCTTTACACGGGGCGGGCAGGCAAAGGGACCTTCGGCGTAAGGGGGAAGGAGATTCGATAGCGTCCCGCACTATGCCGGCTCACAGAAAAGGCAGGATACGGATCATGAGGCTAAAGGCGAGTCTGCTGATGCTCTTCACGGCTCTCATCCTACTCGCGGGCGGGGCGGGCGCGGCAAGGGCGGGCGTCATCGACAACACTTCCTCATGGGACGGTTCTTCTTACATACTTGCTTTCGGCAACGGTCCGTCCACTCCGAGCCCCGGGAACCCTGGCGATTCTGCAACCATTGGCGAGGTAGTGACGGCCTCGGGGAACAAGCTAAAGAATTTCACCTTCTACATGGAGCAGCTTAGTTTCACCTTCGAGGGCTATGTCTATGCCTGGGATGGCCTGAAGGCGACGGGTCCGATGCTGTGGCGGAGCGGACCCATGCAGACCACGAGCGCGGGCGCCCCTCAGCCGATCACCTTTAGCCCGGGAATCACCGTGGGGTCAGGCTCCCAGTATGTGCTTTTCGCGAGCGTCTCGAACGACTACACGGGGAACAGCAGCGACGGAGGGGGACAGTGGGAGATCGAGCGGAACGCCGGCACTTCCTCGGCCTACTTCGTCTTCGACAACAATGGGGGCGACCCCTCTCTCTGGACCACTGCAACGTGGGACAGCTTATCATCGTCCCCTAACCACGCTGCCTATGGAACAAAGGATACGCTCGCGTTTAAGGCGGAATTCGACGCGGACAACAGCCTTTCCGGCCCGATCCCGCTCTCCATTGGCTGGAATCTCATCTCTCTGCCCGTGGAGCCGGCAAATTCGGCCATGACCTCCCTGCTCTCGGGCATACAGGGCGCCTATCAGGTGGTCTGGGCCTATCAGAATCAGGCGTGGCAAGTGTTCGATCCGAACGACGCGGCGGGAAGCACGCTCACGGCCATGCATGCGGGAAACGGTTACTGGATCAAGATGGCGGCGAAGAGGACGCTCTCCCTCTCCGGCACTACGCCTTCCCCGGTGCTTTCCCTTCTGGAAGGCTGGAACCTTGTCGGCTACAAGGGAGGCACATCCTGCGGCTCTGCCTCTTCGGCTCTTGTTCCCCTATCCTCAAGCTTTTTGCTCTCCTGGGGCTATCCGCTTCAGGCCTGGCAGTTCTACGACCCGCTAAACTTGCCCGGCACCCTCACCCAGTTCTGCCCTGGCGCAGGTTACTGGATCGAGCTCAACAAAGCGGCTACTTTTAGCTGGCCCTAACGAAAAGAGGAGGCTGAGCAGATCGAGCTATTTCCCGGCCGATTTGGACGTTTTTACGCATGAATATTCTTGACATTATACTTTGTTCTTTGTATAACAGTTGTAAACCAGAAAAGCCGAACCATCGGCAATGGTGAGGCGGAAAGCACGGGTCTCCGGTACTACCTTCGTTTGCCCCCAGCAATGAGATCCGCTGCACTGCCGGACCGTTTCAGTAGAGAGCGCCCACGAATTCTCACGGAGCAAGATGTGGATTCTAAAGCGCATTCTTTCAGCAGGAGGTCTTTCGCGGGCCGGTTCTTCGGCCGACGCCGGGACTTCGTTCCATTCGAGATTATCGACGGCGGCAGTTGGAAAGGTTTGCGCCGGTGCCGCCTGTCCCCGTCAGGGGTCACGTTCTACTAGGGGGAACCATGGGACTTCTGGGAAGAAAGTTCTGGGAACACGGAGGAGAGAACGGCGGCAGGAACGGCTGGCGCCGGTCCAAGCAGAGGCGAAACAACAGGGTCTGCCTTGAAGCGCTGGAACCACGTATTCTCCTGTCGGCGGACCTCAGCTATGCGACGTCGGCAGGCTCCCACAACCTGACCCTCAGGATGAACGACGTCCAGGGCGTCGAAACCCTCCAGCTTATCAACAACGCGGACCCGAACGCCGCCAGCCAGGTAGTGGCCAGTCAGGCGGCCGCGGACACGAGCCGCGTGGTCGTCACGGGATCGGGTCTCAACGATGCGCTCTTCGTCGATCTCAGCAACCCCTTCACTACCCCCGTTGTATTCTCCGGTTCATCCCCCTCGAACAACGACGTCCTCACTGTCGCAGGGGGCGACCATACGTGGAACATTACCGGCGACAACACGGGCACAGTGGACAACATCAGCTTCGCCGGCATCGGAAATCTCGCGGGCGGAGCGAACGACAAGGACACATTCGTCGTCGGGCAAAACGGCATCGTGAGCGGCTTGATCGACGGCGGCGGACTCGGCACCCTTGTCATCGACGGCAACTACGGGTCGGTCGTCTTCGCGGCCTCGGGCCCTCATTCCGGCAGCATCGGCCTTGACGGCGAGACTCTATACTATGCCGGAATGGCGCCAATCGCAGACACGGGAACATCCCCGAATCTCGAATTCGACCTCACTTCAGGCGAGCAGGGCATCATTAAGATCGGATCCCAGGGCTTCGGACTTTACAGCAAGAACGGCACCTTCGAGAGCACCACCTTCACCCTCCCCGGCGCCTCGGACAAGCTCACCATCGGCGGGCAGGCCGATTCCGTCGAAGTCGCAACCAATCTGATCATGCCCGGCGCTTCCCTCACCATAGACGCTAAAACTATAACCGTCGATTCCGGCGTGACGATCGACACGACGGGCACCGCCAATGGCGACATCACGCTGGCGGCTGCGGCGACAACCAGCGGCGGCCTGGTCGGGACGGGGCTTCTCGCAAACGCGAACTCCCTTGTCTCCCTGACGGACGCGACTCTGAAGGGAGGCAAGGTTTCGTTGACGGCGGATTCCAACGTCACCGTCAGCAACAATGGCATGTCGATCTCGGGCGTCACCGGATCGGCGATCACCAGTGCTTCCAGCGCCGTGATCGATATCGACCAGGGGTCCAATGTGACGGCGAAATCCGACGCGACCCTCACCTCCTCCGTCGAGGCGACTCTCACTGCGTCTGCATCGAACAACTCGGTGAAGCTCCTCACGATCATAGGGAGCGCCGACCCTGAGGTACTGATTCAGGGAGGATCGCAGATCACCGCTTCCGGCAACCTCACCGCGACGGCCACATCTACCGCGACGATCACCGCGACCGCGAGCCCGGACAGCTCGAACACCGACGATTCGAGTGTCGACGCCGCAGTGGCCAACACGACCTTCGGCAGCGGCGCCACACTCAGCGTGACCGGCGGAGCCGTGCTCAACGCGACCGGGACCGCTGCGCTGTCGGCGAGCAGCACGCTGAACGACACGACCACTGTCAATGCCGATGTGGCAAGCACCGCCGGGGCCGCGGTGGCAGTTTCGGTTGTGTACGGCGACACTACCGCTTCGATCCAGGGCGCAACGGTCAATGGAAGCTCGGTGACCCTGAGCGCCGCATCGAACCGCACGATCACGACGACAGCCGTCTCATCGCCCGGCGGTTCTTCGGCGAGCGGAGACAGCAGCAACCAGAGCGAGAAGACCCTTTCAAGCAGCAACGCCAGCACCAGCGAGGGAAGCGTCACGGTGGCGGGGGCCGTCGCGGTCAATACCGACACCGGCACCACCTCGGCCTTCGTCCAGGACGGCACGATCAACGCCGGGACAGGGGGCGTCATCATCTCGGCGACGCCGAAGGATATAGTGACGGTGCTCGCGGACGGCGAGTTTACCGGAAATACGAGCAGCACGACCGACGGCGTCGGCGTGGCCGTGGCAATAGACATCGTTGACCGCACCAATGTTGCTTACATAGGCGGCACCACGGACATCACGGCAGGGTCTCTCCAGGTCGGCGTAGGGAAGATAACCTCAGGGGTGCTGGGACCGTCGGATCAGAGCACGTTCAGCGCACAGGCGATCGCCGGCGTCGGGGGCGCGTCCGAGGTGGGCGTCGCCGGCTCGCTGGCGATCAACGTCGTGGTCACCGACAACAGGGGCTATATCGACGACAATGCGACGCTTACCCTGCACGGCAGCCCCAACGTGACCGTCGAGGCCCTTTCCAACTCCGCCAACACCACCACCGCGGCCCCTGCGGACGGCGGGGCCGTCGCGGCGAACACGGGCGTCGGGGCGTCGGTGGCCTTCGCCGACGCCGAAGACAGGACGGCTGCTTACGTTGGGGACAACGTGACGCTGTCGGGAGCGAACAAGCTCAGCCTCACCGCCACCGCGACGCACAAAACGACTACCCAGGCGAAGAGCGGCGCGAAGGGAGGAACAGCCGTCACGCCGGTTGTGGGGATCACGGTCGCCGATGACGACGTCTATGCCACCTTGGGCAGCGGCGGTCTCCTGACGGTGGGAGGCAATTTCACCGCGTCTTCGTCGCTCACGAATGCGGTCCAGACCACGGCGCAGGGCGACACCCAGTCCTCCGATACCGGGGTGGGCATCTCGATCGCCTTGTCCATAGTCAACGACAGACTCGCTCGCGACGCTCAATCGGGACCTCACGGTGCTCTCGGGAGCGGCTGCCTTTATGTCGAGCGCCATCTCCGGGAGCGAAAGTAATGCCAAGGCGAGCGTTGCGGGCGCGCAGGGCAAGAACAGCGACTCCAGCGGCAAGGACGCCGACGGCAAGAAGGACGACCAGCAGAAGTACGCCGACAAGACTTCCCAGGAAGGCGCCACGAAATTCACCTTCGACGCGGGAAGCGCAGTCGACACCAGCGGCAACACCATCAATCTGGGGAACCAGGCAGGTCTTTCGACGGGCGACGCCGTGGTCTATCACAACGAAGGCGGCACAAGCGTCACCGGGCTGACCGACGGCAACACCTACTACGTGAGAAACATGGGCGGCGGCAAATACAAGCTCTTTCAGACCGCAGGCCAGGCGCAAAACAACATCAACCCCATCGCCCTCACCAAAACGGGGTCGGGCTCGCAGGAGCTGGACAAGCAGACGAAGGGCTCGAAGGGGGCGACATCGCCATCGGCATCGACTTCCGACGGTTCGGTGGACGTGGCCGCCGCCGTGGCGGTCAATGTTGAGAACGCAACCTCGACGGCCTCGATCCCTGACGGCCGCCACGTCACAGCCACCGGAATGGTGACAGCGCAGTCGGCCGCCAATGCCGACGGGCACGCCATCGCCGACGGCTCCGCGACGACCACAAGCGGGGGAGACAGCATAGGGGCGGCAGTCGCAGTCAACGTCAACACTATCACGAACCTCGGCTATGTGGGGAACAACACGGTGATCAGCGGAGGCGGGCTCACCGTCGGCGCCGTGATGGCCGACCGTACGGTCCAAGCGCCGGTCATAGACACGAACGTCGTCAACCTCGATTCTTCCACGGACACGACCTTCGCCAAAGACTCTATCTACGTGGGCCTGGACTCGGGGCTCAAAAGCGGAGACCAGGTCGCATACGACTCGAACGGAGGCACGGCGATAGGGGGGCTCACGAGCGACAAGACCGGCCAATCCCAGAGCTACTACGTGAACGCGGCCGGCGACGGGACCATCAGGCTCTACGATACCAAGGCCCATGCGGAGGCGGGAGGCGACACGGGCCTCGTGAAGCTCACCTCCGCCGGCTCCGGACAGCAGCAATTTTACAAGTTCGTGACTTTGAGCGGCGTCTCCGCTCCCAACATTCTCAGCCCCATCACATTCACCGCGGGCGGCACGGTGCGGCTGCTCAACCTCGGCAACGGCTCCATGCTGCGCACAGGCGACGCGGTGAAATACGATGCCGGCGGCGGGAGCGGGATCGGCGGGCTGACCGACGGCACGGTCTATTACATTATCGATCTCACGGGGGGCCATTACGAGCTGGCGGCTTCGAGCGACGACGCCTATAATGGCAAGGCCATCGCCCTCACGAGCGACGGCGACGGGACGAAGCAGAAGGTGCATGACGACAGCCATAGCTCGCGGGCCGACGCTTCTTCCGGCGCAGGAGGCGGCGACGTAGGCGTGGCAGGTGCCGTGGCGGTCAATGTGGTTAACAACGACACGGAAGCGTTGGTCGGCGCGACCCCCATCAACCAGACGAGTCCGGATAATCTCTCCAGCGGCGCGTCGGTGACGATCACCGGCTCCGGCAACGTCTCGATCTCCTCATCGAGCGCGGAAGGGAACCTTTCACGCGCAAAGCCGCACGGCGACACGAACGGCGACGATGCGGGCGTCGGCGCCTCGGTGGCGGTGAACGTCCCTGCCAATACAGTCTACGCCGCGGTCGTCGACGGCGTCTCCTGGTCCGGCACGGCCGGGAAATTCACGGTTTCGGCAACCTCGGGCGATTCGGCCTATTCCCACGGCGAGAACGGCGCCTCGGGCAGCGTCGGGGTGGGCGTGGGCGTGGCGGTCCTCGTCGCGCACGACACGACCATGGCCTACGTGGGCGCAAAACCGAGCCTGGCCGCTGCAATCTCGGCTTCCGGGGATATCTCGATCACGGCATTGCACACCGGTCAGTTCAAGACCGAGACCGACGCGGAAGCGGCAGGCAGCAGCGTGGGCGTGGGCGCCTCGGTTTCGGTAGCGGTAGCGATCGAGAACGTGAGCGCGGAGCTGAAGCGCGACATTGCCACCTCGGCGGGCGCCTTTACCCTGTCGTCGACCTCGACCGTATCGGGTGACGTCGAAGCGATCTCGACGGTCAAGGGCGAAGACAAGAACGATTCCTCGCAGAACAGCAAGAGCGGCAAGAGCGGCGCCGACGGCCAGGCGGATCACCAGGTCAACGACAACAGCAACACCAATAAGGGCAGCGACACATCGCTGCCCTCGGCGAGCGACAGACTCGAAAAGCGGCGAGAGCTCCAGCGATTCCGAGGGCGGCGAGGGATCGAGCGGCGTCGGCGTTGCCGCCTCGGTGGCAATCGATGTCCTCACGGCCCACAACACCGCAGAGGTTCTCAACGGGGCCTCCGTTACCGCGACAAATGGCGTGACTATAGGGGCCTATGCCCAGGATGATGCGAGCGCCAAGGGCGTAGGCGCCTCCATCGCCATGGACAACAACGTCAATATCGCCGCAGGGGTGGGCCTGAACGTGGTCAATGCCACGAACGAGGCCTTTGTCGGCAGCGGGTCCGTGATCAAGGGGAAGGGCATCACTATCGAGGCAAAGACGCCGGCTTCCACGACGGATGATTTCATCGCCTGGGGCGCTTCCGCGGGTGGCGGCGAGGGCAATGTGGGGATCGCCGGGTCCGTGGGCATCAACGTAGTCAACCGGTTCGACACGATGGCCTATGCGGATACCGGGTCCCATCTGGAGTCAAGCGCGGGCATCAGCGTCACCGCGCAAGCGAACCTCGACCCCCAGACCCTGGCCGCGGCCGGGGCCTTCTCCGAAGGGGACAGCATCGGGGCCACGGTGACGGTTGCCGTCCTCAACGCATCGACTTCGGCCTACATCGCCGGCGATGCCGATGCGGCCGGCGCGCTGTCCATAGACGCAGAGAACCACCTCGATCCGACGCAGATCGATATCCCGAAACTGCCCGATTCATTGAAACCGTCGGCCACCTCGGTCGCCGTGGCCGGGGCTGCCGCCGAGGGCGACGTGGCAGTCGGCGGCTCCTTCATCGTCAACGATTTCAACCTCAACGCCTACGCCTATGTCGGTCCGAGCAGCAAGATCAACCAGGCCGGTCTGTACACCCCGACGAACAGTCAGACCGTCTCTGTTCATGCCGTCAACGAGACGACAATCACGAGCATCGCAGGCGCGCTCGGGGCAGCGACGGGGTCGGCCGGGGTCGGGGTCGGAGTCGACGTGGAGATACTCAACAAGCATACTCACGCCTATATCGATCATAACGCACAGGTCGGCGCGGGCGGCGCCGTCACCGTAAAAGCCGAGTCCTCGGAAACCATGCTGTCCATCGCGGCGACTGTGGGCGTCGCCGACGACGTCGGCGTCGCCGCATCGATATCGATTGCCGACATTCATACCGACACCGACGCGTACGTAGGGAACGCAGCGGTCATACAGGCCGGCGGCGGCGTGTCGGTCTCTTCCACGAGCGCCTTCAAGACGACGATGATCGCCGGATCGGTCGGCGCGGCGGGCACCGCAGGGATCGGCGTTGCCAATACGACGCTTGCCCATTCCGCGACAACCCAGGCTTATATAGGGTCGAGCGGAACGGTGACCGCGGCAGGCACGGTCTCGCTCAGTGCGACGGCAGGCGAGGATATCCTGTCGATAGCCGCCGGTATCGCCGGGGGTGGCGACGCCGCCGTCGCGGGCTCGGCGGCAGTCAATGTGCTGAACGAGACGACAACCGCGTACGTGGGGCCGGGGTCGACGATCACCACGACAAACGGCGGCGGCCTCACGGTGACTGCGAGCGACACCACCTCGGTCATCTCCGTCGCCGGGTCTCTAGCCGCAAGCGGGACCGCGGGGGTCGGGGTAGGCGCCGACGTGGGGGTCTACACGAAGCACACGAACGCGTATATCGATTCGGGCGTCACGGCAACTATAGCAGGCAACATCGTTGTCGACGCAGAATCGAGCGAGACGCTCATCTCCGTCTCTGCCGGGCTCGGGGTCGGGACCGTGGGAGTAGCAGTGAATGCGGGCGTGCACGTCTTCAACCTGACGACCCGGGCCTTCATCGGCGACGATCCGAATAATCCGTCCGGCGCGGGCGCGGGCAACGTGCACGCGACGGGCAGCGTGGGGGTGTCGGCGAACGACGTCACGGACATCAACGAGATCGTCGCCGTGCTCGCTGCGGGAGAAGTCGGCGTGGGCGCCGCTGCGGGCGTCGACACCATGACCAAGGATACGGAAAGCTTCATCGGTGCGGGCGCGAGCGTCACCGGAGACGGGAACGGATCGGGGCTCACCGTCGATACGGGGCGGATCGATACGTCAACCGTGAGCGCCCCGACCTTCCAGCCCGGCAGCGGCGGCCAGTTTGATGGCGCCTCTGCCGTCAGTGCGGCCCAGGGCACTATCAACCTCGGCACCACACCCAGCGGCCTGAATACGGGCGACGAGGTGGTCTATCGCAACGGTGGGGGCACGAGCGTCGGCGGCCTCACCGACGGCCAGACCTATTATGTCAAAGCCATGGGCGGCGGACAGTTCAAACTTTACAACAGTGCGCAGAACGCGGAGAACAACACGAATGCAATCGCCTTGTCGCAAGGCGTTGGGAACAATCAAACCCTCAAAGGCATCCAGGGCATCGAGACGAGCAACGCAGGCACATTGACATCCGCTGCAAGCGGCAACCGGTCTTCGTTCCAGTCGGCCGGCCAGGTCAATACGCCGCAGATCGCGCCGATGGACCTCAGCGGCAACGGCTCCAGCCAGAGCGTCTCCGACGACTCCCTGAGCGGCCGGCGCAGCGCCTCGCCCGACACCCAGAGCGGCTTCCATGGGGTAGCGATTGGCGCGACGAACCGTGACGAGGTGAGGACCTTTACCTTCAGCCTTGCCGGCGGCATTGTGGGCGTCGCGGTATCGGCAGGAGTCGACGTCGTCAACGCGACGACAAAGGCGTATATCGGCAACGGCGCGACGGTCAACGCCAGCACCGCAAGCGCGAGCAGCGTCCAGTCCGTCCTTGTCGGGGCGGGTGACGATTTCTATCACCTGTCGGTGGCCGGCGCGGCCGCCTTCGGCGCCGTCGGCGTCGCACCGGCGGTAGCGGTGAACGTCCTCACGAATACCACGAACGCCTACATAGGCGACAATGCGACGGTGAATGCCCTCAACGGCATCGCCATCGAGGCAACGGGGAAAGAAAACGTGGTGATGATCGGCTTCGGCATCAGCGGCGGCCTTGTCGCCGTCGGCGCAACGGTCGGCGTGCTCAGCATCGACAACCACGTTCTGGCGAGCGTCGGTGATTCGGCCACGGTCTATGCCGGTGGGGACGTCTTTGTTTCCGCTCAGGACGACACCCATGTCCTGGAGTTGGAAGGGGCCCTGGCAGGCGGATTTGTCGGGGTCGGCGGCGCGGTGGGCGTGATGATGGTCACGAAGGACACGGAGGCGACCATCGGCGCATCGGCCAAGGTCGATGCGCTGGGCAGCGGCAGCGGCACGTCCGGCGTCCTCGACGGCACGATCACCTCCACCCCGCAGTTCGAGACAACTACCGGCCACGGCGTCATCGTCCAGGCCCAGTCGAGCGAAAACATAACCCACATCGTCGCAGCGGGCGCCGGCGGCTTCGTCGGCGTATCGGGCGCGGTCGGGGTGACGCTGCTCAAGGGCGAAACGGACGCGGTGATCCAGGGCAGCGCGATGATCAACGGGCAGCACCAGGGCCAGGCGAACGCGAACCAGGACGTCTACGTCAACGCGGGCGACAACGCCACGGTCCAGACCTTTGTCATCGGCATTGCGGGCGGCTTCGTCGGCGTCTCCGGCGCCATCGACGTAGGGAACCTCAACGACAACACGGAGGCCCTCGTCGATTCGGGCGCAAGCGTGAAGGCCAAGAACAATGTGGAAATCAACGCGGTCGCCCTCAAGAACATCCACGGCTTCGATGCAAGCGGGGCCGGCGGCTTCGTCGGCGTCGGCGGCGCGGTGAGCGTCTGGTCCGTGGGTACCCAGATCCAGAAAAGCACCAAGGACCAGAACGGCAACGACACGGGTAGCGCGGTGAACAGCAAGAACGGCAGCGCGGACGACAACGCCGCCGGACAGGCCCAGAGCGGCACGGGCCTGGTGACGAGCGGCAGCGGTGGGGGGATCAATAGTTTCAGCGGCGACGGCAGCGGCAATTCCAACACGAACACCAACCGCATCAATGCGGCGACCCAGGAGGCGGCAGGCAACGTCAACGCCGGCGCCCCGAGCCAACAGGCCATCAGCAACATGGAAAACAACGCCCCGGCGACCCCCCCGGGGACCTCGGCCGACATCCAGTCGGGCGCGACCGTTACGGCGGGCGGCGCCATCGGGGTCAAGGCGAACGAGTCCGACAGCTTCACAATACTCGTGGGACAGGTTTCTGCGGGCTTTGTCGGGGCAGGGGCTTCCGTCGCGATCGTCTCGTGGCGGATAACGTCACGGCCTTTGCCGACGGCACCCTCAGCGCCGGCGGCGCCATCAGCGTAAATGCAATCCTCAGCGAGGAGATCCACCTTACCGGGCTCGACGGGTCGGCGGGGTTTGTCGGCATCGGCGCAGCCGTCGATGTGATCAACGATTCGAGCCTCGCGCAGGCGAGCATCGGAACGGTGTTGCTGAGCGGGCGATGTAACCGTCAACGCGAGCAATACCCGTGACCTGCACGAAGTAACCGGCCAGGTCACCAGCGGCGCGGTCGGCGTAGGCGCCTCCTATACGGAGATCGACGTGACGGGCGGGGCAACCACGACGGTCGACGGCGGCGCTCAGATCGGCCAAACCGGGACCGTCAACTCTCTCACCGTTTCTTCGAGCGACACCAACACCGCAGAGGCCCACACCGTTGCCGTTTCCGCCGGTATCGGCGCCTTCACCGCGAATTTTGCCTCCAGCACGGTCAACTCGCAGTCGACCGCCTCCATCGGCAATGGGGCGAAGGTCGCCGTGACGGCCGGCGTCACCGTGAGCGCCACGGCCACGCCGGCGACGTCGTCCAGGGTGGACGGGGTCTCCGTGGGAGTGGCCGCGGGCCTGGGTGCTTCCGACGCCACGGCGACTACCGCGGAGAATGTGACCGCGTCGATCGGCAACTCCGTGATCATAGGGGCGACTCTGCTATCGGTGACGGCCACGCTCAGTCCGCCGCCCGGCACGAACACGAAGAACGCGTATGCCGATGCACTCGCCGGCGGAGGCGGGATCCTCGTCGGCGTACAGGGTGCAGCGGCGAACGCGACGACGAACGGCACCGTCGTCTCGGCATCGGTCGGCAATAACGTATCCCTGCCTCACGGGGACGTGACGATCACGAGCAAAAGCACGTCTCAGACGCAGTCCGATGCCACGGGCATCGGAATAGGCTTCGTCGGCATCGGGCTGGCGGTAGCCAACGCGACGAGCGACGTCCAGACGAGTACGTCCCTCGGTTCGGGAACGAACACGGATTCGTCGAGGACGGGCGTCCTCACAATCCAATCCAATGGAAAGGCGACGACCGTGGCGGCGAGCACCGCCGGCAGCGGCGGGGTGGTGGCAGGCAACGCCTCGGAGGCGCACACCACCGATAATTCGACGTCGACGACGTCCGTCGGCCAAACCAGTCACACGCTCTACGCGTCGGGCGTCACCATCTCGTCCGAAAACGAAGCGGACTATTTCACGCACTCCGACTCGACGAACGCTGCCGTCGTCGGCGCCTCAGGCGCCTTCGCGACGTTCAACGGCAACTCGTCGGCCACGACGACGCTGCCGAACAACCTGACGATCGACGCGACAGGGGTCGTCAAGATCTCGTCGCGGAACAACTTCATCACGGCCACGGGCGGCAGCGTCGGCGAGGCGCTGGACAACGTGGACGCCGCGGGCGGCGGCGGCATCACCGCAACGGCGGCCTCCAGCACAACGACTATCACCGGCAATTCCAAGGTAAACATCGGCAGCAACCTCAACATCTCGGCAATCAACGAGCCGGAAACCAACAATGCCTCCATCGGGATCGACGCCGGCAGCGAGATTTTGTCGAACGACTTCATCAAGCTGGAGACAGGCGGCTTGATCAACGGCGCGGGCGTGTGGTCGACCCTGAACGGCACCCTCGATAGCGAGGTCAACATCGGCACGGGCGCCAACCTCTATTCGACCCAGGATGCCGGCGTCGGCACGTACACGATCGTCGTCGGCGATCTGGAGGCCAACGCGTCGACGTGGGGCGCTGCTGCGGTCGGGTCCGCGGACGCCCATCTGAATGTTACTACAACGGAGAAGATCAACGTCGGCTCCGGCTCGCAATTCTTCGGGCTCGGCAACGTCAACGTCCGGACTGGCGACTCATCGGACGATAGCTACTCGACGAGCCTGACCGGCAATACCAGCGCCCAGTCGTATGTCCGCGGCGTGATCGCCGTGCCGGAGGCCAGCGCGAGCACCTACTTCACCTCCGACCAGGAGACGACGCTCTCCGGGGTAACGATCGATAGCGGCATGGACACGACGATCGGCGCAGACCCGCACAACCCGACGGCGACCGCCGACGGCACCGGTCACGGCTACGAGCTCGGCTTCATCCCGCTTGATGACGGCTCGAGCGACAGCCACGCAAACACGACAGCCAACGTCAGCTTCAGCGGCACGGTGGTGGCGGGTTTCTACCACGAGCTCGACCTGACGATCGCAAATACGGGCGACGCCTCCGACAGCAACGGCGACACCGGTTTCTCGGGGGCAGACGCGGTCACGCAGAACAAGAACTCTGCCCCGGTGAGCGTCACCTACGACCCGGCCTTCAATCCGCGCGACTTCGTCAATAGTGCGCCGGGAGGCGATGCGACTAATAACGCGCTCCTCGTCCCGTATCTCCAGGAGGGCACCGTCGGCGCCATTCATCTGGGTAATCTCTACGCCGCGGGCGGCAACGTGATCATAGACGCAAAGAGCCTGACGGGCAGCGGGCGGCTCGAAGCCCACGGCGGCCCGACGATAACGGTCCTGAACCAAAGCAAGGACTACCTCGTGATCGACGGCACGATCACCATCCCTGACACCTCGGGCGGCCACGTCGATCTCACCGGCGGCGCGACGGCGCCGGGCGGCCTACAGGTGTCCGAGAACAACAAGGACGTCGGCGGGACCGTCACCATCCATAACTCCTACGGGGGCACCTACGGCTCGCCTCCCTCCGGACCCGGCATCATCATCGCGGGTGCGACGGCCAACCTCAGCGGCCTCGTGAGCCTGATCGACGACGAGGGATCGATCATCGTCACGAACTCGATGTACGCGGCGAATATCTCCATAAGCGCGCCGAATGGGGCTTTCGCGATCAGCTTTTCCGGCACGGCCGTCCTCGGCTCCGCACCCATGAGCGAATGGCAGAACGTCATCGTCTATCCCGGCGGGAACCCGGCCACGACCGTCGGCGGCATCAACGCATTGAACGCCAACTCGAATACGGCAATTGCCTACGTCGCGAACAGCAAGTACCCCTACGCCCCCTCCGAGACCGAGCAGCAATACATGTACGCGCTCCTGGGCAATTCATCAAATTCAACCACAGGCGCCGGCCTCGTGAGCGATCCGGCAGAGGTCTACCTGGGAGACGATATCCCTCTCGTCAGCGGGATCTCCGACCAGACCGCGAACGCGAAAATGAGCCCGAACGGCTACGCGTACGAATGGCAGGGCGACAACGATCCGAACTCATGGTTCCCGGGCATTCCGAGCGAGACACTCACCGTGACGCGCGCCGCCGGCGACTGGAGCGGCGCGAGCCCGAGCACGACGGGGAACCCCACGGGCAAGAGCACCCAGAGCCAGATCGTCGCCGGTACCGCCGTCCTCATCAGCGCCACCGCCGTCGACCTGAATACGCACATCATTGTAGGCCCGCCCACCGACTGGTCCATCGAGATGCCCTCGAACCTGACCGTCCCTGTCTTCGGCGGCACTGCGCACGTCAGCCTCACCACCTACCAGAGCCTCTGGCAGGAAGGCAAGGTCGCGAGCCCCACAGTGGCCCTTCCGGTCAACAACGTAAACACGGGCGACAGCCTCATCGGGGCGACCTATGACGCCCGGACAAACGAGATCACACTGGATACGGTGAGGGCTTCGGGCGGCTCGGGGATCGTCCGCATCAAGGGCGCCCTCGTCAATACGAACGACCTCGGCAACATCACGGTGAACGGCGGGCTCGGCCACGTGGACGTGGAAAACCAGACTTCCATACCGCTGGTGGTGCAGGACATTTACGCGGGCGGCGCGGTCCAGGCCAATGGCTCTACCAGCATCGTCGACCTCCTCGACACGAACACGGGCATCCAGACGCTGTACGCGTACCAACCGGGCCAGGGGATCAACGTCTACACGGGCTCGTTGTCCGATTCCATGGACGCTTTGCGCAGCGGAACCGCGGCGAGCCACATATCGGGCTCGACTACCCAATTTGACCCACAGTCCGGCTGGCGGCTGGAGTGGCAGCTTCAGGCGACGCTCACGCGCCAGGTTACGCTCACGGGCAATACTATTTCCGAGACCAACTGGGTCTTCACAACGTCGGACGACCCGAACGACCCATGGGAGTACTATAATTACACGGACGCCAAATACGAGAGCGCAGATCATCCGGACAGCACGCTCGTGAGCGAGCCCGGCGACACGAACCAGTTCGAAGAGACGATCTCCGGCTCGTCCTCGGGCAGCACGTTCGCGGGGTACAACTATTTCAATTACAACGGGTTCGTGAACAACGGAACGGCGGCCAATCCGCAAGACGGCAACAAAGTCGAGGCGACCTCGACCCACGACTTCCATTACGTGGACACCGCCACGCTGACGCTGACGATGTCCGTGCGGGCCGACAACCCGGTGGGGATCACCTTCGCCGGCAACGACCGCGGCCTTGTCGATATCACTTCGAACACCACCGTCCACCTGGACGGCACGGTGACGAACCCGAACGGTGACACGACCATAACGGTGACGAACGGGTCGATCGTTCTTCCGACGGGCAAGTCGGCGGCGAGCGGGACCTCCACCGCCCCGATCCTGACGAACAACCTCACACTGTCCGCCGACGGAGGCATCGGCACGCAGTCCAACCCGATCGCCGCATCGCTCACGGCCGGCGGGGTGCTCAACGCGACGAGCGGGAGTGCGGGCACCTTTCTCGCCCTCGGCTCGGGCGCGCTCATAGGAAGCGTCACCGCGGGCAAAAGCGGCGCTTACGGCGATGTCTCGATCACCGCTCAAGGCAGCCTCCTGCAGTCCGGTACAGGCACGAACGTCTCCGGCCGGGACATCACGCTGACGACAACGATCGGCACGATCGGCACAATTACGAATCCCCTCGTGATCGCGGCCCACGGGACCGCCCTCGCGAACGGCGGCTTCAGCGACGGCCTGGTCACGGTGAGCGCCCCGGGCGACATAGGTCTCACACAGGTCGGCGGCGACCTCATCGTCAACTCGATAGTCTCGGGAACGGGCGACGTCGACGTCAACGTCACGAGCGGCGGCATCTACGACGCGCGCAGCATGACACCGGCCCAGCTCATCAGCGGCTCCGCCGCGCAAGCCCTCTGGGCGCGCCTCGGCCTCAACGGCAGCGTCAGCACGCTGACCCAGGGGACCATCACCGCCTTCCAGAACCAGGTCGATACCAGCTACCGGCAGTACTGGAACCTGATGAACGAGGGTTCCGTCAGTGCGGGCACATTCACGCTCAATTCCGTCGGCCTCGGCCTCTACCGCGTCCAGGCCGCGGCAGCGCTCGGGCAGCCTACCGCGAGCGACGCCGACGTCCAGACTTACGCGAACAACCTCTACCAGGGCCTCAACACATTTTTCACGCAGACGCTCGGCGCAGGCTATGCGACGACGGCACCATTCAACACGTTCAACCCGAACTACCAGTACACGGTCACTTCCACCCAGCAGACAAACCTGACAAAGAATGCGGGGTGGACAACGAGCCAGCCTCAGTTACTTCGTGAACGCGACAGCGCTCCAGCCGTCCGGCACGCCCGTGCCGCCCACGCAGCCGAACATCTCAGGGGGAAACGTGACCCTGCACGCCTCGGGAGGCGTAGGGCTGCTCGCCGCCCCGGTCCTGATCTCGCTCTCCGCTCTCCAGAACGGCACGCTCACCACCACGCAGGCGGCTGCCCTCGCGCTCGCCGCAGCGCCCGGTGACGTCACCGTCAACGGCGTCGATTCTCAAGGCCACGCCGTAAGCTTAAGCTTTGCCGGCGCGCTCACGCTGCCTGCGGGCGTGACGGTGACGGGCATCCAGGTGAAGCAGCTCGCGCCCGTCTACGTCAATGCCACCAAGACGTTCAATGCGACTTCGGACAAAGGCGTCGTCTTCGTCCAGAGCATCCAGTCTAACCTCGAGGTAGGTTCCGTGAGTGCCGCAACGGACGCGAGCCTGATCGCCCCGCAGAACATCCTGAGCGCCGGCACCTCGGCCGTCCAGGTCCAGACCGGGGGCGACCTTACGCTCCTCGCGGGTGGGGGCGACATCGCGGCCTCCGACTCCGGCGGGTCTTACACGCCTTTCGTCATCCAGGTGGGCGGCACGCTCGCCTCGGCGGGCGCAGCGCAAGCGCTCGACCTCCAGCAGGCGACCGGCGACCTCCGCTTCCAGAGGATCGCCTCGGGCGACGACTCCTTCGTCAGCGTGCCCGGCGGCAGCCTGATCCAGACCGCCACCGGCGTGGGCATCGCCGCCGATAGCCTGACCGTCAACGCGCAGAACGCCATCGGCTCATCGTCGCAGCTCGTGACGATCCTGCTCAAGGCACCCGACGGCCGCATCTTTGCCGACGCGGGAGGCAGCGTCTGGATCTACAGCGCCTCCGGCACGGGGAACACGAACGGCGACCTCAACATCAGCCACGTCTTCTCCTCCGGCGGCGACGTCACCCTAGAGGCCGACGGCTCTATCCTCAACCCCGATGCGACGGGCAGCGCGAGCGTCCACGGGAACACGATCGACCTTGTCACGAACGCGGGCTCTGTCGGAACGCCGGGGCACGACCTGCTCATCGACAGCCGCTTTTCCGGCTCGGGCGTCCTCAATGGTTCCGTAACGGGCGGCGATCTCCACCTGATCGAAACCCTCGGCGACCTCTATCTCGGCACGGTCACGGTCTCTGCCACAGGTGGGCCCTATACCGCGTTCATCACCGATCCCCTGGGCAGTATCTTGAACGGCAAGGCAAGCGGCACCAACCTCACCTCACCCGAGGCGTTGCTCCTGGCAGCCGACAACATAGGCCAGGCGACTCAAGCGGTTGCTACGCAAGTGGGCTACATCGAGAGCGAATCGACCACGGGCAGCACGTGGATGTCGAATCAGGGCGGCCTGACCGTGGGGGGCGTGACGACCGCGGCCGAGAGCATGGGCGCGGGAGGCTCCATCACCGTGACCGCTTCAGGGCCTATCACGATAACCAGGGAAGCCCTGGCGACAGGGCCTATCATTTACTCGGCGCAGCCGTCCACAGTGGCGGGCGCCCCCAACGACGATCTCATCGTCGCGGCGGGTGCGACGGTCGAGTCGACGACCTCGTCCGTCGACCTGAGGGCGGGCCGGAGCCTTTACATCGAGGACGGCGCACTGGTGCTGGCGGCTACCACGGCAAACATCTACGGCGACTACGGAGGCACCGATCCGAACGTCGGGACCACCATGCTTGTCAACGGGAGCATAAGCGCGCCCACCATAGGCATCTACGGAGGCCCGGGCGACGACATCATTACCGTGGATATGAGCGGTTCCGGCGATACCCTTACGGGGACGTTGACCATCTGGGGTGAGGCCGGAAACGACTATATCACCGTGATTGACGGCGGCACGAATATCACTATCTACGGCAACGACGGCGATGATATCATTTCCGTATCGGGCAGCGGCGTCTACACGATTTACGGAGGGACGGGCAACGATACGATCATCGCCACGGACGGCAACGACTACATCGACGGCGGGACGGGCAACGATACCATCTACGGCGGCGACGGCAGCGATACGATCTATGCCGGGGACGGCAACGACTACATCTACGGCGGCTCGGGCAGCGATACGATCTACGGCGGTGCCGGCAACGATACGATCTATGGCGGCTCCGGCAACAACGTGATTCACGGCGGCTCCGTCGACAACCTCATATATGGAGGAACGGGTACCGACACGATCTACGGCGGGGGCGGCAGCAACGAGATCCACGGAAGCGCTCTAGGATCGGTCATATACGGCGGCTCGGGCTCAAACATTATCTACGGCGGCTCGGGCGGCACAGACGTCATCTACGGCGGGACGGGGCCCAACAGGATCTACGGCGGGGGCGGCGCCAACTGGATTCATGGCGGTCCGGGCAGTGACATCATCGTGGGTGGGGCCGGCAACAACACCATCATCGGCGGGGGCGGCGCCGATCTGCTCGAAGGCGGCCCCGGAAACAACATAATATACGGAAATACCGGGGCCGACACTGCGACTTCGTACATCTATGGCGGTGGCGCCACCAACAAGATGTACGGCAGCGCAAACGACCTGATTTTCGGGACCAACGCCGTGAACCCGGCCTCTGAGCGGGAACGCGGCCGACCTCGTGGCCCCAACCGTTACGCCTCGCCGCCCCAGGTGCGGCGAGCGACGTCAACACCCTGGCCGTCGATACCCTGCCCACGGGCCCGGTCTATAGCGGCTGGTGGGGTGAGATAGCCGGTTCCGCGAGCGGCTCCGGCCTGACGGGCGGCATCGCTCCGGCCTCCGATCCGGTTGTTGCCACCAATGCGGCAGGCACCAGGTATGTCGCCTGGTCGGACTGCAGAAACGGCAATCCGGAGATCTACGTGGCTTGTCAGACAAGCTCCGGTTGGGATATGCTGGGGGGCAGCGCCCAAGGCGGCGGCGTGAGCGCCACCACGGGCAGCTCAACACAGCCGTCTCTGGTCATCGATTCAACCGGCGCGCCGATAGTTGTCTGGACCGAGACCACAGGGACCTCTACGGACATCCGCGCGGCCCGCTACAATTCCGGCTCGAACACGTGGGTCGCCCTGGGCGATTCATTGTCGGCCGGCGGATTGAGCCAGACAGGCAAAGCCGGCACGCCGCAGATCGTCATGACGAGCGTGGGTCCTGTGGTTGCCTGGCTCGACAGCACGAGCGGAAGCGCGCAGGTCCGGGTGAGCCGCTATAACGGCACATCGTGGAACGCCTTAGGATCGGTTGTTACCCAGGCTAACGGCGGAGTCTTCGATTTCAGCCTTGCCACGGACGGTACGAAGATAGCCGTGGCGTGGGCAGCGGGTAGCGGCAACCTGAGCAACGTCTATGTGAAGGTGTTTGACGGCACCGCATGGTCGGGGGTCGGCGGGTCCACCGGTACGGGCGGCATCTCCGCCAACTCGGGCAACAACCTCCAGGTTACGGCGGCCTATGCCCAAGGACTTCTCTTCGTGGCCTGGTGCAATCAGACGAGCGGCATCGAGCAGATCTACGCCAAACAATATAACGGTACGGCGTGGAGCGAGGCAGGGACCGGCGCGGCGAGCGGCGCCGGGGTGAGCAATTCCGCGCGCATGGCCGTATCGCCCTGTCTCGCCTCGGCCGGCGGCAGGCTTTATCTTGCCTGGGTCGACGAGAGCAACCTGGATCAGCCCGACGGCACGGCATCCATCTATGTAAAGACCTGGAACGGCACGGCCTTCGTGGATCAGCTCGCCGGAGACGCGAGCGCAAGCGGCATCGATTCCGCCGAGGGCGGGCTCGACGGCCTTTCGCTTACCGTCGATCAGTCCGGCCTGCCTACGGTCGCCTGGAGCAACGAAGCAACGGGCCTGTCCCAGGTCTACCTGAGGACCGTGACCCAGCAGGCGAACCGTGTCTTCACCGTGGCCGCCGGGGCGAGCATCCAGGCGGTTCTCGATGCGAACGACCTCGGGGCGGGGGACGTGATCCTGCTCCAATCCGGGAACTATGCGGGCTTCACCCTGAGCGCGGATGACGCGGGCGTGCTTATTCTGGGAGCGCAGGGAGAGGGAAGCGTCGTGACCGGCATGGTGACCGTCGGGGCGGGCGCAGGCGGCACCATCCAGAGACTCCAGCTCAGCGGCGGCCTTGTCGATGCGGGCTCGAAGAACCTTGCCGTCGTCGATTGCGTGATTACGGACGGGCTTACCCTCACCGGCGGCACGGGCCTTCAGATAGTGCACAACAGCTTCAGCCTGGCCGGCACGGCAATCAGTATTGCCGCTCCTTCACAGGGATTGATAGCCTATAACGACATCACCGTCGCCTCTTCGGGTTCGAGCCGCACGGGCATCGACATCGCTTTTGCCTTTGACGGACTGATACAGGATAACGACATCCACGGCGCCGCAGTGGGCGTTAAGCTACGGCGCAAGCGCCGGCCTTTCGGGAAACAGGATTTACGGCAACGTCGTGGGTGTGCAAAGCACGGTTTCCGGGAGCGACGGCTTAGGGTTCGTGGGCGACTATCCGATCGCCGGCGTCGCAGAAGGAAGTCTTCAGAACCAGATATACGGCAATACCACGGGCATTGTCCTTGTGAACGCAAACGTACAGGCCCAATGGGTACACGACAATACCACGGGTATCTCCGGCACGGGCACAGTGGGCGGGAGCGATTTCGATTACGCGAACCTGATCGACTCGAACACAACCGGCGTCAACACCACGGGCGTTATCCAGTTCAGCAGGATCACGGGCAACGTCACAGGCATCCTGGCGTCGAGCGGACAGCTTATCGCCCACAACATGATCTACCGGAACACCCAGACCGCGATCGAGATAAAGGGGAAGACCAATGTCGAGATCGTGAGCAACACCTTCTACGCGCCCCAGGGCGACAACATCCGCATCGAAGGGGGTTCGAGCGACGTTGAGGTGCGCGACGACATCCTCTGGGCAGAGTCGGGATACGATATCTACGTGGCCAACGACAGCCAGAGCGGCTTTTTCAGCGACTACAACGACATCTATGTCACCGGCACCGGCAAGATAGGCTACTGGACAAAGGACTTCTACGACATTCTCGACTGGCAGGATGACATCGACCTCTTCGACCTCCACTCCATCGGCGCTACCGTGGTGAACCCTTCCTGGGCCGAGCCGCAGTTCTATAACGCTGCGCGGGACGACTACCGCGTCTTTCCCGAGACTGAGGGCCAGCGCTTCTCGAGTCCCACGGTCAATGCGGCCGATCCTCTCACCGATCTGGCCATTCCATCGTCCTATGTCAACCTCCTGACAAACGGCGACTTTGATTCGGGTCTCACGGGCTGGACGACCTCGGTCGGCGCGACGACGCAAAGCGCGAGTCCCGCTCCCTTCAGCGGCACGAGCTACTTCTGGGGCGACACGGATGCCAGCGCCTACGCACAGCAGACCATCAACCTCGCGGCTGACGGCTACACCGCGGCCCAGGTCGATTCGGGCAACTTCGTGATAGAATTCGGGGGCCGGGTAAGGTCGGCCGCCGCGAGCACCCCCGACGAAGGGCAGATCGAAGTGCTCTTCCTGGACGGCTCGGGCAACACCATCAAGGACGTCGTAGTCCCCGCGGACAACACGACCGATCGCTGGGAGCTGATCGGCGAACGCATGGCCTTGCCGACGGGCACGAGGAGCGTCCGCTTCCGCTTTGAAGGGACGAGGGAGAGCGGTTCCACGAACGACAGTTATTTCGATCACGCATTCGTCTATATGGTGCCCGAAGCGCAGATGCCGGGCCAAGGGGCTTACGGAAATACTTATGCCGAGACGGCAAGCACGGCGCCCAGCCTGGCTTTGCGTTTCCCCGACCTCTACACCGACTGGGAAAAAGAACGTCCCCATGACATTACCTGGGATTCTTTCAACAACAGCAGTAACTCGGCTGTGCGCATCGACCTTTATCAGGACGGCCCCACGGGGACGGTACTGCTGAAGACCATCGCCGCGTCCGCCCCCGATACGGGAAGCTACATCTGGATCCCCGCAAACAGCGGCATCGACTTCGACACGAAGGGGCTGCGCATCCAGATTTCTCTCGTGAACAATCCCGGCGTCATGGACCGGAGCCAGGAGACCTTCGCCGTACCCGAGAACGGAAACACGTACTACGTGAATGACGGGAGCACCGTGGGGGACCAGTTTACAACCGCAATCGGGTCCAACAGGAATACGGGCAAGTCGCCCGCCTCGCCGAAACCGAACCCTATAAACGTGTTCCGCACCTATCAGATTGGGGCAGGAGATACGATTGACGTAGATACGGGCACGTATCCGCTGATCTCGCCCATTCTGGTCTCCGGGAGCACGGATTTCGGACTGGGGCGCCACGAGGGTTTTACCCTTCAGGGCCCCACCGACACGACCGAAACGGCTGTTTTTACCCCCGCCATCCCGGGCAGCCAGCCGGCGGCCCTCATCGAGCTTAACGATGCGAGCTATGTGACGCTCCGCAACCTGACCCTCGTAGGCGGTCAGCGCGGTTTGTACGTCCACAACAGCAGCACCAACTTCCACGCCGACTACATCACCTCCTACGACGACTCGGCAGACGCCATTCACATAGAGACCACTTCGCCCAATTCGGTCTATAGCCACCTCGTCGCCTATGACGCGAGCGGCGGCAGCGGCATCTATATCGTCGGCGCCATCGGCGGGGTGACGGACAGCCTCTCTTACGACAACCAGAACTACGGCATCTACCTGAGCGGGACCGGGAATGCCGTACTGGAGGCAAGCGAGTTCTACGGCAACCAGACGGGCATTTACGCCACAAACATCTCCTCGGGCACGACGCTGACAATCGGCTCGACGAACCTTTCCCTGGCGTGAGGGGAACAAGGTTCATGACAACAAGCAGACGGGCATCTACGCGAGCTACCAACACCATCGTCGCGGGCAACACGGTCTACGGCCAGACTGCCAGTTACGGCTACGGCATCCAGGGATACGACGCCCAGATCATCGACAACGTGGTCTACGGCAACTACACCGGCATTTACGCCTACGGCGACACTTCGAGCGCGATCACCGAGGACAACCGCGTCTACGGGAATACAAACACGGGCATCTACCTCACGGGGTATGACCAGTCGATCCAGGGCAACACCGTCTATTCCAACCTTTACGGCATCGACTCGG
Organism: uncultured delta proteobacterium; assembly: GCA_963768735.1. Classification (GTDB taxonomy): domain Bacteria; phylum Desulfobacterota; class Syntrophorhabdia; order Syntrophorhabdales; family WCHB1-27; genus BOG-1155. The sequence goes on along the minus strand of CAVYJH010000004.1, from coordinate 279,363 downwards.
AGGCGTACAACGGCGGCACGGGGTTCTCCATCCTCAATAACGTCATCTACGCGAACACTAACGACGGCCTCATCCTCTCATCGGGCTACGACAACGTGGTCACGAACAACACCATTTACCAGCCCCTGGGGGACGGGATCGTCGTGCGCAACACTCCCACCAAGACCGTTCTCACGAACAACATCATCTGGGTGGATGCAGGCAGGGGCGTCAACGTTGCGAGCAACAGCCAGATCGGCTTCAGCAGCAACTACAACCTCTTCTATACCCAGGGGACGGGCGTAGTCGGCCAGTGGCAGGGCGTCGACCGGCCCTTGTTGGTTAACTGGCAAAACGCGGCCTACACCGATTCGGAAAGCCTCTTCGTCGACCCCCTCTTCGTCGATCCGAGCGGGCCGGATAACATCATGGGGTACTCGACAACCCCGATAGGGTCCGCTCAAATCATCGACGACAGCGGTGCAGGCTTTAGCGCAACCGGCTCCTGGACCACGGTTACAGGCGGATACGACAACGAACACCTGGAGACCACCACCGGTTCGGGGACCAGCGTCGCCACCTACACCTTTACCGGCCTCACCCCCGGCGCCACCTACGACCTTGCCGCGACCTGGCCCCAGATGACTAGTTATAACGGCTCCAGCAACACCAGCTACTACGTCTACGACGGGACGAACCCGATCGCAGAGCGGCAGGTGAGCCAGTACTATGCGTCGAGCGGCTTTACCGCGAACGGGGCGACCTGGACCGACCTCGGCGCCTGGCAGGTATCGGGGACCACCCTTACCATTCAAGTCCCGAACATAGGAAACAACACCAAGGTCGAGGTCGATGCGGTCCGCCTCCAGCAGATTGCGGGCGACCACGGCGAGGACGATGATTTCCACCTCCAGAGCGTCCATGGGAGCTTCCACGGCGGATCCCTCTCGCCGGCCCTGAACGGCCTCACCGGACTTCCCTTCTTCCTCACTCCTGTAGAGACCATCGACAACAATCAGTCCCCCGCCATAGACATGGGAGATCCAACGACGCCCTTTGCGAACGAGCCGAGCCCGAACGGAGGCTACGTCAATATCGGCGCTTACGGCAATACGGCCCAGGCATCGCTAAGTCCTGCTCAGTACGTGCTCATCACTCACCCCCGTGCAGGCGAGAGGGTGACTCAGGGCTCCACCTATACAATCGAATGGCGAAGCACCGGGTTCACGGGCAATGTTCTCATCGAGTATTCGACCACAGGGGCCAATGGCACGTTTACGACCCTCGTGGCAAATGAAGCCAACACCGGCTCCTACAATTGGGTGGTCGACCCGTCGCTCTACCCTGAGTCCGACCAGTACGTGATCCGGATAAGCTCGATCAACTCGCCGTCGGTAAGCATTACCGACGTGCCCTTCCCAGTGGGCCCGCCCATCCACTACTACTACGTGAACGACGGGAGCACGACGGGCGACGAATACACCACGGCAGTGGGGAGCGACGTCAACGACGGTCTCTCGCCACAGACGCCGAAGGCCTCGATTACGTCGATCATCAATGCCTACCACCCCGGAACAGGCGATGTCATCTTTGTGGATACCGGGCTCTATACGCTGGGGACCAACATCTCCCTCACCGCAGCAGACTCGGGCATCACCATCCAGGGCCCGGTCAAGCCCGGCGACAAGGCCGTCCTCAACCGAGGCAACACCTCATCGGGCAGCTATGTCTTCTCCCTCTCCGGCGCCGACAACGTGACCCTCAAGGACCTCGCCGTCACCGGCGGCTACTACGGCATCTACGCGGCCGCAAGCGCCTCCGTCGACCACCTCACCGTCGACACCTGCCAGGTCTACGGGAACTCCTCGGGCGGCATCTGGGTAGGCACGGGCAATGACTCCCTCCATCTCACGGCAGACTCCGTCCATGACAACGGCGGCTCCTACGGCGTCTATGTGAACAGCACGAACGCCGCCATCACCGGCGGCGCCTATTACGACAACAACGACTACGGCATCTACGCGGATTCCTCCGCCAACGGCATCGTGATCAACGGCATTGCGACCTACGGCAACAATTACGGCATCTATGCCTACGGCTCGTCGAGCATCGTCGAGAACAGCATCGCCCACGACAACTATCTATTACGGCATCTACGTGTCAGGCGGCGCCCTTGTCGAAAACAACACGGTCTACGGCCAGAACGGAAACAGCAGCAGCTACGGCATCTACGCAAGCGACTCTACCGTCGAAAACAACACGGCCTACGGCAACTACGACGGCATCTACTCCTACGGCGACACTTCGGCCGCGATCACGGAGGACAACCGCGTCTACGGGAATACAAACGCGGGCATCTATCTCTATGGGTACGACCAGTTAGTCCAGGGCAACTACATCTACTCCAACCGCTACGGCATCGACTCGGAGGCGTACAACGGCGGCACCGGGTTCTCCATCGTCAACAACCTTATCTACGCGAACACGAATACGGGCCTCATCCTCTCGTCGGGTTCGGACAACATGGTGACGAACAATACCATCTACCAGCCCGCAGGCGATGCGATCCTCATCCGCAGCACCCCCGCCCAGACCAACCTCACGAACAATATCATCTGGACGGACTCGGGCAACGGCATCAATGTGGCGAGCAACAGCGAAGCCGTCAAGAGCGACTACAACGTCTTCTACCTGACGACGGGCTCTGCCAACATCGGCGTGTGGGAAGGAAAGGACTACACGAACCTCGTCGACTGGTCCTACGAGCTCGGCCTCGATATGGACAGCACCACCGCAAACCCCCTCTTCGTCGATCCGAACGGGCCGGATAACATCATGGGGTACTCGACGACCCCGATAGGGTCCGCTCAAATCATCGACGACAGCGGTGCAGGCTTTAGCGCAACCGGCTCCTGGACCACGGTTACAGGCGGATACGACAACGAACACCTGGAGACCACCACCGGTTCGGGGACCAGCGTCGCCACCTACACCTTTACCGGCCTCACCCCCGGCGCCACCTACGACCTTGCCGCGACCTGGCCCCAGATGACCAGTTATAACGGCTCCAGCAACACCAGCTACTACGTCTACGACGGGACGAACCCGATCGCAGAGCGGCAGGTGAGCCAGTACTATGCGTCGAGCGGCTTTACCGCGAACGGGGCGACCTGGACCGACCTCGGCGCCTGGCAGGTATCGGGGACCACCCTTACCATTCAAGTCCCGAACATAGGGAACAACACCAAGGTCGAGGTCGATGCGGTCCGCCTCCAGCAGATTGCGGGCGACCACGGCGAGGACGATGATTTCCACCTCCAGAGCAGCTCCCCCGCCATCGACAGGGGCGACCCCTTGAGCTATTCTCTTGAAGAGCCCTGGCCGTCAGGCGGCAGGGCCGACGTGGGCGCCTACGGCAACACGCCGCAGGCAACGGCCAGCCCGTCCCAGGTAGTCCAGGTCCTCTCCCCCAACGGCCTCAATAAGCTCGAAGTGGGTGACCAGACGACGATCGGGTGGCGTGAAAGCGGCCTTGACCAGACGAGGGTCGTGGCCCTGATCAACGCGGGCGGCGGCACGGTCACGAGCGCTACCCTGGGCAACTGGCTCTACAACAATTACCAGACGGTCTCTTACTACAACAACTCTTTCACCAACGCGGTCGATACCTCCGGCGTGACCAATCCCGCTCCCCAGGGCGTCTACCAGACCTACGCCTACGCCAACTACGGCGTGGGCAACAGCATTGCCTGGAATCTCCCTGTGCCCGACGGCACCTACACGATCCAACTCGACTTTGCGGAGCCCTCTTACACCAGCGCGGGTTCCCGCAAGTTCGACATCTCCCTCCAGGGCCAGGTGGTCAAGTCAAGCTACGACATCTGGGCTGACGCGAAGGCGCAATATAAAGCAACAATCGCTGCAGTTCACCGTCACCGCCTCCGGGGGCAACGGCATCAGCCTCTCCCTGATCAATGACACCAGTGCCCCTGCGATCCTCTCGGGCATCGAGCTTCTTACGGCCAATCCTCAAGGTGTCGCTTCTCCCACGGTCAATCTCCAGCTCTCCACCGACAACGGAGCGACCTATAACACCATCGCGAGCAACCTCACCATGGACCGCTTCGGCGTAGGCAGCTACGTCTGGACCGCGGGACCCGAGACGGATACGAACACCGCCCTGATCAGGGTTGTCTCGAACAGCAACAACGTCAGCGATACCTCGGACCAGGCCTTCCTCATCGCCAACAAGGGGTCGTCGTACTACGTGAACGACGGGAGCACCGTCGGCGACGAATACACCACGGCAGTGGGGAACAACGCCAATTCGGGCAAAGACCCCGCCCACCCCATGGCGAGCCTTTCCGCCCTGTTCAGGGCCTATACGTTAAACCCCGGCGACACCGTCTATGTCGATACCGGTACTTACTCCGTCACGACCAACATCTCCCTCACCGCAGCAGACTCGGGCATCACCATCCAGGGCCCGGTCAAGCCCGGCGACCAGGCCGTCCTCAACCGAGGCAACACCTCATCGGGCAGCTATGTCTTCTCCCTCTCCGGCGCCGACAACGTGACCCTCAAGGACCTCGCCGTCACCGGCGGCTACTACGGCATCTACGCGGCCGCAAGCGCCTCCGTCGACCACCTCACCGTCGACACCTGCCAGGTCTACGGGAACTCCTCGGGCGGCATCTGGGTAGGCACGGGCAATGACTCCCTCCATCTCACGGCAGACTCCGTCCATGACAACGGCGGCTCCTACGGCGTCTATGTGAACAGCACGAACGCCGCCATCACCGGCGGCGCCTATTACGACAACAACGACTACGGCATCTACGCGGATTCCTCCGCCAACGGCATCGTGATCAACGGCATTGCGACCTACAGCAACAATTACGGCATCTATGCCTACGGCTCGTCGAGCATCGTCGAGAACAGCATCGCCCACGACAACTATTATTACGGCATCTACGTGTCAGGCGGCGCCCTTGCCGAAAACAACACGGTCTACGGCCAGAACGGAAACAGCAGCAGCTACGGCATCTACGCAAGCGACTCTACCGTCGAAAACAACACGGCCTACGGCAACTACGACGGCATCTACTCCTACGGCGACACTTCGGCCGCGATCACGGAGGACAACCGCGTCTACGGGAATACAAACGCGGGCATCTATCTCTATGGGTACGACCAGTTAGTCCAGGGCAACTACATCTACTCCAACCGCTACGGCATCGACTCGGAGGCGTACAACGGCGGCACCGGGTTCTCCATCGTCAACAACCTTATCTACGCGAACACGAATACGGGCCTCATCCTCTCGTCGGGTTCGGACAACATGGTGACGAACAATACCATCTACCAGCCCGCAGGCGATGCGATCCTCATCCGCAGCACCCCCGCCCAGACCAACCTCACGAACAATATCATCTGGACGGACTCGGGCAACGGCATCAATGTGGCGAGCAACAGCGAAGCCGTCAAGAGCGACTACAACGTCTTCTACCTGACGACGGGCTCTGCCAACATCGGCGTGTGGGAAGGAAAGGACTACACGAACCTCGTCGACTGGTCCTACGAGCTCGGCCTCGATATGGACAGCACCACCGCAAACCCCCTCTTCGTCGATCCGAACGGGCCGGATAACATCATGGGGTACTCGACGACCCCGATAGGGTCCGCTCAAATCATCGACGACAGCGGTGCAGGCTTTAGCGCAACCGGCTCCTGGACCACGGTTACAGGCGGATACGACAACGAACACCTGGAGACCACCACCGGTTCGGGGACCAGCGTCGCCACCTACACCTTTACCGGCCTCACCCCCGGCGCCACCTACGACCTTGCCGCGACCTGGCCCCAGATGACTAGTTATAACGGCTCCAGCAACACCAGCTACTACGTCTACGACGGGACGAACCCGATCGCAGAGCGGCAGGTGAGCCAGTACTATGCGTCGAGCGGCTTTACCGCGAACGGGGCGACCTGGACCGACCTCGGCGCCTGGCAGGTATCGGGGACCACCCTTACCATTCAAGTCCCGAACATAGGGAACAACACCAAGGTCGAGGTCGATGCGGTCCGCCTCCAGCAGATTGCGGGCGACCACGGCGAGGACGATGATTTCCACCTCCAGAGCAGCTCCCCCGCCATCGACAGGGGCGACCCCTTGAGCTATTCTCTTGAAGAGCCCTGGCCGTCAGGCGGCAGGGCCGACGTGGGCGCCTACGGCAACACGCCGCAGGCAACGGCCAGCCCGTCCCAGGTAGTCCAGGTCCTCTCCCCCAACGGCCTCAATAAGCTCGAAGTGGGTGACCAGACGACGATCGGGTGGCGTGAAAGCGGCCTTGACCAGACGAGGGTCGTGGCCCTGATCAACGCGGGCGGCGGCACGGTCACGAGCGCTACCCTGGGCAACTGGCTCTACAACAATTACCAGACGGTCTCTTACTACAACAACTCTTTCACCAACGCGGTCGATACCTCCGGCGTGACCAATCCCGCTCCCCAGGGCGTCTACCAGACCTACGCCTACGCCAACTACGGCGTGGGCAACAGCATTGCCTGGAATCTCCCTGTGCCCGACGGCACCTACACGATCCAACTCGACTTTGCGGAGCCCTCTTACACCAGCGCGGGTTCCCGCAAGTTCGACATCTCCCTCCAGGGCCAGGTGGTCAAGTCAAGCTACGACATCTGGGCTGACGCGAAGGCGCAATATAAAGCAACAATGCTGCAGTTCACCGTCACCGCCTCCGGGGGCAACGGCATCAGCCTCTCCCTGATCAATGACACCAGTGCCCCTGCGATCCTCTCGGGCATCGAGCTTCTTACGGCCAATCCTCAAGGTGTCGCTTCTCCCACGGTCAATCTCCAGCTCTCCACCGACAACGGAGCGACCTATAACACCATCGCGAGCAACCTCACCATGGACCGCTTCGGCGTAGGCAGCTACGTCTGGACCGCGGGACCCGAGACGGATACGAACACCGCCCTGATCAGGGTTGTCTCGAACAGCAACAACGTCAGCGATACCTCGGACCAGGCCTTCCTCATCGCCAACAAGGGGTCGTCGTACTACGTGAACGACGGGAGCACCGTCGGCGACGAATACACCACGGCAGTGGGGAACAACGCCAATTCGGGCAAAGACCCCGCCCACCCCATGGCGAGCCTTTCCGCCCTGTTCAGGGCCTATACGTTAAACCCCGGCGACACCGTCTATGTCGATACCGGTACTTACTCCGTCACGACCAACATCTCCCTCACCGCAGCAGACTCGGGCATCACCATCCAGGGCCCGGTCAAGCCCGGCGACCAGGCCGTCCTCAACCGAGGCAACACCTCATCGGGCAGCTATGTCTTCTCCCTCTCCGGCGCCGACAACGTGACCCTCAAGGACCTCGCCGTCACCGGCGGCTACTACGGCATCTACGCGGCCGCAAGCGCCTCCGTCGACCACCTCACCGTCGACACCTGCCAGGTCTACGGGAACGCCTATACCGGCATCTATGTGGGCACGGGCAACGACGCCCTCCACCTCACGGCAGACTCAGTCCATGACAACGGCAGTTCCTACGGGGTCTTTATAGAGGGCACGAACGCCGCCATCACCGGCGGCGCCTATTACGACAACAGCAACTACGGCATCTACGCGGATTCTTACGCCAACGGCATCGTGATAAACGGCGTTGCGGCCTACGGCAACTATTACGGCATATATGTCATCGGCTCGTCGAGCATCGTCGAGAACAGCATTGCCCACGACAACAGCAATTACGGCATCTACGTGTCAGGCGGCGCCCTTGCCGAAGACAACACGGTCTACGGCCAGACGGGAAGCAGCAGCCACGGCATCTACGCAAGCGACTCCACCGTCGAAAGCAACACGGTCTACCGCAACTACGATCGGCATCTACTCCTACGGCGACACTTCGAGCGCCGTCACGGAGGACAACCGCGTCTACGGGAATACAAACGCGGGCATCTACCTCTATGGGTACGACCAGTTGGTCCAGGGCAACTACATCTACTCCAACCGCTACGGCATCGACTCGGAGGCATACAACGGCGGCACCGGGTTCTCCATCATCAACAACCTCATCTACGTGAATACGGACGACGGCCTCATCCTCTCATCGGGTTCGGACAATATGGTGACGAACAATACCATCTACGAGCCCGTCGGCGATGCGATCCTCGTCCGCAGCACCCCCGCCCAGACCAACCTCACGAACAACATCATCTGGACGGACGCGGGTAACCTGATCGATGTGGCTTCGGGCAGCACGGCTACGTTCCACAGCAACTACGATCTCTTCTACCTGGGTGTCCAGGCAAAGGCCACAGTCGGCTCATGGGCCGGCACGATACTCTCGACGCTCACGACGTGGAACACGACCACCGGCCAGGACGGAAACAGCGTCAGCGGCGATCCGAAGTTCATCGATATCAACGGCGCCGACAACGTGCTGGGGGGCGTAGGCACCCCGCTGGGAGACGGCCGGGACGACAACTTCGGCCTCCAGAAAGGCTCGCCGGCAATCGACGCAGGCGATTCCTACCCGGCGTCGCTGACGGATATCGAGGGCAACCCACGCCATGACGATCCGAGCACGCCGAACACGGGCACGGGATGGCCCCTGTACGTAGAGCAGAATACTTCATCCAACGGGTTCTCGGCCACAGGCACGGCAAAGGGTTGGGAATCTTCGGGCACCTACTGGAACCTGACCCTGCCCTTTGCATTTACGTTCTACGGAACGAGCTATACCTCGGTCGAGGTGTCATCGAACGGCTATCTCCAGTTCGCAGGGCCCGATTATCCTTCCAACACGGTGTCCCAGGCGGAATTTCTGCGCAACGCCATAATCGCGCCCCTTTGGGGCAATGTGAGTACTTACCCCTACCCTTTGGCCGGGAATAATATTTTCGTGGATACTTCGGTGACGGGCCAGGTCAAAATCCGTTGGCAGGGGGAAGTCCAGAATACCAGCAACCCCGTCAACTTTTCCGTAACGCTCTTTTCCGACGGCACGTTCAGATTCGACTATGGGACGGGAAATACGGGACTCACGCCGATCGTAGGCGTCTCCTCGGGCAACGGCTACAGCTTTGTGCTCTCATCGTACAATGGCCTGGGCACCCTCACCTCGGCCAACTCCCTCACCTGGAGCGCTAAGCCCGGTCTCAACTACGACGACATCGGCGCCTACGAATTCCAGGGCGACTCCTCGGACACGACACCGCCCACCGTCACTGACGTGAGCAATATTCCCGCAAACAACGGAACGACCGACCTGGCCTTCAGCAGCATGCACGTCGACTTCAGCGAATCCCTCGACGCGATCAGCGCGAAGAGCCCTGCCAACTATTCACTCGTGGAAGCGGACGCCAACGGTAACTTTGACACGGCCGGAGCAATCACTATCCCCCTCCTGCCTGCCTACAGCTTCCCGGAAACAGGACTCACCCTCGACATCCCCTCGGGCATCCTCTCCAACGGCAAGTACCGGCTCACCCTTTCCGGGACCAAGGCAATCTACGATACGTCGGGCAACCCTCTCAACGGCGGCGTCGACTACGTCCGCTACTTCACGATTGACCGGTCCCACGACGCCCTGCCGGTGGCCAACGCCCAGTCGGCGACAGTGAACGAGGACCAGTCGACTGTCCTTACCCTCACCGGCACTGATGCCGACGGCTTTGCGCTGACCTACGCCATCGTCCAGAACCCCGCCCATGGGGCCTTGAGCGCCATCAACCCGGTCAACGACACCGTGACCTATACCCCCGATCTCTACTACAGCGGACCCGACAGCTTCACCTTCAGCGTCGACAACGGCAGGGCCGGCGTCGATGACGCCACGGTGAGCCTGACGGTCCTCCCTGTCAACCAACGGCCGACGACCGGGAACCAATCGGTGACTTTCAGCGAGGACCAGTCTGAGGTAATCACCCTCGCGGGAAGCGACGTGGAGACCGCCAGGGGCAATCTGGCCTTCACCCTCGTCGCGGCGCCTGGGCACGGAACACTCACGCAGGGGACGTACGGCCTGTGGACCTACACGCCAAACCAGTACTACCACGGGACCGACAGCTTTACCTACACCGTGACCGACCGCGGCGACCCTGACGGCACGGTGAGCAACGCCCTCACCTCGACGCCGGGCACGGTGAGCCTCACTATTCTCAAGGTCAATCATCCTCCCCAGGCCGAAAACGAAAGCTATACGGCGACCGAGAACACTCATCTCACCGTCTCTGCCCCGGGTGTCCTCGCAGACGACGTCGATGTAGACGGCGACCCCCTGACTGCCCTGTTGATCTCCGGTCCCGCCCACGGAAGCCTGACCCTCGCTCCGAACGGCTCCTTTGTCTATACCCCAGCGGCCAACTATCTCGGCCCCGACAGTTTTGTCTATGTCGCGAATGACGGTCAGGTCGACTCGAACAACGCCACGGTCTCCATCACTGTCCAGAAACCGGCACCCGTGGCGGTGAACGACGCCTACGCCCTCCTGGAGAACAAGTCTCTCGTCGTGGCGGCCTCGTCAGGCGTGCTTGCGAACGACACGGATATCCTTAACGATGCGCTGACCACCCAGCTCGTGAGCGGCCCCTCCCACGGGACCCTGGTCCTCAACGCCGACGGTTCCTTTACCTATACGCCGTCTCTCAACTACAGCGGCTCCGACAGCTTCACGTACCAAGCCCTTGACGGAACGGTGTACAGCAACACGGCCACCGCGGCCCTCTCCGTCACGTGGGTTAACCAACCCCCTGTGGGCACGAACAACACCCTAACCATTATGCAGAATACACCGTACACCTTCCAGGCCTCTGATTTCGGGTTCACCGATCCGGCCGATGCGCCGCCCGACAACTTCCTCGCCGTGAAGATTTCCGCGCTGCCAGCGGCGGGCGCCCTCTGGGACGGAGCACAAAAAGTAAACGCCGGCGACATAATCAGCGTTGGCGACATCAACAAGGGCCTCTTCACCTTTGTCCCTGATACGAATACTTACGGACAAGACTACGCGGCCTTCGCCTTCCAGGTCCAGGATGACGGCGGTACGGCAAACGGCGGAATCAACCTCGACCAGACGCCCCGGACCTTTACGATAAACGTTGCCGTGGCCCCCGTCGTTGTCAGCCAGTCTTACTCAACAAGCAACGACACGCCGCTCACCATTGCCGCCCCCGGCATCCTTGGCGATGCTACCGATCTGAACGGCGCCGCCCTCGCCGCCTCTCTCGTCTCCGGTCCCGCCTATGGCACGCTGGTCTTCAACCCCGACGGCTCCTTCACGTATACCCCTCAGCCCAGGTGGGCCGGCAACGACGCCTTTACCTACAGGGCCTATGACGGCATTGCGTACTCCAACACGGCCACGATCAGCCTGGCCATTGTCTCGGACGACCGTCCCGCGGTCGCAACAAACCATGCATACACGACCGGCGAGGATACGCCGCTCACCGTCGCCGGCCCCGGCGTGCTCGCCGGCGCCACAGACATAGACGGCAATCCGTTGACGGCTTCTCTTCTCACCGGCCCCGCCCACGGCGCCCTGACCCTGAACAACGACGGCTCCTTCACGTACACCCCCGCGGCGGGCTATAGCGGGGCCGACAGCTTCACCTATGCGGCTTTTGACGGAACCCTGAACAGCAACGCCGCCACGGTGGCCCTTGCCGTGAGCCCTGTCAACCCTAGTCTCGACGCAATCGCCGACAAAACTGCTCAGGAAGGACAGGTCCTCTCCTTCACCGCGGTCGGCCATGACGCAGACCAGAGCAGGACCCTGACTTACAGCCTCGGCAGCGGCGCGCCCGCCGGGGCCTCGATCGATCCTCAGACCGGCCTTTTCTCCTGGACTCCGGCCGAGGGCCAGGGGATGAATGCGTATGCCATCACGGTAATAGCCTCGGACGACGGAACCCCGGTCTTGAGCGCCTCTCAGACGTTCCACACGACCGTCCTGGAAGACTCGAACATCAGCGCGAGAGGCGAGGCCAACAGCGGCTCTCCCGACACATTCCAACTGCTGAAAACCGGCGCCACGGACCAGGTCCTCCTCAACGGCACTACTGTGTACGTCGGTTCTGCCACCGCTCCTCTGACCTTTACAGGGTCTTCCAACAACGATACCCTCGTTCTCGATTTCTCGGGAGGCAACCCCATCCCTGTCGCGGGGATAACCTTCAACGGCGGGACGGGCGTGAACACGATCGAGCTCGTCAACGGAACGGCTTCGAACGTAAGCGACGCATTTATCGACGCCCACGACGGCTCAATCACCGTGGACGGTGCCACCGTCACGTATACAGACCTGCAGCCCATCACCGACAACCTTAACGCCGCCACCCGATCCTTTACCTTCGGCAACTCGGCAAACATCGTGACCATGGCGATAGGAGCGAGCCAGACCACACTTTCGAGCGCAGGCACGAGCGAGTCGGTCACCTTTGCCAATCCCACCGCATCCCTCTCACTGACCACCGGCAGCGGCGACGACCAGATCACGATCTCAGGCGCCAAGCCCTCCTTCGGTGTGACAGTCGATCCGGGCGCCGGCGCGAACTTCATCGAAGACCAGACGGGTTCCGCCGTGGCCCGCTTCGATGGCACGAACGGCACCGGCGCGATACGGCTGATGCAGACGACGACCTATGCGGTCATGGCCTACGTGAATAACTCCATGACCATCTGCGTCGGCGTCAACGGGTTCGACGCAGAAAGCCAGGGAGGATCCGACCGGATCACGCTCCAGGGAACACTCCCCTCGGTCCTCGTAAACGGGGGGTCGGGAAGCGATACGGTCGACGCTTCCGGGTTCAGGGGGAGCCTCACCACGCTGAACGTCGGAAAGCTGACGGCCCCCTCATCGGCCTCCATCACGTCCGGCACCGGCACGTCCTCCCAGACCGCCGCAACCCAGGTGACGCAGGGGGGCAAGACCACCAACATCTCCGGCAACGCCCTGACCCAGGACGACGTCCTGGGCGTCACCTCGGCGTGGCTTTCAGACTTCCTCAAAGGGCCGAAGAACAACCCGAACACGGCCATCGAGGTGGTGATATAGAAAAAAGAGTTATGACAGGAAAAAAGAAGAAGAGAGATGAGCTCCCGTGACCACGACAGCAACCCCCGGACCGGAGGATAGGTTCGGGGCAGGGTCACTGAATCAATCGGACGAACAGGCTGGCCTGGACGACGACCTCTGGGAGCGTTTCGCCCGGGCAACGAACCCCAAGGCATTCTGCGAGGCATGGCTCTCCCTCCAGTGCCGCATGCTTCCTGGCACTCGTTGTGCGTTGCTCCTCCTCGGCACCCCCGATACAGGTCCCTACACTCCCGCTGCGGTCTTCCCCGACCCCTCCTACAGCGTCGTGCACCTCGCCCCTGCCGCCGAGCGCGCCCTGAAAGAGCGACGCGGACTATTCATCAGGAACGATGGCGACAGTGTGCGGCCCGGCACCTGCTATATCGCTTACCTCATCGAAGCATCCGAAAAGATGCACGGGGTGGTCGTTGTCGAGGCGGAGGGACTTCCCGATCACGAGATCCAGTCTCTTGCCCGCGATCTCCATTGGGGTACGGCATGGCTGGAGGTCATGCTGAGGCGGACCGAAGCCGCAACGTCCCGCGAGGCGCACGAGCGTCTTCAAAAGGTGCTCGACGTCACGGGGGGTGCCGTAGAGCATGAGGGCTTCCAGCCGGCCGCGATGAGCTTTGTGACCCGGCTCGCGACAATACTCGGATGCGACAGGGTGGACATCGGCTTCGTCCAGAAGAAACACATGCGGGTCGCGGCCGTGTCGCACAGCGCCGAGTTCGCCAAAAGGTCGAACCTGTTGCGGGCAATAGAATCGGCGATGGACGAAGCCGTAGACCAGGACGCCGTTATCGTCTTCCCGATGCCTGCGGATGCGGCTCCCCTGGTGGTTCTTGCCCATGGCGAGTTGTCTAGCCGCTACCATATGGAACACCTCTGCACAGTACCTCTTACCGGCAACAGAAAGGCCTTCGGGGCACTTACGGTCGAGCGTCGGGCGGGTCAGCCGTTCGATAAGCCGAGCGTCGAGCTTTTAAAGACGGTGGCAGTCCTTGTCGGTCCGATCCTGGAGGGGAAACGCAAAGAGGAGAAATTGCTCGTCCTCAAGGCGGCGGATGCCTGTATCGCACAACTGAAAAACGTCGTCGGTCCCGAGCATTTCACCCTCAAGACCGTTTCTGTCGCCATCCTTGTCGTTCTGCTTTTTTTTACCTTCGCTAAGGGGATGCATCGCGTGAGGGCCCATACAGCGCTCGAAGGCGTCGTGCAGCGGGGAATAAGTGCACCCTTCAACGGGTATGTGATGGAGGCGCCCGCGAGGCCCGGCGATCGGGTCAGGCAGGGAGACCTGCTGTGCAGGCTCGACGACAGGGAATTGAAGCTGGAGCGCCTCAAGTGGGCGACCCAGCGGGAGCAGTTCTCGAAACAGGACAGCGAGGCCCTGGCGAAGCATGACCGGGCAGAAGCACTCATCAACGAGGCCAAGATAGACCAGGCAGAAGCGCAGGTTTCGCTCCTCGATGAGCAATTATCGCGGACAAGGGTGGTTGCTCCCTTTGACGGCATAGTGACGAGCGGCGATTTCAGCCAATCCTTGGGAACACCCGTCGAGCGGGGGCAGGTATTGTTCGAGGTGGCACCGCTTCAAGGCTACAGGGTCATCGTCGAGGCTGACGAGAGAGACATGGGCTGGCTCGCGGTCGGGCAGCGCGGAGAGCTGGCATTACCTTCCGTACCGGGCACGGTCTTCCCCTTCGTCGTGACGAGGATAACACCCGTGTCGACAGCCAAAGAGGGACGAAACTATTTTCGGGTCGAGGCGCAGTTGCGGAAGACGTCGGAAAGGCTCAGACCGGGGATGGAAGGTTCGGGCAAGATTTCCGCCGGCAGGGCGAGACTGGCTTGGATCTGGAGTCACTCGATCATAGAGTGGGTCCGGCTCAAGGTCTGGTCGTGGCTTCCATGAGAGACGCGGCCGCCTCCACTTCTTTGTGCGCCCGGCCCTTCATGTATGGCCGCATGGATGATCTGCCCGCCACGCAGAAAACCATGCCACCAAACTGCCGCCGCCAATGAGAGCTTCCCTTTTCAGCCCTTCATGGTACCGGGTGGCCGCCCTCAAGCCGCGCCTGCGGAGCCATATAGAAATCCACAGGCACACCTATCGGGGCGAGTTATGGTACGTCTTTCAGGACCACGCGTCCGGACGTTTCCAGCGCTTCAACCCACCCGCTTATCTCCTGATAGGGCTCATGGACGGCAAGCGGACCGTCGAGGAGATTTGGCAGGCCGGCCTGTCCCGCCTCGGGGAAGAGGCGCCGACCCAGGAAGAGGTGATCCGCATCCTGAGCCAGCTCCATAGCGCGGATGCACTGCAAAGTGATGTGCCGTCCGACACACTGGAGCTCCTCAAGCGCTTCGAGAAGAGGCAGGGCGTGAAATGGAAGCAGAATATACGAAACCCCCTTGCCATGCGCTTCTCCATTTTTGACCCGGAAAGGCTCCTAACGCGGTACCTGCCGCTGGTATCCCCCTTGTTCGGCGCGGCGGGCGCCCTTATCTGGCTTGCGGTCGTGGCCATAGGCGTCATTCTTGCCGGCTTCCACTGGCCTGAGCTGACCGAGAACATCACCGATCGTATTCTTGAGCCGAAAAACCTCGTCGTTGTCTGGATGGTGTTTCCCTTTCTCAAGACGCTGCATGAGTTCGGTCATGCCTTTACCGTGAAGAGGCTGGGAGGGGAGGTCCATGAGGTGGGCATAATGTTTCTCGTCCTGACGCCCCTTCCCTATGTCGACGCCTCCTCCGCCCTTGCCTTCCGCAGCAAATGGGAGAGGATGCTTGTGGGGGCCGTCGGCATCGGCGTCGAGCTCTTCATCGCCGCCCTCGCGCTTATCGTGTGGGTCAACGTGGAGCCCGGGGCTTTGCGCTCCCTTCTGTACAATATCATCATAATGGGTGGTGTTTCCTCGGTCCTCTTCAACGGAAATCCACTCCTGCGCTACGATGGATATTACGTTTTGGCGGACCTGCTGGAGATCCCCAACCTCGCCCAGAGGGGGAACAAGTATCTGGCCTATCTGGTCCAGCATCATCTCTTCGGCATACCCGACGTCGAAGCGCCGATCTCGACCCCCGGCGAGCGCGTCTGGTTCGTCATCTACACAGTCTTGTCGTTTATCTACCGCATCTTGATTTACGTCTCTATCGTCCAGTTCATTGCTGGCAAGTTTCTGACCATCGGACTGCTCCTCGCTCTGTGGGCCGCAATAAGCATGGTCGGTATTCCGCTCTTCAAGGCAGGGAAGTTCCTGTTTTCGTCCCCTCTTCTGGGCCACAGAAGGCGCAGGGCGATCGTGGTCAGCACCGCCCTCGCGGCCATGTTCGCGGCCTTCGCGGCACTCGTCCCCGTTCCCTTGGGTACGGTAGCGGAAGGTGTGCTCTGGTTCCCGGAAGAGTCCTTTGCCAGGGCGAGGGCAGAAGGGTTCGTCGAGGGGCTGGCCGTGGCACCGGGCGCCAGGGTGAAGCAGGGCGATCTCCTCGCCACATGCTCGGACCCCCTCTTGCCGGCCCGTATCAAGGTGTTCGAGTCCCAGCTCAGGGAGCTCGAGGTGCAGTACGACATGAACGAACGTACGGAGCGCGTGAAGGCCCAAGTCACCATGGAAGACATCAAGCAGGTGAGACAACAGCTCGACCTTGCGCGCACCAAAGCACAGGAACTCGCCATATACAGCCGGGCCGCCGGTACCTTCTACGTTCCGAAGGCGCAAGACCTGCCCGGACGGTTCCTGAAGAGGGGCGAGGCGCTCGGCTACGTGCTGAACGACCATGCGGTCACGGCGCGGGTAGTGGTCTATCAGCCCGACGTCGACCTTGTCAGGAACAGGACCCGCGGCGTGAAAGTCCGCATGCCCGAAAGGATCACTAAAGCACTCACTTCGGCGATGGTCCGGGAGGTACCGGCAGCGACCGACGAACTCCCGGGCAAGGCGCTCGGCCAGACAGGCGGAGGAGGGGTACCCATGGACCCCCGCGATCAAAAGGGCCTGAAGGCCTTCCAAAAGGTCTTCCTTTTTGACATCGAGGTCCCGTCGCGACTCGACGCGTACAATGTAGGCGGCCGTATCTACGTCCGCTTCGATCACGGGTTCGAGCCCTTGATTGGGCGGTGGTACAGAGGGGTGAGGCAGCTGCTTCTGAAGAGGTTCAATGTATAGCGTTGACCATGCCTTGACCTCCACCCGAATCTATCCCGAACGCGAGGAAAAACGAACGGGACGGCTCGACCAGGCAGGCGTGGCGTTGTGGGGGATAGCTTCACGCCTGGTCGACCGGGGGTGGCTGCGCTTCGAGTGGATCACAAGGCGCGCGAATGAGGAGGCCTCGGAGATGAAGGCAATATCCGAAGGCGACATTTGCCTGGTTGCCCGTAATCTTGGGCAGCGTTTGCGCCGTGAGGGTTTCACCGAAGAGCTTGTCGGCCGGGCATTCGCCCTCGTCCGCGAGGTGGCGGAGCGGAAGCTCGGCATAAGGCATTTCGATGTCCAGCTCGTCGGCGGTCTCGTCCTTCTCAAAGGGATGGTGGCGGAAATGGAGACAGGCGAGGGGAAAACGCTCACCGCGACCCTCGCCGCGTCCACCGCCGCTCTCGCCGGCATCCCCGTACATATCGTTACCGTGAACGATTATCTCGCCACCCGGGACAGGGAGTGGATGGGGCCTGTCTATGAAGCCCTGGGCCTCACTGTCGGCACCATTATGCACGGGCTGGAACCCCACGCGCGGCGCGAGGCCTATGGCTGCGACATCACCTACTGCACGAACAAAGAGGTGGCCTTCGATTACCTCAGGGACAGGATCGTGCTCTGGGACAGGCCGGGAGAAACCCGCCTGCAGTTGGAGCGGCTTTATGGGGGAGATTCAAGGATCAATCGTCTCCTGATGCGAGGACTTCGTTTCGCGATCGTCGACGAGGCCGACAGCGTGCTTGTCGACGAGGCCCGCACCCCTTTGATCATTTCCGCGGAAGCGCGCGATTTCACGGAGCAGGCCGTCTATAGCGAGGCCTTCGAAGTGGCCGGCGAGCTGACTGCGGACGATGATTTTAGAGTGCTTGTGAGCGGGCACAATGTAGAGCTGACAGCCCTGGGGAAGTTCCGCATCGAGAAGTTTCCGTGGCGCGAGTCGCGCGGCTGGACAACCGAACGGCAACGGGAGGAAGTCGTGCGCCAGGCCCTTGTGGGCCTGAACCTCTATGTGCGGGATAAGCAGTACCTGGTACGCGACGGCAAGGTGGAGATCGTCGACGAATACACGGGCCGCGCGATGCCCGACCGCTCGTGGGAGCAAGGCCTCCACCAGCTCATAGAGATCAAGGAAGCCTGCGCGCTCACGACACGGAAAGAGACGAGGGCGAGGATCAGCTATCAACGCTTCTTCCGCCGGTACGTGCGTCTTGCCGGGATGACCGGGACGGCCAGGGAGGTAGCAGGAGAGCTTTGGTCTGTTTACGGCCTCCGTGTGGTTTCCATTCCTACGAACCGCCCGCTCAACAGGAGCCATATGAAAGACCGCTTTTATTCGACTGCGGCGGAGAAGTGGCAAGGCGTGGTTGAGACGGTAAGGGACGTGCAGGGGACGGGCAGGCCGGTCCTGATAGGGACAAGGTCGGTCGCCACCTCCGAGCACCTGAGTGGGCTCTTGTGGGAGGCGGGATTGCCTCACAGGGTGCTGAACGCCCGGCAGGACCAGGAGGAGGCGGAGATCGTTGCCAAGGCAGGTCAGACGGGTTGCGTCACGGTCGCGACAAACATGGCGGGCAGGGGGACGGACATACGGCTCGCGCCTGAGGTAGCCGGGCTTGGCGGGCTTCACGTCATCGCAACCGAGCGGCACGAAGCTCGCCGGATCGATCGCCAGCTTTTCGGCAGGAGCGCGAGGCAGGGCGACCCGGGGACCTGCGAGGCCTTCGTGTCACTGGAGGATGAGCTGATGACGGTCCACGCAAATCCGTTCCTCCGGCGGTTGGCCGCCCTTGTCGCGAAAAGTAAGGGGGGACCCGGCATGGAATGGCTCATGAAGTTCCTTTTTCGCCAGGGCCAGATAGCTGCCGAAAGGGCGCACCACCGGATGAGGCGCAATCTCTTGAAAATGGACGAGCAACTCGGGGATGCTCTCGCCTTTTCCGGGCGCCAGGAATAGCAGTTGCCAAGGGGACCCGTTTCCCGGGGTAACGGAGAAAAACAAGAAACAGGAGAGTCTCATGAGGTTAGTGTTCGCACTTCTGGTCGCATCCTTCATCTTCCTTCCGGTGTCTTCCGGCGCCGGGGAATTCCGGGGTATTATAGAGCCTCACCGGGTCATCAAGGTGGGGAGTCCACAGCCTGGGATCCTCGCGACAGTAGACGTCGAGAGGGGCGTGTTCGTCAAGAAGGGACAGGTGCTTGCGACCCTTCATTCCAAGGTGGAGGTGGCTGCGATGGAGGTTGCCCGATACCGGGCGCAGATGGAAGGGGGGATCAAAGGGAAAGAGGCGAACTTCAATTTCTTCTCCAGTAAGAAGGGCCGGATCGAACACCTCTACAAGAAACAGATGGCCGCTCCGGCCGAGATGGATGAAGCAGAGGCCAACAGACAAATGTCGGAAATGCAGGTGAAGGAAGCCGTGGAAAACAGACGGCTCGCCGAACTCGAGTACAGGCGGGCGGCGGAGCTGGTCGATAGGATGACCATACGGAGCCCCGTCGACGGCGTTATCGTTGAACGCTTCATGTCGCCGGGCGAGTACGTTGACAAAGACCCGATCCTGAAGCTGGCCCAGATAGACCCGCTCAACGTGGAGGTGATCATTCCGGCGGCGCAATTGCTCTCGATACGGGTGGGTATGAGCGCTACCGTGATCCCCGAGCCGCCGGTGAACGGGCGGTTTACGGCTGTGGTCAAGGTAGTGGACAAGGTCGTTGATGCCGCGAGCGGCACTTTCGGTGTCCGGCTGGAGCTTCCTAATCCCGGCAACCGCCTGCCCGCCGGTCTTAAGTCAAAAGTCATCTTTTCAGGGAAGTGAGACGAGCGGGAGCGTCGCCCTTACTGTTCGCTGGCGTGCTCCCGGCAATTGCCCCCCTATCGCCTTTTCAATGCGAGCTATCGCTATCTTGCGGTCAAAGTATGCAGCGATATTGCCGAGCCGGGCGTTGGCGTACGCGACGATGGCATCCGTAACCTCGACCCCGATAGCGAGACCCGACGCGTACCGCTCGGTCGCGAGCTCCAGGTTTTCCTTTCCTTGTCTCATCACTATCCCGGTGCTCTCCATCTGTTCCGATGCCTCTCGCAAGGCAAGGAACCCCTGTTCGACGTCCAGGGCAACGGTCTGTTTGAGCGTCCGCTCGTTGCCTTCTGCGACCGTCAAATTCGCCTGGGCCTCCGCGACCTGATAGTGAGTGATGAAGCCCGTGAAGAGGGGAACCGACACGTTCAGCCCAGCCGTATAGCCATGGTCGAGAGGAAACCCTGTAGCTACCCAGACCCCGCTTGCAACGCCGCTGAAGGTCGGGAAGTGCGCCCTCTGCGCCGCTTTGATCGACTCTCGCGCGGACTCTTTTTGCTCCTTGAGCGACAGCAGGTCGGGCCGCTGCTTGAGTGCCGTATCCATCGCCTCTTCAAATGAGAGCCCCATGCCCTCATTCGGCCCGTCGTCCTGTACGGTGTAAGGAGACATATTGGGAAATCCCATGGCGTTATTCAGGTTCGCCCGGGCCAGCCTTATACCGTTTTCCGTCTTTATGAGGTTTACTCTCGCGTTGCCGAGGTCGACCTCCGCCTTTGTAACCTCGAACTTCGGCTTGATTCCGGCCTCAAAAAGCCCCTGGGCATATTTGACGTGATTCTTGAACTGCTCAATCGCTTCGAGGGCCACTTCCCGGGCGCGCTCATTTGCGAGCAGGGTGTAATATGCCTGCTTCACACCGAAAACAACCTGCTCCTTACTGTTTTGGAGCTGGTGTCTGGCGGCCTGCGTGGCGGACCTCTGAGCGTCTACCTGAGCGTTTGTCTTGCCGAAATCGAAGAGAAACTGGCTCAGGTTCCCTGTCATGGCATACTGTTCGTAGGACCTGCCGGCAGCGGTTAAACTGCTTGGGATATAGGAAGTGCCTGGAGGAAGTCCCGCCAGGGAAGTCGAGGAGCTCGTCGCTTCGCTCACGGGCCATATCCTCGTGTAGGCGCCTCCGGCGCTCAAATGAGGGTAATAGCCGCCGACGGCTTCCCCTGTCTTCGCCTGGGCCGCCAGCAACTGGCCGCGCTGGACATCTATGACCGGCTGGTTCTTGAGCGCTATATCTATGGCCTGGCCCAGGGTGAGCGGCTCGGCCTGGGCGTACAGGGGCGCCGCAAGACTGCACGCGATGAAAGCTACCGCCCTGACTATTGCGCCCCTCTTCATAAAGATTGCAACATCTCTTCCAGACATGGCTCCTCCTCATCTCGAGAAGGCGCTTCGTGAAAGCGTACGCCTGACAATCGGCCTCCGAAGCGCCGCTTGAATCATATTTTGACCGCCGGACTCTTGTCAACAACTTTTGTGACTATCTACCACCCCTCCAGAACGAATAGCTCTCCCGACGGGCCATCCCTGATCTCATCGAAGAGATTCTTGCCGTTCTTGCGGACCGTGGAGATATAACCCCGTCCGGAGGATGCAGTGTATGCCGGTATGGAGGATTACCATAGAACGGTCCTGGAACTTGAGGACGGATCCGCGACCGAACAGTCCTGTTGGGATTACCCGGTCAAGCTCAGATGGCCTGAGGGCTTTGTTTGTCCCCGATGCGGACAGCACCGAAACCAGACGGGAACGAGGGGACTGTACGGGAAGAAGATCAATCGGCCTGGAGGTCTTTGTCCCTCATTCGCACGCGGCCGCGGCTTTTATGATATCTCCTCTTGTCACTATGCCTACAAGTTTGTCATTATCAACGACCGGTACCCTGTTGATGCTTTTTTCTATCATGATTCTTGCTACGTTGACGGCAAGCTCTGCCGATGCGACACAGACGACACCTTTCGTCATCACGTCCTGCACCGTAAGGTCCCGAAGCGTCCCCGATTTGAGTGCTTTCAGGATATCCGTCTGGGATATCATACCTATCAGCACACCCTTTTCCACCACAGGCATCCCCGAGATATGGAACAAATCGAGTTTGTTCACGATAACCCCGAGCTTT
Source organism: uncultured delta proteobacterium (assembly GCA_963768735.1). Classification (GTDB taxonomy): domain Bacteria; phylum Desulfobacterota; class Syntrophorhabdia; order Syntrophorhabdales; family WCHB1-27; genus BOG-1155. Next base: position 257,099 of record CAVYJH010000004.1, on the reverse strand, counting down.
TCCAGGGGATGGCACGTTACCACGCTTTTGTTCATCACCTCCGCAACCTTCATCTCCCCCCCTCTTTTTTAAAGTGGTTGGCCGAATAGCACCATCTCGTGCAGGTACTTCTGAAATGTTTCGACCGTCTTCATCGCCCTGCGAAGTTTCCCCGACTCCTCAGGGCTCAGGCTCGCGGGATCGACATAGCTCATATTGCCCCGGCCCGTGTAGCTAAGCTGATTCAGGATGCGAAAGCGGGCAAACAGGAGGTATGCATCTACGAGATCCTCCGCCATCTCCTTTGTCATCATGTTCATCTCCCTGATCCGCTTGATCCTCTTCAGGGTGTTTGTCTCGTACAGTCCTTCAGCGAGCGAAAGAGCCCGGACGGACATCACCAGGGGCAACCATCCGAGGACCTTCAGATTGAATTTACCCTTATGGTCACCACTTGTCTCCACCCTGAATTTATTGAAGAACCCCAGGGCAGTCGGCATCATGACGGAGGCTTCGGTGATCTGCTCCATGACACGCCTGTTCTCTTTCAGGAGAGAGAAGAACCGATCGAGGAGCGGCTTGAATTGCGTCGGGTCGCCATGGATCGCGCGGGCATCGGTGAGAATGATGAGGTCGAGAAGCTCCAGCACGCCTTTCCCCCGGGTGAGCGTTTCCTCGATCCTGGCCTTCCAGTCCTCTTCAGAGCCGCGCCACTTTTCATTGGAAGGCATGATGCCCCCTCTGCATTTTTCGAACCCTGCCTCATGAAGCCTTTCCGTGACACGTCTGCTGAATTCCTGATAGTAGTATCCAAGCAGGTCGGACACTGGTGCCTCATGCGGTCCTCCCTGCGTGGTAAACCGCTCTTTTAGGTCATCGGTTATCCTGACCTCTCGCCCTGCATTGTAGACGAGCATATTGTCCTGATCGGTCACAAACGTCTGCTCGTCCCTGCCCTCGCTGCCGAGACCAATCCAGCAGTAGGCGCAAGGTACCGGTCCAAAACCGACGGCCGCCATCTCTTCCTCCACGAGCCTAAGGGTCCGGATTGTCAGCCGGTCTCTTATAATACGGAAAAGATCATGCACATCGGTGATCGTCTGCTCCTCTTCAAAATAGATCCTTATGCCCGCCACCGAGGCGAGGTGATATTTCCGTAATGCGTTAAAGTCTCGTGCGGCGTCGATGGTCTCAAGGACCTTCGAAAACTCGGACTCGAAACGCTCGCTCTTCCTCAGGGCCTCCCACAGTGTGTCCCTGAGCCGGACCAGGATGTTGTAGCGGTCGTGACGCAGCAGAGTCTTATCATGCATGCTCGCGCTGTACTGGGCGACGAAGTTGTCGATAATGGAAAAATCGAGCCCCATTACTTCCTCAAAACCCCTTCCGGCATCCCCCTGCTCGCAAGGCCCGTTTTCACCCGCCTGCCCTGGATTACAAAAGGTCCTAAGAACAGCCGGAGGATGACCGGGACCGTTTCACGTGAGCCCCATCGCTTCATACTCTCTCTCATCCTTGGGAAGCACATAGGATTCCGTCCACCCCTGTTCTCTGAGGTCGGTGAGAATATGTATCCGTGCCGCTATGCCTGCCTCTTCACCGAAGAGTTTAATTACCTCCTGAATACCATGCTCGTGGTGTCTTTTCCGCCTGTGCATCGCCCCGAGTGTTTTGTCAAGGAAGAATTCATCCAGCCACACGTGCACCTCGGCGTAGGTTTTCCCCAAGGCTTCTTCGGTTTCCTCACAATGTCTCTGAAAGGATGCCATCACAGTCTCCTTATCACCCATTATCAGAGAAATGCCGCAAAATTACAAGAACTATTTCAGGCCTCCACGTAACCCAACAGGAAAACCGGCCGCTGGCGAATAAATCACCTGCCTTCGTAAGATTATCGGGTCATTTTCATTGGTCAGGGCGCCCGGGAGGGCATGGACGTTATGTGTAGCTTGCAGAGCCCGGAGAAAAGACAGTCGTACAGAAGTGACGGTTACGGGTGAAGGGGGAGGACGCCCAAATCGGCCACAAGCATGACGAATTGTGCGCGGTATTTTGTGGGGAAATCGTCGGCGATTGTCAATTGTCTAACGGATAGCCTACCCACCTTTACCCTCTGCTGCGGCATTGCGGGCGCGCTGCACCCGTTCTGCGGTGACCGGATGGGTAGAGACATAACTGAGGGAGCCCGCACCTTTCTTCCGGCAGCCTTTCCATTAGCGATGCAAAGGCTGCCGGAGAATAACCCTTCTGCTTGAGCAGTGCAAAGGCGTAGTCGTCCGCTTCGGCCTCGAACCGGCGAGAGTATCTCGTCTGGGCCACTAATACCGGAAGGCCGGCGACAGCAACACTCAGCGATGCTGCGTCAGAGGTCACCGTGGCGGCCGCAGCGGCAATAACGGAGTTTTGCAGCAGGCTCCTCATGGTGTGGCGAAGCTCCACGTGTCCGATCTCATGGGCGAGTATTGCCAGCACTTCCTCAATCGTCTTTGCAATTTTCACCATGTCATCTGTAATGATGATAATGCCGCCGGGAAGGGCAAAGGCGTTCGGACCGACAGGCGCGCTTGATCGAAACTCCAGGCGGTAGTAGTTTTTCAAGGGCAGGTCGCTGCGAAGCTTGTCAAAACCGTCTCTTATTGCCTTTTGCGTATCGAGATCGAGATTTGTGGGCTTGAACCATTGTCTTTGGTCCAGCCAGACCAGGGCCTGCCTGCCGAGAGACTGTTGCGTCTCCATCGGGATACGGGCGGCAATATGCTCCGCCGCAACCGGCAATCCGAAGAAGTAAGCGGCCGACAGCGTACAAAGGACAATCGCTATGCAGGCAAGCGCGATGCCCCAACGCTCCTCCAGCCACGCCACAAGGCCTTCTGACGGGCTTTCCTGGGGTAGCGAATCCAGGAGAGCATGGTCAGCACAGGCGAATTGCCCGCCATCCGGGAGGTCTATGAACCGATCCGAGGAGCCGATACGAGGGGACACTCGCAGGTGAAGCGTTGCGAAGCATGCTGAAACAGACCCGGCAGTCAGCGTCGTTTCCTGGTCCGTGAAATCCATTCTTGCCGGTACGCTGATCGGCTGTCGACCGTCAAAGTAATGTCCGTCGAGGCTCATCATAGGGAAAGATCCACGTCGAAAAAGTCTACTGTCTCAGCGCCCACCGCAGTAACCGCACTCATGTCGCTTCCTTGAAAGTCGCTAAGCTCCCCGTCCCGCAGAACTCGCATGTGGTCTGCCCGGTATTTTAGTGTGCGTATAACGGCCCAGGGAAGCAGCAGTCCTAATGAAGTCACGATGCCCAGCGCATTGGTCACGTACAGCTTGGTCAGATCTCGGCAACGCAGGGTGGACTGAAAGCGAAGCGGTCCGATGCGCGTCTGGTTCCAGACGAGGTTACCCCTGCGCGCCTGAAGGTACGCGTATGCCAACACGTATCCAGCGTATATCGGAGCAAGGGCGGCATAGGTGAAGAGCCCTGGTTGCTTTCTGTGAGTAAACAGGATTGCCATCAGTATACCGGCCGAGATCGCTATTGCCATCACGATGAGGCCGGAAAGGAAATAGATCGTGAAAAACTGTCCTCCCGTGCCTGAAAAGACCCCCTTTTTACCGCCATAGGAGGTGCGCTCGATAATAAACTTCTTGAACAGCCTTATCCACCAGGGGAACAAGAAGCAGAGAACGATGTACGCAAGGCCGATAATGATCATGTACTTACCCCGCCACTCTACTACCGTTGCAATTACTGCAAGGGCAGGAACAATGCCCCACACGCAGAGGACCCTCACGGCGTCTATATATCGGCCATCAAAATGGAACGTCATGTTGCGGAATGCAGAGTAACGGGCATTGAATGCCGCCGAACGGACGATCACCCATGGGGCGAGGACCAACCCGGCTCCCAAGACGTAGGGCATCAACGACGTGACAAAATGACTTGACACGTAATAAACGAGAAATCCCGCGGAGGCGATCATCCGGCCTTTGAGGATCGGGATAGGTTGACCCAGATACTGAAACGGCGTTCCCCCTAAGGTGGTGCAAGAGTATAGATAGCGTTTCTTGCGGACCTTAGCCCAAGCAGAAAAGATGCCAAGGGTGAGAAGGGTCAGGCATAGATTTACAATCCAGATTCGAAAATACTCGCGTGCCGAACCACTGAACTCGAGCGTTAACTCGGGTAACTTCTCCGGCATTTGCCGGTTGGACCGGTGGGCAATTTCCTCATCAAGCCTCTGCGCTCTTTCCGGATACTTTTCTCGGTCTATGTGGTCTCTCGCATCCAGAAGTTCATCCAACGTATATCCCGGATACTCCGGCTCGTTATCCACCCTGCACTGCCTCCGTACCCATTTTTGAGAGCCGCCGCTCGCCGAAGACGGAAACCTTGACGGCCTGCCCCTTATTCACTACCATAGCCGGTTTTTGTGTTCAATAGGAACTTCGACAAAAAACATGGTCCCGATGAGGGACGCACACAAATAGCCAACGCACAAGATCTGCCAAATTCGTTCACCTTACTCGTTATGGCCCACCTTACCCGTTCAAATCCGCGAGAAATCACCTACCCATATAGGTAGGTGATTGAGAGTGGAGATTTTGGTAAGTTAAACTTCGCTTGGCGCTTGCGAAAAACAACGCCGTTTCCAAGAGCATGAAGGCTATTCCCTCCGGCACTGCCGTCACTGTGACAACCGGGGATACTCACTCATCAGCATGGGATGACCGGAGAATTGTGCATGGATAAGCGCTATTTAGACTCGACGGAAATAGGAAAGGAGGGGGTATGTTGTCAGACTGGTTGCAGCAGAATTGGGGGTATCTAACCTTACTGGTTCCAGCGGCTATCCTGATTTACGCGTCTGTGGTCGTCGTTGGCGGCAATGAGATTGCCTTGATCGAGCGCAGGTGGTTCGGCAGGAAAATGCCGCAGGGACGGGTTGTGGCCCTTGGCAATGAAGTCGGTATCCAGGCGCGTACGCTTGGGCCCTGGCTTGCATTTCCTGATCCCGTTTATCTACAAGGCAGCCAAAAGTGTTTTTACCGAGATACTGGAAAACGAAATCGGCCTGATCGAGTCGGTGGACGGGTCATCCATCCCGGCGGGGAACATTTTTGCCGCAGTTGTGGCCGGCCACAATTCATTTCAGGATGGCGAAGCGTTCATCAAGAATGGCGGGCAGAAAGGGCCGCAGATCGAGGTGCTGCCTCCCGGCAAGTACCGGATCAACCCCTACCTGTTCAAGCTGACCAAGGGCAACATTACCGTGATCAAGGATTTTGAAATCGGCATTGTGGAATCGGTTGACGGTGTCGCCATCCCGGAAGGCAAGATATTTGCCCAGGCAGTGGAAGGGCACACGTCTTTTCAGAATGGCGAAGCGTTTATCAAGAATGGCGGGCAGAAAGGGCCGCAGATCGAAATCATCCCGCCGGGCAATTATCGTATCAACCCTTATCTATTCAAGGTTACCATTAGCACGGCAACCAAGATCAGCGAGGGAGAGATCGGTTTGATCGAGTCCGCCGACGGTTCGGCTATTCCGGCCGGGCGCATTTTTGCGAATGTGGTGACCGGTCACAACTCCTTTCAGTCCGGCGCGGATTTTATCAAGAATGGCGGGCAGAAAGGGCCGCAAACGGAGATCCTGCCGCCCGGGAGTCTATCGTATTCATCCGAACCTCTTCAAGATCACCAATGCCGCAGCCGTGGTGATCGCCAAGGGAGAGGTCGGCATGGTTACCGCACAGGACGGCGCTCCGATTCCCATGGGACGGCTCTTGGCGCAGAGCGTGCCAGGACATTCGAATTACGAGAACGGCGAGGCATTTCTTAAAAACGGCGGGCAGAAAGGGCCGCAGATCGACGTGCTGCTGCCGGGCACCTATCGCATTAACCTGAATCTCTTTCAGGTCCAGATAGCTCCTGCCGTCGTCATCGAAGCCAACAAGGTCGGCTTGGTCACCGCCTTCGATGGCATTCCCTTGCCTGAACGCGAATACGTCGCCTCTCCGATCACCGGTCACAATGATTATCAGGACGGCTCCGCCTTTCTCACCAAGCAGGGCCAGCGCGGCCCACAGCTTGACGTGCTGCGCCCGGGTACCTATTACATCAACCCGTTCATGTTCAGCGTGGAAACCGACAATGTCGCCGTCGTCGAGCGCGGCCAGGTGGGGGTTGTGGTGTCAAACGTCGGTGAAGACCCGACGGAAGAGATGAAGAAACGCCTCGGCTCGACCCAGATCGGCGCTTCCGAGGAAGAAGGCAAAGAAAAGTATGTTGTGCCCAAAGGGTTTCGCGGCATCCAGGAGGAGGTCGCCGGTCCCGGCCGTTATTACCTCAACCGGCGTGCTTTTATGGTGTACATCATCGATACGACCAACATTACCATCGACTGGGACGATCAGAAAGATACCCGTTTTGACCAGTTAAACGTCATCTCCAAGGATGGTTTTCCTATCCAGGTTGCCGTAAAAGTTGTCATTCGCGTCCGACCGGATCAGGCGCCTTACATGGTGGCCAAGGTTGGCTCTATCGACAATTTGATCCAGCATGTCATCCATCCGATGATCGACTCTTCATTTAGAAACCAGGCATCCACCGCCTCGGCAATGAGCTTTCTCCAAAGCCGCTCGGAAGAACAGGCAAAGGCGGAACTCCGCGCGAGAGCCGATCTTGAGAAGTACCACGTGGAATGCGTGTCGGTCCTGATCTGCCAGATCCGTCTTCCCGAGGATTTGATGCAGACTCAGACTAAGCGGATCATCGCCGAGCAGCAACAGGAGATGTACAGGATGGAACAGAAGTCCCAGGCGGAACGCACCGAGATGGAAAAGATGCGCGCCACCGCCGATCAGCAGCCCACACTCGTTGCCTCTGAAATAGCCGTGAAAGTAGCAACCCAGAAAAAGACCGAGATGATCACCCTGGCCGAAGGCAGCGCAGAGGCCAAGGCGCTGGAAGGCACCGGCGAGGGCAAGAGGTTGAAAGCCATAGGCGACGGTGAAGCCTCAAAGATTGCCGCCATCGGCGAAGCGACCGCCCAGGCTTACAACAAGCAGCAGCAGGCGATCGGCGAAGATGCCATCAAGCAGATTAAGATCGTGGAGCTGATCTCAAACGCCATAGATAAAGGCAATATCAAGATCGTGCCGGATGTTCTTGTTTCGGGCGGAGGCAATGCCGCCGATGGGCTGATGGGTATGCTGACGAAGCTTTTGCCTGGGGTCGATATTCCCACCCTCCTGAAAATGTCCGTCACATCGGCAGCAGAGATGCCAACGGAATCCATAAGCTCATAACCTTACGGGCGGAGGCCGAACTACTGGGTGCAGTCAATCGTCCACGCTGTGGGCTTTGGCTGCACCTACCGTCGTTGCGTGCTTTTGCGGCCTATTGCAAGGAGGCTCTCCTTCGAAGGTCAATCGGCGCCAGACCCTCCAGGCTCTTGATGGAGGTATTGAGAGGGGGTAGGTAGCGAGCCGTCGAATAATCCGCGGAAGTGCTCGAACCCGATGACGCCGCCGGGGGGTACAACGATGAATTCGTCCTCCCACGGCCCATTGATCAATTTTGTGACGAGGCTTGTCGATCCCTCTATTTCTTCATACCGCAGCTTGAACCGCTCCGCAGTGCGCCGCGCATAATCACGGTACTTCTCCAAGTTGGTACTGGCCCGTGTTGATAAGGGCCAGCCGGGTGTAGTTCTTGAGCATGATGCGGTATATCCGTTCTGCCCGTTCCCGGCCGTACTTGGCGACGGTCTTCTCATATTCCGAAAAGGGGCTTTCTCCCACCTCGATCCATCCCTTCGTCAGGTAGTAGGTCCCCGGCTCCGTTCGGGATTGTTTCTTATAAGCGGAGGCCGAGCCAAGGAATATGGCGATGCAGTCGTCCACCCTCGGGCACAACCAACGTGCAGTCATTTGCCCGCACACCGATACGCCCTGGGAACACAGTCCATAGCCAAGGAGGATCGTATCGGCTCTTCCGCTCGACTCATCTATGGCCTCCTGCAGTGCCTTGCGGAGCTTTGGGGATCGGTGTGGAAGCCGAAGTCGACAGTCCGGTGGCCTACATCAGGGGGCAGGAGGGGCAGCATCTCTTCGATGACCGTGGCACAGGCAATGACAAGGACTCTCGTCTTTATTCCGGATCCCCCCGGGTCTCGCCAGGCGGAGCGAAATGGAGCGTGTGGCGGTTATTGGCGCTTCTTCTCTGTAATCATCTGGCAGATTCGCACGCCTTCCATGGCGTCCGTCGTCCAGTAGTCTGCGCCGACAAGTTGACAGACTCTATCGCTCAGAGTGGTTCCGCCGATGATGACCGGGATGGGGGGGGTTCCGGAAGGGGTATTGTCGCGAAGCAAGCGAACGGTCTCTCTCATACTCTCATAGGCGAGTGTTATCAGTCCGGAAAGGCCGACCACGTCCGGAGAATTGGCCTGTGCGTAGTGGAGGAAGCGCTCGGGAGGAACATCCACCCCCAGGTCTTCTACCGCAAATCCATAACATCGAAGCGCCACCGCCACAATGCTCTTACCGATATCGTGTATGTCGCCCTGCACAGTGCCCAAGAGCACCAGCCCTGAGGCCTTGCCTGTTAACTGCTGCTCCATATGCGGCTGGGTCATGGCCATCACTTCGCGGAAGATCTCCCCGGCCATGAGCAAGGCGGAAAGGTAGTATTGGCGCGCTGCGTAACGCTCTCCTACCTCAAACATCGCCCTTTCGCAATCCTTGATCACCGTAAGCGGATCGACACCCTCCTGAAGCAGGCGTTCCACGAGGGTCAGGACGTAAATTTCATCGAGATCGACAAGGTGTTCGACAAGTGCCTCGCGTATGTCTTCGTAGATCATGGCCACCTCAAACCGACGTCAGCGCCTATGTGTGTGGTAAACCGGTAAAGATCGGAACGAAAAATGAACCATCCCCAGCTCACGGGCCGCTCGGCGAAATCGTAGAAGATATGTTCCAGCCGAAAAGCGGCAGACCCGGGATGCTTTCCCAGCACTTTACCCTCCTCATCGCTCAGGTTTACTGCTTCCACGGTGAGCTGCCCTCGCCGCAATCCTTCTCCGTGGTGTCCCTTGAGCAAGCCCTCCAATGAGGTGATCTGAAGCTGGGCCTCCACGAGGGGACGCCGGGGATCGTACACCAGATACTCGCGATGATACATACTCGGTACGCCCTCTTGCAGCACCAGCCGCCTGATATGGATGCCGCGATCTCCCGGCGACAGTGCCAGCTTGCCCGCCACGACCTCATCGACCGACAGGATGCGCGCCTCCAAAAGGCGCACTGTGGTCTCGCCTTCGCCGGTCCATTGGTTCTTCAACTCGTGAAGCCTGAAGACTGCCTCGCCCATGTCGAGGGACTTCACGAATGTTCCCTTGCCATGAGTAGTGCTTACCAAACTCCGTTCGACCAGAATATTGATCGACCGGCGGACCGTCATCGGGCTGACCCCAAACTGCTTACAGAATTGGCCTTCCGTGGGCAACTGATCTCCCGGCCGAAGAATGCCGGCCGCGATCTGCTCGCTCACGATCCTCACGATCTGGACGTAGGCGGGCTCAAAGGAGTTGCGGTTAATGGTTTCTCTTCTCTTGGTCGCCCTCACGATAGGATAGTCCTTCCTTTTAAAATCTGCCTATATATAAGCACATAACATTTTTATTGACAAGTTATATATATATAGATAAAGTTGAGAGGGAGGTGGAGTCGGGAAAAGGGGGGAGGTCGTTGGTGACATGGCGCAGGTCGATAGGAGCTTATCAATGTTAAAGGAAAGGAGGCGCTGCAATGGCAGGAGAACTGGCTAAGTTGTTGTCTGATTTGGAGGAAGAGAAGGCATTACAGTTTGTCGAGGACGCCCTGGCGAAGGGGGTCGATGCCGCCGACCTCCTGGGAGAGACCAAGGAAGCAATGAGCCTTGTGGGTCAGAAGTTCGCGAGCTGTGAGTACTTCATCCCGGACCTCATTTTTTCCGGCGAGATCCTGAAGCAGATTATCCAGAAGCTTGAGCCGCATCTCAGGAAGACCCAGGCCGCCGCCAAGCTCGGGAAGGTCGTCGTGGGGACGGTGGCCGGCGATATCCACGACATAGGGAAGGACCTCGTCGTCTTCATGCTCGACGTCAACGGCTTCGAGGTCTTCGATCTCGGCATCGACGTGCCGGTGGAGAAGTTCGTCGATGCAATCAGGGAGTCCGGAAGCACGGTGGTCGGCCTGAGCGGTTTTTTGACCCTGGCTTTCGAGAACATGAAGGCGACCGTGGAAGCCATCAAGGCTGCCGGGCTGCGCGACAAGGTGAAGATCATGATCGGAGGCGGCCAGATCGACGACCAGGTGAAGACATTTACCGGGGCCGACGCCTACGGGAAGGATGCGATGGAAGCAGTTCAGCTAGCCAAGGGCTGGATAGGAGGGTAATGCGATGGAGAAGACGCCGGCGGAAAAGAGAGAGGCACGATTTGCGACGTGGAGCGCTGCCGAGGGTGTGCAGTTTGCGAACCCCGAGGCAAAAGCCGCCTACACTGCGGCAGTCGCCAGGTTCAGAGATGTGGTGCTCATGGAAAAGAAACCCGACAGGGTGCCCGTATTCCCCTTCGGCACGTTCATGGCCCCGCACCTCTACGGCGTGACGCCCTATGAGGCGATGTACGACACCGACAAAATGCTCGCTGCGCAACTGAGCTATCTTAAGGATTACAAGCCCGACTATTACGTCACGCCCGCCCTCATCGGCTGCGGCAAGGTCTTCGACATCCTCGACTACAAACAGTACAGGCTGCCCGGCCACGGCATCTCCGAGAAGTCCGTCTACCAGTACGTGGAAGGCGAATACATGCTGGCCGACGAGTACCCCGCCCTTATCAACGACCCCACGGATTTCTGGATCAGGACCCTCATGCCCCGGGGGTATGGAGCCCTCGATCCCCTGAAGATGATCGCCCCCTTTACGGACATGTGGGAAGTGGTCCTCGTCTCCGCCCAGATGATCCCCTTCGGCATCCCTCCCGTTCAGGGCGCCTTAAAGGCCTTATTAGACGCGGGCAATGAAGCGATGGCATGGATACAGAAAGTAATGGGCTACGAGATGCAGGCCAGGGGCTTGGGTTTCCCCGGCGCCTTCGGCGGCGCCACAAAGGCCCCCTTCGATATCCTCTCCGATACGCTGAGAGGGACGCGGGCCACGATGCTCGACATGTACCGCCGGCCGGATATGGTTTTGAAAGCCGTGGAAAGACTCACGCCCCTTGCCATCAGCCAGGGTGTGAGAGGCGCGACCTTTGCCGGCTGCCCCGTCGTCTTCATCCCGCTCCATAAGGGCGCGGACGGGTTCATGTCCGACGCGCAGTTCACGAAGTTCTACTGGCCTTCCCTCAAAGCAGTCATCCTGGGGCTCGCGGCCGAGGGATGCGTGCCCTTCTGCTTCTGCGAGGGGTCCTACAATACGCGGCTCGAGTACCTGAAGGAGCTTCCCAAAACCTCCTGCATGTGGATATTCGACCGGACGGACATGGGCAAGGCGAAAGAGGCAATCGGGGACAAGATCTGCATCGGCGGGAATGTGCCGTCGGGGCTGCTGGTCGCCGGGACTGCACAAGAGGTCAGGGCCTATTGCAAGGAAGTCATCGACATAGCAGGGAAAGGCGGCGGGTACTTCATGTGCACGGGGACCGCCATGGATGAAGGCAAGGCCGACACCGTCCACGCCATGATCGATGCCACGAAGGAGTACGGCGTGTATGGGTAAGCGCTTTGCGCAAAACCCGGTTTCCGTGGTTGACTAAGGAATATTTAATGGGCGGGCGCTACAGTGACAATCACGGTGCGCCTTGGAAAAGGAGGTGTGGGGGTTAACTATTTTCGCAAAAAGCCCTTACAGGCCACTCCTGCGTCTGCGTGTGAGCCGCGTTGCCCGGAGACGCGAAGCGCATTTGCCGTCACCGTGAGGCTGCTCGCGCACATGGCGCACAGCGCAACGAGCGGGTTGAGCAGACCCGCGGCCGCGACGGGGATGGCGACGCCGTTATAGAGAAAGGCGAAGAAGAGGTTCTGCCGGGCCCTCCTCGTGGTGAGGTCGGACAGATCAAGGGCGTCGATGAGCTTCCGGGGGTCCGGGGAGAGGAAGGTGAGGTCGGAGGCGCCTCGGACAGCCTGCACTGCGGGACCGAAGGCGCACCCCACATCAGCCGTTGCAAGGGCGCCCGCGTCGTTGAGGCCGTCTCCCACCATGCCCACGCGATGTCCTTCTTCCCGGAGGCGCCGGATAAGCCCGGCCTTTTCCACCGGGAGCATCTGCCCCTTAAAGCGGCCGATTCCCAAGGAGCGCGCCACCTCCTCCGTTGTGGCAAGGGCATCGCCCGAGACGAGCCACACCTCCATACCGCGCACCCCGAGGAGACGCACGACCTCTTCCGCCCCGGGTCTCACCGGGTCTCCGAATACCAGGAAGCCCCGGACTGCATGCGCCCATCCGAAGAACGAGACCGTCCTCCCCTGCTCTTCCAGGGATTCTGCCTCTCTGTCCATGGTGGCGGGCAGGGAGAGCCCGGTGCGCTCCATGAAGCGGCGGTTGCCGATAGAGGTCTCGACCCCGAGGACCCGCCCCCGTATCCCAAGGCCCTCAAAGGCTTCTCTATCACAGGCTTCATGCATCACACCCCCTCTTATGGCTGCTTCACGGACAATTTCATGCGCGAGGAAGTGGGGTGAGCCCCTCTCCACCGACGCGAGTCGGGACAGGGTCTCGACCTCATCGAGCCCTTCACCGACCACTTTCTCCAGGCGGTATGCCCCCTGGGTAAGCGTGCCCGTCTTGTCGAACACGATCGTATCGAGTTCCTTCATCCGGTCGAGGGCCCTGCTTTCCCTCACGAGGATGCCTTTTCTTCCGGCGAGCCCGATGGCAGCCGCCTTCACGAGAGGGACGGCCAGTCCCAGGGCACAGGGGCAGGAAATGAGAAGGACGGCGAGAAGCCGGAGAAACGCCTCATGGCTGGGGAGGCCGGCAAGCCGTACGCTGACGGCGGTTGCGCCTGCTATGGCGAGGACTAGGGGGACAAATAACCTGCTGATCCTGTCCGCGATCACCTCGCCCGAGTTCTTCGCGGCCAGGGCATCCTCGACGACAGTGACGATGTGGCCGGCCATGCTTTCGCCTGCCGTATTGGTGGCCGAGACCTTAAGCTGTCCTTCCCGCACCATGCTCCCTCCGATCACCATATCTCCCGGCTGTTTGGTCCGGGGACGCGCCTCTCCGGTGATAAGCGATTCATCGACGAGACCGCTGCCGTCGATAACCCTGCCGTCGATGAAGATCGTCTCCCCGGTCATGACCGTGAACCGGTCGCCGGGCGCAATTTCCCCCGCCCTTACCCATTGTTCCCGCGCGCCCGCATCGGTCCTGACCTTACCCTGCCGCATCTCATAGAGCTCCGTGAGCCCTGCGGACAGCCGCTCCCTCAACCGCAGCTCTATGTACCTCCCCAGGAGCACGAAGGTGATGAGCATCGATGCCGTGTCGAAGTACAGGTGAGGGCTGCCGTTGATCATCTGCACGAAGCTGTAAAGGTAGGATGACAGGGCGCTGATGGAGACGAGGGTGTCCATGGAGGGCGAGTGATAGCGCAGCGCCGCCAGACCGCGCCTCAAGATGGGCAGGCCGCCGTAAAAAACGACGAAGGTTGTCATAATGAAGAGAGGGTACGAAAAGCACCAGGCCGCCCCATGGGCAAAGGCACGAAAGAAACCGGAGTACAGCACAAAAGAGACCATCATAATGTTCGCCGTGACGATCGCCGATAAACCGAGGCGCCGGAATTGCGCTTTCCTCTCTGGTCCGGCCGCTCCATCCGCCCCCGCCGCGGAAAGACGATAACCGAGCTTTCCGACTGCTGATACGATCTCTGGGGGCGCCACCTTGTGGGGAAAATACTTGAGGCGGACCATATCGGAGACAAATGAGACCCTGGGCTCTATCACCCCTGCGGTACGGCGCATCACCTCTTCCACAAGCCAGGCGCAGGAGGGACACCACATCCCTTCTATCTTGTAGGAGAGTTCGAGGGGAGGCAAGTCGGTTGGCCGACCGATCGGATCGTGACCCGGTGCTGCTTCGGCCGGCCGGATAATGCCTGTGTTCAGACAGACCTGGTAGAGATCGCTCCTTTGGAAGTCCGCCGGCAACACGCCCGTTGCGGCTGAGAGGAGGAGAAAGACCTGGCGGCATCCATGACAGCAGAAGCGGGCACCATCCTCCCCTGCCCTGTCGCGGAGGCGCGACGCGGGAAGCGGCAAGCCGCAGAGAAGACATAGAGACTCACTCTGGGCCGCAGCTTCCGGAGGCGCCAACTTCCGCTACCTCCCCGACGCGAGGGATTTCATGTAGGTGACTATAGCCCACGTGTCGGTCTCCGCCACGGTTGTGTAAAGCCGCGGGTGCCTTTTGTACCCAAGTCTGATCTTTGCATAGAGCTCGCCATCTGCCTGCGACTGCACCCGCTCGGAGGTGAGGTCTGCGGGAAGGGGAGAAAAGCTCTGTCCCACCATGCCCATGCCGTCCAGACGCGGCCCGTGGCACTGCACACAGAAATAGCCGTATGCCTCTCTGCCGTTCTTAAGAGAAACCTCGGTCGGCGGGACGGGGCTACGGAGCGTCCTCGGGTCTGCGGTAAGGAGGGTTTGGAACCCGCCCTGGACCGGTATAGTCCTTTCGTCCATTGGCGGCATCTCTTTCTTGTAGGGGCGCACCGACTCCTGGTCGTACATGCGCCCGTAGTCGCATCCCCAGATGGAAGCGTACAGGAGAAGGGAGAGCACACAGAGGAGGTTCTTCGTCGTCATCGCCCGTCCGCTCCTTTCGGGGCCTCTGCCCCGGAGGGCATCCCGTTGACGTGCTGCGGCTCCATTGGCCCCGGCGGAGCGGTAGAATAGACCGATTGGCCGGGTGTGTCCTCAATCGAGCCAAAATCCCAGTCCGGATTGCCCTTATCGCCTATCGCAAAGTACATGAAGATCCCGTAGCCCAGGAATAGCGCGGCAATGAGAGAAACGATGAGGAATCCACGCATAACGGCCCGCCGGTCACGGATGGCGTCCCTTTCCCCCGGCATGCCCGGTAATGCCTGCCTTTCTTCTTTTTGCCCGGACTGACCGGACCCTGTCGCATCGAAGTCGATCACGGATGAACACCTCCTGATATTAGAGGGGACCGGCCTTGAGACCCCAAAAGATCACGTAGCACACGAACCAGACTGCGAACCCGATAAAGACAAAGAGCACCACCGGCGGCAAAGGGTGAGTTTTTGAGCGAGACCCGCCGAATCCTATGTAGATAAGGAGCGCAGCGACCAGACCGAAAAAAACACCCAGGATGAGATGTTGCGTGTCGAGCGTATCGAAGAAGCGCATCCTACCTCCCCATGCTCGTAAACAGGATGCTGACGAAAGCGCCGATCAGGGTCGCTGCGCCGATCAGGAAGAGTGCGATGAGTCCATAGACCCCCTTTGAGCGCACTGGGGCGGCATCAACGCAACGGTCTGCTTCGCCCCTGAGCGGGAGGTAGCGGGCCCTGTCCTGGTCCGAGAACTGCCCGTGAGCCAGGGCCCAGAAAAACCCCATGAAGCTCGCCCCGAGACCTGCCGCCAACAAGAGTATCCAGGGGACATAGTAGCTCACTTTGTTGTTCCTCCTTCATACCGAGTCGGCCTTGAAGCCGCATCCTGGTTGATGAAGGACGCATCGATCATGCTGGGCCCGGCGTGGGCGTCACTCTGCCCGATAAACGTGACCGCCACATAATCGCCCACGTCCCAGATCTTTTCCGACTCCAGGTCCCTCTTGAAATAAGGCATGGCCGTTCCGGTGATGCCGTTCATGATCTGGTAATAGAGGATGCCGCCGGAAATAGCCCTGCCCCTGAGAATAGTAAAATTAAGGGGAGGGGGGTAGAGGTACGCTTCCGCAGGCCCCATGCCATCGCCGATGGGGCCGTGGCATCCGATGCAGAAGCCCTGATAAATCCGTTGCCCCCGCTTCAAGCCTTCCCGGGAGCTTGGATAGGGATTGTGCAGGGTTCTCCACCCGTCGGGGACATGTGCATGAAGCCATTCCACATTCTTATCAGGCCCCGACCCGTATGCCCGGACACTGTCGGTTTTCCATTTCCGCTGCCGCTCCATCCTGAAATCGGCGTCCTTGAAGCCCAGCCCCTGCTTGTAGGCAATGAGCGCATCGATGCTGTCCCTTCCCAGGAATTCAAAGGCGGGCATGATCGATTCGGGGCGCGTGTACCGAGGGTTCATGAAGTGGGCAAGGTGCCAGTCATCCGGGTGCTCGCCTCCCTCCTGGGAAAGGTCGGGACCCGTCCGCTCGGAGCCGAGGAGGTGGGGTTGGTCTTTCACGTAATCGCCAGATTTTGCTATCCTTTCCGCACCGTGTCCCCAGTCGAGATACCTGACGAACTGCGTGTGGCAGAACGTGCATCCGTTGGCGATATAGATCTGTCTCCCTCTTTCCTCGAGCGACGTCCGGGGCCGGAAGAGTTCAGACGGCTTTTCGGCGATAGTTGCCCAAGGGAGGACAACGGAGATGAAGATGATAGGGCCGAGGATGATGAGGCCGCCGTAGATGATCAGTCTCAACGTCACTTTCATGGTTTTTCCCCGATAGCCAAATCGCGTTTCATGTGCTCTGTTCCTCTTTATGAGCCTCTTGAGGATATACTTTGGCGCCGTAGAGGCTCCTCGCGATATTATAAAGACCTACGCAGGACCCCACAAAAATCATGACGCCGAAGGCAAGACGGCTGACGAAATAGAGGTGAAGCTCGGGAAGGAGCTTGTAGACGGTCTCGCCGTAAAACCAGCCGGTGCCTTGTATGAGACCCGCAAAGGTCAGCACGAGAAAAAAACCGGTGAGCCCGATAAGGAGCAGCCAGTAGTGAATGTCGGCGAGCTTTGCGCTGTAGAGGGGGCGCTGTCTGATCCTGGGTATGACGAAATAGGCGCCTCCGAGGGCGATAAACCCCGAAAACCCGAAGACGGCGATGTGGGAGTGGGCCACCACCCAATTGGTCATATGGGTCACGCGCTGCACCGAGGGCAAAGATTGAAAAACACCCTGGAAGCAGACAAACAGATACCAGACAAGGCCGGCAAAGACGAACTTGCCTCCGATGTCGGCGTGAATGCGCGCCATCCGCCCCTTCATGGTCAACCACAGGTTGACGAGCACGGTGGTAACAGGGATAAGCATCCCGACGCTCCCCGTGACCGCGACAATCTTCAGCCACGTCGGGGCCGGGGTCTGCAGTAGGTGGTGGGTGCCAATGTGGGGATAGAACATGAGGATCGACCAGAAGCCGACTAGTGAGAGGGTATGGCTGAAAAGCGGCGCCCGGCTGACAACGGGGATTATGTAGTAGGCGAGCCCGACGGCAAGGGGGGTCAGGAAGAGACCCACGATCCCGTGGCCGTAGAACCAGGCGAGCACCCCGTCGGCCATCCCGGTTATCGCCCCCGTCTGCGGGTGCCATACGGCATTCCCCAGGAAATAGATGAACCAGGTGAAGATCATGGCGCCTAAGGCATACCAGACGGAGACGTAGAGCAACGCTTCTTTCCGACGCTCCACGGTCTTGATGATGTTGTAAAAAGCGAGGACGAATGCAATAAGCACGAGGATGTCCACGGGCCATACCCACTCCGCGTATTCCCTGCTCTGGCTCATACCCGCCATGAGGGTAATGTCGCCGCCGGCAATGGCGATGTTCCAGAGCCAGTTGGTGAGGCGGCCCAGGGCGCGGGAATGGAGCGGGGCGCGGACCAGGTGGGGAACGAAGTAGTACATGGCGCCCACGAGCCCGGACCCGACAAATCCGAAGATCATCGTGTTGGTATGGACGGGCCTGAGCCTGCCGAAAACCAGCCACGGCACATTCTTGTACAAACCGAAATCGGGCGCGACCATCCATGAGGCAAGGAAGAGCCCGACAAGAGCGGCCGCCGCGAACCAGCAGGCAGACGACAGAAAAAAGCCGCATGCCGTTTCGTGCGCTTCATCTTCGCGAAACCGGACCATTGTGGTCCTCCTTCAATTATTGGGGCTCAGCGCCCCCTCCACGGGCAAAGCCCGTAGAGCCTCCCCCCTCAGAAAAGCACTTACTTGCTGGGGCTCAACTCAAAACTCAACACTCAACACTTTCCTTCAGCGCCCCCTCCATGAGCAAAGCTCATGAAGCCTCCCCCCTCACATAGGCGTCATCTATGGCATCCGAGCCAACAATCGAGCTCGGCGCCCATGCTTCTGTGACACGTGATACAAAATCCCATCTCAAAGTTGACGCGCCCCAGCCTGTCCATCTCCTTCACCGCCCCGTGACAGCGGGAGCAGTCGAGCCCGGCCAGCGCTATGTGGGGTTCGTGACGGAAGAAGACGAACTCCGGGACCCAGAACACCCGTATCCAGGGGACCGGTTTTTTCGCATCGAAATAGGCCCGCTCTTTCAGGATTTCAGGATGACCCGGTATGATATAGTTGTGGCAGAAGAAGCATTTCTCTACGGCAGGCAGCCCGGCATCCTGCGACCGCGCGACGTAAGGGTGGCAGAAGCGGCAGTCGATCCGCTTCACCCCCGCATGGACCCGGTGGCTGAAAGCTATCGGCTGGCGGGGGCCGATCCTTAAAACTGGATAGACCCAGTAGAAAAAGCACATGACGGCGACCAGGACCCCGGCGAGACCTATCCATAGATAACCCTGCGTCATCCTTCGAAGTCGCGTTGTCGTTCCGTTTTCTTCAGCCACCGGCTTTCTGCCTTCCCTGTAGTTCATGCACACAAAAACGTCAGTTCCCTCACGGTTTCAACGTTTCACCCCCCTCTGCCAGAAACCTGTGAAAAAGGGGGTCCGAGACCGGGACGATGGGAACCCGGGACAAAAAGAGCGTCATACAGAGCCACACCAGACCGAAAAAACCCGCGGAAATCAGGACCTCGGGCAGGCCGAAGGGAATGCCCGGCCGGCCCGACCACGTGGAGGGAACCACGAGGAGGAAGCGCTCCATCCACAGACCGACGAGGATCATGATCGTGATAGAGATCATGGGGATCCGCGTTGTCTTGATTCTTTTGCTCAGCAGGGTCAGGAAAGGGATGACGAATACCATCAAGAGCACTGCCCATGCCCACGGCTTCCATGGGTCGAGTTTCGTCCGCAGGATCACGAACCGCGTTTCTTCCGGAAGATTGCCGTACCAGATCACGAGCAGTTGCGCGAAGAACAGATAACCGGTGAAGATGGCAAAACCGAAGGTCAGCTTGCCGAGGTCGTGAAACTGGCGTGGAAAGAGATACTTGTTCAGGCCGAGGCGGTTGCCCGCGAGAAGCACGAACAGGTAGAGGGCTGCCAGTGCCGAATAGAAGGCCGCGATGAAGTAGTAGCCGGGGAAGAGCGTACTGTACCAGTCGCTGCTGAGGCTCATGATCAGATCGATTGCAAAAAGGGAGAGGATAAAGGCGTACGCCGCGGGCAGGACCGGGGAAAAGCGCCATTGGGAACGGAACAGGCCCGACCAGGGGTACTCCGTCTCGACCTGCGGCCGACCGTTCCGCAGCCACTCCCTGTCCGCTTTGACCGAGAAGTAGACGAGCAGGAGAGAGAGCAGGGTGAGGCTGAAAAGACAAATTCCTTCCCGGGCGAACATGAATGGCGCGTTGAGAAAAGCCTGTTTTTCCGGCACAGGTTTTTCTATCCAGGGGAAGATATATTGTTTCCCCGGCCAAAAGACCCAGAAGAGGAGAAACGAGACGGGGAGGTACGCACCGAAGGCTTCGGCCATGCGCTTGACGGGCCTTCCCCATACGGCCTTTGACAGGTTGAGGACCGCCGAAAAGAGGACCCCTCCATAGGCAAGGCCCGCCCAGAACACGTAGTTAACCGTAAAGACTTGCCAGGCCCTGAGCCGATATGCGCCCGAGGCGCCGTACAGAAAGGCGCCGGCGCCGAGAAGCACAAGGATCGAGGAAACGACCACCCAGCTCGCGGGCATCCCCGGATAGATATCTCCGTCATCAGGGGGCAACACGGCGGACCTCCTCGGCACCCCTTTCTTTCAGGAGTGTTTCAAGCTTCTCCATGGCGTCACCGGGTGCGGACACGAGGACACCGAATTTGTGGCCGGAGAACGCGGCATCATACCCGGGATCGGCAGAGGGGCAGGGCAGCCCCGCCTTGAAGACCCAGGAGACAAAAGCGAAGAGGGAAGCGAACAGGATGGTGCCCTCGAAAGCTACAACCACCCAGGGCACCCAGGCAAGAACAGGCTTGCCCCACACGATAAGCCTGAAGCTGAGGTGGGCATAGACTGCGAGGCCGACCAGACCGCTTCCGCCGACGATGCCGCCGATCAGGGTAAACGTGCGGGTAAGGCTCGGCTTGGGTGTCAAGAGGTCCTGCATTTCAGGAAGACGCACCGGGGAGAAGGCATTGCCTATGGCATACCCGTCTTCCTTCAGCATTTTCAGACATGAGAGGAATTCGTCGACGCAGGGAAAGACCGCAAGGACGGTGCGCTCAGTCTTCACGGTAAGCCGCTCCCTTTTTCGCGGGCAGGCCCGCTTCCTTCTTCACCTCGGTTATGGGGATGGAGGGCAGGAATTTCGCGAAAAGCATGAAGGCAAGGAAAAGAAAGCAAAATGTCGCCAGGGTCCAGGCGAGTTCCACCCAGTTCGGCCAGTAGAACCCCCACTGGAAGGGCAGGAAGGTTTGCGATATGGATTGGATGACGATGAAGAACCTCTCCCACCACATGCCGATATTCACGAGAATCGAGATGACGAAGAGATAGACAGGACTGGTGCGCACCGGTCTGAAGAAAAAGAGGAGGGGGCAGACAACGGCGCAGCCCACGACCAGCCAATAGACCCAGGCGTAATAGCCTAATATCCGGAAGTTGAATATCTGCTGCTCGAAAATGTTCCCGCTGTACCACGCCATGAAGTGTTCGACCAGGTAGGAATAGATCAGAATTGACGTGGTGAGGAGCATTGTCTCCGCGATAAGCTCAAGCGTGCGGGTCGTGACGATGTGCGCGATCCTGAAGATGCGCCTCATGGGGATGAGGAGCGTGAGCACCATGGCCAGACCCGAATGGATTGCCCCTGCCACGAAGTAGGGCGGGAAGATCGTGCTGTGCCAGCCGGGCTGTATGGGCAGGGCGAAGTCCCAGGAGACGACGGTGTGGACGGAGATGACAAGCGCCGTGGCGAGGCCGGCAAGAAGGAGGTAAGAAGCGGCGTAGTGGTGCCACTGCTTGTGAGAACCCGTCCATCCGAGGGCGAAGGAGTCCGTAAACCTTGCGCCGGACCCCCGTAGTGCGGTCACGGATTATGGCGAGATCGGGAACGAGGCCCGTGTAAAAGAAGATGAGGCTCACGATAAAATAGGTGGAAACAGCAAGCACGTCAAAGACCAGGGGCGATACGAAATCGGGCCATAGCTGTCGCTGATTGGGATAGGGAAGGATCCAGTAGATGAGCCATGACCTCCCGAGGTGGATCAAGGGGTAGGAGCCCGCCATCAGGATGCATATCATGGTCATCGCTTCGGCCATACGGTTAATGGATGTGCGGAATTGCGCCCTGAAGAGGTAGAGGATGGCGGAGATCAGGGTGCCCGAGTGGGCAAGGCCGATCCAGAAGATGAAATTGACGAGGAAGATGCCCCACATGACGGGGGGGCGAAGGCCGGTCGAGCCCATGCCTGTTGAGATGAGGTACCCCCATGCGCACAGTCCGTAAAAGAAACCGAGGAAGAGGAGCACCGCGGCGAACCAGAAGACAGGCGGCGGCCTCCATAAGGTCCGGAGCACCTCGTGGTTGACATCCTGAAACTTTACCTCCATCGTTGTTCGCTCCTCACGGCAGTTCCCGGGTGATCTTCTTCAGGTAGATCACCGCTGTTTTCGTATTGAGACCACCCAGGACCTGATAGGCGCGGGCCTGTCTCGCAAGCCGCGATACCCGGCTTTCGGGGTCCATGAGACTGCCGAAGACAATCGCGTCGGTAGGACAGGTCTGGGCGCAGGCGGTCGTGAACTCGCCGTCCCTGACTTTGCGGCCCTCACGGGCCGCAATTGATTTTGCATAGACAATGCGTTGGATGCAGAAGGAGCACTTCTCCATCACCCCTTTCTGCCTTACCGTCACGTCGGGGTTGAGCTGCCACTCTAAAGGGTGATCGTGGGTCCAGGTAAACCAGTTGAACCGCCGCACCTTCCATGGGCAGTTCTCGTTGCAATCGCGCGTGCCGATGCAGCGGTTGTAGACCTGGTTATTGATCCCCTCCTTGTTGTGGTGCGGCGCGAAGACCGGGCAGACCGACTCACAGGGCGCCGAATCACAGTGCTGGCAGAGCATGGGCAGAAAGCGCACCATAGGCTGATCAGGCTCGAAATATCGCTCGATGTGGAGCCACGACATCTCCCGGCCCATGGCAACATTTCTCTTTCCCACAATGCCCACGTTGTTCTCGGCGTAGCAGGCGACGACGCAGGCCTGGCACCCGATGCAGCGGTCGAGGTCGATTACCATGCCCCATCGGTAATCGACGTGCTCGTGGCTCGGATAGAAGTCTCTCTTCTTGTCCCAACCGGAAGGCAAGGGCATGACCACCGCGGGTGCGCGCCCCCTGGTGCTCAGGTATTCCCTGAATGACAGGCTTTGGGCCAGCCTGCGTCCATGCTGATAGGCGCTGCCGTCTGCGTTGGCGAGGATGACGGAGCGCCCTGTCTTTTCGATAAAAACCGAGGAGCCGGACCGGATAAGGCCGCCTGCAGGATCAAGCTGTCCGGAGAAGAGCGCGTTCGGATTTCCTGCCTCGCCGGCGGCATATCTGCCGGACGTTGCGCCGTGTCCGTAGCCGACAGGCATGGCGAGACTGCCGCGAGGGAGGCCGGCATAGGGAAACGCAGGCGCCTGAATCGCCCTGTTGCCCGCGCGTATGGTGAGGATGTCTCCCTTTTCGATATGCATTGCCCGTGCCGTATCGGGGTCGATCTCGACCCAGCCGTCCCAGGTGACCATGGTGACGGGATCGGGCAACTCCTGCAGGAAGGGGTTGTTCACCGGATGGCCGTCGAAGAACCGGATAGTCGGATAGGTGAAAAAGTCGAAGGACCCGGGCGCTTTTTGACGAAGGACCGCGGCCGGGGCGGGAAAAGCAAACCCGGACAGGGTGCCGGCTCTCTGGGTCTCGCCTTTGGTCTGCTGCCATGCGCCTCCCCGCTGCACGCTTTGCTGCCAGAATGCATCCGGGGCGTCGTCCCCCTGCCCCCTGCGCCTTCGCTCCCACCCGTTCCTGAGTGCTTCGTAGAAGCCGCTTTCCGGGAATGCCGCCTGCCCGCCTATCCTTTTGCCGAGAGAAAGCAGCATATCCCCCAGGTGCCTTGTGTTGAAGAGGGGGCCCATGGCAGGCTGGAGCAGACCGCGGACATTGCGCTGCGGTCTGTAATCCCCCCAGGATTCGAGGGAAGTATGAGAGGGCATGAGGAGGGTAGCGCGCCCGGTGGTCTCGTCAGGAACGCTGGAGAAGCTAATAAGGGCTGACAGGTGATCGAGGGCCGCTTCGAAGGCCCATGAGGCAGGCATGTGATAAGCCGGGTTTGCCCGGTAGACGATCAGGGCGGAGACTTCCCCGACTGCCATGCGGTCCGCGAGGGCCCTTATCCGAGAGGCCGGAGCAGTCTGCCCCAGGGACATAGGGTTCGAAAAATCGATGAGCGGCCTGCTGCCAGGAGATATCGTGCACAAGAGGTTTGCGGCGACCGCCGTATCGAAGGCATTGGGGTCCTGGAATGCCATCCCTTCCGCGAGCACAAGGGGCCGTGAGGCTTTCTTGAACTGTGCGGCCATCCTCAGGAGCACCTTCGCCCCTACCCCTGTCCTCTCTTCCACCACCTCGGGCGTGAATGCCGAAATGCGGGAAGCGAGGCCTGCGGCAGCCCCTGAAAGGGAGGGGCGTTCCTGCAAGAGGAGGCGCAGCAGCCCGAAGGCCACACAGTATTCCCCGCCCACCGGAACTGCCACCCAGTAATCCGCGTTGGCCGCGGTCATGGAGAGCCGGGGACCAACGTAGACGAAGAGGTGTTTTCCCTCACCCCCGGGTTCGTGAAAAGAGGCGAACCCGCGGGCAAGCTGCACGTTCGATATCCAGGTCTCCAGGAAATTGGCGCCGAAGGAGAGAAGGAAGTCGGCCTGATCGATATGATAGGTCGGCAGCCCGTTCTTGCCGAAGACTATCTGGTTCGCCTTGCGCAACGGTTCGTAGGCGAAAGGCTCGTACACGATGTGCTCCCCGCCGAGGGCGCCCATGAGCCGGACCGCCAGGTCTTCTTCCGCACCCGTCATGAGGTGGGACATAAACACGACAGTGCCTTTCCGTCCGGCTGCGGATAACGCTTCCACTGCGGCGTCTTCCGCGACGGCCCAGGAGACCTGGACGAGGCTGCCGTCCGGGTTCTTCACGGCGGGGCCTTTGTAACGGTCCGGGTTATAGAGACCCTGAACGGACGCTTGGCCCCTAGGGCAGAGCTTTCCGGTATTGATGGGCTGGTCGGGGTTGCCTTCCACCTTGATAATATGACCGTCCCTGTTCTTCACGAGTATGCCGCATCCCGCCGGACATTCCCTGCACGTGCTTGCGTACCATGTCGCCTCTCCCGGCACGATATCTTCCGGAGGGATCACGTAAGGGATGAGACGGCGAACAGGGTCAGAGCAGCCCGCAAGGGTGGCTGTTCCAGCCAGCCCCAGCGTTTTGAGGAATTGACGCCGCGAGATTCTTGCCATACCTTTGCCAGTTTTTACAGTATAGGCGTCGACCATGGGCTTTGCATGCAGGGAACGGCAAAAGCCGACAGGCACCGAGCCTCTTTTAAGGACGTTGCGAGCCTCTTGACGATTGGGCGGACGTATTGGATGGCGGGCAGATAAGGGCAGTCCGAGAGGCCCGGGCCCCCTGAGTCGGGACACCGGGCCCGGAATATGGTCTAATCTAATGCGTCTTTCATTGCGCTTGCCGGAGAGAATTTTGGAGCTTTCTTCGCCTGAATCTTGATTTCTTTCCCCGTCCGAGGATTTCTCCCGGTCCGCGCCTTCCTCTCTACCACCGAGAACGTGCCGAATCCCGTGACGGTCACGCGGTCCCCGTTCATGAGAGATTCTTTTACTGCTGCGACAAAAGAGTCGATCGCCTTCTCTGCTTGGGTCTTCTTGATTGCCGCACCTGCTGCTACCTTGTCGACAAGATCTTTTTTCGTCATGCTCCCTCACCTCCTTTTTTCATGAGTCGCAGTCTTATCGGTAAATCACCCTCTTATGGAAACATTGTACGTGTTTTTCGAATGCAATGGAATAGAAATCTCACCTTTTGCAGGCGAAAAAGATGGAAATCATCGCATAGTGGTCTTAAGTTTACTCTTGATCGCAAAAGAGGGTGAGACGACGGAAAAGGCAATTGTGAAGGCGGAAAGCCGGGGAAGTGACCGAGCCGCAGGAGGTTTGTAACTTTGTTGCCTTTTTTACCGCGA
The DNA here is from genome assembly GCA_963768735.1 of uncultured delta proteobacterium. Classification (GTDB taxonomy): domain Bacteria; phylum Desulfobacterota; class Syntrophorhabdia; order Syntrophorhabdales; family WCHB1-27; genus BOG-1155. The sequence goes on along the minus strand of CAVYJH010000004.1, from coordinate 231,517 downwards.
ATATGCTATCCTAACAGTCGATGTTTCTCCTGTTTTTGAAGCTTCCCTCTTCTGCTTCAAAAGAGATTCACTAACAAAGAGATACCCGGAGGACGCAGGAATGGAAGGCTTGGAACTATTTGTGGGTAAACTCACTTGCCTCCGTGGACAAGGGAAAAGCTGCAGAAAGTCTTTACCACAAACCGGTGCGGCGCGAAATGAAGGAAGGGCGGATAATCAACGCAAACTAGTAGAAAAGGGGTAAGCGTGGCAAACGTAGAGGTAAGCGACGGCAATATCGAGAAGGCAATCAAGGCACTCAAGCGCATGCTCCAGCGGGAGGGCATCCTCAAGGAGATCAAGAGGAGGAGCTTTTACGAGAAGCCGTCTGAAAGGGAAAGACGGAAGCAAAGAGAAGCGAGGAAGCGACGGCTGAGGGCGGAGAGGAGAAAACATGCCTCGGGCAGAGAGTGAGCTTCGAAGGCGCCATGCTCCACATGAAGTCAAGGCCGGCCCCATGCTAAATCTCGCATCCGTCCGATAAGGGCAATGTCAGTGCTGACCGCACGGGCCGTCGCCGGCCCCGGAAGGCGGCAATCTTTGTGGGCATTTCCGGCTCCGAATCCCTGGTAGCGTGCCATGTCGGAACCACTTCCCGGTACTTCACGGCAGGTGTCGGTGGGGGGCAAGGCCCCGGCACATGCGGGGGCGGGTGTCTCGTACCGGCCGCGCTATCATGGAGAGCGTCGCTATGAAGCGACTTTTTTTGATAAGGGGCCTGTTCCATCTATCGGGGTGTGTCATACCCGTTATCTACCTGTCGGCGGACAAGGGCGCAGCGCTGCTCGTCACCGGCTCGGCTCTCGTTGTGGCCGCTCTTGTTGAAGCCTTAAGGGTCAAAGGCTACATCCGTGTGGCTTTTGTCGGCCCCCTTTTGAAAGAGAAGGAAATGAAGGGGCCCACAGGATGTCTCTTTTATCTCATCTCGTGTATGGCAACAATACTCCTTTTCGATAAGAGAGTCGCGTCGGCCTCAATTTTTGTGCTCGCCATATCGGATCCGCTGTCGGCGATAGTAGGCTCCAAATGGGGGAGGCGGTCTTTGTATGGAAAATCGGTGGAAGGGACAAGCGCCTTCTTTTTCTCGGCCCTCATCGTCCTCGTCTGCTTTTCCTTTGGATGGCCCGGCCTTATTCTTACTGCGGGCGCTGCAACCGCTGCCGAGCTCTTCTCGTCGAAGTTTGTTGATGACAACCTTACCATCCCGATCGTCACCGCTCTTGCGCTGACTGTGCTGGCTCGCTGACGTTCCTTTGTCGCCTTTGAGGAGAGGGGCAATGACATTGAGGGAAAAAATTGAAGGCCTGTTGGCGACGATTAACCCCCGGCTCGAACATCTGGCGCAGGGGTATGTGGAGTTTATGGAGCTTGATGAGCCAAAAAGGGTGCTTACGATAAAGTCTTTCGGGGGCCGACTCCATTGATGCGGAATGAACGCCCTCAGTCTGTGGGCGGACAAGCTTATTCGTGAAGCAATACCTGAGTTGGAAGAAATTCGCGTGGTGGACGTATGCGACGATGGGCCGCAGGGTACGTGAAGATATCGCGGGAATAGAAAGCGGCCGGCGAAGCTTGACTTTATTCTTTTTTTGACTATAATAGTAGTCTTCAGGAGGTGGCGGGATGGGCATCGGAATTATCGGCAAGAAACTCGGCATGACGCAAATATTCGGGCAGAATGGCATCGTCATCCCTGTTACCGTTGTGAAGGCGGGACCATGTCTTGTAGTGCAGAAGAAGACCGCAGAGCACGACGGTTATAACGCAGTGCAGGTCGGATTTGATGAGATTACGAAGGTTTCCAAGGTCAATAAGCCGCTTACGGGCCATTTTAAGAAGGCCGAGGTTCCTCCGATGGCAAGGCTGAAGGAATTTCGGATCGATGTGGATGAGATGAGCGGCTATGAGACCGGCAGCCCGGTGCCGCTCGACCTTTTCAAGGCGGGCGATTTCGTGGACGTCACCGGGGTTTCTATCGGAAAAGGTTACGCAGGGGTCATAAAGAGACACAAGTTCTCGGGCGCGCCTGGAGGTCACGGCACGCATGAGTTCTTCAGGCACGGCGGCTCAATAGGTAATAACACAACGCCGGGAAGAACCCTGAAGGGAAAGAAGATGGCCGGCCATATGGGGGCGAAGAAAGTGACGGTCCAGAGCCTCAAGGTGGTGGAGGTACGGGACGACACCAATATCGTGATGATCGAGGGTGCCGTGCCGGGACCGAGAAACGGCTATATCATCCTCAAAAAAGCGGTAAAAAAATCATAACCCTGTACATGCGTGCATAAGGAACTGAGACTGATCATCCCCTATATCAAACGATATGGGGGAGATTTGTTTCAAGCCGTCCTCATCCTCGTCGCTGCCTCGTGCATCTCCGCAGCCATACCCTTTCTCATTAAGCTCACTGTCGACGGACTCCGTGGCGGTTTCGGCCGCAGGGCACTCTACATCATCCTTGCTACCGCCCTTCTGGCTCTTGTGCAGGCCGTCCTGAAAAGCAGGGCCCGGATGAAGATCTTTAACGGCTCCAGGGGGATCGAGTTCGAGCTTCGGCGGGACCTTCACGCCCACCTCGTCTCCCTGCCCTACGCGTTTTTCAGAAACCATCACCGGGGAGACCTCATCGCGAGAATGATGACCGATATCGGCAACATCAGAATGATGGTCAGCATGGTCGTCCTCCATTTTTCCAACACTATCGCCACAACAGCGCTCAGCCTCGCCATGATGTTCAGGCTGAGCCCCTCCATCACCCTGCTCTCAATATTTCCCCTGTGCTTTCTTTTCCTGCTCATGCGGGGCTTCATAGCCCCTCTTCACCGAGCTTTCACAGAAATTCAGCAGGTGAACGGCTCCCTTTCAAAGCAGGTGAGCGACGTGCTGTCGGGCATCAGGGTGGTGAAGAACTATCTCCTCCAAACCGAAGAGCGGGGGCGATTCGACGCACTCAATGCGGAGTACATGAAAAAGACCCTTGCCGCAACCCGGGTCTGGGGGCTTCTCTTCCCGATGGTGGGGTTTCTCGGAGGTCTGGGCACCCTCACCGTCATGTGGCTGGGCGGTTACTACCTGATGGAGCATCGTATTACCCTCGGTGATTTTATCGCGCTCAACACCTACTATACGATGCTCATGTGGCCCATCGCGGCCCTCGGATGGGTGCTCAATCTCTACCAGCGAGGCGTGGCATCGATACAGAGGATCGAGGTAATCTACGCAAGCGAAGCGGAAAGGACCGGGGGTCTGGTGCCTGACGCCTTCACGGGCGCAATTGCTTTCGATAGGGTCAGCGTCCGGAAGGAAGGGCGCGAGGTGCTGAAAAACGTAAGCTTCTCGTTGCGGCCCGGTGAGAAGCTGCTCATTACCGGACCGACGGGGAGCGGCAAGTCAACGCTTTTGAACCTTATCCTCGGTCTTGAGCAAGACTACACCGGCTCGATCCGGCTCGATGGGACCGATATTCGTGAGATCGCACTTTCCGCGGTGAGGAGCGGGATCGGCCTCGTACCGCAAGAACCGTTTCTTTATTCCACATCGATCAGGGAGAATTTGTTCAACCCAACCAATCTGGAACGGTTGATCGCCATGGCCCACATGAAGGACGAAATCGACAGATACGACCTGGGCGTCGAAACGGTTGTGGGGGAGCGCGGCGTGACGCTGTCGGGAGGGCAGAAGCAAAGGCTCACCCTGGCAAGGGCGCTCTCGAAAAATCCCCGGATACTCCTGCTCGACGACCCCTTTACGCACGTGGATGGTCTTACCGAGCATCTGGTCTGGGAGGAGCTAAAACCTGTTCTGGACGGCATGACGGTCATTATCGCCTCGTCCAAGCCCGTGCCCCTCGCGCATGTCGAATGGGCCGCGGTGCTCGTCGGCGGAGAGATGGCGGATTACGGGAGGGTCGGGGCGCTGCTGGAGCGGAATCCCTACATGAAACTCCTCTATGAGGTAAAAGGATAGGGATGGCAACAGGCGTCATTCACACCCTTCTCTACAGATATGTGGCCCGGTACAGGGGCATGGCCTTGTTCTCCCTGGGTCTCATACTCGTGGTTGCCGTGTCGAGAATGGCCCCCGCCTACATCTTGAAGGTTGCCGTCGACCGATTCATCAGCCATAGTGATGTCCGCGGGCTCTCCCTGGCGGCTCTCCTGTATCTCTTCTTTATTTGCCTGGAGTATGGGTGCGTCTACCTTCAGGTATATGTGACGCAGCTCTTCGGCCAGAGCATCATAAGGGAGATGCGCCTTGAAACGTTCACGCATCTGCTTCGCCTCCCGGTCCCCTATTTCGACAAGACGCCGCTGGGCAAGAACCTCCACTATGTGACGAGCGACATGGAGAACATCAACGAGTTTATCACTTCCGGCATCGTTACCAGTGTCGGCGACATAATCAGCATCACAGGGATACTCGCCGTCATGGTCTACCTGAGTCTGCCGTTGACCGCCGTGGTCATGCTTTTCTTCCTTATTCTCGTCCCTGTGGTCGATATCTTTCGGAGACGTTTTCGCAGCGCCTATAAACAAACACGGGAAAGCGTCTCCGAGATGAACGCCTTTATGGGGGAGAGCCTTGCAGGTATTTACGTTTCCAGGGCCTTCGATCGCAGGGAAGCGGAGATAGCCGCCTTCGAAGAAAAGAATGAGCGCTACATGACGGCTTTCAAGAGGGTCATCCTCTACATGTCCCTTTATTTCCCTTTTGTAGAATCGATCGGCATCCTGTCTATCCTTGCCATCCTCCTGGCAAGCGGCTACATGTTGTCCCTCGGAATGGTCACCTTCGGCACCATCGTCGCCTTCATCGAATATTCTCACAGGCTCTACAACCCGATCCGCGATCTGAGTGAAAAGTACAACATCTATCAGAACGCGCACGCAAGCCTCGAGAAGCTGCACGCACTCCGGGTGACCGAGACGGAAGAAAGCGCGGGCGATGCCGGCGCAACGGATGTCAGGGGAGACATCGAATTGCGCGATGTCTGGCTCTCTTACGGCAGCGACGGGCTGTATGCGCTGAAAGGCATCAACCTGCGCATAAGGGAGGGGGAGAAGCTGGGCATCGTGGGTCTTACGGGATCGGGGAAAACGTCCCTCATCAACCTGCTCCTCGGTTTCTACCTGCCGACGAAAGGGGAGATTTACATAGGGGGCCGACCGCTTGCCCACTATTCCCTGGAGTCCCTGAGGAAGGCCTTCGGCGTCGTGTCTCAGGATGTCTACATATTCCCAAGGACGATAAGAGAAAACCTCTTTAGTGCCGAAGGGGTGATCCACCCAGGGGTCGATCGGCTCATACAGGCATTTTCCGACGAGGGGGTCGATAAGGTAATCGCCGAAGAGGGACGCAACCTTTCGGAAGGAGAGAAACAGCTCATCGCTATCGGCAGGATGATCGCCTACCGGCCGCGGTACATAGTACTCGATGAGGCAACGAGCAGGATCGACCGCTATCTCGAGGAAGAAGTGCGGGGCATCATCGAGGATGAGTTTCAGGCCGCGACGCGCCTTGTTATTGCCCACAGGATATCGACCATGGCCCGGATGGACAGGATTGTGGTGATCCATAACGGCGAGCTGGCTGAAGAGGGAAGCCACGCGCAGCTCTTGAAAAAAAAGGGCGTATATCATCATCTCTACGATATCTATGAGAGCGGAGGCCATCTCTAGGGGCTAAAGGCGGACAAAAGGAGGCTTCGGTGTGAGCAAATGGGCATTCGGGTGGATGGGTTCCAGGCTGTCCGATAAAGAAAAATACGAGATCACGAGTTGGGCCTTCAGCTACTTCATGAAAAGCAACCTCACCGTTTCCGACGCGGTGATAGAAGCGGTCAAGAAGGTAAGGCCCGGGAACGTCAATAAGGACGGCTCCCCGAAGCTTTCACGATCGGACTTCCTCGAACTGCAGCTCAGGGTAAAGAATATGCTATAGTCTCGCAGGCGGGATGGTTGAAAAAAACCGGGGGATAAAGTAGGATAGTCGCCGTGGGCGGGTGCGGTCACCCATGCAAGAGGCGGCGGGAAAGTCATCACGGAGGAGGGAGGGGCAATGAAAGAGAGGGGGGCAGGCGTCCTGCTTCATGTCACCTCGCTTCCTTCCCGGTACGGCATCGGCGACCTCGGCCCCTGGGCTTACAAATTCGCCGACTTCCTTGCGGAGACACGCCAGAGTTACTGGCAGATGCTGCCCCTCAACCCGACTGCGCCGGTATACGGCAATTCGCCTTACAGCAGCATCTCCACGTTTGCCTGCAACACCTTGCTCATAAGTCCCGACATGCTTGTAGGGGATGGTCTCCTGGACAGGAAAGAGGCTCGATGGGGGGGCCATGTTTCAGGATGACCGGTGCGACTATGAAGGGGCGGCATCTTATAAGGAGTATCTGCTGGACCTTGCGTACGACAGTTTCATGAAGTCCGGCGCCGACCACGAGATGTTCACCCATTTCTGTGACGATCATGCCTCATGGCTCGACACCTATGCGCTCTTCGTCTCGATCAAGAAGCGCATGGGCGGCACGTCATGGAGCGAGTGGCCCCTGGAATTGAGGAGCCGGGTATCCGACCCGATGGAGATAATCCGAAAAGAGTCAAGGGCCGATATCGAGAAAGAAAAATTCCGTCAGTACCTCTTTTCCCGTCAATGGGGCGCCCTCAAGAAGTACTGTACCCAGCGGGGTATACAGATCATAGGGGATATCCCCATTTATGTGAGTTACGACAGCGCCGACGCATGGGCCAATGCAGGCATCTTCAAACTGGACGGGGAACAAAGACCCACGGCGGTTGCAGGCGTGCCACCCGACTATTTCAGCCCCACGGGTCAGTTGTGGGGCAATCCGGTCTACGACTGGGATACATTGAGACAAACGGACTATGCCTGGTGGGTCGAGCGGATGCGCCGCACCCTCGCCCTCTTTGATGTGGTGAGAATCGACCATTTCCGTGGTCTGGTCGCGTTCTGGGAGGTACCCGCAGGTGAGGAGAACGCAGTAAACGGGCACTGGACGGCTGCGCCGGTGCACGATTTTTTCGCCCACCTTTTCGCACAGTTCTTCAGCCTTCCGGTAATCGCCGAAGACCTTGGCGTGATCACCCCCGACGTGCGGGAAGCGATCCGCGACTTCGGCTTTCTCGGCATGAAGGTCCTCCTCTTTGCCTTTGGCGAGGAGAATCCCATGCATATCTACCTGCCCCATACCTACGAAAAAAGTTATGCGGTCTACACCGGCACCCACGACAACAATACCGTCAGGGGGTGGTTCGAGGGCGAGGCAAGACCGGATGAGATAGAACGCCTTTTCCGCTATATTGGCAGGGAGGTGCGGCCGGAGGAGGTGTGCTGGGAGATGATAAGGCTCGCGATGATGTCCGTCGCCCGCATAGCCATCTTCCCCTTGCAGGACATTCTCGGCCTTGGTCGGGAGGCCCGGATGAACCGGCCTGCTGTAGCCCGGGGAAATTGGGAGTGGAGGCTGCTCCCGGGGCAGCTCACGGAAGCTGTTGCCGAGCGGCTTCGTTCCCTTACCGTTACCTATGGAAGGGCTTAATCTCAAGCAACAGGATACATCTAAGGAGGACGTATGATAGGATGGCGATCACGTAGAACGGCAAAGGTTGTGCCCGCGGCGTTGCGTGTTTTTGCGCTGGCTGCGCTCGTTGCGCTTGTTCCTGTTTTCGCGGCGGCCGACGACGTCATGGATGCCCGGCATCTTGTCGAAAGCGCTCAGCAGACCCTGGAGAACTTCGCGGAATCCCCGGAGATGGACGGGTTTCGAAGCCTGGTCAGGGATGCCCGGGGCATTTTTATTGCCCCTCAGATCCTGAAAGGAGCCTTTATCCTGGGGGCGTCGGGGGGAAGCGGTGTGCTCGTGGCCCACGACGGCCTCACCGGGCGCTGGCTGGGCCCTGCATTCTACACCATAGGATCGGCGAGTTTCGGCTTTCAGGCCGGCGGCAGCGCATCCGAGGTGGTGCTCCTTGCCATGACCGACCGGGGTGTGAATGCGCTGCTTGAGAGCAGCATCAAGCTCGGTGCGGACGTGGGGGTGGCGGCCGGGCCCATCGGCATAGGGGCGGCTGCTTCGACGGCGAACCTGAGCGTCGATATTGTCAGTTTCTCGCGGTCAAAAGGGCTTTTCGGGGGCATATCCGTTGATGGGGCAGTAGTAAAGACCAGAAGCGACTGGAATGACGCCTACTATGGCGCCATTGTCACGCCCATGGACATTTTCAGGAAGAGAATTGCCGGGAACCCTCACTCGGCCGGCCTCCTTGCAGTGGTCTCCAGGGTGGCCAGCGGGAAAAAGCCTGTCGACCGGAGCAGACTGCATCAGGAAAAAAAGTCTGAAGGCGTGGAAAAACCCGCCGACGCGCCGATACCGGTCGAAGAGGGGAAGCCTGTCGAGGGGAAATAGGGTAAGCAACGAAGGAGGCGCACGCATGGGACTCAGGTACGAAGAAGTAACGGAAGAGGTGAAGAAGTTATTCAGCGAAGTGCAGGCCAAACACTTCCCGGAGCTGAAGAACGCAAAGATCATCACGCTCTTTGACGTGAAGAAACGCTCGTCCGGGGGCCGGGTGGTCCTCGGTCGCATCATGAAAACCAACGACCTGTTGAGACACCTGACGAAAGACGAGGCGGTTGCCATAGAGGGCTATGATTATATTATTACCCTCGACAAAGAAGGGTGGAACGCCATAGGCGATGCGGACAGGGTCAGGCTGTTGCGCCACGAGCTGCGCCACACCTATTATGATATAGACTCGGAGTCAAACCCTTACAGGCTCCTCGATCACAGCATAACCGACTTTTACGAAGAGGTGGAGCTGAACAAGGATGACCCCAGGTGGCGGGAGCGGGTGGCCACCATCGTTGAGGATATATACGAACAGAAAAAAGAGGACCTGAAGCAGGACAGGAACAAACGCAAGAAGAGAAAGGGATACGGGGGGAGCGGCGAGTAAGATGCCCCGGGAGCGGGCAGTATTTCAGGGCCTGCCGGTCCGGGCGCGGCGGGTACCGACGCTGCTTTGCGACCATTTCCGGCTGCCCGGCTTACATCCCTCATGGCGCCACAGGCCCTGTCCCACGCAGACACCCTTGCCCGGTACGATCGTTTTGCAGCACACGTAGCAGGTGTCGCTCCTGAATTCTTCGAAGAGCGAATCCTGAAAATATGGTTGTTTCGGCATGTCCAATAGTACCCCTTTCTCCTGCCCGATTGCAAGAGATTTCCCTGCTTATCTCTTCAGCTTTTTTTCGAAGATGGCGTAGGCATCGAGAAGGGCCGCGCTTCCGTTCAGCGAGAAGATGCTCTTGCCTTCCGCATCCATGGAAAAGAGTGATGGGTCATCGTGGATTATGTCGTTCACCTCGATGCCGCGCTGTGCCGCCAGTCCGGCCGCCTCTTCTTCCCTCCCCGGCCGGACGCGGTTGATGAGTACATGGGCATCGCCGATATGCAGCTTGAGCTCTCCGGCAAGCTCCAGTATCCTTCCCGCTGTCATGAGGCCCCTTGAGGTGGCGTCGGAGACCACAAACAAGTGGTCCACGTCCTGGGTTACGAGCCTGCTCATATGCTCCATGCCCGCCTCGTTATCGACCACGACGTAGGCATAATTCTCCTTCAGTATCTCTATATACTTTTTAACGAGTGAATTGGCCGCACAGTAGCAGCCCTGTCCCTCGGGCCTGCCCATGACGAGGAGATCGAAGCCCTCACTCTCCACCAGTGATTCATGCACCTTGAGCTCCATCCACGTCTCCTTGGTCATCCCGGCGGGCACGGCCTCTTTCATCATCTCCCGGGCCTCGCCTATGGTGGCGTAGGACCCGACGCCCAGCACCTCGTTCAGGTTCGCGTTGGGGTCGGCATCCACTGCGAGCAAGGCGCCTCTTGGCTGATTTTCCACGAGGTAGCGGATGAGCATGCCGCTTATGGTCGTCTTGCCCACCCCGCCCTTACCGGCAAAGGCAAAAATCTCAGACATGGGGTTCCACCTGTTCCTTTCTGTTCCGAATCTGTTCTATGACGCGCGGAAAGGCGCTCTCGTTCGTATGCGGGATAAAAAGGGCCGCGATAAATTCATCCATAAATGCGGGGTTATTAGCCAACTCGATGTTCGTCATGGTCTTCGCTATCCGTTCGGTCTGCTTCAAGAGACTCCCGGGAGAAAGAGAGCAACCGGGCGCCCAGCAGGGAACCATTGCCGACAAAAAGGAATTTCTCCACCGGCACGTCCGGCAGGAGGCCGATCATCTGCGCCTTTTCCAGGTCTATGGAGTGGCCGAAGCCGCCGGCGATGATCACCCTCTCCACATCGTCGAAGCGGAGCCCCACGCTGTCGAGAAGCGTCTTGCAGCCTGCATAGATGGCGGCCTTCGCCCGAATCAGGTTGTCCAGGTCGACCTCGGTGAGGACTATGTCCCTCCCGATATGGCTCTCTGCCGCAAAGCTGAGCACATATTCCCAACCGCTTTCCCCTTCTCTTATCCGGGCCGTCGGCAGGTCGCGGTCGAACTTGCCGTTCTGATCGATGACGCCTGCTTCGAAGAGCTCCGCGACGCCGTCTATCAGCCCCGATCCGCATATGCCGGCGGGCTTTGTCCTGCCTATGGTCAAAATCATGGGCTCGTAGGTCGATGGGTTGATCCTTACCTTCTCGATAGCGCCCGAACCCGCTCTCATGCCGAATTTGATCCCGCCCCCTTCGAAGGCCGGGCCCGCTGAGCAGGAGGTACACGTCAGCCAGTCTTTGTTGCCGATGACGATCTCACCGTTCGTTCCTACGTCGATGAACAGGGTGACCTCATCACGTTGAAAAATGCCGGAGCCGAGTATGCCTGCCACGATGTCTCCGCCGACGTACGAGGCTACACCCGGAAAGATATAGGTGAAGACGTGGTCCCTCACATTCAGGCCGATGTTGATTGCCCTGACAGGGGGGATAAAGTTGGAGGTCGGCGTGTAGGGACTCATCATGATATATTTGGGATCGAGGCCGAGGACCAGATGCGTCATAGTGGTATTTCCCGCGAATACGAGGTGGGATATCAGGTCCACATCGATGCCGCTCATCTCCAGCAGCTCCCGGATGACGCCGTTGATGGTGGAGACGATCACTTCCTGGAGCCTTTTCAGCCCCCCGGCCTTCTGGGCATAGACGATCCTCGATATGACGTCCTCGCCGTAGCTTATCTGCGCATTATAGTCGGCGGTCTCGGCAAGCGTGCATGCCTGGGTTCCGTTCTCCGCGCCTTCCATGCGCCGGTACACCTGACAGCGCGCGAGGTCGAGGAGCTGGCCGCACACCGTTGTCGTCCCGATGTCGATCACGATCGAATAATTCTCCCCCTCCGTATTGCCGGGCTCGACGTTGATCAGCGTGTACCCCTTCCTTGTGAGGACGATGGTGACGGTAACCCGCCAATCGGCCTTCCTCAGTGTGGCGGCCAGTTTCTTGAGCATCCTGAAATCTACCGAGACGTCTTTCATCAGGTGCGTCTTCCCGAGCTCTTTGGTCAACCTGGCGAGGTCGTTCATATTGTCTTCAGGGGAAGGCGGGGGAAGCTCGACATACTTTTTAAAGACCGAGGGGTCGACCGACCATCCCTTGACCAGGCGGTCCACATCTATGGCCGAGAGAATGTGGGAAGGCCCTCCTCTCCTTTTCAAGGCCGCCCTGTCGACCTGGGACTCGAAAGGGATTTCCACGATCAGGTCGCTGCGGGGACGGGTCATGCACGCGAGACGCACCCCCTCACCATATTCCCATTGCGCGATCTTGGGATGGGCCTGAGAGCGGACTTCCCCCTCGCGTATTTTTATCCTGCACTTTCCGCACGCGCCATTGCCTCCACAGCTTGCGTTGATATGGATGCCCAACCTCATGGCCGCCTCGAGGATGGTTTCATTTTCCTCAAGGGGGAAGGTTTTCTCGATCGGCAGGAATTTCACTCTGTAACGGTTCATCGCTGAAGTCCCCATGCAGGTGAGTTGCAAAATCGACGTCTGTTCACTATTCTAAACCGAACCGCCAAATTATATCACGTTTCCTTGCGCTGTCAAGGTTCTGCCCGGACCAAGAATTTTGTTGACAGGAGCAAAACCTGAGGGTATCATGATACCCATCGCAATTCGGCATAGTGAACTTATGTATAATGCACCCATCCTTAAAAAGGCCGTCGAGATCATCAAGCTCATAGTCAAGGAGCAAAAGCCCCTCGGTGTGACGGACATTGCCCGCTCCCTTGCGATCAGTAAGAGCACGACGTTCGGCATACTGAAATCACTCGAAGAGGAAGGCTTTCTCGTAAAGGACCCCTTCAGCAAAAAATACAGCACAGGGAACACGCTCTTCGAGTCTGTCAAAAAAGATACTGAGGACCACCGATGTCGTTGTCACTGCCCGGTCGTACCTGGAGCGGCTCCTGGAAGCGGTGGATGAGACCGTATTTCTGGGGATCAGAGAGGATGAGGCGGTAAAGGTGATCGACGTGGTGGAGCCGCAGAAAGAGTTTAAGATATCGTCGTCCCTGGGCTCCCATATGCCTCTCGTCGCGGGCGTGACCGGCAAGATATTCCTCTCGGCAATGAGCAACGGAGAGGTGGTGAAGCTGCTCTCGCAGAAGGGCCTGCGCAGATACACGGAGAACAGTATCGTCGACATAGAGCAGTTCCTGCTGGAGGTCGAGCTGACGCGGGCGCGGGGATATGCCGTCGATCTCGAAGAGTACATGAAGGGCATAAGGGCTGTGGGCGCGCTCGTCTATTCAGGTCATTTTCCCGTCGCCGGCATCTGGGTGGTCGGATTGACAAATTCACTGAGCGATGAAAAATTGCCGATGGTCATCAGCCAAGTGAAACTAGCGGCCGAACAGATCAGCATCAACCTTTCACCGTTTCTGTCCAACAAGGGGAGCAGCCGGGAAAAATACATGACCCTTTCATCCCCTTAATCATTGAGCTTCGAGATTTCAGCCGTGGCTCAGCGTAGCAGCCCGCAGCGCCCGCTGCACAGCTTCAGGATCGCCAGCAATGGCTTTCAGATAAGCGCGGGCAGTCTGGTCTGGCTCTGCTCTGCCCTGTTCCCAGTCGCGTAGCGTTCCGAGCGGAATTTGAAAGCGGGCGGCGAATTCTTCCTGCGTCAGGCCGAGCGCCCGGCGGAGTGTCTTGGCGCGGGGTATCCGGCGCATCCGTGCTATGTCCTCATCGGTAAGCGGTTGAGCATCAGGGTCACGGCGGGCTGCTGCTTCGGTCTCGGCCTCTGTCATCTGGCGCATCCTTAAAACTCACCCCGTGCTCGCGGAGATTTGCGGCGGCTTTGTTATTGTCCCACTCGAAGCCAATCATAATATACGGGGTACCAGTAGCTTTGTCAAGGTGTCGTTTGCCTTACCGAGGGATTATATCACGCCCCAAGCGTGATGAGTAGGTTGCTTTGGCTCATCGCTATCGCTGTAAGTCTTCTGGTCTTCTGAATTCCTCTTGCAGAACTCTTGGAACCCGCATTCACCCTTGGTCATGATTTCTCCACTCTCGGCGCGCATGGGCAAGCTCAGCAGGGAGACAACATGGGGGTCAGCCACTGACAAGGCCGCAACTCTGATTCGACCTGTTCATTTATCAATTACCACCCACAACCGCGCAGTGCCAAGGACAACTCGAAGATAACATCGACTTCAGGATGATGGCGAGAAGGCGGCTTTGGATCACTAAACAAGTTTTCTTCCGGCCATCGCCAGCAGCAAAGAGCGGGTTTTCATAAGGCGTTCCATTCATCGATGCCGATTTGTCGGCCGATGCCCTTCTCCACCTCGTTGAGAAGCATTCTAAGCTGAGGCGTGGAATATTCTTTGCTTGCCGGAATAGTGAGCGTATAGGTCCCATATCTCATATAGAAATGCCGCCCTCCCGGCTCGGGCCGCGTAAATCCGATCTTCTTCAGCTTTCTTATGAATTCTCTTCTGGGACATGGGGTCCACTTAGCCATTGGCAGCGGTTCTTTTGCGATCCGGCGTCTTCGGGTTGAGGTTGACTTTTCCTATGACCGGAAGCTCGTCGCCGTGCCGAAGCTTCACTATAAGCCAGCCCTCCAGAGCCGATCTCAACTCACGCTCGCACTTGTAAAGGGTTTCTGCCAACGCGACCACTCCGGGGCATTGAGGGATCTTCCCATAGTAGCTTCCGTCTTCGAGCTTGTCGTATTGTGCTTTAGCCATTGCTTCATCTACGTATTCGATAAGCATACGATCCTCCGTTTCTGTAATATTGTAACACAGTCGGGGTCGGAGGGTCCTAAAATCCTTTCGGACCACCGAGGGGGACGGGGCCGCAGACGGGCACACCCTTTTCGAGTTTTGCTTTTGGCAAGGCGGGAGAGCGTTTTTCAGCCCTTTCCTTGCTGCCCTCTCAAGGTGTCCTTTATCTATCGATTACCGCTAGCACTCACAGACCGGAACAGAAATGTGAAGATTTTCGATAGCAGGAAGGAGTGCCCAACGGGTCCTGGTTCGTGGCGCCTGCGAAGGCGTGGACTGTTTCATCTTTTTCGAAAACCGGGAAAGGTGTTCTTTGTCGCTTCTGATTGTCACTTTGACAGGAAGACCGGAGTGGGGGATAATTTGTATGGCGGTTGCACCCATGTGCCCTCGAACGGGCGTGTGCGGAAACCCGATGTCCTACAGCGGAGGAAAACAGAACACGCTCGATCAAAGGTCTTCGGGCCTCACGACCTGGATCTCTTTGATGACCGCAAGGGAGTGGTCGTTTGTGAGCAATACGTCCGCCCTGTGGACGATAGCCGTTGCAGCAATTATAGCGTCGGGCATTTTGATGTTGTAGGCGCCTCTGACCCTGGCCGCCTCTTCCGCTACACGTTCGTCCATCAGAAAAACAGTAAGATTGGGCATCTGAAACATAAGCTTGACCTGGTCCAGGGCCGCCCAATTCCCTTCCCTGTAAGGCAATACGGCGCACTCTGAAAACGTCAGCACCGATGCGATAAACTCGTGGGTCCCCTTGTTCGCCACCGCATCAATAATGGGGACAACCTTTTCCCCGAGAGCCTCCTGGGCGAATACTGAAATGAGCACATTCGTGTCAATGGCGATCCGCGTGAATTGTCGGAGAAACTCCCCTATGTCCATGATTCGCGCTCTTTCCGCAGGTACTCAAGAGGATTGTCCCCCCACACGCCCTTGCAGCAGCCGTAGGCTGCCTTAGCCCAGTCTTTCGGCTTCTTGACGATGGATATGCGGCCGTTGCGGTCGGTGGTCATTATCAGCACGTCACCGGGGGCGATTTTCAGGTCATCCCGGATGCGCGCCGGAATGACTATCTGGCTCTTGACGCCCACGCGCACTTCTTCGGCAACACCAAACATAGCAAAACCCTCCCTTGTATTCCTATTATATACCATGGTAGGAAATTATGCAAGAATGTAGGACGTTAGGATGTGTGGTAGGAGTATATTACCGGCCTTCAGACCACAACTTAAAGGTTGGGGGACACTCCTCTCGCCCTCTTGCTTTCGGAGGGGTGTCCCCCTTCGATTGTTCGACCCGGACACGGCCCGGCGACAAAGCCAGGCGCGAAAGGCGCCCGCCCCCCTCAACCGGTTGACCTGATGCTGCCGGGAAGAGAACGGTAGTAGCGCGCTTCCTCCGGTCTTCCTCTCTTTTCCGCGCCTTGCGCGACAATCACGCATTTCTGTCTCAGCTCTGCTAAGGTGCGTTGCCGTAAATCGTCCTTCAACACGTCTGATTCGAGTATTTTTACGAGGCTCCTGATGCGGTATTTGTCCATGGCCTCGTAACTTCTCGACAACTGGTCCGCGTGACCGCCTCTCTTTATGATGAGCGGACTGGGGATAAAGAGGACGGGATAGCGGCACGCGACGCGGAGCCACATGTCATAGTCTTCGCACACCGGCAGGGATTCATCGAAGAGGCCCACATTTTCGAAGATCTCCCTCTTTATGACTGCTGAAGAGGGGCTGATGATGCAGAGGGGAAGGCATTGCTCGTAGATATGGCCCGAGTATTTGCGGTGCTTCTTTTTCTGGTTAAGCCGCCGGCCGTTCCTTAGCCATATCTCGTCCGTGTAGCTTATTCGATGGTCCCCCGCCTCCATGGCCGCCATCTGGACGCTCAATTTGTCTTTCTTCCACAGGTCGTCCACATCGAGAAAGGCGAGATAGTCCCCCAGGGCGGCACGGATGCCGAGATTGCGCGCGGAGCTCACCCCCCCGTTCTCCTTCCACTCATATCTGACAGGCAGCCCGCGGGCCGCCTCCCACGAGCCGTCGGTAGAGCCGTCGTCGACCACGATGATTTCCAGGTCCCGGTAATCCTGACGCAGCACCGAGTCGAGGGCTTCCTCAAGGAAGCGGCGTCTGTTGCAGGTAGTAATGATCACTGATACCATGAGAGCCCGCGTGCACACAAAAATAGGGGGCAGGAAAACCCAACCCCCTATAATCATTAATAAAAAAAATGGCGGGGACGACGAGACTTGAACTCGCGGCCTCCGGCGTGACAGGCCGGCGTTATAACCAACTTAACTACGTCCCCGCTGTATCTTCAACCCGCGCAACCTGCAGCGCGCAAGGTGCATTCACGTGTCCGCTTATGGTAGGCGGAACAGGGTTCGAACCTGTGACCCCCGGCTTGTAAGGCCGATGCTCTCCCGCTGAGCTACCCGCCCGTATCTACTAGTTATAGCAAGTCTCCGGGCAAAAGTAAAGGAACTATCATTGGGGTTCAGCACCCCCTCCGTCGGCAGAGCCGACCGAGCCTCCCCGCTCAGCTCGCTACGCTCGGCTGCCGCTGGTTCAACACCCCCTCCATGAGCGAGGCTCATCGGGGCACCCGCTTGCGGGCCGTCCCCGCTCAACCTCGCTTCGCTCGCGGCTGCCGCTGGTTCAGCGCGATTGTCTAGGCGATCTCAGCCTCTTCCTCGTAAATCAGGATGGGCTTCTCGTGGTTGACGATCACCTCTTCGCTTACCACGCATTCCTTCACATTGGCAATCGAGGGGAGCTCGTACATCACGTCGAGCATGACCTTTTCCATGATGGACCGCAGGCCCCTCGCCCCGGTCTTCTTTTTCATCGCCTCTTTAGCTATGCCGCGGATCGCCCCTTCCGTGAAGGTAAGCTTCACATTCTCAAGCTCGAAGAGCTTCTTGTACTGTTTTACGATGGCGTTCCTTGGCTTTTTCAATATCTCGACCAGCACGTCTTCTGCAAGCTCTTCGAGCGTGGCAGTGATGGGCAGTCTGCCGATGAATTCGGGGATCAGCCCGTACTTCAGCAGGTCTTCAGGCTGAACTTCCCTGATAAGCTCGCCGTACATTTTATCCCTTCCACCTTCGACGTCGACGCCGAAGCCGATGCCCTTTCTGCCTATCCGGTTCGCGATGATCGATTCAAGCCCGTGGAACGCTCCGCCGCAGATAAAGAGGATGTTTGTCGTGTCCACCTTGATATAGTCCTGCTGCGGATGCTTTCTGCCGCCTTTCGGCGGGACGTTGGCCACTGTCCCTTCGATAATTTTCAGGAGCGCCTGCTGCACCCCCTCGCCCGATACGTCGCGCGTAATGGAAGGGCTGTCGGTCTTTTTCGAGATCTTGTCGATCTCGTCGATGTAGACGATGCCCTTTTCAGCCCTTTCGATGTTATAGTCGGCAGACTGGAGCAGGTTGAGTATGATGTTCTCCACATCCTCGCCCACATAGCCGGCCTCCGTCAACGTTGTCGCGTCGGCGATGGTAAAAGGCACGTGCAGTATCCTCGCCAGGGTTTGGGCAAGCAGTGTCTTGCCCGAGCCCGTGGGTCCAACGAGCAGGATGTTGCTCTTTTGGATTTCCACGTCATCGAACGTCGTCTTCGCTTCGATCCTCTTGTAGTGGTTGTACACCGCAACGGAAAGCACCTTTTTCGCGAAGTCCTGCCCGATCACATACTCGTCGAGTATCCTCCTGATCTCGTGAGGCTTCGGTATGGAGGTCTTTATGTACTCGAACCTCTCCCGCTTCGCCTCTTCCTGAATAATCTCGTTGCACAATTCTATACATTCATCACAGATATAGACCATCGGACCTGCGATCAGTTTCTTCACCTCATCCTGACTTTTTCCGCAGAAAGAACAATGGAGCTTCATCGTTCTCCCGTTGCTTTTCTTCATTACTGTCATGCTCTCTTCTCCACTATTTGATCTATGATGCCATATTTGAGGGCCTGCTCCGCGGTCATAAAGAAGTCTCTCTCGGTATCCAGCCTGATCCGCTCCATGTCCTGTCCCGTATGCTTCGTAAAAATTGTGTTGATCTCTTCCCGCATCCTCAGGATCTCTCTCGCCTGGATGTCAATATCCGTCGCCTGCCCCTGAACGCCTCCCAGGGGTTGGTGGATGAGGACTCTCGCATGGGGAAGGGCGTAACGCTTCCCTTTGGCCCCGCCCGAAAGCAGTACGGCCGCCATGCTCGCGGCCTGTCCTATACATATAGTGGCAACCTCCGGCTTCACATACTGCATTGTATCATAAATTGCGAGTCCACTGGTAATTATGCCGCCGGGCGAATTGACGTAAAGGTAAATATCTTTCGCAGGGTCTTCCGATTCAAGGAAGAGCAGTTGGGCGATGATAAGATTGGCGACCACATCATCCACCGCCGTGCCGAGGAACACTATGCGTTCTTTGAGCAGCCTCGAATATATATCATAGGCGCGTTCTCCCCGCCCGTCCTTCTCGATGACCATGGGTACAAGGGGCATTATTTCTCCTTTACCGTCGCCTTCTCCATGAGGAGGCCGATTGTTTTTTCGTGAAGTATGCTTTCCCTGAGATTCGACCTCAGGTCATATTTGTCGTAGAACTCCTTTATATAATCATAAGCCCGCTTGGTTTCTTCCGCAATTCTCCTGAGCCGTTCGTCCGTCTCATACTCCTCTACGCGTATCCCCTCCCGATCGGCGATCTTCGCGAGGAGCATTCCCATCCTGATCCGCTTCTCGGCCTCCGGCTCGTACTCCTTCTGCAGGGCAGCGTTAAAGCTCCTGTCCTCCTCATCCTTGAGGACGCCTGTTTTCATCCGGGACCGCGCCTCCTGCACGAGCATCTCTACGCGCTTCGCAAGCAGCCTCGCGGGTACCGGGACATCCGTGTTGGCAAGCAGGAATTGCGCGATCTGCTCGGCGATCGCATCCTTTCTCTGCGCCTCTTTTGCCTTTTCCAGCTCCTTTGTGACTTCAGATCGCAGTCTATCCATATCCTCGAAACCGACGTCTTTTGCAAACTCGTCGCCCAACTCCGGCAGTCTCTTCTCTTTGACCTCTTTTACCAGCACCTTGAAGAGCAGCCCCTTTCCCGCTATGTTTTTATCGGGATAATCGGCGGGAAAGTTAATCTCTACTTCCTTTTCCTCGCCTGCCTTCATGCCTGTAACGGCCTCCACGAATTCCGGCATCAGGTTGGCGCTGCCGAGATCCAGAGGATAGGCGTCCGCCTTCACGCCCTCAAAGGGCTTCCCGTTGTGGTAAGCCTCATAATGGATGATCACAAGATCGCCTTTTCGGGCAGCCTCATCAGCCGGCCTGTCGATCATCTCCGTATGCATCTGCCGCATGGCCTCGAGCCGTCCGGCCACCTCTTCGTCGGTCACGCTGACCGCCTCGACCTCGACCTCTATACCCTCGTACGTGGGAAGCTCGAATTCCGGTACGATTTCGCATTCCATTTTGTATCCGTACCGGTTGTCCTCCTCCAGGAACTCGATCCTGGGCTCGCTCACCGGCTTCACCTCCGTCTCGGCGAGGGCGTTCTCCATGGTCTCTTCAACCATCTTCCTCTTCAGTTCCTCATTTATGTAGTCTTTATAGTATGTCCCGATCACGGACTTAGGGACTTTGCCGGGCCGGAAGCCTTTGATCTTAGCGCCTTTCTTCAGCTCCTGGTATATTCCTTCGCGCAGCTCGTCGACCTTGGCTTCTTCCAGGGTCACTTCAATGCTCTTCCTGACCCTATCCAGACTTTCTACTTCTACTTTCATGTATCCTCCGCGATTTACGAAAAAGGGGGAATCAGATCCGTGTGTGAACGTGTTATTATACCCGGAAATCGCGAAACTATCAAGCCTGCCGTCGGCACACGTCTCAAGACCGGACCACCGCAGGTATGGACGCGGCCGCGGCGCTGCGCTCCGCCATACCGGGCGCCGGTTTCGCAGGGCCCGGGCCTTTTTTCTCGTGCACCCCGGCACGGTTACGGTTTATAATTACTCCTATGCTGAGTCCCGAAAAGGAAAAGGCCTTGCAGGAAAAGATGGAGCGGTTAGGCATCAGGGAATCGGACATAATAGAGCGCTTTGTCCATTCCGCGGGTCCCGGAGGTCAGAACGTCAATAAGGTGGCTACCTGCGTGTACCTGAAGCACCTTCCCAGCGGCATCGAGGTGAAGTGCCAACAGGAGCGCCACCAGGCGATGAACAGGTTTTTCGCGAGAAGGCTGCTCGTTCAGAAAATAGAAAACATGATGCTCGGCAAAGAAAGCGAGGAACAACAGCGTATCCAAAAGATAAGGCGACAGAAAAGACGGCGCTCCAGGCGCGCCAAGGAAAAAATGCTGGAAATCAAGCACCTGCAGACTCGAAAGAAGAGGGCGCGGCTGAAACCGGACCTATCGGATTACTGAGTGGCGACGCGTCTTTTATTAAGTAATTGACACCGATAAGGATATTCTGTATCATTAACACAACGCGGGAATAACTCAGCGGTAGAGTGCAACCTTGCCAAGGTTGAAGTCGCGGGTTCAAATCCCGTTTCCCGCTCCAAAAACGGCGGCATAGCCAAGTGGTAAGGCAGCGGTCTGCAAAACCGTTATTCTCCGGTTCAAATCCGGATGCCGCCTCCAAACAATATCAAGCACCTATTAACAGGTTGTTTGTTTTATAGTCCGTCACTTTCCTCGGATCCCCATAACCCAGGGGGCACTCAATCACAACCTCCGTGCCGACTTCCGGGGTGCTCCTGATGAAGACGTTGCCTCCGTGGCCCTGAAACACCTTGAGAGCCATGGGGAGGCCGAGCCCAGTCCCGCCCATTTTCGAGGTGTAGAACGGATCGAACACAAATCGAAGGTCCCGTTCCTTGATACCGCAGCCCGAGTCCACTATGTGAATATAGTAGAGCTCGGCGTCCCGCCGAGTCGTGACCGAAAGTCTGCCGCCTTGGGACATGGAGTCTACGGCATTTTGGACGATATTCCGCACCCCTGTCCGGAAATGCTCCGCATCAACGATAAGCACCTTATTCATGAACCGCACCTGTCCAGCACCTCTCTCGTCTTCTCCAGCAGACTCTTCGGTGAAAGGGGCTTCGAGATGAGGTCAAACTCCCTTTCCCCCAAGCCTCCCGGGAGCACGGAATCCCGGGTGTAGCCGCTCATAAAAAGGACCTTCATGCCGGGTTTTCTCTTGCTTATCTCATCGTATACCTCTATCCCACCCATCTTAGGCATGACGGAATCGAGGATTAAAAGGTCTATGTCTGACTGCTTTTCAAATTGATGGACGGCTTCTTCACCGTCTGCAGCCTCTACGATCTCATAACCGTATTGTGTCAGCACATCTCTTATGAAAGACCTGACACCTGCGTTATCTTCGGCTACGAGGATCGTCTCTCTCCCCCTCTTAGCGGGGAGCGAAACGGGTTGTTCTTCTTTGGCAGTCGCAGCTATTGCCGGCAGATATATATGGAAGGTCGTGCCTGCATCCGGTCCGCTGTCTACGCTGATATACCCGTTGTGTTGTCTTACGATTCCGTAGGCCGTCGACAGACCGAGGCCTGTGCCTTTCCCTACCTCCTTGGTTGTAAAGAAAGGGTCGAATATCTGTGCTTTCGTCTTTTCATCCATTCCTATGCCCGTATCGGAGACGGACAGCAGCGCGTACTTCCCTGGTTCGCCAAACCCGTGAGACTGTATGAATTCACGGTCAAATTCTACCAGTCTCGTCTCTATCGATAGTGTCCCTCCTTTCGGCATGGCATCCCTGGCGTTCGTGGCAAGGTTAAATAATATCTGGTCGATGTGGGTGGCATCCGCCATAATCACGATGTCATCAGGGGCAAGGCGGATGTTTAATGTGATATCTTCGGCGATGAGTCGCCTTAAGAGCTTCTCTGTTCCTTTGATGACATCATTGATCCTCAAGGGATTAGGGTGTATCGGTTGTTCTCTGCTGAAGGCGAGAAGGCTCCGGGTCAGGGTGGCTGCCTTCTCGGAAGCGGAGACGATCTCGTCGACGTAGGCCCCCAAGGGGTCGGCCTCATCCAATCTCATCTTCAGGAGGGTTCCATATCCTGTCATGACCGTAAGAAGGTTATTGAAGTCGTGGGCTATGCCGCCCGCCAAGGTCCCGATGGCTTCCATTTTTTGCGCTTGGTGCAGCAGGATTTCAAGGCGTCTGTTTTCTTCCTCTGCCCGCTTACGTTCGGTAATGTCGCGGGCAACGTGTACGCTCCCGACCATCTCTCCTTTTACATCGTAAATAGGTGAGGTGCTGACAACGAAATCACCACCGAGGCCTTCTTCGCTTACCTCCGACATGTGTTCCCGGCGATCTCGCAACGTGTGCGTATGGGGACAGAAAGAAGGGGGAGAACCTGTTCCATGAACGGCCTTGTAGCAGACCTGCCCTACGCACTCTTCCGGGCTGCGCCCCAGCCGGCTTGCCATGGCCTTATTGGCCTGCACGATTTTGAAATCGTTATCAAGGATCGCGATCAGATCCGGTACGGCATCGAATGTCCGCTCCCACCTCTTGTTTGCGCGAAAAAGCTCTTCCTCCGATCTCTTACGCTCTCTCCGATTCTCTGCCTCGTGCAGCGCGCGTCTGACTGCCGGCACAAGTCGCGAAAGCTTTTGCTTGAGCACATAATCCGTCGCACCCTGGGTCAGCCCCTCTATAGCTGCGTCCTCGCCCATGGTCCCGGAGACGAAGATGAAGGGCACATCAGGACAGCGTTCCTGCGCCAGGCGCAGAGCCGACACCCCATCATATCCGGGAAGCAGGTAATCGGCAAGGATTATGTCAAATTTGCCCGTGCTCAACGCTTTGTCGAACTCGGCGCGACTCCGGGCGCAGGTTATCCGGCACGCCATCCCTGCCGACCAGAGCGTCGTGTGAACCAGTTCCGCGTCTGCCGGGTCATCTTCCAGGTGCAACACATGTACTATGCTGCTCTTCTTAGGGCTCCTCATCTGGTGTCACTCCTTCCACACCTCTACAAAAGGGTGATCGGTTCATCCGTTCTTTACACAGCCGGGAGGCGGTTCATTGATCAAAGCCCAAAACACGCCGATCGTCTTCAAGACCTCGGCAAACTCTGTGAACCGAACAGGTTTCACGACGCAGGCGTTTACGCCAAGCGTGTAGCACCTGTCCAGATCGAGATCTTCGCGGGAAGAAGTCAGTACGACTTCCGCCAGAAGAATTCGTCTGAAAGGCTGCTCCATCATCTTCACCCCTGTGTTGTGCGAGGAAGTGAGAAGTAAAAGACGGCGCCATGGTCAACCTCTCCCTCGGCCCAGGTCCTGCCGCCGTGCCGGTTGATTATCCGGCGGACATTCGCAAGCCCGATGCCGGTCCCTTCAAATTCATCTGCCCGATGCAGACGCCGGAAAACGCTGAAGAGCCGGTCGGCATACTGCATGTCAAAACCCACCCCGTTGTCGCGCACGAAGAAGACTGCTTCCGTCTCGTTCTCCGCAGTGCAGCCTATCTCGATTTCGACTTGCCGCCGCGGCCGGGTATACTTCAGCGCGTTCGAGATTAAGTTGATCAGCGCGATTCGTAGGATT
Source organism: uncultured delta proteobacterium (assembly GCA_963768735.1). Classification (GTDB taxonomy): domain Bacteria; phylum Desulfobacterota; class Syntrophorhabdia; order Syntrophorhabdales; family WCHB1-27; genus BOG-1155. Next base: position 207,607 of record CAVYJH010000004.1, on the reverse strand, counting down.
GCCCGGTCACCTGTAACCACTGGAAGGTCTCCGATCTGCCAGAGGATGTTCCTGCCGGCCGTCTCGGGTTCAAGCTCCCGGATCGCCTCCTGTACCAAGGCGGCCAGATCAACGTGTCTTCTGGATATTTCCTGGCGTCCCATGCGCGAGAAAGACAGGAGGTCGTCAATCAACGTGCCCATGTGCCTTGCTGCGTTCGAGACGGTGTCTATATAGTGCCGGCTCTGATCGTCCAGGGACCTTGCCGTTCTCTTTTGGAGCAGTTCCAGAAAGCCGTCGATGTGACGCAGGGGCGCGCGCAGGTCGTGGGACACCGAGTAGGCAAAGGCCTCCAGCTCGTTGTTTGCCGCTTCAAGGGCAACGGCGCGGTCCTGCAAGTCCCGGTTGAGCCTCTTGATCTCGTCCGCGACACGCTTGTCTTCCGTGATGTCGTCAAAGAGTGTGTACACCTGATAAGGCAGGTCTGCACCGGGACGGAACATGGGTACGGCGCAGATGTTGATCCACCGATAATCCTTCTCGTACGGGTTATATACGCCCATAACCACGTCCCGCACTTCCCGCCCGGTTTGCAACGTTACCATCGCAGGATGCTCTGATCCTGCGAACGGTGAGCCATCCTCCCGGATCGCACAGGCCCCCCTATCCACAGAAGTTTGTCCCAGCAAGTCCGAGGGGGCCACACCAAGTATCCGCACGGCGGCAGGATTCATCGAGACGATCTTTCCGCCCGCAGCCTGATAGACCACCCCTTGAAGCATCGTCTCAAACAACTGGCGATACTGCTGCTCTGATTCCTGCAACTGCCGGGTGCGTTCCATGACCAGCTCTTCGAGATGCCCCCGATGCCGGGCGAGTTCCTCCTCTACCCGCTTGCGCCCGGTGATGTCACGAATGATGCCCCGGTAGGCGGTAATCACGCCCTGTTTGTCCTTCACCGCGGTTAACGCGCAGTGCGTCACCATCTGTTCGCCGCCTCTTTTCTTGACGACGATCTCAAATTCGGCCGTGCCCTGCTCGTCGACAATGTCCAGCATCCGCTTTCTATCCGGTGGATATGCGTAGACGTCTCTCTCCAGATCGAGACTGAGCACTTCCGCTTTTGTATCGTAACCAAACATCATGACGCCCTTTTTGTTCGCGTCGAGAAGTTTTCCTCCGGGCGAGGAAACGAAAAGCCCGTCGAAAGACTCCTCAAAGAGGGTCCTGTATTTCTCCTCGCTCTTCCGTAAATCTTCCTCCACCCGTTTGCGCTCGGTGATATTTGCGATCAGGCCGTCGTAAGCGACCAATTGTCCTTGCTCGTCATAGTGTGACACAGGTGTATTCCGGACCCAACGAATCGAACCGTCCCGATGGATGATTCGATGTTCCAGGGGCAAAGCGGCTTCTCCGGAGAGTATCTTGGCCCCTTGGTCGTTCACGGCATCCCGGTCTTGCTCATGGACCATTCGATACCAAAGGTACGGATCGGCAGTATAGTCTTCCGGGGTGTAGCCGGTAACCGCAGCACAGCCCGGCCCATGCACAGTGGCGACCGGACGGCCGTCCCGCACGTGCACCGTGTAGCTATAGTCCGTGACCGAGCCGAGAAGTTGTGCGTAGCGCTTTTCGCATTCTCGTACCGCTTCCTCCGCCCGTTTGCGCTCTGCCAGTTCGGCGTACAGTTGTTCGTTGGCTCTTTGTAGCTCGGCCGTCTGATCCCCCACCTGCTGCTTACGATGCCGGTTGGCCTTACGCAGGGCATCTGCCGACACTATGCCGCTCCTTTCACTCGTCGGGAAAAGGGTGATGCGGTCATCCCTTCGCTACACCGCCCGGAAGGGGGTTCATCGATCAGGGCCCAACACACGCCGATTGCCTTAAGGATCTCGACAAACTTTGTAAATCGAACGGGCTTCACGACGTAGGCGTCCACGCCAAGCTTGTGGCACTCCTCCAGATCGGGGCTTGCGCGGGAAGAGGTCAGTATGACGACGGGAATGGAACGCATGCGCTCGTCCGATTTGAGCTGCCTCAAGACTTGCGTACCGTCCAGCCTGGGCATCTTGAGATCGAGCAGGATCACGACAGGGTTCCCCTCGGGGCGGGAGGCAAAGACCCCCCTGCGATACAGGTAATCCATTGCCTCCACGCCATCGCGCGCTACCGCGATTTCATTGGCAAGATTGTGTTCGCCAAGGGCATTGAGGGTCAGGCTCGATATCTTTGGGGTCGCCTTCCACCAGAAGAATCCGCCTGAGTGCGTGCTCCATACAGTATCCTCCCTTAGTCCCAGCCCTTTCGCCGTGTTTTGAACCCCCCGTCCTCTATTCCTCCGCAATGTTGACGGGTCTGCAATCAAAAAATACGAACCGATTTCTTCTGTCGCCCACCCGACGCGTGTCGCCTAAGGCAGTCTCGGCAGCGTGACGTAGAAGATAGCCCCCTCACCGGGTGTGCTCCTCGCCCACACATGCCCCCCGTGAAGGCCGATAATCCTTTTCACGATAGCAAGGCCCATCCCGGTCCCTTCGAATTCCTCCTGGGAATGGAGTCGCTGAAAGACGTTGAACAGCTTTTCCTTTTGCTCCATGTCAAAACCGACACCCTATCCCCTGACAAAATAGACGTTTTCCTGTGCCATTTCCCACCCTCCTATTTCCACGGTCCGCCGCATGCTGCGGGTTGAGAACTTGAGGGCGTTGGAGATGAGATTGGCGAAAACCTCCCGTATCATATGCTCGTCGCCGCAGCAGGGAGGAACGAGGAGAATCATCACCTCTTCCTCCGGATAGATTGTCCGGAGTTCGTTAACCACCGAGGTGACGACCTCATGCACCGAAACCGGCACCCGCTGCATTGCCTGTCTGCCAAGCCTTGCGTAGGCCAGGAGATCGTGAATGAGCTGCTCCATTTTTATCACGTTGGTGTGTATGATCCCCACGAATTCGGAGAACCTCTCGTCGAGCTCACCGCCGTACGTCTTTGCGAGCCTTTGGGTAAAACCTTCTATGATCATGAGAGGGATGCCCAGATCATGAGAAACAGTGGAATTGAAGGTATCCAGTTCATAGTTGGCGTTCCTGAGATCGACGACATGCTGTTCGAGTTCCCGGTTCAGTTTGCGGATCTCTTCCTCTGCGCGCTTGCGGTCGGTAATATCTTTGATCACGCCTTCATAGGACAAGAGTCTCCCCGAGCCATCCTTGAACAGGATGGTCGTGTCGCACACCCAGCGTAGGACTCCGTCTTTGCGGCATATGCGATGCTCCATGGGCGGGATTTCCTGCCCTGAAAGAATCCTCTGCACGCTTTCCCGGACCGCTTTGCGGTCTTCCGGCGCGATCATGCGAAACCAGAGATGGGGATCGGCGTCAAACTCCTCCGGCGCGTACCCTGTCACGGTCGCACAGGCCGGGCTTTGGGTCGTCTGTACTGCGCGGCCGTTTTCGACGCGCACCGAATACTGATAATCCCTGAGGCCCTCGGTGATACGCCTGTACCGGTCTTCGCTCTCCTGGAGATCGCGATAGGCGTGCTGGCGCTCGGCCATCGCAACCCTGAGCTTCTCGTCGGCATCCACCAACTGCACGTAGGGATGTGTGACCGAGCTGGAGAATACCCCCTGGTATATCATGCAAAAGGCGGCTATTTTATAGATATGGCCCAACAAGTTGTAGGTATCGTAGGCGCTCCTGTATAGCGTAAACGTCATCTCACTAAAAACACAGACGATAAAGGCCGCCAGGTACCACGGAAAGGCTCGGTCGCCCGTCCTGGCGAAACGCCTCCAGTAGGCAGCGAAGGAGAGAACACACAGGCTGACGACCAGGTATTCCGCAGATACTTTGACCGGAGTCAGACCGCTTCCCTCGATGAACATGGCGGGCAGATACCCCGGAAGATAGACGACGCAGACGAATACCAGCCCTGTTACCGTCAGGGCCACCGTCAGGAGGTTCAGCTTCGACAATCCGCGCCTGACCGAACCGGAATAGATGTAGGCCCCGGCAAGAAATGCCACGCCGGAGGTCAGGCGAGCGGATATCCAGAACAGGATACCCTTGTTGGTGGAGTTTGGGGTGATGAAATCGGGCATCCCAGGGAAACTGAGCATATGCATAATGTCTATCAATCCGACGGCGAGGCATGCCGCGCTGAGAAAGAGCACCTGATGGTTTTTCGACTGGTCAAAGGTATACCAGCCCACGCTGAAAATCGAGAGTGACACGATCACGCTGAAGAAGCTCGGCGATATTGTGGAACACCAGATAGGGGCCGGCATTCAGTGTTGCGTAGAGGTGCGCCCGGAACAGAGAGACCAGAAGAAGAGAGACGCCGAGCACCCGAACGCAACGGCCAAAATAGCGGGCAAGGGCAGTTCTGTCGAATCTCCCGGCTTCATCGTATTCGCCAAGGCCTTTCCTTCCGCGCCGGTCCTCACCGCAAAAGGCGTGAGGAGTCCCCGGCCGCCCTGACGCAAGAGAGTCCCCATCATGCTCATACCCATTACCCCACGCCCGTTCCTTCCTACGTAAGTGTGCGGATCACATCAATAGGTCCCGTAAACAGAAACGCAATGCCGATGAAGAGGAGGCACGTCTTGTCGAGAAACCGTCTTGAGCTCCAGGCGATCATAAAGGTGCAAAAGGTCGTCAAAATGCTGAAAATGTGGACAATGTTGCGGAAAGGGAGATAACCGTAAAGGCCGGTCGGGCATGACCCGGGCAGCATAAATATCCCGTACGGGATAGCAACGCGTCCGGACCGGAAAGAGGAGTATCCCGGGCTATGCGATCCCTTCAGGGACCCTATGCTACCCTTATCATCCATATCTCTCCCCTCCTCGGAGAGGTGACGGGCGAAAGGTGCTGCGCAGGTAAATAGCCAAATAGTCGGCTATGTTCGTATACGTACAAGCACAATGTAGTACGGGAAAGAGGAGACTGCAACGGATATCCTTCGCTGTGTCGGGCGCATACCCTACCCAAACAGGTGGGCTATAAGCGCCCACCTGTATCTCTCGCCGTGTCGGGCGCATCTATTCCTGCGTGTCGATGTTTTTCAGTCCCAAGAATTCCTTAGCCGCTGGATCGGAATCCTTTTCCTCGTTCAGTGAGGGCACTCGGCAGCGAGCACATAAGACTTCATCTGCTGTATACGATTAGACTTGACAAATGGTGATGCAATGTTTAACATTAATATGCCAGCATAAAGCCAAACCGCCCGCGAGGACGGGACGGAAAGCCAAGGGTCTTCCAAGGGGAAGACAGCCCGCTGCCCGGCCACAATACGAGTTCTCTTTAACGTCCTTGCAGGAGTCCGCCATGGTCAAATCCGCTGTTGCAAAGATTGCCCGGATGTTTTTGTACGTCGCGGTGTTTGTGCTTTCGCTGATCGTCGGCACCGCTTTATCGGCCGTGCTGATGAAGGCGGTCGAGCTATAGGAGTGAGCACGCACCATCTCGCACTTTTTCTTGACAGAGGGGCCGATGGTGGTTACAATAGATTCGATGATTCGAATAAAAGAACTGCCTCAGCAATCGGAAGCCGATCTCAGGGTATTTGAACTGCAGGCCGAGATCTGCCAAACCCTGGCCAACCCCAAAAGGCTGCAGATCGTCAACCTCTTGAAGAACGGAGAACTGTCGGTGGGGGAAATAGTCCGGGCCATGGGTGTACCGAAAGCTAACGCCTCGCAGCACCTCTCCATCATGCGACAAAAAGGCATCATTATTGCCAGACGTGAAGGCACCGCTATCTTTTACCATCTTGCTTCGCCGAAAATCACCGAAGCCTGCTCGATCATGCGCGAAGTTCTCCTGACCCTGCTTGCAGGCCAGGAGACTCTGTCGAGAAATATTCGGGGTGTCAAGGAGACGCCTTAGTCTCTAGTGTATCGAAATATATTTTCGATATATTGCAACTTAGAAGACAAACTGTTATATTGATTCTGTCGATCTATTTTGACGGGGGTATTTTATGACGAAGCTCAAAGGGAAGGACTGCTCCTGGCTTGAGACTGCCTTTGGAAATCGGGTCTCTTTCGACCGCGTCGAAAGAAAACTTTACGGACACGACATCGCGGTTTTCCCAAGTCTTTTCAAGCCGCTCATCGGAAAGACCATACCGGACGCCGTTGTCCAACCGGAGAGCGAACAAGAGTTGGTGGAGTTGGCGAAGTGGGCCAGGAAAGAGAGGCATCCCTCTCACCCCCAGAGGTAAAGCATCCTCCGGTTATGGTGGCGTTTTACCGGTAAAAGCGGGCCTGGTCGTCGATTTCTTCCGGATGAACACCATCATCCAGGTTGATTCATCGGCTCTTACGGCGAAGGTTCAGGGGGGCGTTCTATGGGAGAAGCTTGACCGTGAGCTTGCCAAACATAACCTGACCCTGAGACTCTACCCTACCAGTTACCCTTCGTCCACCGTCGCTGGATGGCTTGCTCAGGGAGGCGCCGGAATCGGTTCCTTCGAAGCGGGCTGGTTCAAAGAGAACGTTCTGAGCGCCAGAGTCGTGATGCCTGACGGCGACATTCGCGCGTTTGCGGGTACTGACCTGGATCTTGTGGCGGATGCCGAGGGTACTACCGGTTTCATAAGTGAGGTGACTATCCGCGTTCAACCCCTCGAGGGTCTGGATGTGGTTGCGATCAGCTCCCCGGGAGCCCATGATCTCCAGGCATTGGCCCAGACCGTTGTCGACAGGCGTACGCCCATCTGGTCGCTCGTGTTTATCAACCCGAAGATGGCGGAGTTGAAGAACCGGACACCCCTTTCCGGGCACAACGGCCACCCCGTTGAGGAGCCCGTCCATCTGCCGGCGACCTACATCACTACCCTTGCCTTCAGACGGAAGGATCGGGATGAGGTGATGAGCCAACTGGGCGAAGCGATGAAAGCTAACCCATTCACGACTGCTGGACGACGAGATCGCCCGCCACGAATGGGCTAATCGGTTCAAGCTCATGGTCGTCAAACGACTCGGCCCCAGCCTCGTTCCTGCTGAAGTCGTCATCCCCCTCTCTTCGATCGGCGACGCATTGGACGAGATCGAACGAAAGATACGACAGCCTCTGGTAAAGGAGGGGGTCGTCATCCGCGACGGGATCGACGGTAAGCCTGAGGTAGTGCTCCTCGGGTTTATCCCGAGCGACCAGCGGAAGTTCAGTTTTAACTTCGTCTTCGGCCTTGTCCTCACCATCATCAAGATAGCCAAGAAGCACGGCGGACGGGCCTACTCAACCGGCCTCTACCTCGCGGCAGAGGCAGAGAATCATGGGAAAAGAGCGCCTGAAACGCCTGAGGGCCTTCAAGAGGGAAGTGGACCCTCGCTCCTTATTCAATCCAGGCAAGGTCTTGAAGCCCATGGGTGCCGCAAGGGCTATCGCCGCGGCCGGGCTTGTCGAACCGCTTGTCCGTCCTTTCGGGAATAGCGCTTCCGTGGACATCGGAGAACGGCCGACCCACGCGGTCCGTGGTATTCCAGCGGACGTGGCCTGGTATGCCTACGTGTGCTCCCAGTGCGGCTATTGCGTCGAAGAGTGCGACCAGTTCTATGGCCGCGGCTGGGAAAGCCAGAGTCCGAGGGGCAAGTGGTATTGGCTCAGGGAATACATGGAAGGTCGCGAGAAGTGGGACCAGAAGATGGTCGACACCATGCTTGTCTGTACGACCTGCGAGCTTTGCAATACCCGCTGTTCCGCGTCGCTGCCCATCGAATCTTCATGGATGAAACTCCGGGGACTTCTCGTTCACGAAAACAAGGAAATGACTTTCCCGCCCTTCGAGATGATGGGGGCGGCCCTCGATAAGGAGGGGAACATCTGGGCCGGTTATCGCAAAAACCGCGATGCCTGGTTCCCCGAAGACCTCAAAGAGAAGCACGGCCCCGGGCACAAGTCGGATATCGCCTACTTTGCCGGTTGCACGGCGAGCTACGTGGAGAACGACATCGCCATGGCAAGCGTCCGTCTCCTCGACGCCGCGGGCGTGGACTTCACCTATGTGGGTCAGAAAGAGAATTGCTGTGGGATACCCATGCTCGTCGCGGGAAAGTGGGACCTCTTTGCCGAGGTGGTAAAGCGCAACATTCAGGTCATGAACCATGCCGGCGTGGGCACGGTCATTACCTCGTGTCCCGCGTGCAACATGATGTGGCGCCAGGTCTATTCGATCTGGGCACAGAAACTCGGCCTGCCCTTCAACATCACCTCCAGGCACTACAGCGAGGTGATCGCGGAGAAGATCGAGTCCGGAGAGTTCAGGTTCCCGACAAACGGCGACAAACCCCCCATCAGGGTCACGTGGCATGACTCCTGTCATATCGGAAGGGCTTCCGGCGTCTATGAGCCTCCGAGACAGCTCATCAAGGCCATTCCGAATGTCGATTTTGTAGAGATGCCCTATAACCGGGAAGAGGCGCATTGCTGCGGAAGCGTTCTTACGCTGATTAAGGATCCGCCCGTTGCTGCCGTGATCGGCAAGACAAGGCTGGATGAGGCTGCCGAGGTGGGTGCCGAGAAACTGCTCGCCCTTTGCCCGTGCTGCCAATTTCAACTCAGGGTGGCGGCCGACAAGATGAAGTCGCCTGTCGAAGTCCAGGACCTCGCCCACTTCGCTGCTTCGGCCCTCGGTTACGACTTCCCCAACCCCCATCCCGAGGCATTGAAACAGTGGGCCGTCTTCGATGGCATGATCACGTTGATGACCCCCAGGGGTTTCGCCGATCTCATGGGTACCATGTGGCCGGAGCTTATCGACGCCATGCCCTTCGGCATGGGACCGATGATGCGCGTAATGGGGAAGATCCCGGGCGCTCTCAACCTGATGAAACCCATGTTTCCAATCCTCTTTCCCAGACTGCTGCCCATGATGATGCCTAAGGTGATGCCTACCATGCTGTCCCGGGTGGGAGAGAGGATCGAAATGCCAGATTATATGCGGGAACAGATGCCCGAGCTGATGCCAAAGGTCATGGCGGAGTTAATGCCGCACATGATCGCCGATGTGGTGCCCCTCGTCACACAGCCCATGATAGACTATCTGCGGGGGCAGAAGCTAAGGAAATAGGGAGGAGCAGGCACATCGTCGAGCAGGTAAATAAGATAAGGAGGCAGCATGTATCTGTTGAGGACCGATAGCTGGTACCTGGAAAGGATCATCTTTCTCATGGCGGGCTGCATGAACGGATTGAGCATTATTCTGGTGCTGACTCACAGCATCTACTGGCTGATCCTTACGGGCCTCGTGAGCCTGAACCTCCTCGTCTTCGCACTCACCGGCTTCTGCCCTTCGGCGGCCGTGATGGGTAAGATGGGCGTGAAGCCACGGCTTCAAAGACCGTAAGCGAAAAACGCCGTCTGAGCCGGAGAACAGGGAGACCGTGAAGAGGTCGACCATCCATCTCCGGCTCACCCGCCTCTCTTCTATTTGCCTTTTCTTAAATCGTTCTTAACCCAGAATTAACCGTTTTAATAATACAACCATAACATAGGAGCCGGATACTAGAGGAGAAATTCTAAAAAATTAAGATTGAGAGGAGGATAAGGAATGAAAACATGGATGTACGGCGCGGCAGGCCGTATCCCGCAAAAGTTGTCGGTCTTCGCCGTCGGATTGTGCTGTCTTCTCTTTATGCCGGCCGGTCCCGCCGGGGCCCAGACCGCGAATATCGGGTCTCTACAGTCCCAGATCGACGCCCTTCAGAAGCAGGTCGACGCCCTTAAGGCTGCGCTAGCCGCGCAAGCAGCGCAACCCGCTCCGGCGGCAACAACGCGCCGTCCCAGCCCCCTTCCGCGCCGGGCGGCGGGATAACGCTCGCCAACAAGACCGCCGTGAAGCTGACCTTCGGAGGGTTCATAGAAGCCGCCGGCGTCCAGCGCAGCCTCTATACGGGCGCGGATGTCAACTCGAAGTGGAACCTCGGCTCGGGAGGCTTTCCGCTGCCGAATTCCTCCAACTACTACCAGAACGAGCTCCGCGGTACCTCACGCCAGTCGCGCCTCTCCCTCCTCGCCCAAGGGCAGGACGATTATGCGTCACTGGCGGCCTATTTCGAGGCTGACTTCCTCGGCGGCGGCACCGGCACCTCGGGCAACTCCCAGGAAAGCAACAGCTACACCCCCCGCATTCGCCATCTCTATGGGACTTATGACACGCCTGGCGGCTGGCACCTCCTGGCAGGCCAGAGCTGGAGCCTCATCACCATGAATTGTGTGGGCATAACGCCACGACAGGAGAACATACCCCTCACCATCGACGCCCAGTACGTACCCGGCTTTACGTGGACGAGGAACCCCCAGGTGCGCCTGGTTAAGGACTTCGGCAGCATGGTGTCCGTCGGCATCTCGGCCGAATCGCCCCAGACGATCGTCACCGGAGGAGGCCTTACGCTGGCCGGCCGCTATCTCCTACCAACTGCTCAACGCCAAAAATCTTGCCTACGATGTCAGCAGCGGCGCCAACGGCTCCAACATGCCCACCAGCCTGTCCCTGGATCAATATCCCGATATCGTGGGCAAGGTGGCCATCGACCCCGGCTTCGGCCATTATGAGGTGTATGGTCTGTCGCGCTTTTTCAGCGACAGGACCCTGGTGAACAACAGCCGCGACAACAACACGACCGTGGGCTGGGGCGCGGGCGGCGCGATGCTCGTGCCGGTGCTTCCCCACAGCTGCTCGATTTCCAGGGAAGCATACTCGCAGGAAAAGGCATAGGCCGCTACGGGTCTGCCGGGTTCTCCGACGTCGTCGTCAACCCCCTCACCGGCAAGCTCGAGCCCATAACGGAAGTGGAAACCCTGCTTGGCCTGGTCTCCCATCCCACCAACCGCCTCGATATTTACGGGTATGCGGGCATGGAGCAGGAGTCGAGAACGTCTGTCCTCACCTACAAAGGCGTAACGGGAGGCTTCGGCAGCGCGCTTACGCCCCGACAGTCCCTGCTGCCAGCGACTTGCTCACGGAAGGTCTCACGGTGGTTAACTTTGCTCAGGCTTCCGGCGTTCAACAGGCCACAATCGGCTTCTGGTATTCCTTCTACCAGGGCAGCCTCGGCAGGATGCGCGTCGGTTTGTCCGACTCCTACACGAAGCTGAGCATCTTCGGCTTGCCGGATGAGAAGATGAACATCGTCATGGTGAGCTTCCGTTATTATCCCTTCTAACGGTCAAGCTGTTGTGAGCGGGGAGGCGGGGTGCGACCCAGCAAGGCAATATGGAGCTGGGCACCCCGCCTGTGCGCAGCGGGCCGTGGCTTTGCCGACGGAGGGGGTGCCGAACCCCAATATTAGCTTGCTAACATCGCAGCACCGTCACGCGCTCGTAGGTGATGAGACCGATGTCGCCCAACTGGTCCAGGACCGATATGAGCCGATCGATTTTCTCCGTGTTGTCGATTATCTCGATCACCACCGGCAGGTCCTCGGAGAAGAGCACGTCCGCGGTGTGCAGGCGCGTCGAATGGCCGAAGCCTTCCGTACCGTGCACCACTGTGGCGCCGGCAAGATGTAATTTTCGCGCCTGGGCGATGATCGCCTCGTATAAGGGCAGGTCGCCATGGCGCTTATCCTCGCCCAGATAGATCCTCAGGCGCACGATTTCCTGATTGACGTCCATCGAATCGCACCTGTTCTTCACCTGTGTTATCATCTCGATACCCCCCTTAAAAGGTCTTGTGAAATCGGCGGCAGGTGCCCGATACTGCCGGCCCGTGGAGTTGGTCTCGCCGCCATCCTCACCTTTGAGGATCGACGGGCGTCCGGAACAGGCGCGTGAACGCGGCGACGATTGCAGGCTGCGGCCGACGGATCGGGGGAATGGACTGATAGTTCTCCCAGCCGCCTCCCAGGGCCTTATACAACGCAACGAAGGCATCGGCCGTGGCGGTCTGGGCTGCCGCGTACTGGTCCTCCAGGTCGTATTCCTGCCGCTGCGCATCGAGTACGTTCAGAAAGTCCGTCAGGCCGCGCTTGTACCGCTCCGAGGCGTAACCCTCCGCCTGCTGGCTCGCCACGAGTGCATCTCCAAGGTTATCGAGCCGGTCTCGCTGTGCCGTGTACGCGCTGATCGCCGTGTCGACCTCGCGTACGGCATTAATTACCGTCGCCCGGTAGACGACCAGCTGCTCGCGTGTGCGAAGATCGGCGATGTCGACCAAGGCGTCAAGGGTGCCGAAATCGAGGAAACTCCAGAACGCCGAAGGGCCTGCCGACCAGATGTGTCCGCCACCAGGGGACGCAAGGCCCGGGTATTGGCCACCCGCGGCCCCGGTCAGGGCCAGATGCGGGAACAGTTCGGCCGTGGCCACCCCGATACGCGCGGTGGCCGCGGCGAGCCGCCGCTCCGCCTCGCGGATGTCGGAGCGCCTCTGCAGCAAATGGAGCGGCAGTCCCGCCTGTACCTGCGGGGAAATGGGCGGGATCACCCGGGGCGACTCGAGCTCTTTGACCAGTGTTTCCGGATACTGACCGAGCAAGACCGCTATGGTGTAGTGTGCCGCGCTCACCCTGGCGGCCAAAGGCGCAAGGCGCGCGCGCAGAGTGGCAAGCTCCCTCTGCGCGAGGGTGAGGTCTAAGGCGTTCGTAAACCCGCCCTCGTAACGGGCCCGCACGAAATCGAGCGTCTGCCGCGCGGTGTCTACGCCCCGGCCGGCCGCGGCGAGCTCCATTTGCAGGCCGCGCATGTCCAAATAGGCGCGCACTACATCGGCGACCACCGTGACAAGCACGGCATTGCGGACTTCGGCGGCCGCCTGCGTGTCGTAGCGACTCGCCGCGATCTCGCGCCGGTATCGCCCAAAAACGTCGATCTCCCAACCTGCGTCGAAACCCATCACCTGTTCGATGTGACGAAGGCCGCTGCTGTCGCTCGCTGCAGTCAGCGGCGGGGCGACCCGCCCGCGCGTCACATCGCTGCCTGTCCCATAGCCCTGGGCCGCGCTCGCGCCGGCTTCCGGCATCGCGCGTCCCATGACGACTGCTTCCTGCGTTCGCGCCTCTTGCAGCCGGTAGAGCGCGATCTCGATGTCCGGATTCGACCGGATCGCTCTCTCGACAAGCGAATCCAGCTCAGGATCGCCGAAGGAGCGCCACCAGGCGGCTGCGTCGATGGCGGCGCCGGCACCCTTCGCCGCAGCTTCCGGCGAAGCGTTCTTTGCAGACGCCGGCACCAGGGCGGGCGCCGCATTGAAGGCATCAGGGACCGCCGGCCGGGGAGCGCGATAATCGGGCCCGACCGCGCAGGCGGAGAGCATCGCCATGAGGGCGGCCACGGTAAGATATACAGTGGAATTCATCGCTCTTCGGGACATTAGGTCACGGCCTCTGCGCCGGCGTCACGCAGACGCTCGACGCCGTATCACTGCTCTTGCTCACGACGACCTTCTGGCCTTCGGTCACCTGGCTGCTAAGATTGAGCACCACCTTCTCGCCGGGCACCACCCCTGTCGCGAGCAGCACGGTACCGCCATCGTCCCTGGCTATGCTGACGCTGCGCAGGTGTACGCTGCCGTCAGCGCCCACGACGGCCACCTGCGGGCCAGCGGCCCGAAAGGTCAGAGCCGCGGCCGGCACTTGCAGCAGCCCGTCCGCGGGCAGACTAAAAACGACCTGCACGTACATGCCCGATACCAGGGCTCTGGTCGGATTGGGCACATCGATCTCGACCCGGAAGGTCCGCGCCTGCGGGTTGATAGCCTGCGCCGTGCGCGCGACCCTGCCTACGAGCCGGCGGCTCGGAACTTGATTCGTGACAACGTCGACCGGCACGCCGACCTTCATTAAATCTCCCGCTGCCGCCTGTGGTACATCGACCCAGACCCGCATAGGATCGTCCTGCGTCATACGGTAGAGCGGCAGGGTTCCGCTGGAGTTGCCAGCGGCCACGAGATTGCCGATGTCGATACGCCGCTCGACGATGGTGCCGTCGTATGGGGCAGTCACGCGCTTGAATTTTTCGAAGGCCACAAAGCGATCTACGTCGGCCCGATCGAGGGCAACATGGGCTCTCGCCGCCACCAGGCGCGCGCATGCACTGTCGAATTCGGCCTTCTTGTCCTCCCGTTCCTGGTCCGAAACCACGCCCTTCGGCGCGTCGCGCCAGCGCGCATAGGTCGTGCGCGCGAAATCGGCCTGGGCCTCGCTGACCTGGACGTCCGCCTCTGTCGCTTTGAGTTTCGCCTGGCTGGCATCGAGCTGTGCGTCGAGCTCAGGGGTTTCGATCTCGGCCAGGACTTGCCCCTTCGAGACATGGTCGCCGATATCGACGTTCCATTTCGCGACATACCCGTTCACACGCGCGTAGATCGTGCTTTCGTACCACGCGTGCGTCTCGCCGGGAAGGCTGAGGCTCGGTCCGGCGGCTGCCGGCCGGGCCATGACCGCTTCGACTGTGACCGCCGCCGCGGCGAGCATATCTGTCTTCCGTACCAGATTGTGGGTGGAAACAAACCGCATCGTCCCGACGACCACGAACGCCGTCAAGAACACTAAACCCACGGCAATAGCCAGGCGCCTCATGCGCCGGTCCATGTGTGGGCGCTCGTGCGAGAAGCGCGACTGCTCCGATGTGTCGCGCCCGTAGGCATCACGATCACTTGATTGCATGAGGTTCTCCTTCAAGCGGTCCTTGGGCGGGCTCCGCCTCTCGGCTGCGCAGGAGCCCATACATGGTCGGCACAAAGGCGAGGGTGGCCAGCGTCGCGAACGTGAGTCCCCCGATAACTGCACGGGCAAGCGGCGCATTTTGCTCGCCGCCCTCACCTAGCCCTATGGCCATAGGTATCATCCCGAAAATCATCGCGCCGGCCGTCATCAGCACAGCCCTTAGGCGCGTGTAGCCGGCAGCGGCCGCGGCCCTTGCCGCATCGTCGCCGACCTCCATGCGTTGATTCGCGAAGGTCACTACCAGAATGCTGTTGGCCGTGGTCAGCCCGATGCACATGAGCGTTCCCATGAGCGCCGGGATGCTCAAGTGGGTCTGCGTCAGAAAGAGCATCCAGATGACGCCGCCCAGCGCGAAGGGAACGGCCATCAGCACGATCAATGGATCGATCCAGCTCTGAAAGTTAATCACCAGAAAGAGGTAGACGAGCACCACGGCAAGGGCCATGCCGCCGAACAAGCCGGCATAGCCTTCCCGCATGGTTTCGACCTGGCCGCTCAGGCTCACCGTAATGGCCTTGGCAGGGTCCGGCCTATCCGCGGCGATTACCTTGTCGATACCTTTTGCGGCTGAATCGAGGTCCGTGCCCTGTACGTCGGCATGCACGTCGAATACGGGCCGGATATTGAGTTGCGACATGACCAGCGGAACAGTGCTGCGGCCGAAAGACGCGACATTCATCAAGAGCTGGTGTGCCCTCTCCGGCCCGCCGGCGGTCACCGGCAGCGACCAAAGGTCTTGGCTGGAAGTAATCCTGTAGGTCGGGAGCTGCACGACGAGGGGGTAGCTCACGCCGCTGCCCGGATCGACCCAGAAGTTCGGCATCGTCTGGGCGCTGCCGTTGATGCCGGTCAGCACATCGTTCGCCGTTGTGCGCTGGTCCAGGCCTACCTGGCTCGCCAGTGCGCGGTCGACGTCTATAGAGAGTGCCGGCGCGTCGGGTACCTGGAACACGTGCGCGTCGACGATGCCCGGCACGCGTCCGATATCGCGGGAAAGCCTGGTGGCCATTGCGTATGCCTCATCGTTGCTCGGCCCTGACACGCGGATGTCTATCGGGGCCGGCTGACCGAAATTCAACACCTGGTCGACGATGTCGGCCGGCTGGAAGAAGAACCGCAGCGCCGGAAAGCGTCCGGGTAGCTCGCGACGGAGCATGGCCGTGAGGCCGGCCGTCGGGGCATGTTTTCCTTTGAGAGAAATGAGGATCTCGCCGTCCATGGGCCCTACCGTCGCCGAGTCGCTCAGTGCGATATTCATGCCGCTATAGGGCAGGCCGATGTTGTCGAGCATGGTATCGATCTGTCGAGGCCCGACGAGCTTACGGATGGCTGCTTCCACCTGTGCGAAGGCCTCCTGGGTTTGCTCGATGCGCGTGCCCGCGGGCGCCCTCACGTGGAGGCGCATCTGACCGGCATCGACCTGGGGAAAAAAATCGCGCCCCAGGAGGGGAAAAAGCAGCAGCGAGGCCGCCATCAGGGAGAGGAAAAATGCCGAGGTTGCAACGGCTCTCGACAGGGCCCACTCGATGTGTGTGCGGTAGGACTGTCGGAACGCCTGGAAGCGGTGCTCAAACCCCTGCTGAAGGGCAACGAGAGGCGCGAACACGCACGCAGCGCCTCGTGCAACAACGCCCTCAGGGCCGTGCGAGGCACCCACGCCGCGCATCAGATATTTGAATAAGACCGGGACCATGGTAAAGGAGAGCGCAAGGCTTGCCAATAGTGCGATACAGACCGACAGGGACAGCGGCGAGAACAGGTATTTCGCCGTGCCTTGCAGCAGGAACACCGGCACGAAGACGATGCAGATGCAAAGGGTCGACAGGAGGGTCGGTACGCCTACTTCACCGGCGCCGTCCACGATGGCCTGCTCCAGACCTTCGCCGAGCCTGACGTGGCGCTCGATGTTCTCGATCACCACGGTGCCGTTATCGACCAGGATCCCCACGGCCAGCGCAAATCCTCCCAGGGTCATGGTGTTGAGCGTCTGCCCCCCGGCATAGAGCACGATCACCGCGGTGGCGATGGAAAGCGGGATCGCCGCCAGGATAATGAGTGTGAGCCGCCAATTGCCGAGGAACAGCAGGATCATGAGGGCAGTCAGGGCGGCCGCCATCATGCCGCCCATCTTGACGCTGTTCAGGGCCGCCTTGACGAATACGGACTGGTCGAAGAGCGCCTTCACCGAGACGTTTTTCGGGATTACCTTCTCGATTTCGATCAGCGCCTCGCGGACGCCGTCGATGACGGCAAGGGTGGAGACGCCCCCCGTCTTGCGGATGGTGATGAGGGCGCCGGGGCGGCCGTCGACGGCAACCGAATTGGTCTGCACCTGGAACCCGTCGTGCACGTGCGCGATGTCGCGCATGAATACGGTGCGGCCGTCGACCTCCTTGATCGGGAAGGCGTTGATCCGGTCGATTACGTTCGGACTATTGTTCATCGTCAGCGTATAGTCCTTGGCGCCGATCTTCACGTCGCCCGAGGGAAGGATGACGTTCTGGCGCTGAAGGGCCTCGCTCACGTCCCCCAGTGACAAGCCGTGAGCGTTCAGGGCGGACTCGTCCAGGTCGGCCATGATCACGCGGGGCTTGCCGCCGTAAGGCTGGGGCACTTCGGCCCCATGCACGACGGCGAGATCGGGCCTGATGATGTTCTGCCCGAGATCGTTCAGCCTGGTGTCGGGCAGCGTCGTGCTCGAGAGGCTGAGCTGAATGATGGGCACATCCGTGGCGTCATAGCGCAGCACGAGCGGCGGTGTAATGTTGGGCGGCATATACTTCAACACAACCAGCGCGCTGCTCGCCAACTGCGACACCGCCCGGCTCACATCCGCCCCTTCGTGGAGATATATCTTCTCCACGCCCACGCCCTGGTAACTGGTGGCTTCGATGCGCGAGATATCGTCGACAAGCGAGGCTATCGAGCGCTCGTGCAGCGACAGGATGCGGTTTTGCATATCAGGCGCAGCCATGCCGTTGTAGGTCCACACCACACTGACCACCGGGATGTTGATCTCCGGGAAGATGTCGATCGGCATCCGGCTCGCGGCCCCCACGGCGAGGATGCAAATCATGATCAGAACCGCCGCCACGGTATAGGGGCGCCTCAGCACAAATCTCACGATCCTCATCGGGTTGCCTCTCCCGTCAATTTGCTTCCCCCTATAATGAAAGTCAAGAACCGGCCCTCCGCTCCCGAACAGACTGCTTCACCGCCCTGTCTCGATCCGTTGAAACCTCCTGTGTTCACGCAAATGGAACGGGATAGGAAAGGACCGGTGGCCCCGGAGATTGTGAGACAATCATCTCCACGGCGTTGTAAGATTGCAAAAGACTTGCCATCCGGAGAAAGGATGGAACCCTTCTTAATTCATGGGGATTAAGATGTGGAAGCTAGACACGGGGGAATGGAACATGGGGAACTATGCCCCATATGTGGCAGAATAGGACAAAATGTGATGGATCTCTACGATTCATCGAGCTTCCTGTAAAGCGTCTTTCTATCGAACCCAAGTATCTCGGCCGCCTTTGATTTGTTGCCTCCGACCTCCACGAGGACCTTCCGCACATATTCCTTCTCCATCTGGTCCACCGTAAGTTTTTCCCGGAGGCATTTGTCCAGGAGGTTTTCCTCCACCTCCCCGAGCATGGAAGGAGGTAAATCCTCCGGCAGGATCACATCGTGCCGGCAAAGGGCAACCGCCCTCTGTATGACATTTTCCAGCTCCCTCACATTGCCGGGCCACGGATAATTCATCAACACCCTCAGGGCCTCCTCCGAAATCCCCGAGACTCTTTTCTTCAGTTCCAGGCCGGGCTCCTCAATAAAATGGCGTACAAGGAGAGGAATATCTTCCCTCCGTTCGCGGAGAGGCGGCAGCTCGATATCAATGACCTTCAGCCGATAGTACAGGTCTTCCCGAAATCGCCCTTGTTGGATCATCTCTTTCACGTTCCGGTTAGATGACGAGATGAACCTCACGTCGATGGGGTAAGAATTCGTGTCCCCCAGGGGCCGGACCTTCTTCTCTTCGATCATTCGAAGCAGCTTTGCCTGCAGCACGAGCGGCATTTCTGTGACCTCATCCAGGAAGATCGTTCCCGCGGCGGCCTCGAACAGCAATCCCTTCTTGTCTGTCTTGGCGTCGGTGAAGGCCCCCCGCTTGTAGCCGAAAAGCTCGCTCTCCAGAAGCGTTTCAGGAATGGCCGCACAATTGACGGCGATGAAGGGGCCCGCCTTTCTGGAGCCGGAGTAATGGGTGGCCCTTGCGACAAGCTCTTTCCCTGTCCCGCTTGGCCCGGTGATAAGGACGTTGCCGGAGCTTTCGCCGATGCGCTCGATCAGGTCATAGAGCTTTTGCATCGACGGGCTCTTGCCGATGAGATGATGGAAGTGGTACCTCGACTCCACCTCCTTTCTCAGACGGACGACCTCTTTCTTCAGCATGCGGTTCTCCAGGGCTTTCTTGACCGTCAGCAGGATCGTGTCCGTGCGAAAGGGCTTGGTCACATAGTCGTGTGCACCCATTTTTATTGCCTTGATAGCCGATTCGATGGTCCCGAAGGCCGTGATGATGATCACGGGCGTAAGGGGTGCCACCCTCTTTGCCTCCTCGAGGAGGTCAATGCCTTTCAGACCCTTCATCTGCAGGTCGGTGATAATGACGTCGAACTCCTCCCTGTGCAGTATCTTGGCGGCCTCCGAGCTGTCTACCACGGTGAGAACGGACAGATCCTCCGCTTCGAGGACCTCGGAGAGGAGCTCGCACATGTCCGCGTCGTCGTCGACCACCAGGATCTTATGGCGCTTGTCCATCGCCCTTCACCTATTTTCCTCTGTGATAAGGGGAAGGTAGACCTTAAAGACAGATCCCCTTCCCGGCTCGCTTTCGACATCGATCCATCCCTCATGGTCCTGCACGATGCCCTGCGTGACCATCAGCCCCAGGCCGGTTCCCATCTTTTTCGTCGTAAAGAAGGGATTGAAGATATGCTGGATGACCCCCTTGTCTATCCCCACACCCGAGTCTTCCACGCGCACTTCCACGTAGTGCTTCGTACATTCCGCCACATCCCCCCTGGACGCCCTGACCACCGCTGCGCAGAGACGGAGGGTCCCTCCCTCGGGCATAGCCTGAAGGGCATTGAGGATGAGATTGAGAAAAACCTGCTGGAGGGAATCCGGATCTCCCACGATAGGAGGCAGATCTTTCTGGAAGTCCGTCACCACCCGCAACTGCTGCTTTTCGATCCTGTGGTCGAGCAGATCGAGGTCGGTCTCGATGATGCCGCAGATATCGACGGCCCTCCGTTCCGGCTGCTTTATTCTGACAAACCCAAGGAGCTGCTCGATAATCTTTGTGATTTTTTCAATCTGGTTATCCATAATATCCAGATTCTTCCGGATGCCCTCCGTATCCTCAAGCCTTCTCTTGATCAATTCCGTCCGACCCAGAAGGATATTGAGGGGGGTTCCGATCTCGTGAGCCAGTCCGGAGGCCAGTTGGCCGACGATTGCCAATTTTTCCGATTGCTGGAGGCCCCTTTCCAGTTCCAGCCTTGCCTCCCCCTCCTGAATGATCCGTTCCTGGGCAGTTTTCAGATCGGCCGCCATTTGATTGAACGAGCGGGCCAGTTCGGAGAGCTCATCTTCTCCCTTCAAGTCGATCCTTATATCGAGGTTCCCCTTCGCCATATGGCCGATGCCGCTTATCAGCTTCGAGATGGGCCGGCTCACCCATTTCCTCGTACCCACAAGGATCAAGGCCACGGTCCCGCCGATGAGCAGGAGCATATTTATGAAAATGCTCCACTTCGCTTTCTCGATCTCCCGCTCCATGTAAGAGGTGCGCTGGACAATGCAGACCCCGCCCCTGGCCCTGCCGCTCCTGTTCTTGAGAGGAAACGCATACGCAAAAACGGGGGCTTTGTTGCGGGCCCCGAATTCTTCCAGGGGAGACTGCGCAGCCATCGATCGCCTGACCAGCGTTACGTACGGCTCGAAACCCTCCCTCAGGGAATTGGAGCGAAGAATAAGGTTTTCCGCCGGGTAATAGACAATGACGCCGAGGATTCTTTCATAATCGCTCACCGCATCGACCAGACCCTGAACGTACTCTTTTTCGTCCGGCGGCGAGATCTTCTCCAGGGACAGGGTCAGGGTGCGGCCCGTGCCCCTCACCTCCGCTTTCATCTTTCTCACCAGGATATCGCGGCGGCCCAGGATATCAAGGTACCCATACCCCGTGACGACAACGATGATGATAAGGGATAGATAGATGGTCAGTTTCGTGCCGAGTCTCAGCAGAAGACGTCCCCGATGCCCCAAAATTGTTCGTTACCCCGTATCCGGCAGATCTGATCATAAACATATCACATTTTCCTGTTATTGGTAATCCCGACATCGCACCTTTCATGGAAAGCCTTGCGGGGCAATCGGCCTCAAGCCACCGGCATGGTCCTACTCCGTGTAGCGGATCCATGTGAGGTAATTGACATCGTTCACCGTCTTGTAAGTTCCCTGAACGGGCGCACCGATCCGGATGCCCTTTGCCTCGTTGAATTCCTGCCCAAACCTCGCATAGTCGTCCCGGAAGGTAAGCCGCCCGTTGGCGGTGTCGACGACAAGGCTATGTTCCTGGGACGCACGGGTCGCGCGGCTCACCACACGGCCTGTGAACCTCACCTCCTTAGCGAGTGACATTTCGTTGAGGAATTCTTCCTTGCTCGCCTCGGCCCCCCCCGACATAGCCAAGGCCTTACCCACAAATGCCAACACAAAAACACACAGCAGAATCACCGGCAACCCTTTCTTCATATCCAGCCTCCCTATGTTGAAATGTTGAACTTATAAGCCATATTGTAACGCCTTTGCAGAGTCGCTGCAAAAGACCTGCCATCCAAAGAAAAGGGCCAACTCTTCCTGAATTCGTAGGGATTAAGAAATTGAAGCGCGGCGCGGAGAAATGGCAAATGGGGACTTATGCCCCATATGTGGCATAATAGGACAAAATGTGCCTGCCGTCGCATGTCCCCTGGAAGAACGCTTTATCCTCGTCAACTGCCGTAAATCGACGGCCGGTCCTCCCCGACTATGATCCCCCGGGCACATGCATTCCAGGGGGTGTTCATAGTAAGGGGAAGACCGGCCGGCCGCCACACGTCAAGAGGCTCCAGGTCTCCCGGTATCATGCGCCGGAGTACTGCTCCCGCAACTCCCTCTTCAGTACCTTGCCGGCCGCATTCCGCGGCAGCTCCGGCACGATGTGGACCACTTTCGGCACCTTGTATCCCGCAATCTTACCCTTGCAATAGCCGATCAACTCGTCCGGTTTCGTCGCCTCCCCGTCCCTGAGCACACAGACGGCCGTGACGGCCTCCCCCCAGGTGGGGTGCGGTGTCCCTATCACGCAGGATTCTTTCACGCTCGGACACGCGTGGAGCACTTTTTCCACTTCTGCCGGGTATACATTCTCGCCACCCGTGATGATCATGTCTTTCAAGCGGTCGATCACCCGTATGTAACCCCTCTCGTCGATAGAGCAGAGGTCCTCCGTATGGAACCACTCCCCTCTGAAGGCCTTCTTTGTCTCCGCGTCCTTTCTCCAGTACCCCAGAGACATCCCCGGACCCCTGATGATCATCTCCCCTATCCCGCCCGGGGCGACGGGTTTGCCGCTTCCGTCCACCACGAGTATTTCCATATCGTAGCCCGCCCTGCCGCAGGATTCCAGTATGGCGTGGTCTCCCCTGTCGAAGGCATCCTCGATGTCTCTCACGGAGAGGTTCGTCGTCACGCCTGTCGATTCGGTAGTACCGTGGTGCTCGCCCAGAATATTGCCGAAGGTCTCGATAAACTGCCTGTAAACCGCCGGTATGATTCCTGCCCCGGCAAACCAGAGCGATCTCCAGCTTGAAACGTCGTATTTTTTCAGGTTGGACGAATCGAGCAACATCATGACCATGGGTGTGGCGAACATACCCGCCGTCAGCTTTTCCTTCTCCGTGGCCGACAGGAAGAGGTCCACATCCCACCTGGTGAAGACGTGGACGGGACAAGCGGTATAGAAAGCGCCGAAGAAGGTATAATGGGCGGTGATGTGGTACATGGGGCAGACGATGAACACGCGGTCGTCCATGGTCAGATTGTTGTTCTTTGAGCAAACGCGGCCCGCGTGGTAGAAGTTCCCGTGCGTCTGCATGACGCCCTTCGGGAGGCCCGTTGTCCCGCTCGTGTACATGAACATCGCAACGTCCTCCTCGACGATCTCGACGGTCTGATCGGAAGGAGAGGCGTTCCTGATGAGTTCCTCGTAATCATGCCACCCTTCGGGTCTCTTCTCGGGCTGGCCTATATAAACGAAATGCCTGATCGAGGGAATGGCGTCCTTCAGCTTACACGCGATCTCGACAAACTGCTGCTGCACGAATAGTATGGTCGGTTCCGCATCGGAGAGTACGGCGCCTATCTCCGGCGGGGCAAGCCTGAAGTTGCAGACCACATACGTGAAGCCCGCATTGGGCACGCTCAGGGCGGATTCGAGGTACTCGAAGCTGTTCTGGCTGAGGATCGCGACGCGGTCGCCCTTCCGCGCGCCGAGCCCGTGCAGGGCATTGCCCATTCTATTGACCCTCTCTTTCAGGGCCCGGTAGGTATAGCTCCTATTCCCCTCAACCTCCTTCATCGCAATGCGATCGGGATAGAGGAAGGCGTTTCTAGTGATAAGCGTCCGTATAGTGGAAAATGTCTTTTTCTGTTCCATGTGCACATCTCCTCTCTCTTATTAAGAATAGTGTTATGGACCGGGGTCTTCGCAAACCCGTTCGGACGACGGCAGACTCCCCTTCTGCCTTACACCTACGGCCGCCTGAGTGCGTGAATTCACAGCTTTTTGGGTGAGAGCAATTGTCGTGCCACTACACTGAGTCGATCAAGGGGGAATCGGTTTTGGCGTGAGGATCGGGGCTTCTGCCCTCCGGGGCGTCGATCCGGGACCGGATTTTAGTCCGGACCCGTTGGTTTAAAATGGAACAGGTGTATCAAAACTCACACGTGCATCCGTCGCGCCCTCGCGCCGATCGGGCGGGCTACTCGATCCCGGCCAATGCCCAGGCAACAAACAGAGTCGTCTGCGTGTTCCTCCTGGGTTGATGGTTGAACTGGATGGGGGCGGCGCTCGTGAAGGCGCCATCCTCGTGCTGTACCCTGCCCAGGTAGCCCGCTGCCCCCGCCACCGCGTCCTTTGCCGCGGGAAGCCCGTTAAGGGCCATTATGGCGTAGGCGGTAATCTCCGGGTCCTCGGGCAGACCAGGGCTCATGGAAAAACCGCCCGAAGGGGCCTGCATCGTCAGGAGACACGCGACGCCATTCCTCACCTCAGGCGCTCCGGCGTCCACACCGATTGCGCGAAGGGCCCCTATGGCCCAGGCGGTGCCGAGGGCGACAGAGGGTGAGCCCTTCGGCATGCCGTAGCCGCCATCACTGTTCTGGCACGACTTCAGCCACGACACGGCCTTCTCCACCGCAGGGTCCCCACCGGAAAAACCTGCCGCGGTGAACGCGTCGACCACGACCGCCGTGTAGACCGTCAGAGGCGCGCTCTCCCGGCCTATCCTCCTGAATCCCCCTTGTCCGTCCTGGACGCCTCTCAAGTAGGCGATGGCCTTCCTGACCGCCTCGCCCCCCTTTTGCGCCTGCGTGAGGGCAAGTATGGCGAACGCCGTGTGGCCGGTGTTATTGTTCCAACTCCCGTCCGGCTTCTGGTCCTTCAGCAGAAAGGCGACCCCTTTTTCCACGGCCCGGCCCTGGCCACGCCTCATGGAGAGGACCTTCACGGCCCAGCCCGTCGGCTCCGCCTCTGCGGGGAACTCACCCCGCAGCCTCGACCAGGCCCCGTTCTCCTCCTGCGCGGAAGTGATGTAGCCCAACGCCCTTGCGAGCGTGTCGGAAGCGCCGAAACCGGCAACCGGGATAAGAACGCAGACAACGATTGCGAGCGAAACGAACTTTTTCATGGTGTTCCTCCCTGCTCATAAGTCTTACGAAGAGGCCCCGGATACGGACCGGACTCTCTCACGGTACCACATTTTTGTTGGCCTCCACAACCCCTTCGTGTTATGGTGAAAAGCGTGGAACCATACATCATCCCCCGGAAGGAGCACCGCATATCACGAAAGCAGGTGAGCCCGAATGCGTTGCGCACGCTCTACCGGCTCCATTCACACGGTTTCATTGCCTACCTGGTAGGGGGGTGTGTCCGCGATCTGCTCCTGGCGCGAACCCCCAAGGACTTCGACATCGCCACAAACGCCACGCCAGGCCAGATCAAGCGGCTTTTTCGCAATTGCCGTCTCATAGGCCGCCGCTTCAGGTTGGCCCATCTCCACTTCGAGAATGAAATCATAGAAGTATCCACGTTCCGCCGGGCCGCCGTCCCTTCCGACAATGAGGATACGGAAGAGACAGGCCGTGGCAGCCGCCCTCCCCGCCACATCAAGGACGAGGACGGCATGGTGCTTGTGGACAACGTCTTCGGGACACCGGAGGAGGATGCTCTCCGCCGAGACTTCACGATTAACGCCCTCGCGTACAACATTGCCGATGCTTCGGTTATCGACTACAGCACCGGACTGAGCGACCTCACGCTGCAGCTTATTCGTCCGATCGGCGACCCCCAAGTGCGGTTTACGGAGGATCCCGTGCGCATGCTCCGTGCTGTTCGGTTTGCCGCATCCCATGACTTCGTCATAGAACCTGCTGCCTGGGAAAACGTCTGCGGGCTCTCCTTCACCATCTCGCGCGCTTCGCCGTCAAGACTCTATGAGGAGATGCAGAAGCTCTTCCTCCTCGGATCCGCACGACCGGCCTTCGATCTCATGGAGAAGAGCGGGCTCCTTGCCGCCCTTTTTCCCAGCCTCAGCCAATGGATCTACGGAAGCAGCCATCGCCTGACATTACTCCAGGCGAACCTTGAATGGCTCGATAGGCTCTATCGAAACGGCACACCCTACACGGTTGCGCTTTTCCTGGCGGCACTCTTCGGTCCCTTTCTGGAGGAAGCGACGCAGACGCGACACCGTGACGGCATCCCCCGCCAGCAGGCACTGGATAAAACGTGTGCCCTTTTTATGGCGGAAATCTCCGGGGCCGTGTCCATCCCGGGACGGATCGGCGGTCGACTGCGCGCCCTCCTCTCCCTTCAACCCTCCCTGCACAGAATACCGCCACGGCGGCCGGCCTCTCTGGCCGGCCGCCCTGAATTCGGAGACGCCCTGACGTATCTCCGTCTCACGGCGGAGACGACAAAAGAACACCAGGCCTCTCTGCAATGGTGGGACGCCTTTCTGTTGGAGGCCCCTACCGACGCGTCCTCGGAACCGCCAACCGACGAAGGCCACAGAAAAAGAAGAAGAAAGAGGCGGCGTAAACACCGCCGCACCCGCCAGACCCCCGCCTGACCGTTATCTAAGCCTCCCTTACCACTTTGAGATCGCTAAAATGGGTTTTGTACACTCCCGGATCACGCGAAATGATACAGCCTGCAAAATAATTACGGTGGTCGTCGGTTGACACCCCTGCGGCCCGGTGTTACAATTAGTCTTAATTATAGTTGACCATAATTGGAGGCAGAAATGAAAACGCTTCCCCTTTCCGAAGTAAAAATGAAATTGAGCGCCCTTGTGGATCGGGTAGGGGCCACGGATGAAGAGGTCGTTATTACCAAGAACGGCCGCCCCGCTGCTATACTGGTGAGCCCCGATGAGTACGAGAGCTGGAAAGAGACAGTCGCGGTGAAGTCTCAGCCCGGACTCGTCGATGAGATCAAGAATGGCCTGCAACAGTTTAAAGATAGGAGAACCAGAATCTACACCTTAGAGGATCTCTTTGAGGACAAGTAGCGCTTGGAAGGTGCGAATGCCGGAGGACCTCGCGAGTCTCATTCGCGGAATGCATCCGAGTCTCAAGAAAAAGGTGAGGGCTTCCCTTCAAATCATCCTGTCTGATCCGACATCCGGGAAGGCGCTCCGAGACGATCTGACGGGATTGAGAAGCTTCAAGATCGGCCGGCTGAGGATAGTCTACAGAGTATCAAAAACGCAAGTGCAGGTTGTCGCCATTGGACCACGGAGCCGCATCTATCAAGAAACATCCAGGCTTGTAAGACAGGAATGAGCCGGGACCTCCCGGCTACCGTAACCTTGGCGTTCTGGTTGAAGCTGCCGGCATACCCGGAAAGCAGCCCTGCCAAAACTTTGGACAACGGCACGGTGCCGGTGCGAAGGAGCAGGTGTGCGTGGTTTGTGAGGAATGCCCATGCGTAACAGACGGTCCCGGTTTCCGGAAAAAGCTCGCCGCACCGTCTAAAAAAGTCTCGTCTATCGGCAAGGTTTCCAAAGATGGGTCGCCCTTCTGTTCCTCTCATGTCCTGAACGCCTGCTCCACCATAAGCACCTGATAGACAAGGCGACGTTGTATGCTGATTCTTCGGGAATAGGCGCCGGCGAGATCTCCGACGAGTTTTTCAAAGCGAGGCCGATTCCGGTAAGGGTTTTCCCGGAGGATGTACAATAGGCGAGAGGCGGCTGTAGAGCCGTTTCCTTGCCTCGGAAGCCGACAGGGTTGTCGTTTCTTACCGCCTCCTGCGTACGATATATGGTACGTCAACATCGGAAGCATGTCAAGTCACGTGTTCCGTCATCGGACGGGAGCCGCAACACTCCTGCAGTCGCTGCTTCAAGAGTGTGTAGCGCATCTGCTGCTTGTCATTTCTCACGGCAACCCCCAGCGCCTTCTTCGTCCCCAGCAGGACCACCAGCTTCTTGCCCCTCGTGATGCCTGTGTAGAGGAGGTTCCTCTGAAGGAGGACGTAGTGCTGCATGAGAATTGGCATCACTACCGCGGGATATTCGGAGCCCTGCGCCTTGTGCACCGACGTGGCATAGGCGAGGACGAGCTCGTCCAGGTCCGAGAGGTCGTAGCTGACGAGCTTTCCGTAGAAGTCGACCTGGACCTCCTGCTCCTCCCGGTCGATCCTCTTGATCCTGCCGATATCGCCGTTGTACACGTCCTTGTCGTAGTTGTTTACGATCTGCATCACCTTGTCGCCTGTCTTGAAGGTCCTGCCTCCCCGCAACACCTCGTCCTTTGAGGGGTTGAGGTGCTTCTGCAGCTCGACATTAAGGTTCAAGGCGCCTGCCGTGCCCCGGTGCATAGGCGTCAATACCTGGATGTCGTTAATCGAATGGTAGCCGAACTTGCGGGGTATACGCTCGCGACAGAGGCCGACGAGCCTCTCCACGGCCGCCTCGGGCTCTTCCATCTCGATAAACTGGAAGTCGGAGCGGCCGGCCCCGGTCAGGATCGGCATCAGGCCGCTGTTCACCCGGTGAGCATTGACGACGATCATGCTCTGCCTGGACTGGCGGAAGATCTCATCGAGCCGCACCACGGGCACCACGCGCGAATCGATGATATCCTTAAGCACGTTGCCTGCGCCTACCGAGGGGAGCTGGTCCACGTCTCCCACAAGGATCAGGGTCGCGTGCAGTGGTATCGCCTTGAGCAGGTGGTGCATGAGGATCGTATCGATCATGGAGCCCTCGTCGATGACAAAGGTTTCGGCCTCCAGCGGATTCTGCTCATCTCTCTTGAACCGCCCTTCCTTGGGGCTGAATTCTAGGAGGCGGTGTATGGTGCGCGCCTCGCGGCCCGTGGCTTCGCTCATCCTGCGGGCAGCCCTGCCCGTGGGGGCCGCCAGCATCACCCTGTGGCCGATGTGCTCCTGGATCGCGATGATCGACTTGATGATGGTGGTCTTCCCGGTGCCTGGCCCACCCGTGATGACCATGACCTTCCGCTCCACCGAATCCCTCACCGCCAGGGCCTGCTGGCTGGAAAGGGCAAGGCCGAGCTGCTTTTCGGCGGCCGTGAGGAGCGCGTCCCTGTCCATCAGGGGCAGTTGCCTCGGATGGGCGAGCAGGCCCCTGAGGCTGCGCGCAATCCCCTGTTCGGACACGTGGAACCTCACCAGATAGACCGCGTTGTCGGAAGGCTCCGGGCCGCCCGTTTCCTCGATCACGATACGGCCGTCCGATGCGGCCCAGGACATCGCGTCAAGGATGATGCCCCGCTCTATCTCAAGCACCTTTTCGCACTGCTCGACGAGTTGGTCCGAGGGGTAGTAGACATGGCCCTCGTCGGAAAGCCGGTTGAGGATGTACTGGATGCCGGCCCTTGCCCTCACGGGAGAGTCTTTTGCGATCCCGAGCTTATCCGCGATCCTGTCTGCGGTGATGAAGCCGATGCCGAAGACATCCTCGGCGAGGCGGTACGGGTTTTCACGTACTATCCGGACCGCCTCTTTGCCATACTGCTTAAATATCTTCACCGCGTAGGCGGGGCTCACGCCATGCCCCTGCAAAAACACCATCACATCCCGTATCTCTTTCTGTGTCTGCCAGGCGTTGCGTATCATCCCGATCCGCTTTTCCCCTATGCCGTCGACCTCCCTTAGCCGCTCTATATCCCGGTCGATCACATCGAGGGTCTCTGTGGTAAACTTCGAGACGAGCCGTCTCGCCATGACAGGGCCGATGCCTTTGATCATACCCGAGCCCAGGTAGCGCTCTATGCCGGAGACGGTGGCTGGCATAACGAGTTCGCAGGAGGTAGTCTTGAATTGCCGGCCGTACTTGGCGTGGCTCTGCCACTCGCCCGTCAGCTTTACCGTCTCCCCTGGACTCAGGCCGGGAATGCTGCCCACGATTGTCACCAGACCGGCTCCGCTCTCGGCCTTCAGCCGGGCGACGGTATAGCCCGTCTCCTCGTTGCAGTACGTAATCCTCTCTATTTGCCCCTTCAGCTCGGTCACGGCCCCACACACCTCCCTATAGTATACTATAAAGCGCACCCGCAACACCTGCGTTCCCCGATGGGCCGTGACGGCGGCATACAGGGCGGCCGAGGCACAGACGGCTATCATGTCAGGCGGCTAAAAAAAGAGTGGGCTGCCGCACGCGGCTTCCGGAGAAAAAGAGCGCGAAAGGGGCAAAAAACGCTTGACAAAGAATGGGGGCACAAGTATAACTCTTATTAGTGGGATAAAGTGGTATAGGGTGGGATAATGTTCTCCGGGAGATATGAATACGCCATAGATGATAAGGGAAGGCTCAGCATTCCCTCCAGGTTCAGGGATATTCTCGCGTCCCACGGAGACGCCGGGAAGAAGTCCGGCTCTCCCGCCGACCTGAAACTGATCCTCACCAACCTGGACGGCTGCATCGCAGCCTATCCGGAAAAAGAATGGGAAGAGCTTCAGGGTAGGATAGAGGGGTCCGGCACCCTCAAAAAGGAGGCGAAAAACTTCTTAAGGTTCTTCTACTCCGGTGCCTCCGAGTGCTCCATAGACAGGCTCGGGAGGATCCTCATACCTCAGTCGTTGAGAAACTACGGGGCGATCAAAAAAAATGTCGTAGTCATCGGGATGAACAGGAAGATAGAAATATGGGCCGAAGGGGCATGGGCCGAGGTGGTGAAGCAGGCGACGTCGGATATGGAAAGAATGACTGATATCGCCGCGGAACTCGGTCTTTGAGGGGATATGACCATATACCAGTCCTCCTCGATGAGGTCCTGCATAATCTTGTTGACGACAACGATACGCTGTTCGTGGACGCGACTATCGGGGGCGGGGGACACGGATACCACCTACTCGACACATACCGTGGTTTAAGGCTTGTGGGTATAGACGCAGATGAAAAAGCGTTAGCCCTGGCAAAAGTCCGCCTCTCGCCGTATAAGGACCGGGTGCTCTTAAAAAAAGGGAACTTCAGGGATCTCAAGCGCATTCTGCAAGAGGAGTCCCTCGGGGAGGCGGATGCGGTGCTTTTCGACCTTGGCATATCCTTCTACCAGATGTCGGGCGAGAGAGGCTTCAGCTTCACCTCTGATGCCGCCCTCGATATGCGTATTGACCTGGAGGAAGCGCTCACGGCCTGGGAGGTGGTGAACAGGTACGGCTATCCCACCCTGACGCGCATCATCAGAGAGTACGGGGAAGAGGGCGATGCCGCGCGTATTGCGCACGCGATCGTGGAGGCAAGGAAGAAGAGACCCATAGCGAATGCGAAGGACCTGGCCGATATTATCGCAGGGGCAAAGAGAGGAAGGGGAAAAATCCACCCCGCCACCAAGACCTTTCAGGCTATACGGATAGAGGTGAACAGGGAGCTCGCGAACCTGGCGGACGGCTTGAGGGACGCGACCGATATAGTCGTGACTTCGGGAAGAATAGGCGTTATCACCTTTCATTCCCTCGAAGACCGGATAGTGAAAACATTTTTCAAGGATAATCCTCTCCTGAGGCCGGTGACGAAAAAACCGATCAGGCCCGGCAGGGAAGAGATCAGGACGAACCGGAGGGCCAGGAGCTCAAAACTGAGGATAGCAGAGAAACTATGATCACGAAGACATCGGGCAGAAGCGCGTATATCAGGGTCGATCACAGGCAGTACGGGCATTCGCGGGTACCGGCCCCAGTTGTCGTTGCGGCGGTTGTCTCCTGCATTGTCCTGGTCCTGCTCTTTTCCTTCCTGGCAAGCACCTGCGAAGAGGCCAGAGGCCAATTCATGGAGAAGCTCAGAAAGGAAAAAGAGATTGTTGAGATGAATAAGGCCCTTAAAATGGAGCTTGCGGCCGTCACCCAAAAGGGGTACGTTGAGTTCGCCGCCCACGAAAGACTCGGCCTTAAGAGGCCGGATGAGAAAGAGGTGGTGTTCTTGAGATGAACAAGAAGTCCAAAAAAAGGGCTTTCCTTGTTTTTGTGCTCATCAGCCTCCTCTATGTTTCGGTTACGTTTCGATTTCCAGAAAAAATGAGTATGAGAAGAATATCAGAGGAACAGACACCACCATCGAAAGGTATGATTTTACCGGTTCCCGATGTGGATGTCACTAACCGCAACGCCCCTCCACCCCAAAGGGCTCTATCCCCTACCATCGCTTCTCCTGCATCGCCAGAGGCAGATGAGGCAATGATCAGACCGGTGGCCAAGAACCAGCCTGCGGCTACGAAGGATAATCAATCTGCGCCTGCCAGCCGGTCGGGGATAGAGCCCTCCCTCCTCATTTCCATCCCTGTTGTCTGCTACGCGATAAAGGAGGGGTGGATAGAGAAGGAGAGTTTGATTTTCGGAAAAAAGGATGCATACAATAATGTGATTTGGAAAAAACCTATTGAAATTCTTAAGAATCATGATGAAGATGGTGTAAGAAGCGTTCTTACCACAATAGGACAAAAGCGGGTGTTGGAGTTTATTAAAAAAGAAGGCTTAAGCCCTGCGGCCGGGCTGAGCGCCGACGACATCATGCTCGGCAAGGGTTACCGGGTGGACGAGGAAAAACTGATCGCCATGTACAACAAGCACGTGGGGACCACGTGTGACGAGCTCTTCCCCTTTTCGTCGAGAGAGATCGACGATGGCAAAGGGAAAACACGGGTTCGAGATTGCCAGGGGTAAAGAGGTACTCAAAGACGACAAGGCAGCCGCCGGGGCCGAGTGGATGATGCCGAATCTCGCGAACCTGCCCCTACGACTCGCCATCGGCAAGCTCTCCGCCTATACCGGGAAAATCAAAGTGTACGGGAACGGACATGTCATAAGTCAATCTCCCAAGGGCCTTCGAAAGGCTGCAAGGGGAACAGGAGTGCGTCATTCAAGGGAGGGCCGAAAGCGAATGAAGCTTGATGAGCTTTTGGCCGGACTTCCGGTAACGATAGCCAGAGGCGGACCCGCCGGGGAGCAGGAGGTAACGGGGATCACCAAAGATTCCAGAGAGGTCCGGGAAGGCGTCATGTTTGTCGCCACGGGTGCAAGCAGGCCATTTCTCCAGGATGCGCTGAGCAGGAAGGCTTCGGTCATCGTCTCCGAGGAGCCGCTGGCCGGCGACATTCCCTGCCTTGTTATCGCCAAAGATGTGCGGCTGCTCCTCGCGCGGGCGGCGGCAAGGTTCTATGGCTTCCCCTCCCGGCGGATCAATGTCACAGGGATCACCGGCACCAACGGGAAAACAACCATAAGCTATCTCATAGAATCGATCGTGCGCGCATCCGGGGCAAGGGCGGGTGTGATCGGCACCATCTCCTACCGCTATGGCGACCATGTGCGGAAAGGAGCCACTACGACGCCCGAATCCGTGGAGATCCAATCGCTCCTGGCCGACATGGCCGCACAGGACGTCGGCTACGCGGTAATGGAGGTCTCTTCCCACGCCCTCGATCAGGGCCGGGTGGAAGGGATCGATTTCGATTGCGCCATATTCACCAACCTTACCCATGACCATCTCGATTATCATGGCGATTTCGAGCACTACAGACAGGCAAAAGCCCGCCTCTTCCATCACTGTCTCAGGGAGAGCACAAAGGAGAAGAAAACGGCGCTGATCAATATCGACGATCCCAGCGCGCCTTCTCTCATCCCGGCGCCTCCCGTAACGACGCTGACTTACAGCACACAGGGCGCGGCGGACGCATACCCCATTTCCATTCATGAAAGCATTGACGGCCTGGTCCTGGAGCTTTCCGTCAAAGACAGAAAAGTGAGGGTAGCCACCCCTCTGGTGGGCCTCTTCAACGTTTCCAACATCCTCGCGGCCGCCCTTTTCGGCCACGGGGCAGGCCTGTCGCCCGACATAGTCGGCTCCGGGCTCTCCAGCCTCAAAGGGGTGCCGGGGAGGCTGGAGCGCGTCGCGACGGACAGAACGTTTCGCGTCTTCGTGGACTACGCCCACACACCCGACGCGCTTGAGAAGACGATGGAGACACTCAACCGGGTCCGTCAGGGCAGATTGATTGTGGTATTCGGGTGCGGAGGCGAAAGAGACAGGACGAAAAGACCTCTCATGGGCCGGATCGCTTCCGGACTGGCAGACTTTACGATCGTCACGTCGGACAACCCGCGCACGGAGGACCCCCTTTCCATTATCGGGGAGATCAAGCCCGGTCTCGCCGGAAGCTCCTTCAAAGTCATAGAAGACAGGAGGTCGGCGATTGCCGAGGCCATCGGCATGGCAAAGGAAAAGGACGTGGTGCTGGTAGCCGGTAAAGGCCACGAAGATTATCAGATTATCGGGAAGACCACCTACCCTTTCAACGACAGGGAGGTGATCGAGGAGTGTTTACGTGTGGCCTGTTGAGACTATTGTCCAGGGTGTGAACGGCATAGCGCACCGGGTCGAGAGGACGACCTTCTCCGCGATCTCCACCGATTCGAGGACCATCGCACCCGGCGAGTTCTTCATACCCCTGAAGGGGCCCTTTTTTGACGGGCACCTGTTCATCGATGCGGCGTACGGTCGCTCGGGGGGAGGCAGCCTCTGCGACAAGACGAGGCCGGAGGTATACGCCAATGTAATGGGGACAGTCATCCTTGTCGACGACACGAACCAGGCGCTCCTCGACCTCGCTTCCCACAAGAGGGAACAGATCCCGGCCTCTTTCGTTGCCATAACGGGGAGCAACGGCAAAACCACGACCAAGGAGTTGCTCGTCCACCTCGCGGGCGACTCCATCCCGATCGTCTCCAACCAAAAAAACTACAACAATCAGGTGGGCGTGGCAAAAACAATGCTGGCCATCGAGGGGAGCCCGGATTACTGCATCTTTGAGCTGGGCACGAACCACAGAGGGGAGATACGCACACTGACCCGCATGGTCAGGCCCCACATGTCCCTCATTACCAACATCACGCCGTCACACCTTGAGGGCCTGACAGACCTGGAAGGGGTGGCTGCGGAGAAGCTGGACCTCTTCGAGACGACGCTGCCCGGAGGGGCCATTTTTGTCAATGCCGATGATCCGTCCCTGGCGCCCTATAAGAGGGCGGATTGCACTCTCTACACCTTCGGCATACGGGCACGCGCGGACTTCATGCTCCGGGTGGCGGCCGACCTCGGTCTCGAAGGATTTGAGATCGAGCTCGACCTGAGAGGCGAAAAGGTCAGTGCAAGGACGCGCCTCCTGGGCCGCCATAATCTCTCTAATGTGCTCGCCGCCGCAACGCTCGCCTTTTCCATGGGGGTGAAGGCCGCGACGCTCGCGGATGCGCTCGGCGTATTCGAGCCGTACAAAGGCAGATTCAGACCTGTGCGCTCGGCCGCAGGATATACCATTATCGATGATACGTACAACGCGAACCCCGCTTCCATGGAATGGGCCGTCACCACGCTTTCCTCCCTCCCGTGCAGGGGCAGGAGAATCGCCATCCTCGGGGATATGCGGGAGCTGGGCGCGAAATCGGACGAGTACCACCGTGGGTTGGGCCGTCTCATAGGGGCGAGCAACCTCTCGCTGGTCCTGGCCGTCGGCGAGGCGATGAAGACCGTCGCAAGGGAAGCGGGAAACGGCCGGGTGCATCTCTTCGACGACAAGAAGGGACTCGTCGATTTCATCAGGGGAAGGTTGGACCGCGACGATATCGTGCTGGTGAAAGGATCGAGGGCGCTCGGTCTCGATGAAGTGGTGGAGGCCCTGGTTTAATGCTGTACCATCTTTTCTTTCTGCTCCATACGAGGATCACCGTCTTCAACGTGTTCCGCTACATCACGTTTCGGACGGTGCTCGCGGTCCTCTCCGCGCTTCTCATAAGCTTCCTGATCACCCCGCTGGCAATAAGGAATTTCCAGAAATGGAAGGTCAGCAACGGGAAGAGGGAGGACGTGCCCGACCGGCACGAGGCCAAGAAAGGAACGCCGACGATGGGCGGCTCCGTTATCCTCATCGCCGCCATCATTCCGACACTCCTCTGGGCAGATTTGACGAACGGGTATATATGGTTCGCGGTGGCGACGCTCGTCATGTTCGGCGCCATCGGGTTCGCGGATGATTTCAGAAAACTGAAGGGGCAGGAGAATAAGGGCGTCTCGGGCAAAACGAAGCTTCTCCTTCAGACGGCAAGCGCACTGGCGGTCAGCCTGGCCATCTATTTCAAGGGGTCCTTTCTTACCCAGCTTTCCATACCCTTCTTCAAGCATGCCACCCCCGACCTTGGCGTCTTCTACATCGCAGTCTGCGTGCTCATTATCGTGGGCGCGTCCAATGGGGTAAACCTGACGGACGGGCTCGACGGCCTGGCCATCGGGCCGGTTATTACCGTCTCCGCCACCTTTCTCCTCTTCGCCTACCTGGCGGGGAATATAAAGTTCGCTGAATACCTTCAGATTTTTTATGTGAGGGGCGCGGGCGAGCTGGCAATACTGTGCGGGGCGATGCTCGGCGCGGGTATAGGCTTCCTGTGGTACAATGCCTACCCCGCGGAGCTTTTCATGGGCGACACGGGCTCCCTCTCCCTGGGCGCCGGCCTTGGCGCAATTGCCGTGATGATCAAGCAGGAATTCCTCCTGGTGATCGTGGGCGGCATATTCGTGATGGAGAGTCTATCGGTGATCATCCAGGTGCTCTCTTTCAAATGCAGGGGGAAGAGGGTGTTCCGTATGGCGCCGATTCACCACCATTTCGAGCTTAAGGGATGGAACGAGGAAAAAATCGTGGTCCGTTTCTGGATCATCTCGATAATACTGGGTCTTGTGGCCCTTAGCACGCTGAAATTGAGGTAAGGTCTAGGATGCATGATAACTCACATATTCCTGATCGGGTGCTCGTCGTCGGCCTTGGGGCAAGCGGCTGCGGTGCCGTGAAACTGCTTGCCCGCCAGGGGAAGAAAGTGACCGTCACCGACTTGAGGCAGGAAAGCGAATTATCGGGCGCCTTGAAAGGGCTTGAGGGGACCCCCAAAACCTGCCGCTTCGGCGGGCACGTCCGGAAGGACTTTCTGGACCACGAGTTGATCGTGATAAGCCCCGGGATTGCGAGCGATCACCCGCTTCTCCAGGAGGCAAGGCAAAAGGGGGTGAGGGTCATCGGAGAAATCGAGCTCGCCTCGCGCTTTATAAAGGAGCCTATCATCGCGATCACAGGCACCAATGGCAAGACAACGACCACCACGCTGCTCGGCCGTCTTTTCGAAGCCGCCTCGCGCAATGTCTTTGTCGGCGGCAACATAGGCGAGCCCCTCGTCAATTACGTGCTGTGCGGCCGGAAGGCTGACCTGCTGGTAGTCGAGATAAGCAGTTTCCAGCTCGAGACCATAGAGACCTTCAGGCCGCACACGGCGATCCTGCTCAACATCACCGAGGACCACCTCGACCGTTACGCAACCTTCGCCGACTACGTTGCGGCAAAAATGAGGATATTCGAAAACCAGACCCCTGACGACGAGGCCCTCGTCTCAGCCGAGTTCGGGGCGACCCCTGCCGTCAGGGCAAAAAGGTATGCCTTCTCGACCCGCTCGGTCTTGGATGAGGGCGCTTTCCTGCGGGAGGGCCTGCTTTGCGTAAGGCTTGCAGATAGGGAATTCTCCTGCAGGCGCGACCTTTCACCCCTCGTCGGCATCCACAACAGCTGAAAACCTGCTCTGCCACCCTGCTCACCGCTCTCCTTTACCACATAGACGTGAAGGCAATCGAAAACACCTTGCGGGACTTCCGGGGGTTGGCCCACAGGGTGGAATTCATCCGGGAGATAAAGGGCGTCAAGTTCTACAACGACTCCAAGGCGACAAACGTCGACGCCACGAGAAAGGCGCTGGAGAGCATGGACGGAGACGTCGTGCTTATTGCCGGCGGGAAAGACAAGGGGGGCAGCTACGGTTTTATTATACCTCTCGCCGACAGGATAAAGGCGCTCGTGCTCATCGGCGAAGCACGACAAAAAATAGAGGCCGAGCTTGGCCCCCATGTGAAAACCTACGCGGAGGGAGGCCTCGAAGAGGCGGTGGAGCGCGCCCACAGTGTGGCAGAGAAGGGCGATACCGTGCTGTTCTCTCCCATGTGCTCAAGCTTTGATATGTTCGAAAACTACAAGACGCGGGGAAATGCTTTTAGACAGATCGTGGAGGCGCTGTGAGGAGGACAATCGTTCTTGTTATCTCATCACTCTTCCTGTTTTGCCTCTTCCGGGATATGACTATGATGAAGACGCTTCTCTTCTGTCTCGTCGCGGCATGCGCATACGCCATATCCCGCATCGATCCGCGATACCTGCGTGCTTCCAAGTATCCCCTCATAGGGCTTTGTCTTGCCCTTTCCCCCGTGCTCATCGTCTATCCGGCCTTGAGGCCCTATGCGGCAACCGCGGGTGCGGCCGTGCTCCTTGCGTTTTACGGTATCGCACTTTTTCTCGTCACCACTGAAGAAAAGGGCAAGGAGGCGTACAAGGAGATTATCGGTTTGTCCCTGCTCTATGGGGCATCGACCCTCAACCTGTTCCTCACGGGTCACCCCGAGCTGGTACTCCCCCTTTCCGTCTCGGTGCTCCTCTTCCTTTTCATCATCAACCGCATCGCGCATATGGCTATTATCGCGGCATATGCCGTCATGGCCGTTATCTTCTTCAGCCTGAAGGGTGTGCCCCTGAACGGCTACGACGTCCTGCTCCACGACGCCGAGCGGTACGTGCTCCTTGCATGTGCCTTCGCCCTCCTTGTCATCACTTTCGCATCCTTTTTCAAGAGGACCGATTTCATCACGGTTCTTGCCTTTTTCGGCCTCCTCTATGTCTCCGCAGATCTCCTCATGTCGGTCGGATTCAGGCTCAGGGCCGTCCTCCTCTATCAACCCGTCCTCGGCCTCCTCATCATCGGGCCGCTTGTGGGGATGGTGATGAAAGGAGGGAAAGAGCGCCGATGAAGCTTCTTATTGCGGCGGGCGGGACGGGAGGTCACATCTTCCCCGGTATATCGGTGGCCGAGGCGTTTATGGCGCACGCGGCGGGCGAGGTATTTTTTGCCGGGACGCCTTATGGGCTCGAAGAGAAGCTTATCCCCCAAAACGGCTACAGACTCGTCAAGATTGAGGCAAGACCCTTCGTAGGCGCCGGCATCGGAGCGAAGGTGCACACGATGCTCGCCGTCCTGCGTGGAACGCTCCAGGCACGGCGCCTCATCAAAGCCGAGAAGCCTGACGCAATACTCGGCATGGGCGGGTTCGCCTCCGTACCCGTCGTGCTCGCGGGCCTCTTGCTGCGTGTGCCCTGCTTTATTCATGAGCAGAACGTCACCCCCGGCCTGGCAAACAGGCTCCTTGCGGGCAGGGTGAAAGCCGTGTTTGTCAGCTTCGCGGAGACCGCGCGTTTTCTCTCGGCGAAGCAGGTGGTCCATACGGGCAATCCTATCCGGAAGACCATGCGGGGGAAGCCGGATGCGAAAGAGGGCTCGGCGTTCACCATATTCATATTCGGGGGGAGCAGGGGGGCGAGGAGCGTGAATAACGCCGCCCTGGAGCTGCTGCCCTATCTAGAGGCGTACAAACATACGGTGGTGTGCCACCAGACGGGCGGCGAGGATTTCGATCGCATCCGCGCGGGCTACGAGGGGTCGGCCACCACTCACGAAGTCTTTCCCTTTACGGATCATATGGAGAAATACTACAATCTCGCCGATGTCGTTGTATCCAGGGCGGGCGCCTCCACCATCTTCGAGCTCTCCTACTTCAAGAAGCCGGCCATTCTGATCCCTTATCCCTTTGCCGCGGGCGATCATCAGTGGAAAAACGCCTCATACGTGGAGAGCATAGGTGGTGGATACGTGATAGGGAACAGCGAGGTCTCCGGGGAAAAACTCTACCTTGCAATCACCGAGCTGAGAGAGAACCCGGAAGAGCTTAGCCGCATGGCAGAGAGTATCGGGACCATTTATGTAAAAGACGCGGAAGAACAGGTAATAAGGGGGCTGCAGGCACGTGTTCCATAAAGTGAAGAAGATCCATTTTGTCGGTATCGGCGGTATCGGAATGAGCGGCATCGCCGAGGTGCTGCTCAATCTCGGCTTCCAGGTGTCCGGTTCGGACGTGAGAAAGACTGACATCACCGAGAGACTCGCGCGTCTCGGAGCACGGGTTTTTTACGGCCACGGGGAAGGAAATGTGCAGGATAGCCATGTAGTGGTCACGTCGTCTGCGGTGAAGGCGGATAATCCGGAAGTGCAGGATGCCCGGAGGCGGGCCATACCCGTGATCCAGAGGGCGGAGATGCTCGCCGAGCTGATGAGGATGAAGTATAGCGTGGCCGTAGCAGGCGCCCATGGCAAGACCACCACGACCTCGCTCGTCGCGTCCGTGCTCCGCGGGGCCGGCCTCGACCCGACGTGCGTGATAGGCGGCAGGCTGAACAGCCTGGGGACCAACGCAAAGCTTGGCTCCAGCCAGTACCTTGTCGCCGAGGCGGATGAGAGTGACGGCACCTTCCTCATGCTCTTTCCGACAATAGCGGTGGTCACGAATATCGACCTGGAGCACCTCGACTTCTACCGCGACCTGGACGAAATCAAGGCCGCCTTCCTCACATTCATGAACAAGGTGCCCTTCTTCGGGCTCGTCATCGTGTGCGTCGACAACGAGAACCTTGCAAGCCTCATCCCCTCCCTGAAAAGAAGGTGTATGACCTACGGCCTCACGGATGCGGCCGAGCTGAGGGCGGTCGATCTGCGGCATGACGGTTTCAGCACACGGTTCAACGTGCTGTACATGGGAGAATTGTTGGGAGAAGTCACCCTTGCCACACCGGGGGTGCATAATGTGGTGAACGCCCTTGCGGCAATAGCCGTAGGGATGGAGCTCGATATAGGGTTCGAGGTGGTCTCCGACGCCCTCGGGCAATTTTCAGGCATTCATCGGAGGCTGGAGCTTAAATGGGACGGGGAGATCAAGCTCGTCGACGACTACGGCCACCACCCCACCGAGATAAGGGCCACGCTCTCGGCCCTGCGCTCCATGTGGGGGGGCAGGATAATCGTCGCCTTCCAGCCGCACCGCTACTCCAGGACAAAGGCGCTGCGGGAAGAGTTCGTCAGGTCTTTCGCCGATGCAGACGTGCTTGTCGTCACGGAGATATACGCGGCGTCAGAGGAGAAGATCGACGGCGTCACGGGTGAGGCCCTCGCACATGCGATACGGTCGGCTGGGCATGGGCACGTGATTTTTGCCCCGACGAAAGAAGAGGCGGCCCGCAAAATAGCCGGAATCGCGGTAAAGGGCGATATGGTGGTCACCCTCGGCGCCGGTGACATATACAAGGCAGGAGAGGAGCTTTCCGCGCTATGGAGCTGCAAGGCGTAAGGGGGCGGGTGCTGAGAAACGTCTCGATGAAGAGGTACACGTCCATGAAGGTGGGGGGGCCGGTCCCTTACCTGTTCTACCCGGAAGACGAGGCGGGTCTGCGGGCCGCGATTGCCTGGCTGAATGGTGCGGGCCGACCCTACCGGTTCCTGGGAAACGGGACGAACGTGATCGTGGCTGACCGGGGATTCCCCGGGGGACTGATACGGATGAGCAGGATGAAGCATCTGAGGTTCCGCATGACGGAGACAGGCGCGCTCGTGACGGCGGCGGCCGGCTTGCCCCTGAACGGCCTCATCAGAAGTTGTGCGGCAAGAGGGCTCACAGGTCTGGAAAAGCTCTTCGGCATTCCCGGGACCGTGGGCGGCGCGCTCAAGATGAACGCGGGCAGCTTCGGCGTCGCCATCTCCGATTGCCTGAGCTGGCTCCGGTACATGGACGAGAGGGGCGAGGTGCAAAAACGGCGAAAGGATGAGATGGGGTTCGGCTACAGAAGCTCGTCCATCCTCGACCGTCAATGTGTCATAGAGGCGACCTTTGAGCTGAAACACGCAAAGGCCGAGGAGATTCGGGCGGACATGGACTACCTGTGGCGTGAAAGACTGAGAAAACATCCCATGGAAAGGCCCTCCGCCGGCTCTGTGTTCAAGAGTGTGAACGGCGGCCCCTGCTGGAGCTACATAGACCGGGCCGGCCTGCGAGGCGCATGCGTCGGCGCTGCCTGTGTCTCGGAGAAGCATCCGAATTTTATCGTCAATATGGGCGGGGCAACAGCCGCGGACGTCAAGCGCCTGATAGAGACCGTAAAGAAACGTGTGGCTGAGGCGACAGGCGTCGCCCTGGAAGAAGAGGTGGAATTGTGGGGGTTCGATGATGGAGCGTGAGACGCTTGTGCAGAAAAGGGTAGGCGTCCTCATGGGAGGCCTTTCTTCAGAGCGCGAGATCTCGCTGGCGAGCGGGGGAGCGGTGCTGGCGAGCCTTGTGCGAAGCGGCTACCAGGCTCACGCCATCGACGTGGGACGCGACCTGCCGGACCGGTTGAAGGAAGAGCGGACCGAGGTAGCCTTCGTTGCCCTCCACGGCAGGTGGGGTGAGGACGGCACGCTCCAGGGTCTCCTCGAAATGATGGCTATCCCCTACACAGGCTCGGGCGTGCTCGGCTCTGCCGTCGCCATGGACAAGTGCCTCGGGAAGCTGCTTCTCATGGGCCTCGACATCCCGACGCCTGCCTACAGTATATGCCGGTCCGAAGAGGAAGTGCGGTTCCCGCTGCCCTTCGTGGTAAAACCGGCGCGAGAAGGATCGACCGTCGGCATATCGATCGTGCGGCGCGAGCAGGAGATACCGGGGGCAATCAGGAGTGCCTTTGAGTACGGCAACAAGCTGCTCATCGAGCACTACGTGCAGGGAAGGGAGATAACCGTGGCCGTGGTAAACGGCCGGACGCTCCCTATCGTTGAAGTGAGACCGAAATCGGGATTCTACGACTATGCCTCCAAGTATACGAAAGGCATGACCGAATACCTGGTGCCGGCCGAGCTGGATCCGAAGGTCGAGGAAAGGGCATGTAATGAAGCGCTCGCCATATGGCGGCAGTTCGAACTCTCAGGCTGCGCGCGGGTCGATATGATAGTCGAGAGGGACGTCCCCCTTGTTATCGACATCAACACCTCCCCCGGCATGACCGAAACATCGCTCGTGCCGAAGGCCTGGGGGCAGCAAGGAAAAACCTTCGACCAACTGGTGGAGGAGATACTGCAAGGAGCGGCCCTGAAGGCATGAAACGGATACTCTATCTTCTTTTCATTGTTCCCATGTGTCTCCTCTCCGTGCTCACGGGCATGTACCTGTTCTCCCGCACCGAGCCGGTCTTCCTACTGAAGAATATCAGGATAAAGGGGGCCGAGCAGCTCCCCGAATCGGAGATACTCACGAAGATATACCCCTTCCTTAAAGACAGCATATTCGGGACCGACATGGGGAAGGTGAAGGCCGCGATCACCTCCCATCCTTTCGTGAGAGACGTCCGGGTGAAAAGGGTTTTCCCCTTCTCGATCCTCATCGAGGTGAAGGAACGGGTGCCGTCGGCGCTCTGGGCAGGGCCCGGAGGCGATATCCGGACGCTGGATGAAAACGGCGCGCCCTACAGGGGCCTCTATAAGGGAAGCACCCGCGATCTGCTGGTCATCAGCGCAAAGGAAGGAACCGACGCGAAAAACGCCTTCGGAGAGGTGACGGACTGGGAC
Source organism: uncultured delta proteobacterium (assembly GCA_963768735.1). Lineage (GTDB taxonomy): Bacteria > Desulfobacterota > Syntrophorhabdia > Syntrophorhabdales > WCHB1-27 > BOG-1155. Next base: position 164,549 of record CAVYJH010000004.1, on the reverse strand, counting down.
CGGCGCGGGATCGTAAAAAAGGACGATCTTTCCGAGGTCGTGTACGAAGAGGGGAATATTACCCTGTTCAGCCTCAACGATGACGTCGAGATCATACTGGGCAAAGAGAAGCGACCCGAGCGGCTCAAGCGGGCCATCGCCGTTCTTGAGGACGCGAAAAAGAGGGGGCTCCTCATCAGGTGCATCGATGCTCGTTTTGAGAATGGCGCCATCATAAAAGAGAGGAAGGGATGACATGACAGAGAACGCGACGTTCCTCGTCAGCCTCGATGTAGGCAGCACGAAGATCTGCGTGGTGGTCGCCAAGATCGTCGACGACAAGGTGAGCATCGCCGGTATAGGCTCCCACCCGTCAACGGGCCTCCGCAAAGGAGTGGTGGTCAATATCGACAGCACGGTCACCTCCATGAAGAAGGCGCTCGAAGAAGCGGAGCTTATGGCGGGTATCAAGATAGGGGGCTGTCTTGCGGGGATCGCGGGCGCCCATATCAAGAGCTTCAACTCGAACGGAGTAGTTGCCGTCAGAGACAAAGAGGTGCGTAGAGACGATATCGCCCGGGCCATCGACGCCGCCAAAGCCATACCCATTTCCACCGACAGGGATCTCATTCACGTGATACCTCAGGAATATATTGTGGACGACCAGGACGGCATAAAAGATCCCCTGGGGATTAGCGGCGTCCGCCTGGAGGTGAAAGTACACATCATATCGGGCTCCGTCACCGCCACCCAGAATATCATCAAATGTTGCTGCCTGGCCGGTCTTTCCGTGGAAGACCTGATCCTGACCCAGCTTGCCTCCGCCGAGGCTACGCTTACTCCCGAGGAAACGGAGATAGGGGTCGCTCTGGTCGACATCGGCGGGGGGACGAGCGATCTCGCCGTGTACGCCAACGGCAGCATCAGACATACCGCCATCCTGCCCTTCGGAGGCAACCATATCACGAATGACATCGCCATCGGCTTGCGCACACCGGTCGAGGAAGCGGAAAAAATCAAAAAGAAATACGGGTGCGCCCTTTCAAAGATGATCGGCGCCAACGAGACCATTGAAGTGCCGAGCGTGGGTGGGAGAAAACCGAGGACATTGATGCGCAAGACCCTTGCGGACATCATAGAGCCGAGGGTCGAGGAGATATTATCTCTTATCGACGGAGAGATCAAGAAATCGGAGTATGCGAAGCTCCTCGCGTCAGGGGTCGTCATAACGGGAGGATGCGCAAACCTCGAGGGCATCGTGGAGCTGGCGGAGAGCGTCTTCAGCCTGCCCGTGAGAAAGGGCCTGCCCATAGGCGTCGGGGGCCTTGTCGACGTGGTGAACAATCCCATATATGCGACGGGAGTCGGGCTGATTCTCCGAGGCTTCGGGGAGAGCAAAGGGAAGGGCTACGAGAGGAGGGAGATATTCAAGAAATTGCGGGAAAAAGGGCTTGGAAAAATAAAGCGGATATTCGACGAAATCTTCTGAGGGAGGGTGGCATGTTCTATATGGATGAGAGTAACGGTTTCTCAGCAAAGCTGAAGGTTGTGGGCATCGGCGGCGGTGGCTGCAACGCCATCAACAACATGGTCGAGGGGGGTCTCCAGGGCGTAGAGTTTATCGCGGTGAATACCGACATCCAATCCCTCAATACGAACAAGGCCTCCGTAAAGATCCAGATAGGCACAAAACTGACGAGGGGCCTCGGCGCAGGGGCCAACCCCGAGGTCGGGAGACAGGCGGCCCTCGAAGACGCGGAACAGATCGCCGAGGCGCTGAAGGGGGCCGACATGGTCTTCATCACGTGCGGGCTCGGCGGCGGGACCGGGACAGGGGCTTCCCCCGTCATTGCCGAGGTATCGAAGGAAATGGGGGCCCTCACCGTCGCCGTGGTGACGAAACCCTTTGGCTTCGAAGGAAAAATGCGGAATTTCCAGGCGGACGACGGTCTTGTGAAGCTGAAGAATCAGGTCGATACGCTGATCACTATCCCCAACCAGAGGCTTCTGTCGGTGGGCGGCAAACATATGACGATAAAGGACGCCTTTATGAAGGCCGACGAGGTGCTGCTCCATGCGGTGAGGAGCATATCGGACCTGATCATATCGGACGGCTACGTGAACGTCGACTTCAAGGATGTCCAGACCGTGATGCGGGAAAAAGGGCTGGCGATCATGGGGGTCGGCATGTCATCCGGCGACAGGAGGGCCATCGAGGCGGCCCAGAAGGCGATCTCGAGCCCGCTCCTCGAAGACATCTCCATCCACGGCGCCAGAGGCGTGTTGATCAACGTGACGGGCAGCTCGAACATGACCTTACACGAGGTAAATGAGGCGTCCACGCTTATTCAGGAGCAGGCACACGAAGAAGCCCATGTTATTTGGGGTCTGGTCTTCGATGAATCCATGGACGAATCGGTAAGGATCACGGTGATCGCCACCGGCTTCGAGGAGCAGGTGGCCATACCCGAGGAGAGGCCCGAAAGGCGCACCGAGAAACTCTTTGACGACAAAGGCGTGCCCACCTACATGAAGAGGAACGTGAAGGTCGAGATACGGGATATGCGTCCCAAGCCGGTGAGCGTCGATCTCGACGACGACCGGTATGATATCCCGACGTTTTTGAGGAAACAGGCTGATTGAGTCGCCCGGAAAGAAAGGAACTCCTCGGCCACGAGCGGGGGTACGTCCTCAAGAAGTGGACAGACAGGGTGCCGGTATGCGTTGCCTACCCGAATACCTACTATATCGGCATGTCCAATCTGGCTGTCCACCTGCTCTATGGTGAGCTGAACAGCCGGCCCGAGGTGGTGTGTGAAAGGGTGTTCCTCGACCCCGGCGGGAAGCCCCTGTCCATGGAGAGCGGCCGGCCCTTAAGCGCCTTCGAGGTCGTCTTTTTTACCCTCTCCTTCGAGATGGACTATGCGCACGTCATCGCCATGCTCGAAAGCAGCTCCATCCCCCTCAACGCCAAAGAGCGAGGCCGGGACGATCCCGTGATCGTGGCCGGGGGTATCTGCGTCATGGCTAATCCCGAGCCGATGAGCCCTTTCGTGGACCTCTTCATCATGGGTGATGTAGAGTCGTGCCTCCCCCCTTTTATCGAAAGGTATCTCAGGATAAGAAAGAAACAAAGGGCCGAGGTGCTGGACGAGCTCTCCTCCCCGACGTGGGTCTATAACCCTGCTCATCTCGCCGTCGCCTATGGGGAAGACGGCATGGTGCAGGGATTCGCGCCTCCTTCTTTTCACGTGGAAATCGAGCGATACAGGGGCAGGCGTCTCGCCGCTTCGGCTATAATGGCGCCCGACACGGAGTTCGGGGAGATGCTGCTCGTGGAAGGCACCAGGGGCTGCCCTTCCGCGTGCGCCTTCTGCCTCGCCGGCAACATCTACCCCTTCATCTCCGACAGGCTCGATCACCTGGGCGGCGAGGTACGGGACGTGGGCATCATCGGCGGCGGCGTCTCTTTTCACCCGCGACTTCCCCAGATCATCAAGAGGTTCGACGAGATGGGCGTACACGTCCACCTCCCCTCGCTCCGGCTCGACGAGGTGCCCCTCGAAGTGATCGACATGATCAAGACCACGATCAGGACGCTCACCTTCGGCATCGAAGCGGGGACCGAACGCCTCCGGAGGTCCATCGGCAAGCCTGTGTCGGATGCGGATATCGCCGACCGGGTCGAGGCGATAGCCGAAATGGCCTCCTTCCACTTCAAGTTCTACTTCATGGTCGGCCTGCCGGGCGAGAGCCGGGAGGACGTGGACGCCATAGTAGACCTGGTGAAACATATCCTCCACCTCCTTATCAAAAAAGGCAGCAAGAAGGGCAGGATCGGCACTATCACGGTCCATGCGAGCCCCTTCGTGCCCAAAGCCGCCACCCCTTTTCAGTGGCTCGCCATGGATGAGATGAAGGCGCTGAAGGAGAAGATGGCCATCCTCAAGAAGGGGCTGGGAAAAGTTGCCAACACGCACTTCACCCACGAATCGATCAAATACAGTTTTCTTCAGGCGGTATTTGCCCGGGGAGATAGAAGGCTTAGGGACGTGATCGTGCGGTGTAGCCAAGGGGAGACCCTTGGGCGCATCATGAGAGAAAGTCCTCTTAACCTTGAGTTTTACGCGACAAGAGAGAGGCGGGCCGATGAGCTTTTCCCCTGGGACTTCATCGACGGCAGGACGAAAAAGGAGGGTCTCCGCCGCAGGCTCCGCTCTTGCCTCTCCGGCGGCAGGCCCGATGTGTCACCATGCTAGCGTTATGCCGCACGGCTCTATGCGCGCTCCTCGCGTGGTGCCTGGTATCCGGCGCCTCCCACGCCTTTAAACAGGCCGACCTGGAGAGGGTCAGGGCTATATACCGATGTCCCGGCTGTGATTTGAGCGATGCGAACCTGACGGGCATAAACCTCGCCTATGCAGACCTGAGTAAGGCAAACCTTGCACGGGCAAACCTTGCGGGGGTACAGCTCGGCCAGGCGAACCTCTCAGGCGCAAACCTCACGGGGGCCGACCTCACGGGGGCGAAACTCTATATGGCGAACCTTACCGGCGCCAATCTTAGCGGCGCCCGGCTGCTTGAGGCCAAACTGTACAAGGCGGTCCTGGATGGGGCCGATCTCTCCGGTGTCTTATGGCCTGATGGGAAAACATGCGAGCCCGGCTCGGTGGGCAGGTGCGTCGGAGTGCATAAGCAAAATGGGGACGGCCTTGCGCCGTCCCCAACACCTTCTCACTGAAAAAAGTTAGGCTTCCGCAAGGGCCTTATGGGCCTTCTTGGCCAGTCTGGAAACCCTTCGAGCAGCCTGGTTCCTGTGGATCACGCCTTTGGACGAAGCCTTGTCGAGGTAGGCGATGGCCGTCTTGGTTGCAGCCTCGACGTGTGTGCCGTCCTTCTCGCCGATGGCGGACAACGCCTTCTTTATATATGTCTTCATAGTCGATTTTACGTGCGAATTCCGTAGGCGCCTTTTTTCCGCCTGCACCGTCCTCTTTATTGCGGATTTGTTTTTCCTCAAACTGTCTCCTCCCGTGGTAGTCTTGGATCAGTATAACACGGGCGCGCCGTGGCCGTCAATGACCAGGGGTCTCTTTCTTCCTATTCTTCATCGCCTCGTCGATCTTTTTCTCCAGGCCGGCCGCGTCCGAATAGCCCAGTTGCAGTGTGCCGTCCGGAAAGATCAGGGCGGGGGCTGCATTGATGCCGTGTTCTTCCGCAAATCGCATGTTGTCGTCTATCTCTTTCGACGCGCAATCCTGTTCCGCCACCGGCTTTTTCGCAAATGCGTCTTCCAGCATGGCGAGGGACTTACTGCAGACGATGCTCTTCGCCACCTTCGGGTCGCGGCTCACCATGGTGAACACTTTCAGGTAGAAGACGATATCCGGCCGTTTTGCGGCGACTGTCTTCATTTCCCCATGGAGCTTCGCGCAGAAATGGCAGGCAGGGTCGCTGAAGACAATGACTCGTGCGGGGGCATCGGCCTTTCCGATTATGAGCGCACGCTCAAGGGAAAGCCCCTGCACGCCGATCTTATTGAGCGACTCGGTCTTCTCCTTGGTGATGTCGATCCTGGCGGCGTAATCGATAAAGGGGCCGGGGCTGATGTATCTCTTGGCGAAATCCATATAGACGATGAAACGGCGGCCCTTATTTTCGACAACGACTTCCCATAGCCCCTTTATGGGACTCATCCCGATACTCACTACCTTGCCGACGGGTACGTTGCCCTTCTCCAAAATACCTGCCATCTCCTTTTCCGAAAGGGTGTGGCATTTGGCGCAGCTTTGACCATCCTCTTTAAATGCATGGCCCGGGACGGCAAAAGCGAGCACTATCGCAAAGAGAACGAACCCTCCCCGCACAATGTTCATGAGCGTCTCCTTTTTCCCAAAATTGTCACGGGGCCGCGATCAGGTCGCTGTCTATAACCATCTTCGCATAGAAATTGATGCCTTCGAGAAGGATCATGGCTCTTTCTTCTCCTTCGAGCTCCTCTTTCGAAGATCCCGCCGAGTCCTTTAAAAGGCCCGTCCTTGATAAAGACTTTCTCCCCTTTCTTGAACCTCTTCTTGTCGATATGCGCCACGCCGTTCACGAGCTTACCCCTGATGAAGTCGATAAACTCTTCCTGGAGGGGGACCATCTTTCCGCCGAAAGTGATGATCCTGTTCACGCCCCTCGCGTATTTCACCATGTGGTAGTCGTCTACGGCGTGAAATTTCGCGAATATATAGTTGGGGAACATTGCCTCGACGACCTCCGCGAAGTGGTCTTCCCGGTACTTTCTCACCTTGAGCTTCGGATTCAGCACCTCGTAGCCGCCGCTGGAAAGGTTATGGGACGCGCGGTTCTCGTTCTTCGGCTTCGTGTTCACCACAAACCATTCTCTCATAGGCCAACCTTTCCGTAATTCACCGTACTATAGGGAAGCCGTCTGCCCCCTCCACGCATGTGCGTCCACACCCTCTATCGACAAAAGTCTTACCTTCATGTCAAGCCCCATGCCGAAGCCGCCGAGGGAACCATCGCCCCTGATAATGCGATGACAGGGGATGACAATGGGGATCGGGTTAGTTGCGAGCGCCCGGCCCACTGCCCTTGCCGCCTTGGGGTAGCCCACACGCCGGGCGACCGTTCCGTATGACGCGAGCCCGCCATAGGGGATATGCCTGATTTCCGTGAGCACCAGGCTCGTGAACGGCCTCAACCCGTGGAGATCGACGGGGATATCGAACTCGACGCGCTCGCCGCCGAGATAGCGGCGCAGGAGGCGGCTCGCAGCTTCGAAAAGAAGGGGCTCCTCCACGGCGTCCGGAAATTCGGCTATAGCCTGTTTCCGCGCGTCGGCCCCACCCGAGGCAACCAGGTCGAGACGCGAGAGATGGTTTTCGCGGGCAAAAAGCAAAAACGCACCCATATCCGTTTCGAGGACGCTAAATCTCATCGGTCGACACCCTAATGTGATCTATCACGGTCAAAAAAACGTTGCTTTATTATAGCATAAACGCACCGGGGTATCCCAAAAAAACCATTACGCAGTCTCGGTCGCGTGGGGAAGGAGGATGCGGAATGTGCTGCCCCGGCCCTTGACGCTCTCCACCTCGATCCGGCCCCCGTTCGCTTCCACCAGTTTCTTCGTGAGGGAAAGCCCCAGACCCGTTCCAACCCCTCTCTCCTTTGTGGTGAAGAAAGGATCGAAGATCTTCCCGAGGTTCTCGGGCTCTATGCCCACGCCTTCATCCGTCACGGAGAGCCAGACATAATCGGGCGGCCTTACCCCTGTGCGTATGATGAGCGGCCCTCCCTCCGGCATCGCCTGGGCCGCATTCATCATGATATTGAGCAAAGCCTGCTGCAGGTGGATCTTGTCCGCCTGGACCGGCGGCAAGTTTTCCTCTTTTTCCAAGGTAAGGTCGATATGCTTGAACCTGGTCAGGTGGTGCTCGGTGAAGAGCACCGTATCGTCTACGATGGCGTTCAGGTCGAGGCGCTCCATTTCCGGCGCCGACATATTGGAGTAATCGAGCAGGCGCACCAATACGGCCGACAGCCTCTGCGACTCCTTTTCGATGAAGCCCGCGTAGCCCCGTATCTTCTCCGGATCGGAGGCGCCCTCGATCCGCTTCGCAAAGCCCTGGATGGAAATAAGGGGGTTCTTTATCTCGTGCGCGATAGAGGCTGCCAGCTCGCCGAGGGAAGAGAGACGGTTGGCGCGGGTCAGCACCTCGTCGAGGCTCCTGATCCTCGCATCCCTCTCCTCTAGCTCCCGGATTTTTTCCCGCAGAGTGCCGTAAACCTCGTCCAGCTCCTTGACGTTGGCAAGGAGGAGCTTCTCCCTGTCGGATGCCAGGCCCCTTGCATCCTCAAGCTGAATCTCACACTCGCCAAGCTTGCTATCCGGGGTTTTGCCCTTCTTCATAGTCCCGTTGCCTGCGACAAATATATCGGGCCCTGTCGCGCGGCACCCCCTACGTCATGTAGTCCGCGAACGTTCATGCCGCTCCCCGAGGACCCGCAGCATGTCCCCATGGATCAGGTCGTTGGACGCAACTACCTGCCCGGCGTATATATCGAACGGTCTTCCCGCGAAATCGGTGATCGTGCCGCCCGCCTCCGTCAGTATGAGCGCGCCCGCCGCCGTATCCCACGGACTCAGCTTCAGCTCCCAGAACCCGTCGAACCGGCCGGCGGCCACATAAGAAAGGTTGAGCGCCGCGGACCCGTCCCGTCTCACTGCCTGCGCCTCGTAGAGAAACGAGACGAAATGATCGATGTTGTTCGCCCTGCTCGTCGCGAGGTCGTAAGGAAACCCCGTGACGAGCAGGGATTGCTTCAGGGCGCCGACCCCCGACACCTTGAGCCTTTCTCCGTTCAGGTAAGACCCCTCACCTGCCCTTGCAAAGAACAGCTCGTCGAATATGGGGTTGTAGACAACGCCGCAGACTATCTGTCCTCCCACCTCATAGGCCACGGACGTGCAAAAGAAGGGGTATCCGTGGGCGTAGTTCGTCGTCCCGTCGATGGGATCGATAATCCACTTGTTCCTACGCCCCTCGTACACATTCTCCTTCTCCTCGGCGATGATATAGTCTTCCGGAAAGCGCGCGGCAATGAGGCTCATGATCCGCTCCTGACATTCCAGGTCCGCCTCGGTAACGATGTTGATCTCGCCCTTGTGGAAGATCGAGTGGTTCTCCCGATAGTGCTTTTTCTGTATCTTGCCGGACTCAAAAGCCAGGTCTACCGCGAATTCGAGTAGGGGGTCCATGGGCTATATCTTATGAATAATGGGTCTATATTGCAAGCGCGGGATAGGCGGCCGGGTTAATTTCGCGCCTGGGGCGGAAGCCGGGGCGTGTCCGGGTCGAACAATCGAAGGGGGACACCCCTCCGAAAGCAAGAGGGCGAGAGGAGTGTCCCCCATCCTCTTATGCTCCGGCTCGCGCCCCCTCGATCACGGCGAAATCCATCGAAATTCCCTCCGGCCTCAACGTGCCGATCTTTACTCCATTGCCTTGGCGATCTTTATATCTCCCCTGAGAAGCTCGTTCACCACTGAGGATCGATCAATGCTCTTCTTCGAAGCAATTTTCTCTACAAAGGCTGAAACCTCCTCATCAAGGTAAATGGGAATGTTCAGCTTCATATCCGGACGATAGAACTTGCCCCTCTCACCCTTTGAGAAATCATACTCTTTTTTCATGTTCATGAACATGGAGCCCCCACCGCCCCTTGTGGAAGATCGAGTGGCTCTCCTGATAGTGTCTTTTCTGTATGCTCTCGGATTCAAAAGCCACATTTAAGGCGAATTCGAGGAGGGGGTCCATGGGAATATGATAGGGCTATCGGCCCAGTTTTGCAAGCGGAAGGGTCCTTTCCCGGCCGGGCGCTTTTTGCGCCTGGCGCGGTCGCCGGGGCGTGTCCGGGTCCTCATGTACGGACCAAGTACGCCGGCCCGGACGACACCCCGGCTTCCGCCCCATCCATCGAAAAATCTCTCCGGCTGCGATAAACGACCTGACTCAGTCCTCTATCTCAATCTGCATAGCACGGCCAACAATGCAGCCGCAGCACTTGCCATGGAGGCAATGGCGGATATGAGCGCAAGCTTCCACAGTCTGGATTCGCGAATTGATCGTTCCGCTTCAATTACGCGTTTCTGAAGCTCATAATCACTGGCCCGTTTGTGCCTTCCAGACGAGCTTTGAGTAATCGCCTCTCCCTGAATATCAACACCGAGTTCTTTGGCTCTTTGCTCAAGTGCATCGCCTTCCAATATCCTTTTCATACCCTCCTATCGATTCTCTGACAACATGATGGTCACCGGCGTGGCGTGCTGTTCCGTCGCGTCAGGTGCGGCTATTTCTTGTACTCCAGCTTTTGGTCCCCTTCAAGGTCTTTGACGTAGCATTCCAAATTCCCTGCAATTTTGTCAAACACAGCCGGAATATATTTAACAAATGTATCCATTGTTAGGTCGTCAGACGCTGGCCCACCGTGGTAATATCGCATATGAGTAAGAATGTCTTGTCTTTCGGTTTCGGACAACTTTCTAAAGGGATCGACCGACAGATGATTGTGGAGGTTCGACAAATGAATGAAGGCACATCCGAACTTATACACAGACCGTGTCCATCCCTGTAAAAGCTGAGAAAGATCAACCATCTCACGATCTGTCACGTCTCGCCATTTACCTTTCACTGTCACAACGCGCCACTTCCGCCCATCCAGCGTTGCTTGGATTAGCCGCCGTCTTTCGGATAGATCGTTTATTGATAACAGAAAAACAGCACGAACCATAGAGTCGAGTTCCTGCCGAAGAACGGAGAACGCAGGACTCAGTGGGCCGCCTAAATCGACACTCATCAGTTCGATTGCCCGTCGATTCTCGGCGGACCGCTGTCGGATAATTTTGCAGAATATTTGAGTCAAAGTATCCATTCCAGTTCCCGCACAACAATAAGTTTACCCGGAGCGGCATTTATCGGCAAACCAGTGCACCCCCTCGCTGGCTATGCTTCATCTTCCATCCTTGTCCTATCGCACAGTTCTTCCAACCACGGGGGCATGGCCGCATTGCCCTTAATGTGCTTATGGATTCTGACCACCAGCCTTGCGGTGATCCAGGCAGCCAATTCCGCTGTATCCTTGTCTATTCTGTACAACAATCGCAGCTTATCGTACCCTCCAAACTTCTCCGGCGCGAGAAAAGGTGACGGATGAACCAAAGAATCCCGGAAGGGTTTTACAACCTCAAGAAATGCCGCTAAATCGGGGTCGTCCGCACTCCAAGGCGAGGTCCCGGCTATAATTTCAGGGTATTTCTGAAGCTTCTCGCGTATTGATGCCGACGCTGAATCCTCTAACAGCTTTTTACTCCGGTTTGATAAAAGGGTGGGGTCTGCCGTGCTGAGAAAGTCCCAGGCGATGCCGTTAAGGTAGGCCTCCAGCAAGTTGAAACAGGCTATCACGCCGGAGCGGGCAGCAAACATTTTCTGTCTGAACAAAGAACCTATTGTGTTACGGTCCCCCAGCAACTCGACCTGAGTCCTGCTCTCAAAGCGTTTAAGTTGTTCCTGTGCGTTAGCACCGAGGTTGGCTGCTTCCATAATATCTTTGGCAAGTTCCTCCTCTGGAATCCTGAACTGCAGACCCCATAACGATATGGAAACAGTAAGATGGGCCGGATTGCCTTTCAGGACTTTCTTACGAACCGGAGCGAAACGCCGTTCGAATTCTGATAACGGCATTTCCATGCCTCTAAATGCTTTGATATCTTCATACATCTCAGAGAGCCTCTGCTGGGTCATACCTTTAAAATTTGACTCACAGAAGTTTTGCAACTTCGCGGAAAGACATCTTTTTATGTCGGCCTTGCCAGATTTTAGTTGTCGACGCGGGAGGCTGGTCAGATCAATTTGATCAGCCTCTAAGAACTCGGCCCAATGCCGCATCTCGCCAAGCATTAAACGTCCAACGGCTGCGGCGCGGTTAGCTTGCCTAATGATGGCGGCTTCTTTGTCTCGGCCCGATAGTCGGTTCATAGTTGCCCCATTCCATAGGCACCGGGTGGCGCTGAACGATGGGGATGGGGCTGCCCGAAGGAGTGTGGTCGAAGTGGCCGACCATTAGGTCGCCCGCTTCGATGTCTGCTATCGGCGTTGCTATCGTCTATTCTCTTGTCTATCACCGATAGCGGGCGCGGCGGCGGAACACAGCGCACGTCATTAGCTTTCAGTAGGGTCAGAAAAGGCATTCGTAAAACCTGAGCGCTTTTCAACTGAAGAAACATACCGTTGTTCCTCCGGTGACCAATTAAAGAATACTACGGTTTCGCGTGCTATGCTGGTGTCAAAAGTGCCAGCTGGAACGTTTAATTCTATAGTCCAGAGGGAGACCAGTCGTTCCCTTGCAACAAGTTTGGCAACCAGTTCCAGTCTATACGTACCATGTGAGAACCTAAACAGGTTTTCAGTATGCAGGGGATTGAAATGGTGATTGGTTACGACACCAGTCTCGGGCACGAAAATGCCGCTGCCACGTACAAGATCTTTTTCGCCATATCCCCAGAAAGAAAACTCCTCAAAACGCGTCCCCTAACTGACACGAAGGAAGAGGCTTTCTATGACCAATCCCCTCTTTCCCGTGGAAAAAATCAAGGCGCGTAAAAATACCTTGGCCTGCACAACCGGCTTGTCCACAAAATCATACCGAAACGCAACAAAAGAAGGGTGCGTGCTGCGTACCGAACCACGGCGAAAAATCGTGAACCACGCTGTAATCAGCGAGACAATAAGGGCGATAGTTGATATGACGGGTGAGATGATTTCCATATCTTTCCTAAAAACCAAGAAGTGAGCACTTTGGGCAGCGTAGTTCCATTAATTCCGTTATTCCCCCGTCTCGTCCGCCCGGTCATTGCATCCATGTACTGCTCATCACATTTCAGCATTTCAAGTCCCTATCGCCCATCCAAAGATTCGGCGGCTATGGTTCCGAGAGTCTCGGCGAATAATCGAGTTCTGGTATCTGACAGCTTTGGGTTAACTTTGGGTCAAAAACGGGAGATGCCACGGACCATGCATCACGAAGGGTGATCGATTTGAGGTCGGGGGCCCCGTAGACATATCTCTCATCATAACAGGCGTAGATTGTCTTGAAGAAATTGTCGATCTTTAACGGACTGTCTGCCGTTGGAAAGCTTTCAAGAAGTCTGCCTAAAGTATCCGGCCGTGGGTCCACAAGCCCGAGCGCGATGGTTTCATACCTGCTCACATCATTTCTTATGCCTCGACGACCGGTAAGTTCGCGAAGGGCGGAATGAAAACGGAAGATCATTTCTGCCGGTCTCTCTATGCCGCGTTCTTCAATCACTGCTACGAGACAGAGCTAACCGGGAGTGGCCAGAAAGGGCAACGATCCGGTTGAGCGCCTTGTTCACCGGTTTCTTTAGACCTATAGTTTCAAACGCTCGTGCTCCGTCAACAGATAGCATAGGTGGGCGGACATCCTAAATAATTCAATCACTCGCCGGGCCGCCCCTTCGGGTTCCCCTTATCAGTGCCTAAGGGGTCTTCGAACCAGATTATCAGCCTTTCTTTCCAGTTGTTCCTGTATGACGGGTACCATGAGCGGCATTATCCACCCCGGCTGTACCCGGACGGGTCGTAGGCGTTTGCTCGGTTGTCCCGCTCACTCGACGCCCGATATTGCCAGTGCGAGAAACCGTTATAGCCGATGTATCTATTTCGACGTCCGTCCGTCCGCTCATATTCTTTTGGAGCGCCCGAGATGAAAACGACTCGTCGAGGCGGCTTACACGCTTGCTGGAAAGGCTATCATTGGTCTTTGGCATATGAAACCTCCTCCTGTTCTTGCACCTTCTCCATCAATAACTCTTCACTGAATGCCCTTATCTCGTCAATATTATTAAACTTAATTGCCATAAAGTCAACCAGTTCGAGTTTTTCCAGGCTGAACTCTCCGTTCTCATTCGACACTATTTGGTGTGGATTCGTAATGATAATGTATTTGTCCTCTTTTGTATCGGGAGCGCTGAACAATATTCCTATGTATTTCGTACCGTTGACGCTGACCTGCACCGCCTTATCGATGTTCTCGCTAAAAAACCTAAATACCACTGAAGGATACCAATCTCTGCCAGTGATAAACTTTACGTAACTGTCGATCCAAGTCTTCTTTCGGGCCCAACCCCATATATTACTCATGAAAAAAGACCAAAAGCAGACGCAAAGAAATAAGAGGCCCGAAGATCTGCCATGCCTCATTATTTCAACCGGCAAATAGGCGAGGCCGTCCTTTTTGGCAATGCTGCCGTTAATTACGGAGCATATCGCGTCCCTGGAACCCGTGCACCATGACCAGCTCGGAACAGAGAAGGCCACCACCCAAATAATAGCCGTCCACAGGACTATTTCAAGCGTTTTCTCGAACTGAGGTTTCTTTTCCCTGAGCAAATGGTGATCTTTTGTCTGAACAAAAATGTATCCTGGCACAAAAAGGAGAATGTAAACACCGATTTTGAATAAGTCGAACACACGAAACCCCCTTTAGTGCAGGCTGGACGTCACTATGCTCTCAGCGGTGTGATTGACGAAGGCCCTCATCTAAGAGCTCTTATACCAATCTTGCCTGTTTCGAGTCAACCACAAAATGGAGAAGGGACGGACGGGACATCTTCCTCAGACAGTCGAGGCCGTTCTTCCGGGCCCTCACCTCTATGTCGGCGTGCAAAGGCACTATGTAGTGCCTGCCCCCCTTGCGGCGCGGGATACATACGTCTCCGACGACGCAACACACGCGCCCTCCCGGGACGAGAACACGCCTGCATTCCGCCCATACCTTGTCAAGCTCGTCAAGAAAGACTTCGTAGTCCTCAATGGCCCCCATTTGCAGCTCGTGGGGTTGGTATTGTTTCAACGTCCAGTAGGGGGGAGACGTTACGACGAGATGGACGCTTTCATCGGGTATCCATGATAACGCGCGGGCATCGCCTAAATGGAGCCTATGTGCGGTGGCATCGAAAGGGGCCGGCCAGGGATTTTCTCTGTAGTAGTTATTCAGGGCGAGAAGCGCCTCGATCGCACCTCGCTTGTTGTCCGGACCCGTTGCGGCCGAAAGCGCCGGGCCGCTCAACCAACGGGCCGACTGTGCTGTCATGAGGTAAGCCTTATTTTTTGTGAGAGGCATGTGCTCGTCTTATCCCTTTTATCACGATAAGGCCGATCACGCAATAGAATAGTTGTGAATGCCAGTTAAGAATCAAAACCGCACTGCTTTTAGAGGATTTAAGTTTCAAAACCGCACTCCGTGTTAGAATGCCTCCTAAAGAAAACTGAGGAGGGCGCGATGGGCGAGCAAATTCACAAAAGGCTGAGCGATGAGCAGGCGAAGATGATAATGGAGAAATACCTGGCGCGAGAGCTGAGCGCTACGCACGCTATGGAGCTGTTGAGCCTGAAGCGGCGTCAATTCTTCGAATGGGCGCAGAAGTACAGGAGCGATCCAGAGGGCTTCAGCATTGGGTATCGGAGGAACGGCACAAACAGGCAACTCGACGAGAGAGTCCATGCCCATATCCTCCAGGAATTTGAGAAGGAAAAAGCCTTGATAGAAGATCCTTCAATCCCCATCCGGTTTTACAACTACAGCTATATTCAGGATCAGCTGAGGGAGCGCTACCAGGAGAAGGTCTCCCTTCCAGCAATCATCGACAGGGCAAAAAAAACGGCTATTACATCGCAAAACCGGATAAGGCCATCCACGACCGGGAGGTGATCACCCACCATGCGGGAGAGCTCATCCAGCACGACTCCTCGTACCATCGATGGTCCCCCTATATTGCCGAAAAGTTCTACCTGATCACGAGCCTCGACGACTACAGCAGGTATCTGTTCTATGCGGAGGTTACGGAAAGGGAATCAAGCTGGGCGCACATCATGGCCCTTGAAAGCGTGTGCACCCGCTATGGACTGCCTCTTTCCTATTATGTCGACAATCATTCCATGTTCCGCTTTCTCGAGAAGAGGGATACGATATGGACGAAGCACTATGCGCGAACGGATGAGAAAGACCCGCAGTGGAAACAGGTATTGCAGGAACTGCGGGTGAAGGTGACCTACGCGCTCTCTCCGCAGGCCAAAGGGAAAATCGAGAGGCCCTACCGATGGCTGCAGGATAGGATCGTAAGGACCTGTGCTCGGGAGAACATAACAGCCATCGCACAAGTACGGGAGATACTCTCCTACGAGGTTAAGCGCTACAATGAACGCCAGGTCCACAGCACCACCGGAGAGATCCCTCGTATGCGCCTTGAGAGGGCCATAGAGGAGGGCAAGACGCTCTTTCGCCCATTCAAGCTTCCCTTCCCTTGCGAATCCACAAAAGACGTTTTTGCCCTAAGAGGCACGCGAACCACAAACGCCTACCGCAAGGTATCCATCAACGGCATCGAGCTCAAGGTGCCAGGCGTCGATCCATACAAACCGGTCGATTTGAGGATGGTCCCCGATCCAGAGACGGGGCTGACGGAGATCAGGTTCTGGCACAACGGAAAGCTGGTGAGCACTCAGAAGGTGCAAACTGCCGCCTTGAAAGGAATGCGGTTTTGATCTTTAGACAGTGCGGTTTTGAAACTTCGCTAACATAGAATAGTTGTGAATTGCCGGCAAAGAAGTAAACCCGCATGCGGTCTATATACAAACAAAAGCTGAAATGTCATATAATAGGCATTGTTATGATCTTTGAAGACTACCGCTTTACCGATTACTTCGAGAACGAGGTTATGAGAAAACGGTCTTACCTGAAAAAAGAATGGTGCATCCGCATAATTGAGAACCCCTTGAGGGTCGAACCTCAGGAGCATAATCGTTTTCGGTTCTGGGGTGCCGTTACCGAACTTGAGGGCCGAATTGTACGGGTGATCACTCTTAGCGACAAGAAAACGATTCACAATGCCTTTCCAGATCGGGGGTTTAAGCCATGAAACTGAACTACTACCCGGATACCGATTCACTTTACATTGATCTTTCTGAGAAGCCAAGCGCGGAAAGCCGAGAAGTTTCCGAGGGGGTCGTGCTTGATTATGATGCCGAGGGCAATTTGGTAGGTATAGACATCGACAACGCCAGCAAGAAAGTTCAACTCAAAGAGCTGAGCCTCAAGAAGTTGCCGGCAGACGTTTATTCGGCAGCATAGCCACCTAGAGGAACGTTAGGTACGTCGGTTCCCAATGTTCCTAAATCAATGCCCCCTTCTCCTATCAAACGCGTCATGCGTTGGCCGGCAGGACCTCGCGTTCTTCCGCCCGCCATGCCGTATAGCGTAAAGCCTGCAAAATGTCCTCACGTTCCAGATAACGATAGTCCGTCAATACTTCCTCAATGGAATGGCCCGCCCCGATCTGTCCCACGATCATGCCGACGGTGACGCGCATTCCGCGCATGCATGGCTTGCCCCCCATCATATCCGGCTGCTGGGTGATGCGGTCCGGTCTTATCATCGCGCACTCCTTTACCAAAGCTCATCGAGGTAGTAGCCGAATGAGAACAGTGTTTCAAGAACTATTTTGGCGCCGAATATCCTTTTCTCCATTCCTTGATTGCTGGTTATTGGGCCTCTGTTGCTTACTGAACCTGCGTGGAAACAAGGAGCCGGAACGCCTCCAGTGGATTGCGGTACTTAAGGCAGGACATCGGCAATTCGTTGAGGAGAAAGGAGACGTCATACGGCGAAATGTCGTCATCCAGACACACTTTTGCCTGAAAGACGAGATCGTTCATGGAACCGGTGACGGAGCGGTTGAGCGCCTTGGCGAGCGTGAATAGTCCGGTCTCGGGCACGACGTACTCTTCATAAGCCCGGCCGAGGCCGTCGTGCTCCATCACTTCCCGTATGACCCAGGTCATTCGGTCTACGAGCTCTCCGCTGTCGGTGACGCCTCTCCCGAAAAGAACCATGGAGTACAGAGTGGCCGTGTTTGAGATAAGGATGTACTGGAAGCGCCTCGCGGTAAAAAGGCGGGCCGACCAGTCGGCCAATGGATTGGTGTGGGCCGGACGGGTAGACAGCCCGGCCTCGCCGGTCTTTTTGGCCAAAGCGTTACCGAACCTCACGATCATCTTCTCACTCTTCCGTTATCCGGATTTCTATCTGGTGCCCTTCGTAAGTCGATAGCACCCGCTCCAAATCGCCCATGCTCATCTTTTTCCCGTCAACCACCAGACATGCTTCCTGGGCCTCTGTATCCATAGTTATGTTCCCACGAAAGTGGTCGAAGTTGAGAAAATCAAAGGGTCGGCCTTTCTCCTCCCTGAAGTACCGGGTATTCAACTCCTGCCGGATATTATGCCTCATTTTCAGCAAAGCGTTGACCGGGCTTACTGTATCATAAGCACAAAATTCCCTCGGGTACTTGCTCTTTGTCACTTCCCTCGCTCTCAGGGCAAAGATATGGCCGGCGTCATTCAGGTCGTACTTGAACTTGATATCTTTCCCCCGGTAGTCCTGAAACGTGTCGAATTCCGGAAAATCGTTCATGGTTGCCCTCGCAAGTAGTTTTGGAAAAACCGATGCATGACGTTATGCGGCAATATCTTTCAAAAATCTGGTTCTGAACTCAACCTTCACGCCTTACCCTCGAGAATCTTGAAAACCTCTCCTCTTTGGACCGGTTTGGTTTTCTCGCCTTCTTTGATGGCGCGGGTAAGCGCTATGTCTTCGCCTGCCGCTTCGATTGCCTCCTGAAACAGGTCTTGCCGTTCCTCCAAAACTTTCACAAGGGCTGTCTTTATCACATCCTTGAGCTGGTCTTTATTCATCGATGACGGCATAATCGCCGCTGCCTCCCTTGCATCTCTAAGGATATCACTTCCACGAACCGTCTGCACGTTTTTCGCTATTGCGGGGCACCCGACGTCACGGGGTCGGCCCGTTGACCGAGGACAACTTCACTTTCAGCAACACCGGGCCGCCCGGCGGGGCGACAGGTCCATTCAGATCGCCACTGCTACGAGAATCGGATCGAGCACCCTTTGCAGGTCCTTCGGGTCGATCCCCACCAGGTACCCGCGCTTACCGCCATTTATGTATATTTTTGGAAGATCCAGTATGGTCTTCTCCATATAGACAGGCATCGTCTTGCGTGTTCCGAAGGGCGAGGTGCCGCCAACCATGTAACCCGAGTGTTTCTGCGCTGTCACGGCGGTACAGGGTGTTATCCGTTTCACTCCCATTACTCTGGCAAGCTCTTTGGTGGAGACCTCCTTGTCTCCGTGCATAAGCACGATGAATGGCCTCTTAAGCTCATCTTCCATGATAAGCGTTTTCACCAGGGAGTGTTCGTCAAAGCCGAGCTGCCGCGATCCTTCCGCGGTCCCTCCCCGGTCCACATATACGTACGTGTGTTCCGTAAAGGCAACATTGTTGTCCCTGAGTACCCTTATTGCCGTCGTCACCGGGCCTTTATCTTTACCCATACGACAGAGACCTCCGTTCATGAGCAGGTGGACAGGGGCGAGGGGGGCGTAGTTCCTCAGCAACCCTCATCCTCCGCGCCGGGAAACGCTGCATCGCGCAGGCTCTCCGACTTCTTCACTAATTATCATTTCAAGCCGAGTTGTGCAAGAAGAAAAGCAAGGGCCGACCGTTGAAGTAATTGCGATCCTGCCACGAGGAGACGCTTACAAATAGGACCTGCGGGAGGTGGTCCCGTTTATCCGTGTGCTCTCAGGGTTCCGCTCCTTCGCGATCCCCCGTTATAGTCTGGTTGGACGTCACCCCGTTAACAGCCGCATCTCTTGCCTCCAGGCCGGACAGGTGGTATATTTGTATACAATGAAAGAACGGCGAGACGGTGAACCGATGGTCGAAGAAATCGCACCCCACCTTTACAGGATTCCAATTCCCCTGCCCGATACCCTCCTCGCGTCGGTCAATACCTATGTGCTCAAGGGTCGGGAGCGCAACCTGATCATCGACACCGGGATGAACCTCGATCCCTGCATGCAGGCAATGGACGAGGGCTTGCGCCGGATCGACGTCGATACGGCCAAGAGCGATTTCTTCATTACTCATTCCCATCCCGATCACTGCGCCCTGGTTTCCCGACTGGTACGGGAAGGTTCGGTCATTTATATCGACAGGCGGGAAGCCGAGGTGATCGAAAGCGTGAGATCGGGGGCAATGTTTGCCGATTTTCAGAACTTCGTAAGGTTGACCGGCTTCCCGGAAAGCGACCTGAGGGAAATTCTCCCGCCGGAGGTGACGGGGCAATCGAAAATCGAGCAGGTTCGGCCCTTCCGGTTCGTGAGAGACGGGGAAACGCTGAGCGTCGGGGATTATCGGTTTCGCTGCGTCACGACGCCGGGCCACAGTCAAGGCCACACCTGCCTTTACGAGCCGGAGAAACGGCTGCTCCTCGCGGGAGACCACCTCCTTTGCGAGATAACGCCGGGAGTCCAGGCACGGTCTGATACGGACGATCCCCTTCGTGACTACCTGAAAAGCCTCGACAGTATTTATCCCCTGGATGTCCGGCTTGTCCTGCCCGGGCATCGTGACCCCTTCACCGGCTTTCGCGAGAGGATCGACGAGTTGAAGGAGCACCATCGGGCGAGGGCTTCCGAGATCACGGCAGAACTGGAAGACGGCGGCAAGAGCGTCTACGAGGTGGCATCCGCGATAACCTGGAATGTGGTCGATTCCGACTCCTGGGGCTCGGTGCCCGACCTGCACAAACTTCTGGCAACGGGCGAGGCTTTTGCCCATCTGAAATACCTTGAGGGGCAGAGATGTGTGCGCAGGGAGATGCGAGAGGGAAGGATCGTATTCTCCCTCGTCTAGGCCGCTTTGATTGCGCGGGAGGTTTGCGAGCATGGGAGGGGTTTTCGGGAGGATCGGCCCACAAGCGTAAAGAAGGTCTTGAAGAGACGCTCGCCGAACATTATACTATAATAAATTCCGGGGAGGTGTGCTCATGGCGGTGACCAGATGGGATCCATTCAGGGAGTTGTTGACTTTGCAGGAAAGGCTTGACAAGATGTATCGGGACATGGAGAAGACGAGAAAAGAGGAATTCGTGTCAAGCGAATGGACCCCGCCTGTCGACATCTTCGAATCGGGAAATACCTTCGTCCTCAAGCTTGAGGTGCCGGAGGTGAATAAAGAGACCATCGACATAAAGATCCATGAGAACGAGTTGACGATCAAGGGCGAAAGAAAGCTGGAGGCGGGCATCGACCCCGACAGCTACTACAGGATGGAAAGGGGATACGGGGTGTTCGCCAGGTCTTTTACCCTCACCAAATCGATAGACGCGTCGAGCATCAAGGCGGTCCTCAAGGACGGCATCTTGCGGGTCGAGCTTCCAAAAAAAGAAGAGGTAAAACCGAAACAGATCAAGATCGAGGCGTAGGGGTGCGGGCCGCCGCGTAAGTCTATTTTATGCGTTTCCGCGCCCGCTCAAGGTCTGCTTCCGTATCGATGCCTGTCCCTTCATACTCCGTGACGAGCACCTTGATCCTGTACCCCGCCTCCAGCGCGCGGAGCTGCTCGAGCGATTCCGCCTCTTCGAGCCGTCCCCTGGGCAATGATACGAAGGTTTCGAGGAAAGAGCGGGAGAAGCCGTAGATACCGATGTGCTTGTAAAGGGGGATGGAGATAGGCTTTTGCAAGAAGGGGAGAGGCGCCCTTGAGAAGTAGAGGGCGAAGCCGTTCTTGTCGACCACGGACTTGACCACGTGGGGACTTTCGTAGTCCCCGGGATCGTCGATGACCGAGCAGAGCGTGGCCATGTCCAATCTTTCCTGCTCCACGGCACGGATCAGCGCGTCTATCATGTCGCCCCTGATCTCTGGCTCATCACCCTGAAGGTTGACGATCACGTCGGCGTCGATGCTCTTTATCGCTTCGTACACGCGGTCGGTGCCGCTTCGGCAGTCGGGTCCCGTCATGACGGCAAGGGCCCCGAAGGCAGCGCATCGTCTTTCTATGCGCTCGTCATCCGTGGCGATCAGGACCTGATCTTTCAGGGTCGATGCGCACGCCCGCTCGTACACCCACTGGATGATAGGTTTGCCCGCGATATCGAGCAGCAGCTTGCCGGGGAGCCGGGTGGAGCCGTAACGGGCGGGTATGACAATCACCTTCTTCATGGCCGCCCTCCGTTCAAATAGCGTCTGAGAAACCGCCCTGTGTGGCTTTCGGGGTTGAGGGCCACCTTTTCGGGCGGACCTTCGGCAATGACTTGACCGCCCTTGTCTCCCCCCTCCGGCCCCAAGTCTATAAGGTAGTCGGCACACTTGATCACGTCCATGTTATGTTCTATCACCACAACCGTATTCCCTCTCCCGATAAGCTCATTGAGCACAAAGAGGAGCTTATCGATGTCGACGAAATGGAGACCCGTCGTCGGCTCGTCAAGGATGTACAGCGTCTGTCCCGTATCTTTTTTTGACAGCTCCCGCGAGAGCTTGATCCTCTGGGCCTCACCGCCCGAAAGGGTCGTGGCCGGCTGGCCCAGCCTGATGTACCCGAGACCCACGTCGTCGAGCACCTTCAACCTGTTCTTGACCTGCGGTATGGAATCGAAGAACGTCATGGCCTGGGTGACGGTCATTTCGAGCACCTGGGCGATGTTCTTCCCCTTGTACTCGATCTCCAGGGTATCCCTGTTGTACCTTCTCCCCTTGCACATGTCGCACACGATGTAGACGTCGGGAAGGAACTGCATCTCGATCTTGACAAAGCCCTCACCGGCGCAGGTTTCGCAGCGCCCGCCCTTTACATTGAAACTGAACCTGCCCTCTTTGTAGCCCCGCACCCTCGATTCGGGGATCTTGGTGAAAAGTTCTCTGATGAAGGTGAAGATGCCTGTATAGGTGGCGGGGTTCGAACGCGGAGTCCTGCCGATGGGAGACTGGTCGATATCGATGACCCGGTCTATGGCCTCGAAGCCGGTGATGCCCGACGCCACCCCGGCCCGCTCCCTGGACCGGTAGAGCTTCTGCTTCAACAACGGGAAAAGGGTATCGATGACGAGGGAGCTCTTGCCTGAGCCGGAAACCCCCGTAATGCAGGTGAGAACCCCGAGCGGTATGTCGACATCGATATTCTTCAGGTTGTGGGACCTCACACCCTTGAGGCTGATGACGCCCCGTGGTTTTCGGCGCGCCTCGGGCTGCTCTATTCTCAGCCTATCGGACACGTAGAGACCGGTAATCGATGCGGGGTCCCTTTTCAGCTCCTCCGGCGTTCCCATAAAGGTGAGGTTTCCCCCGTTCTCACCGGCGCCGGGTCCCAAATCGATCACGTAATCGGCGCGAAGGATCGTCTCGTAATCGTGCTCGACGACGATAACCGTGTTGCCCAGGTCTCTCAGTTTCTGCAAGGTGCCGAGGAGGCGCTCATTATCACGCTGATGGAGGCCGATGCTTGGCTCGTCGAGCACATAGAGCACACCGGTTAATCCGGAGCCGATCTGGGTCGCCAGTCTTATCCGCTGGGATTCTCCGGACGACAGGGTTGCCGAAGACCGCTCAAGGGAGATGTAGTCGAGGCCGACATCGACGAGGAACTTCAGGCGGGAGACTATTTCCTTCAGGATCGCCCGGCTGATCTCCCGCTCCTTTTCCGCCAGATCGATCTCCTTGAAAAAACGGTAGCTTTCGGCAACGGTCATCTCCGTGACCTGGTAGATGTCGAGACCTCCGAAACGCACCCAGAGCATTTCCTTTTTCAGTCTCGCGCCTTTGCACGTAGGGCATGGGATGAGATTTATGTAGCGCTCGAACTTCTCCTTCTCCCACGGGGACGCGTGCTTCCACTCCCTCTCCAGCTCTTTTATCACGCCTTCGAAAGGTTTTTTTATCGGTTGACGCCGGCCGTGCTCCACTTGGAACTCGATGGGCTCCCCGTTCGACCCGCGGAACAACGCATCCTGCACGTCCTGCGGCAGGTCCCTGAAAGGTGCCCGGATGTCTATATTGTAATGTTTGATCAAAGATTCAAGGAAGGGCATAAAAACGAGGGGGTTCTTGTCGCTCCAGGGCATGATGGCGCCCTCCCGCAAAGAGAGCTCCTTGTTGGGCACGATCAGATCCGGGTCAAAGTTTTCCTTGACGCCGAGGCCGGAGCACGTGGGGCAGGCGCCGTAAGGGTTATTGAAGGAAAACATGGCGGGGGTGATCTCCGGGTAGCTGATGCCGCAGTCCGGGCAAGCAAATTTCTCGCTGAAGACAAGGGTGTCCTTGCCCGTCTCCACCTTCACGATGCCTCCGGCCTTATTGAGCGCCAGCTCGACCGCTTCGAAAAGGCGCCTTTCGATGCCCTCCCTGATGGTAAGTCTGTCGACGATCACGTCTATTGCATGCTTTTTGTTCTTTTCAAGCACGATGTGCTCGCTCAGATCGACCACTTTGCCGTTGAGCTTGATCCTGGTGAACCCCTGTTTTCTCAGATCGTCGATCTCCTTGCGGTACTCGCCCTTTCTCCCTCTCACGATAGGGGCAAGCACGGTGAGCTGCGCACCCGTTCCCAGGGC
The DNA here is from genome assembly GCA_963768735.1 of uncultured delta proteobacterium. GTDB lineage: Bacteria > Desulfobacterota > Syntrophorhabdia > Syntrophorhabdales > WCHB1-27 > BOG-1155. Next base: position 140,506 of record CAVYJH010000004.1, on the reverse strand, counting down.
GAGGATACTATCAACGATCTGGGGCGCATGCTGGCTCTTTATCTCCTTGCCGCAGCCATAACAATAGACGTGACCCAGCCGCGCGAAGAGCAGCCTCAGATAATCGTAAATCTCGGTGACGGTGCCCACGGTGGACCGGGGGTTCTTGCTGATGCTTTTCTGCTCGATGCTGATAGCGGGTGAAAGTCCCTCTATATAATCGACATCCGGTTTTTCCTGAAGCTCGAGGAATTGACGCGCATAGGAAGAGAGCGACTCGACATACCTGCGCTGGCCTTCGGCGTAGATCGTATCGAAGGCGAGAGACGACTTGCCCGAGCCGGAGGGCCCCGTGATAACGGTCATTTTGTTCCTGGGGAGCGTGATATCGATGTTCTTGAGGTTGTGCTCCCTGGCGCCTTTTACAAAAATGTGATCCATGATTTTTGCCTGGTTTTACGCAGGCGTATAGTCTATCAGAGAAGACCCCGCATTTCAACGAGCCCTACGGGCGCATAGCGCCGCCCGGTCTTTGAAGCGGTATACATAAGTGAACGGCAGGCCGAACTTTTCAGGAGGGATAGTTGACGGGCCGCCGGGGGGAGGCGTACAATTAGGTTCGTAGAGAGTGAACAAGGTTGTCATGGAGGTGGTTGTCAGTGCGATCTTCACGGATAGCGTCTCTGTTTTTCTCGGTTATTCTATTCGCCCTTGTACACGTCAGCCTGGAAGGAGGAGTCGGCATGGAGATTTCATCGGCCTCGTTCAAAGATGGAGAAAAAATCCCGATATCCTACGTCATGCCGGGAGCGGGTGGGGAAAATATTTCCGTATCCCTTGCGTGGAGGAACGCACCTCACGGAACAAAATCGTTTGCCCTTTCCATGATCGATCCGCACCCGGTGGCCCGGAACTGGATACACTGGCTCGTGATCGATATTCCGGCCAATGCGTCCTCCATCGAAGAAGGGGCATCGACGAAGAAGATGCCCCGGGGATCTGTTGAGCTGCAAAACTCCTTCGGGGATATCGGCTACGGAGGGCCGGAACCGCCGAAGGGCACGGGCGATCATCCTTACGTATTCACGCTCTATGCCCTGGGTGTGGAGAAGCTCGACCTTGGGACAAACACGTCGCTCTCCGCCTTTAAGAAGGCCCTGGAGGGAAAGGTCCTGGGCTCGGCAACGATCACCGGAAAATATGGGCGTTAAGCCTTACTGCCGTCACACGGAAAAGATCCCGGAAGTATCGGTGGGCGTCGGAAAGGAGCGCTTCTGACCCAATGCCATTAGCCCGTGCACTGCTGGTTATCATGGTGGCGCTGCACGTTATCGCTCCTTGCGCTTTGGCCGATAACCCGAAGCAGACCAGAAAAATCCTGCTGATCCACTCTTTTGAACCCTTTATGCCGTACAGTATTACCGTAAATCAAAGCATCCGCTCAACCCTTGAGTCAGACAACACGATTCACACGGACCTGTACACTGAATACCTCGATCTGGCTCGATTCCCCGGTGAGGATTACCGCGAGCGTCTGCTCGATCTATTACGCCATAAGTATTCACGACATGCCCCCGATGTGATCTTTGTCATGCTGCAGCCCGCTCTCGATTTCCTTCTAAAACACATTGAAGGACTCTTCCCTGAAGTTCCTGTTGTCTTCTGCACGATAGAGCAATACCAGCTTGAAGGTCAGACCCTGAAACCGAACATGACCGGTGTCCTCATGGAGGTAGACCCGAAAGGCACCCTTGATGCAGCACTCACGTTACGACCGGATACGCGGAAGGTACTTGTCCTGGGAGGGGCAAACAAGAACGACAGAGGTTATGAAGCGGCAGTGAGAACGGCATTCAAGGAGTATGAGGGGAGGCTCGATATAACCTATATGACAGGGGTGCCGATGGAAACGATTCTCAAGGCCGTCCCTCACCTGCCTGCACATACCATAATTTTTTACATCACCATGTTTCAGGACGGTACCGGTAAATCCTTTCTGCCCAGAGACGTGGCAACCCTTATTTCCAACACCGCAAATATGCCTGTCTTTAGCCTTTTTGATTCCTATTTCGGGTACGGGATCGTCGGCGGCCGCCTGGTCAGCATTGAAGAGCAGGGGAAAAAGGCGGCCGAAATGGGCCTCCGTATACTGCATGGCGTGAAACCTGCCGATCTTTCCATCTCCGTAGGCCCTAATGTGTATATGTTTGACTGGCGGCAGATGAAGCGTTGGGGTATGAGCGAGAAGACGTTGCCCCCTCACAGCATTGTTGCCTACAAAAAGATGACGCTCTGGGATCAACACGGGTGGCTTATCATCGGCATAATCGTTTTTTTGGCTATCGAGTCGTTACTCATCTTCATTCTCCTCATGCAGCGGATGATGCGGCGCAAGGCAGAGGCTGCCCTCCATAAAAGCGAAGAAAAGTACCGTATTGCACACCAGCGGCTTTTTGAGATCATCGAGTTCCTTCCCGACGCCACCTTCGTCATAGACCATGAAAGCAAGGTGATCGCCTGGAATAAAGCCATCGAGGCAATGACGGGGATAAGGAAGGAGGATATCCTCGGAAAAGGTGACTATGCGTATGCAGTGCCCTTTTATGGCGAGGCACGGCCCATTCTCATTGACATGATCCTTGGGGGAACTGAGAAAAACAAAAGTCTTTATGACATGGTTACCAGAGAAGGGGGCACTTTCGTTTCAGAGGCTTATGTACCGATGCCCTGCCAGGGAAAAGGCGCATTCCTGTCGATCACCGCATCGCCGGTCTTTGGCACCGAAGGAAGGACTATGGGCGCCGTTGAGTCGATCAGGGACATCACCGAGCACAAACGCGTCGAAAGGGAGCTTCAGGAGTCCGAGGAGCGCAATCGGGTAGTAATCGACAGCTCCAACGATGGTATTGCCATCATGAAGGGAGATGAGCACGTCTATGTAAATCAGCGTTTTGTCGAGATCTTCGGCTATGACGACCCCAACGAGATTATCGGAAAGCCCAATCGCACAACCGTACACCCCGATGATTTTCGATTCGTCTCTGATATCAACATCAGGCGGCAAAGAGATGAATCCGTTCCTACCAGGTACGAATTTAAGGGCATCAAAAAGGACGGGACGCCGATCTATCTTGATGTGTCGGCAATCGGGACCAGATATCGAGGCGATCCTGTCTCCCTCGTCTACCTGCGTGACATAACCGAACGTAAGGAGGCCGAACAAGAACTCTCCAAAGAAAGAGGGAAACTGAAAACCCTCTCCGACAATGCCCCCTTCGGGATGGCCCTCATCGATAAGGATGGTCATTTCACCTATATCAACCCCAAATTTACCGAGTTGTTCGGGTTCGATCTCTCCGATGTCCCTGACGGCAGGACATGGTTCAGAAAGGCTTATCCGAATGCGGACTACAGACATACAGTGATATCGGCGTGGATTGAGGACCTGACGGAAGCCCAACCCAGAATGCAGAAAGCGAAGGTCTTCACCGTGACATGCAAGAATGGAACGGAGAAGATCGTGAGCTTCAATGCCTCGGTGCTCGTGTCCGGCGATTACCTGATGACCTGCGAAGATATCACGGCACTGAAGCACCTCGAATCCCAGCTACGGCAGTCCCAGAAAGTGCAGGCCATAGGCACCCTCACCGGTGGCATCGCCCATGACTTCAACAACATACTTATGGCCGTCATGGGATATGGTGCGCTCCTGAAAATGAACATAGGTCAGGATATTCCCTTGCGTTCGTATGTCGATGAGATACTATCCGGTTGCGAGAAGGCCGCTCAACTCATCCAGAGTCTTCTGGCCTTCAGCAGGCAGCGGCCGGTAGTCTTAAACCCCCTTAGCCTCAACGACATCGTCAGAGGGGCAGAAAAACTGCTGAAAAGACTTGTCATAGAGGATATTGCCGTACGCACTATCCTTACTCCCGATGACATCATCGTCATGGCCGACGCAACGCAGATCGACCAGATACTCTTCAATCTTGCCACCAACGCCAGAGATGCCATGCCAAAGGGCGGAACCCTCACCATAGAGACACAAGCGGTGGAATTTGACGAAGAGTTCAAACGTTACCACGGGTATGGTGAGCCGGGCAGATATGCCCTCCTCTCTGTCGCCGATACGGGCATGGGCATGGATGAGGCGACAAGGGAAAAAATATTTGACCCTTTCTTCACCACCAAGGAAGTGGGGAAAGGGACGGGTCTCGGTCTCTCCAGTGTGTACGGGACTGTGAAACAGCATAAAGGATATATTACCGTGTACAGCGAACCGCACGTGGGGACAACCTTCCATATTTACCTCCCTGTCGTGAGCCAGGGAGCCGAAAAGGAAGAGTCGGCCCTGGCGCCGGTCAAAGGGGGCAATGAGACCGTCCTTGTGGCAGAGGATGATGAAGTGGTACGGCGCCTGCTCAGGGAGGTGCTGCGCCATCATGGATATAACGTCGTTGAGGCAACCGACGGAGCAGATGCAATAGAAAAGTTCAAAAACACCGATGGGATAGACCTTCTCATCTTCGACTCTATTATGCCCGTAAAAAACGGGCGGGAAGCCTATGACGAAATAAACACAATAAGACCCGGCATAAAGGTGCTCTTTACGAGCGGCTACACGAGAGATGTGATCCTCGACAAAGGCATCGAAGACAGGAAGTTTCACTTTATCTCAAAACCTATCTCGCCGAGTATCCTCCTGCAAAAAGTGAGAGAGGTGCTGGATGAAAGGCGTATACCGGACTTGTAGGCTCACTGAGCAAGGTCATCGACAATACCTGGGGTCATCTTCACTCGGTGGCAATTCCCATGGAAGTACCTTTCGGGTGCGCACCATGACCTGTATCCTGTATCTGTGCGTCATGACGGCGTTTCTTCTGGTTAACGGTTGTACTCACTATCGTCACGAAATGGAGGGCAAAATGGCATCTCCCAGGCTCTGGGCTCAACATGGAACGTATCCGCCGCGACAGGGCAACGAGGTTCGGATTTTCATTGACGGGCAGTCGGCCTACGGCGAGATCGCCGGCGCTTTTCACCGCGCGAAGAAATTCATCTATCTGACGGTTTCCTATGGCGATGAGGACTTCCTCCTGGTTCCGGAAAACAACGAAACCATGTTCGACATCCTGAGGTCTCGACGAAAAGACGGGGTCGATGTCCGCATGGTAGTGTGGCAGCCCGCAATGAACACGGCAGACACGATTCCTGATCCTTCCCCGGGCGGGATCGCAGGCGTCAATGAGGGGACCGGCAGCATTCAAGCGCGCTGGGATAAAGCCAAGGGCTACAGCGGCTGGTATCAGTCGCCTCACGGTCATTTCGAGCCTTTGTATATGGATTTCCCTGCGGAATTGGGCTGCCATCATCAAAAGACGTACATCATGGACGACGGCGATGGGGGCATCGTGGCGTTTGTCGGCGGCATCAATCCGGTTCAGGCTTACTGGGATACCCCGACGCACGACTCCCTGGATGCTCGACGCGTGGAGCGAGGGAAAGATCCGCTCAAAGGACTCGAGAAGACGCCCCCACTCCATGACATTTTCTACGGTGTTAAGGGACCCGTGGTCGGCGACGTTCTTGCCAATTTCGTCGAACGTTATAATGGCGCGAGCATTCCCCATAAGGATGTGACGTCGGATGCGGTATCCCTGGTGACCGCGGAGCAGATTCCACCGGTGGCCAACGGGATAGAGGCTCAGGTGGTGCGGACGATCGCCCCGAAGACGTACCCTGCGATACCGGATGGAGACAGGGGAATCAGGGAACTCTATCTCAATATGTTAGGCGCCGCAGGGCTTGGAAGCGTGGTGTATATCGAAAACCAGTACTTTTTCGACCATGGGATTATCTCCGAGATTCATGAGGCCGCGGAACGAGGGGCCAAGATTATTGCAATCCTCACATCTAAACCGGACGAGGGAACGCTGCCGGGGAAAGCGGAAAGCCTGCTTGAGGATATCGCCCATTATGAGGAGGAGCTTCCCTTGGTTGCCGGCCACCGCAACGTGGCCCTGCTCACCCTGGGCAACAGTAGGCCCGACCCGCGCGCCTCGGGAAAACTCGTCAACAGCGAAACCTATATTCACTCGAAGAACATGGCCGTGTTCGGTCCGGATTGGGCGCAAATGACAGGCGGGTCGGGGAACATCGCGTTCACGAGCATGTGGTTCCACTCGGAAATGAACATCACCTTCGCGGATACTGCCCGCATAAAGAACTGGGTTGCCCAGCTCTGGTCGGAACACTTGCAGGTTCCCGTCGGGAAAGCAATGGAGCTGATCGGGAAGCCGGAGGATGCCTTCAGTTTCTTCAAAGACCAAGCTGCCCGTAACGGCGTGGCGTTGAAAGAAGGACGGATGCCTGAGGGACGTGTATATTATTGGGCGTTCGAGTTGCCGGCGCGAAAATTGGATGGTATCGACTTAAGTGCCCTGCCTGCGGGTGGGAAAAAATAGCCGGAACCGGCACCCGGACCGAGCCCGCTGCCGAGAAAGACCGCCGGACCGGTGAAGGATGAGATGGAAATCAGCATACGGAGAACAGGAACGGAGAAGCTCCGGGGAGACCGGGACCAGTCCGATGTCACGAACATCTATAAGGTGATCGACAACGGCCGGGAATTCACCGTTACCTTTAGGTCCCACAGGTACGGCGGCTCGCTCGGCCTGGCGGAACAGCAGGGCTTTCTTTACACAGACACGGACACGGACACGGTGCGCAGACAGGTGGTAACCGTTGGGCTCACCTGCGGCATAAGCATCGATCTCGATGAAGCCGTAGAGGGCCTGTCGCCCTGGGCAATCCGCGGGGTTATCATGGCCGAGCGAACCGGGGAGACACGGGAGGTCACCATCACCGGCGGACCGGGGGAGGCCGGCTCCGATCTGCCGGTGATTCTTGTGGACGGCGAAGTCACGGACCCCGATGAAGGCAATGTCGCATCATACGGGTCCGGTCAATAAGGACTTAGCCCTCTCACCTCCCCGTAAAAAGCGGCTTTCTCTTTTCCAGGAACGAGCGCGCTGCCTCCCGATGGTCCTCCGTCTCCGACAGAAGGGACAACTGGGATGAGACGTAATCGAGGTGCGTCCGCAGGGTGCAGTCCAGGGACTGATAGACGACCCGCTTCATCATCCTGACCGCCTGGGGCGGCATGGCGGCGATCTTCAGGGCCAGCTTCATTGCCTCGTCCATAAGCGAATCGTGGGGCACCACGCGGTTTACGAGCCCTATGCGCAGGGCCTCCCCAGGGTCGATGACCTCGCCCGTGAGGAGAAGCTCCATTGCCTTCGCGAGTCCTACCAGCCTTGGGAGGAAGAACGCCCCGCCATCGCCGGGCACGAGTCCCATAAGAATGTAAGATTCCCCTAGCCGGGCCCGGTGGGAGCACAGCCTCATGTCGCACATCAGGGCCATATCGAGGCCCGCCCCCATGGCAGCGCCGTTCACGGCCGCGATCACCGGCTTATCGAGGTCCTCCATGGCCAGGACGATCCGGTGCACCCCCTCCCAGAGAAAGTTCTTCATGTCCCATGACGTGAGCTTTCCCTCGGCCATATCGCGTATATCACCACCCGAGCAGAAGGTGTCGCCCTTCCCCGTGAGGATAACGACCCTCACACTGCTGTCGACACGGGCCCTTTCGAGGGAGTCCCGCCACAGCCTTATCATATCGCTGCTGAATGCATTCTTCGCCTCGGGCCGGTTGAGGGTGATGGATGCCACGTTGCCTTCGACCTGGTAGAGAAGATCCGCCTTTTCCATGTGCGCTCCTTTCAGCCGTCTGTATACATATCAGTCAAACAGCAGGAGCCCGCTTCTGTCAAGAAGAAGATTGGAAGGGATGAAGAGAACGGCGAAAGGCCCGGGCGATTACGTCGGAGTTGCAGCGCCGCCCCGGTACCCTGGAGAGGGCATCGGGACGGGTTTGGACGCGATCAGGCAGTTATGGGAATTCTTTTCGAATGTTCCACTGCCTTCGCGGTTTTCGGCAGGGTCACGGTGAGGACGCCATCCTTGAAGGCCGCCTCGATCTTCTCGGTCTCTACCGTATCGGGCAGAGAGACCGACCTCGAAAAGCAGCCGTACGAACGCTCGATAAAGTGGTAGTCCGTGCCGTTTTCTTCCTTGCCGGCCTTTTTCTCACCACTGATCGTGAGAACGCCGTCATGGACGGAGACGTCAATCTCCTCCCGGTTCATGCCCGGCAGTTCGGCAGTCACGGTGAGTGCGCCTTTCGTTTCCTTGATGTCCATACGAGGGGAGAAAGTACCCTCCATCTCCGCTACGCCGATGGGCATCACAGAGCCCTCCATGAACCGTCCGAAAAGGTCGTCGATACTTCTCTCAAAGCCAGAGAAGAACCCTGTGCTTCTCCGGAGATTCGCCGGTCTGTCATGAATTGTCCTGAGTGAGAGTTCCATGGTGCACCTCCTTGGTCGATATTGTCACGTCCCAAGGACCTGACAACCGGGAAACCAACCCTCAACCCCCGACTTTGGTTGGGGGGGATTTAAAACCTCTGTTCTAAATCCAATAGTAATATAATCGGGATACTATTTGTTTGTCAAGGGCCCTTTCTTCACCCGAAATGCCCCCTCACCCCTTGACGCTACGCCGGGCTTCGGGATCTTGATAGGTCTTGACAAGGATACAGCAATTCCTTACACTTAATGTAAGGAGTATAGTCCCTTACCAAGAGGTGCATTATGATAACTGCAAAGGTTACGTCGAAGGGCCAGGTAACAATCCCCAAGAAAGTCAGGGAGAAGCTCGGGGTCCAGCCGGGTGAAGCGATAGGGTTCGAGGAGAAGAACGGTCTGCTTGTCATCACAAAAGTTCTGACCACGTCGCCCTTTGACAAATGGATGGGCAAGCTCACGCACCTCAAGGGCAAACGGAGCGACGAGCTTGTAAAAGAGGCGCGGGGTCATGATAACAGCCGTTGACACGAACATTATACTGGATATTCTTATACCGGACGAGCCATTCGCCAATTCTTCAAAGGCCCTTCTGGAGCGGCACCTCTCGAGCGGGAAGCTCATACTCTGCGAAGTAGTTCTTGCCGAGCTTGCGGGGCTCTTCCCCTCAGAAAAGGAATTAAAGGCGTTCCTCTCCGAGACCGGGATACGCCTGGTCCATTCAAACGAAAACGCCCTTTATATTGCAGGCACGAGATGGGTGGTGTATACAGCCAGGGGCGACAAGAACCGCATGTCCTGTGCCGGATGTGGCAAAACCTTTGAAGCGACGTGTCCCACGTGCGGGACTGCTGTGGGTAAACGTCTCCACGTTCTGGCCGATTTCCTGATAGGCGCCCACGCCTTAACGCATGCAGATTGCATTATTTCGCGCGACCTGGGAGTCTACAAGACGTATTTTGCCGACCTCAAGGTGGTAACCTCTGCATGAACGGCGTCGGCCCTCGGCTTAACTTTGCCTGCAGAGCGGCCCACACGAACAATTCAACGGCCCAACGAGGCGTTGCAGCCAATCGGCGGGAAAGGCCGCCCGCCTCTGACTGACCTCATTGTTGCCCCAACGCACCTACGAATGGCCTCACCGGTAAACGTCTCTTCTATGTCCGACCTTCACTACCCACACCGTAAGCTCCTTGTCCTGGATGGAATAGACAATCCTGTAGCGGCCCTGACGAACACGGTATCTTTCCCGGCCGGTCAGTTTTTCGTGACCTGGGGGCCTTGGATCTGTGGCGAGCATCTCGATGCGATGGAGAATCTTTTGCAGATCTTTCTTCGGCACCGCGCTGAAGTCCTTTTCAACGGACTCTTTGAAATAGATTCTATATTCGGCCATCTCTTCTCAGTCTCTTGACCATCTCGTCATAACTGATTAACGGCTCTCCGGCTCTTTGCTCGAACGCGATGATATCTTCAGCGTCCTCTGCCAGGGCTTCCCTCACGGCATCGTTGACAAGCTCCGATATTGACCGGGAGGTTTCGGCTGCCTTCAATCGCAGCGCCTTATGCAACTCTGGGTCAAAATAGACGGTGGCCCGTTTGGCTGCTGTTGCCATGATTTCACCTCCATTGTGTAGAGATAAGTATAGCACTAAAACGTCATAACGGCAACCTCTTCATGTCGCTAATAGCGAGCGTGCGGCTTCAACGGGCGCCGGAGCCAATCTGCGGTCCCGTACGGACAGGGCGCTTGAATCCGAAACAGCATGATGCTATACTTGTATAGCAGGAGGTAAAAGCATGCTCGCAGTCAGACTCTCGCCGGATATTGAGAAGCGTCTTGATGAGCTGTCGAAAAAAACAGGCAGAACGAAAACGTACTACGCTCGTGAAGCGATCATCGAGCATATCGATGACCTCGAAGACTACTATCTGGCAATAGACCGCCTTGGAAACCCGGGACGACGGTGGACGATGGAAGAGGTAGAAGAGGAACTTGGCCTGGCGGGTTGAGTGGGAAAACGAAGCCGTCAAGGAACTCAAAAAACTGGACGCCCGGGCCCAGCGAAATATAGTCCGCTTTCTGCGGGAAAAGATCGCCGTCGAGGATGACCCCCGCCGCTTTGGAGATCTTCTCAGAAAAGACCTCAAAGGACTCTGGAAATACCGCATCGGCGATTACCGTATAATCTGCTCGATAGAGGACAAAAGCGTTGTCGTACTCGTTGTGCGCGTAGGGCACAGGAGGTCTGTGTACAAATAACCGCCTAAACGTCCTCATCGCCCGGTCAAAGGCCGGCGATGTGCGCCTTTACGTGCACACGGGCTCCGCTTGCAATAATAAATCTGATAAATTCCTTCCTCCTTGACAACATGTGGCCGTGAGGCTACAATTGACTCATGATCGAGATCCGCAAGACTGAAGCTTTCGGTAGATGGCTTGATGGTCTGAACGACATCCGTGCACGTGCACGTATTCTCGCAAGGATTGAACGTCTGGCAACAGGGAATCCCGGTGATGTAGAGTCAGTGGGTGAAGGGGTTTCAGAGTTGCGGATCGACTATGGACCGGGTTACCGGGTCTATTACAAACAGTGTGGGCAATCGCTGGCAATTCTGCTGGCCGGCGGCGACAAGCATACACAGGCGAAGGACATCAAAACCGCCTTGCGATTGGCGGGAAATCTATAGGGGCGCACCATGACAAGAACTACCACTACGAAATACGATGTTTCCGAGCATCTTCGCAACCCGGAGGAAATGGCTGCTTACCTCGAAGCGTGCATCGAGGAAGCGAATGGCGACGCTGCTTTCATTGCCAAGGCCCTCGGCGATATCGCTCGGGCCAAGGGCATGTCTCAAGTGGCGCGGGATGCCGGTTTGTCCCGTGAGAGCCTCTACAAGGCGCTCTCAGGGGAGAGAAGCCCCGGTTTTGACACAATTCTCAAAGTCATAACCGCCCTCGGCCTAACTTTGCACGCGGAAGCGGCCCACACGAACAATTCAACGGCCCAAGGAGGCAGTGCAGCCAATCGGCGGGAAAGGCCGCCCGCCTCTGACTGACCTCATTGTTGCCCGCTTTCATGGAAGGGAATGTCGGCTTTTCGCAGAAAGACGTCCATATTACCGATGGCATTGGGGCCTGAAAAAGCTCGTTGAATCTCACTGCGGTATGTCTTGCTTAGAAGTCGACACCGATGTATAATTGTGAATGCACAATGTACTGCCAAAGGGTGACACCATGAACAGACAGATTGCTTTTACATTGCGTTTCGACCCGGATACCTATGAACGGGTCAAGATGGCCTCACGCCGCGAGGGGCGGAGCATTACGGCATTCGTGCAGCAGGCTGTGACGGATAAGCTCACAGAAGAGGACAGGGCTCTTCTCTTTGAGGCATTCGGCCTTGTAGCCGACGATGCAGATGAGGTAGACGTGGGGTACGCGCAGGATGCTCAGAGGGAGGTAGTGCTGAAACGATGAACGAGGCGGCAGCCAGGGGTGATATCTGGATCGTGGATTGGTCTCCTGCCCGCGGATCGAACAGGCCGGCATGAGACCGGCGCTGGTCGTTCAAACGGATGCGGCCAACCTGAATCCCCGCTACCCGAATGTTATCGTGCTCGCCATAAGCACCAAGGGCAAGCAGGTTCCCTTTCATGTGTCGGTCAGTCCCTCTCAAGAGTGCGGTCTCAGAGAAACATCGTTTGTGAAATGCGAGCAAGTTCTGACTATATCGAAGGACCGCCTAATCAGACGTATCGGAAGTCTGAACGAGACGCAGCTGCGGGAAGTGGAAACGGGGTTACGCAGAGTGCTGGAATTGTAACGACGCCATAAGTGCGTAAGGGCGGACGCCCCCACGGCCCTTCCCTGGGTAGTTCAAACTGCCAAAGGGAATAGGTGGGCGGACTGATGAGGGTTAGTTACTTGTTTACGGTCGTCCCTGAGGTGACCCTTAAAAGCAGTTCCAACAAACGCCGCATTGTAACACAAAATGGGGTCACCCATTGACATATGCGGGTGCCAAAGGAGATTAGCGGCATGGGAACGAGGCTAAGGTGGTACAATCGGGCCAGATATGAAAAGAATTTACTATTTTTTTAGAGCCCACCTGGTTGATTTCATAACGGCAATAATCGGTATTCTTCTGGCGATAGGCACTTTCGTATATTTTTCACAGGCCGAGAAACGGCTCGTTGTTTCCATTATTATTACCGTAGTTGCTCTTCTCGTTATCATCTATGCACGCCGCAAACGCAGTTTCATATTCTCAGCTCTAACTTGGCGGAGGGATAAAGAACCATTGATTGGGCGCGGTAATGTCGACTTATCAAAATCGCAAAAGGCTTTTTCGATCACTGATGCCGACCCTGGTTACATTCACAGCGGTTCTCTAACATGGGCGGATTACCAGTTCGTTTTTGACTTCAAGGTTGCGAAGGAAGCACTCGGCGTTATCGTCCGAGCAGTGAACTTGGCGAACTATGCCATGTTGCAGATAAGACTGTTTGGTATTCGGCCTCATATAAGAATTAACGGAGGCTGGAAGCGGTGGGAAGCGGACGAAACGGCTTTGAGGTTTATGGAGCCGCTGTCTTTAGATCGATGGTATGAATGCGAGGTTCTTTGTGAGAAAGAGGTAATTACAATTCGGATTCGCGATGGCAGTCAACTGATTTTCGACAGGACGTGGATGCTACCAATAGGAAGCATAGCTTTTGTCTTTTCCACGGACGAAAGAAGGGGTGAAAGCTTTTCTGTACCCTTTTCTATCAGCCTTGAATACGGATCTATAGGGTTTAGAAACTGGGGAGACGAGAAAGCATTCGTAAGAAACGTTTTAATTCAGAAATTGTAAATTCATCTCACGAGGGGCATACCGGTTGAACTGGTAATCCTCTTTTATTTCGGTCGGCCTTGCCGCTCGCTTCGTAGGTGAAAGCAATTGTGGACGATGTTCCGGCCGGAGGGATTTTTGATGGATAACGCGAAATCGTGTTCGGCCCGCACCGGAGTGTACTCTATTGTACATGAGGATGCGGGGTGAACACGATGACAAAGTTAGGCGCAAAAATCACCCGGCCCGGCCGCCTCATAGGAGTGTTTTATGCGTAAGTTGATCTTATCCCTCTGGCACGGCGACGCGCCTCTCTCTCGCGCCTTTCTCTTTCCCCTCCTTTTCACCCTCTCCGTTCTTTACAGGGCGGTCCTCGCGGCACGAGAGTTTTTTTACGGGGTGGGTATCTTTCGTGTTGCGCGGGCTTCCATTCCGGTTGTAAGCGTCGGCAACCTGTCTCTTGGGGGCACGGGCAAGACAACCGTCGTCGAGCGCCTCTCCCTGGAGCTGAAAGCGAGAGGCTTTCGGCCTGGGATCGTCATGCTGGGCTACAAGAAAAAAAGGAAAGGCGCTTTTACGGTCGACTGCGACACGGATACCGCGGAGAGTGCGGGGGATGAGGCGCTCATGCTGGCCCGGAGGACGATGCTCCCGGTGCTGGTGGGAAAGCGGAGAATAGAGGGCATAGAGCGGGGTATCCGCGACTTCCGGATCGACGTCGCTCTCTTCGATGACGGCTTTCAGGTGCGGAACGTGCACAAGGACGTGGAGATGCTTATCCTGGACGGACAGGCGCGTGCGCCCGCCCTGCATCTCTTTCCTTTGGGTTTTTTGCGGGAACCCCTTGAAATGCTGAAGAAAGCCGATATACTATTGGTCAACCGGGGTGAGCTGGACGGTCGCGCCAGGGTCCTTACGGCCGGCATGCCGGTCTTTCACCTCCGGTACCGGCCCCTCCACCTGTGCCGGCTGAAGGACCGGGCGGTGGTCGATTATCGTATTATCCGGGGGAAAAAGGTGCTGGCCTTTTCGGGTCTGGGCGATAACAGCTCTTTTTTCAGGCTGCTTCAGGAGATAGGCGCGGACGTGGTGCGGACGTGCGAGTTCCCCGACCACTACCGCTACCGCGAAGACGACCTGAAGCGTATGGAGTCGTATGGGGACGTGGAGATGGTGGTCACCACCGAGAAGGATGCGGTGAAGATCGATGGGACAGGGGTCCGCGACACGCTCTTCTCCCTTTCGATCGAGGCGGAGATCGAGAACGAGGACGCACTGATCGAGCAGGTATGCCGCACAATGAGGAAATGAGATGAAAGAACGCGTAGCTATTTTCGACACCACACTGAGGGACGGCGAGCAGTCTCCCGGCAATACGATGAATGCCCGGGAAAAGTTGAGGGTTGCCAAGCAGCTCGAAGCCTTGGGCGTCGATATCATCGAGGCGGGTTTCCCTATTGCCTCGGAAGGGGACTTCGAATCGGTCAAACAGATTGCGGAGGTGGTGAAGAACTGCCAGGTGGCCGGTCTTGCCAGGGCCAATTTCGACGATATCGACCGCGCCTGGGAAGCCGTCAAAGATGCGGCCCATCCGCGCATCCACACATTTGTCTCCACCTCCGACATACACCTGAAGCACCAGATGCGGAAGAGCCGGGATGAGGTGCTGAAGATGACCGAGGATGCGGTCAAGAGGGCGGCGCGGTATGCCTCCAATGTGGAATTCTCGGCCATGGACGCGACCAGGAGCGACTGGGACTACCTGTGCCGCGTCTTCGCCATAGCCATCGACGCGGGGGCAACCACGATAAACGTCCCCGACACGGTGGGCTATACGGTCCCCGACGAATTCGCCGCTTTGATCCGCTATGTCATGGAGCACGTGCCCGAACATCTCACAGGCCGTCGTCAGCGTCCACTGCCACAACGACCTGGGTCTTGCCGTGGCAAACTCGATCGCGGCGGTGCAGGCAGGGGCGCGGCAGGTGGAATGCACCATCAACGGCATCGGTGAGCGTTCGGGCAATACGGCCCTTGAAGAAGTGGTCATGATCCTGCGGACCAGGAAAGACCTCTTCGCCTTTGATACGGGGGTCGTGAGCGAAAAGATCTATCCCACGAGCAGGCTTATCACGTCGATCACCGGCGCGCCCGTGCAGCCGAACAAGGCCATTGTGGGGACGAACGCCTTCGCCCACGAGTCGGGCATCCATCAGGATGGACTGCTCAAGTCGAGACTGACCTTTGAGATCATGACCCCGGAGTCCGTCGGCATACCGAAGAGCTCGCTGATCCTGGGCAAGCACTCGGGCAGACACGCCTTCCGGGAGAGATTGGAGAGCCTCGGCTACTCCCTTGCCGACAAAGAGCTTAACCTCGTTTTCAAGAGGTTCAAGGCCCTGGCGGACATGAAGAAGGACGTCTACGACGAGGACATCGAGATGATCATCATGGACGAGGTAGTCCGCGTCCCCGAGAAGTACAGGATGGCCTATCTCAGCGTTGTCTGCGGCAACATGGCCATCCCCACGGCCACCGTGAGGATCGAAGTAGACGGCCAGATGCACCAGGAGGCGTGTTTCGGCGACGGTCCGGTGGATGCGACGCTCAAAGCCATACAGAAGATCATCAAGACAAACAGCAAGCTGCTGCAGTTCTATATCAACGCGATCACGGGCGGGACCGACGCCCAGGGCGAAGTTTTTGTGAAGCTGCACGAAAAGGGGTCGACGGTAATCGGAAAAGGTGTCGATACGGACGTCATCGTCGCCTCCGGCAAGGCGTACATAAACGCCCTGAACAAGCTTGAGTTTGTGAAGAAGAGGAGAGATGGTGACAAAAGTCCCCCAAAAAGCGAGAAGTCACGATGAGTGGGGGACGCTGAGCCAATGGCGTACGAGCGAAGCGAGGTTGAGCAGGGAGGCTCCACGAGCTTTGCTCGTGGAGGGGGCGCTGAGCCCCAATAATTGAATACGAGCGAAGCGAGCTTGAGCGGGGAGGCTCCACGGACTTCGTTCGTGGAGGGGGCGCTGAGCCCCAATAATTGCCTGCTTTTGTGAGCAGGGAGGCTCCAGCGGCTTTGCCGATGGAGGGGGCGCTGAGCCCCAATAATTGTGGAGGTTTAACCATGGGCATGACGGTGACGGAGAAGATACTGGCCGACCACGCAGGGAGGGACCACGTGGAGGCGGGGGAAATTATAGAGGCCAGGATCGACCTCGCCCTTGCCAACGATATTACCGCTCCCCTGTCGCTGGAGGAGTTCGAAAAAGCGGGGGCCAAGTCCGTGTTCGACCCGGAGCGGGTTGTCCTCGTGCTCGATCACTTCACGCCCAATAAGGATATCCAGTCCGCGGAAAACTGCAAGATCATCCGTGAATTCGCGGCGAAACACGGGATTACCAACTTTTACGAAGGCGGCGCCTGCGGCATCGAGCACGCGCTCCTGCCGGAGCAGGGCCTCGTGGGGCCGGGAGACGTGGTGGTGGGCGCCGACAGCCATACCTGCACCTACGGCGCCCTGGGCGCCTTCTCCACCGGTGTGGGCAGCACGGACCTTACCTATGCCATGGTGACGGGGTCCCTCTGGTTCAAGGTGCCGGAGAGTATAAAATTTGTCTGCACGGGGCAATGGCAGCCCTGGGTGACGGGGAAGGATTTGATCCTTTATATTATCGGCATGATAGGCGTGGAGGGCGCCCGCTATCAGGCGATGGAATTTGACGGGGCGGCCATCGAAGAGCTTTCCATGGATTCCAGGTTTTCGGCGGCAAATATGGCGGTCGAGGCAGGCGCCAAGAACGGCATATTCAAGGTCGATGGGAAAACACGTGAGTACATAAAGGGCAGGCTGAAGAGGCCGTATACGGTTTTTGAAAGCGACCCGGATGCCCATTACCGCAAGGTTACCGAGATCGACGTGGGCAAGCTGGGGCTCCAGGTGGCCCTTCCTTTCCTGCCTTCCAATGCCAGGAACGTGGAAGACGTGCGGGATATCCGCATAGATCAGGCGGTCATCGGCTCGTGCACCAACGGAAGGCTGGAGGACCTGGAGATCGCTGCAAAAATCCTTCAGGGGAAGAAGGTGGCAAAACACGTGAGGTGCATCGTCATCCCCGCCACTCCCGAGATCTATCACACTGCCCTGAAGAGGGGTTATTTCGACATATATCTCGACGCCGGCTGTATTATCTCGCCCCCCACCTGCGGTCCCTGTCTGGGGGGCCACATGGGCATACTGGCCAAGGGTGAAAGGGCCGTGTCGACGACGAACAGGAATTTCGTGGGAAGAATGGGCCACGCCGAAAGCGAGGTATACCTTGCAGGGGCGGCAGTCGCGGCGGCGAGCGCGGTAAAAGGGGAGATAGCCCACCCCATGGAGGTTGTGTGATGCTGAGCGGAAGGGTCTGGAAATTTGGCGATAACATCGATACCGACATCATTATCCCTGCCCGCTATCTGGCGTACACGGATCCGCAGGTTTTGGGGCAGCACTGCATGGAGCCCCTTGCCCCCGATTTTGCAGAAACCGTTCGAAAGGGCGACATCATTGTGGCGGGCTCCAATTTCGGCTGCGGCTCGTCGAGGGAGCATGCCCCTATTGCCATCCTGGCGGTGGGGGTACCCGTGGTGATCGCGCGGAGCTTCGCGCGCATATTCTACCGCAACGCCTTCAACAAGGCCCTCGCCCTGCTGGAGGCGGACATCTACGACGCCGTAAGCGTTGGAGAGACCATCGAGGTCGACCTCGCAGCGGGTCTGATAAAGACTGCGCGGGGAGTGGTACAAGCGAAACCCATCCCCTCCTTCATGCTGGAGCTGATCGGCGAGGGGGGGCTGATAAACCACCTGAGAAGACAACTGGAGGAAAGGAAATGAAGACTTACAACGTGGCGGTTGTAGGCGCCACCGGAGCGGTAGGAAATGAGATGATAGAAACCCTGGAGCAGCGGAAGTTTCCCGTGGGAAACCTGGTGCTCCTCGCATCCGAGAGGGGCGCGGGCACGAGCCTAAGCTACAAGGGGCATGACGTGGTCGTGCAGGTCCTGAACAAGGATTCTTTCAAAGGGGTCGACATCGGCCTCTTCTCCGCGGGCGGCTCGGTCAGCCAGAAATTCGCACCCTTAGCCGCCGCGAGCGGCTGCGTCGTCATCGATAATACGAGCGCTTTCAGGATGGACCCGGATGTCCCCCTCGTCGTGCCCGAGGTGAACGCCCACGCCATCGCGGGCTACAAGAAAAAAGGCATCATTGCCAACCCGAATTGCTCCACCATACAGATGGTGGTGGTCCTCAAGCCGCTCCACGATGCCGCAAAGATTACGAGGGTGGTTGTCTCCACGTACCAGGCCGTATCAGGCACGGGAAAGAGGGCGATAGCCGAGCTGGAGTCGCAGGTGACGGCCATTTACGCCGCCAAAGAAATAACGCACAGCGTCTACCCCCATCAGATTGCCTTCAACTGTCTTCCCCACATAGACGTCTTCGTGGAAAACGGGTACACGAAGGAAGAGATCAAGATGATAAACGAGACGGTGAAGATCATGGAGGACCCGAACATCAGGGTGACGGCGACGACCGTCAGGGTGCCCGTTTTTTACGGCCATTCGGAATCGGTCAACGTGGAGTTCGAAAGAGAGCTCGACGCCCGATGAGGCCCGGAAAATCCTCTCGAAAGCGCCGGGTGTGGTCGTCGTGGACAAGCCGAAGAAGAACCTGTATCCCCTGGCGATATACGCGGCGGGGAGAGACGAGACCTTCGTGGGCCGTATAAGGAAGGACGAATCGATTGCCTGCGGCCTGAATATGTGGATCGTCGCCGACAACATCAGGAAAGGCGCGGCCCTCAACGCCGTCCAGATCGCGGAGATTCTGGCGAAAAAGTACCTCTAGAGAAGGCGCGCCTTCTCACTCTCTATGGGGCGGCGAAGCTGTCGAAAACGTCGTGTATTGCCTCTTCCAGGTCATGGGCGAGTTTTTGCACTCTCTCCGTAAGGACCGCATCGAACTGCGTCACCGTGCCGCAGGCATGACAGCTATGTGCGCCCCCTGCCGTGAATTTCCTCAGATCGAGCATAAACTCCTTCCGGCACTTGGGGCACCGGGGTCTTAACTCGATATAGAGCTGATTATCTTTGAATAGACCGATCATGAAACCTCCAAAAACCTGATGCCTTACGCCTTGTTCTCTTCTCCGCCGGACCGGTCCCCGTGTCCCGGCGGCTGCGTTCTGCGCATCTCTTCTATCTCCTCCTCTATCGCTCGTATGTCCGCCTTCATGCCGGAGATGGCCGTCATTCTGTCCTTGAGGAAAGGGGCTTCCGCTGCAACCTGCCGTTCCATGGTGAATTCTCCGTACACGTACTCGCCCACTTCGGCGTACAGCTTCTGCACCTTTCTCTGAATCCTCATGATGTCCATCTTCTTTCCCGCTATCCTCGCCTGTTTTTCGACGTTGAAAGCGATGCCCTCGGCCGTTTCCTTGAGCGTCTTCAGGCCCTCTTCGGTCTTCTTTCTGAAATCATCCATCAATGTCATGGCTCCTCCTCACCTACCTGTACGAATATTACAGGAGCACAGGGGATTTTGCAACTCCCGGCAAGACCACGACCGGGCCTTAAGCCCATTACCCGCGTCCCTATTTTTATAGTATACTATGAGTCGACGGTGACTGATGGTCCGGTTTAACGACATAGTGGAAGAAATGCTGCGGTACAATCCCCAGGCGGACGTGGACATGCTGGAGCGTGCGTACGTCCTGTCCGCAAAGGCGCACAAGGGCACGGTGAGGCTCTCGGGAGAGCCCTACCTGATCCATCCCCTCGAAGTGGCTCATATTCTGAGCAAGATGAACCTCGACGTACAGAGCGTGGCCTCGGGGCTTCTCCATGACACGCTTGAAGATTCCTATCTGGTCAAGGAAGAGTTGGAGCAGTACTTCGGGAAAGAGGTCGCCGGGCTGGTGGACGGCGTGACAAAGATAAGCCAGATCAAGATGTCCGGGTCCGAGGACAACCGCGCGGAAAGCCTCAGAAAAATGATTCTGGCCACGAGCAAGGATATCAGGGTCATTCTCATAAAGTTGGCCGACCGCTATCACAACATGCAGACCCTCAGATTCCTTTCGGAAGACAAGCAGGTCGAAATAGCCAGAGAGACGCTCGACATCTACGCTCCCCTGGCGCACCGTCTGGGCATTGAATGGCTGAAGGGGGAGCTTGAAGACCTCTCGTTCAAGTACCTTAAACCGGCAGAGTATCGCCTTATAAGCGAACATCTCGCGCGCAAGAAAAGGGAGCGTGATGCCTATACGGCCGAGGTAAAAGAACTCCTCCGTAACCGGCTCGAACAAGTTTCTCTGAAGTGCGAGGTGTCGGGCCGGGCCAAGAGGCTCTACAGCATTTACAGGAAGACTATCCAGGAGAACCTGGACATAGACCAGATATACGACATCACCGCTTTCAGAGTGCTCGTGGACACGGTGAAGGAGTGTTATGAGGGGCTGGGTTACATACACGACCTTTTTAAGCCCGTCCCCGGGAAGTTCAAGGACTATATCGCCCTGCCCAAGGCGAACATGTACCAGTCGCTGCATACCGCGGTAATGGGACCCCACGGCGAAAAGATCGAGATACAGATCAGGACGCATGAGATGCACAGGGTGGCAGAGGAGGGGATTGCAGCACATTGGAAGTATAAAGAAGGGAAGGTCTTCGATGCAAAAGAAGACAAGATGTTCGCCTGGCTGCGCAGGATCATCGAGCGGCATGAAGAGGTGAAGGACAACAAGGAATTCATGGAAAGCTTCAAGATCGACCTTTTCCCCGATGAGGTCTATGTCTTTACCCCGCGAGGGGATGTAAAAGAACTTCCCAAAGGCGCGACGCCCGTCGACTTCGCTTACGCCGTGCATTCGACCCTGGGTCAAAGGTGTGTCGGGGCGAAGGTGAATGGAAAGCTTGTGCCCCTCAAGACTATCCTGAAGAGCGGGGATAACGTGGCAGTCCTGACAAACCCCGCCCATAAGCCGAGTAAAGACTGGCTCAAGTTCGTCGTTACGTCGAAGGCGAAGACCAAAATCCGCCAGTCTATAAAGGAGGAACAGAGAGAACGGAGCATAGATCTCGGCCGCTCCCTCCTTGAAAAAGAGCTGGCCAAGCATGATTTCAGCCTGTCAAAAATGCTTAAGTCAGGGGAGATCCAGACGCTTGCAAAGGAGTTTTCCTTCGACACCATCGATGACCTGCTTGCCTCGGTCGGCTACGGCCTCTACACGCCGCTCCAGGTGTTGGGCAAGGTGATTCCCGAGACCCCCAAGGTGGGCAGGCTGCAAAAGATGCTCGGCTCCATCAGGAAAAGCAAGGACGACGCGATTAAGATCAAGGGCATCGACGGGCTGGTAGTAAAGTTTGCAAAGTGCTGTAACCCCATACCGGGAGACGGGATCATGGGCTTCATCACCAGGGGGAGAGGGCTTACCGTCCATCTCGAAGATTGCCCGAACGTGCACGCCTATGACGATCAGAGAAAGATCGGGGTTTCATGGGAGATGGACAAGGATTACACGTACTCGGTCAGGCTCAGGGTCTCGGCGGATGACAAGAAAGGACTCCTTTCGGATATCACCTCGATTATTTCCTCAAGCAAGGCAAACATTATCAACGCCCAGATCACCACGTACCCGGACAAGTCGGCAACGAGCGTTTTTGAGATAGAAATCCGGAATGCGCCTCAAGTGCAGAAGATCACCAAAGCCATATTGAAACTTAAAGGTGTAAAGGCAGTCGAGAGGTTAAGAAGCCGCGTCTAGTCTTCTACAGCGGCTTTTGAATGCGTCCCTTCTTGATGCACTTCGTGCAGACACTCATGCGCGTGGTGCCGCCGTTCTTCACAACCCTGATGCTCTGTAGATTGGGGAGCCATTCTTTCTTTGTCCGGTTATGCGCGTGGCTCACGCTGTATCCTATCTGTTTCCCCTTTCCGCATATCTCGCACACTCTTGCCATAGGAACCCCGATCCGTCGTTATATTGCGCTGCTGTTCATGCAACGTGGAGGGTAGAGTTTACTAGCTCGTGTCGCCGGTGTCAATAGAAATCGTGTCGCCTTTATTTCCGCCCCGGAATAGGGTATCATATTCAATCTTTTTGCCAGAGACATCTTTAGCATGGCGGATTCCAGCCGCACCGGATAATTAAGGACAATGAAACAGATAAGAAACTTCAGCATCATCGCCCACATCGACCATGGGAAATCGACGTTGGCGGACCGCCTCATCCAGTACGCCCACCTGGTGGAGGACCGCCAGTTCAGGGACCAGATCCTCGACAATATGGACATCGAGCGGGAGCGGGGGATTACCATAAAGAGCCAGACGATTTGTCTGCCTTATACGAGCGGTGAGGGCGTCGACTTCGATCTCAACCTCATCGATACCCCCGGTCATGTCGATTTTTCCTACGAAGTATCGCGCGCCCTCGCCTCATGCGAAGGGGTTCTCCTGCTTATCGACGCCTCCCAGGGCGTGGAGGCCCAGACGCTCGCGAACCTGTATGCGGCCATGGAGCATAACCTTGTCATTATCCCCGTGATCAACAAAATCGATCTGCCTTCCGCGGACATCGAAAGGGTGAAGCATGAGATAGACCACGACCTAGGGCTCGATCCCGATGATGCCGTGCTCTGTTCGGCCAAGGAAGGGACCGGGATAGAAGATATCCTGAAGGCGGTCGTCACACGGGTCCCTTCTCCCTCGGGAGGCATTGAAAATCCCCTGTCAGCCCTAATATTCGACGCCAGATACGATTCCTTTCGCGGCACTATAGTGACGTGCAGGGTATTTGACGGGGTAGTGGCCCCGGGCGATACGATCAGGCTTATGTCCACGGGATCTACCTACAAGGTGGAGGAAGTCGGCATCTTCCACCTGACGAGAGAGCCGCAGAAAGAGTTGACCGCGGGCATGGTCGGTTATCTCATCTCGGGCATCAAGACGGTGAGCGACACCAGGATCGGCGACACCATTACCCTGGAGACGAACCCCGTCGACAAACCCCTGCCCGGCTTCAAGGAAGTGAAGCCCGTCGTCTTTTCCTCGATCTATCCCGTGGCGTCGGACGACTACCAGTCCCTGCTCGAAGCACTTGAAAAATACAAGCTCAACGACGCGTCCCTTACCTACCAGAAGGATTCTTCCGCTGCCCTCGGCCAGGGCTTCCGTTGCGGATATCTGGGTCTGCTGCACCTGGAGATCGTCCAGGAGCGGCTCGAAAGGGAGTTCGACCAGTCTATCGTCATGACCATGCCGAGTGTGCAGTACCGGTTCTACCTGACTGACGGGTCTGCCCTCACCGTCGACAACCCCCAGTACTATCCCGATCCCGCGGCAATAGAAAAAAGCGAGGAGCCCTTTATCAGGGCGAGCATCCTGATCCCGGAACGCTATGTGGGGGTCGTGATGAAGCTCTGCCTGGAGCGGCGCGGCGTCAATTCGCACCTCTCCTACCCGACGCCCGGCAGGGTGGAGATCACCTTCGACATGCCGCTGGCCGAGGTCGTTTTCGACTTCTACGACAGGCTCAAGAGCATCACCCAGGGCTATGGCTCCTTCGACTATGAGATCACCGACTACCGGGAAAGCGAGCTCGATCAAGCTGGACATCCTCGTCAACGGTGAAAAGGTGGATGCCCTCTCGGTAATCGTCCACAAAGACCGCGCCAGGGAGCGGGCAGTCAAGATATGCGACAGGCTCGAAGAAGAGATACCCAGGCACCAGTTCAAGATAGCCATCCAGGGGGCCATCGGCGGGAAGATCATAGCCCGCTCGACTATCTCGGCGTTCAGGAAGGACGTTACCGCGAAATGTTACGGCGGTGACATCACCAGAAAGCGGAAGCTCCTCGAAAAGCAGAAGAAGGGCAAGAAACGGATGAAACAGGTGGGTGCGGTGATGATCCCGCAGAGCGCCTTCATGGCGGCCCTGAAAACGACCGATGAGGAATAATGTGGAGGGGGGACACCCATCAAGATTGGAGTGGGGACACCCCTCCGAAGAACAAGAGGCGAGAGGAGTGTCCCCACAACCGTTATCGGCGAGAGGAGTGTCCCCACAACCTTACCTGCCCGGTCTCTACGTGCACGTCCCCTTCTGCCGCACCAAATGCATTTACTGCGACTTTTATTCGGTGACGGCCTCCGGGGAGGTAGATGCGTGGCTCGCCTCCCTCGGGCAGGAGATTGCGCTCTATAAGGACCGGTTCAGCCGCTTTGACTCCCTCTATATCGGAGGCGGCACACCCACCTGTCTCGATGAGAAGCAATTGGCCGCCCTGTTCCGTAAGCTGCATGAGCATTTCCGCTTTTCAGCGGCCGCCGAGATCACGATAGAGGCAAACCCCGACGACATAGACGGGCCGCGAGCTGCCGGCCTGAAGTCTCTCGGCATCAATCGCCTGAGTCTCGGCGTCCAGTCCTTTGACGACGGAGAGCTTGCCTTCCTGCAGCGGAGGCACACCTCGGCCGGCGCGCAAGATGCGCTTGAGGCGGCGATAAGTGCGGGGTTCTCGAACATCGGTATCGACCTGATGTACGGCCTGCCGGGGCAGACACAAGGCACGTGGCTCGCGACGCTCGAGCGGGCCCTCTCTTTCAACCCGGCCCATCTCTCGTGCTACGAGCTGACGCCGGAAGGGGAAACGCCGCTTCGCCGCATGGTTGACACCGGCCGGATCCTCCTGCCCGGTGAAGAGGCGGAGCGGGACTTTTTTCTCGCCACTTCCCTGTTCCTCGAAGCACACGGCTTTACCCATTATGAGGTCTCCAATTTTGCGGGACCCGGAAGGCTCTATTGCCGCCACAACCAGAAATACTGGACGCATGTGGAGTACCTCGGCCTCGGCCCCGCGGCCCATTCCTTTGACGGGACAGGGAGATGGTGGAACTACCGGTCCCTTCAGCGTTATTGCGATGCCCTCACGCGGGGGATGAGGCCGGTGGAAGGAGAGGAATTGCTCACCCCTGAACAGCTTGAGTTGGAAAGCCTCTATTTGGGACTGCGGACAAAACGGGGAGTACGCCTTCCCTCCTTAAGGAAAGAGTCTCTGCCGGTGGTCCGTGAGCTAAAGCGCGCCGGGCTCGTGACGATACGCGCAGGCAGGCTTTGCCCCTCCCGTCTCGGCTACCTGGTCGCGGATTCTCTGCCCCTGCTGCTCAGCCCTTAAGAGGCGGCCGGGCGATTTTTGCGCATAGCTTTGTCGCCGGGGCGTGTCCGGGTCCTCACGTACACGCAGTACGTTCCGGCCCGGACACGCCCCGGCTTCGCGCTCTGCATCAAAAATCGCCTCGGCCGTAGGAGCGCTTATAATTTAGCATAGCCTGTGATGAACCCATGAACGTCCATATCGGCACATCGGGATGGAACTATCCGCACTGGAAAGGGGTTTTCTACCCGGAAGGGCTGAAAGCGAAAGACTGGCTCGCATTCTACGGACAGCGGCTCGGCACCCTTGAGCTGAACGTCACCTTTTATCGGGAAGCAAAGGCCGCCACTTTTGAGAAGTGGCGCCAAACCGTGCCGGGGGGCTTCCTTTTTTCCGTGAAGATGTCGCGATTCATCACCCATATCAGGCGGCTGAAGGTGGAGCGCGGCTCGGTGGAGCGCTTTTTGGGAAATGCCTCGGCTCTCGGCGACAAGCTGGGTGTCATTCTGATTCAGCTCCCCCTTCCCTGCAATTCGATACCGGCCTCGTCGCAGACTTTTTCGGCTTGCTCGATCCAGCGTTCCGCTACACCGTGGAAGCGCGGCACAAAAGCTTCGTCACCGATGCGTTTTTCTCCCTGCTGAGGGAGCGGAATATGGCCTGGTGCATCTCGGAGACCGCCGGTCGCTACCCATACTGCGACGAGGTAACCGCCGATTTCGTCTACATGAGGCTCCACGGCAGGGAGAACCTTTATGTCTCGTGCTATCGGGATGATGAGCTTTATGGGATCAGGGAGAAAGTAGCCGCCTGGGGGAGGGATGCATACATTTATTTCGACAACGACTTCAACGGCTATGCCCCGAGGAACGCGCTGACGCTCAAAGCCATGTTCGATCGCTAAAGGGCGGATGCGGCTCACGCGTGAAGCACCAATCGCGAGGATTTCCGGCCACCGGAGAGGCTATTGACAAGTGCCACGGCACGTGTGCTTAATGAAACGGATATGCAGAGAACCGTGACACAGCTGAAGGAGTTGCCATGAAAAAGAGCAGGCTGTTTTTCGCCGTTGTCCTGATCGGAATTCTTGCTGCCCTGCCGGCAGCAAGCAATGCCGGGAGGGGGGGTGGAGGTCGCGGAGGTGGGTACCATGGCGGTTATCGTGGCGGGTACTACCGCGGAGGAGGCTTTTACGGAGGGGCCTACTTCGGACCGGGGTATTACTATTCCCCTTTCTATTCCCCTTACTATTACGCCCCCGTTGCCCCCCCTGTCTACGCACCGCCGCCTGCATATCCATATCCCGACTCCGGATACGCGTATCCCGACCCTGCGACGATGGGTCAAAACGGATATCAGTACCCAGACCCTGCGACGATGGGCCCGAACCCCAACGCACCTCCGGCGGGGAATCAAGGACAGGTCGTCATCGTGCCGGGCCAGTGGGTGGGCGGCAGGTGGGTACCGGAGCACCAGGTGCAAGTGGCGCCCGATCACTGACGGCGGCTTGCAATGCAAGTGAAACGGGTACCATATGAATTCTCGGAAGAGCCCGCGATCCCTTGTATCCTCACGAGATTGTTTCTCTTTTCTATTCCTTGCCTTCGCGTTGATTTGCCTGCACGGCGGGGTTGCCTTTGTTGACGCCTCTCCCGCGGGGGAAGCAATAAGGGTCACGGAAGGGGGCGGCATCAGTGCGGATATTGTCGATCTCCCTCTTGCGCAGGTTTTGGCGGACCTCTCACAAAAGCTACCGGTAGAGATAAAAGGAAGCCCGAACGGAAACGAAAGGCTCACTCTCCATTTTTCACATCTGACCCTTCAGGATGCGCTGGGGAGGATAATGGCCGGTTACAACTACGTACTGATCGAGCCTGAACAGGCCGGGGAAGGCTCATAATCACGATACTCGGCAAGGCCGACAGGACAACGAGCGAGGCTGCAGCACCGCCGCCTCCCCCATCGGCGACACCGACGTCGTCTGCATCAGGGACACCGGCGTCGTCTGACCAACTGCCCACGGGCCAGCCCGTCCCGGCTCCTCTGTCGAACGAAGGACAGCCAACGGCAGCCGCGGTGAATCCGGCAACGGCCGCTGATACGACGGCAACACCACCCGGCGTACTGCCCGCCCCCTCCGATCAGCCGGAGTTTAACCCCGCAGCCTGGGGCGGCCGGGGCTACCGCAAATAAGTCATCAGTCAAGAGTCAAGAGTGAGGAGCAAAAGTCATCGGTCGGCGGCGGCGCTGCCACTCCTGACTCCTGACTTATTTGCTTCAATGCGCCCTCTCAAGCGCTATCAACGCCGCCCCTAGTGCACCTACAATCTGAGGCTCTGTGGGAATCTTCATCCCGACCCCCATCGATTCGCCAAGGGCAGCCACAACCCCTGTATTTTTCGCGACACCTCCCGCCATGACCACCTCCTCCTCCGGACCTCCGAGCCTGTTGACCAGACCCATGGTCCGCTCGGCGATCGCCATGGTGATACCCCGGAGTATATCCGGGAGCTTCTCCCCTTCGCTTACAAGCGAGACCACTTCCGATTCGGCAAAAACCGTGCATATGCTGCTGATCGCCAGATGCTTCCCGTATCTGAGGGATAACTCGCCCATACGCTCCAGGTCGATTTTGAGGGCAGCCGCCATTACCTCGAGGAACCTCCCGGTCCCGGCGGCGCACTTGTCGTTCATCTCGAACTCGGCGACACGCCCCTGGGCGTCCACCTTTATTGCCTTTGTATCCTGCCCGCCAATGTCGATTATGGTTCTCGCTCCGGGAAAGAGGTAGTTGACCCCTTTGGCAAGGCAGGTGATCTCCGTGACCGCGTCGTGCGCAAAACCCGCTCTCCGCCTCCCGCACCCCGTTGCGACGACATAGACCACGTCGTTCCGGACTTTCCCCGCTTCTGCGAGCACTTTATCGAAGGCAAGCTCCGACGAATGACCCGAGTCGGCCCCCGTATGTAATATGCTATAACCGACGAGGCCCTTCTCTTTGTCCAAGAGAAGGGCCTCGGTCGTAATTGAACCGATATCTACGCCGGCCACAAACATAGGCTAACGCGGCGTGATTATTCTATTGTGGCCAGTACCGTGTCCGCATCGACTTCCTGTCCTGCTGAAACACATATTTCTTTAATTACACCGGACGTGGGAGCCACGATGGGCATTTCCATCTTCATCGCCTCGAGGGTCGCTATCTGGTCGTCCTCGTTTACTTTATCGCCCACCTTGCACAGCACGTTCACTATCTTTCCAACCATTGGAACAGTTACTTCCGTAGCCATCTTTTCCTCCTTAGCTTTTTCTGTAGCCCAAAGCAAATTGAGCAATGATCATCTTCTGGATGTTTGACGTTCCTTCGACGATCTGATAGGACTTGGCGTCTCTCAGGAATCTCTCCACCGGATACTCGGAAGAGAACCCGTAGGAACCAAATATCTTGACCGCTTCAGAAGCGCAGAAATTTGCCGATTCCGCGGCATAGTACTTCGCCATCGACGTCTCCAGGGTATTGTTCAACCCCTGGTCTTTCTGCCAGGCGCACCTTAACACGAGAAGTTTTGACGCCTCATGTTCCACGGACATCCTGCCGATCTGCTCCTGGACCATCTGGAACTGGCCTAAGGGCTGGCCGAACTGCTCCCTCTCGTTTGCGTATTTGCAGGCTTCCTCGATGCAGCTCTGAGCCACGCCTACAGCCCTCGCGGCCGAGCTCAATCTCGTGAAATTGAGCATGGTCATGCATATCTGGAACCCCTGGCCCAACTTTCCGATAAGTGCGCTCTTCGGGATCTTCGCTTCTTCAAAGAATATCTCACCCGTCGGGGAGCAGTGAAGACCGAGCTTCGTCGTGATCGCCCTCTGGGTAATGCCGGGCGTGGAAAAATCGACGACAAAGGCAGACATGCCCTTGTGCTTCGCGGCCTTATCGGTCATCGCGTAGACAATGCCGGTACCGACGTAAGGTACACCCGATATCCAGGTCTTAGTGCCGTTCAGGACGAATCCGTCGCCGGTATCTGTCGCCGTCGTCCGCATGCTCGCCACATCGGAGCCGGAATTCGGCTCAGTGATGGCGAAGCAACCCCCGCTCGTCCCGCCGATCAGGCCGGGCAGATACTGCTCTTTCTGCTCCTCGTTGCCAAACTTCAGGAGCACATTCTGCGGGCCGTTCATCTGCATGTTGAACGGAAGGCCCCAGGACGGGCTGACCCTCGCGAACTCCGTCGCCATCAGGGTCGCGGCCAGATGCCCCTCTTCGAGGCCGAGTCCGCCGTACTGCTCAGGGGCCAGGCAGCCGAACATCCCCTGGTCGCCCATCTTCTTGACGAGCTCCGGGCGGTACTTGTGTTCCTTCTCGTCCTCTTCCATGGTAGGCTTAATGTTCTTTACCGCAAAGTCATAAGCCATCTTACGCATTGATTCCAATTCTTCGGACCATTTGAAATCCATAGATTATCCTCTCCTTGGGGGTCAAATGTGAAACAATTAGCAAAGTATCCGCTATATTAGCAAACAGTATTTTCGATGTCAAGCTAATTCTGGCAAGAGCGGAGACCGGAACTGCGGGAAGGTTTGCTCCGGGAAAGGGGCAGAGAGGGCCTTCTATGCCGACGCCAGGAATTTTTTGAGCGCCCTTTCCTGAGAACTGAAAGCAAGCTGAGGCAGACGCGCCGGGGGAAAGTAGCCCACGCCACATGCGTCGTCGCCCGGGGCTTCGGTTCCCCCGATCTTTTCTGCCTGGAAGGTTACTACAACGACTTCACCATACATCCCGGTCTGGTCGGAGCACACATCGAGGAGTCGGACAATCAGGCCCTCAACACCGGACTCCTCTTTCAGCTCCCTTAGTGCGGCTTCTTCGATGCTTTCCCCGCACTCGGCAAAACCTATGGGGAAGCACCACATGTCCTTCGCGGGCTCCTGGCCCCTCTTGACGAGGAGAAGCTCACCTTTTCCGTTCGAAAGAATTACGGAGGCCACGGGAAGGGGGTTTTCGTAATAAACCCGGCCGCATGTGGTACAAATCTGTCGCTGCCTGCCGTCGACAATGGCCCTACCCAGCCTATTGCCGCAG
Organism: uncultured delta proteobacterium; assembly: GCA_963768735.1. Classification (GTDB taxonomy): domain Bacteria; phylum Desulfobacterota; class Syntrophorhabdia; order Syntrophorhabdales; family WCHB1-27; genus BOG-1155. The sequence goes on along the minus strand of CAVYJH010000004.1, from coordinate 109,977 downwards.
AAATTACAGAATATCTTCTCTTTCATGCTCCCACCGCTGCCGCACAAAATCGTTTCAGCGAAACGCCCGCCCTTGAGGCCCCGCCTTCTGTAGTATAGCCCACGGCGAAAGGGGACGAAAGGGTTTTTTTGTGGTATAAAAGTATGATGATGGTGCGGAAGAGGCGATGGCTGTTTCTTCTCGTTTTGCTCCTTGCGTGGGTCCCCCTGCTTTTGGGATGCACGCTCTCCAACACCCCGCGGCGCTCGCTTGCGGAACTGAGGACGGCGCTCTTGGACCACGACGCCGACCGGGCCCTCCGCTACATCGATACGGACCGCGTGGTGGACTGCCTGGTGAGGGATATTTTCGTCAAATATGAAAAAAAGGCAGATAACCCCCTCGAAGCGCTCGGTGTGATGGCGGGCCGCCAGGCAGCTTCGGCGATGATGCCGGAGATCAGGGATCTGGTCCGAAAGCGGTTCAGGGAGGCAATCACCTCATCCGACGATGAGGGCTATTTTCAGGATATCAGGAGGGCGAGCGTCTGGTACCTGAATATCACCGTGGAAGGGGATACGGCAGTGGTGGCTCCCAGGGGCAAATCGGACATAAAATTCAGGATGGCAAGGACGGATGACGGGCGCTGGCGAGTGGTCGAGATTATCCGTAAGTGAGTGAGCGCCACGGTCTGACGAGGAGGGTAAATCATGGTCATCGGCGAGATCGAGAGGGGCGAAACCGAGGTGCTGAGGGTCAGCACCGAGGAATACAAGGGGCGGAAATACATCGATGTGAGGATCTATTTCGAGAACGACGAAGGGGAGTGGAAACCGACCAAAAAGGGCATCACCATCCAGCCCGAGCGGCTTGACGCCTTCATGGAGCTGATCAAGAAGGCCGGGGAGAACATATAATTGGGGCTCAGCGCCCCCTCCGGCGCAAAACCTTAGGTGGCGGGGTACATGGACGAGTGCCCGTTCTGCCAGATTATCGCGAGAAAAAGAGATGCAGACATCGTCTACGAGGACGAGACCATTGTCGCGTTCAAAGATATGTATCCCCATGCCCCCGTCCATCTGCTCATCGTACCGAGGAGACACATCAGGAGCATCAACGACCTCACCCCGGAGGACAAGGACATCGTGGCAGAGATGTTTCTGAAGGCCCCTGAAATCGCAAAGCTTATGTCCGTGGCACGGTCAGGCTACAAGCTGCTCATAAACGTGGAGCGGGGGGCAGGCCAGGTCGTTTTCCATCTGCACCTGCATCTGACGGGCGGCTGGCGCTAGGGTGGGGCGGCCGGGCGCCGGGACCGAGGATCAGGCAGCGATGTGCGTTGAGTGAATGATCTCCAGCCTCGGCCTTTTTGTGGAGGCGCTGCCCCGTGTTGCCCCACTCGTCTCGCCCTGCGCATTTTCAAGGTGCGACCAAGTCTGAACCCAGGCAGACAAGGGGGCGAAAACCGATGAAGCGCATCTCGGGCACTGGGGATTGCACGAAGTCCCCGCGATCATGAACACTTCATCGCAATCGATACACAGAAAAGCATCTTTCAGGTTCATGATTTCCTCCGCATTATCAACTCTCATGGCGGAGCAGTTGTTTATTGGGGAATTCCTCCGCGCCGTCGGCGTGCGATACAGACCGCGCGGGACTCCTTTCTCTAAATATAATCGGTAACCCTTCAATGTGAAAGGGGGGCCGGTCTGCCAAAATAATTGCCGAAATGCCCCGGCACCCCGCGAGCCGGGTGCGCGTCGCGGAGAGAGAAAACAGACCGGTTGAACGTGCAGGGCACATCAAAGAGAAGGCGAAGCGGTGTGCCCTGCCATAATTTCTAGGCCCTGTCTACAGATCGTCGATCTTCTTCATGTCGATTTCCTTCAGGATCTGAATGCCTTTCGCCTTCATGGTTTCGAGGGCCTTCGCTGTTGTGTCGGGCGCCACGCCCCTGCACAGACCTTCGACTACGACAACTTTGTACCCATTCCCTGCCGCATCGACAGCGGTTGCCATAACGCAGTAATCGGTCGCAAGCCCATAGACCACCAGTTTCCTAACGCCCGCAGCTTTGAGGATGGTATCCATTTCGGTCTTGGCGCCGCCGTCATCCTGGAACCCCGAATAGCTGTCGAATCTTGGGTCCTGCCCCTTCTTGACTATCGCCTGAAAGATATTGTTGTCGAGGAGGACCTTGGCGCCGTTGGTCCCCTGGACGCAATGGTCCGGCCACAGCACCTGGGTCCTTCCGTCTATCTGGATTGCTTCGAAAGGTTTCTTGCCGGGATGGTTGCCGGCAAAGGAAATATGGTTGCGAGGATGCCAGTCCTGGGTGCCGTAGACGACAAATCCCTTTCCCTTCAAGAGGGCCGTGGCGCGCGCAACCTTCTCCACGTATGCTTCGTCTGCCCCATTGACCGCCAAGGTTCCATTCTTCCACGTGGTGAAATCACCCTGCATATCAACTACGATTACACCGGTCTTCTCACCGGCTGCTACCGCCGACAAGGGAGCCACGCCCAGCAGTATCGTCATAACAATTACCGCGCCAATGAAAACCACCATGTTTCTCATAACCCTCCCTCCTTTGGTTTTGCTTAGACAACCCTAGTGCCTTTATAAGACATATCAGTGGACCGCGCAAGAAAAAAAGAGGCGTCTTCCTTTGTCGGGGCTGAAAGGTTACCGGGTCTCGCACACACGGTCGTCGCGCTCACCGGTACTTTATCGCGAGTATGAGCACGGTAGAGATGAGGACAAAGGTGACCAAGTTGGCGACGATGATCGGGAGCGAACGAGTGCACAGACCGTAGATCAGCCACAGGAAGATGCCCGTCGAGTTGAGACCTATCATGGCAAGGGAAAGGTCCCTGGCCGATTTGACCCGCCACGTGCGGATTACCTGTGGCACGAAGGCGACGGTCGTGAAGACGCCGGCGATGAGGCCGAGCACCATGATGGGATCGATCTTCAGGAACATGCGTGATACTTTAGCATATTTTGTTTCGGACGTCCGCTTACCCCGAACCTTGTTCTTGAATTAATGAAGGAGACATGCTAAAATGTACCGTTGAAAAGTGGGTTTACCCCGCTTTTTTAATTTAAGGACGTGCTTGGACACTGATACCGCAGCAGAGATCGTCGAGCAGGTAACTCGCATAGTTGAGCCTATTCTTCAGGAATCAGCGCTCGAGCTTGTAGATATTGAATTCCAGCCATCAGGGAAGCGGTGGCTCGTGAGAATCTATATAGATAAGGAAGGCGGGGTGACTATTTCTGATTGCGAGCGGGTCAGCAAAGGGATGAACCGGGTGCTCGATGTGGAAGATATCATTGACCATCCCTATGCCCTGGAGGTCTCCTCCCCGGGGTTAACCAGGCGGCTCAGGAAAAAAGCGGATTTCGAGCGCGACAAGGGGAAGATGTGCCGGATTGTCACCGGGTCCGCGGTTGACGGGAAGAATGAGTTCAGGGGGGAAATCGTCCGCGTTGCGGAAGATGAGGTGGAAATCCGGGAGGAGAAGGATATACACAAGATCCCGTTGACCGTCATAACGAAAGCACATCTCGAATTTGAGATATAAGGGGAGCGCCATGTATTTTGATCTAAATTATGTAATCGAACAGGTGGGAAAGGAAAAAGGGATTCCCAAAGATATAATAATAGAAGCCCTCGAGGAGGCCGTGCTCTCGGCATCCAAGAAAAAATTTGGAAGCCAGTTGGATCTGGAGGCCAAATACAATGCGGAAGTCGGGGAGATAGAGATTTTCCGGTTTAAGACAGTGGTGGAAGATGTTGAGGACCCCGATATGGAGATATCGATCGAGGATGCGAAAGAGCAGGACCCTGAATGCATCATAGGCGATAGCATAGGCATCAAGATGGATACGTCCACCCTCGGGAGGATCGCCGCGCAGACAGCCAAGCAGGTCATCATGCAGAAGGTGCGGAACGCGGAGAGCGACGTTATTTACAACGAATACAAGGACAAAAAGGGCGAGATCGTTACCGGCGTGATCCAGAGGGTTGAGAAGAACCACTACGTAGTCAACCTGGGGAAGACGGAAGCTATTCTTTCTTTCAAGGAAGTCCTGCCGAACGAGGTATTCAAGCGGAGAGACAGAGTGAAGGGATATATCCTCGACGTGGAGAAAACACAGAGGGGGTGTACGATCCTTTTGTCCAGGACCCATCCGGGCTTCCTCGTGAAACTCTTCGAGATAGAGGTGCCGGAGATTCAGGAAGGGATCATCAAGGTGGTCGGAGCGGCACGGGAGCCCGGCGAAAGGGCAAAGATAGCGGTCCACAGCCAGGACCCGAGCATCGACCCTATAGGCGCCTGTGTGGGCGTGAAAGGGTCGAGGGTCCAAGCCGTAGTGCAGGAGTTGAAAGGGGAAAAAATCGATATCATACCTTGGATCAGAGATGCGGCAAAATTCGTCTGCAACGCCCTCGCGCCTGCGCGGGTCTCCAAGGTTTACATAAATGAGGAAGAGCATTCTATGGAGATTATCGTCCATGACGACCAGCTCTCCCTTGCAATTGGAAGGAAAGGCCAGAATGTCAGGCTCGCCTCCCGGCTCACAGGCTGGAAGACCGATATAAAAAGTGAATCAGAGGTAGAAAAGACATCACGCAAGGTAATCGACGACCTGGTGGAGCGGCTGCAGATCAACGAGATCCTCGCCCGTATACTTTTTGACGAGTATCTTAGGGATATGTCGGATATCGTCCGGCTTACGCCGGAAGAGCTGAACAAGGTCACCAGCATCTCCGTTGAGGACTGCGCGAGGATCATCGAGCGTGCCAAGAAGGCCGAATCGGAAAGGGAAACCACCGAAAATGCCGCTGAAACGGATGCGCCGCAAGAAACGGATGCGCCGGACGATGCGGCTGCAGCGGCGGCTGCTGTGGAGACGCCGGGATCTGTTGGCTACATGAGGGAAGAGAGTCAGTAAGGTAGGGAGCGCAAAGCAGGGATCGGTGGCCGCCTCGCCTCAAGTCTGCAAAAGTATGTTTCGGACACGGTCGATGCGGTGCGTGTGGTAAAACAAGGGAGGCCTGAGAATGACGAAGATCAAGATAACAACCCTTACGGATAAGATCAAGGATGAGGAGATCTTATCCAAGCTGAAGAGCATAGGGGTTAAGATAAAAGACAGGGAAAAAGAGAAGGAAGAACAAGCCCTCTCGGAGACAACGAAGTCAACGGCTTCCGGGGAGACCATCATAGAAAAAAGGGTGGCTTCCACTATTATCAGGAGAAGAGTCCAGGCTCCGCCGGTTGCAGAGGTGCAGGATGCCAGGGTGGAACCCCAAGAACCTGTTCGGGAAGGTATAGGGGCACGGAAGCACGCACCGGCAAAGAGACTTGTAGAAGACGCCAGAACGGCTGAAGAGCCGGTCATCGAACTCGTAGAGACCGGGAAACACGGAGAGGAAGCAGCGGTGCGTGCCCGGATCGAAATGACCGAGCGGGTCGATGAGCAGAAAGAAGCGGACCAACCTCAAGACAAGGCGGAAGAGGCTGAAGTTCCGGAAAAAGAAACGGCTGAAGCGGCCGAAGAGGCGGTGAAGGCAGACATCGATAGCATCGGCGAAGAAAAGAAGCAAGAGATTACGAGGGCCCTCGAAGAAGTCTACAAACAGGACCTCAACAAGGAATTTGCGCTGGTTGAAGACGAAGAGACCGAGGAGGAACGGAAAAAGAAGAAGGCGGAGCGTCTCCTCAAGAAGATAGAGGAAGAAGAGATTGAGGAAGCGAAACTGAAGGGCAAGGGGGCAGGCAAGAGAAAAGTCGTCATAAAGGAAGAGGACCTGTATGCCTTCCGGCGGCAGAAGGGCAAAACCCTCCCCTTCAGGAACAGAAAAGATAGAAGAGATGACAGGGCCGAAGAAGAGCGGAAGGCCGAGGCGAAACCCGCGAGGAAGATAGTCAGAATCTCGGATCAGATACAGGTCGCCGAACTCGCAAAGAGGCTGAGCGTCAAGGCCTCCGATGTGATAGCCAAGCTTCTCCGCCTCGGCGTGATGAGCACCGTAAACCAGACGATAGATTATGACATGGCCAGCCTGGTGGCCGCCGATGCCGGCTTTGACGTCGAGCGGCTTTTCTCCGTCGAGGAGGCGTTCATGACGAGAGACGAGGAACAGCAGGCGGAGGCCCGCGAAAATCTCAAACCGAGGTCGCCGGTGGTGACTATCATGGGTCACGTGGACCATGGCAAGACGCTCCTCCTTGACACGATAAGGAATACGAACGTCGCCGAGCGGGAGGCAGGAGGCATCACCCAGCATATCGGCGCTTATGTCGCCAAGGTACAGAAAAAGGAGATCACCTTTGTCGATACGCCCGGCCATGAGGCCTTTACCGCGATGAGGGCGAGGGGCGCCCTCGTGACCGACATCGTGGTGCTCGTCGTGGCTGCGGATGATGGGGTGATGCCCCAGACAAGAGAGGCCATAGACCACGCAAAAGCTGCCGGTGTGCCGATCATTGTCGCCATCAACAAAATCGATAAGGCAAACGCAAACCCCGATAGGGTGATGAAAGAGCTGACCGAGCTCGGCCTTCAGCCCGAAGAGTGGGGCGGAACAACGCTGACCGCAAAGATATCGGCGAAAAAGAAGACCGGGATCTCCGAACTCCTGGAGCTGATCCTTTTACAGGCGGAGCTCCTGGAGCTGCAGGCGAACCCGGACAAGCTGGCAAAAGGCATCATAATCGAGTCCGGGCTTGATAAAGGCCATGGCCCCTTCGGCACGGTGATCATCCAGGAAGGGACGTTGAAGATCCAGGACCCCTTCGTGGCCGGAGCCGCCTTCGGCAGGGTAAGGGCGCTCGTTGACGACAAGGGCAAGAGGATACAGAAGGCCCCTCCGTCGACCCCTGTCATGGTCGTCGGCTTCTCCGACGTGCCCAAGGCCGGCGACCCGTTCATCGCCACAACAGAGGAAAGGTATGCCAGAGAGCTTTCCCGGTTCAGGCAGGAAAAGATAAGAGAGCAGGAGCAGGCCAAGAGCTCGCGGATCACCCTGGATGAGCTCTATGCAAGAATGGGCCAGACGGCAAAACTCACCTTGAATGTGGTGTTGAAGGGCGATGCGAGAGGGACCCTGGACGCCATAAGGGAAGCGCTCAAGAAGCTTTCCACGGAAGCCGTCGAAATGAATATCATCCACAGCGGCGTCGGGACCATCACCGAAACGGACGTGAATCTCGCAATGGCGTCCGGTGCGATTATTATCGGTTTTAATGCGAAGCCGATAGCAAAGGCGCAGACCCTTGCGGAGCAGGAGAAGGTAGATATAAGGACCTATTCCGTGATCTACGACATGATCGATGACGTGAAGAAGGCCATGGAAGGCCTCCTCGCACCACGCATCGTGGAAGTGCGGATCGGGGCCGTCGAGGTGAGAAAAACCTTCAGCGTCTCCAAGATAGGCACAATTGCCGGCTGCTACGTCGTGGAAGGAAAAGTGACGAGAGGCGCTACGGCAAAGCTTGTGCGGAAGATGGACACCGTGTTTAGCGGCAAGCTTGCCTCGCTGAAACGCTTCAAGGATGACGTGAAAGAGGTGACCGCCGGCTACGAGTGCGGTATCTCGCTGGAAGGCTTCAATAACATGGAGGAAGGCGACAGGATAGAGTTTTACGTCGAGGAGCAGGAGAAACAGACGCTTTAGGATATAAATGATAGATGGTAGTAGGTCTTTCATGGCTCGTGATTTTCCTGCCGGAAACGCACTCCTTAAAAGAGAAAAGGCAGGCCGTAACAAGGATAGTCGAAAGGACTAAGGGGCGGTTCAACATATCAATTATGGAGATAGACCAGACGAACCTCTGGCAAAAGGCAACGATAGGTTTCGCCGTAATCGGCGTGAAACAGGACCACGTCGGCTCGACCATAGAAAACGTCTCGCGCTATATTGAATCCATGTATATAGGAAAGGTCATCGGGTCACGAACGGAAATTATGGTGATAGGAGATGAGGTATAGACGTTTTCGGTTGCAGGATCAAATTCGCGAGGAAATTTCATCCATCATACAACAGGAGATCAAGGACCCCGGCATTGGTTTTATTACTGTGCTTGACGTGAAAATGACGGAAGACCTGAAACATGCAAAAGTGCTTTATTCCGTGTATGGGAGCGGGGAAGAGAAGGAGAAAACTATGGAGGCCCTCAGGCGGGCCAGGGGTTTCATCAGACATCTGCTCGGGAACAGGGTGACGCTGAGATACACGCCGGACCTCACCTTTGTCCTTGACACGGAACAGGAAAAGTTCGCCCGCATAGACGAGCCTCCTTCAAAAGGTGAAATCTGAGAAGGTGGGTGATGTTCCAGAGGATTAGGGAGACTATAGACAAAGGCCGACGGTTTCTTGTGGCAAGCCATGTCGACCCCGATGGAGACGCCGTGGGCTCGGCCTTTGCCGCGTGTTTCGCCCTCACCGGCCTGGGAAAGGATGCGTCCGTCTATCTGCAGGACTCCGTCCCCTACAGGTACAGATTCCTTCCGAGACCGGCCGCCGTGCTCCACAAGCTCCCTGAGAACGGGTACGATGCGGTAATCGTCGTCGATTGCGGGGACCTCCGCAGGGTAGGCGACAGTCACGAATCCCTGAAGCGTAAGGGCTTTCTCGTCAATATCGATCACCACCAGGCCAACGAGGCCTTCGGTCAGATCAATATCATCGACGAGAGGGCTTCGTCAACGGCAGAGATACTCTACCTCATCCTGAAATCCTTAGAGGTGCCGTTTACGAGGGACATCGCCGTCAACCTCTATACGGCGGTAGTGACCGATACAGGTTCTTTTCGCTACGAAAACACGACGGAGCGTGCCTTTTCCATTTGCGAGGAGATGATCGGCTTCGGCGTCAGCCCTGCATCCGTGGCGGCCAAGGTGTACGAGAACCACCCAAAAGAGCGGTTTCATCTCCTCTGCCGGGTCCTCACGACTTTGGAGACGTTTCATGAGGACCGGATTGCCTTGGCGCTCGTCACCGGGGACATGTTCAGCCAAACCCATACGAACCCGGAGCATGTAGAAGGATTCGTGGAGTACCTGAGAGAAATAGACAGCGTGGAGGTCGCCTGTCTCCTGCGCGAACTGACCCGCGGGAGGTATAAGGTGAGCATGAGATCAAAAGACAACGTCGATGTCGCTTCAGTCGCCCGCACGCTCGGCGGAGGCGGCCACCGCAAGGCGGCGGGGTGTACCCTGGAAGGTGACCTCGATACCGTAAAAAATATATTGATAGGGGCATTTTTTCTATGATGAATGGATTCTTGATTATAGACAAAAGCCCGGGGATGACTTCCTACGACGTGATAAAGAGGCTTAAGCGGCTGCATCCGTTCAGGAAGATCGGCTACATCGGCACCCTCGACAGGAATGCGACGGGCATATTGCCTGTGGCGCTGAACGAAGGGGTGAAACTGATCCCTTTTCTCGAAAACGGCGAGAAGAGATACGTGGCCAGATTCATTCTCGGCATCACCACCGACACCCTCGACATGGAGGGAACCACGCTGTCAGAGGTGGCGCCGCCCGTGTTTGAGCGGGCCGTGCTGGAAGAGGCGCTTCTCAGGTTTAAGGGCAAGATTACGCAGAAGATCCCCGTCTACTCGTCAAAAAAGGTGGAAGGGAAACCACTCTACAAGTGGGCCAGACAGGGCATCGCCATCGACCCTCCGCACAAAGAGGTGGAGGTGTACGACCTTCGCTTCCTCGATTACGTTCATCCTTATGTGGACGTTGACGTAAGCTGTTCCAAAGGGACATACATCAGGGTCATCGCGCATGATTTCGGAGCGGCCCTCGGCTGCGGCGCCGCTCTCCACACACTGAAGCGCACGCGCCACGGGGAGTTCGAGATCAACAAGAGCGTCGTCGTCGACTATTTGAAGGTGAAGCAGGATGTAGTAAACTACATGATTACCCTGGAAGACGTGCTGCATACCTACAGGGGGATAGTAATCGAGCCGGTACTGGAGAAGTTCCTCAAAACCGGCATGCCTGTGCCTCTTCTCGGCGGATCGAGAGGATGGACGCACGGAGAGCTTGCGAAGCTTATCAACAAAGAAGGCATGCTGCTCGGCATAGGGACGGTGGATACGAACTTAAGAAGCATCAGAATGAAAAGATTAATCAATAGTTAAGGAGGCAGGAGATGGCGCTGGACACCGCACAAAAGCAGACCATTATAGAAACGTTCAAGGTTCATGAAAAAGACACTGGTTCCCCTGAAGTACAGGTGGCGCTGCTGACGGAACGCATCAAGATGCTGACCGAGCACTTCAAGACCTTCGCGAAAGACCACAACTCGCGAAGGGGCTTGTTAATTCTTGTCGGCACAAGAAGAAGACTCCTCAGTTATCTCAAGGAGAAGAACGTCGACAGATACAAGAAGCTTATTGAAAGATTGGGCCTGAGAAAATAAAGTTAAGCGGGAATAGGGGCAACGCAACCCTGCTGCCGAGCCTTGTAACGACCGATGAGCGGGGAGGCTCCATCAGCTTTGCTGACGGAGGGGGTACCGAACCCCAATAACTGCGAAGAAGGGATAAAAAAAATGGAAGAATCGATCACTATTGAATTTTGTGGCAGACCGCTTACGATCAGCACCGGCGCCCTTGCGAAACAGGCCGATGGGAGTGTGGTCATACGGTACGGCGACACCGTGGTGCTGGTCACGGCAGTGGCGCAAAAGGAAGAATCAACCAAGGACTTTATGCCGCTGACCGTAAACTACCAGGAAATGGCCTATGCGGCGGGCAGATTTCCCGGCGGTTTCTTTAAGAGGGAAGGGCGTCCCACGGAGCGCGAGGTCCTTACCTCACGCCTGATAGACAGACCGCTTCGCCCCTCGTTTGCAAAGGGCTACGCCAACGAAACGCAGGTCATCGCGACAGTACTTTCGGCCGACCAGGAAAACGACCCGGCCGTGCTATCCATTGTCGGCGCGTCTGCCGCCCTAGTGCTCTCTCCTCTACCTTTTCTCTGGCCGATTGCCGCGGTAAAGGTGGGCAGGAAGGGCGGGGAGTTCATCATAAATCCGACCAACTCGGATAGCGATGAAAGTGACCTCGACATCGTCGTGGCAGGATCGAGAGACGCCATCATGATGGTCGAAGGCGGCGCCGGCTTTATCGAGGGTGAAGCCCTTATCGAGGCCATCGACCTCGCGCACAGGAGCATGATGCCTCTTATAGAGATGCAGGAGAAACTGGCCCAAAAAGTGGGCAAAAAGAAATGGACCGTGAAGGTTGTCGAGGTGCCTGTCGAGCTGAAGGAGAGCGTGAGAAACACCCTGGTCCCTGACCTGACGCAGGTGTTCGCCATCGCGAATAAACTGGAGCGGGGGCAAAAACTGCGGGAGGTCTATGAGACTCATCTCCCGAACTACCCGGACGTCGAAGAGGGCGTCGTCCGAAAGGCCTTTGAAGAGGTCACCAAAGAAACGATGAGAAGCACCTTCCTGGCGACGGGGAAGAGGATCGATGGAAGGACCCCCCAGGACATCCGGCCGATCACCTGCCAGGCGCCGGTCCTCCCGAGGACCCACGGCTCCGCGTTGTTCACGAGGGGCGAGACCCAGGCCCTTGCCATTACTACCTTCGGTACCTCCGACGACGAGCAGAAAATCGAATCCGTCCACGAGGGAGAAAGCTACAAATCCTTCCTACTCCACTATAACTTCCCGCCCTTCAGCGTGGGCGAGGTCAAGCGTATGGGGTCGCCGTCGAGACGCGAGATAGGCCACGGCCACCTCGCCCATCGCGCCCTGTCGGCGATACTTCCGGATAAGGAAGACTTCCCCTATACGATACGCGTCGTCTCCGAGATACTCGAATCAAACGGCTCCTCTTCAATGGCCTCCGTCTGCGCCGGGTGTCTTTCGCTCATGGACGCCGGCGTTCCCGTCAAGGAGCCGGTTGCGGGCATTGCCATGGGGCTCCTCATGCAGGACGGCCATGAGGCCATCCTTACCGACATCCTCGGCGATGAAGACGCGATGGGCGATATGGACTTCAAGGTGGCCGGCAGCAAACGTGGGATCACCGCGATCCAGATGGACATCAAGGTCAAGGGGATCACGAAGGAGATCATGTCGCGGGCGGTAAAGCTCGCGCAGGACGGCATCGGACGTATCCTTGACATCATGGGCCAGACATTGGATAAGCCGAGGGAGATCTTCTCCCCCTATGCACCACGCATCTGGACTCTCAAGATCAGGCCCGAGAAGATACGGGAGGTCATAGGCCCCGGCGGAAAAGTGATCAAGAGCATTGTCGAGCAGACCGGGGTAAAGATAGACATAGAGGATTCAGGCATCGTGAAGATAGTTTCCCAGGATGAGGAGTCGGCGAACAAGGCGATCGAGATCATCAAGGGCATTACCAAGGAGATCGAGGTGGGCTCCATCTACCTGGGGACCGTCAAGAGGGTCGTCGATTTCGGCGCCATCGTCGAGATCCTTCCCGGCGTTGACGGTCTTGTTCATGTGAGCCAGCTTTCCGACACCTACATCAAGAAGGTATCGGACGTGGTCAAGGAAGGCGATCAGATATCGGTCAAGGTGATCGAGGTGGAACAAAACGGAAGGATAAGACTCTCAAGGAAGGCAGCGCTCAAAGAAGAAGGATAGGGATAAACGGCATAAATGTATCGAAAAGCTGTGCTCGATAACGGGATCCGCGTGGTAACGGAAAGCCTCCCTTATTTCCCCACGGTCTCCTTTGGCATCTGGTGGAAAACGGGGAGCAGGCACGAGAATGAGGAGAATAACGGCATTTCCCATTTTATCGAGCATATGCTTTTTAAGGGGACACGGAAGCGGACCGCCCACGACATAGCACGAGAGATCGACGCGGTGGGCGGCGTCCTGAACGCCTTCACGGGCAAAGAATATACGTGCCTTTACGCGCGTGTGCTGCGCCAGGATATGGACCTCGCCCTGGATGTGCTTGCCGACATGTGCAAGCAGTCCGCCTTCAGGGCAAGAGACATCGAACGGGAAAAGCACGTGGTTGTCCAGGAGATAAAGATGATCGAAGACAATCCCGAGGAGTGGATCTTCGACCTCTTCGCTGCCGACTGCTACAGGGGCGACCCCCTGGGGCTGCCCGTCCTCGGGGTCGAAAAGAGCGTGCAGCGGTTCACCAGGGACCAACTCGTCGAGCACTACCGGGCCCATCATTCCCCATCGAACATGATTATCACGGCCGTCGGGAGAATAGATCACGACACCCTGGTGCGCAAGGTCGACACCCTCTTTCGCGGAATGGTTGAGAGAGGGCCCCAGCCCACTCTCCTCAAGAAGCCCGAAAGCCTTCCCGGCGTCTACGTGTATGAAAAGGACCTGGAGCATGTTTACCTGTGCCTGGCCGCGAACGGGGTCAGCCAGACAGACGCAAAGCGGTATGCGCTGTATGTGCTCAACGCCGTTGTCGGCGGCAGCATGAGCTCCCATCTCTTTCAGGAGATCAGAGAGAAGCGCGGCCTTGTGTATAACATATTCTCCTACGTGAACTGCTATAACGACTCGGGCAACTTCGGGATATCGACTTCCGGCTCCCCGGACTCCATGGAAGAGGTGATCGCCCTCATAATGGACGAAATCTCAAAGCTGAAGAAACAAGGCATCACTCCGGGTGAGCTCGCATTTTCAAAAGAGCATATCAAGGGAAACTTCTTTATCTCTCTCGAAGGGTCGGAGGCACGCATGGGCCGGCTCGCGAAGAACGAGATCTATTTCGACCGCTACGTGTCGGTCAAGGAGACGCTCAAACAGATAGACGGCGTCCATATACCACAGGTCGACGAGATGAGCAAGCTCATCTTCGGGGATGCGGGGAGCATGGCCCTCGCCGTGCTCGGCAAGGTCGACCGGAGTACGATCGAGAGGCTATGGAAGAGCTGACGGTCCCGGTGACAGCACAGGCTGAATGTCCCCTGCCCGACTACGCCACACAGGCGTCATCGGGTATGGATTTGCGTGCCCATCTCGATCAGCCTATGGTGCTGAAGACCATGGAACGCGCCCTCATCCCCACGGGCATCGCAATTGCCTTACCCGTTGGTTATGAGGCGGAGGTGCGGCCTAGATCCGGCCTTGCCGCCAAGTTCGGGATCACCGTCCTGAATGCGCCCGGTACCATAGATGCCGATTACAGGGGCGAAATCAAGGTAATCCTTATAAATCTCGGCGACGTCCCCTTTGAGATACGAGACGGCGACAGGATCGCCCAGATGGTCTTTAAGGAGACGGTGAGGGCGCGCTGGCAGGAAGTCGAACAACTGCCTGAGAGCGGACGGGGGATCGGGGGCTTCGGTTCCACGGGAAGGCGATGAACCACTATCTGGCACTCGATGCCTTCATGACCCACCTCAAGACGGAACAGGGGGCATCCCTTCATACCATCGAGGCATACAACCGTGATATCCTGCATTATCTCCTATTTCTCGAAGAGTCACAAAGCTCGCTTGAGTCGGTCGCAGCGGAAGCATACCTCGACCGCCTGCGCACCGACGGGAAATCAACACGCAGCATCGCCCGGGCAGTCTCGGCCCTGAGGAGCTTCTATAAGTTCCTCCTCGCAGATCGCCAAATAGCGACTAACCCTTTCCTGGAAATAGAGACCCCACGATTCAAGTCTCCCATCCCCAGGGTTCTGAGCGCGGAAGAGATGGCCACGCTCATGAAGCTGCCGGCCGATCAAAAGAAGGCGGTCCGGGACGGAACCATCCTGGAGTTGTTCTATGCAACCGGCCTTCGTGTCTCGGAGCTGGTCTCCGTCAAGAAGAGTGATGTCAATCTTGACGCCGGTTTCGTGGTCGCCTCCGGCAAGAGGTCAAAGGAGCGAATTGTGCCTATCGGCAGCTACGCGCGGGAGATAATAAAGCTCTATCTGAAGGAAATGAAGCCGCCGGGACCATTTCTGTTTCCCGGACGCCTGGGCAAGCCTATAACCAGACAGGCCGTCTGGAAGCTCATCAGGAAGTACGGCCTCCTTCTCGGGCAGGGGGCCCTTTATCCCCATATGCTTCGACATACCTTCGCCACGCACCTGCTTGAAGGGGGGGCCGATCTCCGTTCGGTGCAGATGCTCCTCGGCCACGAGGACATCTCCACGACACAGATTTACACGCATGTGGACCGAAAGAGGCTGAAGGAAATCCACAAGAAATACCACCCACGCGGATAGAGGTGCACCGCCGCCCCGTCCGCCGAGGACCGCACCGGGCGCAAAAAGCTCACCGGCGGCCACTTGATTTGTTGAGGGTTTCACGGTAGAGTAGGGGATGCTGGGTCACACGCAAAAGCTGCTCATAAATGTCCCCTACGATATGGTGAGGTCGAACATAGAGAGGATTCTCTCCCTCCGGATAGGGGTCGAGGTATATCTGAACAATGAGGCAGTCTATCGAATAGACAGGCAGGATGCCCGTCAGCTTGGTCGCGAGCTTGAAGACCGGGGCATTAGCTGTACCGTCCACGCACCGTATATCGACATCAGCCCCGGCGGCGTCGACAAGGAAATAAGGCATATCAGCCGGGAAAAGCTGAAGAAAAGCAGCGAGATAGCGCGTCTCCTAGGGGCGCAGGGGATGGTCTGCCACGGCGGATACGACAGGTGGCGGTTCGGCGGCCACGAGGGGTTGTGGCTCGAAAACAGCATGGATACGTGGACGGAGTTGCTCAATGAGTCGGGAGACCTGCCGTTCATGATAGAAAACGTGTTCGAAGAAACGCCCGCGACGATCGTCGCCCTCCTCGACCGGTTCAAAGATAAGAACCTCTGGTTCTGCTTCGACACGGGCCACTTTAACCTCTTCACCACACTGTCGCTGGGCGACTGGCTTATGCCGCTCCGGGAGAGGCTGAGGGAGTTCCATATCCACGACAACCACGGGAAGAGCGATGAGCACCTGCCGGTGGGACGCGGCGAATTCCCTTTCCGGGAGTTGAAACATCTCATGAAGGGCATGGACTCTCTATTTATCACCGCAGAGATCGCCGGCGAGTCTTCTGCGGTTGACGCCATCAAGGCCGCGAAGGAGTTTTTGTCCTGATATGGCGGTGAGAATCGAAGTCGCTTATAGAGAAGGCGTTAAGGACGTACCCGGCGAAAAGCTGAAAGTCCGCATAAAGGCCGAGTTGGGAATCAGCGTCTCCGTCCATGTGGTAGACGTCTACACGATCGATGCGGACCTCCCCGCCTCAGCCGTTGAGACGTTGAGGACGGATGCGTTCATCGACCCTGTGCTCCAGGAAGGCTTCAGCCGGACTCCTGTGCTCTTTGACGCCGATTGGGTGATCGAGATCGGATTCAAGCCCGGCGTCACCGACAACGTGGGAAGAACTGCCAAAGAGGTGATCGAGGCGGCCGCGGCCTACGCCTTTGGAGAAGACGAAGGCGTCTTTACCTCCAAGATGTACTTTATCAAGGGGCCCCTCTCCCGGGACGATGTCCTGGCTATTGCCGAAGGGATACTGGCGAACACCCTCATCAACCGCTATGCGGTAAAGCATATCGACGACTACAGGAAAGACGGGGGCATGGGCACACACGTGCCGAAAGTGATGGCCGGACACGAGCCGGTCGTCGAGTCCTTCGACCTCACCCTTGACACCACGACGCTTATGAAGGTGAACCGCGAGCGTACCTGGGCGCTCTCCGAGGAGGAGATCCGCGTTATCCAGGCATATTTCACGAGGGACGACGTGGTGGCCGAGAGGCAGGCGTTGGGGCTTTCCGGGAGGGCCACCGACGTGGAGATGGAGGCCTTGGCCCAGACCTGGTCTGAACACTGCAAGCACAAGATATTCAACGCCGTCATCGACTACAGGGAGGACGGCCGGACATCGGTGATCGACAGTCTTTTCAAGACCTGCATTGCCGGATCGACCAACGCTATCCGCAAGGCGCAGGGAAAGAAGGATTTCTGCCTTTCCGTATTCAAGGACAACGCCGGGATAATCAAGTTTAACAACAAGTACAGCCTGGCGTTTAAGGTCGAAACGCACAATACGCCCTCCGCCCTCGACCCATACGGGGGCGCCCTCACAGGTATCGTGGGCGTCAACAGAGACCCCTTCGGGTCGGGCAAAGGCGCCCGTCTCCTTTTCAATACGGATATCTTTTGCTTTGCCCCGCCCGACTACAAAGGTCCGATACCGCCTCGGCTGCTCCATCCGAGGAGGGTGTTCGACGGCGTGAGGGAGGGGGTGGAACACGGCGGCAACAAAAGCGGCATCCCCACGGTCAACGGCTCTCTCGTGTTCGACGAGAGTTTTCTGGGTAAGCCTCTCGTCTACTGCGGCACCTGCGGCATCATGCCGGCCCTCGTATGCGGCGAGCCGAGCTACATGAAGAAAGCGCAGGTCGGCGATCACATCGTCATGGTGGGCGGAAGGATCGGCAAGGACGGCATTCACGGCGCCACCTTCTCATCGGAGGAGCTTTCCGAGGCATCTCCCACCAGCGCCGTACAGATAGGCGATCCGATCACCCAGAAGCGGATGACCGACTTTCTTTTGGTTGCCAGGGACGAGTGTCTCTACAACTCGATTACCGACGACGGCGCGGGCGGGCTTTCCTCGTCGATCGGAGAAATGGCGGAGGATACAAACGGGTGCGTCGTCGAACTCGACAAGGCGCCCCTCAAGTATCACGGCCTCGATCCCTGGGAGATCCTGCTGAGCGAAGCCCAGGAGCGCATGACCCTCGCGGTGGGCCCCGACAAAATCGAGAGGTTCCTGGACCTTTCGCGGAAGATGGGTGTCCTTTCAACGGTGCTCGGGACTTTTAACGCGTCCGGGAAATTCCACGTGCTTTTCCGGGGAAAGACGGTTGCCTATCTGGATATGGCGTTTCTCCACAACGGTCTGCCCAGGATGCATCTCAGGGCTGCATGGGAAAGGGGCATCAATGACGAAGCGCCGCCCGAGGAGCCGAAGGATTACACAGCCGCGCTCATCAAAGTGCTCGGTCGCTGGAATGTGTGCAGCAAAGAATACGTGGTGCGACAGTATGACCACGAGGTCCAGGCGGGAAGCGTCATAAAGCCCCTCACAGGCGCCCGGAACGACGGCCCCTCCGACGCGGCCGTGATCAGGCCGGACCTGTCGAGCCTCGAAGGCGTGGTGGTGAGCCATGGTATATGTCCGAAATATAGCCGATACGACACCTACGATATGGCTGCCTGCGCGATAGACGAAGCAATCAGAAACAACATCGCCTCTGGCGGAAGCCTCGAGCGGATGGCGATCCTCGATAATTTTTGCTGGTGCGACCCTGTACGGTCCGAAAAGAACCCTGACGGGGAATACAAACTGGCTCAGTTGGTGAGGGCAAACAAGGCCCTCTATGATTATACGGTGCTCTTCGGCACACCCTGCATCTCCGGTAAAGACAGCATGAAAAACGATTACGTGAATGGTGATGTCAGGATCTCGATCCCGCCTACCCTCCTTATCTCCGCAATCTCAAAGGTAAAAGACGTGAGAAAAACGGCGACCATCGATTTCAAGCAGGAGGGAGACCTGATTATTCTCCTTGGAAAAACGTATGCCGAGCTTGCGGGATCGGAATACTTCGCTCAATTGGGCTTGAGGGGCAACATCTCTCCCAAGGTGGACGGGCCACAGGCGTTGCGGACTTACCGTGCCCTGGAAAAGGCTATCAGGATGGGCTTCGTCCGGTCGGCGCACGATGTGTCGGACGGCGGCATCGGGGTGACACTAGCGGAAAGCGCGTTTGCAGGCGGGCTTGGCGCCGAGATCGATCTTGCCCTCGTCCCCCAGGCAGGCGTTTTCAGGGATGATTACATCCTCTTTTCTGAGTCCCAAAGCAGGTTTGTGGTCACTATCAAGCAAGAACATGCGGGTTCTGTGGACAAGCTTTTCCGGTCGCTGCCCTATGGGGTAATCGGAAAAGTGACAAAAGAGCCGCGTTTTGTCATCACCGGCATCTATGGCGCCCGGCTCATAGATGCGGATATCGCGCAGTTGAAAGAATGCTGGCTCGCCCCCTTACCAAGGCTTTTTGGGTGAGGCAACTGCACGCCGGGGACTATTCCCGGTAGAACTGCTCCTCGGGCATCATCCGCAACTGAAGCCGTGTAAACTCGTCGTGAAGCGCATCCACACTCTTGCCTACGATAGCAAAGCTACCGATTATCCTGGCAAGGGCGTCAGAGAGGGCCGTGATGTTCTGTCTGGCAGCGTCGGAAGCCTCTTTGATCTGCACTTCCCTTAACCGGCATTCCTCGATGATATCGCGCAGCTTTTCCTGCTCCTCGGCGGTAACTCCTTTTTCTCTAAGAAGATCGTCCACTGTTTTCACCCCTTTCATATGTGTTACCTCCCTGCGCATCAGACAGGCTGAACACCGCAGTAGCTCCTGCGGCCGTTTCTTGTCTTGCCTCCCGACTCAGACTCACGGTAGTGCGTAAACGCCCATCTACGACGCGAAACGTTATACTTAATTATACAACAACAAAGGGGTAGAATCAAGGAAATAAATAGAGAGAGGCGGAAATAATGAACTGTTTTTAAAAAATATGCGCATTCGGCTGTCCGGTCGTTTCCGGTATACCGAAATAGCTCACCCCTTTGCAGCCGGCAGGGACTAGGTGCCCGTTATCTTGTTATGTCCGTCCACAAACACGACTTTCGGCTGAAAACCTTCAAGCTCATTATCCTGAAAACCCCCATAAGAGACGATAATGACCAGGTCTCCTTTCTTTGCCTTGTGCGCCGCGGCGCCGTTAATGCAAATAACCCCCGAACCCCTTGGCCCCACTATGGCGTAAGTCGTAAAGCGCTCGCCATTGGTGATGTTGTAGATGTCCACCTGTTCGTAAGGGATAATGGCCGTCTTTTCGAGCAGCGCCTGGTCTATGGTGATGCTGCCCTGGTAATCGAGGTTGCTGTCCGTAACCGTGGCCCGGTGAATCTTTGCCTTCATCATGGTCCTTAACATATTATGGCTCCGTTAAAACAGTGTTGTCGATAAGCCTGGTTTTCCCCACTTTGGCTGCGATGGCAAGGAGGGCGCATTTGCCGACCTCCTCCAGGCCGTGAAACGTCTCGGCGTCGCACACCGTGACATACTCTATGTCGATACCGTCTCTCGATGTCAGTACCCTGCGGGCCTCTGCTTCCAAGACCCGCGCCGTCCTTTCCCCATCCCTGAAGAGCGCTTCAACCTTCTTCATCGAAGCGTAGATAAGCAGCGCCTTTTCACGCTCGTCGGCGCCGAGGTATGCATTCCGCGAGCTCATGGCGAGCCCTCCCTCCTCCCTTACCGTAGGAAACCCAACGATCTCAAGATCCATATTGAGATCCTTCACCATCCTCTGGATCACCTTCAACTGCTGATAATCTTTTTGTCCGAACACCGCGAAATGCGGCTTTACCGCATTGAAGAGCTTTGCCACCACGGTGGCTACCCCTCCAAAGTGACCCTTCCTCGTAAGCCCACACAGGTGATCCTCCAGCTCTTTCACCTCAACGTAGGTCGAGTATCCCTGCGGATACATCTCCGCGACGTCGGGAAAGTAGAGGGCGTCCGTCAGCTCCTGCTCGAGCAATGCACTGTCACGCTCAAAGTCTCTGGGGTAGCGGGCGAGATCTTCCTTCGGGCCGAATTGTATGGGGTTCACAAATATGCTTGCCACGGTCACATCGGCAAGCTCTCTTGCTTTTCTTACAAGGGCCAGATGACCTTCGTGCAAATAGCCCATGGTGGGGACGAAGCCTATCGTTTTCCCTTCTTTGCGGAAGTCGTCGGAGGTGTCCTGCATCTCTTTGACCGTGCGTATGATCTTCATGGCTTAGTGGAAAGAATGGGCATCATCTGGAAAAGCGCCCGATCTCACCTCCTCGATATACGCCTTCACGCCTTTTTCTATCTCTTCGCGCAGGTTTACGTAGGTCTTGACGAATTTCGGCCGGAAGCTGCCGAACAGACCGAGAAGGTCATGAATGACGAGGACCTGGCCATCGCAGTCGGGACCCGCCCCTATCCCTATTGTCGGGATAGAAAGCATTGCCGTGATCTTCTTTGCAAGCTCCCTCGGAATACCCTCGAGGACTACCGAGAATGCGCCTGCCTCTTCGACGGCCTTTGCATCTTCGATGAGCATCTCCTCTGCGGACCCCTTGCCCTGCACCTTGTATCCGCCCATGGCGTTCACGGACTGCGGAGTGAGGCCGATGTGGGCCATCACGGGGATATCGATGTCAACGATCGCCCTGATCACGTCCCGCATGCGCCTTCCGCCCTCTATCTTGACCGTTTCCGCGCCGCTCTCCTTGATCATGCGACCGGCATTTCTCCGGGCCTGCTCGATGCTTTCCTGGTAGGACATGAAAGGCATATCAATAACGACCAATGCCCTCTTGGCGCCCCTCGTCACCGCGCCCGTGTGGTGGATCATCTCTTCCACGGTAACGGGGAGTGTATTGGGGTATCCGAGCACCGCGTTTCCCACGGAATCTCCCACAAGGATAATATCGATTCCCGAGGCATCCATTATCTGCGCAAAGGGAAAGTCATATGCCGTCAGCATGGTAATCCGCTCTCCGCCCTTTCGTTCCCTGATTATTGGCGCCGTTATTTTTTCCATCGAGCCCCCAAAAAAAAAGCCTTCTGAACTGTAATGTCAGAAGGCAAAATTCCCACGCTCCTTCCGTCTCAGTCCAATTTGGATCCAAGCGGTCTAGATATTCATCATATACCTAATTCCCGACTCTCGTCAAGAGGTTTATGAAAAATTATTGTATACATCTTTGGGGATAGTCCAGGGGCATGCCGTTGCGGGTAAATCGAATGAAGGCTCGTGCTCAGATATAGTTTTCGAGGAGTAGAGAAAGGTGCTCCTCCACCGACCCCGGCTCTTTCTCCTCCATCCTCCGGATCGCCTTTCTGACGCGTTCGTAAGCCGCAACGTCCGCCAGGTCGCCCGTGCTCCGGTAGACGCCGGCCCTCCTCCCCATGCGGTAGACAAGCCGCTGTTCCTCGTTCAACTCGAAATAGCGGTCGATAACGGACAAGATCTTCTTCTTGTCCTCCGGCAGCTTGCCCTCCACTTCCTCCAGGAGATTGAGTATATGGTCGCTCTTCACGAAGCTCCCGATGCCCTCCAGATGCTCGATGAGCAGCCTCAGTTCGGCGAGGACCTCCTCGTCGTGCTCTATCACGAACTCCCCGCTCTCTACTTTCTGATGAAGGAGCATGCCCCTGGTGACCTTGAGCGTCCTCACGCGAATAAAGTCCGGATCGATCCGGTTGAGCGCATCTGCCGTCTCCGTCGCATGCTCACGCCACCACTTCTTTCCACCCAGACCGGCGATGACATATTCGGAAAGCTCTATCCCCGATTCCTTTATCCTGCGTCCGGCGATGATATGCTGCTCTTTCGTGACCCCCTTGCGCATATATCGCAGCAAGAAATCGGAACCCGTCTCCAGGCCGAGGTGGAGCCTCGTCAGCCCCGCCTCTCTCAGACGTCTCAAGTCATCAACGGTGTAGAGCTGTGCGATCGTCTGGGAACGGGCGTAGCACGTGATGCGCTCGATAGTTGGCAGGGCTTGTCGGAGATACTGCAGCGCCTCGACAAAGTCATCCTTTTTCATAACCAGGGAGTTGGCATCCTGGATGAAAACGTTTTTGGCGCCGAAGTAGATCCAGGCAGCAACGCTCTTGAAGAAATCGTTACAGCGGGGGTCGGCGAATATCTCTTCGATCAGGCCCTGCGATAGTCGCCCTCCCGCGCCCCTTTGCCGTGACAGGGCAGCGATCTCGTTTCCGATGGCCTTGATCGTGTCGATGTCTTTCTTTATGTCGGCGAGCGGCCTGCGCTCGAATCGCGTGCCTTTGTAGAGGTGGCAGAATTCGCACTTGTTCCAGGGGCAATTCCGCGTAAAGCGGACAAGCAGGCTGTAAGCCTCGCTTGGCGGCCGTATCGGTCCTATTTCGTAGAGAAGGGGGGACTCATGCAACCGGTATCAGTCCTTTTGTACGTGGACCTCGAAAGCGGGTGTGGAGTGCTTCGACTCGGCCTTCTTTCTCTTCTTGCCGAGATTGGCCTTCTTTCTCTTCCTCTTCAACTCGGTGATCTTGGTATTCGACGGCATAGCTCCCTCCTCTCGTAAAGGGTAGAGAATAGCACAAAACGGGCCCGCCTTCAACATTTCCCCTTTTACTTTCCGCAAGACGTTCTATATAATAACCGAAGCACGCGGACGGCTGCGCGGTGCGTGGTGGATTTCTCGACAGGCTTATGCGTGGTGGAGCAGGCAGTTGTCCCGGAATGTCGTTTGTCAATAGGTCTTGCGTACACTTGAGGCATATCCTGATGACAAAATACTGTAAGAAACTTTCGAATGTTCCTTCTGCAAGAAAACTCAGGGATGTGGACATAACTTTGTTGTCAGATTGCAAGAGTTTGAGGCCGATGCAGCCCCAGACAAGACACGACGAAAGGTACGCAACGAGTTGCACATGAAGTTTTGCTTTACGCAGGTTGTCATCATGTGGCATAGTACAGATAGCATCCGAGATTAGCATGGCAAAGCGGAACCACTGTCCGGTTCGTGGTTGGTCAAAATCAGCAGTGGAGAGTTCCTATTGAGCCTCACAGAAAGGGTTACTGTAATTGCTGTAGGCATCAACAGATACAAGTACTTGGACGCACTGCAAGGCCCGGAGAGCGATGTTTCATCCCTAAAAGAGCTGATGGCCGCACAGACCAATACGGCCGTCATTCCTGAACACCGGTTCAAGACACTGGTCAACGTCGACTCGGCTTCTCTACGGACCGCACTTACAGATTACGCGATTGGCCGTAGCGCTCCTCATGACATTTTGTTTTTTTACTTTTCTGGTCACGCGACTCCTATCGATCAAAACGATCTGGGACTCTGCACCATCGATACACAAATTCACCCCGACTTTTGCGTCCCTATTGCCACCAATCTTGTACGGTTTCGTGACATTATAGAAACACTTGCGGCAGTCAAGGTAGATCCGATGATCGTCATCGATGCGTGCTACAGCGGCCGGGCAATGGAAGGTATACAACAAGTGTATGGATCGCTAAAAAGAACCGTTCAGGGTGAAACAGGAAGCACGTATGCCCTTCTGTGCTCATCGACGAGGTTGGAAGAAGCGCCAGATTCGCGCACGGGGGGTCCGTTTTCCTCGCTCCTTACACGTCTTGCCCGAGCCGGACTGGGGGACCCCAGCCATAAACAGAAGCAAAGATTGACCATAAAAGACCTTTATCCTCAAATGAGAAAGGCGGAGGAAGCGGAGTTGGGAACAACATCCCAGTTAATCGTCGGCGAAACTTTTCCTGACTTCGAATTTGTTCGAAATTGCCAGTATGTACCAAGAACAGAATCGCTTACACGCGCGCACAAAGAGGCCTTGTTGGTCTTCTGGAACAGTGGTAATCCGACCCATGTGACTGTAAAAGAACTTCAGTCTCATGGGTCGTCTGTCCACACCACACACAAGAAGCTTAGCTATAAGCCCGCTTGGGCCTTAATAGAAAATGCAGGTTCAAGAAATAGCGTCCATTTGACTCTCCGTGGCGAGGAATTCATGAGGGGCGAATTGAAAATCCCCTACGAGATCGAGAGGGACCCCATCTCCGAGGAATGGCACGCCGCAAAGGACACACAATTTGTATCTTTTGAAAAGTTGTCAATGCGTTTTCCTAATCAGGAATTGTTCCAAGCTGAGGACGGTTAAAAGTGCATAGGAGAAAAATTATGAAGCGAAGCTGGCTATTGCCAATGCCGGGGCGGTAAAGATGGACGACCAGTCAAATGTTGTCACACGCCACAAGATTCGATACAGTGACGCACGTGATCTGCGCGAGCTTCCATCGGAATCCGTCCACCTTGTTGTTACTTCACCTCCATATCCCATGATATCAATGTGGGACGAGGTGTTTTGCAGGATGAATCCGGAAATCCGGGAACGCCTGTCCGCGAACGATGGCCACGGTGCATACAAACTCATGCATAGCGAACTTTTCAAGACATGGAAGGAGATTCGTCGTCTGCTTGTTCCCGGTGGAATACTTTGCGTGAACATAGGCGATGCTACACGGACGATGGAAGGCCAATTTCGCCTTTATCCAAATAGCGCGGAGATACTGTCAGCATGCTGCTCGATCGGTTTTGATGCCCTACCGGAAATTATTTGGCGAAAACCCAGTAACTCCCGGGGAACAAAGTTTCTTGGGTCAGGCATGTTGCCAGGCGCAGCCTACGTGACTCTGGAGCACGAGAGAATACTCATACTCCGCAATAAGGGCACAAGGTCCTTTTCCCAAGAAAGAGGGGTGAACATTCGCCACAACAGCGCCTACTTCTTTATAGAACGGAACCAATGGTTTTCCGACGTTTGGGACCTTAACGGGAAAAGACAGGCGCTCAACGAAAAGGAACTGCGGAAACGGAGCGGTGCCTTTCCTATCGAGGTTCCGGCAAGGCTGATTAATATGTATTCTACAAAGTTCGAGGTTGTTTTAGATCCCTTTCTGGGGACGGGCACCACGACGTTAGCTGCGATTGGCAGTTGTCGAAGCAGTGTTGGCATTGAGATCGAAAAAGGATTCAGAGACCTCCACCGAAAGGAGATTCCCTGCGAAAGGACTTGGACAAGTTTAAACAACCTCATTCGTGAACGCCGAGATAGGCATATGAATTACTTAACCGAACGTACCAAGGCTGTCAAGCACAAAAACAAGCCACACGGTTTTGCAGTCGTTACCAGGCAAGAGACAGCGATGGAATTCGAAAGGCTGATTGACGTCGTGGCCATAGAGGGTACGGACGACTACGAAGCACGGTATGAACCCTTCGTGTTTTGACTGACAAAAGCCATTGGGCAAAGCACGCTGGAAGGCGTAGAGATGCAAGCAGTGTTTCCAACACCCGTAGACGCTGACGGAGGATTAATGAGAATCGAGATAAAATATGAATCAAGTATGGGAAGTCACCTGATAGACCTAACTGCTAATGAGCTGGATCAACTTAGGTCTGCCGACGATGTTTTCGTTCGGCAGGATCGGCCTGCTCCAAAGAGCCTCTACATTGAAGGAAGCCCCGATGAATTAGAGCTTCTGGCGGCATCGCTATTGAATCGCGCCATTGCAATCAGGCGCTCATAAAGATAGGATTCGGTCCATTCAATCTGCATGCGCCGCCTACGCCTCTGTCAGTATTCTTAACGGCCTGTCGCCGCGTGTGTGATTAACGCTTGGTGCCCCCATTTCACCGTAGCACAGTATGTCTCTTGAATACAAGAAGCGGACGCGATTTCTCGAGTACCTCCGCACGAACCCCGCTGCGTGATGCTGCTCCTCACAACCCCAGGCCGTCTATCTCCGCCTTGCAGAATCGACAGCGGCCTCCGTCGATATTGTACTCGGCAACGGTAAAGCCCCGCCTCTTGATGACGGGTTCCCTGCAGTTGTGGCAGTACGTGTTCTCTCCGTCGATGCCGGGAATGTTGCCCGTGTACACGTACCTGAGCCCGGCGGCAAGCCCTATCTCTCTCGCCCGCAACAGCGTCTCGGCCGGTGTCCGGAAACTGTCCCGGAGCTTGTAGGTGGGGTAGAAGGCGCTCACGTGCCATGGGGTCTCGACTCCCACCTCGTCCCGTATAAAGGCGGCGATCTTTTCGAATTCCCCTTCGCTGTCGTTGTATTTGGGGATGACCAGGGTGGTCAGCTCGATCCAGATACCGAGGGACTTATACTCTTTTATGGACTTCAGGACCCCTTCCACACGGGCGCCGCACACCTGCCTGTAGAAGCTCCCGGAAAAGCTCTTCAGGTCGATGTTTGCCGCGTCGAGATAGGGCCTTATCGCGGCGAGGGGCTCATGCTCGATATAGCCGTTTGTGACAAAGTTATTGCGGATGCCCGCCTCGTGAGCGAGCTTTGCGATGTCGAAGGCATACTCGTAGAAGATAGTAGGTTCGGTGTAGGTGTAAGAGATGCTTGCGCATCCTTCTGCCCGTGCCCGATCGACCACCTCTTCCGGGGTCATCGCGTATCCATCGATCCTGTCTTCATCTGCCGCGAGCTGTGAGATATCGTGGTTCTGACAGTGGAGGCACCGGAAGTTGCAGCCCGCCGTGGCAATGGAAAAAGCCTTAGAACCGGGGAAAAAATGGTAGAGCGGCTTTTTTTCTACCGGATCTACGTGCCACGAGCAAGGGGTGCCGTAGACCCGGGTGTAAAGGGTGCCGTCGCGGTTTTCCCTGACGCAGCAGATGCCCCTCTTTCCGTCGGGGATCACGCAGTGGTGTCTGCAGAGGAAACAGGCGGTCTTCTTTCCCCCACGCTTTTCATAGAAGGAGGCCTCTTTCACACCTCACCATTATTGGGGCTCAGCGCCCCCTCCACTGGCAAAGCCAGTAGAGCCTCCCTGCTCACGCTCGCTTCGCTCGTATTATTGGGGCTCAGCGCCCTTAGTTCACGGTGATCTCTCGCGCTTTCTTGAAACTCACGGCAAGGCCCGGCTGCTTTTTCTTCCTGTTCTTCTCCGGCGTTATCCGAAACAGGATCTTAATCACTTCCTCCATGGTTTTCACAGGCAGGAACTGGAGCCGTTTCTTCACGTAGGGGGGCATCTCTTCCAGCTCGTGCGCATTTGCTTCAGGAATAATCACCCTGCCGATTCCCGCGCGGAGCGCCGCCAGCGTCTTTTCCTTCAGGCCGCCGATAGGAAGCACCCTGCCCGTGAGGGTGATCTCCCCCGTCATCGCGATCTTCTTGTCCACAGGCTTCCCGGTCAGCGTGCTCAGGATGGCGGCGGCCATGGTGATGCCCGCAGACGGTCCGTCTTTCGGTATTGCACCCTGTGGCACGTGCACATGCAGCTCCAGGTTGTCGAATACGGCGTCATCTATCCCGAGGGCCCCACTCCTTGCCTTGATGTAGCTGAGTGCCGCCTGGGCCGACTCCTTCATCACGTTTCCCATATTGCCCGTGAGGATCAGCTCTTTTTTGCCCTTCCTCGCAGATGCCTCGATAAAAAGCAGATCGCCGCCCGCTTCCGTCCATGCGAGACCGCAGACGATCCCCACCATGTCCTCAGACAGGGTGTTCTCGGCCAAAAATTTCGGCTGACCCAGGAGGCTTCGCAGGTTCTTTGGCGTCACCGAGATCTTTCTGTCGAGCCCTTCCGCGATCTTGCGCGCCACCTTGCGCGCCACCGAGGCTATTTCCCGCTCCAGGTTCCTGAGACCCGCTTCTCTCGTATAGGCGGTGATGATCTTCTCGACAGCCTTATCGGTGAACTTCAGGGCCTCTTTCGTGAGCCCGTTCTCTCTGATCTGCTTTGAAACGAGATGGCGCTTCGCGATGAGCAGCTTTTCCCGCTCGGTGTAACCGGGAATGGTGATGGTTTCCATCCGGTCGTGGAGCGCCGCGGGGATAGTGTCGACCTGATTGGCAGTCGTGATGAACATGACCTTTGAAAGGTCGAAAGGCACATTCAGGTAGTGGTCGCTGAAGGCCACGTTTTGTTCCGGATCGAGCACCTCTAGGAGCGCGCTTGCCGGGTCGCCCCTGAAGTCCATCCCGATCTTGTCGACCTCGTCGAGCATAAAGACGGGATTATTGGTGCCGCCCTGTTTCAGGCCCTGCATGATCCTGCCCGGCATGGCCCCCACGTAGGTTCTCCTGTGACCGCGTATCTCTGCTTCGTCCTTCATGCCGCCCAGGGATATGCGCTGGAAGCTCCTCCCCAGGGCCCTGGCAATGCTGCGTCCCAAAGAGGTTTTGCCGACGCCGGGAGGCCCGACGAAACAGAGTATGGGGCCTTTCATTTCGCCTTTCAGCTTGATGACGCTCAGGAATTCGAGGATCCGCTCCTTCACCTTTTCGAGACCGTAGTGGTCCTCGTCGAGGATGGCCTTCACCTTTGTGATCTCTATGTTGTCCTTGGTGGAGGTGCTCCACGGCAATTCCACGAGCCACTCTATGTAGGTCTTGAGCATATTTGATTCAATGGCATCGGGGTGCATCATCTCCAGGCGCTCTACCTGCTTTTTTGCCTCTTTCTCCACCTCGCGCGGCATTTTTGCCTTTTTGATCTTCTTGCGCAGGTCCTTGACGTCCTCGTCCCGCTCGTCGGTCTCGCCAAGCTCCGACCGTATCGCCTTCATCTGTTCCCTTAAGAAATACTCTCTCTGGCTTTTCGTCATCTCATCCTTGGCCTGCGAGAGTATCTTTGCCTGCATGTTCAACAGACTCGATTTCCTTGCCGACGATCTCCGAGAGCTTCCGCAGCCGCTCTATCGGGTCGACGATCTCTAGAAGCTCCTGCGCCTTGTCCACCTGGAGCCCCAGGTTCGCGCACGCCACATCGGCGAATTTCCCCGGCTCGTCTATCGTGTCGAGGACGAGGAGGACGTCGGAAGGGACCATTCTCCCCATGG
Source organism: uncultured delta proteobacterium (assembly GCA_963768735.1). Classification (GTDB taxonomy): domain Bacteria; phylum Desulfobacterota; class Syntrophorhabdia; order Syntrophorhabdales; family WCHB1-27; genus BOG-1155. Next base: position 80,506 of record CAVYJH010000004.1, on the reverse strand, counting down.
AGACCACCTTCTCCATCTCTTCCCTGATGTAGCGCATGAGCGCCTCCGTCTCAAGGGTAATTTCGGTAATGAGAGGCTCCTCCACCGGTTTTATGCGCACGAGAAAGGTAGGCTTTTCCTGCACATATTCTTCGATCTGTGCCTTCTTCAGGCCCTGGATGAGAATTTTTATCCTACCGTCGGGAAGGCGCAGCATGCGCATGATCTGAGAGACAACGCCCATGGAATAGATTTTTGCGGGCAGCGGGTCTTCGTCGGTCAGGTCCTTTTGTGCGGCAACGACAATGAGCCTATCCTGTGAAAGGGATTTCTCCACTGCGTTTATTGACATCTCCCTTCCCAGAAAAAGCGGAAGGGTGACCGCGGGATACATGACCATGTCCCGGACAGGGAGCAGGGGGAGTATCTCCGGCACTTTGAGTGTTTCGTTTTCCCACATGCGCTGATTGCCTCCGTGTTATGATGCAAAAAATGCCTTAAAGGCCCGATAGGCCTCATATATATCGAGCTTGCTCGATATTTCAAAAGGGGAATGCATGGTAAGGATCGGGGCGCCCATGTCTATAATATCCATGCCGTACTCGGCAAGGTATTTTGCCACCGTTCCGCCCCCTCCCTCGTCGATTTTTCCCAGTTCTCCGGTCTGCCAGACGATGTCACCCTTGAGGAGGCAGCCCCTTATCTCGGCTACATATTCGGCGTTGGCGTCGTTTGCGCCCGACTTGCCCCCGTGACCGGTAAACTTGGTGACGCAGATTCCGCCCCCAAGGTAACACGCATTTTGTTTCTCGTGCACCTCCTGCCAGTTGGGGTTTACCGCGCCGTTCACGTCGGCGCTGATCGCTTTCGACCTGAAAAGCAGACGCCGCATGACTGTTTCCGTGTTGCCGAGCCCCAGTCCTTCGATCAGGTCCTGAAGAAACATCTGAATGAAATGGGATTGAGCGCTCGTATTCCCTTCCGAGCCTATCTCCTCTTTGTCGATGAAAACGGCAAGGACCGGCCATGACGGTTCCTCATCAAGGTCTACCATGGCGGCGAGCAGCGGGTAGGCCGACGCCCGGTCGTCCTGGCCGTAAGCCCCTATCATGCTCCTGTCGATACCCACATCCCGTGCCTTGAAGGCCGGCACCACCTCGATTTCGGCGCTGATGAAATCTTCTTCCTCCAGACCGTACTGTGCCCGCAGTAGTCCGAGGACAGCCTTTTTTACCGGCTCCCTCTCCTCGCCCCGGAGGGGCATGCTGCCGAAGAGCACGGTCAGCTTCTCGCCCTCGATCGCCTCGGAGAGTTTTTTCTCGTCCTGGTTCTTCCGTGAAAGATGGGGGAGCAAATCATCGATGGAGAAGACCGGGTCCCTCTCGTCCTCGCCGACGACGAAATTGACGAGGGTCCCGTCCGCCTTTACCACGACCCCATGCATGGCCAGCGGCATCGCCACCCACTGGTACTTCTTTATACCGCCGTAGTAGTGCGTCCGAAGGAGCGCCAGATCCACGTCTTCATAGAGGGGATTCTGCTTGAGATCGAGGCGGGGGGCGTCGATGTGGGCAAGAATGATCTTCAAGCCCTGGGCAAGGTCGCGGCTCCCCTTTCTGAAGGCAATGACTTCTTTCCCTCTGTTTACGGCGTAAATTCTCGGTCCTTTCATGTCGCTCGTAAAACCGTGGGCACGGAGCGTCTGCTCGATCAGCGCGGCCGCTTCCCGCTCCGTCTTGGCTGCATCGAGAAACTGCTTATATTGTTCGGAAAACGCGCCGATCCGCCTGACTTCTTCCTGCGATTTTCTTTTCCACCCGGATTGTCTTTCCATAAGAGTCCTTTGCCTTATCGGAATTTGATGAAACCGCTGATAGACACCCCTTGTCCAGGAAGGCGCCGATGGGGCCGCGAGGGGGCTCGCACCACAAAAAACCCCTTATCGCCTCATATGACATAGTTTACCTCATTGGCTCTTTTGTTGCAACCCCGCCAGCGCGTCTTCGGTACAGCGCGATCCTCTTACGACATCAAGAGCCGGCTATCCACGCGGAAAGAGGTCCCCCTGAGAGATTCAGGCGGTATCACGGTCTAATTCCTCAATGCTATGGGTAAGGTTGTCTCGGCGGGGTGGAGCACCCGGCATACCCGGAAATGAGAGACCGGCCTTTGCCGGAATATCCGAAAAGAAGGGAGATGGCCACCCGGGGCATAGGGGTTTAAGGAGTGTGGGTAGCCATCTCCTGTCAGGGAGGAGTGATACGCCTTGATTATCCCTCTAACCGGCGCCCGTTCCGAACCTGCGGCTAAGAGCCCGTCACAAGCCGTCTGCGATGCTGTCTATAAGCAAATATAAGTACGCAACCCAACGTGTCAAGGGGGTTGGATGTCCTTTTTGAGGAATTTGTCATTCTTTTTTACGGATCGACGTGCCTCTCGCGAGGGCGCGCGCTCAAAACTCAAAACGCAAAACTCAACACGGTCCTCCCGCCCCCTCCCGCGAGGGCGCCCGAGCATCGCTTCTTGCAAACGGGACGGCGAGACGGTAGAATAGTTGAGACGGAGGGATGGCTGAGCGGCCGAAAGCGGCGGTCTTGAAAACCGTTGGGCGTGCAAGCGCCCCGTGGGTTCGAATCCTACTCCCTCCGCCATTTTTCATCCGATTCCCGTTGTCTACTTTTTCCCAAATTGTATAGTTTTTGTATAGTCAGTGCCTTCAAAGATATCGTCCATCACGTCAACGGCCGCCGCTTTGTGGGAAGGTGCAAGGTGAGCATACCGGAGTGTCATGGTAAGGGTCTTGTGCCCCAGGAGTTCCTTGACAGTCGTGATGTCCTTCCCCGCCATAATAAGCTGAGAGGCGAAGGTGTGGCGGCAGTCGTGAAAATGAAAATCCTTAATCCCCGCCTTCTTGCAGGCCCGGTTGAAGCCGGTCTTTATATCGCCGTATGGCCCGCCCGTAACAGGATTCACAAAGACGTTTCCGCCGTCAATCCGTCTCGGCAAAGCCTCAAGCGTCGCCCGGAGAGTAGCGCTTATCGGTATCTCCCGGCGCTCCCCGTTCTTTGTCTTGTCGAGAAGGATGAAACCATGCCGTATGTCTACGTTATCCCATTTGAGGTTTAGAATCTCGCCCCGGCGCATACCCGTATTCAAGGCCATTATCACGATGGGCTTTAGATGAACCGCACATTCGGCCACAAACACCTACCTCTATTGTTTAGCGTTCCTTGTGGATAATCGTGCTCACCATTCGGGGAATGCGTTGGCGAGATTGACGTCTCGATCTGCCTTGCTAATATTCATAGAGGCAACCCTTAAGGATGACTGCCAATAACACATTTGCTGCTCTCCGAGCCCTGATAGGGCGCGGAGAGGTTGTTGTATCGGAACATGGGTATGACGAGCTTGCGAATGACGGTCTCTTTGCCAGGGAAACCGTGGAGGGATTTGTGGGCGGCCGATTCGTGTCGTGCAGCCCTTCTTCTACATTTTGCGGCGTATGCGAGTGCCGGAGCGGGCGATGACGGAGAAGGACCCTGCCATCTCCTCTCCGTGCTCATGAACCAGTTTTGCAACAGATTCTGCCTTATGCGCCGCAGACAGACCCGACAGCCTGATCAGAATCACGCCGGCAGAGGCGCGTCTCTGCCGGAACACCAATTCGCCGAAATCCTTGTCTGCGGTGAGAAGCAATGCATTCTGCGTGTTAGCCCATTCGAGCACGCTGTCGTCAGATATGCCGGGGTCCATCTCGGCTACATACTGAACGAAATGCCCCTCGTCACGGAGTCTGTCGACGATCTGCCTGTCGATGCCCTCATCTGCGAGGAAGATCAAGCCGCTACCCCGGCGGGATATACCACGTCGGATTTCAAAACGTCTGCGGCAAACGCAAGGGCGGCGCGGATCGCGTCAGGGCTCAGGCGAGGGTGTGCCTTGATGAGATCATCCATTGTCTCGCCGGCTGCCAATTTCTCCAGAATCAGCTCCACGGTTATCCTGGTTCCCTTGACGACCGCTTTGCCCATCATGACGGCGGGGTCCGAGACTATCAGATTCTGTTCCATCTCTTTTCTCCGTTCTTCGTAGTAGATGCGTATATTATACCCTCCGTTTTCAGGCACCGCAAGGATGGTTGTGAGCACCCGGCCTGCCCCTGCGCCGGGGAGTTTGCGGCTAACCGGCCCTTGCTACCCTTCCCCTGCTTGTGTACACTTCCTGTCTAGTACCCATGGGTTTTCTGTCCCTCAAAACCGGGAAAAGCTGCCGGCCGGAAACAAGCTTTCAGTGCCGTGAGGACTTGAAAAGGATGAAATCGGGAAGGAGTAGGACCGCCCCCGAAGATAACTTGAAAACCGTTGGGCGTGTAAGCGCCCCGTGGGTTCGAATCCTACTCCCGCGCGGATGCTCTTGACATCGACATCCACCGTGTTATACTCACCGTAGTGAAGAGCGATAAGCCTGTTGCGGAGAAGACGACAACAAAAGAAGACCTGCGCTATCAGCCCCTCTATTCTTCCACAGAGGTCGGACGTTATGCCCGCATGAACCCTATCCTTGTTCGGTCATGGACACGAGCGAGCGAGAGGGGCGCTATAGTAGTGCCGGCCGCAAAGAATAGTCTATCGCCCCTCAGCTTCATTAACCTCGTGGAGTTTCATGTACTGAACGCACTCAGGCGGACACACCAGGTCCCCATGCAGGAGATCCGTAAGTTGATACAGTTCGGGAAGCGAGCATACGGCATTGAGCACCCGCTTGCAGAGCTCGATCTGGAAACCGATGGATCAGAGGTGTTCGTTCGTGAACTGGGGTTCTCTGTAAACGCATCGCGCGGGGGGCAAATAGCCCTGCCGAAAATTCTTTCTCAGTATCTCAAACGAATAGAGCGGGACCCGAAGCATATACCCATCAGATTCTATCCGCTTACCTACGAGGCCTCTCCAAAGATCATCGTGATGAATCCGGCGGTGGCCTATGGCCGCCCGGTCATCGAGGGCACCAGAATAACGACGATCACGGTGTTCGAGCGCTACAGCGGGGGAGAGAGTCTTTCAGATATAGCATTGGATTATGATCTGGATATCGCTGTTGTGGAAGAGGCTCTCCGTTGCGAGATCGAGCAGCGGGCGGCCTGATCCTCGTCCTCGACGAGAACCTTTCGGGCCACCGCATAGTTGACGGCTTGAAAGCACGCGGAATCCCTGTCAAACCACAAACCGATTTTATGCAAAGAGGAATCCCGGACGAAGAGGTCCTCCGAATTCTTTCGCACCACCCTGACTGTTGCCTCCTATTGAAAGACAGCGACTTTCACAGGAAACCCATGGTGACGGCTGCGCTCCTCAAGCATGGCATCCGTGCTTTTGTTATCACCTCGCATAAGGGCAAGACCGCCCCGCAGCTCGTTGAATTGATCGCCAAGGCTTGGGGGAGAATTCAGCAATTCGCCCGCGAACACGATCCACCTTTCGTCGTCAAAATCCTCGCGAATGGCAGGATTGCAGCAGTCAGCCTACCTCGCCAGAATGCGTGAACGCGCGTTGCGTTGCAGAAAGCACTTGTAAAATGTAATTTTACAGTTTACACTATCGAACATGATTCAAAATTTCCGGCACAAAGGGTTGCAACTCTTGTTTGAGGAGGATGATGGCAGGAAACTGCCGGCAGACATGTTGAACCGGCTCAGGCTCATTCTCTCCACCCTGCAAGCGGCCTCGGGCATCAAGGGGATGAACCTCCCGACCTTTCGGCTGCATCGGCTGAAGGGAGACTTGAAAGGCTATTTTTCGGTGACTGTACAGGCGAATTGGCGAATCATCTTTCGCTTTGAGCGTGGAGACGCCTTGGACGTTGACTTTATAGATTATCATTAAAGAAAGAAGGTGAGAACCATGGAAATGAAAAACCCTGTACACCCCGGCGTTCTCGTGGCAGAGTGCCTCGCCGATCTCGGCTTGAGCGTCGCGGAAGCCGCGAAGGGCCTTGGCATTACGCGCCAGCAGCTTCATAATGTCATTGCAGCGCGCAGCAACGTTACCCCGGAAATGGCGATCCGCTTTGAGAAAGCCTTTGGCGCCACAGCCGATACGTGGCTGCGTATGCAGATGAATCACGATCTCGCGCAGATGCGGACAAAGGCGGACAAAATCGTCGTCGCCAAGCTAAAACCTAAGGCTGCGTAAGCTGCCGGGGGGATGACGCTCCCCCGGTTCCTGCGCTTGTTCACGAACACTCCAAGCCATACCGCCCTGGACAGAGAGTACAGGGTATACCGGGAATGATTACCGAGATTATTCTTGACAACTATGGTTAAGTTAATTATAGTAATCCTAGTATTATAGTAGGATAATAGGCCGATCAGACGAAGCGGCAAAAAAAGAGGAGGTTCACATGGGCAGATATGAGGATAACAGTCGATCCATAGGTGGAACACCGCTAATCAAGCTGAACCGCGTTGTGGGTCCGGAGGCGACGGTCCTTGCCAAGATCGAAGGCAGGGCCCCGGCCTATTCGGTCAAAGACCGCATCGGGGCGGCAATGATCTGGGACGCCGAGAAGACGGGCCGTCTGAAACCGGGCATGGAGATCATAGAGCCGACTTCCGGCAATACGGGTATCTCACTCGCGTTCGTGGCCGCCGCACGGGGCTACAAGCTGCTGCTTACAATGCCGGAGACAATGAGCATCGAGCGCAGAAAAGTCTTGAAGATCTTCGGCGCCAACCTGATACTGACAGAGGCGGCGAAAGGGATGAAAGGGGCAATCGCCAAAGCAACGGAAATAGCCCAGAGCGACCCTTCGCGCTATTTCATGCCCCAGCAGTTCGAGAACCCCGCCAACCCCGCCATCCATGAGGCGACGACAGGGGTGGAGATATGGAATGATACGGACGGCAAAATGGACATCCTCGTGTCGGGCGTGGGGACCGGTGGGACGATCACCGGCGTGAGCACGTATTTCAAGCTGAAGAGAGGGAAAAAGATCGTCTCCGTCGCCGTCGAGCCTGCGGAGTCGCCCATCCTCACCCAAACACGCAAAGGCGAAGACGTGAAACCTGGCCCCCACAAGATACAGGGGATAGGCGCCGGCTTCGTACCGAAGGTGTTGCAGCTCGACCTCGTCGACCGCATCGAGACGGTCACCAGCGACGAAGCTATAGACATGGCCCGTCGCCTTGCCCGGGAAGAGGGCATTCTCTGCGGCATATCGAGTGGTGCTGCTGCCGTCGTCGCTGCCCGCATCGCAAAAGAGCCGGAGAGCAAGGGGAAAATAATAGTCGTCATCCTGCCCGATGCAGGCGAGCGCTACCTTTCGGCGCCCCTTTTCCAGAACCTCTTCCCTGGTTTGGAGACGGCCACGGCTTCCGACGTCGCTATTTAACAGGAGTAGGTACCATGAAAATGTCGACCAAAGGCAGGTATGGACTCCGGGCGATGATGGACCTGGCGGCCAATCAGAAGGACGACGTGCCTGTGTTTCTCGCCGACATCGCCAAGAGACAGGAAATATCGGAGAAATATCTCGAGCACATATTCGCCGCTTTGCGCGCAGCAGGGCTTATACGTACGGTGAGGGGCAGAAAGGGGGGCTTCCTCCTGAGCAGGCCGCCCTCCGAGATAACGGCGAGCGCGGTTGTCACGGCCCTCGAAGGTCCGTGCAGGCTCGTCGACTGCGTGGACAAGCCGAAAGTCTGTCCGAGATCGGCGACTTGCACCACCCGCGACATCTGGACCCTCCTGGGCGGGAAGATGGACGAGTTCCTTTCCGGTTTCACGCTCGATCAACTCGCAAGGATGCAAGAGGAAAAGTCGGGAAAAGACACGGCCATGTACTATATATAGTGGACCGGCCCGTCGGGGTTTAAGCCGGGGTACCCGAGAGCGGGCCCGGACGCGGCCCCACCCCGGCAAACGCATTTCTGAGGGGAGTGGCTCCACGAGCCGGGGCACCCGCTTGCGGGTCGCGCGGAGGGGGCGCTGAGCCCCAACAAATGTCACAGGAGGAGCAAGACCATGCCAAAGAGAAGACCTGACACACTCGCGGTTCACGCGGGGCAGGAGACACCGGACCCGGCAACGGGTGCGCGGGCGGTGCCCATCTACCAGACCACTTCCTACGTATTCAGGGATACGGCCCATGCCGCCAACCTCTTCGCGCTGGCGGAGCTGGGCAACATATATACCCGTATCATGAACCCCACGACCGATGTCTTCGAGCGGCGCATCGCCGCCCTCGAAGGCGGCAGCGGCGCCCTTGCCGTATCGTCGGGTCAGGCCGCCGAAACCCTTGCGCTCCTCGCAATAACCCAGGTCGGGGACGAGATCGTGTCGGCCAACAACCTCTACGGCGGCACGTACGAGCTCTTCCACTACACCTTTCCGAAGCTCGGACGCAGCGTTAAGTTCGTCGATTCGGCAAGACCGGCGGCCTTCAAAGAAGCGATCACCGGAGAGGACGCGGGCGGTCTATGCGGAGACCATCGGCAACCCGAAGCTCGATGTGCCCGATTTCGAGGCCCTCGCAAGAATTGCCCACGATGCCGGCATCCCCCTTGTCGTCGACAACACAGTCGGCGTCGGCCTCGTGAGACCCCTCGATTACGGCGCCGATATTCTCACCACATCCGCGACAAAGTATGTCGGCGGTCACGGCACGTCGATAGGCGGCGTTATCGTCGATGGCGGCCATTTCGACTGGGGAAACGGAAAGTTCCCGGAGTTCACGGAGCCCGACCCGAGCTACCACGGCCTCAAGTTCTGGGATGTCTTCGGCAACTTCGCCGACATGGGCAATGTCGCCTTTATCTTCAAGGTGCGTGTCCAACTGCTCCGCGACCTGGGTGCGGCCATGAGCCCCTTCAACGCATGGCTCTTCCTCCAGGGACTGGAGACCCTCCCCTTGCGGCAGAGAAAACACTCGGAAAACGCATTAGCCGTCGCGAAATTCCTGAAGGGACATCCGCTGGTTTCCTGGGTCGTCTACCCGGGGCTTCCGGATAATCCGAATTACCCTGTGGCGAGCAGGTATCTGAAAGAAGGCTTCGGCGGCTTGGTGGGCTTCGGCATCAAGGGCGGTCTTTCGGCGGGGAAGAAGTTCATCGAGTCCGTCGGGCTCCTCTCGCACCTCGCCAACATCGGCGACGCCAAGAGCCTCGTCATCCATCCCGCCTCGACCACGCACCAGCAGTTGACGAGGGCGGAGCAGGAAGAAACGGGCGTCACCGAGGACTATATCCGCCTGTCGATCGGCATAGAGGACGTGGAGGACATAAAGGAAGATATCGACCAGGCGCTGAAAAAAGCGGCAGGTTGAGACGATGACGACGCACAGAGTTACGAAGGTCTGGGTATCGTGGAGACAAAATACCATACCTTCGCGCAGCATAATGGTTTCGCAACGGAAGGGGGGAAGACGCTTTCCCCCGTCACCCTTGCCTACGAGACATACGGCGAGCCTGAACGCCGACAAATCGAACGCGGTCCTCGTGCTCCACGCCCTGACAGGCGACGCCCACGCGGCCGGCCTTCACGAGGGAGACAAGGGTCCCGGCTGGTGGGACAACATGATAGGCCCGGGCAAGGCCTTCGATACGGACAAGTACTTCATCATCTGCTCGAACGTGCTCGGGGGATGCAGGGGCTCCACCGGTCCCTCGTCGATCAACCCGGCAACAGGGAAACCCTACGCCCTCGATTTTCCCCTCATTACCGTCGGGGATATGGTAAATGCCCAGCGTCACCTCGTGGATTACCTCGGAATAGAGCGGCTCCTTTCGGTGGCCGGCGGCTCCATGGGCGGCATGCAGGCCCTCCAGTGGGTCGTCTCCTATCCGGAAAGGGTCCGCTCGGTCATACCCATCGCCACGACGGCCACCCACTCGCCCCAGCAGATCGCATTCAATGAGGTGGGCAGGCAGGCCATCATGGCGGACCCGAACTGGAACGAGGGTAACTATTACGGGAGGGAGCCTCCCGCCAAGGGCCTTGAGCGTGGCGAGAATGATAGGCCACATCACGTACATGAGCGATCTGTCGATGAGCGAGAAGTTCGGCAGGAGATTCAGGAACGGGCACTCCGGTTTCTCCTTCGATCCGAACTTCGAAGTCGAGGGCTATCTTCAGTATAGGGGAGAGAACTTCATAAAGCGCTTCGATCCCAACTCCTACCTTTATATCACGAAGGCCATCGACTACTTCGACCTCGCCAACGGCAAGGGCCTTCAGGAGGTATTGCGGGGGGTCAAGGCGCGCTTCCTCGTGATCGCCTTCAAGTCCGACTGGCTCTACCCGGCTTACCAGTCACAGGAGATCGCCCGGGCATGCAAGCGGGCAGGTGTCAAAGCGATCTACGCCGAGCTGAATTCGACGTGGGGCCACGACGCGTTTCTTATCGAAGTGGAAGAGCAGGCCCACCTCATCAAGCACTTCCTCAAGAATGTATTCGGTGGGACATAGACATGAACGACCGCGTGAGTCTGCGTCTGGACCAGAAGCTCATAGTCGAGATCGTCACGCCCGGCGCGACCGTACTCGATCTCGGCTGCGGCGACGGCGAGCTGCTGGCCGCACTGGCCGAGGAGAAACATGTGATCGGTGCAGGGCATAGAGATCGACGACCAGGCCATACTCGAATGCGTGACAAAGGGCTTGAACGTTTTTCATGACGACATCGACAGGGGCCTTTCGGAATATGGAGACCGGTCTTTCGATTTTGTCATCCTGAATCAGACGTTCCAACAGGTGAAGAGGCCGGACGAGGTCCTGAAAGAGGCCCTGCGGGTGGGGGCGAAGGTCGTCGTCGGCTTTCCGAATTTCGCCACCCTGAGGACTCGCTTTCAACTCGGCATCAGGGGAAGAGTCCCTGTCACCGCCTCGCTGCCTTATGAATGGCACGACACGCCGAACCTCCACTTCCTCTCCATTTTGGACTTTATCGATTATTGCCGGAAAAAAGACGTACGGATAGAAAGGGCCTTCTATTTCGACTCGAAGAGAAGGATAAGAACGTTCCCGAATCTCTTTGCCCACGTGGGCGTCTTTCTCGTGACGAAAGGCTGAGTTGCAGCCGGCGACAATCCCAGGGGAAAAGAATTGCCGCAGGCTCGCTTCCTTCCGGGAACAGCGGGGGCCCCCTCTCGAACCTTTATAAAAAAGCGTTCCGTCGTTGCAGACGGAACGCTTTTTTCCGATCACTCAGGGAGAAGCTGAAAAGCTACTTCCTATGCTTCTTCGCCGGCTTTACTTCTTTATCGGTGCTTCAGTCTTTGCAGGAGCGCCGGTCAGTTCGTTAAAAGCGGCGTCCCACTTCTCGAAAATGCTCTTGAGCTCACCGGCTTTCGCCTTGGCGCCGGCCGGGTCGGCAGCGATCATGCCTTTGGTCGCCTGCAGGCCTTCCGCAAAGGCTTTAGCGTCCGCGTCCCAGGCATCCTTCTTCTCCTTCATCTTCTTCTCGACCTTCTTGGCAGTGGCTTCGAGATTCTTCCAGCCGTCCTCAAGGCTCGCTACGGCAGCATTGACCTCATCGGTCATAGCCTTCTTGCCGGCTGCGACCCCGCTTGCAGCCTTTTCAAAGGCAGCCTTCGCATCGATGTAGCCCTGCTTGGCTTCCTTGTATTTTTTGTCCTTCATTTGAGATTCCGCTGTGTCCCAGACGCCCTTGGCAGTCCCGAAATCTGCGGTAGCATACTTGTCGGCACCGGCGGACGCAGCGGCATCCATTGCGGCTTGGGCAGCCGACTTCTCCGCATCCGGGGGGTTTGCGCAACCGACTATCACAAAGGCCAAGGCAAGGACGATTATCAACGAGACTGAATGCTTAAGACGTTCCATCAACTCATACCTCCTTCTTTCTATTGAGTATTACCGATAAAGATACTAACATACAAGACTAATTGCAACACATATTACTAAGGAGCTGAACAATATTGAAGCCGGTCCGGACAAGCCGGCGTCCATCCTGGGCGCCCAAATGCCGCCTCTGTTGACCCTTTCACCCGAGGTCAATGTGCCCAAGGGGCAAAAAAAGGCACCTGCGCGATGCGACTCCGGGGCCGGACAACCATGAGTACAAAGGGGCATGATGAACAAATGAAAGAGGGCGCCGGAAAGAGTGCGATTGCATTACTGTGGGACGAGTCTTTCCTCTGGGGCGTCATGGCGTATAAAGCGCTCGGAGAAGCCGGTTTGCCTTTCCGGCTCATAAGGGCCGCCGATATAGGGACCCGTGGCCTGCAAGACTGCTCTGCCCTGGTTGTGCCGGGCGGGTGGGCTTCGAACAAGATCAAAGCGCTCGGCGAGCCTGGTATCTCCGGGATACGGCAATTCGTCAAAGAAGGCGGTATGTATGTCGGCTTTTGCGGAGGCGCGGGGCTGGCCACGAGGGACGGGATAGGACTTCTCGATGCAAAAAGAAGACCGACCCACGCGCGAGTGCCGGGCTTTAGCGGGAGGATCCGGCTTATGCTGCAGGATGATCCCCTGTGGAACGGCATTGATGACCCTGTTTTCCGCGCGTGGTGGCCTTCGCAGTTGATCGTGGGGGAACGTGTTTCCATACTTGCCAGATACGGAGAGGCGTGTGCCGATGCCTTCAGCTCCGATTTGAACGTGGGAGACGTCCTTGCCGTCGGCAACTGGGAGGAGTTAGAGGAGTACTATGGGATCAATCTCGATCCCCGACGCATGCGCAACGAGCCTTCGGTGATTCGTGGTACCTATGGTCGAGGGACTGTGCTTCTCTCACTCGTTCACTTTGACTCACCGGGCGATTCCAACGGCAAGGTCGTTCTCGGCAACCTATGGAACAGCCTCGGAGAGCGAGGCAGCCCCGGGAGGACGCAGTGTGCGGCCTGTCATGGGAAAGATGCGCGTCCCGCCACCCTCCTTGCGGCCCGCCCTGCCCTTGCCCATGAGGTGAACGACCTGAAGGAGGAAATCGATGGTTTAATCGAGCTGGGCATGCGTAATTTCCTCTGGTTCAGACAGGGTCCCTTGATGCTGCAGTGGAGAAGGGGCGTGAGAGGCCTTGAATACTGCACCCTAAAAGTATTGATGGACGAGCTGGCAGAACTTATCTCGGGAACCGGATCCGCCGCAGTCATACCACCCGCCTCACCCCGGACAGAAGAGCTTGCATTGTCAACGGAGGCGCAACTGGCCCGCGTCAGGGAAATGCTCCTTCCCTTTGTAAAGGATTCGCGGCTGCTGCTCGTCCGGGAGCGTCAGGCTATGCTGCGGGAAAAGCTTACCTTCGAGAAGACCGGCGATCCTCATATCCGGGCCATGAGGGAACGCCTGTTTTCACTCTCAAAGAGCCACGGGGGGCTCTTCAAAAAAGTGATCGATCGCATGGATGCCCTGCTTTACTCGCTCCTCACCTTTTGACGCCATCGATACCTGCATTGCATCCTCATCCCCTTCACCCGTCCCGCGTGCAATCGAGGACATCCTCCGAGCCCTTGCCCGATCCGATCCGATCTCCTTCGACCTGTTTCAACACCTCAACGCCCAAGAGATGAAGCTTATCCCTCTTAGGAGAGAGTTTGAGCTTCCGTATCCGATTCCTGAGCGTAGAAGGGTGCATGCCGAGAAGTTGAGCGGCGCCGTCCTTTCCCTCAATTTTGCCTCCTGTCATCTCAAGGATACGTGCGATGTGACGCGCCCGTACCTCATTCAGCTTCACCGGTCGTCCCACCACTGGTTCACGACCTCTGCTTATGGGAGGCGCGGCGAGCCGCTTTCGATCGATTCCTGCCAGGGAAGACATGACGCCATCGAAGGTGAGAAATTGTTGCCCGCCTGACTGTATCAGCGCTCGCTCCACCACGTTCGCCATCTCTCGCACGTTGCCCGGCCAGTCATACCGAAGGAGCCGGTCGATGGATCCGGGAACCGGTTTTGGCGCCCGGAGACCGATCTCCTGCGCTTTCCTCTCGATGAAGTGCTCGACCAATGCAGGGATGTCCGTCTTTCGCTCGCGCAAGGGCGGGATGTCAATAGGGAAAACGCTCAATCTATAGTAGAGGTCGCGCCTGAAAACCCCCTCGGCCACCAGCTTCTCCAGGTTTTTGCACGTGGCGGAGATGATTCTGGCATTGATCTTGATAGGACGGGAGCCGCCTACCCTTTCGACCTCCTTTTGCTCCAGCACCCTGAGGAACCTCACCTGGGCATGGGCAGACAGATCGCCTACTTCGTCAAGAAAGATAGTACCCTTGTCGGCCCGCTCAAACCGGCCTTTCCTCTCGTTTAACGCACCCGTAAAAGCGCCCTTGTCGTGGCCGAAGAGCTCGCTGTCGATGAGCGATTCAGGGATTGCGCCACAATTAACTGCGATAAAGGGACCATCGCTCCGGGAGGATAGACGGTGGATGGCATTCGCGAGCATTTCCTTGCCGGTGCCGGTCTCGCCCGTCAAGAGAACGGAACTTGGGAGGGGCGCTACCTTGTGGACCAGTTCCATCACGTCTTTGAGCCCGAAGTCGGCTCCGACTATCTCCGCGCCCGCGCTTCTTTGTAGCCCGCGACGAAAATGCCGCCTGTCGTCTGTAAGGCCGTCCGTGAGCCTCGCCAACTCCGATATATCCATGATCCACCCGTGTCCGCTATCGGCCATTCTTGCGATCTTGTTTAAGCATATAGGTAATCGCGTCTATGTCAACTCAGTAATTTTTATGACATCCATAAGTCTACCTTCAGAGCTGCCTCATAGTCACAAACCGGCGTAAGTTCACCTCGAGAAGAGATAGGTTCTTGGCGAACGCCTTGCAGGTGCGCTTATCGATGTCATAAGAATTACTGAGTTGACTTATACAGGCCCCTGAACATATCATTGGGAAAGAGGGTCCATACTATATTCACCGTGTGTTTTTTCTGATACGGGCCTGGTCGGGGCACGTGCACAGGCAGGGGGGCAAGATGAACATCTATTTGCCGATCGCCCACATGAGCATCAATGTCTTCTTCCTGGTCGGTCTGGGCGGTCTGGTCGGTTTTCTTTCAGGCTTATTCGGCGTGGGCGGCGGGTTCTTGCTTACACCCCTACTCATCTTTGCCGGAATACCCCCGATGGTCGCCGCGGCAAGTGATTCCAACCAGATCGTGGCGGCAGCTTCGTCCGGTGCGTATACCCACAGCCGCATGGGGAATGTCGATTTCAAGATGGGTATTGTCTTGCTCCTGGGCGGGGTTACCGGCGGATCGGTGGGCGTCCAGGTCATCAAGGTGCTGGCGGCGTTAGGTGAAGTCGATTTTGTTATCAAGCTCGTCTATGTCGTTATTCTGGGAGTGATCGGTTCCTTCATGTTTATTGAGAGCCTCAACGCCTTGAGGGGCAGAAAGGATGCGCGGGAGTATGCCGGACCTTTCGAACCCAAGGAATCGGGCCTGCGAAACTTGGCGATGAAACTCCCGTGGCAGATGACGTTCGACAAATCACGCCTGACCACTTCCGTGATATTTCCATTCCTTCTGGGAACCCTTGTAGGAATCCTGGCGGCCATCATGGGCGTCGGCGGAGGATTTATCATGGTCCCCTCGATGATCTACATCCTCGGAATGCCGACGATCGTCGCGATCGGCACCGACCTGTTCCAGATAGTGCTGACCTGCATCAACGTGACCATTCAGCAGGCGATCCGCAATCACACCGTCGATCTGGTTCTGGTTGTCGTCCTCTTTTTCGGCTCATCCGTCGGGGCCCAGGTCGGCGCACGGCTAGGGAAGCGGCTCAGGGGAGAACAATTGCGTATTCTCCTTGCTATTATCGTGCTGTTGGTAATGATCAAGATGTTGTATGATCTCCTCGTGACGCCGGGCAACCCCATCAGCCTGGCCGGTGGAGGAGGCGGCCATTGATGTGCGGCCCTATGCTGACGCGACTCGCGACATCAGGCTGCATCTTGGTTGCCCTTCTCGTGACGGCCGTCGGGAGCGGAACGGCCGTCGCCGCAGGATCGGAGGGCGCTCCGGCACTGAGGATCGAGCCGCGCGTCCTGGAAAGGACCCTCCTCTCGAAACCTTACCAGACCTCGGTCATCACGGGGACTTGTCCGGAGGGGAGCGAGGTCGTCGTCAAAGTCATCTCACCTACCAGGGATTTCAAGTTGAACAAGGCGGGGAAAAGCCTGGGCCTCCTGTGGGTTCCTTCCGGCCACGCAGAAGTTACGGAAATTCCCGTCATGTATGACGTGCTGAGCTCGGTCAAGGTGTCGAGCATCCTTTCGCCTGCCGAGCAGGAGAGGACGGGGTTGTGCCCGGACTTCCGGGACGTTTACCGACAGGCCAAAATCAGGTTCGAGAAAAATCCGCCCCCCGACCAAATCACGGTGCTTCACAAAGAATACGTGGCGGGATTGATCAGGATATTCATAGAAGGCGGGCTTTATCAGTACAGGGAGAAGGCAGTCCAGGTAGACTCCCGTACGTTTAGGGCACGGCTGGTTTATCCTGCCGCCGCCCCTCTGGGTGAATATAAGATATTTTGCTACCTGGTCGAGGATGGCAGAGCCCGTCTGCTTTGTCAGGATACACTCCTGGTTAAATCGAGCCGGGTGATTGACTGGCTTTCCCGCTATGCCCATGCCAGTCCGGCGATATACGGGATCTTTTCGGCCCTGGTGGCGGTAGTAGTCGGCCTTTTGGTCGGCGTCGTACTGGGGAGAGGGACGGGTCACTAAGAGCGCTTCCTATGCTTTGGCTGAGAGGCTTGAGAGCAGAAGGATCACCGAACCTGAGGAGAGGCTGATGTGCATCTATCTCCCCATTGCCCACATGAGCGTCAACATATTTCTTCTCGTGGCCCTGGGTGTGGTCGTGGGGTTTCTCTCCGGCTTATTCGGCGTGGGCGGGGGGTTCTTGCTTACGCCCCTTCTCATTTTTGTGGGGATTCCCCCAATGGTTGCCGCGGCAAGCGATTCCAACCAGATCGTGGCAGCGGCCTCGTCGGCGGCTTACACCCACAGTCGTATGGGGAATGTGGACTTCAAGATGGGCATCATCCTCCTCCTGGGTGGGGTTGTCGGGGGCAGCATGGGCGTGCAGATCATCAAGGTGCTCTATGCCCTCGGTGAAGTAGATTTTGCCATAGAGCTTGTTTATGTGCTTACTTTGGGGATAATCGGCTCCTTTATGTTCGCCGAAAGCTCTAGCGCCCTGAGGAGCAGGAGGGTTGCGGGCACGTATGACGTGCTTGTGGAACCCAAGGAATCGGGCCTGCGCAAGCTGGCGGGCAGACTCCCCTGGCAGATGACCTTCGACAAGTCACGCGTGACCACTTCGGCCCTCTTGCCGTTTGTGCTCGGTGCCTGCGTGGGAATCCTGGCGGCTCTCATGGGTGTGGGCGGAGGGTTCATCGCGATGCCGGCGATGATCTACATCCTGAACATGCCGACGATAGTCGCCATCGGCACCTCTCTCTTCATGATCGTGTTAACCTGTATCAATGTGAGCCTGGAACAGGCAATCCGCAACCATACGGTAGATCTTGTTCTTGTCGTAGTGCTCTTTTTGGGTTCGACCATCGGGGCCCAAATCGGCGTGCGGATAAGCAGGCGGCTCCGGGGGGAACAGTTGCGTATTCTCCTTGCGGTGATCGTTCTCCTGGTGGCGGGAAAGATGCTCTATGATTTGATCGTCGCGCCCGGTAACCTCATCAGCCTTGCGAGGGGCGGCAGGTAACGACCGATAGGGTCCTGGTGAGCTATACAACCGCCCCGTGTTTGGGGGGGGTCCTTTCAAAGGTGTAGTTCCCCTTCATAAACGCCTTCACGTACCAGTCAACGATGTTGTCGCTATACATGAGCGCGTCGAGTTGGCGGGAACAGCACATGAGCCGGCCCAGGTAGTCCAGCTTCTCTTCCGCATCCCGGCTTTCGTATTTCATGAGCCGGGCCCGCAGCCAGTCCCCCCTTATCTCCACCTCGAAATCCAGGTTCTTCAACACCGCGGCGATGAACCGAACCCTGCGGGACCTCCTTTCCGCGCTCGACCCGCCTCCCATGAATTGGAACGTGACATAGTTGTCGTTCTTCACCTCCGAGCAATAGGCATCGACCGTGCTGAAATGATACGCCAAACGAGAGCTGAAGTTCATATACTCGGATGAGATGAGGGCATAACTTGTTTCACCGAGAGGTGTACCGTAGCGAGCGGCATCCGACAACGTGTTGAGCATGACAGAGGCAAAGCCTTTCAGGTCAACCTCGGCAACCCTTCTCCGGCACGCGTCGGGATGGGTGACTCCCCTCCACAGGGCTTTCATCGGGCGGGAGATGATCTCTTCGGGCCGGACATCCCCGGCTTTCCCCTGGGACGACAGGCCGCCGCCTAGGTCGATGATATAGAGATTGGCTGCGAAATCGGTGATAAGCCTTCTGGCGGGCTCGGCCGAAGATCGTTGAAAGTCATGAAAATGGAACATCTCTTCGATGGCGACCTGATGAATAAAGCGCGTGAGGTCATGGAAGGTCCGGCAATTCTCGGGTTTAAAGGACTCCATGTTGTTATCCCATAAATTGAGCGTCGCCGTGAGTGAGAGAAACTGCTCCACCTTGTTGAGCATAGGGCTCTTCTTGCGTACATCCTCCTCTTTCTTCTCCTCGCTCACGATCAATTCCTCTACCACCTCATCGTAGACCCTGTTGCGATAGGCGTCTACCGTCACCATCTGGCCGGGCTTCAGCACGTCCGTAGCCCCTTTCGCATCGACGATGGTGGGTACCTGGGCTTCCCTGGCCAGGGAAGCCATATGGCCGGCCACATTTCCGGTCTCGGCGATGATCGCTGAGGCTCGATCCATGACCGTGACGTATTTCGTATTGGTGTGCTTGACGACCAGTATCCCTCCGGCGGGGAATGTCTCCAGGTCTTCGTCCTCGGATACGATGTGAACCGTGCCGAATCCGATCCCCGGAGCGGCAACAACACCCCAGTCGATCAGAACCCGTGCATAGGGATAGCTGCTGGCGTCTTCCTTTTTTTCCGTCGGAACCGAGGATATCTTTAAGGGCCGGGTTTGGAGTATATAGACCTTTCCTTCGCCGTCGATCGCCCATTCGATGTCGCGGGGGTTCCCGTAGTGCCCTTCGAGCAGGAGGGCGTGCTGAAAAAGTTCCTGTATCTCTTCTTCCTGAAGGCATGGCTGCCACTGCAGCTCATCTGCGACTGGGACCTCGCTGACGCCCCCCGACCTCTCACACAGAAGCATGGCCTCCTGCCTGGGGATCCGCCTTTCCAGAACAAGACCGTTTTCCCGGGAAACCGCATACACGTTCGGACTATCGTGTTCTGCAACAAGTTCCCCGAGGCCCCATTTGGCGCTGATGATCACGACGTTTCGACGGACATTGTTGGGATCCTGCGAGTACATCACCCCGCTGGCCCTGGCACAGATCATAGTCTGGCAGGCAACGGCCATGGGGATGTCCTCCTCATTGAATCCCTTTTCTTTCCAGTAAAAGATTGCTTGGGGAGTGAATTTACTTGCCAGGATTTCCGTGTAGGTGGTAAGGAGGCGGTCGGGTGGAACATTGAGCACTGTGGCATATTGTCCCGCAAAACTCATATCCGTGTCTTCCCCGATCGCACTGCTCCGGACCGAAATCAACACTTCCGCGCCCTCCGAGGCAGCCAGTTGCGCATACCCGCGGAAAATCGCCTCCTCCAATTCCTCGGGCATCGGGGTCGTGAGAATCGCCTCCCTGATTTCACGGCTGACCGCGTGCAGGGCCCGTGAATCGTGAATATTTAGGGAAGCTAATTGTTTCTTGATCTCTTTCCCGAGCACCTGCTTTTCGATGAAGATCCTATAAGCATAAGTGGAAATGGCAAAACCCTCGGGCACAGGGAGGTTCAGACGGTTGCGCATTTCCCCGAGATTGGCATTCTTTCCCCCCACTATTTCCCCCATCCCCCCGGTAATCTCTTTGAATGGAACGGTCAAGGGCGCGGGCAGGATTTCCCGCACGCCGAAGAGCCTTTGTTGTATTCCGCGGTCGATCTCTTCAAAGATGCCGTACAAGGAATCGTAGCGGTCGGGAACCATGCTGTTCAGGGATTCGATCATTTCACTCACGTTTTCCCGTATCTTGTTATAACTGGCGCGGATATACTGCCGGTCGAAGGCATAGTCTTTCCGCCAGTATTTTTCACCTACATCTCCCATCACCTCCAGGGCCGCGTTATTCGCCCGAAGGAGTGCCTGAAAGAAGTGAAAACGCTCCTTAAGAGTCAGCGGCTTCTTCTTTCTGAGATATTTGAGAAAATTTACCATTCTCCTATTATGTTACAGGCGAAGTCCGGAATCAACAAGGGTCGGCCGCAGGCTACCGGGGTGAAGTCTTTGGAATGCAGAGCAGAAACGCGCACCTGTCCGGCATGGAGCGGCTGTGAAAAAAAACTTATAGAAACAATAATAATTAATGAGTTGACTTACTATGGCCGGCAGAACACAATGTGAACAACCCAAGGGAGAAAAGCGTGACGATAATAACGATATCCAGGTTCACGGGAAGTGGGGGCGAGAAGCTGGCAAAAGCCCTTTCTGAAGCGCTTTCCATCCCGGCCGTGAGCCGCGAAGTGATCACACAGGTGGCGAACCAGTTCGGCATAACCGAGGCCGTCCTGTGGCAACAGCTCGAAAAGACCAAAGGACTGTTCAGCGGACCATCGCCTGAGCGCCGCCTCTATCTGGCTGCACTGCAGCTTGCTCTGGCAAAAAAGGCCAAGGAGGGTCCCTTTGTCTATCACGGCCTGGCGGGTCATTTTCTTCTCAAGGGCATCCCTCAACTCCTCAAGGTCGGCATTGTCGCGCCTCTCGAGTATCGGGCCCACAGGCTGATGGAGCAGAAAAACATCAGCCTCGAAGAAGCGATCCGCTCGACTCAAAGATGGGATGAGAGACGCAGCAACTGGGTGCACTTCCTCTACAATGTGGAATGGCTGAATCCCACCTTATACGATCTCGTCATCAATATAGCTCACCTGAGTGCGGAGAGCGCCTGTCAGGTGGTTATGTGCGCCTTGAAGCAGGAGGAATTCCTGGAGCTGCCGGAGACGCAAAGCCTGATAGAGGATTTTGTGCTTGCCAGCACGGTAAACTTTCTTCTGGCTGCCGACGAGCGGACCAAGAGACTTGATCTGGAGGTTGAGGCGAAAAAAGGTGTCGTACGCATTACCGGCCGAATTCCGACGAGTGGGATTTTTTCCTGGCAGGGGAAAGAGAACACGCGGAGCGACCTCTACGAAGTAGCGAAAACGGTGCAGGGTGTGCACAAGGTGCTGGTTTCGCTGGAAGGAACGGCAATTCCCCTCGAGTAGCGGAAGGTTCGCGCAAATCTTAAGCAAAACTTATCGATACGATAAAAATTAATGAATTGACTTATAATAGCAAGTCCATCATTCTAGCATCAAGATAATAACTCATATATTTTCGCGCGGATGGGTCCTTTGGTCTGGACATCGGATGGAGCAAGAGCCCCCCAACACCTGGGGAAAAAGGAGGAGTGAGTATGAGCGAGATTGGTCATGGCGGCAAGGAGATCGTAGAACGCATTCTGGATCCCAAAACTGCCGGGGAGAAGATTAGGGGGCTCAAGAAAGTCCCTGTGCGAGAGCAGATGGCCGTGGAGGTCATCGACATCGCGTATGGATTTTTTTCCCCGCTCCAGGGGTTCCTTGGCAAGAAGGATGTGGAGAGCGTGTGCAAGAAAATGCGTCTCTCCGACGGGACGGTGTGGTCCATCCCCATTGTCTTCGACATTTCCGACAAGGAGATCGCCGATTACGGGGTGAAAGAGGGTGAAGCAGTCCTCCTCACTTACAAGGAGAGTCCTCATCGCCGTTTTCGACGTGGAAGAGATTTACGCGTACAACAAACAGGAGATGGCAAAGGACGTTTACGGGACAAACGACGAAAAGCATCCGGGAGTCAAGCTTACCAATCAAATGAAAGACAAGTTTCTCGGCGGAAAGATCACGATGGTAAGCAAGCCGATTATCAACGAGCCCTTCACGGAATTCCTGTTGACGCCTCTTGAGATGAGGAAAAAGATCAAAGAGAAGGGGTGGGTCCGAAGTGTTGCCCATCAGACCAGAAACGTGCCCCACACCGGACACGAGTGGCTGTGTAAGGGCGCCTGGCTGTCCGCGTACGGTGAATTGCCGGTCGAGAAGATGCTGGTGGGGGTGGTCGTCAACGCAATCATCGGGGAGAAACGGACGGGCGACTACATCGATGAGGCCATCGTTTTGTGTCACGACGTCTTAAGAAAGGCAGGGTATTTCCGGGAAGATGTCCACCTGACCTCGATCTCGCTGTGGGATATGCGGTACGCCGGCCCTCGCGAAGCGGTGTTTCATGCGGCCCTGCGGGCTAATCTCGGCATCACCCATCACATGTTCGGCCGGGACCACGCGGGCGTGGGAACGTATTACGACCCCTACGACGCCCATCGCATCTTCGACCAGTTTAGTGAGAAGGACCTGAACATCAAGCCCGTGCGCGTGCTGGAATGGTGGTACTGCCCGGTATGCGCCGAGGTGACCTACATGGGCCTCTGCAATCACAAGGACAAGATCCAGAACTTCAGCGGCACCCTCATTCGCAGCATTATCCAGGATGGCGTCAAGCCGCCCAGGCTGATCTTCCGGCCCGAGGTCTTTGATCTCATAGAGGAATGCGCCGTGAAGTACGGAATGGGTTCCGCTTACGTCACCAAGGAGTACCTGGCCAACAGGAACCCGGTGTTCACTTTTCCGAAGCTTTGATCTAATACCCCGAGAGGAGGGAGAAGATGGCTGAAACATTTCCGATCAATATCTGGATCAACGAGGAACGATATCAGAAACTGCAGGAAGCGGGCCTAGGCGGGATGGCCCAGGAAATGCTTGCCGGGCTCAAGGTCCTGCGGGTTCCCACCACGGCGGAGCAGCGGGACGGTATTCTGAAGAAATATCCGACGGCCAAGTATGACAGCGCCACCACCAAGAGCATCGAACTCCTGCCCAGGGATGCAAAGGACAGTATCTTCGGCCTGATTGTCAAGAGAAAGACCATAGATGTCATCGGGGAGTTTCTCACGTGATGGAAGGGCGATACATGAGCGGGTCGTGACGGACGTAAAGGGCTCGCTTTCAGGCGATCCCGAATGAGGAGGTGGGGTCACGAAACGAGAACGCAGACAAAGAGACGAGCGAAAAACGCAGTTCACCATCTTTCTACTAGGAGGGAGATAATGCCAAGCTATGTAATTATGGAAAAATGCGACGGATGCAAAGGACAGGACAAGACGGCCTGCCAGCACATCTGCCCCAATGACCTGATGGTCCTCAACAAAGAGACCATGAAAGCCTACAACCGGGCCCCGGAGATGTGCTGGGAATGCTACAGCTGCGTGAAGCTTTGCCCGCAGCAGGCGATGGACGTGCGCGGCTACGCGGACTTTACTCCACTTGGGGCCTCGGCGGTGCCTCTGCGGAGCTCCGACTCCATCATGTGGACGGTCAAGTTCCGTAATGGCCTGATCAAGCGGTTCAAATTCCCTACCAGGACCACTGCCGAAGGTTCCGCACAGCCCGACGGCGGGTGGGAGACCGGTTCGGATGACTTGAAGAGCCACATCCTTTTTTCCGAGCCGGGCTCTTTGGGTGTGGACGTACCTACGCTCAAGACAAAATAAATGATCCTAAGGAGGAATCTTTATGCAGCCTTTTGAAACTGTTGAGGTAACGACAGATCTCTTGATCTGCGGCGGAGGCATGGCTGCCTGCGGCGCTGCCGTGGAGGCGGCCTACTGGGCGAAGAAAAAGGGTCTCAAAGTCACGCTCGTCGACAAGGCCGCCATGGACCGGAGCGGCGCGGTCGCTATGGGCCTATCTGCCTTGAACCAGTATGTGGGCGTTGCCGAGGGCGACAATACGCCGGAAGAGTATGTAGACTATGTGAGGCAGGACTTGATGGGCATCACCCGCGAAGACCTCGTCTACGACATTGCCCGCCACGTCGATTCGACCGTCCATCTCTTCGAGAAATGGGGCCTCCCCATATGGAAGGACGCCAACGGCAAGTATGTGCATGAAGGCCGGTGGCAGCTCATGATCAATGGCGAGTCCTATAAGATCGTGGTCGCGGAAGCGGCCAAGAATGCCCTGGGCATGGAAAACATTTACGAGCGGGTATTCATCGTCGAGCCCCTGATGGACGGCGACAAGATCGCCGGCGCCGTCGGATTCAGCACCAGGGAGAACAAGTTCTACGTATTTAAGGCCAAGGCCGTGCTCGCGGCCATGGGAGGCGCCGTCCACGTGTTCCGTCCCAGGTCCGTAGGCGAGGGCGCGGGCAGGTCCTGGTATCCGCCCTTTAACTCCGGGTCCAGCGCCTACTTCACGATCAAGGCAGGCGCCGAGATGACCTGCCAGGAAGTCCGCTTCATCCCGGTCAGGTTCAAAGACGCTTACGGCCCTGTGGGGGCGTGGTTCCTCCTCTTCAAGTCGCGGGCGACCAATGCGCTCGGGGAGGACTACATGGTCACCCATACGGACGAGCTCCAGAAGTGGGCCCCCTACGGTCTGGGGAAGCCGATCCCGGCCAACCTGAGAAACTGGCTCGGTATGATGGACCTGTCGGCAGGCAAAGGGCCGATCTACATGAGGACCGAGGAGGCGATACAGAAGATCGCGGCAGGCGCCGGCGATGAGAAGGCCGCAAAGAAGAAACTGAAGGAACTCGATTCCGAGGCATGGGAAGACTTCCTCGATATGACCATCTCCCAGGCCATCCTGTGGGCTTCACAGAACGTCCAGCCGGAAGAGAGAAGCTCCGAGATCATGCCCTGCGAGCCTTACTTCATAGGCTCCCACTCCGGCGCCTCGGGCGCATGGGTGAGCGGTCCTCCCGATGTGGCGCCTCCGGAGTACTTCTGGGGATACAACCGCATGTGCACGACCAAGGGCCTCTTTGCGGCGGGCGACGGCTCCGGCGCGTCGAGCCACAAGTTCTCCGACGGCTCCCACGCAGAGGGAAGGATTGCGGCAAAGGCCGCCCTGGCTTATGCGGCCGACAACCCCACACAGCCTACCGTCGACGCAGCGACTGTCGAGGCGTTGAAGGAGCGGATACTGAAGCCCCTTGCCCTCTTCGAAGAATTCAAGAATTACACCGACAGCCCGGACGTCAACCCCAACTACATCAAGCCGAAGAACTTCATGCTCCGTATGCAGAAGATCATGGATGAGTACGCAGGGGGCGTCACGGCGAATTTCACGACGAGCAAGGCCTTCCTCGACAGAGGTCTTGAGCTTCTGACCTATCTGAAGGAGGATGCGGAAAAGCTGGCCGCCGCCGACCTGCACGAGCTGATGAGGGTCTGGGAGAACGTGCAGAGGATGTGGCAGGCCGAGGCCCATATGAGGTCCGTCCTCTTCCGCGAAGAGACGAGGTGGCCGGGGTACTATTTCCGGTCGGATTTCCCCGTCATGGACGAGAAGAGTTGGCGCGTCTTCGTCAATTGCCGGTGGGACTCGAAGACCAATACGTGGATGATGATGAAGAAACCCGTACTCAATTTTATTACCGCAAAGAAATAGCGGGCAAAGGGTAACGTTGTAGCAGGACAAAAGGCTCCAGGCGCTTGTCCGGTGCCTGGAGCCTCATTCTTCAGATGGAGAGTCCGATGGCAGATGAAGAGAGCAAAAAAGGGGCGGTCCTAGTGATAGGAGGAGGCATAGCCGGGATCACTGCAGCGGTCGAAACCGCGGAGGTCGGTTACCCTGTCTACCTGGTAGAGAAAGAACCCTCCTTGGGGGGAAGGGTAGCTCGCATCAATCAATACTTCCCTAAACTATGCCCACCGACCTGCGGGATGGAGATCAATTTCAAACGCATCAAGGCCAACCCGCTCATTACGGTTCTCACCATGAGCGAGGTGACGGGGATATCCGGGGAAGCAGGCGCCTACACGGTGACGGTTGCCTCGAAGCCGAGGTACGTGAATGAGAACTGCACCGGGTGCGGCAAGTGCGCGGAGGTGTGCCGGGCAACCATCCCCAATCCTTTCAATTATGGTATGGACCGCATAAAAGCAGCCTATCTGCCCCACCAGATGGCTTACCCCATGCGCTACGTCCTCGACCCCGGGATCGTGACGACCGATGACGGCACGCGCTGCCGGGAGGCCTGTATGTACGGTGCTATCGACCTGAGTATGGCGCCGCACACCTTTGAGATCAAGGTTGCCTCCCTGGTGGTGGCAACGGGCTGGGAGCCCTATGATGCCGCCCGGATCGACAATCTCGGGTTCGGCAAGGCGACGAACGTCATCACCAATGTCATGATGGAACGGCTGGCCGCAGCAAACGGCCCTACAGGAGGACGCATCGTCCGGCCGTCAGACGGAAAGGAGGTGAAGAGCATCGCCTTCTGCCAATGCGCGGGCCAGAGGGACGAGAACCACCTGCCTTTCTGCTCCGGGGTCTGCTGTCTCGCAACCCTGAAGCAGGCACGCTATGTCCGCGAGCAGTATCCGGACGCCGACGTCTACGTCTTCTACATCGATCTGCGCGCCATGGGACGGAACGAGGCGTTCCTCGCCGGGGTACAGGGGGACGAGAAGGTACGGCTGATCAAGGGTAAGATCGCAAAAGTGACGGAAGACGCCGACACCAGGGACGTTATCGTGGAGGCCGAATCCGTTGCAGCCGGAAGTATCGCACGGATTCAGGTAGATATGGTCGTGCTCGCCGCCGGAATGGTCCCCTCGACGGCCGGCCGCAAGATCCCCTGTGCCGCCGCGGCCTACGATGAGGACGGATTCTTCCTCGACGGCCCTGGTATCTACGGGACCGGATGTGTGAAGCGTCCGTTGGACGTCGCGTCATCCGTTCAGGACGCGACAGCGGCTGCCCTCAAGGCGATCCAGTCAGCGGTGGGGAGGTAGCTCAATGGAAAAGAAGATTGGGGTCTATATATGCGGGGGTTGCGGCATAGGCGAGGCAATCGATGTCGAAAAACTGGCGGAGACGGCCAAGAGCGAGTTTAAGGCGCCGGTGTTCGTTCACCCCTTTCTGTGCGGCGCCGAAGGGGTGGGACAGATCCGGGCCGACATCGAAGCCGGCAAGGTGAACGCGCCGGTGATTGCCGCGTGTTCCTCCAGGGCCAAGGGCGAGGTGTTCGCCTTCGACCCCCGAACCACGGTCCTCGACCGGGTAAACTTGCGGGAACAGGTTGCCTGGAGCCATGAGCCGAGCCTCGCCGAAGGGCAGACGTTCGACGAAGACATCCGGATGCTCGCGGAAGACCAGTTACGGATGGGCGTCGCGCGAGTGCGGAACATCGACCCGCCGGAGCCCTACATAGCCGAATGCACGAAGCGCATCCTCGTCGTCGGGGGCGGCGCGACAGGCATGACCTCCGCCATCGAAGCAGCCAGGGCTGGATATGAGGTCGTTCTTGTGGAGAAAGAGCCGGGTCTCGGGGGGTTCGCTTTGAAGCTCTTCAAAGAATACCCGAAGGTCCCTCCCTTTCGCGAGCCGGTCCCACCGGACTGCGGGTCGCTCATAGACGCCCTTGCGAAAGAACCACGAGTCAAGGTCCTCACCTCCGCTGCCGTCGAAAAGATAGAGGGCGCCCCTGGGATGTTCGAGGCATCGATCCGGCAAAACGGAAACGTCCTGAGCGAGCGCATCGGCGCCGTCGTGCTCGCCACGGGTTTTGTCCCGTACGACGCGGCCAATCTCGGTCATCTTGGCTTCGGTGCGAGCCCTAACGTGGTGACGACAGTGGCCATGGAAGAAATGGCGCGCAGGGGTGAACTGGTCCGTCCTTCGGACGGGAAAGCCGCGCGCAGTGTGGCCTTTATCCTCTGCGCAGGCTCGCGGGATGTCGGCCACCTGCCCTACTGCTCAAGCACGTGCTGCCTGACATCTCTCAAACAGGCCCTCTACGTAAGGGAACTGCGATCCGGAGGCGCGGGTCTTCGTCTTCTACAAGGACATCCGCACACCCGGGCAGTACGAGAATTTCTACCGCCGTGTCCAGGAGGATGAAGGCATTTTCCTTACCAAGGGGCAGGTGACCGCCGTCACCCCGCAACCGGACGGGGCCGTTCTGGTGGAGGTAGACGACACGCTTCTCGGTGAGAACATCACGATTGCCGCCGATATGGTCGTCCTCGCGGTCGGCATGGTCCCGAGGACAGCCCTCGGAGAGGCGGAGGTGCTTGTCGCCTGCGAGGAAAACGGCAAGCAAAAAGGGGACAAACCGCAGGACATGGCGTCCCGGCTCCTTACCCCCACGAAAATAATCAAGTCCGACACGCTCAACCTTGCCTACCGGCAGGGTCCCGAGCTTCCCGACCTGAAGTACGGTTTCCCCGATTCCCATTTTATCTGTTTTCCTTATGAGACCCGCAGGACAGGTATCTACGCGGCAGGGTCCGTGCGCCAGCCCATGGACATGGCTTTCAGCAAGGAGGATGGGAGGGGCGCCGCGCTGAAGGCGATCCAGTGTGTGGAACTCACCTCGCGGGGCAAGGCCCTTCACCCGAGGGTGGGCGACATGAGCTATCCGGACCTTTTTATGCAGCGCTGCACCCAGTGCAAACGGTGCACCGAGGAGTGTCCTTTCGGCGCGTACAACGAAGACGAGAAGAGCAATCCTTTGCCCAACCCGACGAGATGCCGCCGCTGCGGGATTTGCATGGGCTCTTGTCCGGAGAGGATCATCTCCTTCAAAGACTATTCGGTGCCCATGATCGGGGCAATGATCAAGGCTATCGAGGTGCCCGAGGAGGACGAGGAGAAGCCTCGCATTCTGATCCTCGCGTGCGAAAATGATGCGTATCCGGCCCTCGACATGATCGGAGAGCGCCGTGGTCGTTACAATCCCTACGTACGCGTCATTCCCTTGCGCTGTCTCGGATCGCTCAACCTGGTCTGGATCGCCGATTCCCTTTCCAAGGGCATCGACGGCATCCTCCTTTTGGGCTGCGTCCACGGGGACGATTATCAGTGCCACATGGTAAAAGGGAGCGAGCTGGCCAATTATCGTCTCTCGAAAATCCAGGAAACCCTCACCAGGCTGGCTCTTGAATCGAAGCGGCTGCGCATCGAGCAGATTGAGATATCCGACTACGACCGCCTCCCGGGGATCATCGATGAGTTCCTCGAGACAATCAACGAGGTGGGGCCAAACCCCTACAAAGGGTTTTAGGAGGTGGTGAAAATGGCGGGGATGGACCTCATAGAACCTGATCTGGAGTTTATCAGGGAGATAAAGGCCCGCGGCGGGGATAGCCTCAAGCAGTGCTTCCAGTGCGCCACATGCTCCACGGTGTGCGGTCTCTCCCCCGACGATCGGCCCTTCCCGAGAAAGGAGATGGCCTGGGCCCAATGGGGACTCCGGGGCCGGCTCGTGAAAGACCCGGACGTATGGCTCTGCCATCAGTGCAATGACTGCTCAGCCTACTGCCCGCGAGGGGCGAGACCCGGGGACGTCCTTGCGGCCGTGCGCCGCGTGACCATTAGGGAGAACGCCTTCCCCGGGTTTGTCGCGACCATGGTGAGCGACCCCAGGTTCCTTCCCCTTGTCTTTGCCATCCCTGTGATGCTGCTTCTCCTCCTCATGGCCGTCGCCGGGACCCTCCGCATCCCTGACGGAGAGATCATTTATCGCCACTTTATTCCCCAGTGGCCTGTTGTCGACCTGCTTTTTCCCCTTACGGCGATCTGGGCAATGGTGTGCGCAGGCCTTGGGGTGCGGCGTCTCTGGACGGGTTTTCGCGACGGTCCTTATGTGGAGTCCTCCCGACCCGCATCTAAGTGGAAAGACATCGGTCCCGTGATGCTGGATGTGCTGAGGCACAAGGACTTTAAGGAGTGTGTGGTGAACAGGGGCCGGTACCTCGCGCACCTCAACATCATGTGGGGGTTTATCCTGCTTGCCGTCACCACCGGGTGCGTGGCTGCCGGCGTCTATCTCCTCCATGAAGAAACCCCCTATTCCCTGGTGAACCCCATCAAGTGGATAGGGAACGTCGGGGCCGTCATGCTGATCCTTGGGTCCGCCCTGGCCCTTGTGAATCGTCTTTCTCAAGAGGAGGACACGGGTAAGGGCACCTATTTCGACTGGCTTTTTTTGCTGGTAGTCATGGGGACGGGCGTTACCGGTCTGGCGAGCGAGATTCTCCGCCTGGCCGATCTCCCCCGCGTGGCTTATCCCACGTATTTCATTCACCTGGTCTGTGTCTGGTTTCTTTTCGCCTATTTCCCTTTCTCCAAGTTTGCCCACGCCCTCTACCGGACGACGGCGCTCGTCTACGCCCGGCATATCGGACGGGAGCTTAAGAAGGGATCTGCCCTCTCGATGCCTGTCGCGGCCGTCGGCCCGCCGGTTGTTGCAAGGGCCGAGGCACACGGATAATGCACGAATTGGCGCTATTTCTGTACGCTGAAGGAGGTTTTGATGGATTCTGAAGAGAGCCGCGAGCATCGGTCGGCCGCCAGGCAGACGGAGCTGACAGGCGTTGACCGGATCAGGTTTCATTGCCATCCCGGGCTCGCCTGTTACACGACGTGCTGCCGGGATGTG
The DNA here is from genome assembly GCA_963768735.1 of uncultured delta proteobacterium. Taxonomy (GTDB): domain Bacteria; phylum Desulfobacterota; class Syntrophorhabdia; order Syntrophorhabdales; family WCHB1-27; genus BOG-1155. The sequence goes on along the minus strand of CAVYJH010000004.1, from coordinate 49,942 downwards.
AATATCTTTCTCTCTCCTTACGACATACTCCGGATGAAGAAGCGGCTGGAGATGACGTCCGGGGATTTCCTCGAGAGATACACGGTCTCGCTGATCCCGGAGGCTTCCGGGTTCCCGGTAATACTGCTCAAGATGGAGGAGGAGCGCAACAAAACGTGCCCTTTTGTCACCCCGGAAGGGTGTTCCGTATACGCGGACCGGCCGTGGGCCTGTCGCATGTTTCCCCTCGATCAGGGCAACAGGGGGGATGCCTTCCGCTTTATTGCAGACCCGTGTTTTTGCCTCGGCATGGGCGAAGAGGGAGAGATAACGGTAGGAGAGTACCTGGGAGGGCAAGGTCTTTCACTTTACGCGGAAAGCGAGGCGCTTCTGGGCAGGATAGCCTCTCATCCCCGCTTCTCGAAAGAGCACATTCAGAACCCTAAGGTCCAGGAGATGTGTCGCATGGCCCTTTACGACCTCGACCGATTTCGCAGGTTCGTCCTGGAAAGCCGTTTTCTCGAAATCTTCGAGGTGGAAAAGGATATTGCCGAGAGGATCAGGACGGAAGACCTCGAATTGATGAGGCTGGCCCACCGCTGGCTGGAATTCGGTCTCGTTGCAGGGGAGACCCTCAAGATGCGGGAAGACGTGCTCAGGGGTGAGACGGTCAAGGACAGGGAGGCATCGAGAAGCTGATGCAGGCGACAACACCGTTTCGGGAGGGCGGCCGTGGGTGCATGAGACCTCTGGGCACGGGCAGGGTCCGGTTCTCCTGCCATCCGCAGGTTGCCTGTTTTACGGCTTGCTGCGCCGACCTCCATTTGGTCCTTACCCCTTATGATGTGCTGCGGATGAAAAAGCGGCTCCACATGAGTGCCGGGGAATTCATGGAACGGTACACGCTGCCCCACGAAGAAGGGCAGCACGTCCTGCCTTTAATCCGTCTCAAGATGCGGGAAGATGAAGGACATCGCTGTCCTTTTGTGGGGCCCAAGGGGTGCGCCATCTACGAGGACCGTCCGGGGGCCTGCAGGCTTTATCCCTTCGGAAGGGGTGCGAGCGTGGGGTTGTCAGGGAAGGAGGAAGAATTCTATTTCATCGTGAGCGAGTCTCACTGCCTCGGTTTCCAGGAGGGGCGGGAATGGGACGTGGAGGAATGGGTCGAAGACCAGGGAATCCGGCTCTACAACGAAATGAATCGGCCCTGGATGGAGGTCGTCGCCAACAAGAATGCGCGAATCAGCGCGCTTACCGATCAAAAACTCGCCATGTTCTCTATGGCGAGCTACAATTTGGACCGTTTCCGCGAATTTGTCTTCCGGACAAAATTCCTCAAGGTCTTTGCGCTCACTCCGGAAGAAGGTGAAAAGGCGGCCGCGGATGAAGGAGAACTGATGAAACTGGCCATGCGATGGCTGGGGTTCAGCCTTTGTGGGCTGGATACGCTGGTCCCTGTGTGCCCTTCATGAGGTGAGAGGTAGTCTTTCGGGAACAATCCCCGGGGGAGACAGGAGAAAAGGAAGGTGGGTATCGCACGAAAAGGAGAGCGCTCATGGACCCTCGGAATCCGTACATTGAGGAATTTCTCAGGACACTGATCAAGAGAAAGGGAGAGAAGCTGGAGCCCGATGCGCTCGAGAGACTGGTCGAGTCCCTCAACCGTCTTCTGGAGAACATGGTGGGCAGAAACATGATAGCCGCCCTGCCGGAAGACGTACGGTGCGCCTTTGTGTCTCAGTACGATAAAGGAAGCCGTGATGTCGACCCGGCTCGGCTCTCACCTGTTTTCGACAAGTACATTGATGACCCGGCCAAGATCATGGCGGAGACGTTGAGAGAATTTGCCGATCTCTATTTTCAAAACAGGTAAGCCCTTGTGAGACTTTGAATGGGGGCTGCCTTAGAAACCTGGCGGTTCATTTCACGTCGAGATTAAGCGCCGTATGCACAAAAGCCTTCAAGGCGCGGGAGGAAAATTTCTCCCTGTGGTAGATGAGATAGAAAGTTTCGGTCATCTCCACTTCGGTAAAACGTTTCGCCTTAAAGGCGCCGGCCTCAACGTCTCTTTTTACCGCGTGTTCCGAGAGAATGCCGATCCCTGCCCCGCTCTCTACCATTCCCTTTATCGCCGCTGTGCTGGCAGACTCCATGACGATCAAAGGGGAAATCCCCTTCTTCCTGAATACATCATCCACCATGCCCCTGTAAGAAGACCCCGGTTCTCGCAAGATCAGCGGCTCACCGTTCAGCTCATTGAGCGTGACGGACTCTCTTTCCGCGAGCTTGTGCTGGTTCGGAATAACGGCCACCAGGATATCTTTGACGAATTCCCGCACCACGAGCTTGTTGTTATGAGGATGATAGGCGACAAATGCAACGTCATTCTTGTGGAGCAGGGTGTCTTCGATGATCTGGCTGGTATTGCCCGTGCTGACCTGCAGGAAGACCTTCGGATACTTCTGATGGAAGGCTTTGAGCAGGGCGGGCAAGTAGTCGTAGGCAAAGGAAAAGGAGGTACCTATGCGCACGTTCCCCCGGGATAACCCCTTCAGGTCGGCCACCACTTGTTCGGCCTCACGGTCGAGATCGAGCATGCGACTGGCGATCTCGAAGAGCACTTTTCCCTCCTCGCTCAGAAAGACCTTCTTGCCGGCCCTTTCAAAGAACTTCAGTTGATAGTAATCTTCCAGGTTCTTGATCTGTAAGGTGATCGCCGGCTGAGTCACGTGGATTTTCTCTGCCGCCGCACTAAAACTCTGACTCTCGGCAACCGCACAAAAAACCCGGAGCTGGTGCAAATTCATGTGGCGTCCCCCTTTGTCTTAGCGTCACTTATAGATACCATAAAAATTAATGATTTGACTTATAGTAGCCATCCGCTCATATAATGTCAATAATAATAATGCGAACTGTTGTAAGAGGCGACGCCCTTATGGTCGTGACAATCCCGCGAAGGAGGAATAAATGAGTGATGAGACTCCCCTTTTGGACGAACTTGAAAAAGGACCCTGGCCTAGCTATGTGAAGGAGATTAAACGGGCGGCGAAGAAAAATGCAGCCGCCAAAGACCTCCTCAGAATCCAGGAGCAGTCGTACGAAGACAGGGTGACTCACTGGAAACACGGCGGCATAGTAGGCGTCACGGGTTATGGATCCGGGGTCATCGGCAGATACTGTGATAATCCGGAGAAGTTCCCGAACGTTACCGCGTTCCACACCGTGCGCGTCAACCAGCCGGCGGGCTGGTTCTACACCTCGGAGACGCTCAGGAAAGTCTGCGACATCTGGGAGAAGTATGGAAGCGGCATGACAAACTTTCATGGCGCGACAGGCGATATCATCCTGCTCGGAACGACAACGGAAAACCTGCAGCCCTGCTTCGATGCGCTTACGGAAGCGGGTTTCGACCTGGGGGGTTCCGGCTCGGCCCTGCGGACGCCGGCGGCCTGCGTGGGCCAGGCGCGGTGCGAGTATGCAAATATCGATACCATGGCGCTGATACACGACCTTACCATGACGTACCAGGATGAGATGCACCGGCCGAGGTGGCCGTACAAGTTTAAGATCAAGGCGTCAGGATGCCCGAATGATTGTGTGGCGGCCATAGCGAGGGCGGACTTCACGATCATAGGCACCTGGCGGGACAGCTTGAGGATCGACCAGAGCGCCGTGAGGGAGTATGTGACTGACGGGATGGATATCAGGTCTCTCGTGGTGAACAAGTGTCCGAGCGAGGCCTTAGAGTGGGATGAGAAAGCGGGCAACCTGGTCCTTAATGCCGAGGATTGTGTGCGCTGCATGCACTGCATCAACATGATGCCCAAGGCGCTGAGACCCGGCCTCCAGAAAGGGGCAACAATTCTGGTCGGCGGCAAGGCGCCGATCCTCAAAGGCGCAAACCTCTCCTGGGTGCTCATACCCTTCATCGAGATCACGCCTCCCTACACAGAGATCAAGGAATTGCTCGCAAAGATTTGGGACTGGTGGGACGAGCACGGAAAGACGAGGGAAAGGCTCGCGGAGCTGATCGAAAGAATCGGTCTCAAGGAGTTCCTGAAGGCGGTCGATCTCAAACCTCTGCCACAGATGGTGATGAAGCCGAGGGCCAATCCTTACGTGTTCTTTTAACGAAAGTGACGACAAGGAGGTAACGATATGCGCAGAACAGACATTGGACCACCTGATTATAGGACAATGCTACCCGAAATAATAACAAAAAACTACGGCCAGTGGAAATATCATGAGATACTCCGCGCCGGCGTCCTGAAACATGTTGCCGAGAACGGCGACGAGCTCTATACGGTAAGGGCCGGGTCCCCGAGGCTCGTCAGTATCGATTTTATACGGGACCTCTGTGACGTCGCCGACAAATACTGCGACGGCCATCTCCGTTTTACAAGCCGTCACAACGTAGAGTTTCTCACGCCGGATAAGACAAAGGTTGAGCCGCTCATTCAGGAGCTTGGGAAACTGGGTCTGCCTGTCGGCGGCACGGGCGACTGCATTTCGAATATCGTCCACACCCAGGGATGGATACACTGCCACAGCGCCGCCACCGACGCCTCGGGCATAACGAAAGCCATCATGGACGGACTCTATGACCACTTCACGGAGATGAAACTGCCGAATCACCTGAGGATCTCCATGGCCTGCTGCATCAACATGTGCGGGGCTATACACTGTTCGGACCTCGCGGTTGTCGGCGTCCATACAAAGCCGCCCAAACCCGACCACCAAAAGGTGCTCGCCCAGTGCGAGATACCGACCACGATACAGTCCTGCCCGACAGGCGCGGTGAGGCGGCACCCGGATGCGAACATCAAGAGCGTGGTCGTGAAAGATGACCTCTGTATGTACTGCGGTAACTGTTTTACCGTATGCCCGGCGATGCCGCTTGCCGACGCAGATGCGGACGGCGTCGCGATCTATGCGGGCGGCAAGGTCTCAAATGCCCGGAAGCCGCCGATGTATTCCAGGATGGTCGTGCCCTTCCTGCCGAACCACCCGCCGAGATGGCCCGAGGTGGTCGACGTGCTGAAGAGGATTGTCGAGATCTATGCGGCGGGAGCGAAGCCGGCAGAAAGGCTCGGCGAATGGATCGAAAGGATAGGGTGGGAAGCCTTTTTCAAGCGCACGGAGATTCCGTTCACCGATCAGCACGTGGATGACTTTACCCATGCCATAGAGACCTACAGGGCAACGACGCAGTTCAAGTGGTGAGAATGGAGATGCATTTTCCTTTTGATGAGGGGGTGGCTCCGGCGGCTCAGCCGACGGAGGGGGCGACGCTAGCCCCAGTAATAGAGACTTACAGGGCAACGACGCAGTTTAAATGGTAGCGTTTTGACCACCCATGGCGGGTGGGCGGGAAACCGGGGAGGTGACCGTGAGCGAAGATGTGTCCGAGGAACTGAAACAGAAAGTGCTCCAGTATCTGGAGTCTGTGACGAAGGCCAAGAACAGGGAGGTCGCGCGTGCCCTCGGCGAGGACAAGGGCGTCATCGATAAGGTCATAGCCGGACTTGCCAAGGACGATAAGATCGAGTATGTCTATCTGGGGGCGTCTTTCATCAAGCTGAAAGGGAAATGATAAAAGCAGCGGGCCAAAATTCACTAGTGAAAGCATTGCCAAGGCTTGTCGTGGGAGCGCCGAAGGGGCGCTCCGGTAAAACCACCATAAGTATCGCGATCGGCAGGGCCTTGAGCAAGCGAGGGTTTTCCGTTCAGCCCTTTAAAAAGGGGCCCGACTATATCGACCCTTCATGGCTGACCCTTGCCTGCGGGAGGGACTGCTCCAACCTCGATACCTTTATCATGCCTGAAGAGGTGCTCCCGGCATCCTTTGGCAGGAGGGCAACAGGCGCCGACCTTGCCCTCGTTGAAGGGGCGATGGGTCTGTTCGATTCCCCCGAAGCCGATGGATCGGGAAGCGTCGCGTGGCTCGCCCGTCTGCTCAAGGCGCCGGTGATCCTCGTCGTCAACGCGGAGCGCATGACGCGCAGCATCGCCGCGCTGGTAAGCGGATACCAGCATTTTGAGCCTGAAACAGACATCGCCGCGGTGATTCTCAACAATGTCTCGGGGGTTCGCCACAGAGAGAAACTCGTGCATGCGGTGGAAAGCCATTGCGGCATACCGGTGGTAGGCGCTGTGCCGGGCGACCCGGAGCTGACGATTACCGAACGTCACCTGGGCCTCACTCCTTCCGCGGAGAAAGACCGGGCGGAGTCCGTAGTGGCGACGATCTGCGAAATAGTCGAAAAGCACCTGGACCTCGACGCCATCCTGACAATCGCGCAGGGGGCGCCGGAGATATCTATCCCCGTGGCAGACCGTGCCCCCACCCCGGCGCACACTGCCCGCGTCGGCGTGCTGCGGGATCGCGTTTTCAGCTTCTACTATCCCGAGAACCTGGAGGCCCTCAGTGATGCAGGGGTGGAGGTGGTCCCTCTTGACGTCCTCGCCGAGCAAAGGCTGCCCGATCTGGATGGGCTGTACATCGGCGGCGGCTTCCCCGAGCTTTACGCGGCACAGCTGGAGGCAAACAGCCGGCTCAGGGGCGACGTCGCCGCGGCCGTAGAGACCGGTCTTCCCACCTACGCGGAATGCGCAGGATTGATGTACCTTTGCCGGGCCATCAGATGGCAGGGCAGGCGCTATGAGATGGCCGGCGTCATTCCGGCCGAGGCGGAGCTTTCAACGCGACCGGCGGGACATGGCTATGTGGAGCTTGCGGTAACTGCCGACAATTGCTGGTTTCGTCGGGGCCAAGTGTTGAGAGGCCACGAGTTCCACCATTCCCGGATCATTCCGGCGGAACCGATCGCAACCGCGTGTGCGGTGAAACGCGGGTACGGTATTGACGGCCACGTGGATGGAATCGTGTACAAGCACCTGTTTGCCGCATATACCCATCTCCATAGCCTCGGCAACCCCGACTGGGCCCGCGCATTCGCGGCCCTCGCATCAGCCTATGGGGCGTCGAAGGAAAGGCGAAAGAGCGATGGCGACATAAATTCCCAAGCCGGCTGACAGCTCAAGGAAAAAGGAGGGCAGGTATGGCGATATGTCCGGTGTGTAAGGCAGAGGTTGAGGAAAAGAAGGCACGGGGTACGACCACGGTCGGGGATCGGACGTACTATTTCGATACCAAGGGCTGCAAGAAGAAGTTCGATGAAGAACAGGGAAAGTCCAAAGAGAAGTAGGAGGGCTATATCACGGATTTCGCCCCTTCCTTTCGATGAGCCGGGAGGCTCCGGCGGCTTTGCCGCTGGAGGGGGCGCTGAGCCCCGGTAATTGCGGAGTTGTTGAGCGGGGAGGCTCCGGCGGCTTTGCCGCTGGAGGGGGCGCTGAGCCCCAGTAATTGCGAGCAAGAAAAATTCATAGAGGAATAGGAGGCTATGCCATGGCGAAGGCAACATTGGGCGGACAGGAGATCGAAATCGATGAGGACGGCTTCATCCAGGAGCCGGATAAGTGGAACAATGCGGTGGCGGAAGACCTCGCAAAGACGGAAGACGCATACCCCATGAACGAAGAGGCATGGAGACTCGTCAACTATCTGAGGGACTACTATATCAAGTACGAGATCGCCCCACCCGTGAGGATGCTGACCAAGCAGACAAAGCTCGATCTGAAGAGGATATACGAGCTCTTCCCCGGCGGACCGGCCAAAGGCGCCTGCAAGGTAGCGGGTCTTCCGAAGCCTACGGGTTGCGTGTAGGGATGACGACGGGCGCGGGGCACTGCGCGGATTTTCCTGTTCGTTGCTCCGCGTTTCCGCAGGAGGTCTGAGTGGACGTCTTTCTGGTCGTGCTGACGTACTTCGGCTATGTGTTTGTCACTGCGATGTACACCGTGAAAGCGGTAAAGTACGTCCATTTGCCAAGGCACCTGCGGTGGGAGCTCTACCCCGTCATGCACGAGGAGCACTACCGCTACGGAGGGTCCTCCTTTGAGGAGATGAACCAAATCGAGTCGAGTCGCCGAAAGGGATGGCTCAGGAGCGTCTGGTTTCTTCTCAAGGAGTATCTTACCCTCGGAGAATACTTCAAGCGGCGCAAAAGCTATTGGTTGGCCCTCTACCCGTGGCACATCGGTTTCATCCTGATCATCTGCTTTCATATCTTCACCTTCTTCGCCGCCCTGGCCATGGTCCTCGGCCTTCCCGTGGCGGGCGACTCACCGGTTCTAGCCGGAAAGGCATTCTACTACGTTGTCCTTCTGGTCGGTCTTGTGGCCTTTATCAGCGGCCTCCTGGGAAGCATCGGGATTATGATCAAGAGGATTGCCGACTATGACCTGAGGGCATACGCCACTCCCCAGAACTATTTCACGTATCTTTTCTGCCTGGCCGTCTTTCTCAGCGGACTTTACGCTTGGGCTTTCGTCGATCCGACCTTCGCGGAATACAGGCATTTCTGGGTGGGGCTTATCACCGCGCGACCCGTCGGCGTTGCTCCCGGGGCTGCCTTGCACATTATCCTGTTCGATCTGTTTCTCATCTATCTTCCCTTTACGCGGTCGATGCACTACGTGACGAGGCTCTTCGCGTTCTTTCTCATACGGTGGGACGATGAGCCGAACCTCCGGGGAAGCAAGATAGAGGCCGAGCTGATGAAGCTGTTCGGCCAAAAGGTGACCTGGTCGGCGCCCCACATCAAGCAGGGGAAGACATGGGGAGAACAGGTGGTCAAATGAGCGCAACCGAAAAGACAGATACCAAGCGCAGGATCAAGATAACAGATATGGCCGGATCTCACGGGCAGCTCGTTACCCTGAACCCGTCCGATTTCATGCAACTGCCGCCCCCCTACGACGAAACCCGGCCCCTGAAGGAGCTCACGGAGGATCAGAAAGCCCGCTACGTTGCCTCCCTCGACGGCGTCATCGGCGTGGCGATCCCAAAGCCTGCAAGTGCCCGGGAGGAAGAGGAGTTCGTACGGAAATTCCTATCAGGATTGCGGAAACTGCTGACAAAGGAGAATAACTGGACCTTTCTGCAGCCCCTTGTTCACACCCTCAACTATTGCGTCAAATGCCAGCTTTGCAGTGACGCGTGTCCGGCGTACGTGGCGAGCGGGAAGCAGGAGATATATCGGCCGACCTTCCGCCCCGAGGTGCTTCGCCGCATCATCAACAAGTATCTGAAGAAGGAGAATCGCATACTCTCGAAGCTGACGGCGAGCGACATCGATCTGAACTTCACCCTTCTCGCAAGGCTCGCCGAACTCGCCTTCCGGTGCACCCTGTGCAGGCGGTGCGCCCAGGTGTGTCCGCTGGGCGTGGATAATGCCCTCATCAGCCGCGAAATCAGAAAAATCTTCAGCCAGGAGCTTGGCATAGCCCCCGCGGAGCTGCACGACAAAGGGACGGTCCAACAGTTGAGCGTCGGCTCCAGCACCGGCATCACGCCGAAAGCCCTCGACAACATCATCGCCTTTATGGAAGACGACATAGAGGAGAAGACGGGCAAGAGGATAAAGATGCCCGTCGACAAGGAGGGGGCCGATGTGCTCCTTGTGCACAACGCGGGCGAATTCCTCGCGTGGCCTGAAAACCCCGAGGCCTTCGCAATCATCTTTGACGCGGCAGGGATAGACTGGACCCTCTCCAGCGAGATGGTCGGCTACGACGCCGTCAACTACGGCATCTGGTACGACGACATCCAGGCGGCACGGATTGCCGTGCACCACGCCGAGGCGGCCAAGCGGCTTAAGGTGAAGAAGATCTGCGTCGGTGAGTGCGGCCACGCGCACAAAGCGCTCATGGTCATTGCAGACCGCATCCTCACGGGGGACCTCAACATACCGCGGGTAAGCGCTCTGCCCCTCCTGGAGGAGCTCGTCTGCAAGGGCAGACTGAAACTCGACCCGAGCCGGAACATGTTCCCCGTAACCCTCCACGACCCCTGCAACATGGTGAGGCTCATGGGGATCGTCGAGCCCCAGCGCAGGATCGTGAGGGCGATCTGCCCGCAGTTCAGGGAGATGGAGCCTCACGGCGTAGAAAACTATTGCTGCGGCGGGGGCAGCGGCTTTGCGATCATGCAATCGATGAATTTCCCCGACTGGCGGAGCGGTGTCTCGTCCAGGATGAAAATGAAGCAGGTCGTGGATGCCTTTGCGGATACGCCCGACCCTGAGGTGAAAAAATATGTGTGTGCGCCCTGCTCAAACTGCAAAGCCCTCCTGAGAGACAGCATCGAGTATTACGACGCGTGGAATAAGAGCGGCATACTGTATGGGGGCCTCGTCGAGCTGATCGTCAATGCCATGGTAGATATTGAGAAGCCGTTTATCGAATGGGAGTTCCACTGATGAACAAACGAGAGGGCAAGGTTTTCGTCTTTGGGCACGAAGGGGTCGGACAGGGCGACGACACCATGGGTTTCGAGATACTGATGACCCTTCTCGACGCGCTTATGAGGCGGGAGGAAAAACCCGCAGCCATTATTTTCTGGAACATGGCCGTCCAGCTCCTGGTCGCCGGCTCGCCCGCAGTCGGCCGCCTCAAGACCCTGGAAGAACAGGGCGTGACGATCCTGGCAGGCAGGTTTTGCCTCCACGATCTCTGCATTGCCGACAAGGTGGCGGTGGGCAAGGCGGCCGGCATGGACGAAATCCTCGATTTCATGTTCGGCCATGAGGTGATAAACCTGTGACGGAAGACGCGCGGTCGGCAAGTACGACGTTGGAGCAGACGCTAGGGAGCAGAAAGGCGGCGATCCTCGAGGAGTGGCGTCGCGCGGTCCTGGCGACCTACGCGGCAGAAACGGCCGCTTTTTTGACGTCAGAGAAAGACCCCTTCTGCAATCCGGTCGGCCGTGTGCTCACGCAGACGGGAGAGATGCTCCTGGAGATCGCAGTGACCGGTACGGAGCGGGAAAGAGTGGAGGAGGCCTTACGTGATATCGTGCGGATAAGGGCCGTCCAGGACTTCTCGCCGTCCCTGGCGCTCTCCTTTGTCGACGCCATGAAGAAGGCTATTCGCCATGAGCTGCTGCCAATGGTGGAGAAAGCCGGCCTCACATACCTGTTATCCCTGGAGTCGCGCCTCGACGAGGCTATGCTCGTGGCGATAGACCTGTACGTCGCCTGTAAAAGGCAGATAGAGGACATAAGGGTGAAGGAAGCGCGGGCGGAGAAAGAGCGACTGTTGAAGCTGGTAAAGGCTATGGGCAGGGGAAACGCATGATTTACGCACTGTGTGCAGTGCTCTTCCTTGCTGCCGTCGGATGGATCGGCGGCGCCCTCGGGAACATGAACCTGCTCTTTGCCTTCGTCATTCCCTATGCGGCGCTCGCCGTGTTTCTCTTTGGCTTTGTCTCCCGGGTTATCGGGTGGGGGCGCTCGCCCGTCCCTTTCTGCATCCCCACCACCTGCGGACAACAACGGTCCCTTCCGTGGATCAGACAAGATAACGTCGAAAGCCCGACGAGCACCTTCTGGGTGGTCGGCCGCATGGCATTGGAGGTCCTCCTCTTCCGTTCCCTCTGGAGAAACGAGAGGGTAGAGATCAAGGGCAACGGGAAACTGATCTTCAGCCCGAAGCGCTACCTCTGGCTGGGCGGACTGCTCTTCCATTGGTCTCTGGCGATCATCCTTTTCCGGCATCTGCGCTTTTTCACCGGACCGGTTTTCCCCGGTATTGGCGCAATCCAGCGGCTCGACGGTTTCTTCGAGGTCGGGGTGCCCTCGCTTTACGTGAGCGACATCCTTGTTCTCACCGCCGTCACGTACCTTTTTGTGCGAAGGGCCTTCTCGCCCCAGGTCCGCCTCATCTCGCTGCCCAGCGACTACTTTGCCCTTTTCCTCCTCGGGGCGATCGTGCTCTCAGGAGTCCTCATGCGCCATTTCTTCAAGACGGACGTGGAGCGGGTAAAAGAATCGCTCATGGGGCTTGTGAGCTTCAGGCCGATCATATCCGCCCATTTGGGCACTTTCTTCTACATCCACCTTTTTCTCGTATCCGTTCTGGTTGCGTATTTTCCTTTCAGTAAGCTGATGCATGGGGCCGGGGTTTTTTTAAGCCCCACACGGAACCTCAAGAATGACAGCCGCATGAGGCGCCACGTCAACCCGTGGGGCTACCCGGTAAAGGTGCATACCTACCAGGAGTACGAGGACGAGTTCAGGGAAGCGATGATTGAAGCGGGTATTCCCGTGGAGAACGAAGGAAGAACTTAACGTCAAGGAAACGGGAAGGGAGATGAGGGGAAACCGGAGCTGCGATGGTTGAAGAAAAGCTGAAACAGGAAGAGCTACTGAAGCTCGACTACAAGCCTGCCGCAAGGGACCTGGCAGATGCCTCTGTGACGTTCAAGAAGGGGACGTATTGCCACGCCGCCCCCCTCAAGCACCAGAAATACCTGGGCCTGCCCAACCAGCGGGAATGGCAGCCCGCCGATCCGGACTGGAAGCTTCCTGAAAACTGGAAGGAGGTCATACTCGAGGGGATGGAGCGGCTCTTGAAGAGGCACCGCTCCTTCAAGCTCTACCTCGATATCTGCGTGCGGTGCGGCGCCTGCGCCGACAAGTGCCATTACTTTATCGGATCGGGCGACCCGAGGAACATGCCCGTTCTGCGCGCGGAGCTCCTGCGTTCCGTCTACCGCCGGTATTTCACCGCCTCGGGACGGCTTTTCGGTCGTCTCGCGGGCGCCAGGGACCTGACCGAAGAGGTGCTGAAAGAGTGGTTCTACTACTTCTTTCAGTGCACCGAGTGCCGCCGTTGCTCCGTCTATTGCCCCTATGGCATAGATACGGCCGAGATCACCATGATGGCAAGGGAGCTCCTCAATCTGGTGGGCTGCAACCTTCAATGGGTCGTGGAACCGGCCTCCAACTGCTTCCGGACAGGGAACCATCTCGGGATTCCCCCGCATGCGATGAAAGAGACGCTCGAATTTGCGGTGGACGAGCTAAAGGGCATAACGGGCCTGACGGTGGATCTGCCCATCAACAAGAAGGGCGCCGAGATACTGTTTGTCGCCCCCTCCGCGGATTTCTTCGCGAACCCCCATTGGTTCACGCTTCTCGGCTACCTTGCCCTTTTTCACGAGATCGGCATCGACTACACGTGGAGCACCTATGCCTCGGAGGGCGGCAACTTTGGCCTCTTCCACTCCGCGGAGCTTGCCAAGCGTCTTAACGCCAAGATATATGCCGAGGCGAAGAGGCTCGGCGTGAAGTGGGTCCTGGGAGGAGAGTGCGGCCACATGTGGCGCGTCCTCCACCAGTACATGGACACCTTAAACGGACCGGCCGATTTCCTGGAGGAACCCGTTTCACCCATAACAGGGACACGTTTCGAGAACGCGCGGTCGACCAAGATGGTCCACATTGCCGAGTTTACGGCAGATCTCATACAACACGGCAAATTGAAGCTCGACCCGTCGAGAAACGATAAGGTCCGGATCACGTATCACGACTCCTGCAACCCGGCTCGCGCCATGGGGCTCTTCGAGGAGCCCCGTTTTATCCTCAGGCACGTCGCCAACCATTTCTATGAAATGCCGGAAAACACGATCAGGGAGAAGACCTTCTGCTGCGGGAGCGGGGCGGGCCTCGGGGCCGACGAGAACATGGAAATGAGGCTCAGGGGCGGCTACCCGCGGGCAAATGCAGTCAGGTACGTAAAGGAACGGCACGGGGTAAACATGTTGGCCTGTATGTGCGCGATCGACAAGGCATCGCTGACACCCCTTCTAGAGTACTGGGTCCCGGGGGTCGAGGTGGGCGGCGTGCACGAATTCGTGGGCAATGCCCTCGTCATGACGGGTGAGTCGCGGACGACAGACTTGAGGGGTGAGCCTTTGTGACCGGCTAAGAGCCGGCCGCACGCTGCTCAGAGGACACAATGTACAACAAACCCTTGATCCTCGCTATTATCATGGTCGTTCTCGCGGGCATCGCGGCGCCTTTCATTTACGCGCGGATGGGTACGGGCACGGCGGGACCGCCAAAGCTTGCGCCCCCTCCGGGAGGGGAGAAGCAATGCGTGGAGTCGAAAGAGTATATGCGGGAGCACCACGTAGACGTGTTGATGAGGTGGAGGGACGCCAGGGTGCGCGAGGGCAAACTGAAATATAGCGCCTCCGACGGCAGGGAGTACGTGATGAGCCTCACGACGACCTGCATCGGCTGCCATTCGAATAAAGCGGACTTCTGCGACCGTTGCCATGACTATGTACCGGTGCGCCCCCGCTGCTGGGAGTGCCACACATTCCCCGAAAAGGGAGACGCGGCGAAATGACGAGAAGGGAATTCCTAGAGATCCTTGCACTCTCCGGCTTCAGCCTTTTTGTGCCTGCCACTATGCTTAAGGGCGACGACGGGACACGCAAGAAGGCGCCGAAGAAGTGGGCAATGGTCGTCGACATCAACGCGTGCGCCAAAAAGGACGGGTGCACGGAGTGTGCGGAAGCCTGCCATCGCGTCCACAACGTGCCGCATATGCCCGATGCCCGTAGGCAGATCAAGTGGATATGGACCTCCCCTTTCGAGGCGCTTTTTCCCGAACAATCGGACTATATGGAAACCTTGAGGGGACGGCGGATTATGACCCTCTGCAACCACTGCGAGAACCCGCCCTGTGTGGCTGTCTGCCCCACAAAAGCGACTTTCAAAAGGGACGACGGCATTGTCATGATGGATTACCACCGGTGCATCGGTTGCCGGTACTGCATGGCCGCATGCCCGTACGGCGCGCGGAGCTTCAACTGGCAGGACCCGAGGCCCTTTATCCATGCTATCGATAAGGCATATCCGACGCGCACAAAAGGCGTGGTGGAGAAGTGCAACTTTTGTGATGAGCGGGTGGCTAAAGGTCTGGCGCCTGCCTGTGTCGATGCCTGCAAAGGAACGTGCCTCGCCTTCGGGGACCTGAACGACGAACAGTCAGAGGTGAGGCGCCTGCTGCGCTCCCGGCCTGCGATCCAGCGAAAGCCTGAGCTGGGAACGGGGCCGAAAGTGCTTTATCTTCTGGCATAAGAATGGGTTGTCGAGCATGGGAGACAAGAGATCATGATTGAAAAGGCTTTGAAAGGCGGCACAAGTTACCGGGCGTGGCTCCTCTTTCTGCTCGCCGTCGCCGCTGCAGGTCTTGTCTCTTATCTCCACCAATGGAGCCATGGTCTTTCCGTGACAGGGCTCAGCCGCAATGTCTCCTGGGGGCTCTATATCGCGAATTTCACGTTCTTTGTGGGCGTTGCCGCCTCGGCGGTCACTGTCGTGCTTCCCTACTACCTCCACAACGTGAAGGAGTTCGGGCGGATTACGATACTCGGCGAGTTCCTCGCCGTCCCCGCGGTCATTATGTCGCTCCTCTTTATCATTGTCGACCTGGGGCGGCCCGACCGCGCCTTCAACCTGCTTCTTCACCCCTCGCCCGGGTCGCTCCTTTTCTGGGACATGATCGTGCTCAACGGGTATCTGCTTCTCAATCTCCTCATCGGGTGGTCGACCCTCGACGCCGAGCAGAAGGAAGAGAAGCCGCTCCACTGGGTGCGTCTGCTCATCATCCTCTCCATACCATGGGCGGTGAGCATCCACACGGTGACCGCATTCATCTATCAGGGTCTTGTTGCCCGACCGCTCTGGCATACACCCTTGTGGGCGCCGCGTTTTCTTGCCTCCGCCTTCGCCTCCGGTCCCGCCCTCCTCATCCTGATGTCGCTTGTTATCCGGCGGGTCACCCGGTTCGATCCCGGAAGCGAAACGATTCAGAAGGTTGCCACCATCGCGACCTATGCCCTCCTCGTCAATATCTTCCTGCTCCTCGTCGAGCTGTTTACCACCCTGTACGGCGGCGTTCATGAGGACGTCGAGCATCTTCGCTACCTTTTCCTCGGCATCGACGGCCGTCACGCCCTCGTGCCATGGATATGGCTCTCCATGGTGTTGATGGCCGGATCCGCAGGCGCCCTCCTCAGCGCCCGCCTGCGCCGGCGTGAAGGCATCCTGGCCCTGATCTGTGCCTCCATCGTCGTGGGCGTCTGGATAGACAAGGGTCTCGGCCTGGTCGTTCCGGGCTTTATCCCTTCCCCTCTCGGCGAGATCACCGAGTACGGGCCCACGCTCCCCGAGGTGCTGATCACCACCGGCATCTGGGCCCTTGGTCTTCTCCTTATCACCCTGCTCTACCGCATAGCCATATATGTGAAGCTAGAGAAATAGGTCTACCAAGGGGCAACCTGTCTCCCGGGGCACCACGGGACCCGCTGCCCCGACCCTGCGCGTGTTCGAAACCGGACGAGAAACGCCCCCTGCCGGGATACCCGGCAGGGGGCGCAATTCATGCTCTTGCTTACAGAGATGCTTCCCGCTACTTTCCGCTTTCCGAGCCGGCAAGCTTCTCCTCACCGATCCTCATCCCGTAGAAGGAACGATAGATGAAAACCAGTGCAACGATGAAGAAGACGCAAGCGATACCCGTTTTGAGTGTCTGCGACTTCATGGTAACCGCGATTTCCGTTGCGAGCAGGCCGAAGAGCGTGGTGAACTTGATGACAGGGTTCATGGAAACCGAAGAGGTATCCTTAAAGGGGTCACCCACCGTATCACCTACCACGGTCGCCTCATGGAGCGGGGTATTCTTCTCTTTCAGGTCGACCTCGACGATCTTCTTCGCATTGTCCCATGCGCCGCCCGCGTTCGCCATAAAGATCGCCTGGTAGAGACCGAAGAAGGCGATGCCGATCAGGTAGCCGATAAAAAAGTAGGAGTTAAAGAACGACAGGGCGAGGGCCATGAAAAAGATGACGATGAAAATGTTGATCATCCCCTTCTGCGCATACTGCGTGCAAATCTTCACGACTTCCTTACTGTCCTTGATGGAGGCCGTTGTGCTGTCGAGCTTGATGTTCTCTTTGATATAGACGACTGCCCGGTAGGCGCCCGTCACCACGGCCTGGGTGGCCGCACCGGAGAACCAGTAGATCACCGCGCCGCCCATGAGCAGGCCGAGGACGATCTCCGGCTGCACGAGGGAGAGCTTCGCCACGGCGCCGCCGTAAATCCGTTCCAGCAGAATAATGATGCCGAAGACCATGGTGGTCGCGCCGACGACGGCCGTGCCGATGAGCACGGGTTTCGCCGTTGCCTTGAACGTGTTGCCCGCGCCGTCTGCCTCTTCGAGGTAATCCTTGCCGTTCTCGAAATCGGGATCGAAGCCGAACTGCTTCTTTATCTCCGCTTTTATATTGGGCACGCTCTCGATCTGCGAGAGCTCGTAGACGGACTGCGCGTTGTCGGAGACGGGGCCGAAACTATCGACCGCGATCGTTACAGGACCCATGCCGAGGAAACCGAAGGCCACGAGACCGAAAGCAAACACAGGGGCCGCAAAGGCAAATTCCTTCGGCATAAGGGCCTGGATCGAGCCGTTAGTCGAGACGAGATAGGCAATGAGCATAAGCACGATGATTGTCAGACCCTCCCAGAAGGCAGACATGTTGCCCGCGACGAACCCGGAAAGGATGTCCAGGGACGCGCCGCCCTGGCGTGCGCTCACCACGACTTCCTGGACGTGGCGCGAGCTCGTGCTCGTGAAGACCTTCGTGAACTCAGGGATCAGGGCACCTGCCACGGTGCCGCAGCTAATGATGATGGAAAGGGCCCACCAGAGGGACGCATACTTCGGGTCCGGCAGGCTGCCCAGGAGCAGGTAGCTTGCACAAAAGGTCACAATTATCGAGATTGTCGACGTGATCCAGACAAGGTTGGTGAGGGGCTGTTCGAAGCTGAATTTCTTTTTGTCGCCGAACACGGCTGATGTGATTCCCACGTTGATGAAGTACGAGACGAGGGACGTGAGGATCATGAGAATACGCATCGCAAAGATCCAGATGATCAGGGTCCCTGCCATGATAGGATTGAGGGCCAGGGCGAGGGCGAGGAAGGCGATCAGGGCAACGCCGGTGACGCCGTAAGTTTCAAAACCGTCAGCCGTCGGCCCCACGCTGTCGCCCGCGTTGTCGCCGGTGCAGTCCGCGATCACACCGGGGTTCTTCGGGTCGTCCTCAGGCAAATGGAAGACGATCTTCATCAGGTCTGAGCCGATATCGGCGATCTTGGTGAAAATGCCGCCGCAGATCCGGAGGGCGCTTGCACCGAGTGATTCACCGATGGCAAACCCAATGAAGGAGGCACCGACCATCTCCTTGGGGAGAAAGACCAGGATGCAGATCATGAAGAAGAGCTCGACGCTCACGAGCAGGAGACCGACGCTCATGCCGGAGCGGAGAGGAATGGCAACCACGTTGACCGGCTTGCCGGTAAGCGACGCGAAGGCGGTCCGGGAGTTCGCCCGGGTGTTGATCCTCATGCCGAACCACGCCACTCCGTAGGAACCGAGTATGCCGAGGACAGAGCAGAAGAGGATGACGACTATATTAAAGATGGGCGCGCCCTGCAGACCGGCGAAGTAATAGGTCATGCAGACGGCGATAAGCACCCACAGAATGACGAGGAACTTGCCCTGCTGGGCCAGATAGGACTTGCAGGTCTCCCAGATGATGTCGGACACATTGAGCATCGAGCTGTGAGCAGGCAGGTTCTTTGTCTGATTCGACTGGACGAGAGCGAAGATGAGTCCGAGAACGCAGATGAGCAGGCCGAAGTACATGATGTGAATGCCGTTCAGCACACCACCGAAAATAGTAAAATTCACATTGCTCAAATCGGGCAGCACGATATCCGCCTCGCCGGCCATCGCAGGCATGACACCGGTGAGAAGCGGCAAGCCGAAGGCAAAAAGAACGGACAGCACTTTACCTAACTTTGTAAACCGCATTTACAACCTCCTTGCAAAAGTTTTAGTACGGATTGCTACGCATGACTCGTCCTATGAAAAGAACCTCCAAGGTGGTTCAGGATAAATTAAAAAATTCACATGTAATCTACCCGCCGCTGATACCATATGTCAATCGTTTTTTCACATGTTTTCATGTGGCTGCGCGGGAGGCAAAACTGCGCGACGTCTTTTCCGGTATAGCTTTCACGCACAGGGAAAAGCAAGGGAGGTGGTGCTCCGGTCGTGACCGTTAGCTGCGCGAAAAGATCATCCCCCGGTCTTGGATGCGACAGAGATCCTCGTGATGGCGCGCATGAGCGCTGCCTGAAAAGTATGATATTCCTCCTCATCGAAGGAGATCTCTTTCAGACGCGCTTCCGCCCTCTCTCGGGCGCTATGAGCCCTCGTCACATCGACCTCCTCTGCAAACTCGGCAGTATCGAGTAGAAAGGTAACCTTGTTCTCAAGGACCTCCGCAAAACCGCCGCTTGTCGCGATAAGGCGAGTCCCGCTATCCGTAGTGAGGCGTATCTCTCCATGTTCCAGGGTCGAGAGAAAGGCCACATGACCGGGAAGCACGCCGAACTCCCCTCCCGTGCCCGGCGCCTCTACCATGTCCACATCTTGCCGGATCATCACCCTTTCAGGGGTGATGATCTCGAGATAGAGTTTTTCCACGTCATTCCCCCATCATCTTTTTCGCCTTCTCAACGGCTTCGTCGATAATACCGACCATGAAGAATGCCTGCTCAGGCAGATCGTCGTGCTTCCCCTCGAGAATTTCCTTGAACCCCCTGACCGTTTCGCTTATGGGGACGTACTTGCCGGCGGAACCGGTAAATGCCTCAGCCACGAAGAAGGGCTGCGAGAGGAACCTCTGGATTTTCCTTGCCCTTGAGACGACAAGCTTGTCTTCTTCGGAGAGCTCGTCCATACCGAGAATGGCAATGATGTCCTGGAGATCCTTGTACTTCTGCAATGTGTGCTGAACGTCCATCGCCACGCCGTAGTGCTCATCGCCCACGACCTGCGGATCGAGGATCCTGCTTGTCGAATCGAGCGGGTCGACAGCCGGGTAGATGCCCAGCTCCACAATCTGGCGCGAGAGCACCGTTGTGGCATCGAGGTGGGCGAAGGTTGTAGCCGGCGCAGGGTCGGTAAGGTCGTCGGCAGGCACGTAGATGGCCTGGACAGAGGTAATCGACCCGCGCAGCGTCGAGGTAATCCTTTCCTCCAGCTCACCGAGGTCGGTCGCCAAAGTCGGCTGGTATCCGACGGCTGAAGGCATCCTGCCGAGCAGCGCCGAAACCTCCGAGTTGGCCTGAGTAAACCGGAATATGTTGTCGATGAAAAGGAGCACGTCCTGGCCCTCTTCGTCCCTGAAGTATTCCGCTGCGGTCAAGGCGGTGAGGCCTATCCTTGCGCGCGCGCCGGGGACTTCAGTCATCTGCCCGTATATCAGCGCAGTCTTGTCTATAACCCCCGACCCCTTCATCTCCAGCCACAGGTCGTTCCCTTCCCTCGTCCTCTCCCCCACACCGCCGAACACGGAGATGCCTCCGTGCTGCATGGCGATATTATGTATCATCTCCATGATAACCACGGTTTTCCCCACGCCCGCGCCGCCGAAAAGACCGACTTTGCCGCCTTTGGGATACGGTTCAAGGAGGTCGATGACCTTGACGCCTGTCTCCAGGAGCTCGATCTTTGTGTTCTGCATGACGAGCGTCGGAGCCGCACGGTGGATGGAGTACCGATGTTTCGTCTCCACCGGCCCCTTGCCGTCGACGGGCTCCCCGATGACGTTCAGCACGCGTCCCAGGACCTCTTTGCCCACGGGCACCGTAATAGGCGCCCCTTTGTAGACAGCCTCCTGACCGCGTCTCAACCCGTCCGTGGTCTCCATCGCAATGCACCTGACCGTGCCGTCGCCTATATGCTGGGCAACTTCAAGGACGAGGTTATCCTTCTTATCGTTGATCGTTGGATTAGAAAGGTATACGGCTCCATAAATAGGAGGAAGGTTATTAGGCGGGAAACCGACATCAACCACTGTTCCGATAACCTGTACTACCTTCCCCACAACCTCGGAATTCATTTTCACGCGCCTCCTTTAGGTGCCCTGCAAAGCTTCCGCACCACCGACGATATCCATCATTTCGTTGGTAATACTCTGCTGACGTGTTTTGTTGTAGACGAGGGTGAGATGATCGATCATCTCACCGCAGTTGCTGGTCGCATTCTCCATTGCCGCCATCCGTGAAGCGTGTTCCGAAGTCTGCGACTCCACGAGGGCAAAATAGACTTTCGTGAACAGGTAATGTGGGACGAAGCGGTCTATTATGGACTGCATGTCGGGCTCGTAAAGATAATCCGGCCCCTCATCGGTTCTTGCCGGTTTCATCGGCAGAAACTCCTCGAACATCACCTTCTGGTTGATGGCGGAGTGGAAGTGCGTGTAGATGAGATAGACCTTGTCGAACTCGCCGCTCAGATAGAGATCCGTCACCTCTCGGGCCATCTCCCGGGCCATCTCGGAACCGATACCCTTCACGTCGACCCATTCCCGCGCCATCTCGGTGTTTCTCCGTCTCAGGTAGTCCCTGATCTTCCGGCCGACGGCGTAGACGCCTATCCTCTCGTAGCGTGCCCTGTTTTCCCGGACGAAACGCTCCACGGCGTTGGCGACGTTGAGATTGAAGGCGCCCGAAAGGCCCCTGTCGGAAGCGACGGCAAAAAGGAGGATCTTCCTTGTCTCTTCACGCTCCAGAAGCAAAGGGTGGCTCTGCTCCGGCACGCGGCCCGCCATCCGTTTCAAAAGCTCCTCCGTCCGAATCGCATAGGCTGAGATCTTTTCCAGCTCTTCCTGGGCCCGCCGGAGCTTCGACGCGGAGATCATTCTCATGGTCCGCGTAATCGTTTGCGTGCTCCTGATGCTGTTGATCTTTCTCTTTACATCGCGCAGGGTTGCCATCGTCGCATCCGTTAGTACGAGAATTTTTCTTTAAATGCGGTCAGCGCCTTGTTCAAGCTCGCCTCGATGGCCGCATCGATCTGTTGCTTATCCCTGACGGCAGCCAGTATATCGGCATGCTCCTTTTCCATATAGGGCAGCATCTCTTGCTCATACTTGGCAATGACTGCCTCCGGGTAGATGTCCGTATAGCCGTTCGTTCCCGCATAGAGCAATACCACCTGTTTCTCGACGGGGTACGGCGAATAGAGGTTCTGCTTCAAAAGCTCCTGCAGCCTCGCCCCCCTGGAGAGAAGGGCTTGCGTCGACTTGTCCAGGTCGCTTCCGAACTTTGCAAATGCCGCCATCTCCCGATACTGGGCGAGGTCGATCCGGAGTCGGCCCGCCACCTGCTTCATTGCCTTGGTCTGCGCGTTGCCGCCGACCCTGGAGACGGAAAGGCCCACGTTGATGGCGGGTCTGGTGCCTGAATAGAAGAGCTCGGGCTCAAGGTATATCTGCCCGTCCGTGATGGAGATGACGTTTGTGGGGATATAGGCGGACACGTCGCCTGCCTGGGTCTCGATGATGGGGAGGGCGGTCAGAGAGCCGCCGCCGTGTGCGTCATCCCATTTTGCCGCACGCTCAAGCAGCCTGGAGTGAAGGTAGAATATGTCACCGGGGTAGGCTTCTCTTGCGGGTGGTCGTCTCAGAAGCAGGGAGAGCTGCCTGTAGGCGACCGCGTGTTTCGACAGGTCGTCAAAGGCGATCATGGCATGCCGTCCCGTATCCCTGAAATATTCACCCATGGAAGAGCCCGCGAAAGGCGCGAGATACTGGAGAGGCGCCGAATCGCTCGCGGTTGCCGCGACCACCGTGGTAAACTCCATAGCGCCGTACGCGTTGAGCACATCGACGAGCCTGGCCACTGATGATCTTTTTTGACCTATGGCCACGTAGATGCAGAAGACGCCTTTACCTTTCTGATTGAGGATAGTGTCGATGACGATGGCTGTTTTCCCCGTGCCCCGGTCTCCGATGATCAGCTCACGCTGCCCTCTTCCGATAGGGATCATCGCGTCTATGGCCTTTATACCCGTCTGCAGAGGCTCTTTCACGGGCTGCCTCACCACGACGCCCGGCGCCCTTTGCTCAATATTCCTATACTCCGTCGCCACAATGGGACCTTTTCCGTCAAGGGGGTTTCCCAGGGCGTCAACTACACGCCCCACCAGGCCCTCGCCGACGGGCACCTGGGCGATCCTGTTCGTCCTCTTGACTATATCGCCTTCTTTTATCTCCGTGTAATCACCGAAGATCACCGCCCCTATATTATCTTCCTCCAGGTTCAGCACCATGCCGATGATATTCTGGGGGAACTCGATCAATTCGCCGGATACGGCGTTTTCAAGGCCGTAGATCCTCGCAATACCATCTCCGATGGAGATAACGGTGCCTGTTTCCTGGAGGTCTATCTCCCTCTCGAAGCCCGATATCTTCTGTTCTATGATCCTGCTTATCTCGTCTGCCTTGACTGCCATAGGTCTACTCCTTCATCATGCTTTCATTCAATAGTTCGAGCTGCCTCTTGACGCTCCCGTCGATCCTCATCCCCCCAACGATCACCTTCAGCCCGCCGATAAGCTCCTTGTCCTCTTCGATATGGAGCTCGACTTTCTTGTTGAGCCTCTCGCCCAGTGCCTCTTCGATTCGTACCTTTGTATCGTCGGGCAGGGGATAGGCCGAATACATGGTGCCCTTCACCTTTCCTGCTTTATCGTCAGCCATCTGCTCATAGGCGTCGTGTATGGCAACAAGGTAGGCTATTCTACTCTTTTCGAGGAGCAGGTCCAGCAGGGCGGCAACCGCCGGCGACGCATCGAGGGCGCTCATAAACCCCGAAAGTAGTTCCTTTCTCTTCTCCATCTCGAAAAGGGGCAGCGCGAGGGCCCTCCGGATTTTCGGCGCCTTGTTCATGGTCTCCAGAATCTCTTTCAACTGCCTCAAGTAATCCGTATACCTTCCGTCCTTAACGCCTGCAGCGAATAGGCCCTTTGCGTAGCTCCTTGCTATCGACTGCCGTATCAATTGATGCTCCTTACTTTTTGGATAAACTCTTCGACCATGAGGTCATGGTCCTTCTTCCCGAACATTTCCCGCACCTTCTGTTCTGCTGCCGTGATCGTCCGTCCGGCGATCTCGGCCCGAACCTTTGCAAGCGCTTCCTTCATCTCCTGCTCGTAGGCGAGGCGCGCCTGCTCGCTTATGCGAGAAGCCAGTCCGCGCGCGTCGTCCAGGATCTTCTTCTTTTCCTTTTCCATCTCTTCAAGAGCCGAGGCGCGAAACGCCACAATCTCACCCTCCAGCCCCGAGAGCTTCTCTTCATACACCTTTTTGGCCTCTTCAGCCTCTCTGAGCAGCCGGTCGGCTTCCTCTATTTTTTCTTTCACCGTCTCATGTCTTCTCAGCAAGTATTCTTTTAACGGCTTTTTCAGAAAATAGACTAAGGCAGCCACGAGGATCGCAAAATTGATGAACTGAAAAAATAACTGGAGCCACAGGGGCAGATCCTTGCCGAGTCCCATCAGTTACCTCGTTTTGTGATTTTTTGCGCAATCTCCAGGGCAAGCCGGTCCGATTCGCCAAGAAGTAGGTCCAGGGTCTTCCCGGCCTCCTCCTTTACCGTCTCCTTCACCTTTGCCAGTTCTCCGGCAAGATCCCGTCTTGCTTCTTCGATGACCTTCATCGAGGCGGCATGCGCCTCTTTGAGCACGGTTTCCCGCTGTTCCAGTACGGGCAGCTTCCTTTCCTTCAGTGTCTCATCATAGGTTTTCGTGAGAACCGCTGCTTCCTGCCTGTTGTCTTCCGCTTTACCGACGAGAGACTCGATCGCCGTGCGCCGTTTCTTCAGGCTGCCCAGTATCGGCTTGAAGAGGAGCGCATTAAGGAGAATAAGGAGAATAAGTACTTGAAAAAACTGAATAAACAATGTGTAATTGAATTCGATCATGGTCTATCCCTTTGGCCGTGCCGCTACTTGTGATAAAAAACACATTTCAAGCACCCTTTCATACCATGAAACGCGGCAGAGTTTCAACAAAATTTATAAAAAAAATTCATTCAGCCGACTTGGCGAGGGAATTGAGCAGTCTTTCAAGGTCTTCCTTCGAATAGAACTCAATGATCACCTTGCCCTTATTCTTCTTGAAAGTCACCTGCACTTTCGTCTTCAACGTTTCCCGCAGCATCTCCTCCACGTGGGAGAAGGGCGAGGACTGAGCCGGCCTAGCGGTCTTCCTCGCCCGCTCAAGATCCCTCACCGACAGCCCCTCGTCGAGCACCTTTTTCACGTATCTCTTCTGTTCCTGCTCGTTCTTCAAGGTGATGAGCACCCTGCCGTGCCCCTGGGTCAGTTTACCCCCCGCCATCAGATCCTTTACCCATGAGGGTAGCTTGAGGAGGCGTATATAATTTGAAATCGAGCTTCTTTCGACACCCATCTTTTTTGCCAGGTTTTCATGGGTGTAGCCGAAATCTTCCACGAAGCGCTGATAGACAGACGCTATCTCCACAGGGTTGAGATCCTCCCTTTGCAGGTTCTCAACCATCGCGAGCTCGAGGGCTTCGTGGTCGTCGACGTCCTTGATGATCGCCGGCACCTCTTTCAGTCCGGCCATTTTCGCTGCACGGAAACGGCGCTCGCCGGCAATGATCTCGTAAACGCCCTCTTTCCTCCGAATGATAATTGGCTGCAGCAGCCCTTTTTCCTCGATCGATGAAGCAAGCTCAACGAGTGATTCCTGCCGCATCTCAAGCCTGGGCTGAGTAGGGTTCAGCACTATTTGTTGCACGGGGATGAGATGCACTCCCCCATCATCCACGTCCTTCAAAATAGCAGAAAGTCCTCTCCCGAGCGGGTCCTTCTTACGCATTTAGCTCCCGTCACAACAGATATTGATCCACGCGACTTCCGTCACATGGATATTGATCCACATGACTTCGTCACATGGATATTTCCGCGGCCAGATCAAGATAGCTCTCCGCGCCTTTTGAGGCGGCGTCATAAAGGATCACGGGTTTCCCGTAGCTGGGCGCTTCGCTCAACCGGACGTTTCTCGGGATAACCGTCTGAAACACCTTGCTGCCCAAGTGCCTCCGTGCCTCCTCCATGACGCGAAAGGAGAGGTTATTCCGCCTGTCGAACATGGTGAGCAGCACGCCGAGGATCTCCAGCTCGGGATTGAGCTGCTTCTTGATGATCGAGATCGTCTTCAAAAGAAACACAAGTCCTTCAAGTGCGTAGTACTCACACTGAAGGGGAATGATGACAAAGTCGGAGGCGGCCAGCGCGTTGACCGTGAGAAGCCCCAGGGAAGGCGGGCAGTCTATAATGGTGTACGGATAGCGCTCCCTTATCCCTGCAAGGGCCCTTTTCAGCACCAGCTCCCGCTGCTCCATTTCGAAAAGCTCGATCTCCGCGCCGATCAAATCGGGATGTCCGGGGACCAGATCAAGCATGGGCACTTCCGTCCCGGTGATTACCTGTTCTATCGTGGCGTCGCCTATAATGGCACGATACACGTGCTTTTGCAGTTTTCCGTAAGAAATGCCGACGCCGCTCGTCGCGTTGCACTGGGGGTCCAAATCCACAAGGAGCGTCCGGTGTTCGGCGACGGCGACCGAGGCCGCAAGGTTGATTGCCGTTGTCGTTTTTCCCACGCCGCCTTTCTGATTTGCAATGGCGATGATTTTTCCCATGGACAAGATACATTAGCACAAAACAATCTGTCTATGAAACCTTTTTGTAAATGAAGAGTTGGTAGGCTTTGTCGCTCTTGGGCAAACAATAGCGCTCTACCCTTTCCAGAAGAAAGCCGGCCTGGCTGGACGCCTCTTCCCCCCTGCCTTTCACGAGAAGGGCCGATCCTCCTTCCCTCAAATGGCTGCCCCCTTTGACGAGCGCCGCGTGTGCCGGCCCGAAAGCCTTTACGATGAGCGCCTCAACACCGAGCGGCGCTATGTCTTCTGCGCGCCCGTGGATGATCTCCAGCCGGGCAAGACCCAAGAGCCGCTTCACATGCCTCTGGAAGAGGGTCTTTTTCACGGCCTTATCCAGCGAGTAAATGCGCTTATCCGGATTCAATACGGCAAGGGGGACCGAGACAACCCCCGCGCCCGAGCCAAGGTCAAGAATAGTTTTCGCGCCTCCGACGCGGGTATGAAGGAAGAAGGCGTCGTAGACAAGGTTGCCTACGATTTGTCCGCCCTCTTTAAAACCGACGAGGTTCATCGTCCTGTTCCATCGTCCGAGCTCTTCAACGTAGGACAAGAGATGGCGAACCATCGTCGGGTCATACCCGATATTGAAAAAGGCAAGCCCTTCCTCAATCAGTCCCTCTAGTCTCCCCATGCAACACCCGCCGCCCCGTATTCCGCTGCCACACTAAAATTAGCATAAATTTTCTGTTTCTGTTATAGTAAACAATGCGGAAAAGACTCCTCTTTCTCACCATTGTCTGCTTTGTGATCGTAAGCTGCGGCGGCAAGACGGCCGAGTTGAAAAAAGTCGACAACCCCGGGAACCTTTACGTCGAAGGCGTCGCCTTCATGAAGAAAAAACAGTACGACAAGGCCATCGCCAGCTTCAGCAAGGTCCGCGAAAATTTTCCCTTCGACCCGATTGCCCTCGTCGCACAAATAAAACAGGCGGATGCCCATTTTGAAAAAAAGGCGTATTCCCTGGCCGCAGCCATCTACGAAGATTTCGTCAACAGCTACCCTGAAGATGAAAATGCCGCCTATGCACTGAGGCGTCTTGCGGAATGCTATGAAAAGCTGTCGCCCGATATCGATCGCGAACAGGCGAATACGTATAAGGCCATCGAGCGCTTCACCTTTCTCAAGAATCGTTATCCCCAGAGCCCTTATGCCAAAGACGCCGACGCGCGTGTGTTGAGTCTCACCAGGAAACTGGCGGCGCGCGAGCTGTACGTGGGGGAATTTTACTACATATGGGCAAAGTATAACGCTTCGGTCCTCCGCCTTGAATACTTCCTCGAGAAATATCCTGACGCCCTGGGCAGAGACAAGGCGCTCTATTACCTGACGCAGGATTACAAGGCCCTGCACAATCCGGAGAAGGCTCAAGCGTATCTTGACAGACTCAAACGGGAATACCCGAAGAGCATGTATGCAGGGCAGAAAAGGAAAGAAAGAAATATCTTCCGCCTTCTGGGCGTGAGCGCGATAACTACAGGGGGTGCGTCAAAGGCAGCTCCGGCCGCGCCGCGGTCGACGAAGGGCGACCCTGGTAGCGAGCCCGCGCAGACAGCCGACCTTTCTTACAGCCAAACACGGCCGAGGGAGATTGACCTGAAACCTGCCCAGCCGCCTCCTGCTCGGGAGGGGGATACGCAGGGGACCGGGCCTGTTGTTAAGGAAAGTCGGGGGCAAGCCTCGACCGAGCGGAAACCGGCGGATAGCTCTGAAAATGCCGGACAGCCCCCGGCAGAGAAGACCGCGCATATCGCGGACGGGCAAAACACATCTCCGGCGGCCGGGGCATCTGACAAAGAAAACTCTCTCGGATTCTTTACCGAGAAGAAGCCGGTTGACGTCGTCGCCGATACGATGGAAGGACTCGAGAAAGGGAAAATCGTCGTTTTCAAGGGCAATGTAATCGCCAAACAGGTAGACCTTTACCTGTTTTCGGACATGCTTACCGCCTACATGAACGAGGAAACAAACGAGATCGACAGGGCCAAGGCTGAAGGAAACGTGAAGATCGTTAAGCTTGACAGAACAGCGACGTGCAAAGAGGCGTACTTCTATAATGATAAGGGCGAGATCATACTCAAAGGGGACGTAGTCGTTTTCTCGGCCAAAGACAAGGTTTCGGGAGACACAGTTATTTACTACGTGAACGAGGACCGCGTCTACGTGCAGGGCGAGAACAACAAGAGGGCGAAGGCGATTATCTCACCCAAATGAATCTCGCCTTCATGCCGAGTCGGCCTCGAAGCCCCTTCTTTGTCCGCCCTCTCCCTGATGTCTGCCGGCCGAGTCCAATGCGTGCAGTGGGAAACAGGCCTCCCCGGCCCCAGGTTTTTCAGTCCAACGCCTTTTTGATCAGGCTGTCCACCGTGCTCTTGGGGACCGCCCCGACGATGCGGTCCACAACCTTGCCCTTATTGAACAGGATGAGCGTCGGGATACCTCTTATACCGAAGGTGGAGGGCGTGACAGGATTGGAATCGACGTTAAGCTTCATTACCTTGACCTTGCCTTCGTACTCATCTGCGATATTGTCAAGGATGGGTCCCATTGTCTGACACGGCCCGCACCAGGTAGCCCAGAAGTCTACCAAAACCGGAAGGCCCGATTCTACGACTTCTTTTGGAAAATCACTATCGTTCAAAGGCAAAGCCTTGCTCATGCATCCTCCTTTCTTTCGTTCAGGTCAGTTTTGCGACGAAATATATCTCTATTGTGTGATTATTATAAGACGTCATGAGACCGTTTACAACCCAGGTCCAAAAACGGCCCATGAACGGGAAATCGGCGCACTTGAGCTCGTGAAACCCTAGAACACCGATTGCTGCGACGTAAGGAAAGGGATGCACGTCTGCTCCTCTCTTTAAAAAAGAAAGCTCCCCTTTTCTTTGCCGTTGAGGATACCGACATAGACGTCCTCATCGGATAACTCATTGCTGCCCATTTCCTTATTCACCTGGCTGCTCCCGCAGCTCGGACAGAAAATGTTCTTCATGTTCATGGGAAGAAATAAACATCCGCACAGGTCGCATACGTATTCCTCAAGCATCATCACGCGCTGTCCTCCCTTTTCCGCACTATCGATGGTCCATGCAGAAGTCCGCTGCCGATGCAACCGGTCCTGTACTGACAATAATCGCCCTGACGCGGGCAAGAATTCTTGTCTGAATCGATGTGCCGACTACCTTTGAAGCATGGAAATCTTGTATCCACTATAGCCTTTTAAATCCCCTACATGTTATGCCTTCAGGCCATCGTTGTCAATAGAGTGGGGTTCGGCCCCTCTATTCAAAGAATTCGGAGAGTATCATCCCGAAATTCTTCTGTACCGCCTTTCGCCCCTTCAGCATCTCTCCGTGGCCGGGTATCAGGTATTCAACGTCCAGCTTAGACAGCTTCTTGATGCTCGCCGCCAACCGGCCCGGGTCTCCACCAGCCAGGTCCGTCCTGCCCACGCCGAGGTAGAAGACGGTATCACCCGATATAAGGACCTTTTCCTTTGGCTCGTACAGACAGATGGAGCCTGGTGAATGCCCTGGGGTCGTGATTACCATGAAGGTTTTGTCTCCGAGGGTGAGAGGGCCTTCGTTCAAGAGCAGCTTGAACGGCCGACCGGGCAACTGCGCGCCCGTGGCGAGGAAAAGCTCCTTGCCCTCCTGCCGCATGTACAGATATTCCTCCTTGCCTATGCCCCTGAGCACGCCTTCCTCGAAGAGGTCTGTCGCCTCTATATGGTCCGGATGGCCATGGGTAAAGAGTATGAGCGACAGGCGTCCCATATCGACCCCGTCGCGCGCGGCAGCCGTCGCCACATTATTGAAAAGGTGGGCATGACCCGGATCTATGAGGGTGGGCACAGGACCGTCTATGAACACGGTATTTGCGTTATTCTCCTGCATGGACATCCAGGGATAAAAGTAAAGGTCCTTGAGAATCCTCATGAGTCCTCCTTGATCCTGAATTTTTCGGGATCGATGTCCGTCTTCCCGACGGTCCCTAGGGCCTCTCGTGAAAAAAAGAGCCGCGCTGCATGGCGGGCGCTCGTTACGAGGGCCGTTCTTCGAGGAACTGCATGCCTGTGTTTTCACCGGGGCCCGGCAGATGTTCTACGGGTTCCGATAAAAGGAACGTTCCGGAATCGATCCATTCCTTAAGGATCGTGGCGATCTCCCTCGCTTTTGAATAGCTGGAGAGGGGAAAAGCGGATACCTCTTTCCCGTTTATTGTTACTGCGCCCGACTTCAGTTGCGCGTAGCTCACTTCACCGAGACTCCGGGGGATCCGGTTCGGATAGTCGCTCCCATAGTCCACTACCTGGGCAAAGAGCTCTTCGTCGCTCCTGGAGGTGAAATATGCCATCTCTTCATCCAGCAACGGGATCGGGATGCCTACGCCGACAAACATCGTGGCGCCATAGCCGACAAAGCTCGCACCCATCAGGAACCGTGGGCTCATCAGCTTGGCGTTGCCCGTCGTCGCTATCGTCCCGGCCCCCGCCTTAACCAGACCTTCCGGTGTCCGGGGCGCGTCGGGGTTATGCTGTGTCCCTCTGCCCGCCACATAGCCGACGCCGCCGCCGAGGAAGATCCGTGTGCCCAGCCCTATCGTCCTGTACAGGGGGTCCTTCAGGAGCGGAGAGAGCTGCCCGGCGCTGCAATAGTTCGCGTTTCCGACGTGGGGTTTGAGCAGCCCCATGTAGGTGTGGATCACCCGATCGGTCACATTCACCGCCACATTATAGTTTTGGTACGAGTTTCTCGGGTTGTAAAGATACGCCTCATTGACGGTATCCTTGTTGATATAGGTTTCGATCTTCTTTCTCGGGTAACAATCCGTGCCATACGCGCTTGCCACAAGTCTTATATTCTTCCCTGCTACGAATTCCTCGATAACGTGGCCCCCTCCGTAGCGAAATTCTCCGGGGTACACCTTGTTTCGGGGATCGTCATCCGGCATGGCAGTGGCGCCGATATAGATATCAACGGCCGCGATCCCGCAGTAGCAGGGCACATCATTGAGATAGCACGCGCCTCCCCCCACCTTGATTCGAGGTTTCGAGTGGCCGACGTTCATAAACATCCCGCTCGAACACATAGGGCCGAAGGTGCCCGTGGTCACCACGTCAACCTCGTGGGCCGCGACTTTTGTGCCCTTCTCCTTCACAAGCCCTACCATCTCTTCGGCGGTGACGACGACCGCCTTGCCTTCCCTGATTCGCGCGTTTATCTCCTGAACGGTCTTCAAATCGCTCTACCTCCGGCGGCTAAAGCAGCGCCATTTCTTTAAGGGATGCTTATGTTGAATTTTATCTCCGCTTCAGACCTTCTTCCGTAAATCGGTTTTGTCTCTTCGTGACGACCAAGGCTCTCGGCGGCTATTCCCGCCTGCAGGAGCGCTTCTCCGGAAACCCGCAGAAATTGACCGTCAATCATCTGCAGACCAACAATACCGGCAAGGGCGGACCTGCAAAGACCCACCCCGGTCCCGAAACAGAGGCAGGGGGTAGGAATAGACTCTGCGATGTTGCCGGGTTTCAGGGCGTGAATTCCGCTGGCGCGTTCTACTGCGCCGTTCGTGACCCGGTAGAGAGAAAAAAACACCTCGCCCTTTTTCGCGTCGATAAGCGGGCAGAGATAATAGCCCTCCATGAAGGCGAACGGCAAAGCGAGGACGTCCGGGGTAGGGATGCCGAAAAAGGGGATGGCGAGACCTGCGGCAAGACCCTTGCAGAAAGCAAGAGCAACTCTGACGCCGGTGAAAGACCCGGGGCCGAGCGTCACGACGAGCGCAGACAAATCCCCGATTGCGGCCCCGTGGTCCGCGAGTAACCGGGAAACCCTGAGGGGCAGCACTTCCGACGAGTGGCGCCCTGCCTTCGAGTGGCGCTCCTCCATGAGCCCGTCTTCCGTGCCAAGGACAAGGTTGAGAAAGTCCATAGAATTGTCGAGGCCGAGAAAAAGCCTATCTGACATGAAAAAGCCTCATGAGATCATTGAAAGTCGCGAGCACCATGATACACACGAGTATACCGACACCCACCTTTTGCGCGACGTCAATCGCCCTGACCGGGATCTTCCGGCGTACGACTATCTCTATAAAAGAAAAGAATATGTGGCCGCCGTCAAGAATGGGAATGGGAAGCAGGTTGACAATGCCCAGGTTGATGCTGATCAAGGCAAGGAAGAAAAGAAAACTGCTCTTTCCTGCCCTTGCCCTTTCGCCCGCCTGCTGGAAGATCAATATGGGACCACCCACATTCTTTGCAGAGATGCTGCCCTTTTATCAGCTTCGCAATACCCACGACCGTCAATTCTGTGAGGTTACAGGTATCGACAACGGCCTTTGACGCTGCGCCGGTGAAAGACTCCCTCTTGATCTCGCTGGCGGGGGCAACCCCTATCAGCTTCATTTTGCCCACTATCTCGCCGAATACGTTCTTTTCGTCGCGAAGCTTCGGCGCGATCCATACGACTATGGGCCGACCCTGCCTGTCGATCTCGAATTTCAGGGGACGAAGGTCGGAGTTGCTGACAACCTTCTGCAGCTCGCTCCATTTCTGGATCAGGCGATCGTTTATCCGCGTGACAACGTCGCCGGACTTAAGGCCGGCGTCATATGCGGGCTCCCCCGTCATCACCTGTCCTATTTTCGTCGTGGTCGTCGGGACCGGGTATCCCGTGAGAAAGATTGCAAAGAAGACAACCAGGGCCAGGAGGATATTGAAGAAGGGGCCCGAAAAGGCGATCAGAATCCTTACCAGCGGGGGCTTGTTGGCGTAAGACCGGGACGCCTCTTCTTCCGTCACGACGTCCTCGGTGGATTCACCGAGCATTTTGACGTACCCCCCCAAGGGGACCGCGGAAACGGCGTACTCCGTTTCGCCTCTTTTAAAGCTGATGAGCTTCTTGCCGAAGCCGAGGGAGAACGTGATGACCCTCACTCCTGCGAGGCGGGCAACAAGAAAATGGCCTAATTCATGGGCGAAAATGAGTATGCTCAGGACAATGATAAAGTAGAGCAGATTAAGCATTGATCCTCCTCAGGCGGTCTGCCGCGTAGTCCGCGGCCCACCTGTGTATCTCCAGGATGGTATCCAGATCATCTATTTCTTTCACAAAAGGATGGTTGCCAAGCGCTTCTTCGACCAGGCGAGGCACATCGGTAAAGCCGATCTTTCCCTCGAGAAAGGCAGACGACGCAACCTCATTGGCCGCATTCAGCGTGACCAGGGCGCTATCACCCAGCCCGAGTGCATCATAAGCCAGTCTGAGCGCGGGAAACCGCGCAGTGTCCGGCGCATAAAACGTGAGCTTTCCGGCCTCGACAAGGTTCACCTTCCCGAAGGGCGTGCTCGTGCGCCGTCCTCCGCTCAAGGCGAAGGCGATGGGAATCCGCATGTCCGGGCAGGCCATGTAAGCAAGCAGGGAGCCGTCGACGAGCTGTACCATACCGTGGACGATGCTCTCCGGATGGACAACAACCCTGATCTTTTCGGCACTCATGCCAAATAGCCAATGGGCCTCAATCACTTCGAGCCCCTTGTTCATCAGGGTCGCGGAATCGATCGTGACCTTGCGGCCCATCTGCCACGTAGGGTGGCACAGCGCCTGCTCCGCGGTCACGCATTGGAGCGCCTCCGCGGAAAAGTCCTTGAACGGCCCGCCGGAGGCCGTGATCACGATGTCCTCTATCTCGTCCTTCCCCAAGCCCTGCATCAATTGATAAAGCGCCGAGTGCTCGCTGTCGATCGGCAGGAGCACGGCGCCTTCCTCTCTTGTCAGCCTCGATACCAGCCTTCCCGCCATCACGAGACTCTCCTTGTTGGCAAGACCGAGGACCTTATGCTGTCTGAGCGCCTCAATCGTCGGCTCAAGCCCGGCGCTTCCGGGCATGGCATTGACCACCATCTCCCCATCCGTTCCGACGAGTTCCTTTATCCCGGCCGGACCGATAAGCCTCCGGCTCGCGCCGAAATCGACCCCGCTGCTGAGCTCCTCTTGAAAGATGCAGGCAAAGCGCGGCTTAAACCGGCGGATCTGCTCGTTGAAAAGCCGCACGTTCTTCCGGCAGGCAAGGCCGACCACCTCAAATTCGTCTCGCCGGCTCTCGACCACGTCCAGTGTCGATCTGCCGATGGAGCCGGTGGAGCCGAGTATGATGACCCCTTTTTTCATCACTTCATACCCGAAAGACAATAATACATGAAAGGCGCCGTGAGGAGAAAGCTGTCGACCCTGTCGAGGAGCCCTCCGTGGCCCGGAATCAGGCCGGACGAATCCTTCACCTGGCATACCCTTTTTGCAATGGACTCCAGTATATCTCCGAGCTGTCCCAGTGCGCCGATGGCGAGGCCCATGCCGATGGAGAGAGGGACGGTCAAACCCAGCCTGCCTTTGAAGAGGAGCGTCACACACGCCGCGCCCGCCAATGCGCCCAGGAGTCCTTCATACGTCTTTTTCGGGCTGATAAGGGGCACGAGCTTGTGCCGCCCCATACTCTTCCCGAGGAGATACGCGCCGGTATCGCTTGCCCATATGGTCAAGAGGAGGACCAGTGGCAGAAAGCGGTCCAGCTCCTTCAAGCAATAGAGAAAGAAAAGGGGCAGTGCAAGAAACACTTCCGCGAGGATGAGCACGGCGACCGATCCTCCGATTTCCCTGTTGAGAGAAGAAGGCGCAGATGCGGGAGCGGCAATCCTGAATACCAGGTAGATTGCCGGCGAAAAGAGGAGCCAAAACTGGTAGAGGGTCCCGCCGAAATAGAGGGGGATGAGGGTCGCTGCCGCGAGCAAGGTGACCACGATTGAGTGTGCCGTCCCCGCCATGGAAGAAAACTCGTACACGGCTATCAGGAGCACGATTGCCAGAAACAGGAGAAACATCTTCGACGGCAGAAAAAGAAAGAGGAGCACAACGAGGGGGCCGAAGACCAGGGCGGAAAGAAACCTTTTCTTAAGATCCCCCACTCAGATTTCCTTCAGGCTGCCGAATCTTCTTTTCCTTGAGGTAAAATCTCTCAAGGCCTCTTGATAAGCCTCCCCCCTGAAGTCAGGCCATAGCGTGTCCGTCACATATATCTCCGTATACGCCATCTGCCAGAGGAGAAAATTGCTCAATCTCATCTCTCCGCTCGTTCTGATGAGCAGATCGGGGTCAGGCATGCCTGCCGTATACAGGTATGCGCCGAAGCTTTCTTCATCTATGCGCGTTGTTTCGCCCCTTGCCATCTCCCCGGCGATCAACCCTGCCGCCCTGAGGATCTCCTGCCTCCCGCTGTATGAGAGGGCGATGGTAAGGAGCAGGGAGCCGTTCTTTCCGGTTTTCTCCATGACGCTGCCGAGCTGCTGCTGCAAATGTCCGGGGAGGTCGCTTATGGCGCCTATTGCGTTGAACCTCACGTCCTTTTCCAGCATCAAGGGCAGCTCTTTTTCAAGATAAACGCCTAAAAGAGTGAGGAGCGCTTCCACTTCCTTCTGGGGTCTCGTCCAGTTCTCCTTTGAGAAAGCATAGAGGGTGAGGTAGGGAATCTGCAACTCCCTCGTCATGGTCACGACATCCCTCACCGATTCTATACCGGCAATGTGCCCTTCGATTCTGGGAAGCGCCCGGCTCCTCGCCCACCTCCCGTTACCGTCCATGATGATCGCCACATGGCGGGGAAGCTTTTCTTTCTTCAGCGTCATAATGCTTCTCAGATCTCGAGGATCTCCTTTTCCTTTTCCGCGTAGATGCCTTCGGCCATGCCGATGTATTTGTCGGTGGTTTTCTGAACCTCCTCCTGGAGCCTGAAGGCCTCATCCTTTGAAAGGGCTTTCTCCTTTTCCATTTTCTTCAGCTTCTCGTTCGTATCCCTTCTCACATTGCGCATAGCCACTTTCGTGGTCTCGAGCATCTTTCCGCCCAATTTCGTCAGATCTCTTCTTCGCTCCTCGGTGAGCCGAGGGAAAACAAGGCGGATCACTTTCCCGTCAGACATGGGGTTCACGCCTAAATCCGATTTCTGGATCGCCTTCTCCGTCTCTCCAATGGACGATGCGTCCCAGGGCTGGATAGTGATGGTCCTGCTGTCCGGCGCCGAAATCGTCGCCACCTGGTTGAGGGGAGTAAGCTGGCCGTAATAACTGACCCTGATATCTTCGAGGAGCGAGATCGACGCCACCCCTGTTCTCAGCTTCGATAAGTCTTTCTTGAGCGTGTTTATCGATTTCCTTAATCGCTCCTCAAATTCCTCCGTCACCGCATCAGACATATTCACCCCCTGAAGCAATTACAGGGGCTCAGCGCCCCCTCGACGGGCAAAGCCCGCCGAGCCTCCCCGCTCACAAAATCATGCAGGGGCTCAGCGCCCCCTCGACGGGCAAAGCCCGCCGGGGCACCCGCTTGCGAGTCGTCCCCGCTCACAAAAGCATGTATGGGCGCTCTATGTTCTTCTCGCGCCCTTTTCATGATCTCCAGGCACTATCTTAGAAACTATCATAGTACCCACAGGCTCACCGCGCACGACTTTCCCCATGTTCTGTGCGTCTCTAAGGTTGAAAACGACTATGGGCAGGCCGCTTTGCATGCAGAGGGATATGGCTGTGGCGTCCATTACCGACAGGCGGCGCTCCAGCACCTGCATGTGGGTGATCTCCGGGAAAAAGAGCGCATCCTCGTGCAGCTCCGGGTCCTTATCATACACCCCGTTAACCCTCGTAGCCTTCAGCAGCACCTCTGCGCCGATCTCGACGGCACGCAGCGCTGCGGCCGTGTCGGTAGTGAAAAAGGGGTTGCCCGTCCCTCCGGCGAACAGGACGACCCGGCCTTTCTCCAGGTGGCGGATTGCCCTTTTCCTGATGTACGGCTCGGCTATTGCGGGCACCTGCAAGGCTGTCTGAGTGCGCGTTGCGACGCCCAGTTTTTCCAGGTTATCCTGCAGCGCAAGGGCATTCATGAGCGTGGCAATCATGCCCATGTAGTCACCGGCGACCCGGTCGATGCCCTGTTTTTCAGCCCGTATACCTCTGTAGATGTTTCCGCCGCCGATGACGACAGCAATATCCACGCCTGCGTCCTTTACGCTCTTCACCTGTCCCGCGACATCCCTCATGGTTTCCGGATCGATACCGTATCCCTCTTTCCCCATGAGGGCCTCGCCGCTGAGCTTGAGAAGGATCCTCTTATAGGCCATTCTATGCGTCGACCGTCTCCCCCAATTGGAATCTGACGAATCTCCTCACCATTATGTTCTCCCCCATTTTCGAGATCAGGTCTTCAAGGAGGTCCTTGATAACAACATCAGGGTTCTTTATGAAGGGCTGCTCGAGGAGGCAGACTTCCTGGTAAAATTTGTCCAGCTTCCCGTCGGCGATCTTGTCGAGGATCTTGTCGGGCTTGCCCGCTTCTTTCGCCTGTATCCGGTAAATGTTCTTTTCCTTCTCCCTTACCGCTTCGGGGACGTCCTCTCTCTTCACATAGCTCGGGTTCGCCGCAGTGACCTGCATGGCCACATCTTTTGCAAACGTCTGAAACTGATCGGTTTTCGCAACGAAATCGGTTTCGCAGTTTACCTCTACCATGGTCGCGATCTTTCCGCCCATGTGGATGTAGACCGCAACCGTGCCCTCCGTGGCGGCTCTCCCTGCCCGCTTTTGGGCCTTTGCAAGGCCCTTCTCGCGGAGATGGTCGACGGCTTTATCCATATCTCCATTGGAGATCTTGAGCGCCTCTTTGCAGTCCATCAGGCCGACACCCGTTTTCTCCCTCAATGTCTTCACGAGTTCTGCGGTAATCTCCATCAATAGCCTCCTTCTCCTTCCTCAAAAACACCTTCAAATTTTTCCCCGAGCACGCTCTCGTCGATAAACGGCTTCGGTCCTTCTTTCTCTTCTTCCTTACCCTGGAACTCCTCCACATAGAGCGCCTTGCCTTCCAGCACGGCGTCGGCGATCTTCGAGGTGATCAGCTTGATTGCCCTTATCGCGTCATCGTTTCCCGGGATGACGAAATCGATGTCATCGGGATCACAATTTGTATCGACAATACCGACCGTCGGGATACCCAGTTTCCTCGCCTCGTTTACTGCAATATACTCCTTCTTCGGGTCTACGATGTAGATGGCGCCGGGCAGCCTGTCCATATCTTTTATGCCGCCCAGATGCTTTTCGAGCTTCACTATCTCGCGGTCTATGCTCAAGGCCTCTTTTTTCGGGAGCACTCTAAAGACATCGCTGCTTTTCAGCTCCTCGTACTTCCGAAGCCTGTCGATGCTCTTTTCGATGGTCTGGTAGTTGGTGAGCGTTCCTCCGAGCCACCGCACATTCACGTGAAAGGCGCCTGACCGCTTCGACTCTTCAACGATCGCCTCCTGGGCCTGCTTCTTGGTGCCCACGAAAAGGACGTATTCGTTCCGGGAAGCCGTGTCCTTGACAAAATTGTAGGCCTCTTTGAACATTTTCAGTGTCTTTTGCAGATCGATAATGTAAATACCGTTTCTCGCCCCGAAAATGTACGGTTTCATCTTGGGGTTCCAGCGTTTTGTCTGATGCCCGAAATGGACACCGGCTTCCAGCAATTGTTTAATGGTTAGATTCGACATCGACCCTCCTGGTTTTATCTTCCGCCTTTCGCGCTTCGGCCTCAAAACACCAAATATGTGCACCTTTGAGCCGATTGATAGGCGTGCAGAATGACGAGCAACCTGTAGTATACAGCACAAGCGAGCGTTTCTCAAGAGGAAAACGGCGTCGCCGGAAAAGACCGCTCACCTACACCCGTCGGTTTAGCCGCCGGTGCTTTCAGTAACTATTCACCGACAAAACACTGGGGGTCTTCCGAAAGGTAACTATCGTTGCCCTTTGAAAGCGCATACTGATAGGCGATTGCCCTGCACCCTCTGCATTGAGCCCAGCGGTCGCAGGCACGGCATTTGCCTTTGTACTTCTTTTTGTTTCTCAACGCAGAAAGCACGGGAGAAGTCGCCCAGATGGTCCTTACATCGTCTTTCAGTATGTTTCCCAAAGGAATGTTCAGCCGCCTGCAAGGGACAATTGTGCCGTCAGGGAGAATGGTGAGCCCGGAAACGCCTGCCGAACATCCGCCGAAGGCTATAGTACGGTTTTCCGGAGGATCACCGTTTGTTACACAGGCATACATGGGATCGCCCGTGACGATATCGAGGCTGGGGATATGCATGGAACGGATCCTGGTATATACCTCGCGCACCTGCTCCTTGCTCAACATACTGTCGATAAGCCCCAGGCCCCGGCCTGAAGGGACCAGTCGTGAAAATCCGATTCGTTGGACCCCGAGGGATGACCCGAGAGCGGCCATCTCTTCGATGTGATCCACATTGAGAGCGGAGAGCGTAAGATTCAGGGTAACCCTCAGATTCTGTGAAAGCAGATGTGTCACCCCGCGAATCGCCGACTGAAAACTGCCCTTCCCCCGGATCTTGTCGTGTACCTCCTCGGGACCTTCCAGACTTACCTGCACACCTCTTGCAGGTATTCGGGCAAGCATGGACGCATCCCCCTGGTTGACGAGGGTGCCATTAGTAAGGATGTAAATATCAAAATTGTGCCTATGGAGGGAGGAGAGTATCCCGGAGAGGTCGTGGCGCAGGAAAGGCTCTCCGCCCGTCACGTTGACGCTGGGTGAAAAGGGAATTTCATACAACTCCGACCATTGGCTAATCGTTTCCGAGAGGATTGTAACGGTCTTGTCGATTCCCTCCGGGGACATTTCAACCGTAGGTCTTCCGTCCTGATAACAATGGAGACATTTCAGGTTGCACCGTTCGGTAAGATGCAACTGGAAGAAGAAATCAAATGGATTATCCGTGTTCATTTTTCATGGAGAGAGCATAACGGGCAGGCAAGACACGGGTCGTATTGCCTGCCCACGCTTCTGTGTGCTGCAGACCTGCAACACGAGCCTTAGCTCTTTCAGCTCTTTCACTTGTGGCATTTCGTGACGGTGGTCGTTTCGAGAAGAGTTTTCAAAGATTTCCAGAGCGCCGCTTCTTTTTCGATCGTCTTTTTGCCCAGTGCCTTCATGAATATCACCTCCTTTCATTCTCTCTCACTAGTTATAGTAAGTTGCTTATTACACGTTGGCAATAGGGGGGAGCCTAAAACTCCGCCCCTGCCGGGAACCAGCCCCAATACTGCCTCGGCCGGGCGGCAAGTGAGGAGCCACGCCCTCACCGGCTACCGCGCCGGGCGCGAAAAGACACCGGCAGGACCAGCCAGACGTCCCTTGACTCTACCCCCCCAATCGTCTTATCATTAGCCCAAGATGCCCGCTGTTTTCTTAAGAAACACGCTCCTCTCCCGTCCTTTCATGCAGCGCATCGCCGTCCTCCCCAGGCAGGAGGCTGCATCAAACGCCCTCGTCGATATCGTGACCCGTTTTGAGAAGATGAGGGCCTTCGCCAGCGAGATCCATACCGAGCTGCACCTTGTCAAGCCGATCCTTAAGGTGCTCGGCTATGTGTTCGAATCAAAGCCCCAGTTCTTCGAAGAGAAGATCAAGGGTGCCGACTTCGCCCTCTTCGCCTCGGAAGAGCAGCGGCTGAAAAGTTCCCCTTTATGGGGTACCAAGCCCTACTATGAACAGGTGCTCGCCCTGCTCCTCGTGAAGCGCTATGGGAGGAACCTCGAGGAAGGCATCAGCGGCTTTTACCTGGACTTCGAAAACCGGATGCCCCTCTACCAGTCCATGTACCTGGCGAAAAAGGCCGGGGTGCCCTGGATCATACTCACAAACGGCAAGAACTGGCTGCTCCTGAAAAAGCCCTTCGCCTTCGAGAAGCCCTTAATCGAGATCGACCTTGAGCACGCTGTCCTGGCCGATGACCGCGATACACTCCACTTTTTCATCCAGGTCTTTTCCTCCGCCGGCCTCGACACCACCCTGGCGGCGTTCCTCGAAGAGGAGCGGAGCGAGATGATCGCTTTCCTTCAGGATAAGCGCCGGTCCCTTGCGGGTCTCTTCGAAGGCGGCAACAAAACCGACGTGGCCGCGGCGGCGGTACCCCTCTACACCCACCTCTTTCCCGAAAGCGGTCTCAGCCGGACCGGCCCGCACCAGGGGCAGACGCAGAACGGCCCGGCGTTCAGGCCCTCCGGGCTGCCCGGACCGGCCAGGGAGTACGACCAGGCCGACTTATTCACGTATCTCATGGCAAGAGGGGCGGAACCGGAGGCGAACATGGAAGAGTGCATCCTCGGCAGCCTAGGCCAGGACAGAACAAAGGACAAGCTTCTGTCTCTCAGGATACTCGACATGACGCCAGGCTTCGGCAATGTATCGACCCGTCTGGTGGAAACGATAGCATACCTCTCTTTCCTGCTCCCCTATAAAGAGAAGCACAGCTTCGTCGCCGAATGGGAAAACGAAGGACTCCTCCATAAGTTTGTGCTCGGCAGGGTATTGTATGGCGTGGAGAAGGACCCTTTTCCCCTCGACGTCCTGCAAAACTCGATGCTCTCCCGTTTCAACGCCCCCGGCGTCAACTACAGATTGGGTAATCCTCTTCTCGGCATGTCTGTGGGGGAGCTCTTCGGCTCACCCGTTGATAACGGCCGGACGGGACTTTTTTCGAAAGACTCCGGCGATCTGACGTCACGGCTGAAAGAAATGCACCGCCGCCACGCAACGCTCTCCGACAGGATCAAGGAAGACGCCGTGATAAAAAGCGAGATCGAGGCGACACTCACCGTCTACCGACAGCGCATCGGAGAGATCATGGACGTGATGACCGCCTCGTGCTTCGTCAAGACCCTTGAAATGAAGAAAGTTGGTGAATTACTTTATTACATTGACGGCGACGAGGAGATATGGCAGGCGGCAAGGACCTCGGATTGGTACGTCTCCGCAAGGGAAATGGCCCGGAAAAAGCACTTCTTCCATATGGATATCGAATTCCCTTTCCTCCTGAACGATGGCTTCGATGTGGTCTTCATCCAGCCGGCCCTCACGTATCTCTGGGACGAGCGACTGCCGGCCGTGGAAGTGGCAAAGGCGTATATCAAAAGAGCCATGGCCTATCTGAAACAGGCAGGCATGATCGTGCTAATGGGTGCCGGCCTGAGCGATCTCGTCCCCGAGCTGAGAAAATCAAAACGATATGCCGTTGAAGCGAAGGGGGGGTTGGTCATGCTCAGGAGGTGTTGACCACGATGAAAATCGGCCTGATCAGTGACACGCATGGTTCGGTCAAAGGTTTTCAGGAAGCCCTCGACGGGCCGTTTCGCGACGTCGAGATGATCCTCCACGCAGGGGACGTACTCTACCATGGCCCCAGGAACCCGTTCGCGGACGGCTACAATATCGCAGCCCTGGCCGAGAAGATTAACAACCTGCACGTACCGCTGATAATCGCCAGAGGGAACTGCGACGCCGACGTAGACCAGTTCGTCCTCAACACGCCTCTTCAGTCCCCTTACGCGCTCCTTTGCATCGACGGCAAGAAAATCCTCGTCCTCCACGGAGAGAACAAAAAAGAAGAGGATTTTGAAAACCTGGTGAGGCAATTCGACCTCGCCGTCCTCGTGCACGGTCACAGCCATAGGCCACGCATCAAGAAGATGGGGGGCGGCCTGATCGTCAACCCCGGAACGCCTGCCGTCCCCAACCCGTCAAGCCCCTTCACGAAAACAGCGGGGGTCCTCGACCTGGCAAAAGGCACCGCGAGGATATGGGAGATTGCGACCGGGAAAATCGTGCTCGAAGACACCTTCGACGTGTGATGCCGAGCCGGCTGCAAATTAAGAGAGGGGCCTACAAACATAGGCGAAAACACAAATACTTGTTGACAATACAGGCATTATAGGCTTATATGAGAGGGTAAGGCGGTGTAGCTCAGACGGTTAGAGCATGCGGCTCATATCCGCAGTGTCCGGGGTTCAATTCCCTGCACCGCCATATTGATAGAGTCTTAAGTTGTGCCGTTCCTGACCGGCGTGCCAAATCTTGAGGAGAGGTGAAGATAATGACAAAAGCAGATTTGATTGCCAGTGTTGCATCCGATGCCGGGATCAAGAAATCGGTCGCGGAAAAGGTGCTCAATTCCTTCATGGACAACATCCAGAAAGCCCTGAAGAGTGGAGACAAGATCACGCTGACGGGCTTCGGCACATTTCAGTGCACCGAAAGGGCTTCCAGGACAGGGAGGAACCCGAGAACGGGGCAAGAGATCAAAATCTCTTCATGCAACGTGCCGAAATTCAAACCGGGCAACAAACTCAGGGAGGCGCTGAAATAGAAGCGTCATGGAGGAAAGGGCCCTTCCTGGTCCCTTTCCTCATCGTACTCATGGCCGTACTCGTCTGGCCGCACCCTGCTCAGGGCGCCGACCGGAAGGCAAAACGGCAGGCGGCGAAACCCGCTTCTTCTTCTCCCGTTGCGATCGGGGTGAGCGATCTGAACCTGCAGGACTATCTCAAAGCCGGGGAGGATCAACTGAAGAAGGGGAAGGCCGATGAGGCCCTGAGAAGTCTTCATGCCGTGTATCGTTACACCGATGACAGCCTGAAGTTCATTGCCAGGGTCGGCGAAGCATACGAAAAGGCGCGGAATGACCCGAATATGGCCCAAAACCAGAAGGAAACGCTCTACCTGAGGCTGCAGCGTATTTCAGGGCTTACCACCCGTTATACGAAAGTGAAGGGTGAGTCCGCCTACGGCTTGGGTCTCGCTTA
The DNA here is from genome assembly GCA_963768735.1 of uncultured delta proteobacterium. GTDB lineage: Bacteria > Desulfobacterota > Syntrophorhabdia > Syntrophorhabdales > WCHB1-27 > BOG-1155. The sequence goes on along the minus strand of CAVYJH010000004.1, from coordinate 5,756 downwards.
TTCAAAAAAGGGGACCCGGCCCAGGCCAGGGTGTATCTCCTCGAAGCGTGCAGGACCGCGCCCTTCTCCCTCGACCCGGCTCGCTCTGGATGAAGTCGAAAGACTTGTTCCTCAGTATATCGAATCTGGACGGCGAGTTCTAATACCGGGCCGGCCTCGAAACCCCATCTTTGTGTGCACCTCGCCTCATGCCCGCCTAAGACGCTTCAGGGCAAGGGCGAAGGTGTATTCATACAGGTGAAGCCCTTTGCTTACGGCCACTATGGACCCGTCCTGCACGCCGATTTCCTGACACATGTATTCCTTGAGGAGCTGGATGGCGGCAAGGTTTGAGGGAAAACCGGCCCACAGGTCCCAGCTTCGAAAATAGAGCACAAAGTGCAGGCGGCCGTCCGCAATGCGGGTATCGATCAGCCGCAGGCAGGGGGGGTCTTCGAGCAGGATATCCTGAGGCATACCGACTTCCATGATAGCCTGGTTGGTCCCGTGCGTGTTCTTCCGGTAGATATCAATCACCGCCTGGACCGGATTTATACCGAAAGAGACCTCCCTGCCGTTTACCGACACCTTGGGGTTGGTAAGCCTCTCTCCGTAAGTATAGACCTCATTTTCTCTTTTCCTGTCGGTCATCAGGTACTGGAGGTAATCCTCCACGTATTCCATGCTTGTGGGCTGAGGGACTCCAATCTCAACAGGGATATCCGGGATCAACGGCCTTGTTCCCGGATATTTGACATTGACTATGACAAGGTCGAACTCTCTCCTCTTCACCCCTTCAAAGGAGCCCCTCTCCACCGCGTATTCATGAACGCCATCCCCCTCAAAAACCCTGTAGATGCATTGAAACCATGCATCAGGGAGGTCGCGTGCTTCTATAAGAACCGGCTGCATCATACCCCCTTTCAGGCGCCCGCCGAAAAAGCGGCGCCAAAACGTTTGAAAAACTATACCCGAAAATAGTATGCTAAGGCAACGTGATTTCGCGGGAGAGCGCATGTTTGTAAAACAAGTGGAAGTCGGGAGGTTTGCGGTCTTCGCTTACCTCTTCGGCTCAGAGACAACAGGAGATGCCCTCGTCATAGATCCCGCAGCCGATGGGGAATGGCTGGTGAAAGAGGCGGAAAAGAATAAGCTGCGCATAAATTACATCGTGAATACCCATTCTCATATCGATCACGTAATGGGCAACAAGAGGATGAAAGAGCTGACCGGCGCCAAGATCGTCATCCATGAAGCCGAGGCGCCCTATTTGACTCATCAGGCTGCGCACCTCATGAACATGTTCGACGCAGAGGCGTCCCCGCCCGCCGATATTACCGTCCGCGAAAACGACCTGGTCACGGTAGGCGATATTTCGCTCAAGGTGATCCATACGCCTGGCCACTCTCCCGGGGCCATCTGCCTGTACACCCCTGGCCTCGTCTTCACGGGTGATACGCTTTTTGTCGGGGGCGTCGGGCGGACCGATCTGGAGGGAGGCTCATGGCAGGTCCTCGTCAATGCGATACGCAGCAAGCTTTTTACCTTGCCCGATGCCACGGTAGTCCTTCCGGGCCATAACTACGGCGAGGCTTCGAAGAGCACGATAGGGATGGAGAAGGTGCATAATCCGTATGTCGGTTCAAGGTCCTACTAGCAAAGTTTTCCCCGCAGTTTTTGCGCTTTTCTTCCTTTTTTCCTGCCAGACGGCACCCCTGACGGGCAAACCGCCGGTGAGCCAGCCGTCAGGACGGTGAAAAAGCAGCCGGTTATCGCCCTTGTCCTCGGCGGGGGATCCGCCAAAGGGTTTGCCCACGTGGGAGTGCTCAGGGTGCTGGAACAGGAGAAGATACCCATCAGCATGATCATCGGCACAAGCGTGGGGAGCCTGATCGGCGGCTTATACGCGGCAAACCCGGACAGTTTTCAGCTCGAGTGGACCGCCTTCAAGATCGAGCGCGGCGACATACTCGATTTTTCCATAGCCTACTCGAAGCTCGGCCCTGTACAGGGTGCGCGGCTTGAGGCGTTCGTCGAGCAGCACGTCAAGGTGAAACACGTCGAAGAGACGCGGATTCCCTTTTACCCCATCGCTACCGACTTAAACACGGGCGAGACCGTCATTCTGGAGAAAGGCTCCCTGGCGAAAGCGATCCATGCCTCCGCCGCGATCCCCGGCATTTTCGTGCCAGTGACGTTCGGGAATAGGACCCTTGTCGACGGCGGGGTGACGGACAACTGCGCGTGCGACATCGCCAAGGCAAAAGGCGCCGATATCGTGATCGCCGTCAGCCTGCAAAAGGACGTGAAGACCTACCAGATCGACTCCCTCATCGACATAATCGCCCAGTCAATAAATATTATGATGCGCGAGTCGAGCAGGGAGAAGCTCAAGGCAGCGGACGTGCTGATAGAGCCTGAGACGAAAGGCGTCTCGCTCTTTGACTTCAGTCAGAAGAAGCTCTTGATGGATGAAGGCATCAAGGCCGCCAAGCAGGCCATACCACGCATCAGGGAGCTTATGGCTCAGTTCCCGCCAAACCCCGGCAGCCACAGATAGTAAAAGCCCGGCGTAAGGGGGGGCAATATCTCCGGGAGGCTCACCTCGATGAGGGGTGGGACCACACCCGCCGAGGCAGCGAGAGAGGTGTTGTAGACGTTGTCGTCCGCATATGTGGTGCGCCGGTAGACGACGACCCTGGCGTCCTCAGGAAGACCTGCGAGGGCCTTGGCCTGGCCGATGGCGTCCTTGAGGTATCCGACGGCATCGACAAGCTTCAACTGAAGCGCCTCCGTGGCCAGGAAGATGCGGGCGCTCGCGACCTTAGCCATGCCCTCCGGTCCTACCTGCCGATGGCGCGCAACGAGGCCGAGGAACCTGCCGCCCAGCTCGTCGGTCAGCCCCTGCATGATCTTTTGCTCTTCCGCGGTGGACGGACGGAAGGGGGACCCTATGTCTTTCTGGCTGCCCGATTTGTTCACCTCCACGCTGAGGCCGAGCTTATCCATAAGGCCGGTGATTTTCGGCTGCACGAGGATGACTCCCACGGAGCCGGTGATGGCGGTGGGATGCGCCACGATGCGGTCGGCGGGAAGCGCGATGTAGTAGCCCCCGGACGCGGCAACGTCCATCAGGGCCGCGACGACCCTGGCCCCGGTCCGCTCCTTGAAGTCCATGATCTCATGATAAAGGATATCGCTCGCGGTAATCGAGCCGCCCGGAGAGTTGATTTCGAGGAGCACCGCCTTCACTTTGTCGTCCTTCTCCGCGCGCCGCAGGCGGGCCACTACTTCCTGGACCTGGCTCGGCCGCTCCCCGCCAGACCTTTTTTCGGCGCATCCGAGAGGAACCCCGTCACCGGGATCACCAGGACCTTCCCCCTCCCTGTGCCTTGAGGGTGAACTCCTTGAGCGGCTCTTCGGACGTGGTGCCGAGCCGGATCTTCAGCCCGGAGCACGAGACGGCAGAAGCACACGCTCATAAGCAGGAGAATCGGAAAGGAAAAACCGGAACCGCATAGGATCACGCCTTTCTTCGCTCCTTGATATGAAAACCCCTCTTCTAAGGACCCAGGCGTCCTATCAATTGTTTCCCTTCCGGGTCTGCCCTGTCAAGAGAAATATTCCGTGATTATATACTTGACACAAGGCTGATTCTGTGTTATAGTATACTTATGAATCATTCATCACCTTTCTTGTTCCGCTTTTCCTTCTCGTCATCAAGGTCTTTGACATGCTTCTTGATGTGCTCAAGTGCTTTCGGGTGGAATACGTGGGCTATGGTTTCGTCGGCGGTCATACGTTTTTGCTTCTTGATTTTCTTTTTCATGGGAGGACCCCGCTATGGACGTTAATCTGATAAGCCTTATCGAAGATTATGGGAACGAAACAAAATGCCGGGAACGCTTGGAAAGCCTTAAATGGCCGGGAGGCGTTAAGTGCCCTCGTTGCGGATCGGAGAAGATAAGCCGCATAAAAAAGCGCGATCAGTTTGATTGTGATGAATGCCGCTATCAGTTCTCTGTCACGGCGGGGACGATCTTCCATGATTCTCATTTGCCCCTTTGGAAGTGGTTTCTTGCGTCTACCTTATGACCGAATCCAAAAAAGGCATGTCGGCTAACCAGCTTAAACGGAGCCTTGGTGTCAGCTATAAAACGGCGTGGTATCTGTGCCATAGAATCAGAAAAGCAATGGAGGAGGCTACGCCCGGCCCGAAGCTCGACGGCGTGGTGGAAGTGGATGAAACCTATGTCGGCGGGAAATACGACAAAAGAAGAAAGCGCGGACCTTGGGAGAAACAGGCTGTTATGGGCATGATCGCACGGCACGGCAAGCTTGAAGTGAAGGCGGTCCCAACAAACGGGAGAAAGGTACTTATCCCTATCATTGAAGACCGGATAGATAAGAGCGCCACTGTCATGACGGATGAGTACGCGGTTTACAAATCCCTCGACAAAGAGTATCACCATGAGGCCGTTAACCACCACAAAGAGGAATGGGTAAGGGGCGACGCCCACACTAACAACATAGAGAACGCTTGGTCTTTGTTTAAGCGGTCGATTATCGGCTCTTTCCATCAAATCAGCGCAAAGCATGTAGAAGCGTACCTCGATGAGTTTGAATGGAGATTCAACGGGCGCAATAACCCGTATCTGTTTGAGGACACGCTCATAAGGCTGCTCAATTCCCCAAAGATGGAGTTTAAGGCACTCATAACAAAAAGCGCCTGAACCATTACAACGATTCAACGTTTATCTCCAATTTAAATCCTCTGTGGGAATCTGGTAAAATTCTGAGAGTAATGTTCTGTGACACCATATCGGTTGCGGAAAGTAGGAATTTTATGGGTTGGATCAGGTGAGATAGTTGTGATAAATCGTCCACATGAATGCCCGTTCCGGTCGATCTGTTACCGCGACAAAGATCAAGGAACCCGTGTTTGTTCTTTGGGTCACGCAACGGATTGTATATTCCGTAGAATTCCGCAACAGGAAGAGGAGGAGGCAGCGGCTCCGAAAGACGACGTGGTGATGTAAGTGTTAGTGATACGCAATTTCAAAAAAAGAACAGATGTTCCAGGGTTTAGATCAACTGTGTTGGTGTTTGACCCGTATATGGGAAGCCTGACAGTTTTTCCTTGGTAGTCTTCTGTAGGAGAAGAGAGCATCTGAAGGTATAAACCCCTTATTGTCTTATCCTTCAGAGTATTTGTTACCTCTAACACATAAATAGTCTTGTAGAATGCCACCGTATGACCATTTGCTACCTCCGTATCTGGCCAAGCGCGTTGAGCACCGCCCTTGGTGTCTGATGGAATAATGGCAATTATCTTTGCCCTGTCATAGGTCGGCGATATTATAGCTATTTCTTTCGCTGTTCGAGTGTTACGATTGTCAATACGTCATTACCAACCGAAGAAAAAAGCAAAAGCCACGCTCGCTACAATCATTCCAATAATTGGTAACATAGAGGCGTCCCTCGTCTCAGTACGTTTGACAGCCTGCAAAACATAAGTGACCCAAGACCACACTATCAAGCCAATTCCAATAAGAAGTAAAACGTAAACTTCCTTGGTTGATAACAAATTCAATTTATCGGCAGCATAGGTCATGATTCCGACCCCCACACCGCCGAGACCGCTATGTTGTGGCTTGGGGTTATCCATCGTACCCCTATTGCTACCACTTTCTGCTACCTTGTGTGAAGTTAATAAGCACGAAATATTCAGGGGCAAGCATTTGAAAACCGGCTCGTCAGGCTCTTACGTATATCCA
>CAVYJH010000003.1:605000-1541787 GCA_963768735.1 uncultured delta proteobacterium | reverse complement strand
TGTTGTGTTTGTGGCCGGGGAACGGGTCTCCGTGGAAGTAGTGGTACCGGCAACAACCGTGGTCTCTTCTGTCTGGAGCGCTGCCTGTACCGCACTCATCTGCGGGGTCTGCGTTGAAGTTGCCGCGTCCTTCCCCAGGAGCACCGACAGGAGGCCCGCCAGATCGAGAGGCGTGGAGGGTACTGCCTGCCCCGCGCTCGTCTGTGGGGTCTGCGTGGAAGTCGCGGTGCCGGCAGCCCCAGTGGTCTCTTCGGTCCCGAGCGCCGACTGTCCCGCACTGGTCTGCAAAGTTTTCGCCGAAGTCGCCGCGCCCTTCCCCAGGAGCATCGACAGGAGAACCCGTAGATCAGGAACTGCTGCGGGCAGTGTCTTTCCCGGATCTTCGACGTTGGCCGTACCACCCGCACCCGCCGTGGTCTCTTCTGTCTGGACCGCTGCCTGCCCCGCACTCGTCTTTGGGGTCTGCGTGGAAGTCGCCGCGTCCTTCCCCAGGAGCACCGACAAGAGGCCCGCCAGATCGAGAGAGGTGGAGGGCAGTGCTTCCCCAAGACTGCCAGCGGCTCCGCTCTGTGAGCCTTCGTCCATTGCCTTACTTAGGAGGGCCCCGAAAACGTTGTCGCCGATGGGCGCGCCGGTGATTTTAAGGTCCGCGGTTGTCGCTTTAAGGTCCGTCATACCTGTCGTCAAAAGGTTCAGTATCGTCTGCTGCATGAGGGGAACATTAACAAGAAGTATGCCACATCAGAATTATGTTGCTGGAGTAAGACAAAATAGGAGAATGGGTGTGTAAGGCTGGGGTATGCCCGGAAAAAAAGTTCCTATCCGGAAAATTCTTCCGGAGAGCGACTCAAAAAAATTCCTCTCCAGAAAATTCTTCCGGACTGGAACTCAAAAAAGTTCCTATCCGGAAGAATTTTCCCGTTTGTTCGTTTTTTACTTTCTTTCCGACCTGATCGCGAGATCGTCCATCATTTTCTGCTCTTTCTTGTGCACGGCAGTTCTTGTCGCCTGAAGGGCCTTCAATTTCAGCTTGTCAAACATCTTCAGCTCCACGCTAAGACCTAACAACTCTCTTCTCAGGGCGTTGATTCGCTTGTCCGTTCTGTCCTTCTCTTCCATCATGGCCGTTTTCTTCCCGTCCAGATAGGCCAGATGGCCGAGCAGAAAAGAAAATTCCTCTCCCGTTATGCACCGGCTGATCATGCCGTTATAGCGGTCTGCGACCTCCTCTTCCATTGCGCGAATCCCGCGCGCCAACGCATCCGAGCCCGCAGTTGCGCTCTCCAGCTCCCGTTGCTTGTGTTCCCGCAGCTTTTCCTTGACCTCCATCAGCCTGCTGAAACGGAAGCTAGACATAGAAGAGTATCCTCATGCTGTCGATCGTTTTTTCAATCGTTGCCTTTTCGTCGCTCTTTTGAGATAGAAACAGCTTCACCTTCTCAATCATGGAGATTGCATAGTCTATTTTCTTGTTGCTGCCCGACACGTATGCCCCTATATTGATGAGGTCTTCAGCCCTCTCGTACTCCGCCAGCACCTCGATGATCTTGCCCGCGTACTCCGTCTGCTCCCGCGGTACGATGTCTTTCATTAGCCGGCTCACGCTTTTGAGCACGTCCACCGCCGGGTAATGATTTCCATTCGCCAGCTTTCTGGAGAGCACGATATGGCCGTCGAGGATCGACCTCGACGCATCGGCTATGGGATCGTCGAGGTCGTCGCCTTCCACCAACACCGTGCAAATGGCAGTCATGGTGCCCTCGCCGTCTCCATTCCCTGCCCTCTCGAGAAGCTTCGCAAGCAGAAAGAAGACGCTCGGTGGATATCCCTTTGTCGTGGGCGGCTCTCCTATGGCAAGGCCGATCTCCCTTTGCGCCATGGCGAAGCGCGTCAGTGAGTCCATGAGCAAAAGCACGTCGTTTCCCCGGTCCCTGAAATATTCGGCAAGAGCGATGGTAAGGAAAGCGGCCCTTACCCTAATGAGAGGCGGCTGATCAGACGTCGCGACTACCACTACGGAATGGTTGATCCCGCCCTGCAGGTCCTTTTCTATAAACTCCCGCACCTCCCTGCCTCTTTCACCGATCAGGCCGATAACGTTCACCTTTGCCTCGGTATGCCGCGCGACCATGCCGAGGAGCACGCTTTTCCCTACGCCGGATCCCGCAAAGATCCCCATCCTCTGTCCCTTCCCGCAGGTGAGAAGGCCGTTAATGCTCCTCACACCCAGGTCAAGGGGCTCGGCAATGCGCTGCTTTTTCATCGGGTTGGCGGCGGCCTGATAAATAGGGATCGATTCGCGACAGACTCAAGGGCCCCTTCCCGTCGATCGGGTGACCAAGACCGTCTATAACCCGGCCAAGGACGCCGTCTCCCGCAGGTGTGCTCACGGTCTGCTTCTTCGAGAGTATGCGTGACCCTATGCCGATGCCTCTCAGGTCGCCAAGGGGCATAAGCATGGTTTTTCCGTTTCTGAAACCGACGACCTCCCCGTGTATGGGAGGAGAATCGTCCAGGGGGTAGATCAGCGCCGAGTCACCCACGGATGACAACGGCCCCCTGCCCTCGATAACAAGCCCTACTACCTGGTTTACTCTTCCGTATATCCTGTAGGGATAGTGATGGGCGAGTTTTCCTGTCATCTCCGACAGGAGCCGTTCATCACTCATGATCACCGGTCAGTGCGCTTCTCAGTTCTTCGAGTTGGGAACTTATCCTTCCGTCTATATCGCCCACCTGTGTTTCGATCGTAAAGCCCGGTTCCTTCAATGTATCATCGGCGATCACCTTGATGCGATCGGAGCGGATACTTTCTATATAGCGCGCATCCTCGGACCTGACCCTTATGACAAGCTCGCTTTTCTCCTCGCACATCTCCATGGCCTTTCTTATCATGGCCGCCAGAATATCTCTTTTCTCCGCGCATTCACGGAAAATGATCGCCTCGGCGAATTTCAGGGCAAGCTCGACCGCCAATTTTTCATACCTCTCTTCGAGGGCACCCTTGAATGACGTCACTTCCTCAATATGCCTCTCAAGCCTTTTTGCGATGGCGTCGACCCGCCGCATGCCCATATCGCACCCCGCCTTTTCCCCCTCCACGTACGCGTCCTCGAACACCTTCCTTGCCTGGTCTTCGGGACTCGCAGGCGGCTCCTGGACGGCCTCTTCAATCTCTGCCTCCGTGGGCCTGGGACCAAAAAAGGAGACGAAGCCGGCAGCGGGCCTCTCATACCCTCCCGTGCCGAGGTCGTCAAAAGTAAATGGCATCGACGCCCTAGACGAATCTTTCATTGCCCTTCGAGAGCATTATCTTGCCTTCGGACTCCAGTTTCTTGGCGACCATCGCAATCTTTATCTGCCCGCGCTCGACGTCGGAGACCCGGGCAGGACCCATTGCCTCCAGGTCCTCCTTGAGCATTGCGGCGGCTCTTTCCGACATGTTTTTGAAGATTTTCTCTTTAATACCATCGGAAGCGCCCTTCAGGGCGAGAGCCACATCTTCCGAAGTAATTTCCTTAAGCAGCGTCTGCATGCCCCGGTCGTCGATCTTCATGAGGTCCTCGAAAGTGAACATGAGCTGCCGTATCCGCTCCGCGAGGCTCGCGTCTTCTTCTTCTATCTTTCCCAACAGCTCCGATTCGAGCTTTCTGTCCATCTGGTTGAGTATGTTCGCCACCATCTCAACCCCGCCTATCTGTTTGCCCTCTGCGGAGCCCGTCGTCTCCAATTGCTCCTTGAGGACGTTTTCCACGTCCTCGATGATCTTCTTGTCCACCTTTTCCAGGTATGCCATCCGCGAGATTACATCTCGATGGATTTTTTCCGGAAGGTACGTCACAAGATCGCACGCCTTCTTCACACTCAATATCGACAGGACCAGCGCAATGGTCTGAGGGTGTTCCCCGCGTAAAACGTTCGCCAGTATTCTCGCGTCGGCAGTTCTGAGGAAATCGCCCGGCATGCCCCTCCTCGATTCCATGTTCCCCATGAAAAGCTCCGCCTTTTCAGTGCCCAGGCTCTTTTCGATGAGCATTTTGAACCTTGTTTCCCCGCCGACGAGATTCTTCTTGCGACCGTCTATCTTCTTGGCGAATTCCTCGTGCACCTTGTTCACCACGTCATGTGGCACGAGGCTCAGACTGGCTATTTCCTGCCCAACCGCCTCTATCTCATCTTCATCCAGCTCCTTGATCACCTCTTTCGAAAGGTTTTCATCCATCGTGAGAAGGAGTATCGCGGCCTTTCTTATACCGGGAAGCTCTGCGGGGGCATCCATTACGTGCCCTCCTTAACCCATTCCCGTATTATCGATCCCACGAGGGCTTTATCTTTGAGCGCATCCGCTATCGCGGCTTGAGGCTGTTCGCCCGCCGAAATAGCCGCGGCTCCTGCCCCTCCGGTCTTTATGTAGACGTCTTTTACCTTCTGCAGGGGAAGGGCTTCCTCCCTCTTCTGCACTATCTTCAAGAAAGGCCTCAACACGAAGAAGAATACGGCCAGTGCGATGATCAGATAAAAGACATACCTTCCCAGATTGAGCACAAGCTCCTTGTTATCCGCATTGCCAAGCAAGCTCTTCTCTTCCGGTATGTTCTCGACCTCGAAGGGCATGTTGAGGACCTCGATTTTATCGCCCCGCTCTTCGTTCAAACCGGCCGCCCTTAAGACCAGGTTCCGTACGTTGGTCAGCTCCTGCTGCGACCTCGGGATATATTTCAGCTCCTCGCCCTTCGGCCCCTTTATCTTTTCGTATTTTCCGTCGACAAGGACGGCAAGAGAGATGTGCTTTATATCACCGAAAGGCTCAACGATCTTTCTCACCGTTTTGCTCACTTCGTAGTTGACCTGTTCGTCTACTCTCTCCGTCTCGTTAAGGTTCTGCTCTTCGGGTTTCGGAGCCGCCTGCTTCAGCTTGGCCGCGGCTGCCGCGGCACCGGCCGCGACACCGGGGACCCCGCCGACCTTTGTCTTGCCGTTGACCGACTTCTCCCTGACCTTTTTTTGACTCGTTACCACGGCTTTGTCCGGGGTATATTCCTCTTCCACTTTCTCCACCTTCCGCAGGTTGAGCTCGACGCTTGCCCGCACGATGGACTTACTGTTCATGAGGAAGGTTTGGAGCATCGACTGGACCGACTCCTCGATCTTCTTTTCTACATTCCTTTGCAGCTCGTATTCCTGACCGGACATGTTAAAAGCGGAATTCGTATCGCCGCTCTTGTGCAGGATCTTGCCGGAGGAGTCGATGACCACCACGTTTTCGGCTTTCAGCCCCTCTATGCTGCCCGCCACAAGCTGCACTATTCCGTTTACCTGTTCCCTCCCCAACTCTCTGCCCTGTTTCAGCTTAAGGAATACGGACGCCGTCGCCTCCCTTTCCCTTTCCGTGAAGAGCGTTTTCTCAGGTATGGCGATATGAACCCGGGAAGCCCGGATTTCCGGCATCTGGTTGATGGTCCTCGTCAATTCCCCTTGTATGGCCCTTTTATAATTAATGCCCTGCATGAACTCAGTCATGCCGTAGTTCGTCTTGTCAAACAGCTCCATGCCTATCCCTCCCGCGCCGGGGAGCGCGTTTTGAGAGGCAAGGAGCAGTCTCACGTCATAGACCTTCTCCTTCGGCACGGATATGGTCGTTCCGTTTACGCCCAACTTGTAAGGGACCTTCTGCTCCTTCAGCTTCGCCACGACCATGGAGGCGTCCTCGGTCGCGAGCCCCGTGAATAACGGCTGATAATCTTCCTTTTGGAGGAAAGAAAGACCTATGGCGGACCCGCCGACCACCGTCATCAGGACCATGAGGTAGAGATAGAGTTTGTTCCTGGGTACGGTTTTGAGATGAGTCTTCAGGTTGCCGATGAGTGTGTCCATTTACCTATACCTGGATTTTCATTATTTCTTGATAGGCATCGATAATTTTGTTCCTTATCTGCATCATCATCTGGAAGCTCAGGTCCGCCTTTTGAACGGAGATCATGGTGTTATGGACGTCCTGGGTTTCCATTTTGGCGAGCTTCGAAGTCTGCTCGCTCGCCTCTTTTTCAAGCTCGGCAACCTTGCTGATCGACTCTTTCAGGATCTCGGAGAAGGAAGGCGCCCCCTTCTGCACTTTGGCGCCCTCGTCAAGCGCGAAATTGTCGAATACGACCTTTTCTACCTTCATGGTTTCTCCTACTGGCCTATTTCCAGGGATTTCTGGAACATCTGTTTGACACTCCCAGCCACGGTGACGTTCGCCTCGTAGGCCCTTGTCGCCGCAACCATGTCCGACATTTCCTCCATTACGTTGACGTTGGGAAGTGTCAGGTAGCCATCGCTGTCCGCATGGGGATGAAAAGGATCATACGTCCGCTCGAAGGGCTTCGGGCTCTCCACTACGTCTTCGACTTTCACCCCTTCCAACTTATGCTCCAGCATCGACCCGAAGGGCGTCCCCTCCGAAACATCCGTGGGGACAAAAACCACTTCTTTTTTCTTGAAAGGACCCCCCTCCTCGGTCTTCGTCGAATGGACATTCGCCAGGTTCGTCGCAATGGCCTCCATTCTCGTCCTCTGAGCTTTCATGCCTGAAGAGCTTATGCGCAGGATATCGAACATCCCCATCTTATTTCCTCCCCTCGTTAATCGCATAGCGTATCATCGAAAACTTCTTGCTGATCATCTGGACGAGCGAATTGAACATCAGGGTGTTTTCCGTCATCTTGACAATCTGATCTTCCAAACCCACGGAATTTCCGTCGACGGCGGCTATCCCATCCTCGGCATTCTTTTTTTCCTTCACCTCGATATGCGCCGTGCCACCCGTCAAACTGTCCAGCTCCTTCCTGAAGTCTATATCTTTTTCCTTGTATCCCGGTGTTTCGACGTTGGCTATGTTGCTCGCCAGTATCCGGTGATAAAAAGCCCTTATGTCGAGCGCTTTCTCGAGCAGGCCCATTACTTCCAAGAAGCCCTCCCTAGGGGACCGCAACACCCAGGTCCCGATACTCCCTTATTTTATTTCTCAAGGTCCGCGAGGTTATCCCCAGGACCGACGCTGCCTTTGTCCGGTTCCCATCCATCGATTTCAGGGCGTCCAGAATCAATTTCATCTCCATCTCTCTCACCGAGCCCACGGCATCGATGGGTGTCCCAGCGGTCGCCGGCTCCCTCTCGTCGCAAGGATCCTGAAGGTGTGCCGGCTTAATGACCGTGTAGTCGGAGAGGATACAAGCCCTGGCTACCGCGTTTTCCAGTTCCCTGACGTTCCCCTTCCAGTTCCTCTGTATAAGGAAATCCATCGCCTCCGCGCTTATGCGGGTATCCGTCCCGCGGGCGTACTTCTTAAGGAGGTGCGAAGTAAGTTCCGGGATGTCCTCCCTTCTTTCCCTTAAGGGGGGAACCATGATGGGAAAAACATTGAGCCTGTAGTAGAGGTCTTCGCGGAATTTCCCCTCCTGCACGAGTCTGGCGAGGTTTCTGTTCGTCGTGGCGATCACTTTCACGTCGACCTTCTTCGGGTACTTTGCGCCGATGACCTCGACCTCCCTTTCCTGCAGAACCCTTAAAAGTTTCGCCTGTAATCTGAGGTCCATCTCCGTCACTTCATCGAGAAGAATAGTCCCTTTGTCCGCAAGCTCGAACTTCCCCGGTTTTCTGGCCGCGGCCCCTGTAAAAGCGCCTTTCTCGTAACCGAATAGCTCGCTTTCCAACAGGTTTTCCGGAAGGGCTGCACAATTCACGGCCACGAACGCCATTTCTTTCCGCTGGCCGCTTTCGTGCACGTATCGGGAGATCAGCTCCTTTCCCACACCGCTCTCACCCATCACCAGGACCGTCGCATCCGTTTTCGCCACCTGCAGCGCTTTCAGGAGCACCTCTTTCATGGCCCTTGACGAGCAGACGATTTTCCCGCTATCGAGGCCGAGGGCACGCTGCACTATTCCATAGAGCGTCTCTGTATCGAAGGGTTTCTGGATGTAGTCAAAGGCGCCCTCTTTTATGGCGTTTACTGCATGTTCCACGGTCCCGTAAGCGGTGATAACAATAACGGGAAGGGAACACTGCTCCTTCTTGAGGCGTCCGAGCAGGTCGATCCCGTTGATATATGGCATCTTCACGTCGGTGATGACGAGGTCATACTCAGACTTCCTGATCGATTCCATCGCAACCCGGCCGTCTTCCGCGGCGCGCACCTCGTACCCTGCCTTCATCAGGGCCTCGCTCAAGGCTACCCGCATATGATAATCGTCATCAACAACCAGAATATTTCTCATAACCGCCCTTTCGGCAAGTAGATCGTAAAGGAGGAACCCTTGCCTTCGATTGATTCCACCTCGATGTAACCCTCATGGGCTTTTACGATGTTATGTGCGATGAAAAGGCCCAAACCCACGCCCTTATCCTTCGTGGTGAAGAAAGGATTAAATATGCTCCTCCTCGTTTCTTCGTCCATGCCGGCCCCGCTGTCATGGAAAATCACCAACGCGTATTCCCCCTCTTCCCTTATCCCGACGTCAATATGCCCTTTATCCGCAATAGCTTCGATTGCATTGCTGATAAGATTCATCAAGCACAGCTTGAACAGGTCCGGATCGAACCACGTAACGGCGTCATACACGCTGTCGAAATTGATCTTGATGTCCCTGTTCCCTACCGAGACGCTCATGAAGTCGAGCGTTTCTTTCACGACTCCGGAAAGCCTGGCCTGCCTCAGGCAGATCGTTTTCGGGCGGGTGTAGGAGAGGAGGTTATTTATGATCCTGTCGATGGTATTGACCCCGAAGATCACGGAATTGACGTATTCCTTTTCCTTCAGGCCGATCTTCCCCCGCAGGGTCATCGAAAGATAGAGCTGCATGCTGCCGAGGGGGTTCTTTATTTCGTGGGCTATCCTGGCCGCCATCTCCCCCATCGCCCTCAGCCTTTCATCCCTTTCGAAGCGCTCCTTCATTTTCTGCACTTCGGTCACGTCTTCGAAAACGATGACTTCTTTGCCAGCGGAGCCGTTGGTAAGACTGCTCTTTCTCCAGCGAAAATAGCCCTTGCCGTTCCTCACTTCCCCCATCTCTGCGTCGGCGTGATCGAGCCTTTCCGCGAATTCCGGCCATCCGAATCTCTCTGCCTCCTTGTTGGTAAAGAGAGTCGATGTGCCGTGCTGCACGACAACGCCTACAGGGAGAGAATTGAGGATGTTGTAAAAACCTTCTTCCGCCTTCTCCAGCTCTTTGTTCTTTTCATTTATTTCTTTATTCAACTCCCTTATCCGATCCTCCAGGGTCAGATAATAGTTGCTGAGGGAATCGGAAGCCCTGACGAATTCCTGAAAAGCGTTCCTGAGTAACTGTGTCTCCGTTGACTGCATGAAGAGAGCTTACAGCAAGATGCGTACCAGACCCGGCGAATCGGAGAATGTCTGCGATACCTAAGGGGATGTGCAAGCTATCCAAAGAGATGAAGCGCGACGTCCGTCACCTTTTTGACAGCGGGGAATGCCGACGTGCATTCAAAGGTCCATCGAGGCAGGCGCGCAAGCGGGTGCCTCGAGGAGCTTTGCTGATGGAGGGGGTGCTGAACCCCAATAAGTGAACGAGCGAAAGCGAGGTGAGCGGGGAGGCTCGACGGGCTTTGCCCGTGGAGGGGGTGCTGAACCCCAATAAGTGAACGAGCGAAAGCGAGGTGAGCGGGGGGTTGCCGCCCGCGAACGAAGATGTGGGAGCGCGCGGGCACCCGGCTAAAGCAGGCGGTCTTGTGGAGGGGGTGCTGAACCCCAGCAATTGTACGAGCGTAGCGAGGTGAGCGGGGAGGCTCCGGCAGCTTTGCTGATGGAGGGGGTGCTGAACCCCAGCAATTGCGGTCTCTATTCTGCTATTCCCAAACGCTTCATCTTCTCGATGAGCGTTGTCCTGTTCATGCTCAATACCTGCGCAGCCTTGCTCTTTACACCATGTGTCTCATTAAGGGCTTTCAGGATCAGATTCTGCTCGAATTCCGACACCAACGTGTCATAGCCCCGCTGCAAATCGAGCCGCGCAGTATCAGGTTTCTGCTGGCTGTAAAATTTTTCGGGAAGGTCCTCGATGCTTATCGCGCCGCTTTTCTTTAGCACGACGAGCCTCTCGACCAGGTTCTGCAGTTCCCTGACATTGCCGGGATAATCGTACTCCATCAGAACTTCCATTGTCTCTTCGGAGAAACCTTCCACGCTCGCGTTGTTCATGACGTTCGATCTTTCCAGAAAGTGCGCGAAGAGCAGGGGGACATCCTGCTTCCTTTCCCTCAGCGGAGGCATATGGATGGGAACGACATTCAGCCTGTAGTAGAGGTCTTCTCTGAACCGCCCTTCCCGCACGAGATCTTCGAGATTGCGGTTTGTCGCCGCCATGATCCTCAAATCGACATCAATGGTCCTGGCGCCGCCGATCCTTTCGAACGCCTTCTCCTGTATCGCCCGGAGAAGCTTGACCTGGAGATTGAAGCTCATATCTCCTATCTCATCCAAGAAGATCGTGCCGCCGTCGGCAAGCTCGAACCTGCCCAGCCGCGTGCCGGTTGCGCCCGTAAAAGCGCCCTTTTCATAACCAAAAAGCTCGCTTTCCAGCAATGTCTCGGGTATGGCGCCGCAATTGACGACCACCAGCGGCTTATCCCTCCTCGACGAATTGAAGTGGATGGCCCGCGCCACAAGCTCTTTGCCCACCCCGCTTTCGCCGGTGATCAGGACCGTAGCGTTTGTATCAGCCACTTTCTCTATCAGCTCGAACACCTTTTGCATGCCGAAGCTGACCCCTATGATGTTTTCAAACTTATACTTATCCTTGAGAAAACTCCTCAGCATGGCATTTTCACGGACCGTCCTGCTTTCTGAAAACCTCCTGAGCAGGTTTGCCTTGGTGGTGAGTTTCTTTGGTATGTTGTCGCCCGTGAGAAGCTTCGAGTACTGCATCGCAGATTCGACGCTCGACAGGACTTCCTCGAATTTGAAGGGCTTGAGGAGGTAATCGAAAGCGCCGCACCTCATCGCGGAGATCGCGGTCTCAAGGCTCCCGTACCCTGTGATGACGATCCCGAGGGTACTGAGGTATTCCTTCTGGATGAAGTTTATCAACTGGAGCCCGTCTATCTTCGGCATTAACAGATCGGTGATGAGCAGGTGATAGGAGTTGTTTTTGAGGGCAACCAGCGCGCCCCTTGCATCTAAAAAAGGATCTACCGAATAGCCTTTCGCAGTCAGCAGCTCATCGAGCATACTGAGTATATTCTGTTCATCTTCAACGATTATTATTCGGCCCTTTTCCATAAATGCCTCTCGCATCGACTATCACATTATTTAGCATATCCCATGCCCGGTCTTTAAAGCCCTCCTATTCTTTTCCCACATTAGAGCAAAGAATGCAACAAATATGTCAGCGCACGTATGCCAATTTTCGGCGATGTCGGTGTACGTTTATAATCGTGAACGAGACGCCCTTGCCTGCGATGCAACCCCCTTACCGACGGCGAAGGCGGGCGCAGCATACAATAAAAGCTCGTCAACGCGTTGACAGTCACGCCAACACACTGACGAGCATAGAGAGCCACAGGGGGCGATCCCGTGGGAATCTATTCGAAGGAAAAGTCGAGATGCATGACCTCCCCGCTTCCATTGTTTACGGAAAAGTTAAAGGGCAAGGAGATAATGGGAAGGTTTGTGATGAAATTCGTCTCTACCCCTTTTCCAACGACGACCATAGGGATGGACGCTTTCAGGTTTATGCCGTTTTTCTCAAATTCTTTTCGCGCCTGACCCGAGACGATGTTCGTCAGCTCGCCGATTGCGTCGACAACTTCAGGGCCGATAGAGGATGCCCCGTCACCCATGAGACTGTTGAAGACAAAAAGTGCCCCTTTTTCCCTCAAACTGATCGCAATAGTGCCCTTCCTGTCCCCCACCATGGACATAATCCCCGTGATATCGCCGGACGTGGTCTTGGCTTCTTTGAGTCCCGGCTTGCCCAAGGTCAGATCGATATTGAGCATGGTCTTAAAGACCGTCTGAGCGGCCACAACAAAAGGGTTGATAAACTTTACTTCCATTTTCTCCTCCAGCAGGCTCTCTATTTGCCGAATTTAGCCAGGGTGTCGCCCATAGGGTCTTTTGCTTCTCTGCTCGTGCATACTGACAGGTTTATCGTTCTCTCATCAGAAAACTTAAACTACTTCTTGCGCTCCTTCAGTACTTCTTCGCAGGTCGGCATATAATCCTTCGCCGGAATCACTTGATTATCGGCGGAAATAAGGAACTCCGGATACCTGGGGTCCTTCTTCGTGACACCCCAGTACATAGGGAGCTCAAGCTGGTGATCGCAGGCCCGGATCGCCAGGGGGCCCACCGGGCTGTCGAGCGTCATCCCTTCAAGGGCCTTGATAAGCGCCTCTTTGTCGACCTTTCCCGCCTTTTTGAAACCTTCTGCGATGAATTGGGCCGTCATGTACCCATAAAGGGCGCCTATCCGTGGATACCTGTTGTAAGCCTTCCGGAACTCATCGACAAAGGCCCTATTCGCAGTCGTTTCCGGGTAGTAAAAGAGGTAGTTCGCCGTCCCGAAAGCACCTTCGGGCGCGTCGGGGCCCTGCGCCTGGAGGGTCGAATGCTCGTTGGCCGTATGCTGGTAGAAAGGCACCTTCTTGCTGAGACCCGTGGCCTTAGCCGCCTTCTGGAAATTTACCATCCCTGAGCCGCCGGTCGCTACGATGAGGAAATCCGGCTTTGCCGCAAAAATCTGCGTTATATAAGGCGTGAAGTCTGCTTCGCCCACCTTCCACCATGACTGGCCGACGAGCCGGACGCCAGGCTTCAACTTTTTCAGGTTGTTCCAGACGCCATCCGCGATGGCATGACCGTATTCATAGTCATCCCCCGCGATCCAGTATTTCACGTACGGCTTTTTGGCAAGGACGATAGCGGCCGCCTTTCCTGCCATCAGCGTGTTTTCGTTCATGTTGAATACGTAGCGATGCCCTTGCTCGCCGATGATCTTCTCGCTCTTTGAAAAAGTGACAAAGAAGGGGATCTTCTCCTTCCTGGCAAAATCGGAAACGGCCAGTGCGGTCGCACTATTGATCGTGCCCATAAGGATATCGACCCTTTCCTTCATCACAAGCTCCTTTGCCATACTCAAACCGATATCGGGCTTGAACTTCTCATCCCTTGCTGCATACTCGATCCTTTTGCCCAGCACCCCGCCTTTGCCGTTGATTTTCTCGACCGCCAGCTTGAACCCGTCTAGTACGTCCGACGTGAATGACGTCGCAGGCCCCGAATACGTATCGACTATCCCTACTTTAATCGCATCCGCACCAAAAGAGAGCGGGGGGATGAAACAAAAGCCGACCCATATCCCAAGAAACACCAGGAACCCTGAAGTTTTTCGCATGACCGCCCCCTTTTTTTCTTCATCGCAGGTTTCAGTCGCCCGCTCCGTGAATAAAGCCGACGGAGCAACCCGTTCCCTGGTGCCCGGCGGCCGACGCGTGATCCCGCACGCTCGCTCGCGGGTGGCTGTTGTTTCTTGTATTGTAGCCAATATGGACCCGCGTGTCCACAAAATCGACAGGGGTCAAGCGCTCACGCGGCCGAGCGGCCGAGCGGCCGGCCGAGGCGATTTTTGATGCAGAGCGCGAAATCGCGTCCGCCCCGCACCGGAGTGTACTTTGTGTGTACATGAGGATGCGGGGCGGACGCGATGACAAAGCTATGCGCAAAAAGCGCCCGGCCGCTCACTACGGAGCGTAGGCAATCACGTCGGACGGGCACGTCGAGGCGCACAGACCGCAGCCCACGCAGGTATCTTTCTTGACATGCGCTATGGGCACGGCAGCGCCCGTGGAGGGCCCGAAGAGCGCAATGGCGGTCTGTCTGAACTCCATCTCTATGGCGCTGTGAGGGCAGGCGTTCTTGCACGAGGCGCATCCGCTGCAGCGCTCTTCGTCTATTTCCGGGAAAACCCTTTCCTCTTCCTCATCGAGGCGCATTTCGCCTAATGCCCCCAGCAGCTCACGGGCTTCCCATCTCTCGGCCCGAGGGTGTCTGATGAAACCCACGTGATACTTCTTCCTCCCCCACTTTGTCGGAGACCACCTAAGCTGCGGCTCGGACCTGTACACGGAGAGAAACTCCTTATCCTTGAAGGCATCCATATAATCGTCAAACCGGATGATCTTGTCTGCGGTAAAGACAAGCTCCCTCGCCTGGCCTTTGACGACTGCCGTGTTCCCATCGAAGGCGACGTCCTCCCCTTCTTCAAGGTGGACGAAGAGGACGCCTTCCCGTCTCGCCGCCTCAAAGACAAGCTCGCCATAGGAAGGGACCGACACGTTCCGCGTAAGGACGTACACCGTCTTCCCCGCCTTCCGCATGCTTCTGGCGGCCGCGATGAACTTCCATGACATAAGCTCGTAAAACATCCGCGCCCCCGCGTCCTCCGTGCCCAGGTAAAAGAGGCACGACTCATACGTACCGTCGGGCACTACGACCTCGGGTCCCTCTTCGCGGTAGAGCCTCTCGTCGTGTCCCATAGAGGCGGCCATGTCCACCCCGCTTCCTGATGATGCGGAGAGCCCCGCGCCGAAGCCCGTGAGGATTGCATCCTTGATGCTCATGGGCTCAAGGGCGCCTCCGGCCGCATAGACCCCTTTGACGTCCGTTCGCAGGCTGCCCTCTTCCTTGACAAACCCCCATTCGTTGAGGGAGAAGCCGAAGAGTCTGCTCAATTCCCCGAGGGTGGCGGCCGGCCGGAGACCGATCGCGAGGACCACATAGTCAAAGGCCTCCTCCACGAGCTTCCCTCCGGTGAAATAGCGGACCTTTACCTCTTCGCCTTCTTCCTCGAAATACCTGGAGTTGGCGCGTATAAATCTCACGCCCGCATCACGGTATATCTTCTCCATATAAAATTCCTGACCGAAAAGCCTCAGGTCGTTGTAGAAGACGGTGAGCTCGGGCTTTGCGCGCTGCAGCGTCCACTTGATCTCCCTGATCGTATAGGAACAACAGACCGAGGAGCACAAGGGATATTCCTTGGAGCGCGACCCCACACAGAGGACAAAGGCAACCCTGTGAAAGTCGGCGGGAAGCTCGCCCTTGGCCTGGTCTATGAGGGCATCGTACTCAAGGCTCGTCAAGACCCTGCGTCCTTTGTATTCGACAGGATCGTAAGGCGTGAGACCTGTGGCGATCACCACCCTGTCACCAGCGATGGATTGACCGTTGTCAAGGGCGATGAGGAATGTCTCACCCTTCTTTTCTACTGCCGTGATCGTTCTTTCGTTGATGACGGTAAGGCGGGGGTCCGTCCCTATCTCATCGTAGAAAGTCTTGAACCCTACGCGGCAATTTGCGATGCGGGCCATGAGACCGCCCGGCGCCGGCGCTGATTCGATGATCGTCGCGTGGTGGCCTGCTTTCAGGACAACCTTGGCGGCCGATATGCCGCTTATGCCGCCGCCCACTATCACTACGTTCATAACGTTCTATTTTCTCCCATGATATAGAGTACCAGATCCGTGAGATAGATGATCCGCCTGCCCGTCGAGAACGTCTTCAACGCCATATGACACAAGGGACAGAAGACAACCAGCGTGCCTTTCGACTTCTCTAAGATCAGGGTGGAGAGCCTTTCCGTCACTAATTTGTTGGCGAAGAACTGTCCTCCCCCGCAGCACCGGTCCTTGATGCGCTCCCCTTCTATCTCCCCGCCGAAGAACGTGATCAGCTCTTCCATGATATTCTTGTTCCTGATCGCGGTCCCTTCGGGCCTCAGGAGGACACAGCCGTAGTAGGGCGTAAAGACTTTGCCTTTCAACGCCCTCTTGGCGGGAATATCGGCGAGCATCTCCTTGTCGAGAAGTTCAAGGGGATTCACGACGGTGAACGTGTTCTCCTTATTAGCCTCTTTCAGGTTCTTGTAGCAGGCGGGGCACGGGGCAAGGATCTCGCGGGCCGGCAAGCCTTCAGCCTTCACGAGATTTTCCCTGGAGAGCGCCTCAAGCTCGTTCTTGTCGCCGTATTCGAGGGCGCCGCAACAATTCCAATCCGGAATTTCCGTGAGGCGATGGCCAAGGGCTTTGCACAGGGCCTTTACGCCTTTGTCGAGGGCGCGCGCGGAACCGGTAAGAGAACAACCGGGATAGTAGGCGTAATCCATCTATATCCTCCGCACCTTGTGGGGGAGATGAATGCTCATATATTCGACCCATTTCGTCATATGTTTGATGTAGCCTTCTTTTATGAGGAAGGGCACCGCCATCAGAAACACGTAAGGCTCGTACACCCTGCCCCATATGCCCACGGAGCTTTTGAACGCCTTCTCAAAAGGCGACGCCATGCCGAGCGATTCCTTGAGCGCCCTTATCACCTCCGGTATGCGTATACCCCAGGGACAAGCCCCTGTGCAGCGATAACAACTCGTGCAGTTACGGAGAAGCGGGTCGTCTGCGCCTATCTCTTTCCCGAGAAACAGGCGTGTCAGCAGGTCCTGGGGGTTGACGTCTTTGCCGAGGTCGTTTACCGTGCAGACCGACGCGCATATCTTGCAGCCGAGACAGACCGAGAGGTCCGTCCTGTCGTAACCCGCCAGCGCAATGATCTTCTCAATCTTCTGCATCTTTCAACTCGTCTTCAAGGAACGTGAGGTAGGGTATCGTGTCGCCCGCGTCGCGGCCTGACATGTAGGAGAACATCCCCTGAAGCCTCTCCGATATACCCTTGAAATATTTTGTCAGAGGAATGCCTTGGGGACACGCCTCTTCACAGGCGCCGCACCCTACACAGACCTGAGATACATGGAACATCCTGATAAAGTGGAACATTTCTTTCCCCCCCGGCATAGCCTCGGACCCCGTGCGAAGGACCTTGTTCAGGAGGGCATCGCCTTTCGGAAGATATTCGTCGCCGTTGAACAGACAATCGATGCAGTAGCACACAGGACACATTCCCTTGCAGTTCCTGCACAGCACGCACTTTGAGAAATCTCTTGAGAACTGTTCCATATCAGTCTGAAATCGCTCGCCTTTCGCGCTTTCCCCCACGAGCATATCGGGGGCGCCCTCTTCCGCATCGCCTTCAAGGAGCCCAAGCCATGAGTTTCCCTTTTCCGTGTGGGAGAACGCCCAAAAGCCACCGTCCTTGTCGATCCTGATTCCCGCGTCGCCGAAAACCCCTCTTCTCTCCCTGCACGTCCGGCAGGCCGGGCGCATCCTGTCGGGATCCTTGAAATAGTCGATCAACCCTTCCACATCCAGGGGCACACCTTCGGTCTTTTCTTTCGAAGAGACCGTCCCCAAACAGTCGACCGAGACCGCAATGATGTCCTCGGGCTCTATCTGGCTCAGCTTGACCAGCTCCTGGTATGCCCTTATCTCACACGGCCGCAAGAAGAGCATTACCTTCGTCCCTTTCGAGAACAGACGGCGCAGGTAAATCGCCCCGTTCACGTCGAAGAAGGGGTTCAGAAGCGTGTGGCGTTCGAGACTCGTTTTGAATATCCTATGGCGGACCCCGTCGTCACCCTTTTGGAACCCCAGGATCAGATGCCGGTCATCGCTCAGAAACCGGCTGAGGCCGCGTTCGAGAGCACCTTCTTTAATTCGTTTTGCCTGCATCTTTGGCTTCCTTTATCTCGTCGTACATAGAGGTGACCTTTTCGACAAAACGGCGCGCCTCGGCGGCGCTCACCCAGAAAAGCCGCAGCTTCTCCTTCATCGAAAAGGCGTCAAACATCTCTTTCAATGCCGCGATCTTTCTTCTCGTAAAATAGTTCCCTTTGATAAAATGGCAGTCGCCGGGATGGCAGCCCGCGACAAAGGCGGCATCGGCCCCCTCGAAGATCGATTTGATCACGAATGCAGGGTCCACCCTGCTCGAACAGGGCACCTGGACCAGCTTCACGCCATCAGGGTATTTCATCCTCAGACTTCCGGCCATTTCCGACGCCTTGAACGTACAGAAGGAACAGGCAAAGCCGATTATCTGCGGGCCTTTTCCGGCTTGATCTTCCATGGAATCCCCCTCTATCATTATCCGATGGAAGATGGACGACCGTTCGCTTCGCTCACTAGGACGACCGCTTCGCTAGGACGCAAGAGCCTTTTCGTCCCTCGTCCCTCGTCCCTCGTCCATCCTCCCTCGTCCCTCGTCCCTTTCACATTGCCTCCACAAGCGCGCCGATTTCGTCGTCGATCATAGTATCAACGTGCCCTTTCAGACCTATCGCAGAGGACGGGCAGGTGCTGTTGCAGAGGCCGCAGCCCATGCATGCCGCCTCTTCAACCCGCACAATTCTTTTCATTTCATCGTATTTTATCGCCTTCGCCACGCACGCCTTCTCGCACATCCTGCAGCCGCTGCACCGCTTCACATCAACCATCGCGATGAAAGGCTCCACGAACGCATAGCCGAGGTTCAGAAACCCGTACAACTTTACTGCCGAAGCCCTCCCGTGATTGATCGCCTCTTCCATGTCCTTGGGACCGGAGCACGACCCGGCGATGAAGATCCCTTTCACCGCGGTGTCAAAAGGTCTCAGCTTTACATGAGCTTCAAGAAAGAACTTGTCCTTGTCCAGGGTGATCTTCAAAAGGGACGAGATCAACCGGTTGTCCACGGGGGCCGACATGCCTATGGAGAGCACGGCCAAGTCAAACTCCCGCTCGAAGGGCTCGCCCAGGAGCGTATCTTCCCCACGCACGAGCAGCCCTTTAGGACCGGGGATAATCTCCGCGATATTCCCCCGCGTAAACAAAACGCCCTTTTCCTGCGTATCCTCGAAAAACTCCTCCCCTCCGCGCGGATGGGCACGGACGTCCATATAAAAGGATTCGACATATGCATCCTTGTATCTATCTTTTATGGCCTCGCCCACGCGCAGCGCATTGACGCAGCAGACCCTGGAGCAATACGGCTTTCCTATCTGCTCATCGCGCGACCCCACGCAGTGCAGTATGGCGACCCTCGGGTGGGCGGGCACGGACAGGCTATCCGCCTTTGCTTCGAAATCGATGGTGGTCATGACCCTCTCATCTCTTCCGTAGCCCAATTCCGGTTTTATCCGCGCGTCGAAGGGAGAGAACCCTATCGCCACGATCACTCCCCCGGCCGTGATCTTTGTCTCACCAGCCGGGGTATCGAGCACCGCCTGGTAGTTACCGAAAGAACCCTCAAAGCTGTTGATGGTGGTCGAAGTAAAGATTTCCACGTTCTCCGCGGCCGAAGCTCGCTCTTCCATCTCCCCGATCACGGCCTCGCCGTCCTCGTCTTATAGGCCAGATATTCTTCAACGTCCTCACGTGGCCGCCGAGGCGCTCCTCTTTCTCCACGAGATAGACGTGCATGCCCATCTTTGAGAGAAAAAGCGCGGCGGACAAACCCGAGACGCCGCCTCCTATGATAAGGGCCGATTTCGTCACGTCTACCCGCTTTTCTTCGAGGGGCACATAGTGGGCCGCCGAATAGAGTCCTGCCCTTATCAGCCTGATCGCCTTTTCCGTGTTCTTTTCCACATCGTCGCCGATCCAGGAGCAGTGCTCCCTGATGCCCACTCTTCTGAGAAGAAAGGGGTTGAGCTCCGCCTTTTTCAAGAGGTCCTTAAAAAGCTCCTGGTGGAGCGACGGCGTGCAGGAGGCGATAATGACGCGGTCAAGGCCCTCTTTCTCGATGTTCTCCCTGATCATGTCCTGCCCCGGCTCGGAACAGACGAAGGGGTAGTCGGCCGAGACGGTCACGTTGGGGAACCCGCTGAAATATTCCCGAACTTTTTTCACGTCCACCGTGTGTTTGATATTATGTCCGCAGTGACAGATAAATATGCCGGTCTTCACTTTGGCAACCCCGGTTGATTTTCTGTTGGCTTTGTTTTTTGATCCGTCCGATCGGTCGGATCGGACTGATCGGTCGTATCAAAAGCAACTTCAAAAAAGGCTTTTCTTTTCATTCGCGTAATATACTCCAGGCAGCGCGATGCGGCCTCTCCTCCGGAGGCGACCGTATCGGGCACGTCTTTTGGCCCGGAGGCCATGCCGCACACGAATATGCCTTCCACGCTCGTCTTCGAAGGGGCTGCGGCGCTCACCTTGATGAAGCCGTACTCGTCCCGTTCCACGGACATGATGCCGCAGAGCTCCGCCGTTTCCTTACGCGGCCTCACCCCGGTCGCGAGTATCACTACGTCCACCTCTATCTCCAGCAATTCGCCGCTCAGTATGTCCTCCACCCTCACGACGAGACCGTCCTTGCCTTTCGTCACCTCTCCCGGAATACCCCTGACATAGTATGTGCCGGCTTCCTGCGTGCTCTTGTAAAACTCCTCATAGTTCTTCCCATAGGCCCGCACGTCAATATAGGAGACATAAATCTCGGCGCCCTTCACCCTGTCTTTCACGATGCTTGCGTGCTTTGCCGTGTACATGCAGCAGACTCGCGAACAAAACCGCGCATTGCTCTGCCGGTCCCTGGAGCCCACGCACTGAATGAAGAAGTAGCGCGTGGGCGTCTTCCCGTTCACGATGATGTCGCCGCCCGTCGGTCCCGTCACCGAGCAGATGCGCTCGAATTCGATGCCCATTATCACGCCGGGAAGCGTGCCGTAGCCGTATTCCCGTTTTTCGGACGGGTCGTAGAGATCGAACCCGGGCGCGAGCACGATGCTGTCATAGTGCATTTCCACCGTCTCGTCCGCCATGCGGTAATCGATGGCCTTCACGTCGCACCGCCGCTCGCACTCCCCGCACTCGATGCAGCCCTCGATCTGACCCGCGAGGCACCGAGATGCTTCCATTTGTGCCGCCTCGGGCGCATAACCCAGGCCCACTTCGCGGAACGTACCGACCCTGACCTCGGGGGCTTCCTCAGGGATAGGGACGCGCTCCGTCTTAGCGACCCTCTGGCGCAATTCGGCGACTTCCGCCTCCGAGAGCTTTTCCGGCTTCGACGCGGCGGCCTCCGCCTCTATCGGCTCCCCCTTGAGATACTGGTTCATCGAGCGGGCGGCCCGCTTGCCTGCCGCGATGGCGTCGATCACGTAAGCCGGCCCGGTGACGACGTCGCCACCGGCGAATATGCCTTCTATGTTGGTCGCCCCGGTAAGGGGGTCTATGGAGATCGCCCGGTTCTTGCCCACGGCCACCTCAAGCCCCTGGACGAAAGAGGTCTCCATCGCCTGTCCAAGGGCAGTGATCACCATATCGACGGGCACACGGAATTCGGACCCCTTGACGGGCGCTGGCCGCCTGCGGCCGCTTGCGTCGGGCTCGCCAAGCTCCATACGGATGCACTCCATCTCCGAGAGCTTTCCGTCCTTTTCATAAAACCGCACGGGCGCGGCGAGAAATTGTATCTCTACGCCTTCCTCCAGGAGCGCCTCTACCTCCTCGTGGGCGGCAGGCATCTCATCCCGGGTACGGCGATAGACGACCGTGACATGCTCGCTGCCGAGCCTCCGGGCCGTTCTCGCGCAGTCGACAGCCGTATTGCCCCCGCCCACAACGACCACGTGAGCCCCTACGGCGACCGCCTCGCCCTCCGCCACCAGCCGGAGGAACCTTATGCCGTCCGTCACGCCGGGGAGATCCTCGCCGGGAACGGCCAAAGGCATGCCCGCGGGCGCACCCGTGCCGATAAAGACCGCATCATGGTCGCCCCTGACGGCGTCGAGGGTCACATCCTTCCCGATCTCCACGTTGCACCGTATCTCTACGCCGAGCGCTTTGATATAGTCTATCTCTTTCTCCACCTCGGACTTCGGCAGCCGGTATTCCGGTATGGCGTACCGCAGCATCCCGCCCGGCTCAGGGAGGGCCTCGTATACAATCACGTCGTGCCCCGCGAGCGCCAGGTCATGGGCGGCCGCAAGCCCCGCGGGACCCGCCCCGATAACCGCTGCTTTCTTCTCCGTCTTCTGGATCTGCGGCACTTCCAGGGATGCGAGGTCAAACCGGTCTGCCGCAAAGCGCTTCAGGTCGCGAATTGCCAGGGGGGCATCAAGCTGTCCCCTGTTGCACACCTGCTCGCAAGGCGCGTAGCAGACCCTGCCGCACACCGAGGGGAAGGGGTTCGTCTCCCTGATAAGCAGGTAGGCATCGGCGAACCTGCCTTCACTGATGTGCTTCATATAGCCAAGCACGTTTGTATGGACGGGGCACGCATCCATGCACGCCGCCTTGCAGGGCCGGTTCGTGCGCCTATCGATGCTGGCCTTATTTGGTATGGCTTGCGGAAAGGGGATATAAATGGCCTTCCTCGGGCCCGTCCCCATGTTGAACTCGCTCTTCATGACAACGGGACATCCGGGAAAACAGGTGCCGCAGGCAGTGCACTTCTTCATATCGACGAAGCGGGACTTCTTCCGGATCGCGACACTGAAGCCCCTGCCCTCTTTTCTTACCGCCGTCGGTTGGGCCCAGGAGAGCAGCTCTATGTTCCGCTGGAGCGCCACCTCCACCATCTTCGGCGAGAGGGTGCAGGTGGAGCAATCGAGGGTGGGGAAGGTCTTATCGAGCTGAATCATCCTTCCGCCTATCGACGGTCCCGCCTCAGTCATGGTCACCTTGACCCCGCAGGAGGCAAGCTCCAGCGCGGCGGTGATGCCGCCGATCCCCCCGCCGACGACGAGGACCTGTTTTTCCCTATCTCCGTTCACTTCTTGACAGTATCCTTTATCTTATCCCGAAGCTTGTTGGCATCGCATACGACGCCGAAATGGGCGTACTGAAAAATGGGTGCTTCCGGGTCCTTGTTGACCGCTATGATGCACTCCGAGTCCTTCATTCCCGCGATGTGCTGGAATGCGCCGCTTATGGCCATGGCAAGATACACCTTGGGCCGGACGGTCTTGCCGGAGGTCCCGACCTGCCGGGGCTTGGGAAGCCACATCTTGTCGATAACGGGCCTCGATCCGGAGAGCACGGCCCGCAAGGTGTCGGCCAGATCCTCGTACGCAGGTATCTCGTCCTTGCTGCCGATCCCTCTTCCCACGGAAAGGAGAAACTCGGCCTTGGTGATATCGATGGCCCCCTTTTCCTCCTCCACGTACTCGACGAAGCTCCGCCCCGCCGGAGGTGTGATGCCGTCGATTACCTGCGTAGCCGCGGTCGATTCCCGAGGGACAGCGTGCTCCTTGAAGCTCCCGCTTCTCACCGTGAGGACGAAAGTGCCTTCCCTCGGCTTGAATTCTCCGAAGATCTTGTCGGAATAGTAGCTTTTCAGGAAAATGCCCCTTTCCGCGTCGAAGCCGCTCACATCCGTAATGAGGGGCAGATCGAGAGCACCCGCGAGATACGAGGAAAGCTCGACACCCGATGACGAGCTGGTGAACACTATCGCGTCGGGCGTGCCTTTGGCCTCGATCACCTTCCGTACTATCTGCGCCATCGCGAGCGGATTAAGAAAGGTCGTTTCCTCAGTCCGCACCCTGACGATCGTGCTCGCGAGGCGCTCGTCCACCGTATAGGCCCCCTCAGGCATGAGCAGGGCAACGTCTTTCCCGAGCAGGCGCGTCAGGCCCAGGCTATCCAGGTTTCTCTCCTCAAAGAGACCCCGCCTCACTTCCGCCACAACCAGTGCGTAGCTCATTGATACACCCCCTTCTCCTTCAGGATGCCCAGGAGCCCTTTGCAGACCGTATCGAGCTCGCCGTCGAGCATGGTCGCCCCGCCCTTTTTCACGGGATAGACCCACTTCACCAGGTCGATCATGTTTGTCACATTCTCCTGGTATTCCGTCGCCTTGAATACCTTCCGCTCCACCTTGGAGGCCTTCCTCACTCCCATTATGGAGACGTATCGCGGCTCGTTGATGCCGCTCTGCAGTGAGAGGACGCAGGGCAGCGCAACCTTGATGCGCTCCTGCATGCCGCCCTCCAGCTCCCTGCGCGCGATTACGTGATCGGCCTCAAAGGCGTCTATTCCTATCACCATCGACGCATAGGGAAGGCCAAGCTTGGCGGCGAGGATGCCGCCCACGGACGCAAACTGGTCGTCCTCCGATTGTACGCCCGTAAAGATGGCGTCAAAGGGCAGGGCTTCCTTCTTGAGAAAATTGTAGATGAGCGTGGCCCGACCTTGAGGGTCATGGATGACCTGTTCCGTCTCGATGAGGAAGCCGTCCTTTGCGCCCATGGCGATGGCCTTTCTCAAGACCTCGTCGGATTGCGCATCGCCGACGGAGATCGCCGTGACCGCGCCGCCCGCCTTCTCAACCGTCCTCACCGCCTCTTCGACCGAGTAATTGTCCCAGTCATTCACCTTGAACGGCACTTTCGAAAGATCGACCGCCTGCCCATCGCCGATTATGCGCAGCTCTTCCTCCTGCGTCGCCGGCACCCTTTTCGTGAATACCAAGAGATTCATCTTATACGACCTCCATAAGTATTTCCGACAGATCCTTCACTGTCTGTCCCTTCTCTTTCGCGGGGTCTTCAAGGGTCATGAGGCAAAAGGGGCAACTCGTCGCAATTACGTCGGCGCCTTTTTCTATTGCTTCGAGCACCCGGATATCCGCATTCCTCACCGCGGCCTGCCCCTCAGCCTCGAAAAACATCCGGCCGCCCCCTCCCTCGCAGCACAGGGAGGTCTCCCTCGATCTGGTAAACTCGAGAAGCTCAAGCCCGTCGAGAGACCGGAGTACGTTCCTGGGCTGATCGAAAACCCCGTTCTGCTTGCCCAGGAAACACGGGTCGTGATAAATCACCTTCTTTTCGTATTTTCCTTCGATCCGCAGTTTTCCGGCTGCGATCAGGTCCGCGAGGACCTCTGTGTAATGGGAGACTTTTATCCCGAGATCCCCGTACTCCTTTTTCAGTGCATTCATACAATGGGGCGAAAGGGTTATGATCTCCTGCACCCCATATTCCTTGAAAGCCGCTATGTTCTCTTCCTGCAGCTCCTCGTAGAGACCCGATTCGCCTATTCTCCTGATCTCGCTGCCGCAGCACGCCTCCTCTTCGCCGAGCACGCCGAATTCGACGCCCCCTTTGTGCAGCAGGGCCGCCACGTTCGTGGGGATCACCATGCAGCGGGGGTCATAGGCCTGAATGCAGCACGCAAAGAGCAATCTTTTCGAGGTGGTTTCACTGACGTGGGGAATGGCGGGATCGGCCTTCTCCGCCCATGTCCCCCTCTTTGCCCGTGACCGGCCCCAGGGGTTCTTCTGGACGAACGTGTTTTCCAGGGCCTTTTGGATCGATACCTGAATCTGCCCCTCTTCGACAAGGGCGGACCTCATGTCGATGATCACTTCCGACGGCTTTACGTCCCTGGGGCACCGCAGCGTGCAGGCCCCGCAGGAGGTGCAGTGCCAGGGGAGGGCTTCGTCAATTTCACGCTGAAACTGCCGCTTTCTCACGATCATCCTTATATTGAAGGCCGTCCGACCTGCCTCAGGGCAGCCACCCGTGCATTTCCCGCACTGGATACAGGTCAGCACCCTGCTTTGGCTCACGCTTGTCATATAGTTCCACCTCGCCTTAAGGCCTTTCGCTTATAGACCGACCTCCCAGTCGATTCACACAACTAATAGTAGCGACACGGATTATGATTGTCAAGAAAAAGATTTTCTTTCGGGATCTCTCATGAAAATGCTCCATGTCGTCCCGCGCCTTTTCGGGGCGCGTCTCCGCTTCCCCCTTGTCGGAATCACCCCAAAAGATGCCTGCCGATGAGCACTTTCTCGACTTCTTTCGTCCCCTCGAAGATCTCGAGCACCTTCGCGTCCCTCCAGTAGTGCTCCACACCGTACTCCTTCAGGATGCCGTACCCCCCATGCAACTGGATGGCTTCGTCGGCCACCCTCACCGCCACTTCACAGGTGTACCACTTCGCCATGGCGATGAGGGCCGGATCGATATCGCCTCTGTCGGCAGCTTTCGCGGCCCTATAGAGAAGGCTTCTTCCCAGCTCTATGCTGGTTGCCATATCCGCGATCTTTGCCTGCACGATCTGAAGGCTGGCCAGGGGGGCCCCAAAAGCCTTTCTCTTCTTCACATGGTCTATTGCCTTTTCGAGGGCCCCCTGGGCAGTGCCTACGCCGAGGCCCGCTACGTCGATGCGGGCCCGGTTGAAGAAGTGCATCAACTGGTAAAACCCTTTTCCTTCGACTCCCACGAGGTTTTCCTTCGGCACCCGCACGTCCTTCAATGCCACCTCTCCCGTATCCGAGCACCTGATCGACAGTTTTCCGTGGAGCTTGCTCGCCTCGTACCCGGGGCGGTCCGTTTCCACAATGATGGTGCTGAACCGGTCGTGTTTCTTCGGATTCTTCGGATCGGTGAGACAGAGTACCACGAGGTATTTACCTACGTTGGCGTTCGTAATAAACATCTTGTTGCCGGAGATCACGTACTCGTCTCCGTCCCTCACGGCGGTCGTTTTAATGCCTGCCACGTCGCTTCCTGCATCGGGCTCTGTGGATGCCATACCACATCTCCACTCACCTGCGCATACCGGAGGAAGGTATTTAAGCTTCTGCTCCTCCGTGCCGAACAGCGTGATCAACTGAGTACCGAAATAGGCGGCTACCATGACTTGCGCAATACCCGTATCCACCCGGGCGAACTCCTCCGAGATCAGACACTGTTCAAAATGGCCGAGTCCCGCCCCTCCGTATTTTTCGTCTACAAAGACCCCCAGGAACCCAAGTTCTCCTGCCTTCTGCCAGAGCCGGTCGTCAAACCGTTCGTTGTCGTCCAGTTCGCGCGCAATATCCTTGAACTCTTTCTCTGCGAACTCACGTGCAGCTTGCTTAATGTCTTGTTGTTCGGGCGTTAAATCGATCATTCACCCCTCCGTCGAGAAAGTCGTTTTTTATTACACCACGCTCTGGTTTATCGTCTTATTCACAACTCCTGGCATTCCTTGGGATTATCCCGCGTAATGTGTGCGAATCTCCTTTTTGAGGATTTTTCCCTGCGGGCTCTTCGGCAGCTCTTTCCAGAAGTCAACGGACTTCGGCTTCTTGAAGCCGGCCAGGTTCTTGCCGCAAAATTCGATTATCTCGGCCTCCGAAGCCTGAGCGCCTTCGTTCAGAACGATGACCGCTTTCACTACCTCGCCCCAGTGCTCGTCGGGTAATCCTATCACCGACGCCTCCGACACGGCAGGATGTCTGTAGAGGACTTCCTCGATCTCACGGGGATACACATTGACGCCCCCGGAAATAATCATGTCGTTCTTTCTTTCCACGACGTACATGTACCCCTCTTCATCGAGCCTTCCCAGATCACCCGTGTGGAGCCAACCATTCGCGAGCTTCTTTTGCGTCTCTTCGGGCATCTGCCAATAGCCTACCATCATTGCTTCACTTCGCCCTACGATCTCACCTACTTCACCCGTCGGGACATCGTTATCCTGCTCATCCACGACCCTTATCTCATAGTTGAGAGCGGCCCTTCCCGAGGACGCAAGTTTTGCAAGGCTCTTCTCTGTTCCGTCCAAGACGTGGTCCTCCGGTTTCAGCACGGTAGTGAAAGGGCCGCTCTCAGTCTGTCCATACAACTGCGCGAAACCACACGGAAAAAGCGTCAGTGCCCTTTTAAGCAGACTCTACAGGCATGGATGACCCTGCGTAGAGGATCAACTTCAAGCTGCTCAGATCGTAATCATCCACGTTCGGCACCTGAAGCAGGCTATGAATCATGGTAGGAACAAACTGGCACCTCGATATCCGCTCTTTTGAGATATAGTCAAGAATCTCCCTGGGGTTGAACCCCCCTTCCCGTTTTATATAGATTGTATTAGGTAATAACGAATGGCGGACGATGTTGTCTTCGCAGGCAACGTGGTACATGGGGAAGGTTATCAGGACCCGTTCGTCATATTCGACTTTCAGGTCGATGGCAGACGCGGTGGCGTCGGACATCAGGTGCCTGTGCGACCGCATCGCCCCCTTTGGTTTTCCGGTCGTGCCCGCGGTGAAGATGATACTCAACACATCGTCTTCACTCACTTTAACGGCCGGCTGCACGCTTCGCCCTCCGGCGATAAGCATTTCGTAGTCTTCCATAAACGGGTGAGCCGGCTCACTCAGCGATATATATGTGTCCGTCGAGGCCAGTTGAGGCCGAAGCTCGCTTACCATCCCGGCGAAGTCGCTGTCCAGAAAAAGGAATTTAGGGGTCGAGTAATCGAGAATATCCTGCAGCTCCCGCTGTCTCAAGTGGTTGTTGTAGGGGCAGAAGATACCGCCGATCTTCGCCGACGCGAAGTATATTTCTATGAACTGGTGACAATTATGGACGAGAGCCCCCACCCTGTCGCCCTTTTTCAACCCTCGGTCAAGCAGGGCATGGGACAAGCGGTTTACCCGATCGTTCAACACGCGAAAGGTCATGGAGCGGTCTTCGAAAACCACCGCCATTTTTTCCGGAAATTTATTGGCATTTCTTGTAAGCATATCACCGATAATCATTTATTCTCCTTTTCCACTCGTCCCTATCTCCATGCCCCTCTCACGCGTGTTCAGGCGATGCATAGGACGGCGTATAAATCTTTCATGCAAAAGTCATATGCACCCCTTACGGCATAAGCGCATTCGGCAGCCACAGCACAATCTGAGGAAATATAAAAGCGAGGATCACCACTACAACGAGGGAGATCAGGAAGGGGTAAACCCCGCTATAAATCACGCCCATCGGCACCTTCGTGATGTTCTTCACCACGAAGACGCAGATGGCAACAGGAGGAATGACGGAGCCGATACATATGGTGAGGGCCACCAGGATCCCGATCAAAAGCGGGTCGTACCCCAGTTTCGTCATGATGGGGAAGAAGATCGGCGTGGCGAGGATCATGAAGGCAAGGTCATCGATGAACGACCCCCCCAGCAGATAGATGAGGAAGATCAGGACCATGATGAACACCGCCGGCATGTGGAGGCCCAGCACCCATTCGCCAAGGGCGTTCGGGATATTCGTCACCGCGATAAAGTGACCGAGCATGTTCGACGTCGCAATCAACAACAATACCATACAGGCCGTTCTCAGGGCCTCCCTCACAGACTTCACGTAGCCGCGAAAGTCGATGTTTTTCTTGAAAAAGCACAGAAGGAGCACTGCGAAGGCACCTATGCTGCCTGCTTCCGTAGGGGTGAATACCCCCTTCATAAGGCCGATGATTATTACGAAGAAAATCACTATGGGCCAGATAATCTCGGGAAGCGTCTTCATTCGCGCGCCCCAGGGGAATTTCTCGCTCTTGGGGCCCAGTTCCGGATTTATCCTGCACCAGCCGAGAATGACCACCACAAAGAAAAAGGCGATGAGGAGCCCCGGGATAAGGCCTGCCAGGAAGAGCCTGCCTATGGAGAGCTGCGTGATGATACCGAAAATGATGAGCACCACGCTGGGCGGTATGAGCACACCCAGGGTGCCCACGGTAGCAACGATCCCGGTGGACAGCTTCTTTGCGTAGCCGTATTTTGTCATCTCAGGGACAGCGACGCTCGCAAAGGTAGCCGCCGTGGCGGCGACCGACCCGCATATCGCCTTGAACGCAGTTGCCCCGGCAACCGTGGCTATGGCCAGGCCCCCCGGAATATGTCCGAGGAACTTGTGGGCACAGTCGTAAAGCCGCTTCGCGATGCCCGCGTTGAATGCGATCTGTCCCATGAGGATGAAGAGCGGGATGACCGTCAATCCATACGAGGCAAGGGCATCGAAAAAATCGTTTGCCATTAGGCCCATGGCGGCCTTCACATTAACCAGGTACGCAAATCCCGCCACGCCGATAATACCCATGGCGAAGGCAAGCTCGATACCGGTCATAAAGAAGGCCAACAGCGCCAAAAGAAAGATACATCCTATCGCGGCCTCACTCATGGCTCACCCCCTGGATGGCGTTGATGAGGTCGGCCAGGAGCACGAGGCACTCGACGAAAGCGCAGACGCCCAGAATATACGCCACGGGATAGTAGGGCACGTGGAGCGTGAGGGAGACCTCGTGTCTCTCGTAGAGATCGACTCCCTGGAGGAAGAGATTCCAGCCGAGGAGGAAAAAGAAGACTATGCCGCATAGTCTCGTAAAAACCAGGGTCACCTTCCGCGTTACCCCTGTAAGGCTTTCCAGGAGCAAATCGACGTTCACATGACCGCCTTCCCAGGACGTCATGGGGATTGCAGTTCCTACCACCACGGCCCCTCCGAGGAAAACGAGCTCATAAGTGCCGGTGATCGGCCTCCCGAAAAAGCGCAGGATGACGTCCATCACCGTGATGAGCATCATCAAGGTGAGCACGACGCCCCCTAGCACGTCCATTACCGTTGCCACTTTATAAATTCCTTTGTTTAACCCTTGCATCGTCTTATCTCCCGATGCTCCGCTCACTTCTTATAAGGTTTCAGGTAATCACGGACGAACTTCAGGGCCTCCGCGCCCGGCAGGCTCTTATCTTTCATTCTCTTGACATAATCGTCGAACAGGGGCTGTGCCTTCTGGATCCACCTGGCCTCTTCCGCTTTCGAAAGGGTGGTGAACTTATCGCCCCGCTTTACCATGTAATCCCTGCCGCTCTTCTCGATCTCATCCCACATGGCGGCGTACTTGTCGATGTACTCAGGGATCATATCATCTATCACCTTCTGCACGTCCGGCGGAAGGGAATTCCACTTGTCCTTGTTCATCACCACGACGAAACAGGCCGTGTAGGAAGTGCCGAAGTTCTCCGTCGTATACTTTACCTGCTCGCCGATCCTGAAGCCTTCCAGCGCCTCGTAGCAGCTCATGAGGCCATCCGCCACGCCTCTCGACAGGGCATCGTAGACGTCGGTCATGGGCATTGCCACGGGCACGCCACCCAACAGCCCCATCAATTTTGCGTTAGAGCCGTATGTCCTCATCTTGAGCCCTTTCAGGTCTTCCAGCTTCGTGATCTGTACCGCCCTCGTATGGACGATCCCCGGGGCCTGAGAATGGAACCAGAGCACCTTCACCTGTTCGAATTCCTTTGGCTTGAACTTGGCGTAAAACGCGTTGGCCAGGTGGGTGGGCACCGTGTTGTTCGGATACCCGTGAGGCAGGTCGATCACTTCGGTCAGGGGGAACCTTCCCGGCGTGTAGCCGAGCACATGGTTACCCACATCCGAAATGCCCTTTGTCACCGCGTCGTAGCTTTGGGCGGCAGGGACCAGCGTGCCCCCCGGATAATAGTTGACCTTTACCTTGCCGGCGGTCTTCTTCTCCAGCTCCTTACACCACTGATCCAGAAGAACACTCTGCTTATGGGTGATGGGAAACCAGTTTGCCACCTTAATTGTTATCACTTTTTCCGCGGCACACACATGCGTCGAGACAGCCAACAAAGAACAGAATATAACTGCAACAAGAATCTTGACAAAAGTCGATGTTTTCATGACCCCCCCTATTTTACGTTCCGTTGCGCCCCTTCCACAGGGCACAAGCATTCCCCTACAAAATTCCCCTATGAGTCGTGGTTTTCCCTATATGCAAATCGGATGCCAGTCACCTCCTTCCCGAAAGTCAAGGCACGCGCCGACCTCTCATTCGCGTGCATTCGATTCCGGATCACTTTATACGTTCCAAAAAGCGACAGATGTCCCTTTTGGTGCCACCTGCTCTCTCTCTGCAAAAAACCAAAACGGGATCCGCCGCACACACTTCCGTCCCACCATTCCCTTCCCAAAATCTTCCCTTCGGGCCCGCTCCATAATGCTTCATTGCTACCCTGCTCCTTGGGCTCATGGCCACATCAGCACGGGATGGCTCTTGGCGCAAAGAGCCTGAAAGACCATCCGAGGGGCAACATCACCCATAGGAACAAGCTATTGGGGGGAAAGACGTTTCTCGTCTTCCCCCCTACGCCTCGCCCTAAAGAACGCACGACTCTTTAAGCGCTTCCCATCATTTCCCTCTCAGCGATCTGAGCCTTTCGATGAAGGTCGGGAGAATTTGACGATAGTCGCTCACTACGCCGAAATCTGACTCTTTGAAGATATGCGCATCGGGATCCCGGTTTATGGCAACAATAGTCTTTGAACCCATGCAGCCGGCAACATGTTGCGGCGCCCCCGAGATACCCACGGCAATGTAAAGATCAGGGCTCACGATGTGGCCTGTCTGGCCTATTTCCATACTGATGGGCACCCAACCCAGATCGCAGGGAACACGGGTCACTCCAACGGCACCTCCCAGTATCTCGGCCAACTCGTCGAGCGCCTTGAGCCCCTCCGGGCTACCCATACCGGCGCCTCCGGCCACGACAACCCTGGCGTCTTCGAGTTTCACCCCCGTCGATTCGTCCTTCGCCGCCTGAAGAAGCCGTGTCCTGACGTCCGCGCCATCCGTAGGTTCGACGACTGTCGCCTCGCCCTTTCTGGCCGGATCGCTCGTCGCTGCCGGCACAGAGCCCGGACGCAGCGTCACTATATGAGGAAAGCGTGGTGATGCCCAGACGGCGACCGCATTCCCCCCGTACACAGGTTTTGTCACAAGCAGATCCGTCGTCTCCGGATCAATCGCAAGGCCGGTGCAATCCATGGTGACGGCGGCATCCATCCTGGCTGCCAGCCTGGGGGCGACGTCACGTCCCATTTCTCCTTGTACCATGATTACGACGGAGGGTTGGGCCGTCCGGCAGATAGTGGCGATAAGGCCCGCATAATAGTCAGGTGTAGAGTCGAGGAAAGGAGCGGCAGCGATCGTCATGACCCTGTCCGCGCCCATTGAAATTACCGCCGGGCCTGCTTCCTGCGCGTCAGGACCTATAATTACCGCGCTCAAAGATTGTTTCAGGTCGGCGGCAAGCTTTGCTCCGCCGCTCAGGAGTTCGGCGGATGCATTAGCCAATGTGCCGCCGACGGTCTCGACACAGACAAGCACACACTTGGAGTCTGTCATAGTATTCCCACCTCTCTAAGTCTGTCCGCGAGCTTTACGCCCGTATCTTCAGGCGTGCCGCCCGCGATAATCTCGCAGTTGCGCCCTCTCTCCGGGACAAACAGCTTCACCAGCCTGCGGCGCGCCGCAGCGGATCCCACGTCGCCCGCACTGACTCCGATTTCCGCTGCGTTCCAGAGGGGAATCTGTTTTCGCGCAGCCTGAATAATACCCCACCCGGAGGGTAGCCGAGGTTTGCCGGCCTCACTGCCGACCGTCGCCGCGGCAGGGACGGGTACTGCAAATACCTGGTCCCCTGAGAGAGTGCCCCGGGTAATGCGAAGTTCCTGTCCATCCATTTCGATAGCTTTTGTAAGGGTTACAAGGGGCAAATCAAGCTTTTCGGCCACGATCGAGCCCACCAGGCCCTCGTCCCAATCGGCTGCCTGTCTGCCAAAGAGCAGAAGGTCGAATGTGCCCACCTTCTTGATAGCTCCCGTCAGAATTGCGGCGATGGAGAAGCTGTCGGACCCATCGAAAGCGCTGTCGGAGAGGATAAAGCCTTCGTCGGCACCCATGGCGGATGCGTGTTTTACTGCATCTACAGCGCCGCCTCCTATCGTGAGAACAGTTACCTTACCGCCGTATTGATCCTTGAGTTTGAGGGCAAGCTCAACGGCGTTGGCATCATAAGGGTTGATGACGGGGGGAATCCCCTCGGGGGGGACTACTTTGAGAGCCCCGGCGTCAACCTTGAATTTTGCCGGGGGAATCTCCGGGTCATACACCTGTTTCATGCAGACTATGATGTTCATGCGAATCTCCTTATCCGTATTGATAGCAAATACCTAAACCTGGACGGGGCAGTGTCCAGTCGATCGCCCCTTTTTCGCACACAAGGCGACAGCTCCCGCATTCGAGGCACCCTTCGAAGGAAAACACAGCGCTTTCATCGCGCAGGCTGAAGCACCCGGCAGGACAGACGGGGACGCAACGGTGATCGGGGCATGAGCGGCACGTCTCCTCTTGTATGCGTATATGACTATCACGGTCAATATCATACTTATTGATGGCCAGTTTATCTTCAATCTTCATAATGCGCCTCTTCCTCGTATAAAATCAAGAGCAATCTGTCCCAAAGAAACCTTCCCTTTCATTGAATCTCTCAGAAGCTGAAAGACCTGTTTGCGGGGCTTGCCGTCGCTCGTGAAAACCCTGTGGGCAAAATCGCACGCCAGTTCGGGATAGGTTGAGTAGATACGCTTGTTTTCAAGGAAATGGGGGGCTTTGCTATAGGTCTTGAGGTCTTTGAGCACATAACTGTTGCTCAACGACGCTTCATATGCGGCAAGTGATGCAGCGGAATAATCACCCTTCTCCTTCGCCCTGATGATTGTCCGGGCTGCCTCGACGCCCGATGCAATCGCCAGGTTCGCTCCTTCCAGTATGAGGCCGGTGCCGATAACCAGGGCCGCCGCATCACCCGCCACAAGCATGCCGTCACTGTAAAGCTTCGGCATCATATGAACCCCTGCGACGGGGATGAGGTGCGCCGAGTACTCGACGAGGCTGGCGCCCGCCACCAGCTTGGCTATTACCGGATGCCTTTTGAAATCCTCAAGAAGGTCGTTTGCCTTGATTCCCTTTTCGGCCAGGGCGCTGAGCTGCACGACAAGACCGACCGACAGGCTTTCCTTGTTGGGGTAAATAAAGGCGCCGCCGGGTAGGCCCCCGGT
Organism: uncultured delta proteobacterium; assembly: GCA_963768735.1. GTDB lineage: Bacteria > Desulfobacterota > Syntrophorhabdia > Syntrophorhabdales > WCHB1-27 > BOG-1155. The sequence continues at coordinate 1,507,216 of CAVYJH010000003.1, read as the reverse complement.
GCAGGAGCCTACGAATTCCCAGGCCATGCCTTCTTCGCCGGACAAGCCGAAACGCTGATCGATGACCTCGCGGGGCAAAGCGAGGACCTCCTTAACCCCCTGCTTCACATCAACGGCTTTGAGTTCGGCCCCCAGTCCGGCTTTACGGGCCAGCACCGAGTTTACGCCGTCACAGGCAACGACAACATTCGCCGGTATCGAGTCGCCGCCGGCCTTGATGCCTGTCACGCGGCCTCCCTCCCGGATAACGTCGTCGGCCTGGAGACCCGGCGCGACGATTGCCCCGGCCTGCTGGGTCTTATCAGCAAACCAGCGGTCAAACTTGGACCGCAGCAGCACAAAGCCGTCGTAAGGCGGCTCTCTGAATTCCGGGGTGGTGTAATCAATGCTCAGGCAGTCGGCGCCGGCCATAAATGATATCCTGCGGCCGGCGACGATGCGCTCAACGGGCGCTTCCTTCCAGAACTCGGGGATTAGCTCGGAGAGCGTCGGTCCGAAAAGCGCGCCTCCCCAGGTGTTTTTTGCGCCCGCGAACTTGCCGCGCTCGACTATCAGAGCCTGAAGACCTGCCTTGGCAAGAGTATAGCCACAGGCACAGCCGGCTGGTCCCGCACCTACAATAATGGCATCGAATCCCGCATCCATTCCGCGCCTATTTCATCGCATTGATTTCGAGCAGCTCACGACCGATAGTCAGCTTGTGTACCTCGGTCGTGCCCCCGAGTATCTGGGCCATGACCGAGTCGCGATAGTGGTGCTCTATCGGGTATTCGTCGCTACAGCCGTAGGCGCCGTGCAACCTGATCGCCTCGGCGGAGGTCTTTACCGCACATTCCGTTGCAAGCCACTTGGCCGCGGAGAGCTCTTTTCCGTGAGGCAATCCCCGCTGCTTCAGATCGGCGGCATAATAGACCTGCCAACGGATCGTCTGGATCTCTGCCTGCATGCGGGCAATCGTCTCCTGAATCAATTGGAAGCTGCCGATGGGCCTCCCGAACTGAACGCGCTCTTTGGCATACTTAACGCAGGCATCGAGGCAGGACTGGGCCATGCCGATAGCGCTCGCGCTGATGAAGACGCGGGCCATGTCGATCCCGAGCAGGGCGTTCTGGAGCCCCCGCCCGATATCCCCGAGCAGATTCTCCTTTGGAACACGACAGTCGGTGAAATACGCGTTGACCATGTCCCCTGCCCTGTCGCCGACCATATGGACGTCGGCAACAGACATACCCGGCGTCCCCTTGGGTACGGTTATAAGGGTCAGACCCTTGGGACCGAGCTTCTTGTCGGTCTGGACCAGGAGGACCAGCATATCCGCAATGCCGCCGTCGGTAATAAAGACCTTGCTGCCATTGATCACATAGCTGTCGCCGTCGAGGGTCGCCATAGTTTCAATGGCCCCCGCGTCACTGCCGGCGGTCGGCTCGACTGCGGCGACAGCCGCCTTGAATTCGCCCTTGCATATAAGGGGCACGTACTTCTGCCTGTTCTCCTCACTGGCCACCCTGGAAAGGATTGTGCCCGCGAGCACGCCCGAGGCTATGGAGGTCAGCGTCTGCGTCCAGCTCGCCCAGCTCGAGCTGCTCCCACACGACGCACGCCGTCACGAGGTCCAATCCCAGTCCGCCGTACTTGTCGGGAAGGTGCATCCCGATCAGGCCCAGCGAAGCCAGCTTCTTGATGACATCATGGTTGATTCTCTTTTCACGCTCGCAATCCTTGAGAGTAGGAATCATTTCCCTTTCCGCAAACTCTCGCGCCATCTTGCGGAACATGACTTGTTCTTCAGTGAATTCGAAATTCATGGGTGCCTCCTAAAGGGGTATATTGCCATGCCGCTTTGGATAGGGCTTGGTCCGCTTGGTCCCGATCAGTTTCAGGGATCTTATCAGACAGCGCCTGGTGTCGGCCGGCTCGATGATGTCCTGCAACCACGTGACCTGTGACGCCAGCGTGATTGAATCGCCGTAAAGGTCAGCGTACGTCTTGACTTTCTCCGCCCGGAGTTCTTCGGGGTTGGGTGCGTCCTTGATGTCCTGCGCATAGAAGAGTTCTACCGCCTGTGCCGCTCCCATGGCGCCGACCTCCGCAGTCGGCCACGCGAAGACGAGGTCGGTGCCCAAACCGGGAAGTATGCCCATACCGATGGCCGCCCCGCCGTAAACCTTTCTCAAGAGGATGGCCACCTTCGGCACGACCGCTTCGGACAGGGCATAAAGCACCTTGGCGCCGTGACGGATAATGCCGGTATGTTCCTGCTCCTTGCCGGGCAGATAGCCGGGAGTGTCGACGAGAAGCACTATAGGGATATTGAAGCAGTCGCAGAAACGGATGAACCTTGCCTGCTTGTCCGAGCTGTCTACGCTCATGCATCCGGCGTGCACCATGGGCTGGTTGGCCACGATGCCTACGACCTGGCCGTCGAGCCGCGCGAAACCGACGATGATTTCGGGGGCAAACTCGCGTTTCACCTCAAAGAAGGCGCCACTGTCGACAACCTCCTTGATGACCCGATGCATATCGTAGCCGCGAGTCGGTTGTTCCGGGACTATGTCGGCAAGTTTATGGGTCATCCGCTCCGGATCGTCTCCCATGTCCTTCCTTGCCGGCGGCGCATCGCAGTTCTGCGGGAGATACGACAGGAGCACCTTGATGCTCTCCATGCACTCCTTCTCGCTCTTCACGCGGAAATCGGCAACGCCCGTAAGCTGGCAATGGACTTTGGCGCCGCCCAGCTCCTCAAGCGAAATGTCCTGATGCATAACGGACTTAATGACGCGCGGGCCGGTGATGCACATATGGGAAATGCCGTCGACCATATAGATGAAGTCGGCCAAGGCGGGCGAATATACGGAACCGCCGGTGCAATTGCCCAGGATCGCCGTGACCTGCGGCACCACGCCCGATAACTTGGTGTTGATGTAGAAGACCACCCCGCCGAACTTCTCATCGCTCACGCGGTAAGGGTCATCGCTGCCCATGATCTCCGGCCTGACGACGCGGGCGCCGGGAGAGTCTTTCAACATGACAACGGGTACACCCATTTCGAGCGCCATTTCGTGGATCTTGTAAAGCTTTCTCCCGCTCATGTAGCCTTCCGAGCCGCCTAGTACGGTGCCGTCATTGGCGCCGACGCAGACGCGCCGTCCGTCGATCGTGCCGTGTCCGATGACAATGCCGTCTCCCGGTTGGCCCAGCCGGTATTTGACCAGCATATTGAACTCATTGAAGCTCCCCGGATCTACCAGCAGGTCGATCCGCTCACGGGCGCTGAGCTTCCCCTTCTCGTGTTCTTTGTCTATCTTGGCCTGACCGCCCCCCAGGGCAGCCTGCGCCTTGATCTCGCGAAGCCGCTTGATACGTTCTTCCATATCATCCTCCTGAAAAAATCAAATTCTGATTGCCCGAATGTCTTCGGTCGAAAACCCGCGTGCCTTTTCACCACAATTTCGGGAGCACTTCGATTCTTTTAAAGAATACATCCGCGGTCCCTACTCTAAATCCTGCTGCCCGGCACAAGCTCGTACGCATCAATCGCCTCCCTGCTTACTCCATTGCCGAGTTGAATAGTCAAAGCAAGTTGCGTACCATACCCGGCGCCGGGCCATGGGGCGCGCAATAACGGGAGTTTTTCGGGTTTTCCGCACTTTCACCTACCAAGTCACCGGGTAAGTATTATACAATACGATTGGTTTTCCGCAGAACCGGGATGAGAAGGGAAGGCGCGAAAAGTGAATGACTCTTGCACCTTACCGCCACTTGTGTAATAATTACACTCGTGCTTCTTTGTGTCATGAAGGCAGGCGCGGCGGCCGGGAGACATGCACGGGACGGACAAAAGGGGTTCATGAATTGAACGGCAAAGCGAAAAAAAACTTATCCCTCCCCTCGGGGAGACCCGTGCAAAGGAAGGCCCTCTTCGACGAGGATTCCGCCCAGGGCCTGACGCAACAAGAGGGGGGGACGATGAATTCCTCCGCCTGAGCGAGTTTAACAAGGCTATCATCGCAAACGCCCCCGTAGCGATCTTCACGCTTGACAGGAACGGCGTATTCACTAGCGTCAATCCAAGGCTGGGGGCCCTCTCGGGCCTGGGTCCCAAGGCGGAGAAGAAACTGATCGGGTTCAACTGGTTGAAGAACAAGTATACGATAAAGTCCGGACTAGCCGCGCATATCGAGCGAGGTCTGCGGGGAGTGCCGTTTCAGCTCTGGGATTTCCCTTTCATTACGTATGCGGGTGACAGAAACGTCTTCCTGGACTTCAAGGGGGTCCCCCTTAAGGCAAAGGACGGGACGATCGAGGGTCTCCTTTGCATCATAGAAGAGACAACGGACCGGGTCGAGACACGGGCGCGGCTCATGCAGGAGGCACGCATCTCCGCCGTGGGCAAGTTGGCGGCGGGTATCGCCCACGAGCTGAACAACCCTCTGGCCACGCTTGTTGCGCACGTGGAGCTTGCAGACAACTGCCTCAAGTCGCTTGAGAAATCGACCCCGAATTCGGCCCGGCTGGATGAGCTGAAAGACTATCTGGCTATTATCGAGGCCCAGGCATTCCGCTGCAAGGACGTGACGGGCAGCATTCTCAACCTGCCATGGAAAGGGGGACTGGAGGTCACGGAAATTGATATCAACGCATTGCTCGACAGCATAATCGAATTCACGGACCCCGCCAAATCCGAGGTCCGGATCATCAAGCAATTTTCGCGTCTGTCTCTCGTCAGGGGTAACACGAGTGCGCTCCGGCAGGTTTTCCTGAACCTGATAAGTAATGCGTGCGATGCGGTCGAGGGAAGGATGGATCCGACCATACGGATAAAGACCTTCTCGAGGGATAACCGGGTGTTCGTCGCCGTACAGGACAACGGAATCGGCATTCCCGCCCCCATCCTGAAATGCGTATTCGAACCATTCTTCACGACAAAGGAATCGAAAAGGGGCGTTGGCCTCGGCCTCTCACTCTGCCGGGAGTTCCTGACCCATGCAGGAGGGAGCGTGAGTGCGGAGAGCAAACCGGGAAAGGGATCCACCTTCCTGGTCACCCTCAATAAACTGGGACCGGCCGGGGGTGAGGAGGCAGACGAGTTATGACAAGGGTCCTCATCGTCGACGACGAGGTGCAACTCACCAACGCTTTCAAGAAACAGTTGACGGAGAAGGGTATGCGGGTCGCAACGGCCGCCACCGCCGGGCAAGCACTCTCCCTGATGAGTGAGGAATGTTTCGACGTCGCCGTTCTCGACATCAAGCTGCCCGACCTCGATGGGGTTGAACTCGTCCTCAAGATGAAGCAGATGGAGCCTACCATCGAGGTAGTAATGCTGACAGGCAACGCCTCCATCGACACCGCAATCAGGTCCATGAAGCACGGGGCTTACGATTACCTCACGAAGCCGTGCAAGATCGCCGAACTGGAGAAGATAATACTGAAGGCCCATGAGAACAAGACTCTGAAGGAGAAGAACACCGTCCTGGAGGAGCACCTCCACAGGGTCGGCGCCCACGACGATTTCGTCGGTGAAAGCAGGCAGGCCATGAAGGTGAAGGAGCTCATATCCGTGGTCGCCGCCTCCGGCACGCCTGTGCTCATCCTCGGTGAAACAGGCGTGGGCAAAGAGGTTGCGGCCAAGGCCATCCACAACCTCTCGGGACGCTCGGGAAATCCCTTTGTCCCGATCAATGCCAGCGCCCTCCAGGAAAGCATCCTCGAGAGCGAGCTCTTCGGCTACAGGAAAGGGGCCTTTACGGGCGCCCATGCCGACAAGCTCGGGCTCCTGGAGATCGCGCACAACGGGACCTTCTTCATAGACGAAGTGGGCGACATGGGACTGACCATACAGGCCAAGATACTGAGAGCCCTAGAAACGGGCACTTTCATGAAGCTGGGCGCCACGAAAGCGACAAAGGTGGACACCCGCTTCATATTCGCAACGAACAAGGACCTGAAGAGCAGGATCGAACAGGGCCTGTTCCGGAAGGACCTGTTCTTCAGGATCAACGGCTTTACCATCCACCTCCCTCCACTGCGGGAAAGAAAGAGCGACATCCCACTACTGGCCGACTATTTTCTCGATAAATTCAGCAGGGGCGGCAAGAAAAAGCGGCTGTCCCCACAGGCGGCGGAGTGGCTCATCTCCTACGAATGGCCCGGAAACGTGAGGGAACTGGCAAACGTGATCGAGAGGTCCCTTCTTTTGAGCGGCTCCCGTGGAGAGATCGTCGTCGACGATTTTCCGGAAGGCATCCAGGAGGGCATCCCCACCTCCGGCCAGAGCGAGAGGTGGCCGGAGGCACAGAAGAGCCGCGCCTTGAAGCTCTCGCGGTTGGAAGAACAGCATATCGAAAAAACACTCCAGTCCGTCATGGGCAATAAGAGCGAAGCAGCCCGTCTCCTCGGCGTCAGCAGGAAGACCCTCTACAACAAGCTCGCCAAGGGCAAGGATAAGGGCGGCGGCAAGGTCGGCCGCTCCGGCAGCCGCGGTTGATGTTACCAGGCCGCTCGTCCGGGTCGCGCAAAAAGCACCCTTGGCTACATGAGCGCAGGTGCGAGGGCGTGCGCCACAACTGCCTGACCGAGGGCTATACCGCCGTCGTTGCAGGGTACCTGCCGGTGGGTAACGCACGTCAGGCCGGAGGCCTTAAGCAGGCCGACGGTCAGGTCCGCAAGGAGCTTGTTCTGAAAACACCCGCCGCTCAGGACGACCGTCTTTATACCTGTCTCTTTCGAAAGAAGAAGGGAGACACGCCGGATGATGTGCGCCACGGTGTGGTGAAACCGCAACGCGATCTCCGGGACGCCCACCCCCTTCACCAAATCTGCGGCGATGGCGTGTAAGATCTCTCCAAGCCTCACCTGAAAGGGGCCGTCCGCCTGCTCTATCGAGAAGGGATACGACCTATCGGGGCCGGCCTGGGCCGCGACCATCTCGAGGCCGATCGCTGCCTGTCCCTCGAAAGTAATCGTCCTTTGCAGGTTCAAAAGGGCGGCGACCGCGTCGAAGAGACGGCCGCAGGACGAGGTGAGAGGCGTATTTATCCGTTGTGCGATCTGGGTCGCGATAATCTCCCGTTCTTCAGCCGGTATTTCGGCAAGGGAGGGGAGATCGGGCATCTCGCCTCCCAGGGCGCAAAAGTACGCGAAGGCGAGGCGATAGGGTTTTCTTATGGAGACCTCTCCGCCCGGAAGGGGCATCTGCTCAAGAAAGGCCGCCCTGTGGAAACCCGCATAGGTACTGATGAGGAATTCGCCCCCCCAGACCGACCCGTCCGGGCCGAAGCCCGATCCGTCGAAAGCGACACCGATGACCGGACCGAGCAGGCCGTGCTCCGCCATGCAGGAGGCAACGTGCGCATGGTGGTGCTGCACGCCCACAAGGGGGAGCACGCCTTCGAACTGCCTGGCATAGCGGGTGGAAAGGTAGTCAGGATGGAGGTCGTGGGCCACAACCTCGGGGGTGACGCGGAAAAGCCTCTTGTAGAGATCGATGGTGGCAATAAACTGTTCGAGGGTATCCAGGTTTTCAAGGTCGCCGATGTGCTGGCTGAGAAAGGCAAACTCATCCCGGGTAACGCAGAAGGTATTCTTCTCTGCGGCGCCTGTTGCGAGGATGGGCCTGGTCTTAAAGGGGAGCTTCACAGGATCCGGGGCATAGCTCCTCGCCCTCCTGATCGCCTCGGCCGTGCGGCCACGGACGCGGGAGACGCTGTCGTCGTAGCGCGAATGGATATCCCTGTTATGGAAGAGGAAATAGTCGGCAAGCGGCCCGAGCCGGAGTCTTGCCTCTTCATTATCTTTTGCGATCGGCTCCTCTGACAGATTGCCGCTCGTCATGACGAGGGGCTTGCAAAAACCACGGAGCAGGAGGTGGTGGATCGGCGTATACGGCAGCATGACGCCCAGATACCGGTTTCCGGGGGCCACGGCAGGCGACACGGACAAGGCATCCCTGCGCAGGAGAAGCACGATAGGCGCTTCCGGCGTGCTCAGGAGAAGCGCCTCCTCATCGTCGACGAGGCAGTAGCGTCGCACCTCTTCCAGATCCTGCACCATCAGCGCAAAGGGCTTGTGGGGCCTTCTCTTCCTCTCCCGTAAACGCCTGACGGCACCCGCATCCGTGGCATCGCAGGCGAGCTGAAAACCGCCGAGGCCCTTGAGCGCGACAATCGCGCCCCGCCCCAGCAGAGATGCCGTCTCGCCGATAGGGTCATCGCATGCCATCACCTGCCCCCGCGCGTCCTCCAGCCATACCTTAGGCCCGCATACGGGGCAGGCATTCGGCTGCGCGTGGAAGCGGCGGTTCAGGGGATCGGCGTATTCGCTCAGGCATCGGTCGCACATATGGAAAGACGCCATGGTCGTGTATGGCCTGTCGTAGGGGATGTCCGTGATGATAGTAAACCTGGGGCCGCAATTCGTACAGTTGGTAAAAGGGTAGCGATATCTCCTGTCGCCAGGGTCGAATAACTCGCGGACGCAGTCGCCGCAGGTGGCGATGTCGGGTGAGATGAGCTGGTAGCCCTCATCCGGCCGGCTCTCCCGTATCGTAAATCCGTGATAGGCGACGGGTTTCCCTTCGGCCACCTCAACGCCCTCTATACGGGCCCTGGGCGGCGCGTCACGCGTGACGCGCGCGATGAAGGCGTCCACTTCCGCACTCTTTCCCTCGACCTCTATCTCAACGGCGCTGCTCGTATTGATGACCCAGCCCTTGAGGCCGTGCTCTTTGGCAAGTCTGAAAATGAAGGGGCGGAAGCCGACGCCCTGGACGACCCCGCGAACAAAGAGGCGTTTCAGGACTTGATCGTTTTCAGCCAGTCTATCCAACCCGGGAGCCCCTCCTTGGTGCGGCATGAGACCTGGAAAACAGGGGCTTTGGGATTGACCGCAGCCACGCCTTCCATGAAGCGGGCCACGTTGAAATCGATATAGGGCAGTACGTCCATCTTGTTCAGCACAACCGCCTGAACGGTACTGAACATGCCGGGATACTTGAAGGGTTTGTCGTCCCCCTCCGGCACCGACGCGACGAGGACCCGCACCTTCTCCCCCAGCACGAACTCGGCCGGACAGACCAGGTTCCCCACATTCTCGATAAACAGGTACTTCGCCTTGTCGACGACGAGCTTTTTAAGTGAGGTCTTTATCATGGCTGCGTCGAGATGACACGCCCCTCCTGTGTTGATCTGGACAACGGGCACATGTTTTTCACCCACCTTTTCCGCATCGAACGTGGAGGCTATGTCTCCCTCGATGACCGCTATAGGCTCTCCCAGATCTTCTATAGTCCTCAGTATGAGGCTTGTCTTCCCCGCGCCCGGAGACGCCATGATATTGACGGCGACGATACCCTGCTTCTCGAAGAGGAGCTTGTTCTCCGCAGCCATCTGCTCGTTTGCGTCCAGGATGTTCTTTACCACGTTGATCTTCATCGTCTAGTCCTCCACCTCTATACTTTCCATATAGAACTCTCTCCCGGCGGTCACTTCCCCGCCGCGTTTTCCACATTGAGGGCAAAGGCCGTCCCTCTCCATACCGAAGGTATTGGAGCAACAGGCGCATCGTATCACGGCGGGGACCCTCGTCACGGAAAGACGGGCGCCTTCTGCGGGGGTATCCTTCGAAATCACGTCGAAGCAAAACCTGATCGACTCCTCGACAACGCTGGAAAGCTCCCCGATAACCAGATTGATCCCCAAAATCCTGCGGTCCTGCGCTTCATGCAGGGCGATATCTATGATATTTTGCGTAAGGGTCAACTCGTGCATGCTCTGGTTCCGGCCTCTATTATAGCATAACACGGAGACCGGCAACACTCCCCAAGTTCGCACCGCTTCCTATGCATACTCCATCAAAAACCTCTCCGGCCCGGGAAAGAACCTTCTCCGCATCGTCAGCGCACATTTTTGGGATCAGTTTTTCTGAAACCCCTCGTCCTGCCCCCCCCTACAATGGCTCGACCCTGAGAAGCGGCTTCGGCGCTGCCTTCAGGCGCATCGTCTGCGTCATCAGAGACAAGGAGTGTGCTGAGTGCCTCCTCAAAGGCAAGCGCGTCCACTCCTATATTTTCGAGACGCCGCCGCCCGCCGACAAAACCGTCATGCGGAAGTACGAGGCAGCGCCCCACCCCTTTGTCATCGAGCCGCCGTTCGAGAGGAAGCGCGTCTACTTACGTCCCTGACGCGGTCGCGGTTGTGCCACCGACCGAATACTAAGCGACTTGTGTTTTATAGTCCATTGGCGTATGATGGATTATGGTTATCATCGAAACCCCGATATTTACAAGACGGATTCAGAAACTGATACCTGACGAAGAGTACCGGCTGCTGCAGATTCATCTGGTCAACAGACCGGATGCCGGAAAGACTATGCCTTCTTCTCTACGCCTATCCGAAGAGCGAACAAGATGACCTGACTGCCGAGCAGCTAAGACAAATCAAAAAGGTCGTAGAAAGGGAGTATTTATGAAAAAAGAGCTATTCGAAGAACTGATTGAGAGCGTCAAGCAGGGCGGCGCAATCGTCAAGGGGAAAATGGAGGCTTCACGCAGCACCGAGTTCGCTGACCTCGAAGTACGGAGCATACGCGAACGCTATGCCCTATCTCAAGATAAGTTCGCTTCTCTCCTCGGGATAAGTGTTGCCACGCTCCGCAACTGGGAGCAGGGCCGTCGGAGGCCGGAGGGGCCGGCCCGTGTGCTGTTGAGGGTTGCCGCCGAGCATCCTGAAGCGATATTGGGGAGCGCAAAGCATCGGAAGGCGCCAAAACCTGCATAACCAGGGGGGATACACCCAATCGGCCGGGAAGAGGCCCGTGGGTGAGCCCCATCGTCAGCCGCATATGAAAGCAGCGAGGGACGGATGATAATCCTGGGAAAGCATTAAAAGATAATCGCCTGGCCGCCGTCAATGTATTTGTGTGCCCGGTGAAAGAAGTGAAGGCGCGGTGGATCGGGGTGTTGACTGACAGCTCTTCAAAAATGGAAGGAGGAATGTCTGGATTGTCGAACATTGGCAAGCGTGCTATAATGAAGTTCTGAGGGATAACGAGTGCTTCTCTTTGAATGGGACCCGAAGAAGGCGAAAGAGAATGTTGAAACGCACGGTGTTTCTTTTGACGAAGCAAGCACGGCCTTTCGAGATACGTTGTCACTGGCTATTTACGATCCACTGCATTCCGAGCAAGAAGACAGATTCGTTTTTAATCGGAAGTTCTCACAGAAACCGTCTTCTGGTAGTTGTTCATACGGAAAGAGGCGGCAATATCAGGCTGATCAGCGCAAGAAAGGCATCCAAAAAGTAAAGGGAACAATATGAAGAGAATGCAAAAGGATCCGAACATGCTTGAAGAATATGATTTCAGCAAGGGCGTTCAGGGGAAGTATGCAAAGCGATATGAGGAGGGAACGAACGTTGTGGTCATCGAGCCGGACGTTGCGGAAGTTTTCCCTGACCACGACTCTGTAAATCAGGCATTGAGATCGCTGGCAGAAATCATCAGAAGACAAAAGAAACTTGCATAACCAGGTAACCCCTGGAAAGCGTGAGAATAATCGCCTGGCCGCCGTCAATGTATTTGTGTGCCCGGTGAAAGAAATGAAGATGGCCGGTCGCACCCCTTGCCAACTGATGTTTTAACGCAAGGATAAAGATGTGACCCGTGAGCCCCCCTCATCCAGTAGCAAAGGCACGGCCTTTAAGTTTTCAAATCCTGAACACCTTTCCTACCCAATCGCTGTCACCCTTACTTGTGAAGGGGCCGTGGATCGTTCCGTAACAGCCCTTGCTCGGCACCTCGCGGTTCATTCTTCTGAGAGTCCAGTTAACGTATACTCGTCCGTCATCGTCATCTATTTCCTTTATTCTGCCTATCGCTCGGATGCGGATGTTTGGAGAACCTTGCCCCAACATCGATTTGATGGCGATCCGGTCGCCCTTTTTCATCCCCTTCCTTCGTTCCGCGTAATTGGGTTGTTGCTTGTCATCGTATCCCATTTCCCAGTAACCTCGATCGATGAATGTCGTATACATATCGTCACCGCTCCAGTTTGCCCCGACAACCCAGTAATTTTTGGCCATCCTAGTCTCCTTCCTCGGCTGATACTGGTGAAAAATCCGTATCTCCACAAGATGAATACGGTGCCGCTACAAGGGTATATCCTCATCGTCCCACGGGCTTAGGAAGTCCTCGGGCTCCTCTTGGCTCGGAGCTTGCGCACTGAGAACTTCAATCAGGCGCTCTCCTTGAGCCATGAGCTGATCGTAGGTCATTATGGTGACGCCTGAAAGCCGATGGTTCAAGCCATGTAGAGCCCTGAGTTGTTTGAGAGGCCAGCCGTTTGACCTCCCAATGACAATGGTGGCTCTGGGGTGATACGCAATTATCTCCGGATGGTCTCTCAGTCCTTTGGCGGCGACTTCATGAAGAACATCGAGATAGCGGTGACATTGACCGATTGCACGAGACACATCCGCAGAAAAGTAATAGTTCTTGTGTTGCTCGTCGTAGTTGAGAACCCCCATGTCAGGCCGTTTCAGCTCTACGATGTCCCTGTAGCCAGAGATAACAGTGGGCAGCAGCAGGTCGAGTTGATCCCCCGGTGAAATCTCCCGTACTTCGTCGCGCATGACATATGCACTGCCAAAGGCCCAAGTGTGTGTTTGACACCACGTTTGATAGGTACTTTCCGAATTGTCCCCTGCCTCCAGGTGCTGTCTCAACTGCGTTACAGCGGATCGCATCTCAGAAAGACGAATAGCGCCACGGAACGCATTTATAAGTTCCTCGCTCAGTTCTGTGTCAGCCAGATGCTGGATTATATCTTCGGAACTTAGAACCTTTGTCAGAGCTGAAGCGACGGCAGCGGGGTCATGGGTCCCTATCTGAGCGGTCCCTTCGGTCACACGGATAAGAATATAGCTCCCGTCGGAATCCTCTTCCGCAACCGCTAAATATTCCTTGAGCCCTTTGAGAAGTTTACGAGCCGCAGATTCTTTGAGAGAAATGGACTTCTCCTCTTGCAGAACCCAGTCTAACGGCGGCTTCTTACGGTATGTTACGATCTTAACGGCAAGGTCGGTGCCCTCGCTCCTTGGCACATAAATCGGCACTAGAACGATTCTCTGGACTTTAGATTCATGAAGCACCATGGGATCGCTATAGCTCACCCTGCCAGAACTTGCTTCCTTCCTGATGATGGTGTCGACCGTGCCATCGTTGTCCGTAGGCTCACCCCTTTATCGGACTCTATTGCGGCGATTCATGCCGCCCAATCCTGGGAAAGTACCTCCGCCTGCTCCAGCACTGTCTGTGTTGCCTTTTCCTGCTTGTCTGGCGGGTAGCCATACTTACGCAGTATTCGCTTCACCAGGACGCGCAATTGCGCACGCACATTCTCCCGCACGGTCCAGTCGATGGCGACGTTGGCACGTACTGTCTTGACCAGTTCCCGAGCGATGGTCTTAAGGACGTCGTCGCCCAACACCTTCACTGCGCTGTCGTTAGTCTCCAGCGCATCATAAAAAGCAACTTCCTCTTCCGTCAACCCCAACAGCTCTCCGCGCGCGTTCGCCTCTCGCATCTGTCTGGCTAGCCCAATTAATTCTTCGATCACCTGAGCCGCTTCAATGGCGCGGTTTTGGTAGCGGCGGATGGTCTGTTCCAGCATCTCGGCAAAGGATCTTGCCTGAACCACGTTTTTGCGCCGTTTGGAGCGGATCTCGCCGGAAAGCAATTTGCGGAGCAACTCGACGGCTAGGTTGCGCTGAGGCATCCCATTGACCTCGGCCAAAAACTCCTCTGAAAGAATCGAGATGTCCGGCTTCTTCAGACCTGCGGCGGCAAAAATGTCTATTACGCCTTCGGATGCGACGGCACGCGAAACGATCTGGCGCACCGCATGATCGAGTTCTTCCTCGGTCTTTGCCTCGCCTGGCGCGCGCTTGGCTATGCTTGCCCGCACCGCCTGAAAAAAAGCGACGTCATCCCGGATGCGCAGCGCCTCTTCGTGCGGCACTGCAAGGGCGAACGCCTGCGATAATTCCTGTACGGCCCGAAGAAGCCTGCTCTTTCCATCCTCCTGACCCAAAATGTGTTCCTGTGCCGGAGGCAAGAGACCTAATCGCTCGGCAGGGGTCCCTGTCACCCACATAGACCAGTTAAACCCATGGAACAGACCGCAGCAGACCTCATGCTTCTCAAGCATTGCCGCGACTGCTTCCTGCTGATAAATGGCTGTTTTTCCGGTACCGCCGCTTTCCGTATAAGTGGAAAGGGCGGCCTTTAATTCGTGGGCAAGTCCCAGGTAGTCCACCACCAGCCCGCCGGGCTTGTCGCGAAAAACGCGGTTTACCCGCGCAATTGCCTGCATCAGCCCGTGCCCACGCATGGGTTTGTCCACGTACATAGTGTGGAGGGGTGGCGCATCGAAGCCGGTGAGCCACATGTCCCGGACTATCACTATCTTCATCGGGTCCCCGGCGTCACGGAATCGATTGGCAAGTGTCTCGCGGCGCGATTTGTTGCGGGCATGTTGGGCCACCCTTGGACCCTCTGATGCGTTGCCGGTCATCACGACTTTGAGCATACCCTTGTCGTCATCCTCATGGTACCATTCCGGGCGGAGCTTGATGAGCTCGTCGTGCAATTCCATGCAGATACGCCGGCTCATGCAAACCACCATCGCCTTGCCGTCCATAGCCGAGAGCCGATCCTCAAACTGGTCTACAATGTCCTCAGCCACGAGCCTCAGGCGCTTTTCCGACCCGACGACAGCCTCAAGCTGCGCCCACTTGCTTTTCAGCTTCTCCTTACGCTCGACCTCCTCACCCTCGGTCACTTCCTCGAAATGAGGATCAATGTGCGGCCGCTCCGCCTCGTCCAATTCCAGCTTCGCAAGCCGGCTTTCATAGTAGATCGGCACAGTCGCCTTGTCCTCTACCGCCCGCTGGATGTCGTAGATGCTGATATAGTCGCCGAAGACTGCTCGGGTGTTTTTGTCGGTCAGCTCGATGGGGGTACCGGTGAAGCCGATGAAGGACGCATTGGGCAAGGCGTCCCGCATGTGCCGGGCAAAGCCCCTAATAAAATCATACTGGCTGCGATGGGCCTCATCAGCGATCACGACGATGTTGCGCCGCTCCGAGAGTACCGGATGGCGGTCACCTTTTTCTTCGGGCAGGAATTTCTGAATGGTGGTGAAAACCACGCCACCTGAGGCCGCTGACAGTTTGTTGCGCAGGTCAGCCCGGTTTTCAGCCTGCACCGGAGGCTGGTGTAACAGGTCCTGACACCGTGAGAAGGTCCCAAAAAGCTGGTCGTCGAGATCGTTGCGGTCGGTAAGAACGACAATCGTTGGGTTTGCCATGGCCGGTTCCCTGATCATACGTCCTGCGTAGAAGGCCATGGTCAGGCTCTTCCCGGACCCCTGGGTGTGCCACACAACGCCGATACGCCGGTCCCCAGGATCGCCGCCGTGTCGCCGGCCTGCCTCGTAGCCGCCCTGCTGCTCGACCACACGGTCACCAACCTGAAGCCGTGCTGCGCGAAGCGTCTCACCCACGGCCACGCTTACCGCGTGGAACTGGTGATATCCCGCCATCTTCTTAAGGAGGAGCCCGTCGCCCGAGTCCTCGAAAACAGTAAAGTGTCTGATCAAATCGAGGAGGCGCCGTTTCTCAAATACGCCCTCAATTATGACCTGTAATTCCGGCATATAGGGGTCTGCCAGCTTTTCTCCCGAGATGGTACGCCAGGGTTTGAACCATTCCCGGCCTGCGGTGAAAGTACCGATACGCCCCTCGATACCGTCAGAAACAACGAGCAACGCATTGAATGCAAAAAGGCCCGGCAGCTCCGCCTTATAAGTCTGGAACTGCTCGAAGGCCGACCAGATGGTAGTATCCTCGTCAGCGGCGTTCTTAAGCTCGATTATGGCAAGCGGCAGTCCGTTGATGAAGATTACCACATCCGGGCGACGAGTGTGTTTGTTCTCACTCACCGTAAATTGATTGACGACCAACCAGTGGTTATTATCCATGACGTCAAAGTCGATCACCTGCGCCTGTGCTCCACGGATGGAGCCATCGCGCATCCGATACTCGACCGTCACGCCGTCAACGATCAGCCGATGGACGTTACGGTTGCGCGCTTCCAGTGTCGGCCCTTCGGGCCGCGTCACCTTGCGGAAGGCATCGTTCACCGCTTCCGACGGAAGCTGCGGATTGAGCCGCGCGAGGGCATCATGAAGCCGTTGCTCCAGCAAAACTTGTCCGTAGTCGGTACGCTCGGCGAAAAGCTCGCCCGGCGCCATCTCAGGGCCATGTTTGACCGCGTATCCGAGGCTTTCAAACCATGCAAGGGCGGCGGATTCAACAGCGGATTCACTCATTGGCATTTAGTGAACTCCTCACATTCGGCTCATGCGTTCATTCCCTCGCTATGCTGCCAATTCCCCCACGACATCTTGACGGGCGCTCCACAAGACAGGATGAACGTCATAATTCCTCAGCGCGTCGATTACAGAGGGCGAGGCGATATGTTCCGCATCGTTCAGAAACGCATACGCCCTGGAATTGGGCGGCCTTACTTCCTTTGTGTCGATCCACGAAAATGCAACAGCTTCCGCCATATCTCTGCTCGGTCTGTTGATAGCCCTGAGTATTCTCTCCGGCTGCTTCTTTGAGGCAGGGATGACGAAATCAAAGAGGTGATCGTACCCGCTCTTGCCGGTGAATTTCACCTTCGGAGTGTAGCGAATATCGTTGGCATCGAGCCACAGGGTCACATCTTCCAAAAAAAGACTTGCAACGACGGGTGCAGCAAGATAGAAGAGGTCATTTATTGCCAGCATAGCCTGGACGAGGTTATGCTTTTTCAGGGCGAAATTATCTCTTGATGCGCGGACGGTGAGGGAGTCGCCCTCAAGTTTTACTCCGAAACCGTTGAGGGTAATTCCGAGGAGGTCTTTTTTCTTTCTGCTTTCCAGTTCACACCCCGAACGCTGAAGATCTCCGATGGTGTACCCGTCATCGGTAAGAATGAAACCGCCGTTTTGTCGCTTTGCGTATATCTGCATATAGTCGTTGTGCCGGTCGAGGTAAGGCGTGGTGATCTCTATCCAGTCCTCGATCTCGCGAAGCGTCGTTTTATCTTTCAGCCACAGCCAGTATTGGTCCAGCAGCTTTTGCACTTCATCGATCATGTCCACAACCCCTTTTGGATCAACGGCTGTTTTGTCACGTTGCAGAATATCATGAAATCGTTGAGCGTCTCCCAGAGATTTGTGCCCAGGTGTGGGAACGAGTCAAGAGGGGCTGGAACAGCCCATTTGTCCGCGAAACCCTCACGAAAAACGTGGAGATGAGGAGCGGGAACCTCTTCACCGTCGGGATTACGGTGAGGCTGCCCGCCAAAATCGAGACGTACGAGAACAATGACCTGTCTCGATCTGTTCTGATACGTCCCCTTCTGAAGATCAATCCTACCTCTGTAAAGATCCAGAAAGAAGTTCTCGCGCCGATCGGGCGAAATCAAGGGAATACTGATTGATCCGCCAAAATCGGGATATTCCCATTGGTCATCATTTGCGCGGTGTTTTTCCATGGCAATCAACAAATCCGCTTCAGCTTGGGTGAGGTCTATGTCGGACATGACAACCCCTCCACGTCTTTCACTCGTAATTCACCGGAGATAAGTTTCGGCAGTAGCGTATCGCGCACGGCGGCGAGGGTACGGGATTCACAAGCTGTACCACTGGAGCGAGCAAAAAGTGTTCGGACGAATACTCCGAAGCGCTTCGAGATCAAGGGCGGTGGAACCGCCAGCAGATAGTGGGACAGAGATTCGGTAGGAACGCGCTGGCGTCCACTCGAACCCGTCATGCTCTGGACTGCGAACTCGCGTAATCCGTCGCTACGCGCGAGACAGTACGCGAACTCGTCTGGGAGCGGGGGCTTAGGCCGTAGGACTATGTACTCGGTTGAACCCCAGCCGACCTGCCCCGGCTTCAGAAAGTCGACATAGGCGGTCTTGCCATTCTCCAGGCACGGAGTGATGCGCGCAACCAGTGTGTCACCGTTCACGAATCGCATTCCCGAACCGAATGGCCGTTCGATCACCACGTCTGGTGAGTGAACCCGCGTCGGCATATTGGCCATGTCGAGGTAAGGCGCCACGTCACCCTTACGGAGTGTGCGGGTCGGGTTAACATCGATGACTTCAGGCAACGGGGCTATCTCCCACCCCGCCGGAATCTCACCCACCTCCGAATCCACGAAGCGATCGGGGAAGAGGTCGGCGATTTCTCTGGACAGGCCGGGATCGCGGCCTTCGGCCTTGGCGCGAACGGGGTCGAAGTCAATAAACCAAGCCTTGAAAAGGGCGCGAGCCATTGCCTCCAGCGTCTCGTTCATCCGCCGGTTCATCTCGATCTTGTCGTCCAGTGTTCCGAGAATGTGGGCAATGGCGCGTTGCTCATCTACTCGCGGAGGCCATAGTATTTCCATCGGATGGACATGATTTCGATTCAGCGTCGGGTTTGCTGAACCTACGTCCATAGTTGCGATGCGAGGAGCTATCCATCGGAAGAAATAGTAGACGAATCGCGGCTCGTTTCGATGGAAGTCTTTGACCCAAAGCGTCGTGTCATGTGGCCAATAATCTGACGAAACGAAGTAGACGCTTCCGACAACACCCTTTCGACCAAGAACGACTCCGGGACCAGTGGCAGCGGGCCTGTCGTGATAACTGGAGACCCCACCCGAGGAAATCACAGGCACCGGACCCTTTCGCTGTTCAGTCTTTGTAATATCGAGCCCACGTTGCAGTGTGATCTGCGCCCCTACGGTGGTATGGATCCATTCACTGGCCATACCCAAGCTCCTCAAGGTTGGCGGCGATGGTGGCATCCAGATTCGCGGCCTCGGCCTGCTGCTGCCGCAACGTCTCCACGAGCCGGTTCATCTTTTTCTCGAACGGTTCACCGTCTTCTTCCAGCGCCTCCGCGCCCACGTAACGGCCGGGGGTGAGCACGTGGCCGTTCTTTCTGATCTCTTCGAGTGTGGTACTTTTGCATAAGCCGGGAACGTCCTCATACGCACCGGCATCCTTTTCTCCGCGCCATGCATGGTAGGTGCTCGCGATGCGTGTGACTTCCTCATCTGTCAGGTGGCGGTGGGTGCGGTCTACGAGTTGTCCGAGTTTTCGGGCGTCGATGAAAAGGATCTGGCCGCGACGGTCGCGGAAGCGGCCGTTTTTCCTGTCGCGGGCGAGGAACCAGAGACACGCGGGGATCTGCGTCGAGTAGAAGAGTTGGCCCGGCAGTGCCACCATGCAATCCACCAGGTCCGCCTCTACGATGTTCTTGCGAATCTCACCCTCACCGGATTGGTTGGACGACATGGAGCCGTTAGCGAGGACAAAGCCCGCAAGGCCGCTGGGCGCAAGGTGGTAGATTATGTGCTGCACCCAGGCGAAGTTTGCGTTGCCCGCGGGCGGTACGCCGTATTGCCATCGCTTGTCATCGCGCAAAAGCTCGCCGCGCCAGTCGCTCACGTTGAACGGCGGATTGGCGAGGATAAAGTCTGCCCTGAGATCGAGGTGGCGGTCATTGTGGAAGGTATCGCCGTGGGCAATCTGGCCGTCGATACCACGAATAGCAAGGTTCATCTTCGCCAGCCGCCAGGTGGTGTAGTTCGATTCCTGCCCGTAGATGCTGATATCCCCCTTAGCCTTGCCTCCGTTGCCGTTACCGTTGGCATGGGCACGGATGAACTCGATCGATTGCACGAACATCCCCGAAGAGCCGCAACAAGGGTCGTACACCCGGCCCTTGTAAGGTTCGAGCATTTCGACCAGGAGCTTGACGACGCAGCGCGGGGTGTAGAACTCACCGCCCTTTTTGCCCTCAGCGCTCGCAAACTGTGAAAGGAAATATTCGTAGACCCGACCAAGGACATCTTTGGAGCGGCTTTCTTCGTCGCCCACCTTGATGTTACTCACCAAGTCGATAAGTTGGCCGAGGCGCTGTTTGTCTAGGGCAGGCCGGGCGTATTCCTTGGGCAGCACGCTCTTAAGCTGTGGATTGTCCCGCTCGATGCCCGCCATGGCGTCATCCACGAGCCGGCCGACGGTGGATTGTTTTGCCTGAGCCTTCAGGTACGTCCAACGCGCCTCAGGCGGCACCCAGAAGATGTTTACCGCCCGGTATTCGTCCTGGTCTTCCGGATCTGCCCCTTGCGATTTCTCCGCCTCCAGCTTCACGTGTTGCTCCTCAAAAGCATCGGAGATATACTTGAGAAAAATAAGCCCGAGGACCACGTGTTTGTACTCGGAAGCGTCCATGCTGCCACGCAAAGTATCGGCAGCCGCCCAAAGCTGCGCCTCAAATCCGACGTTTGCTCCGTTATATCTTTTGCTCCCGTTGGCTCTGGTTTTCTCCAACCTCTCCTCCTAATTCTTCTATACGATCACTCCGGCATGTTCGGGAAATAGATTTGTCTCGTTTCTCATGGCAATAGCAACTGATCTACCGCTCAGTGGAGCAAACCGAACTGGTGGAGTTGTTTTCCATTGCGTCCATCTCCAGCCCCGAACTTTCATAATGCTATCAAAGGGTGTCGGGGAATGCAAGGCAATTAATGGCTATCCGCCTCTTGACCATAAAGATGCGGCGAGTTATCCGTCGAACGTCGGTGCGAGAATAGCGTCCGGAAGACGGTTTCAAAAGAATAGAGAATATACACATGCATAGAACAGATGGTATACTTATAAGGAATTGTGTGCCGGAGAGAAAAAATCAAAGAATTTAAGTGACGAGGATAACGACATGAATACAAAAGAGGTGCTTATAAACGAGATCGAAGAAGTGCCTGAGTCGCTTCTTTCCGAAGTTCTCGACTTTGTTCATTTCCTTAAGGCAAAAATACTTCGGGATAAGCTGGATATCGCCATCATGAGCGAACCCTCTTTAGGAAAGGACTGGCTGACTCCAGAGGAGGACAAAGCGTGGGAAAGTTTGTAAAAGGTGATGTTGTCGTCATTCCTTTCCCTTTCTCCGACCTAAGTCAGTCCAAAAGGCGACCTGCCCTCATCGTGGCCCCGCTTGAGGGAAACGATGCCATTCTTTGCCAGATAACAAGCAAGGCCATTAAAGACAAATACGCGATCTCAATCGACGAAACTGATTTCGAGTCAGGGAGCCTTAGACAAGCGGGCAACATAAGACCCAACCGGCTCTTCACGGCAGACAACCGTATTATCCTTTACCGGGTTGGCATTATTAAGAAAGACAAGTTGGCCCAAGCTATTGAAAAAGTAGTTGAAATAATAAGGGGGTAAGAAGGGGGGCAGGAAGCGGCCGGAGGGAATATTTCCGATAGGAAAACCTCAACCGGGATTACGACGAAGAAGCTGATGTGCTCTACATCAGCATCGAATATTCGGGTTTCCCCACTTGTGCGAATCTTGTGGGGGCTGTACACTAAGTGAACAGATATTATGGTATGAAAGGCTCTCATGGACTATGCATCGTGGCTGGACAGGTCAACCCGTGATATGGAGAATGAATTGGCGCCCATCAAGGCGGTCTTGCAAGAGCTGCGGGCCCAGGGCAAGGTCCTCGTAGCCATTCTGTACGGCTCTTTCTTCAGCGGGACGCCCCATGCCCGCTCCGACATCGATCTGGCGCTCTATGTCCATGCCGCAAACGAGGAACAAGAGATTGGAGTCATCGACCGGGTCCTTATGTCTAGCGACCGGGAAGTATCGATCCTTCGCCTCGACGATACGGACGAATCTCCCTTTATCGTTCAGGAGGCACTCAAAGGAGAGCACCTCGTGGAACCGCAGAAAGACGTGCTATACCGGGTATACCACTGGGCGCTTCACGAGAGCGAGAGCATAAGGTTCAGGAGAGGAATGCGTGGACAATAAGCTGACCAAGCTCAAGAGTTATCTTTCCGAGACGGTCACGTATTTTCTCTCCAAGGTCGAGGGGGTCGACAGAGACCGCTACACGGCAGACCGCGACATCCGCTATATCCTCGATAAGGCCATTAACGACATCATTCTCTGCATGACCGATATCGCCGAGGAATGCCTGAAGAGCCATAGTCGCTCGGTTCCGGAGACTTATCGGCAGACCGTCCTCGCCTGTTATGAGTTTGTCGGCGACACCGCCACGAGGGTGGCTCCTCTGGTGAAGCACCGCAACGAAATGATTCACCAGTATCTTCGCGTGAACTGGCAAAATATCGTGACGGTGAGAAACAGAATCCCCGATATTCTCGATTTTGCCGATAAAGTGCTGGTGAGCCGTGAGAGGAAGGAAGGACCGTAGGCACGATTTCAGATGTGAAAAATGCGTTCGAGTGGATCGCGCAGGTTGGGGGTTCCGAGCAAGGGGTGTATGAAATCTTCACCAAGCCCTCTTTGCGAGAGAGGAGGCCCCGGAAAGCGCTGAATGTGGGAGATTCCCCTTGAGCGTACCCCTGGAACGAGCCGGGGTGGCTATGACGGCCTTGCGCCCAAACGGCCACGTGCCCGCACATATTCGATTATGCCGGGAAGCAGCGAGATCACGATAATGGCGAGGATGACCAGGGTAAAGTTAGCCTTGACCACAGGTATGTTGCCGAAAAAATAGCCGCCCAGGACGAAAACCAGCACCCAGCCTATGCTGCCCCCGATACTGTAGAGGATAAAGCGTCTGTAGGCCATTGCGCCGACGCCGGCGACAAAGGGCGCGAAGGTCCGGACAATGGGCATAAACCGTGCGATGATCACCGTTTTCCCGCCGTACTTCAGGTAAAACTCGTGCGTCCTCTCAAGGTGCTTTTTGTTGAGCAGCCGGGATTCCCCGCCCGAAAATACCTTGGGTCCGGTCATGCGGCCGATCCAGTAGTTTGACGAGTCTCCTATCATTGCGGCAAGAGGCAGAGAGCAGGCGAGCCATGTGAGCTCCAGGGAGCCGAGGGCGGCAAAGGCGCCTGCGGCAAAAAGCAGGGAATCACCCGGGAGGAACGGGGTAATGACAAGGCCCGTCTCGCAAAATAGGATGACAAAGAGGAGAAGATGGGTCCAGAAACCATAGTGTTGTATGACCATCCCGAGGTGCTTGTCCAGATGGACAATAATGTCGAGCCCATATTTTACCAGTTCCACGGCGTGTCTGCCTTTCTCCCTCGACGGCCCCGCGTCGGGAAGCCGACTAGGAGCCCTCTTTCAGATTTCTTCTGTTGTCCAGAGCACTCTTGATGGTAAGGGGATCGATGTAGACGATATCACCGCCGATAGGTATGCCCGAGGCAATCCGGGTGATCTTCACCTGGAACGACCTGGTCATCTCGACGATGTAGTGGGCGGTGGTATTGCCCTCTATGGTAGGGTTCGTGGCGATAATAAGCTCCTTTACGCCTTCCCTGGCTATGCGCTCTTTCATCTCGGGGATCCTGATCTCCTCCGGCCCTATACCCTCGATAGGGTTTATCACCCCGTGGAGTATATGATACCGGTAGACACCGGGAAACGCCGACTCGATCACCATCAGATGGGAGGGCTCTTCCACAACGCAAAGCATGTCCCGGCTGCGCTTTTCGTCCCGGCATATGTGACAGGGATCGATATCGGTAATGTTGAAGCAGGTGCTGCAGAGCCTCACTTTCTCCTTCACCTCGGCAATGCTCCGGCTCAGCTCCGAGACATAGCTCTGGCGCGCGTTGAGCAGGAAGAAGGCGAGCCTGGTCGCGCTCTTCCTTCCGATGCCGGGCAGTTTCGAGAGTCGTTCTATCAGTTTTTCTATGGGTTCCGGATAAAGCATCTACATCCCGAAGGGAAGCTGCATGCCGCCGGTAATCTTCGCCATCTCTTCCTTCCACATGTCCTTCGATTTGCCTAAACCCTCATTCACCGCCGCAACGACAAGGTCTTCCAGCATCTCCTTGTCCTGTTCCTTCCATATCTCGTCGGAGATCTTAAGTGAGATCAGGTCCTGCTTCCCGTTGACGACGCAGGTTACCATGCCGCCGCCCGACTGTCCCTCCACTATCTTCGACTCCATCTCCTCCTGCAGCTGCTGGAATCGCTCCTGCATCTTTTTTGCCTGACTCAGAATCTGTCCAAAACCCTTCGCCATTATCGCCTCCTTTACACCTTGAATAACAACTCTGCCTGCAATTATTGGGGCTCAGCGCCCCCTCCGCCGGCGGAGCCGCCGGAGCCTCCTCCCTCAAACAAAAGGAAGGGGCACCACCTACACCTTGAACAACAACTCTGCCTGCAATTATTGGGGCTCAGCGCCCCCTCCGCCGGCGGAGCCGCCGGAGCCTCCTCCCTCAAACAAAAGGAAGGGGCACCACCTACACCTTGAACAACAACTCTGCCTGCAATTATTGGGGCTCAGCGCCCCCTCCGCCGGCGGAGCCGCCGGAGCCTCCTCCCTCAAACAAAAGGAAGGGGCACCACCTACACCTTGAACAACAACTCTGCCTGCAATTATTGGGGCTCAGCGCCCCCTCCGCCGGCGGAGCCGCCGGAGCCTCCTCCCTCAAACAAAAGGAAGGGGCACCACCTACACCTTGAACAACAACTCTGCCTCCCGCACATAGTCATCGAGGGTATCGGTTTTTGTCCCTGCTCCATCGACAAACCTGACGGTCATCTCTCTGCCGAAAAACGCCGACGCATGCTTCCTGAGCTCGCCTGTGATGGCGTCGTTCCTTACGAAAGCCGAATCCTTGCCCATGGAAACGGCGATCTTGTCCCCCTCCACCCTCATATCGAGGGATGCGAACGTACCGTAGAGCATCTTGCTCTTTTCCTTAAGGTAGGCCACAAACGCATCCGCTCCCGCCGGGAGGTCGGTCTTCGACGCCTCCTCCGGACGCTCATCATCCTGGGGAATACCCCGATAGGGAGTCCGGGGCGGCACGTATGATGTGGAGACAGGGGGCGCCACACGCGGGGAGACAGGGGGCGGCGTCTGGAGCATCTTCTCCACGTCCCGGAGCTGCGAGAGATTGTAGAGATTGATGAAGAGGATCTCCAGGGCTACCTTCGGGAAGATGCCGCGGATCAGGTTTTCCGCATTCAGCATATGGTGTACCATATTTTGTATCTCGTAGTATTCGACGTGTTTCAGAAGCCCCGTTACCTTTTCATATTCTGCTTCGTCCATAAAGACAAAGGGGGGCTTGCCGTTCCAGACCTTTATCATCAGCATGTCCCTCAGGAAGGAGAGGAGCCCCTTGTATACCTGATAGGCATCGTTTCCCTCTTCCAGGCTGCGGGCGATCAGCGCCAACCCTCCCTTGGGGTCCTTCTCGATGACGGCCTTGACGATACCGAGCGCCACCTCCCTCCGGATTACCCCGATCACATCGATCACGTCTTTTTCTGAAATACGCGTGCCGCTGTATGCAATGACCTGGTCGAGTATCGATTCGGCGTCGCGCAGGCTTCCGTCGGCCTCACGGACCACGTAATTGAGCACCGCCTCATCGTACTCGATCTGCTCGTCCAGACAGATGCGGCGGAGCTGCTCGACGATCTGTGACTCGGATATCCTTTTGAAATCGAAGCGCTGGCACCGCGATATGATGGTGTAGGGGACTTTCTGGGACTCCGTCGTGGCGAGCACAAAGATGTTATGGCCGGGGGGCTCTTCAAGGGTTTTCAGAAGCGCGTTGAACGCGGGCTCTGTGAGCATGTGCGCTTCGTCGATGATATAGACCTTGTACCTCCCCTGCATGGGGAGGTACCGCACCGTTTCCCGCAGCTCCCGTATCTCGTCGATGCCCCTGTTGGAGGCCGCGTCTATCTCGATGACGTCCACAAAGCCGCCGCCGTCTATAGCCTTGCAGGTCTGACAGGCGTTGCAGGGTTCCTCTTTTACGCCTTCAAGACAATTAACCGCCTTTGCGAGTATCCGTGAGATGGAAGTTTTGCCGACCCCCCTCGGGCCGGCGAAGAGGTAAGCGTGCGCTATTCTCCCGCGCTTTATGGAGTTCTTCAGCGTGGTGACAACGTGCGCCTGACCGACCACGTCTTCAAACCGCCCGGGTCTCCATCGGCGTGCAATGACCGTATAGCTCATGCGATTGGTTCAACGACCCGCACTACGGGCGCCCCTCTTTACAATAAGGCCAGGCAACCTGCGGCACACGGAGAAGCTACTACCGCTGCTTCCTTCCGGACCTGACGGGGTTTGTAACCTTCACGTTGCGCAGGGCCCGGCCACTTTAAGATCCATATCATAAGCGCATGGCAAAAGTGAGGGGACATTCCCCGCATTTTCCCTTTTCACTCTTATCTTTATGGCGGAGAGAGAGGGATTTGAACCCTCGGTGCCAGTTTTAGCCAGCACACACGATTTCCAGTCGTGCTCCTTCAGCCGCTCGGACATCTCTCCCCTTGCGTATTCTTATACCATAGCGACGGGCGGTTGTACAAGTCGTCCGGGGTCCTCCGGGATTAACGACGCGCGGAGTCGGAAGGGCGCCGAAACATGGGGTCTGACGCCGAGTCGCGGGGCCGCGTAGCCCTATCCTCCTTTGCCCGTAAAACGAGCAATATACCGACGAAAAGGAAAAACAACATGCCGGAGCCGATATAGACTGTTTCCATTAGGTCCTCCTCATCCTACCTTTATCGCGCGAATCAGGCATTCCTAAAAGCCCGGCGACTCTGAAACAAATCCTGCATAAGAACGAAGAGCACCGTGAGCAGGCGCACGTGGCCAGGAAATGCTTCATCGGACCATTCATCAACAAATATCTTGACGGGAAAAGAAAAATGACCTATAATTCTGATTGTATGAGATTATATACTCAATCCGTGTGGGCCGACCTCTATTATTATTACTATTATCGCGCAAGCGGGGTGGTCTGCCTGTCATAGGTTGATCGGAGCAATCTGATTACAAGCCGCGGGCAGGTCCACTGCCGGCGGCTTTTTTTGTGCGTGAGGGGGATATGAAAAAGACTTCTGCAACAACATCGTCAGCCCGAACCGCGGACTTTCCCGCGATGGTCCGCTATTACCGCTATTACTATTACTATTGTCGCGGAGGTCCGCCCTAGGCCTGTCATTAGTGAGTTGAGGCCCTGTGCGGACGAATCCGTACGGGGCCTTTTTTTGTGATCAAGCAAGCGCATAACGGGGCTCGAAAGGGGCCTGGAGACAAGACCGGAAAGGTCTCACCATAACAAAAAGGAGGACACACATGCTGGACCCATTATTCAACCCAAAGGCAGTGGCTGTTGTAGGGGCGTCTTCGAAGGAGCTGAGCATAGGAAACAGGATTATCAGAAATCTGGTCGAATTCGGTTTCAAGGGAGCCGTCTACCCCATTAATCCAAAGGCGGACAATGTCCGGGGTGTAAAGGCCTACGGATCGATCCTTGACGTGCCCGGCGAGGTGGATGTGGTGCACATGCCTATACCGGCGGCCTCCGTGCCCCGTGTGATGGAAGAGTGCGGCCGAAAGGGGGTGAAGTTTGTCATTCTGAACGGGGGCGGCTTTTCGGAGATTGGCCCGGACGGGGCAGCCATAGAAGAGGAGTGCATCGCAACGGCAAAGGAGTATGGCATGAGGATCTTCGGACCCAACTGCCAGGGCATCATCAACACGGCTCCGGAATCGAGGGCATACTGCAACTTTACTTTCACCAAGCCGGAGCCCGGGGTCGTCTCGCTCGTTGCGCTGAGCGGCGGCGTGGCCGAGCTGCTCCACCAAACCCTGCACCGGATGGGCGTGGGGACGAGGATGTACGCATCCAACGGAAACGCCTGTGATGTATCGATACCGGAAATCCTGCGCCACTACGGAGAAGACGAGGGCACGAAGGTCATCGTGCTCTACATAGAGGGTCTCCGCGACCCGGATGCGTTTCTGAAAGCGGCCCGCGATGTCGTAAAGAAAAAGCCCATTCTGGCAATGAAGGCGGGCCGGACGGAGGCGGGGGCAAAAGCAGCAGCTTCCCATACGGGCGGCCTTGCGCGAAGAGACATGACGACGGACCTCATTTTTGAGAAAGCGGGCATACTAAGCTTTCGCGACGAGGAGGAGCTGTGTCAGGCTGCCGCTGCCTTCACGTCCCAGCCCGTTCCTAAAGGCATGCGTGTCGGCATCATCACCAACACGGGGGGCCCCTCGGTCATCGCCACCGATGTGCTTGTGGCAGCGGGTCTCACGATACCCGGCCTTTCCGAGAATTCTACAGCCGTGCTGAAAGAGAAGCTGCTCAGGGAGGTGGCGGTACACAATCCCCTCGACATACTGGCCACCGCCAATGCGGACCACTTCCGAGCGGCCCTCGATGCGATGATGGGTGATGATGGTATTGACAGCATCTTCATCAGCATGGTGACGCCCTTCTTTGTGGACAACGAAGCCATTGCCGGGCAGATCGTCGAGGTGAACGCACAGAAAAGAAAACCCATCGTCTGCACGTTGATGACCGACAAAGTCGGCTGCGCCGAAACGGTCAGGATTCTCAAGGAAGGAGGGGTGCCCTGCTATGATTTCCCCACCGCCGCGGCAAAGGTGCTCAGTGCGCTCTCCGCATACGGGGAGATCAGCCGTAGGATAACGGGCAGGGTAAGGGTATTCGACGACGTGGACAGGCACCGAGCAAAGGCAATCATGGAGAAGGCGGGCGAGGCCGGCAGAAAAAGGCTTTCGGCACCGGAGGTATTCGAGATCCTCTCCTCCTACGGCTTGTCTGTTGCCGAGTGGCGTATAGCGGCAAATGCCCGGGAAGCCGGACAGGCCGCTACTGAAATCGGTTTTCCCGTGGTCGTCAAGGTGGACTCCGCTCACATCCTCCACAAGAGCGATGGAGGGGGCGTGGTCCTTAACCTGGGAGACAGAAAGGCGGTGGAAACAGCCGTCGCAAGGCTCGCAGCCACTCACCAAGTCCCGGATCTGCACTTTGTCGTGCAGAAGTACCTGCCGGGAGGCAAGGAAGTCATCGTGGGGGCCAAGGCCGAAGGGGAGGCAGGGCATCTCATCATGGCCGGGGCCGGGGGCGTCTTCGTGGAGATCATGAATGATGTCGCCTTCAGGCTCTCCCCGGTAACGGACATGGAGGCAAGGAAGATGCTTTCCGACCTGAAGGCTGCGCCCCTGTTTGCCGGTGCGAGGGGACGGGAGGGCATAGACATAAGAAGGCTCGTCGAGGTGATACAGCGGGTCTCCCAACTCGTATATGAAGTGCCCGCCATCAGGGAGATTGACCTTAACCCGATCGTGGCATTCCATGACAGCCTCTTCGTCGTGGACGGACGCATCAGCGTATAGACCGTACGACCGGAACGGGCGGACGAGACGTGGATCGTCCCCCGAAGCGGCTCGTCGAGCCGCTTCGGGAAAGAAGGGCCAAAGCAGATGAGGCCGTCCGTGAAGGTCGGATAGATCTCCCGTCGGGGGCCGCATATTGTAGGAATTGATCTCCTGTGATATATATGTGGCACTCATTATGGGTAGATCGAGAACGACCGGACCTCGATGTTTCATGACAACGCCGACTGCAGCGGGGGAAGCCGGTGGTCCGTAACCGGGCGGTCACTCTCACGGCCTTGTTTATCATAGGCATCGGTACGTTTATCAGCCTTTACGCTACCCAACCGCTTTTGCCTCGTTTCCGGGAGGTCTTTCGGGCATCCGAGCTCCTGGTGAGTCTCACCGTAAGCTCAGCGGTACTGGCGGTGGCGCTGACAGCCCCTTTGATCGGTCTCTTATCCGACAGGATGGGGCGTAAACGGGTGATCGTCGCCGCGTCACTGGGCCTCGCCCTTGCAACGGCTCTGTCGGGGACGGCAGCCAGCCTTCGCCAGCTCATCGTTTGGCGTTTTTTGCAGGGTTGCTTCATTCCCGGCATTATTGCCGTGACGATGGCATACATCGCTGAAGAATCGCAGCCCCGTTCGGTCGGATCGACGATGTCCACCTACGTCACGGGTACGGTTATCGGCGGGTTTGGCGGACGCTTCATCGCCGGTCTCACCGTAAACAGATGGGATTGGCATGGCGCCTTTGCTATTCTCGGCATCGTCACTTTAGCCTGCGCCGCGGCAACGTGGTGGCTTCTGCCCCGCTCGACCCGATTTATACGTCAACGCAATGTTGCTGCGGCTCTTAAGCCCATGAGCAGGCATTTGCGGAACCCTGAGCTTTTGGCAACCTACGCGGTAGGGTTCAGCGTGCTTTCCTGCCTTGTGGGCGCGTTTACCTACGTAAACTTTTACCTGGCCGATAAGCCCTTCTTCCTTGGACCGGCCGTTCTTGCCTCAATTTTCGGGGTGTACCTGATCGGCGCCGCCATAACGCCGCTTGCGGGACATATCATGGACCGGATCGGTCAGCGCAAGGCGTTAATGGGCGCCATAGGCATGTCGGCAAGCGGCATGCTGCTTACGTTGATTCACTTTGTACCCATCATCATTGCGGGACTGGCGCTGGAAGCCTCCGGCGTATTTGCCTGCCAATCTGCGGCATCGAGCCACGTAGGCAAGATTGCTCTGGAGGCCAAATCCTCAGCTACGGGGCTGTATGTTTCTTTTTATTATCTCGGCGGCTTCGCCGGCTCGATCCTTCCCGGCATTTTCTGGAGGCAAGCCGGGTGGCCGGGGTGCGTTGCGATCATACTTTGCATTCAGTGCGTCGCGATCCTGATAGCGCACAAATTCTGGCGGGACTGATGAAGCGAAAGCCTTGCGCGGCCTTTTCCGGCAATTCCGGCCGGCAGAGAATCCGTCGTGCCGAGGAGGTCTCACGCTGACAAGTCATGAAATATGGATTAGAATAACAACCAGACAGAAGAGGAAGGCGTTGTCCGGAACAGGCATAGAGAGGAGCGCCGATGAGGGGAGAACAATGAAAAACAAGAGAGGTATATGCGCCCGTTTGTTACTCTGGTCACTGGCATTGCTGCTGGCCGCACCGCCGGGAGGGGTCATGGCGCAGGGCCCGGACCAGGCCGGACAGCCGGCTTTCAGACAGGAGGAGCTGGACCAGATGCTTGCGCCCATCGCACTCTACCCGGACGATCTCCTGGTGCAGGTCCTGATGGCGGCCACCTATCCTCTTGAGGTCGTTCAGGCCGCACGCTGGCTGCAGGCTAACCCGAACCTGTCCGGGGACCAGCTTGCGGCTGCGCTGGAGCAACAGGACTGGGACCCGAGCGTGAAGTCGCTGGTAAACTTCCCCTCCGTCATGCAGATGCTGAATGACAGGCTCGAATGGACGCAGAAACTTGGAGATGCTTTTCTCGCGCAGAGGGACCAGGTGATGGATACCGTCCAGAAACTGAGGCAAAGGGCCCAGGGCCAGGGATACCTCAGGACTAGCGGCCAGGAAAAGGTCATGGTAGATCCCCAGAGCCAGGAAATCGCCATCGAGCCTGCCACACCACAGGAGATGTACGTGCCCGTATACGATCCGACTGTCGTCTACGGCCCGTGGTGGTGGCCGGCATACCCGCCTTACTACTATTATCCCCCGGGGGTGGCCGTCACGGGCGGATTTATCGGCTTCGGAGTGGCCCTAGGTCTCGCCTGGGGATATGCATGGGGCGGCTTTGACTGGCATCGCCACGGCGTCTCTATCAACATGACGAGAAACGGACGCTTCAATAATCGTATAGACAGGAACCGGTACGCGGGACGCATGACCATGGGGGGCGGCGGCCAGGGGGCGTGGAGACATGACCCGGCTCACCGGCGCGGAGTCGCCTACCGTACCCCGTCCGTTGCACAACAGTTCGGCCGCGGAACTCGCCCCGGGGTCAGTGCCCGTCGGGACTTCAGGGGGTTTGACGGCGGTGGAACGGGAAGGGTTGCCATGCAGGCGCCCGGCAGGCAGGCATCTCCGCAGTCGCGGATTGCAGCAGGGCCTTTTCAGGCGAGGTCTGGGGCGCCAAGGCAGGTCTCCGGTCCCGGACGTCAGGAAGTCCAGGGGTTGCGCAGTCCCATGGCCTTCGGCAGCGGCAGTCCCGGCAGCCAGACACGGCAGGCAAGCAGCCGAGGCCATCAAAGTCTCTCGGGCGCTCCTGCTTCTGCCCCCGCCGTCAGCAGGGCCCCCTCCGGCGGTGGTGCTTCACATGGCGGCGGACGCAAGAGGTGAGCGTTAATTTTATGCAGACCAATTCGCTAGGGAGGGTATGGTGATGTCGCGATTCAGAAATGCCAAAAAAGAGGGGTCCTTCAGGGGCAAGAGGCCGTTCTTCGTTATAGCAGCCGTTCTCGTCGTCCTCTTCGCCTGCGGGAGCGCTCATGCTAAGGCCCCGCGCCAGTTGAGCTTTTCTTCACCGGGGGAAGCGGTCAAGGCGATGGCCGACGCGGTAAAGGCTGATGATGCCAAGGCGCTCCTGAGGATATTCGGCCCTGGAAGCAGGGATATTGTCCTGTCGGGCGATCCGGTGGAAGACAGAGAAGGGCGCCGGCGGTTCGTCAAGCGCTATGAAGAAAAGAACAGGCTGGAGGAGGTCTCCGGCAAGGTTACACTCTACACGGGCAATGACGACTGGCCTTTTCCTTTCCCCCTGGTGAAAGCCGGCAGTCGCTGGAGGTTCGACATAAGGGCAGGGAGGGAGGAGATACTGGCTCGGAGGGTCGGCAGGAATGAGCTGAATGCGATCCAGGTGTGCCTCGCCTATGTCGACGCCCAGCAGGAGTATGCCGTGAAGAAGGGCCATCAGGGGAGCGGCCTCCTTGAGTACGCGCAAAAGTTTGTCAGCGCGCCCGGTACCCATGACGGTCTCTATTGGGAAGCCAAGGAAGGCGAAGAGCAGAGCCCCATGGGACCTCTGTTTGCCGCCGCAAGAGAGGCGGGCTACGGCGGTGAGCCATTCGGAGGCGAATCCTCACCTTACCATGGGTACTTCTACAGGATTCTCAAGGCCCAGGGCAAGGACGCGCCAGGGAGCGCCCGGGACTACCTGGTTGGAGACAAGATGATCGGGGGGTTCGCCATGGTCGCATACCCGGCGAAATACGGCGATTCAGGCGTCATGACCTTCATCGTGAACCAGGACGGAATCCTCTATCAGAAGAACCTGGGCAAGGAGACACGACGCGCCGCTCTCGCCTTGAACGCGTTCGATCCCGACAAAACCTGGGCCAAGGTGCCTGAATAAGGGGCCGCCCGCCTGAAGTACCCTTTTGTCTGCATTGTCGGGGGGGAACCTTGTTCCCAAAAGGGATAAGCCCTTTACCGCCGCCGCCCGGTTTGCTTTTCACTGCGTTCTTGCTATGATATAGGCTTCGGAGAAGCCTGATGTCGCCAGAACTGGGCCTGAAGTTCCCCCATTTTCACGTGCTCCGGGCATCCGCGGGCTCGGGGAAGACCTATGCCCTTGCCCGGCGTTTCGTCCTTTTTCTGCTCTCCGGCTCGGTGCCGAGCAATACGCTGAATAACCTCCTCGCCATCACCTTTTCCAATAATGCGGCCAGGGAGATGAAGGAGAGGATCCTGGCCCTGCTGAAGAAACTCTATCTCGGGGAGAGCGAGGTGACGGCCGATTTCAGGCTGGAGCCTCACGCTCACCTCACCAGCGCTGAAAGCAAGGGCGGGTGAGGTGATAGAGGCCGTGTTGTCGCGGTACGCCGATTTCCAGGTAAAAACGATTGACAGCTTTATGACCACGGTCTTCAAAGCCTCCGCAATAGACTTCGGCTACAATCCCGACTTCGAGATCCTCATGAGCAACGAGAGCCTCATGGGACGTGCCTTCGATCTATTCTTGCGGAAAGTGCGGGAGGGCACGGAAGAAGGCAGGCTGATGGACGAGGTAATCGATATTGTCGTGGAGAACACGACTGGAGATGCGCCCTATCCCTGGGAAGCCACAGGGGCGATCTTGCGTGAGATAGAAGAGATATATCGGAAGGTCGCATCGGCCGGCAAACCGGTGAGCCGGGCCGACTATTCCAAAGCAGTGGAGGCGGCAAAAGGAGATATATGCTCTTCCGTAGAAGAGATGGAAAGGCTCATCACTGCATCGACGCTGACGAGGAGCAAATCGAGCTCCTACGGGAACCTGTGCAAGGACGTGAGGGCGGGCAGATTCGCCGACCTCTTCGGGAGGGGTATGAAAACGCCCCCCCTATGCAAGCCCGGCGGGGCGGAAGAGCAGGAGGCGAGCTGCCGGGTCATGGAAGAATGGGAACGGTTGCGCCTGCATATCGCCGCTCTTGCGAGGCTTTTCGCGTATAGTTATTATACGCCCTACCTCAGGACATTCGAAGCATTCAGCGCCATTCTGGAACGCGTGAAGAAACACGAAGGACGAATATTCATCGAGGATGTCAACAAAAGGCTCGCCGAATATCTGAACAACGACATAGTGCCCGATGTCTATTTCCGGCTCGGGGATGCCATTTTTCATTATCTCATTGACGAGTTCCAGGACACCTCTCCCATCCAGTGGCGTAATCTTTTGCCCTTAATAGAGAATTCCCTCTCCCAGGGGGGAAGCCTCTTTGTGGTAGGGGATACGAAGCAGGCAATTTACGGGTTCAGGGATGCCGACTATAGGATCATGAGGGGCGTCGAGGCTCAAAACCCGTTTCCTTCCGCCTGTCAGCGGGTGGAGGAGCTTCACACAAACTACCGGAGCGACGGTGCGATCATCGCCTTCGGCGAGCATGTCTTTCAACAAATGCTTCCCGGACTTCCGGCCTGCCGGAAGGCGGGTGAGGAAAGCGGCCTCCTTGCTTACAGACAAACCGCCAGGAAGGGCCGGGAGCAGCGCGGGTTCGTCGAGACCTGCATGCTCCGGCGGGACGACCGCAGATACCCTGAGAGAGAGAAAGTGTACGGGCTCCTGGATTCCCTGCGTGCAAGGGGGTACCGCCTCTCCGACGTCACGATCCTCGCGCCCAGAAACGACGATGTCGTGAGAGTCACCACCTGGCTCAACGAAAAAGGGGTACCCTTTGTCTCCTATAGCAGCCTTGACATAAGGAGCCGGAAGATCACCGGGGAGATCATCTCCCTTCTCACCTTTCTCGATTCTCCCCTCGACGACCTGTCCTTCGCAACCTTCATCCTTGGCGACACCTTGAGGACCGTCCTTGAGAAACACGGAATTAAAGTCGAAGCACAGGCTTTTCATGACATATGCTTCAGGAGCCGGCGCACACGGAGCAGGCCGCTCTACAAGGTTTTCCAGGAGGAGATGGGAGCGGTCTGGGACGCCTATTTCGACCGGCTTTTCCGGCTCTCCGGTTACCTCCCCCTCTATGATCTGGTCGTCGAGATATATCGGGTTTTCGACGTGTTCGGCCTCCACGGGTCTGAGGAAGCGGCATTGGCACGGATACTCGAAGTGGTCAGGGACCTGGAGGCGGAAGGCGGCGGCTCGCTGAGACGTTTTCTCCAATTCGCGATGGCGGAGAGCGGCGACGAGGCCAACTGGAATATCGACATACCCTACGGGATCGAGGCGGTGAGAGTGATGACCGTGCACAAGGCGAAGGGGCTGGGCTTCCCGGTGGTGATACTGCTCCTCTACGGGGAGAGAAACAGGGGATTCCGTTATATAGTGCAGGAGGACGATGAGTCGGTCGCCTTGCTGCGCCTGAGGAAAGACATGCTGTGGGCGGACGACGATCTCGAAAAGCGCTACGAGGAAGAGGAGACGAAAGCGATGGTGGCGAGGCTTAACAGCCTCTACGTGGCCTTCACCAGGGCGGGCGCCGAGCTGTACGTCATCGGCGTCAAAGGTGAAAAGGACTCATTCCCCTTCACTCTTTTTCCGGAAGAGACGGCCTCTTACGGCGGCGTGCCCGAGGAAGTCTCTGCCGGGGAAA
This sequence comes from uncultured delta proteobacterium, assembly GCA_963768735.1. Classification (GTDB taxonomy): domain Bacteria; phylum Desulfobacterota; class Syntrophorhabdia; order Syntrophorhabdales; family WCHB1-27; genus BOG-1155. The sequence continues at coordinate 1,471,408 of CAVYJH010000003.1, read as the reverse complement.
CGGAAGACGCGGGCGGGTCCATCGAGGGGCTTCATCACGCCCTGAGCCTGGAAACCCCTCCGCCTTCCCCAGAGCCCTTGCGGTTCGAGGAAAGAAAGAGGGGAGAGCTGGTGCACAAGATCCTTTCCCTGATTGACTACGCGGACGGAGATATCGCTTCGAGGCTCGATGAAATCGTCTCCGGGATACGGGCGGAAGCCGGCGCCGATGCGGTCCCTGAGGGCCTTAAAGAAACGATTGCCGCGTTTCTTCTGGACGACTCAGTCGCCGGATGGTACGAGAGGCGGCCCGGCAGGGTTGTGATGAAGGAGCAGGAGCTGGCCGACAGCCAGGGCCGTCTCTTCCGGGTGGACAGGGTCGTTCTCGACCCGGAAAGGGTCACGGTGATCGAGTACAAAACGGGAAGGGCAGAGGTCGAAGAGGAAAGGCACGCCGCCCAGATGGCCAATTACCTGGGCATCATGGGTGAGGTCTGCAAAGGCAGGCGCCTGGAGGGCATTATCGCCTACGTGGACGCAAGGGTCGTGAGGCGCGTGACCCGCAGGCATGATAAGAATGGATAGACAAGGGAAACAGGACCCGTCGCGATACGTAGTGCTTCCGCCATCAGTCCCTCTTGTGGACGAGGCTGCTGCCCGCCTCACCCCGGAAGGCGCCGATTTTTCGCGGAATCTGGTGGTCTTTCCCGGAAAGCGACCCGCTCATTTTCTGAGGAAGGCCATCGCCGAAAAGCGCGGCTCGGGCTTCCTCCCCCCGGTCATCTTCTCGATGGAAGAGTTTGTGGACCATCTGGCCGACAAAGTGGGTCCGGCCCCGACCAGGAAGCTGGAGGCCATAGATGCGATCGCCTTCCTCTTCGAGATACACAACACCATGGAACAGCCCCTCGGAGGCGATCAATTCCTGAGCCTGGAAGCATTTTTCCCTCTTGGACTGAGGATCTATCGCGATCTTGAGGAATTGCTCATGGAAGGGGTACCGAATGACCGGCTCCAGACAGTGGAGCCCCTCATCGGCACGCCTCTCCCTCCCCTGACGGGCGGCGGCCTTCAATCTCTCTCGTTCTTTTACGACAGGTTCTACCGGGCCGTCACAGGGGCCGGCTACTCTTCCAGGTCACAACGGTACGTCCGGGCGGCCCGCGGGCTCGCGAGAGAGATGCTTCCCTACGGACAGATTATCTTCGCCGGGTTTTACGCGTGTACCGAGTGTGAAAGGCGGCTCTTCACAGAGCTTCTCTCCTGGGAAAACGTCTGCTTCCTTTTCCATGAAGGCGCGGGGCTTTCGGCGAAACTCGCGTCTCTCGGTATAGCGCATTCACCGGCTCCGGAGGACCCGTCCCCGGGGCACGGCGACCGCGATCGTCTCCACTTTTACAAGAGCCCCGACGCCCACGGTCAGGTCTTTGCCCTGAGCGCGGTCCTTAAACGCCAGGTGGAGGATCGCCTCATCCCGGAGGAGGGGCTTTCCACGGTGATTGTGCTCCCCACTCCGGAGACGCTTTTCCCCGTGCTCTACCATAGCCTGCCCCTTGTCGCCGGCAGCGGCTACAATATCTCCCTCGGTTACCCCTTCGAGCGAACACCGACCTGGGGCTTCTTGAGCAGCCTGATGCAGCTCGTCGCGTCCATGGAGGATTTGCAGGTCTATATCCCTGATTACCTCAGCTTTGTGCTGCACCCCTACACGAAGAATATTTTTTTCAACGGGAGGACGGAGGCCACGAGGATCCTGTTCCATACCCTGGAAGAGCTGCTCGCGGAGGATAGAACAAAATGCTTAATCTCCCTCGACGAGATAGAGGGGTCGAGCCGTCTCTTCACGCTCACCGAGGAAAGACTCTCTAGGACGGAAGCATCCGTGCAGGCGGACGAGGTCAGGCAGCATCTTGCGACGATCCATGACGAGCTTATCCGAAGGACGTGCGCCTTCGACAACGTGAGCGACTTTGCGGAAAAAATAGGCCGCGTCCTCACCTTTATCTACGAGCGCAGCTCGGCCCGTCTCCACCCGTTTTTTCATCCCTTTGCCGAATCCTTCCTCAAAGAGCTCGACGTGCTTCGGCTGTCCCGCGTCGGCTCCCTCTCCTTCGCCGAAAGGAACAGCTATTTCCATTTCTTGAGGAGGTATGTGGCCCACTGCTTTACCCCCTTCGAGGGCACACCGCTTCAGGGTGTGCAGGTACTGGGGTTCCTGGAGACGCGCGGCTTGCGGTTCGAGCGGGTCTACCTGCTCGACGCCAACGAGGACGTGCTCCCCGACACGCGGAAAGAGGATACCCTTCTGCCCTTCGGGGTGCGGGAGATACTGGGGCTGCCCACGTACATCGACAGGGACATGCTCACCACCTACTACTTCGAGACGCTGGTGCGCGGGTCCGGCGAAGTGCATCTCTTCTTCATAGAGAATGAGAGGAAGGAAAAAAGCAGGTTCGTGGAGAGGCTCCTCTGGGAAAGTCAGAAGAGGGACGGGGCGGCAACTGCCCGCGGCTATGTCAAATCCGTCAATTACCGGTTGAGCCTGGAGAACAAGGAGCCTCCGGCGATCCCGAAGACGGCTTCCATGGCCGCTTTTCTACGGGAGCGTCCTTATGACGCCACGTCCCTCAACGTCTATCTCACGTGCCCCGTGCAGTTCTATTACCGCTATGTGCTCGACCTGTCAAAGAAGGAGAATGTCTCCCCCGATATCGAGAGGGTGGATATCGGCAGACTTGTCCATAAGATACTCTTCGGCTACTTTGAGAAAAGGCTGGGGCGGACGCTGACTGGGGCGGACATCGATGCGAGAGAGATGAGCGCTATCGTGGGGCGCCTGTGTGAGGCGGCCTACGGACCCGGGGGCCTCATCGGCTCTGCCTATCTTCTCAGGCGGCAGATTGCGCGCCGGATGGAGGCATTTCTCGTCTCTTATCAGGCTGCCGTGCTTCGACGCGCGCCGGTGACGATCCTTGGCCTCGAACATCGCATAGAGGCATCGGCCGGGGGGCTCAGGCTTAAGGGCGTGATCGACAGGATAGAGACCAGAGGCGACATGACCTGCATCGTCGATTATAAGACCTCGGCTTCCCCCAGGCGCCTGGCCATAGACTTCGACGACCTGGACCCGGACGTCCGGGCGAGCTGGAGCGAGGCCATAGGCAGTATCCAGTTGCCTTTCTATCTCTTCCTCTATCAGGCGCACCGGGCAATAGCCATCGACGACCTGGACGCGCTTTTCCTGCTCCTTGGGCGGACATACGCAGACGAACGGATAGAAGCGCGCCTCTTCCGAAAAAGGGAGCGCGCCGCGCCGGACCATGAGAAAGCGCGGGAAGTTATCTTCCGCCTCGCCGGTGAGATTACCGACCCTGAAACACCCTTCAGCACTCGCTACAGGGCGAAAGACTCCTGTCGATTCTGCGACTATACGTATCTCTGCGGCATGCCGTCGGCGTAGACCTGTCGGATCGGAGTAATCACCTTTTTTTGTCCCCTGGCCGTTGACACCACGCTTTTGTAGTACCTACGATATAACATACGTGACAATAACGGAAGGGCAGAAAAGAACACATTAGCTTCCCCACGTCCACAACGAGCGCGCGGGCAACCTATGAAGGTGCAGAATGAAGAAGGCTGCTTTCATTGGTATTGGCGTTTTTCTGTTGTTTTTCATAAGTATCAGTAATGTTCTGGCCGGCGATACCACCTCTCCCACCGTACCCACCGGATTGACAGTCACCGTCATTTCCTCCTCCGAGATTAACCTGGCCTGGAACGCTTCCACCGACAACGTTGGTGTTGCCGGTTATAAAGTATTCAGGAATGGCAGCCAGATCGCCACCACCACCCAGACGAGTTACACCGACACCGGTCTCGGCGCGTCCACCACGTACACCTATACAGTCTCAGCCTATGATGCAGCCGGGAACAATTCAGCCCAGAGCAGTCCCCCCGGGAGTGTGACGACTGCCGCAGGCCCATACGCTTCTTTCTATCCGGTCAAGGTGGGCCCTACCGGGCGTTACCTTGTCAACCAAAGCAACATGCCGTTTATGATCGTAGGGGACTCCCCCCATTCTTTGTTCGTCAACCTGTCGGAGGCCCAGGCGGATGCGTACTTTGCCGATAGGCAGGCCAATGGCTTCAATGCAGCGTGGATTGAGGTGCTGGGTGATATCCTTTCGGGAGGGCGTTCCGACGGCAGCACCTACGACGGCATCATACCGTTTACCACGCCGGGTGATTTCTCAACGCCGAATCCGGCATATTTCCAGCGCGTTGACGACATGATCAATTTGGCGGCAAAGTATAATATCATCGTATTTCTTGACCCACTCGATACGGGCGATTGGCTTGGCACCCTGGCAGAACAACGGCGCCACCAAGGCTTACAATTATGGCTTGTATCTCGGCAGCCGCTACAAGGACTTTCCGAACATCGTGTGGTTAAACGGAAACGACTTCCAGACTTGGACGAATGCGGCCAATGATGCCCTTGTGACCGCCATTGCGGACGGCATTAAAGCAGCGGACCCGAATCATATTCAGACCGTTGAATTAAACTACCTTGTCAGCAGGCTCCGCTTGACGATCCCACCTGGGCGCCCATCGTGAGCCTGAACGCCGCCTACACATATTATCCCACCTATGCCGAAGTACTTCATGCGTATAACCAATCCACCTCGGTCCCCGTCTTTATGGTCGAGGCCAATTACGAGTTCGAGGACAATACCGGCATGGACTACGGGAGCCCGGCAACCCTGCGGCGCCAGGAGTACTGGACCATGCTCTCCGGGGCCACCGGACAGCTCTACGGCAGCCACTATATCTGGACGTTCGCGAGTGGTTGGCAAAGCATGCTGGATACTCCCGGCGTGGCAACAATTGCAGTACATGAAGGCGCTCTTTGCTCCGCGTCCTTGGTACAACTTAGTCCCCGATCAAAGCCATACGGTGGTTACCGCCGGCTACGGCACCTTTTCAAGCACGGGCAGCCTCGGCGCCAACAACTACGTGACTGCCGCAAGCACTCCGGACGGCGCACTGGTGATGGCGTACATGCCGACTATCAGCACCATCACGGTAGATATGTCAAAGTTGTCCGGGCCGGCCGCAGCACAGTGGTACGACCCAACCAACGCAGCCTATGCAACCGTTCCGGGTTCTCCTTGTGTGAACGCGGGAACGCGGCAGTTTACTCCACCGGGCAATAATAGCGCCGGAAACGGTGATTGGGTGCTGGTGCTGCAAGCGAACGCAAATTCCGGTGGCACTCAGCCGCCCACCGTGCCCACCGGATTGACAGCCACCGCTTTCTCCTCTTCTCAGATCAATCTGTCCTGGACCGCTTCTGCCGACAGCGCCGGTGTCGCAGGCTACATGGTCTTTAGAAACAACGTCCAGGTTGCCTCCACTGCCCAAACCAGTTACAGTGACACCAACTTGACCCCTTCCACCGGTTACACTTACACGGTTGAAGCCTTTGATGCGGCCGGCAACGTCTCTGCGTCTTCTTCGCCGGCAACGGCAACAACCTTAGTAGGTACAAGCGCTCTTACGCCCGCGCTCATTCAAGCGACAGCGTTGCAGATCACCTCGGGCGCCAGCGTGAGCGCGGCCTTTGCCAATCCGAACACATCAGGCAATCTGATTGTGGCTTATGTGGTGTGGGACAACAGCGGCCCGGTTACCCTTTCTGACAGCCGGGGCAATATCTACACCAGCGCTGTGGGGCCTACCAAGTACAGCGGAAATAAGACCAACGCTCAGGTCTTTTACGCCAAGAATATTGCGGGAGGAGCTAATACAGTGAAAGCGACTTTCGGCACCGCCGTCAGGTCTTGGGGAATTCTCTACATTCATGAATACTCCGGCATAGACCAGACCAACCCCTTGGACGTGACCGCTGCGGCTTCCGGGTCCTCTGCGTCCACTGAACAGCGGTTCGGTCACCACCAATCACGCCGCAGAGCTCGCTGTTCGGCGCCGGAGAATCAAGCAATACCGTGACGAATGCCGGCACCGGCTATAAGGCTCGATCTGTCGCCTATGGCAATATCACCGAAGACAGGATTGTAACCACAACAGGATCGTACAATGCCACCGCCACGCAGAACGCCAGGGCATGGATCATGCAGTTGGCAACCTTTAAAGCAGCCGGTCAGTGACGCTATTTCGTTCTTGGCTCTTCTCTTGTGATATTGGTTTATGTATGCGTGTAGCGGTGATGGCCTGGGTAGACCAGAGCAGGGACGACAAGAGACCGAGGGATAGATCCCTCATCAGGGAGATCACCGACCCTCAAACACCCTTCAGCACTCGGTACAGGGCGAAAGACTCCTGTCGATTCTGCGACTATAAGTATCTCTGCGGCATGCAAAAACCGGGGCGGGCTCTTTTTGCGCCCGGCCCCCGCGCTCCGGGCTCGATGCCGACACAGGGGCGGGCATCTTGCCATGTCCCCTTGGGGTGGTTATGTATGTTTAGAAGGGAAAGGAGGGCGTAAATGACGACAAAAACCATCCGACAGTCTGTGAGGTTCAAGACGAGTCCGCATGTAGTTTACGAAATGCTTATGGATTCACGGAAACACGCCCGGTTCACGGGGGAGAAGGCCGGCATCAACCGGAAGGTTGATGGCAAATTCACTGCCTACGGAGGGTACATCAGCGGTGTCAACCTTGAGCTAGTGCCGGACAAAAAGATTGTTCAGTCGTGGAGAGGCAGCGACTGGCCGGAGGGTCATTTTTCCAGAGTGATCTTTTCCCTGGAAGAAGTGCCGGGAGGCACCCGGCTCGTTTTCCGGCAGAGCGGTGTTCCCGAAGAGCACTACGATGGCATCAATCAAGGCTGGCGCGACTACTACTGGAAGCCTATGCGGGAGATGCTGGAGAAGCATAAGACCGGATAGGCGACCCTGGTCAGCCCTAAACCATCTCTATCTTGTGTTCTGCCTCTTTCCGATTGTCCCTTGTCAGGGGCTCACCTCTTCTGCCTTCCAAACTCCGCACCACCTTTCCATCCCCTTTTCAGATTTCCTCTTCTCTCGCAAGCCTTCCCCATTCTGAATAGAAGAGGTGACAACCAAAAGCCACAAACTGTGAGCCCTTTGCCTCACGATGCGCTGCAATTCCGGAACGAGAGTCGATTCTGTTCGCTAGCCTTGGAAGGGCCTATTCCAGCCAGGCTCAAACTTGTCGCTGAAATACCCCTCGAGCCTGCCAAGAAGTTCTCTCCATCCAGACTCGCGATCGTACGTAAGGGCAATCGACAGGTAGCTTACCATTTCGCCTAGTTTGTCCTTGGGAATATACGCATAGGCTCCTGCATCGTACGACCGTTTCAAATCCTTTGAACTCAGGGCACGCGCGGTGAAGATGGCCACGCGAAATTTACGACTCACCGCAGTATCGAGAAGATCGAACCCTCTTACCCCCATGATGTCGAGAATCACCAAATCATACTCATTGGATTTCAGCATCTCATTGGCCTTCTCATAGGTCGTCGCTTTCTCGACCGTCCAGTTAGGCCACTCCTGCTTGATCTCCTCCTCCAAAAGGGCAAGAACGTCCGGTTCATCGTCAACCGCAAGAATCCTTTTGCTATCTGAAGTCGATTGCAATAGCACCTCCGCCTTTGATGTTGAAATCCCTTGGTGACTTGACCACCAAATTGCTCACAGTCTTGCACGATCAATCTTTTTTGTACAGCAAAAAATTCGGACGGACCAGAGGGGGAGTAGGGGCACCATTAGCGAATAGCCATGCCGGCGAGCAGCCATGATTTGTCGGTCCGTTGCATCTGCTGGAGGCAGAACAATATTCTCAAGAGAAGGCCTTGCGACGTGCCGCTGTCGTTTCTGGATTTCCGCCGATGTTGCCCTGATGGAGTCTTTGATCTCGTCGACGAAGGACATCAGGCATAGAAAAGGGGTTGCTTTCAGGTCTTTCCACGGAGATTCTTTGTCGACTCCGGACAGAACAAACTCTCGGTGGAGCGGCAAAACTCCAAGAGATGACTCTGTTCTGGACGAGAATAGCCTTGAAATGCCCTTGAAATATATGTCCTGAACGATCCGATTGGCATGATAAGAACGGGAGCGCTTTTCTCTCGTTTAACCTCGTACATACGCTGATCTGCTTTAGCGATAGCGCTTCAAGACTGCAAGGTTCGATAGGTTCGTACCGGCTAATTCCAGCACTAACGGAGATGGGGAAATCTCGACGGTCATTGGTCTTATTGAACGTCGTCAAGTTATCTTGTAGCCTGGTTAGAAAAGTGTTTTCTGCGTCTTCCGATGGCCCGACAGCAAGAATAGCAAACTCGTCTCCTCCGATCCGGCCGATTATGTCCGACCCCCTGAAGGTATCTCTGAGTGTCTGGGCTACGGCAATGAGAGCAGCGTCGCCCTCGTCGTGGCCCAAGGTGTCATTTATCCACTTCATATGGTCCAGGTCGACAAAGAGGAGAAGCAGCCTTTCGTTTCTTCTCGAAGCTATGCTCAGCTTTTCCTGACAAAGCTCGAAGAAACCCCTCCGATTGTACAATCCCGTGAGATCGTCCGTTACCGACCTGGTTTGCAGCTTCTCTTCGAGCAGCTTTCGCTCCGTAATGTCTTCTACCTGGGAAACAAAATACAGCGGGTAGCCCCGGCCATCCAACCCCCTGCCGGCACGTTGATTTCCCCTATTCTTAGGTATACACTAGTTGATTTACACCACACAACTGCCGATACCGGCAGCATAAGGAGGCCCGCGCGTGGGTGATGCGAATATGGATTCCCTGAGAGAGGCACTGCTTGAGGGCGATACACGAAGCGGTATCTCTGGCCGGGGCCCTTCTCGGTTCGGGAGTCGGTATCGAGCGCATCGTGACGGACGGCGTCGAATCCGCCATGTCGGCGCTCGATGCGGCATGCACATCGGAGCAATTTAATCTACTGGAGATCATGCTCGTGGGGAGGGCCGTAATGGAAGTAATGAAGCGCCTGTTTCCAGCGGGCGCCCCTGTGTCTGAAAGAAGAGGCACCGTTGTCATTGCCGCGCTGGAAGGGGATGTGCACGATCTGGGGAAAAACATTGTGAAGATGGTGCTTACCGGCAACGGATACCGGGTGGGTCGACTGCGGCAAGGACTGTCCCCTCGAAAGGCTGTTGGATACGGTAGAGCGGGAAAAACCCGTCGCTGTCGGGATCAAGCGGTCTGATCAGCACTGTGAGTGACCGAGGTAAGGCAGGTGAAACCACATCTGGTGAGCCCCGGGGGCTGGGGGATGTGCCGGTTATCGCCGGAGGAGCGGCCCTGAAGCAGTCGACACCGGAGCGGTTGAACGTTGACTACGTGGCGGAATCGGCCTTTGACGGCGTCGCCTTACCTCGCACGTATGGGTAAAGAAGGTGCGCGAATGAATAGCCTTGAGCGCGTCGTCGCAGCCGTCCGCTTTGAGGAACCCGATCGATTACCGGTTATCGCGCAAGTGTTCGGCCATGCAGCATCCGTTTCGAGCGTCCGACCTGGATGCGTGTGCAGAACGGAGACTCTATCGCCCCGATGCCAGATGAAGGCCCTCGAAAAGTACCGCTACGATGCGATTTTACTGGTGACGGATGTCAATGTGGAGACTGAGGCGGCAGGATCGGTGGTTTGCGATACAGGAAGGGCCAGTATCCTGTGATAGAGCGGTATGCCTTCACAAGGAGAGCGAGTGGCGCGATGCCGTTCCTGTCCCTACCGCTCAGGGCGGCCGCATGCCGGAAATGCTGAAGGCATTACGGGATCCTGCGACGGGCGCTTGGTGATGAATACCTCATCGTAGGCTGTGTGTTAGGTCCGCTTACGCTTGCGTCTCAATTGCTGGGGCCTGAAGCAACCCTCTATATGGCGATCGATGAGCCTGAACGTCTGGGGAGTCTCATCGAGTTTTCCACTGAGGTAATCACCATGTTCGGTCTGGCCCAGATCGAGGCCGGAGCGCATCTCCCTATCGTCTTCGACCCCTTCGCCTCCCCTGCCGTGGTACCCTACCAGTTTTTCCGCGAATTCGAGCTTCCCCGCCTGAAGACGGTCTTCGAGGCCTTCAACGCGGGCGCCGCGGCGAATTGGCTGCATATTGCCGGTCCGACGCAGGCCATCCTGCCATTCTACCCCCAGGCCGGAATCGATGTGGCCAATTTCGACTACTGTGTCACGCCCGAGAATGCTCGACGTTGCCTCCCCCGCACATGCCTCGATGGGAACATAAAAAGCCTCTCTTTTGTGGAAGGCACGCCCGAGGACATCAGGGCTCAGGCGCGAATGCTCACGAACTCGCATGCCCTGGCCGGAGGCTTTATCCTGTCATCGGGTTGTGAGATACCACCAGAGTCGAAAGAGGAGAATGTGGCCGCTATGGTCGAGACATTACGGCATGAAGGCTGATTGCCTGCCCCGTCTCACCGTTGTAAGTCAGGGAGAGAGGCGGGTCATCACCGTCGAGCCGGGGTTTTCCCTGCGCGATGCCCTTGACACAACGGACCTCAAGGTGCGCTCCGGCTGCAACGGGTCAGGTGCGTGTGGTCTCTGCCGTGTCCGGATCGAAAAGGGAAACACCAGCGAGCCGACCGAGAATGAGTCGATAATGCTTACCGGGGAGGAGCTTCGCGACGGGATACGCCTTGCCTGCCGGGTAATGCCTGCCGAGGACCTCAGTATCAGGATCGTCAATCCTGCCCCCAAATCCGAGTGGAGGAAATTGATTCTCGAGGATCTTCCCGGCCGCGAATTACTTACCCTCCCACATGAGAAGAGAGAGCCCGGCAACGACAAGGAATCCGAGGGCGTTGCCCTCGACCTGGGAACGACGAACATAAGCATGTCTCTGTGGGATCTTAAGAGAACGCGCCGTCTTTCCTCTGTTCTCGGGCCTAACCGACAATCGCGCCAGGGCTCGGATATAATGACAAGACTGATTTCGGCATGCGCGTCTTCGGCGCAGGCGTCTGAAATGAGCCGGATGGTAAGGGACTCGATAGAAGAAGGCATTATCGACATGTGCTCGCGGGAAGGGTATGATTTCCGGAAAATAGAACGTATCTCCGTGGTGGGCAACACCGCGATGCTCGCGCTTCTGATAGAGAAGAATGCCGGCCTTCTGCTCCGCCCGGAGTACTGGACAGCCGCCATCGATTGCCGGCCCGAGGATGGACAACAATGGCTCAAAGGCTGTCGCATGGACGCTGATGTCTTGTTGGAGATCGTCCAGCCTCTCGGCGGCTTTGTGGGTTCCGATCTTTTGGCCGACACCATTGCCACAGGGCTTACCGGAGATGATGGAACGGGCCTGCTCATCGATTTCGGCACAAATTCGGAAATAGCGCTGTGGGACGGCCACAAACTATGGGTGACTTCCGCGGCGGGGGGGCCTGCCTTTGAGGGCTGGGGGATCAGATACGGAATGCCGGCAGAACCCGGCGCCATCTACAGGGTCGATGGGGTGAACGGCGATTCCGCATCGTCGATCCACGTCGTGGGGGGTGGTGAGCCCCGGGGGATCTGCGGCTCAGGCATAGTGGACCTTATCGCCGAACTGGTACGGGCCGGGCACTTAAGCAATAAAGGGAAACTGACAGGGGGCTTTCAGGACAAGGGGTTCGTCGTCGCCCGGGGTCTACCTGATATTCTCCTGAATAACCGTGATGTTGATGTATTTCAGCGGGCAAAGGCGGCCATAGGCGCCGGGGTAAAAGTGCTGTTGAAGTCGGCCGGAATGGATGCAGGCCGGCTGCAGCGCATTTGTGTGTGCGGAAGCTTTGGGCGGTTCCTGGACGTACGCAATGCCCAGGCTATAGGTCTTTTGCCTGCGGCACCGTCCGAACGAGTAGAGCTATGGGGCAGCGCGGCGTTGAGGGGATGTGAGTCTCTTCTTCTGTCGGCTTCGATGCGGAATGTACCTGGAATCTTTGAAGCACGGCAAGACCGCCCTCGTCAATCTTTCGCAGGCGCCCGAGTTCGAGGAATATTTCCTGGAGAGCCTTTATCTTCAGCCATTTCAACAGGATTGAGCTACGGAAAAGTACGATTTGTACGGAGTGCATACTACGGAGAGTTTTATAAAGGCAGCCCAGTATATTGTCCGGTTGACTGCCGAACAGAACGCCCTGGAAGAACTGGGCAAGATCATCGTCAACTATTTTCACGCACGTTGGGTCGCCTTCGCCGGAATGGGCACGGACAGGGAGGTTTTCCTTCACAATTGTACACTGCTCGACAAGGACGTCTATGGAACGGTCCTCATGGAGAAGGCCAGAGAGCACATCCATGACGTATTCGACAGCGGTTTTCTGGTCTCCGAGACTGTCGTGCTTTCCGAGCCCTATGCGGTCACCTTCCTCCCCTTGACGGAGCTGAATCAGACCAAAGCGGTGATGATCGTCGCCCGCAAGCCGGGCGATCCCGCTTCCGCGGAACGCCTCAACCTCTACCTTGCCCTCGCCGGGATAGCGGGATCGACCATGGGCAGAATATCCACGGAACAGCAACTGAGGCGCCACCAGCGTCATCTGGAGGACTTGGTGGAAGAACGGACCCGCTCGCTGAGGGCGTCCAATGAGAGGCTTGAGCAGGAAATCGTGGAGCGCAAGCGGGCGATAACCCGGCTTCACCAGCATGAGGCTTATCTAAAGAAGGCTGCTCAGACCGATCCACTTACCGGCGGCAACAATCGGGGCTATTTCACGGAATTGTTTAACAAGGAGATTGAACGATGCCGGCGCTATGCACGCACGTTGTCGGTGCTTATGCTCGATATTGACCACTTCAAGTCCGTTAATGATACGAAAAGTCATGCGGCCGGTGACGAGGCTTTGTGCGCGCTGTCGCGTGCTTTGGATTCCATGGGACTCCGCGAAACCGACTTTTGGGGTAGGCTCGGGGGTGAGGAATTCGCTGTTGTGCTGCCGGAAACCGAGCTTCATCGGGCTGTTTCGGCAGCAGAGCGGCTGCGTACGGTCTTGAGTGGAACACCGGTCGTTTATGGAGGTGAGAGCTTCTTCATCACTGTGAGCATTGGCGTGAGCGAGTACAGTACTGGCGACAGTTGGGAGACCTTGCTTCACCGAGCCGACCATGCAATGTACAAGGCAAAACAGACCGGGAGGGACAGAGCGTGTAGTGCGCCTTGATCGTCCGTAAGAAAATCGGGCCGCTAATCCCTGGGTTACGTTTTCCAGCAACCTTGCAGTACGTGGTCACTTTCACTACTCCTCGCGCATGGGCTGGGACCTGCGGCTCGGTCTGCTGTGTTTTTGCGTTCTTCGAGAAATTGCAGAGTGAGTAGTTTGGCAGTAGACTCCTGGGAGTCTACAGAGGTGCCCCCAAGGCCGTACCTCTCGTGTCCGGAATTGGTTTCTGGACCTGTTATGGAGTACACCGTAACGGCATGAGAGCCTGCTGAATAAGTAGCTACGTAGACGTTCTCCTCAAATGAAACGGTCACAGTTTTGTGGGGCTGTTGTGTTGTCGGTTCCATACGAGCAATATCTTACCACGAAATCGTTGGAATTACCTTATATTGTGATTCTTGAATATCTCCGTATGGAAATAAAGAGAAGGCCACCCCCATTGGAGTGGCCGTTAGTATCGGCAGAGTGCGGGTTAATTTACGCTATTGCCGATCCGCGTATAAGACACTACCTTCTCTGGCCTTGGCTTTTGCCCTGCCGAGCATTGCTTCTACTCGGACACGCCTTTAAGGTCCTTCCCGATCCGCCAATACCGATATATTAATCATGTCCGTCTTGAATTTCAAGGCATCTTCTTTATGGGGCCTCAGTCCGCTCTACCCATGTTTTTCGCAGGTGCTGTGTTAGCCGGTCCGCAGACGTCGTCGATCAATTTGGGATCGATGACGACCTTCCGCGGCTTCCACGACGTATCGAGGCGTTCCATCCCCCCGACGAAGTCGGCCGAGTTCATGAGCAGGTATGCCGCGGCGGCGCGCAGGAGGTCCACGGTCTTCGCGGGAAGGGAGAACGACGTGGGAAGCCCCTGCAGACACCCTCGCAGACGGGGGTCGGGGATATCGTCGAAGGTCAGCTCGGCAAAGCTGAAATCGGTGGTTATCGGGTTATCTATCTTGGGGACATCGGGACATGTACCAGCAAGGAGGTTGTTGCAGGAATCGACCGTGCGGGACGAGCTGTTTCATCTGCTTAAAATGTCCGTCAATCATCTCTATGCTGTCAAGGGAGACGTCATCCATCGGGCCCCCGGTGACCACATCGAGGACAGACCCGATGCCCGGAGGGGCGCTCCCGGAGTCCCACGTCCTGTGTTTGCTCGTCGCGGCGTTGGCGGCTATCACTATTAATCTGCCCAGTTGATACAGATTGGCCGATTTCAGGATGCTCCAGGCGCTGTCGGTCGTGGTCACCGCCTGATACGGCCCCCTGAGCCCCAGATTGTCGGAGAGCCCGCCGTCCAACAGGTGTGCATAGCGCCGATCGGGGTCACGGTACGATTTGGCGGCGGTTGCCTCGGCCACACGCTGTCTCGGGTTTTTCTCCCTGTTCAGGGCAGGCCCTATCCATTCCGGGAGCGGGCCGCAATCGACCTTGTAGTTGTTCAGGGTAAGCGGGGCAAAGGCCACCGGGAAATCGGAGGATGCGGCAACGGCACGGGAGAGGGTGACCCCGGATAAGTCGGAGCAGAGGAGGTCGAACTGGTCCTGGGTAAACTCGAACCGGTGGTTGATGCTGATGTCGGTGGCGTTCAGCACCAGGAAGGGGACGCTCCCCCGCGGCTTCTTCAACAGATCGGCGAAGGCTTTTCTTTCAAAGATCGTCTCATTGTAGTATTCGTCCGCCATGTCTATGCGGCTGAAATCGGGAGAGGCGAGGCGAAACCAGTCTGTAGGGGCTGAAGAGCCTCAGGATAAGGCCCATCTCGATGTCCCGGTAGAGAAACCGGCTTGGAAACTCTTTGAAGAAACGCTCGGGGAAAAGCGCGTAATACGCCGAGGTGAAGCTTCCCCCGGAGACCGAGGAGATGATCTCTACGTCATCCAGCAACTTCCGTTTCGACCCGTCCTTTGCGGTATACTCCACCACACGGAGTTCCTCCATCAGTCCGAATGAAAAGGCCGCGGCCCGGGTCCCCCCTCCGGAGAACGCCAGGAGGACGAAGGGCTTGTCGGTCGTCGGCTGCGGGCGGACGACGGCATACCTGTAACCCGCCGCCGGGGAGACGGCCGGAAGGCGGGGGTTTTCGGCATAGTGGGCGCACCCTCCGCAGACCGCTGCCAGGATAATGAACAGCAGATGCAGTCTCATGTTCAACCTGCGCATTGGAATGTCAACTCCATGGGTGAAATAGGGTCGGTATCCTTTATTTCGACTTCGACCTGCTCCGGAAGGCATTTCTTACCGCCAGGGCACTTGAGAATGATCACGTGGAGACCGGCGTTGCACTGCTTGGTGAGCAGATTGCCAGCAGGATCCCGGTTCGGTCCCTGGTTGCTGCCGTCGAGGATCACGTCTCCTGTTTCCCGGCAGTTACATCGAAAGAATTCCATGGTCCACCTCCTTCGATCTCAGTGCAGCCATCGCATGCGTCGTTCGCTACCAGTCCCCGGACGAGCCACCTCCCCCGAAATCGCCGCCCCCTCCTCCGAAATCATCGGAGGAATCGCCGCCCGACGAAGAGCCTCCCCCTCCCAGAAAACCGCCCAAGAGGCCGCCAAGAAAGCCGCCCAAGAGGCCGCCGCCCGACGAACCGCCGCCTCCGCCTCGTCCCCTTCCCCTGAATGTCGCATGAAGGAGCAGGCCGATGACGAGCCCCAGGACGGCAAGCCCGCCGAGGATCGGGTACGACAGCATGGGGAAAGACAATTTTGCGGCAATAGGCAGCCCGACCGTACCCGCTACGGCGCCGAATACTTTTGAGAGGGCCCCGGCAAAAACGATGGCAATGAGCAGGAGGATAAGGAGCGTGAAGACCGGCATAGCTCCCCGGCGCGTCTGCCCCGGCTCACGGCCCTCCGCTTTGTACTCCCCTCTTACCGCCCCGACTATGGCGTCTACCCCTGCCCTGACGCCGCCGTCAAAATCGCCCGTCTTGAACCTGGGTACGATGCTGTTCCTGATGATGCGTCCCGAGACGAGGTCGGTCAGTTTGCCCTCCAGGCCCCTTCCCACCTCTATCCTCACCTTTCGGTCGTCTCTCGCGATGAGGAGGATGACGCCGTTGTCGACGCCCTTCGATCCTATCTTCCAGGCTTCGGCAACTCTTATGGAAAACTCCTCGAGGCTTTCACCTTCCAGACCGGGTATGGTCAGGACTACTATCTGCGTCGAATCGGTTTTTTCAAGCCCCTGGAGCTCGCGCTCCAGGTCCCCGGCTGCGCGCTCGGAGATCATGTGGGCGTAGTCGTTGACGTGGGCACGGAGCGGCGGGACCGGCAGGGCCCCCGCGAGAGAGGGGAGAACCGACGCGGCTATCCCGAGGAAAAGAAGCAGTGCCGCTATCCGTCTCTTCATGGCCTGGAAAGCCCCTAAAACTTGACTTTAGGCGCGACTCTTGCGCCCTCATCCGCTTTAAAGGGTTCTTTCCTCGTCAGATGGAGGAGCAGTGAATTGGTGAGCGAGTTGGGAAATATCCTGATGCTGACGTTGAACTCCTCCACGGCCCTGTTGTAGCGGACCCTTGCCACGTTTATCCTATTTTCCGTCCCCTCAAGCTGGTTCTGAAGGTCGAGAAAATTCTGATTTGCCTTGAGGTTCGGATATTGCTCGGCCACGACGAGGAGCCTCGAAAGGGCCGAGCCGAGCTGCGATTGGGCCTGTTGGTAGCGTGCAACCGCATCGGGCCGGTCGAGCATCTCTTTCGACACCTGCACGCTCCCCACCTTTGCCCGCGCCTCCGTCACCGCCGTCAACGTGTCGTGCTCGTGCTTTGCGTAGCCTTTTACGACTTCAACGAGGTTGGGCACAAGGTCTGCCCGCCGCTGGTAGGTGGCCTCAACATCCCCCCATGCCGCAAAAACAGCCTCCTCTTTTGCCTGCATTTGATTGTAGCCGCAGCCATAAAGACCGGCCAGCATGATTGTCAGGGGCAATAAGAGGAAAAGTCTTTTCATGGTCCCTCCGGGTAACGAGCTTTTTGCAATTATAGCAAAGATCGCCGCCTGATGTCATCCAATTACCGCGCGGCCGGTCCAGGGCGGCCGGAATTTTTTTGGCGTAAAATATGGTTTTGGGACGCTGTTCTGTGCTATATTTACGGTACATGAAGGTTCTCGAAAGGCCGGCCGCTGTATGATATACACCGTGACCCTCAACCCTTCGCTGGACAAGACGTTCGACGTCGAGGAATTTATTTACGATGAAGTCAATATAATTCTCGAGGAAAAGCGCAGGGCAGGAGGCAGGGGAATCGACGTTTCGAGGGTGATCAGGGGGCTCGGAGGACAGAGTACCGCTCTCGGTTTTATGCGTGGATATAACGGGCTGGAGGTGGAGGGCAGACTCATCAACGAAGGCGTTGTCTGCGATTTTACGAGAGCCAATGGGGAGACGAGGAACAATATCATCATCCATCAGCGCAAGAAGAAGGTGGAGACGCTTCTAAGCGCCTCGGTCGCCGAGGTCAGCCAGTTCGAGGTGACCGCGGTATATCATAAGATCAGACAGATACCTAAAGGGAGTTATGTCGTCCTCAGCGGCACCATGCCGCCGGGTCTCGATGACGATTTTTATGCACAGATAATTACGGGCCTCAAGGACAAGAACGTGAAGATATTCCTTGACGCCGACGGGGAAGCGCTCAAAAAGGGCGTGCAGGCAGGTCCATATCTCATGAAGCCGAATATCCACGAGTTCGGCAGACTTGTCCAAACGAACCTCAGGGATCAGGATGACGTGCTCCAGCATGTGACGCCTTATCTGACCCTTGTGGACTATATAGTGGTCTCTATGGGTGCGAAAGGCGCCCTCGGTGTCTCCCGGGACGAGAAATTTCATGTCATGCCTCCCAAGGTAGACGTGAAGAGCTCGACAGGAGCCGGCGATGCGCTGGTTGCAGGCATGGTTTTCGCGTTTAGCGAAGGGGCGGGCTTCAAAGATGCCTTGACCCTCGGGGTGGCATGCGGCACGGCGTCAACGCTCCAAGCCGACCCGGCCGTGTGCCTGAAAGAGGATGTGTATGCATTAAGAAATGAAATAGTGACGAAAAGTGTATAATTTTCTTGTTTTGATTGTTATATTGTAGTATGCATTAAAGATGCGTGCGTCTTAAGAGTGTCAAAAAGAAAATGCCAAGAGAAAGGAGGTGAACAGAATGAAGAAACTTTTAGTGCTGTTTATAGCTATTTCGTTTCTTGCGAGTTTTGCATTGGTTGCCTGTGGGCCGTCAGGCGATCAGAAACCGCCGGCGGCAAAAGAGGAAGCTAAGACTGCTCCTGCCGCTCCTGCTCCGGAGGCTACGGCACCTGCTCCCGAGAAACCGGGTGAGCCGGCGAAACCGGGCGAAGCGCCTGCACCTGCGCCTGCGCCCGCACCAGCACCAGCAAAATAGTCTGGTCTTCATTTCAGGGGGGGTATGTCCGTATGGATGTACCCCTTATTAAAAGGAGGGTTATGATTATGAAGCCGAAATCTTTTGGTCTCCTGCTTTTGGTGGTTCTGGTCGGACTGAGCCTCGCTGCCTGCTCATGCTTCGAGCAGAAGGTGGTGGGCGAGAAAGCGCCGCCCGCGGCGCCGGAAAAAAAGGTGGTGGTCGCGCCTGAGCAGAAGCCGGAAATCGTGGTAAAGAAAGAGGAACCGCCCGCGGCGCCCGCCGTCGTTGCCGAGATAATGCAACCGATCTATTTCGATTTTGACAAGTATGTCATAAGACCCGGCGATGCCCGGATACTGGACAAGGACTATGCGTGGATTAAGGCGAATCCCGGCAAAGTGAGGATCGAAGGGAATTGCGACGAAAGGGGAACCGTTGAGTACAACCTGGCCCTCGGTCAGAAAAGGGCCGACGCCGCAAAGGCTTACCTGGTGAACCTCGGCGCAGACCCCAAGCGTCTGGAAACGGTCAGCTACGGCAAAGAGAAGCCTGTGGACCCCGGACATAACGAAGCGGCGTGGGCGAAAAACAGAAGAGATAATTTCACCCCGCTTCAGTAGTAAGTAACGGAAACGGAAAGATAGAATAGAAAAAGGCGAGGAGGGTAACCCCCTTACCCTCCCTTTGCTCTTGAGTCGCGCACTTGAGCCGAATACAACCGCACCCTTGGGTAGGTACCCGCATCCGGCAGGAGCGGCGGCGGCGCAGTGCGGGTGCATACCGTCTCCCCGGCTGAGCCCTCGAAGCTCACGATACACCGGGGGCAGCCCCGGCCAAGAGCGCAACGAAACCCTATGGACAAAGGCAGACTGATATCGGACGTTGAGGCTCTTTCCGGCCTTATAAGCCTGGACGACGAATCGGCCAAGGAAATAGGGCAAGTTTCGGCGGTCTATCCCTTCAGGGTGCCCCGCTTTTACGGCAGCCTCATGGAACGGGAAAACCCCTTCTGTCCCATACGGCTTCAAGCCGTGCCGACGGCTGCCGAGCTGTGCGGACGGGGGACGACGGATCCGCTCGGTGAGAGCCGGATCTCCGTCACTCCTTCCTTTTTCATGCGTTATCCGGGTCGCGGCGTATTCCTCGTGACCGCAGAATGTGCCATGTATTGCCGCTTCTGTAACCGGAGACGGCTCGTGGGCAAGGGGTTCCGGCCCCAAGACTCAAGGGAAGAGACCCTCGCCTATATAGAGCGATGCGATGAGATAAGGGAAGTAATTCTCTCGGGAGGAGACCCGTTGATGCTCCGGCCTGCGGAGCTGGAGTACGTGCTGGGGAGGCTCCGCACCATAGAGCGCATAGGCGTAGTGCGGGTAAGCACCAGGGTCCCCGTTGTCTTCCCCGAGGGTCTCGAGCGCCACAGACGGGCGATAAAGAGATATGGCCCCTTGTGGTTCATCGTCCATATCAACCATCCCCGGGAAGTGACGCCTGAATTCACCGGCGCCGTGAGGGCGCTGCGGGAAGCGGGCGCAGTCGTCATCAGCCAGACCGTGCTTCTCAGGAGGGTCAACGATTGCCGCCACATTCTCGCGCGGCTTTTTGAGAAACTCATTACGCTGGGCGTGAAGCCTTACTACCTCTTTCAGCTCGACGATGTCGTGGGGGCAACCCATTTCAAGGTCCGCCTCGGCACGGGCATCGGTATTATGCGTGCTTTACGGGAATCGGTCTCGGGCCTGTGCATACCCCATTATGCCCTCGATATCACAGGCGGCCTCGGGAAAATTCCCCTTGAAAACGGCTACGTAAGGGGGAGGGAGGGAGAGAGGGTCTTCATGCAAAACCTGTATGGTGAAGAGGGGGCCTATAGGGATGATGGCGAGGAGAGCAGATGCAACAACTGCCGCATCTGTCAAGACGGAGAGAAAAGCGCGCGGTCTTTTCGACAAAAAGGGGGAGAAAGCCGGTAAAACTGTTGTATACTACTCAGAAGCCTTTTTATCGATCGACTATCCTGCAATGAGGTGAAAAGATGTCTGGTGACGCTGCCCCTCCAACCGATTTTATCAGGGAAATCATTGACGACGACCTCGCGACAAAGAAGCACGACCGTGTTGCCACGAGGTTCCCGCCGGAGCCTAACGGCTACCTCCACATCGGCCACGCGAAGTCTGTCTGCCTCAATTTCGGCATCGGCGCCCAGTACGCGGGTACCTGCAATCTGCGGATGGACGACACGGACCCGAGCGGCGAATCCCTGGAGTTTGTGGAATCGATCATCACTGATGTGCATTGGCTCGGCTTCGACTGGGACGACCGGCTTTTCTATGCCTCCGACTACTACGAGCGGCTCTACGGATATGCGGTCGAACTCATCCGACAAGGGCTGGCCTACGTGTGCGACCTGACGCCGGATCAGATACGCGAGTATCGCGGGACCCTCACCGAGCCGGGCAGGGAGAGCCCGTTCCGGACGCGGTCGGTCGAAGAAAACCTGGATCTCTTCGCGCGGATGCGGTCAGGGGAATTCGAGGACGGAAGCCGTGTGCTCCGCGCAAAAATCGATATGGCTTCGCCGAACGTCGTCATGAGGGACCCGGTCATCTACCGCATCAAACGGGCCGGCCACTACCGCACCGGCACGGACTGGATTATCTACCCCATGTACGATTTTGCCCACTGCCTTTCCGACTATGTTGAAGGGATTACCCATTCGATCTGCACCCTCGAATTTGAAAACAACCGGCCCCTTTACGATTGGGTGCTGGAACATCTCGTCGAAGGCGAGCGTCCCCGGCAGATCGAATTTGCCCGCCTTAATGTGAGCTACACGGTCCTCAGCAAGCGCAGGCTTATCGAGTTGGTCGAAAAAGGCTATGTCACGGGATGGGACGATCCCCGCATGCCCACGGTGGCCGGAATGAGAAGACGGGGTTACACACCGGAGGCGATCAGGACGTTTTGCGCGAGGATCGGCGTTGCCAAGCATGAGAATCTGGTTGATATCGGCCTTCTGGAGCATTGTGTGCGCGAAGACCTGAACGCGAGGGCGCCGCGCGCAATGGCCGTCCTGCGGCCTCTGAGGGTGGTCATCGACAACTACCCGGAGGGGCGGACGGAAGAGTTCGAATGCGCGAACCATCCGCAGAACCCGGAGATGGGCACGCGCAGAGTACCCTTTTCGAGGGTGCTCTATATCGAAAGGGATGATTTTGAGGAAACGCCTCCGAAGAAGTATAAGCGGCTTGCGCCCGGACGCGAGGTAAGGCTCAGAAACTCGTATGTCATCAAATGCGCGCACATAGTCAAGGACGAGATGACCGGCGAGGTGACGGAGGTACGCTGCACGTATGACCCTGAGACGCGATGCGGCCCTCCTGCCGACGGGCGGAAGGTGGAGGGGGTGATCCACTGGGTATCGGCGGTCCATTCGGTCCCCGCGGAGGTCAGGTTGTATGACAGGCTCTTCGTGGTACCCGATCCCGCGGGCGCTGATGGTGATATCATGGATTACCTGAACAACGCATCCTTCGAGGTCCTCTCCTCGTGCCGCGTCGAGCCCGGCCTCAAGAACGGGAAGCCGGGGGACAGGCACCAGTTCGAGAGGATCGGCTATTTCTGCATCGATTCGAAGGACTCGTCTCCCGAGAGACTGGTGGTGAACCGCATCGTGGCGCTTCGTGATTCCTGGGGAAAAATCGCAGCCGAGGGGTGAGACTCGAAGAGAGGGGGAGCCGGAAAATAATTGGAATAGAATTTGCTACTATCCGGATGACCATAGGATATCACCCGGAGGTGTCGCATGAGCAGCCGTGGAGCAGTTCTCTTTCTGGGCCTTTCCTCTCTTCTGTTTTTTATGTCCGTCGGCGCCGTCTGTCCCTCCGCGTTGTGGGCGGGGGTCTCCGCGGCAAAACACGTACCCATGATGCATACCCTTCCCTCGCAGGACACCCGGACGCACAATCAGGCGCCCATGGCGATGCATCCCCTTAACGCGCCCGTGCGTCCCGGAAGCAAGGCCGGCGGCGCGCACCTCGTGCAACACGAGAAGCGGGTGCTCATTCACGGCGCCCAATTACCCCACGCCATGGTATCGCCCGAATAACCGGCAGGGTTTTTCAGCCGGAATATTTTTCTTGCCCCAGGGAAAGAATTTCCGCGTTTTCTTAATAGGTCTTATAGGACCTATTAAAGGCAATCGTCCTCGCCTTCTTCTTTCTCTCTATTCTCTGATGAGGCGCGGCAGGTTCGAGGGGTCGAGGGGCAGCTCCTTCTGGGTGCCGTCTTTCATGTTGCGCACGAGAACAATACCTTTCGACACTTCCTCGTCGGCCAGAATGAGCGCATAATCAGCGCCAAGACTATTGGCATATTTCAGTTGGGACTTGAGCGACCGCGCGGGCTGCGCGTAGGCAAGGCGCATCCGGGACGACACAAAGGCCTGCCAGGAGCGGTATCAGCCACCCTTCCGCCTGCTCTCCCACAGTCGCCAGGAAGTAAAGGGGCGCCTCCTCAGGCGGCAGCTCCTTTATCAGGAGGGCAAGGCGCTCCATGCCGATGGCAAGACCGATGCCCGGCACGGCCGGTCCCCCCATCTCTTGAACGAGGTTGTCGTATCTGCCGCCGGCGGCAAAGGCTTTTTGCGCTCCCAGATCGGGCGAGGTAAATTCGAAGACGGTCCTCGTATAGTAGTCGAGGCCGCGGACGAGCCGCTTGTTTACGATAAAAGGGACGTGCAACCTGCCGAGCCGGCCGAGGCAGCCGTCGAAGTGCTCCCTGCAGGCCGCGCAAAGGTAGTCAAAGATCACGGGCGCATCCGTGATCGCTCGCCGCACTCCTCGTTCTTGCAGTCAAATACCCTCAAGGGGTTTCTGTCGAGCCTGCCGGCGCAATCGCTGCAAAGACCTTCCTTCCGCGATTCGAGAAAGCCGACGAGGGCCTTCCTGAATTCGTCCCTGCAGCCCTTGCAGCCCACGCTGTTTATCTCGATGGCGTAATTTTCGACGCCCAGACGCCCTAGAATAAGGCGGACCATCCAGATGAGCTCCGCATCGGCCATGGGGTCCGTTATTCCAAAGACCTCCACGTCCGTCTGGTAAAACTGCCTGAACCTGCCCTTCTGCGGCCTCTCGTGGCGGAACATGGGGCCGGCGGAGAAGAGCCTGCTCGCCCGCTCCTTCGCATAAAGGGACGCCTGAAGGTATGCCCTCACGATGCCCGCCGTCGCTTCGGGCCTGAGCGTCACCGAATCGCCGCTTCTATCGGTGAAGGTAAACATCTCCTTCTCGACGATATCCGTGGTGTCGCCTATGCTCCTCTTGAAAAGCTCGGTTTTTTCCAGAATGGGTATCTCTATTTCCCTGTAGCCGAGGAGGTGAAAATACTCACGCGCGACGTTTTGGATGAGGGTAAACCGCTCGATCTCGCCGAGGTATATGTCTCTGAAGCCCCTCAGGGCCGTGATGTGTTCCATGACCTCAAAACCGCTTTACAGGAGTATGACGCTCGCCTCGATCATGCCGTCGATAGCATGTATCCTGGCAAGGACGTCAGCGGCGATGGGATGGTCAACCGAGACAAAGGCGACCTCCTCTCCCGTTACCGCTCGTGAGAGGCCGAAGCCCGCGATATTTATGTTGTTGTCGCCGAGGATAGTCGCCACTTTTCCGATAATCCCCGGACGGTCCAGAATCCTGAAGTGGAGGAAGGTGCCTTCGGGCACGATGTCGAGGCGGAACTTATCATAAAGCACGATCCTGCCGCGGCCGTCCGCAAAGACCGTGCCCGCGATCAAGGTCTCCAGGACATCTGTTTTCACTTTGAATACCAGAAGGTCATTAAATTTATCGAACTGTTCCGTCTTCGACTCTTCGACGGCGATACTCCTGTCCATGGCAAGATACGGGGCATTTATGTAGGTGACCGCCTCAGGGCAGGAGAGGTCGAGGAAACCCTTAAGGGCGGCTATCGTAAAGGGCTGAAAGCTGAAAGGCACATCGAACTTGCGCTCGCACAGGTCTTCCTCGAACATCTTGCCCACCAACACGAATTGGATCTCGGAGGTCCTCCCCTTCGCCAGTTGTGCGGAGAGTTTCCCCATCTTTTCCGCGAGACTGAAGTAGAGCTGCATCGCGGAAGGGAGATGAGATTTCATGAAAGGTATGTTGACCGCGTTCTGATACGGCTTGCCGTGGAGGGCGTCGTAGACCTGCTCGGCGATAATGAGGGCAACCGCATTCTGCCCCTCTTGCGTGTTCGCCCCTATATGGGGTGTGGCATAGACATTATCCAGTTCCAGCAGCTTGTTGGCGCCGGCAGGCTCTTTTTCAAATACGTCGACACCTACGCCGAAGATCTTTCCGGCTTTCAGCGCATCGTAGAGGTCTCCCTCGTTGACGATGCCTCCCCTGGCGCAGTTTACCAGGATAACGCCGTCTTTCATCAGGGCGATCTCTTTGCTCCTGACCATATTCCTTGTCTTGGGCGTGAGGGGGGTATGAAAGGTGATCACATCCGCTTCCCGCAAGACGTCGCTGAGGTTGTCGTGGAGGGTGACGCCCAGAGACTCGGCTTTGCTCTTCTTGATATAGGGGTCGTAGGCGATCACCCGCATGCCGAAGCTCTTCGACCGTATGGCGACGTTGGTGCCTATCCGCCCGAGCCCCACCACGCCGAGCACCTTATGGTAAAGCTCCACCCCCATGAATTTCTTCCGGTCCCATTTGCCCGCTTTCAGGGAATTATGGGCAAGCGGGATCTTCCGCGCCGCCGCAAGCATAATGCCCATGGTCAGCTCCGTTGCGGCCAGAGTATTGCCGGTAGGCGCGTTCATCACGATGATGCCCTTCTTGCTTGCCGCAGCGATATCGATATTGTCGAGGCCCACCCCTGCCCTGCCGATTACCTTCAGCTTACCGTGACGGGCCAAAAGCGGCGCGGTGATAGGTGTGCCGCTGCGGGTGATTATGGCGTCGTAATCGCCGATAATCCCGGCCAGTTCGTCGCTCTTGATCCCCACCCGGACATCGACCTCTATGCTCGCGTCCCTGGCGAGCCTCTCTATGCCCTCTTCTGAAATGTTGTCCGTCACCAGCACTCTGAATTGACTCACCGAGAAATACCTGCCCGTCGCGTTATTTGATAGAGAAAGATACCATCATCCCGCAAGGAAATCAATAATGTATACAACCCAAACTCCAGAAATGGCTTTACAACATGCGCTGTTTTCTATTAAATATTACACGCCTTTTCTCGAGCGAGGGGCGTCTCCTTCACGCCGGCAGCGTCGGAGGACAGGAGAGCGTGAAATGATGAAAAAAGGCGTTCTGATAGCGGCAACGATTTTTCTTTTTGTGACGACGGGCCTTGCAGGGGCCAAAGAAACGCTCAGGATAGGGCTGATCAGCCCCTTGACCGGCGACGTGAAGACATTCGGTGAATCGTCGAGGAACGCGTTTTACATTGCCCTCGAAGAGTACGCGAAGACGGGGAGATATACGATCAGTCCCTTTATCGTTGACGACAGGAACGACCCGACGGAAGGCGCAAACGGCGCGCTGAAGCTCATCACCCAGGACAAGGTGCTCGCTTTCGTAGGCCCCCTGACATCGAAGGTCTCCATACCGGTGAGCGAGATCGCCACCAAGTATAAGGTGCCCATGATAACCGAGGGCGCGACGAACCCGAAGGTCACGGTCTATGAGGGCAAGCGGAAACCCTACGTATTTCGCGCGTGCTTCATCGACCCTTTCCAGGGATATGTGGCCGCCGCTTTCGCATTGAAGGATTTAAAGGTGCGCACCGCGGCAATCCTCTATGATGTGGGGAATGACTATTCAAGGGGCCTTGCGGAGGTCTTCAAGTCGGCCTTCGAGAAGGGCAAGGGGTCGATTGTCGCGTACGAATCCTATCAGAAGGACGATGTCGATTTTTCGGCACTTGCGACAAAGGTACGAATGAAGAAGCCCGAGGCTGGTTTTTATCCCCGACTATTACAACAAGGCCGGTCTCATTGTGAGGCAGCTCAGAGAAAAAGCGGTAAACTGCGCGCTTATAGGCACCGATGGGTGGGACTCCCCCGAGCTTATCAAAATCGCGGGGGACACGATTGTGGGCGGATACTTTACCAACCACTATTCACCGGAAAGGAAGGACAAGGTGGCGCAGCGGTTCATCGCGCGATATAAGGAAAAACACGGAAGCGTGCCTGACGCCCTCGCGGCCCTCTCCTACGACGCAGCCATGATACTTTTCGAGACGCTGGACAAGCTCAAAGAGCCCGGTCCTGAGCAGCTCGCCAAGGCGTTGTCGCAGGCTCAAGAATTTCAAGGGCGTCACGGGCGTCATCAGCTTCGACAAGAACGGCGATGCCGTCAAATCGGCAGTCATACTCAGAATGGAAAAGAACGGCCCCAGGTACGTGACTACGGTAAAACCGTAAAGTAAGGGTTTTGGAAGTTTTCGGCTACATACTCCAGCAGCTCGTCAACGGCCTTCAGCTCGGCGCCATCTATGCCCTTATAGCCCTCGGCTATACGATGGTCTACGGGGTGCTGCGGCTCATAAATTTCGCCCACGGCGATATCTTCATGTTCGGCAGCTTCGTTGCCTATTATCTGATCGCCAAATGGCAGACTGCCCCTCTCCCTCGTTTTTGTGATCACCATGGCTGCCACGGCCCTTCTCGGACTCGTGGTGGAAAAGGTCGCCTATAAGCCGCTCCGGGGCGCCCCCAGGATATCGCTCCTCATCACCGCGGTGGGCGTCTCGCTTTTCCTCGAATATTTTCTCAGCCTCAACAGCATGTTCACTCCAAACTATATCGCCTTCCCGCGGCCCTTCGATGTCATCGCCTACGACCTTTCGCTCGTCGCGGTCACCAATATCCAGCTCATCATTTTTTCCGTCACCGCGGCGTCCCTTTTCCTGCTCTACCTGCTCGTCTATCGGACGAAGTACGGCAGGGCCATGAGGGCCGTTTCCCACAACCAGGAGACGGCATCGCTGATGGGCATCAACGTGGATGGCGTTATCTCCTTCACCTTCGCCGTCGGCGCAGCCCTCGCCGGGCTTGGCGGCATCCTGTACGGTTTTGCCTATCCCCAGATCAACGTGTTCATGGGGATCATGCCCGGCATCAAGTCTTTCATCGCCGCCGTGCTCGGGGGCATCGGCCTCGTCCACGGAGCGGTCCTCGGGGGCCTGGTGATAGGCGTCTCGGAGGTGTTCGTCTCCGCTTTCCTCTCCTCTTCCTTAAGGGACGGTGTGATCTTTGTCATTCTTCTCCTTGTCCTTCTCTTTCGGCCAAACGGGTTATTCGGCAAAAGAAGGGAGAAGGTATGACGTTTCTCAAGGGCGCGAAACGGTTCCTCATTATCTCCGGCCTGGCCTATATCCTGCTGAAAGCCCTCTTCCTCTCCGGCCTGGCAACAGAATACGTGCAGCAGGTGGTGCTCTACGCGCTGGTCATGATTATCGCAAGCCTCGGCCTCAATGTCATCTACGGGTACACGGGTCAGTTTTCTCTCGGCCACGCGGCTTTCTACGGCATCGGCGCCTATGTGTCGGCCTGTCTGACCCACGCACTGGCCGTCGACTCCTGGTATGCGTTCCTACCTATTCTGCTTTTCGGGGGTGTCTTTTCCGGCCTCATAGGCTACCTGATAGGGGTCCCCATACTGAAGCTTCGGGATGACTTTCTGGCTATCGCAACGCTCGGCTTCGGCATGCTGGTGCGCGTGCTTCTCGACAATTCGGACAAGGCGGCCGACGTGGTGGGAGGGTCGAGGGGGTTTATCGGCATACCGAGAATAACGAACCTGGAGCTTGTCTTCGTGGTCCTGGTCTTCTTTGTTGTGGTGACGAGAAACCTCATCTTCTCGAAGTACGGGCTTTTCTGGCAGTGCATCAAGGACGACGAGCTTGCGGCGACCACCTTCGGCATCGATACGGGGCGGATGAAGTCGATGGCCTTCACCTACGGCTGCTTTCTGGCGGGTATTGCCGGCAGCCTCTACGCGCACCTCTACACCTTTCTCCACCCTTCCAATTTCGATCTTCTGAAGTCGATAGACTTTCTCGTCATCGTCATCGTGGGGGGCATGGGCAGCATCACGGGCACTATTCTTGCGGGTCTTATGTGGGTAGGCTTCATCGAGGGCTTGCGCATCGCGCTGCCTTCGGGGATACTGGAACTGAGATGGGTGTTCATCCCGATATTTCTCATCATTTTGATGATGCTGCGACCTTACGGTCTGCACGCCCAAAAGGAATCGAAATTCCTCGGGATAGATAAACCATGAAGGCACTCGCGGTAACAGGCTTGAGCAAGAGCTTCGGGGGTGTGCAGGCGGTGGACAACCTGTCGTTCTCCGTCGAAGAGCACGAGGTCGTGGGCTTGATAGGACCCAACGGAGCGGGGAAGACCACTGTCTTTAACCTCCTCACCGGGCTCGCCAGACCCGATTCAGGGGCGGTCGAGTTTTTCGGCAAGAGCATTACACACATCCCGCCCTTCCACGCGGTCTCTCTCGGCATGGCGAGGACCTTCCAGAACATCCGTCTCTTCACGAGCCTCACGGTCCTGAAGAACGTCCTGGTGCCCATACTGGGGCGTATCGGGTACGGGCCGTATGCGGCGATCTTCCAATCAAGAAAATACCGTGAGGCGGAAGAGGCGGCGGTCGAAAAGGCGATGAAGCTGCTCGCGTTTTTCCATCTTTCCTACAAAGCGGACCTGCTTGCGGCAAGCCTCCCCTACGGCGAGCAAAGGCGGCTGGAGCTTGTCCGCGCCCTTGCGGCGGACCCAAAACTCCTCCTCATCGACGAGCCGGGGGCCGGCATGAACCCACAGGAGGTCAGGGGCCTGCTTGCGGAGATAAGGGAGGTCAAGAAGACCTTCGGTCTTACCGTCCTCATTATCGAGCATCAGATGGGCCTCATCATGAATCTCTCGGACAGACTTGTGGTGCTCGATTTCGGAGAAAAAATCGCCGAGGGCACGCCTGAGGAGATCAGGAAAGACCGCAAAGTGATCGAGGCGTACCTGGGGGAAGAATTTACATGCTGATGCGCATTGCCGGTCTCCACGTCTCCTACGGCCCTGTCACGGCCCTCGACGGCGTCGCCATGGAGGTGCATAAGGGCGAAGTCCTTTCCCTCATCGGGGCCAACGGCGCGGGAAAGAGCACGCTTCTCAGGACGGTGGCAGGCATACTGAAACCCCTGTCGGGGAGCATAGAGTTTGCGGGGAGGAATATCACGAGGCAGAGACCCGACAGGATCGTCAGGCTCGGCATCTCCATGGTCCCTGAAGGGCGCCAGATATTCCCGGATCTCACGGTAAGGGAGAACCTTGAGGTGGGCGGCCACGTCCTTAAGGGGCGGCACAAAAAGCACGCGCTCTTCGAGATGGTGCTGGCGACGTTTCCACGGCTCCGGGAGAGGCTCCACCAGCATGCAGGCACCCTTTCGGGAGGGGAGCAGCAGATGCTCGCCCTTGGAAGGGCCCTCATGGCCGATCCGCAGCTCCTCCTGCTGGACGAGCCATCCATGGGTCTCTCGCCGATCATGACCGGGGAGATCTTCTCCCTGATCAAAAAGATAAACGATGAAAAAGGCATCTCGATCCTGCTGGTCGAACAGAACGCCCACATGGCGCTCGATTATTCGAGCAGGGCCTATGTGCTTGAGACAGGGCGGATCGTGATGGAGGGGCGGTCGGCGGAGGTGAAGGGTGATCCGGCGGTTCTGGAAGCGTATCTGGGGGTGTAGGCGGCGAAGAGAAAGGCCGCGAGATTACCTTTTCAGCCTGTTCGTGAATGAAAACGGTCCAAGAAACACCTGACCGAATAATCTATTTGCCGGATCGCACGGGGAGTGCCCGGTCGCCTCGGCCGAATAACTGGGGAGTCCAGAACCGAGGACCGGCGCCGAAACGAAAGCGGGCGGCGCCCGAGCCGTGCGTCTTCGACGCCCAGAGAGTGCTGCAGGTAAGGCGAATCAATTCCGTTAAATGGACGTCATAACCGCAGTCAGACTTGTAAGTTTTAGCCGCGTCATACAACCCCGCCAGCTCGTCCTCCGTCGGCATACGCCAGTCCGTATATCCGCCTCCGCGATAATTGTCGCAATATTGATTCGCATCGCGCCAGTTGATATCACTCCCGTTGTCTCAGAATTGCCCACATCAGGTTGGTCCGCGTATCAAGAACCGTTGCGTTGTCATAGGCGATAAAGCGTCCGTCCCTGTCCGTTTCCTTGACCGTGGAGACGGAAGGTTGTGTCTGGGCCGCGCAGACGGATGCAACACATAACAGAGCGATTACCGAGAGGGCTGCGATTGTCTTAAGGGCCATGGCTTGTCACCTTTACGGCACCGTCTTCTCCAAAGGCTTCAGACCCGTTGTCAACCTCCTGACGATGCCCCAAATTCCGAAACGCCCTGTCACAGGAAAGGGTTCTGCAGGATGAGTGTGCTGTCTCTCCGGGGGCCTGTCGATATAATGCCGATGGGCACCCCTATCAGCTCTTCCAGGCGTTTTATGTATCTTTTTGCGTTGTCGGGAAGGTCTTCAATAGAGTTCACATCCCCTATCGGCTTGCTCCATCCGTCCATGCGCTCATACACCGGCTCACAGGCGCTCAGGTCCTTCATCCCCAGGGGCGGATCGGCATATACCTTCCTTCCTATCCTGTATTTGACACAGACGTTGATCTTATCGAATACGTCCAGGACATCGAGCTTCATGAGGGCGAGTGCTTTGACGCCGTTCAGGACCACGGAGCGCCTGACGATCACGGCATCGAACCAGCCGCATCTCCTCGCCCTGCCTGTGGTTGCCCCATATTCTCCGCCCTTTTCTCTCATCAGCTCGCCTTCGGGCCCGGAGAGCTCGGTCGGAAAAGGACCCTCTCCCACGCGCGTCGTATATGCCTTGCAAACACCCTGGACATGGTCGATAGCGCCCGGCGCCACCCCTGCCCCGCATGCTGCGGCCCCGGCCAGCGTGTTCGATGAGGTCACGAAGGGGTAGGTCCCATGGTCGACGTCAAGATGGGCGCCCTGAGCGCCCTCAAAAAGCAGCGACTTCCCCTCCTCCATGCTCTTATGGAGAAAAAGCACATTGTCTCCCGCATACCTCTTGAGCAGGTCGCGATAGGCATCGTACTCTTTGACCACGTCCCGCAGCCTGAAGGGCTCGGCCTTGTAGTATCGTTGAATGAGGAAGTTTTTGAGCTTGAGGTTCTCTCGCACGCGCTCCCTGAAGACCCTCTTGTCGAGGAGATCGATGACGCGTATCCCCATCCTCGAAGCCCGGTCCTCATAAGCGGGTCCTATGCCCCTTCCCGTCGTGCCTATCTTCTGCTTCTTTTCACTCTCCCTCAATATGTCGAGCTTCTTATGATACGGCATGATCAGGTGGCTGCGACCGCTGATCAGCAGTCTGCCGTCGTCGACCATGTGCCCGGCGGCCTTCAGGCCGTTGATCTCCTCCGTGAGCGTCGCCGGATCGAGCACAACGCCGTTGCCTATGACGCAGCAGACGTCTTTACGCAATATGCCCGAAGGCATGAGATGAAGCACTATTTTTTCGTCGCCGACGACGATGGTATGACCGGCATTGGCCCCACCCTGATACCGGACGACTACATCGGCAAATTCGCTCAGTATGTCGATTATCTTCCCTTTGCCCTCGTCGCCCCACTGGAGACCTACAGCCACTACATTCGCCATGAATTGGTTCCCCCTTCCGAACCTGAAGACGCTTACTGCGCGGCACTATCATAATGCTTTTTCTCGGAGAGGTCAAACAAAATGGATTCCCGGAACCTGCAGAATAGGTCTTATACGACCTCTAGGACCTATCTTGAAAAAAAGGAGTCGTCGTGCCTCAAGCCTTGGCCGCCAGTGCGCACGCCCGTCAGGAGTTGCCGATATTACTTGACTTTTATCTGACGGGTGGCGGAGAATGGAAGCAGATGGCGGACATGTGAGGAAGAGATGATGCCTTTATCGAAAACCGGAACGACCGCATTTCACAGAAGAGGACCGGCCAAGCTTGTCGCCGGCCTCGGCCTCATAATGCTCGGGCTGGTTCTGCTCGCCGCGCCCGGATGCCAGGGGACAAGAAACCTGGGGCGCGGAGGGCCTGCTTCTCCTTCGGCGGGAACCCAGACGAAGTACCGGTATCACTATTACCCTGACTCGGCAGTCTACATGGACCCTGCGCGAAAGCTCTTTTTTTACTACAACGGCGAGAGATGGATGACAACGACCCTCCTGCCCGCCGAGATTCAGGTGGATTGGAAGAACTATGCAGTGCTTGATATGGATACCGACAAACCATATAGACATCATGCGGAGACCGTCAGGAAATATCCCCCCAGACAGCACAAGAGGCAGGAAGGGGCAAAGACGGAGAAAGAGTGAGCCTCACCCTGTGAAGCGGGCCATTCACTCTTGAAAACGCGGAAAGTCCTGTGCTATCTTTGAAAGGCGGGGCGTGGCGCAGCATGGTTAGCGCGCTTGCCTTGGGAGCAAGAGGTCGCTGGTTCAAATCCAGTCGCCCCGACCAAATTCACCTGATATATCGCCGGGATTTTGCATCCAAACAGCGGCAGATTCATTGATTGAATGTGTTGCTGTCAAAACTCGTCGGTACGCCACACTGCATCGTCTATCCTTGCTCCCCGAGCAGAGGCCCGGTAGAATATAGGCATGGCGATCATCGTGTGCGTCGACATGGATGCATTCTTCGCCTCCGTCGAGCAGCGGGACAATCCGGAGCTCAGGGGCAAGGCTATAGCGGTCACAGGCGCCGGGGAGAGGACGGTCATCACTACCTCTTCATACGAAGCCCGCTCTTTCGGCGTAAGGACGGGCATGACAACCCGCGAGGCGAAGAGACTCTGTCCCCACATAATCCTCGTGATCGGGAACAACGCAAAATACGCCGAGGTCTGCACGCAGCTCGAAGGGATCTGCCTCCGGTTCTCCCCGGACATAGAGATATACTCAATCGATGAGGTCTTCCTCGATATCACCCGCGCGCATCACCTCTTCGGCGGTCCGGTCGAGCTGGCGCGCAGCATCAAGGCCGACGTGAAGACCGAGCTCGGCCTTACCTGCACCGTCGGCCTGGGACCTAACGTCCTCGTCGCCAAGCTCGCAAGCGACCTCGCGAAGCCCGACGGGCTCAGATGGATCAACGAGGCCGGGGTGCCATCCGTTTTCGAGACCCTTCCTGTAAAAAAGCTATGGGGCATAGGCCCCCATACCGAAGACAAGCTACGGGCGATGGGCATCACCACCTGCGGGGAGCTCGGCAGGGCGCCCCTTTCGCTTCTCGTCAAACAGTTCGGGGTCTTCGGGAATCAACTCAAGGCCATGGGTAACGGGGAATTGGAACGGCCCCTCGAAGTCGTCTCTGCGGACCCGAAATCCCTGGGCCACAGCATCACCCTGCCGAAGGATATCTGGAAGCGGGAGGAACTCACAACCTGCCTCCTGCGCCTGAGCGAGAGGGTCGGCCGCCGGGCGAGACGGTACGGCTACAAAGGGAAGAAGGTTACCCTCACAGTGAGATACGCCGACTTCAAGACCTTCACGAAACAGATCACCCTGCCCGCGCCGACAAACGACACGGCCGAGGTCTACCGCTCTGCCGTATCCATCCTCGATACGATACGCCTCAAAAAGAGCGTCAGGCTCCTCGGCGTCTCCCTCTCGTCCCTTTCAAAAGGCAAGGAGCAGATGCCGTTGTTCGGGCAAGCGGAAGAGGACAAAAAGACCGCCTTAACAAAAGCCGTCGATACCGTTAACGACAAATTCGGCGAGCACACGGTGACGCATGCCTCGGCCCTGGCGCAGGAAAAAGGACAGCGGGTCATTTCTCCGGCCTGGCGTCCGTCAGGGGTGAGAAAGAGCGACGTATAGATCCGTAGTTCTCACCCACCGGAATGTTGATTGGCTTCGGGACAGCCTTCACTCGCTGTGAATCGCACTTTCAGTGTTTCACGATTTTTCCCCAATGCCGTGAAAGAGGTGGCCACAAAGCCAGGGAGGCCCGACACAAGCGACTTTCGAGAGAATGCCGCGGCGAACAGTGAACGCCCGGGTCCCGTGGCCCATAGCGTGTAATCTTGGAAATTTCGTCAGGAGGGGGCGGAGGAGGGCGACTTCCTGGAAGATTTGCTTTACTTTGTGATGGACTTGTGCAAAAGATGTCGGTGAAAGAAGGGAGAATTGGATGCAGCAAAGAACCTACTGGGTCGATTATGCCAGGGCAATTGGAATAATCCTTGTCGTTTACGGACATGTTGCAGCGGGGATATACAATGCCGGAATTAAAGTCCCCTACAACCTTTATGTGCTGGCGAACAGCGTTGTTTATAGCTTTCACATGCCTTTATTTTTCTTTTTATCGGGGCTGTTTTTCTACAAATCGATTTCAAAGCACGGAAATATTAGCGTAATATTCAGCAAAATAGACACAGTCGTTTACCCTTGTATTGTCTGGTCTGTTCTGCAAGGACTTGTTGAGTCATTATTGTCAAAATACACAAACGCGCATTTGACCCCTGGCCTGTTTGAATTGCTGTGGCCACCAAGACTTCAATTCTGGTTTCTATATGTCCTCTTTATGGTGGTTCTTATCGGGACAATCATGTACTCCACTTACCCAAAGAACCCAAGAAAGGCAGCGGTTGTCATCCTGGCATTATCGGTTCTCGCATATATTTATCAGTCCTCACTGCCGAGTAACATTCTGCTTGGTTACATTTCAAGTAATTTTGTATATTTCGCATTTGGCGTGATTTTTTCATTCTATGGCAGGTATGAAAAGCTGTCAAATATTAGCTCGGTATGTTTTTGGGCTTGCGCGTTTATTGTGAGTCAGTATGTTTTTCATATTACCTTGGGCTTCAATTGTGGAAACAAAGGAATCGCCTCATTGGTGCTAGCTCTAGTATCTATTGCTTTTGTGATCTCCATATCCGGATGGGCGTCTGCCACTCAAATAGATGGTTTATGTTCATCGGTTCTTCTTCGATGGCAATATACCTGATGCATATCCTTGCAGGCAGTGGAGTAAGGGTTGTTTTGAAAGGGTTTCTTGGAGTTGATTCCTGGGTGGTTCATTTAGCAGCCGGATGTGTTCTTGGAGTTGGAGGCCCTATAATAGCTCTATCCATAATTAACAAACTGAAGGTGCCTTATGCATTTTCTGCTCCAATTAGCGGCGGAGTCGCGTTTTTGTATAACAAAGCGTTCAGGCAGACACGCTAGCGCGTGCCGTTGCGCAGACAGTTTCTTCTATCCCATCCATCTTTCTTTGCCGGCATCCAGTCCTTCCAACACCTTATGAACTGCCGTCACCCCGGCGTTCGCCGGGGTGACGGCAGACGTTGAAAGAAAGGGAGAGTTGCGCCCGGACAACGGATCATGCGGGAATTATCCTTAGCTAGTGGGGCCTCGCAACAAGAATGACGCCACGGGAGAAGAGGGATGAGCGGCGAGCAGGCTGAACCGGATGGGACCGTCCGCAACGGGCTGAGACTGGAAAGTGACGCCATGGGCAAGGTATGGGTGCCCGCGGACCGCTACTGGGGGGCCGACACCCAACGCGCGTTGACGCACTTTTCCATAGGCGAGGAGCGAATTCCGGAAGAGATGATCAAGGCCCTGGCCGTCATCAAGAAAGCGGCTGCCCTGGCCAATCAACGGCTGGGCAGGCTCCCGGTAGAATTGGCGGAAGTGATTATCCGGGCCGCCGAAGAGGTGGTTGAGGGAAGACTGGACGGCAATTTCCCGGTATCCGTCTGGTCGAGCGGAAGCGGCACGCAGATCAATATGAACGTCAATGAAGTGATTGCCAACCGGGCCATCGAGCTCGCGGGCGGCCTACGGGGAACCAAAACCCCCGTTCACCCCAACGACCACGTGAACATGGGACAATCGACCAATGACGCCTTCCCCTCGGCAATGCACATTGCGGCGTCTCTGGCGATACGGGACCGCCTGATCCCCATGATCGGGAAGCTGCGCGACGGGCTCGAAGAAAAAGCGGGGAGATGGAAGGACATCGTCAAGACCGGGCGGACCCACCTGATGGACGCCGTGCCCCTGACCCTCGGCCAGGAATTCTCGGGCTACGTGGGGATGCTTGATGACGACCTGGCGAGGATAAGGGCAGTCCTTCCCGGCCTGTACCCGCTGGCCCTCGGCGGGACCGCCGTGGGCACGGGGGTGAATGCAGGGAAAGGCTTCGGAGAGACGGCAGTCAGGCTCATTTCGGAGCTTACCGGCCTACCTGACGTGTGTGCCCCGAACAAGTTCGCCGTCCAGGGCGCTCACGACGCCATCGTGATGACCAGCGCGGCCTTAAAGACTGTCGCCGTCTCTCTTTACAAGATTGCCAATGACATCCGGCTGCTCGCTTCCGGACCGCGGTGCGGGCTGCAGGAGCTGCGCATTCCGGCCAATGAAGCCGGCTCGTCCATGATGCCGGGTAAGGTGAACCCCACCCAGGCTGAGGCCATGGCGATGGTGGCGGTTCAGGTGATGGGCTTTGACGCGGCCGTCACCTTTGCGGGCGCCGGCGGCTACCTGGAAATGAACGTCTACAAACCGTTGATGGCCTTCAACGTGCTCCGGTCCATTCGCCTCATCTCAGACGCCTGCGGCAGTTTTACTGAGTTCCTGGTCAAGGGCCTGTTGCCGCGCCGAAAGCAGATCGATGCGTGGCTGAGCCGGTCGCTCATGCTGGTGACCGCCCTCGCCCCGGTAATCGGGTACGACAAGGCATCGCGAATCGCCCTGCTCGCAGACAGCGAGGACCTGACGCTCAGAGAAGCAGCGCTCTCGCTCGGCTACGTGTCCGGCGAAGAGTTCGACCGGATCGTGGACCCGAAGAGGATGGCAAACCCCGATGAGTGATGCCAAGAGGAACACATGACTTCATCGCACGATATCGTGGTGGTCGGGTCAGGCCTTGCGGGACTGCGCGCGGCCGTGGAGGCCGCGGGGACGGCGGACGTGGCCGTGATAAGCAAGGTGCTGCCGACCCGCTCCCACTCGGGCGCCGCCCAGGGAGGGATCACGGCGGCCCTGGGCAACGAAGAAGAGGACCATTGGGAATGGCACCTTTATGACACCGTCAAAGGGGGAGACTACCTGGGAGACCAGGACGCCATCGAGACCATGGTGAAGGACGCGCCGAGGGCCATCTATGAGCTGGAGCATATGGGCGTGCCCTTCAGCCGCACCCGCGAAGGATTGATCGCCCAGAGGAATTTCGGGGGTCACACGCGGGACTATGGGAAGAAGCCCGTGAAGCGGGCATGCCACGCCGCGGACCACACGGGGAGGGTCGTCCTCGATACCCTCTACGACCAGTGTCTCCGTCACGAGGTCACATTCTATGCGGAACATTATGTTCTCTCCCTCGCCTTCGAAAAGGAACGATGCACGGGCGTGGTCGTCTACAACCTCGCCACCGGGGAGCTTTCCTTCCTCCGGGCCAAAGCCGTCCTCCTTGCCTCGGGCGGATGCGGCAAGGTCTACCGGACGACATCGAACGGGTTCGCCACGACCGGCGAGATATTCAACCTCGCCTACAGGTCGGGAATTCCGCTGGAAGACATGGAGTTCATACAGTTCCACCCCACGGGGCTCCACCCCCTCGGCATCCTCATCAGCGAGGCGGCGCGAGGAGAAGGCGCCGTCCTCCTGAACGGGCTCGGCGAGCGGTTCATGGAACGCTATGCGCCGACGATCAAGGACCTTGCGGCCCGGGACGTCGTTTCGAGGGCCATTCTCAGGGAGGTACAGGCCGGCCGAGGCATCGAGGGGAAAGAGTACGTCCACCTCGACCTGTCGCCCCTGGGAGAGCAGAAAATAAAAGAGAAGCTCTGGGAGATCGCCTCTTTCGCACAAATCTATCTCGGCATCGATCCCGTCCGTCAGCCCGTTCCTGTGGCCCCCACGTGTCATTATGTGATGGGCGGGATACCTACGGATGCAGACGGCAGGGTGCTCGCCGATGAATCGGGGACCCCCGTCGCCGGCCTCTACGCCGCAGGGGAGTGCGCCTGCGTCTCCGTCCATGGAGCGAACAGGCTGGGCTGCAATTCCCTGCTCGACCTCCTCGTTTTCGGCAGACGCAGCGGAATTGCCATGAGCGAGGAAGTCCGGCGGGTGCTGCTACCCGCAACGGAAGCCGATCCCGTCACAGCGGTGGAGGATAACCTGGCGGACCTGCTGAGCCGCCGGGGAGAAGAGAGGAGCGACACCGTGAGGCGCCGGATGCAGTCCCTCATGATGGACCATGGGTCGGTCTTCCGGGACGACGCGGGCCTGAAGAAGGGTATCGACGGGATTCGGGAGCTGAAGGAGCGGTTTTCGCGGGTGGCGATCCTCAACAAAGGACGGACCTTCAACTACGAACTGATGGAGGCCATAGAGCTGCGCCACCAGCTCGATCTCTGCGAAGTCGTCCTCACCAGCGCCCTTCACCGCAAGGAGAGCCGGGGCGCCCACTTCCGCGAGGATTTCCCGGCCAGGGACGATGGGGCCTACCTGAAGCATACCCTTCTATTCAGCCGTCCGCCCGGTGCAGAAGTGCGTTACAAGCAGGTGTCGATGACCCGGTTTCAGCCGGAAACGAGGGTATATTGAAGGAGCCGGCCCGATGCGCCTGAACCTGAAGATCTTCCGCTACGATCCGGATAGGGATGAGAAGCCCTACTACCGGAGCTACCAGCTCGATGCCGAGCCCTCCGACCGGCTTCTCGATTGCCTGAACCGCATCAGGTGGGAGCAGGACCCCACTCTCTCTTTCCGTATGTCCTGCGGCCACGGGGTGTGCGGCTCCGACGGGATGAGGATCAACGGCATCTGCGGTCTTCCCTGTCAGAAACTGGTGAGCGCTCTGGAAGAGGAGGTGCTTGTCGAGCCGCTACCGGTCTTCAGGGTGATCAAAGACCTAGTTGTAGACCTCAATCCCTTCTTTGAAAGATACCGCTCCATCAAACCCTATCTGATCGCCGGGACATCGGCGCCGGAGAAGGAACGCACTCAATCCCCGGAGGAGCACGCCGGGATCGGTGATGCGATCCGCTGCATCCTCTGTGCCTGCTGCACGGCCTCGTGTCCCGTAAACCAGAGCGGGAAGACCGCGGCCTACGTGGGACCCGCCGCCCTGCTCCGGGCCGCCCGCTATCTTTTCGACTCACGCGATGAAGGGACCTCTGTGCGGATCGGCCTTCTCGACCGGACGGAAGGGGCCTGGGGGTGCCGGACGCTCTGGAAATGCACAGAGGTCTGTCCCAAGCAGATACCGGTGACAAAGCAGATAGGCCGGATCAAAAAGCGTATACACGACACAAAGCAAGCAACGGGATATCCCTCGCCCCCTCATAAGAAGGATGAACCGGAGACGCCCTAGCAGCAGTGCATGCCCTATGGGCATTTGCGCTCTTTCAAATTCCGGCACCGATCATGGATGTATTCGATGCCGGGTCGGGTGGACAACGGCATGTTCGCTACGGCGAAGGGGACATCTGCGTTCCCGTTGCCATAGCCGTTCCTTTAGGGTGCGAACAGATTATTGGACCCCATGTAGTGCGCAGCCATGGCGGGATTGATCCCGCCCGAGACGTTCTGAATGAATAAATTTCCCCGGACGATATGGCCCATGCCGTCGTTCAGGAAGTCCAATCCGTAGGCGGCATTACCCTTTAAGGTGTTATTCTGGATCACGCAGCCTTTGGCACCCGCCTGCCACATGATAATGCCTGACTGCCCGTTGTCGACGATAGTATTGCCCTGCACCAGGGTCGAGCCGAGGGGGACGGACCCGGTGATGTGTATTCCCCATGCCTGGTTTCCGGATATAAAGTTGTTTTGCACGGTGGAGTTGGCGTTGCCCAGGTAGATACCATGGTCCTGGTTTCCCCCCGGGGCCGTCTTCGCCAGGGAGAGCCTGCCGTTAGCGTAGATGATATTGCCGCTGATCATGCAGTTTGTGACGCTCCTGTCCGTATAGATGCCGTCGTGACCATAAGCGGTCTGGACTGTGGTACCGGCCCCGTTGCCGTTGACGATATTGCCCTGAATAGTTGCATTATTCCCATACACATCTATCCCCTGGAAGGTGAAGTTCCTCACCCGAAAACCCTGGAACTGCACATAAGGGGCAGAGACGTAGACGCCGATCTGCACGGTATTGTTGCCGTCTATGATCGCTTCACCCGGCGAAGAGGACTGGAAGACTACCGGGCCGGCCGAGTTCCCGCCTCTCCGGACGTAAAGACCTACCTGTCCCTTGCCATGGTCATTTTCATAGTAAATGCCCGGCGCTGCGATTACCGTATCTCCGGGACTGACCAATCGGGCCGCTTTCGCCAGGGTCTTAAAAGGCGCGGCGAGAGACCCGGCGTTGCTATCGCTTCCCGAGGGGGAAACGTAGTAGGTCGCTGATATCGCCGAGCCCACGAACAACCAAATTCCTGCCATCGCGAAAATGCCCACCAAAAGCTTCTTCATTTCGAAAGCCCCCCTGTAGTTACCCCCATTTCGTCCATTATTCTATATCAGCCATGGCTCTTTCTCAAGCTCAACGGGTAAGGGCAAAGGTTTGAGCGCAGATATGCACTACGGCATTCGGGCGTGGACCTTTCAACCGTGGAGAAACGCGTCTGCGCGCTCCAGGGTCCGGAACCCGACGATCAAAGTTCATGCCCCACTTGGAGAGGACTTTCGCGAGGAAATCGATGTCGATGCGCGTCGCCGCCGCTTCCGGCACGACGGCGCATATGACGCAATTGAGTAAATGGGCAAGGACTCACCGAAGGGGGACCGGCAAAGGGAGTGACCCCCGGCCCACCCCCAGATCGCGAAAAAACCACGAGATGAGAACAAAGGGCAGGACAAACAACGGCGGTGACAGGTCTGTCAGGGCTATATCTGCCTTGCCTCCGCGTTCGAGAGACGGGCCCTCGCCTCTGACAGCTTCCTGAAATATTTTCTGATCTTTTCCGTGTTGCCCGCGGCAACGGCGGCCGTGAGGTCTCCTTCCGCCTCCGCCACGTCGAGGAGCATGTAGTAGTCGAGGGACTCCTTCATGTGGGCGAGCACGATCATCCCCGTGATAACGGGGTGGTTATTGGTTACGTTCGCGTCCTTGAAGCGCGTCCCGTGCTCCAGCTCCACATCGAGGCCCATCCTGAACTGCTCCGGGTCGATAGACATCCCCCCCGTGTTCACCTCGGCCAGGATCTTCTGCGCCTCCTCGATCGTCGCGGCCGGCTCCTTCAACGCAGTCCAGTCTCTGATACCCAGCTCTTTGCACACCCTTTGCACTTCATCAATCGTTATGTATTCGGGAAGCTTCATTCGTCCTCCTTTTCAACGCTTTCTGAAAGACCACCCCATCGTGCAGACGGCTATCGCCGGCACGTATACGACACCCTCGGGAACAGGAACTATAGTATAATGCAATTATAATGCAGAACAAACAGAGAAAACAAAAACAGGCGCAAGGAGACGCATGAGGATCACGTTACGATACGGCTCGGCGGGCATCCCCCTGGACGTTGAGGCGACGCCGGGCTTTGTGGGTGTTCTTGCGCCGTCGGAGCCCGACCCTGTGAAAAACCCCCTCGCCGCCGTTGCCGCAAGCATCGGCCGGCCTATCGCATCAAAGCCTTTGGCCGACATCGCTCAGGGAAAGAGAAACGCCGTCATAGTGATCAGTGATATCACGCGCCCGGTGCCTAACCGGCTGATACTTCCTCCAGTCCTCGACGCGATTCATGCGGCAGGCATACCGCGTCCGGCGGTGTGCCTGCTTATCGCCACGGGGATTCACCGGCCCTCCACCGAGCAGGAGCGCCTGGAGCTTGTGGGGTCGGAGATTGCGGCATCTTACCGCGTCATCGACCACCTCCCGAAGAAGAGGGACGATATGGTGGACGTAGGCAGGATTGCGGGGCACGTGCCCGCACTGGTGAACCGGCTCTACGTCGAAGCCGACCTGAAGATTCTCACGGGCTTCATTGAGCCCCACATGTGGGGAGGCTATTCCGGGGGGCGGAAGTCGATTCTGCCGGGCATCTCCTCCATAGAGACCCTCCAGTTCATGCACGGCCCTGAAATGATCGCCCATCCCATGACAGAGTACGGCCGACTGGAAGGGAACCTGTTCCACGAGGTGGGTCTCCGGATCATGGAAAAGGCGGGGTGCGATTTTATCGTCAACGTGACGCTCAACAGAAAACGGGAGATCACCGGTATTTTCTCGGGCCACCCTGTCAAGGCCCACCTGCGGGGCTGCGCGTTCCTGGAGCCGTACTGCACGGCTACCCTCGACGCCCCCCTCGACTTTGTGGTGACCACCAATGCCGGCGCACCACTTGATTGCAACCTTTACCAAACGGTCAAGGGCATGACTGCGGCCGCCGCCGTGGTGAAGCCGAAAGGCGATATCGTTATCGCCAGCCGCTGCGGCCAGGGGATAGGCAGCCCGGAGTATG
Organism: uncultured delta proteobacterium; assembly: GCA_963768735.1. Classification (GTDB taxonomy): domain Bacteria; phylum Desulfobacterota; class Syntrophorhabdia; order Syntrophorhabdales; family WCHB1-27; genus BOG-1155. Next base: position 1,428,359 of record CAVYJH010000003.1, on the reverse strand, counting down.
AACAAGTCCTTGAAATGGTCGATTCGCCACACTCCTTTGTATACCGTCTGCTGCAAAAGGAGTTCTTCCTTCCCGATCAGTGGTGCGCCCAGGAAATGTATCAGATCCTTCTGGAGAAGGATGTCTGGATTTACACCGAGGGAGTCTCGCCTGAACGGATCAGCCGTTATCACCTGCGGCCAGTGACCTCCCTGCCGGCATGCATAGAGACGCTCCTCGGGAAACACGGGAGGGACGCCCGTTGGGCCGTGGTTCCTGATGGTCCGATGGTGATCCTCAGACAGGCGAAAGAAACGGCGACAACGGCATGATATCCCAAGGGAGAGGGCTATGAAGGAGAAGATAGCAGGTCTTGTTGCGCGATGCGCGGCGTTTCTCGGGAAGGATCGGATCATCACCGACAATGAGGGTATGACCCATTTCTGCTATGATGCGACGGAAATGCGGTTCATGCCTGACGTGGTCTTTCTGCCGGGCACAACGGAAGAGGTGTCGAAGATCATGAGACTGTCCTACGAAGCCGGCATCCCCGTCACACCCCAGGGAGGGCGGACAGGTCTCTCAGGGGGCGCATTACCCGTGAACGGAGGCGTGCTCCTCTCGCTTCTGAGGATGAACAGGATCGTGGAGATCGACGAAAAGAACATGCAGGTTGTCGTCGAACCGGGCGTCATATCGGCCGATCTGCAAAAGGAGCTGAACAGGCGCAACCTCTTTTTCCCTCCCGACCCCTCAAGCACTGTAGAAAGCACCCTGGGCGGCAACGTGGCGGAGAATGCGGGCTATACGCGGGCCGTGAAATACGGGGTGACAAGGGACTACATCCTGGGACTGGAGGCCGTGCTGCCTGACGGGGAAATCATCAATGTGGGCGGCCGAACCATAAAGAACGTCACGGGATACGATCTCGTCGCCCTTCTCACAGGGTCGGAGGGTACTTTGGCCGTAGTCACCGGGATCATCATAAAGGTGCTGCCGAAGCCCGCGTTTCGCAGGACGTGCATCTTCTACCTGGACGACCTGGTAGCGGCCGCAGACCTCGTCGTCTCCGTATTCGGCTTAGGGATAGTCCCTTGCGCCGTCGAGTTTATGGACAACACGAGCATAAACTGCGTCGCGGACTACCTATCGGCATCGGCCGACTTGAGGAGAGACGCCGCAGCGATGGTCCTCGTCGAGGTGGACGGGAGCTGCCGCGCCGCAGTAGATGAAGAGGTGCGGCTGGTATTCGGGGCCGCCGGCTGCGCGAAGGGGGTTATCCAGTCGAAGACGGCGCAAGGCGATGAAGAGGCGGAGCGGCTCTGGAGAATACGGAGAGAGACCCTCCCCGCCCTGAAATCGCTGGGGAAGGATCATCTCGAAGCCGATGTGGCGGTCCCCCGCTACCGGCTTCCCTTTCTGGCAAAGGCCGTGCAGGAAATCGGTGCGGGGAGGAAGGTGCGCATCGCGACCTACGGCCATGCAGGGGACGGCAACCTCCACGTGACCATCCAGTACAGGAAAAGGAACTTTGCAGAAACTGCGGAGGCCCACGAATTGCTGGGGGAGATATACAAGAGGACCATCGAGATGGACGGGAAGCTGACCGGCGAGCATGGGGTGGGGCTTACCGCAAAAGACTATATGCCGGCGCAGATGACGCCGGGTGAGATAGCCCTCATGAAACGGGTGAAGCAGGCCTTTGATCCGAAGGAGTTGCTCAACCCCGGCAAGATATTCCCTGGATGATCCAAAGCCGAAACGGTATACAAATAATTTCGTAAACGGTTTTCAGTTGTGCTATTGTAATGGATTGTTGTAATAGATTGGCGGCACTCAAAATCACACTTCAGACGGGAGGTTTCGCATGGCATATGACAGGGAGTCTATTTTGCAGCAATATCCGTCAGACATCACCGACATCCTCAAGGCAACAACGGCCAACCCGAAAGATGAAGCAGCCCGGCTGAAGGTAGCAACAACCCTTGCAAGAGCACTGTCGTTCACCAAGATCAGGACGGGGGAGGACCGCGCCCCCCAGGACACTGAGGTCTACAAACTGGCTGCGGCAATACGGCAGGCCAAGAACCAGGAACAGTTCGACGAGCTCTTCCGGCAGGCCGTACCTAAGGTAAAACCCCATATCCTCGAAAAGTACAATCTGGTCTGGGACCTCCCCTGGTCAACCGGGCAGGGAGAGGAAAAGAAACCGAGGCGACGGCGGACAAGAAAGGCAGAGGCGAGCGATGTCGTCACGCCAGACTCCGGCCCGCAGCCCGAGCCCGTGGCTAAAGTGCGGACGAGGGCTGTCGCGAGAAAGGCAGAGGCGAGCGAGGTCGTCGCGGATACCAGTGCAAGGATCGATGCCCTTGAGAAAGCCGTGGACGAGATCAGGAGCCGGCTTTCCGATCTCCAGGCAAAGACCGCACCCTCGGGGACGAGGAAGCTGGCCGGGCAGCTCGACGAGGTGTTTCAGAAACTGAAGGCGCACCAGCATGACCGGGAGGACGGCAGGGCCTACATACTGGAGAAGAAGGAACTCTGATCTCCGCCTTTCAGACGAAGAATGGTCTCATGTCGAGGTACTGTCCGGCGAGCCGCGCCAGGAGCGCTCTGTCGGGATGCGGCCCGGCCATGCCCCCATGATGCGGGAACACACCCAGAAGGGGGACGTCCAGGTATCGCGACAACGTTTCGGCGTTGTGCCCTTTTGCCGGGTCCGCCTCTCCGTCCGTGTCGTTCAGGACCACCCCCGCGACGGCGACGCCCTCGCCGTGAAGGTACCGGCACGTGAGGAGCGTGTGATTGATCGTACCGAGCCCCAGGCGGGATACGATCACTACGGGGATGTTCCACTCCTTCACCAGATCGATGAAGAAGAAGTCCTTCTTGACAGGGGCAAGAATCCCTCCCGCCCCTTCCACGAACAGCACGTCGTGGGACTGCGCTATTTTTCTGTATATAGCGTCCACCACCCCGATGTCGATCTCCACATGCGCCCTTTGCGATGCCGCTTCAGGGGCGAGGGGGGCCTCGAAGGCATAGGGTCTGATGACGTCGAGGGCGTCCCCGCTGCCTGAAGCCTCCCTGAGCAGGAGCGCGTCCCCGCGTGCCAGGTCGCCCGCCCCTACCGGCAAGCCGCTTTCAAAAGGCTTCATGACGCCCACGTCCAGGTGCTTTTTCAGGGAACAGTAAGCAGCGATGGCACTCGTCACAACGGTCTTGCCCACGCCCGTGTCGGTGCCTGTCACGAAGAACGCCTTCATGGGGCTTATTCTACGACAAAACGGGCGCAAAAGCTACTGCGACTGCGGAGCTGTTAACCATGGGAGAATAAGGGTTGACAACAACAGTCCGTTATCGTATCCTTTCCCGGCCACGCGATATCTTCCACCGGTGAGGGACCAGTCGTGATCAGCGAAAAAGCCGTCCATAAAATCCATGCCCGGGCGCCGAAGGCGTTCCGCGACCGCCTCGAGACCGAGCTCAACGACATCAGGCAGGCCGGCAGCTACAGGGAGATTCGCTTCGTCAAGCCTATTTCGGCCACCCGCATCCTCTATGAGGGCAAGGAGTGCATCAACCTTTGCTCCAATAGCTACCTCTCCCTCGACGTGCATCCCGAGGTAATAGCGGCGTCCGAATCGGCGGTCCGGGAGTACGGGTCCGGGACGTGTTCGTCCAGGAGCGTGTCGGGCAGCATCGATCTGTACCGCCTCCTGGAGGAGGAGACGGCCGCCTTCAAGGGTTACCCCGGCGCCCTTTGCTTTTCGAACGGGTACATGGCGAACATCGGCATCATCTCCACCCTCACCTGTGATGCGGACGTGATCTTCAGCGACGAGCTGAATCATTCGAGCATCATCCACAGCACCCGGCTGTCGCGGGCCAAGAAAGTGATCTACCGCCATCTGGATATGGAGGACCTGGAAAAGAAGATCAAGGCAGAGCGGTCCCCAGGCACGCGGTTCGTGATCACCGAGACGGTCTTCAGCATGGACGGAGACCTCGCGCCTCTGGCCGATCTCGCGAGCCTGAAGGAACGGTACGGGCTCTGCGCGATTGTGGACGATGCGCACGGAACCGGAGTTTTCGGCGATAAGGGCCGGGGCGTGGAAGAGGTCTTCGGGGTGACCGGAAAGATGGATGTCCATATGTCCACCTTCGGCAAGTCTCTCGCGTCCTTCGGCGCGGTGGTCCTCGGGTCTCCGGTTGTCCTCGACTACCTGGTAAACCGTGCGAAGACGTTCCTCTACACGACGGCCCTGCCGGCGAGCTGCCTCTCCGCGTCCCGGGCTGCCCTGGCGCTCCTCGGGAGGGACACGTCCTCAAAAGACCGCCTTTGGGCCAATATCGGGTACATGCGTCTGAGGCTGCGGGAAATGGGCTTCGACCTGAAAGAGAGCGTCGGACCGATAGTGCCCCTGGTCGTCGGTGAGGACGAAAAGGCGGTGACCATGCAGAAGATGCTGCTCGATAGGGGCATTTTTCTCCAGGCCATACGGCCGCCGACCGTGCCGGCCGGGACCTCGCGCCTGCGCTTGACCGTTGTGGCCGGCCTGTCTCAAGACGATATGGACCACGCCCTGGAGGCGCTCGCCTACGTGGGCAAAAAGGTGGGCCTGATAGGGTAAGATCGGTCGGATCGGACCGATCGGTCGGATCAGTCGGATCAAAGTACCATGAAAACATTAAAGTCTAAGGTGGGCACGTTATGACATACGAAGCGGAGCACATGCCGGGCATAAATCAGCTTGCCCGGCTCGATAGAAAATACGTCTGGCATCCGTTCACGCAGATGCAGGATTGGATGGAGAGCGAGCCCCTTGTTATTCAGAGGGGCGAGGGGCCCTATCTGATAGATGTCGAGGGGAAGCGCTACATAGACGGTGTCTCCTCCCTGTGGGTGATTGTCCACGGACACGGCAAGCGGGAGATCATCGAGGCTATAGAGAGGCAGTCGGCCGCGCTCTGTCACTCGACCCTCCTCGGTCTCGCAAACGTACCGTCCGTGCTCCTTGCCCGGGAGCTGATCAATATTGCGCCCCCCGGTCTCTCCAAGGTATTCTACTCGGACAACGGTTCCACGTCCGTGGAGATCGCCTTGAAGATGGCATATCAGTACTGGCAGCATCGGGGAGAGAAGAGGAGAACGCTTTTTCTCTCTTTCAGGAACGGCTACCACGGCGATACGCTCGGCGCCGTCAGCATCGGGGGCATCGACCTCTTCCACAAGGTCTACCGCCCCTTGTTATTCCGCTCGCCCAAGGCCCCTTCTCCCTACTGCTACCGCTGTCCCCTGCGTCTTGAGCCTTCGAGGTGCGGCATGGCCTGCGTGGAGGCCTTCGAACAACAGGTGAAGAAGTACGGAGACCGCCTCTGCGCCGTTATCATAGAGCCGGCCGTGCAGGGCGCCGGCGGCATGATTGTCCAGCCGGAAGGGTTCCTCCCGGCCATATGGCGCATAGCCCGGGAGCATGGGCTCCTCTTTATCGCGGACGAGGTGGCGACCGGTTTCGGCAGGACGGGGGATATGTTCGCCTGCCTGGGGGCCGGTATAAGCCCTGATTTTCTCTGCCTTTCCAAAGGCATTACCGGGGGCTATCTTCCCCTCGCCGCCACGCTGACGACGGAGGAGGTCTTCAAGGGCTTCCTTGGGGAATTTGCCGACTTCAAGACATTCTTCCACGGCCATACCTATACGGGCAACCCCGTTTCCTGCGCCGCCGCCCTAGCCAGCCTCCGGCTCTTTGAAGAGGAAGGGCTGCTCCAGCGCGCAGCCGCAGCCTCCGCCCTGATGAAGGCCCGGCTTCAGGGGTTTTACGAGCTGTCCCACGTGGGAGACGTGCGCCTGAAGGGCTGCATGGCGGGTATCGAGCTCGTGGCGGACAGGAAGAAGAAGAGACCCTACGGGCCCGGGGAAAAGGTGGGCCAGCGGGTAGTCCTGGAGGCAAGAAAGAGAGGCGTCATCGTGAGGCCCCTGGGAGACGTGATCGTCCTCATGCCGCCTTTGGCCATCGAAGCAGAGGTGCTGGAGGAGCTTCTCTCCGTGACGTACGAGAGCATTCAGGCGGTCACGGAGGCCGGGTAATCATGGGCCGGAGGCGGACTCTACGGATTTTCGCCGGTCTTTTTTCAGCTTTCTTTTCTCTTCGTCCCTGATTTCTCGTCGGAGGAGTTTGCCGACCTTCGACTTCGGCAGCATATCGCGGAATTCTATGTAGTGGGGTATCTTGTAGGAGGCGAGGCGGTCCCTGCACCACTTCGTCAGACTCGCTGCTTCCCACGCCCCTCGCGTCTTCCTTGAGCACGACGATGGCCTTGATCCTCTCCCCCACCCGAGGGTCGGGGATGCCGACACAGCACGCCCCTATGACCGTGGGATGGTCCTGAAGGACCGCTTCGATCTCGGAGGCCGATATGCGATAAGCCTTGTACTTGATCGTATCGGCCGTCCTCTCCATGAACTCCAGGTCCCCGTCCTCGTTCATCCGCATGAAGTCGCCCATGCGGTAATATGTGTCACCATTCAACTGAACATAGGACCGGGCCGTCTCCTCAGGTTTGTTCCAGTAGCTCTTAATTGTGTAGGGGGACGTGACCAGAAGCTCGCCCACTTCTCCCTGGGCCACGGGCGCCAGGGTCTCCTGGTCGGCCAGGATGCACTTTCTCGACTTCAATGGTGTTCCCACGACGGTCGGCTTCGGCTCCTTGTCGAGAAGGCTGTATGTGATGTGACCGACTTCGGTAGAGCCATAGACCTGATAGATGGGGACCCCGTACTTCTCCTGCCAGGTCCTGAATACCTCCGCGGGCAGCACGTCGCCGCCGCAGTAGCAGTACTTCAAGGAGCGAAGGTCGTACTGGTCGAGACGGTCGTTTTCGAGGATCATCCTGTAGAGGGCGGGGACCCCGAGCATCCAGCCCACCTTGTAACGCTCTATCGCCTTCAGCGTCGCGTCGACGTCGGGGACCGGCATGAGCACGACCGTGTTCCCGAAGTTAAAACCGAAGCCTATGGTAAAGCCCTTTGCCATGATATGGAAGAGGGGGTTTACCATGAGCACCACCTCTTTACTCGGTGTCATGCGGCCGTCGATGACATCGGTCATGACGTCCTTTATATAGGAGACCTCACCCATGTGGTTGCCCGGTACACCCTTCGGGAAGCCGGTCGTACCCCCCGTGTACATGATATACGCGAGGTCGTGGTACGCGTCGATCCCCACCTTCGGGGGTTTCGGCCAATTTTCCTTGATGAGGCCCCAGAAGGAATAGATCTCCTTGCCCCTCTCCACCTTTCCCTTGGGTATTTTGTCGAAGAGCACGCCGATGGCCTGCTTCCAGACAGGGAGCAATTCGACGAGGTCGGTGACGATGACGCGCTCAAGCTCCGTTTTCTTCATGACTTCGCGGACATAGACGAAGTTCGTGTCAAGGCATATGACCGTCCTTATATGTGAGTCCTCGATCATGTAGGCGATCTCGTAGGCCGTGTAGATGGGGGAGACGGGGACCACGACGGCCCCTATCTTGTTTATGGCGAAGTTCGCGATGATCCATTGAGGGCAGTTCGGGATATAGAGCATGACGCGATCCCGGGGCCTTACCCCTATCTTCACGAGTCCCGCGGCGAACCTATCGATGAGCATGGCGAGCCTGCCGTAGCTGTACCGCTCGCCGAGGTAGTAAAGGGCGGTATTGCCCGACTCCTCCTCGCACATTGCCTCAAACCCCGAGAACGTATACGCCTCTTCATAGGATTCCATTGTCGCTCCTTCCATAGCCTAGACGCCGAAGTAGGCGGACTTCACGTCAGGGTTGTCGATCAGCTCCTCCTTCGTCCCGGAGAGCACGTTCGACCCGTTTTCGAGTATGTAGCCGCAGTCGATGATGGGGATGACCGGCCTCGCGTATTGCTCCGTCACGATAATGGAGATGCCTTTTGTATCCCTTATCGCCTTCGTCCCCTTGATAACAATCTCCTGGTAGGCCGGGCTCAAGCCGAGGAGCGGCTCGTCGAGAAGAAGCATCCTGGGCTTGGCCATGAGCGCCCTTCCAATGGCGAGCATCTGCTGCTCGCCGCCGCTCAGGAATCCTCCCTGTCTCTTAAGGTGGTCCTTGAGCCGTGGGAAGAGGTCGAGGACGTAGTCGATGGTCTCCTTCGATTCCTTCCTCCCTGAGAGGTAGCCCCCTATCTTCAGGTTTTCGAGGACAGAGCTCTCGGGGAATATCCTCCTTCTCTCGGGGCAAAGGACGATTCCCATCCTGGCGCGCTGGTGGGGCTTCACGCGGGCGATGTCGACACCGTCGAAGAGGATGCTGCCGTAGAGGGATATCCTCTCGCCGCCGCGCATCTCTTCCTTTTTCTTGATGTCGAGGATAATGCCCGAGAGGGCGTACATAAGGGTGCTCTTCCCCGCGCTGTTCGAGCCGAAGACGCCGATGATCTCACCCGAGCCGCACTTGAGACTGACATTGTTGAGGGCGAGCATGTTCTCGTAGAAAACCATGAGTTCGCAGCCTTCGAGCATATCTATTATACCTCTTCGCTTCCGAGATAGGCTTCCCTCACGCGCCTGTCCTCGATGACGTCGGTGTAGTCGCCCTCCGCGATCTTCTCGCCGAAGTTGAGGGCCATGACCCTGTCGGCAACCTTAAAAAGCTCCCGAAGCCGGTGTTCCACCATGATGAGCGTGACCCCTTCCATCCTGAGCTTCTCGATGAGGGGGATCATACCCGCTATTTCGCTCATGCTGAGGCCTGAAAAGACCTCGTCGCAGAAGATCACGTCGGGCCTGAGCGCAATGCAGCGGGCCAGCTCAAGCCTCTTCTGGTAACCCGTGGGCAGGGTGGAGGCGAGCTTATAGGGGACCCTCGAATCCCTCTCGAACCCGATCTCCTCCAGGATGTCGATGGCGACGGTGTCCCTGTCCCCGTGCCTGCCGCCCCCGCGCCAGCCTCCGGTCTTCTTTGCCCGTGGCGACCAGAGGGGTATGATAAGGTTCTTGTAGGCAGGGAGCGAATAGTAGGGCCTCATGATCTGGAAGGTCCTCGTGATGCCCGTCCTGGCTATTTTGTGGGCCGGCCATTTTGTGATCTCTTCATCCCTGAAGAAGACCCGGCCCGCATCCTGCCCGATGAACCCCGTGATGCAGTTGATCAGGGTCGTCTTGCCGGAGCCGTTCGGGCCGATGATGCCGTAGATCTCCCCCTGGTAGACATCGAAGCTCACATCCATGAGGGCTTTCAAGCCACCGAAGGACTTGCTCATGTTCCTGGTCGAAAGAATTACGGTTTCAGTCATCTCTTGCCGACCCCCTCACACTTTCACCCATCTCTCGAACTGGTGGTATTTCCGTTGGAGATAGACCATGATCCCCTCGCTCTTGAAGACGATGAAGCCGGTGAGGGCCGCGCAGTAAATGACGACCCTGAGCGTGCCGAAGAAGCGGAGGAATTCCGACAAAGGCACCAGGATGAAACAGCCGATCACCGCCCCTACAAGGGTGCCTCCACCCCCTATGACCACGGCCGCGATGGGGATAATGGAAAAGTCGAGGGCGAAGAGGGAAAGACCTGCCCACATATAGAGGTGCGCGAGGTAGGCGCCCGCGAAACAGCCCATGAGGGAGGCGATGAATACCCCGATAGATTTCATGTAGGCGACATTTATCCCCGAGGCCCTCACGGATTGGTCGTTATCCTTGATACCCCGGAACACGAGACCAATGTCCTGGTTGACGAGCCGCCTCATGGCAAAGAGGGCAACGAGCATGGCGATGATGATGGCATATTCCTCGACGTATTCGTTTGGAAAGCCGTCGACCCCCGATATGCCGTTGGTGCCGCCCATTACGTTAAAGGCCTCTATGATCCTCGAAAAGAGGATAGGATACATAAGGGTCACGATGGCGAAATAGACCCCCCTGAGGGGGAGACAGGGAAGTATGATGATGGTGCAGATGCACGCGCCGCAGACGGTCGCGAGGGGGATGGAGAGGTAGAAGGGGATCGACAGGTAGACGTTGAAAATGGCGGTGAGATAACCTCCCACCCCGATAAAGAGCGCCCCTCCCAGGCAGACAAGGCCCATGTAATTGGCGAGGAAATCGAAGGCCAGGGCGAGGATGGCGTAGACGCACATAATGTTGACGACCCTCTTCCAGTAAGGGGCGAGCTCCAGGATAAAGGGGAGGAGAAGCACCCCGGCGATCAGGAGCAGGCGCGGTCCCACCAGATAGGCGATCTCCTCGAAGGAAGAGATGGCGTAGATGCCCTCGGTCCTTACTTTGAGCCCCCGGTCGATCCTTTCTTTCCTCGTCATCTCCATGGCTACACCCTCTCTTCCAGTTGTTTCTGCTTTCCGAAGATGCCGGAAGGCTTGACGATGAGGGTGACGATGATGGCGAGGAGGGCCACTACCATGAGGAAATTGGAGGAGACAAAGGTCTCCGTCAGGATCTGGGCGAATCCGATGATGAATGAGGCGACTATGGTGCCGCCCCAGCTTCCGAGCCCGCCTATGACGCAGACGGCCACGGCGAAAATGAGCACGTTGTATCCCTGCTCGACCACGATATTGCCGAGCGGCAAGAGGAGAATGGCGGCGAGGCCGGCGAGGCCGGAGCCGAGGGCGAGAGAGATGATTGCGGTCGTGTCCGAGTCGATGCCGAGCATCATGGCGGCCCTTTCGTCCTGAGCGATACCCCTGAGGGCGAGACCGATCCTGTTGTACCTGGTGAAAAGGAAGAGGAGAACGAAGATGAGGACCCCCGACCCGACGATGATCAGCCTCTGGTAGTCCACGGTCACACCCGCGATACTTGTCGAACCGGCGACGAAGACGGGGAGGACGTGGGTCATCCCCCTGAGTCCACCCCACCTGAGGCCTTCTATGATGGCGAGGCCGATGGCGTAGGTGCCGATGATCTCGGAGATCTCCATCCCCCTTATTCTTATGATGATGAAGCGGTACATGATCGCGCCGATGGCCGCGGTCGCGAGTATGCCGAGTGCTATCGAGGGAAGGTAGGGCAGCCCCGTCTCGTTGACGAGGAGCCACACGATGTATCCGGCCGTGAGGTAGAGGGCGCCGTGGGCGAAGTTGGGCAGCCTGCTGATGCTGTAGACAAGGGCGAACCCCAGGGAAAGCAGGGAGAGGACGATGCTGTTGATGATGCCGTAGATCAGGATTTCCACAAGGCCTCCTCGCTTCAGTCTACTTCATCCAGGGCGGCCGCATGACTTTCCCTTCCGCAACCGTGAAGGGAAAGATCTGGACCCTTTTCCCTGCCTGCCACTGGATGATGCCGGTGACGGCCCCTTCCTTCGGGTCCATGGACGGGATAATCTGGTGCGACTTCTTATCGAAATGCATTCTGCCGTAGACGCCCATTATGTCGCTCCCCTCCAGGCCGGTAATGACCTTGTCCGAGTCTGTGCTGCCCGCCTTTTCTATGGCATCCTTCAGTTGATAGACAGCCATGTAGCTCGACGAGGTCCCGTAGCCTTCCGGCTCGAGACCCCACTTCTTCTTATAGGCGTCGACGAATTTCATGGTCCACGGCGTGATCTTTGCCGGGGCATTGCCCCCGTTGACGAGGTCGACGATCAGGTACTCTCCCTTGCCTGCCGTCGCCTTCCAGAAGCCGGGCTGCTCGGCCGCATTGACGAACCCGATGGGGATCGATTTGAGTTGCAGGTCGCTCCACTGCTTCAGGAGGATGGCGCTCTCCGGCATGTCCATCCAGAGAAAGAGGACCTGAGCGCCCTTCTTGCCCGCGTCCATGAGTCCCACGGAGAAGTCGGCCGTGCCGGTGGGGTACACCTTCATGTCGGTGACGGTCCACCCCTTTGCGGTGAGGGCCTTCTGCATGGCTTGCCCCCCGGCGCGCGCGTGGGCCACGTCCTGAACCATAATGCATGCCTTGTCTAATTTGAAGGACTTTCTCATGTCTTCGAGGAGCGTGACGAGTTCACCCATCATCACCCCCACGTGGCTTGTGTTTCTGAAGCAGTACTTGTACTTGTTATAGTTGTCCTCCACTTTTTTCGTATAGGCGGGGGTGAGGACCCCGGTGGTGAGGATGCTCACCTTCTTGTATCTGTTGAGGAGGTCCATGGCAGCGAGAGCGGCCTCCGAACGGACGGGCCCACCGATGATGAAATCGGCTTTCTTATCGAGGATGAGTTTTTCCAGGGCGAGGAGGGCATCGCTCACGGGCACGCCCGGCTCCAGGTCACGGGTGTCGATCACCTCGACCTTGAAGGGGCGCTTCACACCCGCCACGTTTACCCCGCCCGCAGCGTTGATCTCCTCGACGGCGAGCTTTATGCCCCTCTCCGCGTCCCACCCGTAGAGAAAGGCCGTGGCCAGAGGGGCACCGATGACTATCGGCTTCTCGGCAGCCCCGGCCGAAAAGACCATCCCAAGAACCAGGCATAAAGCTAGAGCAACAGCGCAGACACTCCTTACCATAGTACACCCCCCGTTAGTATGGCCTGATTTCAGCCTTTCAAAAGCAACATGTGTGCCAGGACACGGACGCCGGCCACGGGGCCGCCAAATGAAGACAGCGGGCGTCTCCGGCGCACGCTCGAGGAAGCGGGTTCCCCACCGGTGAGTTGAAGGTTTTCTTCCGTGGTGAAAATTATTTTCACTTCCCCTCCCCCTTCGGCCCGCGTGGACGCCCTCCTTTTGCATGCACTTTGCCCGGCGCTTTTGTGAGCAATCTCGCCTCCGCCTTGAGCCGCTTTTCCGGTATCAGGAGGACGCGGCTCGCCTTCTCGATGTCCCATCCGTTCTCTTCAAGGACCGTCCGAATGTGTTCCTGTCTTACCTCTTTGAGTGTTTTCACGGGGTAACCTCGAAGGCTCCTGCTTCTGTGAAATGCAAGGAGAGTGCCGCCCAGCAGAGTCTCGGGGAAAGGCGGGGTCTTTCGCTTTACTGATTGAGATCGAGGGCGTACTGCCTGAGCTTTTCGCGGAGTGTGGGCCGGGATATGCCCAGGATTTCACACGCCTTCCCGAGGCGGCCCCCCGTTTCGTCGAGGACGGCCACGATGTAATCCCTCTCGACCTCGGCCAGACTGCGGGCGGTTGCGCCAGCCGGTCGGTTCTCCGCCGGGATCGAAGGTCCCGCAAGCAGGGGACTTACGGACTCCTCAAATATGATGTCCCCCTTGGTGTTGATGGCGGCCCTGGTAAGGATGTTCTCCAGCTCCCTGACATTGCCGAGCCAGTCGTACGCGATCAGCGTCCTGAGTACTTTTTCCTCCACCGACCTGATGTTCTTGTGCAGCTCGGAGCTGATTTTCTTCAGGAGATGCGCCACGAGGGGCTCGATGTCCTCCCTGCGCGCCCTCAAGGGGGGTACCTTTATGGCGGCCACGCTGAGCCGGTAATAGAGGTCTTCCCGGAAGGTGCCCTGCCGGGCCATCTGCCGTAATTCCCTGTTGGTGGCGGCGATAACCCGTGCGTTGGAGTGCAGGGTTTTTTCGCCTCCCACGCGCTCGAACTCCTTCTCCTGGAGAAACCTGAGCAGTTTTGCCTGAAGCTCCATGGGCATGTCGCCCACCTCGTCGAGAAAGATCGTCCCCTCGCCCGCAAGCTCGAACCTCCCTTTCTTCTGAGCGACGGCGCCCGTAAAGGCGCCTTTTTCGTGACCGAAGAGATCGCTTTCCAGAAGGGTCGGCACTATGGCGGAGCAGTTGATGGCCAGAAAGGGGTGGTCCTTGTAAGGGCTGTTGCAGTGGATGGCCCTCGCGATCAACTCCTTGCCGGTCCCCGTCTCGCCTTCTATGAGAACGGTGACGCGGTTTTCTGAAAGGGCGCCGATGGTCTTGAAGATCTCCTTTATCTCCTTGCTGTTGCCGACGATCGTGCCTTTCCTGTAGCCGGCGCCCGGGTCGGGCGGGACCCTGCTCTCCTGCGGGGCGCCGGTCAGCCGCATGGCCCTGAGCACGGCCTTTTCCAGATCGTCCACGTCGATCGGTTTGGTGATGTACTCCGTGGCGCCGAGCTTGATGGCCCTGATGGTGGTGTCCATATCGTGAAAGGCGGTAATCATGATCACCGCGGTTTCGTCGTTTCTGCTCCTCAGCTTCCTCAACAGGTCGAGGCCGTCTCCATCGGGAAGGCGTATGTCGAGAATGACGGTGTCCGGCTTGAAACCGTCGATCTTTTCCAGACCCTCGGCCATGCAGGATCGCGCATTTCACCTCATAGCCTTTCTCCGTGAGGAACATGCCGAGCGACTCAAGGATCACCTTCTCATCGTCTATGATGAGAATACGTCCCTTCTTCACGAGGTCTCCTCCTTTGCCAGAGGCAGGGTGAGGCGGACGATGGTCCCCGACGGCTCTTTCGGCAGCACGTCGACCCGACCGCCGTGGGCCTCCATGATCTTCTTTACATTTGCGAGGCCGAGGCCGGTCCCCTTTTTCTTGCTGCTGAAGAAGGGGTCGAAAACGTAGGGCAGGTCCTCAGCCGGGATACCCGGACCATTATCGGCAATCTCCACCCTCAAACTCCTCTCGTTTTCGCCGAGGACCTTCGTGGCGATCTCTATCGTGCCGCCGAGGCCGAGGGCGTCGAGGGAGTTGATGAGCACATTGATAATGGCCTGCTCCATTTTTTCCACATCGAAGACGAGGGAGCGGAGACGGTGGTTGGAGTATGCCCTTTTGACCCCGATTCCCGTTTCCCTGATGCGTACGTCCATGGTCTCCAGGCAGGAATCGATCACCTTCGCAACGGAGCCCTTCTGCATCCTGAGGCTCAGGGGTTTGGCGAAGTCGAGCATTTCGTCGAGGATCCTTTCGAGCCTCGATATCTCATTCACCACGATCTCCATACGCCTCTTGTCGTTGCCCCCGAATTTCGTGTTTTTGAGGAGTATTTGGCTGTTCATCTTCACCGAGCAGAGGGGGTTTCTGATCTCGTGGGCCAGCGACGCGGTCAGCTTGCCGATGTAGGCGAAGCGCTCGGCTTCCCGAATGCGCTTCTCTATGCGCATCCTCTCCGTGATGTCCCTGCAAATGCCCGCCACCGCGTAATCGCCCTGATAGAGTATGCGCTTCACCTTGTTCTCCGTCGGGATGGCTTTGCCGTTCTTGTGGCGGCGCAGATAGGCATACAGATCCTTCGAGTCTTCACCCGCCATGCGCTTTTCATAAAGCCTCCGCACTGCGGCGACCGATCTGGTGGCAATCGTTTCGGTATAAGGCATCCCGGCCATCTCCTGCGGCGTATACCCATGGAGGTCGCAAAACGCCTGATTTGCAAAAACGATCTTCCCCTTCTGATTGACGAAGTAGCCGTCGCTTATCTCTTCCACGAGGACGCGGTATTTCGACTCCGATTCGGCAAGCTCCCTGGTCCTTTCCTCCACCTCCCGCTCCAGGTTTTCCGCGTGGGTCCGTATCTGCTCCTCGTGGAGGGACTGAAAGTAATTGCTGAACCTGGTGATCGTGTAAATGAGACACTCGTTGAGTCGTTCCATGGTGTTCACGAGTTCTTCTCCGCGAAGCTCCCTGAGCACGATGGGGGTGAGGGTCGTCCGGTAGAGCTCGTAGGCCTTCTGGACCTCCGAGAGGGAGAAGCCGCCCTCCAGGCGCAGCCTGGTGATCCATTCGATGTGGGCGTTTATCAGGGAATAGTCATCGTCCACAAGGACCGCGCAGCTCGCCTCGTTCGCCTTCGACACCGTGACGAAAAGCTCGTCGAGAGGCCGTTGGCTGTACCGCTCACTCACCGATGCATGAAGCCGGCGCACCCATTCGTCGATGATATCCTGTTGATGTTTCCTCAAAATCGAGGCGAGGGGCATGGGTTTATTGTAGCAAGCTCCATGCCTTACTTCAATAGCGTTGCGTTACCGGCCGGGTTAATTTCGCGCCTGGCGCGGTCGCCGGGGTGTGTCCGGGTCGAACAATCGAAGGGGGACACCCCTCCGAAAGCAAGAGGGCGAGAGGAGTGTCCCCCAACCTCGCTCCGGCCCCAACGCACCCCGGCTTCCGCCCCATCCATCGAAAATCTCTCCGGCCGGGGAAACGGCCTTACTCACCTGCAGATGTTGGATTTGCTCGGCGTCACACTGATTCAGCATTACCGCTTGAACTTCGGCATATCAGCCTCGGCGGGAAGCCCTGCGCATCGAGTGATTTTCACGAGACGAGCAGCAGGACTGAAAATCCGCGTGTCACTGATTCGATTCGGGTCATAGCTACGCGATGCTTCTTGTCGGAAACCTTCGAGGGGTGCGCCGGGGTGGTGGCCCGTGGGCTTGTTAATTAACACATATCTTTAATTAAGACATATCTCAACGGCGTTATGGGTGGACGCTCAAGTTGAATTGTTAAACCCTGAGAGTCTGAAAAATGCCAGTTTAGTTTTGACCGAATTCGTGCTATCCTGAACCGTAACGCATGAGTGAGTATTTCACTACAGAAGACGCTGCAAAATACCTCGGGGTTACCCCATCGAGGGTCCGGCAATTGATCATCGAGAAGAAAATTGAGTCTCGGAAAGTCGGCAGGGATCATCTGATCCGTGAGGCAGCGCTTGCGTACTATGCCGAGCACGGAAAAAGAACGCCTGGAAGGCCTAAGAAGGATGAAGATAAATAGTTGCGTATGCGTTAGAATTAGTGTAATCTTTTATATAAGGTGGTGCTCAGGGTAGCTGTCATATGATTCTGGACAAGGACTGGATGAAAGGGGACAAACCACTACTCGTCATTCAAGGGGACACTCGCGCCGTTATGAAGGAGTTGCCAACAGGCACCTTTCAATGCGCCATCACCTCGCCCCCATACTGGGGTGTTCGTGATTATGGGATTGACGGCCAGATCGGCGCCGAACCCGATCTTAACGAGTATGTGACTAACTTAGTCAAGGTTTTCAGCGAAGTGAGGCGAGTTCTCCGTTCTGATGGCACGTTCTGGTTGAACATCGGGAACACCTATACGTCCGGTGGTCGCAAGTGGAGACAAGAAGACTCCAAGAATAAGGGTCGGGCTATGTCATACCGGCCCCCAACACCCGAGGGTTTGAAAAAGAAGGATTTGGTAGGCGTGGCCTGGATGGTCGCCATGGCTTGTCAGAGGGAAGGATGGTATTTGCGAAACGACATCATCTGGTATAAACCTAACTGTCAGCCGGAAAGCGTGAGAGATCGGTTCACCGTGGCGCACGAGTACCTTTTCATGATGACGAAATCGGAGCACTATTACTTTGACCAGGATGCAATCAAGGAAAGAACATTGGACGGTAACGGACTTAAGAATAGGCGCACTGTTTGGTCCATTAACACTGAGCCATGTCCCGAAGCTCATTTCGCCGTATTTCCTCGGGCGTTGATCCGACCATGTGTTTTGTCCTCCACGAAGAAAGGAGACCCAATTCTGGACCCCTTTTACGGAGCGGGCACGGTGGGGCTTGTTGCCAAAGAACTCGATCGAAGGGCTGTAGGGATTGAGATTAAGCCTGAGTACGTGGAAATAGCAAACAGACGAGGTTCATCTGTGCCTGGCGCGCTTATTCCTCAGGAATAGTGAAACGCCACAAAGCGTGAACCTTGCAGAAAGATTTCAAGAGATTTTTAATCTGTAGTTTCCGTTCGGTTCCTCCGTCGAAATACGACTGATATATATTGGTGCCGTCTCTGTCACGGACATAACAGTAGCCTGGCTTCGGATACTGCTTGCTGCTCGTTTGCATAACCAGCTCACCATTTCGTGCAAGTTCCATGATTTGCTTGGGTATTTCAACAAGCTCATAATGCCAAAGGGGTTTCGACGATAGAGCCCTGAGCATAAAGATTCGATCATAAGCCTTCAAGTGATGAAAAAAGCTATCCCTCAGAGCCATTAAATCTTGAGGGTCGTCGCCCCATTGCCCTTTACCCAACTCCATGAACTTGCTGATCCATATTCTGTCAGACCGAATGCCCCTATCGGCCTGAGTTTTGAGTGAAACACGCGTCCGGTCTACCGTGAGGTCATGACCTGGATTGCCCTTGGAAGCGAGAGACGCCGAGTGGCCCCACATATTGAGAACCTTCACAAGCACATATTCGAACTTGTCCTTCGAGAAAGGCTCTGCTGAGAAGCTGTGGTGGATTCGTAAGGCATCTCCGAATGTGTGAAGCGTGGTTTCGTCGAAAAGATCGCTATCGAAAGTACGAAACTCATGAGGTCCTTTGAAAACCTCAAGAACACGGGCCATCCAATGCAGCTGGCCTTCCGTCAGCCGCGGGATCTCATCAACGAGTGCACGAATTAGATTCAGTTTATCAGTGGGCATGGCCGTCCCATGCATAATATCCCGGACTACGCAGAGATGCAAGATGTTTGTTACCTACCGGACGCCGTTAGATGCGGTAAGGAACTTCAGGGACGTAGGTACCTAACGTGACTTGGCTTTTCCTGCGTCAATGATGCCGCTTGAAATGTTCGTTATCTCCGCCGGTCCTCAGTTGAGAAAGAAGACCGACCGGTAGGGGTGGGTCGGCCTACCAAGGAAGAAGGGAAAGAGCATGGGCGACCCGAGCGCAACAACCCTTCCGTCATGCCACGTTCAGCATGAAATCGACGTGTACGGCATCAAAAGGGAAAACCACTTTGCCCTCATCGTCCTTTTTTAAGATTCCTGCTTTGAGAAGGGACTGTATATCGCCGTGGACCGCCTTCACATCCCTGCCGGCCCGGCGCGCCGCCTCGCGGATGGTCATTGGCCCCGCGCCAGCCATGGCCTTGAGCAAATCCCACCTCTTGCCCGAGAATACCCTGAAGAGAAGGGCGGGCGACTCAAAGCTGATGAAGCTGCCCTCCGGGTTTCCCTTAAGGGCCGAAAGAAACCGTCTGTCGGTCTTTTCTCGCGAAGCAACTTCCAGCGTCACCGTATTCATGTCAAAACCTCCACTTGTCGACATCCTTCCAGAAATCATGAAGCAGAGCTTCCGCTGTCGTAAAAATGTACTCCACTTCTTTACCGCCTATGTGCTTATGGTCTCCCTTGCCTGATTCGTTATCGTAACGCAGCACACACACGCCGTCTACCACTAGAGCCAGTCTGTACTTAAGTACGTGAGCGCTGCCCGCCTCAGGTCGTGACAATCGCCACACCACCATCTCAACGAACATCGACTCCGAAAGAATACGGCGTTCGTTGAGGAGGAGCTCAGCACCCATGTTGGAAACAATAACAACATTTAGGTATGTTGTCAATATCTCCAACATGGTCTCCTCTCTGCCGAGCAAAACAAATGCCGCGTGAAGTCCTCACCATTTCTCATGGTCGTCGGGTTGAGGAGTACAGAAAGCGCCAAACAAATCATGCCCGAGAGAGGGGCCGACTGTCCGGCGAGAGGTTGACTTTTACAATTGTCGTAAGAAAATTTTCGGACATGCAATTTTGTCATGCCTGGTTATCACGTCTCCTTGTCACTCCTGGTTGTCGGCCCTCCATGTCACTTTGACACGAGAGGAGAAAACAGGGACAATATTGTGAGCACCCTTCCCTCCCTGCCGGTCGGGTGGTGCGACCCAGCCACTTGGCTGGGTGGCACCCGCCCACGGCAGTGATTTTGGCGGGTTGGAGAGATGGCATCGCCCGACCCGTTTCAGCCGGTTTCCAGAGGTCCCATAAACCGGCATTGTTCTTTGACAATTAAGCCCGACACGCTCCTACGGCGCATAGGCGGGTGGTACCGGCAAACCATGCCTGATCTTTTGGGTGTGGTCGACCCGCACCGGAGTATTGTACAGGAGTCTTTCAGGGGCCGGAGAGCAGATTTTCGATGGATGGGCACGGAAAGATCCCGGTCCCCCCACCCCCCCCCATGAAACCGTGCACTTTCGTGCACTTTCGTAAACCCCCTTTCTGCAAGGCTTGTGAGAGAAGGGAATACGAAGAGGGCTGCCTAGACGGTTTGGTGACAAATACGTGCCGAAGAGGGTAAAAAGACGGTAAAATTTCGCGCACCGACCCGCTTTTCGACTGACACAAAAGTCTCGACGTTACCAGAATTATGTATACTATGGAGAAAATAGGAGGCTTTGAAGGGATAAAGGATGGAAGAGACTCGCGTAAAGCACATTTACAAAAAATTGCGGAAATTCCTCACCGATCCGGGAGAGATTTACCTCGTCCAATCGATCGAGACGCAAACACTCCTTGTCTGCGGGAAGGAAACCGTTATCGAGCGATACGACGCCTCTACCTCACGCTTCGGCAATGGCATCCGGGAGCACTCGTGCAAAACGCCCCTCGGCGTCCATCGCATCAGGGAGAAAATCGGAGACGGCGCCCCTGTGGGACGCATCTTCAAAGAACGCAGGGATACGGGCATCGACTGGGATGGGGGCCCGAACGACGATAACCTGATACTGACCCGCATTCTCCGGTTGGAAGGTCTGGAAGAGGGGATCAACAAGGGCGCGGGGGTGGACTCCTATGAGCGCTGCATCTATATCCACGGCACCAACAGGGAGGACCTGGTGGGCACTCCCCTGTCCCACGGGTGCATAGCGTTAAGGAACCGGGATATCCTTCGCCTCTTCGAGCGTGTCGGGGAAGGCACGCTCGTCTGCATCGATCCCCCGCCCATGACTATCGGCGAGAGCCGGTGCCGGAACGTCCATTTTACCGGGATTTTCGGCACAGGCATGAGCGCGCTCGCGCAATACCTGCGCTTTCAGGGCATCGCGGTCTCCGGTTCCGATCGTTTACTCGCCAGTGAGGATACAGCCTCCGTCCGGCTCGCCTTAGAGGGGCTCGGGGCCGCCATCGTCTGCCAGGACGGCTCGGGCGTCGGGGAGGATACCGATGTCGTCTGCGTCTCGACGGCCATAGAAACATCTAATCCCGACATCGCCGCCGCGGCCGCCCGTGGTCTTCCCGTCGTACATCGCTCCGATCTCCTTGCGGCACTCATCGCATCGGGCAGGACGATTGCAGTCGCCGGTACGAGCGGCAAGTCGACGGTAACGGCGATGATATTCGAATTCCTCACCGCATGCGGGAGATCGCCCTCTCTCATAAGCGGTGCGGCCCTGCTCAGGCTCGAAAGAGAGGGGCTGATCGGCAATGCCTTCAGCGGCGGCTCCGATCTCCTGGTCGTGGAGGCGGACGAGAGCGACGGAACACTCGTCAAATATACCCCCGAGGTCGCGGTTATTCTTAATATTTCCAAGGACCATAAAGGCATTGACGAGATAAAAGGGCTTTTTGAAACGCTTCTCGCACACACTCCGTGGACTGCGTCAAACGCGGACGATCCGGTCCTTGCGTCCCTCCCGGCGACGGTGCGCTTCGGCCTGAGCGAATCGGCCTCATGGCGGCCTGACCGCGAAGAGCTCCTGCCGACATCGGTGAAGCTTTTTCGCAAGGGCGTCGAATATCATTTGCCGCTTCCGGGAAGCCACAACCTCGAAAACCTGCGTGCGGCGCTCTGCGTCTGCGAGCATTTCGGCTGCGAGGGGCTTGCCCTTGCCGATGCGGTAAGAGATTTCTCGGGTGTGGCTCGACGCTTTGCCGTAACCGAGACGACACAGAACGTGCACGTGGTCGATGATTTTGCGCATAACCCGGTTAAGATCGCGGCCGCGGTGGGCGCCGGCCGGGGCTTATCTGCGCGTGTTGTGGCCGTCTACCAACCGCACGGGTTTGGTCCGACGCGATTCCTGAAGAACGAATACATTACAACCTTTCGAACAGTCTTCAGGCAGAATGATTCGCTCTACCTCTTGCCGATCTATTACGCGGGGGGCACCGCCCAAAGAAATATTTCCTCGGAAGATATCATAAACGGCCTTGGCCCCGTGCCGTTCACTGCACAAGCGGTACGCGACCGCGATGAGTTGCTGACCAAACTGAGGCTCGACGTGAAGCCGGACGATTGCGTCCTTATCATGGGGGCACGGGATCCGTCGCTGCCTGCCCTGGTGCGGAAAACCGTGGATCTCTTCGGCGGGGAAGCGCCCGGATGAGGCAGGGTGGAAATGTCACTCCTTCGGTGCCGGAAAGTTACTCCGATACCTCGCCGACGGCGGCCTTGATCACCACTTCGGCAATTTCCTCCACCTCTTTTTCGATGCGGTCGTCCAGGGTCTTCGCCTTGAGGTGATCGAAATACCCGCTCTTATCGAGCAGCCCGATGAGCGTGGTGTGATCGATGCGCGTCTTGTCATAATGTATGGTTGCGCTGCCGATATCCACCTTCATCTCCACCGACGTGATGCCCGGAATGCCTTTTACAAAGGCCTCGAACTTTTGCGCGTGTGCCTCATTATTCTTGAGCACCGGGCTTTCGATCCTCAGCCTGCCCGGGGTATCATGAATGTAATAGTCCATGGTTTCCCTCCACCTCCTATTTTACCCTATCTGCCCGGACACGTCCAACGTAATCACCAGGGGCGACACGGCCATCTTTGACCATTCGCCAGATTGATGGCCCTTCCCTGTGACTCCCGCATCTTCGCACCTCATAAATTGCTGCCGCTCCTTGCAATTGCCCGATGTTCTGATATATCATTATTTTCCGGCCTCGGGAAGGAAGGCCGCTTTCGCATTATCAAAAAAATCACTGCATCGAAGGAGGACATATGAGAATCGTTTTATTGGGGGCGCCGGGGGCCGGCAAAGGCACGATCGCAAAGCTGTTGAATGCCCACGACGGATCAGTGCAGATATCGACGGGGGACATCCTCCGCGGCGCCGTCAAGGCGGGATCGGAGCTGGGGAAAAAGGCCCAGGGGTACATGGAGCGGGGAGAGCTTGTGCCCGACAGCCTCATCATGGAGATCATGGAAGCGAGACTCCAGGAGTCGGATGCGTCAAAGGGTTTCATCCTCGACGGCTTTCCGCGCACCATCCCACAGGCCCAGGATTTGAAGAAGCTCCTTGAGAAGCTCGCCATAAAACTTGACGTCGTGGTCGATATCGAGGTGCCCAAAGACGTGATCCTCGACCGCCTCACCACGAGGCGCACCTGCGCGAACGCCGACTGCCAGGAGATCTATAACGTGAAGAGCAAGCCGCCGTCAGCGGAGGGAAAGTGCCTGAAGTGCGGCTCGCCCGTCGTCCAGCGCGCGGACGAAACAACGGAGGCGATAACGCAGAGGCTTGAGACGTATAACGAGAAGACCGCACCCCTCATCGATTTCTATAAGAAGGAAGGTTCCCTCAAGACAGTCAGCTCCATGAACAGCGACGAGATTGTCCAGGAAATCATACGTACCATAAAGCAGAAATAGCCCGGAGTGAGGGGCGGCGCCCGCTGTTTCGCGAGTGGCGCCCCTCATGAAGACTGCTCGTGATCCTCATCCATCCACCAGTCGTCAAACCTTCCGAACCCCCCGCCGGTCTGGCGGCGCTCTCCGGGGCACTCGGTGCCTTCGGGCTGAGTCACACACTCCTCGATGCAAATCTTGAAGGCATGCTCTGGCTGCTTCAGGGCGCATCGTCCGGGCCGTCTGATACATGGACCAGACGCGCCGTGCTCCACCTCCCTGCAAACCTCGCCCTGCTCCGGGACCGGCAGGGGTACGCGAATACCGCCCGGTACCGAAGGGCCGTTTCCGAAGTGAACAGGATCATCGAAAGGTCGGCCCCGCGAGGAGCGCATCTCAGCCTCGCCGACTATAGCCATGACCGTCTTTCACCGGTAAAAAGCGGTGACTTGCTGTACGCTGCCGGGCATCCCCAGGAAAACCTCTTCTACCCATACTTCAGCGCGCGCCTCCCGGCACTCCTCGAAGACGAGGAAGGCCATTCCGTCATCGGCCTTTCCCTCAACTACCTGAGCCAGGCCCTCTCCGCCTTTTCGATGATCGGGTTCCTCCGCACGAGGTACCCCCATGCGCGCATCGTCCTCGGAGGGGGCCTCGTCACCTCCTGGATGAGCAATGGGGCCTGGAACAATCCTTTTGAAGGACTCATCGACCGACTGGTGTCAGGCCCCGGTGAGATGCCCCTGCTCTCGCTCCTCGGCGTTGAGGCCAAAAGCGGCGAAACCTGCCCCTCCTTTGACCGCCTTCCCCTCGATCTCTATCTGGCGCCGGGGCCCATTCTGCCTTACGCAGGCTCCAGGGGCTGCTACTGGCGCCGCTGTTCCTTCTGCCCGGAGAAATCGGAAGGTCGCGCGTGCTCCCCCAAGCCGGGGGACCGGGTGATCGCCGACTTGAGGCTTCTTGCCGCCGCACACCGCCCCGCCCTCATCCATCTCGTGGACGATGCCATAAGCCCGGCCCTCATGAAAGACCTCGCCGCATCTCCCACGGATACCCCTTGGTACGGCTTCGCGCGGGTCACCGCCGATCTGGCCGATCCGGAGTTCTGCCGGCAGTTGCGCGCGTCCGGGTGCGTCATGCTCAAGCTCGGCCTTGAGTCGGGAGACCAGCGCCTGCTCGACGCCCTCGGGAAAGGCATAGACCTGGAGACAGCGGCTGCAAGCCCTGGCGGCATTGAAAGACGCAGGGATCGGCACCTATGTCTACCTGCTCTTCGGCACCCCGCAAGAGGACCTCGCCTCCGCGCGCAAGACCCTCACCTTCACGGCAGACCATAGCGCCTTCATCGATTTCCTCAACCTCGCCGTCTTTAACCTGCCCATCAACTGCGCGGAAGCCCACGAACTCGCGCTCCGCCCCTTCTATGACGGAGACCTGTCTCTCTACACGGACTTCGTGCACCCCCGCGACTGGGGCAGGCGTGAGGTCAAGGCGTTTCTTGCCGGGGAGTTCAAGAGACACCAGGCCGTCCGGCCCATCCTGCTGCGTCAGCCCCCGTTGTTTACCTCGAACCATGCGCCGCTCTTCCCTATGGCCCAATTGAAAAGGTAAGAACCCCGACGCCGATGCCGCACCCTCCCGAATCATCCGTAAGATGTGATAGTTGCTGTAACATTCTTGCAACTGCGTCAGGTTGTCTCCGTGATATGCTGTGGTTGCAGAGGGACGGTGGTGCCTGCGTAGCGGGTTGAGGGCACACGTGGTTGCGGCATGCTTTATGCTTTCTGGGATATGAACAAAAAGGGAAGACCTGAAGAGTTACCGTGAAGCGAAAAATCTACCTGGAGAAACCTGCGACAACATCATTTAAGGAGGCCCGCAGATGAGAAGCCCCATCCCTGCGCCATACAGCCCCTCCGGGGCGGGTGCGCGTCCCTCACTTCTCTACGAGGTGAGGAAGGTCATGAAGTACGAATCGGAGCTTAACCCGGAGTTCGGTCAGGACGTTGCCGCCAAGGCCCACGGGGAAAACCTGTTTTCCTGTATCCAGTGCGGCACCTGCTCGGGCACCTGTCCGGTGAGCCACTACATGGACTACAGTCCCCGCAGGATCATCGCCATGGTCCGCGCGGGATTCGAGGACGAGGTCCTGGGAAGCTCCACCATCTGGTTGTGCGCCTCCTGCTACCAGTGCACGGTCGACTGTCCGAAGCAGATCAAACTCACCGACATCATGTACGCCCTCAAGCAGAAGGCAATCGCGAGGCACCTTTATCCGGATAAGTTCCCCATCCCCGTCATGGCCGAGGAGTTCTACAAAGGGGTCGCCAGGAACGGCAGGAACTCGGAAGGCACCCTCATGATCAACATGGCCCGGAGGACGAGCCTCCTCAATCTCTTTAAGTATACCCGTCTCGGCATGAAGCTCTTCACCACGGGCAGGATGGCGTTCAGAGAGGAGGGGATCGAGAACAAGCACCAGCTCCACGCACTTCTGCGGGGCGTAGAAATGGCTGAGGAGGGAGCGAGATGAAATATCTCTACTATCCCGGCTGTTCCATGAAGAGCACCGGCAAGCCCTACGAGGAATCCCTGAAGGCGGTCTTTTCCACGCTCGGCGTCCCCCTGGAAGAGCTGCACGACTGGAACTGCTGCGGCGCCACGGCCTATATGGCGGTCGACGAAGTAAAGTCCTTCGCCCTGTCCGCACGGAACCTGGCCCTCGCGGAAATGCAGGGTGAGCCCGCGGAGAACGGCCACGTGCAGCTCGTCGCCCCCTGCTCCGCGTGCTATGCACTCACGTTAAAGACCCAGCACTACCTCGCGGAGAACGCGGATATACGGAGAAAGGTCGAGGCGGGACTCAAAGAGGCACACCTTACCTACGGCGGAGGGGTCGACGTGCGTCATCCCCTCGATGTGCTGGTGAACGACATCGGGGTCGAGAAGATCAAGGAGCAGGTCACCTCACCCCTCGGGAGCAGGATCGCCTGCTACTATGGCTGCCAGATCGTCAGGCCTTATGCCACCTTCGATAACCAGGCAAACCCCGCCACCCTCGATACGCTCATGGAGGCCCTAGGCGCAACCCCCGTAGACTGGGCCATGAGGACGCGGTGCTGCGGCGGGACCCTCGTCGGCACCATCAGGGAGGTCGGCTTCCGTCTCAACTATCTCATCCTGAAAGAAGCGGAAAAGAAAGGGGCCGACGTGCTGGCCACGACCTGTCCCCTGTGCCAGTTCGGCC
Source organism: uncultured delta proteobacterium (assembly GCA_963768735.1). Taxonomy (GTDB): domain Bacteria; phylum Desulfobacterota; class Syntrophorhabdia; order Syntrophorhabdales; family WCHB1-27; genus BOG-1155. Next base: position 1,401,897 of record CAVYJH010000003.1, on the reverse strand, counting down.
TGGAGTGCTTTCAGCCCAACGTGAACGCGGATTTCCAGGCACATATCAGTCTGCCCGTTGCCTACTTCACCCAGTTGGTGGGTCTGGCCTTCGGCATATCTGAGAAAAAGCTGGGCATGCAACGGCTTTTTGTGCCGTATAGGAAGGTATCAAATTGAGCAGGGAGGCCGGGCACCGCCAAGCGGTCGTGGCTTTGCTGCTGGAGGGGGTGCTGAACCCCAATAATTGCAACGAGCGAAGCGAGCCGAGCAGGGAGGCTCCGGCGGCTTTGCCGACGGAGGGGGCGCTGAGCCCCAGTAATAGGAGGTTAGCGCATGGCAGCGAATGGGATACCAAGAGTTGGGGTCTACGTGTGCGACTGCGGCACCAATATCGCGGGCACGGTGGATGTAAAGGCGGTTATCGAATCCGCTTCCGCCCTCCCCGGTGTGGTAGTTGCCAGGGAATATAAGTACGTCTGCTCGGAGCCGGGCCAGCAGTTGATCCAGCAGGACATCAAGGAACAGAAGCTCGATCGGGTCGTCGTCGCCTCCTGCTCTCCCCGGATGCACGAGCCGACCTTCCAGGCAGCCGTGGCAAAGGCAGGGCTCAACCCCTTCTATTTCGCCATGGTCAATATCCGGGAGCAGGTCTCCTGGGTGATCAGGGATAAGGACCTGGGGACCGCCAAGGCCAAGAGGCTCATCAGGGCCGCCGTGGCGAGAGTACTCCTCCAGGAGGAACTCTTCTCCCGGACGGAGTCGGTCACACGGGCTGCCATGGTGGTGGGTGGCGGCATAGCCGGCATCCAGTCGGCCCTCACCATTGCGGAGGCGGGCTACAAGGTCTTCCTGGTCGAGCGGCAGCCCTCTATCGGGGGTCACATGGCCCAGCTCGACAAGACCTTCCCCACCCTCGACTGCAGTACCTGAATTCTCGGCCCGAAGATGATGGATGCCGGTCGGCATCCCAATATCACCCTTCTCACCAACAGCGAGGTGACGTCCGTCTCGGGTTACGTGGGCAACTACAAAGCGACTATCAAGAAGAAGCCCCGCTATATCAAGGAGGACCTCTGCGTGGGCTGCCTCCAGTGCATAGACGCCTGCACCTACAAGGAGGCCAAGTTCGCCGATGAGTTCCAGATGGGGCTCGGGAAGCGCAAACCCATCTACCTGCCCTTCGCCCAGGCAACGCCCCAAGTGGTGCTCATCGACCCCGAGCGGTGCATCCAGTTGAAAACAGGCAAGTGCAAGAAGACCTGCGCGGCGGCTTGCGACAGGAACGCCATCGACTTCGAGCAGAAGGAAGAGACCGTCGAAGTCGATGTGGGCGCCATTATCATCGCCACAGGCTTCGAGCCCTTCGATGCGACGAGGATCCCCGCCTATGGCTACGGCAAGTATCCGAACGTCTATACGGGCCTGGAGGTGGAGAGGCTCACCAGCGCCTCCGGTCCCACGGCGGGAGAGGTGGTCTTACGGGACGGCACACATCCGAAGAGCGTAGGGATCGTCCACTGCGTGGGCTCCCGCGACGAGAAAACGAACAGGTACTGCTCCCGGGTCTGCTGCATGTACTCCCTGAAGCTCGCCCATATGGTGAAGGACCACACGGGCGCCCAAGTCTACAACTTTTACATCGATATGCGCACCCCCGGCAAGAGCTACGAGGAGTTCTACGACAAGCTCCTCTCCGAAGGGGTCCACTTCATCCGCGGCCGGGTGGCCGAGGTGACCGACTGGGCCGTAAAGCCCGAAGAAGAGGGCAAGCTCGTGATCAGGGCTGAAGACACCCTGATCGGCGTGGTGAGAAGGATACCCGTCGATATGGTCATCCTCTCGACGGGGCTGGAGCCTCAAGCGGACGCCGCATCGGTAGCATCCATATTCGGCATAAGCCGCTCCGCGGACGGCTTCTTCGCCGAGGCCCATCCGAAGCTCCGGCCGGTGGAGACGAATACGGAAGGCGTCTTTCTGGCAGGATGCGCTCAAGGCCCGAGGGACGTGCCCGACACGGTCGCCCATGCAGGGGCGGCGGCTTCCATGACCATCGCGTTGCTCAACAGGGGGCAGGTGACCATATCTCCCACTGTCGCCTCGGTAGATGAGAAGCTCTGCTCTGCCTGCAAGACGTGCCTGTCCATATGCCCCTACCAGGCCATCGTCTTCAATACCGACAAGCACGTGGCCGTGGTAAATGACGCCCTCTGCAAGGGCTGCGGCACCTGTGCGGCCGCCTGCCCCGCGGCGGCGATCGTTGCCCGCCATTTCTCGGACGAGCAAATTGTCGCCCAGATCGAAGGGCTTCTCGGGGAGCCTAAAACCGCGGAAGGAGCACGCCCATGAACTTTGAGCCAAAGATCATCGCCTTCCTTTGCAACTGGTGTACCTATACCGCCGCTGATGCGGCGGGCGTCGCCCGCATGGAACAACCCGCCAACGTGGATGTGATCCGCGTCATGTGCACCGGACGGATCGAGCCTATGTTCGTGCTCAAGGCCTTTGCCACGGGCGCGGACGGGGTCATCGTCTCCGGATGCCATCCACCGGGAGACTGCCACTACACGAACGGCAACTTCAAGACTTTCCGTCGCATGCCCCTTTTGGAGAGAGTGCTCACCCAGTTCGGCATCGAGGACGGAAGGTTCCATTGGGGTTGGATATCAGGCGCGGAAGCGCCGAAGTGGGCAGAGCTGGCACGCACGTTTACCGAACAGGTACGCGGTCTCGGACCACTCAACTGGAAAGACCAGCTCGCGAGCAAGGAGGACTGATATGGCGGACAAACTGAAGCTGGCCCTCTACTGGGCCGCGTCGTGCGGGGGCTGCGAGATCGCCATCGTCGAGCTGCGGGAGAAGCTCCTCATCGTCGACCAGGTGGCGGACATTGTTTTCTGGCCCGTTGCGGTCGACGCGAAATATAAGGACGTGGAGGCCATGGCTGACGGCTACATAGACGTCTGCCTCTTCAACGGCGCCATCCGCACGAGCGAGAACGAGCATTTGGCCAGGCTCTTACGGAAGAAATCGAAAGTCCTCGTCGCCTTTGGCTCCTGCGCCAACGAGGGCTGCATGCCGGGACTGGCCAACCTCTACGGCAGACAGTCTATCTTCGACTATGCCTACCTGGAGTCTCCATCCACGGACAACCCGGGCCACGTCGTCCCCCAGACGCAGAACACAATGCCCGAGGGGGAGATCCGGATACCGAAGTTCTACCAGACCGTGAAGACCCTCACCCAGACGGTGGACGTGGACTACCACATCCCCGGCTGCCCCCCCCAGGCCCCCCAGATATGGGCGGTCATCGAAGCGATAGTCGAGGGGAAGCTGCCGCCCAAGGGGAGCGTCGTGGGCGCGAACGAAAAAACGGTCTGCGACGAGTGCAAGCACGACCGCAAAGAGAAGGCGCTCAAGCAGTTCTACCGCACCTACGAGATTATTCCAAGCTCCACCCAGTGTCTCTTCGACCAGGGTCTCATCTGCGCGGGGCCGGCGACCCGAGGAGGCTGCGGCGCCCTCTGCACGACGGTCGATGTGCCTTGCCGAGGCTGCTACGGTCCTCCTCCCCATGTGGTCGACCAGGGCGCGGCCCTGATGAGCGCTTGTGCCTCCGTGGTCGATGCGGATACTGAGGAGGAGGCGGCCCGTATCGTCGGCGGCATCGCCGACCCCCTAGGTACCTTCTACCGCTTCGGCCTTCCCGCGTCGCTCCTGCACAGGCGGAAGATATAGGGTTGGGGGGACACTCCTCTCGTCCCTCGTTTTCCTTTAATGAGGGGGAGGCTCCGGCAGCTTTGCTGCTGGAGGGGGCGACGCTAGCCCCAATAATTGCATAAGGAGAATGCCATGACGAAGATCACTATCGATCCCGTAACCCGTCTCGAAGGACATGGGAGAATCGACATCTTTCTCGACGATCAGGGAGACGTGGCAAATGCCTATATGGTCATCCCGGAGCTTCGGGGGTTCGAGAAGTTCTCCCAGGGCAGGCGCGTCGAAGAATTATCCGACATTACCCCCCGCATCTGCGGTGTCTGCCCCGAGGCGCATCACCTCGCGTCGACCAAAGCCAGCGACGCCGTCTTCCACGTCGATCCGCCGCCGGCAGCAAAGAAGCTCAGGGAGCTCTTCTACTCTGCCTTTTATGTGGCCGACCACACGGTCCACTTCTACATCCTGGGCGGACCCGACTTTGTGATGGGTCCCGATGCACCCGTGGCCGAGAGGAACATCCTGGGCGTAATTCATAAAGTCGGTGTGGACATTGGCACAAAGGTGATCCAGGCCAGGGGCAAGGCCATGGATATCATCGGCATGCTCGGGGGCAGGAAAATACACCCGACCTTCGGATTGCCGGGAGGGGTGGCAAAAGCCCTTTCAGAAGAAGAACGCACACAGGTCGAGGCAACCGCCAAAGATTCGATAGAATTCGCCCTTTTCAGCCTGAAGCTTTTCAAGGATATAGTCCTTGCCGACAAGGGGTACCTCGACCTCATCATGTCCCCCATCTTCACCATGCCCACCTACTACATGGGCATGGTGGACGCCGACAACAAGGTCAACTTCTACGACGGCAAAATCAGGGTCGTCGACCCCGAGGGCAAGGAGTTCGCCAAGTATGACCCCGGCGATTACCTGGACCACGTTGCCGAGCGCGTGGAGCCCTGGACGTACCTGAAGTTCCCGTACCTGAAAAAAGTCGGCTGGAAGGGACTCACCCTCGGCAAGGACTCGGGCGTCTATCAGGCGACACCCCTCTCCCGGCTGAATGCGTCGGACGGCATGGCGACGCCGAAGGCCCAGGAGGCCTATGAAGAGATGTACAAGACCTTCGGGAAAAAACCCGTCCACAACCTCCTGGCCACCCACTGGGCCCGCCTGATCGAGCTCCTCTATGCAGCGGAGCGCCTCTTGGAGCTGAGCCGGGACCCCGGGATCACCGACCCCAAAGTCCGCACCATCCCCACGGAAAAGCCCACCGAGGGCGTGGGCGTCGTGGAAGCGCCGAGAGGCACCCTGACCCACCACTATGTCACCGACGAGCGGGGCATCGTCACAAAAGCGAACCTCATTGTGGGCACTACCAACAACTATGCGCCCATCTCCATCGCAGTAAAACAGGCGGCACAGGGGCTGATAAAGAAAGGCGTGACCGTGACCGAAGGCATCCTGAACCGCGTGGAGATGGCGTTTCGCCTCTACGACCCTTGCTTCGGCTGCGCCACCCACACGCTGCCCGGAAGGATGCCCCTCGTCATCAACATCATGGATCAGGCAGGCGAGACAATGAAACAGATCAGGAGGGACTGAGAGACAGCAGATCGGCCGTATTGTTCACCCTATCCGGGCTTTTTCTCCCAGAAGAGCATCTCCTTGATCCTCTTCATCAGGTCCGGGATAACCGCAAAATTCTTCACGGGCTGAAGTTCTTCCCACTCCCGCCAGTCCCCCAGCAATTCCTGGTGCAGCTCCATACAGCCCCTGTGAAACTCGACGTCCGAACGCGGGTTCACCTTCCGGGCGCATATCGCTACCTCTTCGAAGAGCCTTTCCTTTTCCTTCTCCTCAGGCACATTGAAGACTACGACCCTGGTTGTCCTGGCAGGGTCTCCGGAACCGAAACGTCCCCTGAGCCTCATGTCGCCCAGAAACCGGCTCTCGAATTCGCTGATCAGACGGAGGCACTCCTCCTCGTCTTTCATCACTGCAACCACCTTCCAGCACGTGAAGGCGCGACCGAGATGAAGCACGCGCCTTCCTTCCCTGAGCTGGTCATAGAGAGAGGTAATGCACGGCACGCAGGTCCCGTAGATCGCCTGTTTAGTCGCAGCCAGATGAGGGTCGCTTTCAAAGCTGACCCACTTCAGCGCCTTGTCCGTATAGTATCTCCTGTCGAAGTAAAACCTGCCCATGTCCTTCCTTTCTGTAGGGAGAGGCTCATCTAAACATCAGCGGGAAGGGCCGGGCGTTGCGATCCCGTACTTCGCGGCGAACCATCCCGTGCCCGACTGCGAAACTGCTGTATATCGCTTTCATAGAGCGAGATCTCCCCGTCCAGGAGACTCTCGAGAGCAGGGGGATCGACATGCCTGCCGCGCCACATGGCGCGCACCTCGCGCACGTTCTGGGGCGCATACTCCCTCTCATAGGCAACGATATATGCGTGGAGGGCATCGAGCCCCTCTTGTTCCCTGCCCTGCTTTAGTAGGATGAGGGCGTTGTATCCCAATATGCGCATATATGCATCGCTGTTTTTGCCCCGCTGCTCCGCTTCTTGAATCGACGCGGAGGCCGCCTGAAGGTCATTCATCTTGTAGCTTGCCGTTGCCGCCAGGGCGTAGGACGCGGGTTCGGCGGGTTCGGCCTTGGCTGCCACGATGAACGCCTCACGGGCCTCGCGGTATTCGCCCGTGTCGAGCAGCCTTTTCCCCTCCAGCATATCCGAGCGATAGCGCTGGTAGGTGGCCGAGCAGCCGACCAGCGCCACGGCGCACACCAGGGTAGCGAGGCAGAAAGCCCCTTTCACGCAAAACCCTGCGCTCATTTTTTTAAGTAGACGAGGTCCGCAGGCAGGAACGGGCCGCCCTTGAGAGTCTTCGCCCATGAGGCATCGACCCCGAATATCTCGAAGACCTCTATTTCTCCCTTGTACGTACCCTTTAACCTTCCCAGGGGCTGGCCGGTGACCCTGTCGACGATCTTTTCACCCCGTCCGTAGACCTCCATTACGTCACCTTCTCTGACGCCGGACAGCCTGCCGACGTTCAGCACGGTCCCGCCCTTGTCGAGAGAGGCAACACGGGCATACCAATCGAGTGACCGGACGACCTTGGCGAGTTCATCCTTCATGAGATCCATCGTATGGTCCACAGCCCCTACCAGCTCTTTTTCCGGCATGTCTCTCTCAAGGGGGGCGCGGGCGGAGAGCCTGCGCAGAAGGCTTGCGGTCTCCGTATCGTAGATGTCGAGTGAGACCTTGAGAAAGGCGGATTCCGGCGCTTCGACGACGGTCCTGATGATTGCCTGTACACCCTGCGTGCTGAGGACTTCCATAGTCTCCCCCGTGAGACGCTCCTTTGTCAGGTCGACGTCATGCGGGGCGCTGGAGATTACGGCGCCTGCATACTCCAGCACGGATTCAAGCCGCATCAAGACGAATTCATCGAAACGGCGCATCCCGGGGTTGGTCTCGTTCTTGACGGGAAGCATGAGGACATGTCTCTTCAGCCTTGAGTCGGAACCGGCAGGTACGGGCACCGGCACTGCTGCGGACAGCCTTGCAGGCGCAGGGACAGGAAGGCTCTCCGCCTTCAAAGGAGGAGACGCGGGGCTCGTCTTCGCGATGCGGTCTGCAAGCTCCTCAAAGATGCCCGGCGTATACGCATCTTTCCTGACCCATTCATACTCCGGCTCGTAAGGTGAATATCCGAACTTCCGGTTCTTTACGTATATATATTCTATGCCGGCCTCTACCCTGACGTCTCCGGCCCGGTATTCGCGATCCCGGCTCGAGGTGCCTTTCTCTGTTTTTACCGTATCCGCTTGATTATTCCTACCTGCGCGCGTGCTGCATGACGCGAGGAGCGCCATGAGGAGGAGGACGAACATCCCCGCAAGGAAGGGAAGCGATTTTGGTGGACACCCGGGTTGAACGCGTGATTGTGTGACACTCATCGGTAGGCTATCCCTCCTGCCACATCAAACGATAGCTCAATGACGGGATCGATTTCAAGGTTTATTTTCGAAAACCCGGCAGCCGAAAGAAGGCATGCTCTTCTACTTTATACTTGAATCACAACCGATCCCTGGCATAAGCTTCTCTGACCCCAGGGGTTCCGGGTCGGACATCAAGGTGTAGCGCCTGAAGGTGCGGGCACCGCAAAAAGTGCTCCCCACCGCACCCGCCCTGACAGTATAACACGTCGAAGGACGGAGCAGACCATGGGTTGTACGGCAGGAGCAGGATAAGAGAATGGTCGACAGGAAGCAACACGGGCTTACTATACTGGTTCTTGGCGCCCTGGCAGCCATAGGCCCCTTCTCCACCGACATGTACTTGCCCGGTTTTCAGGCGATAGCCCGCAGCCTGAAAACCGATGTTGCCCACGTGGGGTTTACCCTCACCAGCTATTTCATCGGCATCTCCATAGGGCAGTTGGCGTACGGGCCGATGCTCGACCGCTATGGGCGAAAAACACCCGTAATCCTTGGGCTCCTGCTTTATATATTTGCCGCCTTCGGCTGCGCGTTGTCACCGTCCATCGACTGTCTGATCGCGCTGAGGTTATTGCTTGCCCTAGGCGGCTGCGTGGGCATGGTGGGAAGCAGGGCTATCGTCCGTGACCTGTTTTCCGGGAGCGAGATAGCCCGGGCGTTGTCCCTGGTCATGATGGTATTTGGTATCGCCCCGATTATAGCCCCGACCATGGGCAGTCTGGTCGTCACACTGCTAGGCTGGAGATTCATCTTCGGCGTCCTGGCCGCAATTGCCGTAGTCGTGCTCCTTGCCGTTCAACTGCTTCTTCATGAGACCAAGCGAGCGGATCAGTCCGTCTCACTCCGACCCTGGAGCATAGCCCGGGAGTATCTCAATGTCTTTAGAGAGCGGGAATTCGTCGTGTACTCGGGGGCGGCCGCAGCAGTGACGGGGGGCCTGTTTTCCTATATCGCCGGTTCTCCTTTTGTATTCATGGATCTTTTCGGTTTTACCGCAGCGGAGTTCGGTTGGATATACGGCGCCAACGCCTGTTCGCTGATCGCCGCCAATCAGATCAACAGGGTGCTGCTCAGAAAGTACGACGAGAGACACGTGCTGCTCGTCTGTGCCGTCGTTCAATCCGCAACAGGTTTACTCCTGCTGGCGGGCGGCCGAATGGGGCTTCTCCCCAGGGCTGCAACGCTTGGCCTGATATTCTGCTTTCTTTTCTCTTTCGCTTTTATGCTGCCGAATGCAGCGGGTTTGGCGCTGCAACCGTTTTCTCGAAATGCGGGCAGCGCGTCGGCACTGATTGGAAGCATGCAGATGGTCGTCGGGTCCCTCGCTTCGGCATCGGTCAGCTATCTGCACGATGGAACAGCCGGTCCGATGGCCCTGACGATGTCTGTCTCTGCGGGTACTGCACTAGTGCTGCTCGTTGCTGCGACTCTTTTCCGAACACATCACAATCATGCGGACCCATGAGGGAGCCGTGGGAGCGGCATCGCCTGAACATCCGCCACCTAGGGGGTCTTTCTTTTACGGTGACATAATTTTCTTGACATCGAATAGATGTTGTATGCATATTTAGACAACAGGTACGCATGGATATCGTCGTGATGAATCTGACTTTCCTTGAGGGCGGGTCGTAAACTTATCCAATTAAGGGCCGGGGAGGGCGGCCAATCGTGATACGCAGTAGAAACCTGTTAACGCAACAGGACGCATGTCTTCTTCTGGACCTGATCCATTCAAGCCTCTCGTGCACCACCGAGGAACAACTGGTAGCACTGATCAATGAATTCAAACGTCTATTTCCTTACGAGTTCGCCGTCTGCGCTCTTTCCAGGACCGAGGCATCGATCGACGAGAGCCATTTCATTAACGTAAGCTTTCCTCCTGAGTGGTGTAGTCTCTATATAACCGAGGGGTTTGACAAGACCGACCCCATTGTTCGGGAGAGCGTTAGGAACGGCAATGGGCTTCAGTACTGGCCCGACACGTACAAGAAATATAATGCCCCGGCCTTTGTCTCTTGTGCGCAGGATTTTGGACTCAGGGAGGGCTACTCTCACGGCGTAAGAAGTCCCGGCGGAGACAAGAACTCGCACTTTTCTTTTGCCGGGAGGTCCGTAGAGCGCCATCCTCGCACAGAGCTTATCCTGGAACATGCCGTCCCGCACTTGGACCTGGCTTTCAATCGCATCGTCGCAAAAGGCAAAGAGACATCACGCCAGCCAAGCGCGGGGTTGTCTTCGAGAGAAAGAGAAGTTCTAAACTGGGCGAAAGACGGCAAGAGCACCTGGGAAATCTCCATGATTCTCTCGATAAGCAAAAACACAGTGAAGTTCCATCTAAAGAACATTATGGATAAGCTCGGGGTTGTGAGCAGGACTCAAGCTGTCGCCGTGGCTCTTCAAGACGGCCTGATCCGTATCGAGTAAACCATTTCGCGAAGTCCGGACGTTTCAGGGTAGTGCCGGAGACGAATTCCTTCCAGTCGAGAACGGCGGCCATTGCCACGCATCCGTCGGGCATCGTCACCGGCGCACCTACCGGGCGGCTCCGGAATCCCATCGCCCGAAGCATCCTGTACACCTTGTCTTCAACAACAATATAGACGTATCTCACACCGTTCATGGAGCACCAATGGTAGACGCCCTTGTAGACCACCGTGGACAGCCGATAGGCGCCAGCGCCTCTGCGCACAACCACCCTTCGCGCCTCTTGAGCGACGCATAACCTTGACGCCTCCGCCGTATCATCCTGCTTCCTGATCTTGTGCCAGGCGCCTATCAGGGATGAGAATTCTCTTTCGATCATGAAGGCCGTACCGGGGAGATGGAGTCTGCAAAACGCCAGCAGCGTCCGGCGTTGATCGAATACGCCGATAAATACCGCATGCCTGTCATATTCGTCGATTTCAAGCAGACTCTCCGATCGGGGCACCCATCCCAATTCCTCACAATAGACCCTGTGTCTCAATCGGTAGGCCTGAGTTTTTTCTCCGTCGCTCACCAGATTTTTCACCACAAACCCGCCCTCCCGAATGACGATCCCTTGAGCACATCGTCCGTCAAAGGTATGTCTCTCCACTGCATGGTCCGCACGCGCTCCCTCCAACATGTCTGCCTCCTATGGCTTTATTGGTCGCGCCCTTCGGCGCTCGTACTATGTACATTCATTTGTACATTGGACGCTTTTGCGAAAACACCTACCCATCAGGGTAGGTGACACAGGAGGGAAAGGCTCATAGAATATATGCTGCGGGAGGTCTGTGAAAAAAATGCGGCTCATGCCCTGCAGGCGTATTGCGCGAAATGACTTTATGACGCTTCCTGTATATCGCTTGCCGGTCTCTTTGCGCGGGTGCTATTTTTACGCACGGCCGCGGGAAGAGAGCTCCGGTTTCGAATCAGGATTCAGCGACCGGGAGAAATTTCTACTGCGGCCTTGTCACTGTGCAATTGGGAGGTATGATGTTCGCGATGATCTATGTGCTCCTCAGAACGGTGAGGTGCGATATGCGATGCTGCCGGACGTCTTGCATCGACCATCAGGAAAGTGGGGGAATCATGACAGACGAGGTTCGGATACCGGTAGACGATGTGCCGAACAGTGACTTGTTGAAACCGGCAGAGGTGGCCGCCTGCTTAAGGGTATCCGCCAAAACGATATATCGCTGGTGCGACATGGGGCTCATGAAAAGCGTTAAGCTGAACGGGTCCGTAAGAGTGCTCCGTGCGTCTGTTGTCAGTTTTCTGCGGAAAGGATCGACCCCGTCAAGCGAGGCTTCGTAGTATCTCGATCCCATGCTCGATCGCCGGCGTACGCGCGGCGAAGGAGATGCGCACGTGGGATTTCCTCCTCGAGAAGACGCTCCCCGGTATGATAAAGAGCTTCTTCTTCAACGCCCGCTCCACGAAAGCATCTCCGTCTCCGTCCGGCACTTCGGGAAATATGTAGTAGGCGCCTTTCGGCTTGACCACACGATACTTGTCCTTTATCCCCTCGTAGATGAGGTCCCTCTTTTGCCTGTACCCGTCGATAAGATCGTCCGTCGGGTAATCGAGGGCAAGGAGAGCCGCCTTTTGGCCCACCGAATTGACCGCGCTGAAGACATACTGCTGCATGACGACCATGCTGTCGATGATCTGCTTCGGACCCGCGACGAAACCGACCCGCCATCCCGTCATACCCCAGGTTTTGGAGAAACCGCCGAAGGTAAGCGTGTTTTCATAGAGCCGGCCGAGATAATCGGGCGCTCCGTCGTAGGTGAAGCGGTCGTATATATCGTCCGAGAAAACGAGTATGTTTCTTTCCCTTGCAACGCGCTCGACCATCGCCAGATCGTCCCGTGAGTAGACCGTGCCGGTGGGGTTATTCGGGCTGTTGATAAGGATGATCTTTGTCCTGTCCGAAACGACGCTCCTCAGCTCGGCCTCTTTTAGCGTAAAATCGGGATATGTGTCGAAAAAGACAGGCGTGCCGCCGAGGAGAAGTATCTGGTATTCATAGAGCACAAAATAGGGGTCGGGAATGACCACCTCGTCACCGGGGTTGAGGATGACCATAAACGCGAGGAGGAGGCCGCCGGTGACGCCGGGTGTGACAATCACATCCTCACAGACGACCCCCAACACATGCAGGTAATCGAGAATTTTCTCCCGCAGCTCCGGGATTCCCCCTGACGGCGTATATTTGTTGAATCCCTGCCGGATCGACCTTATGCCCTCCTCCTTTATGGTGAGGGGTATATCGAAGTCCGGCTCGCCGAGGCTCAGGTCCACCGGGTCTTTCACAGCCCTTGCAAGATCGAAGATCTTGCGGACACCGGAAGGCCTGACGCTCTGTATCCGTTGTGCGAGCCACATATGTCCTCCCCTAGCCGTGCCGGCACTGCCATGGATCGCTGCTACCTTGCAGTCGAAGGCCGAGGCTCACCTCACCTCCACCTCAGCCCAAAAGTCGCAGAATGCATGCAACCCGGCACAATATGAACAGTCGAACGGCGCATTATGTACATACGCGTTTCAGGTCCCGGCAGAGAAGCGAGACCTGCTCGTCCTCCATTGCCACGTCCTGCAGCTTTCCCGAGAGGTAGGCGTCGTAGGCGGAGAGGTCGATCAGGCCGTGGCCGCTCCAGATGAGCAGGATTACCCGAGGCTCGCCTGCCTCTTTTGCAGCCTTCGCCTCCTCTATGACGGCGGCAATGGCATGGTTTGTCTCCGGCGCCGGCACGAACCCCTCTGTCCGCGCCCACGTAAGTCCCGCGGCGAAAGTCTGGTTCTGGTTGTAAGCCCTTCCTTCCACGAAGCCGTCGACAATAAGCTTGCTCAGAAGGGGCGCCAGACCGTGATAGCGCAAGCCCCCTGCGTGGATGGGAGCAGGCACGAAGCCATGACCGAGCGAGTGCATCGCCAAAAGCGGCGTCGTACACGCCGTGTCTCCAAAATCGTAGACATAAGGACCCTTCGTCATGGTGGGGCAGGACGCAGGCTCGCACCCGATTACCCTGGTCTTCTTCCCTTCCGTGATTTTGTCGCGGACAAAGGGAAAGGCAAGTCCGGCAAAATTACTGCCGCCGCCCACGCAGCCGATCACCACGTCCGGATATTCCCTGGCCTTCGTCATCTGTTTCTGCGCCTCAAGGCCCACTATGGTCTGATGCATGAGCACGTGGTTCAGGACGCTCCCCAGGGAGTACCGCGTATCTTTGGAGGTGACGCAGTCTTCCACCGCCTCGCTGATCGCAATGCCGAGGCTCCCCGGATGGTCGGGATCCTGTGCGAGGAATCCCCGCCCCGCACCGGTGTCCGGACTGGGACTGGGGACGCACTTGGCGCCCCACGTTTCCATCAACATGCGGCGATAGGGTTTTTGGTTGTAGCTTACCCTCACCATGTACACCTTCACTTCGAGCCCGAACTGGTTGCCCGCAAAGGCCAGGGCGCTTCCCCACTGCCCCGCACCCGTTTCGGTGGTCAGCCTCTTGGTGCCGAAGATCTTGTTGTAGTAGGCTTGTGGAATAGCGGTGTTCGGCTTGTGGCTGCCGGCCGGGCTCACCCCTTCGTGTTTATAATAGATGTGGGCAGGCGTATCCAGGAACCGCTCCAGATTGTGGGCCCGGTAAAGAGGGGTCGGCCTCCACATGAGGAGCTTCTCCAGCACGGGCTCGGGTATGTCTATCCATCGCTGGGTCGACACCTCCTGTTCGATAAGATTCATTGGAAAGATGGGGGCGAGGTCGTCCGGCCCCACCGGTTGACCTGTCCCCGGATGGAGCGGGGGAGGGAGGGGAGTGGGCAGGTCCGCCTGTATGTTGTACCATTTCGTCGGGATCTCACTTTCATCCAAGAGTATCTTCGTCTGCATGTCTCCCTCCAACAACGGATTTACCCGAAACAAAAAGGGCCATGAGAAGTCGTGAAACCGCTCATGGCCCGGTACCGGCGGTCTCATAACCCCGAGTTAAACCACCACCATGCACCGTCACGTTTCATACTTTTTATCGCGGGCATGAGCTTTTATAACACGGGGTTTGGCTGCGTGTCAAGGGGTTTTCTCTGCCCATGGCTTGTGATAAAAGACACTTCTGGTTTCATCCATACCCAATGCCGTCGGGTCTGCCCCGGAGACGCGGCCGGGGCGCCCTTTTTCCGATTGCCCTTTATCTCGAAAGCATACTTTGCTATAATCTCTTGCCGCGGACGTACGCTGCCTGTCCCCGCAGGCATGAACGCCTATCCGGCGAGGGAGGGGAGTCATATCTGATGCCGAGCGATCCTCCATTGAAGACGGCCCGAACACTGCGCGAAAAAGCGGAACAGTTGCTGCGCATGAATCCCGACCGTCTTTCTCGCGTCTCTTCGCAGAGCATGGAGGAGCTTCTCCATGAATTGTCGCTCCTCCGGATCGAGCAGGAGCTGCAGGAGCAAGAGCTGCGCGATTCCGGCCGGCAGCGCCACGCGGAAAAGATGGAGGCCCTCGCCCTCATGGCAATGGGTATCGCCCATGATTTCAACAACGTGCTCGCCGCCATGATCGGGTTCACCGAGCTGGCGAAAGACCGCATGGCCAAAGAGAGCCGCCAGGAGCGTCACCTCCGGAGGGTGCTTGAGGCAGGAGCCCGCGGCCGCGAGCTGATCGGGCAGCTGCTCACCTTCGGCAGAAAGACCGATGCCGTGTCGACGCCGCTGCAACTGAGCGACGTGGTGAGGGAGACTGCAGAGCTTCTCCGCACCTCCATCCCTCCCGCCGTGGGCATCAAGGTCACGATTGACGGCGAGCCCGGCACTGTCCTCGGAGACGCCGGCCGGATACAGCAGGTCCTGACACACCTCTGCACGAATGCGGCACAGGCGATGGGGGAGAAAGGCGGCGTCCTCGACATCGCTCTTTGCGCATTCAGCGTCCCGGCCGGGGGGAACACCGACGGGATGGAACCGGGCCCCTATGTGAAGCTCGTGGTTTCAGATACGGGATGCGGCATACGGCCCGACGTCATTGACAAAGTTTTCGATCCCTTCTTCTCCGCGAAGACCTCCGGCGCGGGGCTCGGTCTATCTATGGTGCACGGCATCGTGCGACAGCACGGAGGCTACATCACTGTGGAGAGCACGGAAGGCAAAGGCGCTGTCTTCACGGTCTATCTGCCCCGGGCCGGTCAGGAACCCGCTAGAGATGTCGCCGTCGGGCAGGCGGTCCCTGCTAAGGGCCGCAAACATATCCTTTTCATCGACGATGAAGAGATCATTGTGGACCTGGGCGGGCAAGTAATAAAGAAGCTCGGGTATAAGGTGACAGGTATGACGAGCGGTAGTGAGGCTCTTGCGCTTTTCCAACGGAACCCCGCCCGATTCGACCTCGTGATCACCGATCAGACCATGCCAGGCCTGACCGGTCTGGAGCTGACCGGTCTGCTCCGCAAGGCAAAGGCCGATATACCGGTCATCCTCTGCACGGGCTACAGCCAGTCGGTCGACGCGGGCGCAGCGGAGAAGGCCGGAATCAGTGCCGTTATCATGAAGCCTTTCACCAGAGACGAGCTCGCTCGCGTGGTGCGCGGCGCTCTCGATAAGAAAGAATAGGGAATAGGACGACTTTGATAGGTCTTATAGGACCTATACGTCGTATAAGACCTATTACAAAACGATTAAGATGATTTTTCACCTCACGGCCGGGCTCAGCGCCTGGTTTCTTCATTGGCCCCGGAAACCTGGGTGACGGGCAGATAGATGCAAAAGGAGGCGCCCTTACCGGGCGTGCTCGCGACAGTAATGGCCCCGCCATGGGCCTTGACGATCCCGTAGACCACGGCAAGCCCCATCCCCGTGCCCTCGCCCGCCTTTCTGGTGGTGAAAAAGGGCTCGAATATTCTCCTGCGCACGGCGTCGGTCATGCCCACGCCGGTGTCGCTGACGGTGAGAAGCACATACCGGCCCGGCAGCATATCGGCGACGGGCAGGGAATCTGCGGGGCCGAAGAAGGCGCTGCAGAGGCTCATGGTCAGGTCGCCTCCCGACTCCCGCATAGCGTAGGCGCTATTCGTGGCTAGGTTCATCAGGATCTGCTGCATCTCCGCTGGGTCGGCAAGCACCGTGTCCGGCTTGGCCTGGAGACCCGCGTGCATCTCTATGGTGGTCGGCAGGGAGGAACGGAGGAACTTCCAGGTCTCTTTAAGGAGCGGGGTAAGGGCCAGGGGTTTCCGCCCCTGGCTGCTCTTCCGGCTGAACATGAGGATCTGTTTCACCAGATCACGGCCTCTCTGGGTGGCCTTGAGGATGTGCTGGAGGTTCCTCCGCGGCCCCTCCATGTGCTCCAGGTCATCAAGCACCAGTTCCGTGTTCCCCATAATGATGGCGAGCATATTGTTAAAATCGTGGGCGATGCCGCCGGCGAGGGTCCCGATGGCCTCCAGCTTCTGGGCCTGGCGGAGTTGGCTTTCCAGCCTTATCTCCCCGGTCACGTCCCGGGAAAGGGCCGCGTAGTTGATGATCTGTCCCGATGCGTCCCTCACGGGCGATACGGCCACTTCGATCTCGTAGGCTGTGCCGTCTTTCCGTTTCCCCGGCAGCCGTCCCGACCAGGTGTTCCCGTTCATGACCGTCGTGATCATGGACGCGTAGGCTCTCGCGTCTATACGGCCGAGGATGCCCGCGTTTTTTCCGATTACTTCCGCTTGCTCATAGCCGGTAATGCGCGAGAAGGCGGGATTCACGTACTGCACAACGCCCGTAGTAGAGATCACGGCGACGCCCTCGGCGGCCTCCTCTATCGCGGCAGCCAGACGGATGCGCGCTTCCTCCGCCTCCCGGCTCTTAAGGATTTCCGCCCGCAGCGCGTCGTAGGCCCCCTTGAACTCGGCGGTTCGTTCCCGGACGCGCCTCTCAATGTCGTCCTGCGCCGTTTGCATTGCTTTAGCGAGCGTTTCCTCCGCCTCCCGGAGCCTGGCCTCCAGTGCATTGATGCGGGCATCTTTGCTCTGTCCGGGGCCTTTCCCCGGAGGTGCCTGTTTCCTGGTTTTCATGTGAACGTTCGCCCCGTGGCAGCTAGTTTTAGAGATCGTCGAGGAATGATGATAAGAGATTTGCTAAGTATAGCACAATTAGTTCCGGGAAGTAACTATTCATCGCCACCTTTTTTCAGACATTTCCGCCTAAAGGCGTCAAGTGTCGCTTGCATCCAAGTGAAGCGGGGTGATACACTCGTACTATATCCTCTTTGCGATAGTCGGTGCGGGTACGCGGCACGCTTCCTTTTCAGCCGGTCATCATGTAAAAGAACGGTCTTTGGGACGGCGGAGGTGCAGACGTGGAAGAGCCAGGCCCCACTATAAGGCGCATACTCCTCGTCGACGACGAGCAGGCTCTCCTCGAAGCCCAGTCGGAGATACTACGCCGGTTGGGCTATCGCGTGGCCGCAAACCACAACGCGGCGCATGCCCTGGAACTTTTCGCGGGGCACCCCCGGGAATTCGACCTCATCATTACGGACGAGATCATGCCGGGAATGACCGGCTGTGAGATGTGCCGGCGGATGCGGGAAGTCCGTCCAGAGATCCCCATTATCATCATGACGGCGGGCCTGGAGTTTGCCCGCACCCTGGAAAAAGCGGCGCTATGCGGCGCACGGCAGGTGCTCCTGAAGCCGGTGTTGAAAAGGGAGTTGCGCCGGGCCATAGAAATCGCTGCCAGGGAGACACCCGTGTTCACATTCGCCAAGGACCGGTGAACCTGAAGGGACGCAGGCTTCAAAGGGACCTGGGCATGTCCGTCCCTTTGCCGTAGATGTGCGTCCTCACCCTTCCAGACCCCGGCACGTCTTCCAGTAGTCGTATTCATAAGGCCACTCTTGCTTACGCCAGAGGATCAGAGAACGCATGCGCTCTCTGAACTGAAGGGTGATCTCCCGGTACTCGGGAGTAATTTCTTTGGCGCTCCACGCCCTTACAAGCCTCTCGCCCAGAGCAAAGGCCTTTTCTCTTATTTCCGCAGGGAAATCATAACCTTGAATCTGCCCCATCGTGGCCCATACGGAGCCGACAGGGACGGCCCCTGTGACGGCAAGGAAATGGTTCATATAACTAGCGATGGGCTCCTCATCCCCTCCCCCTGAAGTGACTACCGCCGCGCCATACTTCCCCTCGAAGCCCTGGCAATGGACCACTCCGCAGCAGCGGTCGAAGAAGGCTTTCAGTTGCGCGCTTACATGGGATATGTAATTGGGGCTTGCCAAAATAAGACCGTCGGCGGCGTCGACGCTCTCCCTGATCGTACGAAACGAGTCCTTCTGAGGACATGAGCCCTTCTTATGACAGGTGTCGCACGCCTTACACGGTTTTACCTCCTGCCCCTTTATGGTGACGATCTCGGCGGCGGCGCCCAGGCTCTCGGCCCCTTGAAGCACTATCCCGGCGAGAGTGCCTGTCGCCCCTTTAGCCCCTCTCGGGCTGCCCACAACAGCTACGATCTTCATCATTCCTCTCCTCCCTAGGTAATCGAGCGTTCCCATGGTTTATCGACCCTGTCATCTCAATGAGAAGATAAGTCATGTGCGGACGGACGGCAATGACGGCCATGTTTCCGGTAATTTCCCGCACCGGGTTGAAAATGCGAAGCGGCGGCGTTATGATAGACACTTGGGCGGACTAAAAGAAATCTTCTCCATCATCAAGGAACTCTTTCAGAAATATCAGCGGGATAATGCCCCGATGATGGTGGCCGCCATAGCCTTTTACATCCTCCTCACATTTATCCCGTTCGCGCTCCTTTCCATCTCCATCCTTGGTTATCTCATGAAGCTGAACGACATCGACAAACACCTTCTTGTGTACACGGCAAAGGTGATACCCGAGCCCTTCAATGAAACGGTTACCGCGATGATGGCAAAAAACCTGAGGGTCATCGAGATATGGAAGCGCTTTTCAGGGCCCTTGGGTCTCTATTTTCTCTTCTTTTTCACCTCTAAGCTCTTCTCCGTATTGATACCGTCCTTTCAGGTGATATTCGGCAAGAAGATGGACAGCTTCCTCAGAAAAAAGGGGAAGGAGTTCTTTTTCACGCTCCTCTTCTCGCTGCTGCAGGCCGCTATCTTCTTCATGACCGCGACGCTGTTTGTGGCGACATCCAGGGTGGTAGGCACCATCTCCGACAAGGAACATGTCTTCCTTGAAGGTGGCTTTTACTTCTACCTGATCTCGCTCATCGACATGGCCTGCACCTTCGCCATGTTTTACCTGCTCTACTATGTGCTGACCCCCCTGCGGAAGCGCATTCGCCTTCTTCTCCCCACCACCCTCCTGGCCGCCCTGCTGTGGGGGGTCGGCAAATACCTGTTCAAGTACTATGCGCTCAGCGTGGGAAGATTTGCGGCCATTTTCGGCGCCTACGGTATTTTCATTGCCTTTCTCTTCTGGCTCTACTATTCGGTGTTTGTGTTCATTGTATGCGCGGAGTGCAGTCGGTTCTTCTGCGGAGGCTCAATCGCGGGTCTCGACCAGGAAAAGAGTCTCTTTCTTCCATCACGTAGATCCCCCCGGGTCCTACCGGTCGAGTATGTTCCGCACCTTGTGAAGGAGCTCGTTGGGCGCAATCGGTTTCGCGATATAGTCGAGGGCTTTGTCGAAGACACCTTTGTCGAGGACTACGTCGGCCGTATAGCCGCTCATGAAGAGCGCCTTGATGTCGTGCCTTATCGCCCGCATCTCCTCATAGGCTTCTTTCCCGTTCTTCTCGGGCATCACGACATCGAGGATGATCAGGTGTATCTCGTCCTTATGCTCCCTGAACTTCTCTACCGCGTCCCGTCCGTTCACGGCACTCATGACCGTGTATCCCGACATTTTCAGGATACCGGACATGACCGCGCGGATGTCGGCGTTGTCCTCCGCAAGAAGAAGGGTCTCGCTTCCCCCTTTTGCCTCACGAACAACACTTCTCGCTTCCCTCGGTTTTTCTCTCACCTCCGGCAGGTAGATAAGGAACGTGCTTCCTTCCCCCGTCCGGCTCGAGACGTTTATGTACCCGTTATGCTGCTTGATGATGCCGTAGACGATGGAGAGGCCGAGACCCGTGCCCTTTCCTATTTCTTTCGTGGTGAAGAAAGGCTCGAAGATCTTCTCTCGCGTCTTCTCGTCCATGCCGATGCCCGTGTCCGTGATCATGATGAGGGCATAGGCGTCCGGCTTCCCGTAGCCGTAGGTCCTCATGAACTCCTCATCGATCACCACCCGCCCCGTCTCTATCGTGAGCTTGCCTCCCTTCGGCATGGCATCCCTGGCATTGGTGGCGAGGTTGATGAGGACCTGGTCGATCTGCGTCATGTCCGCCCTGACAATGGCATCGTCGCCCAGCCTTATGGCGAGCTCTATGTCTTCGGGCATGAGCCTTTGCAGCAGCTTCTCCACATCCCTGACTATCGTTGAGATCTTGTGGGGTTTCATCTCCATGATCTGCTTCCTTCCGAAGGCGAGCAGACTCTGGGTGATATTGGCCGCCTTGGCAGTGGAGACAAGGATCTGGTCCACATAGACCCGCGAGGGATCGTTCTGCCCCATCTTCATCTGCAGCAGGTTGGCATAGCCCATGAGGGCCATGAGGATGTTATTGAAGTCATGGGCAACCCCCCCTGCGAGGGTGCCGATGGCCTCCATCTTCTGGGCCTGCAGCAGCTGGACCTGGAGGCCCTTACGCTCGGTGACGTCCCTCAGGAAGACGAGGGAAACAGGCTCGCCCTGATAGGTCGCGAGCGTGACCGAGACCTCGATATATGCCATCTCGCCGTTCTTCTTCAGGCCCTTGAACTCGTAGCGGTCGGGCACGTCCTCTTTCCGCTGTCGCCGCTCGTTTATCTCGCGGATCCTCTCGCGGTCATCGGGGTGCACCAGCGTTCCAATGCTCTGTCCTACGATCTCATCGGGGCTTTGGAGCCCGAAAATTTCAAGGAATTTTTTGTTTACGAAAATATGCTTCTGCCCCCTGACTATGGCAACCCCGTCGTTCGAGCTTTCGATGGCCACCCGGTAGCGCTCCTCGGACTCTTGCAGCGCCTTCTCGATGCGTTTCTGCCCGGTCGTATCCCTGATCGATTCAATAGCACCCACCACGTTGCCTTCACGGTCGAAGAGAGGTGATGTGGTGCCGGAGAGATAGGCGCCCTTCCCGCGGTATATCTTCGGCACGTAGACCTCCATGGAAAGTTTGCTGCCCTCCCTCTGCACGTGATCGTAGGACTTCTCCATCTCCTCGTTCGCCTCAAGCACGAGATCGATAGCGATGGGCCTGGGCTCTCCGTAAAGGGGGACCGCATATGCGTAATCCCCTTTCCCGAGCATCTCTTCCGCCTTCACCCCCGTCATCTCCTCGATGGCCTTGTTCCATGCCACGACCCGCTTGTCCCTATCGATGACAAAGGTCGCGTCGGGGAGGAAATCGATGATGTCGGAAAGGCGCCGGTGGGCCTTTTGCAGCTCTTCTTCCGCATGCTTCCGCTCCGTGATGTCTGCAACGACAAAGACTATGCCTGCCGAGACATCCTCTGCGTCTACCGGGGCGGCAGTGAGTCTGGATGTCCCGTATCTGACCATCCTTGCGCAGAAACTTGGTTTCCGTCACGCCGATCCCGCCGTGGGCGACCTCGGTGCGTACGAGCTCGCCCACGCGGGCGAATTCCTCGTCCGACGCGTAAAAGATACGGGCCGATTCGTCTTCAAGCTCCTTTGCCCTGTAGCCTGAGCAGCGGACTATGGCTTTGTTTACCCAGATGATGACCCTCCCGGCGGTTTCAAGGGTAATGCCCACCGGGGAGGCCGACACAACCGACCGCAACAGGACCTCGCTCTTTTTCAGGGCCTCTTCGGCCTGCTTGCGCTCGGTAATATCCTGGATTGCGCCGTATTTTTTCACGATGCGGCCGGAATCATCTCTGACGATCCTTCTTCTCCCCAGGACATGCCGCACTTCTCCATCGCCACGGATAACGCGGTACTCAATGTAAGTAACCGATTCGGTGTCCGGGTCTGCAATGCCTTGCTCTACAAATTGATAGTAATGGGTCCGATCGTCAGGATGTATGAACCGTGCATATTCATCCCTCGTCATCCGGTACCCTCCCGCCTGCTCGGCGGTGGTGCCGTAAAATGCATAGAAGGGATCGTTTAAAAGGTAGGTGCTTGTGACGGGATCGGACTCCCAGTACACTACACGCGCAAGGTCCATTACCTCCGACAACTCAAGTTGCTCGGCCCGCAGGGCTTCTTCCGATCTCTTACGTTCGGTGATGTCCCGTAGTACGCCGACGATGTACTTTTCGCCTGCCTTGTTTACATACAACACCTTTTTTGTGATGATCGACCGGACGTTGCCCTGTGCATCGGTAACCTGCCCCTCATCGACATCCGCTTTTCCTGTCTCGAAGACGGCATCATCATGCCTCCTGAACACATCCGCCTGCTCCTTAGAAAAGAGTTCATAGTCCGTCTTTCCGAGCACCTGCTCGCGCGGCTTGCCGAACATCTCGCACGCCGCATCGTTCACAAACACAAATTTGTAGTCCCGGTCCTTAACAAAAACAGGATCTCCCATGCAGTCGATGATCGCCCTAAAATACTCTGTGGACATGGTCAAGACCTCTCTAACCGTTTATGACAGGCTTTCGATGCCTTATCTTTTCTTCGATCAGCGTGCGTGGTGTTATCAGGCCGCAGAAAAGTCGGGCCCTTATCTTGACTTCGCCTGCCGTGTTGTAAGACCGGTCCATGGTGTGGCCCCCGTACCTATTTATCGACAGGAATGTGCAATATGATAGGAGAAATACTATCGGTTATGAGAAATCCTGTCAACAACAATTACCAAAATTACTTACGCTTCAGCCCCTTTTCCCTCCGCATAGTCCAACGCACCCCCGAAAAACGGCCGTACAACAGCCTCATCCGACAGTACTGCTATCCCGGCCATAATCGGGCGCGCCGGACCACGACCGGACAGGTTGTCGAGGGCCATGTTGTGCCCCCTGTGTTGCCCGCCGTCCCGGTATGTCCGTTCTACATCGCGTGACGAAACGACGGCGGGGGGACGGGCGCACCCTCGGCGCGTGATGACAACAAATCCCCTATGATCGAGGTCGTATGTTTCAGGCCCTCCGTATTTATAGGGAACGCCGACCTATGGTCGCCGCAGAAGGCCTCGTCGATCAGTCTCGATAGACCTTTCGCCGTGAGTCTTGTCTCCGCGACCGTGGTGAGCAGCCCCTTTGCGGAAAAGACCTTCACCCGTTTCCCTTGTTCGTAAGAGCCTTTCCTGGGGATGGAGATGCATCTTCTTCTGCGGACGATCATCTCCATGAGCGTATTGTACCCCCCCTTGCATATCACCAGATCGTACCCGGCGATGGTTTCCTTGAGGTTGGGTACGTACCAGTGCACATGTGCGTTTGCCAAAGACGCGGCGCGCTCGCTCATTTCTTCAACCACGCTTTTTCCCATGAAAGGGCCGCACACGATGTCGAAGAGGTACTCTTTCTTCTTTGCGGCAACCCTTATAGCGCAGTCGATAAGGTGAGCACCGTCGCGTCCCCCGCCCACCGTCACGATGATCTTTCTCCTCTCCCCCGTAGCGGCAGCGTGTGGCGTGGTACTGCGTCTTTCGCACATATAGCCGGTATAGACGATAGGGCATGGGACTTTCAACGCACGCAGCTTCGGTATGTCGACAAGACTCAGGACGGCAGGGTCGGAATGAACCAAGACCAGGTCGTAGTAGGTGCTGAGGATAGAACTGATGGAAGCAACCTTTTCAGCGGGAAGCGCCTCGCCGTGACAGACCGGTATGTCCCTGCTTGAGCATACGATTGCGCACTCCGGATATCTCTCCTTTATGACCCGGAGGATGGGCATGACGGTGCCGTCCAGACGATGCGGGGAAAAGGGGAAGAACTCGGTAATGAACACAGCGGGGCGACGCCCTTCCATCAGCCCCTCCACGACGCGGACCCGCTCTTTTTCCACTTCCTCTCTGGTCTTGCCTGCGTCGGTCGGTACAAGCTCGGTGGAAGAGAGACCGCTGACGATCAAGGGAGGAAGCTCGACGAGCGACACATCCGGCTTGGATGGAATTATTCCGGTCGACGGACCGCACGAGATATGAACCACGGAGACGCCGGGTATCTTCGCTATTTCTCCGGCCAGAAGCGAGGTCCTGCTCAGATGGCCGACTCCCAGACTATGCTGGGAAAGCAGATAAACGTTCATTGGCTTCCTGCCGCGTCTCCCTGTGATGTTTTCGGCAGTTCACCGACAGCGCTTAAATGCCCTTCGCCTTCATCAAGAAACGGGCGAGCAGGGCGCCGACGGGTAAAACCTACCCGATAGGCACACTAACACTCCCCCAGAAGCCCCTTGAGCGCCGCTATCTGCTCCTCTGTCAGGGTCCCCCTCTCCCGCGCCATCTCCAGGGCCACCAGAGAGAGGTCTTTGTAAACTTTTTCATGGAGCGGCATGTCCCCGATAGCGTCTATATGGGCTGAGACAGTGCCCGCGTCCCCCCTCACCACCGGCCCCGTGAGCGAGAGGAGCGGCCCCCTGGTCTCGATATTCGCGAGCGTCGCCCTGATGATCGGGTAGAAGGGTTTGAGGTCTATGCCGATACGCTTCATGATGCCTTCCCCCGCATAGAGGAGGCCGGCGAGCAGATTGCACACAAAAACCGCCGAAAGGTGATAGAGCACCTTGTTCGCGCTCGCTATCGCAACGGCCTCCGCGCCTACGGCCGACGCGAGGTCGCCGAGCACGGGGAGCGCCCGGCCGTCGCCTTCGATGAAGATATAGGTATCGGGAAGGCCCCTGATGCCGGCATCGATGTCGGGAAAAGTCTGAAGGGGATGCAGCGAGCCCAGGGCTGCGCCTCTTTGCTCCAGGGGAGAGAGCTCGGACGAGGCATGGGCACCGCTGGTATGAAAAAACAACTTTCCGTCGAGCCGCACCGGAGCGGCTGCGACTTGCGCGGCCACGTTCCTTATCTCCCTGTCCTGCGTGGTAACCGCCACTACATCAGCCATCTCCACGGCCTGTCCGTTATCGAGCGTATAGAGGCAGTAAGCCCCTATGTACGTTTTTGCCATATCGAGTGAAGACTGCCGCCTCGATGCGACGGCGACCACATCAAACCCTTTCTTCCTCAAGACATAGCCGAGAGCGATGCCGACTTTCCCTGCCCCGATAATGGCGATCCTCATTTTTGCAACTCCTTGTGAAGCTCGTCCCACACACCTTTCGGGAGCTGGAATGCATTGCGCAACAGATAGACAACCCTCGCCCCCACGCTCCGGACATAGCTCGATTTTACCTCCGGGTCCTGCACAGGCCCTTTGATATCGTAGACGAAGAAGACAACACCGCTCTTCCTCTCGCGGATAATGCTGCGCACCAGGGGGATCATGTCTATGATCTTGTCCGTTGTCACGAACGGCGATACCGTCATCCTGCCGTCTATCTCCCTTTTCCCCACATCGAGGCCCCCCTTGCCGGTGATAAGCATGGAGGGGCTGTCTATGAGGAAATCATTCGTACGAAACACGCCGTTATTCGCCTCAAAGGAGGCGCTGAGCCTCCTGTACACGACACCCTCCCGCGTCAGGTCGACCTGTCCCCGAAAAAGGTCGTACACGTTGGTGAGGGCCAGGATCTTGGAGAGGAGGTTCCATCTCCTGATCACCCCGTCCCGGCTCGCGAGGCTCACCGTACCGCTCGCGCTCTTCGCGAGGGCGTCGCCGTCTCTCCCGACGAACCTGAGGTTGGCCGACATCGACCCCGTGCCTTCGAAGATGTCCTGCTTTCCACCGAAAAGCGCAAGGACCTCCTGAGCGGTCACATCCGACAGATGCCCCATCACATTCACCCGGGGAAGGGACCGGAGATATGCATCTCCCTGAAACAGAAGCTCACCCTTGTCTGCCCCGATCCGCCCCTGCGTCACCGCGAGCCTCCTGTTTCCGAAGGTGCCTTCCATCACCAGGTCGCGGCAGGCCATGCCGCGAAGGAGCACCTTCTTTGATTTCAGCAGAAACTCCCCTGTCGTCCTGGCCGTGAGACTTCCTGTGGCGATCACCGGCACCCTGAACCGCTTCTTGCGTACTCCTGCAAAATCAGCGGGGTCAAAAGAGTCCATATCGACCAGAAGGTTAAACTGAGGTGCATCGAGACCCGTGATAACGAGACGCGCCCTCTTGAGCGCGCTTCCTCCCACACGCAGCCCCGACAGGTCCACGGTAAACCGCTCTCCCTCGAACGCGCAGACAAGGTCGATGCCGGTGACAGCCTTCGCAAGGGTGGGAGGGTGCAGGATGTCCCCGCGAAACGTAAGGTGTCCCTGCACCACGGGGAGCCTTGCCACCGGGTACGGCAAATCTTCCACGCGCAAGTCGGCCTTCAGGTCTCCGTGGGCCTCGCCATCGTCAAAAAAAAAGAGCCGCGAGAGCTGCTCAACTTTGGGGACGTCCAGGACCACATGCATGCGCGAGATCCTTCCCTGTCCCACCCTCGCGCTCAGGGCAGCCCTCAGAGGGCCGAGCCTGTAAAGAAGGCTGTCCACCCAGAGGTCGCCGCCCGGTTTGAAGTGCATGGACAGGACGGCTGAGTTTTCTACCCCGCGCCCCTTTTTCATCACACGGGGGATATCGAAGGAAAGGTCCGTCATAGAGAGACGCCCTTTAAGGGAGCATGTGTCGTCCTTTACCTCCACATCTCCGTCGACGCTCACGTACCCGTCCAGAAGATATGGGCGGTCGAGGGCGAGGTCCAGCCGGCGCCCGTCGATTACTCCTTTCACCTGCAGGTCGGCCCGCTCTTTTTCCGCGGTCCCACTCACGACGAGCCTCGTCCCTGCCTCGCTTATCACGAGCGGAGCGAACGTCACGCGACCGTCCCTGAACGTGTAGCTCCCTGACGCCCCAAGGGCAACGTGCTTCCAGACAAACCGGCTCTCCCGAATGCTCCCCGAACCCTCGACGCTGAAGCCCCGGCCCTGCCTCCCATGCAGACCGACATCTCCTTCGGCGATCCCCGCGAGGATCTCCACACTGTCCGTCCCGGCAAGCCGTGAAAGGTCCCTGAGATCGAGGGCATAGTGCCCGTTCAGGGCTACGTCCCGGTCCAGTCTCAAGGGGACGAGACCTGTCACCCCGGAAACCCGCCCCTCTCCCAGCCTCCCCTCGAAACCGCTTAAAGCCAGCGCGTTGCCGTCTAGGCGCAACAAACCTCTCACCCCATGGAATGCGACCTTTCCGGCCCCCACCTCGACGTCAGCCACTTCTATCTCAGCGGTGATGGGCTTTCCCCTCCGAAAAATGAAAGAGCCGATACGCACGGTGCCGTCTTTGACGAAAGAGAGTGGGCCCCAATCTCCTTCCGACAAGACCGCGGGGTTTATATAGTCCATCAGGTCGGGAATGGCGAGGAAGCCGGTAGTCAACTCTAGGTACGTGAGCCGCTGCGGGGTACCGGAGAATTTCAGAAAAAGGGGCGTGCCTTTGAAGGAGAGGCCCGTCAGGGTGACATCCGTGGTGTCGCCGACCCGGCTCAAGTGGATGCGGCAGGCATTCCTCTCGGACACGAGCCTATGCTTCAGGAAGTCTTCCATGAGCGAAAAGTAGGATGCCTGCACATCGCCGTCCATCACGAGCACCCCGTCGCGTAAGCTGAAGGCGCCTCTTGAGTCGGCCAGACCCTCGTAGTTCTTAAAGACGCGGGCCATGTTAACTCCCGACAGGGAATACTCGCCTTTTATGTCCGACCGCCTATCCCCGAAAATACCTTCGCCCCGGGTCTTCAGGTTGCCCAGTCCCTCGACGCCTCCATCTATGCTGAATTCCAGCCGGCCGCCCGTGTTGAAGTTTGTGACCCTCAGCGCGCGAAGCACGTACTTGTGCCCCTCATAATCGACCGTGCCCTTCCGGATCTCCGCCAGCTCGACGGGCACCGGATAAAAACCGATGCGGCCCCTTTCCCTGCCGATCTTGATATCAAAATCAGAAATGGTGAAGTACTTGACATACAGTCCCCTTGAGGGCTGCACCCGAACCTCGCATGTCCGGACAACGCCTTCCACCCTACCCCTTATCCGCACTCCGTCGAGCTTCAGCACGAGGAGCCCGCCGCTGAAGGAAACACTGGAGCGTGACGCTTCCACTGTCCCGTCTATGGCCTTGCCCAGCATGTGCAATGCCACGGTGGGCAGATAAAGTCGGGCCGCGAGCATCATTCCGGCTAGGATGGAAAGCACCGCGACGACTATGATCAGGGCTTTTTTCATCAGGGCGTTCTTGCAAGCGCAAAGAAGAGGACCTGCCGCGCTCTTGTGCGGAGGAGCGTCCGGCAGGCCTCCCTCGCGGTATTACCCGTGGTATAAAGGTCATCCACGAGCAACAGGCGCTTGCCTGCGAGGGAATGTGCGTCCTTCAGAGAGAAAGCTCCCCGTATATTCCGCTTTCTCTCCTCTTTTGACAGCATGTACTGGTCTTCAGTCTCTTTCGCCTTCACGAGGGTCCCGTAATCCACGGGCGCGTCGGTCATGCGGGATATCTCGTCCGCGATGATAAAAGACTGGTTGAAGCCGCGCTGTTTCAGCCGAGTCGAAGTGACCGGAACGGGAATGACCACGTCGAAGGCGCCGGCGTGAGAAGCGATTCTTGTCCGACCCATGCGCATCAGGGCCCTGCCCACGTCAATCCTGCCCCCGAATTTAAAGGCGTGAAGGGCCTCCCTCAACGGGCCTTCAAAAGAAAACATATAAAACCCGCGCGTGAAATACGGGGGATGGGTGATACATCCGCCGCACAGGGCGTCGCTACCCGTCCGTCTGCCGCAGGATGGACAGACAAAGGGACTTTCAAGGGCAATGAAAGACTGCATGCACGCATGACAGAGCACTCCTCCCTCCGCGCCGCATCCTCCGCAACGGACCGGATAAATAAGCTCGATAACGGACTTGAGAAGGCTCATGCCGGGTCGCATTCAAAGGTCCATTGAGGGGGTGCTGAACCCCAATAATTGGCCGAGCGTAGCGAGCCGAGCAGGGAGGCTCCATCCGGCTCTGCCGGTGGAGGGGGTGCTGAACCCCTCGGATGTTGTTCATGCACCATACTTATCAAGCTTCGAGCCGTAGGCCAAGGCGAGGGTCATCAACTCCTTCGCATATATAGTCCCCAGGCTGCCCTTCAGACAATTTTTTTCGTGAAAGGGGATGCCGTCCCTCTCACCCGTATCCGCGACTATCAAAAGCGGCACGGGATGCCAACTGTGGCCTTTCAGGGGGCAGGGAGTCGAATGGTCGCCCGTGACGACGAGCACTCTCGGCTTAAGCGAGTAGATATCGGGCACTATCGTGTCGATGAACTCTATCGCCCTTGTCTTTTCTTTGAAATTGCCGTCTTCTCCGGCGACATCCGTCTCTTTCACGTGTAAGAAGAAAAACTGATACCGGTCGTAATGCTCTCTGAGGATTGAGACCATCTCCTGATAGTCCGTCGGCTCCTTCTCCACCTTCATACCCAACACCTTGGCAATCCCCCGGTACATGGGATAGGTAGTAATCGCCAGGGAATCCATCCGGTATTTCTCGGGGAAGAGGGGTATGTCGGGGTGTTTCGAGAAACCCCTGAGCAGGACCCCATTTGCCGCCGGCTCTTCCCGGAGCACGTCCATCGCCCTTTTGATGAACGCGTTGACGGCCGCAGCGGTCTTCGCCGCCGCGGGTATTTTCGGGGCGGCCGGTGCTAGGGGTTTCCGGTCCTTGTGCGGATCGGCATCCTCCAGCTCGTCGGACAGGCCCTCTCCCCTGAAGACGATCCCGAACCTGTGCGAGATACCCGGCTTGATGAGCACCTTTACCCCTTCTACCGACGGGACGGCGCTCGATATCTTCTTGCACAGCCGCTCGCCGATGGAGGTCTCTATCCTGCCCGCCCTCCGGTCGATCACGATGCCGTCCTTTACCGTGCAGAAATTTCCCCTCGCGGCGACGTCGCTCGGCTCAAGGTTCATATTGAGCCCGAGCACCTCCAGGATGCCCCTTCCTATCGCGTAGTGCGCGGGGTCATAGCCGAAAAGACTCAAATGGCCGGGGCCGCTGCCCGGCGTGATGCCGACGCCTACCGGGATGGTGCGGCCGAGGACACCTTTCTCGGCTGCAAGACGGTCCATATTCGGCTTCTTTGCCGCCTCAAGGGGGGTCATGAAAGAGTGCGCCGGGTCCGGGATATCGCCGAGCCCATCAAGGACGAGGAAGATAATCTTGTTGTCGTTGGCCAGAATAAGATCGTCCGTCATGTCGCCTCCCAGTTTTCCTCATAGAGCACGCGCAAGTTTTCAGCCTCCTGAAAAAAGAGGCCGTCCTGCTTGATATTTATCGTGTTCCAGCTATAACAGGTCTCGCAAAAATCAGTCCATTCCTCCTGGACGGCCTGGCACTTCACGCAATAAAAGGGCACATAGACCTTGCTCATGGGAAAAGCCTTCGAAAATTCCTTGACCGCGTCCTCAAACTTACCCCGGTGAATATATGCCTCTGCCATGGCGCGGTGAAGCCCCCTGAATTCCTTCTCCTCCGCGAGCAGCGTCTTCAGGACGTCGATTGCTTCATCGATCATTTCCAGCTTCAGGCAGAGCCGCGCGTAGAAGAACATGAGGAGCTGGTTCCTGGGCGCCACTTCGAGAAGCCGGCGGTAAATCTTTAATATGACGCCCGGCTCCCCCCTGTCGATATAGAGGTCTTCCAGTTGCCGGAGGAAGACAATATGGCCCGTCTTCGCGTAGCCGCGGCCGTACACCCTGCCCGCGTCGTTCAACTTGCCCGTATTCTTGTAGACTTCGGCCGAAAGCGTATACGCGGGGATGAACCGCTTATCGTCATTGATGATCTCCCGCAGGTCCTTAAGCACTTGTTCGTAGAGTCTGGGGTCATCCTTTCGGAAGCGCTCCTTCGCGCTCTCGTACCGGAGCCCGAGTAACCGCTGCTCCTCATCCGGCGTCTTTCTTTGTTTTCTCACCTTCTCTTCTATCTCCAGCGCCTGAGCCCATGCCCTCCGGCCGACGTAGAGGTCTCTCAAAGCCCCCAGGGCCTCAGGGTTCAACCCCTTGATCCCCACGACGTCCAGCAGGTCCCGCTCCACAGCGTCCATATCCTTTTGGGCGCGGTGGATCTTCGCCTTTTTCCGCAGTATCGCCTCCTTCTTGCCGAGACGCTTTTCGCCGAGATCCAGGGCCTCGATCGCTTTACCCAGCTCCCCCCCTGCCGCATGCATCTCGGCAAGGAGCACGTAGGGTTCTTCCATATCGGGCGCCGACCTTATGACGCGGTTAAAATACTCCTCCGCCTTTTCCGTATCGCCCTTCATCTCATAGAGTTTAGCCTTCTCGAAAAGGTCGTTGGCCTCATTCCTCAACCTCTCCTTCCTTTCGCTGCGCCACTTCGCAATGCCCCTTCGCGCATCGGTGAAAAAGCTTGCGATGATGGAAAAAATCACGCCCAGCACAAAGGCGGCAGCGATGTAGTCGATGACCGTCAAATCAAGCCGCTTTCCGAATCCGACGTAGAACGGCACCCTGTCGGAATTCAGGCCAGGAAAGCAACTCATAGGCGCCGAAAAGAAGGAGAAAGAAGAGCAGCGAGATCTTATACTTCATCGGCTCATACGCCTTTTTCCTCGATCATTCTCTTACAGGTGATGCAGTAGCGCGCCACCGGGTTTGCTTCAAGCCGTTTCTCATTGATCGGCTCATCGCATTCCTCGCACGTGCCGTAACTGCCGTTCGCGATCTTATCGAGGGCCGAGTCGATCTCTTTCACCATGTTCCGGTCATTATCGCTCAGGCTCATCAGGATGTCGGCGTTATACGCGTTGCTCGCGGCATCCGCCATATCCTGGATGCCGTCGGTGCCGAGCGTGTACGAATCCTCTTTTAATTTTTTCGATTTGTTCAGGATGGCCTCGCGCTGCTTCAGCAGCTTTTTCCTGAAATATTCAAGCGTTTCCTTCTCCATAATACACCCCGCGCTCTTGATTTCTATTTTTATTCCATGACGTATCTCTTGGCTTCTATCCAGAGGTTCTCGAGATCGTACAGCTCCCTGAGCGACTCGAGAAACACATGGACGACCACGTCTCCGTAATCTATGATAACCCACCGCCCTTCTTCGCGGCCTTCCGTCGAGAAAGGCGCTATGCCTTTCTCCTTCATATCGTGTTCTACGGCCTCGAATATCGTCAACACATGCCGCTCGCTCGTGCCGCTCGCAAGCACGAAATAATCGGCGATATCCGTGAGCCCCGCGAGATCGAGCACCACCACGTCTCTCGCCTTCTTTTCCAACGCCAGCCGTCCGGCCACATCCGCCTTGTCTTTCGTTTCCACTTAATTCCTGTACAATCCTTTTTTGATGATATATCGCTCAACCGGATGGGGGACCAGGTACGTTATCGATTTCCCCGTTCTCGCCAGCCCCCTTATCCGCGTTGACGAGATATCGAGCTGCGTAATGTGGTGAAAATAGATCCTCTTGCCCGACGCATGCTCGAACGTCGAGGCGTCAAGCTGTCGCGTCTCTCCCCGCAGGCTTTCGGGAAGTCCCGAGAGTCTGCTGCCCGGCCTCACCATAACGACAAAGTCCGCATATAGGAACAGCTCCCTGTGGGCCTTCCACAAACCTATGTCCGAGAAGGCATCTATGCCCATAAGAAAATAGATTTCTCCGAATCTACGGGCAAAATGCTTCACCGTGTCGATTGAGTAGGAAACGCCCCCCCTCCTGATCTCAACCGAGGACGTCCGAAAAAAGCTGTTGCCCCGCATCGCCATCTCGAGCATGCGGACCCTCTCGTCGGTAGTGGCCCCCCTCCCCGGCTGTTTGAAGGGCTGGATCCGCGCAGGAACAAAATAGACCCTTTCCATGGAAAACGCCTCGCGCACTTCCTCCGCGATCCTCAAATGGCCCACATGCACCGGGTCGAATGTCCCACCGAACACCCCTATGGCCATCAGCTCCTCTGCTGCCCGTCGCCGAAAGCGATAAACTTCGTCACCGTAAGCTCCTCCAGCCCCATGGGGCCGAAGGCGTGCAGCCTAGTCGTGCTGATGCCCATTTCCGCGCCGAGCCCCAACTGGAACCCGTCGTTTAGTCTTGTAGACGCGTTGACCAGGACAAGGGAGGAATTCACCTCTTTCAGGAACCGCCACGCGCGGTTGTAATCGCGGGTCACGATGGCGTCCGTATGCTGTGAGCCGTAAGCCCGTATGTGGGCTATCGCCTCGTCCATATCACGCACGACCTTGACCGAAAGGATCAGGTCGAGGTATTCCTCGTGCCAATCCCGCTCTGTTGCCGCATCAATGCCGACAACGATCTCCCGGGTCCTTTCACAGCCCTTTATTATTACGCCCGCCTTCCGCAAAGCAGAAACCATCTGCGGCAAAAAGCGCGGGGCAATAGCCTCGTGCACGAGCAGGGTTTCCATGGCATTACACGTGGCCGGTTTCTGTATCTTTGCATTGAGACACACTTTCAGGGCCATCTCCTCGTCCGCCCATTCGTCCACAAAAACAGCACAGACACCCTTATAATGCTTGAGCACGGGCACCCTCGAATGTTCCGCAACGCTGCGGATCAGCGCCTCTCCTCCCCGGGGGATGACCAAATCAATATAATCACTCAACCCCAAAAGTTCATAAAGGTACGCCCGGTCGCCCGTCTCTATAAGCTGTGCCACTTCCGCCGGCACGTTGCACCGCGAGAGCGCCTCCGTAATAAGACTGAAGAGCGCCCGGTTCGAGTGAAATGCCTCTTTCCCCCCCTTGAGGATTACCACATTCCCGCTCTTCAGGCAGAGCGCAAAGGCATCGACCGTCACATTCGGCCGGGATTCATAGATGATGGCGATCACACCGATAGGGATGCGCATCCTGCCGACCCGCAGGCCGGAGGGTCGCGTCCACATTTTCACGATCTCCCCGACGGGATCGGGCAGCTCGATCACGTCCCTTAAGCCCGCCGCCATTTCGCCGACGACTTTCGCGTCCAGTTTAAGCCGTTCGATAAGGCTTGCCGGCAGCAGCTCGCTTTCTGCCTTTTCTATATCTTTTCTGTTTTCCTCAAAAAGGAACTCTTGCCGCTCACGGAGCAGTTCTTCGAGGGTTCCGAGGATCCTGTTCTTTTCTTCAGTTGTCAGATGGGCTGCCCTATCCATAGCCCCATGGGCTGCCGACCCTACGTCGATAACGTTCATAAGACCACCATGTTGTCCCTGTGGATCACTTCCTCCGTATATTTATAGCCGAGCTTCTTTTCTATCTCAACACTTTTCGTGCCCTTTATCTTGCCGATATCCGAAGACGAGTAGTTGACGATGCCACGGGCAATCACCCTGTCCGTCCCGGCAGTCACTTCAACGCATTCCCCCCTCGAAAAGTCACCCTCCACCCCTACAATGCCGGAAGGCAGGAGACTTTTTCCGTGGTGAAGGAGCGCGTCCCGTGCGCCCGGGTCTATCCCTATTCTCCCCTTCGCCTTGAAAGCGAAGGCGATCCAGCATTTCTTCCTGGTCAGGCGCTTACGCGCCGTAAACAAGGTGCCAATATTCTCGCCGGCGATCACCCTTTGAACGACATCCTTTACATCGCCCCCCACCAACCTGGTGGATATGCCGTAATTCCCCGCCTTTTTGGCTGCCTCCAGCTTGCTCGTCATGCCGCCGACGCTCTTTTCGCTCGTCGTCCCGTGGGCAAGGGCCTCGACGTGTTCGTCGATCTTCCTGACCGTCGCTATCAGGGCGGCGCCGGGATGATGCTTCGGATCCTTTTCATAGAGACCCTCGACGTCGGAGAGGAGCACCAAAAGATCGGCGTTGCCGATCTGCGCGATGAGGGCCGAAAGGTTGTCGTTGTCCCCGAACATGATCTCCTTGAACGAGAGCGTGTCGTTCTCGTTGACAACAGGTACGACGCCCATTGCGAGGAGCGTGTCGATCGTGTTCATGAGATTGAGGCATCTGCTCCTCGACTTCGTGTCTTCATGGGTCAGGAGTATCTGGCTCGCCGTGAGCCCTACGGCGGCGAATGCCTCCATGTACATACGCATGAGCACGATCTGCCCTATCGATGCAAGTGCCTGTTTCTTTGCCATCTCCCTAGGCTTCCTCTTCAGGCCCACCGTCTCCATACCGCAGGCTATGGCGCCGCTGGAGACAACGATCACGTCCACGGACAGGTCCCTGACGGCTTTTATCTGGCGGGCGAAGTCGTGGGCCCTGCTCTTGCAAATCCTCCCATCCTCGCCCAGCAGGACCGATGTGCCTATCTTGAGCACCACCCTATGGATATCAGCCATGTACGGCGCCTCCGCCCTTTTCTGCCAGCAGATCCTTCAATCCGTCGATTCCGTTGCCTTCGGCCGCGCTTACCGAGCACACCGTCTCCTTTTGCGCGAGGAAAAGGGCCTCCTGCCCGGCGAGCGTCTCCGGGCTGACGAGATCGATCTTATTGAGGACAATGATCCGGTCCCTCAGGGCGAGCGCCTCTTTGTAAAGGCGCAGCTCCGTAGAAAGGGTCGTATAGTCGCGGAACACGTCGGGAGATGAGACGTCGATAACCCAGAGGAGCGTGCGCGTCCTCTCGATGTGGCGCAGGAACGTCAGTCCCAGGCCCTTTCCCTTGGACGCTCCTTCGATGATACCGGGAATGTCGGCAAGCACGAGACGCCTGTCGTCTTCGATGAGCACACCCAGGGAGGGGGTCAGCGTAGTGAAAGGGTAATCGCCCACTTCAGGATTTGCGCTGGTGAGGCGGGAAAGGAGTGTTGACTTGCCAGCATTGGGCAATCCGATGATGCCTATGCCCGCCAGCAGTTTCAATTCGAGCTTAAGTACCGCCCGCTCTTCCCCTTTTTCGCCTTCCTCAAACTCCGTCGGCACCCGATGGACGGGGGTCACGAAACGGGCGTTCCCCCTGCCGCCCCGCCCGCCCCTGGCGGCCACGTAAGTCTGCCCTTCTTCAACAATGTCCGCGAGAAGGCGACCGTTTTCATCGCGCACTTCTGTCCCCACGGGGACATAGATCAGGAGATCGGCGCCGTTCCTCCCGGTCCTGTTGTTGCCGCCGCCCTGCTTTCCGCTTTCTGCTTTGTAGATCCGCTTGTATCTGAAATCGAGAAGACTGATAAGACGTTTATCTCCGGCTATGGCGACGTTGCCGCCTTTTCCTCCATCGCCTCCATTGGGTCCGCCTCTGGGCACAAATGGTTCTCTTCTAAAGCTGACACATCCTCGACCGCCATCCCCCGCTTTTACATAAAGAGTAGCTTCATCGACAAATTTCATTCCACAGGATAAACGCTCACCCTTTTCTTTTCTCCCTTGGCCTCGAATGCGACATGCCCCTCAATGAGCGCAAAAAGCGTGTTATCCCGCCCTATGCCGACGTTCGTCCCCGGATATATTTTAGTCCCATGCTGTCTCACGATAATGCTGCCCGCCTTCGCGAGCTGCCCCCGAAGATCTTCACGCCGAGTCTCTGGCCGCTTGAGTCCCTGCCGTTCCTTGAGCTTCCACCGGCCTTTTTATGCGCCATGAGTCGCCTCCACCTCTATCTTTTCTATGACCAGCTCCGTATACGCCTGCCGGTGCCCCTTTTTCTTTTTGCTGTCTTTCCTCCGTTTGTACTTGAAGACAATCACTTTCTTCGCCCTGCCCTGGGCCGTTATCTTCCCGGTCACCGAAGCGCCGGCGACATAAGGGTTGCCCACCAGCATCCGCTCCCCGTCATTGACCGCCAATACCTCACCCAATGATATGAGCTCGTCGGCGTCCCCCGGCACCTTCTCGATCCTTACCCGCGATCCTTCCATTATCCGGTATTGCTTACCGCCGCTCTCTATAATGGCATACATACCGTTTCCCCGCCTTTCCCGTAAATTTGAAAGCATAATGATAGTCGAAAAAGGTTGAAAAGTCAAGAAATAACTTGGGATAGTTTACTCCCCAGTCCCGCATCCTTGCAAGGATTGAAGAGATGAGTGATAATCTTAGCGGAGATGTCAAACGCCTTACCGATTCGACACCTGAATATCGTTTGCGTGTGGGAGAGGGTATAGGGTTTTGTTGGAGATCGTGTGATGCCCTTTATGTGTGAGATTACGACCGAATTGGGGGTCTTATGCAGACAGTGACGCGCTGGTACCACTTTATCGCTTACTTCTTCGGTGGGGCTTTCCTCGCAAACACGATCCCACATCTTATGAACGGCACTTCGGGCAGGCCGTTCCAGAGCCCGTTCGCATCGCCACCAGGGCAGGGCTTGTCATCGTCGACGGTCAACGTCCTGTGGGGAATGTTCAACCTGGTTGCGGCTTACGTACTGGTGGCCCGCATTGGCCGGTTTGAGTTGCGCAAGACGAGGCACGTCGTTGTTCTGGGACTCGGGGCACTGCTCATGGCACTTATGCTGGCACGGGCATTTGGAAGGTTCCATGGGGGCAACCTCTGACCAAAAGCCCTGGAAGACCGACCTATCGAGTTCCGGCATCGCCGCGTTGCCGTCGCAAGATAGCCCTTCCTCGCGGTAATCCTCGTTTCAGACTATCGAGCCAACTCAACCATTTATGGGCAGGGCCGCGCCGAGTCTTTCTTCCTGAACCGGTGATTATCGAATTCTATGAGATGATTGATTGTTTCGACTGACAATCTTTGCTGTGCTTTGTTACCACCCGCTCCAGGTCGCCGCCTGGTTGACGTTGATCCAGTAGCTCACGCCCGGACAGAGATAGTTAAGGGCGCTATCCTGGGTGTCGTTCGGGTCATAGAACTGCCAGACCTGACCGGGATAGCCCCAAGAAACTTGGAGGCTTGAGGATATGGAGGAAAGGGCCGTCGAGGGTGCGACGCACGACGTCCCGTTGTACCCTAAGAGGTTCCACCCCTTCTGTAGCAAAAGGGACGAAGGCGGCGCAGACCCCGAGACGGAGAGCGTCTTTGCGGATTTCATCTTTATCCAGTAGCCCATCCCTGCCTGCATGGTCGTAAGGGTGCTTCCTGCCGCGTCATTGGGATCGTAGACCTTCCATGCCTGACCGGGATAGGCCCAGACCACCTCATAGGCGCCGGGAATCTCCGAGAGCACCGAGGTGATGGCGGTGTTGGTAGGCTGCAAAGGCAGGGAGACGAGGTTCCAGCCGGGGGAGAGCGCAGGCGTGGGGATCGCCAAAAAACCATGCTCCACACCGTTCGCGTCATAGTATTGGCCAACGATCGTGCCGCCGTCATTAATGTCATAGGCAAAGGTGGAGGAGGCGCCTGGGTAATTCAAGGGGATGTAAGTCGTACCGCTCAGGGAAAAGCCATGAGACGCACCGCTGGCGTCCTTGTAATGGCCGACGATCGTGCCGCCTTTATTTATGGCGGCTGCTGCGGTTGCTGAAGCGCCTGGGTAATTCAAGGGGGTGTAAGTCGTACCGCTCAGGGAAAAGCCATGAAGCGCACGGCTCGCGTCATAGTATTCCCCGACAATCGTGCCCCCGCTACTAATGCCATAGGCTTGGGTGGATGAAGCGCCTGGGTAATTGAGTGAGGTATAAGTCGTACCGCTCAGGGAGAAGCCATGGGGCGGACTGTCCTCACTATACGTGTCCCAGTAATCGCCCACAACTATGCCTCCGTCATTAATATGAATGGCCTCTGAAGGATGACCGGGATAATTCAGGGAGGTATAGGCCCCGCCGCTCAGGGAAAAGCCATTATCCACACTGCTACCGTGTCCGTTCCAGTACTCCCCGACAATCGTGCCTCCGTTATTAATGCCATTAGCCCAAGTGTATTGAGCGCCGGGGTAAGAAAAAGAGGTATAGGTCCCACCGCTCAGGGAAAAGCCGTGATTATACCCACTCGCGTCCGCGTATGTGCCGACAATAGTGCCCCCATTATTTATGGCGTTCGCGGAAGTTGCTGAATTAGGGGCGCCAGCATAGACTGCTGAACCACCGGGGTAATCGACGGTGGTAAAGGAGTAGCTGGCGGCGTAGGCCTCACTCAACGCGCCGAGGGCAAGAACGAGAGCGATCAGCACTGTTGAACCCTTTTTCACTGAATGCCTCCTCATGCAAGAAGTTATATCCGGCAGCTCAGCGGTCTTGCCGATGATCGCCAGAGGCGGCCAACTGGGAGCCGTCGGCTTTCCGCACCACCCTCACGGATGGTTTGGCTTTATCAGATTATGCCCTTATATTATACTACATACCACTAAGTTTCAAGAAGAAATGTGCAGGAAAATGTACAGGTGCTGGAAGAAATAAATTCCTCTCGCTTTTACGTGGTATTCTTCACTCGCCCGAGAAGGCCGCATGTGTATACTTGTGGGTGTATTTAACTGCGACGGCTCGGCTTACGTCGTCGAGGCCCCAGGGTAGCGCTGATAGGTGAGATTCCCTTGGACACGCATCGTGGGAACGAGCGGGCATCACAAGGACGAGCGAAACGGCCTCAAGGGTAAAAACCGATTCTCGCGCACGCAGCGTCCGTCGACGCTGCGTGCGCTTTTGGGATCAATCGACCTTCTTGAACATTGCCTTCTTGGCGCCGCAGATGGGACACTTGTCGGGCGGCTCCCCCTCCACGGTGTTCCCGCACACCTGGCATACGTAGTAATCGGTTTCAGTGTTCTTGCCAAGGCTGTCCGCAGCCTTCCGGTAGAGAGCGGCGTGGATCTTCTCCACCTCGTTCGCCAGGTTGAAGCTCCTTTCCGCCCCTTTATTGCCCTCGCTCTTTGCCGCGGCGATCATCTCCGGATACATTTTTTGAAACTCGAACACCTCGCCGTTCACGGCCTCTTCCAGGTTCTCTTTCGTGCTCCTGATGCCGCCCAGCTCCCGCAGGTGGTTATGGGCATGGACGGTTTCCGCTTCCGCGGCAGCGCGGAAGAGCTTTGCCGCCTGTGTGAAGCCTTCTGCGTCCGCCTTTTTCGCAAAGGCAAGATACTTTCTGTTGGCCTGTGATTCACCCGCAAACGCAGCTTTCAAGTTTTCTTCGCTCTTTGACATGACTATCCTCCCGAATCCTTAATATTTCTGATGGTATTCTTTCACCTTTTCCGCAAATGCGGCCCCGAAGTCATAGCGCAATTAATGGGGTTCAGCACCCCCTCCACCGGCAAAGCCACGACCCGCTTCGCGGGTGCCCGGCCTCCCCGCTCATTGACGACACCTTCAGAATTTCGCGTG
Organism: uncultured delta proteobacterium; assembly: GCA_963768735.1. Taxonomy (GTDB): domain Bacteria; phylum Desulfobacterota; class Syntrophorhabdia; order Syntrophorhabdales; family WCHB1-27; genus BOG-1155. The sequence goes on along the minus strand of CAVYJH010000003.1, from coordinate 1,361,467 downwards.
ATATTCTTTCACCTTTTCCGCAAATGCGGCCCCGAAGTCATAGCACTTCTGCTCGTCTTCAGGGGCCGGCCTGTACTGCACCTCGACGCCCGGCTCGTAGGTATCGAGACCGATCTGCCTGATGGTCTCGTACACCTCCTTGATCGCCCCCCCGCCCCATCCGAAGCTGCCATAGGCCCCGACGATCCGGTTCCTGGCCCTGAGCCCCCTCAGATTGGTGAGGAACTGGACGATGGTGGGAAAAGGGATGTTGTTGAGGGTCGGCGATCCGATGAGGGCGCCCCTCGCCTTCCAGAATTCTTTTATCGCAATGCTCATGGGCGTGGCCCTGAGCTTGATCACCTTGCAGTCAAGCCCTGCGTCCTTGATGCCCCTGACGATAGACTGGGTCATATGCTCGGTGCTTTGCCACATCGTGTCATAGATGACGGCAACGCTCTGCGTTGCCTTCCCGTCCGCCATGTCGAGGTACATGCGTACTATTTTTTGCGGGTCCTGACGCCAGATTATGCCGTGGTCCGGCGCGATGACCTGAAGTTCCAGGCCCAGTTTCATCACCTCCGCGATTTTCGCCTTGATAAGCGAGCCGAAGGGCATGAGTATGTTGGCGTAATAATCGATAACCGCGTCCTCCAGCTCCGCAAGCGACGCGCAGGCGATGAACTCGTCGTCAAAATGGGCCGACGAGGCGATGTGCTGGCCGAAGGCGTCCTGGCTGAAGAGCACCTTGTCCTCCTGTACGTAGGAGACCATCGAATCGGGCCAGTGGAGCATGGGTGTCTCGAGAAAAACGATCGTCTTCTTCCCGGTCTTCAGCGTGTCGCCCGTCTTGACCGTCCTGATGCGCCAGCCGGAGAGGTCGAAAAACCTCGCAAGCCCCTTCTTCCCTCTTTCCGTCATATAGACGGTGGCCCCCGGCGACGCGGCCATCACCCGGTCTATGCTCGTCGCATGGTCGTTCTCGATGTGATTGATAATGACGTGCTTGATTGCCCCCGGGTCTATGATGCCCCTGATGTTCTTGAGCATGATATCCGCAAAATCGTGCTTCACCGTATCGACAAGCGTGGGCTCCTCATCGAGGATCAGGTAGTTGTTGTAGCTCGTACCTCGGGGCGTCTCATAGCCGTGAAAGTCCCGGATAGCCCAGTCGACTGCCCCCACCCAGTAGATCTTGTTTCTCACCTCGACCGCTTTCATCTGCTCGTGCCCCTTCTCGCTATGTCTTTTCGCTCTATGCCACGAGCGGATCGTGAACCCTCCTCGCTCAGAAGATGCCTCTGATCAGACCGATCGGTCCGATCCGACGGATCATTCCCGTAAACCCTCCTCAGCCCGAAGATGTCTCTTCAACAAGCCAGCGCTCGTACGCCGGCAGCACGGAGGTCGCCTCTATTGCTTCTATCTGCGGCACTTCGTAGGGATGATGCGCCCTTATCTCCTTTTCGACATCGGGGTACAACTCGCGCCTCGTCTTCATTATCCCTATCCATTCCTCCGCCTCTTCGAGCCGTCCCTTCCACCAGTAAATGCTACTGACCGGCCCGATTATCTGGAGGCACGCCACCAGCCTTTTTTCGAGGAGGAGGCGCCCCATCCGCTCGAGGGTCTCCCTGCTGTCAACAGTGGTAATCACATTGATCATCGCGAATCATCCACACATTATAAGACCTGCGGAGACATGGCGCACGAAGTGCGCCCTCGCCGCCCCGACGTATATTTAACTTGAATTAATGAAAGATTCATATTACTTTCTTTGCAAATGTTCCATATCAACGATAAAAATGCCATAGTGCTCGCAAGTGAGTCAACGCGAAGGGTCGATATACTGAGAACCCTCGGGGTATCGTTCTCCATCATGCCGCCCGGTATCGATGAGCACAGGCAGCCTTCCGAGTCGCCGAAGGAGTTCGTGCTGAGGATGGCCTACGAAAAGGCCCGGAAGGTCGGGGACCTTTTCCCCGACAAGTGGATCATCGGCGCGGATACCGTCGTTGTCCACAAGGGGAAGGTGCTGGGCAAACCGAAAACGGACGCGGACGCCATCGCCATGCTCAAGAGGCTTCGGGCGAACTGGCACAAAGTCTTTACCGGCTATTGCATCCTCAATGCATCAAAGCAGATCGTCTATCAGGATGTGGCCGAGACAAAGGTGTTCATCAAGGATCTGACGGATGAGGAGATAGCGAAGTACGTCGGCACCTCGGAGCCCTTTGACAAAGCCGGTTCTTATGCGGTACAGGGAAGGGGCGGCTATATGGTAAAGGAGATAAAGGGCTCCTATACCAATGTAGTCGGTCTTCCCATCTGCGAGATCACCGAGGCCCTCCTTTCTTTGGGCATCCTTTCGTGAACGGTATCAAAGAAGCGCTCGCCGTCATACGAGAAAAGATACTGACCGCCTCTCAAAAAGCAGGGCGGCGGCCGGGGGAGGTACGACTCATTGCCGTCACGAAAAGGGTCGATGCGGAAAGGATACGGGCGGCTGCGGCATGGGGATTGAGCGATTTCGGAGAAAACTATCTGCAGGAGGCGCGCGGCAAGATAGAAACGCTCGGACCCGGGCTCACGTGGCATATGATAGGTCATGTGCAGTCAAACAAGGCAAAGTACATCCCGGGGCTTTTCGGCTACGTCCATTCCGTCGACCGATGGGGGCTGCTGGAAGACCTGGACCGCTACGGAAAAGAAATATCCATACTCTTTGAGGTCAATCTTTCCGGAGAGCCGCAGAAACACGGCGCCACGGCCGGCGCCTTGCGGTCCATGCTGGAAAGGACGCCAGCTTTGCGTCACATCAAGCCCGTGGGCCTGATGACCGTGCCCCCCTTCAGCTCGGACTCTGAAAGCACGCGCCCTTATTTCCGGCGCTTGGCCGAGCTGCTCCGGGACGTGAACAGGGAATTCGGCATGGCGATGCCGGAGCTTTCCATGGGGATGTCCGCCGATTTCGAGGTCGCTATCGAGGAAGGGGCGACGATGGTCAGGATCGGTACGGCCATATTCGGAGAGCGCGTATGAAGCGAACGTAGCGAGATGAGCGGGGAGGCCGGGCACCGCCAAGCGGTCGTGGCTTTGCCGGTGGAGGGGGTGCTGAACCCCAATAGACGAGCACAGCGAGGTTGAGCGGGGAGGCTCCGCGAGCTTTGCTCGTGGAGGGGGTGCTGAACCCCAATAACGGCACGGCCATATTCGGAGAGCGCGTATGAAACCATGGGAAGGAAGGTTCAGCGGGGCGACGGATGTGCTCATGGAGCGCTTCAGCTCATCGATTGCCATCGATTGGCGCCTCTTCCGCTACGATATTGAAGGGAGCGTTGCCTACGCGGAAATGCTCGGCCGTATCGGCATCCTGGGCGGGAGCGAGACATCCGAGATTGTTGCGGCTTTATCCGAGATAGCTGCCGAGATAGAGAACGGCAGCTTCACCTTCAGGGACGAGCTGGAAGATATCCACATGCACGTCGAGCAAAGGCTCATCGAAAAAAAGGGCGAGCTGGGTAAGAAGCTTCATACCGGCAGGAGCAGGAACGAACAGGTCTCCCTTGATACGCGGATGTATGTGAAAGACGAGCTTGCCCGGCTGGACGACGACCTGAAAAGCCTCATGGGGGCGCTTGTAAAAAAAGCAGAAGCGGAAAAAACGGCTATCATGCCCGGATACACCCATACAAGGAGGGCCCAGGCAGTTCCCTTTGCCCATTTTCTCATGTCCTGCTACTATGCCTTTAAGAGGGACAGGGAGAGGCTTGCCGGGGCGCGCATCCGGGCCGATGTAATGCCCTTGGGCAGCGGGGCTCTGGCCGGCTCCACGTTGACGATCGACCGCGAATTCTTAAGGGAGAGGCTGGGATTCTCACGGATCTCGGAAAACAGCATGGATGCGGCCGGAGACCGCGACTTTGTGCTGGATGCCCTCTACGCCGCCGCCATGATCATGCTCCACCTGAGCAGGCTCTCGGAGGACCTCATTCTTTATTCCACGGAAGAATTCTCCTTCGTCTCCCTGCCCGACGGCCTCTGCACGGGCAGCAGCCTCATGCCCCACAAGAAAAACCCCGACGCCCTGGAACTGATCAGGGGCAAGGCTTCCCGGTCGATGGGCGCCCTCTTCAGCCTGTTCACCCTGATCAAGGGCCTTCCTTCCACCTACAACAGGGACCTGCAGGAGGACAAGGAGCCCCTTTTCCAGAGCCTGGCTTCGACCCGCGAGGCGTGTGCCGTCATGGCGCTTGCCGTGCGTGGTCTCTCGATTAACAGGGAGGCGATGGAAAGGGCCGTGCGGATGAGTTTTATGCCGGCGGTGGAGATGGCCGAATATCTTGCGGCGAAAGGCGTGCCCTTCAGAGAGGCCCACCACATCGTCGGGACCATGGTGAAAGCCTGCGAGCAGAAAGAGAGATTCCTCTGGGAGATGGGCCTCGACGAGATGCGCCGCTACTCGGATGCCTTCGATGAGACGGTTTTTGACTATATAGACCCGCGTCATGTCGTGGAAAACAGGCGGACCGAGGGCGGAGCAAGCTTATCGGAGGTCGAGAGGCAGATTGAGAAAGAATCGGCTTATCTTCGCGGCTCTTAGTCTCGCGCTCCTCGCAACCATCGCGTGCGGCAAAAAGGGAAACCCGCGGCCCCTGGGACTGCCCATACCGAGGGCCATAGACGACCTGAGGGGCGACGTAAAGGACGGCCTGCTCTTTGTCTCTTTCTCCATACCCACGAAGAACAGAGACGGGACGGACGTGAAGGACCTTGAAGGCTTCAGAATCATGAGGAGCTGCGGCCCCTGCGGCGCGGGCTTCGACCTGTGGAAAGATATCCGTCTCGCGGACAAACAGGGCTACACGATAAGAGACAACAGGCTCTACACTTACGACAACGACCTCCGGGCGGGCATCGCCTACGGGTACCGGGTGTACCCTTATACTACAAAGGGCATACAGATGGACGGCTCGAACGTCTTTTCCCTCACCTGGCTGAAGCCCCCCGGAAGGCCCACGGGCGCCGCCGCCGTCGAAGAGGACTCAAAGATCGTCCTGTCGTGGGAGAGGACGGATGACCTCTCCTACAATGTCTACCGGCGGGACAACGGCGTATATCCCCTCTTCCCCCGAAACCCGGCGCCCCTTGCCGCCTCCTCTTTCACCGATGCCCCCGTGCAGAACGGGAAGACTTACAGGTACGAGGTGCGGGCGGTGAAGATGGAGGAGACAACGCCGCTCGAAGGGGAAGGAGTGACAATTGCGGCGACCCCCAGGGACAAGACGCCCCCCGCGGCACCGGCAACGCCGCAGCTTTCGATGCTGAACGGCGGCGTGCTCCTCTCGTGGACGCCGAGCCCCGAAAGCGACCTGGCAGGATACAACGTGTACAGGCTCGCGGCCGGCAAGCCTGAGAAGGCCAACACGAGCCTCCTCACCGAGCCCCGGTTCCTTGATAAGAACCCGGGCGCCGGCCTCCGCTATGTCTCGTATTATGTAACGGCGGTCGACCGAAGCGGCAACGAAAGCGGCCCGTCGCGGGAGCAGATTATTATACTTAAAGAGTGAAAGAAAAATAGATCAATGATCCGTCTGATCAGACCGATCGGTCTGATCAGACGGATCATTTAAAAACATCTAAGCAAAATTTAAGGGGCATTGAGAGGGGTAGTGTAGTATAATACCTATTCATCATGCATTTGACCGAGGGTTAAGGACACGATATGCACCATTTCACCTATATTGACGGCATCCTCCATGCAGAGGACATCTCTATCGACAGGATTGTCGCGGCGGCAGGCACGCCCCTCTACATTTACAGCTATGCCACGCTGGAGCGCCATTTCCTCGTATTCGACCGCGCCTTTGCGAGAATACCCCACATTACCTGTTATTCCTGCAAGGCGAACACAAATATCGCCCTTCTCAGGCTGATGGCGAGGCTTGGGGGCGGCGCCGACATCGTGTCGGGCGGAGAGCTCTACGCGGCGCTGGCTGCATCGTTTCCGCCGGAGAAGATAGTCTTTTCCGGCGTGGGCAAGTCCGAGGAAGAGATCGCGTACGCGGTGCGGTGCGGCATCGCCATGATCAACATAGAATCGGAAGGGGAACTCAGGGTAGTCGCGGACGTCGCGAAGAAGCTGGGCAGGGACGTGCCCGTATCCATAAGGGTAAACCCGGAGATCGACGCAAAGACGCACCCGTACATCACCACGGGTCTGAGAAAGAACAAATTCGGCGTACTCTGGCCGGAAGCACGGCGCCTCTACCAGGAAATTAAGGAGACGGAGCACCTCGTCCCTATCGGCATATCCTCGCACATAGGCTCCCAGATCGTCGAAATACCGCCTTTCGTCGCTGCCATACGCTCCTTGAGGCAGATGGTCTCAGAGCTTGCGGCCGCAGGGATTGCATTGAAATACATCGATATTGGCGGAGGTTTGGGCATTACCTACAGGAACGAGCTGCCGCCCCATCCCACGGAATATGCGAAGGCCATAGAGACAGAGCTTGAAGGCGCCGGCCTCACGCTGATACTGGAGCCGGGCAGGGTCATAGTGGGAAACAGCGGTATTTTCGTGACAAGACTGCTTTATGTCAAGACCACGACCGAGAAGACTTTCTCTATAGTCGACGGGGCGATGAATGACCTCGTGCGGCCCGCCTTCTACGGCGCATACCACGAGATCCTCCCCGTAAGGCAGACAAAAGCGAAAAAGGTGAAGATGGACGTGGTAGGTCCCATCTGCGAGTCAGGTGATTTCTTTGCAAAGGAACGGAGGATGCCTTCGCTCCAGCCGGGCGCCCTTATCGCCCTCATGGGCGCGGGCGCTTACGGTTTCTCGATGTCCTCCAATTATAATTCGAGACCGAGGGTGGCGGAGGTGCTCGTCAAGGGCGAGGAATTCTTTATCATCAGAGAAAGAGAGGAATATGCGGACCTGGTCAAAGGCGAATCTGTTCCCGGGTTCTTAGAGGGGTAGCCATGGAGTCTCTTCAGTTCTTCAAAATGAGCGCAAGCGGCAATGATTTCATAGTCAGTCGACAACAGGGACAGCTCGGTCGACGCCATGTTCCCGGACACGGTCGGGTTCGTGCAAAAAGTCTGCAGAAGGTGTCATTCCGTGGGGGCGGACGGTCTCATCCTCATCGAGAAGTCGGACAGTCTCGATTTCACCTGGCGGTTTTACAACGCGGACGGCTCGGAAGCGGAGATGTGCGGAAACGGGGGCAGGTGCGCGGCCCGGTTCGCCTATATTCAGGGGATCGCGGGCGAGCGGATCGCCTTCGGTACCCTTGCGGGGACGATGAGGGCAGAAATACGGCCCGACGGGAAGGTCAAGCTCCAGCTTTCGCGGCCCGTGGATTTGAAGCTCGATTACCCTATCCAGCTCGACACGAAGGAGATATTTGTGAGCAGCGTCGACACGGGCGTGCCCCACGCCGTGCTCTTCACCGACCACGTGGATATGGCGCCCGTGGTAGACCTGGGAAGAATGATCCGCTTTCACAAGTCCTTTCGCGAAAGGCACGAACGTCGATTTCGTGCAGGTCGTCGACAAGGATAATGCACGGATCAGGACCTATGAGCGGGGCGTCGAAGGGGAAACGTTCGCCTGTGGAACCGGGGCCGTGGCTGCGGGCGTGATACTCCGGGAGAAGGGGCTTACGGGCGAGACCGTCAATATCTGGACCAAGGGCGGGGAAGTCGTCCGCGTCTACGTTAACGAGGATGTCTACCTTGAGGGGACCGCGCGCGTAATTTACGCGGGGACACTCTGGCCTGAAGCGCTGGAGTAGCGAAACCCCCGGTTGGAAGCCCCGCGCCCGGGGGCGCAGAGCTTCCCGGAAAGGAGCATGTATGAAGCTGCGAGGGACATACACGGCGCTCGTCACCCCTTTCAGGGATGGCGCGGTCGACGAGGATGCATTAAAGGCTTTCCTGGAATTTCAGGTGCGGGAAGGCATAGACGGGGTCATCCCCTGCGGTACCACCGGGGAGGCATCCACGCTCTCCTACGAGGAGCACGAGAGGGTGATCGCCCTGACGGTCAAATGGGTAGGCGACAAGGTGCCCGTGATTGCGGGCACAGGCTCCAACAGCACAAAAGAGACCATCGAGCTGACGGAGATTGCGAAGAACCTCGGCGCCCACATGGCGCTTGTGGTCGCCCCCTATTACAACCGGCCTACACAAGCAGGTTTGTATAACCATTTCAGGCAGATAGCCGAGGAAGTGGACATCCCCCTGGTCCTCTACAACATACCTGCCAGGACGGGCGTCAACATGCTCCCCGACCTGGTGGCGCGGCTGGCGCAGATCCCGAACATCGCCGGCGTCAAGGAAGCATCGGGCTCCGTGCAGCAGACGGCCGACATCTACAGGCTTACAAAGGGAGAATTCCCCATACTCTCCGGGGATGATAACCTGTTCCTCCCCATGATGTCGGTCGGGGCGACAGGCGTCATCTCGGTGGTCTCAAACATACTGCCTGCCCGCATGAAGGCGCTGGGAGATGCATTCCTGGAGGAAAAGGACCCGGTGAATGCCCTTGACCTGCACGTCTGGCTGATGCCCTTTTTCCACGGCCTGTTTATCGAGACCAGCCCGGCGCCGGTCAAGGAAGCGCTATACCATATGGGGATGATCGAGAAAGGGATACGCCCGCCCCTCTGCGGTCTTACCGAGCAGAATAGCAGCTATCTCAAGGGATTGCTGAAAGAGTACGGTTTATTTAAGAGAGAATAGAGGCTGAAAAGGGGGCGTCTCATGATAAAGCTCGTTATTACGGGCGCTTGCGGCCGGATGGGGAGCGCCGTCCTCAAGCTTGCCGCCTCCGATCCCGCCTTCGCCATTACCCATGTGCTGGAAATTGCGACTCATCCCCTTTCCGGCACCACAATAAATGTCCCTGGCGTCGCCGGGGCCTCCTTTTTGGTAGAAGACAGCCTCAGCCACGTCGTGGACGATTGCGACGTCATCATCGACTTCACCCATTCCGACGCTTCGCTCCTCCATCTTAGCCTCGCCTCGGAGAAAGGCAAAGCGATCGTCATAGGCACTACGGGCATCTCCCCCGAGACATTGGCGGAAATGAAGGCAATGCCTGCTGCATTGGCCGTGATCTCCCCGAACATGAGCATAGGCGTCAACCTCCTCTTCACCCTTGTCGATAGGGCCGCACGGCTCATCGGCCGCGACTATGACACGGAGATCATCGAGATGCACCACAAGTGGAAGAAGGACGCGCCCAGCGGAACGGCGGTCAAGTTGCGCGACATCGTCATGGCTGCCTCACCCGATCGCCAATGGACCGAGGTGACGGGCAGGCGCGGCATGATCGGCGAGCGCAAAAGCAACGAGATCGGAGTCCTGGCCGTAAGGGCCGGAGATATCGTAGGGGAGCACACGGTCCTTTTCGCGGGCGCCGGAGAGCGGCTCGAGCTCACGCACCGGGCCTATTCCAGAGAGAATTTCGCGCACGGCGCGCTCGCGGCCGCAAAGTGGATCGTCCATCAGAAAAAGGGCGTCTACGACATGGGCGACGTGCTCGGCCTTTAACGGCAATTCCGGCGGCAATTATTGCGGCACACCTATGCTGCACGGGGCTTGATAAAATTTTCTCTTGGCCCGCCTCCCGGTCTTGTTTTTGTTTTCCGCTTGATAAAATTTTCTCTTGCCTTTATACTACATGCTGCGTCGGCAAATCGATAATTCATTATATTCCGGGTGCGGACATGGCAAAATATACAAAAATCCCTGAAGCGACGGTGAGAAGGCTGTCGAGCTATCTGAAATGTCTCGAAGACCTGGAACATAAGCGGGAGAAGGTGGCGTCGAGCGCCCTTATCGCATTGATCTGCAACGTCAATGCGGCCCAGGTGCGGAAGGACTTCGCCTACTTCGGCGAGTTTGGGATAAGGGGCATGGGATACAGCGTCAACGAGCTGAGATACCACATCAGGGAGATCCTCGGGACAAACCGGGAATGGAGGATCGCCGTGGTGGGGATCGGGAACCTCGGAAGCGCCCTCCTGATGTATAAGGATTTTCTGAAGCAAAGCTACAAGATCGTCGCCGCCTTCGACCAGGAGCCGGTAAAGGTGATAGGCCATATCTCTGAAAAGATAGGCAAGCCCATCGAGATCCTCCACGTCGACCGGCTGAAAGAAGTGGTAAAGGCGAGAAACGTGGAGATCGGCATGATCACCACGCCGCCGACGGAAGCCCAGAAAGTGGCGAATCTCTTTGTCGAGGCCAACGTGAAGGGCATCATGAATTTCGCTCCTACCCAGATACGGGTTCCGTCGCACGTGGTACTCCGGAATGTCTTCTTCAGTGCGGCCCTTGACAATCTCGTCTATCACCTCTCAAACTAGGAGCACCGCCCGTCTCCCCAGCCTCGGACTCCTTTGGCTGTCCGGTCTCAGCCTGCGCGCCACCGTGCTCGCCGTGCCGCCCCTCATTCCCCTGATCCATCGGGACCTCCACCTGTCACAATCGGGAGTCGGCGTGCTTACCGCGCTGCCTTCTCTCATGTTCGCGCTTGCCGCCGTGCCCGGTTCCGTGCTTGTCGCCAGATTCGGACCAGTGCGGACGCTCGCCCTGGGCCTCTTTCTGACCGCCGCCGCCTCGGCCCTGCGCGGCGCCCATGGCGTGGCGCTGCTGTACGGGATGACAATCCTCATGGCCGCGGGCATAGCCATTATGCATCCCGCCCTCCCGGCGATAGTCCGTGATTGGATGCCGGACCGGGTGGGCTTCGGCACGGCCGTCTACTCGAACGGTCTGCTTATGGGCGAGCTTTTCGTAGTCTGGCTGACGGGACCTCTCATCCTGCCGCTGCTGGGAGGACGATGGGGGCTTACCCTCGCCGCATGGGCAATACCCGTATTCATCACCTCTCTCCTCGTTGCGACACGCGCCCCGCGGCACCCGCGCTCCGGCGGAGTCGGCGCCGCGAGTCGCATGGCGGCCGGACTGGAAGGACCCACTCCTCTGGCGGCTGGGGTTCATTTTTGGCTGCGTCAACAGCATGTACTTCAGCATAAACTTCTTCCTTCCGGATTTCCTGTATCACACGAACCGCCCCGGCCTGGTCATCAAGTCCCTGACCGCGCTCAACTTCTGCCAACTGCCGGCTTCCCTGCTTCTGCTCGCCCTCGCCGGCCGCCTCTCGCGCCGCCGGAGCCCTTACATCGCCGCCAGCCTCCTCCTGATTGCGGCCCTCCTCGGCATCGCCTTCGGGCCTGGGCAGTGGGTCGTCGCGGCCTCCGGGATGTTCGGTTTCCTCACCGCGTCATTGCTGATCCTGCTGCTTGCCCTTCCCCCCGCGCTCGCCGCTCAAGAGGATGTGCACCGCCTTACCGCGGGGATGTTCACGGTCAGCTACTCCTGCGCCGTACTGATCCCAATCCTGAGCGGCTTCCTCTGGGATATCACAAAGATGCCCCTGTCCGTGTTCCTGATGTGCGGCGTCTGCGCCCTGGCCATCGCCGCGCTCTCCTACGGCCTACGCGTCGCCGCCAACGTGGCACCGCTCGAGAAAAGCACTTGAGCGCCGTGCCCGACCGATGGTAACCTGCTATCATCCGGCAAGAGGGAGGCTACCCGAAAATGCAGGCTGTCCTTGGAATAGCAGTGCTGATCGCCTTTGCCTGGCTGATAAGCGAGGAAAGGAGGAAAGTCAGGACCGGGGAGATTCTGCTCGGCCTCATCGTCACGTTTCTCATGGCCGCGCTCATGCTCAAGGTCCCCTTTCTCCGACATATTTTCAGTGTCCTGAACAGCGCCGTTTCTCTCCTCGAAGAATCGACCCGCGCAGGCACGTCCTTTGTATTCGGGTACCTGGGCGGAGGCCCCCTCCCCTTTGACGAGACGCATCCCGGCTCAACCTTTGTCCTGGGTCTCCAGGCCCTCCCCATCGTCCTGGTGGTGAGCGCGCTCTCTTCCCTGCTCTTCTACTGGCGCATTCTCCCTGTTGTGGTGAGGGTCTTCGCCTGGCTCTTCGAAAAGACCATGCGGGTAGGCGGCGCCGTGGGTCTGGCCGCTTCCGCGAACATCTTTCTGGGCATGGTCGAATCGCCCCTCTTTGTCCGGCCCTACCTGAAAGAGATGACCAGAAGCGAGCTTTTCATCACGATGAGCTGCGGCATGGCGGGGATAGCGGGTACCGTCATGGTGCTCTACGCCTCGATACTCAAATCGATCATGCCCGACGTGATGGCGCATATCCTGATCGTATCGATCATCAGCATACCCGCCGCCATCATGATCTCCAAAGTGATGGTCCCGGAAGACGACGGAAGGACCGCGGGCAGGATATCACCGCCCCGGCAGGCGACAAGCGCTATAGACGCGATCACCCAGGGCACCATGGAGGGCATCAGCCTCCTCATCAATATCGTGGCCATGCTAATCGTGCTCGTCGCCCTCGTCTATCTCGCAAACAGGCTTCTCGGACTCCTGCCCGGCGCAGGCGGACAACCGATTACCCTGCAAAGGCTTCTCGGTTTTGTCATGGCGCCCGTGGTGTGGCTCATCGGCATCCCCTGGTCGGAGGCACAGACAGCGGGAGGGCTCATGGGGACCAAGACTATTCTCAACGAGATGCTGGCTTACATAGATATGGCAAAACTTCCGCCCGGAGCATTGAGCCCGAAAAGCAAGCTGATCATGGTCTACGCGCTCTGCGGGTTCGCAAACCTGGGAAGCCTCGGCATTATGATCGGGGGCATGGGGAGTATGGCGCCCGAGAGGAGGTCGGAGATCATCAGCCTGGGCATCAAGTCGATTATCTCCGGGACGCTTGCCACCCTGCTCACAGGGGCAATCGTGGGCCTTATAAGTTAGGAGCGGCGGCGTCTGAGGCGCAACAACCATTGGGGGCTTGCGTCGCCCCCCTCCACCGGCAAAGCCGTCGAAGCCTCCCCCTTCATAAAAAGGATGACCCGAAGACGTGAAGAGACAGGCGTTGCGCCGCGCCCTGCGGGACTCCGACGTACGAAAGTACGCCTCCGTTCCTCGGGCTTGCGCACCGCCAAATCTGCATCCTCATACTTGCCGCTGAATCAGGGAAAAACCCTATGTGAGATAAGCGCCGATGATCGCGCGGAGGCCGGCCGCCAGAGGGGCGATCGACGGGATGGCGCCGAGGTTGTCCAACAGGGCCTCGATCACCTGCCTGTTTTTTACATTCCTCCCCATCTGGATCTTCAAGGTGGCAAGGTCGTCAAAGGCATCTCTCACGACCTCGGGGTCCGTGGCCGCATCCCTTTCGAGCACCTCTTCGATATCGGCGAGGATTGCCTCGACCGCACGGCCTCCGGCGCCCACGCCGTGCGTGCCGCCGCTCTCCACCTTTGCCTTTATCGGCGGCGCCGGGGCAGAAGGAGGCCCGGCAGGCAGCTCTCTCCTGAATGCTTGAGGATCCTGACGATAGTGCGCAATAATGCCCGTCTCTCCCCCTTCCTCCACGAAAACGCTCCCTTCCATCGTGATGGCCGCGCTGATTCCGCCCCACATATCGAGGGCGGCGCTGATGATCAGCCCCCTGTCGCTCAGGAAATTTACGGCCTTTTGAAGCTCCTCCCTGTCGCTGATCCCCATCGTGGACGCGAAATCATTCACCATGAAAAGGAAATTCGGATGAGGAGCGGCCTCGGCAAGGTCATAAAGATGCGCCAGAAATAGCTCGCCCAGTTCTGCGGTCGTCATTCCAATCCCCCTCTTCTCTTCTTATCAACGCGCAAACGGCCTCATTATACCACGTCACGCCGGAAAAGCAACGGGCCGAAGGCGGATCACAGCCAGGAATCGAGCAGGCTGGAGAAGAACTGCTTGGCTCGCTCCAGGAGCGGCCTTTCACTCCATTCCTGCGGCAGGATCTCCCTCGACTGCGCGAGGTCGTGCGCAAAGCTCTCCTCCATCAGGGTGCCGAATTCAGGTCCGAGGACAACGGCATTAATCTCGTCATTGTGAGCAAGGCTCCACATCTCAAGGTTTGTGGTGCCTACCGTCGACCAGACCCCGTCGATCACCGCGGTCTTGGCATGGAGGATAGCCCCCTGGCGCTCGTACAGCTTCACTCCCGATCTAAGAAGCTCCCCGTAGCGCCACCTCCCCGCCTGCCTCACCACCGCGTGGTCGGTGCTCTCGGGGAGGATGATCCGGACGTCCACACCGCGTCTTGCGGCCTCCGTTATGGCTTCCAGCATTTGCCTGTCGGGTGCAAAATATGACTGGATCATATACACGGACGTTTTCGCGTGGGCGACGGCGGCCACATACATGAGATATGTCCACCTGTTCATGCGGCCGCGCGTGCTGCCGACCACCTGCACCTGATGGTCACCTTTTTGCCCCGTGTCCGGAAAGTAGCCGGCCTCGGAAACGGCAGGCCCGTTTTGGCTTTTCCATGTAGCGAAAAACAGCTTTTGAAACTCCGCGACCGCCGGCCCCTCTACCATAACGTTGGTGTCACGCCAAAACGCCTCGGGAGGTGAAACCCTATCGCCCCGGCGACGGGATTTCAGATAGGCCCTCCCGATATTGATACCGCCCGTAAAGGCTACCGCCCCATCGACAATGAGGAGCTTCCCGTGGGCCCGGTGAAAGACCGACCTCCCCCCGAGGACGGTTAATGGGCATACCGGGTTGAATTGGACCGTCTTTACCCCTGCCCGGCGAAGACGCTCGAAAAAGGCATCAGCCGTCCTTCTGCATCCGAGGGCATCGTAAATGAGATTGACGGTCACCCCTTCTGCCCGCTTCTTCAGGAGGAGTTCCGCAAACTGACGTCCCACCTCATCATCATGGAAGATGTACGTCTCAAGGTTGATGTGGTCTTTTGCCCCACGAATGGCCGTGAGCATGGCGGTCAATGTCGCTTCACCGTCGATGAGCAGCGTCACCCTGTTCCCGGTCGTCAAAGGGCTCCCGCATACGGCTTCCATAAACGCCGGATAGTCCCGGACGATGCCTGCCGGCCGCGGCTGTCCCACAAGAACGGCAGCGCTCTCCCCGGCCGGCGACCCATCTCGCACGTTTCGCACAATCAGGCGGCTGTCGTCGTGGTGGAATCGGTCCACCAAAGTGCGGGCATCGGGAAGCTCGGCGCACGAGCTTAGGCCGAAGACACAGGGGAACACAGAGAGGAGGAGGCTAACCCGGACCAGCAGCCGACCGGCGGCGGCAAGCCGACCCGTCTGCCTGCCCATGCCGGCACACCTGCGGGCAGCACTGAGATGCACGAAATGAGAAGCTATATGCCTTTTCCTCCCGGTTCAATGTGGCGTCCTTTCTCCGGCTCCGCAACGAAGGGGGCCACATCACGCATTCTTTCACGGGCTCCCGGTTAAAATAACCCGTCAGCGGCCATCCCGGAGAAGGTCGCTCAGCTCGCTCAGTTCCTCCCTCATCGCCTTGAGCCTCGATGCGCACGAAGCCTTGAGCGCGCTGTCGTCCGGGGCCTGAGAGACGTGGTCGCAGACCTCCAGCAGGTTCTGGTACTCATCCATTCTTTTGCTGAAAACATTGAAGATCTCTTCCTCTTCTTTCATCCTCTCCAGAAGCTTCCGCTCGAACTCCGCCCGTGCTTCGTCCGAAACCCCGGTCTGCGGAGCCTCCGCCTTCCCCTTCGCCGGCAGAGAATTGGCACATCCCGAGACCGCAATCGCTGCAATGAAAAGCAAAAGGAAGAAGATCCTGGACACGTGCGGCCTCCTTATCAATTAATAGCAGGATTGGGATCAAATTTCAAAGGGTATTGCGGCGAGGGTATTGCGGCGACCGGCAGGGCAAATCCTGCGTTCTGGCGGTTTGAGGTTTTGTGAAGAGCAGCGGGAACATCCGGCAGGCATTTTCCGCTACTTCCCCTCCGTGTGCTCCTTTGCGAGAGAGATCATCTCGTCGACAATTCTGACGCGTTCTTCCTCGCTGAAAGGGGATATCGACAAGAGTTCCAGCAATCGCAAGCCGTCCGTGGCAAGCGCAATAACGGCAGCCCGCTCGAAGGGGAGCCCATCTCCGGTCGAATCGTCCATAAACTTTCTATACTCCTCCTTGATGGGTGCAAGGAGCCCCGGATTATCAGCCCCTGACGCAAAAAGGGCAGCGGCCTGAGCCCTTTTTGCCTTCTCGTCCTCCTCCAGGAACGAGAGCACGTGCGCGACAATTGCCCGTTCCGGGCCTTCCGCGAGCCCGGCGCATTTCTTCGCCCTGTTCTCCTTAGCGCGCTCCAGGAGCCGGTCGAGCATGCCCTTAAGAAGCGCTTCCTTGTCAGGGAAGTGATAGAGGAGTCCCCCCGGCTTACCCCTGCTTTCAAGGCCACGGCATCGAAGGTTAAATGCCCGGCCCCACGCTCGATGACCACCTGTTCGGCGGCGTCGATTATCCTTTCTCTGGCGTTGTCCGAATGACGGCCCATATCGCCTCCTTTTGGCGCTTTCACTGCCCGTCGCCCCCTCCCAGCACCTTGTAGAGGGTCACCAGGTTACCGAGCCGGGCCAGACGGAGCGAGATCAGACCCTGTTGGGCGGAATAGAGGGAGCGCTGTGCATCGAGAACGGCCAGGTAGCTGTCAATTCCCTTCATGTAGCGGGCGTTGGAGAGGGTATACGTCTCTTGTGAGGCTTGGACAAGCGATTCCTGCGCGGCTATCTGGTTCCCCAGGGTTCCCTGCTGGGCAAGGGCGTCCGCCACCTCCCTGAAAGCCGTCTGAACGGCCTTCTCATATTGGGCGAGATATATGTCGCGGTCGGCCTTTGCCACCCGAAGACTCGCCCACCTTGAGCCGGCATCGAAGATCGGCAGGGTGATGCCCGGAGCGAAAGTCCAGACACCTGAACCGCCGGCGAACAGACCGGATAGCTCCATGCTGCTCGTTCCGACGCCGGTAGTGAGGGCGATGCGGGGGAACAAGTTTGCCCGCGCGGCGCCAATGTTGGCGTTGGCTGCTTTCGAGCTGGTTCTCGGCCTGGAGGATATCGGGCCGCCTGAGGAGATGGTCGGAAGCCAGACCGGGTGAAATGTCCTTTGGCGGCGTCACCGAATCCAGCTCCTCAGGCAACAGCCCGGCAGGCACCGGTATGCCGGCCAGAAGATTGAGCGCGTTTTCGTCCAGGGCTAGGAGACGGATATATCCCGCAGCGTCCACTCGTGCCGATTCCACGGTCGTTTGGGCCTGACGCAGGTCCAGCGCCGATGACGCGCCGACGTCGAAACGGCGCTGGATCAGGTTGTAGGTCGCCTGCCGGGCCGCAAGCGTCGATTGACTGAGTTTCAGGTTCTCCCTGTCGGCGGCGTAGGTCAGATACATGGAGGCAACCTCGGCCATCAACGCTATCCGCGCGCTGCGGAGCGCCTGCCCGGTCGCGAGGTACTGCTCCAGCGCACTCGCCTTAAGGCTCCGAAGACGGCCGAAAAAGTCTATCTCCCAGGAGGTGATCCCGAGGCCGGCGTTGTAGTATCTGAGGGTTATGGTTTTACCCGTCGGGGAGAGAAAGGGCGGGTACTTCTCTGCGTTGAGCCCGCCGGAGGCATCGACCTCGGGAAACAGCGCGGCCCGCTGGATCCGGTAAAAGCTCCGGGCCTTTTCGATGTTCAATGCCGCTACCCGCAGGTCGCGGTTGTTGCCGAGGGCAAGGGCGATCACCTTCTGCAGCCGCTCATCGGCGTAGAACCCGCGCCACCCGACGTCCGCCGCGAGCGGAGCAGCACCGGCACCATACGAACCGGGTACCCCCGTTCGTGGCTTTGCCGACGGAGGGGGCGCTGAGCCCCTATTATTGTAGGCGGGACCCGCCGGCCACTCTGCCGGGATGGGCGGCGCCGGGCGCAAATATGCGGGAATCATGGTGCACCCGGCCAGACACGTAATCGTGAGGACGATTAGCAGCGTGTTTCTCATCATGGCCATTGTCCTTCGGAGGAAGTGGTGGAAGGCGCGTAGCCCCCGGGTGGCTGATCCGGTTTCTTTGCTTTGAACGTGCGGGATACGAGGACAAAGAGCAGGGGGATGTAAAAGAGGTCGATGAAGGTGGCGGAGAGCATCCCGCCTGTAACGGCGGTGCCGATGGCCTTCATCGCGCCGGCGCCCGCGCCTGTTGCGACGGCCAGCGGCAGGATGCCGAAGAAGAAAGCCAGTGAGGTCATCATGACCGGTCGCAGCCGCACCCGTGCCGCCCCGAGGGTCGCCTCGACCAGCCCCTCTCCGTGCGCCATCCGCTCCCTTGCAAACTGAATGATAAGGATGGCGTTCTTTGTCGTCAGACCGAGGGTGGTGAGAAACCCGATCTGGAAGTAGACATCGTTGGGCATGCCCCGCATCCAGGTGGCCAGGGTCGCGCCGAATACCCCCAGGGGCAGCATCAGCATATTGGCGAGCGGGATCGGCCAGCTCTCGTACAGGGCCGCCACGCAAAGGAAGATGACGATAATGGAAAAGGCATACAGGAGGGGCGCCTGGGAACTTGCCATCCGCTCCTGATAGGAAAGCCCGTTCCATTCATAACCGATCCCCTGGGGCAATTTCGCGACGATCTCTTCCATCGCCCGCATCGCCTCACCGGAACTCCTTCCCGGCGCCGGCTCGCCCCAGATGTTGATCGAGGAAAAACCGTTGAAGCGCTCCAGCCTGGGAGAACCGGAGGTCCAGCGGCTGGAGGCAAAAGCGGAAAAGGGAACCATCTTCCCCGTCGGTATTACGTACGTAGAGCTTCTCCAGGTCCTTGGGCAGCATGCGGTAGGGGGCGTCGGCCTGAGCGTACACCCGTTTCACCCGGCCGCCCTGAATGAAGTTGTTGACGTAGGCGCTGCCGAAGGCCTCCGAGATGGTATTATGGATGGAGGTAATGGGAACCCCGAGGGCGCCGGCCTTTGCCCAGTCCACGTCGACCCGGTATTGGGGCACGTCCTCCATGCCGTTGGGCCGGACTTTGGTCAGGCGCGCGTCTTTTGAAGCCATGCCGAGAAGCTGGTTGCGGGCCGCCATCAGCTTTTCGTGACCGAGCCCGCCCCGGTCCAGCAACTGGAAGTCAAACCCGGTGGCGTTACCCAGCTCGATCACGGAAGGCGGCGGGAAGGCGAACACCAGAGCGGTGCGGATCTTCGAAAAGGCCCTCGTGGCCCGTTCCGCAATGGCCTTCGCCCTCAGGTCCGACCGGTTGCGGAGCTTCCAGTCCTTGAGCTTGACGAATACGATGCCGTTGGTCTGCGCCCTCCCGGAAAAGCCGATGCCGGAAATCGTCATACACGATTCCACCGCCTCTTTTTCGTTCTCCTGGAAATAGCGCTGCACTTCGTCCACGACGTTTCTGGGTCTGCTCCAGGGTGGCGCCCGTCGGCAGCATTACCTGGGCGAGCAGGATACCCTGGTCTTCATCGGGGACGTAGGCCGTGGGCATACGAAGGAAGAGGACCCCCACGGCCGCCACGATCAGGATATAAATGATAAAGTAGCGCAGTTTCCTTGAAAAGGAGCGTTCGACCGTTTTTACATACCGGTCTCTGGTCCGGAAAAAGATGCGGTCAAACATCACGGAAAAAGGGGCGCAGGAAAAAGACCGCATTTTCCGCGGGCTCATGTCCCGCTCTCACCGGCTTGAGAAAGGAGGCGCAGAGGACCGGCGTCAGGATCAATGCCACAAGCACGGACAGGAGCATGGAGGCGATAATAGTCAGGGAAAACTGGCGATAGATGACGCCGGTAGAGCCGCTGAAAAAGGCCATGGGACCGAAGACCGCCGAGAGCACAAGCCCGATGCCGATCAGGGCGCTCGTGATCTGTCCCATGGACTTGCGGGTGGCTTCCTTCGGCGAAAGCCCTTCCTCGCTCATGATCCGTTCCACGTTTTCCACCACCACGATGGCGTCGTCCACCAGGAGGCCGATGGAGAGCACCATGGCAAACATGGTCAACATGTTGATGGAGAAGCCGAAAAGCCCCAGTACCCCGAAGGTCCCCAGGAGCACCACGGGCACGGCGATGGTCGGGATCAGGGTGGCCCGGATGTTCCCCATGAAAAGCCACATGATCAGAAAAACCAGCAGTATGGCCTCAAAGAGGGTCTTGACCACCTCGTCGATGGCTACCCTGACGAAAGGGGTGGTGTCGTAGGGATAGACGACCTTCATCCCCGGAGGGAAGTACCGGCTCATCTCCTTCAATTTTGCCTTGACCGCATCCGCGGTATCCAGCGCGTTCGCACCCGCGATCTGCCGGATGGCCATAGGCCGCGGCGGGTTTGCCGTTGTGGAAGCCTTCGATATCGTAGGCTTCGGTTCCCAGCTCCGTTCGTCCCACGTCCCTGATCCGCACGATGGAGCCGTCAGGATTGACGCGGACGGGGATGGCGGCAAACTCATCGGGGGTCTTGAGCAGGCTCTGGACGATGATGGAGACGTTCAGGCGCTGACCTTTCATCGCCGGCGCCCCGCCGAACTGGCCTGCAGAGACCTCCACGTTGTAAGCCTGAAGCGCGGTGACGACATCATCTACCGTCAGGGAATAATTGGTCAACTTGTCGGGGTTGAGCCAGATACGCATGGCGTACTGGGAGCCGAACTCCTCCACCTCGCCCACGCCGGGCACCCGCGCCAGCACCTTCTCCAGGTTCGACTGGGCATAGTCCATCAGGTCGTGGCCGTCCATGCTGCCGTCCTCCGAGATCAGACCGATGACCATCAGATAGTTTCTGGTGGCCTTACCGACCGTGATCCCCTGGCGCTGGACCACATCGGGCAGGCCCGCCATGGCGAGCTGGAGCTTGTTCTGTACCTTGGCCCAGGCGAGGTCCGGGTCCATGCCCGGGGCAAAGGTCAACTCGATGCGGGAGGACCCGGCCGAATCGCTGGTGGCGGATAAATAGAGCATCTTGTCGAGGCCGGTCATCTTCTGCTCGACGATCTGGGTTACGGTGTTTTCCACCGTCTCCGCCGAGGCCCCGGGATAATAGGCTCTGAATGTAGATCGAGGGGGGCGCGACAGGGGGATACTGCGATATGGGCAGCTTAGTAGATTGCAAGGGCGCCTGCCAGCATTATGATAATGGCGATAACCCAGGCGAAGACCGGGCGGTCCAGGAAGAATTTCGATAACATCACGTGCCCCCGTTCAATTCGCTTTTGCCTGGCCGGGCTGCGGTCCCTGGATTATCTTTCCGGCCGGCATCGAAGGGGACAACCTTTACGGAAGCGCCGGGCCTCACTTTCTGGATACCCTCGACGATCACCCGGTCGCCCGGCGCAAGGCCGGAGGAGACGAGCCATTTGTCGCCGATGGCGCGATCGACCGTGATCATCCGCAGCCGGACCTTGCCTCGAGCCGTCCACGATCAGCGTCATCGGGTTCCCCTTCGGGTCGCGGGAGACAGCCTGCTGTGGGGCGAGGATCGCACGATCGACCACCCCTTCCTGGACAAGTGCGCGCACATACATGCCGGGCAGAAGCATATGCTTCGGATTGGGAAGACTACAACCCGGAGGATGAACGATCCGGTGCTGGGATCCACGGTGACATCGGAGAACTTCAGGCTTCCTTCGAAGGGGTAGGTCGTGCCGTCTTCGAGGAGCAGCTTTACCCGCGCCTGAGCAGGACCGCCGTCCTTGATCCGGCCGGCTGCTATGTTGCGCTTAAGCTGGAGCAGATTGGCGCTCGACTGGGTCGACGTCCACATAAATCGGATCGAGCTGTTGGATGGTCGCGAAGGGGGAATCCTGGCTCGCCTTTGCAAGGGCGCCTACGGTCACGTTCGATTTGCCGATGCGCCCGGTGATCGGCGCGGTGACGCGGGTATATGCCAGATTGATGCGGGCGGTCTCCAGGGCTGCCTTGTTTGCTTCTATGTCGGCCCTGGCCTGCTGGAGCGCCGCGGCCGCGTCATCGTAATCCTGCCGGCTGACGGCGTTGATGGTCACCAACTCCTTGTAACGCTCCATCCTTGCCCGGATGGAGGTCACATTGGCTTCCGCCCTGGAAAGACCCGCCACGGCACTGGCATAGGCAGCCTCGTACATGGCCGGATCGATCTGGTAGAGCACGTCACCGGCCCTGACATCGGAGCCTTCGGTGAACAAGCGCTGCTTGATGATGCCGCCCACCTGGGGCCGCACCTCGGCAACGAGGAAGGCTGACGTGCGTCCGGGCAGTTCCGTGGCGATCGGTACGCGCTGCGGTTGTACAACCACGACGCCTACTTCGGGGACGCCCCCTCCGGGCGGTCCCGAGCCCTGTCCCGGCTTTCCGCAGCCTGCCGGTATGAGGCCGACGAGGAGAACGGCCGAGGCTACGGCGATCTTACTTGTCCGCGCTATCTGCATATAACACCTCTGAACGTCGAATCTGAATGCGGGCAGCCCCTACTGTACAGGATATACTGTGCTCTAAAACTAAAAAGTTGTCAAGGCATAAAGGCGGGGGTCAGGATCTTAACGGTGCATCCTCCTGGACCCGGGGATCGGCATAGGAGACGCAATTGCGGCCCTTCGTCTTTGCCTGATACAGGGCAGTATCTGCCTTATCCAACAGGGCGTCCACCGTGTCGGCGCCGGTCCCGCTGGAGACACCGATGCTCACGGTGATGGATACGTCGCCCGCCCCTGTGGGTATCGTGTTCTGTGCTACTTTTTCACACAAGCGCTCGTACACTGCTTCCTGTGCAGGCCCCCAGAAATCAGGAATAATTACGAGAAACTCCTCGCCGCCGTACCGGCCGATGAGGTCATATTTCCGTAAGTTGTCCTGGATAATGCGCGTAAACCCGCAAAGCACCTCGTCTCCGACCTGATGCCCATATCGGTCGTTGATCTGCTTGAAGCAGTCCAGGTCGCACATGCCGACGCCTACCTTTTTACCGTTCCGCCGGGTGCGGGACAGTTCGTGTGCCAGGCTGTCAAGGATGGCGCGCCGGTTAAGAATACCCGTCAACGCGTCGTGGGCGGCCTGGTGTGCCAGGGCTTCCCGGCTCTTGACGAGGGCGGCCTGCATCTCCACCATGCGGCGGCCGACCTCGACGCGGGCGCGGAGCTCGCCCTCATCGAAGGGTTTAGCCAGGTAGTCGTTGGCCCCTGCATCGAGTCCGGCGATGATGTCCCCCTTCTCACCCCTAGACGTGAGCATGATAATGTAAGGCTGCTCCTCTGTTTCCAGGGTGCGGACGCGGCGGCACACTTCGATGCCGTCCATCTCCGGCATCATCCAGTCAAGGATGGCAAGTTTGGGCGCGCCGGACTGCTGCATGGCCTCCCATGCCTCGGCGCCGTTAACCATCGCCACCACCTCGTGGCCCTGCTTTTTCAGCACCGCCGCCAGGATGGTGCGTGACGTGAAATCGTCTTCAGCGATCAGGATGCGCATAAACGCGGCCTCCTTGTCGTTCGATCACTCGTTATTCGCCATTTTGGAACCGGTTCAGCGCTGCCTTCATTCGGGCAAACTGCGCCTCCAGCTCCGGCAGTCCGGCTGCGACGGCTTTCATATTGCCGGCTTTCCCGGCTTTCTCAATCTCTAAGGCCATCGCACGCAACGCCTCACCGCCCAGATGGGCGGATGCGCCTTTGATGGTGTGGGCCTGACGCTCGACGCGTGAAGCGTCGCCGGATTCCAGATAGCCCCTCAGTGCCGTGATCTGCCGGGGGATATCCTCCAGAAAACCCTCCACCACCGTGTGCGCCAGGTCTTCGTCGCCCATCAGGCGGGCCATCATGCCAGTCTTGTCAAATACCGGCGCCTTTGTCTCGCCTGCCGGAGCGGAAACACAGGCTTCAGGCTTACCCGGAACGCGTTCCGTTGTTGCCGTGGTCTCTTCGGGCAGCCATCTCTCCAGGGCCTCGGCCAGGGCACCGGGAGAAACCGGCTTACTCACATAGTCGTTCATGCCTGACTTCAGGTACTTCTCGCGGTCGCCCTGCATGGCGTGGGCTGTCATGGCAATTATGGGAATCTGATGGTTGCGGACCATAGAGTGTGGATCGCGGATGTGCTGCGTGGCCTCCAGTCCGTCCATCACGGGCATTTGGACGTCCATCAGCACCAAGTCGTAGGGAAGGGTTTCGAGGGCCTTGACGGCTTCCGCGCCGTTGGCCACGGCGTCCGCACGCAGACCCAGCTTCTTGAGGATACCCACGGCTACCTGCTGATTGGTGATATTGTCTTCGGCCAGGAGAATCCGCACCGAGCCCCGGCGCATCTCCCGGACCGTGTGCCGCGTGATGGTGGGCCTACCCGGCGTCGCCGCGGTCCCGGCCAGCACGGCAGAGAGGGCGCCGAAGAGTTCCGACTGACGCGCCGGTTTGGTAAGGTAGGCGGAGAAACCGATCTCCTCCATTTTCCCGGCATCACCCCGCTGGCCCAGAGAGGATAGGAGGACGAGAGGCGTGCCCTTGAGCGTTTCATCGGCCTTGATGGCGAAGCCCAGGGCTATGCCGTCCATGCCCGGCATCTGCATGTCCAGGATGGCTATCCGGAAGGGATCGCCCTCACTCTCAGCCGAACGGAGGGCCTTAAGCGCCGTGGGGCCGTCGGGGGCCTCTTCCGATCGTACACCCCATGCCCGAAGTTGGGCCATCAATACCTCGCGGTTGGTCGCGTTGTCATCCACCAACAGGATGTGCACCCCACGAATCTCGGCAGGAGACACGACACTCCATTCCCGCTCCGGTTGTTTGGCAAGACACGCCGTGAACCAGAACTCGGAGCCCCGCCCTTCTTCGCTCTCGACCCCGATCTCGCCGCCCATCATCTGAGCCAATTGCTTCGAGATGGCCAGCCCCAACCCCGTGCCGCCGTACATGCGCGTGGTCGAGGCATCCGCCTGGGTGAACTTCTGGAACAGGATATCCCTCTTGTCCGTGGGAATGCCAATGCCTGTATCCCTGATCAAGAAACGCACTACGGCCTCACCGTCTGTCTCCGAAACCAGGCTTGCCCGTATTGCGATCTCGCCCTTATGGGTAAACTTTACCGCGTTGCCCGCCAGGTTGGTGAGAATCTCGCGCAGGCGGCCCTGGTCGCCTCGGACATAGGCCGGCACTGCCGGCTCGGCCGCGCAGATCAGCTCAAGCCCCTTCTCGTGGGCGCGCAGCGCCATCGCGGCAGCGAAGTCGTCGAGCAGGGCGTGCAGGTCGAACTCCGCCATCTCCAACTCCAGTTTGCCCGCCTCGATCTTGGAGAAGTCCAGAATGTCGTTTATGAGCGCGAGCAGCGACTCGCCGCTGGCGCGCAGGGTCTCGGCATAGCGCCGCTGTTCCTCGGTGAGCTCCGTCTCCAGCAGGAGACCCGTCATGCCTATGACGCCGTTCATGGGCGTGCGGATCTCGTGGCTCATGTTGGCCAGGAACTCGCTCTTGGCGACGTTGGCCATCTCGGCCTGGGCCGCCATGCCGTTGGCGCGAATAGTGGCGTCCTCGAGCCGGCGATTGGCCTCCCGGAGTTCTGCCTCGGCCTGTTTGTGGTCGGTGATGTCACGCAAGATGCCTACGGCATGCCACCCATCCTTGAACCGCTCGGTGGAGAGCGACAGGGCCACGGTTATCTCGCTGCCGTCCTTTCTCAGGGCCTGCAATTCAAGCGTCTTTCCCACAGCCGCCCCCTTTCCGGTGCGCAGAAACTCGGGGTAAGCGGCCCGGTGTGCCTCGTGATACCGTTGCGGCGCAATGAGCTCGTGCAGATTCCGGCCGACGGCATCAACGCTTGTGTGACCGAACATACGTTCTGCGGCAGGATTCCAATAGGAGACCGTGCCTTCAGGGTCCATCATCAGGATGGCGTCCCGGGAACTTTCAAAGAGCGTTCGAAACCGCTCCTCGCTCTCCCGCAGCGCCTCCTCCGTGCGCCTGCGCTCGGCTTCCGATCGTTCCAGTTCCTGAATTCTCTTTTCAAGGACCGATATCTTTTCGATCTGCTCCTGTTTTGTCGTGGATGCGTCGTTCATCAGGCCTCCCTGGAGGGATAGATAGCGCGAAAACATACTATGGCATGAAACACACCATACTCTTGTAAGTGAAATGTCAAACAGCAACCGTGGGCATATCTTCGCCTCCGCGAATTCCCTGCGGGCCGGCATACGGCTATGCGCCTCATTACTCTTTATCGCACAATATCCCATGGAGTTTAGCGGACTCCCTGTCCCGTGCGTCCGCGAAATATTTTGCATGATAACAGACTCCGAGGTGTGCAATAATATGCATGCGCGAGCGGAAAGGATGGAAGAACGCGGCAATAAGAACACACCGAGTGCAATGACGGGCGGCGAAAAGGCGTCGGGGGACCGCATCGTGTGGCGCGATTCCCAGGCGAGGACTCTCAAAGCCGATGTCACGGAGGTGGCTGTAAGCAGGGAGGAGATAAGCATCACCTTCGGCTCGGCCCAGCCCTTGGCTCACTCCCCCGGCGAGATGACGGTCGGTCTCCTCGGTCGCACCGTGCTGACGCCCTTCATGGCCAAGAGGCTTGCAATCGTTCTCGGTAACGCCTTGCGGGGTTATGAGGCAACCTATGGCCCCATCGGGCCCGACGCAGCGGCCGGCCCCGACCTGTCTGCCACTGCCGCGGAAAAGGCCTCCCCTGAAAAAGACCTGCTCCTGGGACTTATCAACGGTCTTGACGTTGGGTTCGGTCTTGAGCGTTCGTTCAAAATCTTCCACGGCACCCTGCTCACGAACCGCTTCCTCTTGTCGCTGCGCAGGGATGCCTTACCCCGGGAAAAACTGTTCGCTATTTGTCGCGACCTTGGCCTGCCGGAACTATTTTGGGAGCCCTTCCTGCAACACCTGCCCGACACAAAACTCGTCCATTTCGGCATTGAAAAGAATGAAAAGGCGACCGTCTACAAAGTCTATCTGGAGCTGAGCCTGAAGGGCCGCCTTTATCCGTTTCTCCTCTATCTTGGCTTCAAGTGGGACCCGTCAGACGATGCCGCGGCCGCGCTGGCCCGCTATACCTGCTACCCTTCGTTTACCCCTAAGGACATCAGGGAAAGGGTATCTCTTGCCTTTGACGGATTGCGCTCCGCCGAGCCCATGGAGATAGCGAAGGGCATCGTAGACACGGCCTCCGGCATCACGCAGGAAATCCTCTACCTTGACGTGACCGAGGACAACAACCGGAGAAGGTCTTTCGACATAAACATGTACAGGGCGGGCCTACAATTGGAGACGCTCTATCCCCTGCTTGTAAGAATGGCGCACTACTATTCGGTCCCTTTGCAACAGTTCCGGACATTTTTTGAGACGATCAGGACAGAGAGGTTCGGCCACCTGTCGGGCGGCACCGACAGGGAAGGGCGCGCGTTTTTTACCATTCACTTCGGGGTGGAAGAACATTGATCTCCGGGATCCGGGAGCCGGGCAGGCCGACAACGGGACAGGGAGCCGGGGGTAACCGGATAGACCGCCCAAGAATAGACCTCGCCGGATACACGGTCATTCCTTTATGGTACGGGTGCAACAACCGGTGCGTCATATGCATGCTCGCCCCGGTAAAGGGAAAACTGCCGCCCGTCGATTTCGATCTCTTCAGGAAGCTCGTCACAGGCATCGTCAGGAACGGCAGATACAGGCGCCTGATCCTCTCAGGGGCGGAAGTCACCACCTTTCCTCAACTGGAGAAGTACGTCGAATTCGCTGCCTCCATCGACTACTTCGAAACGATACAGATACAGACAAACGGGAGAAGACTGAGCGACGCAGGTTATCTTCGCCGCCTGATCGATGCCGGCGTAAACGAATTCTTCATCAGCGTCCACGGACCGCGCGAGGTCCACGATACCCTTTCCCGTGTGCCGGGATCGTACGATCAAACAATGGAAGGCATCGGAAATCTTCAGGACTATCCGGTGAACGTACTGACGAATACGGTGCTCACCCGTCTTAACTACACCCACGTGCCGGCCCTTCTTTCCCATATAGCAGGCAAGAAGGTAAGCGAGATGCATGTCTGGAACTTCTTCCCCATGGAAGAAAGGGACTCAAAGGACCTGATCGTCAGCATGAAGGACTTGCTGGCAGTGCTCGCCGACGCGCTCCCCCTTCTGAGTTCCGGCCGAAAGCCCCTGGTGCTCAAGGCCCTCCCCGAATGTCTTCCCGTTTCTGACCCGGTTCTTGTGGACAGTGATTTCCCCCCGACTCTTATCCCTGACGTCTTCTGGGAGACATTGCAGAAGAGCGGTTTCGGCGCCTGCGGCTACAGGGATGCATGCAAAGCGAAGAAGTGCTGGGGCCTCTCCGGCGCCTATATCGCAAAATATGGAGATGAGAGGGATATTCTCTCGCCCATCAGATGAGCAGGCAGCCGGAATATACCACAGAGGCGGACACCTTTTTCAATTACGCCCTATGGCCTTACAAGCCGGCTATCCCCTATGCGGATAAGCTCAGGTCGATAAACCTGCTCCTTCATTCTTTTGACACGGCAGGGGCCGACGACCGCCTGTTTCAGC
Source organism: uncultured delta proteobacterium (assembly GCA_963768735.1). Classification (GTDB taxonomy): domain Bacteria; phylum Desulfobacterota; class Syntrophorhabdia; order Syntrophorhabdales; family WCHB1-27; genus BOG-1155. The sequence continues at coordinate 1,333,052 of CAVYJH010000003.1, read as the reverse complement.
TTGTGCTGAAGATACGGGAAGCCCTAGGCGCCTCGAACACGGTGTGGGGGGTGAAGCGCATCGGTGAAAAGGTCAAATGGGAGGCTCTACTTCTATGACTACGCAAGAAGCAGGAGGACAAGGTCGATCTCCCTCGTCCTCGATGCGATGAAGCCGTTGGTCTCAAGCCGGCTGAGGCCGAACGAAAACCTGCTCTATTTCATGTTCTCTCTCGACATCGACAATGCCGTGGCCACAGGCAGCAAAGACCTGGAAGAGCTGCACATGTACATCGGTAATCCGGGCAGCGGCGTCTCGTCCGGCATCTGCTATTCCCTTACCGCCGATGGAAGCAGGCTGGAAAACTTCTACTTCTTTTTCGATGCGCACAGACAGGCTCGACGAGGTCTACGGCAAGGTAGCCTGCTCGGCCCATATCGATATCGCAAGAATCGCGATCGATGACGTTGTCCGGCCTGAATTCAGGGATTGCAGGACTATCTGCATTGCCAACAAACAGAAGAGCGACTGCATCTACTTCGCGGGGATAAAGGTGGATCAGTTTATCCTTTTTCTGAAACAACTCAACTATCCGGAGAAAACCATCACCTTCGTGGAAGAGAACAGGTCCGTGCTGGACCACCTGGAATATGACGTGGGGTTCGATTACAGGATGGAGGGAAGCGACCTGGTGATCCTGAAAAGCGGCTACTATGGAATATTCTGAGGAGACCGATTACCTCCGCGTAGATGCCTTCATCAAGGGTGTCGTGGAGGCGCGCAGCCTCGCGACGGCCTTTGAGACGGGCCTGATCGACCATCTCCTCGAGAACAAGACGAGCACGCCGGGGGAAATCGAAAAGCGTTGCGCCATGGATGCGCAGGGCGCATCGCTTTTGCTCGGCCTGCTCCGGCTGAACAACGTCACCGAGGAGCATAGGGGCACAATCATGCTCACCGCCCCATTCATAAAGGCCCTCCGATATCGCGATCTCCTGGAGACGAAGCTCGAATTTGCGCACTTCGTTCTTCCCGACTTTACGGAGCTCTTCACCGGATTGGTTGCCGGGCCCGGCCGACTTTCCGGCGTCTCACGCACCTTTGACCTGTTCTCCTACGGCCGTGCCTTCGAGTACAGTCCGGAAAATTACGCGCTGACAAAACGCTGGGTAGCCATCACCACCTCCCTGACGAGGTATGAAGCCGCCTCATGCGCCGGTCGCTATGCCTTTGGTCTGCATCGGCGGATGCTCGACATCGGTGGGAACAGCGGAGAGTTTGCCCTTCAGATTTGCAGAAAATATCCGGAGCTCGCGGCGAGCATCCTGGACCTGCCGCTGGTATGCGATATAGGACGGGAACACCTGGCCCGCGAGCCCGAGGCCGAAAGGATACGCTTCATCAAAGGCAACGCCTTCACCGACCCGCTGCCCGCGGGCTTCGACCTCATATCCTTCAAATCGATGCTCCACGATTGGCCTGAAAAGGACGCCTTGACGCTGATCGGAAAGGCGGCCCGGACCCTGACGCCCGGCGGCACCCTGCTCATTTTTGAACGGGGCCGCATCGCCGGCCCAACGCAGACGCCCCCCTATTCCACGATCCCGATCCTGCTTTTTTTCAGGTATTTCCGCGACCCCTCGTTCTATGAGGAGTCTCTCTCGGGCCTTGGTCTTCACGACGTGCGTGTGAGAGAGATAATGCTCGATACGCCATTTTACCTGATCACGGCGAAAAAGGGCTGCAAATAGACCGTTTTTTACCGCCCGTCGGCTTCAGGCCACCCCGTGGAGGATTTCAAGCAGCTCTTTCCCAAAGGCTTCGATCTTCTGAGGGCCCAGTCCGTATACTTCTTCCAACTCGGTTAAGGCTCCGGGGGCCTTTCTGGCCAGGTCTTCCAATGTTCTGTTGCTGAAAACCAAGAAGGCCGGCATGTCCAGTGCCCTTGCGTAGTCGAGTCGCCAGTCTTTGACGGCCCTCATCCGTTCGGATTCCCGAGCACTCAAGGTCGTTGCAATTCTTTCGATGACGGGCTTTTTCTCCCTTGATTTTCCCTTCCTGGCAGGCGTCTTTGCGGGAGCCGTGAACCTATGCGGAACCCTTCTGGAGGAGCCGGGGTCGCATACATCGCAGTGACCGCAGGACTGAATCCGATCGACATCCTTGAAGTAGGTGAGGATTCCGGAGTGGCGGCATTCACCCCCTTCCGCGTACTGAATGATGGCATCCAGAGATCTCCAGCGTGCGTGTTTAATTTCAACGGGGGCATTGCTTTCATGTATGAAAAACGACTGAAGCCCTCGATCTTTCTTTGCGTACAGGAGAAGACACGTAGAGTGCTCACCGTCCCGGCCTGCGCGCCCCACTTCCTGATAGTACGAGTCCAGATTCGCCGGCATCTGATAGTGGATGATGAGTCTCACGTCCGGGCTGTCCACACCCATGCCGAAGGCGTTTGTGGCCACCAGTATTCTGACGGCGCCTTTGTCGTAGCTGTCTTGTATTGAGTCTCGCTCTTCGCTTGAAAGCCCCGCGTGATAGTAATCGACGCCGGAATACTTCGCGGACAGCTCGCCATGAAGATGCTCACATTGCTTTCTAGTGCCCGCATAAATGATGATCCTTCCCTGAGGCGTCCCGTCCAGCGCCGCCCGGACAAGCGTCATTTTCTCCGTCTCGTCATCGCAGTACTCGACCTGGTAATACAAATTGGGGCGATAAAAGCCGTACACATGCTGCCTCGGTTCCTTCAACGCCAGTTGCTTGGCGATGTCTCTCAAAACCTGCGGCGTAGCCGTGGCTGTGGTGGCAAGAATGGGCACATCCGAGCGCGATGCGCGAAGCAGATTGAGCTTGCCGTAATCGGGTCTGAAATCGTGCCCCCACTGAGATACACAATGCGCTTCATCGACGGCAAACAGCGAGAGAGGAGCAGTTTTTATCCAGTGCTCAAAACCGGGTTTCTGCACCCGTTCGGGAGAAAGATAGAGGAGGAATGAATCGCTTGTCTTAAGCTCGCGGAAGACCCGCCTGTTTTCGGCCGGGTCCTGACTGGAATTAATGCAGCCGCAAGGGATGCCCTTTGCCTTCAAAGCCGACACTTGATCGCGCATGAGTGAAATGAGAGGCGTTATCACCAAGGTAATTCCCTTCCGGCAGAGGGAGGGGAGTTGATAGCAAAGGGATTTTCCTCCGCCTGTCGGCATTACGGCGAGCGTATCCTGTCTGCTCAAAACCGACGAGATAATCTCCCATTGGCCGTGGCGAAAGGACTGAATGCCGAAAGAGTCGTGGAGAATGTGCAGTATCGCTGATTGATCCAAAGTGTTTCCGTGCGTTTCTAAGAACGGGCCGTGCGTTACGATCCACACCGGCCGCCCCCCTGACGAAAGCCGCCCCCGCCGAAAGCCATGAGGCGACGCCGGTCCTTGTGTACTCTATACGGTTCTTCCTTCTCTGTCAACAATGCCCGGTCGCTTGCTAGCGCCCGGCGCGGTCGTCGCGGCGTGTCCGGATCGAACAATCGAAGGGGGACACTCCTCCGAAAGCAAGAGGGCGAGAGGAGTGTCCCCCCAACCCGAGGACGCACCTCATGCAGGAAGGAACCACGTGGCACGGGGGTGGTACATCCATCAGAAATCGCTCCGGCCGGGAAAGAGCCGTCCGCAAAAAAACACTTTCACCTACGAAGCAATGATTTCAAGGGCTTATTCCCGGCAAGGAATGCCGCCGGAAAGCTGCAAGAAATATTTTTGCTGTGCGGCAAGATTTCTCGTTCTTTTTTCCTCGTTCTTTTTTCCTTGACAATTTGTTATTATATGCATAACATTATTCTATCTGATAAACCTAAACCACCTGCAAGGGAGGGAACGAAGGTGAAGAAGCTACTACTATCGTTATTGGTCGTCGCAGTGGTCTGTTTGACCGCTTGGCAAGCCAACGCGCTGACAGGGAATTATGCTCTTGGCGCCGGGGTTGCTAGTTACAACGCAGATGGTACCCCGAATATCAGTGGCGTACCACTTACGGTTACCGGCACGGCCCCTTGGGTGACATCGACCCTCTACCCTCCTTACCTTGCCCTTACGCCATGGGGCAGCGAGGCCGTTCCGAGTAGCGGCCAATGGTACCCACTGGGCTACCAGAACTTCGTTACGCAGATTACCACCACCTTTTCCGTTTCTACGGCTGGTAATTATTCCTTCGGGACCTTCTCCGACGACGGGTCAGCCCTGTACATCGATGGCAATCTCGTTGTAAATAATGGTAATGGGCACGGCCCCACGGCTGCATTTGCCAGCACAAACCTCACCGCAGGATCCCACGACCTGCTGGTGACCTACTACGAGGGTCCGGTCTTGATTCAAGCCTGTCTGACAGCCTATGCGGACCCGAGGATTACCGCAGTTCCTCTTCCCCCGAGCATCCTTCTTCTTGCGCCGGGCCTCATGGGCCTCGTGGGACTGGGGAGAAGCCTCAGGAAATAGCGTCAGAATAAGCCGGTGTACGGGCAGGGCCAGAAATGGTCCTGCCTTTTCTTGCCTCCATTCAGCGTTACCATTCCAATTCTGCTATCAACCGAACAGGTTCAGGCGTAACGCTTCCAGGAAGCAGACCTTGCCGCATCTCTTAAACTTGTATGGGTATGGGGTCAAATCTTTATCCTTTGTATTAGCCACCGCACAAACTCAAGGATAAAGATTTGACCCCCTTGCCCCTTCGTCAGGGCTTGGCTTTTAAAGCCTGACGGAGTTTTTTTAACGCTTTCATGAGTAGAGGGATATCTTCCTGTATTATGTGCCAAACGATTTGCAGATCGACGCTGAAGTACTCGTGCACGATACGATGACGAAGGCCGACAATCTTGGCCCATTCAATCTCGGCATGCTTCTGCTTGAACGAGGCGGGGAGCCTGCCGGTGGCCTCACCTATGATTTCAAGGTTTCTGACGACGGCATCCGTAGTCTTCTGGTCTCTCGCAAATCCGTCCGCCGTCATGTCTCTTGTGAAGCGGGAAACTTTTCCCGTTGCCTCCCATATATCCTCGATGAGGAGGGCCACGGGACGGTCAGACATAGATCACGTCCTTTTTGATAAGCTTTCGATGTCTGGGCTTTATGGCACGTGAGGAGACAACCTCCGTACGGAGCCCCACGTGCTTTTCTATCTTTTCCGCGAGGGTTACGAATTCCAATCCGATAGATGGATCGACCTCGACGAGGACATCTACGTCGCTGTCCGGACCCTGCTCCGTCCGGGCGTATGATCCGAAGAGTCCTATTCTCCTGACCTTGAATTCTTTTTGCAACTCAGGCTTCACAGCGGCAAGGATCTCCAGGACTTCTTCACGGCTCTTCACGTCAACCCCATCCTTCAGCCCCCCATTCACGCAATCATTACCGATTGTAACACTTGCTATCGCCTCGGTCGAGCAAAATCTATCCCTTCAGGAAGGCCTAGGACGGGTTTCGTCGGCCGTTGGCCCCCCTGCAGATGGCACAAGTGCCGGATCTGAGGAGGCGGAGGTGGGGAGGGCGCCTGATACTTCCGCAAAAAACTGCTTTCATGCTTTCAGACCGGCGAATATGAAGCGCAGCAGCGGACCGGAGTCCTGCTCCGGCAAAGAGAGAATCTCCCGGTAAAACTCGCAGGTGAGCTCACAGGTTCTGGCCTTGTGTGCTTTACCCCGCTCCCTGTCAACGAGCATCCCCACGTCATCCCCATAACGGCCGGCCAGGGACGCAAAGACCCGCTGCAATTGGCCTTCGACCTGTCTCCGGCCCGGCGGCTGGTTTGTCCCTTCCGAGGCAGATCTGATTACCTCCGTCATTACGGCAGATTCCTTCTCTATGAGTTCCCGTGAGAAATATCTCGTCACATCGGCTCCGTGGTCTTCGTCCCACAAGTAGTCATAGCAGAGTGCAGGATCGACGGAACAGAGCACCTTCATCTGCTCCAACAGCAGGCCGGCAAAGGAACGAAGCGCGGAATCGGACCCATAGGGCAGCCTTTTCCTGTACACCGACTTCAAAAGCGGCAGCGTTTTCTCCCGCAGTTCCTCCATGCTTCTTCCCTGCTGCACCCCGGATCTGAACTCGGAAAGGAGCTGCTCATACACGCCCGGTTCACACATCTTAAGGGCTGCGTATAACGGTATCTTTGCAACGTCCGCTTCCACGGTCTCGATCTGCCCTGGCCTGAATCCGGAAACCGCCACATCGGCGCTTTCGGGGTATCCCGTAACGACGCCCCATTCAAAGAGCTCCTCGTGAGACGGCTTCCACAACCGGTTGCTCGGTGTTGCGAAGGCCCTGTCGACAAAGTCTCTGGCAAAACCGCGTGACAACCAATCACGCTTATCTTTCTCGTATTCACCTTGAAACGCCGATTCCTTCAGCCCGGGGAACGAGTACTGGTGAAAACCAAGCTGCGCATTTGACGCGATCAGGCGCTTCTGCCCGGCGGCATAGGCCAGGGTGCAGGCGCTCGCGCAGCCCGACGAGGTGTAGGTCGACAACTTCCTCGAATCGATGAGATCACGAAGGGCGCGCGCCTCGACAACCCGTCCGCCGCTGCTGTTCAGATGAACGAGGCGGACCTTTGGGTTCGCATCCAGGGTCCGGCGCACCTCCTTCGTAAGACCGAAGCCGATGTATCCTGCGATCTCGATTTCTGTGGCATCTCTGAGCACGCGCACCTGGTACGTCGCAGCCTGATCCCTGCCCGCGACGATCTTGACGTATTCAGCCACCTGAGGTATTCCCGCTGTCGCGAAATTCACGACGGTACCTAGGGAACATAGTATTGTTGCGATCCTTGCGGCGTTTCCCCATACTCTCGATCTTCCTTCGCGCAGGAACGTTCCGGCCGAAGACCATATTCCGACGAGCTGCCACAAGCTTGTTGCCGCTATCAGAAACCATAGGCCGATAACCGCGGCCGAATACAACCTGGGAGCTGCGCCCACAATCCAGTCACACGGTATGATCCGAACCGCAGCGGTAAAGCCGAAGGTGAGGAGAACGCCATTGATCCAATAAGAGCGTGGCAACGATAGCTCTCCCCGCCAGTGGCGACGCATGTAGCCTCCATGACGAGTCCTGCCTTTTGGCGCGTCTGACTGAAGAGGGGCATCCGGGTGGGACACCGCAGGTCTGACCGGATCACATGGCTCGGACGCAGACGCCTCTCCCTTGAATCTCTCCGTCCCGGAGGTTGGGGAACAGGGACCGGCAGGTGGAGATGAAGCCGGCGTCGGCAGCCCCGGGACGTCGGCGGCGAACACCCATTTGGGAAGGCCGGGTTTCCACAGGAGATCGAAAGGTTTTACCGAGCCTGCTTCGAGGAACCCTCGCAGTTCCTCGTCAGAATAGGGTCCTTCCTTCCCTTGGTCCCGGAGAATGTACCAGGTCACGATAGCCTCTCAGAGAACTTCGCCCACAGACATGTCTGTCATCTGCTTCCGTGGTACGGTCGCCACGCCGCTCAGCCGTGAATCCCTATTCGGAAACGACGAGGGCTTCATACAGGTGCGCTTTCCGTTGAGTATCTCAACGGCGCTTTCACTCCTTCTGTATATGTTTTCGGACAGTGATCGACCGGCTTAAGGTTTTTTTTGGGACAATGTCCTCAATATGCCCCCACCCTCCGCCGTTGACACGCCCGCGGCCATGTGCTAGATTTAGTCATAATTAAGGAGGCGGCAATGAGCATTTATCGGGATGTCTACGATTTCGCGGCAAAGGCAGGCGCTCTCGAAGGGTACGTCTACCCGAAGGAGATGAAGGCATCGTACCTGCCCGTATGGGTCGACCACGTCGTGAAGGGGTACAAAATGCTCCCCGAGGAGGCGAGTGGGGAATTTCAGGACCTGTGCAACGGGACGATCGGCAGGGCGATACAGTCGCTTCTCCCTGTCCTCGGAGAAGACCATGAGGTGATCAGAAAACTGAAAAGCATCGTCACCGGGGAGCCGGCCTTATCGCCCGATGACTTCAGGCGCAAGGACAAGATCAGCCACGGAGGGAGCGACATCCCCATCCCGTGACGGAAAGACGGCTCATGACGAACGGTGCGCGGCCGCACTTTCAGCGGCCTGAGCGTGTCCGCTTTCGATGAGAATGGTCTATTTAGCCTGTTTGAGCCTCTTGGCGTAGTTTTCCCGGACCCCTTTAAGCTCGCCGGGGGTCCGGCAGATCTGTTCGGCCTGGATTGACTGGAGGTTTTTCAGCACCCCAAAGCCGTAGGTGCCGCTGTAGGCCGTCTCCCCCCAGACCACGTCCTCTACGACCGCATGGTCCTCTTTCCTCATGATTTTCCAGCCTTCCGGCGTCTCCCAGGCGAGCGGCTCCCTCTCGACGGCCGCTATTATCTTGTCCGCGTCGACCGAGCCTGCCCGCTCCGCCGCGGCCTTGATGAAGTAGACGCCTGCGTAGGTCTCCTCTGCCATATAGTCGGGATATTCCTTGAACCTCTCCAGATAGTTCTTCACAAATCCCCTGTTCATCTCGGAATCGGGCGTAAGGAAGAAGTAACGGGCCGAGACCAAAGTGCCTTCCGGCATCTTCCTGCCCAGGGGCATGAGGGTCTCCAGGGCAGCGCCGTCGGGAAAGACAAACTTGATCGTATCGAAGAGGCCGTAGGGGAGAGCCTGCCTGATGAAGTTGACCGCGTCCATTCCCCACAACGGAGACCAGACCGCATCGGGCTTCGCTTCCATAATCAGCTTTATGAAGGGCGTGAAATCGGTCTCGGTGAGCTTCGGCCACACCTCACCCACGAATTCGGCGTCCGGCCTGAGGGCCTTCAGCTTTGCCTTGAACTGTGCCCATGAATCCCACCCGTAATTGTAGTTGGGACCGATGCACATCCATCGTTTGTAAGGTCTTGCCGCCACGTAGTAGGCCCCTGCCCTGGCATGCATCATGGCGTTGCTCATGGTCGCGAACTGGTAGGGGCTGAACAGGTCACCCGTGAGGGAGTCGGCGGCTGCCTGCGTAAGGACGAGGATTTTCCGCTGATCGGCCGCTATCCGCGATACAGCGGCTGCAACGCCGCTGGAAGTGGGCCCGATGATGAAATCGACCCGCTCCTCCGTGCAGAACCTCCTGGCGATCTCCGAACCCCGCTGGCCGTTCAGTTTTGTGTCATCGCTGACGATCACCACTCTCCTGCCCAGGATGCCGCCCGACCGGTTAATCTCGTCCACGGCCATCTGGACAGACTGGAGGCCGTGCTTGCCGTAACCCCCCATGGGTCCGGACATGACAAACAGCACGCCGAGCTTGATCGGCCTCTCCTCGGTGTATCCTGCGCCGGTGAGCGTCATTATGCCGACAAAAAGGACCAGTGCAAGCCATCTCTTTCCCTTTCATACCCCCTCCTTTGAAAGCCGGTTTTTTGCGCACCCTCTCCATGGTAGCAGAAAGTCGATGGGGCAGGCAATCAAAAATCGATACTACAGCACGGTCTCCTGCCCCGTCTTATTGTCGAAGGTACGAAACTCATCCTTGATGCGGTCCTGCAGGTAGGTGTAGTCATATCCGGCCTGGTCCTTCGTCTCCTCATAGCTGCGACGGGCCTCATCGCTGCAGAGCTTGCAGCAGGCGGCGGGCAGCGAGACGCAGAAGACCGTGTAACGGCGTCCGCTCGCCTGGACGGCCGCTGATGCTATTGTCCGAAAACCGCAGCAGTCCGGGCAGATCATCAGGCCCACGCGCTGCTGCTCGCGGAGGCCGTCGGTGTCGTAGAATATTCCGCGCGACGTTGTCTCCAGGATACGGCCCCGGCCCCGGCGCCTCTCCACCGCTTCCGCCCTCCCCCGGAAGACGGCCAACTGCTTTTCCACGAGGGCCTTGATGTAGTCCATATTCCCCGGGGATTCCCTGAAGCGGGCCGGGTCGTAATCGGGTTCACGCAAGTTGGAAAAATCGATCCCCGCCATGGCCATGATGATGCCCATATTGATGTAAGGGAGGGCCGTCTCCACTGAATATCCTCCCTCCAGAACGGCTATGTCCGGCCGCAGTTTCCGGTTGAGAACCGCATAGCCCTGGGCCGTGAAGCTCATGTTGGCAAGAGGGTCGCTGCAATGGTTATCCTGACCGGCAGAGTTGATCACCAGCTCGGGTTTGAATTCCTGAAGGATGGGCAAGACCAGCGTGTCCAGGATATAGTGGATCCCCGTGTCTGTCGTCCCCGGCGCCATGGGTATGTTAATAGTGGTGCCATAGGCAAGGGGGCCGCCCAGCTCTTCGGTAAAACCGGACCCCGGATAGAGGGTCCGCCCGTCCTGATGGAAGGAGATAAAGAGCACGTCGGGGTCATCCCAGAAGATTTCCTGTGTCCCGTCGCCGTGATGCACGTCCGTATCGACAATGGCGAGACGTTTTATGCCATACCTGCGGCGCAGGTGTTCCACCATGACGGCCTCGTTATTGATATCGCAAAAACCACGGTTGCCGTGCGACACGGTCATGGCGTGGTGACCCGGGGGCCTTATGATGGCAAAGGCATTCTTCACCTCTTTCTGCATGAAGGCATCGGCCATTACCAGGGCCGAGCCGGCAGAAACCAGGTGTGCCTGCGTGACGCGGCTCTCCACGTCGGGGACACAGAAGTGGACGCGGGATATCTCTTTGGCCGTGGCGAGGCGGGGATGATACTCCCTGACCTCGGGCATATCCATGATCCCCTCTTCAAAGATCTGGTCGCGGGTATAGAGCAGCCTCTCTTCCCGTTCGGGATGGGTGGGACTGATGGCCCAGTCAAAAGCCGGAAAGAAGAGCACGCCCGTCGGCTTCATCGTGCCACCCCCTCATATCCATGAATGAACCCGGGCGCGATCTGGATGCCTACGTCAAAGAGTTTCCCCGCCAGGCGCCAACCCCGAATGACGTTGAACTGCTCCTCCAGGTAGACCCTGGCCTCATCCGCGTAGGCTGAAAGGCCCCTCTCACGGCCGATCTCCTCAAGAATGCGTTGGGCCAGTTGCCTTGCGTCCTGCATCTGGTAATCGCTCTTCTCAAGGGTGCCGCTGAGCCCTCCCGGCGATACGGTGTACACCCCGTTCTGGGTATCCACATGGACCAGCACCTGTTGCGTGGGCCGGGCTACCGCGGCGCCCAAGGCATTGGCCACCGGTGAATAGCGGTGCAGGAAATGCGTAACGCCCAGTTCGCGGGCCAGCATGGGGACAACGGCCGGCGCCGCCGCACCGATACCGATAACCTGGTGGAGGACAAACCTCTTACGGTTTACCACTTCCCAGACCTTATACGCAGGCTCATCCTCCCAACGGCGGAACATCTCTTGAATGCTTTCCCTTAAGGCCTCTATCACCCGGTCGGCAACACTGCGGCAAAGCCCCTCCAGAGAAAGGCCCGCCCGCTCCGGCGACTGCCTCAAGCTTTTCCTGCGAAGCCCTTTGATCTCCAATATTCAAGCCCAGGAGCACGTTAAACGCATCGGTCACGCTGGGCGTTTCTCCCCCGAAACAGGCCGCCGCCCCGAGGCGCACCTGCCCTACCCTTAGCTCTCCTGACTCCTGAAACACGGGACTATCTCCACCCACGGCAATGGAATTGACGGCAAAGGAATGGATGTGGGTCAGATGCCCTCCGATCAAGGCCCCCTTTGATGCGAAGAGGGGTTCTCCCTCGATGAGCAGGGAGATATCGGACGTGGTTCCGCCGATATCTACGACAACGGAGTTCAGAGGTTCCCGGCATAAGGCCGCGCTGCCCATGGTGCTGGCCGCAGGCCCTGAAAACACGGTTTCGCATGGTCTTTTCCGGCTGGCTTCCAGGGTCGTGGTGCCGCCGTCGGCCTTTAAGATATGAAGCTCGCAACCCGGAATCATGGCGCCTGCGGCCGTCTCGATCCCATCGGCAAAGCGGTTCCACTCCCTCATCGTCATCGCCGTATAATAGCAGGTCACGGCTCGGCGCGGGAAATTGAGCTGTCCGCAAATATCGTTGCTGGTGCATACATCCATATGGGGATAACGCGCCTGAATCATCTCTTTGACGAGCATTTCCTGCCGGTCGTTACGGTTGGAAAACTTCCCGGCAACAGCCACCCTCTGAATGCCCGCCCGGTCAATCTCCCGCAGGACCTTTTCGATCTCCCTTTCGTCCGGAGCTTCGATCTCTCTCCCCCGAAAATCGATGCCGCCTTTCAGGAAATAGGTATCGGGGCTGATCCGGTAGGCGGAAAAGGGGAGCCCGCTGCCGGGCAGAAGCAGGAGTGCCGTACGTTCTCCCTGTCCCGTGGCCAACAGATTGGTCACCAGTGTGGTGCTGAGAACGATCCTCTGGATATTTTCCGCTTTCCCGTGGACGAGAAGCTCATCCAGCACGGAAAGGAGTGTCCCTTTCACATCACTCTCGTCCGTAAGACGCTTGACGCTGTGGATCACCGTCCCTTCCGAGAAAAGCACCCCATCCGTATAGGTACCACCCACGTCGATGCCGATCAACATGTCCGTCACCTCCGCCTTTTACCCGCCTCAAAAATATACCATAGTTTGGGCTGCTTTGCCGCGTCTTCCCCTTTCCGGCATGCTATACTATATTGAGGACAAGAGAGAGTGACACCGACGTCTGCTCATCAAAAGCTTCGCCTTTTTCTCGACATGATCGGTATCCGTGAGAACGAAGGAGCGCTCCTCGAAGAGCTGACACAACTATTCGTCGGCAAGAAAGATGTGTTCGCAGAGTATTTCTATGATTTCTTCCATGATATAGAAGATACCAGGCCGCTCCTGGATGCAGAAAAGACGCCCGGCCATATGAAGCGCGTATGGGCAGGGTGGTTCGCATCGTTTTTCCAGTCGAGGCCGGACGATGAATTCCTCGCGTATCTCTGGGGCGTAGGAGTAAGGCACGTCGAGGTAAGCCTCGACCAGAGGTTTTCGAACCTCGGTTTCGCGATGATACGACAATTCTGCCACAAAATAGTGGCAACAGAGGTTCCGCCCGAGCAAAGAAACCTGGCCCTTTCCGCCATAAACAAGAAGCTCGATCTTTGTCTTCTGGCTGAAACGAGTGCCTATATCGAGAATACGATAAGCTGCGATATAGAGGTGATGAGGGAGGTCGCGGACAGGGTGAGAAATCCCGCCATGGTAATCGGATGGAACATAAGAAGGCTGCAGGGAAAGGTCGAAAAGGGGACCAGGGAATATGACGTCTATCAAATGTTGATGGGCGAAAACCAGAGGCTCGAAAACATGGTCAGGGACATCAAGGTCTATATGGATATCTTTCAGGAGGAGCCCGGCTTTCACGCGGTCGATGTTGAAGGCGTGATCGCCTCCGTCCTTGAAAGAGTCAGGGACAAGGGCATGTACTCGCACGTTGCCGTCCACGTCGAGGTGCAGGAGCAGGCACGCTATGTGAAAGGCGATGGGAAATGGATGGAGTACCTCTTTTACTACCTCATCGAGAACAGTATGGAAGCGGCAGGGAGGGAAAAGGCGTTTGTGAGGGTTTCGTCTCAGCGTGAAGATGTCCCGCCCCATAACATCCGGGTCGAGTTATTCAACTCAGGGGAGCCTCCGCTAGACGACAGCGAGAGATTATTCACCCCGTTTTTTTCAACAAAGGCCGAGGGCACGGGTTTCGGTCTCCCCATTGCGAGGCTGGTGGCAAGAAAGCACCATGGGACGCTGGAGATTTACGGCGAAAAAGGGGAAGGGACCAAGGTCGTCGTCAGTCTTCCGGCCGTTGACTAGGGCATACGACACGGTCTTTATCGTACGAAGGAGTTCTGGTATAATCGGCAGGTCCTTTACCTTTTAATGAGCGGTCGCAACGGGTCCGGGCGAGGGAGGGTATACAATGAAGGAAAAGTATCATCTTGATCTGAGCCGGGATAAGAAACAATTCTTCGCACCTCCCGAAGGGTGGACCGTTTCTCATTTCGTGGAAAGTAAAGGGGCAGGCCCCCTGCCCTCGGCAACACAGTTGACCCTGGAAGCCCTCATCGAGCCGGCAGGTGCGCCGCCGTTGAAAGAGCTGGCGGCTGGGGCAAAGAGGGTTGCCGTCATCGTGGACGATGCAACCCGTCCCACTCCGGTGGCGGAGATCCTTTCGGTGCTGCTCCCTCATTTGGCGGAAGCCGGTGTTTCGCGCGAGCATATCACCATCGTTGTCGCCCTTGGAACCCACGCTCCAATGAAGAAGGAGGACCTTGAGACAAGACTGGGGCAGGAGATTGCAACGGGCTACAGGATAGTACAGCACAACGCGTGGCAGGACAACCTCGTGCCGGTGTCGATCCCCGGCAACGAGAGGGTGCTGAAAATAAATCCGGAGGTGGCCTATGCGGATGTAAAGATAGGCATCAGCTCCATCCTGCCGCACCCCATGGCCGGGTACGGAGGCGGACCCAAGATTGTCATGCCCGGCGTCGCCAATTTTGAGTTCATAAGGGACCACCATATGAAGCAGACGATTCACCCGCGTGCGGTGGCCGGGATTACAGAGGGAAATCCCTTCCACGAAGACAGCATGAAGGCCGCCCGGTCCGTAGGGCTCACCTTTTCCATTAACTGCGTGTATAACCAGCGGGCGGAGTTGATACGCATAGTAGGCGGCAGCCTGGAGAAGGCTTTTGGAGCGGCCGTCGACATATGTTTTCAGGAGCTGGGGGCCAGGTTTGACGAAAAGGTCGATGTCACGATCGCCTCGACCTATCCCCACACCCATGCGCACCAGTTCTGCAAGGGCTTGAGCGCGACCGACATCGTCACCAAAGAGACCGGGGCAATCCTCCTTATGGCCCCTACCGTCACCCCTATGTCGGAGGAGTTTATTACCTCCTTTGAGGTCGTCAGGGAGAGGTCCCGCAACCACTCCGCACAGTACGTGACCGAAGCCATGTCAAAGGGGATGCCTTTTCTGCCGGACAAGCCCGTAGAGTTCAATATGGCCATGAAGTGCCTTATCCTGCGGCCCCGCATACGGACGATTTTCGTGTCGCCCCTGGCCTCTCGGGCCCAGGCCGCCGCGATGGGGTTCGAACATGCGTCCTCTCTTGAAGAAGGCCTGGGGCTGCTCGAAAAGGCCTACCCAAAGGCCCGGGTCGCCATATTCCCATCAGGCGGCCTCATTGTCCCGATAACCGCCTGGCAGCGGTAAAATGAACCCAGGAATCTGAAAAGATTGTGATTGACTTTAACTGGATCACCTGTTTAAATAGAAATCATTTCTATTTGAACAGGTGATGATGGTATAATGCGTCTCATGCGTCGAAAACTAGCCCTCTTTCTCTGCATCTGTTTTTGTCTCTGCGCCATGGGACTTGCGTTTCATCACCATGCGGACGGGGAGCACCATGCAGACTGTTCTATTTGTTTTCACGTCGCCCACTATTCAACGCTGGTTTTTCAAGATGTTCCTCATATCTCAGCGCCGGCTTCCGCCCTCCCCCCTGTCTTTTCGGAGCATGCGGCAAGTCTTCCCCGTCTTCATCGTGCTCCGTACTCGAACCGCGCGCCGCCCGCGTAGCATCCACACATTGAAGGGCCCGTGCCCTTAATCCAAAGAGACTAAAAGACCGTCCGCAAGAGCACTCAACCGACGGAGGTGTTACCATGAGAACCATGATTGCACTCATCTTACTACTCATATTTGCATCGGGCGCATTCGCCCAGACCCAGACACAGACGATGGATGATCGAATAAAAGTCCTCGAGGACACTCTGAAAAAACAGGAACAAACGGTCAGGGAACTCAAAAACCTGCAGGAAACACTGAAAAAACAGGAGCAGGCCATTGAGGAGCAGCGAAAGTTGATCGAACAGTTAAAGGCAGAAGTCACCCATCCCCAAGCTCCTGCCCCCGCCGCCGGTAATGAGGCGAAAGCAGCGACGGCGCCGGGAAAGTTGGAGCAGCAGGTGCAGGAGCTCACGGAGCGGGTGGATCAGGTAGCCGAAACGCAGAAGAAGTTCGTTCCCAGCGTCTTTAACCCTTCCATCGGGTTCGTGGGTGAGTCAGTCTTTTCCTATAACAACCGGCCGTCGAGTCAGACGGGCAACAGCAGCAACGCCCGCGGAGGGTACGACGCGTTCCTGCGGTCGGTAGAGCTGAACGCGGCCGCATCGGTCGATCCTTTTGCGCACGGGTACATAGTGATGAACACCTCTCTCGATCCGATCACCGGCGAAGCCACGTCAGGGGTGGAGGAGGCCTCGATCGTCTCGACCTCTCTGCCCTGGAACCTGACGGTTCAGGGGGGACGCTTCTTCGGCGAATTCGGCCGGTTGGGGTATATCCACGATCACGAACTGCCTTTCGTGAACCGTCCGCTGGTGCTCGACCAGTACATAGGCGGCGAATCGAGGACAGACGGGGTACAGGTCAACTACCTGCTGCCGATCCCCCATTACGTGAGCCTGACCATGGGCGCCGGGACGCAGTTCGGAGGCACGCCGAGCAATGTCGCGGATTTCCGTCCCTTCGGAGGATTGGATTTTTGGGGCCGCGCGTCCACGTATTTCGACCTGACGCCCAATATCTCACTCGAGCCCGGCCTCTCGGGCCTGTTGAATCCTAACACCAACAACCCGAACGCGGTGTTTACCCAACCCGACGGCAGCGTCTTCGCCGAACGCGAGCGCCGCCTGACAGGCGTAGACCTGGTGCTCGCCTACCGGCCGCTCCAGAACAACCAATTCAAGAGCGTTACCTGGGGCACTGAAGTGCTCAAGAGCAGCAACCGTTATGACGTCACCGCAGCGGACGGTACCTTCTCCAACCGCACCGTCGGCTCCCTCGGCCTCTATTCGTATCTTGCCTACAGATTTCATCGGGAATGGACTGTCGGGTTCCTGTATGAATGGCTGGAGTCCAGCCAGAACGATCAAGCCCGAACTTCCGCGTATTCTCCGTATATCACCTGGTACCTGAGCCATTGGAACGAGCTCCGGCTGCAATACACGCACACGGACAACAACGTTGCCACCGGTCTGAAGCCCAGCGATGCCGTCTATCTGCAATGGGCGTGGATCATCGGTTCCCACGCGCATGGCTGGCAGCAGCGCTAAGTCGAGAAAGGAGGAGGAACTTACCTATGAAACCCAAATTTTTGCTTTTGTTGTCGCTCGTCGCACTTATCGGGCTTCTGGCTGTCGCGTTACCCGCCCATGCGGCCGGTAAAGTCCGCATTGTCGCGACCCTGACCGACCTGGCAGACCTTGCACGCAATATCGGCGGGGACCGGGTCGAGGTGGGAAGTCTTGCCACGGGCGTCGAAGACACGCACGGGGTCCCCATGAAGCCGAGCTTCGTGCCGATGATGAACCGGGCCGACCTGCTGCTCCTCGTGGGACTGGACTGCGAGCACGCCTTCCTGCCTGCCCTGATAGAGGCGAGCAAGAATCCGCGCATCCAGAGAGACAGGTCAGGCTACATAGACTGTTCGAAGAATATTATGCCGCTCGATGTGCCCAAATCGACCGACCACTACGCGGGCGACGTGCATCCCTACGGCAACCCGCACTACATGCTCGATCCGGTGCTTGCGAAGACCGTCATCGGGAACATCTACAAGGCCCTGGCGACGTTCGACCCGGAACATCAAGCGGAATATGCGGCTAACCGCGATGCCTATCTTGCCAGGCTCAACGCCAAGATCGCCGAGTGGGAGAAGGCGGTCGCACCGATAAGGGGCATAAAGTTCGTCTCCTACCACGAGCACTGGCCCTACTTCGCCGAGCGCTTAGGCTTGGTCTACTTCGGGACAATCGAGTCTGAGGCCGGGCATCGATCCGACCCCGCGCCACATCGAGGAGCTGATCGTGAATATGAAGGCCGAGCATGTCACAGTCGTCGTGCGGGAGCCGCAATTTCCCGAAAAGGTGCCGAAGCGCGTCGCGCAACAGACAGGCGCAACGATGATAACGCTGCCCATCATGCCCGGCGGCGTACCCCATACGGAGACATACATGAAAATGATGGATTATATTATACAGACGATGGTCACCGCCGGCCGCGCAAAGAAATGACGAGGCACGAAATACGATGTGCGAACTCTCATTACCAACGGACACGCCTGAGTGCTCAATGAATGAGGCGCTCATCACGCTCGACAACCTGAGTATCGGTTACAACGGCCGGCCCGTGCTGTCGGGTATCTCGCTTTTCATCGCCCGCGGCAGCTTCACGGCCGTCCTCGGCGCCAACGGCTCGGGAAAATCAACCCTGCTCAAGACGGTACTCGGGCTGCTTCCACCGGTGGCGGGCCGCATCAGCACGGCCCCCGATGGGATACAGCCTGTCTTCGGCTACGTCCCCCAGTTCATTCAGTTCGATCCGATTTATCTGCTTACGGGCTT
This sequence comes from uncultured delta proteobacterium, assembly GCA_963768735.1. Lineage (GTDB taxonomy): Bacteria > Desulfobacterota > Syntrophorhabdia > Syntrophorhabdales > WCHB1-27 > BOG-1155. The sequence goes on along the minus strand of CAVYJH010000003.1, from coordinate 1,314,733 downwards.
TGACGTCGCCCTGATGGGTACCTACGGCCGGGTCCGGCCGGGGCACATTGTTCCGGCGTCCGAGCGCGCCGACACATGGGCGTGCCTGGCTGCTGCCGGGGCCGACAGGTTTGCGGGTACGCGGTTTGCCGATCTCTCCGGCGGTCAGAAGCAACGGGTGCTCATCGCCCGGGCACTGGCAACGCGCCCCGACATCCTCCTCTTGGACGAGCCTACCGCAGGCGTCGACCATGAGGCATCGCGCGCCGTGCTGGAGTTCATTGCGCAGATCCGCGAGGAGAGACAGATCGCGGTCCTCCTCGTCACGCACAACTTTGGTGCCGTGCGCCGGTACGCTCAGACTGTCATCTGGCTCCATAACGGCAAGGTGTTCCAGGGCAAGGCATCCGAGCTGTTGACGCCGGAGAGGATGGCGGAGATCTTTGAAATGGAGATCAAGTAATATGGAAGCGCTGCGCCTGATCCTCTCACCCGATTTTCTCCTGCGTAATTCGGTCTATACCAGTGTGCTCGTCGGTTTCTCGTGCCCCCTCGTCGGGGTGTTTCTCGTGATGCGCCGGCTGGTCTTCATGGGTGTGGCGCTGCCGCAGATCTCCTCTACGGGCGTTGCCGTCGCGCTCTCCCTACCCTTGTGGCTCGGGGTCCCTTTGGCGGACCACGGCTCGGCCAGCGTGCACGCCCTCGCCTTCGCAGGCTCGATGACGTTCTCCCTGGCGGCCATCCTGGTGCTCGCCTTTCTTGAGCGGCGCGGGGTCGGGCAGGCCGAAGGCAGACTCGGCGCCGCCTATGTGGTAGCCGGCGCATTGAGCATCCTGCTGCTTGCAAAAAACCCTTACGGCGAGATCGGCTGGCTCGATATGCTGAAAGGAGAGGTCATCACCATCTCCAATTTTGATCTCGTGCTCACAGGGGCAACGCTCTCTCTCGTCCTCGTCGCCCTGGGATTGTTTCACAAGGAGTTGCTCCTGGTCTCCTTCGACCGGGAGATGGCGATCACCCTTCGCAAAAGTGTCGTGTTCTGGGACGTGCTGCTCTATCTGCTGATCGGCTTCACCGTCTCCATGGCGGTGCTCAGCGTGGGTCCTCTCATCGCTTTTGGGTTCCTGCTGATCCCGGCGCTGACGGCACACCTTTTCAGCCGCACCATGCGCCAGTTCACGGCGATTGCCTCTTTGCTCGGCGGGGCGGCGGCATTCGTCGGGTTCTGGATCGCATATCTTTGGGATTTACCCGTGGGCCCGACGGATGTCGTCCTCCTCGGCGCGTGCTATGCAACAGCCGGGGTTATGGCAAGACTTCTTCCCGGACGCGCACGGTTCAGTCGTTGACACCCGTTCATCGGTCGGATCGGTCGGATACGACCTATAGGACCTATAAACTGCTCAAAACTTACAAAGGAGGAGACGAAGATGCGAGCTATCAGGCGATTTTCTCCCTTATTCATAGGTCTGCTCCTCGCCCTTCTCGGCCGGCCGTATATGACCTTGTCGGCGGAACAGACGGACGTATCCAGGGGACCTCTGTTCGTCGCCGAGGAAAGGTTTGTGGATAAGGGGGACGGCACGATCACGGACACGAGGCGGCGGCTCATGTGGCAGCAGGATGATAACGAGAAGGAGGCCACCTTCGCGGAAGCGCAGCAGTACTGCAGGAATTTGCGGCTTGGTGACCACGCCGACTGGCGTTTACCGAAACCTGTCGAGGGAGAGACAGCCGTGGCCCTCCAATTGACGATGCCGAGACATTCGCGTGATGTCTATGCCCATTTTGACCTGTACTGGTCCGCAGACCCTACAATACTGCTCCCATTCAACTATCGCCCCGCTCAAGGAAGAGAGGTCGCGAGAATATACTCCGCAAGCGGCGAAAAGGCGTTCGTCCGGTGCGTCCGGCCATTGGGCGACCTCCGGTAGCGATTATTTAGCATTCATCGTTGTTTTTGCGACGTGAAGTCCTATATTGATCTTAGTATGGGAAAAGACGGGGGCTAGGCAACCCTGTTCGACGGGCCTTTGAATGCAGCTCGGTGTACGACGAACGCACCGACAGGGAGCGACACATGGCGCACTATGATTTCGATATCGGGATACTGGGCGCGGGCGCGGCAGGGCTCACCGTCGCCGCCGGGGCGGCGAGAGCGGGCGCACGCGTGATTCTCGTGGAGAAAGAGCACAGGCTCGGAGGCGACTGCCTCTACTACGGGTGCGTGCCGAGCAAAACGTTGATCAAGACCGCCAAAGTCTATCACCTGATGAAAGAGACGAGGCGCTTCGGTCTGCCCCGGGCGACTATCGGGCCGCCCGTCTATGCCGGGATCGCCGAAAGGATCCGGGCGGTGATCGCCGCTGTTCAGGCGCACGACTCGGAAGAGAGGTTCTGCGGCCTCGGCGTCAGGGTGGAGTATGGGACGCCTGCTTTTGCCGACGAGCACTCGGTCAGCCTCAACGGGTCGCGCCGTTCCGCCAAGACCTGGGTGATAGCCACGGGCTCGTCCCCCGCCTTTCCGCCCATCCCTGGTTTAAGCGAGACAGGCTTCATCACCAACAAGGATATCTATTCCCTGGAAACCCTCCCCGCTTCGATGGTGATTGTCGGGGGCGGGCCGATAGGGGTCGAGTTTGCCCAGGCCTTTGCGAGGCTGGGCACAAAGGTGACGATCATCGAGTTTGCGGGTCAAATCATGACCAACGACGACAAGGACATGGCGGACGCGGTCATGGGCGTGCTCCGGGGGGAAGGCGTCGACTTCTTCTGCGATGCCCGGGTTGTGGGAGCGAAAGAGACTGCGTCTGGAAAGGAGGTCACTTTCACGCATGACGGCCTGACGCGGACCGTCAAAGGCGACGTGCTCCTTGTGGCTGCCGGGAGGAAGGCAAACCTGGACGGTATGGGCCTCGAAGACATCGGCGTCGCCCGAGGGGAAAAGGGCCTCTTTCTCGACGCAAGGCTGCGGACCACGCAACCCACCATATACGGGGCGGGCGACGTCACCGGCGTCTACCAGTTCACCCATGCGGCCGGCTACGAGGGCGGCATCGTCTTGGCTAACGCCATATTCCACGTCCCGAGAAAGGCCCGCTACACGCTTATGCCCTGGGTCACCTACACGGACCCCGAGCTTGCCTGTATCGGTATGAATGAAAAGGCGGCCTCTGCCGCAGGCATACACTATACCGTATGGTCCGGGGCCTTCGCCGATAACGACAGGAGCCTTGCCGAAGGCGAAACAACAGGAAAGGTGAAGATGCTCCTCGATGAAAAGGAGCGGCCTATAGGCGCGCAGATACTCGGATCTGAAGCGGGAAACCTGCTCGCCGAGTGGGTTGCCGTGATGAACGGGTCCGTCAAGCTGTCGACCCTCGCCTCGGCCGTCCACCCGTACCCAACCCTGGGAGAGATAAATAAACGCGTCGCCAGCGATTTCCTCTCCACCAAGATATTCTCGGACAGGGTGAAAAGCGTTTTAGGCTTCCTCTTCGGCCTGAAAGGCAGGGCCTGCGGATAGCCATTCCCGACTGCGTCCAATTATAAGTCCTATACGACTTACAAACATAGTCCCATCGAACGTGATAGAAGACTTACGACCTCTGTCAACGGCAAACCCCGTGACATTTCTGCGTAAATGCGTTATAACGAAGACTGCGAAAGAAAAACACATAAGCGATAAGTGCAAGGAGGAGATGGCCTATGACAATTGTTGTCCTGGCTAAACAGGTGCCCGATCCCGAGGCATTCGTCGAGGTCCGGGCCGACGGCACGGAGTTGGAGATAGAGCAGAAGTTTGCGACCAGTCTGTTCGATGAATTCGCCATTGAAGAAGCGCTCCGCATCAAGGAAAAACACGGGGGGAAGGTCACGATCATCACGCTCGGCGGACCGAAGGCCGCGGAGGTGCTGAGGACCGCTCTCGCCATGGGGGCCGACGACGTGCTTTTTCTTGAAGACCCGGCATTCCTGGAAGGTGACGGCTACGCCACGGCGCTCACCCTGAGCAAAGCAGTCGCCCGGCAGGGGGCCGATCTTGTGCTCTGCGGCCGGCAGGCCGCGGACGACGACCGGGGCGAGGTGGGTCCCATGGTGGCGGAGTTTCTCGGAATCCCACACGTGGGGGCAGTCGTGAAGCTCGATATCGGCGATGGTGTCGTGGCTGTGGAGCGGGCCGTGGAGGGAGGCAGGGAAGTCGTGGAAGTGACTCTGCCGGCGGTCATTACCGCGGAAAAGGGCCTCAACGAGCCGAGGGTCGCCCAGGTCATGGGCGTGATGAAGGCAATGAGGGCGCAGTTGCCGCGCGTAAGCCCCGAGGAACTCGGCCTCGCGCCGTCGGACATCGGAAAAGCAGGCTCGAAGCTGACAATCGAGCGTTACTTCACCCGGCCGAAGAGAGCGGCCGTGACACTTATCGAAGGAACGCCCCAGGAGCAGGCGGCCGAAGCAATTCGCATCCTCGCCGAAGTGGAGCGGGTGATATAATGGAAAAACTATTGGTTTTTGTGGAGACAAAAGGGGATAAGCCGCGCAAGGCAACGCTGGAGCTCTTAAGCGAGGCAAGGAAGCTGTCGGAAGCGGGCTCCTTTGCCGTCACGGCCGTCGGCCTCGGCAAGATAAGCGAGCAGGCCGTGGAAGAAGTCCTGGGCTATGTGGACAGGTTCGTCCGCATCACGGACACGCTCCTCGACACCTACACGCCCGAAGGGTACTCGGAAGCGCTAGCGGCGTATGCGCGGCAGGAGAACCCGTTGCTCGTCCTTGGGGCGGCGACCCAGACAGCGAGGGATTTCCTGCCCCGCACGGCCGTGCTCCTCAAGGCGGGCATTGCCTCCGACGTGACGGCCATAGGGTGGGCCGACGACCCGATCACCTTCGTTCGTCCTATGTACGGTGGACGGGTCTCTGCCCGATGCACCTTTGCCGGCTATCCGGCCGTTGTCTCGGTGCGGCCCAATTCGTTTGCCGTCGCGCCCGCGGATGGCCGGAGAGGCGAATACGAGGAAGTGGCGGGCTCTGTTTCCCCGGACCGGATAAAGACACGGGTCCTCAGGGTCGAGGCAAAGTCGAAGGGAAAAGTCGATCTGACGGAGGCGGACAGCATCGTCACCGGCGGCCGCGGCATGAAGGCAGCGGAGAATTTCGCCGTGCTCGAGGAGCTTGCCGCCGTGCTCGGCGGGGCGGTCGGCGCGACGCGCTCGGTGGTGGACGCAAAATGGCGCGACCAGGACGACCAGGTGGGGAAGAGCGGAAAGACCGTATCTCCCAAGCTTTACATCGCCGCAGGGCTTTCAGGGGCCATCCATCACGTCATGGGTATGGATACCTCCGGGGTCATCCTCGCTATCAATAAGGACCCTCACGCCATTATCTTCGACTACGCGAATTACGGCATCGTGGGCGACGTCATGGAAATCGTGCCCGCCATGACCGCAGAGATGAAGAAGAGGGCCGGGCGGTGAGAGATGGCGGACGATAAGCTGGACGCGGTTATCGTAGGCGGGGGCCTGGCGGGCCTCGCGGCGGCCTATTGCCTCAGCGATGCGGGGAGGCAGGTGCTGCTCCTCGAAAGGGGGGATGAGCCGGGAAGTAAGAACGTGACGGGCGGGAGGATCTACCTGGCCCCTCTCCGGTCCCTCCTGCCGGGACTCTTCGATGACGCGCCTTTCGAGCGGCACGTCGTGAAAGAAATGCTGACGATGGTGGACGGGCGGAACACCACCTCGCTTTCGCACGTGCAGGACCGGTGGCGACATGGCCCCTTCATGAGCTATACCGTGCTGCGCGCGCGGTTTGATCAATGGTTTTCCGGGAAAGCGATGGAGAAAGGGGCCTTTGTTGTCCCTAGGCGGCGCGTGGACGACCTTCTATGGGAAAATGGGAAGGTGGCCGGCGTGCGCGCGGGGGGCGAAGAGATACCCGCCCACGTGGTGCTCGCGGCCGACGGCGCGCTTTCGTTCATGGCCGAGAAGGCACACATGAGGCAGCCGCTTCTCCCGAGCAAGCACGCCGTCGCGGTCAAGGAGGTCTACAGTCTCGACCCGGGCGCCATCGAGGAGCGCTTCGGCCTTGACCCCGGTGAAGGAGCGGCACAAATTTTCATGGGCTCCATCACAAAGGGCAGGTTCGGGGGCGGCTTCCTCTACACCAATAGAGAGAGCCTTTCCCTGGGGCTCGTCCTCGGCATGGACGCCCTCATGCAGGGGTCAGAGCAGTTCGACGTGCCGTCCCTGATGGACGAATTTGAGTCCCTGCCCGAAATAGCGCGGTATATAAAGGGGGGCGAGCTGAAGGAATATTCGGCCCATACCATCACGGAGGCGGGCGCGGGCGGTCTTTCCCGGCTCTTTACGGACGGCATGCTCGTCGCAGGGGACGCGGCCGGGTTTGCCCTCAACATGGGGGTCACGGTAAGGGGCATGGAGTTTGCCGTTGCCTCCGGCGTGATCGCCGCCGGGGTAATCGACGAGGCCCTCAAAAAGAACGACTTTTCCGCGCAATTTCTTTCACTCTACGAAAAACGGCTCAGGGAAAGCTTTGTCATAAAGGATATGGAGACGTTCCGCCACACCGCCGAAGTGCTTTCGAACCCCCGGCTCTTCACCGTCTATCCCACGTGCGTCTCCTCGCTTCTCGACGCGGTCTTCACCATAGGAGAAGGGCCCCGGAAGGGTCTCTATCGCTCGGCCATGGACGCCGCAAAGAAGCACGTAGGCGTGTGGAGCGCCTTTAAGGACTTTTTATCGCTGAGGAAGATATGACCATGAAGGTTGAGGAAAAGCTTACGCGCGACGCGATCAGGAACGCCAGGGAGAGCCATATACGGCTCGACCAGACAATTTGCCGGACGTGCGCCGAAAAGCCGTGCATCCGTCTCTGCCCCGGCCGCCTCTATTCACAGAGCGCAGAGACGGGCGAGATGGTGGTCGAATACGCGGGGTGCCTCGAATGCGGCACCTGCAAGATCGCCTGTGTTCGCAAATCCGTCTCGTGGGAATATCCCGAAGGCGGCTTCGGCGTCCAGTACCGGTATGGTTAACAACACGACAACCGCCTCTAGCGCGTCGCCGCCCTTCCACGCATTTCCGGGGCCGTTACACCTCAGACCCGACCTCAGTCGATAACGTTCCGCAATTCTGCCGCGCCACCCACGAAAGGCATTTATGTATACCGATTTTATGCCGATAATGGTACAGACGGGTACTGCACGTGTCCACAACGGAAGAGCGGCCTGGTCGTTCCGGCCGCGAAAGGCCTTCCTAAAGGAGAGTCGCACGATGACCATCAAATCGAAGCTGACATTAAATGTCGTGACCGTGCTCGGGGTGATAGTCACGGTGGTGCTGGCAAGCGTGATCGGCATGGGGTTTGTCAAGAGCAAACTCTACGACCTTACGGAAAAGAGCACGCCCTTCCAGACGAGGAGCATGGAGCTACAGCGGGCCATCCACGCGGCCACCGCCGACCTGGTAAAGGTGGGCTCGGCAGTGACCCCGGCGGAAGTCCACACGTACCGGCAGGAGGCGGAAGCAAGCCTCGACCAGGTAAAGAACGCGCAGACCGCTGTGGAGGCCCTCTCCGACAGGAAACTGGAGGCCTACCACGAGTTGACCGGAGAGGCGCAGCAGCTTTTCACCGTTGCCGAGCAGCGGCTGAAGATAGAAGCAGAGGCCGTGAGCGCGAACAATCAAGTCCGTGAGAAGCTGAACGACGTCTCCCAGCGGCTCAGGGGACTCGATAAGAAAGTGACGTCCCTTCAGATGGCCCGTTCAGCGGCCTACGGGAAATCCCTGGAAGCGACCGATAAGATCACCACCCGCCAGCGGACCATCAGCAATCTGAGGGCGCAGATGAAAGACCTGCAGGTCTGGTGCCACGAGTCTCGATAATGTGACAAACAAGGACGCCCTGGAGTCGATGCAGCTCAAGGGGAACGGCGTTGTGGTCATGATGAAATCCTATGGACAGCTCGATAAGCAAGGCTGGACCCGAGGAGCGCGGGTCATTCGCCGAACTTACGCAGGGTTTCAGCGACACCGTCGCACAGCTCGTGACTTTGAGGACGTCGCTTGTGGAGAATGCCTCCGCGGAAACGAAAAAGAAATATGACGAGCTCAAGAAGGATATGCTCGTCAGGATAAACATGGCCGTGGTACTCATAGATAACGAGTCCACTAAAGCGGATGAAACATTTACCGCGGAATCGGACGCCCAGGGCACTATCTTCGCCCAGGTCGGCAAGGCCACGTCCGTGCTCCAGGGCGCTTCCGAGCTGACATCGCTGGGTCTGTCAACAGAGGGGCTGGCTACCAGGCTCTTCACGGTAGGGACCACAAAAGAGGTGGACGAGATAAACGGGGGCCTTTCCGACGCCTTCGCGAAGATCGACAAGGTCGCGAAGTCGCTCGACGTTATTTTGGCAAACCTGGACGCAAAAGAAGAGCGGAAGATGTTGGCGAACGCACTTTCGGGCATAGGCTCCATGAAGGGCCTGCTCTTTGCCGGCGACGGCATTGTGGCTAAGGTCCGCAACCATCTCGCCATGAAAGAAAAGGCTCAACGGGCCATGGAGGACTTAAGGGGCATTGTCCTGCGGCAGGCGGAAGCCGCCAAGAAGACCATGGCCACGGCCAGAGGCGCCCAGGAGCAGTCGATCATCGAAGTCAACAGCATGGTCAGGAACAGCAGGACCTTCGTCGTCATGATAGGTCTGATCGCCGTGGCCTTCGGCATAGGTTTCGGCGCATGGATCTACCGCTCCATATCTGCGCCCTTGTCCAGGCTCATCTCAGTGACCGATAAGATCGCTTCCGGCAATCTCAGCCACGAGACAGCCGCGCACGCTGACGATGAGATCGGCAGGGTGGAGGCGTCTGTCGGGAAGATGGTGCAAAACCTGAAAGAGATCGTGGGGAAGATACGCGTTGCCGCTGCCGGCCTTGCGTCGAGTTCTGAGGAGCTTTCCGCCACCGCCAGGTCCCTGGACCAGGGATCGGGCGAGCAGGCGGCTCAGGTGGAGCAGGCGGCAGGCGCCATGGTCGAGATGTCCCAGACCACAGAAGAGGTGGCCAAGAACGCGCTTGAGACCTCGAAAGCCGCAAAATCTATGAAGAAGATCGCCCTTGACGGAAAAGACCTGGTCCACTCAAGCGGCGGCGAGCTTAGCCGTTTCGTGGAGACGGTCAACGAGTCCGCGAAAGAGGTGGAGATCCTCGGCAAGAACTCGGAAGAGATCCAGAGCATCGTCGACCTGATCAAGGAGATTGCCGACCAGACGAACCTGCTTGCCTTAAACGCGGCAATCGAAGCAGCCCGCGCGGGCGAACAAGGCAGGGGTTTTGCGGTTGTCGCCGATAACGTGAGGCAGCTCGCGGAGAAGACCGTAGTGGCAGCCAACGAGATAGCCGACATGATCCAGAGGATGCAGAAGGAGATCAAGAGATCGGTCGCCTCCATGCAAGGTCAGAAGCAGTCCGTGGGCAAGGTATCGGGGCAGACCGCCGGGACCCTGTCTGCCATGGACGGTGTCGTTTCCTATGTGGAAAATGTCGCAGACATGGTCGACCGCATTGCCGTCGCCATGGAGGAGCAATCGGCTACTGCCAATGAAGTCACGAAGAACATGGAGAATATTGCGACGGTGACGCGCCAGCTCAGGGGCTCTTCCACGGACATGAGGGACACGTCCGAAGACCTGTCGAAGATAGCCTTTGAGTTGAGCGAGACGACGAACTGGTTCAAGGCGTAAGGGGAACGCCTTTCCGCCTGCCGACGCAGGCGGGCGGCGGCGAAACACAGCGAGACGTTGACAACCGGGCCGATATCAGGGAAAATAGTACCATGAGATGCGTGCTTTTTCTCCTATGTCTGCCCGTGCTGCTTTTTGGCTGCAATAACTATAAGCAGGAAAACAACCGCCTGAAAGAAGAGATCAAGATGGTCGTGGAGGAGAATAACTACGCCAAGGCAGAGATCATCGGCCTGAAGAAGGAGGTCGCCGAGCTCTCCGGAAAGGTAAAGGAGGAGAGGGAGGCACTCCACGCAAAGCTTGAGGAAGAGCGGGGCCTGATGGAGAAGAAGATCGAGGAAATGCGCGGGGCCATGCAGAAGAAGGCTGAAGCAGACAAGAAGAAGGGCGGGGCGGCGAAAAAAGACCAGCTTCAAAAGAGTGCAGGGCCGGGCGGGAACAAGGTGAAGCAAGCCGCCACGAAGACGGCTCCGCAAAAGACCCCCAACAACAAGAAGCCGGCCGGCGAGAGCCACGACGAAGAGTGAGCGCCACGGTCCCAGCCGGCTTTCAGGCGTGCGACACCACCGGGCAACCAAACATCCTGTTCCCCTCCAGGAATATCCGTTTAACCGTCTCCTACGAAGGTACCTGCTATCACGGGTGGCAGTGCCAGCCCAATGCAATCACCGTGGAGGAAACGCTTGAGGCTGCTATCGCGCGTATCCTCGACCACAAGGTAAAGCTCTACGCCGGTGCGCGGACCGATAGCGGGGTGCACGCCATGGGTCAGGTCGTCAATTTTACGACCTGGAAGGGCATCGGCCATGGCGGCCTCACAAGGGGGCTGAACAGTCTGCTGCCAAGGGATATCCGCGTGACGGACGCCCGCGACTGCGACGAGGCTTTTCACGCCCGTTATTCGGCAAAGAGCAAGACCTATATCTACTGCATCCTCAACCGGGCCTGCAATTCACCTTTCCTCGCCAGGTACGTCCTCCATGTCCCCTACGCCCTCGACGTCGCCTCCATGAAGGAGACCATTAAGCTCATCGTGGGCGAGCACGATTTTTCCGCGTTCAAGAAGAAAGATGAGGTTTACCGGAACCCCGTGCGGGAAGTAAAGAGGGCCGGCGTGGCGGTCAGGGACGGCATGGTCTACATGGTGATCGAGGCCACCGGTTTTTTACGGTATATGGTGCGCAATATAGTGGGAACCCTGCTCGACGTGGGACAGGGGAGGACAGGGTTGGGTGACTTCACCGCGATCCTCGCGTCGGGCATGCGGGAGAAGGCGGGCCCCACCGCGCCTCCGCACGGGCTCTTTCTCAGAGAGATCAAGTACTAGCCGGGTCCCGAGACGCCCCTTGCCCCTTCAGCACCCGCTCTATGGTTTGCGCCAAATCCATGCGGGTGAGCGGCTTCATGACAAACGCCTTGACCCCTAGGGCTTTCACGTAATCGGCATCGACCGCGTCACTGTACCCGGTGACGAGGATGATGGGGATATCGGGCCGGATGGCGATAAGCTCCCGAGCGAGCTCGATGCCCGTCATATTCGGCATGGTCTGGTCGCTCAGCACTATGTCATATCTCAGAGGAGCCTCCCTGAAGAGCGCCAGGGCTTCCATGCTGTCGTCCACGGCCGTCACGCTGTAGCCGAGTCTGTTAATCATTTGCCTTTCCAACTCGACAAGGGCGGTTTCGTCATCGACGAGGAGCACCTCGCCCCGTCCTTTGGGGACCCATGTCGGACTACCCTCCGTCCGCGAGGAAATTTGCGCCACTCTCGGGAGAAAAACGTCGAATGTCGACCCTTTCCCCAGGGTGCTCTTCACCGTAATCGCACCCCCATGGCTCTCCAGGATGCCGTGCACGATCGACAGGCCCAGCCCCGTGCCTTCGCCTCGCTGCTTGGTGGTAAAAAAGGGGTCGAATATACGTACCATAGTCTTTTCATCCATACCCGTCCCCGTGTCGCTGACGGTCAACTTCAGGAAAGGGCCGGCTGCCGCACCGGGAGCCAGGGCATCGGCCGGCAACCGAGAAATAGAATCGGTCACCCCTATCTCGAGCACGCCACCCTTCTCCCTCATCGCGTGGGCCGCATTTGTGGCGAGGTTCACGATCACCTGCTGAAGCTGAGTCGGGTCGGCCACCACGATGGGCTGGCCGGCTGAAATAACCTGGCGAATCTCGACGGTCGCGGGCAAAGAGGCCCGCAGCATCCTGATGCTTTCCTCGATCAACGGAATCACCTGGACCGGTTTCCGTTCCTCTTCGGTATTCCGGCTGAACGTGAGGATCCGTTTCACGAGTTCTTTGCCTCGCTCGCCCGCATGGAGGATCTGCGCGAAATATTGCCTGATCGCGCGGTCGCGCTCGTCCTCCAGACCGAGGTCGGCGAAACCCATGATCGCGGCGAGGATGTTGTTGAAATCGTGCGCGATACCACTGGAGAGGGTGCCCATTGCTTCCATCTTCTGCGCGTGGCGGAGCTGCTGCTCCGCGCGGGTGAGGGCGGTCATATCACGGGCGGCGTTAAAGACGCCACGCACGTTTCCCCTATCGTCCCGGTAGACCGACGCGTTGTAGAGCACCGGGGTGACGTGCCCGTCCCGATGGCGGACCTCGAGCCGGTAGTCGCGGGCCGACCCCTCTTCCAGGGCGCGACGATACCCGTCCCGGGCCCTGTGCGGCTCGGTGAAATAGCCCGAAAAATAGGTCCCGATCAACTCTTTCCTTGAATAGCCGGTCACTCGCTCGGTCGCGGCGTTCACGTCGTTGATCCTGCCTTCCGGGTCGATGGTGAAAAGGAGGTCGAGGCTCGCCTCGATAAGACTCCTGTTGTACGCGTTTGCAAGGCGGAGGGCCTCCTCGGCGCGCTTATGCTCCGTGATGTCGCGGCTGATGTCCGAGGCGCCGATAATGCGGCCCTTGCGGTCTTTGAGCGGCGAAAGGCTTAAAGAGACGACGATGGTCTTTCTGTCCTTCGTGATCCGCTCCGTCTCGTGGTGCTCTACCGGCTTTCCTCGTGCGACGTCGCCCATGAGCAGATGATTCTCGCGCCAGCGGCCGGGGGGCAAAAGCACGGACGCGGGCAGGCTCACTATCTCTCCCGCGGCATATCCGTAGACCTGTTCGGCCCCTTTGTTCCAGCTCGTGATCCTGCCCTCGAGGTCTACACTCATGATCGCGTCGTCCGTCGATTCGACGATCGCCGAAAGCCTCAACTGCTCCTGCTCGGCCCGTCCGGTCTTCTCCATCTCATCCTTGAGGGCTGTGTATGCCGCTTCCAGCTCCGCCGTCCGCAGCCGTACCCGCTCTTCCAGCTCGTCCCGGGCCTTTCGCAGCGCCTCCTCCCCGTGTTTGCGCTCGGTGATGTCTTCCACGATACTAAGGAGATAGCGCACCCTGCCGGCCGCATAAGTGATGGGGCGCGCGGACAGGCGCCCCCAGACAACGGTCCCGTCTTTGCGAATGTAGCGCTTGTCCATATGGAAATGGTCCGTCTCCCCCTTAAGCACGCCGAGGGAGCGACTCAGGCTCTCGGCCGAATCGTCCTGGTGGATCAGATCCTTGAAGCTCAGGCCGGCTATCTCTTCCGCCGAGTAGCCGATAAACGCGCAAAAGGCGTCATTCACGCGGACGCACCGGAAATCAGGGTCGGTTATGACTGCGCCCACGGGAGACTTGTCGAAGGCGACCCTGAGCAGCTCCTGGGACTGCCGCAGGGCTTTCTCGGCCTGCTTGCGCCCGGTGATGTCCCTCATAAAGATCTGGGTCGCAGGCTTGCCTTCGTGCAGCACGCCCATCGTCGTCACCTCGACGTCGACAATCGTCCCGTCGGGGCGGAGGACCTTCGATTCGTAGAGCTTCAGCCATTCCTGCTTGCTCGCCTTTCCTATCCGGCTCCTCACCTCTTCCTTGAGACCTTCAGGGACGAAGTCGAGCACCGGGGCGCCGATCGCTTCCTTGGGACCGGCAACTCCAAGGAGGCGAGCCCCGGATACGTTCATCCCTACCCATACGCCCTGGGAATGTACACCCTGCAGCTCGAACGAAAGCTCCTGAAAGTTCCCGTGAGAAGGTTCAGGGCCCACCTTTCCGCGCCTGTCGGCCGGCTCCCTCGGCAAGTTGCCCCCTTTCGCGTTGTCCTGCTTAATTCTGCTCATTTTCCTTTCCCTTCGCTGAATGCTTCCGGGCTCAAGGAAAGTCGGGCCTAGTGGTCTCCCGACGAAAGGCCCTGATTGCGGCCCTCGGTCTTTGATCTTTTCGGTGTTCCCCGTGGTCTTTTTTTGTACGCATTGACGCATTAATGGTAGCAGAGCAGGCTGCATTTGTAAAGTCATAGCTGCGGCAGCTATTCTATTGACAGGAAAGGTGTTTGTTTCTATACTTTCCCGACCTATGCTTAATCCTCGCGCGCTGCTCGCTCTCCTCTCCGGCATTATCCTGGTGATCGGGATAGGCAGCGCCGCGTTCGTTTATCGAGCGGCCGTGCAGACCCCGGGCAGCGTCCTGGGCTATGTCGAAGGGGACGGCTCCGTCTATCCTGTTATGCCTGAAGATTCCAAGCAATATATGCGCGAAATGGAGATGTACGGCGGCAAGGCGAACGTGCTTGCCGATCGGCTGAGGCGCTGGTTTACCGGTTTGTGGCACGGAAAATCGCTGGCCTACACCATTGCGTCTATTTCCGTGCTTCTCGCGCTTGGGTGTTCTCTCACCGCCGCCCGCCTCCCTGACGAAGAGCGGTGAGGCTCTTGACAACCGCTTTAGGGCGAATTCGGGGCTTTTCCCGCCTCTCGCCTTGCCATAAAAAGGTTTTGGCCGCGCTGCACGACTTCCCCCCGCTGATTGACCAGCTCCATGTCGAGTGTCACCACCCCGTAGTCGGGCTTGCTGCCCGATGGTCTCTTGTCTGCCACGCGGAAACGGACGTGCACGGTGTCTCCGATAAAAATGGGCGCGATGAAATCCCACGACCAGTGGAGGGCCCCAACCGCCTCGGCCTGAAACTCGGACCTGTTCTTCAGCCCGTCCGTAAGGGCGAGACCCAGCAGGCCGTGGGCGACCCGCCGGCCGAATGCGCTCCTCCGGGCCACTTCTTCATTGGTATGCAGCTCCCAGAAGTCCATCGACAGGCCCGCGTACTGCATGACATGGTACTCCGTCACGGTCACGCCCGGCGTCTCGTACTCTTCACCGACCTCGATATCATCAAAATACCGCGGCACCATGGCCCGCCCTCCCCTTTTATCATAGTCCGGCTCGGCGGGAGCATTGCGCAAAATGCCCCACCCAGAACTGCTACATAGCATACGCCGGCCGCATGCGTCAAGTCTCAGGACCAGGTCCGTGAGAGAGATTCTCCGAATAGTGTGGCGGTGAACCTTATGAAAAACGCAGATACCACGAAGAAGACACCACCTAAGCATGATTGGAGTCGTTTTGACTCCATGCCTGAAAAACAGCGCCACGCTGCCGCGCTAAACGATCCTGACGCGCAGCCTGTTACTCCCGATAACGAAACGCGCATGAACCGAACGCCACAAGTGAAAGTCATTCGCCGTGCGCTCGGTCTAAGCCAGGAAGACTTTGCAATCCGCTTCCGTATTCCGCTCGGCACCTTGCGCGATTGGGAGCAACACCGCAAGGAGCCTGATGCAGCCGCCCGCGCTTACCTTATTGTTATCGCCAGAAATCCGGAAGCAGTCAGCGATGCCCTACAGCAATCCCGACAATGCGCCTAAATTATGTTTATCTCCGGGGGCAGTAGGGTCACAAACTCAAGAATAAAGACAAGGGCAAAAATGAACAAGGAGACCGAGGTTACGATCGGCTATCCGTTCTCGAACTCTTCGGGGAGGCTGGGCGCAGCCAAGGCTTCCCGTTTGAAAATAGAATCGCCCCCACTGTCCTCAGTGAAGGAAGTGAAGATGTCCCATTGCAACAAGGACGGGATTCCATCGAAGCCCGATTTGCGATATAATTCAAGAAGCGGGAGGCGCACGGCATGGATAGTCAGTATACGGCAATAATAAAGCAGCAAGGCGATTGGTGGATAGGATGGATAGAGGAAGTATCAGGTGTGAATTGCCAGGAGCATAGCCGGAAAGAACTCGTAGAAAGTCTTCGCTCGACCCTCCGGGAAGCCATCGAGTTCAACCGCCTGGACGCCATAGCATCGGCGGGAGCAACATATGAAGAGGAAAGGATAGCCGTATCTGAATGAAGAGAACCGAGCTGCTGAGGCACTTGCAGACACACGGTTGCGAGTTCATAAGAGAAGGCCGTCGACACTCTTGATGGGGAAACCCCAGCCTCAACAAACGCTCTTCCGTGCCAAGGCATACGGAGATTGACGATGGACTGGCGAAAAAGATATGCAAGGACCTTGGAATAGAACCGGTAAAATGAGCCATAGCAGGTCCGACCGCTGAGCGTGGCGGACGTTGGGTTGGTTACACCCTGTCTGCCCCTATACAATTTGATAATTCAATGACCGTCCCTCACGCCCTCATCCAGGAGGGCTATAGGATGTTCCTCACCCTCCTCCTCTGCCCAACCAGAGTTATTTACTTACTTAAGAACGTCCCCTTTGGCTCCCCTCACGCCCTCATCCAGGAGGGCTATAGGATGTTCCTCACCCTCCTCCTCTGCCCAACCAGAGTTATTTACTTACTTAAGAACGTCCCCTTTGGCTCCCCTTACTTAAGAGTAACAGTTTAGTCCTCTTCCTAGTTTTATTCATCTAGAATCCACCTGACATTCAATAAAACTGTTGACTAACGGTGATTTTATCGTTAAAATAATAAGAGTATATATACTCTTATATGGAGGATGGCATGCAGAGAGTCGATATTCTAAAAAAGCGTCGGGATAGGCTCAGGGAGGACATCGTTGCACATCTTGACGTCTTCCTTATCGGAACGGTAGCCAAATCTCCTTCCATGTCCGGCTACGGTCTTACCACGAAGGCGAAGGGGAAAACGGTATCCCTGTACGTGAGAAAAGGAATCGTGAGGGAAGCAGAGGAGATGACCAAGCGGTATAGGAGAATGTGGCTTCTTCTGCAGGACCTCTCCAGACTCAACTGGGAGATTCTTAAGCTGGAGCGCGAATAGGCGCCGTGCCTCGTCCCGCGTATCCACCGTATGGCTTTAGCTGCCCTTATACGGATCATTGTCCGCATCTGGATGGACTGTCCACCACGTGGGTTTTTGAAGGATACCGGCGTGCCGATGAGGTGTACGACGAACATCTTCGCATTATCGATGTACTGGACGCCCGGTTGAACGCAGTCATGAAACAGGTCCGGATTCTGGAGAAAGAGAATGCGGAACTGAAAGCGAAGAATACCGCGCTCCATCGCAGACAGTTCAAGGCAAACAAACCTCCTTCAGAAAGCGGCAGCCCTGCCGGAACAAGGAAGAAGCGAGGCGCTCCTACTGGCCATCCCGGATGGTCCAGACCCAAGCCTGCGCGTGTGGACAGAACCGTTCACCTTCCCGCCCCTTCGATATGTCCTCATTGCGGATCCGATAGCCTTCTGCCCACAGGGCAAGTCAGCGAGCATCTCCAGGAAGACATTCTGCTTCGTCCCCGGACGATCATTACGAGGTATGTGCACGAAGAGGCATACTGCGGCCATTGTCGCCGGTCGGTGGTTCAAGGGGGAGAGGATGAGCTTCTTAATGCCCCTATCGGGCCGGTGGCGAAGTCCGTCGCCATATATTTACGGTATCGGATAGGGATGCCTTACAGAAAAGTCACTGAGGTCTTCAGGGCGTTGTTCGGCCTGGAATTTGTGTGCGCCTCCGCATTGGGGTTCGACCGGCAGGCAGCGCAAAAAGGGGCGGCTATTTATGAAGACTTGCGAGAGAAAATCAAGGCATCGGCCGTCATCCATGCCGATGAGACCTCGTGGCGAAATGACGGCATAGGCCATTATGCGTGGTACGCGGGGAATCCTGATCTGGCGCTCTTCCACATCGACCGCCACCGATCGACGGAAGTGGCCCAATCTATCCTGGGATCGAGCTTTGAGGGCATCCTGGTCACCGACCGCTACGCCGCCTATAACGGTGCGCATGCCAAGGCGCGGCAAGCCTGTCTGAGCCATCTTATCACTCAGGCCAAGGAAATCACCCGAGAGCTTCTGCTCATAAAGGACCGCGACAGAAAAGCAGAAGCCTTTTGCGCCGGCATCGCCGCGGTCTTCTCGAAAGCCTGTGCGCTGGGGCGGGAACTTCTCTCCGGCGCAAGGACGTGGAAGCAGGCGCCCCGTATTGAAAAGCGGCTCGTCTCGGAACTCAAAAAGCTCTGTAAAGACCCGCTCGGTTACAAGCCTGCCGAAGCCTTGCGAGTCTCCCTCATCAAGGATCGCAAGAACTTCTTCACCTTTCTTCGCTACCCCGGGGTGCAGCCGACAAACAATCAAGCGGAGCAGTCGATCCGCTTTCTGGTGATCTTTCGGAAAATCATGTTCGGCACTCGATCCATAAGCGGACTAAGAACGCATAGTATCCTGCCCAGCCTTGTACTTACCGCACTCAGGCAGGGAAGAAATCCACGTAGAGTTTCTCCAAATTCTTCTCACGTCCAATACCGCCAAGGCCCAGGCTGCCCTGTATCAGAACACAAGCTGACAGGCATGGCGCAGAAGGGGGACTAAACTGTTACACTTAAGAACGTCCCCTTTGGCTCCCGGGATTTGCGGAGGCGGTGATAGCGGCGGCCGGTCAACTTTTCTGAGGGCGGCCGGGGGAAAGACTTTACTCGCTTCGCCACCTTCTATTCAAAATACTGGCGTTGCTTCATCGTATACCATATATTACGAGTGTTGGTGGTCGAGTTCCACCTTTACGGACATGTGTCCCTGTTTTCCCGCGTTACGCTTTGTTGCCGGTTTGATGGTCATCTCCACATCCTGCCCGAGTATTGTGAGAAATTCCATCAACCGCCCTACAGACACGGACACGGGGCGACAACGCATCAAGGTCGATACCTGTGCTTGTGTCGTGCCGAGCACTTTGGCGGCCTCATTTTGGTTTAATCCCCGGTCTTTCAGAAGCTGGTAAATCTGTACCGTAAGCTTGGCTTTGACAAGCTCTTGCTCTGAGTTAGGAAAGCCCAAGTCAGCGAAAACATTCCCGCTGCTTTTTTCAGAGTCTTTCTTCATATTTCACACCTCCTTATCTTCGCTGTTGTAGAGACTCTCGGCCCGCTTCAATCGATCTCGGATCAAATCCAGTTCTTGTTTTGGGGTTGCGATTCCGTGCTTTGCCTTCTTTTGAAACACGTGCAGCACATACACCTTCCCGGCAAACCGGACGGTATAAACAGCGCGATATGTATCGCCTCTGTAGTCCTCAATGAGTTCTAACACCCCTGCCCCGCCAAAACCCTTAAGTGGCTTTGCGTCGGGGGACCTGTATCCTAATTGCGCGGCGTAGAGCCCATAACCGAACACGCGCCTAACAGGAAGCGGTAAAGCCTTCATATCCCTTCGGCTTGTCCCGATCCATTCAAGTTCTTTTGGCTCCGCGTCATCCATTATTCAAATATATAGTTTTTTATATAAATGTCAACGACAATTTCTGTATTCAATGAAAGCATCCGCCCTCCCGTCGCTGTCGTCCGCGATATAATCCCATATTTCGGCAAGGTCGACTACGGCTCGCGGGCGCTGAATAATGAAAGGCATGCTTATAGCTCTTTACCGGGGGTTCGCGCTGCTCTTCTCTTGCGGCCCTCCTGCTTGATCTCTTGAGGGTTCCACGGCGTCGGCTCACCGCTGTCCAGTCCATCCCGAATGTCCTGCCGCAACTGTTCGAGCTTGACCGCACGGGCATGGTCTTGCTCTTCCATGAAGCGCAGGGCTTCGCGTATAACCTCGCTCGCAGAGGCATAAAGGCCGGACGCCACTTTTTGCCTGACGATATCCTCAAGGTGAGGGGTTAGATTGATGTTCATTGTCATGGCGGCAACCTCCGGATTCTCTCCTAGTCTTTGTCATAGTATAGCAGTTTTACCGTACATTGCCAATTATTGACAATACGGAATAGCGAGAAGTGTCCCCTGGTTACCCCATGACCATGACCTTCAACGGCTCTGCGAGTGAAAGCAGTGAACAACGTCCCTGTGGGTACACGCGCAACGGAATCAACGGAACTACGTTCCCGTCGCCGCCCCCTCGCCTGAATCCGTCCGCGGGCGCTTGAAGCCCCCGTCATCGGGCAGGGGTGAAGTGTCGGTCTTGCCGTTCATGGAGCAAGGCGGAAATATCTGGTAGGCTTGATTCTCCTGACTTCGCAATCTTGGCTTAAGACCTACAAACCTCGCCCTTGCCCCTTTGAGATACTCCTCGGACAGCTCGCAACATACCCATCTCCGATCTAAAGCCTCTGCAACTTCGCCGGTGACACAGGAACCAGCGAACGGATCGACCACGAGATCGTGTTTGTCGGTAAGCATTCTGACAAAATACTCGGGAATTCCCGCGGGAAATCTCGCAGGGTGCACGGGCAAAGAATTGGCGTGACAATATTCCTGATACGCGCCGTTTGACTCTGTGTTGGCAAGAGCGATCAGGTTCGGCGGTACAGACCCGCCGTTATCTTTTCCAAATTTGTTTGATATGTCATGCCCGGAAGGCCTTAGTTTTGGGGTATAGCCATTCTTCAGAAGGGATTTCATGGAGTCGCTATAGGGGGCGAGAACTCGCTTGTTGGACGCCTTGGGCCACGGCGACTGAGAAAGCCACCAGATGCAATTAACCGCGTCTTTAACCCGTATTCTTCGTACATTGACCCATTCGGCCGGAGTCGGTAGTTTTGCCGGATTCCACCAGTAATGTTCTTGACAGAGATGAAAGCCATAGTCGCGACATAGCATGACGAGGAGCTCGAAGTGATACAGGGACCTGGTCGGTAGTCCCGGCTTCCAGGATCCGCCGATGTCGATGACCAGGCTGCCTTGCTTCTTCAGGACCCTTCTCATCCCTTCCGCAAATGGACGGAACCATTTCACATATTGGTCGGCATCCTCATTTCCGTAGGCTTTCTTTCTTACGAGTCCAAAGGGAGGGGACGTGACTATCAAATCAACGGTGTTCGGCTGCAAGGTTCTATGTAAAAGACCCAAAGAATCGCCGAGATATATTTTTCCGTGTTCTGTTTCCTCGAACACCGTTGGGTCTATCATCCCATAGAATAACCCGGTTTCACTTATCTGAGAATCTCTGCCTTCGCGTTTTTGTGATGTCGCGTGAAGGTGGCGAAGATAATCACTCAGAGAGCCAAAACCCTCGCGTATCGCCACCTCTTCCATCTCGGCGTACTCATTCGCTGCAAGCCTGAAGTTGGCAACACGGTTTCGAGGATTCTGGCTTTTAGGACGTGGCATGGGTTACTGTAAGACAAAAATAAGCCTGTGTCAAATCATTTTTGTACGACAGATACCAGCCGCCATCACCCCTCTCGAACGATGTTTGCCTTTCGGATAAAGTCAATGCTCGGCCATTGTCGGCGGTCTGACGGCAAAAAGATTTCCCGATTCAAATGTGCCTCGAACTCGGGAAGCCCTCCACCAAGGCCCAATCTGACGAGGTCCCGTTTCTTCCGTCTATTGATGAGCATCTGCCTGTCTTCGGTCAGGTAGATCAGACCTCGGTCATATGCCCTATGGTACGTCGGCGAGAGGCATATGCCGTTCGTTACTTCGTCTGTGCTGCCTTCGGCCCCGACGGGAAGAATGTGCGCAGCCTCTATAAGGCGTAGTTGCAAGCCGGTTACTGCACATTTACGGTCATATGCCACAGTGACCTTATGGCGGAAATCACTATCTCGTGCCAATCGCGATACCTTGGCAATGACCCGACGCCGTTCCTCGGGGAGAGCGGCAACGTCTTCGTCGGTGACCGTCTCAAACCGCGTCACCTTGCTCAGCAACTCTGAAACGTGAGCATCTGCCCCACTCTCATGAAGAGCGTCCGCATTGAGCGAGTACGCGAGCATGTTGTCAGGCCGAAATCCGATGGCAATTTCGTCGTTACCTTTGCGTACGAATGCAAACCCGTCCCGCACTGCGGCGCGAAGTGCATTGATGTTTATCTGTATGGATGGCGAGTTCGGAGAAAAATCCCTATGTTTACGCAGGTCAAATCCGGCGAAACATTTCATACCCGGCTCATACCCAAGGAGCAGAGTCGGACCATCCGGGTTTTCCGGAAGCGGCGGTGTCACTGAGGTCAACTGGATACGATATTCATCGCGGGGGCGGGCCGGCCCACCGCCATGTGTCAAGGTCCAGATATAGACCCAAACCGGGAACGACATCTCGCCGGCCACAACGTAGAATCTACGCGGGTGCTTTCCTTGTTCGGAAATGAGTGCAGCCGATGCGCCTGCTTCAGTGAACGCATCCTCAATTGCAGCAACTATTTGCGTGGGTGATAATGCAGCCATTTCTCACTCCCCTTTCATTCTCCTTATTCCGGCCCCAACATCTGTTCTTAGGCTTATTACGCGGTTCTTCTCATTCTATGGTTGTAAGTAAGGTCACGTCAAGAAAGAATTGTCAGGAACTGCTCCGAGGAGGACAGTATGTACGCTGTTTCCTGTTCAGTAAGCACACTGCCTGACGGTGGCGAGGGAGTGTCTTCGAGCTGTGTGTGGGAACAATGAGCGAATAACTGATACTCCGGCCGCCAGCCGGGTCTTTGGCCCGCCGTCGAGGGATGTCCCATGTTGGCTCCCCGTTAAAATCCTTTTTCTTATTGACTTAAGGCATAATGCCATTGTAGTATTATACATTATGACATATATGCCGCGAGAACTGACCGCTGCCGTAATAAATGCCCTCGACGACATGCCTGTCGTCGCCGTTACCGGCATGAGACAGACGGGGAAAAGCACCTTTCTCCAGCGACAGAAAGAGCTTCAAGGCAGAAGGTACGTAACCCTCGACGATTTCGCGCAACTGGCTGCGGCCCGTGAAAACCCGGATGGTTTTATTGAAACGGATAAGCCGCTCACAATTGACGAGGCACAGCGATGTCCCGAGCTTTTTGTTGCCATCAAAAAAGCCGTCGATCTTCACAGAACGCCTGGCCGGTTCATCCTTTCCGGTTCGGCAAATTTCCTGTTGATGAAAAATATCTCCGAAAGTCTGGCCGGAAGAGCCGTCTATTTCACCATGCATCCGTTTACGCGGCGCGAGTTGAGCGGGCAAACATTACAGAAACCCTTTGTCAGAGCGTTCTTTGAGTCCCAAACCATTGCCGGCGCTGACGAGGTGAAGCCGATTCCCTTAGACGATGTGGTTCAGGGCGGAATGCCTACGGTCTGTCTCGGGGGGCTGAAGAACAGGGGGAACTGGTTCAATGGGTACGAACATACTTATCTGGATCGGGATATCCGCGATCTAAGTCGCATCGGCGACGTCATTCCCTTTCGAGGGTTGCTGCACCTTGTCGCATTGAGAACGAGCGGTGTTTTCAACATCAGCAGCTTGAGCAGGGATGCCCACCTGAGTGCGGCAACGGTTTCCAACTATCTTTCCATCATGGAGGTTTCCTGTGTCTTCTACCGTCTTGCCCCATACCTGAAAAACAAGACCGGCAGACTGATAAAGTCACCTAAATTCTACCTTGGAGATGCGGGCCTCGCCTGCTACCTGACAGGAACGGAAGATATTTCGGATGATCCGCTCAAGGGCGCCATGATTGAAACATACGTGGCTCAAAACATTGTGGGGATCCTTGACTCTACCTGGCCTCGGGCGCATCTCTTCTTTTGGAACATACAGGGGCGTCATGAAGTGGATTTTATCATTGAGGCGGGAAATAGGTGTATAGCCATTGAAGTTAAGGCGGCGGCCCGTTGGGAAAAGGACGACTTGGCGGGGCTGAGGGCGTTTATTGCCGCAACACCCCATTGCGTAGCCGCAATACTTGCTTACAACGGCCCCACTGCTGTGGACCTGGGCGGCAAGCTGTGGGCAATACCACTCTCCCTGTTACTCTCATAGGAAATAGCACAAAACCGCCGGTCGCCTTCTCGATACCTGCGTCTGGGGGAAAACAACATCAGGGGGGCTCCCCCTATCCTACCCCATTGTCAAGGAGAAGCTGTCTATTTCAGGGTCCGGCTTATCAAGCTGAATGAGAATCTCATCGACAAGCTTCAGTTTCTCTGTGTCCGGCAGTGATTTTATTGTTGCAAGAAGATCATCCGCTGTCCGGGCCATGTGATATCCCCCTGAGATTACGATTACTGCTATAGCTATTGTAACACTTTCAGGTTCATCTTTGCAGCGGTAATACCTACATGCGTATTCCGATCCAGCGGCCACTCAGGATGGCACACCTTACTGGGTTAGTAGATATTTTGATCCCTATCAGTCGGACCCAAACAGTTGTTTCAATAATTCCTGCTTAGAAATCTGCAGGTAGTCGGCAATATCAGCCATGATGTTATTGAGAGTGCAGCCTCACTATGCCTGGGATATCGTCCTTCCGGTCAAAGTGGCATTCCAGGGCATCTCTGATGTTGTCCTTTAACTCCTGAAATGTATCGCCCTGAGCAAATACGGAATGTCCGAGAGCTCGTGCATTATAACCGCCCTCAGGGTCTTCCTCCACCACAAAGATGATCTCTTGAACCTTCATGGGGTCAGTGCCTCCTCGTTTGTCATATATACCTATCCTGATAAGTGTAGCGCTTTCCCCCGTCTTGGGCCAATATGTAATAAAAGGAGCTACGCGTTCCCCTCACGTTTCTTTGCGCTCCAATAAAAGAAGATCCCTTATGAGCGAGCGTAACTGCCTGGTAATGGACAACGCCTTTTTCGCGTCGCTTTTCCCGGCTTTGAATCCAGGATATCTCACCCTGACGGAAAACTGAGTGAGCCAGATGAGGCCCTCCCGGTGCTTTTCGAGACCTGGAACAGAGGGTTTGCAGACATACATAAGCGCCTCAAGATCATGAATCTTCTCAAAGTCTACGTCATGCTCAACGAGCACCGCTTTAAGATACTTCTCCACGCACTGATGGCAATGGAAGCATACCGCGTCGAAGACGGCATCGGGCGCCGCAGATTCCCTTGCCGCAACGCGGTAATCACCCTCGGCCTTCTGGACCCATTCCGCTGACATCTTTTTCATAGAGAACCTTTCCCTTTGAAAGAACAGAACGCACAAGAGTATCCCCGAGTTTTATCCTTCGCTCTAGCTGACGGGGTTTCATGACTATCAGGTCAAGGGGAAAACGCCTGGGAATCTCCTTCCTGATCAACACCTCTTGTGTTATGGGGCTCAGGGGTGTATTCATGACCACAAAGATATCGACATCGCTCCCCGCTGAGGCATTGCCGGATGCATGCGAGCCAAAAAGGATGACTCTTTCAGGGGCAAACCTCCTCGCAAGCTCTTTGACGAACGCTCTTATCTCTTTACCTGTCATTGCGTTTATGACGTCACGGCTCATTCATCTACCCCCAACCTTCGCTTCTATCCCTTCGCCTCCGGGCATATCCTTCCCTGCTTTCGATAGTATACAGTCTTATGTTATTCGTCGCAAATGTCAGGTGCGCTACCTGGGGAAGCGGAAAAAGATGCGATAGTGAGAAACTGGACTGTCATGAACGGCGGTAGGGTGCCATAACTACTTCGTAGCTCACTGATGCTACCTTTCCGGCCTTGTAGGCTTCCCATCTCTTCCGTGCTTCATCGGCCCATACCCTGTCTATCTCAGGGTCGGGCTTATCAAGCTGAATGAGAATCTCATCAACAAGCTTCAGTTTCTCTGTGTCCGGTAGTGATTTTATTTTTGCAAGAAGATCATCCGCTGTCCGGGCCATATGATATCCCCCCGAGATTACGATTACTGCAACTATTGTAACACTTTCAGGTTCATCTTTGTACCAGTAATACCTCCATGTGTATTCCGATCAAAAGTGTGCGGGCAGTGGGGACATCGTTGCGTATCAAAGATTTCTCTGACCACCGACTTGTCGAGTTTCTTCAGGTCTGCCTTTATCTTTGTAGGGGCACCTAGGGGACACCCGTAAGCAAATAAATAGCTTTCCCCCTCGCCGCCGACAGGAAGAGGGGGCACCCCTTTCCTCGCCCCGTCTCACCTTCGCCGCTCCCACTGTTCCCGTTCTTTTTGCCTATCCCGGTTCTCTTGTCCGATTTGTGTTCACGTGTCGGTCTTATTCTTGCCTGGCCGCTTGTTGCCCAATTTTCACACGGTATTTTTTGAGGAGAAGCGCCCGTAAATCCGTCAGTCGATCCGGCCGTGGGCCGCGCGGGAGTGGGGGTAGTCGCAGTTCAACGATTACTTGCAGGGCAGGACGCCTTTGCGGCATAATAGCTTCACCTCGTTGGTGCGTTTCGACCCTTTGTGGGCATAGTGGAGTTGTTCCATGATAATAGCGCGTTCCGATCCTGATGATTCTCGGTTGCTGCTGACTGACCGGCGTTTTTTGCAGTTTCTCTTTTCCCGTGTGTTGTCCACCATCGCCTATCAGATGTTGTCGGTCGCCGTGGGCTGGCAGATATACGCACTCACGGGCAGCCCGTTCTTTCTCGGTCTGGTGGGGCTTGCCCAGTTCCTGCCTATGATTCTTCTCACCCTTGTGGTCGGCCAGGTGGCGGACCGATACGACCGTCTGTCAATCCTCCGGGGATGCCGGTTCATCGAAGGGGCCGGTGTTCTGGCGCTCGCTGTGGGAAGCTATTCCGGCTGGCTCGGCAAGGAAAGCATCCTGGTAGTCGTGCTTGCCCTCGGAGCGGCGCGCGCCTTTGAGATGCCGACGCAACAGGCACTCATGGCCGGTCTCGTGCGGGCGGACCTCTTCCCCCGCGCGGTCGCCTGGTCAACGTCATCGGCGCAGACGGCCTCCATCGTCGGACCCGCCCTCGGCGGCCTCTTCTATACTGCGGGCGAGACTCTGGTCTATTCGATAATCGCCGCCCTGTTCCTCGGGTCGGGTCTGCTCGTCTCTCTGATGCGAATGGAACGGAAGACCCTGAAGCCAGAGCCCATCAGCCCGAAGTCCCTGTTCGCAGGCATTGCTTTCATAAGGAGCAAACCGGCCATTTTAGGCGCTATATCTCTCGACCTCTTCGCCGTCTTGCTTGGCGGCGCCACGGCCCTGCTGCCGGTCTACGCACAGAATATCCTCGTTGTCGGCCCGGCGGGATTGGGCGTGCTCCGCTCATCGCCTGCAGTAGGCGCCTTGCTCATGTCCCTCTTCCTCGCCCGTCGTCCCCTTAAAGGCCGGACGGGCAGGACCATGTTCATGGCTGTCTTTGTCTTCGGGGTCGCAACCGTCGTTTTCGCCCTTTCGTCTTCCCTCCCCCTGTCCCTTATCAGCCTGGCGGTTCTCGGCTCGGCCGACGTGATCAGCGTGGTCATCAGACAATCACTCGTGCAGATGGAGACCCCCGATGTCATGAGAGGGAGGGTGAGTGCCGTCAACTCGCTGTTCATCGGGACCTCGAACCAATTAGGGGAGTTCGAATCGGGTGTCACCGCGGCCTGGTTCGGGGTCGTACCCGCCGTGCTGATCGGGGGCATCGGCACCATAATCGTCGCAGCGGTCTGGATGCGTCTCTTCCCCGCGCTGGCGCGTTTCGACCGCCTGAAAGCATAGAAAAGAAGGGCATGAGTCGGTGCGATCGTCGGGAAGGTAAAAGCAGGATGATCGGGCAGTGATGTTTATGTTTTTGCACCATTCTGAACGCGACAAAGTCAATCAATAATCTCCTGTGCGGACCTGCCGGCTGCAATCTGCTTGACCGAATATATTCGCTGCATGAACAGATCGCATCGGCCGGGCATTCGTGATGTCAAGGCAATATAATAATTATGGGTCAACGATCCATGCCGGGCCAGTCTTTCGGTAAGGTTGTTTGTGTGGAAAAGTCCTACAGGGCGTCGAAGAGGGCTGAGTGTGAAGGAAGGTGCCGTTATCGAAGCAGCGGGCCACTACCCCGAACAGGCGCATCTCGATTTCGTCTGCTCACCGGACTCCGTCATCATCTGCCTCTCCGGAAACTGGACGCTTGCCTTCCCCCTGCCTCCGGCAGACCTCGCCGAGCGTGAAATCGGGAAGAACTCTTCGGTCCGGCTGGTTGCATTCGATACCGAGAACCTGAAAAATTGGGACACCAGCCTTGTGGCATTCCTGTCGGATGTCGCCAGAATCTGTGCCGGGCGGCAGATCGAGTTGCGCAGCGATAGACTACCGAGGGGAGTTCAGCGCCTGTTGGCCCTTGCCACCGCGGTACCGGAAAACAGGAACCAGGTTCGAGATTACGAGAGGACGCCTCTGATTACCCGCGTGCAGGGGTTCTTACTCGGTTCGTGGCAGTCGGCCCTGGAGGTACTCACGTTCCTCGGGGACGTGGCGACAGCCTTCTTCAGGATGTGTGCGGGTAGAAAGAGGTTCCGCCGCCAGGACCTGCTAAGGCTCATCCAGCACTGCGGAGCCGAAGCAGTGCCGATTGTCTCCCTTATCAGCATCCTGGTGGGCCTCATTCTCGCCTTTGTCGGGTCTATCCAACTGAAAATGTTCGGTGCCCAAAAGTATATTGCCGACCTCGTCGGGATATCGATGGTGCGGGCCATGGGAGCCATCATGACAGGCATCATCATGGCGGGCCGGACGGGAGCATCCTTTGCCGCGCAGATAGGGACAATGCAGGTGAATGAAGAGATTGATGCCCTGAGGACGGCAGGCATCCCGCCCGTCGAATTTCTTGTACTGCCGAGAATACTGGCTTTGGCGGTGATGGTGCCGCTCCTCACGCTCTATGCGGACCTGATGGGTATCCTCGGTGGTCTGATCGTGAGCGTGGCCGGCTTCGACATCAGTCCCGTCGAATATTTCGACCAGACGAAAGCGGCCGTCAACCTTACCAACATAGGGATAGGACTCTTCAGCAGTTTTGTATTCGGTATTCTCATCGCCCTTGCCGGATGTCTGCGGGGCATGCAGTGCGGACGGAGCGCTTCGGCGGTCGGCGACATGACTACCTCGGCAGTCGTGACCGGCATCGTCAGCATCATCATCGCCACTGCCGTGATCACGGTCTTGTGCAATGTAGTGGGGATTTAGCGGGATAAAGGACAAAGGGAGTATACGCTTGGCTGACCCTCACATAGTCGTTCAGGATCTCACCATGGCATACGGCACCAATGTGATTCAACGGGATTTGACGTTCACTGTCAACAGGGGGGACGTCTTCATCATCATGGGTGGAAGCGGGTGCGGCAAGAGCACCTTGATGAGACACCTCGTGGGTCTGCAAAGGCCCGCAACGGGACGGGTCTTCTATGGGGATGTCAGCCTCTGGGACGCACCGGTGGAAGAACAGGACGCCATGATGCGACGATGGGGGATTCTCTACCAGAGCGGCGCCCTCTGGAGTTCCATGACGCTGGCGGAGAACATCGCCATTCCTCTGGAGGAGTATACCGACCTGAAACCGGCAGAGATCAGGAGAATCGCCTCTCTCAAGCTCGCCCTCGTGGGGCTGTCGGGCTTCGAGGAGTACTATCCTTCCGAGATCAGCGGGGGCATGAAAAAGCGGGCGGGCCTCGCCAGGGCTATGGCGCTGGACCCCGAGATACTCTTCCTTGACGAACCCTCCGCGGGCCTCGACCCCATAAGCGCGCATCTCCTCGACCAACTGATCCTGGAACTCCGGGGGAGCCTGGGGACGACCCTGGTGGTGGTAACCCATGAACTGGCCAGCATTTTTGCCATAGGAAGCAATTCCGTCTTTCTCGATGGCCAGACGAAGACGATGATAGCAACCGGAGCCCCCGGAAGACTGCTGAAAGAATGTGACCATCCCATTGTGCGTCAATTCCTTACCCGTGGCGGGACCGGCACAAAGAGAACAAATGGCGCGACGGGACCCTTGTAGCGCTCTACCACCGGCAGATCGGCAACTCTGCCGGAGATGCCTGCTGTTTCAGGGAGAAAAGAGATGGGCAAGCCGGCAAGCAATACACTCATCGGGGCGTTTATCGCAGGGGCACTGCTACTCGCCATCGCAGCCGTGATCATCTTCGGTTCCGGCAGCTTATTCAGGAAGACCTTCATCAACGTGATGTATTTTCATGGTTCCGTGAAGGGCTTGGGCGTCGGTTCTCCCGTGATGTTGCGTGGCGTGAAGATAGGTGCCGTCAAGGATATCGAGTTGCGGTATGACGCCAGAGACCTTTCCTTCCTTATTTCCGTCTATGCCGAGTTCGATCCCGGCAGGATGATTTACGTGGGGCATAAGCCGGGAGAGCAGCATACCGCGGAGCTCATCAAAAAGGGCCTCAGAGCACGGCTTGAATCACAGAGCATAGTGACGGGCCAACTGGCGATAAATCTTGATTTCTTTCCTGACAAACCCGCCAGGCTCCTGGGCGTTGACCCTCGGTATCCGGAGATTCCCACGATAGCCTCGGAGATCGATGAGTTCCTCACCACAGCCGAGCAGATCCCGCTGAAGGAACTCGCGCAGAAGGCGATGCACGCCCTGGAAGGGATCGACAGGATAGTCAATTCACCCCAGGTGGAAGCGAGCCTTGATTCCCTTAGCGAGAACCTGAAAGAGGTGAGGGTGGTGATACGAAAAATAGACAACCGGATAGACCCCTTGCTGGCCGACATGAAGGAGACCTCTGATTCATTGAAGCAGATCGCTCGCAAGAGCGAACCGCTCCCCGACCAGATGGAGAAGACCATGGTTGCCTTGCAGGGTGCCATGAAACAGGCGGAAAAGACGTTGCTTTCAGCCCAGGAAATCGCGTCGGAGGATTCGGCGCTCGTCCAGCAGGTTGACGGCACCCTGCGGGAGGTTACCAATACTGCCCGTTCCGTGAGGTTCCTGAGCGACTACCTGCACCGGCACCCGGAAGCCCTCATCCGCGGCAAATCACCTGTGGAAGGAGAATAGCCTATGATCACATCGCTCACGTGTGGAAAGGCTTCTGCACTCTGCACGCTGGTGGCCATGCTCGTGCTCGGCGGGTGCGCCCGTTCGCCCTCTCCGAGATTCTACACGCTCACTCCCGTCACGTCCCAAGGTATTGCCGAATCCGCCGGGGATAAGGCCCCACGGAAGGTCGTCGGCATTGCCCCCGTTGAAATACCGGACTATCTCGACCGGCCGGAGATCGTCAGCCGCTCATCGGTGAACCGGTTGTCTCTGGCTGAATTTGACCTCTGGGGAGGCTCACTCAAAGCCGACATCCAGCGTGTGCTGACCGAGAACCTCTCGGCGCTCCTTTCCCGGGACGGTTTTTCGGTCATCGGCTGGAGACCGGGCGCAATGACAAATTATAGGGTCACCCTCCACTTGACCCGCTTTGACATAGTGAGGCACGGCAAGGAAGTTCTGGTTGTCGCGCAATGGATCGTTGCCGACAGCGGCGGAAAGACAAACGTGCTGATCGGTGACTCAAGTTTCACTGAGCATGTACCGGCGGACGATCTCGCCGGCGCTGTTTCGGGGATGAGCAGCGCCCTCGGAAGGCTGAGCGCGGAGATTGCCGGGAAAATTCGTTTATTGCCTTAACGGAATGGGATGGGTCACCGAACAGCCTGGGCATGACGGTCGTCCGCTTGCTAAGGCGGGAGAACGCTATCCTGCATGTGTCCGGCATAGATACCCTGGACTTGACGCCCGTCCTCGATATCAAACCCTATATTCCCCGCTTTGATTGCTTCCCCGATGCCACGGAGGGGTGGCTCAAGGGAAAGGAGAAGAGGCCGAAACCGAAAGGCAGAGAATGAGCAAGGTTCCGCTTGCTATGTCTTTTCCAAAAGGGACGCAAGCTGACGCATGGTCCGTTTGAGCGACCCCATCATTTGCAGGTAGAGATAAGAAGCCTTGGGGGAACAGAGGCCCTTTATCAGTCGGTCCTGGTGCTCTGCTGAAAAATCGTCGGCCATTTTGTAGAGCTTTGAGAGATCAGACTGTATCTGTTGGCCTAGATGGGGGTTCTTTGTGAGGAAGAAGTCCTTGGTGTCCCTCGCCAACCCCTGGGTCCCCAGAATCACATCCTTGATCTCCTTGAGGGCTTTGTCGGTAAAAGGTATGTTGGAATCAACCTTTATCGTCGACGCCCCCAACAAATCGCCGATCTCGATGCCAAGCATCTGAAGGGAGGGCAGTGCGGCCAAGAATTTTTGTTCCAGCATGTTCCTTTCCTTCTTGCCCGTCGAGATCTTCCGCTAAAGGAAGACAAGACCGGAGAGCGGCTATGCGCATTTTCTGAGCTTGTTCCAAACATTTCTTATCATCGGTGAAGATGCACCTTCTCGTATCCTCCAGGATTGGCCCAACCGAGTCCAGAATTTCACAGATTATTTGGGTGTACTGTTTCTCCTCCATCCCCGGCCCCCCTTTTTCACCATCCCGTGTAGGTTTCCTGTCAGCATTATATATCCTCAACATATTCAGGGGACGCTCCCTGCCTTCCCGCGCACCCACGGTGGAAACCTGGTCCCCCACGTCGAGGCATGCCGCCTTGCCGAGATGGGCAGGTTTCCCCTGCGTGCCTCTGAAATAGAGGAGGCAGATGTCCTTGTCGCCCCTCCCCTATCCCTTCACCCTGCCCCGGCTGTCCGGGGTCTTCACCGCAACAACGGCGTCCTTGACCTTATCGAAGACCCGGGCGTGCGTAAGGCTGCGGCCCGCAGGATACGCCCTCCCTCACTTCATCCCTTGATGAGCGCTTTGCTTTCACCAAAGGGATACACGGGAAAGGTCTCGAATGCCATGATGTCCATCCACTCGACACGGCTCGCAACCAAACCCTTTGCGTCGGTGTCCACGACATTGATTGTTCGGCAACCCTGCAAGTCGATGAACTCATAAATCACTTTGACCCCTCCGGGCCATTTCCACTTCGCTCTGCGCTTCCTCACTTCCTTTTCATCCTCGGGATTCCATGTGCAAATGTTCATAAAAAACATGCTGCACCCCCTTTTTGCTTCTGTATCCCACGTCCGAGACAGGCCTGCTCGTGCTCAACGCTCGCTCTAGGCAGGGTAAAACAAAACTCTTGCGCCTTGAGGTACTCGATGACCCTTGCCAAAAACTATTCCCCTTCCCCCAAAGCATGTCTCCTAGACAGACGACCGATCGCCGGGGGCGGCTGCGTCGGGAGAACACCGGATACTCAGCCGCCCCCGGTTTCACGTCTGCTACCCTTTTGACGGGTGATACTTGAAGGAGATGCTCATCCTCACCCGGAACCCGGTCACCTTACCATTCTCGACGGTCACATCCTGTTTGACCACCTCTGCTATCCTCAGGTCTTCCAACGTCTGTGAGGCGGTCGCTACGGCGACCCTGGCCGCGTCTTCCCATGAGGTCGCGCTCACACCAACGATTTCGATGATCTTGTACACGCTGCCTTCCATAGTAAGCCTCCTTCTTAGAGATTGAACTACCCTTGCGGTGCTTTTTCCCCCTTCTCATTCGCTCACGCGCCGACGGAGAGGCGTTCGTTTATTTCGTGGAGCACCTTTTCCCGCCTTTGCAACGCTTCCCTGAAATCCCGCTTCTCCGTGCGGTGTACCTCGACCTCAAGATGGGCCGTATAGTTCTGGAGGACACTGCGGAGTACCTTCGTTTCTTCATCATCCAATTGTAACCGGATCATGGTGTTCCCCCTTTTCACATTCTTCACCCTAAGGAGAATATAAGCGAAAAATAAGGTATTGCAAGGCTTTTGCAGAGGGGTTTCTGTAGGAGGAGCGCGGGAAGGGGGATGTCGGGCGATATGGAAAAACGCCTTGCAGGCGGGCATATGGCGCTTACATTTCTAGTGAAAAGCCGGGCACACGACA
This sequence comes from uncultured delta proteobacterium, assembly GCA_963768735.1. Taxonomy (GTDB): domain Bacteria; phylum Desulfobacterota; class Syntrophorhabdia; order Syntrophorhabdales; family WCHB1-27; genus BOG-1155. Next base: position 1,281,144 of record CAVYJH010000003.1, on the reverse strand, counting down.
AGGAGGGACGCCATGAAAACCACACTCTCGATCCTTAAGGCCGATGTGGGGAGCGTAGGGGGCCATCTTTGCCCCAGCCAGCAATTGCTTCAAAGGGTAAAAACATTCCTCGAGCAGAACCGGAAGGATATCCTTGACGATTGCTTTGTCTCTCACACGGGGGATGACGTGGCCATACTGGCGACGCACAGGCAGGGCGTGGGGAGCGAGGCAGTTCACAAGCTGGCATGGGACGCCTTTGTTGCGGGGACCGCGTGCGCCAAGGAGCAGGGGCTCTATGGCGCGGGCCAGGATCTCCTCAAGGACTCTTTTTCAGGCAATGTCAGGGGGATGGGGCCCGCGGTGGCGGAGATGGAAATCGAGGAAAGGCCGAATGAGCCCTTTGTCTTTTTCGCTGCCGATAAGACCGACCCCGGCGCCTACAACCTCCCCCTCTACCTGGCCTTCACGGATCCCATGTACAATTCCGGCCTGATACTCTCCCCTACCATGGCAAAGGGGTTCACGTTCGTGATCATGGATGTGGCCTATACGGAGGGCGACAAGACGATAGAGCTCAATGCCCCGGAGGAGCTTTATGACATCGCCGCTCTTCTCAGGGATAATGAGAGATTCGTCGTAGAATCGGTCTACTCCAGGGAGACGGGCGAGATCGCGGCCTCGGTGAGCACCACAAGGCTCCACAATATTGCAGGCAAGTATACCGGCAAGGACGACCCGGTCATGCTCGTCCGCGTCCAGGGGGCCTTTCCCGCCACGGGAGAGGTGCTCGCGCCCTTCAATATCGGCCACTACGTTGCCGGCTTCATGAGGGGGAGCCACACGGGTCCCCTGATGCCGGTGCGGATGAACTCCGCCATTTCCTTCTTCGACGGTCCTCCCGTGGTCAGCGCCCTTGCGTTCTGCGTCCACCACGGCAAGCTGACGGAGCCGGCCGATACCTTCGACCATCCCTACTGGGATTATGTGAGGTCGATGGTCTCGAGAAAGGCCACGGAGATGAGACGCCAGGGCTTTTCAGGGTGCGCCATGCTCCCCTATTCCGAGCTTGAGTATGGCGGTATCGTGCAGAAAATGAATAAATTGACTCCCCGATTCAAGGTAAAGGGTTAAGGCGCTGCAACCCGCCAAATACCGGATAGGAACGGTGCAAATGCAGCACACGCGGGCGAGTGGGAGCCACCTGTCCACGAGACGTTTCATCCGATCCCGGCGCAGCCCGTGTGTGTGGCTCCGCCGATTACCACATCGCGTGGCCGCCGTCGATAACCAGGGCCTGCCCGGAGGTACTGTCCGCCTTGCAGAAGTACAAGACCGCTTCTCCGATTTCCTCGGGCGTCTGCGGCCGCCCCAGGGGCATATGGATTTTCGCGACCGTCTCGATGAGCTTCGCGGGCTCCACGCCGAAGGCGGGGGCATAGGCAGGGCTCAGGTGCTCGCTCCACATGGGTGAATCGATAAAGCCGGGGCAGACCGCATTGACGGTAATGTTGTAAGGTCCCAGCTCCTGGCACCAGACCTGGGTAAGGCCGATGAGCCCGTGTTTCGTGGCGGCATAAGCGCTCTGCAGGGGTCCCGGCCTCTTTCCGGCCACGGACGAAATATTGATTATACGACCGTTCGTATTCTTGATCATGTCCGATACGACCGCCTGGGCGCAGAGAAAGGCGCCTTTCAGATTGACGCTGATCACCTTGTCGAAATCCTCTTCCTTAAAATCGGCAAGAGGCGCGACCCTTATGATCCCCGCGTTATTCACCAGCACGTCGATCCGGCCGAAGGCTTCGAGCACGGTGCGCGCCATTTTTCTCGTTGACTCGCGGGTGGCCACGTCCGTGGCCACCCCCAGGGCGCTCCCTCCCGATGCCTCTAGCTCGCCGGCGAAGCGGTCACATTCTTCCTGGAGCAGGTCGGCTACCACGACGCGCATGCCAGCGGCAGCCAGGACTTTGCAAATACCGCGGCCTATGGCGCCCACCGCGCCCGTGACGATTACTACCCTTCCTTTCAGATCCATCCCTTTACCCCTCCTTTTTTATGCAGGCCGGCTCGCTACCTCAACTGATAACCGCAGATCCATCCGCCATCGACAACAAGCGTGGTGCCGGTGACAAAAGACGCGGCGTCGGAACAGAGCCACGTGACCGCTTCGGCTATTTCTTCCGGTTTCCCCACGCGTCCCGATGACGAAAAACCGCCGAGAGCGCCGTAAAATGCATCCTTGGGCACCCCCCCTATCTGGGCCGCCTCATCCATCATGGGTGTCTCGACAAAACCGGGGCACACTGCCCCCACGCGGATCCCCTGGCTGGCATACTCCATGGCCGCCACCTTGGTGAGCCCCACGACCCCGTGCTTCGCCGCCGTATAGCCGCACACCAGGCTGAGGCCCGTGAGGCCCATCGCCGAAGCTACGTTCACGATCGCCCCCTTGCCAAGTGTCAGCATCCGGGGGATTTCATACTTCATGCAGAGCCAGACCCCGGTGAGGTTGATCCCGATTATCCTGTGCCAATCCTCCTCCGCATAATCGGCGGTGGGCGCATTGGCGCCGCCTATGCCGGCATTATTCACCGCATAATCCAACCTGCCGTAGACCTCGATGGTCTTCGCCATAAGGGCCTGCACATCGGCGGAGCGGGATACGTCGGTTCTCACAAAAAGCGCCTCCCCGCCCTTCTCCTTGATCATACGGACTGTCTCCTCCCCCTTGTCGACCTGTACGTCGGAGGCGACCACCCGTGCCCCTTTCTCCGCAAAGGCCAGCGCCGAAGCGCGCCCGATCCCCCCGCTTGCACCCGTCACCACTGCGACTTTTCCCTCGAATTGGCTCATTCCGGTTCCTCCCGTCAATTATTGGGGCGCCCGCGGCTGCGCTACAGGTCGCCCCCTCGCGTCTCCTTTTGCCTTTCGTCGCCTATCCTTATTCCTCTATCTGAGGCACCGCGGCGCCGGGGCGGAACCACGTGACCGGACGATAGTGACGTGCGACCAGCCCGGCCTGTTTGAACTTGGGATATCCCATGACGCCGGCCGTCAGCACCGTCCACGACGGGTCTTCATACCCGAGCTTTGCCTTGAGCTCGGGGATCATGTTGACTCCCTTCCCCGCAAAATTGCTCCAGCAGAAGCCGAGTCCCAGAGACGCCGCCGCCAAGTTCATGTTTTCCCCGCAGATGCCGATCTCCAGGGCCGGATCGTTCAGCTTTTCGTTAGCGCCGAGGAAAATAGCGCAGGGGGCGCCGAGAAAGACCGGGAGTTCCTTGGCAGCAACGCACCGGAAGCCGGCCGTGGTACGGGGTTCAAAAACGCCGGTCGGCACGAGCCCCACCAGGTTCATGATGGCATCGTCATTGAGGAATGCGGGATACATGCCCGCGTACAGGCCCTGAAGGGTGACTTCGAGCTGGTCGATGAACGCCTTGTCTGTAACGACCGTAAACTTCCATGGCTGGTGATTGCCGCCGCTCGGGGCAAACCGTCCTGCTTCCAGAACACGCCGTATGAGATGATCGGGCACCGGGTCTTTCTTGAAATTCCTCACACTCCGCCGCTCCAGTATGGTCCTTTCCACAAGGTTCCATTCGTCGGGATTGCCGTCCTTATCCAGCGGCTGAAGGGGCATCTTTACCGGGGGGAACCCTGTATCGAAAAATCCCCCTTGCACCTCGAAAGGCCGGACAATGGATATGGCGTCCTTCGGGCACGCGACCATGCAGTTAAAACACGAGAAACAGAGCGTGCCCTCCTTCATTTTCGGATGTTTGTCTTCGTCCATCTCCCAACACTTGAAACAACAGTTCTGGAGACAAAGACCGCAGCTCGAACATTTCTCGGGATCGACCTTCATTACTCCGCTCATGACACCCGTAGGTCTCAGCATGGGTTTCAGTTCTTCAAAGGTCGGGGCCTTTGGGGCTTCTTTTGCGTCATCCATCGTTTATCCTCCTATAATTGTTTTGCATGAGGCTCTTTCGCCGTCATGCTGCGCGGAGCGGGGCGACTCACGTCCCCCATCCCCCCTTCGGCTGAATGAGTTCCGTCAGCACGCCGGGCGTGCTCTGGGGGTGTATGAAGACGGCCCTGAAATCCTTTGTGTCCGTCTCACCCATCAGCTTCATCCCTTTGGCCTTGAAGTGGTCGATCGTCTGATCGAACTCATCCACCTCCAGAGAGACGTGGTGGATCCCCTCTCCTTTTGTCCGGATGAACTTGTCGATGATGCTCCCCGGCCCGAGGCTGCCCAGGAGCTCGAACCGCGCCTCACCGATTGCAACGAGGACCGTCTCGAATTTTTCGTCCTCGAACCTCTTCCGCCACACCTCTCTAGCGCCGCAGGTCTTCACGAAGAACTCAAGGGTCTTCTGCAGGTCCTTCGCGGCGATACCCACGTGGTTGAATCTCGTTATCACGCATCACCTCAATTTAACGCGCAAGTATGTGTATGCCCGCAACAGCCCCGTGCTCCAGGTTTGTCACGAGCCCGCCGAGCATCTGGGCCAGGCCCACCTTCGCATTGGGCGTCTGGCGGGCCCCTGCCTGACCTCTCAGGTGCAGGACGACCTCGCACACGGTGCGGACGCCGGAGGCGCTTAAGGGGTGCCCAAGGGCGAGGAGGCCCCCGCTCGGGTTAACCGGGACGCGGCCGCCTATGGCCGTTGCCCCCGACCTGAGAAGCTCTATGCCTTCCCCCGGCTTGCAGAGCAGGAGGTCCTCGTATCTCAGTATCTCCTCGTTCGCAAAGGCATCGTGCATCTCGACGAGGTCTATGTCTTTGGGATCGACCCCAGCCATCTCATACGCCGCTTTTGCAACCTTGACCCCCACGGGTGATGCGCAGATGTCTTCCTGGGCATACTTGTAGCCTGCCGAGCAGAGCGCCGAGCCCAGGACCCGTATGGGTTGCGTCGTATATCTTCTCGCCACGTCCATGGAACAGAGAATGGCTGCCGCCGCCCCGTCCGTATTGGGACAGCACATGAGGAGCGTAATGGGATCGCAGATCATGCGTGAATTAAGTATTTCCTCGACGGTGAATTCCTTCTTGTACTGGGCCTGCGGATTGAGACAGCCGTTGTGGTGGTTCTTGACCGACACCCGGGCGAAATCCTCCAGCGTGGCCCCGGCCTCCATCTGCCTTCGCGCGACCATGCCGAACATGGCGGGCATGGTCATGCCGATATGTCCTTCGAGGTCGTCCTTCTCGGGGGAGATCAGCTTGCCTGCTATGGGGCTTGTTGTCATCGATTCCACCCCCATGGCGATGCCGACGTCGTACCTGCCGTCGGCGATTTCCTTCCAGACCCCCCGAAACGACGTCGACCCCCCGGCACAGGCATTCTCCACGTTGACCATCTCGATGCCGCGTATACCCACTTCTTTCAGTATCTGCTGGGAGGTACAGTTTGCGTCATATTGTCTTGCGCAATAGGCGACCTGAATCGCCCTCGGCGGGATGCCGCAATCGGCCAGGGCCGCCTTCACCGCTTCCGACCCCATGGCTGCGGCGGATTTCCACGGGAACTTTCCGAATTCGCTTTGTCCTACTCCTATTACTGCTACTTCTCTCATTGAATGCCTCCTCCTACAACACCGGCCTGAACTTGTACCCCATGATCCGTGTGCCGTCCTCTTTCCAGAGTTCGTCTATATAGACCTCCATCTCCGCGCCGATCCTGTAGGTCAGGTCTGCGGTCGTCATGAGCGGGGCAAACACGCGCACCCCTTCGGGCAGATCGACGAGTCCCACCGCGTAGGGCGGCTGAAAGTGGGTCGAAGCCATGCGCCCGATGCTGTAGGAATAGAGCTTCCCCCTGCGGCTGAGCGCCACCTCTTCCATATCCTTTGCCAGACATTCGAAACAGAACGGCACTTTCGGGAAGAAGATCCTCCCGCACGCCTTGCATCGACCGGCAAGCAGCCTCCCGCCGCCGGTTTCATCGAATAAGCCTTCTTTTACGGGCACCGCATTTTCTGACATATTTCCTCCTGACATATTTCCCTATTTCTTCACCTTGAAGCCGGCCTTCTCCCTGTCCCAGGTGGCAGGGGTAATGCCCGCCTCCCTGAGCCTTGCCTTTTGCACCTTTTCGTTCGCCGTCTTGGGAAAGCTGTCCACGTACTCGACGAACCGGGGCACCGCGAAATAGGGCATCCTCTCTTCGCAAAAGGCGAGCAATGTCTCCGGCGGCAACTCCCTGGCCGGGCTTCAGTATGACCACGACCTTCACCTCGTCTTCGGACAGCTCCGATTTCACGGAGATGGCGGCGGATTCGGCCACCGACGGGTGCGAGTTGACTACCCGCTCTATCTCGGCGGACGAAATATTCTCTCCCCGCCTGCGTATGTAATCCTTTATACGGTCCCTGAAGAAGAGATAGCCCTCCTCGTCCAGACAACCGGCATCGCCCGTGTGGTAAAAATGGTTCCTCACAAGCTCAACGGTCTTGTCCGGCATGTTCTGATAACCGAGGGCCGTGGCCCATGGCACCCTGCCCCGGGCGACGATCTCTCCCACCGTTCCCGTGGGTACCGGCCAGTCATCCTCATCGACTATCCGCACCTCGAAGCTCTTCGTCTCCTTGCCGCAGGAGCCGCTCTTCGGTGCATCCCAGGGGTTGTAGGTGATGATAGCCAGCTCCTGTCAACCCATAGCCCTCGATTACCTTCAGGTTGTACCGCTTCTCAAAATCGGTATATATTTCAGGGGGCATGGGGAACGCGGCGCAGACGCGCACGGGGTTCTCCCCATCCTCCGGTTTTCTCGGTTGACTGTAAATGAACTGTGCGATGGCCCCGAGGGAGTTGAACATGGTCGCCTTATGCTTTTTGACCTGGTCCCAGAACCGGCTCGCGCTGAACTTCTCGTAGATCACTGCCTTCGTGCCCAGAAGCAGGGTAGGGTAGATGCACAGGATACGGGCATTCGCATGGAACAGCGGGAGGAACGTGAAGAGCACGTCCTCCTGGGTGGCCCGTGTTGTCTCGATATACTCGAAGGCCGAGAGGTATATCATGGCATGGCAGTCGAGGACGCCTTTTGCCGCCCCCGTTGTCCCGGAGGTGTAGATGATCATTTGGGGGTCGCTGCTTTTCACGTCCACCTGAAGGCTCTCGGGAGGGTTGTCGAGGAGGTCCCTGTAGCTCAGGACGTCGAACCTCATCTTCGGGAGTTCTTCCCGGTTGCCTGACTTCGACCAGACCACCACTGTCGTGAGCCCCGGCACGTCATCGGCGATGAACTGCAGCCTGTCGAGCAGGTCGCGGTCTATGACAATGGCCTTGCAATCCGAGTTGTTGATCATGTGGGAAAGAAAGTTGCCTTTGTTCGCGAGGTTTATGGGGACTTCTATAATACCCGCCTTCGCCGCCCCGAACCAGAGATAGATAGAATCGAGGCTGTTCGGCAGGAAAGTGGCGAGAGTATCTCCTTTGTTCAGGCCGAGCCGGCGCAGGCCGTTCGCAATGCGGTTTGTCGCTTCGTTGCACGCGCCGTAGGTGACGGTGGTGCCGTTCTCAAATTCGAGGAAAATCTTATCGCCGCATGTTGCGGCTTTATCCATGAGGATGTGTCCCAATGTCTGTTCTTTGAATGGGTAGTGCTTCATAGTCTTGACTCCTTGGTTGGATCGGCGCCCCCTTGCGTAACAGGGTTACGCGGGGGGCGCGTGAGGGGGCCGCAAGGGGGCGCCGATCAGCACACCGTTCTCTCCTTTTCCTTTGGGTCTCACGCCTTCCTTGGGTACATCTTTGCTACGTTGAAGCCTCCAGCAAGTGAGAGCGAGTCGTTCGATCCGTCGCAAATCGTGGTAGTGCGCGCGTCCCTGTAGAGCTTCTCGATGAGGTATTCCTTTGAAATCCCATTGCCGCCGAAGGTCTGTATCGCATCGCCCGTCACGTCGACCGCGGTTTGTGTCGCGAACGTCTTGGCCGCGAAAGAATATTCCGGCACGCGGTTTTCAGGGGGACTGGTCCAGTTGTAGACGAAGGCGGAGCGACACAATTGTCTGGATGCCTCGATCTTGCGGAACATGTCGAAGAGCCTCTGCTGGATATTCGGGTGGTCGATGAGGAGCTTTCCACCCTGCTCGCGCTGCCGCGCATAGTTGAGGGCCTCTTCGAACGCGGCCCTGGCCAGACCGGTCGCCCAGACACCCACCATGGGTGTGGTCATGGAAAGATGGGCCGCCAAGGCCCCTTCGTAGCGGTCCGGCCCTATAAGCATCGCCTCTTTCGGCACCCGGACCTCGTGAAAGTAGATCTCGCCCTGGGGGAGGTCCCTCGTGCCGATCTTGTTGAGGGCTTTTCCCTTGGAGACGCCCGGACGGTCGAGGGAAAAGACGAATATACCGCTTCCCGCGTGTCCCATAGAGGGCTCGACCTGGGCCATAAGGAGGATGGTCTTCGCGATGGGGCCGCCCGAGACCCACGCGGCCTTCTGGCCGTTAATCACGTATGCGTCCCCGTCCTGACGGGCGCGGCACTGGGCCTTGATGTTCGGGTCACGGAAGCTCGGATAGCCGGCCATCAGCGTATCCGATCCGTGGTCGGGTTCGGTAATGGCCCAGCAGCCGATATAGCTCGCATCGGTGTTCTGACAATAAGGCACGGTGAAGGTCTTAATGAATTCTTCGCCGCCCTCGACCGCCACCGCGGCGTCGAGACTGGTATTGAGGGCCAGGGTCAGGCCGAAGCTCCCCCAGGCCAGCTCTTCCATAACAAGTGCTATCTGCCAGGGGGTGAGGCCCGGACCGCCGACCACCTCGGGGAATGGCAGCTTGTGATACCCCAGCTTGTATGCCTTCCGCATAAAATCCCAAAAGGGCGACTGCGGGGCAAAGGCATCATCCACGCTCATTTTGTCGATCTCGATAGAAACGGGGCGCATCACCGTCTCCGCGAATTTGTGGGCGGACGCCTTGAGGGTCTGATCTTCCTTCGTCAGGTTTAAGTCTAAATTGCAGTATTCCATTTCTTATGTCCTCCTTTAGTGAACACTTTGAAACGCATATTCTATCATGGCTATGCCAACTCGACCTGGACCTTGGCCCTTCTGGCCACGACCCTGGGGGCGGTTTCTTTCAGGAACAGGCTGATTATAAAGCACGCGGAGCACGACGCGATGACCATGTACATCGTGTGGGTCAGGCCGTACGAATCGGCTACCCACCCGCCGATAGCGGGGAAGACCGTGGCGCCTATGACCTCTCCCAGACCCTGGGGCAATGCCACGGCAGTCGCTGCAATGGTGAAAGGCACGCTCTCAGTAGGGACGAGGGCCAGGAACACGGGGTAGCTGGACAGACCCGCGCAAAAGATGGCGAAGTAAAAAGCGAGGAGACCGGCGCTTGTGCCGGGAGGCGCCATGGCAAAAAGAAACCCGCCAAAAGCACCGAGCGCGAAAGCGATCAGCAGGGACGGCTTGCGGCCTATCACGTCGGAAATGCGCGGCAGATAGATCTCGCCGAGCCATACAACAAGGCCGCCGCCTGACATAACCCAGCCCGTCTGAACGGGACTCATGTGGTGTATCTTCCCGAAAAATACGGGTACGAAGGCGAAAAGGACAAACAGGTAGGCCATAGAGCAGATGCTGGTCAGGGTTGCGAGCAGGACGTTTCGATACTTGAGCACGTCCCAGATGTGTACTTCCTTGCCCTCATGCATCAGCGTGCTTTTGCCGGTTTCTTTTCTTCTCTTGATGTTGTCTGCAACGGTTTTCGGCTCCCTCATGAAACTTGCGAGATAGAGCGTAAGGATGATGCCGGGGATCGCCACCAGGAAGAAGGAGAAGCGCCAGCCCACTCCGGCCAGGAGATAACCGGCGACTATCGGGCCAATACCCATGCCTATCAACGGCCAGAAGGACTGGGCAAAGCCGATGTAGTGGCCCCTCTTCTCAGGGGGTGACTCTTCGGCAATGGCCGCGTAAGACGGGCCGTAGAGAGCGCCCACGCACGCGCCCATCAGACCCCTCACGCCGAACATGCCTCCAAAGGAACCGACGAGACCGCTCAGCCCGCTAAAGACGTGCTCGGCGAGGTTTCCCCAGACTGCGCCCAATCTGCGGCCGTACATTTCAGAAAGAGGCCCTATGATCCATGCGCCGACGGCGACTCCTGCACCGTTTGCGGCAGCGATAAGCCCGAGCTGAGAAAAGTTGAGCCCGAGCGCAGGCATGTAGCCAGGGGCAGCAAGCCCGACCATCAAACGGTCAAGGCCGCCCAAGCCCCATGTGAGTCCAAAGATCAACGACAGTTTTCCCACGTAATTCATCTTCATGCGTCCCTCCCCTTATAGTCTGCGTTATGGACTTCTTTCGAGGAAATAGGTTTTCAGATTCTTTGAGACTGAAGAACCCGAAGGCATTTATGCCCCACATCTTCCCCCTCCCCTAGTCTGTCGGTAGCGTTCCTTTTTCTATCACCCCCTTATAGGGTATTTCTCGGGAGCTCACCATGGGTGCCACCATAGAGCGCGCATATCGACTCTTAGTCTCCCCGCCGGTTCGCCGGCCCATTTCATCGTAGCCCCTTACGGCCTCTGCACAAACCAGGACACGTAATGATTGAGCTTTACATTTTTATATCTATCGATTGATATATGTCAAGACAAATTTATAGCGAGCGATAGATATATCTGTTTTTACACGCATTTCCATTTTTAGCTACGTGTACTATGGTATTTGCAGGCCTGGGACCTTGTGGAGTTTCGAGAGGGGTTCGGCGTCCTTACGGCAATGGGGCGTTTTTCATCGGCCGAGGACCGGCCATTCCGTAGAAGAGAAAAGCCACCATCTCGTCCTTGACCTGATCGAGAGTCATCTTTCCTTCGGGCTTGTACCAGCGCAGATGCCAGTTTATGACGCCAAACACGTTAAAGGCGAGGATGGTGAGGTTCTCCTGGCTCACGTATCCGAGAGACTGGAGAGTTTGCAGTTCTTTACGGTAAATATCGAGGAGCTCGATTTGAAAGGGTTTTCTGAACCTGGAGACATACTCCTCTTCGAGGAAGAGGATGTTGGCCTCTTTCCTGCCAATGTTAACAAGAAGGTCAAAGTGTGTGTTGAGCAGCAGCTTGAAGCGCTCCAATGGATCCATGTCGCGATTCACGACCTCGGTCAATCCGTCCACGATCCGGCGGGTCGCCCTCTCGAGGATGGCGTTAAGGAGGCCTTCCTTGCTGCCGTAGTGATAGTAGATATTGGAGATCGTCATTCCGGTCAATCCGGCAATATCCCGAATGGAAGTTGCATTGAATCCGTTGGCGGCAAAGAGCTCTACTGCCGCGTCGAGCAGCTTCTCCGCAGTATTCGTCGACTGGTTCGCCGGTTTCTCACGTTTCATGCGCATGTCGGCCTGTTTCTTCATAGTGTCCGGACAACTCCCGTAGTCAAGAAGCAAAATATATATCGAATGACCGACAGAATCAAGGGTGGCGAGCACGCGCCGGCCTCAATTATCTATGGAAAGTCACTAGGGGTCTGGAGATCGATCAGGTGGATTGCGGCCTCCGGGACCTGGGCTTAACTTCTGCCGCGCTTTGCCGATAATTGCATACTATGGAGACGAAGGGCGCGCCCCGTTCCCGGAAAACCACCAACGGGCAAAAAGACCATCCCGAGCCAAGGTTGGGAGAAAACCTCTTTTTCAACCGGAGTCCCATACTGGACCGGAAAAAAGCGATCTCCGCCTATCAGACTCGATTTCCTTCAGCTCAACGGAGATGACGGGTGCGTACATCAGGACGCGCTGGATGGCGTCCTCCTCCCCATGATCCTCGATTCGGCGGGGCCCCATGCCCTGGCCGATGATAGGACGGCCTTTCTTAGGACAGAGGCAAAGGTGCTCGAAGGTCTTGCCGTCAATCAGGCATGGACGGGAAAAATCGTGTTCGATCTCCCACACTCCGGCGTGAACGGAGGGAAGGGGCTCGACGGCCTCACCGAGAAATATCAGCTCTGTCTGAGTGAGACGGCCCTGGGCGACGGCTCACTCCCCCCGGCTCACCCCCCCCTCTTTGTGAAAATCCCCGTAGCATGCAGGGAAACGAGGGAGTCTACCAAAGCCTCGCAAGACTCAGGCGTCTGCCCGCCACGACGGCAGTGGCTACCTCGGCGAATACAAGGGAAGACTTCGATAATGCCTTTAAGGCAGGCTTCGATCTGTTCCACGGCGCCTTCTTCAAATCGAGCCTCGGTGGTCGCCAAGAAATCGATTTCATCGAACCAGGCACTCCTCCTCGACCTTTCGGCACACACGGTGAGCGATGGTGACATCGCTGTCGTGGAAGCCATCTTCAAGCGGAATCCGGAGCTGGCCTTCGGACTCTTCAATCTGGTGCATTCAGCGCTTTACCACGTTTCCGAGAACGTCAAATCGATCAGAGAGGCGATTTCCGTCCTCGGCTTTAAGAACCTTCACAAATGGGCTGCGCTCATGCTCTTCGCCATCGACCATTCCGATCCTTCCTCGAACCCGCTTTTCGAAAACGCGCTTATCAGGGCCCGTGCCATGGAATTGGCCGCCGCGCAGCTCAACCAGAGGGGGTTGAGCGAAACTGCATACATGACGGGCGTGCTCTCTCTCGTCCAGGCCCTTTTTGATGTCTCCATGGAAGAACTCCTGGCGAAGGGACATTTCGGTGAGGACGTTCGGTCTGCCCTCCTCCAGAGGGCGGGATGCCTCGGCGGCATGGTGGAGATGGTTGAGGCCCTGGAAAGGGGGCAGTACGAGGAGTGCAGCCGGAGTGCGGAAAAACTCGGTATCGGTATAAAGCACGTGCTCGCCGCGCAGACCACGGCCATTATGGAATGTCATGTCGGAATGGACCGGAGTAGGGAAAAGGTCGTGGCCTCGGAGGGCGCACGCGGCCGGCTCAAAGAGAGGAGACATGCCGGGCCGGGAAGCGGGAACGACATGCACCCGAAGAAGCCATCGTGGATAAGAAGGGTCCTGGCCGCCCTGCATCTCGCGTAAGGCGCGCATGCCGATAAATGTCTGTTGCCGTTCTTTTCCTCAGAGATTGTATTTCTTTTGGAAAAACTCGTAGGCCTCCATGATCGCTTTGGTCTTCCTCTCGGCCATTTCTTGAAATTCTACCCCCAGATGCTGCACCTTGTCGGGATGATATTTCGTGAGGAGTTCTTTGTATTTCGCTTTGATAGTAGCCGGGGCGTCTTTCTGTGTGAGGCCCAAAATCTTTCGGTATTCCTCCTCCGTGCGTGCGTCTCCCCGGTTCGGGTATCGATCGTCGCCTCTTCCACTTCTCCGATGTGCCTCTTGTCTGAGCATTCTCATCAGGTGAGTAAAGATCAGGTAGCCCACTACGATGAAAATAATGAGTGTCAGAAAACGCACCATCGACTCTTTTCTCTTTCCTGATCACCCCGTTAAAGCCCCAATCTTTCTTAAGATGGGGCTATCAGCAGGGAATATATTGGTCGTTTCAGTCTCGTCGTCAAAAATAAGCACTGCCGATCCCTTTTCGAGTCTGCCTTTTATCTGTTTGAAGCTTATTTCCCGCGAAACTTCTATTTCGCCGTAATCGGTGCCCTCTCTTGAGATAAATTCTTCAATAACGCCTTGCAGGGCTTCAGGGCTAAGTCTATTGACGGGAATTATATGGATGGCCATGCACGTTGCGACGGGGAGATGCGTAAGTAGTCGAAGGAATCGCCGGTTTGTTCCGTTTCCACGCTCATGACATCCATATAATAGCACGATACCGGAGGAGAGAAAAAGAGCTGGGCACCATCGCTCGCCGGACCGGCGTGGGCAGTCGGTTTGGGCGCCCCTCAAGACTTGACAGGGAGACATTTTTACCACATACTTATGCATAAAGAAGACATTGAGGTCTTTTGGGGCCACAAATCTGGGAAGACAACGCTGAAGTTGAAAAGGACTCGGACGTCCTAAGCCCGAAGAGGGATTAGGACGTTTTTTATTTTCAGGGGCAGGAGAGATGGAAGAGAGGGCAAGCGCCGGCCTCGCCTGTAGCCGCGAGGCGGCCGGAAAACAACCGGGTTTGAAGGGAGAGACCATGTCGTTCGAGGCCCTGATAGCCAAACTGTCACCCACCCTGAAGAGGATAACCTGCAAGCTGAACGGTCACTTCACCTTCATGGATGATCAGGATCTCCTTCAGGAGGCACTTATCCATCTATGGTCCGATTTTCAGCTAGGCAAGCTGGATGATAAGACGGACAGTTATATACTTCAGGGTTGCTACTTCCATCTTAAGAACTATATAAGGAAGAGCCAGGATTCGGCAACCATGCTCAGTCTGAACAGCATTATGGAGGAGGATGGACCCCACCTGGAAGAAATACTTATCGCAGACAATCTCGCGTCATATGATCGGGTGGAGACTGTTCTGCAGATTGAGGCGATGGGCAGCGGCATCAGCCAGAGGGAAAAGGATGTGCTCTTTTTCTGCCTGGAAGGCATGACAATGAGGGAGATCGGGAAAAGAATGGGGATCTCTCACGTGAGCGTCGTGAAGATCCGCAACAAAATCAGAGAGAGATATCAGGAACTGAACGGGATTGCCGGCGGAAACGGAAAAGCCGGGAAAAGCCTCGCGGCCTAGCATGGAAGACCGGGCGGTCCCCGGCCCGTACCGCCAGCCGCACGGCGACGGCCCTCGTAATCACCCTTACCCGGCATCATGAAACCACATATACAGTCATAGAGTAAGATCGGCCTGTTTCGCTGCCTTCGGGAAATCTTAACAGCGCGGGGCGCCGAAAACCGGACTACGCGGCACTAAAAAAATCAGTATTGGTACGGAGTAGCTATCTTCCGCTCCTTCTCCTGGCCTTTCCAGTATTCGATGCGCTCCTTCGCAAAGGCAAGCCAGGAGTCGATCTCCTTCTCCGTGTAGCCCTTCGCCATGAGGTCCTTCTTGAACTCATCGACGACGGGTTGGGATGCCTTCACCCACCTTGCCGCTTCCCCGTCGGACAACTGGACGATCTGGCCCCCCTGGCTATTCAGGAATTGCATGCCCTCGATCTCGATCTCATTCCACATAACGGCCCATCTGTCCCTGAACTCATTGGCCGTCTCCTGCAAGATCTTCTTTATGTCCTCGGGCAGGCCATTCCATTTCGACTTGTTCACAACCACGTAAAAGGTGTAGGAGGTCCCGATCCGCCAGCACGCGGTGGAGTATCTGATCACCTCACCTATCTTGAAGCCCTTGAGCTGCTCCATAGGACCGAAGTTGCCGTCGATCACCCGTCTCCTGAGCGCTTCGTAAAGGTCTACCATCTCGACGGGCATCGGCGTTGCGCCAAGGTCTTTTACCAGGTCGCCGATCCTTCCCGTGGCCCTGATCTTCAGGCCTTTCATCTCCTCCAGCGTCCTCACCGGCTTAGCGATCGTCTGGAGTACCGCGGGTGGCGACGTGCTGAACATCAGGGGGTGATAATCGTTCCATTCCTTCGGCTTGAACCTGTCGTAGAAATCATTTGCCACATGGGTGCTCACATAGGCGCTCGGGGAACCGATCGGCAACTCCATCGAGCTCCATGACCGGGAAGCGGCCCCTTGAATAGG
This sequence comes from uncultured delta proteobacterium, assembly GCA_963768735.1. Taxonomy (GTDB): domain Bacteria; phylum Desulfobacterota; class Syntrophorhabdia; order Syntrophorhabdales; family WCHB1-27; genus BOG-1155. The sequence goes on along the minus strand of CAVYJH010000003.1, from coordinate 1,265,583 downwards.
CGCAGTGCGCAAGGCCGATGTCCGCGATCCCCGTGCCGACGCCGGCGGCCATCTTCGGGGCGGTGAGGAGTGTCCCCGCCCGGGTAGTAAGAAATTTCCACCCTGCCCCCCGTGCGCTTCTTGATCTCGTCGCAGAATAACTGCCCGAGAGCCGTGTTCTTGTGTTGCACAGGGAAGTAGTTGGCAAACTTGAGTTTGATAGGCTCCGCCCCATAGCCCGCCGCGGAGATACCAAGAAGAAGCACAAGAGCGACATAAACCGGCAATCCTTTCCCTCTCATCTGCTGCCCCCCCTTATTATTGGCCTGGCTCCATGCAGGCCGTCGGTAAAACGTTTAGCGATAAGTCATCCCCTTTTTGCCGTCCCCTCTAAGACACGCCCAGCTTTTTCCTGATGTCCTCCTTGAGCACCTTCTTGTCCGCTTTTCCCACATTGGTTAATGGAATGGCGTCGGCGAACTCTACGCGCTCGGGCAACTGCAGCACGGAGGCGCCCACGCTTTTCATGTGGGCGATCAGCCCTTCGAAAGAAAGCTCCTCCCCCTCCTTCAGCCTGATATATGCGCAAATGCGCTCGCCCAGTGATTTATCGGGCATGCCTATTACCGCCACGTCGGCAACGGCGGGGTGGGAGCTGATCAGCCGCTCTATGCCGACGGCGCTGATCGTTTCACCGCCCCTGAGGATGGTCTCTTTGATCCTGCCGGTAATCGTGATAATGCCCGATTCGTCTATCCTCGCCAGGTCTCCTGTCTTGAAAAAGCCGTCTTCCGTGAAGGTCTTCTTGTTGTCCTCCACTGATTTAAAGTAGCCCGTGAAGATGCCCGGGCCTTTTGCGACAAGCTCCCCCTCGTGACCGGTCGGCGCTGCAAGCCCGTACTGGTCAAGGACCTTATATATGGCATAAGGGCAATCCTTCCTGCCTACGGTGGTACAAATCGTTTCCGGGTCCATGTCGAGGCGGGTCATGGCGCCCAGCCCTTCGGCGGAGCCAAAGCTGTTCACGAACTTGCATCCCAGCCTCGTGTACACGCTGCGCACGAGTTCCGGGGTGCTGGGGGCACCGCCTGCATAGATCTTCTTCAGAGAGCTCAGGTCGTAGGCTCCCAGGTCCGGGAGGTCGAGGATCCTCTGGACGAGGGCGGGCACCGTGGGGAACGCGGTCACCCTCTCCCGCTCTATGACCTTACAAATGTCCCGGGCCTCGGTCGAGTCGGTAAGCACATACCTGGCGTAATTGAAAAAAGCGTTCCCCACGCCCGTGTGCATGCCCTGCGCGTGGCTAACGGGCGCAACGGTCAATATCACGTCCTCGCCGGTTATCTCCCAGGCCCTGTTATGGTACTCTACACTCGCGATATAGTCGTTGTGGGTACGGGGTACGGCCTTGGGTAGGCCCGTAGTGCCTCCGGTAAGCAGTATCATCGATACCTCATGGGGGTCCGGGCGTCTGGCTGAAAGCGCCTCGTCCGATACCGTCGCCGGTCCGCTCGTCTCCATAAGGCTCGTAAGACGGATGGTGCCGGCCCGTTCCTCAGCCCTCACCGTGACGACATGGCGCAACTGTTTCTCCTCCTGCCTGATACGCTCGATCATGGCCGGATAGTCGGTGTTCCTGTAGCGGTCCGGCCCTATCCATGCGACGGGATGGGTCAGGCTGCACACGGCGGCGATCTCGGCGGGGCCGTGGCGGCTGATGAGTAGGACGGTAATGGCGCCCACCTTCTGGAGCGCAAAGAACGCGATCACGTACTCATGCCAGTTGGGTATCTGGAGGAGCACGAAGTCCCGCTGCCTGATCCCGAGCCCGATAAAGCTTTTCGCGAGCCCGTCGACCTTGCGGCGCAGCTCCCCGTAAGTGAAGCGGGCAGTATCGTCTGCGAGACCCTCTTTCTCGGGATAGATATCCGTGGCCTTATCGAAGACGTCTCCCCACGTGAGTCCCAACCACCACCTGCGTCTTTCGTACCTTTCCGCGTCCTCCGGCCTGTACGGCTCAAACCCCTCTATCGGCATCGATACCTCCCTTGCGGACATGCCCGCGCCGTCCTTCGATGGGACTACTCATGGCCTAAAATGGCCCTCTTGATAAGGAGCTTCGCAATCTCGACCTTATAGCCGTTCATGCTGAGCGGCTTTGCCTCTGCGAGAGCCAGCCTCTGCAGCCTCTGCGGCTACAGCCTCATCAATAGACCGGCCACCTATGACCTCTTCAGCCACCCTGGCCCGTACCGGCCCCGGCGCTACCGCCCCGAGGGCAATCCTGGCGCCTGCACATATCCCGTCCTCCAGGGTAATAACCGAGGCCACACTCACAATGGCAAAATCAACAGGCTTTCTCAGCGTAAATTTCAGGTAGCACTGCCGGGCCCCTTCAGGGGGCCTGGGAATCCGTATTTCCGTGACCATTTCGTGAGGTCTCAAAGCAATGCGCAGGGGAGTAAAGAAATCATCCACCGGGATGTTCCTCGTGCCGGCCGGCCCCTCAACTCCGATTACGGCCTCCAGGGCACTCAGGGCCACGGCCATATCCGACGGGCACACGGCAAAGCAGCGCTTTCCGTTCATAATAGCGTGATACCGATTGTCGCCCCTTACTGCGAGACAGGGACCGCTTCCTTTCCGCAGGCACGAGATCGGTCCGCCGAGGTGGTACGGGTACCTGTAGTACCAGCAGCGCACGTCCTGGGCGAGGTTGCCCCCTAGGGTGCACATGTTCCGGACCTGCGGCGTGGCTACCGACAGGGCAGCATCGCCAAGCGCCTTGTAGTCCTGTGTGACGATAGCAGAGGAGGCAATGGTGGCGAGTTTCGTCAGGGCGCCTATGCTGAGCCCGTCTTTATCCTGCCTGATGTAGGCGAGACCCTCTATAGTCTTAAGATCGATGATCGCCTCCGGATAGGTGGAAAGGACCCTCCCCTTCAGCATACCCAAAAGGTCTGTGCCCCCCGCGTTCAGCTTTGCCTTACCCCTGTGTTTCCCGAGGAGTTCAAGGGCTTCTCCGATCGACCGCGGGCTGTAATGTGTGAACGTTTTCATCTCGCCCTTCCCCTGCCCAGGGTTCTCAAGACCCTCTCGGGGGTTACCGGGTACTCGTGGAGCCACGTCCCTATCGCATTCGATACCGCCATAAGGACCGCAGACGGCCCCGGCGAGGTCGCTACCTCGCCCACCCCGACAGCACCGAACCGGTGGCTGGGAAAAGGGGTTTCCAGGACCACATTCTCTATGGGCGGCAACTCCGGGAAGGTACGCCACTTGTAGTCGATCATGTTGGCATTGAGGATATGCCCACTGGAGCGATCGAGGATAGTCTCCTCGAAGAGGGCGCTGTCTATACCCGCAGACCCGAGACACCCGTTGAGCTGCCCTTCCAGGCCCTGGGGATCGATAATAGTCCCCGCATCGGTGGCGTTGACGATCTTGACGAGAGTCACGCTGCCTGACTCCGTGTCCACCTCCACCTCGATGAAGGTCATCATACAGTTGGTGAGCGTATAGTCAGGCTCGAACCTTCCAAGGCCCGTGACGGTGCGGTCAATGCCCATCGCCTTCCATGGGACCTTCTTTTCGGGCCTCTGTCGCGAGAACACCATCCCGTCAACAGTCTCAAGGTCTCCCGCATCCGCATCGAGCATGGGAGCAAGGATCTCGAAAAGCTTTCGCAGTGCATCCTCCGCCGCCCTGATAACGGCACTCCCGATGGCATAGGTCCCCCGTGAGCCAGCGGGGCCGAACTCATAGGGATTAGTCAGGGAATCCGACGGGGTGATGGAGACGTTCTCCAGTGGTATCTGCAGCACCTCGGCAACCATCTTTGCATAATTTGTCCTCTGGCCAGTGCCGTGCTCGGTGACACAGGAAAAAAGCATGGCGGTGCCGTCAGGGCTCAGGCGCACGTATGCTTCCGAGGCATCCTCGCCGATGTCGGCATTCCCGTGGACCCCCACGCCGATGCCCCGTTGTTTTGCGCCGTTAACCGCACTCGGCGTGAGCCAGCCCTTCCATTTCTCCTTCCACCCGAAGGCGCGCGCGCCCCTGTCCATTGCGGGACCGTAGTCAACCCCCCTGTAGGTATACCAGATACCATCCCGCCAGAAGTAGCCGCCTCCGGGCTTGACGAAGCTCTTTTTCAGGAATTCGAAAGGGTCGATATTCAGCTTCTCCATGGCAAGGCTCAGGAGGGGTATCAAGATGCACTTCAACTCCTGCCCCCCAAAGCCGCGCACAATGCCCGAGGCATTCCGGTTGGTACAGACAATCACGGGTCTCAGGTCCCAGTTCGGGCACTGAAGCATGATCTGTATCTCACCGCACCCCACCGCTACCTGTGACTGGGTCGTCTGCGAGTAGTAGCCCGTGTCGATGAGCCAGGTACCCTCCACCGCCGTTACCGTTCCGTCCTTCTTCATGCCTACCCTGGCCCGCATACGTGAGGCAGGACGCATGACAAAAGCGGCCAGATGTTCTTCCTTCGTGAAGATGAGTTTTACCGGCTTCCCGGTGGCCCTGCTCAAGAGTGTCGCATAGCACTGGACCTGCCAGGACATGAACTTCGATCCGAAGCTGCCGCCGCAGGGTCCGCCGATGCTCCTGACCGCCACCTTCCTTCCCATGATGTGGGCAAGAACTACCGAATCCATGTAAGAGGCCTGGTTCGAGACCCAGATGGTCAGCGTGTTCGGCTCCTCCCACAAAGCTATGGCGCCCGGAGGCTCAGGGGGCAAAGGGTTGGGGATGTTTTCGTAGCCAAAGGTCCCCTCCGTCACCACGTCGGCCTCCGAGAACCCTTGTTCCACGTCTCCCATGACCACTTCCTTGAGGTTCTTGGGGCCGAAAAACGGCATGCCGGGGGTCACCACGTTTCCGGGGTACTCCTCATATAACTGAGGGGCGCCCGGTTTCAATGCGTCCTCCACCGAAAAAACGGCGGGTAGAAGCTCATATTCCACCTCTATCAGGTGCACGGCCTCTTCAGCGATCTGCTCGGTTGTTGCCGCAACAAGTGCTACCGCATCACCCACATAGCGGACTTTCCTGTCCAGCACGCGGGTATATCGCGGGGTACCGCCCTTCCAATCGGGCACGTCCTCCCACGTGAGCACGGCCTCCACGCCCTCAAGGGCCTCGGCCTTACCCTTGTCAATCTTCTTTATCAGGGCGTGGGGGTGGGGACTTCTCAACACCTTTCCATAGATCATGCCCGGCACCCGCAGGTCATTCAGATACCGGACCCCTCCCGTGACGATATCTAATGCGTCCTTGCGGGGCGTGGTCTTTCCTATGAACCGGTAGGTATTCGCCATCCTTCTCTACCTTCCTTGCCCGGCCGCGGCCATGACGGCCCGTATCACGTGATAGTGGCTTATACAGCGGCAGAAGTTGCCCGCAAGGGCGTCTTTTACCTGTTCCTCGGTGGGAGATGGATTCTCGTTGAGGAGCGCTTTCGCGCTCATGATGATGCCCGGCGTACAGAAACCGCACTGAAACGCCGAGTGGTCGATGAACGCCTGCTGCAAGGGATCGAGGCTGCCCGTCTGCTCGTCCCGCAGGCCCTCGATCGTCGTTATCCGCGTGCCGCCGCATTCGACGGTCAGGGTCATGCAGGAGAGAACGGGCTTATCATCCATGAGGACCGTGCAGCAGCCGCAGGCCCCGTTGTCGCACGACACCTTAGTGCCCATAAGACCCAGGGTCTCCCTGAGCGTATGGGCCAGTGTGTGGGCGGGGTCGACCGCACCTGGTGTACTCCCCTTCTCCAGGCGGTACAGGTGCCCGTTCACGGTAAGCTCGATGGATGGTGCGATTCCCGCGCCCTTCCCGCGTGCCACTCTTGCCCTATGCGTTGCCATCTCTCTCCCCTCAGGTGTTTGTGCGACCCCTCACTCACCACTTGCCCCCAGTTGCTGAGAGAGCGCCCTGCCTGCCCCGGCGACGAACGGTCCCAGACTGCGGGCGGTCTCGGCCGAAAAAAGGCCGATGAGCACAATATAGCCGATGGGTGTACCGCTCACACCAGTGACGGCCGCCGCCACGGTGGTGAGTCCCTGCACCATCTCCCCTGCTTCAAGGGCAAAGCCCTCCCGGCGGTAGGCTTCCATCTCCCTGCCGAGCCTCTCCCTGTCGAACCTTGACGGCTCCCCGTGAAAATAGAGCTTCTCCTCCCGGAGGAGCAGATCGAGCGCCTTCTCCGGAAGGCGGGCTGCGATGGCCTTGCCGTGGGAGCCATAAGAGAGGGGGAAGCGCTGCCCGAGGCGCATGGTGATCGACACAGCCTGTTCGCCTTCATGTTTTGCGACAACGAAGACATACTTTTCCGCTATCAATCCGAAGACAGCCGTGTTTCCGGTCTTTTTTGCCAATTCCGCCAGGATGGGCTCCGCCAGGCGCGGGGCGCTGAGCTTGTCGAGGAACCTCCGCGACAGCGACACGAGACCTGGGCCGAGGGAGTAACCCATGCCCTCCGTATTCCTCTGGACAAACCCGAATTTGCCCAGCGTATGGAGGATGGCGAAGGCCCTGCTCTTGTGGATGCCCACGGACTCACACACATCATTGAGGCTCGTGTGGGTGGAATCGGAGCGGGCCAGGCAGAAGAGCACGCGGCTGGCCTGTTCCAGCGCCGGCACGAGGTAACGGTCATCCTTCATGTGCTCCGTCATAGGTTCTCCTGACATGTACGAGGTTCTCTATATACTAATACTACTGAGCCGACTGTCTGTCAAGAAAAAATGTCCTAAGGAAAAAAGCAGAAAGAATTGCTTATGATTTAATTAGAACTATTGTCTTGCAAGGGTTTCTTTTTTGAGGCAATAATGAACCCGAGTAGGAGACCACGAGGGGATTGCATTCAGAGGAGGCAACATGAGAAAAAACATAGTGGTTATCGCGTCACTCGACGCAAAAAGACATGCATGTTTCTACCTGAAAAATTTCATCGAGAACAAGGGTTACGACGTCGTCAGCGTCGACATGGGAACCGTTACACACATCTATTCCCCCGACTATACGAGGGAAGAGGCGGTTAAGGCGGCCGGCTCAAACATGGACGAGATCGTCGCTTTTGGGAAGACCGACCAGGAGAACAGGGTCATGGATACCATGGCCGAAGGGATGACCAAGGTCTGCCACGACCTCTTCGCCGAATGCCGGATGGACGGCATCATATGCATTGGCGGAGCTACGGAAACGATCGTCGGTACAAGAGTCATGAGTATGCTCCCGTTTGGCATTCCCAAGGTCATACTCTCCACTCTCGCGTCAGACGAAATATGCCGGTACGTGAGCACTAAGGGAGATATCTGCATGCTTTCGTCGTCTGACGAGACCGCGGGTCTGAATGGGATCCCCAAGATATCACTAATCCAGGCGGCCGGGGCGCTTATCGGTATGGCTGAGGCTGAAAACACCTAGGCGAACGCACGACCGATCATCAGAATCACGACCCTTAAGGGCACTACGAACTGCGCACTTCAGGCAAAGGAGGAGCGCGAGGCAAAGGCTACGAAGTGATCATTGCACAATCGAAAGTCGTGGCCTAAGGGGCATGGGCGACGAAAGCGCAACAAACCTTCCGTCATGCCACGTTAAGCATGAAATCAACATGTACGGCATGAAAAGGAAAGACTACTTTGCCCTCATCGTTCTTTCTTAAGATTCCTGCTTTGAGAAGGGACTGTATATCGCCATGGACCGCTTTTACATCCCTGCCGGCCCGACGCGCCGCGTCGCGGATGGTCATCGGCCCCGCGCCGGCCATGGTCTTTTCTTACTCGTTTCCGTACTTCTTCTTGATGAACTCCATGCCCGTCATCGGATAGAGCGCGTAGATCAGTATATCCTCCATCCTGTCCGATATGCCCTTCAGGGCCTCAGCCGCCTTGGGCAGCTCTGGTTCGAGCACATCGCCGGGCCGGGCGTCGATAGGCGTCTCCCCCCTCTCGTAGCCCTTCAACGCCTTTTTCCTGATTTCCTCATTCACCGGCGCCGAAGGACGGCCATAGAGGCCGTAAAAGTAATCTTTCACCTCTCTCGTGATCACTTTGTATCTGCCCATGAGCACGTTCATCACCGCTTGGACCCCGACGATCTGGCTCGTAGGGGTGACAAGGGGGGGATAGCCCATTTCAGCCCTGGTCCGGGGTATCTCTTCGAATACCTCACTCAGGCGGTGAAGGGCCTTTGCCTGTTTCAATTGGCTCACGAGGTTGCTGATCATGCCGCCCGGTATCTGGTGCATGAGCACGCCGATATCGATCGCGGAAAATTTGGTCGTATCGGCGAACTGCATGTACTTCTCGATGATGCTCTCCAGATAGTCGTTGATCTCCGGAAATTTCTTGAGATCGAGGCCCGTATCCCGGTCGGTCCCCGACAGGGTCACGATAAAGGGTTCTGCCGCGGGGTGGGAGCTCCTGAGGGCAAAAGGTGCGACGCAGGTATCGATACCGTCGGCTCCTGCCTCTATCGCCTTGAGACACGCCATCGAAGCCATGCCGCTCGTGTAGTGGGTGTGCAGATGGACGGGAACTTTCAGGGTCTTCTTCAGGGCGGCGACAAGCTCGTAGGCGTCGTAGGGAGATATGATGCCGGCCATGTCCTTGATGCAGAGGGAATCGGCCCCCATCTCCTCCAGCTTCTTGGCCTTTGTCACATAATAGTCGAGGTTGAAGATCGGACCGCCCATCCTCCGTTCCGTGAGCGCATAGGACAAGGTGCCCTGTATGTGCTTTCCGGCCTTCTTGATCGCTTTATAGGCGGTGATGGAGTTCCGCTCGTCGTTCAAGGCATCGAACACGCGGAAAATGTCGATGCCGACCTCGGCGGCCTTGGCAACAAAGGCCTCCACGACGTCGTCCGCGTACTGCCGGTACCCTACCAGGTTCTGGCCCCGAAGGAGCATCTGGAAGGGCGTTTTCGGCATCCGCTCTCTCAGGATGCGCACCCTGTCCCAGGGGTCTTCGTTGAGGAACCGCGTCGTCACGTCGAAAGTTGCCCCACCCCATACCTCCATCGAAGAGAAACCGATGTCATCCAGTTTCTCTGCTATCGGCAGCATATCGGCTGTGGTCATCCTGGTGGCAAAAAGAGATTGGTGCCCATCCCTCAGTGTTAAGTCGGTAATATGCACGGGGTTCTTGGCCATCGATTTCTCCTTTTCACTTTTCTTACTGAAGTTTCTCTGTTACCCGCGGTCCTCCTGGAACTTACGGATCGATCGGTCGTAGGTCTTTTCCCCTTCTTTTGAGAAGAAACAGCCGGGCACCTGCAGCCTGTCCCTGTGATGGGCAACGCATTCGCAGCACTTCCCCCTTCTTTCACAATCATAGGTGCAGGTACATGCCGCCATGTTCGTTTCGATGGTGCATTCCATAGTTCGCACTCCCTCTTCCTCTTACTCTTCCCTCACCAGCGTTTTCGACCCTTCCGGCAGTACATGGCAGAGCATTTCCCTGTCCCGGGGAAGGGAGGCCACCGCCTCTCCGAGGGTGCGTCGCGGCTCCATGCCCATCTTTTTCACCTGATCGTCCTCGAGATCTGACACAAGGATAATGTGGTAGCGCTCGGCCTTGTACCGGGTCGAATACGCTGTCTGGGCATAGACTTTGTCGCTTTCCCGCACGTGGGGCTCCATCGCGTCGCTCGACGGGTAATCGAACCAGGGCATGAAATATCTGTTCCCCAGGCCGTCCTCGCATTTTCCAAGCAGGATGATCGTTCCCCCGGCCTTTACCGCGTGCCGGGCATGCTCCAGGGCCTTGTGGCTCTGAATAAAGTCTATATCCTTGGGATAGCCGCCCGCGCTCACCACGACCACGTCGGCCTTTTCGGGAACCGTGGCGGAGAAATGCGCGTGGTACCAGGCGCAGCCCGCCTCGTGGGACTCTTTTATGTCTCCCGAGAAGATGTTCAGGAGGCGCTTATTGTCATCGAAGATGGTATTGATGAGAAAGAGGGGCTTCTTAATGAGGGAAATCCCCTCCATGATGGCTTCATGCATGGGGTTGCCCTCGAGGATCCCCGTCTGGGCGCGCACGTGCTTGCCCGGCTTATCCCTGTTAAAAACCCTTTTGTGCGCATCGAGAATCGTCTGGTACGCAGCGATGCCGGGTATGATGCATTTCCTCCCCCCGCCGAAGCCCGCGAGGTAGTGGAAGCTGATCGTTCCTGTCACGATCGTCGCGTCCGACTCGAAGAGCATCGTGTTGAGGGCCACCCTCAGACCCGTCGGGGTGACACCCAGCGGAGAAAGGACGTCTTCATTGAAACAGTCATGGTCGATGCACGGTATGGTCTCGTAAACCGCATCGGAGACGAGCGCCCTTTGCTCGGCCTCTGTGTGTTTGCGGTGGTTGCCCAGGGCAAAGAGAATGCGGACGCGGCGCGCCCCGGGGAGGAACCGCCGCCGAAGCTGGGGGAGAAGGAGGTCGGCTCCCGTATATCTCGTCACGTCGGAGACTATGATGAGCACATCCTTCCCTGCCACCCAGTCCTCGAGGGGGGGTGATCCGTAAGGCGCCGCGGCCGACGCAACAAGGGTCTCCTCGAACGGCCGCGGAAGGGGGTGACCATGGTCCACGAGAGAAATGGTCCATGCCTTTGGCGGCTCAAAAGATACGACATCTCTTCCGTACTTCAGGTCGATCTTCATTTCACGCTGTAAAATACGCTCTTTCCACCGAATACGGCCGCATCTCCAAGCTCTTCCTCTATCCTCATAAGCTGGTTGTATTTTGCGATCCTCTCAGATCTCGACGCAGAGCCCGTCTTGATTTGGCCGGCATTCACCGCAACGGCCAGATCGGCGATGAAAGGGTCTTCGGTCTCGCCCGATCTATGGGAAATCACACACGTATAGCCTGCCCTCTTCGCGATCTCTATGGTCGTCAATGTTTCCGTGACCGTTCCGATCTGGTTCAGCTTGATGAGGACGGAGTTGGCGATGCCCTCTTTTATCCCCTCCATGAGTATCCCGGGATTGGTGACAAAGATATCGTCTCCCACAATCTGGATTTTTTTTGCACATCGCGCGGTGAAGAGCTTCCACCCTTCCCAATCACCCTCCGAAAAACCGTCTTCGATGGAGACAATGGGGTAATCGTCGATGAGCGACTCGTAGAAGGCCACCATCTCTTCCGAGTTCCACGCGTTCCCTTCGATCCGGTACACGCCATCTTTGTAGAGCTCGCTTGCCGCGGAATCGATGGCAAGGGCAATCTCTTCACCCGGTCTGTACCCGGCCTTTTCTATGGAGAGCACGAGCATCTCGATTGCCTGCCTGGTCGAGGATATCTGCGGCGCAAACCCGCCCTCGTCGCCCACGCCCGAGGCAAGCCCTTTCTCTTGAAGGACCCCCTTCAGCACGTGAAAAACCTCCACGCCCATCCTCAGGGCCTCTCTGAAGCTGGCCGCGCCTGTAGGGACGATCATAAATTCCTGGATGTCCAGGGGGTTCTGCGCGTGGGCTCCGCCGTTGATCACGTTCATCATGGGCACCGGCAGCTCACGGGCACGGACCCCGCCCAGGTAGCGGTAAAGGGGCAGATCCTCGAAGTCCGCTGCGGCCCTGGCGACGGCCATCGACACGGCAAGGATCGCATTCGCCCCGAGATTGCTCTTGTTATCGGTTCCGTCAAGGTCTATCATCATGTTATCGATAAGGGCCTGTTCCATGACGTCGACCCCTTCCAGCTTGGGCGCAATGAGGTCGTTCACGTTTTTCACCGCCGTAAGCGTGCCCTTGCCCTGGAACCTCGATTTGTCCCCGTCTCTCAACTCCAGGGCCTCCCTCTTGCCCGTCGACGCGCCCGAAGGAACGATTGCGCGGCCCATGGCGCCGCTCTCAAGCACCACCTCCGCTTCCACCGTGGGATTCCCTCTGCTGTCCAGCACTTCCCGCGCGAATACTTCATATATGGTTGGCATGGAAACCTCCTGGGTGAGATGTAGTCGGATGTGCGAAGCCAGACCGCTCTAGTGAGAATATCATAGGACCTCCGGGGCGTCAAACCTTTTGTGGCGCTCTTTACATTAACCCCAGGAGCTTGTATAACTAAAGATTGAGCTAAGCGTTGACTAATTGCCGCCTTTCACTATAATAGAAGTGTCAACAATGAAAGTGTCACTACCGGACATGCCGGAGGGAGACGCATATGCTGATAAGATGTTGCGGACATGCGGCATTCGGAATCACCACGGCCCCTGAAGTGACCTGGTGTGCCGGGTAGCATGGCCGAGAGACTGCGGAAACTATTCGACGAAACGGATATCCGGGAAGCCGTGAAAAGGCTTGCACGGGATATCTCCAGAGACTTCGACAACGAGGAGATTGTCTTTGTCACTGTCCTGAAGGGTTCCTTCATATTTGCCTCCGACCTGCTGCGGGAGATGAGAAACCCTGTTATCATAGATTTCGTCAGGGCCGCTTCATACGGCTCCGGCACTACCACGAGCGGAGAGGTAACCCTGACCAAGGACCTGGAAACAGACATTATGGGTAAGAACGTGATCATTGTTGAGGATATGATCGATTCCGGGCTTACCCTCCGCTCTATCAGGGATATGCTCCTCGCGAGGAATCCCCGGTCGCTCAAGATCTGCGCGCTCGTGGACAAGAGGGCGCGGAGGGAGGCCGAGATCGAAGGTGATTACGTAGGCTTCACCATCGACAATGGCTTTCTCGTGGGATACGGCCTCGATTACGCGGAGCAGTACCGGAACCTCCCCGCGATTTTCGTGAGGGAGGAAGAGTAAAGAGACCGCCGTGAAGAATACGAAGGGGAGGTAGTCGGGCATGGAGATTGTGCACACATCGGCGAGCAGGTTGGAGCACGTGGATTTTGATGATCTAGGCTTCGGCCGAATCTTTTCGGACCATATGTTTATGGCCGATTATCGGAAGGGGGCCTGGGTTTCTCCCAGAATAGTACCCTTCGGGAATATCGAGATCCCTCCCAGCCTCTGCTCTCTTCATTACGGACAGGCGATTTTCGACGGACTCAAGGCCTTTCGGTCGCGACACGGCGAGATCAATCTCTTCCGTCCTGACAAATACCAGGAGAGGTTTAACCGGTCCGGGAGCAGGCTCTGTATTCCACCCGTGAGCAAGGAGCTCTTTATGGAGGCCGTCGTGGGCCTGTGCCGGATTGACCGTGAATGGGTACCGAGGAAGCAGGGCTCATCCCTCTATATTCGGCCATTTATCTTCGCCGCCGACAGTTTTCTGGGCGTGCACGCCGCCGATACCTATCTCTTCATGGTCATCACGTCGCCGGTGGCCGCGTACTACAAGGAAGGGCTCAACCCTGTGAAGCTCCTCACCTCCGGTGAGTACGTGCGGGCCGTGAAAGGGGGCCTGGGGGAGGCCAAGACGCCCGCGAATTATGCCGCGTCGCTTCTGCCTGCGGAAAAGGCCCAGCAGCAGGGGTTCACACAGGTACTCTGGCTCGACGCGATCGAAAAGAAGTACGTTGAGGAAGTGGGCACCATGAATATCATGTTCCTCATCGACGGAGAGATCGTCACCCCGCCACTCGACGGCGCCACCCTGGGCGGCATCACCCGCCTTACCGTGTTGGAGCTGGCCGCGCATTGGGGGGTGGGGGTAAAGGAAAGGAGGATCGCCATAGATGAAGTACTGGCGAGGGCCGGGGACGGCAGTCTTCAGGAAGCTTTCGGGACAGGCACGGCAGCGGTTATCTCGCCCGTCGGGTGGATCCGCCACGGAGAAGACCTGGTCACTATAAATGAAGGCCGCATAGGGCCGTTCTCCCAAAAACTCTACGATGAGGTCACCGGGATACAATATGGGGAGAGACCCGACCCCTTCGGATGGCTCTATCCGGTGCAGGCATAGGGCCTGCATGGAAGGGCTGACCGGCTTGCCGGGAATAACGGGTTTTTGCAAAAAAATGCGCACAGACTCCAAGGAGATGAAATGGAAGACAGGGAACGGCTGCGGGTCGTGCTGAAGCATCTCATCGAGCACAACGAGGGCCATGCAGAGGATTACAAACGATGGATCGAACTCGCGAAGAACGCCGGGATGGATACGGTGGCAGGGCTCATCCGGGAAGCAAACGATCACGCGGAAAAAGCGAGTGTGGCTCTCAAGAAGGCCCTCGACCTCGCCGGGTAATATTGGGGTTCAGCACCCCCTCCAGCGGCAAAGCCGCCGGAGCCTCCCCGCTCGGCTCGCTCCGCTCGTCTATTGGGGTTCAGCACCCCCTCCAGCGGCAAAGCCGCCGGAGCCTCCCCGCTCGGCTCGCTCCGCTCGTTTACAACAAGGGCGTGCCTTAAGGGAGGCAACGTCTCACCCTCACCGGCTCGTGCTTTCGTATGCCCTGATCCTGCGCCAGGCTCCCCAAGAAGAGACCGAATTCGAGGTACCCCGAGCTGCCGACAAGACACGTATGCGTGCTCTCATGGTAGCTCTGGTTCAGGGACCGGAAGGCAAGGGAGGACATCTCGATCGTGAAGGGGCTGTCGCCCACGAACGCCTTGAAAACATCGAAGGCAATATTTGAAATCGCGTTCCCGAAACGGTCGAAGCGGACGATTCTGCCCTCCATCGTATCATGCTCTATAGTGGGGAAAAGGCCGCGGAGCATCACGGGGTCAACGAGAAGAGGACCGAACTCGGGCGGACTGACCCCGGCCGACAGGTGCGCCGCTGCCGGGGCAAAGAGATCGCGGCCATGGAAGGTGCCGCTCAATGCTTCCCCCATAAACCGCCTGTTCGTGATCTCGTAGGCCCTTGACTCCCCCCTTGCGAAAAGGAGGCTGAAAATCCCGTTATCGGGTCCGATGAACATGTGGCCCTCTTTTACCACGATCAACGGCCTTCGCGCGCTTCCCACGGTCGGGTCGACCACGCACAGATGGGTAGTACCTGCGGGAAAGTGAGGGAAGTATTCACCGATGAGGAAGGACGCCTCTTCCACATCCTGCGGGTCCACTTCGTGCGTGATGTCGACTATGTGCAGTGCCGGGTTAATGCCGAGCATGACCCCCTTCATGATGCCTACGTAAGGGTCACGGCCGCCGAAATCAGTGAGAACCGTTATGATGTTCACGCTTGCCGGGAGCGAAGAGCATTCTTATGTACTTGCCGAAGGGCTTTTCAAGTACCCCCTTTTCGGTGATGATGTAGCTGATCAGGCGCGCCGGGGTGACATCGAAGCCATAATACTTGGCCGTCACGTCTGCGGCGGTCACAAGCTTCCCGTTCACGTACTTCACCTCTTTGCCGTCACGCTCTTCAATGGCGATCTCCTCTCCGTTCCTGATGCTCTCGTCGAACGATGAGAGCGGAGCGGCCACGTAAAAGGGGACTTCGTTATCGTGGGCAGCGAGGGCAATCATGTACGTGCCTATCTTATTCGCCACATCGCCGTTCCGCGCCACTCGGTCCGCCCCGACGATGACCCGGTCGACTATGCCCTGCTGGCAGAGAAAACCGGCGTGGTTATCGGGAACGAGGGTCACGTCTATCCCCTGCTCCCTCAGCTCCCATACGGTAAGACGGGCACCCTGGAAATAGGGCCTCGTCTCGGTGGCGATCACCTGCAGCGACTTCCCTGCCTCCCAGGCAGCCCTTATCACGCCAAGGGCCGTGCCGTAACCTCCCGTGGCGAGTGCCCCGGCATTGCAATGGGTAAGAATGGTATCGCCGTCGTCGATGAGCTCGGCACCATAATGGGAAAGCCGGCGATTATGCTCCACGTCCTTGACGTGCATATCGATTGCCGCCTGCAGCATCGCATCGGCAAGGCCGTCCTCCCCTTTGAACTCTTTGTACGTGTTCCTCATCCTTTTCAGCGCCCAAAACAGGTTGACCGCGGTGGGCCTCGTCTCTTTGAGCCGGCGGCAGATCTTCTCCACATCGCCCTCTTTCACGCGACCCCGTGCGTTCATTAACTCCCGTATACCAAGCGCCATGCCATAGGCGGCAACAAGGCCGATCAGAGGCGCCCCTCTCACCGCCATATCCTTTATCGCCTTTGCCACATCCTTCACGGTCCCGCACCGTACGAAGGTTTCCTTGAACGGCAGAAGCCGTTGGTCCAGCACGTACAGCGCGTCATCTTTCCAGTAGAGGTGATCGCTCATCAGCGTTTCAGCCTGTCGGCCAGAAGCTGGTTCAGGAGTTTCGGGTTGGCCTTGCCTTTAGTCTCCTTCATGACCTGACCGACAAAAAAACCGAGCAGCTTCTCTTTCCCGCTCCTGAACTCCTCGACTTCTTTTGGAAAACGGGCGACGACGCCGTCGATCGTCAGCCTGAGCGCGTCGGCGTCCGTAATCTGTACCAGCCCCCTCTCCCTGATAAAGCTCG
The DNA here is from genome assembly GCA_963768735.1 of uncultured delta proteobacterium. Lineage (GTDB taxonomy): Bacteria > Desulfobacterota > Syntrophorhabdia > Syntrophorhabdales > WCHB1-27 > BOG-1155. The sequence continues at coordinate 1,249,250 of CAVYJH010000003.1, read as the reverse complement.
CGGGCGCCGCCCCCAGCCTGGTAGATCTCGGGAAAGATTTCCTTGCCTATCTTCCCGCTGATCACCTCGTCTCTTATAAGCGTCAGCAGTTCGGCGAGGTGCGCCGGCCGCAGGGGAGACTCCGACGGCGAGGTAGTGCTGTTATTCAATTCCCTTAAGAGCTCGCTCATGATCCAGTTGCTTACCGTCTTCGGCTCGGGAAAGAGTCTTACCGTCTCTTCGAAGAATGCGGCAAGGGCCCTGTCGCCCGTCAGGATTTCCACGTCATACCGGGGAAGACCATACTCGCTCAAAAAGCGCTCCATTTTTTGCACGGGCAGCTCGGGAAGCTCCTTCCTTATCTGTTCCTCCCACGCTTCGTCGACGATCAGGGGCACGAGGTCCGGCTCGGGAAAATACCGGTAATCGTGCGCCTCCTCCTTGCCTCTCATCGAATACGTCACCCCTTCATCCACATTGAAGAGCCTCGTCTCCTGGACGACCTCACCCCCACTCGTGATTACCTCGGTCTGCCTTTCGATCTCGTAGGCGAGGGCCCTCTCGATAGACCGGAAGGAATTGAGGTTTTTCAGCTCCGACCTGGTGCCGAGCTTCTCGTCGCCTACCTTCCGGACCGACACATTTGCGTCGCACCGGAAACTCCCCTCCTCCATATTGCCGTCACAGATATCGAGGTAAATAAGCACATCCCTCAGCATCTTCAGGTAGGAAACCGCCTCTTCAGGGCTGGCCAGATCGGGCTCGCTCACAATCTCGAGGAGCGGCACGCTCGACCGGTTGAAGTCGACTAGGCTATAGGTGCTCGTCTCGATCGCCCCTTCATGGACCAGTTTCCCGGCATCCTCTTCCATGTGGATCCGTTTTATCCTGATGCGCTTTTTACGCCCGTTCGAGAAGACGTCCAGGTACCCGTTCTCACACAGGGGCTCCTCATACTGGGAAATCTGGTAGCCCTTGGGCAGATCGGGGTAAAAGTAATTCTTGCGGGCAAAAATACTTGTGCGCTTTATAGTGCAGTTTGTCGCGAGGCCCGCCCTGATCGCAAAATCGACCACCCTCTTGTTGAGTACGGGCAGCGCACCGGGCAGGCCCATGCAGACCGGGCATGTGTGGCTGTTGGGCTCTCCGCCGAACTCAGTCGAGCTGCCGCAGAAAATCTTGCTTTTTGTGAGGAGATGGGCATGCACCTCAAGTCCGATCACTCCTTCAAACGCATCCGGCATAAGGCTCCTTATTTCCGTTAGAGAGGGATATCGTCGTCTCCGCCCTCGGGCACAAAATCCTCGTCCGGCCGCCCCTGCGGACCGCCGCTCTTCCTGTCGTCACCGGGAGCGCCGGAGCTACCCAGCATCTGCATGCTCGTTGCCACTATCTCGAAGGTCTTTCTCTTTATTCCGTCCCTGCCCTCATACTCCCGGCTCTGGATCTTTCCCTCCACGTAAACAAGCTTGCCTTTTTTCAGGTATTCGCCCGATATTTCCCCAAGCTTGCGCCACGCCACTATCCGGTGCCATTCTGTCTGGTCGACCTTGGTGCCGTCTTTGTTCTTCCATGTTTCCGTGGTCGCGATCCTGAAAGTCGCGACCGGCGTTCCGTCCGCGGTATACCGCATCTCCGGGTCTGCGCCGAGCCTCCCGATAAGGATAACCTTATTCACATAGGACATCTTCTCCCTCCACTTAGTCGGGGATCTCCTGGAGTCCCCCTTGCGCGACTACACATAACGCAACTCAATCCTCCGAAAAAACCACCTTCACATGCTACCGTATGCCATGAGAAAAGTCAATTTGCCCTGTGGGAAACGGGCCGCCTGTAGTATACCAATACTACTACCACACGTTCAGGCTGATCCGGCGAGCCTCAGGAACACCGCTACCGTCCACGATCGGCCCTGGGGAGGGTTCCATAGAATTACACGGGAATACGGACGGCCTCAACCATCTGCAAAAGCGCAGACTCCTGAACCTCTACCGAAAGAAGGTGGAAGCAGACACGGTCATCTCCTTCGAGAGGTCAAGGAACATGATGGAGATCTCAAGGGAGATTTCGAGACAGGTCGGCATTATCGTTAATCGACGAGGCGTAGTGGAGTACGTGCTCGTCGGTACCAAGGAAGGCATCCGTCTCCCCGCCCTCTCTTCCGAAAGAACGGGCAGGGCGCGTTTCAGGGGTCTCAGGCTCATTCACACCCACCTGGGCGGCGAGCTTCTCTCCAGGGAGGATTTGACCGATCTCGTCCTGCTGCAGCTCGATCTGGTCGCCTGTATCCTCCAAAGATCCGGGGAGCCCTCGGACCTGATCCAGATAGGCCACCTCATGCCCGGAACCCATAAAGGACAGGCCTGGGCGTTTATCGGCCCCCTGCCCGTCAACGAGCTGGACCTCGAACTTCACGGAATTCATTACCGCCCTGGAGGCGGAATTTGTCAAGGAGCGGGGGACCCACTACCTGACCTATGCGGCAGGGCAGGAAGAATGCGTGCTCGTCATCGTGGTGCTGCCGAGAAGGACAAAACACACTGAGGAGCGGGTTGCCGAGCTGAAAGACCTCTCCTATTCCGCGGGCCTTTCCGTGCTCGATGTGGTCGTGCAGCGTCCGAAAGAGCTGCACCCGAAATTTCTCGTGGGAAAAGGAAAGATCGAAGAGATTGCTATGGGATGCCGCCGGTTGGGAGCGGACATGCTCGTCTTCGACGAGGAGCTGACCCCCAGCCAGCTCAACAGTATCTCTTCCCTTACGGGCTTGAAGGTGATCGACCGCAACCAACTGATCCTCGATATTTTCGCCTCAAGGGCGAAAACGAGCGAGGCCCAGATCCAGGTCGAGCTGGCGCAGCTCCGTTACATCCTGCCGCGGCTTGCGGAGAAAGAGGCTGCCCTGTCCCGTCTCACCGGAGGCATCGGAGGCAGGGGCCCCGGCGAGACGAAGCTGGAGGTGAATAGACGGAGAACCAGGGAAAAGATCGCCTTCCTCGAAAAAAAGCTCGAAGAGGTGGCAAAGACCAGGGAGAGAAAGAGAGAGAAGAGGAAGCGAACAGGCATCCCAGTCGTTTCCATCATCGGGTATACGAACTCGGGTAAATCGACCCTCCTTAACCTGCTGACAAAAAGCACCGTGGAAGTTGAGGAACGCTTCTTCAGCACCCTCACCCCGACCACGCGGCTCATCAAATACCCCGCGCGAAAGCGGATAGTCCTTACCGATACCGTAGGCTTCATCGAGGACCTGCCCGAGGTGCTTCTCCGCGCGTTCATCGCAACCCTCGAAGAGCTCGAGGACGCAACGCTCCTCCTCCACCTCGTCGACATAAGCTCCCCTGACTTCGAGGAGAGGATCGAAACCGTCAACGGCATGATAGAAAAACTGGGCCTCCAGGAAAAACCGCGACTTCTCGTCCTCAACAAGATCGACCGGGTCGACAGGAAATTGCTCAAGGCGATAGAGGACCGCTATTCGGCAAGCTCCATCTCCTGCGTCACCGAGGAGGGGATCGAGAGACTGGTCAGGACTATAGAGATAACCGTGGATGCCGCCTTGGGGGAGCAGAAGAAACCGCCCTCATTCCGGGAGACCGGCGGGTGAGCCCTTCTCGCTGAAGAGCTTCCTGATCGCCGGGGAGACGCCGGCAAAATTGAAGTTGCTTATGAAACCGTCATAATCGAGATGCTTCGCCTCCCTGAAAAGGGCGCTTGCCTGGGCGTACCGCTCCTTTTGTCCATCCTCGATCCATGCCTGAGCCCACACGTCCCTGTCTTCGACGCGGGCCAGCTTCCCCTGGGCCCGGTATGTAAGGCCGCATCCGACAGGCTTCAGGAACTCCATATCGGTCTTTCTCGTCATGCAGATCTTCTTCGTCCCCAGAAAGATTGCATACCACATGATGACGTCGAGGATACCGAAGAGCATGCCGCCGTGCACCAGACCATCATAGCCCTCGAATGGGGTGCCGATGGTCATATCCGTGTAGACCAGGCCCCTGCGATATCTCAGGTTCAACGCCAGGCCGTCGCCGCGCTCGCTACTCGTGAAAAAGGATCTCCTATAGACCGGCAGTAGGCTCACGCACGTCCCTCCTCCAGATACTTCATACCGAGCTGGCCGCATCCGCCCCCTATGTCGCCGGCCCGGGACGCCCTCACTATGGCAGTGAAATGCTTGTTGATGAGGTACGATTGAAAGTCCTTCACCGATTCCGGGTGCGGGGTCTTGAACTCCGTGTAGGGAGATGCGTTGTAGGGTATGAGATTGATTTTGCACTTGATCCCGGCCAAAAGCCCGGCAAGCCGTTTCGCGTCTTCGAGCGAATCGTTCACACCTTGCAGCATCACGTATTCGAAGGTGATCCTTATCCTTCCCATGTCTCCGAGACCCCTGACGTAGGCGAGCACGTCGCCCAGGGGATACACCCTGTTGATCGGCATCAGCCTCGTCCGGACAGCGTCCGTCGCCGCGTTGAGAGAGATGGCGAGCTGGGCCTTGCGGGGGTCTATGAGACGCAGGCGGTCTACCAGGCCTACCGTCGACACCGTGAGCCGCCTGTGCGAGATCTTCAGGCCGAGCGGCTCTTCCAGTATCTCGATTGCGGTGAGCACATTATCGATGTTGTCGAGGGGCTCGCCCATGCCCATAAGCACGATATTGGTGATCGGGGTCCGGCCCATATGATGCCTCACCGCCATCACCTGGCCTACGATCTCCCCTGCCGTGAGATCCCTTACAAAACCGATCTTGCTGGTCACGCAGAAGGCGCAGGACATTTTGCATCCTATCTGAGTCGATACGCACAAGGTGCTCCGATCGTCTTCCGGCATAAACACGCTCTCGACGAGGCGGTTGTCGGATGTGGCGAACGCAAACTTGACGGATGCGTCCTCCGAGGTCCGCGTCTCGCGGATTTCGGGAAGACCGAAATAGAACATGTTCTTCAGGGTTACCCGTAAGCCCTTCGGCAGGTTGGTCATCAGAGAGAAATCAGAGAGGTCCGACTGGTAGACCCATTTGAAGATCTGCCGGGCCCGATAGCACTTGATCCCCAGGCTCTCGACGAGATCCTCAAGCTCTTTCAATGTCAGGTCAAAAAAATTGGTCATAGCGCCGAACCGGTCAGGAAAAGTGGGTGGACCCAATACCTTAACAGAAATAGCGGGCAGTTTCAATGCCAGGGGCATGGCGTAAGCCGCGTGGCCCGATCATTATTCGATGTCCCCGCCGGCCCCGGGACCCGTTGAATACGCCTTTTCCAGGTCAGCTCTTGAGCGCTTCATAGAGACGCGTAATGCCCCTCTTCTGGAAGAAGGCCCTTCTCGTCCCTCTTCATCGCCCACCTCCGCGCATTGTCAACAGACCGGCTGCAATTTCTCTCTATTTTCCTCTCAGACGCGGCGAGTGCGGAAAGCACGCGGTCGATCCGCGCATCGACCGTGTCGTTCCCGACCTGCTGGAGGTTCCGTATCTGGTCCGGCGTCAGAACGGCCCGCATATCGTGCCTCTCATGGGCGCGCTGGACGGTGATGTCTGCGCCGATGGCCGTGACCTTAGCATACTGGGCCCGTATGGCCGCCTCATCGATCTCCGGCGCGCGGGTCATCTGGCGCAGGGTGCTGTTCTCCGCCTGGTACCGCTTCATGAGGGGGGCAAGGAGGGACTCGTATTTCTGCCTCACGTCCTTTAGTTGCACCCTCTGCTCGGCGGTGAGGTTATTCTCCCCGGCCGTCTGGGAGACTTGCGGATTTGATCCGGCATCGGCGGCGCGGGAGCATGGGACCCACCCGGCGAAAAGGAGCGCGATTCCTGACAATAAAACAAGGGTGACTTTAGTCGATCTCTTCATGGGGATACCTCCGTTCTCGAAAAAGATAGGACTGCCTGGTACACATCTTTAAGTCCACCGGGGCTCATCCATCAGGTTTGCCGCCTCGCGTGGTTGCCATAGCCTGGGTTTTCCTCTTCATGCGATTCTCCGTCTTGTGCGCATGTCTCCATGAGAGGCCCTCGCAACAAGGCTTTCGCCCGCCTACAAAAACGGGACGAACACGAAGCCTGCGCCGTTGCCGAAGACATTGCTGATGATACTGCCCAAATCGTCAGAGCCTAAAGTGCCGTCGCCGCCTTCATCCCCTGGCGTGGGCATCGCATCCACGTCATACGAGCCGTCGCCGGAAGGGACCTGCGCTCCCGCGCCGGTCGCCCCTGAGTTGTCCGTCTGGGCGCCGGTTTCGGTGAGTGTGACTGGGGGGAGGACCGGGGAGGTGTCATCCGTAACGCCCGTTCCCTGGGAGGTATCGGTGATCTGCAACGAACTGGAATTCTGGCTCGTTGGGACCTTCGACCCGTAATAAGTCTCCTCGGCCACCTTGTAGGCAAAGCTGTTCTGCGTCGTCCAGTTTGCATCCGCCTGGTTCATGTCGCGGAAGGCCTGGACCAGCGCGACATCCTGCCAATCGCTTTCCGGGTCGACGGTCCAGTTCGAAGGCACCATGAGCCCCGTGGCCTGCGCCCGGGCCAACGGATCTTGCGGCAGGCCGGACTCCGGGACGCCGTCTTTCGTGCTGTCTATGGTATATGTGACGGGAGAGTTAAGCAGTGACCCGTAATAAGTCTCCTCGGCCACCTTGTAGGCAAAGCTGTTCTGCGTCGTCCAGTTTGCATCCGCCTGGTTCATGTCGCGGAAGGCCTGGACCAGCGCGACATCCTGCCAATCGCTTTCCGGGTCGACGGTCCAGTTCGAAGGCACCATGAGCCCCGTGGCCTGCGCCCGGGCCAACGGATCTTGCGGCAGGCCGGACTCCGGGACGCCGTCTTTCGTGCTGTCTATGGTATATGTGACGGGAGAGTTAAGCAGTGACCCGTAATAAGTCTCCTCGGCCACCTTGTAGGCAAAGCTGTTCTGCGTCGTCCAGTTTGCATCCGCCTGGTTCATGTCGCGGAAGGCCTGGACCAGCGCGACATCCTGCCAATCGCTTTCCGGGTCGACGGTCCAGTTCGAAGGCACCATGAGCCCCGTGGCCTGCGCCCGGGCCAACGGATCTTGCGGCAGGCCGGACTCCGGGACGCCGTCTTTCGTGCTGTCTATGGTATATGCGGGACGGTCACCCGGGCCGACCAGCCCGTCTATGCCCAACAACCCCCCGATGCTGCCCGCACCGCCGAATGATCCCGCACCGCCGATGCTGCCGGCCCCTCCCCCACCGGTACCGCCTATCCCCGGCAGCCCGGCATTCGTGCCATTCATGATGGACTGCCAGTTGAGGCCGCCGTCCTGACTGGACCCCGAGCCGTTGTCGAGCATGGCAAGGGCTGACGCCAGCGCGCTTTCGAGCGCCGCCGCGTCGCCTGTGGACGATTCGCCGATTATGGACGAAAGCAGCGCGCCGAGACCCTGGCCTATGACGCCGCCCTGAGAGGCAACAAGCCCGTTCAGGAGGATTTGTTCGGCCGAGAGCGTGCTGTCCGTCGCGAGCTGAACCCCCAGGGGCCCGCTCTGGATAAGTACGAGCGGCGTGAAGGGAGTGGGACCCGTCGGCACTCTTAGATAGGGGTAATACGCGCCCTCGTTAATGCCCCAGATAGTCGTGAAATTCCACCCTGCAAAGTTGGCCTCGTGCGTCATCTGGCCGGTCGTGAGGGGCGTGCCGCCTGCACTAGATAATTGGCCCGAGGTCGTGGTATCCCAGTAGCTACTCGTTACAGGGGTCGCTTGCGTGTTGTAGTTGCCTCCCACGAGTCCCCCGACGGGCGAGGACCCACTCACACTCCCTGTGCTGTACGAGTTGACGATCCTCGCGGTCTGGCCCCACTGGCAGCCTACGAGGCCTCCCGTCCAGGTAGCGCTCGGCGCCGTGACGGAGGCATCGCTGTACGAGTTGATGATGAGGCCGGCATTCAACCCCACGAGGCCGCCGACGACCCCCGGATCACCCGCTGTGCTCGCCACGGTGCCCGTGACGAAACAGCCACTCGTCGTTCCCGATGTGTGCGCGATCGCGCCGCCCGTCTGGTACCCGCCCGTGATATTCACGTTCAGGAGCCAAAGGTCTTCTATGGTAGGAGACCCCTTGCCCCCGAACACCCCTACGTAAATGGCGTTGGGGAGGTAGATATGGATATTCGATATGGTATGGCCGTTTCCATAGAAAACGAGCGACGAGAGGTCGAGGGGGTTCGAGTTGTTGTTGCCGCTATAGCCTATGGGCACGAAACCCGCCCCGTTGTTCCATCTCGATGTGGCGCTCGCGTCTATGTCCCTTCCAAGGGCGTATGTGCCCGCGAGGTTCGTGTTCATGGCCTGGAAGTTATCGAGGGTATTGACCAGCATGTAGGCGGTGGGCGCAACACCGGTAAAAAAACCTGCATAGTTGGTGGGCGCGGTGTAACCCCCGGGCGGGTTGTAGAAGATCGAGGCCGTGCCGGCGCCTGTCAGGGTCACGTGGCCCCCGGCGCCGAAATTTACCATCCCCGAGCCGCTTGCTCCCAGGTCTGCCCTCAGCACGAGGCTGCCGCCCGTGCTGTTGACTATGGTGTTATAGACGTTGATGTTGTTGTAAGCGTTTAAGGTGAGGCTGTTCGTCCCGACCCAGCTCACGGCGTCGTTCACCGTGATGTTCCCTGGCCGAGAGCCCGAGCTCCCCGTCTGGAGAACGATACTTGCGGTGTCCAGCATGGACGACAGGGCAGAACCCGTGATGTCGGTCCCTATGGTGAGGTCCGTCGGATCGAGGAGGAGGCTCCCCGTCCTGCCCATGGGCGCCCGGAGGTCCGTGAATCCCCGGTAGACGAGCGTATTCTTGCCCGACACCTCCACGCCGCCGCCGTTGCCGCCTGAAGCACCGCCTCTCGCGCTGATGGAGCCGTAGAATGTCGTGGCGTCGTCGGCCCAGACGACCACCTTGCCGCCGTCGCCGCTTGCGAGCGCGTCCGCCTTCACGGAGACGTTTTCTCCCACGTCGGTGGTACGCGCGTTCTGAACGGCGGGGTTTTTGCCCTGGGAGTCGCCGCCCACGAGGACCGTTCCGCCGCCGGTTGCGCCCGATGCATCGACCAGCGCGTTGCCTGTCAGCCCGACCTTATTGCCGAGGATTTCGATGCCACCGCCCTTGCCCTCGCTGCCTGTCGCGGAGACCGCGCCCGAGACCGTCGTGGTCCCCGCGCTGCTCTGGATGGTGATCTGCCCACCCGTGGGGCCGTTCGCGCTCGTCGTGCTCTTCGCGCCGAGAGTGATATCGCCGGACGCCTTGAAGACGACCGCGCCCGTATCCCCGACGGCCGCGCTATCCGCGGCGACGACATCCATCTGCGAGATGAGACCGCCGTAAATTCCCACCCGTCCGCTTTCGGCGATGATCTGTCCCAGATTGAGCGCCTTGTCCCCGGGGGCGCTCACCACGACCGCGATGTCGGCGTTTGTGGAATCCACAAGCTGCACGCTGTGGCCCGCCGCGAGCAGCACCTCGCCCTGCGGGGTAGTGATAATGCCGCTGTTCTCCACGCTCGGGGCTATCAGATAGACGCTTCCGCCCGAGGGCGTGGTGATTGTGCCCCGGTTCCTTATCGCGCCCGCGGCCGGGCCGGCGGTGAAGTTGTACAGTCCGGCAAGAAAATCCTGATTACTGATGCCCAGTGTCGAGACGACGAGCCCGTTGACGTCGACCCTGGCGCCCTGCCCGAAGAGAACGCCGTTGGGGTTGATCAGGAAGACCCTCCCGTTCGATTGCAGTGCCCCGAGGATCAATGATGGGTCCTGGCCCGTGATGCGGTTGAGGACCGCGCTGCTTGCGCTCTGCTGGATGAAGCGGACCACCTCGTTGCTGCCGATGGAAAAGCGCTGCCAGTTGATGATCGCATTCGGACTGTTCGTTATGGTAAGGGTGCTGCCGCTGACGACAAAGCGTGCCTGTCCGCTTGCGACCTGCTGCCCCGAGGGCAACGCCAAACAGAACTGGGCGCCGAAAAAAAGGCACGTGGAGATAGAAAAGGCCCACATCAGGATGGCCGGGTATCGCCTTATCTTGAGCCGTCTATTACCCATCTCGACCTCCCGTTGTGTCGTTACCCAAATGGATGAGACTCACGCAAAACTCAACACTTAAAACTCAACACGCTCTTAAAACATGAGGGTCGTCGCAAAATGGATGAGACTGCCCCAATGCGATCGGTCACCGGACGGGTCGACGACGATCCCCCAGTCGGCCGAGCAGGAAAAATGCGCGCCATAGACAAATCGAAGACCGGGACCGAAGCTTGAGATGGTCGTGTTCGCTATTTCTCCGGGCAGCGCCTTGTTTCGCATCAGATGCCCCTCGTCGTAGAACATCAGTGCCCGGATCTGGGCTTGGGGCATGTGCGGGAGCACGTTCAGGTTCGGCGTGTAGATTTCGGCGGTCGCCGAGTAACCCTTGTCGTTCGCGAACTGGCGCATGAAGAAGCCCCTCACGGAGTAGACCCCGCCCAGACCGAACTGCTCGCCGGGAACAAGCTCATCGGACGTATATTGGCCGTTCACCAGGAGCCGCACCTCCCAGTCATTCTTGAAGGGGTAGGACAGATGGGCGCCGTAGCGGAGGATGCTGTAGGAGGCCGCAGCGTCCGCACGGACTTTGGTGAAATCCTCCTGGGTGTCCCTGCCGTCCCACCCACCCGGGAGGTCGTGGGACCCTGCCAGGTAGAAACCCATGGATGCCCGTTGCACTGTCATCACCCCGGTGTAGGTGAGAGTCAAGGGGTGCACCGTCACGTCGTTGCCGAGATCGGTTCCGTTCAGGTCGACATGGCTCTGATATGCACGATAGTCCAGGCCGAGAATTACCTTATGCTCGTAGTTTCCGAAGCGGGGAAGGTCCTGGTTGTAGTGCGTACCGAGCACCGTTCCCTTGCCGGTTACCTGCATGCTGGAAGATGCCACGGAGACCGAGCCTGCGTTGACGTCGGAATAGATCCCGATGAACTCCAGTGAGGACGCAATGGAGTAAAACGGCACACGGTAGCCGAGGCCGTATATATGCACGTCGTTCGGGTTGTCCGGGGAGGTAAAGTACTGAAGCGTCAGTAGGTGATCACGGTTAAAGAGATTCGCGTACTGCAAAGACGCGCCCACCCGCATGGTGCCCGACTGCTTGTCGCCGCTGTTCTCCGCCATAAGGGCCACGGCCCAGGGCTTTTCGTCCTTCACCCCGATCCGCGCATCGATCTCGTTCTTGTCCGGCGCCAGTTGCAGAGTGACCTTTTTGGCGGGGTTCTCATTCGCACGCTTGAGCTCCCCCGCTATCGCGTCCATATCGGGCGCCTCGCCCTCTCGTAGAGCGGGCAGGCTGTTGCGAATATTATCACTGGTGAAAAACTTGTTTCCCTCTACGCTCACCTTTCCTATGCGGGTCTCAACGACCCGGAGGCGGATTATGCCTCCCGCCGGCTCCTGAGCGGGCACTACCACCCGTACCGTTGCAAAACCCCGGCGGCGGTAAGCTTTCTCAAGCGTCCCGGCGGCTTCCCGGACCGTCTCGAAATCCCTCCCCTTACCGGTGAAGGGTGCCAGGATAAACTCAACCGTGTCCGGAGGGATAAGGGTGCTACCCTCCACTTTGTAAGCTTTGATGTCGAAGCGCGGTGCTCCACCCTTTTCGTTATCCGCGAGCACGGCAACGGGAGAGAGCAAGAGAATCATCAGTGCAAGAAGCGGTAACGCACGTTGCATAGGCACCCCAATCGCCAAGGTTTTTGAGAACTCCACAAGGTCACGGCACACAAACCTCTCTCAGCGGGGCCTTTGTGCGTTGTGTTCGAGCAGGATGACTATACGGAGGGCCTAGCGCCGGGCACCGTCAGGGACGTTAAAAGGCAAAGTGCTACAATGTTTTATTGGTATAGTATAAAGGGCCGGATCGTGTCAAGAAGAATCTCGGCCGGCGATTCCGGAACGAATCCAGGGGTATCTTGATTCTTGGCTCTGTTCTCGCGATAAAACAGATGAGGCAACACTCGTGAAGACGGCGGGGAGAAGGAAGGCAGGGCCCTTTGCCGGCCCTGCCTTATGCCGTCGACTACTGCTTCCTACCCCTGATTCTTGTCGACACAAGGCCTGCTATGCCTGTGGCGAGAAGAAGCATGGCGGGTGGTGTGGGGACGGGAGTCAGGGTAACGTTGTCGAGTAACGTGTCATAGCCATAGGGAATCCCCAGGGCTGTGAAAGTTAATGTATAGGTACCCGGACCGAGATTGAGCAAGAGTGCGCGGCCCTGCCAGGCGGCGGGGGCGGCGTTCAAGTTCTCGGCGGCGACCACTTGAAACGAATTGTTGCTTATGGTCACCGAGTATGGTGACGTAGTGCCTGTACCGGTGTCATAGGCGTTATCGTACCATGCAAGTTGGTACGCCCCTCCCCCGGTAAGCGTAAAGCCCTGGGACAAGGAGTATGTCGACACATCACCGATATCGACATACTGCTGCCCATTCTCCGGAGAGGGCCAATAGGAGCCCGGACTGATCTCGACGCTGCCGTTGAAAAGAGCGACGGTCGAACTGCCCCCAACCCATGAGTTTGGCGTGACAAATTGGTAGGAATTCACGGGGACCGTGGGTGACTCGAAGCTCCCATTGAGGAGAATCGATGCTGCAGCACAGTTTGTAACCACTGCCCCAGCGGCCGCAAAAGCAAGAATCAGAAGACGCATTACTGCATTTTTTCGCATGCCAAGCCCTCCTCTGCGTGTAGGATAGTATCCGGTAACCCGGCTGTCTCACTGGAGATGACCCCAACTGTGATCCTGAGACCTGTTGGCTTTCCGCCTCGCCGTGCCGGTGGTTTAGCTGCTTAGTTTTTACGATTACTTAACTTTTAAGACATTGTATGAAGCTTGTGGACGGATGGCAATGACAAAGGGATCGGAAAACGAGAAAACTGCTCACAATTCCAGACATGTGCGACAGATATGCGCACTGCAACCCAAACCTGCCCGCCGGCCTGCAAGGCACTCTGTTTCTATCACACATCAGGAAGGACGGTCGCGCGATCAGGGAGTGAAGCGCGTCCCTTGTCGTAAGCCCTGCTACTTATCGCACCCACACCCTGTAACACCTGCCATAGTAATCACACTGAGTCGCCCAATATCCGTAAGAATAGGGATAGGCATATCCTCCGTAGGGATAATAGTAGGGATAGCCGTATCCTCCCCAGTAGCCACCTCCTCCGTACCACCCACCGCCGTGGCCTCCGTGCCACCCGCCGCCATGACCCCCGCCGCCATGACCCCCGCCCCTTCCGTAAGAAGGGTACGGAACAGCGACAACGGCCGCAACCACACAAAGCACCACCACCACCAGGAGAAGCGTTTTCATAGTGTCCTCCTCAATGCCCATCCGTGCCTACTATATAGGATAAGTCGCCCTGACCTGCCAAAAGGTTACAAAGGACGGAAACCCACACTACCACATCGCGACGATCGACGCCGTGGGGGCGTGAGTACCGCTGCGTATTCTCTTGACATTTTGCGGGGATCCTCATATCATGGGATAACAGAGCGCGCTGTCTTTGTCCGGAAACAAGGGAGCGCGTAAATCAAGCCACTCCTCGATAAGAGGAGGGCAAAACAAAAAGGGGGGGGTATTATGGCAATAACGGTGGTAATTGAATTCAAGGGGATGAAAAAGGAGAAGTACGAGCAGATCATTCAGACACTGCAGGCCAAGGGGGCGGCACCGGTGGGCCGTATGTTCCACATCGCCTCCGAGAAGCCGGACGGCGTGCTTGCCATCGACGTATGGGAATCGCCGGAGAAGCTTGAGGCCTTCGCAGGGGTACTGATGCCCATCATACTGGGTCTCGGGGTCCCTCAGCCTGAGCCGCAGGTTTTCCCGACGATTGTGGCTATTGCCGGGTAGCGCACCGGCCCCGCCGGCGCGTCTGCTCCGGCGGGGCCTTCCACCCAACCGGTGGGTGCCGGCAGCGACATCGTTTCATTCATTACGCCGCTTCCGACGCCCCCTTTTAGGCACGTCCCTGTCGCCGCCCCACATCGCTTCGCCGCTTGTCGTGCCCCATATCATGGAGTACAATTGATGTATATACATCGTACAGGGCAAAGAGAGGTACGCCAAAAACCACCCCGGCGATTTTCTCACAAAATAATCACGATAAGGTGTTGGGAGCCGTCGAACAGTGCTTTCTGCTACCTCCCTTTGCAATGGTATCAAATAATGCAATAATACCTATAATGTTCGTGGCCGGTCTTGAGAAAGAGGCGACGAAGGTACCACAACGACTGGCCTGGAGACATGAAGATGGAAGTTACCTCACCCCTGCGTCACGGAAAGAGGGTGCAGCCGGGAAAAAAGGAAGGAAAATGAAAACGATCTGTTTGATTGGGGCCTTTGACACCAAAGGCGCGGAGTATGCCTTTGTTCGCGAGCGAATACTTGCGAGAGGGCATAAGGTACTCACGGTCAACACGGGAATAATGGGATCAACAGACCTCTTCCCCGTGGACGCAGAAGCCTGCAATGTCGCCCAGGCCGGCGGTGGCAGCCTTGAACAACTTCGAGAGAGGAAAGACCGCGGTGAGGCAATGAGCGTGATGTGTGCGGGTGCGCCGACAATCGTCAAGTCACTCTACTATGACGGGATGATCGACGGCATCATCGGTATGGGCGGTACGGGAGGAACCGCAGTCGTCACGTCGGCCATGCGTGCCCTTCCCATAGGTATGCCAAAGGTCTGTGTCTCGACGACAGCGGCCGGTGATGTAGGAGCTTACGTGGGAACAAAGGACATTATGATGATCCCCTCAATCGTCGATGTGGCCGGTATCAATCGCATCTCCCGCGTGGTTTTCTCACGTGCGGCCGGTGCCATTTGCGGCATGGTCGAGGTTGATATCTCCGAAAGCTCCGGGGACAAGCCGGTGATCGCCGCATCGATGTTCGGCAACACAACTCCGTGTGTCAACGCGTGCATGGAGAATCTTTCGGCCGAAGGATACGAAGTCCTTGTCTTTCACGCAACCGGAACCGGCGGGAAGACGATGGAAAGCCTCGTGAGGGAAGGCTTAGTCGAAGCGGTTCTGGATATCACCACAACGGAATGGGCAGACACTGTGTGCGGCGGGGTATTCGATGCCGGTCCCGAACGGCTCGACGCTGCCGGACAAAGGGGAATACCTCACCTCATCGTACCGGGATGCGTGGACATGGCTAATTTCGGCGGGATGGCGACAGTGCCCGACAAATACAAGAGGGGGAACCGTACCTTCTACGAATGGACTCCGTCGGTTACCCTGATGCGTACCAACAAGGAAGAGAATGAGCAAATGGGGAAAGTATTCGCGGAAAAGGCGAACGCCGCTATGGGCCCGGTCGCATTTCTCATCCCTCTCAGGGGAGTATCTATGCTCGACGGCGACAATCAGCCATTCTGCGACCGCGAGGCAGACAAGGCTATGTTCGACGCCATCAAGGCAAACCTCAGGAAAGGCATTGAGGTAGTCGAAATGGATAACAATATCAACGATCCCGACTTCTCGGCCAAGGCGGTTGAGATGATGCTGACCCTTATCAAACGGATTAAGGCTTAATGGTCTCACACCCTTATCGTGCGGCACCGGGGCAGCGCGCACAAACGGGTCGCAGACAGCCTCTGGGTATCACGCCTGCGCGGGATTACAGCCCTTAACGCCCATCCAGGATTTTAGCCGGAATGAGAAAGTACAGGACAATTATGAGACGGTTAATAAGAAGGAAAGGCGTAAAGCCCTGCTCGCCCACAACATGTCGTGGCTATACTGTGCAAAGCAAGGGCGCATTGCCCTGCGATAGTGACTACGTACTCGAACAAGGCGCTTCACCGGACGGAATTCCGCTTCGCTTCATTCCCGCCGGTGAGCTTGGGCGTGATACCATGACCAGACGGAGTGAATGATGGCCCCTTATCAATCGCACGGCTTTATTGGGCAAGAAATCCAGTCTTGGATTAAAGCCACCAGGCAGACCCACAAAGCACTGTTTGAACTGGCAGAGAAAATTAACGCTGACTGTTACAGCACCATTGGAAAGCTGAGCATAGATAGTGGCAGCTTGCGACAAACGCTGATTTCGTGTTTGTTCGCGCGATGTCTGGAACTCTTTCAGGCGGCGTACATACTGGTAGCGCATGGTATGTCCCCTTCGAGCAACATTGCTCTCCGCGCTCTTCTGGAGGCTATGTTTGTCCTTTGTGCTACTGCAAAAGACGACGACGCCCTAAAAGCCTACTTAGTGGACGGCGAAAGAGAAAGGCTGCGGGTTACCCGAAAGCTGCTGAAGGATAAATCAACTACGCTGTCTAAGGAGCGCCTCGATGTTATCCGGGGAATTCAGAATGAACTCGAAGAGAAGATGAAAGGGTGGAAAGTAAAGAAGTTCTCGACCCAAGACTTCGCCGAGAAAGCCGGTCTCCTTAGCTGGTACCTGACGGCTTACACAAAGACGGAGCTGGGCCGTACATACCACAATCCGGGATATGGAACCGTATCTTGTCTTGGATGAAGAAGAGAATTTAAAATCAATCAAGTTCATCCCTACCGATAAAGACGCTGTCGATGTACTGTCGGCCGCGTCTAATGCCATGATCATTTCACTAGGTGAGTTCTTGTCACTGTTTGGGTTGGATACGTCAGTTGCCGACGCTCACGGCCGAGAACTGCAGAGACTACTGGCAAAGGCGGTATAACGAAGCGCTGCTGCCAATCGCCGAAAGCGCAAGGCGCTCTCGCTTGTGGCTGAGCTTCTTGTTATCATGTTTCCGCGGTAATGCGTGATTCACGGTCTTTGGCCCGACGCACCCCTTGTAGGTAGGTGAAGTGCCTACCGGCCTGCCGCTTTGTCTTACGAGAATCTTTTCAGAACCAATCCGGGGGGAGGCTTAGTATAGTGGATCCGTGAATTCGTTTCTTACCCACCTAAATTCCGGCATCGATCATGGCGGCACTCGATGCCGGATCGGGTGGACGACGGCATGTTCGGAATCGTGAGATGTGGATGCACTGTGAGGATCGTTGAGCGGAGCCGTACATTAGCGGGTGCGACCCAGCCGAGGCAATATGGGGCTGGGTACCCCGCCAGTAGCTCCATATTGCTTTGCTGGGCCGCAAACGGCGTGGTCTCACGACCGGAGCAGGGCGCCGCCGGGAACCCACCCGACCGATAGGGAGGGAAGGGTGCACGATTCCGAACAGGCCGTCGTCCAGCCGTCCCTGTCGTCCAGCCGTCCTTACCGCCACTGTCGGCTCTACCGCAGATGGTGCTGCTTCGCCCACCGCGCCACATACGCCGGGCTTTCGAGCACATCCACCCCCGCCCTCCGCAGCGCCGCCTGCTTCCCCTCGACCGTCCCCGTACTCCCCCTCACGATCGCCCCTGCGTGGCCCATGCGCTTGCCCTGGGGCGAGTACCGGCCGCCGATGTACGCAGCCACTGCCTTTGTCATGTGCTCCGCAATATAGCGGGCCGCCTGTTCTTCCTGCTCGCCTCCCACTTCTCCCACGATGATCACCCCGTCCGTATCCGGGTCCTCATCAAAAAGCTTCAGGATATCGGTGAGGTTAGTCAACACCACGGGGTCGGCGCCCATACCGACCACCGCGCTCTGGCCCACATGGCTCTCGGAGAGCAAGCCCGCAAATTCATACGACAAAGTACCGCTCCGGGAGACGATCCCGACGCGTCCGGGGGCGAAGAGGGACGCGGGCATAATACCGATCTTGCACTTGCCGGGGACGAGGATGCCCGGCGTCGTGGGACCGAGGGCAAAAACGCCCTTCGCGGCCGCATAGTCGCGCATCTTCATCACGTCGTTTACCGGCACGTGCTCCGGCACCACCACGATCAGCCTTATCCCTGCGTCGATGGTTTCGAGGAACGCATCCAGAACAAACGGCGCGGGCACGAAAAAGACCGAGGCATCCGCGCCTGTTTCCCTGACGGCCTGCTCGACGTTATCGAAAACGGGCAGCCCTTCGACGGTCGAGCCCCCCTTACCTGGGGTGACGCCGCCCACGACCCTCGTGCCGTAGTCGAGCATCCAGTGCGTCTGCACCGCGCCGATCCTGCCTGTGATCCCCTGCACGATCACGCGGGTTTCATTATCGATCAATATGCCCATCCTTGGACCTCGCTACCTTCTCTCCGCCGCTTGTTGAGTTTCTTTCGATCCGCGCACACACGCCAGAGAGACGACGCCGTCAAAAACCATACCGTCACCCGGGCCGACAAGCTCAAACAACCGCTCGACAGCCTTTTCCGTCGCAGGCTCGGTAACCACGTGGACGCCGCCCGACCGGAAAATCTCCCACGTCTCTTCCTGGTGGTTGCCAAGCGCCTTTGCCAC
This sequence comes from uncultured delta proteobacterium, assembly GCA_963768735.1. Classification (GTDB taxonomy): domain Bacteria; phylum Desulfobacterota; class Syntrophorhabdia; order Syntrophorhabdales; family WCHB1-27; genus BOG-1155. Next base: position 1,230,903 of record CAVYJH010000003.1, on the reverse strand, counting down.
GATGGGGATCCGCACATTGTGCTCCCTGATGTAGCGGACCACGCCTTTCGCCCCCTCATGGATGGGATTTATCCCCCCATAGACATTAATCAGAATTGCACGCAGCCCCGGCTTCATCATCACGAGGTCCATACACTTGTACAGCAGGTCGGCGGTAATGCCTCCTCCCGTCTCCAGGAAGTTCGCGGGCTTCATGGTCTTTGCGATGATGTCCATGGAGGCCATGCCCAGTCCGGCCCCGGACGAGATAAGCCCGATATCGCCGTCCAGGTCTACGTAAGTGACGCCGATCTCCTTTCCCCTTCGCTCGCGGGCGTTTTCGATCCGCTCCACGGGATCGGGCAGGGGTTGCCTCAGCCGCGACAGCGCGGAGTCGTCTATCTCCAGCACCGCGTCGACCGCCAGCAGCCCGCCGTTGGGGAGGACGACCAGCGGGTTGATTTCCACAATAAGGGCCTCGAAACGGGTAAACACCTTGTAGACCTGCGTGATTACGTCCGTGAAGGCGTTCAGCAGGTTGTGACCGAGTCCGAGCTTCCGAAGGAGCGCCCTGGCCTGATAAGGATAAAAGCCGACCATCGGGTCCACCTGTATCGACGCGATCTTTTCCGGCGAGGTGCGGGCCGTCTCTTCGATATGCACGCCGCCCTCCGTGCTCGCCACGATAACCGGCCTGCCCGTGTACCCGTGCACCGTGACACCCACGTAGAGCTCTTTCGCGATGTCCGCTTTTTCCGCGACGAGGATTTTCCTCACGGGGAAGCCGTTGACCTCGGAGATCAGCAGCTCTTCGGCCATTGCTTTCAGCTCCTCAGGGCTGGACGCGCTCCTGATGCCGCCGGCGAGCCCGCGGCTCCCCACCAGGACCTGCGCCTTGAGCATGACCGGGTACCCGATCTCTCCGGCCACATGGACCGCCTCCTGCACCGAGCTTGCGACGCCCCGCCGGGCGACGGGGATGCCCATCGATTCAAAAATATCGGCTGCCTCGAATTCATGGAGTCTCATGGTTGATGCCCTTCTTTCGTAGACGATTTTACCGCGTGGAATGTGCAAGTATAAACGGGCTCTCTCCCGATTGTCAAGATTGATTTGAAATCTGATTTGATAATAAATCAGCGTGACGGCGCGCGGGATAATATGAAACGCCGCGCGGTGTTGAGGAATTTGCTTGACAGAAGCATCAAAAAATGAAATTTTAATGTGATTTCAAATTAAATTTTCCGGGCGCCTTCGCCCCCATCCGGAGACTATGCAGAAGAAGCAGAATAACCAGGAAGACCTGAGCCGTGCCGCCTACCAGGGGCTTCGCCGCATGCTCTATAACAAGGAGCTTGTGCCGGGACAGAAGATCGCCTATCGGGAGCTTGCAGAACGGCTCAAGATGAGCCCGACACCCATCATACAGGCGTTGAAGTGGCTGGAATTGCAAGGCTTTGTGCGCCATGAGGCGAACCGGGGCTACTCCATGGCACCCTTCAGCATAAAGGAGATCGAGGAGATCTACGAGCTGCGGGAGCTTCTGGAGCCCTCGCTTGTCGACGCGACCATACAGCACCTGGACAAGGAAGGGGTCGGCCTGCTCAAGGCCGCGCTTGAGGCTCACCGGTCGGCGCAGCGCGAGTTCTATCTGAAAGAGAGGCTTTTCAAGAACAGGGAATTCCATGTGACCCTTGCGGCCCTCTCAGGAAAGGAAACCCAAATGCGCATCCTCAGGAACCTTTTTGACATGCTCTTTCTGAAATACGGCGGAAATTATCTGCCCATGTCATCGCTTACAGTCCTCCGATGAGGAGCATCAGGCGATCTATGACTCCGTGGTGCTCCGGGACGTCGAAAAGGCCAGGGCCTTGCTCGCGGGCCACATATCGAGCGTCAAGAAACAGGTCCTGGCGAGCGTCGGGCAGATGCTGGCGGAACAGGAAATGTCGGAAATCTGACGGAGAGGGAGGTTGCTGCTGGAGGGGGCGTACCGATTAATTGGAATGTTTCGAGGAGGTAGTGCAAAATGGGGCTTAAGACAAAAAACGAGTATATCGAATCGCTGCGGGCCCTCCATCCCACGGCGTACATGTTCGGGGAGCGGGTGACGGACGTCGTCGACAACCCCCGGCTCCGCGCAGGCATCGAGGCAACGGGAGCCACGTACGAGATAGCGGAGATGGACGAATACCGGGACCTCGTGGTTACCACCAGTCCTCTCATCAACGAGCCCGTCAACCGGTTCACCCTGCCGCCTTCCAGCATCGAGGACCTGGTGGCGCGGGTAAAGGTCAACCGGAAACTGGGCAACTTCGTCGGCACCTGTCACCAGCGGTGCACGGGGCTCGACTGTCTCTCCACCCTTTCGATCGTCACCTACGATATCGACCGGAAATACCAGACCGACTATCACAGCCGCTTCACCGAATTCCTGAAGTACGTGCAGAAGAATGACCTCTCCGCGAACGCGGGCGTTACCGACGTCAAGGGCGACCGCTCCCTCGGTCCTTCCGACCAGGCCGACAAGGATATGTACCTCCACATGGTCGAAAAGAGGGACGACGGGATCGTGGTGCGCGGCGCGAAGGCCCATCAGACCGGCTCCCTTTCTTCCCACGAGATCATCGTCCTGCCTACCCGCGCCCTCACGAAAACGGATAAGGAGTACGCCGTCGCCTTTGCAGTCCCCTCGGACGCGCAAGGCTTGATCCACGTGGTCGGCAGATCGACCCTTGACATGCGCGAGCTGGGCGGCTGCGACATCGGCAACACGCTCTATTCGAAATACTGTCCCACCCTCATTTTCGACAATGTCTTCGTGCCGTGGGAGCGGGTCTTTATGTGCGGCGAAACCGAGTTCGCCCAGGAAATGGTTGTCAAGTTTTCTTCGCTGCACCGCCAGAGCCACGGCGGGTGCAAGTCGGGCAAGATAGACTGCATGATCGGCGCGGCCCTCACCCTCATGGATTACAACGGGACCGCCAAGGTGGGCCACCACAAGCAAAAGATCATCGACATGATCCACAGGGCGGAGACGCTCTACGCATGCTGTCTTGCGGCCTCCTACGAAGGCAGGAAACAGCCGTCAGGCACCTACTACATCGATACGGTGCTCGCCAATGCATCAAAACTGCACGAAGGCAAGGAGCTTGCGGAAGCGATCCGCCTCATGGTCGACATATGCGGCGGCTTCGTGGCCGACCTACCTTCCGACAGGGACCTCACCAACCCCGAGGTCGGACCGCTCCTCCGGAAGTACCTGAAGGGTGTTGACGGCAACGAAGTGGAAGACCGCATGAAGATGTACAGGCTGGTGGAAAAAATGGCGCTGGAGAGCGCCGACACCATCTCCGATATACACGGAGGCGGGTCGCCCGAGGCCCACAGGGTAACGATCTACCGCGAGACGGACCTGCAGGGCAAGAAACGGGCTGCCAAAAGGCTTGCCGGGATCGACAAGTAAGCGGGGTCTCGCGCTATTTTACACTATCCTCTGTCCCCACGATCACGGCCCGTTCCACGATCTGCCGCAGGAGCGAAAGGCCCTTCTTCACGTCATCGCCGAGATCGATGCGCATCACTTTCCTCTCATGCCTCGCGAGCGCCTCAAGATCGCCCAGGGCCTGGGCCTTCTTGAAGATGCCGAAGGTGTACGGCCTTCGGGGGATGGAGATGTCGGTGGCGTCATGACAGGTCAATTGGATGAAGAGACCCGTGTTCGGACCACCCTTATGCAGTTGTCCCGTGGAGTGGAGGAAGCGGGGACCATAGCCGACAGTGGTGGCGAGTCTCAGGGCATCCCTGAGGCTGAGCCGTATTGCCTGCAGGAGCCCGTTCGTGGATGCCTCTTCCGGCAGATAGGCCAGGAGCGCAACGTAATCGCCGGGATGGCCCTGTGAGAGGAAGGCCCAGAGCAGTTCCTCGGGGTTCTCCGCACCATCCTTGGAAAAAAAGCACAAGGGGCCGTGCACCATCGCAGGGGCCGGCTCCGTGAGCGAGCCCCGCTCCCGGACAGAGGACAGGAGGCGGTTTGTCGCGTCCTTGCTCTCCTGCACGTTGGGCTGGTCGAACGGGTTTATGCCGAGTATAGCGCCGGCTATCGCGGTCGCCGCTTCCCACCGGAAGAATTCCTGCGCGATGGCGCACGCGCCGGCCACCTCAATGAACACTAGGGGCAGGCTCGCAGTCTGAAGCATCCTCACGGCTTCCTCCAGCCTCGCATCGCTCCGTCCTTTCATATATATATGGACAAAGAGCCGGTCGCTTCCGTAAGCCAGCGGTGTGCCCGCGGGCTCGCCGGTGACAGGGAGAAGCCCTGTTCCCTCTTTGCCCGTGCTCTCCGCGATAAGCTGTTCCAGCCACATGCCGAAGGTGGCCATGTCGCGCGAGAGGAGGAACGTCACCTTGTCTCTGCCCACGCGCGCCATCTCGCCCATGACCGCCCCCAGTATGGCGCCGGGGTTCTCCTGGACGGGCACGGTCGGCCCGCACAGCCGCGCCATATGGAGAGCCTCGTCAAGGAGCCGCTCCACATCGAGGCCCATCAGGGCTGCCGGCAGCAAGCCGAAATAGGAGAGGGCCGAATACCGCCCGCCGATGTCGCTGAAGTTGAGAAAGACCCTGCGAAATTGCCTGTCCCCTGCCGTTGTTGCCAGCCGCGAGCCGGGGTCCGTCACCGCGACGAAGTTCTCTCCCGCCCGCTCCCCTTTGACGGCCTTCATACGCTCGTAGAAATAGTCGTCGAAGGCGAGGGGCTCTGCCGTCGTCCCCGACTTGCTCGCCACAATAAAGAGGGTGTTTTGGAGGTCGATCCGGTTCTCCAGCGCTGCAATCGTCACCGGATCGGTCGTATCGAGCACGGTGAGGGGGAGTCCGCCCTGCGCGGGCTCAAACATATCACGGAACACCAGCGGCGCGAGGCTGCTACCGCCCATTCCCATGTGTACGACATGAGAGAAACCGGAGGCGGCAACCTGCCTCGCGAATTCCATGAGTGCCGGCAGGTTCTCCTGCATTCTCTCTGCCGCATGAAGCCACCCGAGGGCATTCCGTATCGCTTCCTGCTCGGCTGCATCTTCCTTCCAAAGCCCCGCGTCCTTTTGCCAGAGCCGCTCCACGAACCGCTCCTTTCTGAGCTTCTCAAGACAGGGCTTCACGCGTGATATCTGGAACGAAGCCGTATCGTGCGACATCAGGTCTTGGCGGCCCAGATTCAACACCATCCGGTTGATCCTGCCGTCCGGCGCGTGCTCCTCTTCCCTCGCGGCCTTGCCGGCCCCCTTTTCCTTATCATTCATTCTGCAAGCTCCTTCACTTTTTTCTCTGCCGTACTTTGTCCAGGCGCCGCATGAAGCGTCCGGCGCCGGCGACACGGTCGGGCCAGGAAGGCTTTCACGATCCGCACGCCCTTCAGCCTCCCACCGGGCCTTCCATCTCGCCGCCGAACGCGCGCATCGCGAGGCTTGCCGCCCCCACGACCCCCGCAGCCGACCCGAGCATGCCCGGCACTATCTCGCAGGATGCGCTCGCCGAGGCGAGGGCGTCTCGCATCACCCCGCGACGCACCCGGTCGACCATCTCGGGCAGGCCGTAGATCACGCCTCCTCCCAGGACCAGCCGGCCGGGGTTAAAGGCGTTAACGAGAGTGACGCAGCCCGCTGTCAGCGCCCGCCCCACGCTGTCGAGGAGGCTTAAGGAAAGCGCATCTCCGCGATGCGCGCACTGTGCGACCGTTTCCGCGCTGACCGCCTCCACCGCGCCCCCTGCCGCGCTAAGGAGCATGCTGCCCGCTACGGGGTCGCGCTCTATCATCTCTTGTGCCTGCCGCGCAATGGCCCATCCGCCGGCGAGCGCCTCCAGGCACCCCTTGTTGCCGCACGTGCAAGGCGGGCCGTTCATGTCGACAACCATGTGGCCCAGCTCCCCCGCGCTATTGGCAGAGCCCGACACGACCCGGCCGGCGCTGACCACGCCGCCGCCGATGCCCGTTCCCACGTAGAGGCATATCACGTCATCATATCCCTTCCCCGCGCCAAAAAGCCATTCCCCCCAGGTGATTGCCCGCACGTCGTTTGTCACCACAGCGGCCATCTCGAGGGCCTCCTCCAGGTCGGCGCGGAGCGGCACCTCGCGCCAGCGGAGGTTGGGCGCAACCAGGACGCGGCCGGTGTGCCTCTCGATCTGGCCGGCAACGCCGACGCCTATGCCGAGAGGTGCCGTCCCTGCCCTCTCCATCAAGAGTCTCGCCGCCTCCACTATATCACGCTCGGCCGGACCGGGCTCCGCCTTTGTCGGCGCGATGATCGAGTCAACGACCTTTCCGCCCCACTCAACTCTCGCCACCTCAAGCTTCGTGGCGCCCAAATCGACGCCTACAGCCCAGTATCCATTCACCTTTTCCCCCTTCTCGCCTCCAATGCCACGCGGTCACACATGATGCCGCCAGCCGGAAGATCCGGCCCAACCATGCCGCGAGTCCATGCAAGCGATCCCCATCGTTCCTTTCTTCCTTCTATAACTTGGAGCCGACCGGCGCAAGTTGCAAGTAAAAAGTGACGCAGTCCGCCGAAGCAACGAAAAAACCGGCCGGGAAACGGGCCCGTCCCCGACGCCCGTCGAGGCCGGAACCTATATATAACATACAATTTTCCCTTCTTTTTCAAGCGCTCAAAGGGTGAGCACCGAAAGCCCGCCATTTCCGTCAGAGCTTATACGGCCCCGGATCTGCCGGTCGTGATCGTTTATGTGCGCTTAACGAAATCACGTGTCCGCCGATAACACATCAGTGAAGATAGAACCAATTGCGGAAGCTGGGAGAGCCGCGTGTCCGAAAAGCCCCGCGCCCCCCTCTTCCTGACAGGAGATAGTGAAGCATGGCTTAGGCAGCATGCGAATGATACCGGTGTTTATTCGTTCTCTGTCAAATCGGCGATGGTATCCATGATTCGTTTGGAAAGGACATTGGCAGGGAGATCCAGCCCATGAACACTATTCACATAAGAAAAACGAGGCTGGGAGAACTTCTGGTGCAGCGGGGATTCATGAGCGAGATGCAGCTCGCGCAAGCACTAGATCATCAGAAGGCACAAACGCCTCAGAAACCAGTGGGCGAAACATGCGTCGAGCTCAGGATTCATTACCAGCGCGGTTTTGCGTGAAGTGCTTGAAAAATACCACATGCAGATCCTCATCGGCGATCTGTTTCTCAACATGGGCATCATCTCGGTAGATCAACTGCACCAGGCCCTGGCGGATCAAAAGCTGACAAAAAGGCAACTGGGTCAAATACTCATAGAGAAACACATTATCAGCAAGGCCCACCTGGCCGAAGCGCTCAGCATCCAACTGGGGATTCCAAAAATCGCTCCGCGCGCCTCCGGCGTGGACAGGAGACTGCTGTTACAAGCAACCCAGGCATTCTTTCAAAAGAACTGCGTTGTTCCTCTCTACCGCGACGGGGAGGAAGGAGCGGTGACCGTGCTCATGGACGATCCGCTCGATGGCGCGGTTATCGGCGATCTGGAAAAGGTCTTCAGAGCGGAAATCAAACCTGTCGTTTCAGTAACGATAGGTGCGAGGACCCTCCTGAAGGATGCGTACGATTCCTGGGGCAAGTATCATGGACCTGAACCGGAATTGGAGCAGCCCTCCGCCCCCGGGGACACAGGCGCACTGCCGTTCCACCCTGCAGGAGAGGTAGATTTCGGCAAAAAGGAGACCCCCGGCATCCAATTCAGACTCGTGGAAGAGGATGCGGACACCGGCTCCACGCCGACTACGTCCGGGGTGGCGGGCCCAAGAATGTCTGCGTTTGCTCTATCAGGAGACCGCAGGGCCAATGAAGCCGCCCCGCCGGGCTTGAGAATGGCGGCCGGAAAATCGGCTGAGGCCGGACCACCGCCCCCCTCAAAGGCAAATGCGGCGAACATGCTCGATCTCTCTACCATAGACGGGCAAAACATCGAGATGATGTCGGCCGTCACGAAGGATATGATCGTTGACGACACAGATTCCAATTCCGTTGTTGCGAAGGACAATGCCGTGGCGATCTTTAATTTTATCGTATTTTCCGCGGTAAAGGAACGCGCGAGCGACATCCACATAGAACCCTTTGAAAGCAAGGTGCGAGTTCGCTATCGGGTGGACGGGGTATTGAGGCACGTAACGGACCTGCCCAAGTCGATCTCCTCTGCGTTGACAACGAGAGTCAAGGCCCTTTCAGGCCTCGATATCGCAGAAAGAAGGAGACACCAGGACGGAAGAATTGAGGCCAGGGTCGGCAATAAGGACACCGACCTGCGGGTATCGACCTACGCCGCCCTGTGGGGAGAGAATGTGGTGATTCGCATTCTCAACCGCGAAACATCCCTCGTAGGCCTCGGCAAGCTCGGTCTTTCACCGTTCAACCTGAATCGATACACGAGGATCCTCTCGTACCCCGCCGGCATCATGCTTATCACGGGGCCAACGGGAAGCGGGAAGACAACGACCCTTTACGCGTCTCTCATTCATCTCAATGACGGCAGCACGAAGATCATCACCGTGGAAGACCCGGTAGAATATACGATCGAGGGGGTGGTCCAGGGAAAACTCGACTCCAGGCCGGACTTGAGCTATGAAGACTTCATCAAGTCCATGATGCGTCAGGACCCGGATGTCATCATGATAGGCGAGATCAGGGACGAAGCAGGGGCTGCGGCGGCAATTCAAGCCTCCCTGACCGGACACAAGGTCTTCACCTCTTTTCATACGGACGATACGGTAGCCGCTATCCTCCGCCTCATGAACATGGGAATCGAACCATTCCTCATCTCTTCGACCATCATCGGCATCATGTCCCAGCGTCTTGCCCGGACCTTATGCCCCTTCTGCAAACGGCCGGCGCCGGTCGATGAATCTATCACGAAAACGTTCACGAGCATCACGCAGGGGATCTCTTACGGGGACTACGAGTTCTACGGGCCCGTAGGGTGCCCGGAGTGCAATAATATCGGCTTTAAGGGGCGCACGGGCATTCACGAGCTGCTCGAGATCAATGAACCGGTGAGAGAAGCGATCCTCGCCAGGAAGACGGCAAGCCAGATACGGCTGACCGCGAGAGAGTCGGCCCATTTTATCAGTATGGCTGAAGACGGATTTTACAAGGCCGCGAAAGGGATCACCACGCTCCAAGAGGTCCTGCGCGTCGTTTTCGTCAACGCAAACGATGGCGAAATCCCGTATGAACTGGACCGTTTGATGGCGTTCTGTGATGGAACGGATGAGGATAGCGTCCTCATGATGCCGGACAAGCGTACCATGGCCTTGAGAGACAGCGCGGTCCGGGACGATTGACGGGCCGCCCGGGGGCGGCCCTGTCCGTATTGCCCCTATAGTTTTACGACGTTCGTCGCCCGAAGGCCTTTCGGGGTCTTCTCGACGTCAAAGCTGACCGCCTGACCTTCCGACAACGATTTAAACCCGTTGCCCGTAATAGACGTATGGTGGACGAAAATGTCCTCACCGTCTTCTTTGGTGATGAACCCGAAACCCTTGGACTCGTTAAACCACTTGACAGTTCCGTTCATGATAGCACACCTCCTTTCGCAGCGTTGAAAGGTTACGAAAACGCGATAAAAAAAGCCGCAAAGCTTAACAGGTCTTTGCGGCTCTCAATACGGCAAAAACGTAAACTTCTTAAAATAAAAATTACCACGGATTTATGCCCAAGTCAAGCCGAATTTGCCGGATTTCCGAAATAAATGCCCCTATCGCACACCATGCGACGTTTTTTTGTTGCTATTGTCCCTCTTAGATGACTAAGCTATGTGCGTTCGATGGAACTCCTTTAATCATCTCGGATTTCCTTCTTCACACAAATACGATTACCGCAGGAGCCGTGAATGCCGCACAGACAAGTTTTGCCGCCGTTGACCATAAAGGGGAAGCATATACCCGTGCCGATCGTCCAGGGAGGGATGGGCATCGGGGTGTCTCTTTCTCCGCTAGCTTCGGCGGTTGCCGTCGAGGGAGGGCTCGGCATTGTGTCGAGTGCATGCCTGGACCTGCTCACCTCCAGAAGACTTAAAAAAGAGCTTACCACGTATCAGGCGGTACGCGAAGAGATGTCGATCGCCAAAGATAGGGGCGGGGCTATCGGCATCAATATCATGGTAGCCATTGCCAAACATTACGAGGACTCGGTAAGGGCCGCCATCGATGCAGGGGTTGACGTGATTATCTCCGGCGGAGGTCTTCCCCTGACCCTTCCGGCTATCAAGGACCCGGGAAGCACCGCCCTCGTTCCCATTGTCTCCTCTGCAAGGGCGCTTGAGCTTATTTGCAGGAAATGGGAGAGACACGGCTATAGACCTGATGCGGCCGTGCTGGAGGGCCCTCTTGCAGGCGGCCACCTTGGGTTCAAATTCGAGGAAATATCTCTGGAAGAGAACAAACTCGAAAATCTCCTGCCTCCCGTAAAAGAGACCGCGCTGAAATATGGGAATTTCCCTGTCATCGTCGCCGGCGGTATTTTCACGCGCGAGGACATCCTGAGATTCCTGCGTCTGGGGGCGGACGGCGTGCAGATGGGGACCCGCTTTCTGGTAACGGAAGAGAGCAGTGCATCGACGCGGTATAAGCAGGCCGTCGTGGATGCGAGCGAGGAAGACATAATCGTTTCCAGGAAACCGGGCTCGCCTTGCGGGCTGCCTTTCCGCATAATACGAAACGCACCCATGTTTGTCTCCGCTCAGCAGGGCCGCAGGAAACCGCGATGCGATAAGGGATACGTTCAGTTCAAGGACAGGAACGGCTCTTACCTGTGTCGCGCTAAGTCATCGAGCCGGGACTACTTCTGCATTTGCAACGGCCTCTTAAGCTCGGCCGGTTACAACATAGAGTCCGAAGAGCCTCTCTACACGGTCGGAACGAACGGCTATCGTGTGGACCGGACTCTTACGGTCAAAGCCCTCATGAAGGAGCTTACCGAACCCATGGTTTCGGCGTAACGACGCTCTTTCCCTTCCCCTCTTCCGGTCCGCGACCGAAAACGACCTCTTGACTGCAGGACAAGGGGCGTGCACAGAGCTAAAAAGGAGGTCCCATGCTTATAGGAAAAATCAATGACAGACACAAGCAGAAGTTGCTCGTCACACTCCGGGATGTTAAAGGTACGAAAATGATAGATTTCAGGGTGCATCAGACCGGTCAGGACGGTGAGCTTGTTGCGACTCCCGCCGGCGTCTCCATTACCGCCGATCAAGCGGAACAGGCTATCGAGCTGCTGACGCAAGCGAGAAGGAAGATTGCCGACCTTTCGTAACCTCCGGACCGGAAACGAAGAATGGGTGATCCTTCTTGACAAAGAGCCGCTTAAGGTCCATAATCAAATCAATATCATGCCGCGAGGGTTTTCAAGGCTCTTCCGGAGACCGCTCCCAGGGCTGAGAAATGCGCCAGGAACGTTTTTTATCGAGCGGATCTGTTCTTCGGCCGATGAGGCAACCCCCTATCAGGCAAGGAGAAAAGGATGGCAAGGCGAAGTCAGCACAGCTTCTTGAAACGCCAAAAGGAAATGAAGCGTAAAGACGAAGCTCTGGAGAAGATGGCACGGAGACACGGCAAAGGCATTCCCTCAAAAGATGCGGGGGAGAATGAGCAGCAGGCGCCCGATGTTACAGACGTTACGGATGTTGCGGATGTTGCGGACGACAAGGAAGCCGGCTCTTGAAGCGTTCATGGCAATAATGTAGTTGAGATGGGGAGATCTTCGATCTTCGACCACTTTAACGACCGAGGAGGGTCACAGTGAACATTTACGTCGGCAACCTAGCGTACGCCACCACCGAGGAAGAGCTAAAAGAGGCTTTTGAAGCCTATGGACAGGTCACATCGGTGAACATCATCAAAGATCAGTACAGCAACCAGTCGAAAGGATTCGGGTTTGTGGAAATGGCTGACACCGCCGCAGCCCAGGCTGCCATAAGCGGTCTTAACGGGAAGGAAGTGCATGGCCGCACCCTTGCCGTGAACGAAGCCCGGGCCAGGGCGGACAAGGGCCGGGGCGGTTTCGGCGGCGGAAGAGGCGGCGGCGGCGGCCGCAACCGGTCATATTAGTAATCCAGGTGCGACCCGGCACGTGGCGGTCAGGCTCCATATCGCTTTGCCGGGTTGCAGCGGACGCTCGTCTTTCTTCACCTTATCGCTGCCACAGGATCCGAGCGGCCTCCATTGGTACCGCGACTCCTGCGCGGTACGGAATCACCCGCACCGTGTAATCCGAGGCCGGTCGCGTTACGGGCACGTCTGCGGTATACACATAGCCGTTTTCGGCGCCGACCAGTTCCCGGCCGCGCGTCATTTCCTGGTCGACGGCATCGCCGGTATCCGATCCCTCGGCATAGAGCGCCACCCGAACCACTTCCGGGTCAATGCCGTTGAGGTAGACTTGGGCCTCAAATAAATGACCTTCCGCCCCTTTCTCTACCTTCACCTCGCCGAAGCGCACATTGGCCCACATCCGCTCGACGTCGCGCCGCCAATTCACCATTCCGACCGCCACGGCGCCTTTATCGGCCGCTCGCTCCAGGTACGCTGCAGCCAGGGGAACATAGTAACGCTCGGTGTACTCGCGGACCGCCCGGTTGCCGGAAAATTGCGGGGTAAGCAATGCCATGCTCTCACGCATGCGTGTCACCCAGGCGACAGGTATGCCGTTGCCGTCACGCGTGTAAAACTCGGGGACAACCTCGTCCTCAAGTAGCCTGTAGAGCGCCTCTGCCTCAGTGGCATCCCAGGCCGGGTCATCACCGTGCTCCTTGCCGTCACCCAACGCCCATCCCACCTCGGGTCTATATGCTTCCGCCCACCAGCCATCCAGCTCCGACAGGTTGATGCCCCCGTTCACGAGCACCTTCATGCCGCTTGTCCCACAGGCTTCCCAGGGGCGTCGCGGCGTGTTGATCCAGACGTCCACCCCCTGCACCAGGCGCGCGGTCAGCAGCATATCGTAATCGCTCAGAAAGGCCACGTGCTTCCGGGCTTCCGGTATGCGGATGAAGCGCGTCCACTGCTGAATCATTGCCTGCCCGGCCTTATCTTCAGGATGCGCCTTACCTGCAACAATAAGCTGTACCGGACGTTCCGGGTTGGTGAGCAGGCGGAGCAGCCGTTCCGGGTCTTGCAGCAACAGGTTCGGCCGCTTATAGGTCGCAAAACGGCGGGCGAAGCCCAGGGTTAACGCATTAACGTCGAATACGTACGTTGCATCTTCCGGGTCCACGAACGGTTCACCAGCGGCGGCCCGCTCGAGCAATAAACGTTTCCGAACGAATTCAACGAGGGACCGGCGTGCAGCCGTGCGATATTCCCAGAGTTGGAAGTCGGGGACAGCGTGCATGTATTCTTCCAGGCTCTCGGTAGTCCCTAACCACCGCTCCTTTCCGCATGCCCCTGTCCATAGGGCATCCGATTCGGCCGAATCCCAGCTCGGCATATGAATACCGTTCGTGATATGGCCGATGGACACCTCGTTCTCGGGCCAGCCAGGGAACAGGGGCTGAAAAAGGCGGCGGCTCACTTTGCCGTGAAGCCTGCTCACCCCATTGGCCGCCCCACTCCCCCGCATGGCGAGATAAGCCGTGTTGAATGGTTCGGCAGGATCGTCAGGGTTCCGACGGCCGAGAGCGAGCAGGTCCTTGAGCGAGATATGGAGCCTATCGCGGGCGTAGCCTCCCAGATATTGCTCGATGAGCGCCGGAGAAAACCGGTCGAAGCCCGCGTCTACGGGCGTGTGGGTAGTAAAAAGGTTGCCTGCCCGGGTGCAAGCCAGTGCGACCTCGAAGGGCTGCCCTGTCTCTACCATAAAGCACTTGGCACGCTCCAGCACTGCGAATGCCGCGTGGCCTTCGTTGAGATGGCAGACCTCCGGGTCCATGTCCAAATGTTCCAGCAGACGCCACCCGCCGATGCCGAGCACCAGCTCCTGCATGAGCCGCAACTCCGGTCCGCCCCCATAAAGCTCGCTCGTGATGCCCCTTCGGGTCGGGAAATTCGCCGGGTCATTGCTGTCAAGCAGGTAGAGCTTCACACGGCCCACCTGCACCTGCCACGTGCGCAGCCAGACCGGATAGCCAGGCAGCGGCAGTTCCAGCCGCAGCCATTCCCCGTCCGGCTCGCGGAGCGGCGTGATCGGCAATTGCCCCGGGTCGTTGTAAGGGAAGAGTGCCTGCTGCGCCCCGTTCCTGTCGATCACCTGGCGGAAATATCCTTGCTGGTAGAGCAGACCTATTGCCACGACGGGCACGCCGAGATCGCTGGCGGTCTTGAGCTGATCGCCGGCCACGTTGCCGAGTCCTCCCGAATAAATGGGCAGTGCTTCGCTCAGCATAAACTCCATGCTGAAATATGCTACAGACGTAAGCGGGGTTTTTGGATACTTGAGCTGGAACCATGCCGGTTCTTCAGCCTCCTGCCGCCCGGCCCGCAAAAGCTCGTCCACCCTATTCCGGAAAGAGGCGTCAGAGAGCACGCGGCGCAATCTGTCGCGCGAGATGGTTTGAAGGACGACCCAGGGGTTGTAGGTAACATCCCAAAGAACCGGGTCAAGCTGCCTCCACAGCTCGTCGGCGGAATGGTTCCAGTACCAGTGCATATCGAGGGCCAGCTCGGCGAGGGAATCGAACCCCTCTACCTCAATGGGGAAAAACGTATAGACGGGATTGTACGCTCTCATCTACGGCTTTCCAAGAAGGCTGCGGGTTCAAGGGCCTGTAGTATCCGTCGCAAGGGCTTTTAGCAACCACAGTTTCCGCGGCCGTTTCTTCTGTCAAGGGCCGACTTGATCGCAAACCTCCTGCGCCCCCGGGTCTCGACACATTCAATCGTGATCGGCTTGTTCTCCTCGTAGAGTTTCTTATCGACCAGAAAGGTTACCCCGTCGCGGTCAAAGACCTCATCCGTTTCCTTTGGCTCATCCAGAGCCAAGCCCAGCGAGGGCCCCGATCACCCGCCGTCCGACATCGCGATCCTGACGGCAGACGCCAGATTCTGCTCCTTCATGTAAGATTTAATGCCTTCCAACGCCTTCTCCGTTGCCTCAAACATGGGCCGCTCCTTTTCCTGATAGTCGTGCATACGTGAACGCTCTTGTGTATAGTGTAAGGCATCCCTTCGCAAAAATCATCAGGGTGTTATTTCCTGATTTTGTACCCTGCCTCTTCCACTGCCCGCTCCAGCTCCTGTTCCTTGGTCCGCGATTCGTCGTAAGTGATCCGGGCCGTGCCTATGCCAACCTCGGCCTGAGAAACACCGGGCAATTGCTCGACAGCCTTCTTCACACGCATCACGCAGTGCTGGCACGTCATCCCTTCGATCTTCAGTGCGGCTTCCGACATGGTATATCCTCCTTCGTCCGATATGCGCGCGTTCAGGCTTCGTCGCGCGCCGCCTTTCTCTTTTCCTTGCAATCCTTACGGTCCATGCAGAGCCTGTTAATGACACAGCCCTCCCGGTACCGACAATAATCAGCCGGGTGCGGACAAGGGTCCTTCTCCGTGTCCACCTGCTGGTCGTATTTCATACAAAGAAATCGCGTTTCCATAATAATCCCTGAAAGTTCTCTATATGCTATGTCTTCCGGCCGGCGCTGTCAATAGGGGTCGAAAGGAAGGATCGGTCCGATCTGTCCGATCCGACCGATCAACTTCCTGAGCACCCTTGACACATATCTTCATTGGTAATGATATACTATCATGGAGGTGGCTGTCAGGTGGTCGAGGAGAAGAAACACATCAAGATCGGAGGGATGACCTGCGTGATGTGCGCCGGGGCGGTTGAAAAGGCCGTCTCCGCGATCGACGGCGTAACCGCTGTCTCCGTCAACCTGGGAGCGGAAAAGGCACTGGTGACCTACAAGGCCGGCCTCGTTCTCCCTTCCGACATACGCAAGGCGATCGAAGACGCGGGGTACCGCTACCTCGGCGTCGAGGGTGAAGATACCGAAGACATGGAGGCGCAAGGCCGTGCACAAGACTTGCGGGAAAAGCGGAACAGGGTCATTGTCGGTTTTACCGCCGGCATACCCCTGATGGTCCTCATGTTCTTGCCAATGGCCATGCATGACATCATGCCCTATGTCATGCTCGTCGTGTCCACGCCGGTCTTCATCTACATAAGCCGTCCGATTTTTTCCGCTGCCTGGAGGGCCCTCAGGAATCGAATCCTGAACATGGACGTCATGTACTCCATGGGAATCGGCGTTTCCTTTACGGCCAGCCTCCTAGGGACTTTCCGGGTAGTCCTCTCGCGGGAGTTCCTCTTTTATGACAGTGCGGTCCTCCTCGCCACCTTTCTCTCCCTAGGGCGTTACCTGGAGGCGCGGGCCAAGGGGAAGACAGGAGAGGCCATCAGGAGGCTCATGGGCCTTCAGCCCAAAACGGCAATCGTGCTCAAAGGGAGGCAGGAGACCGAGGTGGCGGTGCAGGACGTGCAGATAGGGGATATCGTTATCGTGAAGCCCGGCCAAAAGCTGCCGGTCGACGGGGAGGTGGAGGCGGGGACGAGCTATGTGGACGAATCGATGATTACCGGAGAGCCTCTTCCGGTCTTGAAGGAGCCGGGGATGAGCGTAGTGGGCGGAACACTCAACCAGAATGGCGTGCTCGCCTTCATCGCGCGGAAGGTGGGCAGGGATACAGTGCTCGCCCAGATCGTGAGGCTCGTGGAAGAAGCCCAGGGGTCGAAGCCGCCCGTCCAAAGGATGGCAGACAAGGTCGTCGCCTATTTCATCCCCGTTGTCCTCGTAATCGCCCTTTCTTCCTTTTGCCTCTGGTATGTTGTCCTCGGCAATACCCTGCTCTTTGCAATGACCGCCCTCATCTCGGTCCTGGTGATCGCCTGCCCCTGTGCACTGGGGCTCGCCACCCCCACCGCGGTCACGGTAGGGGTGGGGCGGGGCGCGGAGCTCGGCATACTCATCAGGAACGGCGAGGTGCTTGAGCGCTCGGAGAAACTTACCGTCGTGGCCTGCGACAAGACCGGCACCCTCACGAGGGGGAAGCCGGAGGTGACCGACATCATCCCCCTCGACACGACCGTCGAACATCTGCTCGCTCTGGCGGCATCCGCGGAGAGGTACTCCCAGCACCCGCTCGGCGGGGCAATCGTCGCAAGGGCGAAAGAGCGGCAGGTTGTTCTCCCCGAGAGCACGGCGTTTGACACGCTCGGCGGCAAGGGTGTACGCGCGGTCGTAGACGGACAGGAAGTCCTGGTAGGAAGCAGGGCCTTCTTTGCGGAGAGAGGCCTGAACCCTTCAGACGAAGCGGAGGAGACGCGTTCGGCCCTGGAGGGCGAGGGCAAGACAGTCGTCCTCGTGGCGCTGGAAAGAAGAATCCTGGGCTTTATCGCAATTGCCGATACCCTTAAAGCAACGACGCCCGACGCAATCAAGGGCTTTAAGAAACTGGGCTTAAGGGTGGTGATGATCACGGGCGACAACGAGAAGACGGCCTATGCCGTTGCGCGCCTGGCCGGCATCGACCACGTGCTGGCGGAGGTGCTGCCCCAGGATAAGGCCGGGGCGGTGAGAAGACTTCAGGAGGCAGGTGATGTGGTCGCCTTCGTGGGCGACGGCATAAACGACGCCCCGGCGCTGGCCCAGGCAGATGTGGGCATTGCCATCGGGAGCGGAACGGACGTGGCCGTCGAGAGCGGAGAGATGGTGCTGATCCGGGACGATTTAAGGGACGCCGTCTCGGGGATCCAATTGAGCAGAAAGGTAATGGCGCGGATAAAACAGAATATCTTTTGGGCCTTTGCCTATAACGCGGCGCTGATCCCCGTCGCCTCGGGCATCCTCTACCCCTTCTTCGGCATTACTCTGAAGCCGGAGTGGGCAGGTCTGGCGATGGCCATGAGCTCCGTCACCGTGGTCTCTCTCTCGCTCACCCTTAAGCGATATCAGCCCACCGCCGTATGATGCCGGTCGTGAAAAAGGTCAAGGTCGGGGTGAGCGCGTGTCTACTCGGGATAAGAGTCCGGTATGACGGCGGTCATAAGCTCGATCTTACCATCACGGAGACGCTCGGGCAGTGGTTCCAGTACGTCCCGGTGTGCCCCGAGGTCGAATACGGACTCCCCGTCCCCAGGGAAACGCTCCGCCTCATGGGCGACCCTGCATCGCCGAGGCTCGTCACGACCCGTACCGCAGTTGATCACACCGAGACCATGCAGCGATGGAGCGACGCAAAGGCGGCCGATCTGGCCCGTGAGGACCTTGCGGGATTCATCTTCAAAAGCGGGTCGCCTTGCTCCGGCCTGGAAGGAGTCCGGGTGTATACTGCGGACGGCATGCATGCCGGGAGCGGCAGCGGCATTTTCGCCGCGGCCTTCATCCGTCGAAACCCCTTGATCCCCGTGATTGATGAAGAAAGGCTCCGGGATCCGGCCCTCAGGGAGAAGTTCATCGATGACGTCCTCACCTACATGCGATTTCCGTCCATCTTGCCCTAAGAAACCGGCGGTCAATGATCGCACGTCGCCATAATCGCCTCGATGAGCCCTTCCTACAGGGGGGGGAGTCTCAGGTGGTATCGTTTCGCCAATAATCTGAGACTCAGGGCGATCACGATACTCGCCGTCGCGGACAGCACATGCTCTGCCCCCAAAACACGCCCACCCAAGTAAGCGGCGGCAGCGAAGAAGGAACACGTTGCGTAAAGCTCGGTGCGCCTGAAGATTACCGGTATTTTATTGCAGGCTATATCCCTCAGCACCCCTCCGAAGGTCGCGGTGATCACGCCCATCAGCACGCACACGAAGGGCGGAAGACCCATGTCAAAAGCAGAGGCGGTACCGCTGGCGCTGAAAAGGCCCAGACCGAGACCGTCGGGTATGATGATCGTCTGCTCCGTAAGAGTCAATTTTTTCAATCGAAATATAATGAGCGCACCGATTACCAGTACCATAATCATGATGGGATACTCTTGATGGACCAGCCACAAAGGCTGTCTGTTGAGGAGAAGATCCCGAAGCGTACCGCCTCCGAGGGCAGTCACGAAGGCGATGGCGTAGGTGCCGACGAAATCCATCTTCTTGCGCCGAGCCTCTATCAGACCGGAAAGAGCAAAGGCAAGGATCCCCAGGAGCTCAATCAACCTCAGCATCGCTCTTTTCCCTTCTCAGGCATGTCCAACCCCGGTTTCGCTCCCGTCAAAGGCGCAGCGACATTTATTCAACCTAAGGGAACCACCGCCTTCGATCTACTCATCCAGTACTTTCCTGATAATTTTTGCGGTTTCCGCCTTGGTCATCGGTTTCAACGCGAACCCTCTGATACCCGCGGCCTTTGCCTGGTCCGCATCGACCCGGTGACTGAACCCGGTGCACAGAATGACAGGCATATCCGGCCTCAGGGCAAGCACTTCCTTGGCAAACTCCATCCCTGTCATCTCCGGCATGGTCTCATCGGTGATGATCAGGTCATAGGCAGCGGGGTCTCTCCTGAGCGCCGCGAGCGCATCCGTGCTGCTCGTTCTCGTGGTTACACTGTAGCCTAACTTTTCAAGAAGCTGCCGGCCCATCTCGGCGAGGGGTTCTTCATCATCTATGAAGAGCACTCTCTCGTGTCCCGCAGGAATGACATCATCACCCGCCGACTCACTGGGCGCAGTTTCAGCCACCTTGGGGAGATAAACGATAAACACCGACCCCTTGCCCGGCTCGCTTTCAACCGTGATATACCCGTCGTGCTGCCTGACGATCCCGTCAACAACGGAGAGACCGAGACCGGTGCCCTCTCCCGGTCCTTTTGTGGTAAAGAAAGGATTGAATATTTTGCCGATAATGTCCGGCGGGATGCCCGTTCCCGTATCCCGCACGGTCAGTTTCACGTAGAGACCGGGTTTGATGCCCTGAGAGTTCCCGCCGGAGGGGGAGAGGCTAAAGTCGCAGACCTCCACATCGAGGGTGCCTCCTTTCTCCCGCATGGCATGGGCGCTGTTTGTGCAAAGATTCATGACCACCTGCTGGATCTGAACGGGGTCGGCCAGGATAAAACCGGATTCCCTGTTGCCATCGACCCTGATGCTGATAGTCGCCGGCAGGGAAGCCCGGAGCAGCGTGGCGGTCTCCTTCACAATGCTGCTCAGGGACAAAGGCTTCTTTTCCTGTTCCGTTCGACGGGAGAAGGTGAGCAATCGCCTCACCAGTTCTCGGCCTCTGATCCCCGCTTCAAGCACCCTAGCAAGCTGCTGCTGCACCTTTGAATCCGAGGGTAATTTGTCCTTTGCTATTTCGGTGAAGCCGATGATCGCCGCCAGCATGTTGTTGAAATCGTGCGCTATGCCCCCTGTGAGCGTGCCCAGGGCTTCCATCTTCTGGGCCTGCCGCAACTCGGCCTCAACCCGCTCCCGTTCCCTGGTCTCCTGCATCAGCTTATCGTAAGCCTGCTGGAGCTCCGCGGTCCTCTCCAGGACGCGCTGTTCAAGCTCGACCCTTGCGATTCCCAGGGTCTTCTCGACGCGCCTACGTTCCGAAACGTCGCGGAAGACGAGCACGACGCCCGTTGTCCTTCCGCCCGCATCCGTGATGGGGGCGCCGCTGTCGTCCACAGGGACTTCCCTTCCGTCCTTCCTCACGAGGAGCGTGTGATTGGAAAGGCCGACAATCGTCCCTTCCCGGAGCACCCTCAAAACAGGGCTTTCTATCTCCCTGCGGGTGTGCTCATCGATGATATTGAAGATCTTCGTCACCCGTTCTCCCGATGCCTCATCGAGGGTCCAGCCGGTCAGCTTTTCCGCCACGGCGTTCATAAATGTAATGCTGCCCGCATCGTCCGTTGCGATAACCGCGTCACCGATGCTCGACAGAGTGGTAGCCCAGCGTTGCTCGCTTTCCCTGAGGGCACGTTGTGCGCGGTCGCGCTCCACGATCTCCTGCTCGAGCTTCTCATTGGACGCCCTCAGCGAATGGGTCCGTTCTTCTACCAAGTCCTCCAGATGACGCTGATGGCGCCTCAGTTGCTGTTCCGTGGATATTCTGCCCATGGTCGATCCCGCTATCCCCACAAGGGCGAGGTAGAGGTTGAGGCGTCCCGCGGAAAGGGGTTCGTCCGGCTTGCGGGCGACGATCATCACCGCTTTGGTCTGATTCAGCTCCGTCAAGGGGAGGAAGGTGACTGCATAGGGCTCGGAAAGCACGACAGTGTCGGAGGCCAGAAAACCGCTGTCGAATACGTCACGGATGTGCCCTCCGGTCTTTTCCACAAGGACCGTTCCATAGATGTCCTTGTCGAGCATCGTGCAATTGTGAAGGAAAACCTGCCTGTCCGTGCCCATTCCGGCAAAGGCGACCCAACGTGCGTGAAAATAGTTGACGATGATCTTGCCCAGCTCTTCCAGGGCGTTCTGCTCCGCGGTCAACCGGACAATATACTGGGCTGCCTTTATAAAGCTCTCCGTAGTATGCCCTCCGTACAAATCATACTTTTCCATAGCTCAATCCCGTTGCAATGGCTGAAGATAAAGGCTCTCCAGGAAATATTCCTCGAACTCGGGCGCCTGCGAAAGATTGACGAGGGCGATCTTGTCGTGCTTCAAAGATTCCAGGTAATTCCTTCTATCCGCCGACAGAAGAAGAGACTCACATCCCCTCAGTGCCGCGCTGCCCCATAGCTCGACTCGTTCGGACGATACCGCAGGCAAAAGACCTAGGGCTTGGGCATTGCGTATGTCCAGGAACTGCCCAAAGCTTCCGCACACACAAATGCGCCGCAGCCGACCTGCATCCATGCCGGCCAACTTCAACAGCACTCTTACCCCTGCGCCTATGGCCGCCTTTGCCCGCTGAAATACGTCAACATCACGGTTATTCAGGGCAATGCCGGGCAGACCCCGAGCAACGACGAATCCCTTGTCCTGAAAGTCCTCTGCCAGTTTTCCCTTCGTGCTTAGGTGCCCCGCCTGCACCAGTTCGGCGATAAGGTCCACCATGCCTGAGCCGCAGAATCCCCCGGCCCTCGCCACCCCCCATAACATGGACCGACGGCGTGGACTCGCCGTTCACCCCATCGACCCTGTAGATGGCGCCGGGTTCTGCCGGCATCCCGTATCCGATCCCCCAGCCCTCAAAGGCAGGCCCCCCCGGTGCGGAAGTCACCCATAGCTTGTGGCCATCCCACAGCGCTATTTCCGAATTTGTGCCGAAATCGATGAGCAGGCCCGCTCCATGATCTCCGGTAAGTCCCGTGGCAAGGGTGTCAGCCAAAAGATCGGAACCCACAAAGCCACCGAGAGGCTGGACGATCTCCAGCAAGACATCGGCGTCCACACGACGGCCTTTGAGCAATTCCTGTCTATCCTCGGGCCGGCAATCTACTGCGGCTGTCCAGTACTCCGGGCGGAGCAGGAGGTCGGCATTCTTCCCTGCCAGAAGCGTGAGCATCGCCGTGTTGCCCACTACGGAGATATGGTCTATTTTCCGGAAATCATACCCTTCCCGCGAACACATGTCGAGAATACCCTCTTCTATGGAGTCCCTCACTATCCGGCTCATTTCAGACGCCTGCGTCGAAGATGCGCATGCCCAAATCAGTCTTGTGATTATATCCGAGCCGTGGCACGACTGCCGGTTAGGCCCGAGAACGGAGTAAAGACGGCGCGTCCGTTTCAGGTCCCACAGGGACATGCGTATGTTCGTCGTTCCCAGGTCGAGGGCAACACCGTAGGACTCTTCTTCGGCGCCGGGCGCTCTCTCTTTATGCGGACGGGTGAGTAATCCGCACTCTGGAAGGTCCTCGACAATCAACCTCCTCCACTCGGATTTGGGGGCAGGATTGACGATACCGACGTGGAGGTCCCCGACAGGCATTACCCGGCAGGCAAGGCGTATCCCGTCGCGAAGCTCCTCCCCCGTAAGCATGATCAGCTCATTCTCGGCCGGCTCGTTGGCGTTTCCCCGCTCGATCCGGACACGGCAGAGGCCACACGCACCTGACCCGTTGCAGCCGGAGCGAACCTTGAGGTCCGTCGTGTCAAGGGCATCGCGCAGGGAAGACCCCGGCTCGACGGTGATGACCCGCCTCTCTCCCCTGCTTACAACGGTGATGTGAGGCAGGCGACCAGCCTTCACTTGCGTAATGCCTCGACCATGGCGGCCACGTTTTCCTCTTTCGACTCGGGCGGAATCTCACAGCCCGACGACAGGATAAAGCCTCCGGCCAATACATGCGAGTTCGTGAGCATTAAAGCCTGGATCCTGATCTCCTCGGGCGTGTCTTCCACAAAAGAGAGGCTTTTTATGTTCCCGTCGAGGCATGTCCGGGGAAGGGAGAGTCGCGCGTCCTCTGGCGTGACACAGTAGTCGAAATTGGCTATATCGACTCCGGCCTGCGGGTAGAACGGCAGGATGGTCTGCGTCGGACCGGCAATATGCAGCCAATTCGCCGCGGCACCTGCCCTGCGGAAGGCCTCAAAGACCGTCTTCAGACGGGGAAGCTCAAATTCGCGGAAAAACCGGTAGGGCACTACCGCGGGCGAGGCGAAGGGGTCGAAGACGAGAGGAAGATGCGCTCCGGCCTCGATCTGGGCCAGACCGAACCTCGTAATTACGTCGGTGGAAAACGCGATCAGCCCCTCCAGGCGCTCAGGCTCGTCTATCGCCATATAGAGGGTAGCTTCAGGCCCCAGCAGCTGAGAAGCAAGCGTCAGGGGACCCAACACACAGCCTACGATCAGGTATTCATCACCAAGGGCCCGTCGCAGTATCCGCAGTGCCTTCATCATTTCCGGCATGCGACCGCACCTGCCGGGGTCAAGCGCGGAAGGATCGCCCCACTCACTCTCCCTTGTGAAGGCATACCGTTCTATGACAGGATACCGACCCTTGTTGTATCGCAGCACCGACCCGAGCGCCTCAGTCTCCACATTGACGTCCATCACCGTAAAGACCGCATCGTAGCGGTACTTTTCGAGGGCCTTGATTTGGCATCGGGCCATCAGTTCTCCATCCTGCACATACGCATCCAGGGCAACGCCCGAAACGACTGCCGCGTGGCCGAACACCTGCGCGATAACCGGCAATCGGTCCGGCTCCTCAAAGCGGATGGCTGAAGCGACGCGCTCAAGGCTATTCATCGCCCACCTCCTTACCGATGCGCGCAAGATAACGGGCGCCGTCAAAGGCCGATTCCGCCACGTAGTCGACGTTCAAACGCTCAGGTGTAGACTGCTTCAAGGCCGCTCCGCCGGCGATCACCGACACGTCCCCGAGCCCCCGGACCGCCAGTTGTGGTCTCACCTGCCTAACCTCGGTCACTATAGTAGTAATAAGACCGCTGATCCCGACAGCAACAGGCCTTTCCCGCTCTACCGTATCCAACAACCTTTCGAGGGGGCAGTCCTTGCCGCAGTCGACTACCCTGTATCCGTTGCCGGTAAGAACCATCTTCAAAATGTTCTTCCCCAGATCGTGCACATCCCCTTCCAGTGTGGCAATGACAACGGTGCCTCTTCTTTCAGACACAGGGGCGCCCGTTGGAAACAGATGCTTCATTACTTCCGTTACGGCCCGCCCGACGAGCATGATCTCCAGCAGATTGAATTGTTCCAATGTGCATTTTGCATCCAGCGTCGACATGGCGCGTTCGACACCCTCCGTCACGATGCGCTCGATGCCGACTCCCGAGCCGAGAAGGGCCCCGGCCTGAGATATCGCTTCAGTTGTATCGCCCTCAAGCAGTGCTTTTATCAGGGAGTCCATATTCTCATAACCCACGTAACGAGCCTCCTCAGGCCACCGGTATCGGAAGTTGTTCGATATGGCTATTTATCCAGTCGGATAGGCCAGTATACACCATATTATCGGGGGGAATCAATCGGGGCAGCAGAGGGCGGCCAGGTCTCTTTTCAGCGGACTTTTCTATGGACCTTTAGGCCGTCACAGTGTAATCTTTATCAGGGCTCCCGTGGCCATGATAGAGGAGACATGGCATGAAAACCTGTGACTTGATCGTCAAGTACCTGGAAAACGAGGGCGTCGACCGCGTCTTCGGCATCCCCGGGGAAGAAACGCTCGACTTCACGGACTCCCCCCTGAGCAGGTCAAAAATCGCCTTTGTCCTTACGCTACGCGAACAGGCCGCACCCCCCTGTCCTTCGGCTGGTCGGAAACTGCGGCGATGCCTGCAATCGCGCAAGGCCCGAAGCACCTTTGGCTGCATGGGCGTAACCGCCCACCCTGAGTCCTTTCGCCCCTTAACCGTCCACCCGCGTGGAATCACACGCCTGGACCATCATGCTCTTGTCGTCTCTCTGTCATGCCCTGGCCGAAACCGCACATCCGCCTTTTGGGGCGAAAGTGCGGAATACGGCCACCAGCGCCTTCCCGCGTATCGGCACGCTTATTGCTCTGAGGACAACCGGAGTTGTGTGACGATATATGACGTGACCAGGGAGGGGTGGAGCATGATGCTTTCGGTTTCAATACGGGGGTCGGGCGGCAGCAACAGGATGCAGGCAGAGGCCCCCTTTGCGGGTAGCCCGGGATGTTTCGGGAGGGTCTCCGGGAGGCCCTTCTCAGACCCGCGGCAACAGGCGGCGTTTACCTTTCTGGAATTGTTGGTCGCCCTCGCCATCATGGGCATCATCGCCGCCTTTGCTTTACCCGCCTACAGCCACTATGTCGCGCAGTCGCGCCAGACGGACGCGCAGCGACAGCTCATGGTCGTGGCGCAGGCCCAGGAGATCTATCGTTTCCAGAATGGGGCGTACGCGACCAACGCGCAGACGGCCGCCCTCATCCCCTATGGATGGCTGAACAACTTCAACGATTATACCTTTACCATTACGAACGCCGGCACGGCCACGGTGAACGGAGTGCCGAATGTTCCCGTTTTTACGGCGCAGGCCGCGGGAAATATCGATAGCGACGCGACCATCGATACGTGGACCATAGACCAGACCGGCACCCTTATTAATGTGATCAATGACGTTATCCAATGATCCTGCAAGGAGAGATTGTTACGCCCGCCGCCTCCGGGCGTTTACCCTTCTAGAGCTCCTCATCACGCTGACGATAATAGGGATTCTGGGAGCGGCCGCGGCGCCGGGAGTGAGCCGCTGGATCGAGGAGTACCGGATGAAGGCTGCATCGCGGCAGCTCATGAGCGATCTGCAATTTGCCCGAATGAAGGCAGTTGCGGACAATGTCCAGTATCAGGTATACTTCAACCCGGCAAATAACCAATACTGGGTTCAGGGGTGGAATCCGGCCACGGCGCTGTGGAACCAGGTCGGCGCGACCCGCCAGCTTGCGAATGCGGCCAGCATGGCCTACGAGGCCGGCGTCGTGCTCGTGTTCGCAAACAACGCCGACCAGAGCGTCACCTTTACGCCCATGGGCCTGGCGACAGCGGCAATCGCGGCGAGCCTTTCATCGACGAATTACCAGAATAACGTTGTCGTGACGACGACGGGGAGGGTACAGATTGTGCAGGTCAGGCCATAGGGGGCTCGCGCCGGGTCATGGGGGCTTTACCCTCCTGGAGGTCCTCGTGGCGCTCCTCCTGTTTGCCATAGGCGCCCTCATGCTGGCGCAGATGCAGATTTTCAGCATGCGGGGCGGCACTTTCGGCAGGGAGGCGATGATTGCCACGACCCAGGCGCAGGCGCAGTTGGAAGCGTTGAAAGACCCCCTCGTAAGCCCCTTTGCCACGACCATCATGAACCTTCCCACGAGTCTCGCAGCGGGCACAACGGTGAACGTCGGCGCAGCGGTCAACGTGCCCGACATGACCCTGACCTACTGGCGCAGCGACCCCCCCGGAGGGGCGGCGCCGGAACGCTATGTAACCATAAACGTGCAGGTGACATGGAAAGGACAGACACTCACATTCAGCACAGTCGTCTCAGAGGTCTAGCGGGATTCAGCCTGATCGAGCTCCTGATCGGCCTCGCCATCAGCAGCATCCTGGCGCTCGGCCTCTGGTCGCTCGCCTCGACCCAGGAGAGGACGTACGGAAGTCAGGACAGCGCCACGGAGATGCAGCAGAACCTGAGGGTCGCCCTTCAGCGTCTCACCCGGGATATCATGGCTGCAGGTCTCGGCCCCCAGTCGTCGACCATAAACGGACAGAATGCAGGCGCCTGGTATAACGCGGCCAACAACTGGAATGCCTTCAATATCGCCGCAAACAGCATCGACATCATCGGCTCCAGCCAGACGCCCGCGACCCTGACTGCGCAGGCGGCGAGCGGGACCAACACGCTGGCCCTCGCCGCTGGTCAGGGGGCGAGCTTCACGGCCGGCCAGAATATCAGCATCGAGGGCGCGGAGAACGCTGTGGTAAACACGGCCAACGGTGATAACCTCACGCTCACCGCGAACCTCGGCCTGACCCACCCGTCGGGGGCAAGCGTCTATCCCCTGCAGTGGGTCACTTACTCGGTGGCGGGCGGCGTCCTCAACGTGGATCAGCACAACGGCAACGGGGCGCGGGCAATCGCCTCCAATATCACGGCGCTGGTGGTCGCCGTGAGCGCCGCCGACCCGAAGGCGCTCACCGTGACCATCACGGGTTCCACGACCAGCGTCACCGCGCCCGTTATCTCGACGGTGACGGATACGGTCTACCGGCGGAATCTCCAGCCGGGCACAGCGGGGGGGTCGTGGTGATGCGCCCGACCCCGCGACCGGCGATGAAGGGAAATGAAAGAGAAAGAACCAGAGAGAGCAGGAAGAGGCATGCCCACGAAGCGGCTCAGCGGCGCCATCGGAAACGAGGGAGGCTTCGTGGTCTTCATCGTGATGATCCTCGTCCTGCTCCTCACCGTGCTCGGTCTCGCCGCGAACAGGAGCATCATCACCGATATGGGCATTGCCGAAAATCAGACGGGCTCGATCAAGGCCTTCTACGCGGCAGAGGCGGGGGCCACGCTTGCCTGGAACCAGCTCTTCGGGGCCCTCACGGCGCTCAACCCGTCGACCCCGGCCCCGCAGAACCCCGCCATAGCGGGCTACACATGGAATACCACCATCTCGACCGTGCCTGCCGGAGGAATCAACCGAATACAGAGAGCGGCCACGGGCACGTATAAAGGCTTGAGCGCCTACGTCCAGATGTACAGGATCACCTCTACCGCGACGGACAACAATACGGGCGCGGTGAGCACGGTGGCTATCGACGTGCAGGACCAGCTTATCCCTATATTCCAGTTCGGTGTCTTCTACAATGACATCCTTGAGATTTTCCCCGGCGCGAACATGACCTTTACCGGGTGGATCCACTCAAACCACGACCTCTACCTGGGCGGCGCCAGCGGCTCGACGCTGCGGATCAATTCAAACGTCACTACCGCCGGCAACATATACAACTACCGGCTGGACAGCAATCAGGTGATCAACCCCGCAAACATCTATAAGACAGGGGCGTCAACGACGTTCAACGCCACCGATTATCCCCCTATGAACCATGACAGCAACGTAGACTCCAACGGCAACGGCATTCCGGACTGGGTCGAAAACCACTATGCCGATGCCTGGAACGGGGGGGTGAAGACGGAACACGAGGGTATTACGGCCCTGCCGATCCCCGGGATGGCGGCCAACCCTGCCGACATCATCGGCCAGGGTGCGGGGAGCATGTACCAGCAGGCGAGCCTCAAGATCATAGACGGCGTGGCCTACGACGCATCGGGCAACAACCTCAACTGGTGCAGTCAAAGGACGACCTACAAGAACGGCAATACCCTGATCATCGACCCCGGCTGCAACTCTACAAACAACTACAACCCCGTGGTAAAAGCGGGCACGGTCTACGACTACCGGGAAGGGAAGACGATGAACACGCTCGATATAAGCATGAGCGCCCTGGCCGCGTATGCCCCGGCGACGGCCGCCCTCGTTGCCCCCCCTACAGGGGATGACCCCGGCATACTTTACGTCTCTTCGTCGAGCACGAACGGAGCCGTCCGTCTCGTGAGCGGCTCGACACTGCCCCAGAACGACGTGAACGGACAGGCCGCGGGCCTTACCGTGGCCACGCCGAACCCTGTGTATGTAAAGGGCAATTACAACACCACCTCGACGGCGCCGGCGGCGATCATCTCCGATGCCATCACGATCCTCTCCAGCAACTGGAGCGACAGCTACAATGCAAACACTTCGCTCGGCAACCGGTCCGCCGCCGCAACCACGGTAAACGCGGCGGTCATGTCGGGCAACAGGGACACGAACTCGCAAACGGGCCAGTACAGCGGCGGCCTCGAAAACTTCATGCGCTTCTTGGAGAACTGGAGCGGGGTCACTTACACCTACAACGGCTCACTCGTCTGCCTCTGGCAGAGCGGCCAGGTCACGGCAGCGTGGCCGAACACGGGGGTCGTCTACAACGCGCCGACGCGGAACTGGAGCTTCTCCGCGGCGGTGAACGAGTTGCCGCCGGGCACGCCGAAGGTGAGGGTCACGACCCAAGTCGGCTGGAGTGCGAACTAGTAGTGGGGTTCAGCACCCCCTCGGCGGGCAAAGCCCGTCGAGGCCTCCCCGCTCAACCTCGCTGCGCTCGGTTAGTGGGGTTCAGCAATTATGTCCTTCGTTTTACTGCGATAAGCTGCGCAACGATGCTGACGGCGATCTCCTGCGGCGTCTCCGCCTTTATGTCGAGCCCGATGGGCGCATGAACGGACTTCAGGGCCTGCTCATCGAAGCCCTTCTGTCTCAGGTGCTCCAGAATGAGGGCGCTTTTTCTTTTGCTCCCGATCATGCCTACGTAATGGGTGGGCCTCTTCAGGACCTCTTCGAGGACGAGCGCGTCATGCTTGTGCCCCCTGGTCAACACGGCCACGTACTCGGTTCCGTAAAAGCGGAGTTGCTCGAAGGCGCTCCGGAAGTCGTCGACTATGATTTCGCGGGCCTCGGGGAATCTCTCCCTGTTTGCGAAATCGTCACGGTCATCTATCACGACCACGTTGAAATCGACCATCGTTGCCGCCTTCGACACGTATTGTGAGACGTGGCCGGCACCGAACAGGTAAAGAAGCGAAGACGAGACTGTCGGCTCGATGAGTATCCCCTCGCCTATGACCGGCCCTCTCTCCGACAGGTACGACGCCTGACGCGCTCTTATTTCCTCCCCCGGGTCGTCGCCCGTTACCTGACCGTCCGCCCCGACAAGACTCTTGGAAAACGAGCTTTCAGAGAACCTGGTGATAATCAACGCA
This sequence comes from uncultured delta proteobacterium, assembly GCA_963768735.1. GTDB lineage: Bacteria > Desulfobacterota > Syntrophorhabdia > Syntrophorhabdales > WCHB1-27 > BOG-1155. The sequence continues at coordinate 1,200,730 of CAVYJH010000003.1, read as the reverse complement.
TCCTTTCCGCTTCTTTCGAGGTCTTCCACTCCCGCGTACACGTCTTTGTAGCGCGCAAGGACCGGCTCGAGGAAGATATCGACGTTCCCCCCGCATATCATTCCCTCATCCTCGACGATGCGGCCGTCCAGACGGTAGTGCAGAAACTTCACTTTTCCGGTCTTTGCGACATTCTTCGCTGCCTGCCACACCTCCGCCTCGACGCAGCCCCCCCCCACAGTGCCGAAGAAGCGGCCGTCATCCCCTACGAACATCTTCGCCCCCGCTTCCCTGGGGGCCGCGCCCATCTTCTTTATGATAGTGGCAAGGGCCCCGCCTCTTCCCCTCGACAGGTAATCCCCGACAGCCTCGTAGATGTCCATTCTTTGTCCCCTCCTCTATCCGTTAAACCGGTGCAGTACCGCTTCGAGCACACCGCCCGCGATGGCGCGGGCCTTTTCCGAGATGGTGATGCAGTGGCCTGCGTCGCCGCTCGGGTCGACGTCGCCGAGCTTCTCGTTCTGCCGTACGGTCATGGGCCTGATGAGGCCGCGCACGACGCCGTCTATCGCGGCCTGCACCGGGGTCTCGTCCACGCGCAGCACCACGTCGCCCTTTCTCACGATGTCCCCTATCGCCCGAGCCGGCCTGACCATACCCGCGTGCGGGGCGCGGAGCACCCTTTCCCCGGTCGCACCCATGATGGAGCCCGGGGTCCCGGTATAGCGTTCCGCCTCGCCTGCGTAGATCACCCTTCCCAGGTAATGTCCCCTGTTGCTCTCGATGACCGCGTCCACCTGGCCGGGAGCCGTGAACCCCGGACCTACGCCGATCACCAACCCGGCTCCCGGCGCGTACGTCTTGACCGACCCTTTCGGCCTCTTTATCATGGTCGCGTCTATGAGCACGTCCGGCTCGATGGTCTTCAGGAAAGCTGCTTCCCTGTCCACCAGTATGGCTATCAGCCGCCGGTCCCAGAGTACCTGAACCGCATCCGGTGAGTCTACACGCTCCGCCCTCACCCCCTCCACCTCCATGGCGCCCGTATGTACCGCTTCCGAAAAGGCGACATGCCTCCGCACCGTAAGGGGCGCCGGCATCTCCGACATGAGGATGCGCGTAAGACGCGAGGAGAAAAGGCGATGGGCGATGCCCGAGGCCATCTCGCCCGCGCCCAGGATCACGATGGTGACTCCTTCATTTCCTGCTACCGTCCTTTCCCGAAAAAGCAGTTCGGATAGCGGCAGACGTCGCAGTGCAGGCAGAGCCCTCCATGAGCCATCTTGCGCACCGTAGCCGCGGTCACGCGCTCGCCCGCCATGATCCTCGGCAGAAGGATGTCTAGCATGGTGTGCGTGTTGAAGTACACACAAGCGGGCGCTCCCAGGATATAACGCCCCTTCAGCCGGGCCACCAGGAACATCGCGCCTGGGAATACGGGCGCGCCGTAAGAGATGACCTGCGCCCCCGTTGCCTCTACGCCTTCCTTCGTCAAATCGTCGGGGTCGACGGAGAGGCCGCTTGTGGTCACGATGATCTGGCTGCCTGCGTCGATCAGCTCCAGGATAGCGTCCCTGATCAGACCGACGTCATCCCTGACAACCCTCTTTCCTGCCACATCGAGGCCGTGTCCACGCAGCTTTGCCTCGACCCGCGCCGATGCGTCCGGTATCCTCCCGGTGGCCACTTCCGTCCCCGTCACCACAAGACCGACCGACATACGTGCAAAGGGGCGGATCCTGACGATCCCCTTTCTTCCCACACCCTCCGCCTCTTGTAGCAAGCTTTCCGAAATATAGAGGGGGACGATCCTCGTGGCTGCGACGATATCGCCCGGCTTCACCGGATACCTGTCCGGTACCACGGTGAAAAGCACGTCTTTGATCTTGTTGATCGCGGCGAGACGCGCGAGATCGACCACCACGAGGCCGCCGACCTTGGCCGTGATGTTGATCCGTCCTTCCTTGGCGGGCGACAAGCTCCATGCGGTCGTCCATGGCGGCCATTGCGATGCGTCTGCCGGCTTCGTCTTCGTGGACTTCTCTCTCCTGGCCGTCCGTGACGAAAATATGGCTTTTCCCCAAATCCAGCAGGCGCTCCACGTCGCCCTTCTCTATGATGCTCCCGCGCACGAACGCGACGTCCTTTTTCTGCCCCGGTATGATCTCGGTGATGTCGTGGGCAAGGACAAGGCCCACCGCATCTTCCACGTTAACCTTTTTCAATCTTATAGCCCCTCCCTTCCAAATATGCGATATCTTCATTTGTGTCGAGGTCCAAAAGGCTTCCTTCCCCGCCCTCGACGAAGCACACCTCGGTGCCGGCAGCGGCGATCACGTCCCTCAACCCCCACTCGCCCTCGACGGCGGCCACCGTCCGGTAGTGCCGCCTCATGTCTACGAGGACCGGGTGGCCTTTTATCCCCTCATGGACCGGGACGATGATCGAGCCTGCCTCCGGCCTCATACGCCCGCATCACCCGGCTGATCACCTCGGGCTCGATAAACGGCTTGTCCCCAAGATGGAAGAGCGCAAGGTCCGCTTTAAGGATCACAGGCAGGGCCGCTCTTATTGACGCGGACATACCGTCCCCTGAATGTTCATTATGGACGAACGTGACGGGAAACCCCATAAGCTCACGCTCCACTCTCTCCCTCTCAAACCCTGTAACAACAACGAGTTCTCCCGTCCCCGCCTCCATAAAAAGACGCACCGTCCTCCTGACAACCGCTTCTCCGTTCACTCTTATGCACAGCTTGTTGAAACCAAGCCGTGTTGACGCCCCTGCGGCAAGGATTATCGTATATATGCTCTCCATGAATTGGTCCTAAAAAGCTCGGCTAAGCGGGTGTTTCTTTTACGAAGGGAAAGAAAGCGGGATGAATCACCGGCCCACCTGGACGTGCATACCTTCAGCCTGCGGCTGCTTCATGCCCGACTTCCTTGTTCAGGTCCACAAGGAGGGCATCCACATTTATGCCGTGGACCTCCGCCCCCTGTTCTATGCTCTCGAACAGGGCTGCCTGGCAGCCGAGGCAGCCGAGGCCGTGCCTTTCGAAGATCACTATCGTCTCAGGGTGCTTCCTTACCACTTCTTCAATCGACATATTCTTACTGATCATATACGCTCCCCATTTTCTTTGCTCCCCTATTAGAACACATCTGCCGAGAAGATGTATATATTTGCCCGCTCGGACTGCCAGGCATTTCTCGGAAGCCCTGCCTTCTCGCACGTATATTCAAGAAAAGTCTGTCTGTCCAATCCATGCTCCGTCGCAACCTGAGGCAAGAGCAGCCCGGAGGAGGAGCCGCTTTCTATGTAGAGCCCGTGAACGCCGATCTGGATCTCGTTAATATCGCGTATTTTTCTCATGGGGGTAAGGACGGATATCTCGATGTCGGTATGCTCCCACTCCCGAGCGTCAAGCGGCATGAACCTGGGGTCGTGGAATGCCGCCTCATAGGCCATCCTCCTCACCGTCTCATCGAGAGGCATCCGGGCCCGCAGATAGCCGATGCAGCCCTTCAACTCCCCCCACGTTTTAAGACAGACGAAAGCTCCCCGCTTCTTCTTCAGCGCCCTGGGAATATCCAGAGGCTGCTCTTCTTTGCCAAAGAGCGCCTTCTCTATGGAGGACCGCGCAAGCTCCTTCAGCACGCGCCTTTCCTCGTCGGAAAAATGAAGGTCTATCCCCGCCTTGTGAGCCGGCAACGGCTACTCTCCTCCATAAAACACGCACGAAGCGTACCCGACAACCTCGTTTCTATCGCCCGTTACATCGCCGGAATTCTCATAATGGAGCACCTTGCTCCTGGACGCCCCCAGCTTCTTGCACACAGCCATGGTCGCGAGTATCGCGCCTGCGCCGCACGCCTCGTAGTTCCCTCTTACCAGCCCACTGGACATGCCTTCCATGTCGAACCGCTCTAAAAACTCGATCGCAACCCTGTCCATCCCCACCGCAAAACCGTAAGGGTAGTAGTGAGAAAGGTCGGAGCTGCCGAGAATGAGGCATCTCTCCTCCCTGCTCTTGATGGTGTCGTAGATGAGCTGGCCCAGCTCCAAGGAACCTTGAGGGTCCTGGGCGGCGCCCATTATCAGGGGCACTATCCTGAAGTCAGTGAGGACACACTGAAGAAAGGGTATCTGCACCTCTATCGCATGCTCCCTCCGATGTATCTTCGGGTCCACGTGGACCATATCCTCGCTCCGGCTAAGCTCACGGGCGAGGGCCTCGTCGATTTCGACCACGCCGAGAGGCGTTCTGTACCCGCCGGCCTCCTGCACGGCTGCGCCCACGAAGAACGACTGGTGACTCGGCGCAAGGATGATGACCGTGTCATAGTGGCGGCCGGACAGGGCCCTGTAGCCGTAGGCGGCTGTCGGCCCTGAGTACATGTAGCCCGCGTGGGGCGATACCAGGCCGCGGATGTCGCCGGCCACGTCCTGAGCAGGGACTTTCGCGAGATACCCCTCGATGTCCGCCCTGAGGACGTCAGGGTTGTGTGGGTAAAAGCTGCCGCTCACTGAAGGCTCTCTGATCTCGCTCATAAGCTCCTTGCGCCCGGTTTTGGTCTCTATTATACCATAATTACTCCGGTTCCGAGCATATTTTTCTCTTGGGTTTCTCTTTATTAGGTCGTTGTCGGATCGGCCGACCGCGCGTCGGGGAAGGTCGGTGCGAAGCAGGCTCATCGATTACACGACGCCTCTTCCCTGTTCCAACACCCTGCGGACCGCCTGCGCCATTTCTTTCTTCGTCACAGGCTTTAACAGGAATTCCCGGACGCCGGCCTCTATCGCACGCTCCTGCGACACTGTTTCGCTATACCCGGTGCAAAGGATGATCGGCATGTCCGGAGCCACTGCCAGGACTTCCTTCGCGAGGGCAATTCCGGTCATCTCCGGCATGGTCTGATCGGTGATGATAAGATCGAAACTCCTTGGATTCGCGGCGAACACTTTCAGCGCCTCGGAGCCGTCCGTCAAGGCGGTTACCCGGCAGCCGATTCGTTCAAGCATTGTCTTCGTCATCTCCGCAAGGGCCGGTTCGTCGTCGACAAAGAGCACGTGTTCCCGTCGCGGGCAGGAAGCTTCGTCTTCCATGGTTGCAAAAGCATCGGCTTGCGGAAGGAGGACCGTGAACTTGGAACCTTTGTCGACCGCGCTTTCCACGTCTATCATGCCGTTGTAACCCTTTACGATCCCGTAGACCATCGCGAGGCCCATGCCGGCTCCCTGGCCTTGCTCGTGTGTCGTAAAGAAAGGCTCAAAAATCCGCCCCTGTATCTCGGGGGCGATCCCTGTCCCTGCATCTTGTACCGTCAGCCTCACATACCGGCCCGGTCCCATGGCGTTGTCAGGGAGGGAGTCCGGCCCCAGGGTAATCGACGAGAGCTCGACGGCGAGGATTCCCCCGTCCTTGCGCATGGCATGGGCGGCGTTGTTTACAAGGTTGACCACCACTTGCCGGACCAGGAATGGGTCTGCACGCACGGTATCCGACTCTGTGCCGAGGTTAAGCTCCATGCGGATCGTGCCTGGAAGCGATGCCCTGAGCATCTCGCAGGTCTCCCTCAAAAGCGGCGCCACTTTCAGCGGTCTCGCTTCCCCTCCCTTTCTTCTGCTGAAGGCCATGATCTGTCTTACCAGGTCACGTGACCGCTCCGACGCTTTCAGTATCTGGCTAAGGTTCCGGCGCGGCCGCTCTTCACAAATGTCGTCGAGGGCAAGCTCTGCATTCCCGATGATGACCGCAAGCATGTTGTTGAAATCGTGGGCGATGCCGCCCGCCAGGGTGCCGATGGCTTCCATCTTGTGGGTCTGGCGGAGCCTGTCTTCGGTACGCTTGCGCTCCTCGACCTCTGCCCGAAGCTTGTCGCAGGCTTCACTGAGCATTGCGGTCCTTTCCTCTACGAGGAGCTCAAGCTCGTCCCGGTGTCTCTTGAGGTCTTCCTCCATCTGCGCCCGCCCGGCAATCTCGGCACGCAGTTCGACAGTGAGCTCCCTGACCTTCCTCTCAGAGATCCCGACGTGTCGTATCGCGGTCTCTTTTCCGAAGTTCCTCAATTTCATGGGAGGGTCTCTGCTTTGCCACGCACCCACCTCCGGTATATGGTGAAACCACCGATTGCGAGTATTGTTACTTGTACTATAATGCAGAACGATGTAAAAAACATTCAAAAGAATCCTGTTCTCATCGCCGCCGAATAGTGCTACCCTAAAGCAAGGTATGAGAACGCCACACAACAGCAACCGCGATTCACTCGCACCCCCGGGTGGCGAACCCGCTTGTTCGTAGCCGCGGTCCTCGCCCTTTGCTGCGGGATCGCCCTGGAGGCGTTTTGGCATGCGCCCGCCGCACCCCTTTTTTTCTCCGCCCTTGTTGTCGCAGCCGCCACACCCTTTTTCTTCAGATGGGGCAAGGCATGCGCCCTCCTTACCCTCGCCGGCTTCATGCTCTGCGGCGCATGCAGGCTCGCCTTCACGGAGATAGGCCGGGCCGGGCCGGATGATGCATATGCCGGTCCGCTCTTTGAGGGGCTGGTCGTGGAAAGCTCTCCCCGGGTCAAGGTCCTCTCTCTGTCGGGACCCGCTGCATTGAAGGGCATGCGCGTTGCCTTCCCCTCAACAGCCGACATCGAGGTGTCCCGGACGGTGAGGGTCTTCGGCAGGATCAGGCCGCTCGTCCCTTCATTCAAAAACCCCGGCAGTATCTCCTGGAAGTGGCTCAAGAAGCTGGAGGGTGTCGGCTACGAGTTAAGAGGACAGGTACTTTCCACGGCACGGAGCAATGACCCCGTCGCGGCCCTGAGGCGATACTTCAAAGAGAACATCGAGCGGGCCGGGGCTCCCCGGGCGGATATACTCAAAGCGCTCACCATCGGCGACAGGACGGCGGTGCCGCCGGAGTCGAACGACCTCTTCCTCCATACGGGCACCTCGCACATACTCGCCATATCGGGGTTCAACGTGGGCGTGATCTCGGGGTTCTTCTTCTTCATCGCCAGGGCCGCCTTCAGGAGGGCGCCCCGCTTCCGCCTTTCGGGGCAGGACAGGCAATACGCGGCCTTGGTCACCATCCCCTTCCCCTTTCTCTTCATGCTCGTTGCCGGGGCGGGGGTATCCCTCATCAGGGCCACGATCATGATCACGGTCTTCATGCTCGCCCTGTTCCTCCAAAGGAAAACGCATTTTTACAATACATTGGCCCTGGCCGCGTGCGTCATCCTCCTCATCTACCCCCACTCGCTTCTGACCCCCTCGTTTCAGCTTACCTTTATGAGCCTCCTCTTCATCGTCATGTGCTCGGAGAGACTTTCGCCCGCACTGGCAAAAATCAAGAGCGGCATTGTGCGCTGGTCGTGCTCCACGGTGCTCGCCACCGCGGCGGCGACACTCGGCACCGCGCCCATAGTCCTCTACTATTTTTACGGCATAAACCCGCTCTCCCTCATCCACAACCTCCTCACTGTGCCACTCATGGGCGTTGCGGCGACCGGCCTCGGCCTTGTGGGCATGACGCACCCTTACGGCCGCCCCCTGCTCGTCCTCGCGGGGTATATCACGCAGGCCAACGTGGCCCTCCTTCAGACGCTCGATTTCGGCTACCTCTACCCCCTGATACGGCCCACGTTTTCGGAGATCGTGCTCTACTACGGCCTTGGGGTGACCCTGCTTTACATAGACCGGAAACACGCGGCGGCGCTCCTTTTCTGCGTGTTGATCCCTCTTTGCGCGGTCCAGGTCTACGCCGATTACCGCGAGAGGTTCAACACCGGCCTGTGCATCCACTTCATCGACGTGGGCGCAGGCGATGCCTGCCTGATAGAAGCACCGGGGGGATTAAGGATATTGATCGACGGCGGCGGGTTTCCGGGCTCGGACTTCGATATGGGCAAGCAGGTGATCGCGCCGTTCCTTCTTTACCGGAAGGTGCGCACCCTCGACTACGTGATCAATACACATCCCCATGCCGACCATATAGGCGGTCTCTCCTACATCGTGCAGCACTTCAAGGTCTTACACCTCGTCACGGCCGGCTTTTTTCCGGAGGAGCGCAAGTTCCTAGAATTGATCGGGATCGCGCGGGCGCGGGGCGTGCGGCACCTGATATGGAAAAAGGGAGATGGTATAGAGACGGGCGACTTCCGCATGAACACGCTCTATCCGGCGGGTGAACTCCCCCGGGATGATCTGAACGACACATCCCTCGTCTTTCAGGTCCGTCTTCGGGGAACGACGTTCCTCCTGCCCGCCGACATCACGACCGGCGTGGAGGAGCAGCTTGTCCTGTCCGGCGTCCCCCTGAAATCGGATGTGCTCAAGCTCCCCCATCACGGGAGCGCTTCGTCGAACGGCTTCGCCTTCATTTACGCCGTGAAGCCGAAGCTGGGGATCTTGAGCGGCGCGGCCGGGGTCATCAAAAACCTCCCGAGCCCCGAGGCGCTCCTGCGCTACAAAGCGCTCTCCATACCCGTCCTCCGGACCGATATGCAAGGGCTTGTCGAAGTCCGGTCGGACGGCAGCCGGATTACGTGGAGGACATACGGAAACCTGTGAAGGCGCGCAACCTGCCTAGCCCTTTTTCATCTGCTGGAGCATTTTGCGGTCATGGAAAGCCCGTCCCTCGAAGCTCTGGAGCGGCGTCACCTGCCATTCCAGCATCCCCCAAAAAGGCAGGCCCCGCATGATCTGATCGAGCTCTTCATTGGAGGCGGCATCGATGATGAACGCCACGGCGCGCTCCGAAACCGGAACCCCCCCCGCGAGGATCTTATTCTCCGACCGAAGCTTTATCAGGGCCTCGAAACCCGGCAGGACGTAATATTCGAGGAGCTCCATCAGCTCGTCGGGTCCGGTCATTTGCGGCCCGCCGCTTCCGATTACCAGGTAGTTCATGCATTGCCCTCCTTTTCCTCAAAGGCCCATTCAGCCTTTTCACTGTAAGCAATATACGCCGTCGCCTCGGCCATGTAAAGACGCGCGCGGTTTTCGGGGGGCGAAGGGTGGTCTTGACGAGGAGATCGATTCCCCGCGATTGCGTCGAGGCCCGCTTAATTTTTTCTCATTCCGGACGAAAACCTTACTTATAAGGCTTGGGCTCTCTTTGTTCTCGAAAGAGATAGTGCGCTTTGTCAAGGGGAACGGTTTCATGAGGGGAAAAACGATGGGTGCAGGAATGCATCTCTATTTATCACGGCGAAGAGCCCCATGACCACGCAGACGGAGACATTCGGGCCGGATACGCCTCTGTATAACAGCAAGATCATCCTTGCCTATGTCAGGTTCGCCGAGCGCCGCTACGCCGGCATCAACATCAACGAGGTGTTGGCCTATGCCGGCATAGAGACCTACCAGCTCGCAGATCAAGACCATTGGTTCACCCAGGCTCACATGGACCTCTTCCAGGAAAGATTGGTAGAGCTTACGGGGAACGGGGATATTGCCCGCGAGGCAGGCAGGTATGCCGCGTCTTCGTCATCCATGGGGATCATAAGATCTTACGCGCTCAGCTTCGTAAACCCTTTGAAGCTCTGTGAGATGATAGGAAAGACCGCCGGATTTTTTGCCAGGTCGGTCGTGTGGGAGGCAAAAGAAACCGGTCCCCGAACGGTCGAGATCACCGTGACCCCGAGACCGGGCGTACAGGAAAAACCATTCCTGTGCCTGGGCAGGATGGGGTATCTGGAAGGCATGCCCGAACTCTTCGGCCACAGATTCCCCGTGATCGAGGAGATTGAATGCGTCTTCCATGGCGGCCGATGCTGCCGGTACGTCGTGACGTGGTCCAAGCCCAAGTCGGAGGTGTGGAGGAAGGTGAGAAATTATTGCGCCCTCTCCCTCCCGGCCCTGTCCGCCGGCCTTTTCTTCGTTTTCACTCCTGCTATCTCCGTCACCGCCATGTTTGTACTGTCGGCCGTTATCCTTGCGCTGTCGGCCAATGCCTGGCGCATGGAAAGGGACGACTTGTGCTCCGCGATAGGGAATCTGAGGTCCGCGACGGAGACGCTGATCGAGAAAACAGAGGTCCACAGGAATCATGTCAGGCTGGCGCAAGACATAGGACACACCCTGACCAGGCAGAGGAGTATAGAAGGCATCCTGCAGGAAGTGACCCGGATACTGCAACAGCATTTCGATTACGACCGCGGCATGATTCTTTTGGCCGATAAAGAGAAGCACAGCCTCACTGTCGGAGCGACCTTCGGATATCCCGAAGAACTGGCGCCGGCCCTGCGTGACAGGGACTTCACGACCGGCCCGGAATCGCGCTCGTTTCTCGCGCGCTGTTTCCACGAACAGAGGCCTTTCCTCATCAACAACGTGGACAAGACCGGGGACCTCCCGGCGTTCTGCGCTGAATTCACCCGGAAAACAGGGACAAAAGCATTCGTCTGCTGCCCCATAGTGTGCGCCGACGACGCGCTGGGGGCGCTCGCCGTCGGCAACCTGAAAACAGAACGTCCCCTGCTCCAGCACGACATCGACCGCCTCGCGCAGCTCGGGCGGCAAATCGGCGTCAGTATCCGGAACCTCACGGCCGGAGAGGCGGAAAAGGCGGCCAGGGAGAGCGAGGCCCGGTTCCGTGCCGTTGTGGAGAAGTCGGGCGAGGTCATCGTGCTCACTGATGCCCAGGGAAACTTCGTGTACGTCTCCCCGCCGGTGACCGCAGTCTTCGGCTACTCCCCCGGGGAGTACTACGGGCAACACTGGAGCACACTTATCCATCCCGACGATTGCGGGGGCTTGCAGGAATTATCGGTATGGCTGCACGCTAACCCTGGGAAGACGAAGGATATCGCGGTACGCCTCCGCCACAAGGACGGCTCCTGGCGTTGGGTGGAGGTCACCAGCCGCAACCTGCTGGCCGAGCAGGGCGTGCGGGCCACCGTCTCGAACGTACGCGACATCACCGGCCGGAAGATTGCAGAGGAGACACTCAGGGAATCGGAAAACAAGTTCAAGCACCTGGTTGAAGAATCGTCGGTGGGCGTCTATTTGATCCAGGACGGGATCTTCAGGTACGTCAATTCGAAGTGCGCCGAAATCCATGGCTGCGACCCGTCCGAGATGGTGGACTGCATGAGGATCGCGGAAATGATACTTCCCGGAGACGAGCCTTCCGTCGAAGAGAATGCCTGGTGGGCGCTCGGGCAAGAACGATGCCGGAAACGGCAATTCAGGATAGTCACGAAGACCGGAGAGGTCAGGGACGTCGAAACCTACGCCACCCATACGATGTACCGGGGCCGGCACGCCGTCATAGGCACGATGCTCGATATTACGGACCGTAAGGCTGACGAAGAAGCGTTGCGGTGGAAAACCACGTTCCTGGAGGCGCTCGTCAAATCCAACCGTGACGGGATTCTCGTGATCGACAGTCAGGGACGGAAGATCATGGAAAACCAACGCACTACGGATATATGGAAGATCCCCGATGACGCCGTCACCGAAAAGCAGCGGATGGCGCATTTCACGAGCATGGTCAGGGATCCGGAGGCGCTCCGTGAGAAGATCGTCTACCTTAGCGACCACCCGGACACAAGCATTCACAGCGAGATCGAGACTCAACATAGGCACCATCGTCGACACCTCTTCGTCTCCTGTTTTCGGCGAAGACGGGAGACGCTACGGGAGAATCTGGACGTTCCGCGACATCACTGAGCTGAAACACTACTGGGACATGCTGGTGGACCTCTCCACAACCGACGGACTGACCGAATTGGCGAACAGGCGGCGCTTCGACGACTTCCTTGAACGGGAATGGCGCAGGAGCATGCGCGAGGAATCCGCCTTGTCGCTCATTTTCATGGACATCGACTTCTTCAAGGAGTATAACGACCATTACGGACACCTGGCCGGAGACGACTGTCTGCGCCATGTCGCGGGCGTCCTCAAAAGGCTGGTGCAGCGCCCCGGAGACCTTGTTGCCCGCTACGGTGGCGAAGAGTTTGCGTGCATCCTCCCGGAGACCGACCGGGAAGGAGCGACAGAGCTTGCGGATAAGATCATGCAGGGCATAAACAGCCTCAACCTGCCCCACGTCACGTCCCGGGTCGTAAGCCACGTTACCTTAAGCTTCGGCGTGGCGACAATGGTCCCGGAAAGGGGACAATCACAGTCCGAACTGATCCGCCTTGCCGACCATCTCCTTTACTCCGCCAAGGAGGAAGGGCGCAACCGCGTGAAGAGCTGGCCGCAGAAGACAAGACTCAAGAGGGCCTTTTGAAAAATAATAGGTCCTATATGACTTATACGACCTAATTATTGAAAGGACTTACGGTTTTCTCTTGACGCACGCCGCGGCATCGTACTATCATTGGGGCTCAGCGCCCCCTCCACCGGCGAAGCCGCGACCCGCGAGCGGGTGCCCCGGCCTTCCCCCTCAGAAAGGCTTTCTTACGAGGTCGATCCGTCATGCGGAGGTGGATAGATGGAAAAAGACGAATGGGGTCGTGATCCTTCCGTGCGCTTCATGCGATCCGTCTTTACCGCCATCGAGGCGGCCCAGGGTAGCTTCCTCGATAGTCTGGGCGTGAACCGCCTCGACAACAGGCTCCGCCAATGGCGCAAGATGGCTCTCCATCTCTTCGAGAAGGGTTGGGCAGTCGCCGCCCGGCGCGGGATACCGCTGGCCGAAAAGAACGCAGCCGACCTGTACCTCCACTGCCTCGCAAAGGTGCTTGCCGCGAAGGGCATCGAGACACCGCGTGCGTGCGTGCCCGATAACCCTGCCGTGGTCAGCCTGCTCTCGGGAGACGAGGTGACCCGGTGATGCGGCTTCGTCTTTTCGGCCGGTGCCGCATCTATCACGATCCGGTGAGTCCCGTGCTGCGGGCCCCGGCCCAAGTCGGGTGGGATGCATGGTTCCGCACTATCGACCTCGTCACGCCGCAACCCTTGAAGGGAGAGGAGCTTTTGCGCAGAACGCGGGGATGGTGGACCGCCGAGCCGAATGACGTCTCCGCCCTCGTCAGCCGGTACGGCCGCCTGGTAGTTGGGGAAGAGGGCGAGCTAATGGTGGAATGCGAGGACGATGAGACCATGGGCGCCCTCAAGAGTGCCCTCTCCGAAAAATTCGGCGACCAGGTCCAGCTCGCGCCATAGCGCCACGTTATTCACTCCGCCCTTCTCCCCTTTGTCTTCGAGCAGGAGCGTTCCGCAAGCCCCGCCCTGTGGGCGGGAGCTTCACCGGCTTGTGCATTTCCGCCCGAGACCCGCCAGACCCGCAAGGCCGGAAGCGAAGAGCCAGATGCAGGCGGGAATCGGGACGGGGTTCGGCGTTGCAAGGAAGCCGCTGTAAGTGCCATTCGCGTTCTCGTAGAACCCCACCAGGTCGCTCCCGCTTAGGCGTTCCAGCCACGTGCCCGAGGCGCCGGGAACGTTCACGATGGTATAGGTCGAGCCGTTATAGAGGAAGCCGTGCTCCACGCCGTTCGCGTCCCAATACAGCCCCGCAATAATGCCCCCGCTTACGCTCTGGGTGGCAGCGCCGAAGGCGCCAGGAGGGTCGAGGGTAACGTAGGTCGAGCCGTTATAGAGGAATCCATGGGAAACGCCGCTTGAATCCTGATACTGCCCCGTAATGCTGGTCCCGTTTATGCCGAAGGCCCATGTGCCCGACGCTCCGGGAACATTGACTGGGGTGTAAGTCGTCCCGTCATAGAGGTACCCATGGGAAACGCCGTTTGTGTCCTTATAGTACCCCACAATGTTGTTCCCGCTCATGCCGAAGGCGCCGGTCTGGAAGGACGCCGGAGGGTCGAGGGTTACGTAGGTGGAGCCGTTATAGAGGAACCCATGGTACACGCCGTTCGAATCCTTATAGCAGCCCACCGTGTTGTTCCCGCTCATGTCTTCGGCGGCGGTAAACGAGGCGCCGGAAACGTCGAGGGTTACGTAGGTGGAGCCGTTATAGAGAAACCCATGGTACACGCCGTTTGTGCCCTCATACTGCCCCACGACGTCGTTCCCGCTCATGCCGGTGGCGTAAGTGAGCACGGAGCCCGGAACACTCAGGGTAGTGTAGTTATAGCCAGCCCGGGCCGGCCCGACTCCCAGCAATATGGTGAGAACAACGCATTCCGCTACCAGAGCCATTCTTCCCATATGAGCCTCCTTGAACAGATTCATGCGGTTGATGTTCCTGTCCTCAGCATCTCCCCCGCACCGCCGCAAAACCGGCCATGCAGGGCACCAAGAGCAAAAGGGCGGCAGGCGGCTTATTCCCTGCCCGACCCCACTAGTCTGCCCTACCTTTTCTTTCGATTCTCTACCAGACGAGGCGCGCCGTAGCAAAGGGCTGCAAATGCGGTGCCAGACAATTGTAGACAAGTTTATCGCCTCTCGCGAGAGACCGGAATCGGGCCGGTGTAAGAAATCCGAACACGCATGGGGCAGGGCGGGAGGGCTACGTGAAAAGGGACGCCCGTTTTGGCGTTGACGGGAGCGCCTGTAAAGATTTCACACATGTAAAGGTACTTTTACAGTGCGCCATATGCTTAGAGCGGCGAACGTTGTTTTCCCGTCCGGCTTGTATCGAGGCTTTACAGATAAGACAAGAGGTGCTTGCGTGAATATATGCCCTGGAAAGGGGTGATGGGCGTTTCGTGAATGCTTCAAGGGAACTTTCCCCATCGGCCCTGACCGGACGCAGGAAGAGGAAGTGTAGGGGCGGGCGGCGGCGATTCTTGACAACCACGCGGAAAAGCGGTATTTTCAGACGGTCATGGACCGGACGCTCCTCCTCAACACCACCTTCGAGCCTCTCGCGGTCGTCTCCTGGCAAAAGGCCGTCACGCTCATGTTCCTCGACAAGGTCGAAGTGATCAGGGAATACGACAGGGAGATACGAAGCGTATCGCTCGCCTTCAGGCTGCCCGCGGTGATCAGGCTCCTCCGGTTTGTCGGGACCAAGCAGATCCAGGTGCGCTTCTCCAGAAGGAACGTATTCCTCCGCGACAACTATACCTGCCAGTACTGCGGCGAGCAGTTCGAGCCCCGTTATCTGACGTGCGATCATATCACGCCGAAATCGAGGGGCGGGATAACAGGGTGGACGAATATCGTCACCTCTTGCATTTATTGCAATCTGAAAAAAGCCGACAAACTTCCCGAGGAAGTGGAGATGGTCCCGAGAAAAAAGCCGTGCCGCCCGAGCGGTTCGTACGTGCTTATGCTGCATCTCGGCGCCGGTCCGGTTCCTGAGCATTGGAAAGACTACGCGTTTCTGAGGGATTAAAGATGAAAAAGATATGGGCGCCCTGGAGGATGGAGTACATTGCAGGCACAAAGGACGGGGACGGAAACAAGTGTTTTCTCTGCATCGAGCCGGCATCCGATGAGACGTCGCTCGTGCTTGCGCGGAAACACGCGGCCTTTGTGATTATGAACCGCTACCCCTACGCCAACGGCCATCTTATGGTGGTTCCAGTAAGACACGTGGGGAAGATCGATGATCTGAGCGATGAGGAGCTTCTCGACATGATGGGTCTGGTGCGCACCCTTTCATCCGTGCTCAGGGAGACCATTCGCGCGGAGGGCCTGAACATAGGGATCAACATGGGAAGGGCGGCCGGCGCCGGGCTTGAGGGACACCTGCATATCCACATAGTCCCCCGCTGGGTCGGCGACACCAACTTCATGCCGGTGCTGGGAGAAACGAAGGTAATCTCCGAGCACCTCTACGAGACGTACCGGAGGCTGAAGGAAAAGGTGGATGAGAAGCTTCTTTGACCCTTCCGCGCCCGTGCTGACGCCCGCGGACCTAGTGCTCGCCTTTACAGGCGCGGCACCGGGAGCGCTCCTGCTCCCGCGGAGGGCGGTCATCGTCTTCACCACGGCCGACCTCGGCCGGCTCGTGAGAGAGACCGGGGCGGAGCCCCTGCCCGCATGGCTCCCATTCAAGCGTCTCTATAAGCCACGAGGAAGCCAGACGGTCCTGGCAAGGTCACGATCGGCGGAGCCGGCATAGCCTCCCTTATCGAAGAGCTCGCCGCTTTCCGGGTGCGTGAATTCTGTGTGTGGGGCTACTGTGGAGGGATCGGTGCGGACATCTCCGTCGGGGACGTCATACTGGCGACCGCGGCCTTCAGGGAAGAACGCGTCTCCTCTCACTATCTCGAAAGCGAAGACGAGCTCGTAGGGTCGGAATGGGCGACCCAATGGGAATTGCCGTCGAAAAAGGCCCGAATTCTCACCGGTGTGGTCTGGACCTGCGACGCACTCTACAGAGAAACGGCGGAGAAGGTCGCCGCGTACGCAGAAAAGGGTGCCCTCGGCGTTGAGATGGAAGTGGCCTCTTTCTATGCCGTCTGTAAGCAAAAGGGTCTTAAGGGCGTGGCGTTCCTCGTCGTATCCGATGTTGTCCGGCCCGACGGATGGCAAAGCGGCTTCAAGAGCGCAGAACTGCAAAAAGAAACCGCGAGGTTATCGGCATATGTCAGAAAACACGTACTTGCTTGAAAAGTCAGGAGTCATTAGTCACAAGTGAAGAGCGAAGAAAGTGCTCCTGACTCCTGACTTCTGACTCCTGACTCGCCTCTGCTACTCGGCCTCCGGCGTGTCGAACCTGAGCAGGTAGGCAAAAATCTGGATGATAGACGCGTTTTTCGAGATGGCGTGATTATCGCCCGCCAATGCCTTGATCCGCTCTGCGCTCTTTTCGATCTTCGTTATCTCGTCCCTGATCTCGTCCATTAGTGGTCACCTCTCATGTCCTTGAACCGTTTTGCCTTGAGGTCGTACCTAGGCAGGGTGCCGGCCGGCTCTACCTTAACCTTGGCCGACAGGTTCGTCTTTATCTTGTGCCTCTCTGCAAGCCTTCCCGCGATAGCAGCAGCCCCGGCCTCCCCAGCCCCGGCCTTTGGATCAAGCTCTATCCGCAGGGTGATCTGGTCCATGATGTCCTGCCGGGTCACCACGATCTCGTACTCCACGATCTCAGGGAACTCCGATCTGACAAGCTGCTCAACAGTCTTCGGAGAGAAGAGGACACCCCGGATCTTCCGGATGTCGTCCACTCTGCCCACAATCTCCATCAGCTTACCCGAAGTCCTCCCGCACTCGCACTCGGAAGGCCCCTTGATGGCGACGTCGTTCGTATTAAACCGGATCACGGGGAACGACCTTCTGCCGAGCGGGGTGATCACGATAACGCCGTGCTCGCCTACCGCCACCTCTTTCGAGAGGGTCTCGCGGTCGAGCAGCTCGACGAGGAAGAAGGGCTCGATGAGGTGGAGACCGTTCTGGGCCTCGCACATGCCGGCAAACCCGCACGTCTCGGTGCTGCCGATATGGTCGAACATCTTACAGTTATAGGTCGTCTCGATCCGTTTGCGGGTCGCTTCGGGCAACGGCTCGCCTGCGCCCAGTATGCGCTCTATGCCGAAAGATTTCGGGTCGATGCCCATTCCCATCGCCTCCTGGGCGATGTTGAGCGTGTAGGTCGGGGTCCCGGTCATGGCATTGACCTTCATCTCGATGATCTTGTTGACCCTCCCTTTTGTATCGAGGGCGCCGCCGGGAATTACTTCGCATCCCAGCTTTTCCGCGGCGTAGTGCGCTTCCCAGAAGGCGACGTACACGTTGTAGCCGAAGGGGAGAAAGACGCGATGCCTCGGCCTGAAGCCCGCCATCCAGAGTATGTGGCACCATGACTCGATTCTCCACTGCCAGCTCTCATAAGACTCCGGGACATAGACCGGCCTGCCCGTGGTGCCGCTCGTCTGCCGGAAGGTCGATACCTCCTCTATAGGCACGCCGAGGAGCCCTCCATAAGGAAAGGGGTCTACGTTCTCCTGCCACTTTCTCAGCTCTTCCTTGTAGGTGAAAGGGACTTTCCTGATGTCCTCCAACGTCTTGATCTCCTGCGCGTCTATCCCTTGCAGCTTTTCCGCGTAAAGCGGGGAATGGGATTTAGCGTAGGAAAACAGGTTCCTGAAGTGCGATAATTCGATCTTGTCCAGCTTCTCCCTTGGCAAAGTCTCCGTATAGTTGTTCCAGTAATCCATGACTCACCCCTGATCCTTCTTTGATTCAGGCAGGTTTGCCTGTTCTTTGGGCCTCATTCCGGTAGTCTGACCCCCGGCTGAAAACACACCCGTTGCCGCGCGCGGTGCACAGGGTTTCATTCACTAAAATGATGCTCCATAGAGTGATCCTATAGTATGGCGCGCTTCTTGTCAAGGAAAAAACGAGGGTCTATTCCGTTCCGGTGTAGCCCGCCTCTCTCGACATTGCCCTCGCCACCGCCACAACCTCTTTCACTATCCTTTTCAACTCCCTGGACCCCACCAGGGAAAAGAAGAACCCCACCCCCACGGCTGCGACGACCTTGCCCGTGAAGTCACGGATCGGAGCCCCCACTCCTCCTACGCCTTCCATGGCCATCCCTTCGTCGACGGCATATCCCTGTTCCCGCACCTGCAGGAGCAATGCATCAAGCTCCTCTCTCCTGACAAGGGACTTCTTTGTCGTGGCCGTCAGAGGGGTTTTTTCGAGAAGCCTGTCGACTTCCTCCCGCGGCAGATAGGCCATGATTGCCGGGCCCATCATGCCCCAATACGGGGGACGCCGCCTGCCTATATTCGACGTGAAGGTTATGGCTGCGGCCAGGTCCTCCCTCTTGTCCAGGTAGAGCAGCTCGCCTGCGTCCAGCACACCGAGGAAGACCGCTTTGCCCAGCTTCACCTGCAACTGCGTGAGGTACGGGGAGGCAATCCGGGCGAGAGAAAAGGAGGAGGCGACGATGCTCCCGAGCTCGAACAGCTTCATACCCAGGGAGTACTGCTTCGACTCCTGGTCCTGCCTGAGAAAACCACACTTGATAAGGGTCGCGCACAGCCGGAAGACGGTCGCTTTCGGCAGACCGAGCGCCTCCGAGAGCTGGGCCAGGCTCAGGGCCTTTCCCTCGTTGCTGAAGGCCGTCATGATCTGTAGTGCCCTTTCAAGCGACCTGTTGTAAAATGCCTCGTTCTTTCCCTCGCGCGTCGTTGCCATGCTCCTCGCCGTTACCCTCCCCTTTTCGCATCCCCTCTGCGCGCCCCTTCGAGGCGACACCCGCAGGCCGGTTTCACTCTATAAGCTACCATTTCACGAGACAGAAGAAAATAGAATAGATGAAGGACCGTAAAGTATTCCTGGGCTAGTGCCGATAATTAGAGAGACGGCCCTTGGGACTTCGGCCTCCCGCGGACCGTACTCCTGAAGAGCCGACGCAAAAGGAAGGGATCGTTGCTCGTAATCATCGGCTGCATCGTCGTGATTGGTGGGGTACTAGGCGGGTTTGCCATGGAGGGTGGCCCCTTCCTGGTCCTCATGCAATTCGCGGAGTATATTATCATCGGCTGCTCGGCGATGGGGGCCCTCATCATTTCGGCGCCCCCAAAGACACTCGTAAAGATCATCGGCAAAGTCCTGGGTTCCCTGAAAGGCTCTCCGATAAGCAGCCGCACCTATCTCGACGTCCTCAAGCTCATGTACGAGGTCTTCCAGATCAGCCGCAAAGAGGGGCTGATCGCCCTCGAAAGCCACATAGAGAGGCCGGAGGAGAGCTCCATCTTCAGCCAGTATCCACACTTCCTCAAAGAGCGCCACCTCGTCCTTTTCATGTGCGATACCTTCCGACTCGTCATCCTCGGCGGCGTTCCTCCCCACGATATGGAAGCACTGATGGATGCCGACATAGAGACCCACCACCACGAAGGCACGGTGCCTGGGGCAATACTCCAGAAGATCGGGGATTCGATGCCGGGCTTGGGGATCGTGGCCGCGGTGCTCGGCATCATCATCACCATGCAGGCGATCGGCGGGCCGGCCGAAGAGGTGGGCCACAAGGTGGCCGCGGCACTGGTCGGCACCTTTCTCGGCATCTTCGTCTCCTACGGCTTTGTGCAGCCCCTGGCGACCAACATCGATCTATCGAACGACGAGGAGTCGAAAGTTTTCGAGACCATCAAGGCGGCCATGATAGCCTTTGCAAAAGGGTTCAACCCGATTGTCTGCGTCGAGTTCGCGCGGCGGGCGATCCCGACCGACTACAGGCCCGGCTTCCAGGAGATGGAAGACTATGTGAAGGGCAAGTCCTGATGGATGAGGACCGCAACAACCCGATCAGGATTGTCGTAAAGAAGAGCAGAAACCACGGCGGCCACCACGGCGGCGCGTGGAAGGTCGCCTACGCCGATTTTGTCACCGCCATGATGGCCCTCTTCATCGTCCTCTGGATCGTGGGGCAGAGCGCGAAGGTCAAGGAGGCTATCGCCGCCTATTTCAAGGAGCCCGGGGTCTTCACCAGCAGCCGGGCGGGCGGTGTGATCGACGGCAGTCCGAAACCGCTCCTTTTTGCCCCTCCCGTCGCGTCCCCCCCTACCCCGGACAAGCACGCCGACAACATGGAAAGGTTGAAAGCCGAGGCAAAAAACATTCAGGAGAAGATAGCGTCCATTCCCGACTTCAATAAATTCAAGCGGAAGATCGAGGTAACGGTAACCCCCGAAGGGCTCAGGATCGATCTCGTGGAAGTCTCGGAGGGTCTGTTCTTCGATATCGGCAAGGCGAAGCTCAAGCCGGAAGCGGTCCGGCTGCTCAAGCTCATCGCCTCCCGTCTGGCGGCCCTGCCGAACAAGGTTGTGGTGGAAGGCTATACCGACGCCCGGCCCTACGTCTCGTCCGGGTACACGAACTGGGACTTGAGCGTAGACAGGGCCAACAGCGCGCGGGGGGTACTGGAGGAGAACGGCCTTGCAAAGGACCAGATACGCGAGGTGCGGGGCTTCGCCGACAGGAAGCTGAGGATCCCGGAAAGACCGCTCGATTATGCAAACAGGCGCGTCAGCATCCTTGTGACCGCGGGAGGCGCGGTGCCGGTAATACGGGACGCGGCGGACGTGCGACCCGGCACATCGCCGCCGTCCGGCGGGCGGCTGCCGGCTAAGTAAGGGATATCACCGACACCAGGAGAAACGCACATGACCGACACCAGGAGAAACGCACACATACTTGTGGTCAATGACGATCCTGAAACCCTCGATCTGATCGCCGGGATCCTGCGCAAAGACGAGACCGTTGAGGCCCGCCTCGCTCGCGATGCAGCCGAGGGAAGGCCCGTCGCGTCCGAGTTTGCTCCCGACCTGATCATATGCAGCCTCACCGAGGCAGCCGAATGGGTGCGCTTCCGCGCGGCTGCGCAGGCGCACGACGAAACCACCCCTTTCTTGCTCCTCCTTGTCTGTGACGGCGCGGAGACCGGGGCGATCTGCCGGAGCCTCGAAGAAGGGGTAGATGACTATATCGAGAAGGGACTCTGCCCTTGTATCCTCCTCCCCAGGGTCAGGTCCATGGTCGACGCGAAGATCCTTCAGGCGGACCTGAAGGCGGAAGAGGAGAGGCTCTCAGCGACAAACACGCTCCTCAAGAGAAACTTCGAGGAATTGACGACCATCCTGCTGAAGATCCTCGAGGTGCGCGTGCCCGGGGCAAGCGACCGCGCGCATGACGCGAAGGCGTGCGTCAAATTTATCGCGGAAAAACTCGGTTTTCCCCACGAAAAGCGCAAACAGATCGTCTTTGCCGCCCTCCTGCATGAAATAGGCAAAGTCGGCCTGCCTGACGGCGTGGCAGACAAACTGTACCACAACCTGCCCGCGCCGCTCAGGTCCGCGTACCACCAGCATCCTACAATCGGCTCGATGATCGTATCCACCATGACGGGTTACAGGGAATCGGCGGAGGCGATCCATCACCAACTGGAAAATTATGACGGCTCGGGCTTTCCCGACGGGTTGATGGCCGAGGAGATCCCTGCCCACGCGAGAATCCTCAGGGCCGTCGTATTCCAGGAAGAGCTTCGCGGGCAAGGCTGCGCGATCGACGTCGTCATCGAACAGGTGCACCTCGCGATACATTCGGTCCTGGAGCAGAAGATAGCGAACCTCCTCATACAATTCCTTCGCGAGCACGATATAAAGCCCGAAACCAACAAGCTGAAGCTCAACGTGGACGAGTTGAAGCCGGGAATGGTGATCGCCGAAGACGTCTATGCTGCAAGCGGCATCAAGCTGCTCCCCAAGGGCGTGCAGTTGCGCGACAAGACGCTGGCCCTGCTGATCGAGCGCAACGAGACGGACCCGGTCCTCGGCGGCGTCTATATCCTTACCGACTGGTCCCTGCTCTACGGGACGTGAAAAGGGCCAGGCCCCGTCGATACCTACCCGGTCTCCCGACCGTGCGCCTCATCTCGTTACCTCGCTGCGCCGATAACCTTAACTCAAAACGCAACACGCCTTATCTCTTTGTCCTTTTCTGCCGATAATCTCTCAGGTGTATCATTCACGAGAAGGAGTCGTCCATGACGCGAAAAACCCAATCCAACACAAACGTGACGCCATTGCCTCTGCCCGGAGGAGAGCCTGACAGGACGGGAAGCGAGCGCTACCGCAAGTCCCTGCTCAACCACCTCACCCTCGGTCTTGCGAAGGACATGTATGCGGCCACCTCCAGGGACAAGTTCAACGCGACCGTCCTCTCCGTGAGGGCCGCCATGACTAAGAACTGGATCAACACGCAGCAGCAGTACTACCTGGCCGACACGAAGCGCGTCTACTACCTCTCCCTCGAATTCCTCCTCGGCCGGCTTCTCAATTCATATCTTATCAATCTCGGTCTTTCCGAACAGTACCGCGAGGCCGTGGGCGTCCTCGACATCTCCATGGAGGAGGTGCTGGAGCACGAGTGGGACGCCGCCCTCGGCAACGGCGGCCTCGGAAGGCTTGCCGCATGCTTTCTCGATTCCGTGGCGACCCTCCGGTACCCCTGCTATGGGTACGGCATACGGTACGAATACGGCATTTTCTCCCAGAGGATCAAGGACGGCTACCAGTGCGAGGCCCCGGACAACTGGCTCCGGTACGGCAATTTCTGGGAATTTCCGAGGGCTGAGTTCGTCTATCCCGTCCGCTTCTACGGTCATGTCCAGACCCGCGGCAACGCGGGCGACCGCGCGAGGTCGGCGTGGATCGAGGCCGACGAGATACTGGCCATGGCCTATGACTACCCTGTGCCGGGGTATAGAAACGACTTCGTCAACACCCTCCGTCTCTGGGCGGCGAAATCGACCAGGGATTTCAACCTGGAGTACTTCAACAGCGGCGACTACGTGAAGGCCGTGGAGGACAAGAACAGCAGCGAGAATATCTCCAAAGTCCTCTATCCGAACGACACTTCCCTGGCAGGCAAAGAACTCCGCCTCAAGCAGCAGTACTTCTTTGTCGCGGCCACCCTGGGCGACGTGCTCCGAAGGTACAAGAAGTTCCACGACACCTACAACGCCTTCCCCAACAAGGTGGCCATCCAGTTGAACGATACCCACCCATCCATTGCCGTCCCGGAGCTGATGCGCATCTTCGTAGACGAGGAAGGCCTCGAATGGGAAGACGCCTGGGCGATCACCACGCGGACGATCGGCTACACGAACCACACCATTCTCCCCGAGGCGCTGGAAACGTGGTCGGAAGAGCTGGTGGGACACCTGCTTCCCCGACACCTCCAGATCATCCAGGAGATCGACAGACGGTTCCTTATCCAGGTGACGCGGCGGTTTCCCGGCGAGCCGGAGCGGAAGGAGAAGACCGCCATCATCACGGGAGACTGCGGAGGCGTCGTCCACATGGCAAGGCTCGCCATCGTGGGCAGCCACGCGACCAATGGTGTTTCCCGGCTTCACTCGGACATACTGAAGACGGACATTTTCAACGACTTCTATCTCATGTACCCCGAGCGCTTTCATAACATCACCAACGGTATTACCTACAGGCGATGGCTCATGGAGGCAAACCCCGGGCTCTCGGCCCTGATCGCCGGGGCTATCGGTGACAAATGGATGCGCGACCTGGAACACCTCCGCGACCTGGAGCCCTTCGCCCTGGACGACAATTTCTGCGCGGCCTTCGAGGAGATAAAGCAGCAGAACAAGGAGAGACTCGCCGCTTTCCTTGCGACGAGCGACAAGATCGCCATTAACCCGTCTCTCCTCCTCGACTGCCAGGCAAAGCGGTTCCACGAATACAAGCGGCAGCTCCTCAACATCTTCCATGCCATCACTCTCTATAACAGGCTCGTCGAAGGGAGAGAGACGGATGTATTCACCCCGAGGACGATACTCTTTTCGGGCAAGTCCGCACCGGGGTACTTCCTGTGCAAGCTCATCATCAAGCTGATCCACAATGTGGCCGACGTGATCGCCGCCCATCCCCTGGTGAGGGAGAAGCTTCAGGTCGTCTTCGTGCCCAATTTCGGCGTGACCCGGGCCCAGTTCATCATCCCTGCCGCGGAGCTGTCCGAGCAGATATCGACGGCCGGCTTTGAAGCCTCCGGCACCGGCAACATGAAGTTCATGCTCAACGGCGCCCTCACGATCGGCACCCTCGACGGGGCAAACGTCGAGATCCGCGAAGAGGTGGGCGAGGAGAACTTCTTCCGCTTCGGTCTCGACAGCAATGAGGTGCAGGCCCTCAGGCCCGGCTACAACCCCAGGAGGTATGTCGAGGAAAACGGAGAGCTGAAGCGGATCATCGAACAACTGCGCAGCGGTTTCTTCTCCGCCGAGAACCCCTGTCTCTTTCAGCCCATCCTCGACAGCCTGGAGTGCGGCGACCGCTTCTGCGTGCTTGCCGACTACGAGGCATACGTAAGCTGCCAGGAAACGGTGTCAATTGCCTATCGGGACCACAGAGAATGGACGCGAAAAGCGGTCATCAACGTGGCCCGGTCGGGGAAGTTCTCAAGCGACAGGGCGGTAGAGGAGTACGCGCGGCGCATCTGGGACGTGGCCCCGTTGCATTCCGGCGAGCAAGAGGGGTAATACCGGGTCGCTATCGAAGCCTGAGGGGCTTCTATTTTTCCGCCTTATGATCGGCGGCTATCCTTCTTCGCACCTTTTTCCATGAACCGGTGGTGAGGAAGCTCTCCTCCATGTTCTCCACCATGCGCACAAATTTCTTCATGGGTGCAGCCAGAGTGACAACGCCGGGCGGCACGCAGGGGCGCGCCGACACGTCGAGCATCCCCATGACGGCCCGGGGTCTTTCGGCATCTTTCTCCAGATAGGGGTACTGCACGATAGTCGAGCACCCCGCGCCGAAAGGCGAAAAGACCGCATCGGCTTCAGCCTCGTCGAAGGCGGAGAGGGTGAAGAGGCCCGAGAGGACGTCGGGTGCGGCGAAGAAGATGACCACGTCGGGGTAATCCGATTCTGCAAGCCTGTCCCATCGCTTGAACACGATGAACGCGGCCGGAGCGGCAAAGGCCGGCTGCCTCTTCATCGTCTCCCTCACCAGCTCGGGCGATTTCTTGTACCGCTCGCCCTCGAGCTTCCCCGGTATGCCATAGGACAAGAAGTATTCGAACTCCGGCATCAGCTCGCTCGTGAAACCGAGATACCTCCTCCCTCCGGCGCAGCCGATCACCTCGGCATTGAGGGCTATGTCTTTCCCGCGCCTCGCCTTTGCCAGATCCCCTATAAGGCACCGATGGCCCACCGCAGGCTTGGGCATCTCCGCTCCCCGCGGCCGCTCGTCCGTGTAAAAAAACGCGACGGGCAGATCGCTCCCATTGAAGTATTTCTTCCATAGACGCTCAAATTTCTCCTTCATCCCCATGTCCATGATCGTCGCCTCCCTTGACTAATATATAGTAGCATAGGCCGGCCGTATCACGGAAAACAAGGACCGCGTCAAAGGATATTTGTTTCGCGATTAGACAAAGGCAATAAAAAAAAGCTTCGCGGAAAAACCGTGAAGCCCTTGCTTTCACAAAAAGTGCCGAGGACCGGAATCGAACCAGTGACACGCGGATTTTCAGTCCGCTGCTCTACCGACTGAGCTACCTCGGCACCAGCCCAATTCTACCCGTAATCCGGTCCGTAGTCAAGCCTTTCGTGCTCCCCAAATCCACCGCCTCTCTTTATCCGGCCCCCTCCGCAGCCTAAAAAGGCATCCCGTCAGGTTTCGCTCGCTGCCTATGGCTGAGATTCGGCGAACCGAAGGTTGCTTTTCGGACGCTGTGCACGGCGGCTGCGGGGTTCCTCCGTCGCGCATTGCTCGCTCAACTTCAGCCTCGCCCTTTCTTTTGCATACTCTCTGGCGTCTTCTTCGGCCTCCAGCTTGAATTTGGCTTTGTTGAACACCTCGACCAGGCGCTTGTATTCCGGGGAACCGTAATCGAGCAGAGAGAATTTGAGGTCGTTTTCTTCGACAAACTCCTTGAAGGTCGTATCGGCGGTCATGTCTCCTCCCTTATAAGGCATTCCTAGTAATGTGATCGGAGGTAGCGGTTTCTTCTTAAACGAAAAGTGAGAAAACACGACCGCTAGGGAGTTTAACATGGCCGGTGACAGACGTCTTTTCCGGAAAGCCGCGTTCACGCAGTCGTGCGGAAAACCGTCCTTCGTCATTGTGGTCTTTTAGGGCGGGACCGGGGCGAATGGTCAAAAAAAGAGGGGTCGGTGGATCGACTCAGGCAGGCTTCGGAATGGAGAGGGCACGGGACCCTCCCGATCCCTCCATCAGGTCCCTTTCTCCAGGGCTTGCACCATCTCGGCCCTCCACGCTGCCGCGCATTCCGGGCAGACGCCATGGGTAAAGCTCGCATCCGTATGTTTGCAGATATAGGCTTCCAGTTGGTTCCAATATCCCTCGTCATCGCGAATCTTCTTGCAGAAGGCGCAGATAGGTATGAGCCCTTTAAGGGTCTTGATCTCGGCCAGCGCTTCCTGGAGTTTGGAGATCAGTTTCTCCTGCTCCTTTTCCTTTGCGCGCAATGTATCGCTCATCCGCTTGATGCGCATCATGGAATCGACCCGCGCGAGAAACTCCCTGTTGGCAATATCCTTGATGATGTAGCCATCGGCCCCCACAGAGAGCCCGTCTGCCTGGTATTCCGACGAGACCCTGATACCGGATACGAGGATGACAAAGGTATCCTGCAGCTCCTGATCGGCCTTGATCTGCCTGCACACCTCCACGCCCGTGGTGTCGGGGAGCATCACGTCGAGCAGGATCATGTCAGGGCGATGAGCCCGGGCTGTTTCAAGGCATTCCCTCCCTGTTCTCGCTTCGTGGACTTCATATCCCTCGCCCCCGAGAAGCGAGGCGTATAGCTGGAGTACGCCCGGGTCGTCGTCTGTCACGAGGACTTTGACTTCTTTCCGCATGATTGCCTCCCTCCGCACTCCATTTCGGTACAAAACCCCTTCATAATAACAATGTAATGGGTCTGCATTGCATAGTCAACCATGCACGAAATTGATTGCGCGAAATTGATTGCGCGCAATCGCCGGGAATGGTATTTGAGAATTCGGTCGTCCCGTTCCCGCGAGTTGTGGTACAATAGCGCACCCCAAAGACTTTTGCCTACGGGGAGGGAAATCCGTTTCATGGGAGATGTGCCGTGGCCCGCATAAAATTTGAGATAGCCAGCGGAGGATCGGCTTTTCTCGACCCCAGAACGGGTTTTCAAGAGACGACGCGGCGCTTCGAGGTGCGCCTCGACCCGCTCACCGGCAGGTCGGGTCATTTCTCCCATTTCGGGGCGATCAAGCCACAGAAACTCCCCCTTTCCGATTACGAGAAAACCGAGATCAAAGGGTTCTGTCCCTTTTGCCCTGACGTGCGCGACAAAACGACTCCCAAATTCGTGGCCGGAGTGCTCCCGGAGGGGAGGATGACCAAGGGAGAAGCGGCACTGGTGCCAAACCTTTTCCCCTATGACGCGCACAGCGGGGTGATCATCATGGCGAACGATCACGTGGCGCCCCTCGAGAAGCTTACCGCTCAGAGGGTCTCGGACGCGTTTTCCGTCGGCGTCGGATTCCTCAAGCACATACGGTCTTTCGACTCCTCCCTTCCTTATCACCTGATCACGTGGAATTACATGCCCCCTTCCGGGGGAGGACTTGTCCACCCGCACCAGCAGTGCTCCGCGACCCGGCACCCGGGCAACCGGTACATGGACGAGCTTTCCTCATCAAAAAGGTTCCACGAAACGTATGGGGTGAACTATTGGCAGGAGTATGTCGCTGAGGAAAAGCGCACAGACCTCAGATACATCGGCTCCATCGGCAGCTCCCACTGGCTGTCGTCCTTTGTTTCTCTCGGCCTGCTCGGCGAAATCATATGCGTGTACCCTGAGCGCTATGCGGTCGACGACTTCGATGCCGAACAGGTTGCCGAGTTGAGCGACGGTTTGCAGAGGGTCTTTGCCTACTACAGGGACAACGGCATTTACAGCTTCAATGCTTCCCTGTTCTTCGGCCCTGCAGGGCAGGACTATTTCTCATGCCATTTCAGAATAACCCCGAGGACCTTCCTCAACATGAGAGACTTCGCTCCTGATATGAGTTTCCACCAGATGCTCCTTGCAGAGCCGATAAGCGTCGTCATGCCGGAGCAGTTGTGCAAGGACGTGAAAGCGTATTTCATGACCTGAGGGGGCTCGCATCAGGCCTAAAATATATTTTCTTGAAATATTTCTAAAATTGTTTTATTTTTCGGTACAACGTAATACGAAAATTGTGGTATTTACTTTTATCTTGTGGTATAACCAGTAAGAGTTCATTTCAGCAGCAAGGGGGCGGGACGATGCGAGACACGGTGATATGCTTCCGTACGAGTGACGATTTACGCAAGGCATTGGAGAAAGTCTCGGAGGCGGACAGGAGGTCTCTTTCTTCCGTGATAGAGAATATCCTGTACGATTACGTAGACCGGAGGGAACCGAAAGGGGTGAATGAAGAGAAGCGGAGGTACCCACGGAAAAAGATCTCTGCCCCCGCGCTCGTGACTGACCTTGAGGGAGTCGTGCATGCCGGGATGGTGAATGACATTTCGCTCGGGGGTCTCCATATCTCTGTCCCCAACAGCTTTCAACAGGAAATGCGCGAGGATTCCAAGATCTCCGTCGTATTTACCCTGCCTCAAAGCGAAAAGCCTCTCACCATGCAGTGCGCGCCCCGATATGTCCGTGCCAATGGCCAGACAAACATCGGGGCATCGCTGGTCGACACCGATTTCCACAGTTATCGGACACTTCAGAACTACCTGACGGAGTGACCGGTCAGATAAGGCGTTGCGAACGACGACGAGCCGGCAATTGTGCGAAACTCCCTGCAACGGGTGGCAAACGGGTGAGTTTTCGGGGGAGCACTGTGGCCTGGTTGAGTGGACGCCCGCCTGTCTGACGCAGGCCCCTAGAGACTTCTTTTCTGTCGGTCGATTTATTCGAGAAAACTTTCGAGCCTTTTCCGCCTGGAAGGGTGCTTCAGCTTTCGCAGCGCTTTTGCCTCAATCTGCCGTATCCGTTCTCTGGTGAGACCGAAAACGTCGCCTACCTCCTCAAGCGTATAATCCGTTTTTTCGCCTATGCCGAGTCTCATGCGTATTACCTTCTCCTCCCTAGGCGTCAGTGTGGAGAGCACCTTGTCTATCTCCTCTTTGCACGAAATGTTTACAAGCTCTTCAAAGGGGGAAGGCGACTTAGGGTCGGCAATGAAATCACCCAGCTTTGAATCGTCGTCACCGATGGGCGTCTCTATCGATATGGGCTCGTTCGAGACCTTCATGATCTTCCTTACCTTTTCGAGAGGCAAGGCCGCCTTAACCGATATCTCCTCGAGCGTGGGCTCTCTTCCCAACTCCTGAAAAAGGGAAATGGTCACTTTCGTGATCTTGTTCATCGTTTCGAGAACATGTACGGGCACCCTGATCGTCCTCGCATAGTCCGCAATGGCCCTGGTGATCGCTTGTCTGATCCACCAGGTGGAATAGGTGGAGAATTTATAACCTTTCTGATAATCATATTTTTCCGCAGCCTTCATGAGACCCATGTTTCCTTCCTGTATAAGGTCAAGGAAGGAAAGCCCTCTGTTCAGGTACTTCTTGGCGATATTGATGACCAGTCTCAGATTTGCCTTGATCAGCCTGTTCTTTACGACCTTCAGATCTCTTTCGACGAGATCCATTTCGTGAAGGTTTGCCTCGACGGTGGGGGCCTCCCTTTCGTCCAGGAACTTTACCCGTCTCTCCACCTTTCGCGTAATCTCTTCCAGGACTTTTTTCTGCAGGCTGAGGCCCGCCAGCACCTCTTCTATTTTGTTCTCCATGTTCAAGAGCTTCTTCTCGATTTGCTTTCTCGCAAACTCCTCGGCTGCAGCCGCCTGGCTTTTCATCTCCTCCTTTTTCTCGAAAAGGTTCTTCAGACTGTTGACAAGGGTAACCGTCTTCTTCTTGTACTGCTCCTCGTCTTTTTTCGTATAGTTCATCTCGTCGATGTTCTTTACCACATCGATTATATTAACTGTGTCCTTCCTTATTTGAGCCGCCAGCTCTTGCAACTCGGCAATCGCCTGAGGCATTTCAAAGAGGAGGCTTCTGATCTTTCGTTCCCCTTCTTCGATCCTCTTGGCTATATCATACTCTTCATCAGAAGAGAGAAGCGAAATTCTCCCGATATCTTTTAAGTAAGCCCAGATAATGTTGTCGGTCTTTTCGGTGGGGAAGCGTTCGGGCTCCTCCCACTCCCGCTGCTCTTCCTCTGCCGTTTCGATCTTCTCCTTGATGGTCTCCACCACATCTATATTTGACTCGGACAAAAAATCGAATATATCTTCGATGTCCTCGGGCGAGAATATGTTTTGGGGCAGAAAATCGTTTATCTCATCGGGCGTCAGGTAGCCTTTTTCCATACCGATATCGATTAATGTCTTAATCTGATCAAAGTTCTTTATGCTCATCTACTTTTCTCCAGGTGCAAAAAAATGCCCTTATAGATAAATCAAGGGCATTCTCGCTGCATATAGTTAACCTCAAACTTTCTCTAAATATAGTACTTTTTGGGTGTTTGTCAAGCGTGTGCCTTCCCCGTGTTCCCGTTCCGTTGCGCCCGGCATTCTCTTTAATTCGAGGACCTCTTCCAGTTTATGGATAAAAAACAATACAGGCTTGTCCGTCAGGCATTCAAGAAAGTGTATACTCGGTTAAGTATACTACGTGCTTAAAATCTTTGCAACAACACTGTAACAAGAAGAATTCTTTCTTGACAGCACGAGCGAAATCGCCTATATTAAATACCATGCGTATGTTGACGAATTTTTCCGGTTATTACTACTATTTCTGGTTTAGGGAAAGGCACCCACGGTGTCCTTAGTCCGACAGGACTAACAGGGCCATGGGTGCAAAACCCATGGCCTTTTTCGTTTTTCAGAGGCCATGGATGATCCATGGCCTCTTGTTTTGTGAGGCAGCCTACAGTACTTACGCCTCTTCCTTTTTACGAGGGGGGGCGGCCCGCAAGCGGGTACCCCGGTCAGCTTGCTGATGGAGGGGGTGCTGAACCCCAATAGACGAGCGAAGCGAGGTTGAGCGGGGAGGCTCGGCGGGCTTGCCCGTCGAGGGGGTGCTGAACCCCAATAGACGAGCGAAGCGAGGTTGAGCGGGGAGGCTCGGCGGGCTTGCCCGTCGAGGGGGTGCTGAACCCCAATAGACGAGCGAAGCGAGGTTGAGCGGGGAGGCTCGGCGGGCTTGCCCGTCGAGGGGGTGCTGAACCCCAATAGACGAGCGAAGCGAGGTTGAGCGGGGAGGCTCGGCGGGCTTGCCCGTCGAGGGGGTGCTGAACCCCAATAGACGAGCGAAGCGAGGTTGAGCGGGGAGGCTCGGCGGGCTTGCCCGTCGAGGGGGTGCTGAACCCCAATAGACGAGCGAAGCGAGGTTGAGCGGGGAGGCTCGGCGGGCTTGCCCGTCGAGGGGGTGCTGAACCCCAATAGACGAGCGAAGCGAGGTTGAGCGGGGAGGCTCGGCGGGCTTGCCCGTCGAGGGGGTGCTGAACCCCAATAGACGAGCGAAGCGAGGTTGAGCGGGGAGGCTCGGCGGGCTTGCCCGTCGAGGGGGTGCTGAACCCCAATAATTGCAGGAGGGAAAGGACATGACGAATCTCAGGCTCGCAACATTGCAGGGCGGCGCGCGCACTGTCGTCCCTGTCGATTCCGTTAAGATCGGCGAGGGGTTTACGGTGATAGCCGGCCCCTGCACGGTTGAGAGCGAAAAACAGACCATCGAAACAGCCATCGCCGTCAGGAATGCCGGCGCCC
Organism: uncultured delta proteobacterium; assembly: GCA_963768735.1. Taxonomy (GTDB): domain Bacteria; phylum Desulfobacterota; class Syntrophorhabdia; order Syntrophorhabdales; family WCHB1-27; genus BOG-1155. The sequence goes on along the minus strand of CAVYJH010000003.1, from coordinate 1,168,610 downwards.
ATGCGCTGCGTGGGGGCGCCTTCAAACCGCGGAGCTCTCCTTACGCCTTCCAAGGGCTCGGCCTCAAGGGTCTCCGCATCCTGCAGAAGGCAAAGGCGGAGACGGGCCTGCCCATCGTGACGGAGGTAATCGACTCACGGGATGTTTTTTGGGTGAGCGAGTATGCCGACGTGCTCCAGATAGGCACACGAAACATGCAAAACTTCTCGCTTCTCAAAGAGGTAGGGAGGTCGCACAGGCCGGTGCTCCTGAAAAGGGGCATGAACTCCACCATCGAGGAGTGGCTGAACTGCGCAGAATACATACTGAATGAAGGAAATCCCCACGTTATCCTGTGTGAACGGGGCATACGGACTTTCGAGAAATATACGAGGAATACGCTCGATCTCAGCGCTATACCCGCCGTCAAGGAGTTGAGCCATCTGCCCATAATCGTCGACCCCTCGCACGCAACAGGGAGGGTCTCGCTGATACCCGCCCTGAGCCTTGCTGCAGTGGCGGCCGGCGCCGACGGCATGATCGTCGAAGTAGACATAAACCCCCAAGAAGCCCTCTGCGACGGAGAACAGACGCTCACGCCGTCCCAGTTCGCGGATATCGTGCGGAAGATCAACGGTCTCCACCAATTCATGGCGGTCTCGCAATGAAGAGCATCGTTCTGGAGGGCGCTGCGGGGCCATCGATCATCGCGGTCGGCGACTCCCTCGGTAACCTCAACGCATACTGCGCCGCACCTCCGGCCGTTATCGTCACCGATGCGACAGTGCGCCGCCTGCACGGCATGCGCTTTCCCGCCAGCGAGGTGATAGAGATCGGCCTTGGGGAAGAGTCAAAGACATTGGGGACGGTGGCGGAAGTCTACAACGCATTCCTCCGTCTTGGTGTCGACCGCTCCTCTCAGGTTGTCGCCATCGGCGGCGGAATTGTCTGCGACGTGGCGGGATTTGCCGCATCCACTTACCTGCGGGGCCTTCGGTTCGGCTTTGTCCCTACCACGCTGCTCAGCCAGGTGGATGCAGGCGTGGGCGGAAAGAATGGCGTCAATCTCAACGGCTACAAGAACCTGGTCGGCACCTTTACCCAGCCCGCGTTTGTGCTGTGCGACCCCGATCTGCTCGGCACCCTTCCGGAAGCGGAGCTGCAAAACGGCTTCGCCGAAGTGATCAAACAAGCGGCCGTGGGGGACGCGTCTTTCTTCTCCTTTCTCGAAACACACTCACAGGAAGCACTTCACCTTGATCGGGGTGTGATCGAGCAGACTATCTATTCTTGCCTGAAGATCAAGGCCGCGATTGTCTCCAGGGATGAACGGGAGTCAGGCGAAAGAAGGAAGCTCAATTTCGGCCACACCCTGGGCCACGCAGTGGAAAAGGCCCATAATCCGGGCCACGGCCGGGCGGTAAGCCTGGGGATGAGGGCCGCAAGCAGGCTCTCCGCTGCCATGGGCCTCCTTCCGCAGGGGGACGTGGAAAGGATCGAGCGGCTCCTGGCCGCTTTCGGTCTTCCCCTGAGCATGGAGATAAACGCCGGCCTCGTGAGGGATGCCCTTTGGAAAGACAAGAAGAAGGAAGGCAGGGAAATCCATTTCGTCCTGCTCGAAGGGATCGGAAACGCAAGGATAGTATCGATATCGGTTGATGCGCTCGGAGGGGTGATCGATGATCTGTGTCAGTATCGCTGAAGAGACTACGGCCGGTTGTCTCGTGGCGCTGCAAGATCTTCCCTTCTGTGAGGTGCGGATGGACACTATGCGTCTGACCGAGGCTGATGTCCGCACGATCTTTTCCCGCCACCGCAACCTTATCGCCACGTGCAGGCCTGAGGTGTTTCCCGACGATCGCCGGAAGATGCTGCTCCTTGAAGCAATCAGGGCAGGCGCAGCCTTTGTGGATGTAGAGGTCGATGCGCCCTCCGGCTACCGGGAGGAGATTGTGGAATGCGCAAAATCGAGGGGCTGCGCCATAATTGTCTCATTCCATGACTACGCAAGGACGCCGGGGAGGGAGGAACTCGCGTCGACGATCTCCGCGTGCTTCGGCGCGGGGGCCGATATTGCCAAGATAGCCTGCATGGTCCTTACCGCCGCGGACAATGGCCGGCTTCTCGGATTGCTCGACGACCCAAGGAAGATCGTGGTCGTCGGAATGGGGGCAAAGGGGAGAATCACGAGGGTGGCTGCGCCTCTCCTCGGAAGTCCCTTCACCTTCGCGGCGCGCGCGTTGGGCCGGGAAACCGCCGACGGGCAGTTCGACCATGAGACGCTCAGGCGCATGCTGAGGGTACTTGCGCCGGACGGGCGTGGGGCAGGCGAGCAATGACGGCCCTCTACGCGGTTGCCGGTAACCCCGTCTTTCACAGCAGGAGCCCTGTCATGTTCAATACCGCCTTCAGGGAACGTGGCATCGATGCGGTATATGTGCGTCTTGCCGCTTCCACACCTGAGGAAATAGTTGCCACCGCACGGGACACGGACCTTCAGGGATTCAATGTCACAACCCCCTTCAAGACCGGCGTGATGCGCCATCTTGACGGAGTCGAGACCGACGCCGAGCAGGTGGGAGCGGTCAATACCGTGGTAAGGAAGGCCGAAGGGCTTATCGGCTGCAATACGGATATCGCAGGCGCCCTTGGGGCAGCCACAGGCATGGGCTTCGAGCCTATCGGGCAGAAGGTGGTCGTCCTCGGCGCGGGAGGGGCGGCCAGGGCCGCGGCCCTCGCCTTTGTACGGGCCCGCGCCCACGTGGTCATCACCAACCGCACGTTCGAGAAGGCCCGCGAGGCAGCGTTGATGCTGGGCTGCGAAGCTGTCCCCTTCCCCCATATCGCCGACGCCCTGAAAGAGGCTCGTCTCCTCGTCTCCGCCGTCTCTTCGGCCGACAGGCTGCTCGACCCCAACCTGCTCCAACCCGATCTCATTGTCCTCGAAGCCCTTTACTCCAGCCCCACCACCCTCGTCAGGGATGCAGCCGCCAGGGGATGCACCCTGATCGACGGGAAAGAGTGGCTTCTCGCCCAGGCAGGGCCCGCTTTCAGTCTCTTCACCGGACAGCCTGCCCCGCTGGAGCAGATGCGAAAGGCCCTCTGGAAAAAGAGGGTCGACTCGCGGAAGAATATCGCCCTCATCGGGTTCATGGCTACGGGCAAATCGACCGTTGCCGGGCAGGTGGCGGCGAGGGGAGGGCTGACCTTTATCGATATCGACAGCCAAATCGAGGAGAAGACCGGCGCTTCCATCGCGGAGATTTTCGAAGGGAGGGGGGAAGAGGCTTTCAGGAGGATGGAGCAGGCGGAAATCGACGGGCTCAGGCTAGTGTCGCACCACGTGGCCGCCTGCGGGGGCGGCGCCCTGGGCGCCAGAGCGAACGTGCGGACCTTGAGAAACAACTGCCTTTGCGTCTGGCTGTGGGCTAATATGTCGACTATCCTGGAGAGGACCGCACGAGGCGGCACGAGGCCGTGCCTCTTCGGCCTGGACGCAGAGGGCAGCCGGGACCTGCTCCAGGAGCGGCTGCCGGCCTACGCCGCGTGCGCCGATCTCCTCATCAGCACAGAGGGCAAGAGGCCGGAGGAGATAGCCGAGAGGATATGGGATGAAGTCCATCACTCCTTCAGCAGTTAGAGGGGCAGTCACCGCCCCGCCTTCAAAGAGCATGACCGGCCGGGCTCTGGCCGCTGCCCTGCTCTCGGCCGGGCTGTCCGAGATAGCGAACCCGTCCTTATGCGACGACGGACTCGCGGCAGCGGCTGTGAGTGAAGCACTGGGCGCCCGCATAGATGCCCGACGGGCCGCGCAGGCATCGCCCTCAGGCCCCGCCACCCGGCGCCCGTGTCCGGGCATGCCCGGACATCCTGGCGAGCACGTGACGTTTGTGGTGAGCGGCACGGGAAAGGAGGGGCTCGGGCCTGTCGAAGGTGCCCTCGACTGCCGGGAGTCAGGTCTCGCCATGCGTATGTTTACACCGATCACGGCGCTCATGGCCGGGCAGACCACCCTTGCCGGGTCCGGCTCCCTTCGCTCCAGGCCCATGGAGATGGTGGAGTCTTTGACTGCCCTAGGCGTCCGTTGCACCACCGAGAACGGTCACGCACCCATCATGGTCAAAGGCCCCATGAAGGGGGGACAAATCCGCACCGATGCATCGGTAAGCTCACAGTTCCTCAGCGGGCTTCTCATGGCCCTCCCCCTCTGCGAGAAGCGTTCCGTTGTCACCGTCTCAGGACTCGCGAGCGCCCCCTATGTGCGCATGACCATCGAGCTCGCGCGTCTTTTCGGGGTGAGGATAGACCATGACGACCGGCTCGAAGAGTTCGTTATCGAAGGGAACCAGGCCTACCGGCCGTCTCTCTATGCCGTTGAAGGCGATTGGTCGGGCGCGTCATTCTTGCTCGTCGCAGGGGCCATTGCCGGCAGCGTGGCGGTAAGGGGCCTCGATCCCGGGTCTCTCCAGGCGGACCGGGCCATACTCGGGGTGCTGTCGGCCGCGGGCGCCGGGGTGGAGACAGGCCGCGACTACGTTTCTGTGGAAAGGGGAGACTTGTTGCCCTTTGAATTCGATGCAACAGCGTGCCCCGACCTCTTCCCGCCTCTCGTGGCCCTCGCGAGTAATTGTGGGGGCAAGAGCGTGATCCATGGACTCCGCCGGTTGACATACAAGGAGAGCAACCGGGCATCCGCCCTTCACCGGGAGTTCAGGAAGCTCGGCATCCGCATCAGAGCGGAAGGGAACACCATGGAGGTCTACGGAGGCTCCGTGCAGGGGGCACTGGTCGATTCCCACAACGACCACCGGATTGCCATGGCGTGCGCAACGGCGGGCCTGCGGGCACGCGGGGACGTCGCCATATCCGGCTCCGCATGCGTCTCCAAATCTTACCCCTCTTTTTTTTCAGATATCGAATCTCTGAGGAAAAGGTCATGAACTCCTTCGGAAGGCTCTTCAGGATCAGCATCCTCGGTGAATCCCACGGCCCCTGCGTGGGCATCCTCATCGACGGTTGTCCCGCCGGCATCCCCCTGTCGGAGGAGGAGTTCCTGCCCGATCTCAACCGCAGAAAGAGCGGGCGGCCGGGCACAACGGCAAGGAAAGAAGAGGACAGACCCTCCCTTATGTCGGGCCTTTTCCACGGAACCACGACGGGAGCCCCGGTGCTGATTCTCTTCGAGAACAGAGACGTGGATTCGGCGCCTTATGAGCAGGTCGGGCGGATGCCCCGGCCCGGCCAGGCGGACTTCGCCGCCCGAATAAAGTTCGGCGGCCTTCACGATTATCGGGGAGGGGGCATATTCTCCGGGAGATTGACGGCAGGTCTCGTCGCGGCTGGGGTCGTGGCGAAAAAACTGATCCGTCCCGTCACTGTGGCTGCGGTGCTGCGGGAGGCGGGCGGGTCTGCCGACATCGACCGTGCCGTCGCCTGTGCCGTTGGGGAGGGCGACTCTGTGGGCGGCATTATCGAGTGCAGGGCGGACGGCCTCCCCGCGGGTCTGGGGGAGCCTTTCTTCGATTCTGCGGAATCCCTCCTCAGCCACCTCATCTTTTCCATACCGGGGATCAAGGGCATTGAGTTCGGTGCCGGTTTTGCCGGCGCCCGCATGCGGGGAAGCGCATATAACGACCGGATCGTCTCGAAGACGGGCGAGACGGACACGAACAATGCGGGCGGCATCAATGGAGGGATCACGAACGGCAATCGGCTCGTGCTGAGGGTGGCGGTCAGACCGACGGCGAGCATTCCGAAGGCCCAGCGCTTCATGGATGTGGAGACGGGCACGCACCACGAGCCTCTCTCTCGCGGGGCGTCACGATGCGTGCTTCGCCCTCAGGGTCCCGGTCATCATCGAGGCGGCGGCTGCTCTGGTGATTGCCGACCTGATGCTCCTTGAGCAAAAAATCGCACGCATACAGAGGTAAGGAAGAGATGGACCTGGAAAAAATACGGAGCGCTATCGACAGGATTGATGACGAGATCGTAAAACTCCTTAGCCGGAGGCTGGAACACGCACTACGGCTAAAGAGGTTGAAGACGGGCATCGTCGAACCCGAGCGGGAACGGCAAGTAATAGAGCACGTCAGACGCTGCTCGCATGCGGTAATGGCGCCGGAATTCACCGAGCGGCTCTACAGGACGATCATCGAGGAGAGTATACACATCCAGAACAAGAACTTGCGGCTCATAGGGTTTCAGGGAGAGCACGGGGCCTACAGCGAAGCGGCAGCCCTCAGGTATGACCAAAGCCTTCTCCCCATCCCCTGTGCGGGCTTTGACGAAGTATTCCATGAGGTGGAAACGGGGCAGGCTCGACTACGGCATCGTGCCTGTTGAAAATTCGCTTGAAGGGCCGGTGACCGAGGTGAACGACCTGTTGGCCGAGACCGGACTTCAGGTCGTCGGGGAATGCTCGATGCCCGTGCATCACTGCCTCCTGGCGCTGCCCGGCCAGGATTACCGGGAGCTCGAGGACGGTCTACTCTCATCCCCAGGCCCTCGGCCAGTGCCGCGCGTCTATTTCAAGACACAGGCTGGAAGCCCGGCCCTTTTATGACACCGCGGGTGCCGCGATCATGCTGGCCGAGCAAAGACCTGCGGGGTGCGCGGTGATCGCGAGCAGGCTCTGCGCCGACCTGTACAACCTGGAGGTGTTGCACGAGCACATGGAGGACAATGAGTCGAATAAGACCAGGTTCTTACTACTTTCAAGGGAGGCGGGGTGCGTTGAGGGCGATAAGTGCTCCGTCGTCTTTTCGGTCACCCACCGCCCCGGCGGCCTCTTCGCCGTGCTGAAGGTATTGTCCGATGCCGCCATCAATATGACCAGGATAGAATCGAGGCCGCACAGATTGGACCCGGGCAGCTATGCGTTCTTTCTCGACTTCGAAGGCTCGGACAGGGACAAACGGGTGGGGACGGCCCTGGATAGGATTAGAGAGCGCTGTACGGGTTTCAAGTTTCTCGGTTGTTACAGGGAGGATAAGGGATGAAAATCGTTGTTCTGGGCTTCGGGCGGATCGGATCCTGGCTGAGCCAGGCCCTGTCGGGGGAGCACCAAGTGGCAGTCTATGACGTCGATGGCACGAAGCCGGGGCACGGCTCTGACATCACCCGCCTCAACAACCTGCACGAGGTCCGGAAGGTTGAGCCGGACCTCCTCATCAACGCGGTAACCCTGCAGCATACGCTGACTGCCTTTAAGGACGTCGCCCCCTACCTGCCGCATGAGTGCATCCTCTGTGATGTGGCGTCGATTAAAGGAAGAATCGCCGACTACTATGAAAAAGCCCATTTTCGGTTCGTCTCGGTGCACCCTATGTTCGGCCCCACTTTCGCCGACATGGACACGCTCCGCGGGGAAAACGCGGTCATTATCGCCGAATCGTGTAAAGAAGGCCGGGACTTATTTTGGGGGTTCTTTACGCGGCGCCACGTGCGCGTCTTCGAGTACACCTTCGAGGAGCACGACAGAATGATGGCATATTCGCTCACCACTCCCTTCGTCGCATCGCTCGTCTTTGCCGCATGCGTGGATGCAAAGGCCGTTCCGGGAACAACCTTCACCCGTCACCTGGCGATTGCCCGCAGTCTGCTCGCGGAGGACGATCACCTCCTCACAGAAATACTCTTCAATCCACATTCCCTCGCCGAACTCGCCAAAATCACCTCACGCCTGGAATTTCTCAAGCACGTCATAAAGGCGCAGGACCGGGATGAGGCAACAGAATTCTTCAGGCGTCTGAGAGAAAACATTCGCGAGGAAGACATTTCCGGCTCTTTTCCGCGCGGTCCATTGGCGGGTTCACGTATCCCTTGACATTCCAGAGAATTTAGACAACAATATACAGAAGACGGACTTATTTTACCAAGACGGGGAGTAATTCAACGTGATAACGCGTAGGTGTTTTTTCTTCTTTTTTAGGAGGGCTCAACCGTGCCCCTGACGCGCTGACATAGCAATTCAGGAGCCATGGGTGAGCCCTTTTGAGCCTCCCATGGCTTTTTTTGTCTTTCCAGAGGCCGTGGGATTTATCCCGCGGCCTCTCGTGTTTTCCGGGATCCCGCATGATGAGCCGCAGCCATGACACAACGCATTAAGGAGGAACAGCAAAAATGACCAGCAGGAACCATCATCCCATCGAACTGAGCCCCCATCTCTACCAGGTAGGCACGCCCGCCTTCCCTGCGTATCTGTCGATGGGAGAGGAAGGTATGCTCGTGGAAGGGGGAACCGGTCCGACCTTCGGGATCATCGTCGATCAGCTCAAGCTCCTGGGGATTGCGCCGAAGGCAATAAAGTACCTTATCCTCACCCACACCCACGCGGACCATATCGGGGCAATACCGCACTTTCAGCGGGCCTGGCCCCATATCAGGCTTCTCTCCAGCAGCATAGGGAAGCAGACCCTGGAGAGGACAGAGCTGTTCAAACAGTTTCTGCTCATCGACCTCGGCATTGCCCAGCTCATGAAAGCCAAATCGGAGATCGACGCCCTGCCCGACCCTGTGAAGGACTATACCTTCACCGTCGACTCCGTGGTGCAGGAAGGAGACAGGATCGATCTCGGTCAGGGGATCGTATGGCGCGTCTATGAGACGCCGGGTCACTCTCCCTGCCACATATCGCTGCTGGAGGAAAAGGAGCGCACCCTTGTGGTGGGCGACGCGACGGGGTTCTACGTCCCTGAAAAAGACAGGCATTGGCCCAATTATTTCGAATCCCTCGGCAAATACTGCGGCAGCATCAAGAAGCTCGCCGGCCTCGATGCCCGACGGGCGCTCCTGAGTCACAACGGCGCAATCGAGGGGGATGTGCGTCTCTATCTGGAAAAGGCGATGAGGGCGACCGAGAGGTATCACAAAGAGATCGTGGAGAGGATCAACAAAGGAGAGCCCTCCGAGCGGATCGCCATGGATAAGGCGCGCTTCGTCGACAGCCTCACGGATATCCAGCCTTTTAAGATCATGTACGATCTCTGCGAGGTAATGATTAGGAATTCCCTCTCAAACGGCCATAACGGCTGCTTTGCGCTCTAGGGCCTATTACTGGGGCTCAGCGCCCCCTCGACGAGCTAAGCCACGACCCACTTCGTGGGTGCCCCGGCCTCCCCGCTCACAAAAGCTCGGGATGGCCACGCAGGGGCTGAAATCCTGCGCACATTGAGCAACCATGGGATGAATTTCATACTTCAGTCGACAGCCTGTCTGAAAAACGACATCCTTAAAAGATAACCGGCAGTGGAAGGGGGAGGCAGGAACGGCGTCCGGGTGGAAGACGCACTGAAACCGATGAAGGCGCGCCAGGGATGCTTCTTACGCGGCCCTCTGCATGTTCGCCCGTACCATCTCTTTCATCTGGTCCTCAGTCATGGGCGGCATATCCGGATGGGCTTCTTTCGCGTGCTCCTTGCCTTTTTCCATGATCTTTTTGATCGCTTCGTCGTCGTTTTGCGCGTCGACTTTGATTGTGTACTTGCACGGCGGCGGACAACTGAGCGTATATTTCATCTCATTACCTCCTTTGTGAAACTCGCACATCCTTTCCCTTGGCGCACCTTCATCAGTTGAATATAAGCATTCCTGCGCCGAGGTGAAAAGGCCGTCTGGGCCATTGAATTATGATCCCTGATAAGTAAGTCGATTCTCAGGAATCAGGAGTGAAGAATGTCCCTGTGGCCCCCCAAGCGCGACTAACCGATACTCTAAGAAGGCAAAAGGATGGAAGGTGCATAGACGAAACGGTGGCTACACCGCCGATGCTATTTCGGATTCGGTGGTGATGCGGTTCTTCCCGGCGTTTTTCGCCGAGTAGAGCGCTTTGTCCGCCCGGCGGATAAACTCCTCGGGCGATTCTCCCGGACGATAACATGCCACCCCTACCGAAACCGTGATGATTCCTAGATTCTTTGCTGTTTTAACCGCCGTGAGAGGGGCTGCCGCAAAAAAACTCCGTATGCTTTCCGCCACAGCCGTAGCGCCCACAAGGGGAGTGTGGGGAAGAATCACCGCAAATTCCTCTCCCCCAAACCGCGATAGAACGTCCCTGCCCTTCAGTGTCTCCTTCATCTTCTTCGCCACGAATTTCAGTACTTCATCTCCGACAAGATGCCCGAATTCGTCGTTGAATTTCTTGAAGTTATCTATGTCGATCAGCAGCAGGGACAGGTCTTTACCACCGGACGCGGCTTCGCCGGTACATGCGATAAGCGCATTATCGAACGCCTTTCGATTGGGGATTCTGGTCAGGAAATCCACAAACACCTCTGTCTTGACCTGCTCAAAATCCTTCTTCAGCTCTTCCAACGCTTTAGTCGTTTCCTTCAACTTATGCCGTGTGGTCTTTCCGAATCTTCCCAACGTTTTTGTCTTGTCGATGATTTCGCTGACAACGTTCCTGATCTCTTGAATAGAGGCCTCTTCCGACAACGTTTCGACCGAGTGGGAAACAAATGACTCGTATTCTTGCGTCTGACCGGTTAACTCCGTCACTTCTTTAAGGATGGTCCGAAGAACCTGCTGCAGGTCCTCCCGAACTTTCCTCAGTTCATTCTCATCTGTTTCTGCGCAGAATCGTCGATAAAGGGCTTCATTCTGTTCCTCAGAAAATTCGTCACCCTTTTGAAGCATCGCATCGATCGTTCTGCTCAGTTCTCTATCAACGCCGGAAACATGCTTATACCATATGGCGTAGTTTCTCGGTGTTATGGGTATGTTCTGCTTTGACATAAGCGGCAGAACGATCCGAATATATCCATGTACCTCCTCTATCAGACTCCTGTTATCCATTATTTTGCTTTCGCCCCTTTCATCGTCAATTTTGTTGTTTTCTACCTTGGGTGCCGGGGGTCCAAAAACATCCTCCCATTTTTACAAAAAATACCGGAAAAGGCAAGTGATTGTTTAATTGTTTTCCTCTCACCAAGCCACCCTGCGGGTCACCGACAGAAGAGTTTACAGTTTCTTTAGAAGCCATCCAGTACCTCCCTTACCTTCCACAGGAGGGCGGATGGTGAAATCGGCTTGTGGAGGAAGTTAAAGGTCTCATCCTCTATACCTTTGCCCTGAAAAACGTCTCTCGTATAGCCGCTGGTAAAGATCACCCTCACCTCAGGCTTGAGCTTCTGTATCTCGTCGTATGCCTCCCGCCCGTTCCTTTCAGGCATTACAGAGTCGAGTATGAGGAGGTCAATATGATCGGTTTTCTTGAATTGCTCCACCGCCTCTGCTCCGTTAATCGCCTCAATGGTTCTGTACCCGGACTCACGGAGTATCCTGCTGATGAGGTTTCGCACCGGGTCGTTGTCTTCCGCAATCAGAATGGCCTCTGTGCCTCCTTTGACGAAGGCCGGCGCCGGCTCTTCTTCCCGGCCGCCCTCGCTCACGGCGGGCAGGTAGATATGAAAGGTCGTTCCCGCGTTCGGCTCGCTGTAGACGGTGACATAGCCGTTGTGCTGCTTCACGATCCCGTAAACCGTTGAAAGCCCCAGGCCCGTTCCTTTCCCCACTTCCTTTGTGGTGAAGAAGGGATCGAAGATTCTTTCACGGGTTGCCGGGTCCATGCCTACACCTGTGTCTGATACGGACAGAAGGACATATCTGCCGGGCTCGCCGTAGCCGTGGAAACGTCGAAACTGATCGTCTATCTCTGCGGTTTTTGCTTCTATAGTGAGAGTTCCGCCCTGCGGCATGGCATCCCTTGCATTGGTAGCCAGATTGAAGAGTATCTGGTCAATTTGGGACCGATCGGCCATGATCCTGCTGTCCTGATCGGCCAAGAGTGTCCTGATGGTAATGTCCTCGGTGACGAGGCGCTGTAATAGCTTCTCTGTGCCGGTAATGATATCGCGTATACTGACCGGTCTAAGACTGATTGCCTGCTGCCTGCTGAACGCCAGGAGACTCTGCACCAAATCGGTCGCCTTTTGTGAGGCGGAGAGGATCTGATCCACGTACGAATGGAGGACCTCGTCATTAATCTTCATTCTCAGGATGGCCGCATATCCTATGAGGGCCATGAGGATGTTGTTGAAATCGTGGGCAATACCCCCTGCCAATGTGCCGATGGCTTCCATCTTCTGGGATTGGCGGAGCTGGGTTTCGAGGCATTTGCGTTTCGTGATATCTTCGACGGTGGTCTCATAGTAGCGTATCACGCCTGAGGCATCGCGAACGGCATGGGCATTCATGGAGACCCATATCTTCTGCCCATCCTTGCGGAAATGCTCGGTTTCAAATCCTTCGATGCAATCTTTGTTTTCCATGATCTTCTCAAACCTTTTCCGGTCCGAGGGATCGACATATATCTGATAGCCAATATCGCTTATGGATTCTATCGCCTCCTCCGGCGAGTCGTATCCGTGCATCCTGGCGCCCGTGGGGTTGACACTGAGAACGCGGCCATCGGGGGTGGTCTGAAATATCCCCATGACCGCATTCTCAAAGATGCTTCGAAACTTCTCTTCGCTCAGTTTCAGGGCCTCTTCGGCCTGCTTGCGCTCCGTCACATCCCGTGATGCCGTGAGAACATATCGCAACGAACCGTCAGGGGCCAGAACGGGCTTTATCTTTGTCTCGAGCCATATGAAGGTGCCGTTCTTTTTTCGGACCTTGGACACCGTTACGTCAGGCACTTTGTCATGGGTCACTTTGAGGTGGGAGGGTGCAAGAATGCGCTCGCGATCCTCAGGTTCGAAGAAGTCATAAGGCGACCTGCCTAGAGCCTCCTCCGGAGCGTATCCCAGCACCATTTCCGAGGAAGGAGACACATAGACATAGCGGGAATCCGGGTCATGGAGGCAGACCACATCCATCATATTCTCCGAGATGAGCCGGTAACGCTCCTCGCTCTCCTTCAATGCTTCCTCTGCCTTGTGACGGGCTGTAATGTCCTGATTGGCGCCGTACATTCTCACGGTACGCCCCGCCTCATCCTTGATAATTCTGTAGCGGACGGCGATGAATCGCTCCTGCCCGTCGGCGCGAATAATTCTGTGCTCCAAATAGCCCAGGTAATCAGGGTCCGTGGAGGCAATGCCCCGACCTATTTCTGCTGCCACAACCCAGGAATCCTCCGGATGGCAGAACCTTTCGGCATATGCCGGGGCAGACATGAGCGGCCCACCTTCATGCTCAGCGGTCGTGCTGTAGAGTGTGTAAAAATGGTCGTCAAAAATGAACATTGCCGTCTCGATGTCGTATTCCCAGTGAACAAGTTGCGCCATATCCATGGCGATAGTGAGCTGCCTGCGGCTGGTGCGCAAGTCTTTTTCGGCCCTCTTTCTCTCTTCCTCGCTCGCGATAGCGGAAGCTATAACGCGAAGGATGCGCCGGTCTTCATCGGTGGGCAGATAGTCCGACCGATACATTACGCACAAGGATCCTAAGATTTTGTCCGTGCACTTGACTACCTGTCCACAGCAAGTCTGCAAGGCATAGGTGCACACATTGGGATCAGAATCCACATAGGGTGTTCGGGGAAGATCGGAGATGAAGATATCTTCGTTGTCGCTGCAGATCACATCACGGCAAATGTATCCGGCAGGCGCGTCCTTTGCCTTAAATCCCGGTGGGGTCTGCCATTGCCCTGCCAAAGAAAAGACTCCGTCTTCGATACGACTATAGAGGGCGAAGGCGCCTGAAAGCAATTCTCCGGCGAGACCGGTCAGACGGTTGATGTTATAAGCCTGATCGGGACCAAGCGACGAGAGGCAATCATTAATCTTCTCCGGTCGCGCCTTATCCTTCTTCATTTCCTCTACTGCGTTCTCAAAGTCGCCTATGTTGCGGCTACTTTCAGGAGAATCGTATTTTTTGTCCGACACTTCTGCCTCCCCATGATGAGTTACGGATGCGCAGCGATGCGATCCCATATTGATTATCGCACAATATCTATCAAGCCAATAGTAAAGAAAGTTGCCTTGATAGATATTTATTCACGTCTCCCGCACCTTTCCATCATTCCCACAACGGGTGAAAGAAGGGTTTTCAAAAAAAAGTGGAAAGAAGCGGGGTACTATTGATGCCGGAGGGGGGTCAATTTTATTTGCGCAAAAGGGGTCAAAAGTGTTGACAATCCAAATTTCGGGCTTACGTAAACAACAAATGCCCAATCACAGGAGAGTACCGATGGCTGACGCAAATTCAGAATGGGGCAACAGGATCCTCACGGGCGAAGAGTTGAAGTTGGCCGGCAATAACGAGGACTTTAAAATAGTCCGCGGTGTAACCCGCAGGAATTTCTTGCTCTACACGGCCGGGGCGGTCGCGGGCGGCCTTTTCCTGGGCACGATGAATACCCGATGTGGGAGCAGCCCGGCATCTTTCCCGGTGGTCGTCTTCTCGGACGTCCATTTCAATCCCTTTTATGACCCGACTCTCTTTGCGGCGCTTAACACGACGGATGTCAGCGGGTGGCAGGCAATTTTTCAGAGATCGCAGGTAACGACGCCTTCGCCATGGGGGGCCAACGGCGCTACCCAATTCGACACCAACTACCCGCTCCTTGCGCTCACCCTCTCGGCCGTGAGCCGGAACCTCGGAGCGAGCCCATTCGTTATCTATACGGGCGACATTCTCGGCCACAATTTTGAAACAATCTTTTACTCACTCTACGGCTCACAAGACGTCGCGGCCGCGCAGGCTTTCGCCGACAAGACGGTTGCCTTTTTCATGGAGCAGGTGCGCTCTGCCGTGGGGAACCTTCCCGTGCTGTTCGCCCTCGGAAATGCAGATTCCTATGGGGGGGTCGGAGCCGAAAGCGCTTTCCTCTCCAGCACGGCCCGGCTTTTTTACTCGCAATTCCTCAACGGCATCGTCGACGAGCAGACATTTCTCACTACCTTCACGAGCGGAGGCTACTATTCCGTGGAAATCCCCAGCCTCTGCCTCGTGGTCCTAGGGCTCAACACGTTCGAGTACTCCTCGGCCGATACTAGCACCTCTCCGGGCGGGTTAACCGCTCAACTCACCTGGCTCAATACCACGCTTGCTTCAGCCCGGGCCGACGGGAAAAGAGTCTGGCTCCTCATGCACCTGCCACCCGGAGCCAACGAGTCGGGCTGCACCCTGACCGACGGTCGGGTCACGACCGCTGCCATGTGGTGGAACACGGATCTCGGCTACCAGACGAGTTTTCTCCGGATACTTTCCCGGCATCCGGACCTCATAACCTTCACCCTCGGCGCCCATACGCACTTGGACGAATACCGCATCGTGCAGCCCGGTCATGTGCTCGACATAGCGGGCGGTATAAGCCCCCTGTTCGGCAACAACCCGGCGTTTAAGGTCTTCACGATTTCCGGCGATACCCTCATGGCGACCGACTACACCTCCCTGAACTGTGATCTCTCGACAACGCCGGCGCAGTTCGCGAGCTATTACACTTTTTCGAAAGCCTACGGCATGCAGGGTTACCTGAATGATTCCTTGACGCAGCTCTTTCCGCAACTCAAAAGGGATAGCGCAAAACAGGCACTATACCGGGGGAGCTACTTTTCCGGACATGTTCCTTCTACAGCCGTCGAGAATCCACCCATTACCGACGCGACCTGGCCCGCCTACTGGTCAGGCATCGGCAATATGGACGAACAAGACTTTGTCGATGGCGTGAACTCCTATTGAGTGCCTGCAAGGATAGATTTCGCTCGACAGAACCGATTGCGAATGGTACAGTTGGAAAGGATTGCGCGGACGTGTGGCACAGGCTTCCGGAGACAGGGTAGGCGAGAAATTGCTTCGAACCCGATGACGATAAAAAGAGAGAAGATGCATCTTAATTCCGTAACCATCCATCCTGAAAAATATCCTCCCGACGCCGCGTGCTATCCGTTCAATGTTGCCCTATTTCGACATCCGATCAGGATGTCCTTCGACACCCCCATCACCATTTTCGTCGGCGAAAACGGCTCGGGTAAGTCCACACTGCTGGAGGCCCTGGCTCGCAAATGCGGCATTCATATATGGAGAGAGGTCGAGCGGCGTCGCTTTGAGAACAACCGCTATGAAGACAAGTTTGACCGTTACATTTCCGTCACCTGGGACGCTGATCCGGTTCCCGGCTCGTTCTTCGGCGGCTCGATTTTTCAGGACTTTGTACGGTTCTTGGACGAGTGGGCGGCCGCCTCTCCCGCTACCCTTGACTACTTTGGCGGTCAATCACTTCTCACACAGTCACACGGCCAGTCCATCATGTCTTTTTTCAGGGCGCGATATCGCCTAAAGGGCTTGTACTTCCTCGATGAACCGGAGACGGCCCTTTCCCCTAAGACTCAACTCGAAATGCTGCGTCTGCTCACCGCCATGACGAGCGATGGCCATGCTCAATTCGTCGTCGCTACCCACTCCCCTATCCTCCTCGCCTGTCCTCACGCAACTATCTACAGCTTCGATGGTCACCGGATAGAATCAGTCCGATATGAAGATACCGAACACTACCGTATTTTCAAAGAGTTCCTGAACAATCGGACGGCGTGAAACAGAGACGCCGGCGTCGAGACGGATCCGAAACCGAGAACACCGCCTAGGATAGCCGTAAATGGTGAGCCCCGCTCCAAAGCACACCGCATGACGAACGGGCTTCCCTCATGGCTCTCCCGGCCAAGCAAAGCTTGCAGAGTGCCTTTCTCTCACGTCGCCGGCGATCAGCTAACGCATCGGAAGGGGGCAAACATTCGCACGAGAGAGGGGCAGCAAAGCGTCCCCTTCTCCCTTTCATGTCAAGTCAGTCATCTACGTCCCTGAGAGTCCCGACGTCAACTGCCCTGTAGAATCGGACCGCGTATTCTGCTAAGATAGCTTACGAAGCAGCCTCGGGTTTTATTTGCTTTTGTCGCGATGTGGATCTGCCTGTTTTCATGTACCTGGCAGATGTGTTTGTAACCGATAGCGCGCGAGGAGGAATAACATGGAACGTCCTGACAAGTCAACACAGCAACAGATCGAACCGGCTCAGGAAGGTAACAAAGGCACGGATAAGTCCGTTACGAGTAGCTTCATTGATTCCACCACGCTGATCAGCAGATCCTACGTTTATGATTTCGCGAGCGAAGCCTACTGCCGTGATCATGGAAGGAACAGAAAGGACATCGTTGGCAACTCGGTGGCACATGTGTGGGGGGAAGCAACCTTCAGAAAACTCATCAAGAAACATCTGGACCAATGTTTTGCCGGCAACGTGGTGCGTTACGAAAACTGGCTGGAGTTTCCCGGAGAGGGGCCAAGATACTACCGCGTTTTCTATTCCCCCTACTTCAACGGCGCCGGTCAGGTTACGCATGCGGTGGTGGCCTCTCTGGACATCACCGACCTCAAGAGGGAAGAAGAGTTGCTGGATAAGAGCGAGCCCGGCTTCAGGACGATTCTGAAGGGCATGCAGTACGGGGTCTTCACCTTTAATACGGAAGGACGGTTTACCTTCGTGAATGATGTGGTGGCCAAGAGAGCAGGGTATCCGCGGGAATGGTTTGTGGGAAAAAGCTTGTTTGACCTGGTCCGGCCACAGGAGCGGGAGACCGTTCGAGGCCATTTCAGAGCCTCGGTGCGGGGAGAGCGGGTACCACCCTACGAATTTGCCTACCAAAGGGCGGCAGACGACATAGCATGGGTGCATATCAGCACAACGGCCTTACGGGAAGGAGGTCGCATAGTCGGCGTCCTTGGCGTCCTCCGGGATATCACGAAACGCATACAAACAGAACAGGCCCTCAAGGAAAGCGAAGAAAAGTACAGGACACTTTTCGAGGACTCAAGGGATGCCATATTCATCACAGACGGAGAAGGAAGGCTCACCGATGTGAACCGCTCTTTTCTGACCCTGTTCGGGTATACAAAGGACGAGACCGAGGGGCTGCGTGCGGTCGACACGTACGTCAACCAGAAAGATTGCGGAACGTACGTGAAGGCAATTAAAGAACAGGGTTTTGTGGACTACTTGGAAGTGAAGTTGAAGAAGAAGGATGGAACGGTGATGGACTGTTTGCTCAACGGAACACCACTACGGGACGCTGATGGGACTATCCGGGGCTATCAAGGCATTGCGCGAGAGATCAAACAGACGAGAGGAAGTGGAGAGGGCCTTACGGGACAGTGAACATCGGCAGGGGGGTCGGGGGCGTAGTTGACCGACGTGACTTGGTCCCTCTCCCCGCCTTCACCATCTCTGCTCCGGCCACATCTGTAATAATTACCACGAAAGGCTGTATTGCAGGAAAAGCATTGAGTCGTGTCCATTTCTCGTGTCCATTTCTCGCTTGCCATTATGGATTTCACATGGTAATGATTGGTGAGGGCCGCGATGACGGGTACGGGTCGCCCACGAAACGCAGGATACCGGAGAGATCCGGTTAGATACGGCGAGGACCGAGATGGATATCGAGACCGACATTGACAAGGCTGGGGTTTTGGCCGAGAGGAAGCAAGACGAGAACTGGCGCTTTCGCACATTCTTTAAGGGCAGTGACATTTCGCAGGCCGGGCTGGATCGTACAGTCGCCCACCATTATGCAGCGGTAGCGGCCATGATCGACTGTTGCGCGTGCGCGAAGTGCTGCAAGGTCATGACCCCGCAGTTGGCAAAGAAGGACATCCGTCGGCTGGCTGAGGTGCTGCTTCTTGCCGAAGACGAGCTGATAAATGCATATCTGCAACCGGGAGAAGACAAAGGCACCTACGTCTCAAGACAAGCGCCTTGCCCGTTCCTGCAAGACAAGCTCTGCACCGTATATGAGGCGCGCCCCGACAATTGCAGGTCATTTCCCAACCTGCACAAGCGTGATTTCAGATCGAGACTGATACAGGTCGTCGACAACAGCACGGTCTGTCCCATTATCTACAATGTACTTGAGTTGCTGAAGTTGGAGTTCCGGAGAGGAAGAAGGCGTTGATTTCGGTCTCCATGCGAAGATTTGCAGACGGAATGAAGTGCGTACAACCTGCTGGAAGGATAGATTTTGCTGGCCATAAGCGATATCGAATGTTACACTCGATGAGTGCGGAACCGTGACCTATGGCCTGGCGGCAAAGGGGTACGGCTGAGGAGGAAACAATTATGCCACACGCCCTGGTCGGCAAGAAGATCAAGTACCGGTACGAAAACGGTTGGGAATACCACGTCGCGTATAAGAGCGAGGAGAATATAAGCTACGAGGTCGTCAGTGGACCCTTCGGCAGCAGGAGGGCCTATCAAGTTACCAAGAGCCGTGAAGTGGCTCCGAACGTCGTCATGGTCGGATGGTACGAAGAAACAGGAACCATTGTGGTCCAAGTTGTCAATCTCAACAGCATGGAGGTGACCAGTTTTGCCGGTTTTCCCCGCTGGGTTTTTGATAACCCTGACGTAACACACGGAGAGAAAGACGCCAACCTCACCCGCATAAGACAGCTCCGTGAGACGGGTCCGGACGCGCCGCGTGAGATATTCTTCGAAAAAGGCACCATTTTTGCTTTGGAGGAGATTACTCCTCAATCACGCTGACAAGAGAAGCGCCCGGTAGTGCCCCTCCTCACTTATTTACCAGGTTGAGGTGGGCGGGTGAGGTTAATCTTGACAAATGGTGGATGGGCTTTTATGATCATTCTTATGATGCTCGGTAGCAATCAAACGCAGTGGCCAATGTAACGTGTCAATAAGAATCCATTCCCATGCAGCAGAAAGGATGGCTGAGAGAGGAGCAACGGAGTATGAGGTCATCCAGACGATTGAAGATGGCGAAGAGTTCCCGGCGAAATTCGGTCGTACGGGGTTTAGAAGGAACTTCGTGTCTCGGAATGAGTGGCAGGGAAAGATATATACGACAAAGCAGGTCGAAGTGTTGGCGGTCAGAGAGGGCGCGGACTGGATCGTTATTACAGTGATAACGAAGTTCTTCTGACGGCAGGAGGCAAAGAATGAAAATAAGCCATGATCCGAGATACAACATTGCTTACATAAGACTGCAGGAAACAACTGCCCAGGTACTCACTCTTAAGATTAGTGATGAATTGAATGTGGACGTGGGTCCCGATGGGTCCGTTCATGGCATTGAATTGCTTAATGCAAATGAACAGCTCTACAAAGAGGATCAGGGAAAACTCTTCTTAGTAAACGAAGCAACAGGCGAAGAAGAAGAGATTAATTTGATTGGAAACGGATAGATTGAGGAAAAGTTAGAAGCATGCTGCGCGGGATTGCCAAGGAGACGAACCCGGAGGGATAAACGGAATGAACGGAACTACGTCCACGATGCCCTCCAGTGAAAGCGGTGAAGAACGTCCCCTTCGCCTCCCAAAGAGGACCAGGGAAAACTTTTCTTAGTAAACGAAGCGACAGGCAAAGAAGAAGAGATCAATTTGATTGGAAACGGATAGATTGAGGAAAAGTTAGAGCATGCTGGGCGGGATTGCCAAGGAGAGGAACCCGGAGGGATAAACGGAATAAACGGAACTACGATGCCCTCCAGTGAAAGCGGTGAAGAACGTCCCTTTCGCCCCCTGAAGAACGGGCGTAACAGTTTAGTCCTCTTCCTAGTTTTATTCATCTAGAATCCACCTGACATTCAATAAAACTGTTGACTAACGGTGATTTTATCGTTAAAATAATAAGAGTATATATACTCTTATATGGAGGATGGCATGCAGAGAGTCGATATTCTAAAAAAGCGTCGGGATAGGCTCAGGGAGGACATCGTTGCACATCTTGACGTCTTCCTTATCGGAACGGTAGCCAAATCTCCTTCCATGTCCGGCTACGGTCTTACCACGAAGGCGAAGGGGAAAACGGTATCCCTGTACGTGAGAAAAGGAATCGTGAGGGAAGCAGAGGAGATGACCAAGCGGTATAGGAGAATGTGGCTTCTTCTGCAGGAACTCTCCAGACTCAACTGGGAGATTCTTAAGCTGGAGCGCGAATAGGCGCCGTGCCTCGTCCCGCGTATCCACCGTATGGCTTTAGCTGCCCTTATACGGATCATTGTCCGCATCTGGATGGACTGTCCACCACGTGGGTTTTTGAAGGATACCGGCGTGCCGATGAGGTGTACGACGAACATCTTCGCATTATCGATGTACTGGACGCCCGGTTGAACGCAGTCATGAAACAGGTCCGGATTCTGGAGAAAGAGAATGCGGAACTGAAAGCGAAGAATACCGCGCTCCATCGCAGACAGTTCAAGGCAAACAAACCTCCTTCAGAAAGCGGCAGCCCTGCCGGAACAAGGAAGAAGCGAGGCGCTCCTACTGGCCATCCCGGATGGTCCAGACCCAAGCCTGCGCGTGTGGACAGAACCGTTCACCTTCCCGCCCCTTCGATATGTCCTCATTGCGGATCCGATAGCCTTCTGCCCACAGGGCAAGTCAGCGAGCATCTCCAGGAAGACATTCTGCTTCGTCCCCGGACGATCATTACGAGGTATGTGCACGAAGAGGCATACTGCGGCCATTGTCGCCGGTCGGTGGTTCAAGGGGGAGAGGATGAGCTTCTTAATGCCCCTATCGGGCCGGTGGCGAAGTCCGTCGCCATATATTTACGGTATCGGATAGGGATGCCTTACAGAAAAGTCACTGAGGTCTTCAGGGCGTTGTTCGGTCTGGAATTTGTGTGCGCCTCCGCATTGGGGTTCGACCGGCAGGCGGTGCAAAAAGGGGCGGCTATTTATGAAGACTTGCGAGAGAAAATCAAGGCATCGGCCGTCATCCATGCCGATGAGACCTCGTGGCGAAATGACGGCATAGGCCATTATGCGTGGTACGCGGGGAATCCTGATCTGGCGCTCTTCCACATCGACCGCCACCGATCGACGGAAGTGGCCCAATCTATCCTGGGATCGAGCTTTGAGGGCATCCTGGTCACCGACCGCTACGCCGCCTATAACGGCGCACATGCCAAGGCGCGGCAAGCCTGTCTGAGCCATCTTATCACTCAGGCCAAGGAAATCACCCGAGAGCTTCTGCTCATAAAGGACCGCGACAGAAAAGCAGAAGCCTTTTGCGCCGGCATCGCCGCGGTCTATACTTACCCCCAGAACCTGGACAGCCACTTAAGGTGGACAATCTCCCCTCTCTGTGAGTGAAATATCTCAGAGGAGGAGGAAGGAAAGAATGACGGATCATCGAAAGCGGTACGACGGAACATTCAAGGCGAAGGTGGTGCTCGAATCCCTGAAGAACGAGAAGACCATCGCCGAACTGGCAAGCGAGTATCATGTTCACCCCAACCAGATCGCCCAGTGGAGGAAGCAGGCCCTGGAGAACCTTCCCGGTCTTTTTTCTTCCAAGCAGGCGAAAGAGGAAAAAGCTCAGGAAGAGGAAAGAGACGAGCTGCTGAAGCGGATCGGCCAGCTCAAGGTGGAGGTGGACTGGCTTAAAAAAAAGTCGGGGATTCTTCACTCCAGGAGAAAAGGGGGCTCGTCGACATGAACAACAAGGTCATTCCCATCATCCGGCAGTGCGGGCTTTTGAGCCTTTCCCGGTCGAGCTTCTACTATAGGCCGGTCCCGGTCTCCGACTTCAATCTTCATCTCATGGGGCTCATCGACCATCAATACACGAAGGACCCGACGTGGGGCATTGCAAGGATGACGGCCTGGCTCAGACGACAAGGCTTCAAGGTCAACCGGAAACGCATCGTCCGTCTCATGAGGAGAATGGGCCTGCAGGGCGTCGTCCCGAAGAAGAAGCTGAGCCGGCCCAATAAGGAACACATCGTTTATCCCTATCTCCTCAAAGGCGTGGACGTTTCGCGGCCCAATCAGGTTTTTTGCTCGGACATTACCTACATCCCCATGAGAAAGGGCTTCATCTATCTGACGGCGGTCATGGACTGGCATAGCCGCTATGTGCTCTCCTGGAAGGTCTCCCTTACCCTCGACGCCGCCTTCTGCATGGAGGCCCTTGAAGATGCTCTTGCCGTCGGCGTCCCGGAGATCTTCAACACCGACCAGAGGTCGCAGTTCACGAGCAAGGATTTTACCAATGTTCTGAAGAACAACGGCATCGCGATAAGCATGGACGGTAGGGGCCGCGTTTTTGACAACATCTTCATCGAGAGGCTCTGGCGGACCGTTAAGTGGGAGGAGGTCTATCTCAAAGATTACGCCAACGTAGGACAAGCAATACGGGGCCTAAGAGATTTCTTCCGCCGATACAACCAGGAGCGGCCGCACTCGGCCCTCGGCTATAGGACCCCTAGCGAGGTTTACCATGGGGCTGCTCTTGCCCCAGAACCAACACTTCAGACAGAGGAGGGAATCCACCTTAAGCATGCCTCATAATTGTCTTGACAATGGGGGTAAGCTTAGTCTTCTCGAAAGCCTGTGCGCTGGGGCGGGAACTTCTCTCCGGCGCAAGGACGTGGAAGCAGGCGCCCCGTATTGAAAAGCGGCTCGTCTCGGAACTCAAAAAGCTCTGTAAAGACCCGCTCGGTTACAAGCCTGCCGAAGCCTTGCGAGTCTCCCTCATCAAGGATCGCAAGAACTTCTTCACCTTTCTTCGCTACCCCGGGGTGCAGCCGACAAACAATCAAGCGGAGCAGTCGATCCGCTTTCTGGTAATCTTCCGGAAAATCATGTTCGGCACTCGATCCATAAGCGGATTGAGAACGCATAGCGTCCTGCCCAGCCTTATACTCACCGCACTCAGGCAGGGAAGAAATCCACGGGAGTTTCTCCAAATTCTTCTTACGTCCGATACCGCCAAGGCCCAGGCTGCCCTGTATCAGAACACAAGCTGACAGGCATGGCGCAGAAGGGGGACTAAACTGTTACGAACGGGCCCTTCGCCCCCCCCTTATTATGGCAGAGGGGAAGAGGTAAGTCACGGCAAAAATCAGTTTGTAGGTTGTGTGCCCTTATAGCCACTCAAGTCAGTGAATCCCAGCAATTTAAAATGTGGATATTTTAGTGCTATAGAATCAAGGTAATCTTTTGTGCCTTTGTGTTTTTCTGCATTTCTAAAATTGTGTTTGTAGGTCTGAACGTGGCCAGTAACATCGCTTAAAGTGATTTCTATCGCTGTAGCCGGATTTATTGATCCGTCTACTGCTGAAGCAATCTCAAAAAACAACCAGCCTGAAATTTTATCTTTTGGGTCTATGTGGGTTTTTGCTGTTTCTATAAAATCCACTTCGTTAAAATCCAATCGTCTTGCTTTAGATAGCCCCTCTTTTTCTGATACAGAATATATGCTACTATCCAATCCCTTAACGGCCTTCAGAGGATACCACTTTTCTAAGATTGCCCCTGAATCAGATAAAGACGGAATGAGTATTTTGACACCATAACTGTCTATTCTATTTACCGAATCACCGTTGTTGGTGACTTGCATATATACGGCAAGGTTCGTCGGAACAAGTTGTCTTTCTGGAGAAAGAAATACAAAAGAGTGCCACAATGTCGTTCTAACCTCAATCTTAAACGGTTCAGTGGGCCATATAACACAACCGAGGCTCGCCCATAATAACGCTGCTAATACCAACGCAGAACATCTCCTCCACAGTCTCTTTTCTATCCAAGGAGCCGTCCATACTATAGCGTTCCGCATAATTAATTCTCGATTGGAGTCGCGGCAGAGGCAACTTTCGTCGGGTTGTCCATCAACTCGCAAAGCGCGCGATCGGTCTTCTCGATCAGGGCGGCCTTGTTCCTGCAGTGGATGTTCGCGAAGTGCTCGGCCTTCATGATCAGCCAGATTCTCTCGATGGGGTTGAAGTCGGGCGAATAGGGAGGAAGATAGAGGGGTTCGAAGAAATGCCAGTTGAGCTTTTTCCGTTTATGCCAAGTCGCGTTGTCGAGAATAAGAATGTTCCGTTTCCTGGTCGGAGTTATTGATTGAGCAGCTTCATCCAGGAAGACCTGAAAGATCTCGCTGTCGCAATGACTTGCCTCAATGGCGAAGAACTCTCCGGTGCGGGGACAGACAGTCCCCAGGATGTTCAGACGAACATGATCCCCGTTATGTACTACTTTGGGATTTGACCCCTTGATCGCCCAGCTCCGCCGGGGTTTCGGCTCTCCCTCCACTCCCGTCTCGTCGCCGTACCAGAGCTCTGTCTCCGGGTCTCTTGCCAGCTCGCAGAGGGTCTCGCGGAACTCTTCCCTGGCCTTCTCGTCCTGCCTGTCCGGCCAAGGCTGAGGCACTTTCAAAACATAGCCCTTTTCATGCAGGAGGCGCCGCACCGTCTCATAAGAGCACTCCACCTTGTATTTTTCGGCGATGTGGCCATGGAAGGCAGTCGCGGTCCAGAAGGTCCTCTGGGCGCGTCCCGGCTCCTCGAATTCTTCGATGATTTTCTCCTTTTGACTGCCCGAAATAAGAGGAGTCCGGCCCGGTCTCTTCTTGGCGACGAGACCGTCGACGCCGTACAGGTTGAAGGCTCTGACAATCTTTCTTATTGCGTCGTCAGTTAGTTCGACCGTCTTCATTACCTGTTCCCGGGTGGAACCGACGAGGAGCATGATAATCACGAGACATCTCCGGTCGGTTTCCCTGTTCCCCGCTTTTCTAGTCGCCTGGAGATCGGCGAGGGATGCGTTCTCGGGATTGGGGGCGATGTATCTCTGGGCCACGATCCATATGTAACCACAAATCTGGGGGAATGTCTAGATATAACAACATAATACGAGAATTATTTATGTGGAACGCTATATATAAAACGACAATGAGAAAAGTGTTAAAAGGAAACCAACTATGGCCGTGGGAGTTTTTGGAGGTATCAGCACGCCCAATACCCCCAACATTGCAATCGCCAAAGCAAGGCATAAATCTGCGCGCCTTCGCATTCCGTTATTCTATCGCCGTTCTTTTTTTGTGTCCACTTAATAAGTGTAGGGGTACAGAGGTGTTTACTACGAGTAGTCGATACAGAAATATCGATACAGAAATATCTTGACCCACACAAACCTCTGTGATACACCGAGATTTGTAGGTCAGTGCCTATCTCCTCTATTGCTCCCGAACGGCTTTGGCTGGCACCGGAGTTGTTCAAGAATCCATCCGATCAGACAGACGAGAAAATACTATCCTTCTATTAAAAGAATGTCAAACTATTCTTACACAGTAATCTCCGTGCCATAACCCGGCCTACTCATTTTTCGTGCCGGTCAAACTGAGTCACTACCGCAATTCGCATGATGAAGGCCGGCGGGTGCATCGCCGGCCCCCCCATGTGCACCCCTCCAATTCCGGCATCGATCATGGTGGTACTCGATGCCGGATCGGGTGGACGGCGGCATGGAGGGGATGCTTCATATGTGGATGCACTGTGAGCCATGTTGACCGGAGGCGTACTGCCGTACGCCGGAGGGCACATGGCGAGCAGGGCGCCGCAGAGGGAGCGTTCCCTCCGTGCCGCCGCCCGCACGCCCTTTATCCACGCTATCACCTGAGCGAAGTCAGGAACTCCCTGAATGCGCCTATTCCACGCTCCAGCTCAACCACCGCCTTCGTCCCTATAATCGCGCCGTCGGCCGCTTCGTACGCCTTGTCCACGTCCCTCTTCCCCTGTATGCCGAAGCCCACATAGACGGGGACGCCCTTTCCCCTGACTTGGCCGATCTTCTCCCTTGTCTCTCCATCCAGCTCGAAGCCGCCCCCCGTGGTCCCTCTCTTCGAGACAAAGTAGATGAAATCGCGCGCTCCTCTCAGGGCCAGCGCAATGTCTTCGGACCGGCTCTCGGGGGTGAGGAACCTGATGATGTTGATGGAAGCGCCCTTGATCCCTTTCTCGAAGAGCGGTATTTCCCGTAGGGGCAGGTCGGCGAGGATAAGCCCGCTTACAGGTCCCACCCTGTCGATAAACCTTGCCACGCCCGGGCTGTAGACAAGGTTCGCATAGGTCATGATGTACATCCGCCCCTCGAATATCGCCCTCGCCTCCTTGAAGCCTTCGATGAAGTCGCCCATGGCGCCCTGCTTCAGCGCCTCCTGCGATGCCCGCTCCAGCACCTCGCCGTCGGCGACGGGGTCCGAGAAGGGAAAGCCTATCTCCAGAAAGTCAACCCCCAGGTCCTGGCAGGACCGCACGGCTTCTAGGAAGGTGCCCCTTGAGGGATAATCGGCAACGAGATAGATCCCGAGCTTACCCATGACTGGCCTCTCTATTCCTCACAATCTCCATATCCTTGTCCCCCCTCCCGGAGAGGTTCACGATCAGCGTCTTGCCCGCAAAGCGGTCCTTCTCCCTCATGACGAACCCGATGGCATGGGCGCTCTCCAGGGCGGGCAGGATGCCCTCGATCCTGGCAAGCAGCCGGAAGGCATCAAGGGCATCCCCGTCGTTGCAGACCTCGTAGCGTGCCCGCCCTTTTTCCTTAAGGTAGCTGTGCTCCGGCCCGACACCGGGGTAGTCGAGCCCCGCGGAGACAGAGTCCACCTCCCCTATCTGTCCGTCGTCATCCTGCAGAAGATAGCTGACGGCCCCGTGGAAGATACCGGGCCTTCCCGCCGTGAGCGTTGCCGCGTGCTCACCCGGAGCGAGGCCCCTGCCGCCCGCTTCCACCCCGATGAGGGCCACGGAGGGGTCGGCCACAAAGCCCCTGAAAATGCCGATGGCATTCGACCCGCCTCCTACACAGGCGACGACGTAATCGGGCAGCGTGCCCAGCGCCGAGAGCGCCTGTCTTCTCGCCTCTTTTCCGATTACCGACTGGAAATAGGCGACTATGGCCGGAAAGGGATGGGGCCCCACCGCGCTCCCGAGCAGGTAATGGGTCGTCCTCACGTTCGCGACCCAATCCCTGAAGGCCTCATTGATGGCGTTCTTGAGGGTTCCTCCCCCCTTGTCGATCTCTATCACCCGCGCGCCCAGCATCCTCATGCGCTCGACGTTCACGGCCTGCCTCTCCACGTCGGTCCGCCCCATGTAGACGTCGCACTCCATGCCGAAGAGGCTGCATGCCGTTGCCGTCGCCACCCCGTGCTGGCCGGCGCCGGTTTCGGCGATAATCCGCTTCTTGCCCATAAACCTGGCGAGCATGATCTGGCCCAGCGTATTGTTGATCTTGTGCGCACCCGTGTGCAGCAGGTCCTCCCTCTTGAGGTAGATCTCGCAGGAGAGGCGGCTGCTCAGGTTCCGCGCGCGATAGAGCGGGGTGGGCCTGCCCGCGAAACCGGTGAGCAGCGCCGACAGTTCCCCCCGGTACGCCTTGTCCTTCCTGAATGCCTGAAATGCCCCCTCCAACTCGTCGAGGGCCGGTATCAACGTCTCCGGAACAAACTGGCCGCCCCACCGTCCATAGTATCTCAGCATGTAAATCCCCTCACTTTTTTGACGAAGCTTTCCATTTTCGCATAGTCTTTTCTGCCCGGGCACGCCTCTATGGAGCTGACGAGGTCGATGCCGAAGGGCCTCATGCGCAGGATCTCTTCGACATTCTGCTCGTCGACCCCTCCCGCAACGAACGCCCGATCCAGGGTCTCGCACCCCTTCAGGAGACCGCGGTCGAAGGACTTGCCGGAGCCGCCAATGCCCTCGGATGCGCTGTCAAAGAGAAGCAATCCTTCCCCTGGCACATTGGGAAGCCTCTCAGCCACCGGAAGCACCCTGATCGAGCGCTCGCACGCCGACTCCCTGTAGACCTGCACGAAATCGAGGCCGCAGAAGCGCCTGACCCTCTCTATCTCACGATCGTCTTCTTCCACGAACACGCCGACCGTCAGCACTGCCCGGTTCAGTCCCTCTACGATCCGACTCACCCTGCCGGGCGTGACGGCGCGCCTGCTCTTCTTATAGAACACAAAGCCTATGAAACCCACGCCCAGGTCCACGGCCATCTTGCAGTCATCCAGCTCCGTCATCCCGCAGAACTTAATGTTCACCATGCAGCAGCTCCTTGAAAGTCCCTTCCACATCATGCGATCTCATCAACGTCTCACCGATGAGGAACGCATTGGCACACCCCAGGCGTTCTATATCCCGTCTCGATTTTATGCCGCTTTCCGCGACACGCACAGGCGCATTCAGGCGGCCGAGCAGGCGGGCCGCGGCGTCGAGGTCTATGGCCAGCGTATCGAGGTCCCTGGCGTTGACGCCGGGGATGGGCGCATCCAGCCCTGCGAGCCTGTCCAGGTCGGCCTCATCGTGGAGCTCGACGAGGCAGGCGAGACCGAGGCCGCGGGCGTGCCAATAAAGGGCTTCGAGCTTTTCCCTGCTCATGATCCTCGCGATCAGGAGGATCAGGTCCGCCCCTGCCGCGTAGGCGAGGTCGATCTGAACGGGGTCGATGATGAAGTCTTTACAGAGGACCGGAAGCTCCGTCATCTCCGACACCTCCGTCAGAAACTGCAGGCTCCCCCCGAAATAGGTGCTGTCGGTGAGCACGCTTATGGCGCATGCGTATCGTGCATAGGTCCGAATCCTCTCGCTGCCTACCTCGCCTATGAATCCCGCCGAAGGCGACCGCCTCTTCAGCTCGGCGATGATATTGACGGGGTCCTTGCACGCCAGCGGGCGTACGGGCTTCCTTCTCCGTCCGGCCGTGGCCCCCTTGAGCGCATCCACCTCCTGTCTCTTTGTCGCCAGTATGCGGGCGATCATGACGCCAGGTCCATCAACCTTTCGTACGCCCTGCCGCTGCGGATCGCTTCCCTCGCCAGGAAGAACGCGGGCACGAGTCTCTCCTCAACGTCCGCGGCCATGAGTGCGAAGGCGGCATTGATCGCCACCACGTTGACAAGGTCGGGATGGCCGCCAAGAAGGGTCTCTTTCATGATCCGGGCGTTCGCGGCCGGCTCGTACCCCCTGATCGCCTCCAGGTCTGCATGGATGCCGAACTCGCGTGGATCGAACTCGATCCTGCGCACCGACGAGCCCCGCTTGTGGTAGCAGACCGTAGGCGCCGACAAGCTGATCTCGTCAAGCCCGTCATCGCTCGATACGAGCATCACGTTGGGAATGCCCAGTATCTCAAGGGCGCCCAGGTAGGTGGACATGGCCTCCTTCTTGAAAATGCCGATCATCTGGGAATCAGGCCTGGCAGGATTGCACAATGGACCAACCAGGTTGAAGACGGTCCGCCTGCCCATCTTCTTCCTCACCCCTGTCACGAATCTCATGGCGGGAAAAAACTTTTGCGCAAAAATGAAGACGAAATTCTTCTCCTTCAGAAAGAGCGACGCCGCGTCCGCATCCAGGTCTATGGGGACGTGGAGCGCTTCGAGCACGTCCGCCGAGCCCGACCTGGAGCTGACCGCCCTGTTCCCGTGCTTTGCCACCGGCAGAAAGAGACTGCATACGATAGCCGATGTTGTGGAGATGTTAAAGGTGCCGCTGTTGTCGCCGCCCGTGCCGCAGGTATCGAGAAGCCTGTCGAAGGTATGTGGGAGCCTGACGGCGCGGCTGAGCATTGCTTGGGCAGCGCCCGCAATCTCTTCTTCCGTCTCCCCTTTTTCCGCAAGGAGGGTGAGCACTTCCTCGATCTGGGCCTCCTCCATACGGCCGTCGAGCATCGCGTCGAAGACCGCCTGCGTCTCCTCATAGGTCAGGTGTGTGTCCGCCCTCAGCTTTTCAATGCTTTCCATTACATACCTCCAGGAAGTTTTCTATGAACCGCATGCCGTCCGGGGTGGCGTAGGATTCGGGATGAAATTGGAGACCGAAAATCCTTGCCTCCCGATGCTCTATCGCCATGACTTCGCCGTCGCTTCGCGAGCGTGCGCAGACATCCGGGTCGTGGTCGTCGCATTCCACTACAAGGGAGTGGTACCTCACTGCCCGGAAAAGAGGCCCGATGCCCGAGAAGAGGGTGCCCCCGGAATGCTCCATCGAGTCGACCTTGCCGTGCATGATGCTTTTCGCCCTCCTGATGCGCTTGCCGAAATGGAGGCCGATCGCCTGCATGCCGAGACATATGCCCAGGATCGGGAGGCGGCCCTTGAAATGGTCGAGGACCTGCAGGCTCAGGAGGGAGTGGGCCGGGTGGGAGGGGCCGGGAGAGATGACAATGCCCGATAAGTCAAGCGCCTTTATGCCGTCGAGGCCGTCGGTGTTTCTGAAAACGCGCACCTCTTCATGGCGCGCCAGGTAATCGTAGATATTGAACGTGAAAGAGTCGTAATTGTCGACAAGTGCTATCATGCGAGATCTCCTGATTTCAGGAGCACGAGGAGTTTGTTCATGACCTCGTCGTACTCCCTTTGGGCCACGCTGTCGGAGACGATCCCCGCGCCTGCCTGCAGCCGCGCTTTCTGCCCCTCAAATATGGCCGTCCTGATCGTGATCGCCATGTCCAGGCTACCGTCGAAGCCGACATACCCGATGCACCCGGCATAGGGGCCCCGCACGTGGTCTTCCATCTCATCTATTGCCTCAATGGCCCTCACCTTCGGCGCCCCGCTCACGGTGCCCGCGGGAAAGGTCTGCTTCAGCGCCTCGTACACGCTCACCCCGTCCGCGAGCGTGCCCTCCACCTCGGAAACGAGGTGCACCACATGCGAGTAGACTTCAGGCTGCATAAAGCTCTTCACCTGCACCGTCCCTGCCCTGCAAATCCTCGACAGGTCATTCCTTGCAAGGTCGACGAGCATCAGATGCTCAGCCCTCTCTTTTTCGTCGTTGGTCAGCGAGTCTATGATTTCCTGCAACGGTGCGGGGTGCCCGTCGTCGACAGACGGGCCGCGCCCCGCACCGGCCCCGTTAAGCGGCTTCGTGCCCGCGATAGGCTTTAATGTGGCTGTTCTGTCTCTTATCTGCAGGTGGATCTCGGGACTCGACCCCACTAGGTACGCATCATTATCCTTGAGAAAGTACATATAGGGGGAAGGGTTGATCTTCCTCAGATTTCTGTAAAACTGGAAGGGGTCCACACCCTCTGCCTCGAGAAAATCGGAGAGCACTATTTGAATCGCCTCGCCGTCCAGGATCATATCCCTCGTGCGCTGCACCTTGTCTATGAAGAGCCCCCTGGGAATGTTCCTCTTCAGCGCCGGCGGACGGCCCGGCTCACGCACCGGCGGCGCGAGCGCCCCTATCTGATCCTCCATCCTGTCGAATTCGCGGGCAATCTCCCGGAAGGCGTCTTCTGCGTCGGATGCGTCCGTGCGCTTCGATACGGCAAGATAGAGCTTGTTCGCATGGTTGTCATAGACGCAGAATCTGTCGACCAAGTAAAGCGTGCCCAGCACCCCGCTCCCTTTCGACAGCGGCCTTCTCATGATGCCGCACTCCCCCACGAACTCAAACGTGAGGTAGCCCACGTAACCCCCGCAGAAGGCCCCGAATTCTTCATGAGGTGCTGTTTTGACCGGGGCGAGCACGTCGCCGAGGCTCGAGACGGGACCCAGGAGCACACCGTCCTGATAGAGACCATCCTGCCGAAGTACCAGTTTTGGGCCGCGCATATCGGCAAGGAAAGAAAACCGGCTGTACGTCTTGTTCTGTTCGGCGCTTTCGAGAAGAACAACCCTTTCATATGACAAAAACTTTGCGAGTATGGACACAGGCGTGTCCATATCGCCCTCCATTTCCTTATACACCGTAATCCTGTCGAACTCCTTCCAGAGCCTTTTGAATTCCTTCAAGGCTGGGTACATGGGACCTCCTTAAAACAAAATCAGCCGCTTCAAGAACCTGGGCTCTCGAAGCGGCTGGGCATAAAAAAACCGCTTAAGCCCGGGGATCGGCTACCCCGGTGCCTAAGCGGCACACAGTTCAGAGGGATAGCCGGCTAGCTACCCCACCACCATATAGACAACATAGAATTTATCGGGCATGAGAATACGTTCATGAGTGTAAGATAGCACGCTCCCTGCATCCGGTCAAGGAAAACTTTCGCACGCATGCGCTCCCTGTCTTCTATATATGCCTGATTGCCGCATATATCCGCGCCCGCAGCGCGGCATTGCTCTCATCCGGATAGAGCCCGTCCGAGAGCGCAAACAGTGTGTCCGCGGCAATCCTGTTCAACTCGCCCATACCTTTTGCCTGTATCTCCGATGCGCGTATAAGACCGAGACGGCCCAGCGAAAAAAAGACAAGACCCGTCAGACAGAAGAATTCCTTGCATGCGGGCAGGGCGGGCTCGTCCCCGAGTTCATGGACCAAGCATTTCCCGCTATCGAGAAAGGCGCAGGGCCGCGCCTTTGCCGTGACCCAGGCGAGGGGCTCGTACTCTCCTCCCCTGGGCAGACTAGACAGGAGTCGTCTCCCCAGCGCTTTGTTCCTCCGCTTCGGAAAAAAGACAACCTTCCGCCCCTCTTCCTTTACGACGAAGTGTGGGGGGATCATCCTCGCGTGCTGCTCCTCCTCTCTGAACAGGAGCCGCTCCAGAAACTCCGCTTCGTCAAGACCCGATTCCCGCAGGAATCGACGAATGGCCCGGAGCTTCCACGGCCCGATACAGACGCCGTGCACCACGGGCTCGTGACTGAAATAGCAACAGTAGGCCGGACAGGGCACGATACAGGAGCCGACCGGAGCCTCCGCGCTGCATGCGGCCTTCCGCAGGGCTTCGGCGCCTGCCCTGATCCGCCCTACCCTCCGATAGTTCGGATCGAGCCTGACCGCCTCCGCGATATCGGCATCGGCGCGGCCATGCTCTCCCGAGCGCCGCCATACCTCGGATCGAAGGTAGTAGTATTCGGCCTCGCCGGGGCAAAGCCGAATCGCCCTGGCCATCTCTTTCAGCGCCCGGTCGAAGTCTCCCTTTGCCACGAGCGAAACCCCAAGGTCACAACGGGTATAAGGCTGTTCATCGAGGCTGAGGGCCTGCTCGAAGAACCGGATAGCCTCGTCGAATTTGCCCTCTTTATAGAGCGCCGCCCCCGTGCTATGGCAGTATTTCTCCGCCATGGCCCGGTCAAGTGCGGCCTGACGCCTATCCCGATCCCCCATGCTTCAGCCCCCTCTCCCGAAAACAGCCCTTCTCGGCCTTTCCTGCACCACAATGTAGTACCATAATTGGGGTTTTCTCCACAACAGCGCGCCCTGCTTCGGACGGTTAGGGCGTTTTGCCCAGGTCTTCTTTGCCGGTCATCTCTTCTACGTCAATCGCCACAACGGTCGTCAATGCAAGCTTGTCTTCGGAAAAGGCACCATAACCGCCCTCGGGCTGATACTTTTCCATGAGCCCTCGCAGAACCCTCAGCCTTTCATCCCGTTCCCCGACCACACCTGCGCGCCCCTTGATAATGACGCTCCGGTAGAGATAATCGGCCTTGCAGGGATGATCCACGGCCCTCACAAAACCGATGGGCACGTCCACTTCGAAGCATACGCGGTTGTCTCTCTCTATATCGTCTATCTTCTCGCCCTGGCGAGCGGAGTGAAAATATATCCGCCCGTCCAGATAGACAAAATTCAAGGGCTTTACCATGGGGTACCCCTCTTTGCCGATCGTGCCCAGCCTGCCGACCTGGCAGATTCTCAGAAGAGCCTCCACAACGCCCCTGTCCCGCATCTCCTTTATTCTGACGCGCACGGTCTCATCTCTCCCCGCCCAGGAGGTAGCTGCCGGCAGGCCGGCCTTCCTCCAGGGCATCGATGATCTCGTCAAGGGCGGCCTGCGTTTCCACCCTGCCGTACCACCAGTTCTGAGGATAGATAATCATCGCCGGTCCCATGTCGCAGAGCTTCAGGCATCCCGTGCTCGATACGGAGACATCCGTCATTCCCCGGTCTGACAGCTCTTGTTCGAGATACTGGAGTAACTGCAGGGAGTCCTTCTTGTTGCACACGCCCTGGGGTGCCCCGTTGGCACGGAAGCTTCCGCATACAAAGATGTGGTGTTTCGGTTTTTTCACGGTCTTTCCTCCTTCCCTTTTTTGTTCCGATTACCTATCCACACCCGGCGCCGTTACCGGTGCATTGCCGGCCTATGCCACAGCGCCCCGGCATCCTGAGCAGCATCCTCGGTATCTCACTCCCCGAGAAGATCGCCTCGATCCCTTCCTTTGCCAGCCCTTCCATTATCACCACCCGTATGCCGGCCCGCTCAAGGGCGTAGTGGGGCATAGGTCCGATGCCGCTCGCGAGGACGGCGCCGCAGTCATGCAGGGAATCGACGAGGTGGTCCCATCGGTCGGTCCCTCCCCCCGGAGGCGGCGTTCCCCGCCATTCCAGACAATCGATTGCGCCGTCCTTCATCCCATATATCCAAAGACCCTTTGCCTCACCGAGATGCTGGTTGACGAAAAGACCTTCCATGCTTGCCACCGCGACAAAAGGCCGCGCCGTCGTCGGCACGGGCCGAGTAGCCTTTTCCAGCAGCTCCGCGATCTCCGCGTTCATGCCTTCACCGATCATGCCTGCGGCATCGGCCCTGCACCGGTTGCAATGGCTCATTTGGGGCATGTAGGCCCGCGCCCCGTCGCGGATCGTCTCCATGGCCGGCTGCGTCGGGGGCGCGATGTCTTCAAAGGCTGTTCCCGCCACATGGTACAGGGGGATGCAGTTATGTATATCCGCCCCTATCTCCGCCATCCGCTTTGCCACCTCCGTCACGTGGCCGTCGTTGACGCCGGGAATGACGACGGTATTGATCTTGACGAATATCCCCTTCCTTTTCAGCCCGCCGATGGCCTCGATCTGCCTGCGTTGAATGACCCGGGCGGCCTCAAGGTGCCGATAGACCCTTGGGCCGGATCTCGCCCACGCGTATATCCGGCCACCCACCTCCGCGTCGACCGCGTTGACCGTCACCGTGACATGGCTGACGTCGAGCCGGGCAAGCTCTTCGATGTAAGGCAAGAGATCCAAACCATTGGTGGCAAGGCAAAGCATCATCTCCGGATGGCGCTCGCGGACGAGCCTGAGGGTCTCCATAGTCTCTTCCCCGTTGGCAAAGGGGTCCCCCGGGCCTGCAATACCTACGACCTTAATGTTCTTGATCTTCTTCACCACCTCATCGAGATAGCCGGCGGCCTGCAAGGGCGTCAGGACGGTGCTCGTCACCCCCGGCCTCGATTCGTTGACGCACGCGTAATCACGGACGCAGTAGTTGCACTGCATGTTGCACTTAGGCGCCACGGGCAGGTGCACCCGGGCCGTCGTGTGGCGTCCGCTTTCGCTGAAGCATGGATGATCCTGGTGATTCATGACAGGCCCCCTCATATGTAACTGTAGCCGACGGGCGAGCTTTCCTGCGTCGCCCCTATCAGGGCATTGACAATCCTGTCGAAGAGCCTGCTGCGTGCCGCTATAGCCGACATGGAGTATGCGCTGGGCCCCGATACGGTCATGGATGGGAAAACCGACCCGCACGAGCGGCAGACCCAGTCTTTTCGCCAGGAAATAGCCCTTGCTGTTGCCGATAACGATATCGGGTTGCGCCGTACGGCAGGCATGCAGGATGGAGACGAAATCCGTGTCCTCGGCGATGATCAGGTCGTCGCGGGCATGCTCGATACCCGCTTGTACTACCGATTTGAACCTCCCCGTGCACGCGCCGGTGGCGCACACAACGGGAACCATGCCGATCTCATCGAGAAAAGAGGCCATGGCGGCGACAAGATCGACCTCTCCGTAGATGACGGCCCGCTTGCCGAAGACGTACTTGTGGCCGTCGATGTACGCATCGACGAGACGGCCCCTCTCTTTCTCGTGCAGTGCCGCCGCCGGGGCGCCTGCGATTAACGAGAGCGCGTCGAAGAAGCGGTCCGTTTCCCGGATACCTATCGGAAGACCCAGGGTGTGCATGGGGACCCCGAAACGCTCTTCAAGAAATCGGGCTGCCGACATCGTCCCTTCGAGGCTGCTCCCGAGCTGGATCGTCGCCGCGGCACGCCCCATGCCTCTTATGGCTTCCACGGGGGTGCCGCCTGCCGAGAGCTTCCGGTACTCGGGCCACGATTCCCCGTCAAGGGTCTCCGAATAGTCTGGGAACATGGTGTACGCGACGCCGAAGCCGGAGACGATCTCTTTAAGGTGCCTGATGTCCGCAGGTGAAAGGAAACCCGGAATGATGTTGACGGCGCCGTCGCCCGGCCCCCCTTCAGCGAGGGCCTCGACCGTGGCCTTTACGGCCGCGTGGTACCCTTCCATGTGGGTGCCGCTGTAGCTGGGAGTCGAAGCATGGATGAGCACAGGACCGGACCCTGAGCTTTTCGCCGCCCGGCGGTACTCGTCGAGATAGAGACGCACGTCGTCCCCGATGGTCTCGGAGAGACATGTAGTAGCGACGCCGATTGCCTGCGGCCGATACTGGCGCGTGAGGTTGTCCAGGGCTTTCTTCAGGTTCTCGCCGCCGCCGAAGATCGCCGAGGATTCGCTGAAGTTGGACGAGGCGATATCTATGGGCTCCCTGAAATGGCTGATCACGTAGCGGCGGATGTAGGTCGAGCAGCCCTGGGAGCCGTGGATCAAAGGGACGCAGTTCTCGATGCCCCGAAAGACGATGCTTGCGCCCAGGGGCGCGCAGACCTTGCACGCATTCCGCGTCGATTCTGAATGAGCAACCTCGTTCTTGCTAGAGAGCGGCTCTTCTGCCTGGCAATTATTGGGCACCCGCAAGCGGGTACCCGGCGCCCCCTCCACCGGCAGAGCCGCCCGGGGTACCCGCTTGCGGGTCGTCCCCCGGCTCACAACGGCAGAATCTTCTACATCACCAACTCGAAGCTCCCTTCCGGAGCCTCTCGATGCCTGTCTCATTGCTCACCTTCCTTAAGGCTGCCTGCCTCTGCCGGGCCGGCGAGAACCGCCAGACCGGGCTCATGATCGACGAGTGGACTTCCCGACAAAAATTGAGCATCCCTTCGAACCCTGCCAGGGCCACCTTGCGCTCGTGGTTGTGGTCGCAAAACCCGATGCCCATCTTATACGCAATGGGCCGCTCCTTGACCCCGCCGATCAGGAGGTCTACCTCCTTTTCCATCATGAACTTCGAGAGCTCCAGCGGGTTCGTGTCGTCAACGATGATCGTCCCCTCGTCGCAGATGTCCCGCAGGTACTGATAATCTTCAGGGTTCCCCGTCTGAGAGCCGACAATCACTGTGTCAATGCCGATGTGGCGCAGCGCCTTGATGAGGGAGAATGCCTTAAAGGAGCCGCCCACGTAGATGGCCGCCTTCTTGCCCTTGAGATCGAGGCGGTAGCGCTGCACAAGCGGGTAGATCCGGTTTACCTCGCGACGGACCAGCTCTTCCGTTTTTCTCAGGACCGAGGGGTCCCCGAAATGTCGCGCCACCGTGTAGAGGGCGTCGGCCGTATCCTCGATCCCGAAATAGGAGACCCGCGTGAACGGGATGGCATACGCTTCTTCCATCATCTTTGCGAGAAAGGTCATGGAGCCTGAGCACTGGACCACATTAAGCGCAGCCCGATGGGACCGGCCGATCTCGTCCACCCTTCCATCGCCGGTCATGCACGAGACTACCTCTACCCCCATCTCCCGGTAGTACTCCTTGACGATCCACGTTTCTCCCGCCACGTTGAAATCGCCGAGGATATTGATGGCGTGTGGCCCAACGGGTGTGGCATCGTCCTTACCGACCAGCCGGTAGAGCGCCTCGCATGCTGCCCGGTAGCCGTCCTTCTTCGTCCCCCTGAAGCCTTCCGAGTGAACCGGTATCACCGGGATGGACTGTTCTGCTTCGACCTTCTTACAGACCGCCTGCACGTCATCGCCGATAAGACCGATGATGCAGGTAGCGTAGACGAAGGCCGCCTTCGGCCGATATGTCGTGATCAGCTCGGTGAGGGACGCGTAGAGCTTCTTCTCCCCCCCATAGATTACGTGCTCTTCCCTCAGGTCCGTGGAAAAGCTGAGCCGGTGCAGCTCCGGTCCCGATGAGAGGGAACCGCGAATGTCCCAGGTATATGCGGCGCAGCCTATCGGGCCGTGGACGAGATGGACAGCGTCGCATATGGGGTAGAGCACCACCCGGGAGCCGCAAAACACACAGGCCCGCTGGCTCACCGACCCGGCGAGGCTTGCTTTATCGCAGGCGAGTTCAAAGGCTTCGTCGCCCTTCTTGTAGACCTGGCTTTTTCGTTCATCGAGGATCTCTATCATGTGCTTCCCCTGTTTTTAATAGGTCCTATAGGTCGTATAGGACTTATAAGACCTATTAAAGGCGTTCCCGTTTTTGATTTACATCACCAGCTCAAAGCTCTCCTCCGGCGCATCCCTGTCCTGCCGGTCCAGCAGTGCATTGAGGATCTTTTCGAGCAGGCGCAGGGCGCCCCGGTAGCCGGTGATCGGAAAATACTGGTGACCCACGCGGTCGTAAATGGGGAAGCCCACCCTTACCAGCGGGATGTCCTCGTCTCTGGCGATATACTTCGCGTAGGTATTGCCGAAGATCAGGTCGGGCTTCTGCTTCTTGATCAATTGGTGGAAGTGGAACATATCGGCCCCCAATCCGTGGGCGACCACCGTCTTGTCGCCGATGCATTGCCTCATATGCCGCTCGAACTTAGGACCTGCGGGCGTACCGGTGACGAGGTAGAGGACCTCCATGTCCATGTCCGTGAGAAATTGGGCAAGCGAGGTGAGGTGATCGGGATCACCCACGAGAGCCGCCTTTTTCCCGTAGAAATACTGATGCATGTCGGTGAGCACATCGACGACCTGACCCCGTTCTGTCATCAGGCTTTCGGGCACGCTCACCCCCGCAATCTTCCGGAGCATGTCGACAAACGTGTCCGTTGCCCGGAGGCCGATGGGAAGGTCGACAACCTCGAAGGGGACCTTGCATTTCGTGTCGAGCAATCTTGCTGCCGGCAGAGACGCTGCCCTGCCGAGGGCGAGGGTGAACGAGCTGTCGCCCGCGCTTGCGATCTGGCTCACCGTTGCGCCTCCCCTGGGATACATGTGGAATTTTCCATCGAGGGGGCCGTTGACCACGCCGGAGGTGTCGGGAAACATGACGCACTTAATCCCCATTTCGGCGACGATCCTCTTTATCTCCTCCATGTCCGAAGGCTCGGTGAAGCCGGGAATGACGTTGATCTGACCCAGTCTCACGCCTGTGTTCACCGAGAGGTATTGCACCATGCTCTGTACCATGTTCGCAAAACCGGTGACATGGGACCCCTTGAAGCTGGGCGTATTCGTATGGATGACCCTT
Organism: uncultured delta proteobacterium; assembly: GCA_963768735.1. GTDB lineage: Bacteria > Desulfobacterota > Syntrophorhabdia > Syntrophorhabdales > WCHB1-27 > BOG-1155. The sequence goes on along the minus strand of CAVYJH010000003.1, from coordinate 1,128,656 downwards.
TTGCCCTTGGGTATCTTCCCTTCTGCCTGGGCCTTATTGATAATCTGACCAAGGTCGTCCCCGATGACCTCTGACAGACACGTGGTATGGACGGCGATCACATCCGGGCCGTAGATAGTGAAGATATTGTTGATGGCTTCCATCAGGTTCGCCTGTCCCCCGAAGACCGATGCGCCCTCCGTGAAGGAGCTGGTGGTCGCCATAATGGGGTCCTTGTAATGCCTCGTCAGGGCGCTCCTGTGATAGGCGCAGCACCCTTGCGAGCCGTGGCTGTGAGGCAGACAGTTGTGAATGCCCAGGGCAGCGTACATCGCGCCGATGGGCTGGCATGTCTTAGCCGGGTTGACGGTGAGCGCGGATCGTTTCGTCGCTTCTTGTGGTGTATGTCGTAATAGCATAGCAAATACTCCTTCACTTACCCTACCTACTCCAGCCGTAGCTTCCGGCGAGCTGGGGGTTTTCCTCCCAGGGCGCCTTTACGAAGCTGAAGAGCTTCGAGTTGACCATGCGGTCTATCTCCTTATAGAAGTTGATCGCCCCCCTGAAGCCCGCGTAAGGACCGCTGTAGTCGTAGCTGTGCAACTGCTTGAGGGGCACGCCGGCCTTTTGGACTACGTACTTTTCCTTGATGCCGGCACAGAACACGTCGGGTTTGTACCGCTCCAGGAGGACTTCCATCTCGTAGTGGTTGAGGTCATCGATGACGAGGGTGTTGTTCGGCATCTCGGGCATCATACCCACATAGTCGCCCAGGCGAAAGCCTTCTTGGCCAAGTCTGCTTCTGTCGTCGGCACTCCTCCGGGGTTGAAAACGCTGCGGGTCCGGCTCGACGGTCAATTCTTCGATGTTGCGCGTATCCGCGTCCACGGTAATGCTCGGGATGACCTTGCGGCCTTCGTAATCGTCACGGTGGCCGAACTCATAACCGGCGGAAAGCGTCTTCATGCCGATCTCGGTGAAAAGCTCCTGGTAATGGTGCGCCCTGGAGCCGCCGACAAAGAGCATGGCTGTTTTGCCTTCGCAGCGGCTGGCTACATCCATCCGCACCCGCTCTACCTCGACCATCTCATCGCATATCACTTCCTCGACCCGTCTCATGAGACCCTCGTCGCCGAAATAGGCTGCTATTTTTCGCAAGGACTTGGCCGTGGCGTTGGCCCCGATGAAATTGATCTTGAACCAGGGTATGCCGTATTTCTTCTCCATCATTTCGGCCATATAGTTGATGGAGCGATGGCACATCACCACATTGAGGTCCGCGGTGTGGGCGCTTGCGAACTCCTCGTACTCGGAGTTGCCGCTGAAGGTCGAATGGATGGTGAGGCCGCAGGCATCCGTGATCCGCTCGATCTCGAAGGCATCGCCGCCGATGTTGTATTCCCCCAGGATGTTGAAGCGGAACTGTCCCTCCTTGGGCGCTTCCACCTGACCCACGACCTCCGAAAAGACCTTGTTGTTGGCGATGTGGTGGCCCGCGGACTGGCTCACCCCCTTGTAGCCTTCGCAACTGAAGCCGAAGATGTTGATCCCCGGGTATTTTTCCTCCATATCCCGCGCTACCGCATGGACGTCGTCTCCGATGAGGCCGACGGGGCAGGTAGAGAATATGCCGATGGCCTTCGGGTGAAAGAGCTCGACGGCTTCCTCGATGGCCTTTCTCAGCTTTTTCTCGCCCCCGAAGATGATCTCTTCCTCCTGCATGTCTGTCGACATGGCATAGGTCATGAAGTTGGCGCCCTCGGGCGTACGGGGTCTTGTCTGGTTGCGCCGGGTAAGCCAGCTATAAAAGCCGCACCCGATCGGGCCGTGGGTGATCTGCAGAATATCTCTGGTAGGACCGAGCACCACGCCTTTGCAGCCTGCATAGGCGCATCCCCTCATGGTAAGGATGCCGGGAATCGTCCTCGTGTTCGCGAGGATCTCCGGCACCTGTTCCGCCTCCTCGACCTTATTGACCACTATCTGCTTTCCCCGCCGTCTCGCGACCTTCGGCGGGTATTTCTTCAAAACCTCCTCCTTGAAACCAAGGAGGTCTATAGTAGTATCAGCGATGCCGTGCTCCTTTATTGTCGCCATGGGTCTTTCTCCTTCCGTCGCTCTCTTCAAATTTCATCGAGCGTATCGTCACCCGATTCACCCGTCCTGATGCGGATCGTATCGATGACGGGCAGGACGAATATCTTGCCGTCGCCGGCTTTGCCCGTCCTGTTCGACTCTATGAGAGCCGTCACCGTGCGTTTCACGAGCTTATCGGGCACGATGATCGATATCATCCGTTTAGGGATAAGCCGCTGCGTGTTGCCGAGAAGGGCTATGGCCTCCTCGAATCCCTGTTCCGCCCCGCGTAAAACATCGAGATCGACGAGCCCTTTGCCCCGACCCAGGCACTCCCGGGCATGCATGGATGATATGCCTGCATCGGCCAGGGCCTTTTTTGTCTGGTTGATCTTGTTCATCCTGATGACGGCCATAACTTCTTTCATGGGAGTACCTCTTCGGTGCCGGCCGCGGTCTGCTTGACCCCGGAGCTGACCGTGTACATTTCGTCGACGGGGGAGACGAATATCTTGCCGTCTCCAAAGGCGCCCCTGTCGCCTGTTCGGGCAGCCCCCATGACCGTCTGGATCACCAGGTCCTTATCATTGTCCGGGACGACCATCATCAGCAGCTCTTTCGGTATCTCATCATAGGTGATCTCCCCGATCTTGATGCCGCGCTGCTTGCCCCGTCCCGAGACGCTCATCCTCGTCACCGCCGGGAATCCTTCGGCCATGAGCCGCTCCAGCACCACATCCACCCTCTCGGGCCTCACTATCGCCTTTATCATCACCATGTGCGTCTCCTCCTTTTTCGTCACCTTTCAGGCCCTGTACTCTATTGCCCGACTCCGTACTTGATGATCAGCCCTTCAAGCTCATCGGTCGTAAGGGGCTTGGGAATAACGAACACCCCGTTTCCGTCGATGGCCTTTGCGAGCTGCCGGTATTGATCTGCCTGCGAGACCGACGGGTCGAAGTCGATCACGGTCTTACGGTTGATCTCCGCCCTCTGAACTACGTTGTCTCTCGGAACGAAATGGATCATCTGGGTGCCGAGCTTTTCTGCGAGCATCTCGATGAGCTCGCTCTCGTTGTCCACGTTCCGGCTGTTGCAAATGAGACCGCCGAGACGGACGCCGCCGGACTCGGCAAATTTAACGATGCCTTTGCAGATATTGTTCGCCGCGTACATGGCCATCATTTCGCCGGAGACGACGATGTAGATCTCTTTGGCCTTGCCGTCCCTGATGGGCATGGCGAAGCCGCCACAGACCACGTCGCCCAGGACGTCGTAGAAGGCATAATCAAGACCGATGCTGTCCGAATAGGCGCCGAGCTGCTCCAGCAGGTTGATAGAGGTGATGATGCCTCGACCGGCGCACCCAACGCCAGGCTCCGGCCCACCCGATTCAACGCACCTGATCCCTTTGAAACCCAGCTTCATCACGTCTTCGAGGTCGAGGTCTTCGCCTTCGGCACGAAGGGTATCGAGTACGGTCTTTTGCGAAAGACCGCCCAGGAGCAAGCGTGTTGAGTCCGCCTTCGGATCGCAGCCGACGACCATGATCTTCTTTCCCATTTCCGCAAGGGCCGCCACGGTATTCTGGGTCGTAGTCGATTTCCCGATACCGCCTTTCCCGTATATGGCTATCTTTCTCATATCGTTTCTCCTTTCCTCATAGATGGCTTCAGACCATAAAGGCAATAATCGTGCCATGACCGGCAGGGAGGATCGAGAAAAGAGGACAGTCGCGCGGTGACTGGGGAAACAGGCTTTCTGCGACCCTTAGATGCCCTTGAAGGGGCTCCAGGGCAGGGCAATAAAAGCTACGCCAAAGTAGGATTATGCTGTTTTCATACAAAAAGGAATGATTGCAAGGAATAGATCACGGCTCCTCGGTAATCAGGCCCCTCAAGGTCGGCCCTTTACAAGGGGTAAAGGTCCGCAGGGAAGCGGCGTGGTTTCACCTTTTGGAAGGGTGAACGGGCATGCGCTGCCGGGGAAATGGATTGAAACATCAAACATAAGGATGCATAATTAGAAGTGAGGTCAGGGAGGAGTCGAGGTGCATGAGGCGGCAGGTCGGTGAACGGGCGGGCCAAATAATCCACATGCCTGAAGGCAAACAAAGGAAAGGAAAGACGATGAAGGGAATCGTTATGCCGACGAAGGTGTTAGTGATGATGCCTCTATCCCTTGGGGGATGTTCTTGGGGATAACTTCGCTCACGCTCATCGGCCGGAGAACCCTACGCCTCTTGGGCACTTTTGGTGCCATGGCCATTTTCTTTTCCCTTGCCTTTATCAATATCTTCCGCCGAAAACAGATCCATGAGATCGTGAACCAGATATTTTATATCGGGGCGAGGTCCTCTCTCATCGTGTTGCTGGTGGGTCTCTTCACCGGTATGGTGCTGGGATTGCAGCTTTTCTACACCCTGGTGAAGTTTGGCTCCACAGGGGCCCTCGGGTCTGCCATTTCCCTCTCCCTTGTGAGGGAAATGGGGCCGGTCCTCACGGCCATCATGATCGCAGCGCGGGCCGGCTCCGGCATGGCTGCGGAGATCGGGATCCTCCGCATCTCGGAGCAGGTCGATGCCCTCTACACGATGAGGGTCGATCCTGTACGGTATCTTATCAGCCCGAGGATCGCCGCCTCGATCATAGGCTTCCCCTTGCTTACCGCCTTTTTCGATCTCATCGGCATCATCGGAGGATACCTGACCGGCGTGCTGCTGTTAGGAACAAACGCGGGCACCTATTTTTACCGTGTGCAATCTTCCTTAAGCATGGTGGACATCCGGGGAGGCTTTATAAAGGCCCTCGTATTTGGCGTGATAGTCTCGAGCATATGCTGCTTCCAGGGCTATTTCTGTCATATGAGGACCGACGGTTACGGCGCCAAGGCCGTGGGCCTTGCGACGGTCTCCGCCGTCGTGCTCTCCTGCGTCATGATCCTCATTGCGGATTATGTCGTCACATCATTCCTCATGTAAGGATGGTTATGGAAACACCCCTGATAGAATTCAAGGACGTGACAAAGCGGTTCGGTGAAAAGACCGTGCTCGACAGGGTCAACCTCAGCATCTATGAAAACCAGATTACCACGGTCATCGGAAAGAGCGGTACCGGAAAGAGCGTGCTCCTCAAACATATCATCGGCCTCCTCAAACCGGATGAGGGCACTATCATCTTTCAGGGAAGGCCCGTGAACAAAATGAAAAAAAACGAATGGGACGCGTGCAGGAGTCAGATAGCCTTCCTGTTTCAGAATAATGCGCTTCTCGACTCGATGACGGTCCTGGATAACGTGGCCTTTCCCCTGCGGCAGACGACCAATTTAAGCAACGCAGAGATCGAGAAACGGGCCCTAAAAAGGATTGAGGAACTGGAGCTTACGGAGGCGGCCGATAAATTCCCGTCCGAACTCTCCGGCGGGATGCAGAAACGCGTGGCCCTGGCCCGGGCGTTGGTGACGGACCCCAAGATCGTGCTCTTTGACGAGCCGACCACGGGTCAGGACCCCATCCGGAAGAACATGATCCTGAGCATGATCACCCATTATAGAAGAAAGTTCGGATTTACCGCCGTCATGATCAGCCATGACATTCCCGATGTGTTCTTTATTTCGGATCGTATCATCATCCTTTGGGAGGGAGCGGTCGGCTTCGAGGGGACTTACGAAGAGGCCGTCAGGCTGAAACTTCCCATTATCGACGAGTTTCTCCGGAGCCTTGAAGGGTTCCAGGACGAACTGACGGGCTTGCTTTCAAGGGAGGCCTTCAGGGTGCACTATGCGGCAATGCTGGGTGGCACAGCAACGGCAGCAGCCGTTTCGGTGGCGCTTTTCAGCGTTCGGCTGAATCTGCTGCACGAGGCCCTGGGACCGCAGGCGGCCGTGGAAGTCCTCAGGGCGCTGGGCGAATATACGAACAGGCGATTCAACCCGATCGGAGGGTTTTCCGCCCGTCACAGCAGGGACGAGATTCTGACGATATTCCCTCACACGAGCATCGATGAGGCACGGCAACTGGTGGCGGACTTTGCGCAGGAGTTGAAGCATGAGGCCATCGACCGCATCCAAAGCATTGTAACGGCAGAGATGGGCGCGGCAACATGTTTTGACATCTATATCCGTGCCGGGGTTGCAGAGGTCTTTCCCGAGGACGCCATCGAACAGATAATCGAGAAAGCCCGGGCAAAGCAAGAGATTGTCGCAACACACCGATGCGCATCCGGAGGAAACGAGCAATGAAAAAATATTCCCTAGAAACGGCTGTAGGCGTTTTCGTGGTGGTAGGCCTCATATGCGTGGGTTATATGACCGTGAAGCTCGGCAAGGTCTCGCTCTTTGGAAAGGACACCTACCCGCTCACAGCCAGGTTCGCCTCGGTCTCCGGGCTGAGGGTCGGCAGCTCGGTCGAAATTTACGGGTTCCAGGCGGGCAGTGTGACGAGCCTGGGCATAGACCAGGAGAAACAGATGGGGGTCGTGGGAATGGAAATCAACAAAGGCATGAAGGTGTACGACGATGCGGCGGCAACCATCAAGAGCGCCGGACTCATCGGCGACAAGTACGTAAAGATCGACCCTGGGGGAGCCGGCGCGGTCCTGAAACCGGGCGGCGTGATCACTGAGACGTCCGTGCCCGCGGACATCGAAGACCTAATCGGCCAGTACGCCTTCGGAGACGTGAAGAAAGAGCCTGACAAGGCTGCGGGAAAACCTACGAGGTGATCCAGGAGGATATCGTGACAAAATGGCCGGCCGGACTGATGCTTCTGATTCTGTTGATCGGTCCTCTCCCTGCCTTTGCAGGTGTCCCGCTCGATACGGTCAAGAGCAATGTCAATGGCGTGCTCGACGTGCTGCGCGACCCCAAACTGCAAGGGGAATCGGGGAAAAAAGTGAAAGACCAGAGAATTGCCGCTGCAGCTGATAAGGTCTTTGACTTCGTGGAGCTTTCAAAGAGGACGCTGGGCCTCAACTGGAACAAGTTTACCACAGACCAGCGAAAGGAATTCGTCGAACTTTTCAAGACGATACTAAAAAATGCGTACGTCGACAAGATCACTGCCTACACCAACGAGCAGGTCAACTTTACCAAGGAAGTGCCCCTCTCGGAAGCTACAGTGGAGGTCCAGAGCGTCGTCGTCACAAAGGGCGGCCAGGTGCCCATCTATTACCGGGTCATCAAGAAAGATAACGAGTGGAGGGTGTACGACGTGGTGATCGAGGGAGTAAGTCTGATCGGCAACTACCGCACCCAGTTCCGGGAAATCCTCGGGAACAACCCGCCGGAGCAGTTGCTGCAAACCCTGCGCAAAAAGGTGGGTAAGGGATGAAATACCGGGGACCGGGACGTGACCGGAGAAGAATATGCGCGATGGGATGGACCGCGTGCCTGGTACTCCTGGCGGGTCTTTTTCTCTGCTTTTCTTCCATGCCTGCGGCGGCCGCCGGTCAGGACCTGCTTACGGGTGCTGCGGTAGATGTGGCGGCGGCGGAAAAGCAGGCGGAGGAGGCCGGGTCTATTCCGCCTGCCCCTGCAGGGAAGCCGTCCGATGAATATGGGAATGTGGCACAGGATGTCGGCGGCGGCGAAGAGTCGCGTATTGCCGATCCCCTAGAGCCCTGGAACAGGGCGATGTACCACGTGAACGACAAGTTCTACTTCTGGCTGCTTAAACCCGCCGCCAAAGGCTACAAGTATGTCGTGCCGGAAGACTTCAGGGGCCTGTTCAGCAACTTCTATCGGAACCTTAAGGCACCCATCCGCATCGTCAACAACTTACTGCAAGGGAAGCCGGGGTATGCGGGAATCGAGATGGCCAAGTTCCTTATCAACTCTACCATCGGCGTCGGGGGCTTGAGGGACTGCGCGACAGAGTGTTTTGGCATCAATGGCCGCGATGCCGATTTCGGCCAAACCCTCGGCAAGTATGGCGTTGGTTTTGGCTTCTATGTCGTATGGCCTGTGCTCGGTCCTTCCAGTCCTCGGGACACAATCGGGTGGATCGGCGACTGGTTCTTGAGACCTCAGAGCTACGTCAGTTCCGCATGGATCAGCCCGGAAAGCGTAGGGCTCTATGTCCACGAAAAGGTCAATGACACCTCCTTCCATATAGGAGACTATGAGGCGATCAAAGGGGCAGCGATCGACCCCTACGTGGCCATGCGCGACGCCTATGTCCAGTACCGCAGGAAATTGATCGAGCAATAGAACCCTGCACTGCAAGAAGGCTGCGCAAAAGCGGCATCCTTTTGGTTTTCATGGAGCACTAGGCCGGGGAATACACAACTTTTCGTGGCTGCGCGGCGTCTTATCCCTTAGACGTTCGTATTTCCCAACATCGGGAATCGGAAGCTAAAGGGGGACCCCACGGTCCCCCTTTATTCATTATCTCTCTTTTTGAGGTTGCCGGTTAGTACATACCGCCCATACCACCCATACCGCCTCCCGGAGGCATCATAGGCCCGGCGTTTTCCTTCGGCTTCTCGGCAATCATGGCTTCCGTCGTCAAAAGCAGGGATGCGACGGAAGCAGCGTTCTGCAGCGCGGTGCGGGCAACCTTTGTAGGATCGATGATGCCCGCTTCCTGCATATCGTCGACGTAGACCTCTTTGGCCGCGTCGAAACCAAAACCGTCCTTGCCGTTCTTCACCTTTTCGATGACGATAGAGCCGTCATAGCCGGCATTGAGGGCAATCCAGCGCAACGGTTCTTCGAGGGCCTTCTTCACGATCTGCACGCCGAGTCTGTCGCTCCCCTTCGAGTTTCAGGGTATTCAGCTTCTCGATGGCCCTGATAAAGGCAACGCCGCCGCCGGGGATAATGCCTTCCTCGACTGCCGCTTTCGTCGCATTGAGGGCGTCCTCGACGCGGGCCTTCTTCTCCTTCATTTCCGTCTCGGTCGCGGCGCCCACGTTTATAACGGCTACGCCGCCAACCAGTTTTGCCAGCCTTTCCTGTAGCTTCTCCCGGTCGTAGTCGGAGGTGGTCTCTTCGATCTGGGCCCGTATCTGTTTTACCCGTGCCTCGATGTCCTTCCTCGCGCCTGCGCCGTCCACGATAGTCGTGTTGTCTTTATCGATGGTAATCCTCTTTGCTGAGCCGAGGTCTTTGACGCTGATGCTTTCGAGTTTAATGCCCAGTTCCTCGGATACTACCTGACCGCCGGTAAGGACCGCAATATCGTCGAGCATGGCCTTCCTTCTATCGCCGAATCCCGGCGCCTTGACTGCCGCGATCTTCAGGGTCCCCCTCAGCTTGTTCACCACGAGGGTTGCCAGGGCTTCGCCTTCCACGTCTTCCGATATGATCAAAAGGCTCTTTCCCATCTTGGCGACCTGCTCCAGTATGGGGAGAAGGTCCTTCATGGCGCTGATCTTTTTCTCGTTGATGAGGATGACCGGCTCTTCGAGGACTACCTCCATCTTGTCGGGGTTGGTGACGAAGTAGGGAGAGATATAGCCCTTATCGAACTGCATGCCCTCGACGATGTCCAGGGTGGTCTCCATGCTCTTCGCCTCTTCCACCGTGATGACCCCTTCTTTTCCCACCTTGCCCATGGCCTCGGCGATGATAGTGCCGATTGTCTCATCGTTATTTGCGGAGATCGTCCCTACCTGGGCGATCTCTTTCTGGTCCTTCGTCGGTTTGGAAAGCCTCTTCAGCTCCCCGACTACCACCTCGACCGCCTTTTCGATCCCCCGCTTCAGCTCCATGGGGCTATTTCCCGCGGCCACCAGTTTTGTCCCTTCCCTGTAAATGGCCTGGGCAAGCACCGTGGCTGTGGTGGTACCGTCACCGGCGATATCCGAGGTCTTGCTCGCTACCTCTTTCACCATCTGGGCGCCCATGTTCTCGAACTTGTCTTCCAGATCGATCTCCTTGGCCACCGTGACCCCGTCCTTTGTGATGGTAGGAGACCCGAATGATTTGTCCAGTATGACGTTTCTCCCTCTGGGTCCCAAGGTAACCTTTACCGCGTCGGCAAGGGCGTTTACCCCTTTGAGGAGCGCTTCTCTCGCTTTCTGATCGTACAGAATATCTTTTGCCATGTTATTTCTCCTTTCTTAATCTTCGATTACCGCGAGAATATCCTCTTCCCTAAGGATCAGGTGCTCCTCGCCGTCAATTTTAATATCCGTTCCCGAGTATTTGCCGAAGAGGATTTTGTCGCCCACTTTGACTTCGGGCGCCACCCTGTGTCCCTTCTCGGTCATTTTGCCGCTGCCCACGGCCACCACGCGGCCTTCCTGGGGTTTCTCCTTAGCGGCATCGGGGATAATGATCCCCCCTTTCGTCTTGTTCTCCTCCTCAAGCCTCTTGATAATCACTCTGTCCTGTAACGGTGTGAATTTCATTGTGTCACGCTCCTTTCCTTGTGTTTGAGGAACTGTACTATGATACCGTGGCTGCATGTAACGTAATATCTGCCGCCGCCTTCCGTCAATTTCCCTGTTCACACTTTCTTGATGGAACCGCTCCTTCCGATGCGCCTGCGACTAATCCTCGCCGAGGCCCCGTAAGCGGTATGCTCTCCGTCCTACGGCCCGACCGGCTTGCTTTTCGTCTTCCGGCCCGCCCACAAACGGTCCGCTAACAACGGTAACCTTTAGATATTGATAATAAAGGGGATTTGAGATAAGGAGACAAATCCTAAATTATTGTCCCCATCTATTCCACTATCAATCCTTTAATATAAGCTTTATTATTGCGGCGCGCAACAAGGGCAGACTGCACCCCCGTTCGCAGGGAAATTGCATAATCCCCGGATAGGGCGTATACTCTGACAGGGTCTTATCGTATCCTTGAGATCCGGACCGTCCACATTTCGTGAGACGATCCACACCAACCCGTGGTGATGCCGTCATTCACATCACTTCTTGTGCCCCGGCGCCATTTTAGCGGATAACAACGGTTATTCCAGCCTCCGGCTGGAGGGCAATTCCGTCAGTATGGGCGCCACCCTCTCGCAAATTCTTCCGCAGGACAACAGAGGGACCTTTTCATAAAACCACGCGCAACGTGCCGGCTCTACAACTAGATCGGTTTTTTCTGCCAGCGAAGCGCATCAGCAAAGGAGACAATTATCATGCTGCAAGAAGTGTCAACCACCATACATGCAGACCCTGGCGTCGAGGTATACTTCGTCGCAACCTACCCGCCGCGAAACTGCGGCATCGCCACGTTCACCTACGACCTTGCGCACGCGGTCGGGGGAGAGATAGGGGAGCCCGCATTCCACATTGTGGCCATGAACAACCCCGTCCAGGACCGCAATTACCCTCAGGAGGTCGCCTTCGAGATTGCGCAAAATCAGATCCACGACTACCGCCTTGCGGCCGACTACATCAACGTGTCGCGTGAGGGGGTGGTCAGCCTGCAGCACGAGTTCGGCATATTCGGGGGGCCGGAAGGCGCCTACATCAACCATTTCTTGGGAAATCTGAAAAGACCTATCGTCACCACCCTTCATACCGTGTTGAGGGAGCCGGACGAAGGATACCAAAAGGCGCTCTCCGATGTCGCAGAGCTCTCCAATGCGCTCGTTGTGATGAGCCGCCAGTCCGCGGACATCCTGCACAAAGTCTATCGCGTGCCCCGGCACAAGATCAGGTTCATTCATCATGGGGTGCCCGACGTCGGCTTCATAGACCCCAACTTCCATAAGGACCGGTTCGATGTAGAAGGCAGGACGGTGCTCCTCACCTTCGGGCTCTTAAACCCCAACAAGGGGATCGAGACGGTGATCGAAGCGCTGGCCACCGTGGTAAAGCGCTTCCCCAAGGTGGCTTACATCATTCTGGGGGCTACCCATCCTGAGGTCAAAAGGCAGCACGGGGAGGCCTATCGCCTCTCGCTCCAGCGCATGACCAGCCGGCTCGGCCTGGAACAGAACGTCATTTTTCACAACCGGTTCGTCTCCCTCGATGAGTCTGACGCAGTTCATCGGCGCAACGGATATCTACATCACCCCCTACCTCTCAAAGGAGCAGAGCACGAGCGGACCCCTCGCCTATGCGCTCGGCATGGGAAAGGCGGTCATCTCCACTCCTTACTACTATGCCGAGGAGATGCTCGGCGGCGGCAGGGGGAGGCTGGCCGAATTCAAGGACCCGAAGAACATGGCCGGGATTATCATCGACCTGATGGAGAACGAAGCGGACCGCCACCGTATGCGCAAGAAGGCGTACGAGATGGGCCGGCAGATGACGTGGAAACATGTGGCGCGACAGTATGTAGAAGTCTTTCACGAGGTCCTCGGGTCGTTTCATTCGAGGGCGGACACCAGGATCATCAAGACGAGTTTCATGCCCCAGGATTCGATACCCGAGATCAAGCTCGACCACCTCTTCCGGCTGAGCGATGAGACCGGGATCATCCAGCACTCCGTGTATGGGGTCCCTGACCGGCACTATGGATATTCGACTGACGATGTCGCCCGGGCCCTCGTCGTGGCCCTCGGCGCCTATCATCAGGTCAAGGAAGACCGTTTCCTGTCATTAGCCAATACGTATATGGCCTTTTTGAGACATGCCCAACTCCCCGACGGCCGGTTCCGGAATTTCATGGATTACTCGCGTCGCTTCAACGAAGGGCCGGAAACGGAGGACACCTGGGGAAGGGCCATTTGGGGGCTCGGATGCGGTGTGCAGCTTGGCCCCACCGAGTGGTTCCGCACTCTTTCAAGGGAGCTGATGGAAAGGGCGACGGCGAACCTCGATATGCATCATCCTATGGCAAGGGCATACGCCATGGTGGGCCTCTACCATTTCCTCCAGCGCTATAGCAGCGCTACGGCCACAAAGAAATTGCTCCAGAGCCTTGCTGACGCCCAGATCGAGCAATACAGGAACACCAAAAGCGATAAATGGCACTGGTTCAGCGATTCCGTGACCTACGGAAGTACGAAGATACCGCAGGCCCTGCTTCTGGCATACAAAGTCCTGAAGGATGAGGCCTGTCTGTCGGTCGGCCTGGAGAGCCTGGAATTTCTGACCCGGACTACCTACACCGGGGAACACTTCGATTTTATCGGCAACGCGGGCTGGTACGAAAGGGGAAAGGAAAAGAGCCTCTTCGATCAACAGCCCCTGGACGCAGGTTACGCGGTTGAGACCTATGTGCTTGCTTACGAGATCACCAAGGAGCCTCGCTGGCTCGATCTCGCCCAGGCTGCCTTCGACTGGTTTTTCGGCCGAAACTGTATGGGCGTGTCTCTCTATGATTTTGCCCAGGGGGCGTGCTATGACGGCCTCACCCCGCACGGTGCCAACCTGAACCAGGGCGCCGAGTCGACCATCGCGTTTCTGCTGGCGAACCTCGCCATGTTTCAGCAGGGGTTTCTCACCTCAACCGCCACTTCCGATGACGTGAACCGGCTGTGGTACCAGGATGCCGGCGTCTCGATAGCAAAGGATATTGCCTGATTTATGAAAACAGTGAGAAGAAAAGCGCCGATCGTCATGATCTCCAGCTATCCTCCGCGGCTCTGCGGCATAGGAACCTTTTGTGAAGAGGCCCGGGAGTTTATCCAAAAGCGGAACCCCGACCGGCAGGTGCTGGTCATCAGCCATACGGACGGGGCGGGAGTTGGCGTCTTCCCCCTCATCGACATGTCGCGCCATGACTGGTGGAAGCCCGTGGCCGAGAAGGTGAAGGAGCTGAAGCCCTACGCCGTCCACATCGAGCACGAATACGGCCTCTACGAGTTCTACGACGACCGGAAAAAAGGGGACGAAAACGAGGGTTTCATCGATCTTGTGGTCGCCCTGGAAGACTGGCCGGTGGTCGTCGAGCCCCACACCGTCCACGGACGGATGAGGCAGAGGGAAGCCGACTTCATCTACAGGCTGTGCGAAGCCGCCGACGTGGTGCTCTTTAAGTGTCATTACCAGAAGTGGCGCCTCAACTGGTCCTTTCGCGGAGAGGGGTGGAAGACGCCCCTCAACATCATGGTGGTGCCCCACGGGGCGCGGCCGGACAAGCGGTGGGGGATCCATGAGATCCCCCGGTTGCGCGCCGAGATCGGATTGGATCGGCTCCCCCACATCGGAAAGCACCTCGTCGGCCTTGTCGGGTGGATCCAGTCGAATAAGCGATGGGATATCCTCACCTCCATGTGGGAAGGGATCGAGGCCGAAATCAAAGAACGGACAGGCGACCACTGGGATATCCTCGCTGCCGGCGCCATGCGGGACCCGAACGACCTCCACGAGTATGAAAAATACAAGATGGAGCTTGAGCTCCTGTCAGAGAAAGGGCTGGCCCACTACTACGAGTTTATTCCACGGGGAGACGCCTATTACAGGGTAATGGCCATATGTGATTTCATCGTCATTCCGTCTTTGGACGAGACCCAATCCGGCACGCTCGCCAGGGTCATCAGCCTGAACAAGCCCTACATTACAACGGCCCCTATGGAAGGGCTGACTGCACAGACCCTCGAAAGCGAGGGCGGGCTCCTTTTTACGAACAAGGAGATGCTCCGGTCAAAGGTGATCCGTTTGGCCTGTGACGAAGAACTCCGTCTGGAGCTCGGGGGGAACCTCAGGCGGTACCTGGAGAACGTGGTATCCTGGGACAAGGTGGCCGGCCAGTATGATGAGGCCTACAGGCTTGCCCGTGAGGCGAAGCGCACGGGAAAGCCTGTGGAGCTTCCATTGGAGTTCTAGGTTGGGGCTCAGCGCCCCCTCCAGCAGCAAGCTGCCGGAGCCTCCCCCCTCAACGAAACTGGGATACTCACAAAGGAGGCAGCAAGAAATGCAGACAGGACCCGCCGGGGTCATCTCCCGCCATCAGGATAACCCTATCCTCGACGCGTCCGCGTGGCCTTACGCCGCCGCCTCGGTCTTCAACCCGGCGGCCGCAACCGTCGGTCGGGAGACCCTTCTCCTTGTCCGGGTGGAGGACCGCAGGGGCCTTTCCCACTTCACCGCGGCCCGGAGCGCAGGTGGCGTGACGGACTGGCGGGTCGATCAGGAACCCACGCTCGTTGCCGACCCGGTCAATCATCCGGAAGAACTATGGGGCCTTGAGGATGCGCGGATCACAAGACTCGAAGAAACGGGAGAATGGGCAGTCGCCTACACCGCGTATTCGAAGGGCGGTCCCCTGGTCTCGCTGGCCTGCACCGATGATTTCCGGACCTTCCGGCGCCTGGGACCGGTCATGCCCCCGGAAGACAAGGACGCGGCCCTCTTCCCCAGGCGTTTCAAGGGACGGTGGGCCATGATCCATCGGCCCGCCACCGCATTTCTGCAGGGTAAGGCCGATATGTGGCTCTCCTTCTCTTCCGATCTCGTGCACTGGGGCGATCACCGGACCCTTATGACGGCCAGGGACGGGGCCTGGTGGGACGCGAACAAGATCGGCCTTGGACCGCCGCCGCTCGAAACAAAAGAAGGCTGGCTCATCCTCTACCACGGGGTCAAACAAACCTCGGCAGGATGCATCTACCGGCTTGGTCTGGCTCTCCTTGACCTCGAAGACCCCGGCCGCGTCATCGCGAGGAGCGACCCATGGGTCTTCGCTCCTGTTGAGCCCTACGAGCGGGTCGGAGACGTGGGCAACGTCGTCTTTTCATGCGGCTGGATACTCGATGGAAAAAGTCACGTCCGCATCTACTACGGGGCCGCCGACACCTCGACCTGTCTTGCCACGGCCGATCTTGACGACCTGCTCCGCTTCGTGAAACACGGTGCTGCCTCCAGCCCGCTCGATCTTCCGTAAAATGAGTAGAGGCTATGGTGAAGGGCAAGCTCCGGTTAGTCCCGTTGGCTATTTCTTGAAGGGATGGCGGTCGGGAGCCTGCTTTGGCGCGGGAAGCACGGCCAGGATGCTCGCGACCGCGAGGTTAAGGACCGAGCTCCGGTGACGCAGGTAGTCGTACATCGCGTGGGGCCTGGCGCCGATCTGGGCCTTCGGTCCCAAAGCCGTGCGGCCCAGGATAACGCGCGACGCTCGCATCTCGATTGCCTGCGTCACGCACGCATAGACCAGGGACACATACAGCGGAAGGCCTCTGGCCGCCCCGGCCTTATCGAAGCCCATGTAGTAGCCAAAGGCGCTCTCCCCGTCCCTGATGATGGTGATGAATCCGAGGATCTTGCCGCCCTGCCTGGAGCGGGCCACCACGGTGCGAAAATCGTTCTGATACTGCCGTGCAAGGGCGGGGATCCACTTTTCCCCGATAGTCGCCAGGCGCAGCTTCTTCCGATCGTGCACCTGGTGGTAGAGCCCGTAAATTTCGGCGGAAGCGGCCTCCACCTGCTCCGGAGTGATGCGCTCGAGCACAATTCCCGATTCATCCAGGCTTTGTAGGGTCTTCATTATCCTGGTCCGATAGGCGGACTTCATATCGTTGAGGCAATCGTCGAAGCCGGCCCAGGATGGCTTCAGCTCGAGCACCATGTTCGGCTCCGTTTCGAAGCGGCGAAAATTGAAATTCCGCAGGGCTGCCCCGGCCCCGGCCTGCTCGTCCGTCAGGTCCTTTATCATTACCATGTCCGACTCGCCGAAGATTGTACTGGACCTCCTTATGCGGTTAAGTGCTTCTACCACCACCGGCCAGAGCCTCACCGGGTCTTCGGCCTCGCAGAAGGCAACACCGTGCGGACCCGTAGAGAACAGGTTCCCGCAGATTAAAAAGCGCAAATGGACCCACGCGACCGGAAACTCCGCAGCGCGCTCTGCAGCTTTCAGCAGGTGTCGAAAACGGCGCCAGAGGTTCGAGGCCACGTCAGGCCACAACTCCCCCGGGGTGGTCGCCGGCGCAGCTTTCTCGCGAAACGGCCACAGCAAGAGGTTGTCGTAGAGCAGGACCCGCCGGCGAAGCCGGCTGATGGAGTGCTCCGAAGCCCCTCTCAGGGAATGCCAAAAACCGGGCGTCGTTTCGGGAAGGCTTCCAGGGGATAGGTCCGCAACCCGAACCTCAAGGCTTTGCGCAACGACTGTGGCGACGGGCCGGTCGCCCGCATAAACGATGGCATAGTGCGTGGATAGATTCTCGGGGAGGTGCTGTTCCAGAAGTTGAAGGAAAGGGCGCGAAAGGAACAGCCCGGAACGGGATGCCACGCAGTCCCAGTGATCGGGGTTCAGAAAAGCGATGGAGTCGGCAAGGGCAAAACGGAATTCGGCGCACGGCCCGGGATCGGATTCAGACATAAGCCTCCTTTCTATTGGTCTGGACGTCAGGTGCGTAAAAGTCTATCTCACTTGGCCCCGGAAAACGACAATTCTTTGCGGAAATCCGGATGGTTGTCTCAGGGAAGATACCGATGGGGTCCTCACCTTCTTTTATCTCGATCCGCTCTTCCGCAGGTGCTATTTCGGCCATGAAAACGATTTTGGCTACGTGGTGAAGACTGCCTGCCGCTCCATTCAAAGGCATCGGGGCACCCGGTGTCAGGGAGACGCGCATTTGAGCGAGCGTCTTGCGAGGGTCGAGGAGTATTTCAGAAGCCAGGGCTGCTGGACGGAGAGGTGATGCAACCCATTGCCCCGGAAGCAACACCGGCTCCTTCATTTCCTGCCCTCTTCACCCGTCGACGAGTCGAATCTTCCGCACTTTAAGCAAGGTCGATGATCTCCATGCGGTGGTTCGCCTCCGGGTGCTTTGACGAAGGCCCCTCGGTAAGGACGACCAGATTCCCCAGGAGGCCGTGATCGCCCACCCACCCCGTCACGTATGCCTTCCAGTCCTCGGGGCTTTGGGGCTCATGTACAGGATAGACACCTGAAGAAAGCTGCAGCTCCCGGCAGGTCGCCTCATGGGAGCTGACGGCCACCACCCAGACAGGAGGACGGATGCGCACTATGCGCCTCGCGGTAGCGCCGCTCCTCGTCGGGGCAAACACGGCTGCCGGGGTAGCGTATTCGAGGCACGCCTCTACACCGATGGCGACAAGATGCCCCGGCAGGAGCTTTTTTTCGTGGTCGATTGCCTTGCACATCTCTTTGAACGTGGCAGCGGATCTATAGCCTTCCGCCGAGGCCGCGATCGCGGCAAGCATTCTTACCGCATCGACCGGATATTTTCCCATGGCGGACTCTTCGGAGAGCATAACGCAGTCGGTCCCGTCAAAGATCGCGTTTGCCACATCGGTCGCCTCGGCCCTCGTGGGACGGCGATTATCGGTCATCGACTCCAGCATCTGCGTCGCCGTGATCACCGGCTTCGCAGACATGTTGGCAAGGCGCATGAGCCGCTTCTGCACCACGGCGATCCGTTCGATGGGGACTTCGACGCCCAGGTCTCCTCGGGCTATCATGATGCCGTCGGCCGCCTCCAGGATCTCATCGATGCGATCGAGCGCCCCTGCCCGTTCGATCTTGGCGATAATGAAGGGCCGGCGGCCAAGGTCTGAGGCCGCTGCGCGGACGGCTTCTATGTCGGAGGCCCGCTCGACAAAAGACTGGCTCACGATGTCGACGCCGTTCTCGAGGGCGAAGCGCAGGCACTCACGGTCGCGCTCGGTGAACGCGCCGATGCCGAGGTCGATGCCCGGCAGGTTGAGTCCCTTGCGGGAGCGAAGCTCGCCGCCGACCCGCACTGTGCAGAGCACTTCGCAGCCCGACACACCGGCCACTTCGAGCTGGATGTACCCGTCATTCAGAAAGAGCGTGTCCCCGGGCTTTACCGATGCGGGGAGGGCGGCGAAGGAGACGGATACATGGAGTCGGTCGCCGAGCACGTCCTCCGTGGTGAGGGTGAAAGGATCGCCGGGGTTCAGCTCGATAGGTTCCGTTGCAAACCGTCCGATCCGCATCTTCGGACCCGGCAGGTCGGCCATGATCGCGATCCTGCGGCCCATGGATGCCGATGCGGCCCGGAGATCCCCGATGACCTGCTTATGGCCGGCAAAGTCGCCGTGCGAGAAGTTCAGGCGGGCCACGTTCATGCCCGCTTCGATCATCTGCTTCATCACCTCGGGAGACTCGGAGGCCGGCCCGATGGTGCAGACGATCTTTGTTTTTTGCAAAGGCATTTTCACCGCTGTCCCCCTTTTCTCTTTGTCCTTAGTCGAGAGCATGCGCAGCTATTGACCACACGGTTCTGAGCGCCTCCACAATTATGACGGGAGGCGGGTGATTTTGCAAATAAAATGTCCGGCAGAATAAGCCGCGCAGGTGTCCTTCTTTCAATGTTGCGGAGAGTTGCATGGATAAGAACGAATTAGAACACACGGTAGTACGAAGTAAAGGCTTAAATAGGCAATAGCCATGGCGCCGAGATTTTGGGTATAATTATCAACCGGAGGTGGAAGGATGGAACAAGGTGCTTCGACGAAACCCGTGGAGATGCTTTGAACATACAAATCTTCGGCACCCTCAAATGCCAGGATACCAGGAAGGCGCAAAGATATTTCAAAGAAAGGCGGATACCCTTCCAGTTTGTCGATATCACCGAGAAAGGGCTGAGCAAAGGGGAGTTGAACAGTCTCAAGGCAGCGGTGGGCATTGATACCCTTATCGACAAGGGCTGCAAGGCGTACGCGCAGAAGAACCTGAAATACCTGACCCATGACATCGAAGAGGAGCTCCTCAAAGACGCGCTGCTCCTGAAAACGCCCGTCGTGAGAAACGGCCGGGATGCAACCGTCGGGTATCAACCTGACGTGTGGAAGGGATGGAAATAGCCTCTTCAGACGAAACAGTTCGTGAAAGGGATGATACTCACTCGCCTATCTTCCTGACCCGCCCCACCGCTCCGCTTTCCAGCCGCACCTTGATCCCGCGGGTATGAACGGGCGAACCCGTCAAGATGTCTTTCACTATCCCCTTGGTGAGCGCACCCGTCCGTTGATCCTTCTTGAGGACTATGGAGACTTTCATCCCCGGCTTGATATCTGCGCGCCGCGTGCCATCCACGCTCACTTGCCCTCCCCTGCGTGCGGCCTGTCACAGTCCTTATTCTGCAGACAAAGGCCTTCCGCCGAACATCCGTCCACTGTATATCGTTAATAAGTCTCCGACACCGTCTTAGGATATAGCGTTTTCAATTCCCAAATCAACGTAAAACACGGTCCTTTCCGGTGACAAATCGATTGATGTCGGACGGGTGAGACGAATCGCAGGGCACGCAAAGGCAGGTCTTCTTACGGTCGCCCGGCCATGGTGAGCCTGTCGAGTGCGGCTGCGGCCTTTGCAGCCACGCCCTCGGGCAGCGGCACGTACCCCATTTGAGGGGCATAGCCCTGACCCTCTCGCACACACCAGCGGAAGAGGCCCTGTATGGCCGCGCCCGTTGCGGCATCGTACTTTTTGTAGAGAAGAACCCACGTAAAGGTGACCAGCGGGTAGGAGTCAACGCCTGCCGGGTCGGGTACGAAGACACGGAGATTGTCGGGCATCGGCGCACCGGCGAGGGCCGTCGTGCAGCTCTCGGCCGTCGGCTTGACGAACCGGCCTTCCCGGTTTTCGATGACCGCGGTATTGAGGCCCAGCCGGCGGGCAAACTCATAGCCCACGTAGCCTATGGCACCGATGGAGTGACTGATGCGGCCGGCGACGCCTTCGTTTCCGGTCGCCCGCATGGCGTTGCCGGGCCAGTTGACGTGCGTGGCGGCGCCGTAACGCGCTCGCCACCGCTCGCTCACTGCGCTGAGATGGTTCGTGAAGGCGAAGGTGGTGCCGCTTCGGTCCTGGCGCACGACCGTGGCGATGCTAAGCCTCGGCAGCTTTATCCCCGGGTTAGTCCTTGCGATGGCAGGGTCGTTCCAGTTCTTGATCTCTCCCAGGAAAATGCCTGCATAGGCCGCCCGGGAGAGCTTCAGGTCGCCCCGGATGCCCGGCAGGTTATAGGCCAGCACGATGCCCCCCGCCGTAGCGGGAATCAGGAGCGCCCCCCTGTCGACCAGCGCCATATCCGCATCGGTCATGGCGGCATCGCTTGCGCCGAAATCGACCCTTTCCTCCTCTTTCACGTTCCGGCCGATGAAGCGGCGAATGCCTTCTCCGCTTCCGACCGCCTCGTACGCGACGACCGTGCCCGGATGGTCGTGCCGGTACGCGGAAAACCATTGCCTGTAAAGGATGAGCGGGAAGGTGGCCCCGGCGCCCCGCAGAACCGTGGCGCCCGGCGAAGGCCCGGCCTGCTGCGCGGCCCCTCCCGGCGGGGAACAGGCGGCCGGAACGCCGAGGAGGAGCGTGAGGGCGCACAGCCAAAGGGCCGGTCTCAGGCATTCGGGGCATCGTGCATGACGTCGCATGGTCTTCTTCCTCGTTAACTGAACTCGCCGCTGATATACTCTCTCGTGTGCTGCTCCTTCGGATTGTTGAAAATCTGCTGCGATTCGCCGAACTCCACCAGGTATCCCGTGCGTCCTCCCTCTGTGGTATCGACATAAAGGAACCCCGTGTGGTCGGCAACGCGCTGCGCCTGCTGGAGGTTGTGCGTCACGATGGCGATCGTGTAGCGGCTCTTCAATTCGAGCATCAGCTCTTCGATCCTCCTCGTCGCAATGGGATCGAGGGCGGAACACGGCTCGTCCATGAGGAGCACCTCCGGCTCCGTAGCAATGGCCCTGGCGATGCAAAGGCGCTGCTGCTGTCCGCCCGAGAGGGAAAGACCGCTCTTATGGAGCTTGTCCTTCACCTCGTCCCAAAGGACGGCACGCTTCAGGGCCTCCTCGACCTTGTCGTGTGTCGACCCCCGGTAACGGTTCAGACGGAGACCGAAGGCGACGTTGTTGTAAATGCTCATGGCAAAAGGGTTCGGCTGCTGGAAGACCATGCCGATGAAGCGGCGTACGGCCACCGGGTCTACGGAAGGGTGGTAGATATCCCTGCCGCGGAAGTGTACGTGCCCCTTGAAGCGAAATCCCCGCACCAGGTCGTTCATCCGGTTGATGCAGCGCAGCACGGTACTCTTGCCGCAGCCCGAGGGTCCGATAAAGGCGGTGATCTTGTTCCTGTTGACGGCGATGGCCGTGTCGCGGACGGCCTTGAACGTCCCGTAATAGAGCTCATCGATCTTGCAGTCGATGACGACGCCGTCGGTCTTTATGCCGTCCGGCGCGAGCCGGACTCCATTGCGCGCGTCCACGGGGTCCTTATCTTCGCTCTTCATGCGTGTCATGACCGTTACCACTCCTATTCATGAATTTGGCGGCGCGAGAACGCCTGCCCGATGAGGTTCGTCACGAGCACCAGCAATACGAGTACGAGCGCGGCAACCCATGCCAGGTTGACCTGGTTCTCGAAGGGCATGCTCGCAAAATTGTAGATGAGCACGGCAAGCGACGCCGTGGGTTGCTTGAGGTCGATCTCTCCTCCCGCAAAAAGCCAGTAGTTGCTGAAGAGGGCGGTGAAGAGAAGGGGCGCCGTCTCGCCGGCCGCCCTGGCGATGGCGAGCATGACACCCGTAAGGATGCCGGGGAGGGCCGTGGGGAGGAGCACCATCCAGACCGTCTGCGTCGTTGTCGCGCCCATACCGATCGCCGCCTCCCGCATCTTCGCGGGCACCATGCGGATGGCATCCTCGGCCGTCAGCACGATCGTGGGAAGCATCAGGATAAAGAGGGCAACCGCCCCGGCGACGGCCGAATATCCTCCCATGAGGAGAACCAGGGCCCCGTAAGCGAAAACGCCCGCGAGGATCGACGGGAAGCCGGTCAGCACCTTTGCGGCGAACCTGACCCCGCTCGCGAGGCGGCTTTGCGGACCTGTCTCGGCGAGGAATACAGCGCTCAGGATGCCGAAAGGGATGCTGATGAGGGCCGCCAGGGCCACCATGACCAGGGTGCCCAGAACGGCGTTCCCGAAACCCCCGCCTTCTTCCAGAGGCGCCGGCGGCAGTTGGGTGAAGACACCGAGCGTCAGTCTATGTCCTCCATGCCAAGCGAGCATCCAGACAACGGAGAAGAGGGGTATCAGGGCCAGGAGCGTCATGCCGGCAACGAGCCCGCTCATGCAGAGATCGATCAGGGTCCGGGGCCGCCGCAGGGATTTCTCAAGCTCGGAGAAATCGACGCCTGCGAAGGGGCTGAGGTCTCCCTCAGACGGCGGCTTCAGGTACTGTCCGTTTATCGTCGTATCCTGCACGGGTATCTCACCTGCCTCCTTCCAGCCCGGACGACGCGCGCTCCAGCATGATCGAGCCGATGATGTTCACGAAGAGCGTGATCGCAAGTAAAACCAGCGCCGCGTACATGAGCACCGCCACGTCCTTCTTGGCCGCCTCCGGGAAGTTATTGGCCAGGAGGGCGGCAAGGGTGTTTGCGGGCGAAAACAGGGAGAGGCTGATGCGGTTCGCGTTTCCCACGAGCATGGCCAACGCCATGGTCTCGCCGAGGGCGCGGCCGAAGGCGAGGATTACCGCACCCACGATGCCGCGGGCCGCGGTCGGAAGGATGACGGCCAGTATCGTCTCCCACCTGGTCGCGCCCATCCCGTACGCGGCCATCCTTAGCTTGGGCGGGACCGACACGAGGGCGTCCCGGCTAATGGCCGTGATGGTCGGCAGTATCATGATGGAAAGCACGATGACGGCGGGCAGCACACCGGGCCCGGTCAAGGTGGTCCCGAAAAAGGGTATCCATCCCAGCTTCAGGTTGAGCCAGTTGCACATCGGCCGGAGGAGCGGGATGACGACGAAAAGTCCCCAAAGGCCATAGACGACGCTCGGTATCGCGGCCAGAAGCTCGATCAGGTTCTTGAGAAACGCTTGAAGCTGATCGGGCAGTTTTCCTAAAAAGGAATGGAACTCGAAGCCGAATACTTTCAATGTCTGGAAGACGAACTGGGCGAGAAAGCCTTCACTCAGGAAGACGGCCGCCGCGACGCCGAAGGCGGTGCCTATCATGAGCGCCAGACAAGAGGTATAGAGGGTGCCCCAGATCTCCGGGAGGATGCCGAACTGCCCCGTATTCGGGTCCCACGTGGTGCCGGTGAGGAAGCCGAAGCCCTGCTGGCGCAGCGCGGGCGCCGCGGCCGCGGCGATCTTGAGCACAATGAAGGCTACCAGCAAAACCGAGAGCCAGGCGAACCCATGGCACAACCGGCGAAACATGATGTCGACGACCTGCTGGAAGCGTGTGGGCGGCTGCGATATCTGCGTGTTGCCTGCCGGATCGATCACCTGTTCGTCTCCCCTTGTCCAAAAGACTCTAAAGCGGCGGGTGCAGCCGCGGCCCGGAAGTACGGGAATGCTGCTGCCGGGCAGCTACTTGACCACCTGAACCGCACTGATCACCTTGTCGCTCACCGCTGGGGGCAGAGGGATGTAGCCAAGCGGCTCCGCATCCTTCTGGCCGTCCTTGAGACAATATGCGAGGAGTTCCTTAAGGACGGCCGCTTTTCTCTTATCCGGGTACTGCTTGTAGGCAAGCAGCCACGTGTAGGTAACGATAGGGTAGGCGTCCTTGCCGGCAGGGTCGGAGGCCCAAACGATAAGGTCGGCCGGCATCCGGGCGGAAGCGAGCGCCGCCTGGCCCGATTTCGTCGAGGCCGCAACGAACGCGCCGGCCTTATTCTCCAACGCGACGAAGGCGAGCTTCTGGCTCCGTGCATAGCCATACTCCACGTAACCGATGGAATTAGGTGTCGTCTTGACAGCGGCCGTTACGCCTTCGTTGCCTTTGGAGCGGGTCCCCACAGGCCAGTTGGGCATCTTGTTGATACCCGGACTTTTGGCGAACTCCGGGCTGATAGCGCTCAAGTGCTTCGTGAAAACAAACGTGGTACCGCTCGAGTCGGCCCGCACCACGACGTTGATCGATGCATCGGGCAGTTTGGCGCCGGGGTTGGTCCCGGCGATGAGAGGATCGTTCCACTTCTTGACCGTGCCCAGAAAGATGCCGGCGTATGCCTTCCGGGAGAGCCGGAGCTCGGGCACACCCTGGACGTTGTAAGCAAGGACGATGCTGCCTGCCGTCATCGGCAGGCAGAGGACGCCCGCGTTGATCTTCGCCATCTCTTCGGGCGTCATCGCGGCATCGCTCGCCCCGAAGTCGACCGTCCTGTCCGTGAAGCTCTTAACGCCGCTTCCCGACCCGACCGACTGGTAATCGATCTGCACGTTCTTATGGGAACCGCTGTACGCCTTGAACCACTTGAGATAGAGGGGGGCGGGAAAGCTGGCCCCTGCGCCCTGGAGCTTTGTGAAGTCGGCAGCCTGCGCAAGGGTGCCGAAACAGAGTGTGACAATAGCGATCAGGGCAGGCGCAGCCCAACGACACATTTTCATAACAGCGCTCCTTTGGTCTCTCCCCATGGCCCGGCGCCATTATGAAGAAGCGGCTTCCCGCGTTTCGGCGGTAGTGCGCTTACCATGACGCGCCCTCTTCATGCGGGGGAATGATATACTCAGTATGTTCTTAGACTAGCGATTGATTGTTACGGGCGTATTAAGGATATGTTAAATCTCTGTTATGTGCGAAAAAGGATTGAGGACGCCGGCCCTTGTGCGCACGGGCGACGGTACTGCCTTAGGCGACCATCTTCTTGTCGAGCACGCGATACTGTATCGCCTCCGCCACGTGGCTTTCGTCGATATCCGCATTAAGCTCGATATCGGCTATGGTCCTCGACACCTTGAGTATCCTGTGGTAGGCCCGCGCAGAGAGCCCGAACTTTTCGACGGCCCGTTCCAGTAGGTCCTTCGCCGCGGTATCTATGGCGCAATGCTTCTTCACCATCCGCACCGTCATCTGCCCGTTTGCATGGATCGACCTGCCCTTAAACCTCTCCTTCTGCGCGTTTCGCGCCGCCACCACCCGCTCTCTGATCGCCTCCGAAGACTCCTCCTCCGTCTCGAGAGAAAGCTCCCTTATGGTCAGTGCCGGAATGGCGATCTGTATGTCTATCCGGTCGAGCAGCGGTCCCGACACCCTCGTTCTGTAGCGGTGTATCTGTGGGCCCGAGCAGATGCACGCTCTCCTTGGGTCCCCATAGTAGCCGCAGGGACAGGGGTTCATGGCAGCGATCAGCATGAAACTCGCGGGGAAGGTGACGGCCTGGGAGACGCGGGAGATAACGATGTTCCCGCTTTCGAGCGGCTCGCGCAGGGAATCGAGGATGTTTCGTTTGAACTCGGGAAATTCATCGAGAAAGAGCACGCCGTTATGGGCGAGGCTTACCTCCCCAGGACGGGGCTGAGAACCTCCCCCGATGAGCCCCGCATCGGAAATGGTATGGTGAGGGGCTCGAAAAGGCTTTTCGGACACGAGATACTTCTCCTGGCTCAGAAGCCCGGCTATGCTGTGAATTTTAGTCGTCTCTATTGCCTCGTCATAGCTTAAGGAAGGCAGGATAGTAGGTATCCTCCGGGCGAGCATGGTCTTACCCGAGCCCGGCGGGCCGACCATGAGCACGTTGTGGCCCCCTGCCGCGGCAATCTCGATCGCCCGTTTCCCGAGCGCCTGTCCTCTGACATCCGAGAAGTTGAGCTTGTCATCCACCTCCGGCCTCGTCTCGATGCCCGCCATACCCGTAAAAGACTGGAGCCCTGAATCACCCCGAAGGTAGTGGACGATATCGAGCAGGTGGGAGGCGCCATAAATCCTTATGCCCTTTACTACGGCAGCCTCGCGCCCATTCTCTGCCGGGACGATCATACAGGCGAAGCGTTCCTTTGCGGCAAGGACCGCCATGGGAAGCACGCCTCTGGTTCCCTTGATCCTGCCGTCGAGGGAAAGCTCCCCTGTGACGAGGTGGTTCTCGATCGCGCCTTGAGTGACGATGCCCATGGCCGCAAGCAGCCCAAGGGCCACGGGCAGGTCGAAAGAAGAGCCTTCCTTCCGCACGTCGGCAGGCGCGAGATTTATGG
Source organism: uncultured delta proteobacterium (assembly GCA_963768735.1). Lineage (GTDB taxonomy): Bacteria > Desulfobacterota > Syntrophorhabdia > Syntrophorhabdales > WCHB1-27 > BOG-1155. Next base: position 1,101,838 of record CAVYJH010000003.1, on the reverse strand, counting down.
TGATCCTGTCATTGGGGAACTCGAAGCCCGCGTTCTTTATCGCGGCCCTCACCCTCTCCCGGCTCTCCTTTACGGACGGCTCGGGAAGACCGACGATACTGAACGACGGCAGACCGTGGGATATATCGACCTCCACCTCGACCCTGATGCCGTCTATCCCGCTGAGACCCGACGTAAACACCTTCGCTACCATGGAGACCCCTTCTCGTTTTCGCGCTATTTTCCGGCCTGTGCGCGCTAGGCGCCTTTCTTTCCCTCAGGGGACGGCCCGCCACCCGCCGCGCTTTTCTCCTTTGCCTGCTCTATCATCCGCGCTATCTGCCTTGTTTCCTGGTCCCTGCCCATATCGCAGACAAGCACGCCCTCTTTTGACGCCACAATGATCAGGTTCGATACGCCGATTGCCCCTACCGGTACGTCTTCCCTGTAGATCACGCAGCCTGTCGTGTCTACGCAGACGGGGTTGCCGCTGAGGTAGTTCCCTGCTTCATCCAGCGCCATCACCCTTTGAAGCGAGCCCCACGTGCCCACGTCGTCCCACGCAAAATCGGCCTTCACCATCAACACGTTATCGGCCTTCTCCATTAGTCCGTAGTCAATGGATATCTTTTGAAAACCCTTGAAGCCCTCTGCCACCTTCCCGGAATCGCCGGCCGCCACGGCCCCTTCTATTGCCCGAAGTCCCTTGAAAAGCTCCGGCATATGCCGCTCGATTCCCGCAAGCACGACGCCGGCGCGCCACACGAAGATGCCGCTGTTCCAGAAGTAATTGCCGTCGGCCAGATATTGGGCAGCCTTTGCCTCATCAGGTTTCTCGACAAAACGACTTACCCGGAAGCATGAGCCCGTGGCCGCGATACCGGCCTCATCCCCCGCATATATGTAGCCGTAGCCCACTTCCGGCCTGGTCGGCGTAATACCTATGGTAACAAGGTTGTCTCCCTCTCTCGCGCACCCGACCGCCACAGAGGCGGTCGCCGCAAAGGCACCCGTGTCGGGGATATACTGGTCGGCGGGAAGCACGACTATGACCGCATCGGGGTCCCGGCGCCGCAGGAGCAGTGCCGTGAAGCCTATGCAAGGCCCCGTATCCCGCCCCTCGGGCTCGACGATAAACTGGCTTTCGGAAAGGTCGGGGAGCTGCCGGCGCGCCACGTCGAGATGCTCCTCGCCGAGCACCACACATATGCGCTCCTTAGGCACAAGGGCCGCAACGCGCTGAACGGTCATCTGTATCATGGTTTTATCGCCGATGAGCTTGATGAAAGGCTTCGGGGTCAGGGCGGTGCTGAGCGGCCAGAAGCGTTCTCCTTTGCCCCCGGCCATGACGACGCAATAGGTATGCTCCATGAAGAACCCCCCACTTTTGTCACTCATGCGCGGCCAGCCCAAGCTCTTGCATGATGGCGGGCAGTATCGTCGACGCGTTTCCCTGGAGAAAACACTGTGTAATAGACGATGTGAACGGTGTGGGCGCCACATTGATCTCCACTATTGTTGCACCCATAGAGCTCGCCGTGAAAGGTACTTCGGCAGCGGGGTAGACCACGCCCGATGTCCCTATGATCATCATCACCTTGCAGGCGGTCGCCTCCCGGCCGGCCCTCACGCTTGCCGACACCGGTATCTGCTCGCCGAAAAAGACGACGTCGGGCTTCAATACCTCTTGGCACCGGGCGCACACGGGATAGGGCAACGCCTTCATCGATTCCTCGGTGAAAGCGGTCGTATAGGAGCAACCAAGGCAGACGAGGCGCCGGTGGTTCCCGTGGTATTCTATGACATTCACGTTTCCCGCCATTTGGTGCAGCCCGTCGACGTTCTGGGTGATGACCGCGTTGAGCAGGCCGGCTTTTTCCAGGACGCCAAGTGCCTTGTGTGCCGGCGAGGGCTCGGCCCGAAGGATCAGGTCGCCCATCTCCCTCAACATGAACCAGACCTTGTCCGGGGATCGCAAGAAAGCCCGTATCTCCGCATATTCCGCGGGATCGTATTTTTCCCAGAGACCCTGCCCTCCACGAAACGCCGGGATGCCGCTCTCCACGGAAATACCTGCGCCAGTGAAGGCAACGCAATTTCCACGCTCCCTGATGATTCGCGCCACTTCCCGGTAGCTTGTTTCCATTCTATCTCTCCTGTCACGATGAAGCCCTTTTCCCGGACACCTTCTACCGCGTGCGACCTTGCGGACGTTCCTTGGATCCAGGGGCCATATCCTTGAAAGCAGGCAGTTTTCCAAAACCGTCCGCCTTTCTCACCGCTCGCTTGATCGCCTCGGCAACCACAAATTCAGCGAGCAGACCCACACGGTTCACGTCCCCCTCTCTCTGTCCGAGGGATGCGGCGAACACCAGATCGCCGTCAAAGGTCGTATGGACCGGCGCTATGGTCTTGATGAGGCCGGCTTGGGCCATCTGAGCTACTTTCGTTATTTCCCTCTTGCTGAACCGGACATTTGTGGCCACTATCGCAAGCGTGGTGTTATCTATGCCGAATTGTTTCCGCACCTGGCCCTGTTTCAGGCAATCGACGGTCCGGCCGAAGGCGAGGCTCTCCTCCGCCGTCCGCATCCCAGCGATAAACTTTCCAGTCACATCGTCGACTACGTCGCCGAAGGCGTTCACAACCGCCAGGGCGGCTACCGCAGCGCCGTCGGACATGGAGACACCGGCGGTCCCGAGTCCGCCCTTCATGGCCCTGGCCGCAGAGAAGAGTTTCCCTACCGTTGCGCCGACGCCCGCGCCCACGCTCCCCTCATCGACTGAAAAACCCGCGTGCATACACGCCTCGTACCCCATCTCCGGTGTCGGCCTTGCCCGGCAATCTCCGAAGCCCAAGTCGAATATCACCGCAGTGGGGACAATGGGGATCCTTGCCACACCCGTGTCGAAACCTATGCCCCTCTCTTCCAGATACCGCATGACCCCGCTTGTCGCGTCGAGGCCGAATGCGCTTCCTCCCGAAAGCAGGATCGCATGGACCTTATCGACCACGTGAGCCACGCTCAGGGCGTCAATCTGTCTGGTCCCGGAAGCGCTGCCCCTTATGTCGATCCCGCACGTGGCAGCCTCGTCAAACAGGATTACCGTGCACCCCGTATAGCCCTGATAATCGGAGTCGTGGCCGACCCGAATACCTTGTATATCGGTTATGGCGTTGAGCATGTGCCCCTGCACCGTAGCAAAAAAGCGTCCGTTGTTGTTGTCAGTTGCCGAATCGCCCGGAAAAAGAGTTTCTCACTCTGTCCGGGAGCATAATCTCCGGGATTTCTCGTCTATCTCCCGGCGCATTTTTTCCTTCATCTCTTCCAGCTTCACCCGGATCCCGTCATACTTTATGGAAAGTATCTCACACGCCAGGATGCAGGCATTGCGGGAGGCGTCAATACCCACAGTCGCCACAGGCACGCCTTTCGGCATCTGGACCATCGAGAGCAGCGCGTCCATGCCGAGGAGGGCGCCCCCTTTCAGGGGGATGCCGATAACGGGAAGGGTCGTGTGGGCGGCGATCACGCCGGGAAGATGAGCGGCCAGACCGGCCCCTGCGATGATCACCTCTATGCCTTTTTCGCGGGCGCTTTTGGCATGGGCTGCCGTCTTTTCCGGATGGCGGTGAGCCGAAGCGATGTCAAGCGTGAACCTCACGCCCATTTCTTTCAAAAAGTCCAGGCCATCCTGCATGAGCGGCATGTCGCTCTCACTCCCGAGAAGAATCAGGACCGGTGTTTTCTCCACACGCCTCTCCTTTCCTTTCTTGTATATCATGGCTTTCGCATCGGGCGCAACAATTTAACTCGGTTTTCGCGCTATTGACGGAGGAATGATTACGGATTATACTATTCTTCGAGTTTCGGTGCGGAGGTCGTACGATGCCTATATATGAATATGAATGCCTTGATTGCGGCAAGAAGTTTGAGATATTCCAAAAGATGTCGGAAGAGCCGCTGAAGGAGTGCAACGTCTGCGAGGGCCGTCTCAACAGGCTCATTTCCCGGTGCTCTTTTCAGTTAAAGGGGACGGGTTGGTACGTGACGGACTATAAATCACCCGTCTCTTCGGCCAAGGGCAACGGCGCAAAACAGGCAGACAAGCACGAGGGGAAAGCGGAAGAAAAGGCGGAGGCAAAGCCGCCTGAAACCAAGTCCGAGACCGCAAAGAGCGAGACTACTGGAGGAGCGGCATGAAATCAGGAGACAGGGTGAAGTTCTCTTTCGCAAAAAAAGAGATGGAAGGCACCGTCGCCAGGGTGTTCGAAAAAACCGTCTACATAAGAGCGGATATGCCGAACCAGAAGGGAAAGATTATAAAAAGAAGGGCCAAAGACGTAAAAGCATGAGCCGTGATTGCCCTGCTGCAGCCGGCTAATTTCTTTGTTACAAACAATTTACACCTTTTCTCAAAAAAATACTTGACAAAGTTTTCATTCTGTCTTACAATGTCTCAAAACTGATAAAGCCAAACCATCGGTGACGGTGGGGCGGAAAGCCAGCGGGTCTCTGATATACACCTTGTCAACTGTTCAGAGAGACAGCCGGGTTGCCAAAGATGATCCATCCTGACAGGTGTATTCCATCGGTCAGGGGGCGTGGCGGTGGAAACGACCGTCAGATCGTGCGCCTTGCTATCTTTATGTAAGGAGGTGAGACGACAAAGAGAGACACGGGTAAGAGGAAGGAGAGCACGAGCCTTGCTCAAAGCATACCCGCTGCTCTAAAAAACAGCAGATGGAGCAGGGGTGCGCCGGACGGCTCAAAACAAGTGGCATGCGGAGATACAAAAGAACGGTTGTTTTTTGCTCAAGGGTGTTTAAAGATTGTTTAACTTGGAGGGATTATGAAGAAGAAATTCGCGATAGGCCTGTTGTTAAGTATTTTCCTGGCGTCTTTCGCCATGGTCGGGAGCGCGGGTGCGACTCCTATTAGTACCCTGGCCGATGCGCTAGCACAGCAGCCCATCACCATAGGCGACAAGGTGTTCTCCGACTGGACCGCAAGCATCAACTACAGCCATGTGTGGTCGGCTTCCTTCACGACCGGCGACGTTGGCTTTACCGCGTATGCGACCCCGGCGAACAACCCGGGATTCGCGTTGGCTTTGCCGATGAGCGTGCAGGCACAGGGCTTTCAGGACCTCCTGATCACGTACACGGTAGCGGTGCTTCCGGGTTATGCGCTCATTAATGACGCCTCCCTTGCCGCTAACGTCAGTGTGACCGGCCCTACCGCCTCGGCGACCGTCACGGAGGACATCTATACAAACAGCACCGAAAGCGTGCTGCTGGCCCAGCTTAAAGTCTATGCAACGGGCAGCTCACTAAAGGTTTTTGACCACGCAACCTTTGCCCCTCAGAGCTCTATCTTTGTGACGAAGGATATCAATGTGCAGGGAGACGGTATCAACGGAAACAACGCTGCCATCAGCCAGGTGGTCGATCGGTACTCGGAAGTACCCGTACCGCCCTCAGTACTCCTTTTTGGCCCGGGCCTCCTCGGCCTCTTCGGGATCAGGAAAAGACTGAAGGGGTAAGACCTCGTGGGCTTTACCGCTTTGTCCGGCAGGCAGAGACTTTGGTCTCTGCCTGCTTTTTTTTGGTCCACCCCAGCCACGGGGGATTAACGGCCGTTTTGCGTTTTGCGTTTTGCGAGCCGATCCTTGCACGCGTGGGATCAACCTCATGGGCTGATCTGCACTCAACACAGTCCTTCCTCCCCTTTTTTCGGGTCGCCTGATTATAACTAACTAATTTTACTACTAAAAAAATTGTGCAGCTTTTTTGAAGAATTTGCTTGACACATTCTCTAATGTGTATTACAATGTCTAAACACTGATAAAGCCAAACCATCGGTGACGGTGGGGCGGAAAACCAGCGGGTCTCTGATACACACCTTTTCGACGGAACAGAGAGATAGCCGGGTTGCCAAAGTGATCCATCCTGACAGGTGCATTCCATCGGTCAGGGGGCGTGGCGGTGTAAAGCACCGCCGGATCGTGCGCCTTGCTATCTTCATGTAAGGAGGTGAGACGACAAAGAGAGACACCGCTAAGAGAAAGGAAAGCGCGAGCCTCGCTCAAGGCATACCCGTAGCTCTAAAAAACAGGAGATCGAGCAGGGTACCCCGGAAGGCTCGAAACAAGTGGCACGCGGAGACAGGAAAGGACAGTTGTTCTTGCTCAAGGTTGTTTAAAACTTTTTTAACTTGGAGGGATTATGAAGAAGAAATTTGCAATAGGCCTGTTGTTAAGTATGTTCCTGGCGTCTTTCGCCATGGTCGGCAGCGCGGGTGCGACCCCTACCCCGGCTACCCTGGCCGATGTGATAGCGCAGCAGCCGATCACCATCGGCGACAAGGTGTTCTGCGACTGGACCGCAAGCATCCACTACAACGGTTCTGCATCCGGTTTCACGACCGGCGACGTTGGCTTTACCGCGTATGCGACCCCCGCGAACAACCCGGGATTCCAGTTGGCTTTGCCCATGAGCGTGGGGGCAGGGGGCGTCCAGGACCTCCTGCTCACGTACACGGTGTCGGTGCTTCCGGGTCATGCGCTCATTAATGACGCCTCCCTCGCCGGTAACGTCAGCATAAGCGGCGGCCCTACCGCCTCAGCGACCGTCACGGAGGACATCTATAAAGACAGCACCGAGAGCGTGCTTTTGGCCCAGCTTAAAATCTATGCAACGGGCAGCTCATTAGTAACCTATGACCACGAGACCTTTGCCCCTCAGTGCTCTATCTTTGTGACGAAGGATATCAATGTGCAGGGAGACGGCCTGAACGGAAACAACGCCAGCATCAGCCAGTTGGTCGACCGGTACTCGGAAGTCCCCGTCCCGCCTTCAGCACTCCTTTTGGCCCCGGGCCTTCTCGGCCTCTTCGGGATCAGGAAGAGAGTCCAGGGATAAAACCATATACGCTTTACCCCGTTCTTCAACAGGCAGAGACTCCGGTCTCTGCCTGTTTTTTTGGTCCATCCCCGCACGCGGGGGATCAACCCCATAGGCTGCTCTGCACTCAAAATTCAACACTCAACACTCAACACTCAAAACCGTCACTTCTTCCATATGTTATCCCTTGTAATAGTCCTGCAGGGGCTTTACCCTTAGATCGCCCTTCTTCATCGTCTCGATGGCGTTGACCACCGCCTGGGCGCCGGAAATCGTCGTGGTGTAGGGAATTTTGTACTGCACGGCCCCTGCCCTGATCAACACTTCGTCGTTTTTCGGCTTCCTCCCGCTCGGCGTATTGATGATGAGGTGAATCTCCCCGTTCTTGATCATGTCGACCACGTGCGGCCTTCCTTCCGACACCTTGTTCACGAGGGTGGTATCGATCCCGCTGTTCGCGAGGATCTTTGCCGTTCCCCTGGTCGCGTATATCCTGAAGCCGAGGTCGGAGAGCTTCTTCGCAATAAAGGCCACGTTCCTCTTGTCCTGGTTCTTGACGCTCAGGAAGACGTTGCCGTCGAAGGGGAGGTTCTGGCCCGCCCCAGCTGCGCCTTCCAGAAGGCCGCGCCGAAGTTGACGTCGATGCCCATGACCTCGCCCGTTGATTTCATCTCGGGTCCAAGGATGGTATCCACGCCAAAAAACTTGTTGAAGGGAAAGACGGACTCCTTTACGGCGATGTGGTCGATATGCACGTCCCGGTTCACGCCGAGGCCGGAGAGCTTGCGTCCTGTCATCACCTTTGCCGCGACTTTTGCCCATTGGACGCCCGTGGCCTTGCTCACGAAGGGGACGGTCCTTGAGGCCCTCGGGTTCACCTCCAGCACGTACACGACGTCGTTCTTGATGGCGTACTGGATGTTCATGAGGCCCACTACCTTCAGCTCTTTCGCCAGTTGATGGGTTTGGACGTTTATCCGCTCTATGAGGTCGTCGTTCAATGAATACGGAGGCAGCGCACAGGCGCTGTCGCCCGAATGGATGCCTGCCTCTTCTATATGCTCCATGATGCCCGCGACCACACACTCCTCCCCGTCGGCGACGGCGTCTACATCGATCTCGATCGCATCTTCGAGGAACTTGTCTATAAGGATGGGGAGGTCGGGAGACGCCTCGTATGCCTTCTCCACAAACGACTCCAGATCACTCTCCGCGTAGACTATCTCCATTGCCCGCCCGCCCAGCACGTAAGACGGCCGGACCACGATGGGATACCCGATTACGCGCGCCACCTCCTTGGCCTCGGCAAAAGACGTAGCGATGCCGTTCTCAGGTTGGGTGAGTTTCAGCTTCTTCAACAGGGCCTTGAATTTTTCCCTGTCTTCGGCGATATCGATGCTTTCGGGCGAGGTGCCGATAATGACTGCCCCGGCCTTCTTCAGGGGCACCGCCAGGTTGAGGGGGGTCTGGCCCCCGAACTGCACGATGATGCCGTCGGGTTTCTCCCTTTTCACTATGTCCAACACGTTTTCCAGGGTCAAAGGCTCGAAGTAGAGCTTATCGGAGGTATCGTAATCCGTGCTCACCGTCTCGGGGTTGCTGTTCACCATGATGGTCTCGTATCCCAGCTCCTTCAGGGCAAGCGCCGCGTGGACGCAGCAGTAGTCGAACTCTATGCCCTGCCCTATCCTGTTCGGACCGCCTCCGAGGATCATGATCTTCTTTGTGTCCGAATCGCGCGACTCATTCTCCGTCTCATAGGTCGAGTAGTAATAGGGCGTGTAGGCCTCGAACTCGGCGGCACAGGTATCGACAAGCTTGAACACGCTCTCCACGCCGTGTTCGATGCGCCACTTTCGCACCTCTTCCTCGCTGACGCCGAGGATCGTCCCCAGTTGTCTGTCTGCGTAACCGTAGCGCTTCGCCCGCCTCATCAGGTCGACCGACATGCCGTCCTGCCGGGAGAATAGCGGAAGGTCGCTCTTATAGGCTTCAAGCTCTTTTTCAAAGGAGACGAGCTCCTCGATATTCTTGAGAAACCACCGGTCTATCTTTGAGAGCCCGTAGATCTCGTCTATATTCATGCCCGCTTTAAGGGCGTGCCGTATGAAAAACACCCTGTCCTTATTCGGGACGATAAGCTTCTGTTTGATCGCCTCAAGGTCCTCCGGTCCCGGGGGATGGCGGTCGTCGATGATGCCGTACGCGCCTGTCTCCAGCGACCGGAACCCTTTCTGCAAGGCTTCCTTGAAGGTCCTGCCTATTGCCATCGCCTCGCCCACGGATTTCATGGAGACGGTGAGCGTCTCATCGGCGCCCCTGAATTTCTCGAAGGTGAACCTGGGGATCTTTACCACGCAATAATCGATGGTGGGCTCAAAGCACGCGGGCGTCTTCTTCGTAATGTCGTTGGGTATCTCGTCGAGCGTGTAGCCGACGGCCAGTTTTGCCGCGATCTTGGCGATGGGGAATCCCGTTGCCTTGGAGGCCAGCGCCGAGCTCCTCGACACCCTCGGGTTCATCTCGATGACCACCATCCGGCCCGTGTCCGGGTGGACCGCGAACTGGATATTCGACCCCCCGGTCTCCACACCTATCTCGCGGATGATGGCGATAGCCGCGTCCCTCATCAGGTGGTATTCCTTATCGGACAGCGTCTGGGCCGGTGCAACGGTAATGCTGTCGCCCGTGTGGACGCCCATGGCGTCGAAATTCTCGATAGAGCAGACGATGACGACATTGTCCCGCTTGTCCCTCATCACCTCAAGCTCATACTCTTTCCAGCCGATGACCGATTCCTCTATGAGGATCTCGTTGATCATGCTGCTCTCGATGCCCCTGGCGGCAAGGGCCTCGAACTCTTCGATATTGTAGCCCACGGACGCGCCAGTGCCGCCCAGGGTGTAGCTGGGCCTGATGATAGCGGGGAAGCCTATCTCCTTCACGACCTTTCGCGCCTCTTCCACGCTGTGGGCAAAGCCGGAACGCGGGACCTCTAGACCGATCCTCTCCATGGCCGCCTTGAACTCTTCTCTGTCCTCGGCCTTCTTTATCGCCTTATAGTCGGCGCCGATCAGCTCGACGCTGTAGCGCTCCAGGACGCCCCTTTCGGCAAGGATCGTCGCGAGATTGAGGCCGGTCTGACCGCCCAGCGTGGGGAGGAGCGCGTCGGGCCTCTCCGCTTTTATGATCGCCTCGAGTACCTCCGGTATGAGCGGCTCCACGTAGGTCCTGTCCGCCATGGCGGGATCGGTCATGATGGTGGCGGGGTTGCTGTTGATCAGGATGATCTTGTAACCCTCTTCCCTCAGGGCCTTGCACGCCTGGCTTCCCGAATAGTCGAACTCGCACGCCTGGCCGATCACGATCGGTCCGGACCCGATGAGAAAAATACTGGTGATATCTTTCCGCTTAGGCATGTCGCTCCTTTTTGAATGCCTCCATAGATTGTCTGAACTTCCCGAACAAGCCGTAAGAATCGTGCGGGCCCGGCGACGCCTCGGGATGGAACTGCACCGAGAAGATCGGATAAACTTCGTGCTCCATCCCTTCCAGGGTGCCGTCGTTGAGGTTCACATGGGTCGCCTTTACGGGCATCTTTTGCAGCGAATTGATATCCACCGCAAATCCATGGTTCTCCGAGGTAATGGAGACCTTGCCCGTGGCCAGCTCCTTTATGGGCTGGTTGCCTCCCCGGTGGCCGAACTTGAGCTTATAGGTAGCTCCCCCATACGCCAGGCCGAGGAGCTGCTGCCCGAAGCAGATGCCGAAGATCGGGACTTTTCCGAAGAGCTCCCGTATCTCCACCACGATGTCCGGGACCCCTTCGGGGTCGCCGGGCCCGTTGGAAAGAAGGACGCCGTCGGGCGCGAGCGAAAGGATATCGCGGGCGGTCGTGCGCGCAGGGACTATGACCACCCGGCACCCGTTCTTCTTCAGCATGCGGGGGATATTCATCTTGAGGCCGAAATCCATCACCACCACCAGCAGGTCCCCGTTCTCGCCGTCGAACGTGTAGGGCGCCGCGCACGTCACCTCTTTCACCAGGTCGATGCCGACAATGCCAGTCGACCGACGCGCTTTTTGCACGAGACTTTCCGGCTCCAGGTCCCGGGTCGAGATGATCCCCTTCATCGCGCCCTTTACCCGGATGAGCTTGGTGAGGGCGCGGGTGTCAACCTCTTCTATGGCCATGATGCCGTGGCGCGAGAGGTAATCGAGGAGCCCTTCCTCGGCCCTGAAGTTACTGGTGATCTTGCTGAATTCCCTTGCGATGAAGGCTTCGGCCTTCGGACCCCGGGACTCCACGTCCTCTTTGTTGACGCCGTAATTGCCTATGAGGGGATAGGTCATGGTGACGATCTGCCCTTTGTAGCTGGGGTCGGTGAGGATCTCCTGGTAACCCGTCATGCTCGTGTTGAATACGATCTCCCCCTCCTGCTCCCCTTCGATGCCGGCAGACCTGCCTTCAAAAACAGTCCCATCCTCGAGCGCGATCAACGCCTTCATTATTCTCTTCCCCCTCCACAGACAATTATTGGGGCTCAGCGCCCCCTCCATGAGCAAAGCTCATGGAGCCTCCCCGCTCAGCGCTTCGCATGCGCTCGCTTTTCATTATCGGGGCTCAGCGCCCCCTCCACAGACCTTTACACACAGACCGCATATATGATGGCCGAGATTCCTCTTGTTCTTAAATTGCTGCAGCATGGCAAAACACCCCTTGTGGTCGAAATCGGCAGGGTCTTCCTTGATCGCATTGACCGGGCAGACGGCGACGCATGCGCGGCATTCGCCACAGGCCAGTCCGTAATGGTTGGGGCGACACCCCTCCGAATGCGGATCGGCGAGAGGAGTGTTGTCCATCCAATCTTGATCGGTGAGCACCGTATTGTAGCGCACACGGGCGCCGAAGCGCGGATGGACGAGCAGATTATTGCGGCCTATCCAGCCTACACCGGCAGCCACCCCCACATGCTTATGGGAGATATGCGCCTTCTGGTTCTGCCAGTCCACCATCTGGGAGGCTGCAAAGGGCAATGCCCTCCCTCCCCTCCCCTCGATCTCCTTTGCAAGCTCGTAGGCGATCATGTCGAGCCGGTAATTGACCTGACGGTAATGGTGCAGATAAAAGAGGGTCGGCCCGTCCGTCAGTGTCTCAAGCACGCCCGAAGGAACGAGAAGGCCGAAGGAGATCGCATAAGGGTACGCATGGAGGGTATCGTCGCCGAAACCGAGTATCTCCCTGTCGTAACGGGACATATCGGCAATGCCCGTGACATCGGCGCCCATGCGCCGGAGCAGTGCGATGATGTCACTTGTCTCCCCTTTCATTGTCACCACGCCCCCATCTTCTTGAAATGGACAAGAAGGGCAGTCACCGAAGCAGGCGTAATACCGGGGATGCGCGCTGCCTGGCCCAGGGAAAAAGGGCGCACCCTGGAGAGCTTTTCGACCACTTCCCTCGACAGACCCGACACCTCTTCATAGGCGATACGCGCCGGGATCAGTTTGTCCTCGAATCTTCTCGCCTGCTCGATTATAGATTGCTGCCTGTCCGTGTAGCCCCGATATTTTATATGCAACTCAACCTGATACGCAATATCCTCGCTGAATGCCCCGATTTTCTCCTCAAGCCCCAACAGGTCCCGAAGACCGACCTCGGGCCGCTTGAGCAGCTCCGCCAGGGTGGCGGGGTTCTTTATCCTTTCGAAGCCAAGTCTTGCGAGCCGCTCATTGACCGCTTTGGAAGGCATGAGCCTCGTCGCGGAAAGGATGGCAAGAAGCTCCCCGATCCCGGCCTTCTTCTCCCGCACCCGCCTGACACGCCCTTCCGACACCACCCCTGCGTCATACCCCTTCTCGGTGAGCCTCAGGTCGGCGTTGTCTTCTCTCAAAAAAAGGCGGTACTCGGCCCTTGAGGTGAACATGCGGTAGGGCTCGTCGACGCCTTTGGTGACAAGGTCGTCGATCAGCACCCCCATGTACGCCTCGTCCCTTCCGGGGATAAAGGGCGCATCCCCGCGGCCTTTCAGCACCGCGTTCATACCCGCGACAAGCCCCTGGGCGGCTGCTTCTTCATAGCCGGTCGTCCCGTTGATCTGGCCCGCGAGAAAGAGGTTCTCTACGCGCTTTGTCTCAAGGGTGGGGTAAAGCTGCGTGGGATAGACAAAATCGTACTCGATCGCGTAGCCGGGCCTCGTAATCTCTACGTGCTCCAGCCCTTCGATGCTGTGAAGCATCTTTATCTGGATATCGAGGGGCAGGCTCGTGGAGAGGCCGTTGGGATAATATTCCGTGGTGCCGAGGCCCTCCGGCTCCAGAAAGACCTGGTGCCGCGGCTTGTCCGCGAAACGCACCACCTTGTCCTCCACGGAGGGACAGTACCTGACCCCCGTCCCCTTGATCCTCCCCGCGTAGAGCGGCGACCTGTCGAGCCCGGACCGGATGATCGCGTGCGTTTTTTCATTCGTATAGGTCACGTAGCAGGCGGCGAGCTCACCCTCGATCCTGTCCGTCAGAAAGGAAAAGGGGCGCGGCGCGTCATCGCTCCATTGGGCCTCCAGCTTCGAGAACGCGATCGTGCTGCCGTCGAGCCGCGGACACGTGCCGGTCTTCAGCCTGCCCATCTCGAAGCCGAGGTGCGCCAGGCTTTCCGAAAGACCGCACGACGCGTTGTCGCCCATCCTCCCGCCCGGCCGCTGCTCGAAGCCGACATGGATCAGGCCGTTCAGGAACGTGCCGGTCGTCAGCACCACGGACCGTCCCATGATGCGTTCTCCCCATCCGGTCTCCACGCCGGTACACCGGCTGCCGTCCAGAATAAGCCGCTCGACGACCGCCTGCTTGAGGTACAGGTTGGCCTGTTCCTCCAGGACCCTTTTCATCATCAGGGAGTAGCGCGCCTTGTCCGCCTGCACGCGCGTCGCCTGAACGGCCGGTCCTTTTTTCATGTTGAGGGTCCGGAACTGGATGCCTGTCGCGTCGGTCGTGAGCGCCATCTGCCCGTCCAATGCATCCACCTCTTTGACGAGGTGCCCCTTGCCCAGGCCGCCTACCGCCGGATTACACGACATATAGCCAACCCTGTCGAGGTTCATTGTCACGAGAAGGGTCTTTGCGCCCATGCGTCCGGATGCGAGCGCTGCTTCGCAGCCCGCGTGTCCCGCACCGATTACGATCACATCAAACATGCCTTTTCCCACCGGCTTTTCGAAAAACGTGCTGTTTCCTGGCAGACCGAAAAGATAACAACCGAAGATGAGCCATGCCGCTTCTCTTCACGGCGTACCGCGTAAGTCTACACAATTCTCTCATAGAAATCCACAGGCTCGACAGCACCCCGGCAAGGAGGTTATTGCTTGACCTAGGTCAAGGCGGCCGAGCCCCATACGACTTATACTGTCACTATCGCATAGCGCGAAATGAGACGGCGGTATGAGAAACCATAAAGAGCACATTTCAAAAAAAGGAGAACTCTATGTTTTGTTATCAATGTGAACAAACGGCAGGCGGAAAAGGATGTACCAAGGTAGGCGTGTGCGGCAAGCAGCCCGACGTGGCAGCCCTTCAGGATCTGCTCGTCTACGCGCTCAGGGGACTCTCGCAGATTGCCCTGGAGGGGCGGAAAGTCGGGGTCAGCGATCCCGGGACAGGCGCCTTTATCTGCAAGGCCCTTTTCTCGACGCTCACGAACGTGAATTTTGACCCCCTGAGGATCGCGGAACTCATCGGAAAAGCCGTTGCCCTTCGTGACGCCCTGAGGGAGAAGATAAACGGGGCCGGCGGGAAAGGGCACCTCTCCACGCCGCAGGCCACCTTCACGCCTGAGGGCTCCATGGAGGCCCTCGTTGCCCAGGGCGAGAAGCTGGCTTCTCTCCAGGCAATGGACGGGAACGAGGATATCCGCTCCCTCAAACACATTGTGCTCTTCGGCGCGAAAGGGATCGCGGCATACGCGGACCACGCGGCGATCCTGGGTCAGACGGACGACAGCGTCTACAAGTTCATCGAGGAGGCCCTCGCGGCGATAGACAGGACCGATATCCCCCTGGGTGACTGGGTAGGGCTCGCCATGAAGACCGGCGAGACGAACATCCGCGCTATGGAGCTGCTCGACGCAGGGAATACGGAGACTTACGGCCATCCCGTTCCCACAAAGGTGCCCCTCGGCGCAAAGAAAGGAAAGGCCATACTCATTTCCGGCCACGACCTGAAGGACCTCGAAGAGCTGCTGAAACAGACGGAAGGGAAAGGCGTCAATGTCTATACCCATGGCGAGATGCTTCCCACCCACGGCTATCCCCAATTGAAGAAATACCCGCACTTCTACGGCCACTACGGAACGGCATGGCAGAATCAGCAGAAGGAGTTCGTCGGCTTCCCCGGGGCGATCCTCATGACCACCAACTGCATCATGAGGGTGCCGCCGGCTTACAATGACAATATCTTCACCACGGGCCTCGTAGGTTGGCCCGGTGTGCCGCACGTCACGAACCACGACTTTTCTCCGGTGATCGCGAAGGCCCTGGCCATGCCCGGTTTCGCGGAGGACCAGAACGGCAAATCGGTCATGGTGGGGTTTGCGAGGAACGCGGTGATGGGCGTCGCGGGGACGGTCATCGAGGCGGTCAAGAACAAGAATATCCGCCACTTCTTCCTCGTGGCAGGCTGCGACGGCGCAAAGCCGGGCAGGAACTACTATACCGAGTTCGTAGAGAAGGTGCCGAAAGACTGTGTCGTCCTTACCCTCGCCTGCGGCAAATTCCGCTTCTTCGACAAGGACCTCGGCGATATCGGCGGCATCCCGCGCCTCCTCGACATGGGCCAGTGCAATGACGCCTACTCTGCGGTGGCTGTCGCGAAGGCCCTTGCCGGTGCGTTCAACGTGGGCGTGAACGACTTGCCCCTTTCGATGGTGCTCTCGTGGTACGAGCAGAAGGCGTGCGCCATCCTGCTCTCACTCTTCGCCCTGGGCATCAAGAACATCAGACTCGGGCCGTCCCTCCCGGCGTTCGTCACGCCCGCCGTGCTCGACGTGCTCGTAAAGAATTTCAACGTCATGCCGGTCTCGACACCGGACGAGGATTTGAAAGCGATTCTGGGATAGAAGGCCGTCAGAGACGGGCGGGCCCGCACGGCCGTCCGCCTCGCCCCGGATCGGACGGCAGGAGGAAACCGATGAAGATACGAAGAAATATCATAGAGATAGATGAAGGGCGCTGCTCGGGCTGCGGGGAATGCGCGACCGCCTGCGCGGAAGGCGCCATACGGATAATCGATGGAAAGGCGAAGCTTATCGCGGAAACCTATTGCGACGGTCTCGGCGCCTGTCTCGGCGAATGCCCCGAAGGGGCGCTCACCATCACGGAAAGAGAATCGGACGAGTTCGACCCGGCCGCGGTGGAAGAGCACCTGAAAGCCGAAGGCCCCGAGCCCGGACATGGTGGGCCGCCCATGGCATGCGGCTGCCCCTCCCACAATATCGAGGTCTTTCCCCCGTCACTGCGTGCCGGGGAAAAGAGACCCGGGGACCAACACGGGGAGGTTCCCTCGGCCCTCACCCACTGGCCCGTCCAGATCAGGCTCATACCTCCCTCGGCGCCTTTCCTGCGGAACGCGGAGCTGCTCATAGCCGCCGACTGCACGCCCCTCGCCTACGCCGGGTTCCATCAACACCTCCTTCCGGGGAAGGTGGTCATGCTCGGCTGCCCTAAGTTCGATGACGTCGACGGCTACGTGGAAAAGTTCACAGAGATATTCAGGACTGCCGGCATCAGGGGTATCACCGTCGTCGATATGGAAGTGCCCTGCTGCTCGAAGCTCCCCATGCTCGTGAGAAAGGCCGTGTCTCTGTCCGATAAAGCCATTCCCCTCGAAGAGATCGTCATAAGCCGGAGGGGCGCTATACTCCGAAAATAATATCATACCTCACAGCCGTACGTTGCCTCTTCCGGGACAAAAGGCCAAGGGGCGTAAGAGAGGAGCAAGTCAGGAGATCATGAAAACAACAAACCCGATTGCAGAGCTAAATTGCCTCTGGGAACCTGTAAGGCCCTACCTGGCTCAACAGGTGAGCGAGTTGTACGGCCGGCGCGACGGCCGTGTCCTCGAAGTGGGCCCTTTTTCGGGGCTGGCCTTTGAGCTTGCCCGCAGAGACATCGGCGCGTCATTTCATATGGCCGTGTTTCCCGCCGAAATCGCGGACACCTTGAGGCATGAGGCGCGGGAACTCGGACTTGTCGACAAGGTGACAATAGCTGAAAGCGACGAGAAGCTCGTCGGGGTTCCCGCTGAGACCTTCGATCTGGCTGTGTTCAGGGGGGCCTTCTTTTTCCCGTCCTTTTTCAGACCGGACCTGCCGGCACTCTACCAGTCTCTGAAGACAGGCGGCATGGCCCTGATGGGAGGCGGTTTCGGACGTCACACTCCGGAGGATGTCATAAGGGGCATCGAGAAGCGCTCGAAGGATCTCAACCAAGCCCTCGGCCGGGTCCGAATAACCGAAAGGGACCTCTGGTCCATCATTGAAGCGGCCGGGCTGAGGGAAAGGGCGACGACGATCACCGAGGGCGGCTTATGGGTTGTGCTGAGACAAAGCCCCAAGGGTCGAACCGACTAGTTCTCAGGGACGATTTGAAGGTTTCTGACGGCGAAGGATTACGACTATCTCAATTCAATCGCACCGAAGGAGCGCTCGTGAGGAGATGGTGGTCCCCGATGGGCCCCACCCTTGTTCACCGTTCTTCAACACAACACGACGTGCCTTATGCCACCCAGGAAGCCTTCCGTCCCAACGTGCCTGACGACCACGCAGTATAGTTTATCAGACTGCTCAATCATAAGTATCCGTCTTTCATCGCCTCGGGAACCACAGTTACCCACGTCTCCGATTCTTGTATGAACACGATAAAGAACCGTAAAATATGCTTGACGTAACGCATAAAGAGGTCTAAGATAGGGTGTGATCGTAAGCTTCAGAGATAAGCGAACACGGGAGTTCGCCGGAGGAAATCGGGTCAAGGCCTTTGCAAGCATAGAGCGCAAGGCAGAAATGAGGCTCGACCAACTCGATTCAGCCACTTCGGTGCGCGATGTGGACTTGCCTGGTAACCGCTTGGAAGTGCTCAAAGGTGACCGAAAAGGCCAATATAGCATCCGTATCAATGCGCAATGGCGGATATGCTTTGAGTGGCCGAAGGAAGCGATTGGGCCGGTCAATGTAGAGATTGTGGACTATCATTGAGGTGTGTCATGGGAAGAACTGCTATACATCCCGGCGAGCATCTCGCCGAACAGCTTGAAGAGCTGGGCATGAGCGCGGCTGAATTGGGCCGCAAACTCAAAGTGCCAACGAACCGCATAACAGAGATTCTGAACGGACGCCGTGCCGTCACCGGGGACACCGCGTTGCGCCTCGGCCATTTCTTCGGGACAAGTCCTGAATTCTGGATGAACCTGCAGAAGCTCTACGAGCTGCGTGTTGCCGAGAATAAGTCGGGGCAAGCAATCAAGGACTTGCCGACACTCGTCGAGCGAAGGAAAAGCCCGACAGATTCACCGCCACAGCCGACGTAAGAATAACGGAGGGTGCTTCGCCGCCCTCCTGTCCATGTGTGCTACTGTCTCCTCAGTCTGTTACTTACCGCAAGGGCGAAGAGTGCTGCCTGAAGGGGGATGTTTTTTCGTGCCTGCTTCCCGGTAGCCTCCGGACACTCAAAACTCAACACTCAAAACTCAAAACGTCCTTCTCCTTCCCCTCAAATGGTGGCTGTCATGTGGCTTCATTTTGTGCTAGACCTATAACTATAGGATATATGGCACAGCCGAGGAGGTACGGGCATGAAGCAAATAAAGTATATCGTCTATCAGGAAGACAAGTATTTTGTTTCGCAATGCCTAAATGTGGAGGTATCAAGCTTCGGTGAGACCATTGACGAAGCTATCCGGAATTTGAAAGAAGCCGTTGAGCTCTATTTCGAGGACGAAAAGGAGGGGCTGGAGTACCACTCCATCGGCCCAACGCTGATCGGTGAAGACGTAATAAATGCCTAAACTTCACCCGTCAAAGGAAATCATACAAGTTCTCCTGAAAAATGGATTTCATGATCCCTTATGGAACTTTTGCCTCAATTGTGAAACAATCCGGATTGAAAAAGGAGGACTTCGAATGAGCGCTCCGTCTGTCTCCCCCAAGCCGGTCGGATAGGCGGTTATCAGTTACGCGGCCAATCGTATTTCTGCGATGATCCGCTCCCAGGGGGCGGTCACCTTCTCGCCCTTGCGCTGGATCAGCCCAACCTTCTCCAAGAGGGCGACATCCTGGTGGACGTTCTTATAGTCCCTGTTCAGCTTTTTCGCGAGCGCCCTCACGCTGGACGATCCTGACTCATGCAATACTTTCAAGAGGTCGAGGCGGCGTGTCGATAACACGCTTAAGAGCGTCTCCAGGCTTTGAAAGTAGAGACAATCGATCGGCTCTTCTGGGGCGATGCCCTCTTCTGCGCGCTCCCATGCCCTCACAGCCTCCATGGCGGACTCCTCGGCGCCCTTAACCTCGATTTTTATATCCTTGCTCACAGCTCACCTCGCATTGCTTGTACATCCTTCAGGAAGTCCCTGATCAGTTGCCGGAACTCCTTAAACTCGTAAGGCCCTTCCGTGGTGTTTATATGCCGGTGGTCTCCCTTCCCGCGCTCGTTGTCATAGCGCACCCACTGTTCGCCGGCTGCGTGCTGGTAGTGACACCGGTATTTCAACCCGTGCGGCCAGTTTCGCTTATCCTTCGGAACCTCCCAGATCACGATTTCCCTCACCCCGCCATTATCGTAAACAAAGCGATTTCGGAAAAGGAGGCGCGCTACCATATGGTATTATATACCATCAACGAGTGACGTGCCATAGTATTTATGCTTCATCGACTCCGGAAGGAACATGGGGTATAGTCACCTGCTTCCCGGCGGGCATGGGGGTCACATCTTTATCCTTGACTTTAACCCTCGCCCCTGCTATCATCCACCCATGGCCCGCGCCCTGCGCATCCAGTATAAAAATGCATGTTACCATGTCACTTGCAGGGGGAACGGAAGACAGCAAATTTTCCTGACCGATTCCGACAGAAAGAAATTTCTTGAACTTCTCGCCCGCTCTGTAGAGATCTACGACGTCCGATTGATCGCCTTCGTCCTCATGATCAACCATTTTCATCTTATCGTCAAAACACCTCGCGCAAACCTGAAAGACTTTATGCGTCACTTCAACATCTCCTATACGGCCTACTTCAACAAGAGACATGAAAGAGCCGGTCATCTCTACCAGGGAAGATACAAGGCTTTTCTGATAGACGCGGACAGCTATCTCTTGGCAGTCTCTCGCTACCTGCACTTAAACCCTGTTCATACGAAACAGCTCGTCAATTCCGACGAAGAGCAAAGGAGGGGGTATCTGAGGGCCTATCAATGGAGCAGTTATCCCGATTATGTTTCATCTTCTCGCTACCCCTTTCTGGCCCTCGACGAAGTGATCGGGTACTTTAGGGGCGACAGGCTATCTTATAGAGACTTTGTCGAACAAGGGATAGCGCTCAACGAGAAACCCTTAGAGAGAGGAAAAGGCCACGGGATAGTCGGCGACGCCGCCTTCATCAAGGATATGCTGAAGCAAGAAAGGATAAAACCTAGACGGGAACAACCAGCGGCAAAAAGAGCCATCGGTCAAGTGGAGCCGGAAAGGGTGCTCTTTG
Organism: uncultured delta proteobacterium; assembly: GCA_963768735.1. Classification (GTDB taxonomy): domain Bacteria; phylum Desulfobacterota; class Syntrophorhabdia; order Syntrophorhabdales; family WCHB1-27; genus BOG-1155. The sequence continues at coordinate 1,081,215 of CAVYJH010000003.1, read as the reverse complement.
CAGTCATGAAGCGCTTACGGACAACCCGCGAAGAAATCCTAAAGAACAGGTACAGGGGGCCGGCACGAAGCATCGCAATGGAGCTTCTCTACCGTTATGCGGGTGTGAACCAGAGAGAAATCGGGGAACTTATGGGCGTTGACTACAGTTCCGTGAGCGTGGCCAGAAAGAGGCTTCGGGATATGCTGACCACCGATGGTAAGCTGAAAAAGCAGTTTCATGCGCTGGAAGAAACTTTAAGTCAAGAATAAAGATTTGACCCCGATGGCCCTTTGCGGCTGCTCCGCGAGTAGCAAGCTATCGTCTTCCATGGCCTTTGCCAGTCGTTTTAAATATATGCGTGATGATTCCCTGTGCCACCTGTTTCGGAGAAGCGAAAAGGAGGCAGGCGGCCACCGGTATTTAAGACATCACAATGTGCCCTACGCCACCACCACTTCAACTGGCAAAGGCGCGTCAATGCCGAGCGTTTTACGTACATACAGCTTTTCAATGCCGATTGTCTTTCCACTCTTATCTTTCTTGAGGATTATACCCTCCCCGGCTTCTTCGCATACAACCTCATCCGCCGGATTGCCGAACCAGATATCCATGGTATCCGAATCCCTGTGATAGTAAACGACTACTTTGTCCATATCACGTCTCCTTCCTTCACCTTGTCAGTCGGATACGCGGTTATCAGGAAACCCTCCGCCCCAACGTGCCTGACGACTACACAATATAGTTTATCAGATTGCTTGTAATAAAGGAAAACATCCTTGTCGGTCCTGCTCTGCCTGATCACGTCGGGGTGTTCCAAAGCGTCTCTCACAATATCGTCTTTGCCTTTCATGACCGGGTGCTTTATTGTAATCAGGTATTCCCAGTAGCCGACTGTCGTCCTGATTTGAATGCGAAGAGGCGTGCGCACGCTCAGAATCATCTTTTCTTCAACGCCCATTCGCCAGGCTCCTCGGTTTATCAGAGTTTTTCACAACCTCAATCTCTGCTTGGGTGAGGCCGTAAAGTTGATAGACAAGCCGGTCGATTTCAGCTTCGAGGCGGGGAACATCGGGGGAATCGGGAGCGGCGAGGATGGTCTGCACACATTTGGCGGCAGCGCCAGTCTGGGTTGGAGTGCCTAAAGCTATGGGAATCTTCCGGACATACTCGGAGAAGAATCGGACGAACCCCCCTCTGATGGAAGCGCTAACATTCAAATAATACCACCAGATCAGAGAGGAGTTCAGGAGTCCCGACAGCCATACCTCATCGGTCGGAATGAAGTACACGGTATTCCCAGTGAATGATCCTCTCTCATCAAACGCAAAATTTGATGCTTGCGCGATATCTGCATAGACAATTTTCGGCCTATTGAATTCTTCGTAGTAAGCACATGACCTCAGTTCCCACCAGTATCTCCCCTGATCGTCCCGCTTTCTAAGCTTGTCCTCCCACCGCAGAACATGCTTGCACACGGCAGGATAGGTCTTCGCAAAAACACCATGCGCCTCCTTTTCAGTTCTTGCTGCTGACCACGGCCACTCCCTGTTCGCACTGCTGGGTATTGTTATAAGATACAACCCCGCCCACTCCGCCTTCCACTTCTTAATGTCCCTACCCCTTAGCCAGGGTTTTATAAGCTCCACGCTTTTCGGGTCTTCGGCAATGAGGCGCTCTCTCATGGCTCCGTCGATCACAAAGGCTTCGTTCAACCCCGTCAAAATGCCCCTATAGAACCTCCCTTTCACGTATTCCCCGAGGGGCGTACCGGCCTTGCGGAGCTTTTCCATGAGACGGAGCACCTCGGGCCGCTCCAGGGTCCACCCTTCTTTTCTGAGGGAAGAGACGGGCATGGGAAAGCCTACTGCGTCGAGGGTCTCCTCGATGCGCTCAAGTTGGGAGGCATTGGTAAACGTGGCGGCGATCGTCGTCTCCTTTCCGGCCGGGGGGCGTTTTTCGACGAGCAGGATCGAGGGGTACGTGGTGGCGTCGAAAATGGGGAGGTCGCAGAAATCGATGACCGTTTTCAATGATACTTTTTCTGCCAGGAGTTCCCTCGTGTTCTTCCCGTATCCTGCCCTCATGAATTTATTCGGGGCGATGAAGCAGAGGTGGCCGCCCGTTTTCAGCAGCTCCGTGCCCCGTTTATAGAAATAGGTGTAGATGTCGGCGGTGCCGCAGAAAAAGGGGCCGAATTCGCCCTTGAGCGCGGGTTTAAGAGCCTTGATGCCCTCCTGCCGCACGTATGGCGGGTTGGCGATCACCACGTCAAACCCGCCGCTTCCATGATCGAAGGCCTCGCTGAAAAAGATATGGTAGTCGAACCGGCTCTCGTTATGCGTTAATCGCGCGATCAATGCGTCGATGCGGGCCTTTTCCTCTTTCTTTTTTCCGGGGCTCGTCTCCTCAAAATATCGCGCCTTCAGGGATTCAAGCTCCGCGAAGAGCTGATCGTTAAGGACATCTCTTCTTACACTCCCCAGGGAATCGCCGCAGACGATCTTGTAATCGAGGTTCGGCAAGGGCTTTATCTCACGGATATCGTCCTCGTCCACGACCAGCGAGAGCCAGAGCCTGAGTTTTGCGATCTCGACCGCGCCGGGGTCGATGTCGACGCCGTAAAGCGCGTTTTCTATGCACTCGCGCTTAAAATGGTACGGTGTCCGCTCAGGCTCCTTGATGAAGATCGAGAGGACGTTCCGCGCCTTGACGATCTCAGACATCATGCCCACGGGGAACGCGCCGCTCCCGATGGCCGGGTCGCACACCCGGATGGCGGCAAGCTTCTCGTCAATCGCTTTTGCGCTGCGCCTGACGCCTTCGGGCAGCTTATAAGAGTAGGTGCCGGTTTCCCTGCCCTTTGCCTCCACGGTCGCCTCATTCTCGCCCAACTGCTCGCCGCACTCAATAAGTCTTTCTATATCACCCCTCGAAACAGCGGGGTTCGGTGCATGCTCCACTTCCAAATCCCACTGACCCGACTTTGCCTTATTGCCGAACATGTCGAGCTGTTCCGTGCCGATGCTTTCGTAGGCGACGGGGCCGCTGTTCAGTTCCGTATGCAGGTAGTTGATGAGGCTCTGCCTGCACATGTAATGGACGATTTCACGTGGCGTGTAGTATGTGCCCTTGGACCTGCGGTCCTTCACCTCCAGAAGGTTCTCAAATACCTTACCCAGCATCTCCGGATCGACAGCCACTTCCTTTTCCAGCGGCTCATCTTCCTTGACGGTGAAATTGTACCGGTCGAAGATGTCGAGGATGCCGTCGCCTTCGTCACCTTCCTTTGTAGGCCGGTCGTTGGAAAAGAGCGCGTTGGGCAAAAGGACATCAGTGTCCACCCAATCATAGCCGCCGATAGGATCGAAGAGACCGCCGTTGAGGAAGGGGATCTTGCAGTTGAAACGGCTGTAGAAATGCCCGTCCCGCTCCCGCGCGAGGGCCTCGTAGAAGAGGGGCTCCAGTATGTCGTTGAAGAAATTGACGTAGGCGCCGTGTGTGCCCGTGAAAAGCTCGCGGAGAAACCCCTTCGGGCCTGTACCCCACGCCCCGCCCTTCGCGACGCCGAACCACCCTTTCTTTTGGAGAAAATAGAGGAAGACGATCTGGCCGAGCAGCTTCTTGGCAAAATCGATGGTGTTGACGTTCTTCGATGCAAAGTCGCTTTGCACGGCCCTGTTCCCGGCGGCCAACATATCCAGGATCTCCGTGGTTCTGTGGAAGAGGTCGCGGTATTTCTCAAAGAACTCTTTGGTGACCGTTTCGACGTTGAAGGCTTCTTCAAGGTGCGTGAGGAGAGGATTGTGCTCGTCATCGGCGAGGATAGGCGCGAGGCGACTCTGCGCGGTGTGGCTGTTCTCATGGCTCCCCACAAGAAAGGACCATCTCCGGGCGGGGGTGAATTTCTCTGTTACTTTGGTTTTCCCCTTCTTGTCCTCATAATAGGCATAGTCCATTTTGACGAGGGAGAACCGCCAATCGGCCTGATCCGGCGAGACAAAAGCGGCAAGGGCTGCGTCCTTCATCTCGCCGCCGCGGCTGCCGTTGAGATACCAGGCAATGAAATTCCTCTGCATCGTGCGGCCGCGCTCGATAGACGTCTCTTTCTTCAGCTTTACCACGAGGATATCGATCTTATGGTCGCCGTCGCTGTACTTGCCGATGCGCTCAAGGGTCGTGACGTACGGGTTGTAGGCGTCGGGAATGAATTTGCCCTTGTAGACAAAAGGGGCTTCTTCAATAGAGTTGAGAAGATTTTTGACGAACCAGCGGAACTTATCCTTGTCGAAGGGCTTCTCGAAGGTGTCTCGTATCAGCCCGGTCGCCGTCTGCCTGTCCATGGTTTGTCTGCCCTTTGCCTTACCCGCTTGTTTCTCCCGCCCCTTTAATTCATGTAGAGAGACAGGATCACTTCCCTTGCTCCCGAAGTCCTCGGACTATGTTCCGCATGATGACCTTCGAGAAGCCGCGCCGGAATGGAGGTCTGCAAAACGGCCAGCACCTTGAGCGGGTTGGTTGACACGTCCTTCAGACTCACTGAGCGCCTTATACGTTTCCCTGGCCGTCTGTTTCGGTAATGCGCCTTCTTCCAACCTGAGCATGACCTTCTTTACGTATGCTTCCTGGTCGTCCGTCAATTGACGGCGGTCCTTCATTGCTGCCTTCAAGAAGCGCAAGCAGTGCATGGCAGCGTCCCTGCCGCCCCGGCTCGAAGGCTCGGGCATCTCTTCCGTGGTCGCGAAGAGAAAGGCGGCCTTGTTTTGCGTAAGCAAGTCGTAGAAAGACGGGCCGATCTCCCCCCGTATCGTCGCCGGCACGGCTTCCAGAAGCTTTGCCGCCGTGAGGAAATCGAGCTCCTTGGTCTGGTCGGCACCCGCGAGAAAGAATTTTTGCAGCGTTGCTCGCCTGAAATAGGTCAGCAGAGCATTGGGATACTCGTGGTTCTCCCGGCCGCTACGGGCTTTCTTGGGCAGCCGTTTCAACCTATCGAAGAGCCCCGGATGCTTGTCACGGATACTCTTGATAACGTTGAGATATTTGAGTTCGCTCTCTTCCCCGTCGTCTTCCCCGGTGATGGTTTTGCTGCTCAAGAGGCGATTGAAAAGCTCATGGGAGCCGATAGGCTCCCCTTCGGTGAGGAGTGCCGCATCCCCGCCGAGGAGCGTCAGGAAAGCATTGATTTTTGCCTCCGCCGCTTCTTTGAGCTTAATCTGGTCGTTTGACTGCTTCGTCGGAAAGAAGTTGAAGGTATGGATCCGGTTAAAGGGCGTGTCCACCCGGTTTATGCGGCCCACGCGCTGCATCATGCGGGTTGGATTCCACGGTATGTCATAGTTGATGACCACGTTGGCGCGATGGAGGTTGACGCCCTCCGAGAGTACCTCGGTAGAGACGAGTACGCGATAATCATCTTTCCTATGCCTTGCCCTGGCGTCGAAATTGTCGATTACCGTGTCCCTGACGGCTTCACCGGAAGAGCCGTTGTATGAGAGGACCGCTCCCTTGAACGCGGCGTCAATGTGACCGGCGAGGTATTCGGCGGTCTCTTTCGACTCGGAAAAAATGATGAGCTTATTCTCCCGCAGGTCCTTGTTTTTTCGAAGCTCCTCCAGGAACCTATGCAGTTTGGGGTCCCTTTCTATGGACGACCACAGGGAGCGGATTTCATTGAGAGTGTCGAGGTCATGCTGGAGATCGGACCTGAAACTGTCGAGGAAATCCGTGGCCTTGTACTCCTGGGCCTTGCCTTCGTCAATAAGCCGCTCGATCGCTTCATCATCGTCGTTTTCCAGCAATTCGAAAATCTTGTGTGAATGTTTCTTGCTGAGATAAACCCTGCCCCTGTCGTACTGCAGGATGAATTGTGCGTAGGAATGAATGAACCGGCCGACAGAGTTCTTGAAGGCATAAAAACTGCTCTCCAGCCGTTTCACGAGGAGTATCTTCATAAATTTTCCCATGTTCAACTGGGATTGGGCCTCAAGCTGGTCAACCTTTGTCTTAAGATAGAGCATCGGCGTATAGCGCGCGTAGTGGAAACTCCGGGTTATAAGCTCGATTGTCTTGTTGAAGATTGCATCTTCATGCTCGTCCAATTCGTAGAAGAGCGGCGCAGGCGCTTCCACCTCGGGAAATTTAAGCTTCTGCCTTTTGAGGTCCCCTGAAAAGTAGAGCGATATCTCCGCCCTGGTGCGGCGGACCATAAGGTATTTCAGCACCTTTTCCCTGATCTCCCTCGCGTTTTCCTTGACGGTCTTGATATACTCCTCGTGATCTCTCTGCCGGTCGAGCTTTGTCAGCTTCTTTTCCAGTCCGCCGAAGAAGGCTTCGAGGTTGGGGAGATTGGGGATGGTGCTCTTTTTGCCGCTCTGGAAGAGCTTGATCTGGCTCAGGATATCCTTTGGCGAATTGTTGTAGGGTGTCGCGGTAACAAGCACGACCCGCTTCCCTCGGCACACTTGCGCCAGTTTCTCGTAGGTAACGTTCGATTCCGTGCGGAAACGATGGGCCTCGTCAACGATGATGTTCTCATATTTTTCGACACCCTTTTTCACCAGGTCATCCAGTTTACCGATGGATTCATAGTCGAAAGGCACCCGAAAATCGGACATGATATTGTACCAGGAGCCGGGGTTGTTCTTGTCGAGGAGCACCGGCGGGGCAATGACAAGGGTCCTGCCGTCAAGTTGTCCTGCAAGCATGGCCGAGATATACGTCTTGCCCAGACCGACGACGTCCGATATGAAAACTCCGCCGTATTCGTCAAGAATCTTCTTGGCGTTGAGGACGGCCTGCTCCTGATATTCCAGTTGTTTGAAATCTTCGGGCAGATAGCGTGAAGAGGTCTCTCCGGTCAGATTGAGCTGGTCCTTGAAATACTCGTAGAGAAACTTCAGATAAAGCTCATAGGGCGTGATCGTCTGGTTGAGCCATGTCCGCGTCTGTATGGTCTCGACATATTTTTCACTCACATCGACGGAGTTCGCCCATAGCTCGTTGAACTTAGCGAGGGCGAAGTCGTAGTCGGCCCGATTCTTCAACTCCACGTTGAATTCCAGGTTGTCAACGAAACCGGCCTGGGTGAAATTGCTTGAGCCGGTGATCACGCGGCCCGTGTCACGGTCTGTCTCGGCGAAGGTCATGATATACAGCTTGGCGTGGATTCTGTCTGAAGGATAGGCTTTGATCCGGAGCTTCCTATTCCGTATCCACTCGATGAATCTATCCACCCCCTTTTCGACATTTTGATTGTCCTCGGAGTTCTCGAACTCCTTCTCTATGTGGCCAACAAGTGCTTCCTTCGTTTCGGCGTGTGAAAACTGAAACTCCATCTGGCTTGGTTGCTTTGACCTGTCGATCAGATCGAACGTAGTCTTATCCGTGCCGATGCCGACGAGCACCCTGACCTTTTCGGTGTTCTCAAGGGGCCGGTAGATGTTGAAGAAGCCGCTGGTATAGAAATAGCCCACGAGACAGTCGAAGAAGCGCGTATCCTTGATGAGGGCCTCAAAGCGGCTCTTAAGGTCCTGACCCTTTTCATTCGTGATGAAGGTTAAATCCGTGTTCAATCCGATCTACCCATGACAGGAGCAGACCGAACCGTGGGAGTGTTTTCCATCGCGCCCATCCCCAGCCCCGAACTTTCTTAATGCTATCAAAGGGTGTCGGGGAATGCAAGGCAATTAACAGGGATCTATCTCGCGGGCATGCACGCTGCGGCTCAAGTCGTGTACCAGGGTGGGTCTGCCAACATGGGACAAGGAAAGCAGAACAGGACGAAACCGCAAGCCCCTTTGTCCCTCCGGCACTAGGGAGCGCGCACGTTGGACGCTTGACGCACTGCATATAAGTTGCTAGGATACTAAAGGATTATGAGTTTTAGGGATAAGCATACAGTCTCTTTTTTTCGAGGATGAGCGTGATTAAAGAGGAAATTGGGGTGCGGCACACGCGGCATTAGCGGCGACACTGCTTTGCGCCTTGGGTGGTGGTTCGGTACGGGGCCGGATATTTGGATGAACCTGCAAAAGAATTACGAGCTTAGGATAGCGGCGAATGAGATCGGAGATGCGCTGAAAAAGATTCCCGAGCGGCACGGAAAGGCAAAGGCACACATCGAGTGACACCCGCGTTAGGCGCAGGCGGCCGCCCGCATGGCGCCTACGTTCTTTAATCCTCAGTCGAACCAGCTCTCAGGCCATCCAAGACATCTCTGGCTTTGATATTCCCTCTTGTCCCCATTTCAGCGAAGAGGTCGATGGCCTCGCTGAGGGTTAGGTTAAGAAGGTCAGCGGCTTCCCGGAGGGTCAGTTTTCCTCTGTCATATGATCTGGCCACATACACCTCAAACCCGAGCCTTGTGAGCTTCCGTAGAGAACTATTCTTTTCGAGCTTTTCCGAACGGGCCACATAGTCTATCGCCCTATCGATCTCTTCAGGGATTCTAATCGATTTGACTTTCATGCCCTTTCCTCCAGGAGCAGTTTGGTGACACTGTATTCCTCATCACTGATGAAGAACGAAAGCGTGTCGAGCCACTGCAACGCCGTCTTCCTGTCGATCTCGCCTTTCTTGTATTGCGCGTGAATGAGTAGAGCAGGCACCATGAATGGAATCCCCGCTGAACGAAGGATACGGATTAACTTGGTGTCGTCAGTCGCTATAACCGTATATTGCCCTTCTTTAAAGGTGTCAATAAGCGCCTGATCCCCCGTCGAATGATGCGACGAGGATTCCTTGGCTATCGCTATTAATCCATTTTGAATATTTTGATCCACCAAGTCGGCATCCGGTTGACCCTTGATTTTGCCGGCATCGACAACTTCGCGTTCCACGGCCCGAGGAATAGTAACCTGCGCAAACCGGCAAGTCGGCTCCTTTAATCCTGATTTTGTTAGTTTAATCAAACAGTCAGCATCCATCAGGATATCCATAGTAATCTATTGTAATTTATGAATTACAAATAATCAAGTAAAAAGGGACAGCAGCGAAAACGCCCTTGACTTCCTCTCATACGTACGCTACACTGTACCTGTAGCAGTACTTTGTAAACGAGGTTAACCATGCAGACACTCCCTATGATAGAGGCAAGAAAGAAACTGACATCTCTGCCCGAAGAGCTGGAGACCCAGGGGAAAGATCCGACCGTAGCGGTCACCAGGAGGGGGAAGCCGGTCCTGGCGATAATGTCATGGGAGTTCTTTGAGGCCCTTTATGAAACCATTGACATTATGGGCGATGAAGAGTTGATGAAGTCCTTGCGCCAGAGCATCAGGGAAGCCCAGGAAGGCAAAACGATCCCGTGGGAAAGCGCGAAAAGAGAGCTTATGCCTTGACCTACGCCATCAGGATCACGCCCACGGCCTTTGAAATGATCAAAGGCGTCAGGGACAGGCGCGTCAACGAACTCATTCAAAAAAGGATCGACCAGTTGAGCAACGACCCTGATAAGCAGGGGAAAGAACTGCACGGCGAGCTGCGGGGATGCCGCTGTGTGCGCACCGCAGGGCAGCGGTATCGCATTGTTTACCGGGTTGAGGCCGCGACCGTTATCGTTCTTGTCGTAGCGGTGGGGATCCGAAAGGAAGGAGACAAAAAGGACATCTACGCACTTGCTCGGAAAATAATCCGTCTCGGCCTCATAGAACCGACCGCTAACAAGTGACGTACCCTTAAGTTCCCTGGATGCCTCCGACAGCGGTATGACGGGAAACAACTCCGGTACTCACACCGCCCTTACCGCATGTACCGTTGTACCCTCTTCCATCCTCCGCCCGGCGATCTGCTCCTCGACGGCAGCGAACGCGGCCTTGTTTCCGGCTCACCGCCAAGCGCCTCGTGTGCGGCCCGGATCGGGGCCCGGCTCGTGTCGAGGCATTTTTCGCCGGTGGAATTGTCCCGGTCGGCAAATTCGCCGAGATGCGGGACCCGTCTCTGTTCTCATCTGTGGCGGTAAAGTTCGATAGTATCGAATGGGCCAACCATCTGGACGTCGATCCTGAATTCCTCTATGAGAAAAGCGTAGGGCCGGAAAAGAGCACATGACAAAGCTGTCCGGAATGGCAGAGTATACGCACATTACCCGACTATTTCGTTCAGCCCTTCGATGATCTGCTCCAGCTCTTCCGGAAGGACCTCTCCAATCTTCTTGCCTACCCGTTCGGTCGAGAGCGTCCTTATCTGGCTAATCTTGGCCCACGAGGGCTTCGGAAGATGGGGGTTCTTGATCTCAAGGGTGAGGGGGAAGCCCGCTCGTTGCGGTTGGCTCGTGAGGGCGAGGGCAATGACGGTACCTGACTTCTCATTGAATACATCGTGGCTGATCACTACCACCGGCCTGACACCCGCCTGCTCTCTTCCTCTTACGGGGTTAAGATCTGCCCACACGATATCGCCTCTCAGTATTCGGGCCATTCGGAGATCTCCATCATACCCTCTTCCGCCATCGCTCTCTCAAACTCAACATCCAGCTTGCCGCATTCTCTCGCCAGACGGTGCTTTTCCATGCGGTTCAGTTTTTCTTCAACCGCATCCTGTATGGCTCGGCTCCTGCTTGGGAACTTTCGCGCCGCCACCATTCTGTCCAGCCTGATCAGTGTCTTCTCGTCGATTGTAATAGCGACCTTTGTTGTGCTCATCACTTGCCTCCTCTGAGGTATTACTGTAGATCATACCATCAGAATTGTCAACGGGGAGGTTACCGGGCACCCTTTGTAAAAGGTGCCTTTTGTCATCCCCGGTTGTCACCCGTCCTTGTCAACCCTGATTGCCACGCCTCCTTGTCGCTTTGACAGAAGAGCGAGAAACTGAGAAAATCTTATAAGCACCCTTCCCTCCCTGCCGGTCGGGCGGGTACCCGGACGGTGATTTTGAAAGACCTGGAGAGAAGGCAAACGCCAGGGCCCTTTCAGCCGGTTTCGAGAAATCCCGGCGCCGCTCTTTGACAAGTGCGCCGCAACGGCCGCATCCGACAGCGGTGTACCGCCCGGGTTCGCCGGTTGCCGTTATTCACTCAAAACTCAAAACGCAAAACTCAGCACTCTCTTTGCCCTCCCCTGAAACCGTCAACTTTCGTGCACTTTCGTCAACCCCCCTTCCCGAAAAAGGCTGTGGGAGGAGGGAATCCGAAAGAGAGGGGTACCGGGGAGGTCGGCCTCGCACGGCCGGTTATGACGATTTTGCCGATTGTGGCCCCTTATTTTACGTGTTACAATTAAAGAAAAACGAGGGGGCTCATATGGAAGAGATATCCATAGGAAAAGTGGAGAAATTCTTCGGCAAGATAGGCGTTGCGGCGATAAAGATAACGGCCGGGGAGCTGAAGGTTGGGGATAAGATCCACATAAAGGGCCATACCACCGATTTCGAGCAGACAGTCGAATCCATGCAGGTGGAGCACGCCGGCGTGCAGAAAGTCGTCCCCGGTGATGAAGTCGGGATCAAGACAAAGGAGAAAGTTCACGAGAACGACACGGTGTACCTCGTCACAGGATGAAGAGGAGCGCTGCCTCCCTCCCTGTCCTGAAAGACCAGGGTGATTGTCGCGCAATCGGTGCTGCGCAAGCCGCGGTTTTGCGCGGGTGCGTCGCACTGCGCGCTGATTGCACGGAAACCGGGAAAAGGCTATGATAGAGATGTGCGCAGGCACGGTGTCCGAGTGAAAAACAGATTATCTGACAGGGGAGGACCACTTTCATGAATGAAAAAACATACGTCGAGCTGGTCGGTCGCATCCTCGAATCTATGGGCACTACCATCGATGAGGTCAAGCGGTGCCTTTTCTCGCGCGATAAGCGGCGGCTCACGCAAGCGGAAAAGGCATTTACCTCGGAACTCACCTCGAGCCTGCCCTTGTGCGAAGCACTCGTCGCAAAAAAGGAAAAACTGCAAGCCGATCAGGAATTCCTCGCCCTCCTCCCCTCGCTCCAACGCCTCGGCATAGCGGGTGAAGATCTGTTGCAGGGGGTCCGCACTACGCTTGAGGCGGAAATCTCCCTGACTGATAAGGCCTTTGGCGAGGTCAGCGAAATCATGGCGCTAGTGAAAGACCTCGTGAGGGACACCAATGATGTGCTCACCACCGGAAATGCCCGCTTCCGCGAGTACGCCCGCACTGAGGCACACGGCGCTATCGACAGGGTGCAGGCGTACGGGCTGGAGCACGAGCAGCGTCTGGCCGTCGGCGGCTGCTCGCCCAAGGCATCTTTCGTCTATCTCGACATAATGCGTTCCCTCAAAAGGATCGCAACGGAGCTGGCGTCCCTTGTGGAAAAGGCATAGCAGGTGGGTCTTTCCCCGGCGTCCGTAAAAGAAAGAATCGAAAAAAACGACATTGTCAGGAAGGTCGGGCGCCACAGGTTTACCGGCGCCGTTTTTCTCGTGGGCGGCGCCCTCAGAGAGCTCGCTTTGGGCCACACCCCGAATGATTACGACTTCGCCCTGGAGCGCGACGAGGACCTGTCGGCCTTTGAGGAGATACTCGGCGGCCGCGGCTTCCTGCTCGGGAAAAAGCCTATCAGCACGCACCGCATTGTCGCGGGCGATATTGCCGTTGATATTACCGTCATCGAGGGGAGCATAGAAGAGGACCTCCATCGCCGGGATCTGACCATCAACGCCATTGCATATGCTCTAGGAGACAGAACGATCATAGACCCTCTGCACGGCTTTAAGGATATGGCGGAGCGGGTCCTGCGCTACCCCAGGAAAGAATCCCTCCGCGAAGATCCGCTGAGGATGGTAAAAGCGGCCAGGCACCTTGCGGCTTTACGCGGCTTCACCCTCGACCCCGCCCTCAGGAACGCCATTGAAGCCCACAGAACGCTGATCAAAAAGACGGCCGTGGAGAGGATCAAATACGAGCTCGATCTGATCATGCTGTCGCGGAACCCCTACAGGGGGTTAAAGATGATGGAGGAAACACGCCTCCTCTTTGAGATATTCCCCGAGCTTCTGCTCCTGGAGGAGATGGATCGCGAGAAGCATCTGACCCCCGAAGCGCTCGCCCACACGATAGATGGATTCAGGCATGTCGGTAAGGTCAGGAGGTTCCATCCCCTCATGGAAAAGGAAGCAAAGCATTGGGGCTATGGCCTGCTCTTTCACGACCTCGGCAAACCCCGGACCTTTTCTTGCGACGAAGAGAACGGGCACATCCATTTCTACCACCATGAGCGCCATTCATCCGATATAGCAGCCCGGATCATGGAGCGGCTGAAATTCAGCACCTCCGAAACGAGAAGCGTCCTCAGCCTTATTGAAAACCATATGCGCATCTTCCTCATAAGCAATCGGGAGGCAACGGAGAAGGCAACGAGAAGGCTCGTCTATAAGATGGAGGAGGCAACGCCGTCGCTCGTTTTTCTCACCCTTCTCGACCTCTACGGAAACACAAAGGGGAAAGAAAACGCGTCGACCTTGCAGGTGAGAAACCGGTGCCGCGAGGTGCTCGCCGCTTTCGATGAATGGAGACGTGAGCCGCTCCCCCGGATTGTCACCGGCCACGATCTCCTCGCCCTCGGCTTCGAACAGGGGCCGGCCCTCGGGCAGGTGCTTCAGGAAATATGGGAAAAGCAGATCGCGGGCGAGATTACCAAAAAAGCGGAAGCCCTGCAGTATGCGGCAGCCGCACAGGCAAGGCAGGCATGTATCCCGGCTCTCGCCCCTTGAGTCTTCCTTGCACCCTTCTCAATAAACCTGTATACTAGGGGCATGAGCAATGTGGCACTTTTGTGGGACCTTGAAAACGTGAACCCCGGATCGGATTCGCTATTTCTGGAAGGCCTTATCGAGCACGCGGAATCCAAAGGCCGAGTCGTGACCGCGCGGGCCTATGGAAACTGGACGAATACCGTTTTCTCGAAGCTCGCCCCATCGCTCACTCGCCAATACTTCTACCTGGTCCATATCCCGAAGGGACGCAAGAACAGCTCCGATATGGTCCTCGTCTCCGACACGCTGGAGATCCTCCGCATACACGACCACATAGATACGTTCATCCTCGTTACGGGAGACAGTGATTTTCGTTTTCTCGTGCTCGCTCTCAGACGGGCCGGTAAGATGGTCCATATAGTCTGCAACACACAAAATGCCTCAGAGGACCTCCTGGCTCTCGCCGACAGTTATGTCGATTACAGGGAGTTGATGCCGGGAGGAAACGACGAAGAGGCTGCCGACAAGACGCCCCCGGCCGCGGAGGACAGGGCGGCACAAGCAAAGAGCGGCACGCCCGCACCCGTATCGCCCATGACGATCGAAGACTGGTTTCAGGTCCTCGCGGAGGCGGCCGATCTGATGCTGAAGAAGAAGATAAATCCGGGCCTCGGGTCGGTGAAGATCAGGATGAAGATGCTCAATCCTAATTTCAATGAAAAGAAACTCAACTTTTCCCATTGGAGCGATTTTGTCAGCGCTGCCGTCAAGGCAGGCTTTGTCACGATTTCGGGCAAGGGAGCGGAATCGGTAATCTCTCCCGTTTCCAAAGTCCTGAAACGGGAGGGCCCCCAGCAGCGGGCGTTTCGGGTCCTTCTCGACGTCCTCACCGAACTCGACAAGGGAAATCAGGCAAACTACCACTCCTTCCGCAACGTCAATTCGAAGCTGATTGAAAGAAAGGTGTATTTCAACGGCCTGGGCTTCAACCAGTTCAAGGGCTTCATGCAAGCGGCCGAAGCCAGGGATCTGGTCCACTCAAAAGTTGAAGGTCTTAAACATTCGGTGCGGCGGGTCCTTCAAGACGAGCCGGCAAGAGTATCTCTTCCGTAGCCGATTGCCCCGAACCAGTAAGTGAGCCGCCCGTGCCTTTTCGGCGCAAATGACGGCTTCCTCAATATTTGTCTGAAATATTTGTCCCACTTCGGAATTTGCAGTTTTTTTTCTTGCATTATGGTTCTGATATCTGGTAAGGTTACGCAATTAGCAGTATTGAGTGGAAGTTCGCTCATTTTTCTAGCGGAGGGCATTACATTGAGAAAACTTCTTGTATCACTGGTCTTTGTGATGGTGATGGCACATTTTGCCTGGGGGGCGGGACAGAACACGCCAACTCCTCCGACGAGTGAGAAAGCACCAGCAGCAAAGCCCGCGGTGCCCGTTGCCCCCGTCGATTCAACCTACCTTATCGGCCCGGGAGACATCCTCACCATCTCCGTATGGAAGGACGAGGCCCTTACGAAAGATGTGGTGGTGCTTCCCGACGGCGTCATTTCCTTCCCGCTCCTTGGTCTGATCAAGGCGGCAGACAAGACCGTCGCCCAGCTCAAGACGGAAATCGACGAGAAGATCTCCCAGTACGTGTCCGATCCCGTGCTCAACGTCGAGGTCAAGCAGGTCAACAGCATGATCGTCTTCGTGATCGGCAGGCTGAACTTGAGCGGGACCGGGAGGCTGGTCCTCAACGCCAATGCTAATGTCCTTCAGGCCCTGGCCATGGCAGGAGGCCTCAACGCCTTTGCCAAGAGAAACAGCATCAAGATTTTTCGCCAGGAAGGGGGTAAAACAATAATTTTCCCATTTCACTACGATGACGTGGTGGAAGGCAAGCGCCTCGAAGAAAACATAGAGCTCAAAAGGTATGACGTTATCGTCGTGCCATGAGGCGCGAAATTGAAAAAGGTTAAGCTGCTTTGTTGAGACGCGTCAAACCGGTCCTCCTCTTGCTCATTCTGTGGCTGGCGGCTTTTCCGCCTTCGCTCCTTCATGCCGATGAATTTCGCCTGCTGCCCTCGGTTGCCGAAAAATTTGAATATAACGACAACATTTACGTTGCACCGAGTAATACCACGCCAATAGAAGATACATGATTTCATCAGCACGACGTCGGGCGGGCTCCACCTCTTGGCCAACACGGAAAACTCGAACCTGGATTTTACGGGGCGGGGCGACCAGCTTTTCTATCGCGACAACCCGGGCCTCGACTCCACCGACCAGTTCTATAATGCCGCGCTTGGGTATTCCTTCAACCCGAATTCTCGCGCTGTCTCTAAGGGGCGAATACAACCGCGATTCCCGGCCAGACAGCGAATTGTTCACCTCCGGTCTCATCCTTAACGCAGCCAGGAGGGAGGTCTCCAACTGAGGGCTTTACGGCCAACTATGCGCTTTCCGACAAGACCATCGTCATCCCTCTCCTACGACCACGGCGAATACTGGTACAGGAGTTCCCATTTCGTCAGCATGACCTACGATGCCGCCAGCCTCTCCTTTCGTGCGTGACCTCACCGGCCTCGTCGACAACATGAAGGGAAGGTTCAACCTCGGGTACACGCAATATAACTTTACCGGGTTGACAACGGACAATTACGAGGCAACGACCGGCTTCGAATACGCCCTCCATGAAAAATGGACATTCACTTCTCGATGGCGGCGCCCGCTACACCGAATCGCACTTCCAGGCCCAGCAAATCGTCGGTCATCCTCGGCCCGTTCGTGTTCGTGCAGACCCAGAATGTGACGGATACCGGAACGGCCCCCATCGGCACGGCAAAGCTTTCCTATAAGGGTGAGACCACGACTGCCGACCTCATGGCGAACCGCGATGTCATGCCCGCGTACGGCTCAATAGGCACTGTCGAGAGGACGGGCGTTACCCTCACGGCCAGACGGCAAGTTCACCTACGAGCTGAGCGGCGCGCTTTGGGGTGGGTACTTCATCAACAAATCGAAGGGTGCGCAGTTCGCCGCAACCCCTATCGATTATGACTCGTGGTATGCCACCCCGAGCATCCGCTACGACTTCACAAGGAACATGTACCTTGAAGCCTCCTACACATTTGTGAAGGTTGTCAACAATATCGCGATCTACCACGGCGGACAGAAACCAGGCTATGCTTCGCTTCTTTGTGCAGCATGCAATTATGGAATAGCAAGGGCAGGGCAACAAGGGGGAGCGGCCCAATGTCTGTTCGAAGCACCTAAAGTGTGCGGCTGAACGCGCGATAAAACAACAGGAACAGAAACGGTTTTTGTAGACAGCATGTGCGACGGTGTGATACACTGAATAGGGGTTTTCGATTTGCTGTATCTATATATGATTCATTTATGGTAACGTGTTTCTGCTGTTTTTGTACGTATAACGAATGTGAGGTCCGTTCATGGAAGACGATGTTAAGACCATAAGCGATTATATCGGGATTCTCAAGCGCAGAAAATGGGCGCTTGTCCTTCCCGTCGTCATCATTTTTATCATCGGCGCTTGTCGCTGCCCTTGTCTGGCCCCGCACCTACAGGTCCACCTCCACGATCCTTATCGAGGAGCAGGAGATCCCTCGCGATTTTGTCGTCACTACCGTAACAGGGTACGCGGACGAGCGTCTTCAGTCGATCAACCAGCGCATCATGAGCACCACCAAGCTCCTCGACATCATAAACCGCTTTAACCTTTATGCCGATCTCCGAAAAAGGATGACCACGGAAGAGGTCGTCGAGATCATGAGGAACGACATCAAGTTCGAGACCATAAGCGCCGATGTCGTGGAAAAGAAAGGGGCAGCAAGATCGGCGGCAATGGCTATGCCGGTGACGATCGCCTTTACCCTTGCCTATGACGGAAAAAACCCGCAGGTAGTGCAGCAGGTCGCCAATGTGCTCGCGTCGCTCTACCTTGAGGAAAACCTGAAGACGAGGGAGCGGCAGTCGGCGGGCGCCTCCCGGTTCCTGGAAGAAGAGGCTCTAGGGATGCAGCGAAATCTCGCCGACCTCGATGCGAAGATCGCAGTCTTCAAGGCAAGGAATATCAACGCCGTTCCGGAGCTGCTGCAGGTGAACTACCAGGGACTCGATAGGACAGAGAGGGACCTGGACCAGCTCAAGGACCAGCTTAAAGCCTCGAAAGAGAAGGAACGCTATCTTCGAGACACAGTTAGCGAGCATCCCTACCGAAAGCACCGACCAGGACAGGAACCTCCTCAAAGACCTGAAGGCAAAGCTCGTCCAGCTCGAAAGCCGCTACTCCGACAAGTATCCCGACGTGAAGAAAACCAGGATGGATATAGCGGCGCTGGAAAAGAGGATCGCCCTCCAGCCCCCCGAAGAAGACAAGGCGGCGCCAACGAAAGCCCTTACCTCGGTAGCCGATCAACCGAACAACCCTTCGTACGTCGCCCTCGCCTCCCAACTCTCAGGCGTTCAGTCGGATATAGAATCGGCAAAAAGGCAGATCGCCGACCTGCAAAAGAGGCGTGAGGATTATGTCCGGAGAACCGAGGCAGGCCCACGGGTCGAGGAAACGTACAAGGCGCTCATGGCAGAGCGTACCAACACCGAAGCCAAGTACCAGGATCTGATGAAGAGGGTGATGGAGGCCAAGGTTGCCCAGGGCCTTGAAAAGGAGCAGATGGGTGAAAAATTTACCCTTATAGACCCGGCCAGGCTGCCTGAAAAACCTGTCAAGCCGAACGTGCCTGCCGTCCTGCTGATCGGCTTGTTCCTCGGCATCGGAGCGGGCGTGGGAAATGTCTCCCTGAAGGAATCCGGCGACCAGTCCGTGCGAAGCGCCGGCCAGCTCAGCCGGCGCCACCGGCTACCCCGTGCTCGCCGCCATCCCCCGGATCATCAACGAGGACGACAGGCGACGCGTGCGTGCACAGCGCAAAAGGGTACTGATTACGGTCGGCGTCGCCGTCGTTGTAATGGTGCTTCTCTTCCACTTCTTTGTGATGGACCTGGAAGTTGCCTGGGCGAGGCTCGCCACACGACTTATGCTCTAGTTGTCACATAAACGCCTACGCGAAGGAAGGTACAGATGCGTTGCTCTTGGAACCCGTTAAAGATGATCGCGCGGAAAAAAAGCCCGCGGCAGGAAGCTCTGCCGAGGATCACAACCGAACAACCGTGGGATTCCTGCGACAAAGAAAAAGCAGGATGGTGCTCCCCCACTTACACGCAGTCCCGGACACTACCGCTCAACCCGTTGACCGCTGCTGAAAACCGGTGTGTGGCCGTGCTGCCCAACTCACCTGATGTGGAAGCGTACAAGCTCCTTCGCACCCAGATCATGCAAAAAACAGAGCAGGACGGCGGAAGGGCGGTGATGATCACAAGTCCTCTTCCCGGCGAAGGCAAGACCACGACCGCCATCAACCTCGCCTTCACCTTTGCCCGTGAGTTCAAGCAAACGGTCCTTCTTGTAGACTGCGATTTCCGCCGCCAGCGCATCCATGAGATGCTTGGCATAAGGAGTGAAAAGGGGTTGGTCAACCACCTCCTTAACGATGAACCGGTATCGGACCTGATCATCTGGCCCGGCGTCGAAAAACTGACTCTTATATCGGGCGGCAGGACCATACAGGAGAGCACCGAGGTCCTCGGGTCACCGAGGATGAAGGCCCTCGTGCAAGACATGAAGACCCGGTATCCGGACCGCTACATCTTCTTTGACGTGCCGGCGATACTGACCAGCGCCGACGCCCTGGCCCTCGCCCCACAGGTGGACCACATCCTTATGGTCGTCTCGGCCGGCGCCACACCCTCTCTGACGTGAAAAGGGCCCTGCAGCTTCTTCCCGCAGAGAAGATACTTGGCTTGGTCTTGAACAACTGCAACGGGCAATAATAAAAAAAGGCAGGAAATATTTCCTGCCTTTTTTTATTCGCGTCTTAACCGGCTAAACCGTCTTCATAATTTTCCCAGCGTCCCTTGGGCCTCTTCCTTTCCATCAAAGGTCTCTCCTGATTTGACCGCCTTTGTCAGGTAGTCCTTCGCCTCGGCCAGCCTCCCTGCCTTGTACGAGATCATGCCCATGTGGTAGTTGATGGCCGGGCTGTTTGCCATTTTCGCATAGGCCTTTTCAATGAAATCCGATGCATGGTTCATGTCGCCTTGCTTATAGTAAACCCACCCGAGCGTATCCTGGATGCTGGGCTCGTTCGGGCCGGGCAGTGAGCGCCTTCTGCGCCAGATCGCGGGCCCTGTCCAGTTGTTTCCCGGTTTTGCCCTGCTCGGCAAGGAGAAAGGCCAGATCGTTCGCCACGCCCCAGTTGCCCGGCTGCTTCTTCCATCACCTTTTCATACATTTTCACCGCCTTGTCGTACTCTTTGCTCTTGTGGTAGAGCTGACCCAGCAAGAGGCAGACGGTCACGTTGTCCGGCTTGCTCTTTCGCCGTGTCCTCAAGTCTCTTTATAGCCGCGCCGGTCTGCCCCTGGATCACATATAACTGGGCCAGGTTAGCGAGCGGCACCATCCAGGCCGGCTGGAGCTCTATTGCTTTGTTCAGCGCGCCTTCCGCCTTTTTGAAATCTCTTTGGGCGGCGTACACCTGCCCAAGGAGGTCGTACGCGAGCGCATCATTGCCATTCTGCTTTATCCTGCCCTCGCACAACGAGGCGGCCGCATCGTACTTCTTCTGAGCCACATAGACCTGCACCAGCGACGACAGGAGCACGGGCGAATCGGGGGCAAGCTTCAGGGCCTGCTCGAATTCGGCCCTTGCCTTATCGAACTTTCCCTGATTCGCGAAAAGCATACCGAGCTTCGCGTATCCGGCCGGGTTTTTCGGCGCCCTCTTTCTTATCTCCCCATACTCGGCTTCCGCGCGACCCGGTTCCTTTTCCATCACAAGCAGATCGCCCAGCTCCGCCCTCACGTCGAGGTCGTTCTGGTTCTGTTCCAGCATCTTCCGGAGCTGTGCCTCGGCGTTTCCGTATTCCTTCTGCATAGCCTTGACCCGAGCAAGGGCCAATGCCGCGTCGCGTGACTTGGGGTCTATTTTTAGCGCGTTCATAAGCGTATCCGATGCAAGATTGAATTCGCCGTTCATGGCATGGGCTTCAGCCATACGGACATAGGCGGCCACCATTTGCGGCTTTTCAGTCACTACCGTCCGAAACTCAGGCACCGCGTTGGCCCCTTCCCCTCTCGCGAGATAAATGCTGCCCTTGATGAAATGGGCGTCAAGGTTCTTCGGACTTTCCTTCAGGACCTGGTCGGCATATTTTCCCGCCTCATCCATCTCCCCCCGTGGAGAGGTAAATCTTCGCAAGGCCGTTCTTTGCGAGGATAATATCGGGATTGGCCTGGTCCTTTTCCAGCTCCAGAGACTCTTTCAGCGTGTTGACGGCCAGCTCGGACCTGTTCGTATTCATGTAGATCTCGGCCAGCGCCAGGCGGAGCTTGATGCTCTTCCCGTTTTGCCCTATGCCCGTCTTCAGCTCCTGCTCGGCGTCAGCCACCCTGTTCTTCGCCAGATAAAAGCTCGACACCTGGAGTCGGCCTCTCTCGTCCTTCGGGTCGCCGGAGACCACCTCCTTCAGCAGATCGCGCGCCTTCTCCTGCTTTCCCCCATCCCAGTAAAGCCCCGCAAGGATAAGCTTCTCGGAAGGGTTATGCGGATCCAGGGCAATGACGTGCTGCATGACGGCCACCGCATCCTCGGTCCGTTTGCCCCTCACAAAGACATCGGCAAGGGAGAGATTGAGCATGAGCGACTGCGGATTCGCCTTTATGCCGCTCCGCAGGGCCTGCTCCGCACCCTGGAGATCGTTCTTTTGAATAGAGGCCGCAGACATAAGGAGAAAAGCATCGGCATTCTTCGACCCTTTTCCAATCAGATCCTCCATGAGCCTCAGTGCTTTTTCGCTCTCCTTCTTTGCCAGGAAGACCGCCGCTTTCACTATGAGGGCCTGCTCATTCGCGGGCTCGGCCTTCAGCACGAGATCGGCAGTCTCCAGTGGCCTTATCATACGCCCTGCCCTGGAGGAGCACCCTTGCCAGCTCCACACGCGCCTTCACATCATTCGGCTGAAGATCGACGGCCTTCGACAGGCTGCCATACGCCTCGTTCAGGTTCCCTGTCCTGAACGCGGTCAATCCCAGCATGTAATAAGCATCCGCGAAATTAGGGTCTATCTGCACGGCGTTCTTGAATTCGAGCTTTGCCTTCACGTAATCGCCCTTCTCATACAGCGCCTTGCCCTTGTTGTAGAACTTCATCTTCTTTTGGTCCGGCCCGCCGCAGCCGGCGACCAACATTGTCAGTATCACGAATAACAAAATAACCTTTAATTGTCGTTTCACATTATATCTCCTTATGAAATAGTTGGTGACGAATGTAGAGTTCAGCCCCTACCACCGCAACAACCCCCTGGCTATCACAAGGCCGAGCGGAAACATGCTCATGACGGCAAGCCTCGTGACTTTTGCCCGCAGCTCGCCCATCAACACTTCGTAGCTGAAATAGAACATTACCGTTTTGGCCGCTATTACCGTCAAGTTTTCCAGGTGCAGATACTTCGCCAGCACATGAGGCACAACGAGAGCGATGAAGAGAATAAGGAAATCCATGGGCGTCGTCCTGAAGCCTTGTCTCCTCCTCGTGAATTTGAGGGTAAGCACCACAAAAAAGACAAGACCGAGGTAGGACAGGTTATAGGCCGTGCCGACGAACGTGTTAAAACCATCTGCCTTTTCCATGCTCAGCGATACGATGAACGGTATGAAGAGATAGAGGATCACCGTGAGGCATCCCCTCATCCACTCTTTCTTGAACCTCCATACTATCAAGAGAATCCCCAGGAAGGCTGCACAAAGGGGAACAAAGGCAGAAGGGATTTCGGAAGGGACCAGGCAGGTGGCGAAGAGGAGAAGAGGAACACCGAATTGAACGATGCGAAAACAGACCTTTATGAGAATGCCCTGCTCGCGCATTCTTGCCAGTCGGCCTTTGATAAGGGCGTCAAGAAAGTGATGCCGTTCGAGCTTCCATTGGTTGCTTTCCGCAATATGGAAACCGGCCAGGATGACTACCGAAAGCGACACATAACCGGCCAGGAGGAACCATTCCGCGTGAAATCTGAAAAAGAAGGCGGCGGTAATGAGCAGGGCCTGGACGACATAGATGAGGAGGACGGACTCGGAATGATAGAAACCAAGGCGTATCAGCTTGTGGTGAAAATGGTTTTTGTCCGGAGAAAAGAGAGCCCGCCTCTCCGCGAACCTCTGCGCCATCACCGCAAGCGTGTCAAGCACCGGAAAACCCAGGATCACGAGCGGCAGAAGGGGGCTCAAGGGGCTCTGACCCTGAGTGAGCGCCAGCGACAGGCTGACGGCAGAAAAACCGAGAAACTGGCTTCCCGTGTCACCCATGAACAGCTCGGCAGGGTACGTGTTGTACCTCAAGAAACCGAATATGGAGCCGGCAAGGGCCAGGGCAAGGAGACACAGCGTAGCGTTTTCCTCAAGATAGGCAAGGTAAGCAAGGCAGCAAAAACTGAGAAGGCAGATGCCTCCGGCAAGGCCGTCAAGCCCGTCCGCGAGATTGATGGCGTTCGTGACGCCGACTATGGCAACGACGGTCAGGGGTATGGCAACCGCATCCGGGAGCAACATATCATCGGGGAGCAGCCCCCCAAGGCTCGTGATCTTGACACCCCCATATATCACGATCACGAGCGCCGCCACCATCTGGGAAAAAAACTTGAGGCGGAAGTCGATGCCCTTGAGGTCGTCGAGGAGACCGAAGAGGACAATAAACATGCTCGCGATCACATAGGCCCTGAGAAAGTGCTCCTCGGGGCTCAAGAAAACAGTCGATCCATAGACGCCCAGGGTGATGGCGATGCCGCCGACTCTGGGGATAGGATGTTGATGCACCTTCCGGGCATCAGGCTGGTCGAGGCCGATATTAAACCTGAGCGCCGTCCTGCTGAACACAGGAACCAGAACGATGGTGATAAAGGTGGAGAGTAATAAGGTGGTGAGATAGGACATTTTAAACTACCCAAACTCCTTTGCCAGCACTTCCCATATCCTCTCGGATGCCTTCCCGTCCCATTTCGGCGGCATGGCCGCATGGGCCTTCTTCTTGAAGCTCTCCCCGCATGCCTTCAGGATGCCTTCCCGGGTTGTTCCTGCAAGCACGTTCGTCCCGACCTCAACCGTTATCGGCCTTTCGGTGTTATCGCGGATCGTCACGCACGGAACCCCGAGAGCGGTCGTTTCCTCCTGGAGGCCGCCGCTGTCCGTCAGAACGACCTCGGCATCCCTCCACAAGAAAAGCGATTCCTTAAAACCGAGCGGCGGCAGCAACGCTATTCTCTCCGAGAATTCTATTCCAAGTTGCTCCGCCATCTTCCTGGTCCTCGGATGCACGGGAAAAATTATGGGCATCTTCTCGGCAATCTCGTTGAGGGCAGACACGATCTCCCGAAACGTCCCGGCGTTGTCCACGTTCGAGGGCCGGTGCAGCGTGAGAAAGGCGTAACGCCCCTTTTCCTGCTTTAGAGCATACACGGACAATGCTTTGACGCCAATCGCCGCCGTTATCGAGCTTGCTGTTCTGATAGAGCAGGTTGTCTATCATTACGTGCCCAACGAAATGAATCTTATCGGCCGGCTTCCCCTCGCGCAAGAGGTTTTGGATGCCGCTCTCTTCGGTGACAAAAAAATAGTCCGATAGCGCATCCGTCACCATGCGGTTGATCTCTTCGGGCATGGCGAGATCGAAGCTCCGCAAACCCGCCTCCACGTGAGCGACCTTGATCAACGCCTTCTTCGCTACCACGCTGCACGCCAGGGTCGAATTCACGTCTCCCACGACCATGACGACATCGGGTTTTTCTGTCGCGCAGACCTCTTCGAAGGCAACCATGATCTTGGCAGTCTGCACGGCGTGGCTTCCCGACCCCGCTTCCAGATGGTAAGCGGGTGACGGAATCTCCAGATCGTCGAAGAACGTCTGCGACATATCGTGGTCGTAGTGCTGCCCTGTGTGGACGATCTTGCAGTCGATCACCGGGAAATTTCAGCGAAGCCCGGTAAATCGGCGCGATCTTCATGAAATTGGGACGTGCCCCGGCAACGAGGAGTGTTTTTATGGACATTTAGTTTCCTTCTTGCAATCCACAATAGTGACCTAAAATGCGATTCTTGATTTTGAAGTCTTGTAATCTCATTGCAAATCCACAATCCTATTCCGGTATATACTCTTTGAGTACAGGCACTATTTCTTTGGTGAATCCCTGGAGCCTCGCCTCCGCCTCTTCCAGTTTCTCGTTCTGATAAACCGGCGTGATGAGCCGGACGAGAGCGCCGTCAGTCCGGTGCTTTGTCAGGGCGTCCCAGAATGTGTAGAGCTTCACCTGGTACAGGTTGGTGAGAGTCCGGCCCCTCATGGCGAACCAGTAATAGGTCAATTCCTTTTGCCCGCTCTTCTCAATGAAAGCGCGCTTGATGCGCATGGACCTCCCCTCCCCTATCGGAACGTCCGTAGCACCCGCCTCTCTGAATTCCCATCCGCTTCCGGGCAAGCATGCCTCGGGCGAGTGCGTGCTTTCGCCTTTCCGCTGGCTCTCATAGTAGGCACTGTAGAAACTGACCGATTTACCGTGGGAGTCTGTATAGTCCGCCATCGCATAGTCGCTGAAATGAAGCGCATCGATAAACTGCTGCTCCATCTGCTCTTTGTTGCCTGACCATTCGCCCACCTTTGCCGGGAATTCCTTAAATGATTTCTTGATCGGTATGTTTTCCCGAAAGTCTATGGTATTCGAAAGGACCAGGATCGAGCCCAGCAACACTATGGCAACGACAAAAACGGGCTGAAAGAAAGCTGGTGTTGAATGCTTGGGGTGCCCGCTTGCGGGTCGGTCGAATGTTAAATCAGCGTGCCCTTCATCTCCCCTCTCCCCAGCCGAAGGCGGTCTCTCATCTCCCCTCTGTTCCTTCGGCGGCAGCCAACGCAAGACCCACATCTCGACAAGGAGAACGGGTATAGTGAACATGAAGATTAGCCAGCCGGAGAAGCCGTGAAAGAAACCCTCAGCGACAACCGCACCAAAAAAACTGTAAAGAACGCCCGTAGCGGCAATACGGAAGCTGTTCACGAAAATTGCCAACGGGATAGATGAGAGGAACAGTACACTTCGTTTCCAGGTATGGCCCCTGAACCAGTACGCCAAGAGCAGACTCAGAATCATCAAGGGGAACAGATAGCGGATCCCGCTGCAGGCATCCACCACCTGCAACTGGGTGAAACCCAGGTCGATAATGTTTCCCTCTCGATAAGCCGACATACCGTACAACCTGAGCAGAGCAACGCCCAACCGAGAAGACATGATTTTAAGATCGAGAGAGAGGCGAAAATTGATGACATTTGGGAATGGAAACGACGCCAGCAGCATGATCGCGGCAAAGGAAACAGTCTTTACTCTTTCCCACCCCAAGTGAGTCCAGACAAGGCTCACGATTACGACCCAAAGCGAGATATAAAGAGTATAGTACTCCCCGCCTAGTTCCCCGAGCCAAAAGAGAAAAAGCCCAAAGCCAAAGGGTACGAGCCCGATCCAAGTCGGCGATGGGACCACCGAAGCTAGTTTCTCTCTTTTTCCCAGATTAAGTAGAGCACGATGAACGGGATTAGCCAACAGTAGCTATAGTCCTCCTTACTCCAGTCAACCAGGACAAGCTGCCTCAGCGCTGAGAGATAAACGCCGAACAGCAGCGCCGCACATACGGATATCTTGATCCAACTGGCAGGTCTCACCTTTCCGATCGCAGTCAACAGTCCATTCATCTGTGCTCCCGTGTTCCTCATTTGAAATCAGCCCTCACCGGCCGAAACTCCCTTCACAGCCGAAATACGCAACATATCCTCAACCAGGTGGTGATATTCCTCAACGATCCTGTCGCGAGAGTATCTCTCTATAGCCAGCCTGTATGCCTTGGCACCCATATTTCTCAGTCTCGTCGACTCTGCTTGGGCATCCATAATCGCCCGCACAATACCTTCAGGCCCTTCCGATGGCGATACCACCCAGCCAATGTTCTCCTCATTCACTATAAAAGACACTTCCGAGCCCTCCCCCGTAACAGCGATGATCGGTTTGCCGGCAGCCATAATATTATACATTCTGCTCGGCACACCGGCACCCGTCATACCGGGCAACAAGGACACTATAGAGACGTCGCACGCGTTCAGAAAGATTGCCTGTTCATTTCTGGGCCGTTGGCCCACCAAGGTGATATTCTCAAGCCCTCTGATACCGATTTCTCTCTCCATCCAAGTTTTCTTGGCTCCCGATCCCACGAATAGGAAGTGAATCTTGCCTTGGGTCCTTAAAAGGGTCGCGGCCTCCAGGATAGATTCAATCGCCTGCGCTCGCCCCACATTCCCCACGCAGGACACGACAAACTTACTCTCAAGACCCAACTCCCGGAGTAATGCATTACCTTCCTTAGGCGCTGGAAAGACCAGATCAACATCAGCCCAGCTTCTAATCACACGTACGCTGCTGTCGGAGCCTCGCACTTTCTTCTCCGCCAGCACTTTCATATCCCGGCCCAAAACCACGATGCGGTCAACGCTTCTATAGAGCAGCCTGTTGAGAGCCTCAAGTATGCGGTTCAGTATACTCGTGTTGCTTATCATCCCCGTAGCGACGAGCGTTTCGGGGTAAACGTCTTCAATACGGAGGATACACCGGGCCTTGCGCAGACTACAGACAATCTTTGCTATGAATGGCGTAGAAGGAGGACTCGTTACCGCTACTACAATATCCCCCTTTCTGACCTTCATCAGCGCTCTCGCGAGCATAGCGACGCTGAACGTAGCCATGTTGACGAGCCTCAGGATGAGGACGTTCTTGTCGAAGGCCGTACCCATGCAGCGCTCTATCAGAACGCCGTTTCGAACCTCTTTCCGCTTCACGCGAGAACCACGGGCGGTCACGGTTGGGTAGCTGCAAAGGACCTGGACCGGAAATACCCTTGCAAGTCCCTCTGCCAAACCGGTCGTGTAGAAGGCCGTCCCCTGTTCATCGGGATAATACACTTCAGAAATAAACCAGATAGTGGGCTTTGAGGCCATCACGTCCACTTGTGCCAGATCGTTCTATTCACGTAACCGGCATAGCTCATCACGATCCGTACGACCTTTTCCGACACGTTCGGCACAGCATAATCAGCAACCATCCGAAGAGTCCTGTCGGCACCCCTTTCCTGCTGCCTCAGAATCCCCAGCCCATGGCGGACCGTCTGCCAGTCAAGGCCCGTCAGCATCACAGCTCCTTCTTCCATTCCTTCCGGCCGTTCATGGGCCTCCCGGATATTTAGTGCCGGGAAGTTAAGGATAGACGACTCCTCGGTAATGGTACCGCTGTCCGAAAGAACCGCTCGGCTATCCATTTCCAGTTTGACATAATCGGTAAGACAGAACGGCTTGTGCAGCTCGACCCTGGAGTCGAGCAGAACGCCCCGGTCTTCAAGCCTTCTCCGCGTGCGCGGATGGGTGGTAACGACCACCCTCAAACCGTAATCGGAAACCAATCCTTCGAGTACATCTACAAATTTACCGAGATTGGTGTCCGAATCAACATTCTCCTCACGATGACAACTGACTACAAAGTATTGGCCTCGTTCCAGCCCCATTCTCTCAACGACATCGCAGCGCTCGATCTTCGGCATGTAATGATGAAGAACCTCATACATGGGACTGCCTGTCTTGATGATGCGGTCCGGCGACAGGCCCTCCCGCAAGAGATACTCCCGGCTTATGGAACTATAAGGCATATTGATGTCGCTGATATGGTCCACGATTCTCCGGTTGATTTCTTCAGGTACACGTTGATCGAAGCAGCGGTTTCCCGCCTCCATGTGAAAGACGGGAATCTTCCGCCGTTTGGCGGCAATGGCGGCCAAACAGCTATTGGTGTCACCGAGAATAAGAACTGCATCGGGCTCAATTGTCGCCAACACTTCGTCCACCCGGGCAATAACCAGCCCGATAGTTTCAGCCGGTGTCCGGCCTGCCGCCTCCAAAAAATGATCCGGCCTCCGGATCTCCAGGTCTTCAAAAAACACCTCGTTAAGCTCGTAATCGTAATTCTGGCCGGTATGTATGAGCGTATGCTCAAAGTGCCTGTCAAGGGCGGCCAATACGCGAGAGAGTCTGATGATCTCCGGCCTCGTCCCCACGATAGTTGCTACTTTCATACCCGGGTTTTCCTGGTAAAGCTCCTCGGAGAATTCATCTCTCATGCCTCCTTTATGACGTCTTCATAAAAGGTATCCGGTTTCTCCGGATTAAATACCTCATCGGCCCAGAAAAGGGTTACCAGTTCGTTGTCGCCGACATTCTCTATCGAATGCGTATAGGCCGGGGGGATATCGACAACCCTGTATTCCTTTCCGTTGACGCGGTACTCGATAACCTCTGTCCCGAGGATGTGCCTGAAGCGAATGACCGCCTCACCCTCTACGACGAAGAATTTTTCGGTCTTTGTATGGTGATAGTGGTTTCCCCGCACTATGCCCGGCTTTGTGCGGGATACGAATATCTGCCCAAAGGATGGAGATTTCAGAAACTCGGCCAGGCCCCCGCGGTTGTCAGTCTTCAAATCGAGGGCATAGGCGAAATCCGCATTCTTCCAGATATGACAGGTACGTGGCATAGAGGCGGGAGACAAAAAGATCGTCCAGGCTCGGGACGAGCAGGGACTGCCGGGAATCTTTGAACGAGCGAATGGTCTCGGCAAGTGCGCCGAGCGTTGTCGTATAGACCGGCGTGACTCCGACATAGCCATCGTCCGTCGCGTGTACCAGATGGCCGGACGGCAGGGTCGCTATTCCAGCGCGCTCCAACATGGCCGCGCACACTTCATCAATGTAAACGAGATCGATGACCTTCTCCGGATCGGAGAGAGAAATCGGCAAATCCCGCGCCACGTTGTAGCAAAAGGTCGCGACAACGGAATTGTAGTTGGGGCGGCACCATTTCCCGAAAACTCCGGGAAAACGAAAAACAGACACTTGAGCCCCCGTCTCCCTGCCAAAGTCCAAAACCGTTGTCTCTGCCTTTCGCTTCGATAATCCGTAGGGATTGTCCAATAGGGCCTGGGTCGACGAACTGAGCACTACTACCGGCTTCCGCCCCAAACGCCGAAGGGTGCTGCAGACCGCTTCAGTAAGCCCCGCGTTGCCCGACTCGTACTCCTCCAAGCGCTCCGGCCTGTTCACGCCTGCGAGATGAAATACCGCATCTGCATGTGGCCAGATACTTGTCGAGGTCATCTGATGGCGAGCTTACGTCGTAGCCAAAGACCTCCACACCTTCCACCCTTCGCAGCACGGCGACAAGGTTCTTACCAATGAATCCCTCCGCGCCGGTCACCAGTACTTTCATCGGTTGAGAAACCCGTTTTTGTATGCTTTTCCATTGAGAGCATCGTTGATGATGTCCAGTTTGAGCAGCAGCTCCGCCATACCATTCACGTCGAGCCGCCTCGTATTGTGAGAAGTGTAGTCCTCCTTGACCGAGACTGCCTCCTGCCCTTCTACGAAATACATGGCATAGTTCAAATCCCGGACATCGGCAGGTACCCGGTAATAGTCGCCCATATCCTCGGCTTTCACCATTTCTTCGCGATTGAGCAGGGTCTCGTAGAGCTTCTCCCCATGGCGCGTTCCTATGCTCCTTATGTCGTTTTTGGCGTCGAAGAGCTTGAGCATGGCTTCAGCAAGTGTCTGAATGGTAGCCGCAGGCGCCTTCTGAACAAAGACATCCCCCGGGCTGCCATGCTCAAATGCATAGAGTACAAGGTCAACCGCATCGTTTATGGTCATCATAAAACGGGTCATGTTGGGGTCCGTCACCGTCAAAGGCTCTCCCTCCTGAATCTGATTCAAGAACAGCGGAATTACCGAGCCTCGCGACGCCATCACGTTGCCATACCGCGTACCACAAAAAATCGTTGTCGTATCTCCATACATGCGCGCCTTGGCCACCATCAGCTTTTCCATCATTGCCTTGCTCATCCCCATAGCATTGATAGGATAAACTGCTTTGTCGGTGCTCAACACGATAAGGTTCTTCACGTGACAATCCATGGCAGCATTCATCACGTTTTCGGCTCCCAGGGTGTTAGTCCGCACCGCCTCGATAGGGAAAAACTCACAAGAAGGTACCTGCTTCAGGGCAGCGGCATGAAAGACGTAATCCACCCCTTGCATGGCCGGCACGATGCTATCATAGTTGCGCACGTCACCGATGTAGAACTTTACCTTCGGGCTCGCCAGCGAAATCCGCAAGTCCTCCTGTTTCTTCTCGTCGCGGCTGAAGATACGAATCTCTTTGATATCCGTTCCCAAGAACCGGCGCAACACGGCGTTTCCAAAAGTGCCGGTACCACCGGTGATTAGTAATGTGTTTCCTGTGAACATGTGTCTCTCCTTGTGTTGGCGATTCCAAGGTCTAGGCGGCCATCGGTGTCTAGTCAAACACCACAAAGTCCGGCCGGTCTCCGCGCCCCAGGAGCCATTCGTACAACTCTATTGTCATCTCTGCCGACTTAGTCCACGTATATTTATCAGCCACGAGTTCCCTGCCCCGTTGTCCCATATTCCGCAATTCTCCCGGTGTACGAGTGAAAGCGTCTTTCAAGGCTGCGCAAATGGCGGAGGAGGAAATATCGGGCCACCATCCACAGTCGTACTTCTCCAAGTTCTGCCAGGGCGACGCCTTCGTCGCCAACACTGGCACTCCCGCACCAAGTGCCTCCAAGATAACGATAGGTGCACCTTCACTATAAGAAGGCAACACAAAAACCTCGGCCGCCGCAAATGCGTCTCGCTTATCTTGGCCAAAAAGAGTTCCAACCACAGTGACAGAATTACCCAATCCCAGACGACCAATGGTCGCTTCTACTTCAGGCTCGGTGACCGAACTCGTCTGCACCGGCTATTATCAGTTGCCAATCCTTCAACTCTTCGGGTATCCCACATAATGTATGCAACAGCATCGGTAAACCTTTTTTTGGAGTGATGCGAGACAAGAACAGAGCGATCCGCTTGCCGGTTTGGATTCCAAACTGTTGTCGGAAAGCGCTCCCATCACCCTGACTATCTATCCAATCAACGGGAATGCCGTTTTGTATCACCGCAACAGGATTGCAAAGTCCGAAATCCCGAATATCACCCACCTCATTTTCTCCAACAGCGTGCAAACAGGGAGCGTTATGAAGATTGTTATTCTCATAAGCAAATAGCGCCAGACGCTTCTTCCAGCTCGACTTATTGAGGGCCCATTTTTCTAAAGATCCGTGCGGAGTAATCACGTATGGGATTTGATGTTGGGTTTTGAGGTGAATAGGGATGCGAGATAAGCCGGTCCAAATTCCATGCTGGTGAATTAGGGAGCCGGCATGTATTTCTCGGCCCGCACTTCGTTCCATTTCCAGGCTCAACCCTGACATTTCCGGCCAAGTTCTCGGAAATCCTCGAATCGCACTTATGGATAACCCACCTGAATCGGCCGCCCATTGGCGCTCATCTTCACGATCCAGACACCAAATTCTGGAATCCGCGCCTAACGCCCTTTGCTCTTTGACTAGATTCAGGGCAACAGGACCCAATCCAAATGATCCTCGGCCTACAGTCGAAATCGTATGGAAGACATTCATTTCAGGTACTCCAATCCTTTATGGTGGCGCCGGCGCTTATCCTTCTTCATCTCGCCTATGCATGTTTTGGGGTTCGATTCCGTGGCCTGCGCTCTCCCTAACCCTGGTACCGAGCACTCCATTATTCGAATGCACGCGGGTTCGCTGTGGGCCTGATAGCTTACCTTTAGTCCGGTCCGACCTGTCTTGCTGTTACTCAATGCGGCGCGTCGATTGGGTATCATTGCGGGTTTCGTAATTTCCTTTCATTCACTCCGTCGTTTCTGATGTATCCAAACGCGAACAACGCATTGTTAGCTGGATCTCCGAACAAAACAGAATTCTTCATTAGTACTGGAGACAGAAAATAGTTCGTATCCCATTGACCTTATTTTGCCAATCGCTTCCTTCGTTTTATTTATACCAATGCCTGGGAATCTGTGATGAAATTCTACTAATATTTGCTGAGGTCGAATGCCGGACTTGCTCACATCGTCTATGACATCATATTCGGCGCCTTCAATGTCCATCTTGAGTATATCAATCTTGCCATGCCTCAGTTCTTTCATTATTGTATCGAGCTTCTTAACCGGAACCGATATTGCGTGCTCCTTTGTAGACGGCCTGTCTATGAGCGTATAAGAGACGTGTTCGGGATTTTCTGGCGGATTTAAAGGAGACCGTCCCATCGAATGCAGCTATACCATATTCATGCATTACAAACTGATCTGAAAATCCCTGCTTCTTGACCCACTCAATCGACTTTGGCGTCGGGTCAAATGCATGAACAGTAAGACCGTATTTCTCAACCAACGCAGCATCAAAGGACGCGTCCTCTCCAATACCAAATGAATAGACAATCGAATCCACGTTTATGCTCGCTGTAACGACATTCCATCCACCATAATCTGACCCGAATCTCTCCTTTGCGCAGTTTACGGGCTTTACGAGGGGCTCCTTGCCAACGGCGGCCTTCAAAAGCACTTTTAGTCTACGAATGATGTTTTTCATGCTTGTTTCTCCAGCTAACAGCTAGCAAATGGTTGACCGCACTGAGGGAGTTCTTGAGACTGCTCCCATGCTTTACTGAGAGAACAATGACAATACGTTGACATACACTTTGGATTCAAAAGCATACAAGCCCCCCAATAGGGCCTAGCAACTCGTATCGACTTCTACCAAGAATGGAATCCGTCGAGAAAGCAAGCAAGTGTTCAGACGACAGGAGCTTCCGAAGAACAATCGTACTCCTGTATATGGTCTCGCGCTACCCGAATCCAACTGTATTTCTCAACCACCTTAGCCCTGCCCACTCTCCCGAGTTCGCGCCGAAGCTGCTCCGGTGTCAATTTGTGGAGCACAGTCGCAAGATCAGCAACGTCTCCCTCTCTGTAAACAGCCCCATTTCCCTCAACTCTGTCCTGGTCACCCATGCGGTCGCTCACAACAACGGGAATCCCACAAGATGCAGCATCGAGCATCGATAAAGATTCTTGAGTTGGCCAAACTCCGATATCGGCAGCACGATAGTACTTGGGAAGCATTCGAAAAGGCACAAACGGAATTGCTCTGGTGCCTGGGAGAGATTCAATGGCACTTGCCTGAACGCCGTCTCCTATGAATAGCCCCTTGAAACAAGAACCGGACTTATTAAGCTCACCGATGGCATTGGCTAACAGCAATGGGTTTTTGTCCTGTGAAAACCGGCCAGTGTATATACAAAGTATTTCGTTCTCCGATACTTCAAGAGTCTTTCGCAGTAGATCTCGCTCTTGTTCCAGTTCATTATTGCTCACCGGGCAGAAGAGGTCTGTGTCGCTGCCTAACGGCATGATTCTTATTTTGTCTTTCTGCACACCATAGTACTGATGAGCCACAAATGCACAGTCATGGGAGATCGGGAAACACTTCGTGCTAACCAGACTAATCAAAAAGCCTGGGGCTGTTCTCGATACTCCATAAAGAACTCGTTTCATCTGCAGCTTCTTTCCAAAGCGCAGAAAGGGTCTCGTTACCGACAGATGCTGGTGGCATTCCGAGTATAGGCGATAGCCAAGAATGCTCTTCCCAAACGCCGACTTAAGTGCAATGGCAGACGCACAGTGGTGCACTTGTACAACATCAGGTTTCAGCTCATGCAGCTTTGGCAGAAACCCTTTTATGTCCACATAGCCGGCAATGATCCTATGCGGCAATCTATGCAAAGAGTATCCGTCAATGTCCTTTGTTCCCGTCGGGACGACCGCCGGACCCAGATACTTTCCATAAATCTGTTCATAGTCAGGCAAGTTCCCATACACTTGCAGGTCGGATGCCACTACATGGACCTCATGCCCCAGAGAAGCCATTGCCTTTGGCAGGCAGTTCTCGGAATAGCCCATACCTTCGGAGAAGAATTCAGTAGCAAATACAATGACCACTATTCTACCTTTTCCTATGCAAGGATTGACGGAAGGACTTCTTCCACGTAATACGGCACAAGTTCAATCAGATGCTCTGACCCATAGTCCGCAAAAGAACGTCTTGCGCCTTTCCAATGCCCTTCAAATCCGTTGTTCCCGTAGCGGCCGGAATACCGCTTACTGCGCTGCTTATTGTTTTTCTTCTCTTTCTCTTTAAAAACAACCAATTCATATTTTCCTAATAAAATTGCAAAAAAGAACAAAAAAGGGCTGCCTATCATTGACCCTTGTTTAAACGACAACAGCAACTCTAAAAACAACGATGCTGCAAGGACAGCCAGTACGCCCCGTTTTACCCCATCCAAACGCACTTCGCCATAAATACGAACAAAACTTCTTAAGCATAATGCGAGAATACCTACAAAAAGGGCCGCACCGATAGTTCCTTCCTCGCCCACGATTTCCAACGGGACTATATGTGGATAGAATCCTACTATTTTCCCGTCAAAGGATGCAGAATTACCAAGGCCAAACATGACGGACGACGGCGATCTACACCAGCGGCCAAGCAGTTCAGAGGCCAACCCGACCCGATCGTACATATCCGTACGCATTTTTGTTGTGTGCCAGCGCGCGCCCTCTCCCGAAAATGAATGAAAAGCCCAGTTACCCAGCAGCCCAAGTATCACTATTCCGACGAACAGCATCATAAAATGAGATGGCTTCGCTATTCTCCGACTTACTGGCAAATATATAGCGGCCGTTAGCATCATGGCAAAGAATTGGCCCCTTGAGCCTGATTTGGCTGCAAGGCCCAAACAAGCGCCTGCTACAACCCAGCGGAGAATTTCCCATAGAAGCCGCTTCCTCTTAAGGTTCATCAGTATTGCTGCCGATAATACGTATCCTGCCATTTCCGCAACCGCCAGCGGGTTTCCTTCTGCTATGCGCCCATTCATCCCAGCTATCGCGACACCTCGGGATGTCCAATTTGAAGTCAGGAGCAGCAGAAAGACAAGAGCCACACCGATTACCAGCAGACCCCTATAGGCATCCAAGAAATCGTCCGTGGAAGACACAAGTAAAGGACCCAGCAGAACCGCTATCACTAAGTAAGGAAGTTGGCCAATCCAGAGTCATAAGTCGTGGTCATAGACAGTGGAGACCAGATAGTGGACATAGAAGCATAGACGAGCAGCGCGATAACCAACCAGCCGGCTTTGGGGTAGGACGCGAAGACCGATTTACCCCGCATAATCTTAACCGCTATCGCGAAAACGATCATGCAGCCGATAATCCAATTGGGGATGGTGCCATACACCGTAAAAACCGGGCTTATGGACTGGACCCATTGCTTAATGCTGAACAGACATAGAAAGCCTGCAAAGGCTGTTGCCGGGTACTTATACACCACAACGAAGCAACATGCTCCAAATAGCGAAACGAGAAACAGAAATATCACTTTGCCTCCTGCATTATGGTCCGTTGAAACCTTTCAATCGAATTCAGTGCCGCAAAAGCCCTTGCGTCATCGCTGTTCAATCGGGCCGCGTTAAATGCCCAGTAAACACCGTTAATCAATTGTTGTTCGTCTAGAACGTCGCAGCAGTGACCCAAATTATATTTCTGCACGAAGTGACCAATCCAACCAAATTCCGAGCCCAAAACAGGCTTATTAAGGGCAGCCGCACGAAGCACTATGCTTGCGGAACCCATATGTTTGCGATACGGCGCTGCGACGACGTCACATGCGTCGATGGCAGAAAGCAGTTCATCATCAGAAACAAATCTGTCAACAGACACAATATTTGTCGATCGAACATCAGATCCGCTGATATTCTTTAATACCTCTCTCACGCGATTGCTTTGTGGGCCAACCAGTAATAAATATTCGTGATCTGAAGGCCCGTAATTCACAAAGGCTCTTATGAGCAAATCCATTCCTTTTCGTTCATCGATATTACCAAATCCACCCAGTATTTTTGCCTTTGCCGGGATACGATACATTTTCTTGAAGCTATCTGCGTCGATGCCGCCGACCGAACTTTCCACCGGGTCCGGGCATAGAACAAATCGAGTGTGAAAGGCTTTAAGTTTACGTTTAAGGCCATGCGCCAATCGCTCGTACACAATTTCATCCAGACACAATATGCGGTTGTACGGCCCTCTTAAGATGATCCATTCAGTGGCCATTTGTTTTAGTTTCATCAAGGGCTTAAGGCTAGATTGCTGATAGGCGTAACTTCCATGAAACAAAATCCCCTGAATGGAAGGGGTCTTTCGATTTATCGACAGACGAACCGCCCCCAGAAACCCAAATACATAAAATAGCGAATCCAAACATGGTATGAACAACAGGTCGGTCTTAGTAGTTCTGAGTAGCCTGAATAGTGCAAAAGCGTCTTTCGTCATGGCAATAAGCACGTTGCGGGACACAGATGGGCTTGGTATCTTTACTATTTCAAATCTATGGCTATATGGAAGAAGCAGTTGCCTGTATTGCACACTGTGAAGAGTATTCTCCGTTGTCGCTATAGCGACTCTGTAACCAACATTGAAGAAAGCCTCTGCAATCAAGGCAACGTATTTTAATCTATGCCCGGTATGATTGGGCTCGTATATGGTGACAACGCTTATCTTCGCCATAGTTCCTGCTTTATAAGATAGCGGGGATAATATTTCAATCGCTGATGCGGAGGCTGCACGAAAACGCTGCATAGCCTGCCTTTCGGAATAAACCCGTCACTGGTCGACGCACGTTCATTCTATAGCCTCCCGAAAGCATGAGTTATGCTCTATTCCGGCGGAACCCTTACTCCTTTCGGAAGACACGCTTATTTCCCCTGCTACACGCGCATTCAGCAGCAAAAGATATATAGTCGATGCTGCCATCGCACATGAGCTGCACCAGACTACGGACCAGATCGATACCTGCGAGATGAGAACAACAGCCATGATAGATAGCACATTCGTTATACCCTGGACTAAACAGGATCCCAGAGTGTGGCGGGCATGTCCCAGACCCAGAAGCGTATAGTAGGCCGGGACGCCTACTAGACCTACGAAGGTACCTACCAACATGATTCGAAAGGATGACGGCAACGCTTCCACAAACCTGCCCCCCAGCCACAGCCTCAGCAATACCGGCGCGAGCAGCAGCAGGGCTGCATATACCGGGGCGCCGAAAAGGAAAACCAGCTTTAGGGATCGACGATACAGGTGAGCTATCCTGTTTTTCGCGCCCGTTGTCATTTCCGCGCTGATGCGGCTGATTTCGGGCGTGATGCTCCGGACGCCCGCCTCGATAAGGCCTCTCACCCGCAGGCATCCGGTGAAGGCAATCTCGTACACCGGTACCATGGCAACACCCGCGTAGCGAGAAAGCACTATCTTGTTGAAAGGACCCAGGAGTAAGTTTACGAGCGATCCGGCAAACACGCTGCTACCGAAGCGGACCAGGCGTATGCAATGCGACCTGCTGACGTTTCCGGGCCTCATGAACCGTATCGGCGCGATGCGCCGGATAAACATTAAGGTCATCACGTGGATCGCAAAACATGATGCGATGCTGCCGAACAGGAGACCTTTGACGCCTAAGCCTGCCAGGAGAAGCAAACCGGCGACAGCCACCTGGACGATCATGCCTATTGTTTGGATGTAATTAGCCAGATCCATCCTTCCAAGCCCGGACAGAGCCGCCACCAATGTCTGTACCACGAATACGTAGACACTCAGCCCGCCTACGTATGGCAGGAGCCATGCGACGACATGGGAATTCTGATCGGTCAGCCTGCATACCGAAACAATCGGCTCCTTAAAGAGTATCACGGCTATGAGGACAACGATGCCGCTGAAACACAACATGGTCAAGGCTGTGGTCACATAACGTTGAATCCCTTTCAGATTACCGCGGGCGTGGTCTTCGGCGACGAACTTCATAACCGCCGGACCCAGACCTAGGCTGCCCAACTGCGCAAATGTCATAACCGTTGAGAGGATTAGCCACACGCCGTACATCTCATATCCCAGGAAGTGCAGGTAAAGGGGATAGCTGACTGCCGCGACGAGCAAATTCGCAACCGTGGTAAATGTACCGGACATCATGTTGATGCGGAGTTGTGAGGAGAAAAGTTTCTTTAGCATGAATTTAAGTCAAACTCGGCAAGATGCGCTGGAAGGAAGATTTCTTATCACCCTGCGCTCCGCCCCTTCAATGTCCACTTTGCCTATATTCACGATTACCCAGGCGCAACCTCTCTTCGCCCTTCTTTCAGGAATTGATCTTTCTAATAAATCCGGCTGGATTCCCAGCCCATATCTCATTCGGTGGCACATCTTTAGTCACTACCGAGCACGCGCCGATCACGGAGTGCTCACCCACCGTTACGCCCTTTGTTACCATTGTGTTTGCACCGAGCCAAGCTCCCTGGCAAATACGCACCGGCTTGCATTTATCATTATTGATCCGGTTTACTATTCTATCGGTAAAATCGGCAGAATGAAAATCGGTATCGTAGATAATGCATCCGCTGCCTATCATCACATCTCTTTCTATCTGAACGCTCTCCCTGCAGCGAATTATGGCGTGTGATATCCCCACCCCATCTCCTATGTTCAAAACCCCTCTCTCGTCAACGGTAATGAACGTCGAATGAGCGTGTGTGGATGGATTCGAGCGCTGGCTTGAATTGATAATGACACCCTTTCCAATTGTCATGCGTCCATGGTTCCTTACGTGGATTATGCCCCATATTTTAATATCTTTCTCGAAATTGACCCCATTCATCTTGAGAATGAACAGACTAACTTTCTGTGAATAAGAGAAGGCAAGCCTATTGAAGAACCTCGCAGCCGAGTAAAGAAGCCTTCTCAGCCTCCGCATACATACACCTGTCCGGAGCATTGGGGTCGGACCACCATAGCCTCCTGTCCGATAGGGGCACGATTCTTCATATTCTTCACCCTAATTGCTTGTTGCTGCGCGGCGTAGTGCATGGAGGCGTAAGACTTTCAGATTCTGGGAAACGCGCCCACCCACCGGCTATACAGCCGGTGGGTGGGCGCTAATGGGTCACTTTTAGGGCGTACCGGATGCTAAGATCTGGCTGATAATGCTTTGCCTGACAGAGTTTAAGTTAGCACTGGCCAAGTTCGGGTTCGAGGCACAGAAGGACGGATATACTGACGGACCGTTTGCCTTGGCGAGGGTGGTCAGATAACGGACATCGTTGATGGCCGCCCGGAACCCCTCCCACTGAACGGTGTCGATCACGCCATTGCTGGTAGGATAGGCATATACCTCACTTCTATATACGGCCGCTCCGGGCAAGGGAGAGTTAGAAAAATCATTCCATATTTGTGCGCCGAAGTCGTCTTGATACGCGAAATCCATGGCGCCGTCATAACCGTTGCACAGCGCTTTCAATCCGTAGTTCCGATGGTAGAGGTCCGGGTTCTCGATCCCCGCATGGGGGTTGCCGTACATATATACTTTAGAACTATCCTTATGCCACGCAGCAACATCATTCGGCCAAGGGCCTCCACCAATGTTAGCCACGTCAAGCAAACCCCCTCCAACCAAGGTGTATGCGGGTGTTGTATTTTTCAAATAAGCATCAGTTGAAGCTGAATTGACCGCTGCAAATACCTTAGCACCAAGAGCATGAATAGCCTGCCATGTCGGCAGCTCGGCTGATAATTGAGTGCCTCCGACTTCATCTGCACCGTAAACATAAAGAGTCGTCTGGCCATACTGTTTAACCACAGCTTGGTAGGCCGAGATGCTGCCCACCAGCGCGCTAAGGTTACTAACCGTGTTCGTCCTAACCCCCAGCGTGTAGAGCCTGTCCGTAGGAAACCCAACGGACTTTCTTATAGACAGCGCAGAGCCGAGCATAATGTCATTAGCCTGGAACAAAGTGGGGTACTGTATGCCATGATTTAACATGTCCTGAAGTTCGGCGGTATACTGAGCCACGGATTTGTTCGTTGCGTTGATCCCCGATACCGTACCGCTTCGGAGCAAGCCCGTATAGTAAACACCGTAGTCCATGACCGGCGCCTGAAGGGCAAAGGGCAATACCGTCAAGGCAACATTTGTCGTCGCGAGCACCGTTCCGCCGCTTTGCAACGATATGGTTCCCGTGTAACTGCCCGATTGAGCGTTACCAGGAACATGGAACGTCAACCAGAGACTGCTTATTCGTATTTGCCGCAACATCGAAAGGCTGGAGCGTTGTTGCATCATAGACCAGGGCACTGCTGGGAAAGATGGCAGTGGGCGTGGTGATGTCTATGTACTGCTGCTTATTGCCGAGCGTAACTTTCAAGTAGTTCATCTGCGCAACGGTATCAACCTTGACGAGGTTGTCATCTTTCAGGAGCAGTTCCGGCGCGAGGGTCTTCGTCCCTTTGAGGTTGGTCGTCCCTGCTCGGTACCAGACCTTAACCACCCGCACGTCCACGGCTGATTGAGGAATGACGGCTCCGCCTGGCCCTGTAAGGTTCGTTACGGCAACGGTAATCCCGGTGATGTTCTGGGTCGGCGTTATGACGATTGAAGCTGGTTGGAATTCCCCCTTGCAGGCGGAGACGCTGATGGTAGTGCCACCCGTGGCGCCGACAATCGGAAATGAGTTCGGCGACGTGGTGGGCAGGATTGTCTGGCTGCTTAGAGGATCAACGATATAGATGCCGGTGGCGGCAGCGGATTTGTTCGCCATAAGCATAAGTCCCACCGCTAAGGCCGCCACGAGCACCAGGCACATTGATGGAATAATTGATCTATTCAAAACAATACGTCTCA
Source organism: uncultured delta proteobacterium (assembly GCA_963768735.1). Classification (GTDB taxonomy): domain Bacteria; phylum Desulfobacterota; class Syntrophorhabdia; order Syntrophorhabdales; family WCHB1-27; genus BOG-1155. The sequence goes on along the minus strand of CAVYJH010000003.1, from coordinate 1,039,661 downwards.
TATACGTTCCTCCTTTTGTGAAATCACGTCCTCACATACCGAAGACTATTTGGCTCTATAAATAGCCTCATGCATCTTGCCGGCGCCTTCCTGCGTAATAGTGACTATCTTTGTCGCGACAGTCAAACCGGCGATCCTTTGAAAAGGTGTGTTGTTCGCTGAAACGGTATATGTGATGACATTGACTCCATGCGTCTCATGTTCCACAACCTTCAACCACGGTATCCCCTCTGCTGAGACGCGCAAGTCACATGCGCCCTGAGCCTGCACCGACAGGCTCCCTGAGCCGCCGTACGCTCCAACTATTGCGCTATCCCCGGAAAGTGTTACTTGGCATTGGTCGGGGGCTTGCACCTGCATTTCGGAAAAGCCTGGCGGCAGGCCGGCTTGCTCCAACTCCTGCTCTATGTCCAGGGGCAGCGGGTTGGATATCGCGATCGTTGCAAGGGAGAGAAAACAGCATGTTACGGCCAAAACGAGCAGTGACGGGTGACGAGCGTGGAACGGTACACTACTTCGACGGGTTAGTGCTTTCATAGCAACACCTCCTAATTTTTTTGCGCCGAGCGACGCTCGGCACCGGAGGTGCTGCTGTCGCCTGGCAACCCTGCTACCCTATTCCGATACCTTCGAAACTTAGGCCAGTGGCTTTGCGCCCCGCCCTTTCGGACGGTTTGCCCTTTAACAGGACGTACGTATTATCGGATGCTACTTAAACAAACTTAAGCCCTCCTCCAAAAAAATTTCACAGGACATCGTCGCCGCCTACGCTAAGCTTCGTGAGATTAGGGCCTCTGTAAAAAGGATAGTGCCGGTCATAGGCAAGTCAATAATACCGGTGAGACGTTTGGGACCGATTGTCCCTGTTTTTCTTCACTTCCGCGCTTTCACGCATGTACTAACGGAGGTTTGCCTATCGAAAAGACATTAAAACCGATTTCGTACAGGCGCTTGTGGTCGAGTATATTACGGCCGTCGAAAATAAAAGCCGGCTTCGTCATGGAGGCGTAAATGCGCTCGTAGTCGAGGCCGGCATACAATTTCCACTCGGTCATGACCGCAATCGCGTCGCACTTTGCGGCCGCCTTGTAGGGATCGATTTCGTAGGTAATGCCATCGACGCCGTCCAGGTCTGTCATCGCGTTTTCGAGGGCTTCCGGATCGGTGATGACCAGCCCGGCTCTCTCTTCGACAATGCTTTTCGCCACGTAAAGCGCCGGGGTCTCCCGCGTATCGCCCGTATCGGCCTTGAAGGCAAACCCGAAAAGGGCTATCCTCTTGCCGGCAAGGGTGTTGAACATCGCACTCAGCATGGTGAGCACGAAGCGTTCTTTCTGGTATTCGTTTATTTTGACCACGCTTTCCCAGTAGTCCGCCACCTCATTGAGTCCGTAGCTCTTGCAGAGATAGACGAGATTGAGAATGTCCTTCTTGAAGCACGACCCGCCGAACCCGATGCTTGCATTGAGGAACTTGCTGCCGAGCCGGCTGTCCATGCCGATGGCCTTTGCCACTTCCCGGACGTCGGCGTCCGTTTTCTCGCAGAGGGCCGAGACTGCGTTTATCGACGATATACGTTGCGCGAGAAATGCATTTGCCACGAGCTTTGAAAGCTCACTGCTCCAGATATTGCTTTCTATGATGCGTTCCCTCGGCACCCAGTTCGCGTAGATCTCGACTATTTCCTGCCTTGCCCTTAGTCCCTGGGCCGTTTCCCTCGATCCTATGAGCACCCTGTCAGGGAATTCAAGGTCTCTCATTGCCGTGCCTTCAGCGAGAAACTCAGGGTTGGAGATCACATCGAAACTGACCGAGCCGTCCTTTGAGGTTAATATCCTCTCCATCGCAAGGGCGGTCTTGACCGGGATCGTGCATTTCTCGATCACGATCTTCGGCGAGCCCGCCGCCTCCCTGATTTGCCGCGCCGTCTTTTCCCAGTATTGGAGGTCCGCCGCCATCCCGGCGCCCGCTCCGAAGACTTTCGTCGGCGTATTGACCGCAACAAAAATGATGGACGCCTCTTTGATGCACCTGTCGATATCGGTCTCGAAAAAGAGGTTGCGCCCCCTTGCCGCCTCGACAATCTCGCGAAGACCGGGTTCGTATACCGGGAGCCGGTCCGCATTCCACTGGGCTATCCTCTCGTGATTGATATCCACGACCGTCACTTTATACTGGGGACACTTATAGGCGATCATCGCCATTGTGGGGCCGCCCACATAGCCGGCCCCTATGCAGAGGATGTTCTTGACAAACGCATTATTCATCGTCAACTCCGAATATCAGTCCGTTCGGCGGCTTTTGCGCCGCGTAAACGTCGTGTTTCGCATTCAGGGAGGTCCGGCCTTCGAGAATCAGATCGAACCGGGGACACAGGATTGCGTTATCGCACACAATGCTGACATATGCATTATTACCGCGCCTGCCCGTACCACTCTATCGTCTTCCGCAACCCTTCCCTGAATCCTGTTTTTGCCCTGAAGCCGAACTCTTCATCGGCCCTTTTGGTATCAAGCATTCGGCGGGGTTGCCCATCGGGCTTCGTTACATCCCAGGTGACCTTCCCCGCAAAGCCCGTCAGTTCCACGATTAAATCCACCAGGTCCCTGATCGATATCTCGAAGCCGGCCCCGATGTTTACCGGCTCGCTCTTATTATAGTTCTCCATTGCCCGGATAATCGCCTCAGCCGCGTCTTCGACGTAAAAGAACTCCCTGGTGGCTTTCCCCGTTCCCCAGACGATGATCTCGTCTTCCCCGTTCCTCATGGCGTCCACGCACTTCTTGATGAGGGCGGGGATTACATGAGAAGATTTCGGGTCGAAGTTGTCTCCCGGCCCGTAGAGGTTGACGGGCAGCAGGAAGATGGAATTGAAGCCGTACTGCCGGCGATATGCCTGCGACTGCACGAGCATCATCTTTTTGGCGAGGCCGTAAGGCGCATTCGTCTCTTCCGGGTAGCCGTTCCAGATGTCGTCTTCTTTAAAGGGCACCGGGGTGAACTTGGGGTAGGCGCAGATCGTACCCAGGGCAACGAACTTCTCTATGCCGTGGCTGTAGCCCTCATGGAGGAGCTGGATGCCCATCATGGCATTCTCGTAAAAGAGAGATGCCGGGTTCTCCTGGTTGAACCCTATGCCGCCCACCTTTGCCGCCAGGTGGATGACGATATCGGGCCTCAAGTCCTCGTAGAGCCGCCTCACATCCACAATATTGACGAGATTGTAGTCCGGCAAATCTGCTATGGTGAGATGGCCATAGCCTTGCTGCCGCATCTGCCTGATGAGGTGACTGCCCAGGAAACCTTTACCGCCGGTGATCGTTATCCGTTTATCCTTCACGGCAATCTGACCTGTCGCCTCAATGTTCCCTTATCTGCTCATAGACCGAAAAGCCGTGGTTGGTGTAGTCGAAGCCCTTGCACCTGGACGCGGCCAGACCAACGCAAGGGGCAGAGAGCCCGACCGATTGGACATCACAGTCAACCATGATCTCGACCAGCTCTTCGAAGGTCACCCTCGGCTCCCAGCCGAGAGCGCGGCGGGCTTTAGAAATATCGGCCTGGAGGGCCTCGACTTCCGTGGGCCTGAAGTAGCGCGGATCGACCTGGACGACCACGGCGCCGGGTTTAAGATGGTCCCACGTGGAAGAGGTGACAACGCCGGTTTCATCTTTTCCTTTGCCCCGCCATTCAAGGCGCACGCCCATGTAAGAGAAAGCCGCATCGGCGAACTCCTTGATTGTGTGGCTCTCGCCCGTCCCCACGACATAATCGTCGGGCCTCTCCTGCTGCAGCATGAGTCGCATCATCTCCACATACTCGGGGGCGAACCCCCAGTCCCTCCTGGCATGCATATTTCCGAGATACAGCTTTTCTTGCGTGCCCTTCAGGATATTCGCGACAGCGCGGGTAATTTTGCGCGTCACGAATGTCTTGCCCCTCCTGGGTGATTCGTGGTTGAAGAGGATGCCGTTGCAGGCGAAAAGACCGTAGCCTTCCCGATAGTTGACCGTCATCCAATAGGCATAAAGTTTTGCCGCCCCATAGGGACTTCTCGGGTAGAAAGTCGTCTTCTCATTTTGGGGGGGAGGCGACGCGCCGAAGAGCTCGGATGACGAAGCCTGATAGTACTTTGTGGTAATGCCGCTCCGGCGGATCGCCTCAAGGAGCCTTGTCGTGCCCATGCCCGTTGCTTCTCCGGTGTACTCGGGCATATCGAAGCTCACCTTGACGTGGCTCTGCGCGGCCAGGTGGTACACCTCATCAGGCTGGATATTATAGATGAGGTGGCTGAGCTGCCCGGAATCGGAAAGGTCCCCGTAGTGGAGGAAGAGGCGTGCGCCGGGTGAGTGCGGGTCCGTATAGATGTGATCTATCCTGCCCGTATTAAACGTGCTTGCCCGTCTGATCAAGCCATGGACTTCATAATCTTTTGATAGGAGAAATTCCGCCAGATAAGAACCGTCCTGGCCTGTAATACCGGTGATGAGCGCCCTTTGCATTATAGTGCACCCTGCTGTCTTGCAAGGCGTAGTTCCCATTCCCACGCTGTCCTGATAATGAACGTGAGGTCATCGTGGCGGGGCTGCCACCCCGTCAGGTCTCTCAAGCGCCGACTGTCCGCAATCAAGGCCGGAGGGTCTCCGGCCCTCCTGCCGGTCTCTTCGACCCTGAAGTCTACTCCGGTCACCTTTTTTGCCGTGTCGACTACCTCCCGCACGGAAAACCCGTGACCATAGCCACAATTCATGCGATCGCTCAGCCCTGAGCCTCTCAGGTAGTCGAGTGCGCGAAGATGGGCTTCGGCCAGGTCTTCGACGTGTATGTAGTCCCTGACGCACGTGCCGTCCGGCGTGGGGTAGTCCGTCCCGTAGATCAGAAGTTTTTCGGATTCACCCTTCGCCGTCTTGAGCGCCCTGGTGATCAGGTGAGTGGCTTCTTTGTATGCCTGCCCTATCCTGCCGCCCGGGTCTGCGCCGGCCACATTGAAATAGCGCAGGGCAACGTACGTGAAGTCCGTTGCATGCGCAAGATCCGCAAGCACCGTTTCTATCATGACCTTCGACGCGCCGTAGGGGTTGATGGGCGCGAGCGGCGCGCCTTCGTCGACAGGGATCTTTTCAGGGATCCCGTAGGTAGCGGCCGTGGATGAGTAGATGAAATACTTGACGCCGTTGTCCACGACGGCGTCAAGGAGATTCAGCGTGTTGGCCACATTGTTTCTGTAATAGAGGAGAGGCTTTCTTACCGACTCTTCCACCTGGATGGATGCCGCGAAGTGAATAACCGCGTCAGGCCTGACTCTTTGATTGTTTTTTCAAGAAGGCCCCTGTCGGCCAGGTCCCCCCTGACGAGCTTCCCGTAAAGTATAGCCCAGTCGTGGCCCGTAGAGAGGTTGTCGTAGACGGTGATGTCGTATCCTTTCTCTCCCAGCATCTTGACCACGTGGCTGCCTATATACCCGGCGCCACCGGTAACAAGAATCTTCATATGTCGCTCCATCCATTTCAGAAACGCAAAGACGAATCCCTTTCCCCATTCCTTACATAGCTTTGATATCTTCCTTGAGCCGCTTGATGTGGCCGCGGCCGAGGCCTTTCACCTCGCACCCCAGTTCCAGGTAGCGCCTGATTGCGCCGTCGTCAAGGATGCCGAAACAGTCGATGACCGCGATCCTCTTCCCTGCCTTCCGCACAACGTCGTCAGGGTCCATGTGCAGATACGCGTGATGACGCACCGCCAGGACGAGGGCATCGATACCCCCGAGGACCTCAACCAGGTCTTTCCCTACCTTCAGGTCCTTCAGCTTCTTCTGGTTCCTGAAAAAGACGCTCTTCGATTCCCTGGGATACTCCTCCTGGTTTTCGAATTCCCACCAACGGTCCACATAAGGGTCATGGACCCTGATTTCGGCACCCATTTCAGTCAAGCGCCGGATAAGGATCTCGGAGCCGCTATAGCGCGTATCTCCCACGTCCTCCCTGTACGATGCCCCGAGGACCAGCACCTCTGCGGAGGCGATCGGCACATTCATGTTCCGCAGGGCGTCCCGGACGAGCTGGGCGGCGTGGAGGGGACGGGTATCGTTGATGTCGATGGCCGCCGGCGTCACTTTGAAGATGTCGTCCTCGAACCCGAGGATGTGCTTATATGCCCATATACCGAGGCCGCCGTCTTTCGGCAGGCAATAGCCGCCGATGCCCGGTCCGGGGAAGATCATATTGCTATGGGTGGGTCTGACCTTGATCGCGTCGATAACCTTGATGATGTCCACGCCGTTTGTCTCCGCAAAGAGGCTCCATTCATGGAGGAAGGACAGGATCGTGGCCCGGTAGCTGTTTTCGACGATCTTCGCGGTTTCCGATTCTATCGGTCTGTCGAGCACCGTAAGAGGGAACTTCGCGGTGTTGAGGACCTCATTCAGGAATTTCACCACCCTGACTTTCGCCTCATTGTTGATACCGCTACAGACCCGCCAGAAGTCGCGTATAGAAGCAACGTAGTTCTTCCCGGGCATCACCCTTTCATAGCTGTGAGCAAGCAGAGGGTCCGTAGTGATACCCCGCTGCCTGAATATCTTGCGGACGGCAGGCAGCGCCACCTGCTCCGTTGTGCCGGGCGCAACCGTTGTCTCTATGAGGATGAGCGCATGGGGCATCACATGCTGGCCGATGACCTCGAAGGATTCTTCGAGGGCATTCATCTCGACCTCCCCTTGACGCACGTTCCCGAGGGCATGCTTGCTATAGTCGAGCTGGACGTCGACGATAACGACATCCGCGGCCTTCAGAACGTCGTAGACGTATGTGGCCACGAGGGTCTTCTTCTCCAGAACGCACCGGCGTATCATCGGGTCGACTTCTGGATCTTCCGCCTTCACCGGAGAAATACCCTTGTTCAAGGTCGGGATCTTCCAGAAGCTGCGCACGCTCGGCCGCTGCATGCCGATCACGAACTTCGACGGCCGGCCCGTGCCCTTGTCGACCGTATCGGCCACAATTGCCGCCATCACCGCGCCAACAAAGCCTACACCCATGACAACCACAATCTCTAGACCTTTCTCTTTCGCCTCGGCGATCAGCTTTTCTATCCTGACTAATTCTTGGCCGTAGTCGTCGGGCGAGGGCAGTGGGTAGTGCTTACCGTCAGGGCTTAAAGAAAACGCTTGTTCCATGTGGCCTCCAGTATTTTATCGGTCCCGGTTGATAGGCGATCACCAAAAAAGGGGGCATGACGGATGTACTAAATATTATATACTCGGGGATCGCGAAAGAAAGTGAGATTCAAGAAACAACGCTACCGCCCTTGGAGCCGGCTGCCCGGCTCCAATGTGTCACACGACATTTCCACACAAAAGCATTACAAGAACAATAAACTAACGTCCTAACCACTTCGTAATACAGTACGTATTGTATTACAAAACTCTTGTTACCGCAACACTTTCTTTGTGCCCCGACCTAACGCCCCTGCCGTTTTCAGGGCACCACATCCGTGCGGCGTTAAAGATATTATCGGCGTGGCGGACGATACGTTAAATATTATCTTCATGCCCGGAATAATCCAAGAGTGCTTTACCCGAATGACGGAAAAGGGGTCGGATTTCAATCACATCGACGGACGAGAGTCGGATGCCGCCGAAGTCTTCTCCCGACGGCAAAGAGCCGTCTTCCCCACACGGGCTCTTCGCGCGAGGTGTCCGCACCGTTTCACTGCAAATCGCCCTATATGAACCCTATGGGTTCCCCCGCACAAAGTCAAGACAGAAATCCGCTCCAGCCCGCTCAAAACCCGCAAGATCCCTTTCCCCGGGGTTGTCCCGGCGGCCCGGCATAACCGTCACTATAGTATCGCTATGTATGACACTGTTGTCAAGAGCAGCTTTCCAACGCTTGACCACGCCTATGATTTCATGATAAAAAACCTCACGATAGCGACGGCAGGGCCGCCCCAAGGGCGCCGGGTTTTCAGTAGACGCTCACGTCCTGCTTGTGCATTACTGCCGTGATGAGGTAAACTGTCTTCATGCCCCCGTAGCTCAGGCGGATAGAGCACAGGATTCCTAATCCTGGTGCCGCGTGTTCGAGTCACGCCGGGGGCATTTATTTATGCTTCGATGTCAAGGGTCACCGGTCCACGCCTTCAACCTATCTGTGCCTGTTGATCGAGATTGTGCCCGTCTGTGCCCGTTCGATAATTCCTCTATGCTCCTCATGAAGGGCGGCGACCTGCACCCATCTTTACCCTCGTAGAAGGCACACTCGGTCTTGCCGTCCTCAATCCACTTATCGATGTCCGCAACATCCAGGAAGTATTTAGGGTCCCGTTCAATGTTTTTGTGCTTCCTTCTGTCTTTTGACACTATTTTATGGATATGGTACATTTCTCAGTAAGGAAAACGGATGAAACTGCATGTGATAATAGAAAAGGATGAGGCCGGCTATTATGTCGCCGAAGTACCGGCCCTTCCGGGCTGTCTCTCTCAGGGCAGAACCTACGATGAAGCCGTCGGCAACATCCGGGAAGCTATCGAAGGATGGTTTGAAGTGATGGAGGCCAGGCATTCCCCCGATTCTTCCAAGCTCGTTGAAATCGCCGTATAAATGGGTAGGAATATGGAACTCTGCTCCGGCGCCGAAGCGGTTCGCAAATTTCAGCGCGCGGGCTGGAAAGCGGTCCGACAGAAAGGTTCTCATGTCATGATGACCAAGGAAGGGTATCAGTGGGCGTTATCCATTCCGCTGCATAGCGAACTTGGCCCCGGCTTGCTCGTGAAGCTGATTAAACAGGCAGGGCTTGATGTAGACCAGTTCAATAACCTCTAACGGCGCAAGGCCCGCCGCGTACGTATAATGTCACATCCCGCTCTGCCTCCCCCGACTGCCCGAGATATGGTAAGATGAGTACATGAAGCCCCTCACCGTAGTCGCCCGCTGCACGCCAGGGCCTTCTTCCGATGCCGTGTTGCGCTCGCTGGCGGCATCTCCTCTCGTCGACGCGCTGCTGCTGGTCGGTCCGGAGCCGATGGACCCACACATAGCCGGCGCCCTTCCGCTCACGGCGGAATCGCTGCACTCGCAGCGGGCTCTCGGCATCGTCCTGGACAGGGTGCGCACGCCATATCTCCTCCTCCTGCCGGAGGGCGCCCCAGAATCGATCGGACCCAGCGCCCTGGAGCATATGATAGACGCGGCAGAATCGACGGGGTCGGGCATAGTCTATTCGGATTACCATGAGAGCGACAAAAATACACGGGTCCTTCATCCTCTGTGCGACTATGGGCCGGGAAGCGTCCGGGACGACTTCGACTTCGGAGCCATGCTCCTTTTTTCCCTCTCCGCCGCCCGCAATGTGCGGGAGACATACGGCCTGATCCCGGACGTGAGGTTCGCCGGCCTCTACGACCTCCGCCTCAAGGTCTCGATCGACTCACCGGTAACGCATCTGCCGGAGGCCCTCTACTCGCTCCCGGCAAGGGCGGCCGGTCCTGTCGCGGGGGAGCGGCTTTTTGCCTATCTGGACGGCCGCAACAAGGACGCCCAGAAAGAGATGGAGTACGTCTTCACCGATTACCTCAGGAAGATAGGCGCATACGTGCCTGGTTCCCGCTTGAGGCGCTTCGATGCGGGCCGCATGCCCTTCCCTGTCGAGGCCTCCGTGGTCATTCCCGTGCGGAACCGGAAAGAGACGATAGCCGAGGCGGTGGCAAGCAGCCTTTCACAAGAGACCGCGTTCCCTTTCAACGTGATAGTCGTGGATAACTACTCCACGGACGGGACCACCCCGATCCTCCGTGAGCTCGCAGCGCGGAATCCCGCTCTTCGTCATGTCGTTCCCGCGAAGACCGGCCTCGCCATCGGCGGTTGTTGGAACGAGGCGCTTCAGTCCGAGTCTTGCGGCCGCTATGCGGTGCAGCTCGATTCCGATGACCTCTACCGGACCCCCCATGTCTTGCAGCGGATCATCGATACGCTCCGCGGCGGCAGCTATGCCATGGTGATCGGCGCCTACACGCTCGTTGATTTCACCCTTGAGGAGATTCCGCCTGGGCTCATAGACCATCGCGAATGGACCGACGAGAACGGCCACAACAACGCGCTCCGCGTAAACGGGCTCGGCGCTCCGCGCTCCTTTGCCACGGCCCTTATGCGCGAGACAGGTTTTCCCGATGTGAGCTACGGAGAGGATTACGCGGCCTGCTTACGGATCTGCAGGGAATGGAAGGTTGGAAGGATCTACGAAAGTCTCTACCTGTGCAGGCGCTGGAGGGGCAACACGGACTCGGGCATCAGCCTCGACGCGGAAAACCGGAACAACGCCTTCAAAGACGGGGTCCGGACCGCCGAAATCCTTGCCAGACAAAAGATGAACCGGGCGGATAGCTGAATCGCTATGGGCAATCACCCTATGCTCGACACCGGCACGATCTATGACGCTTTCGATGGCGTGCAACCTTTGGGCAGTCTTCCCCGGCTTTGTCTCGGGCTGCTCGCCGGGCAAAAAGAGGCGTGGCCCCTGGCGGGTGCGGGCTATGAATCGCTCAGGTACGTGCGGGAGAGGGAGCTAAAGTGCCGTGGATTTTCTGTCCGCGTCCAGCACAACCCGGGAAGAATCACGAGCACCCTCGCCGACGTGGGCGAAAAGAGCGTGGCCGAGCGGGTCTGCTTTCTCTGCCCCGCCAACCTGCCCAAAGAACAAAAAGGCATACTCTACCGGAAGGACTACCTGATCCTCTGCAATCCGATGCCCGTATTTTCCTCCCACTTCACCATTTCCCACCTGGACCATCGCCCTCAAGACCTCGCAGGGGCCGTCGCCGCCCTGCTCGACCTCATGGACGACTTCGGCCCCGGCTTCCTCACCCTTTACAACGGACCGGGGTGCGGCGCATCGGCTCCGGACCACCTCCATTTTCAGGCACTGCCGGCCGGCCTGATGCCGATCGAGAGGGAAATCAGCGCCGAACAACGGGATTCTGGAAGACGGGCCGGGGGTGTTTCCGTACATCGGGCAAGAGGCCTGGGACGGGAAGTGGTGATCCTCGAAGGACCCGAACAGGCTGCGGTGGGGGATGCGCTTCACGCACTCGTGCAAGGGCTCAAGAGCGTGCTCCGCACTGACCGGGAGCCAATGATGAACCTTATCTGCATACGGGAGGAGCACGCTTACAGGGTGCTCGTCTTTCCCCGCGCAAAACATCGCCCCTGCGCCTTTTACCTGGAGGGGGACGGCCGCCTCGCGCTCAGCCCGGCTGTTGTCGAGATGGGGGGCATCATGGTGACGCCTCTTGAAAAAGATTTCGAGCGCCTCGACGCCGCGACCGTGGAGCAGATATTCAAGGAAGTGTCTCTCGATGCAAAAACCGTCGCGCAGGCCATCGACGCAATGGAGTAGGCGGGGCTGCAGGGTCGCATGCTAACCCTCCCCAGGCCGCGCGTCGACAAGGCCGTAAAATTCCCCCTGCCGGACGCTCGCCACGATCACCTGCCCGACTCCCGTATGGCGGCTCACAGCCCCGGCCAGCCCGGGCACCGATGCCCGATCGCCGCAGGCATCGAGCTTGTTGAGGACTATGACGCACCGGGCCCTCTTTACGCCCTTCAGGAGGCCATCCCCTTCAAAAAGCCTCACGAAGACCTCGGCCGTGACCTCCGCGTCCGGCGACAACCCGGTGGCCCGGATGAATTGCTCCCATCTGAACACTTTTTCCGCGATCGTGCGGCCCAGCGCGTCGAGACCCGCAACCACCACTGTGCGGCCCGAGCAGGGCGGAATTACGGGCTCGTAAGCCGCGGGGTATTTCAACGGCCGTCCTTTTGCGCCGTCCGCCTCCACGAGCACGAGGTCGTGATCCCTTCCGAGCGCCTCGACCTCGCCGGCACTGAGTCCGGTCAGTTTTCCCTGATCCACCGACTTGCCCATCACAATGAGCCGCCCACCTTCTCCGCCTTCTTTCACACCACGGTCATCGAAGGTCACATACGGCTCTTTCGCCCATATCTTTGTGGTGGTGGTCATCACCACCCGCTTTCCGCTCGCGGCAGCCGCCCGCCCGAGGTATTCGGCCAGCGATGTTTTTCCGCCCGCGCCGACGAAGCTTATGACCTTTTCGCCAAGCAGAGACGGGAGCGGATCGATCTTTTCAAGGTACCACATAGGGCATGTTCTTGATCTGTGTGATGATGGCAGCGACCCGCCTCTCGTCCTTCTCTCTCACGAAAAGCGACGCGTAACCCTTTTGGAGGATGAAGAGGCCGTCGTAGGCCGTATCCTTATGCTCTTTCAAGGTATATTCAATCGATTCTCTCTCGAGAGCGGCTTTGAGCACGTCCATCTCGAAGATATTCTCGACGGTGTGGACTTTAACCCACTTATCTGAATCCATTTTCCTTGGAAGGCTGCGACGCCGGGGCAGTCTTCTCCACAGGACCGACCCATATCTCAACCTGGGTGCTGAAACTTACCTTCATTGCCCTGATGTTGGAAACGCGGTCTTCTTTGACGAAGTTCAAAATCAAATCGGCGGACTTGTAGCTATTGACGAAGCGCCACCCGTTCTTGACCATGTTGATCTTGAAATACTCCTCCAGGGAGCCCAGGTCGACGTTGCCGCTCAACACGAGCACACCCGCTTTTAAGCGGGGCGTTTCATAAATAAAGCTCTTTTCCCTTTGATAAGTGAGTTCTTTGGGAACGGGGATATCGGGAAACGTATAAAAAATCGTATTAGAGACTTCGTTCTGAGACGTCGCCTTCTGCTCTTGCACCGTCGCCTGACGAGGCGTCGTGCATCCCACTATAGAAAGCAGCATTGCCGTAAAGACAACCATCCACTTCTTCATGCCTCCCCTCCCCCGTTTTCTCTTTCCAAACACGCATAGGCGCTATGGTTATGGATGCTCTCGAAGTTCTCCGCCTCTACGACAAAATGGGTAATATTCGCTTCTCTGCGCAGCTTCTCCGCCACGTCCCTTGCCACGTCTTCCACAAACTTGGGATTCTCGAAGGCCCTTTCCGTGACGAACTTTTCATCCTGCCTCTTGAGTACCGAGTAAATCTCGCAGCTCGAACAGCTCTCGATAAGGGATATCAGGTCTTCTATCCAGAAGAAACGCTTAAATCCCACCGTTATGGTCACCACGCCTCTCTGGTTGTGCGCCCCGTAATCGCTTATTTCCTTCGAGCAGGGGCAGAGCGTCGTCACAGGGACCGACACGGTTACGGTAAAGTCTTTCATCCGGTTTTGGCCGTCCATGTGGCCGGCGAAACCACACATATACTCGAGGTAGCCCGCCGTACCCGATACGGGCGCCTCCTTTTTCATAAAGTAAGGGAAGCGAATCTCCATATGGGCCGACTCGGCATTGAGCTTTTCTTTCATTTCCCTCAAAATCACAGGGAGATCCTTCATATTGATCATGTTCTTGTAGGCATGCAGTATCTCCACAAAGCGGCTCATGTGCGTACCCTTGTATTCATGGGGAAGGCTCACGTACATGCTGATGTCGGCAATGGTATGCTGGAAGCCGTTTTTCTTGTCGAGCACGACTATCGGGTACTTCACGTTCTTGACTCCCACCTTGTCTATCTTTATATTGCGGGAGTCGTGCATGTTCTGCACGTCTTTCATTTGAGCTATTCCCTGTACGCGGCATAGGCATTATCCGATTCCCATACGCGTACTTCTTTCACCACAATCTGTTCTTTGCGGACCAACTCGGCCATACGCCCGTATATGTAAAACGCGAGATACTCCGACGAGCTGGCCCTGTCTCTGAAAAACGGGATATCGTTAATGTATTTATGATCCAGGTCGGCGACTACTTCCTTGAGCATTATCCTTAGAGCCGCGAAATCGAGAAGCATCCCATCTTCGCCGACATGCTCGCCCTCGAAGAGGGCCTCCACCCTGAAATTGTGTCCGTGCAGGTTTTCGCACTTGCCATGATACAACTCAATCTTGTGGGCAGCAGCAAAAGTTTCTCTCACAAATAGGGTAAACATCGGCAATAATTTATATTTTCCGAGGAATATTGTCAACATGGAAAGGCGCCGGGCAGCGGGGAACGATAGCAGTTGTAAATGCCCTCCCTTTTGGTTACACTACGACATGTTCGTTACCGACGGCACGTCAAACTATGACAAGATCTGCGAGGACCTGCTCCAACTCGTGTGGGACACCGGGGCCGTCGCAAATGCGCCCATGCTTTCGGGAAGTGTCGAAGAAGGGGCGGCCGCCCGCGTCCCCCTTTTCGGTGAGAACTGTGAGGTCCGCCGTGACGGCGTGTACAAGGATGCGGAGAAGCTGGACACTATCGGCTCGATCCTTGTGGTGAGGTACCTGCTCACGGCAGGAACCGGACAGATCAGGCATATCTGGCTGCCCTACCGGGATTTGAAAGACGGGGCGCAGTTCTCGGCGTTCATCAAGACCAACATAGAGGATAGGATAGCCTCGGTATTCCAGGGAAAGCGCGGCGCTTTACGGGAACGGCTGTCGGCCCTTGGGGCCGTCCCGTCCACGGGAGAGGCGCAGGCCGATATCGCGCTTATCCTTCATCCCCTGCCGAAATTGCCCGTACTTTGTCTTTTCTGGGACAGCGACGAGGAGTTTCCCGCATCGTTCCGGTTCCTCTTCGATGGCTCCGCTTCCTCGTACCTGGATTTGGAGGCACTCGCCGCCATGCTCCAGTACACTTATCTTAAATTAATTGGTGAAGCATGACAAAAGTTCTTATTATCGACGACGAAAGAGCCATTCTCGAAAGTCTTTCCTCAATCCTGCTCGATGAAGGGTTCACCGTCTGCACCGCCAAAGACGGCAAGGAAGGACTGGCCATCTTCAAAAAGGAGAAACCCCGGATCGTCCTTCTCGATATATGGATGCCCGAGATGGATGGTCTAGAGGTATTGAGGCTGGTACGGGAAGTCGACCCGGAAGCGGTGGTTATCGTTATTTCAGGCCACGGCACGATCTCTACCGCCGTCGAAGCCGTGAAAATGGGGGCGACCGATTTCCTCGAAAAACCCCTCTCCATAGACAAGGTACTGGAAGTAATTTCGCGTGGACTCGAGGGCAGAAGCAACGGAAAGGAAAAGGCAGGCGATGACGTCCGGATCGAGATCGCGAGGGGTTTCCAGGCGTGCAGGCAAAAAACCATCGGCAAGAGCATCGTGGCCTATGGAATGGGTCTCTTCTCGGGTGTGAAGACCGGAATGATCCTCCTGCCCATGCCGCCGGACACGGGGATAATCTTTGAGCAGGTGCCAGAGGGCGAGCGTATACCTGCCTTTGTCGACTATGTCTACTCTTCAGGGAACACATCTTCCATAAAGGGCAAGACCTGTACCATCACCACGGTCGAGCATCTCCTCGCTACGTGCCACATGTACGGGATTACGAACCTCCTTGTGAAGATAAGCGACGAGGTACCCATTTTTGACGGATCGGCGCAGGAGATCTGCGGGAAGATAGAAGAAGCCGGCATTATTGAGCAAGAGCAGGGCATAGTGCCTCTGGTCATCAAGAAAAGGATCGTCCTCCAGAATCTGCCCGAGGGCAAGTATCTCTCCATAGAGCCTGCCGGGGAACTAGAGATCGACTACAGGCTGGAGCAGCCGCGGCCCATTGGCGTGCAGCACTACGTTTTCACGGGTGGGAAGAACACCTTCCTGCGGGAGATCGCCCCCGCCCGCACCTTCGGCTCTATAAAAGACTTCGAAAGACTCGCAAAGATGGGACTCGCGGTGGGAAGCCGGGCAAGCAACCTCATGAACAACACGATACTCCTCAACAACGACGAGGTGATCAATACGGAATTGAGGTTCGCCGATGAGTTCGTAAGGCATAAAGTCCTTGACCTGATCGGAGACCTTTACCTTATCACCCGTCCTGTCATAGGGAAAGTGGTCGCGCGCCAGACCGGACACCTGGAGAATATTGCCTTGGTGAAAGAGCTGAAACAGGCCTTTTACCGGTAATACGCCACGAAAGCCGCGCCTCAAATAGCAGCTCTCATCCATATTCACCGGCTTTCCGTTCATGTACTGAAACGAAGAGTCTCTCTTATCGCGCTTCCCAGTTCCTCGGAAGTGAGCGGTTTGAAAACAACCCGACCGAGACCGGCGGCCTCTATCCTTTTGGCTGAAGATGTGTCACTGCCGTCTGCGTAGAGCAGGACAGGGAAGCCGCGCCGTATGCGCCGGAAGCGCGCAGCAAGCTCCAGTCCCGTCACCTCGGGCATGACCGGCTCAAGGATCGCAAGATCGAATTCATCAGGTGATTCCGAGAAGGCTTTCAATGCCGCCATGCTTTCCGTTTCGCCCCTTGCATGGTGGCCCAGTGCTTGGAGCATCGATGTGGTGGTGTCGACCACATCCTGGTCGGCTTCCAGGACCAATATGTGGAGTTGCCGTCGGGAAATCGCCATGTTGCCTCTCTTTATGGGGTGCCGAAGCGGCCCCCGGTTGTTTGACCGATTCTCCGCGTGGCAAATAAATAGAAATCAGGGATCGTCGACGATGCACCCAGCCAAGAAAATAAATTATACCACAATTATAGGGAAGATGATAGAGACGCGCGACGGGTCAAATGATTGACATCTCCTGCCATAGGGAATAGACTGTTGCACTTGGCGGAACACAGGCCACCTTGGATTTCCGTTCGCCGGGCGCGATATATTTGACATTTTTCCGTATATTTTATACCATCTATGGCCACGCCTATGGAAAGACCAAAGAGCAAAGAGGATCTCTACAAAGAGGCGGAAGGCTTCCATACGTCGCTCGACAGGCGACTGAGGATGCTGCTCAGGAAACCCTTTTTATCTGAGGATGAAGAGTTTGAGATGAAGATGCTGAAGAAAGAAAAGCTTTACTATAAAGATATGATGGAAGGACTTAAGAAGAGGGAGAGCTAAGGGCCGAAAGATGAAGAAGAACGGCGCACAGATATTTGTCGAGTCACTAAAGATGGAAGGGGTCGACACGCTTTTTTGCTACCCCGGAGGGGCCGTGCTCAACATTACCGATGCCCTGTATGGCTCCGACATAAGACAGATCCTCGTAAGGCACGAGCAGGCGGCCGTGCACGCTGCCGACGGCTATGCACGTACCTCCGCGCGGGTGGGCGCAGCCCTTGTCACCTCCGGCCCTGGGGCAACAAATACGGTGACCGGCATAGCAACCGCCTACATGGATTCGGTGCCCATCGTGGTGTTCTCCGGCCAGGTGAATACGGCGCTTATCGGCAATGACGCCTTCCAGGAGGCGGACATTGTCGGCATCACGAGACCGTGCACGAAGCACAACTACCTCGTAAGAGATGTGAAGGATATGGCGCGTATCATTAAAGAAGCCTTCTTCATTGCCAGGTCCGGCCGGCCGGGACCCGTCCTCATCGATATCCCGAAGGACGTGTCTGCGGAGCTTGCCGAGTTCACCTATCCCGAGAAGGTGCATATAAGAGGCTACCAGCCTACCTATGCAGGCCACCCAGGGCAAATAAAGAGGGCGGTAAAACTCATCGATTCATCTTCGAGGCCGGTGCTCTATACAGGGGGCGGGATTATCACCTCGGGCGCGGCAAAAGAGTTGAGGGCCTTCGCCGAGCGATTGTCCATCCCCGTGACAAGCACGCTCATGGGCCTCGGCGGTTTCCCCGGCAACCACCCGCAGTTTCTGGGCATGCTCGGCATGCACGGCACCTACGCGGCGAACATGGCCATCACGAACGCGGATATCATCATCGCCGTGGGCGCCCGGTTCGATGACAGGGCGACCGGTAAGGTTGAAGACTTCGCCCCCCATGCCAAGATCGTACATATCGATATCGACCCAACCTCGATCAGCAAGAATATAAGGGTCGACATACCCATAGTCGGCGATGCGAAGAACGTCCTCAGGAGAATGCTGCAGGCAGCGGAAGAGGACAAAGAGGGCTTCGGCGGCCGTTGGAACGACGCGATCGCGGACTGGCTCCGGCAGGTGGAGCAATGGAAAACAGGGTTCCCCTTGAGCTACACGAGAAACGGCACGCTGAAGCCGCAGTACGTGATCGAGAGGATCCACAAGCTCACCGAGGGCAAGGCGATAATTGCCACGGAAGTCGGGCAAAACCAGATGTGGACCGCGCAGTTCTACAAGTTCCTGGAACCCCGGCGCATAATCACTTCAGGGGGTCTCGGCACCATGGGGTACGGGTTCCCGGCGAGTATCGGGGCTCAGGCGGCTTACCCCCATATGCTGGTGATCGACATAGCAGGTGACGGGAGCATACAGATGAATATCCAGGAGTTGGGGACGGCCGTTCAGTATGGATTGCCCGTAAAGGTCGTCATCCTCAACAATGGGTGCCTGGGCATGGTGCGGCAGTGGCAGGAGCTTTTCTATGAAAAGCGGTACTCCATCTCCAAGCTCGAATGCTTGCCGAACTTTGTAAAACTCGCTGAGGCCTACGGAGCGGTGGGGTATGAGATCGAACAGGAAAACGAAGTGGACAAGGTGCTGAAGAAGGCTTTCGCCAACGGCAGGCCGACGCTCATCGACGTCCATGTGAATCCGGAGGAGGGCGTCTATCCTATCGTTCCCGCTGGCGCCGGCTTGCACGACATGCTGCTTGTGTAGGGGGGAGATTGAGTAGGGGGAACAATTGAGACACATAATTTCGGTCCTTGTGGAAAATGAGTTCGGCGTGCTCGCGCGTGTGGCGGGGCTTTTCAGCGGGAGGGGTTTCAATATAGAGAGTCTCTGTGTGGGGGAGACCCTCGACCCTGAGATCTCCTCGATGACCATTGTCACGACAGGGAGCGACAGCATCCTCGAGCAGATCCTCAAGCAGCTCAACAAGCTGATAAACGTGATAAAGGTGACCGATTTCCAGGACGCAGACTATGTCTCGCGGGAAATGGTGCTCGTCAAGGTGAACGCGGAAGAGAGGACAAGAGAAGAAGTCCTGAGGATGATAGAGATATTCAGGGGACGGGTGGTAGATGTCTCACCCAGGTCCTATGTGGTGGAAATAACGGGTAATGAAGAAAAAGTGCGAGCCTTCCTGACCCTGGTGAAGCCCCTTGGCATCAAAGAGGTGGTGAGGACGGGATCCGTGGCCATGATGAGGGGCGAGAAGGTGATGAAAGCGAACACTAAACAATCGAAAGGAGGAAGCGATGGCGAAGGTGTTTTACGAAAGTGATGCTAACCTGGGAGTTCTCAAGGGTAAGAAGGTAGCGATTATCGGATACGGAAGCCAGGGGCATGCACAGGCCCAGAATTTGCGGGAAAGCGGAGTTGAGGTGATTGTCGCCGAGCTTGAAGGCACACCGAATTTCGCGCTGGCGATCGAGCACGGATTCGCCCCCACCTCTGCCGCAGACGCTTCCGCTCGCGCCGAGATAATTCAGATCCTTGCCCCGGACGAGGTCCAGGCGTCCTTATATAAGAATGTCATCAAAGAAAACCTCACGAAGGGCAAGACCCTCCTCTTTTCCCACGGCTTCAACATCCACTTCAAGCAGATTGTGCCGCCCCAGGACGTCGACGTGGTTATGGTCGCCCCGAAGGGACCGGGGCATCTGGTGCGGCGCGAATTCCAGAGGGGAGCGGGCGTACCCGTGCTGATCGCCGTGTATCAGGACTATTCCGGTCATGCCGTCGACACTGCTTTGGCCTATGCCCTGGGCATAGGGGGAGCCAGGGCAGGCATGCTCCAGACCACCTTCGAGGAAGAAACGGAAACCGACCTGTTCGGAGAGCAAGTGGTGCTCTGCGGCGGCATTACCGAGCTGATAAGGGCCGGATTCGATACGCTGGTGGAGGCGGGGTACCAGCCTGAGGCAGCCTACTTTGAGTGCTGTCACGAGCTGAAGCTCATAGTCGACCTCATCTATGAAGGCGGCATAGCCAACATGCGCAGCTCCATCAGCGACACCGCGGAGTACGGTGATATGTCGAGGGGCAGACGGATCATTACCGAAGAGACACGACGGGAGATGAAGCGCATTCTTAAAGAAATCCAGTCGGGCGAGTTTGCGAGGGAATGGATACTTGAGAATATGGCGGGAAGACCTGTGTATAATGCGGTAAAGAGAAGGGACGGCGAGCACCTGATCGAAAGGGTCGGCAAACAGCTCCGCTCCATGATGGGCTGGATAGGGAGAAAGGATTGATAAGGGTTCCCGTTGCAAAGGAAGGGTTATTTCTCATCCTGCCGTCGCTCTTTTTATCCTTCCTTTTTTGCTTCCTGGGCATTTACACGCTTACAGCCCTTGCTCTCATTCTCACCCTGTTTTTTCTCTTCTTCTTCAGAAATCCTGCGAGGGCGGGTCGCAGCGGCGAAGAGGAGATCCTCTCTGCTGCCGACGGCCGGGTGATGGGCGTGGAGGACCTTTTCGAAAACGAGTTCCTCCGCGAGAAGGTCAGAAGGATAAGCGTCTTTATGTCCGTATCCAATGTGCATGTCAACAGGGCCCCCTGTGAGGGGCGTGTTGCAGCGGTCGAGCACAGGGACGGCCGGTTCAGGCTTGCCTTCAAGAAAGGGATAGACGAAGAGAACGAGAGGAACTATATCGTCATCAGTCGAAAGGACGAGAAATTCCTCGTCGTCCAGATTGCGGGTTTTCTTGCCCGCCGCATCATATGTTATGTAAAGGAGCGCGATCCTGTCGAGAAAGGGGAGCAGGTAGGCATGATCGCTTTCGGCTCCAGGGTGGATGTCTATATGCCCACTTCTTATCGCCCCATGGTGGAGGTGGGTCAAAAGGTGAAGAGCGGGTTGACGATACTCGCAAAAAAGGGGGATAAATTATGAGAAAGAGAAAGCGCAGGAGCGTCTACCTCCTTCCGAACCTGCTCACGTCGATGAGCCTCTTCGGGGGATTTTACGCGATGGTGGCTACCCTCGATCAAAGGTTTACCCAGGCGAGCATAGCTATATTCGTGTCGTGCATCCTCGACTCCCTTGACGGCAGGGTTGCCCGTATGACCAACTCGACCAGCAAGTTCGGCGTGGAGTACGATTCCCTGTCGGATGTGATCGCCTTTGGCGTTGCCCCGGGGCTTCTCGCCTATATGTGGGCCCTAAAGGGGTACGGGCGGTTCGGATGGCTCGCGGCCTTTCTTTACGTGGCCTGCGGCGCGCTTCGCCTGGCGCGCTTTAACGTGCAGGTGGAGACAGTTCAGAAGAAGCAATTTCTCGGCCTCCCCATCCCTGCGGCAGCGGCTACCATAGCAGCCAGTGTGCTTTTCTTCGGGGAGCTTCACCTGCCGGTTGAAGTGAAGAAGGTCTTCGCGCCTATCCTCATGTACGCCCTGGGCTTTCTCATGGTGAGCGCTGTGAGATACAGCAGCTTCAAAGAGTCGAGCGCCTTCCGGTCCAGACATTTCGAGGCGGTCGTGGCCGTGATCCTGCTTTTTGTCATTGTGCTGATCGAGCCGGCCATAATGCTCTTCGCCATCACCATGGCCTATATGCTCTCGGGCCCTGTTTTTTATGTCTTCAAATATGTCTTCAAGCGCAAGGCGGCGTTTGAGGAGGCTCCCCGTTCGAAAGAAACCTGAGGATATCGCGGTGGTTCTCTATAAGAATCCCCGTTGAGATCGCCCGGTTCTTGTACGCCACGAAGGTAACGCCCGACGAGCTGGCCGTGCCGAGGTCTATCTCCGAGTCCCCCACGTAGAGCGTCTCTTCCGGCAGCACGTGCAGCGTGTCGAGTATCAGGTTGACCGATTCCGGGTCAGGCTTGGGCCTGGTCACATCGAGGGCGGTCACCACCATGTCGAAATAAGGTTGCAAGCGGAACCTCTCCATAATGTGGGGCATGGAAGTCGTCCTGTTCGTGCTTATTGCGGTGATGATCCGCTTTTCCCTTAAGGAAGACAGGGTCTCCAGCAGATGAGGCTCCATCACGAGGTAGGGGATGAAGTCTTTGAAGTCGACCTGTTCCTTCAAGAACCTGACGGCTTTCGCCTCAGTTTCCCCATCATCCCTGAAGAGGCAATGGATGCTGTCTCCCACCGTGTTCATGTGGCAATAACGCAGCTCCCGCATCCGTCAGGGGCGCCCTGCCCATGGAAACCGCGATATGGTCGTAAAGCTTCCGGTTCGCCTCCAGAGAATCGAAGAGCACGCCGTCGCAGTCATAGATGACGCAGGCAACGGGCATCAGCATTCTCCGGAGAGAGAGCAGACCGTGAAGGAGATCGAGACCCGGAGTCCGGCGCAGCGGTCGTAGGCGAGGCAACTCAGGGGCATGGGCATTTCACGCCGAGAGGAGAGAGGTTCCATAAGAGAGAGTTTAGCGGGATTGGCCCGAATAATCAAGAGGCAGCGCACGGGCGGGCGGGGCACACGCAGCAGGAAGCTATGCTACCTCATCCCTTCATACATTACGGTCCCGATCTCCAGTGAGGCAATGACGAGATAGACGGTATACACGATCACTGCCGCCGTTAAGATGATCTTCCAGGTCTTGCCGAACCCGGGACTCCTGAAAAGCAACGGGAGGCCGAATGGCCCCAGCACAAAGAAGAGGAGGAGAACGATAACCCAAGGTCTTGAATGCCATCTCGGTAGTGAGGCGTTATTCGCAGTCATATTCCCCTTCCCCTTCCTTTCTTTTCCCACATTTGCGGCGAAATCGCAACAACAAGTTGCAGGTTTCCCCAAATTTTCCCTTTGCGCGATACAAGGGAGAGTGCCGGTCGGATCATCCGGGTTGTTGTCGGGCATGTTGGAAGGCCGTGCGACTTTTCTTCAGGACCAGCGAACCGGCGGCGCCTGCGAGGGAGACCGCCATGGAGAGGAGGAAGGCGTACGTGAACGTGCCCGTGGCGTCCTTGATGTAGCCGCCTACGACGGGTCCGAGGGCCTGCCCGATGCCGAAGAAAAGGGTGATGAAGCCGAGGCCCGCGGGTGCCAGTCTCCCGCCTACCGCATCTCCGGCCGCAGCAGCCATTATGACCGGTATGGAAAAGGCCGCGATGCCGAAGACCCCGGCAGACAGGTAAAAACCCGTGTAATCTTTCCAGAACGCGAAGAGGAGATAGGAAAGGGCGAGGGTAAGATAGGCGATCATCGACCCGTACCTCCTGCCCACCACATCGGACACCCAGCCGTAAATGACGCCGCAGAAAATGCTGAAGATACCGAGGACCCCGAATATCCTCCCAGCGGCAACCGCCGGCACCTGCATTTCCTTGGTGAGATAAGCGACAAAAAAGGTGAGGTAAATGATGTAAGAAAAACCGTACATGAAGTACACGCCCCCGAGCTTCCATATCTCCGGCTGGATCACAATGTCCTTGAAGGCGGAGAAGAGCGTTATCCTGGGGACCGACGGACCCACACCTGCCCGCCCTTCCGCTCCGTACGCGCTGAGGTGCTTGTCCTTCGGGTTGTCCCTGAGGAAGGCAACGCATGCAAAGGCGAGCACAAAGACTATGATCCCGAGCATGAACCAGGCATACCGCCAGCCTTGCGGGCCGTAGGCCGAGATCACGGGCGGGAGCATAATGCCCGACAGGAAGAGGCCGATGCCGATGCCCGCCGACACGATGCCCGTTGCGAGACCTCTCCTCTTCATGACAAACCAAGCAGCGGGCAGTGCCATGATGGGCACGTAGCTGCCCCCATTTCCCGCCCCGGAGACCAGCCTCATCAAAAAGGCAAAGAGGAAGGAGTTGGCGAGCCCCGTGAGAAAGAGACTGCCGCCGATGACGATGAGGGACACAAAGACAACCCTCCTCACGCCGAAGCGGGCTGCCAAAAAGCCGCCGATGATGGCGAGGCAGAGGTAGCCGATGAAGTTGCCCGTTGCGATGGAGCCCAACTGCGTATAGCTGAGCATAAGCCCATCCTTCATCGACGGGAGGATCACCGAGTAAGACATCCTGCCGAACCCGTGGGCAAGAATGGTGACGAGACAGCCCGTCGCGGCTATGACCCAGGCATAATGCATGGCTTTACTCCCCTATGATTTTTACCAGCACCCTTTTCTTCCGCCTGCCGTCGAATTCACCGTAGAAGATTTGCTCCCAGGGTCCGAAGTCAAGCTCGCCGTTGGTGACGGCTACGACCACCTCCCGGCCCATGACGGACCGTTTGAGATGGGCGTCGGCGTTATCCTCGCCCACATTGTGGTGATAAAGGGACACCGGTTCATGAGGAGCCAGTCTTTCGAGCCATACGTCAAAATCGTGGTGAAGGCCCGATTCGTCGTCGTTGATAAACACGGAGGCCGTGATGTGCATGGCGTTTACCAGGACGATTCCTTCGGCCACCCCGCTTTCCCTGAGACATTCTTCCACTTGAGGAGTGATATTGATAAAAGCGCGCCGGGCAGGAATATTGAACCATAGCTCTTTTCGATAGCTCCGCATTCCGCTTCCCCCTGCTTTTTTTTCCCACATTTGCGGGGAAATCTCAACAAAAAAGCGTGCGCGGCAAATTTACGACTCCGGGGAGGCATCGCAGCCTGTCTTCTCCGATTCCGCCTTCTGCGACCTTCGCCGCGCCGCACTTTTCACGCGGAAGGCGAGGCCGAAGATGACGGCGACAACGATGCCGATCACAAACGCAAGAAAGACTATGACGGCAAGAGACGCGCCGAATCTCCACATAAGAAACGCAACAGAGACCGGTGCCGCATTTTGAACGGAAAAAATGACGACGGCTGCTATAACAAGGACTGCTATACAGAGAATATACATGCGAGACCTCCTTATTCTTCCCTGAGTTCAGGGCTGCCGCTCATCCCTTTTTTTGGAATGTCACCTCGCCGGAGCCGCTCAAGACCCTTGTTCCTCGCCACTACAACCGAGAGTTACGCGGCAAAGCAACGAAGCCTTCCGCATGCCTTGCGCCGATTATTCTCAATCATACCATCTTTAGTCTGAAAACGCTCATTTTTACCGGTTGCACAAAAGAAACGGATACTAAGGGCCGGACGGCGCCAAAAGGGGTAGCGCCCAGGGACGGCGCCCTCTTCGATAATTCTCGAAAAGAGGTGTCGATTATTCGGAAAGGGTAGTACAATAGCCGTAGGGAGTCTTAACCTGAGGTGAGCCTCTGACGGCCAGGAATAGACGACTATCTTATGAGGGGAGGAGCCAAGCATGTTGAGGGAATTCAAAGAATTTGCGATGCGGGGCAATGTACTGGATATGGCGGTAGGGATAATCATCGGGGCAGCCTTCGGCACCATTGTCAATTCCCTTGTGCAGGACGTTATCATGCCGCCCATCGGCCTGTTGCTCGGGAAGGTAGATTTTTCCAACATCTTCGTAGTTCTCAAGGAAGGCAAGGTGGCAGGCCCTTACGCCTCCGTGGCTGCGGCGAAATCGGCGGGCGCGGTCTCCATGAACTTCGGCCTCTTCATCAACCACGTCATCAGCTTCGTTGTTGTCGCGTTCTCCGTATTCCTTCTCATCAGGACTATGAATAAACTGAAACGGGAGGAGGCTGCTCCACCTGCCGCGCCGACAACCAAGGAGTGCACATACTGCTGCTCTAAGATACCGATCAAGGCGACCCGTTGTCCGAGCTGTACGTCCGAGCTGAAACCCGATTGAGGAGCGCAGCCGCCGGAATATGCCCCCCCTTTGAGCGGCCCCGTCGAGGAGGTCTGCGGG
This sequence comes from uncultured delta proteobacterium, assembly GCA_963768735.1. Classification (GTDB taxonomy): domain Bacteria; phylum Desulfobacterota; class Syntrophorhabdia; order Syntrophorhabdales; family WCHB1-27; genus BOG-1155. The sequence goes on along the minus strand of CAVYJH010000003.1, from coordinate 1,014,038 downwards.
AGGCGCACGGTGTGGTGAGTATTGTCGAGCGACGCCCATCGCGCCCGACACTTATGTCGAATCTCGCCCTGGGGAAGCGCTGAAAGAGAGCCATCTCAGGCCTTTCGGGAAACCGCCTCCCGGTATGGTTATTGCTTAAGATGCTATGTACCGGGAACGCACCAAAGGAGGATATCATGAAAATGACTGTGATGATTGCCGTGCTTCTTCTCGTGGGGATAGCGCTGGCATTCCCGAAGCCGGGCTACTCGTGGGGCCATCGGGGGTATGGCCCAAGGCCGGGGGTGGCGCTGCACGGTGCCGCCATCGGTGGCCCATGGTATGGGTATTATGGACCACAGGTTGCCTACGGGTACCCCTCGCCCGTCTATGGCTACCCCGCTCCGGCTTATGGGTATCCTTATTACGGACCGAGGTGTTATTCCGGCTACGGGTATCATGGGTATTACGGTGGAAGGGGCCGTTACGGACGCCGCGGGTAGACAGGGCATCCTTCCGCCTTCTCGCCCTCGCTTCCCGGACCGGTGAAGCATACCGGAAGAAGTGAAAGCAATTACCCTTTCACGTGCGCTGTCCGCGCCCGGTGCCATCCCTCAATGAGGACGGGCCGTCCAGCGGTGTGACGTCGTCATGAGGACCGAAGGTCGAAATTGCAATCTCCATGAATTTTCTTGCGCTGTTGCTGAGGACCCGCCTCGCAAGGTACACAAGCTGGACGTCTATGTAGACATCGAGTCCTTCAACCTTCAACACCTTCAGGAGGCCTTTTTCCAATTCCTCCTTTATCAGAGGGTGGTAAAGCTGGCCTAACCCTTTGCCCAGGATAAGGTACTTCTTTGTCATCTCGATATTCTCCGATTCCAGCGCGATGTGGGGCGTCACGTGGTACTTTTCGAAGATCTCGAGGAATGTCAATCTCGTAGCGGAGCCGACCCCTGCCAGGATGATAGGCTCCTGAAGGATATCCTGGATCGTCACGTGTTCTTTTTTTGCGAGTCTGTGGCTCGATCCCACTACGAGGTCCATCTTCTCTCTGGAGATGGTCCGGGTTACCAGCTTGTTGCTCACCTGCACCCGAGGAATAACGCCGATCTCGTCCCTGAATTCCAGTATCTTCTCGATAACGTCGTGTGAATAGCCTTCGGTGACGCTTATCTGTACCTCCGGACACTGCTCGGAGAACGTGGAGATCAGGAGCGGCACATAGGTTCGGGAAAGAGACCTGGAAACGCCGATGCGCAACACGCCCTTTACCGTATCCCTGAAGGATGAGGCTATGGACTCTATGTCCTTGACCTCCCTGTATATCTCCTCAGCCCTGGGGAGTACTTCCAGGGCCAGGTCGGTGAGCTGCAGATCTTTGCCCGTGGTGGCAAACAATTTTCCGCCGAACTGGCTTTCAAGGCACTTGATCTTGGTCGTCACCGCGGGCTGGGTAAGAAAGAGCCTGGACGCCGCGCCGCTGAAACTCTTCTCCTTCGCGACGAAAAGAAAGGCGATAAGGTTGTCGAGGTTGATTTTCACATTTTCCATCTTGCTCTCATTAAATCGTAAAGACGCTGCGAAGCCATAATGCCGAAGGCGGGATCGTTAATGGAGAGGTCTGCCGACTCGATGAACTCTTTTCCCACGTATTTCTCCAACTGGGTGGTAAAGGCGCTCATCAGTACGGGGTCGTAGAAAGACTTCCCTGCCTCACCGGGATACGACCACCCCTTCAGTGGAATAAGGAAGCGTGCCCTTTTCGGGGCATACTTCGCGACGATCCTTCCGATCCACCTGCCCACTTCCGCCGCTTCTCGTGCGGTGGCCTTGAATGTCCATCGAAAATCGTGCTTGTACACGTTTCTTTTCCTGAAGCGGGAAGGCACGCCGCCTTTTCCGACCGCGTAAGCGACCGAGTCGACCGCCCCAGGGGACATCACCGCCGGTATATCTCTGGAAAGGTAAGAGGCAAGCCTCTCCTCGGTGATATTCCCATATGTCCCCCCGGCGATATGGTCCAGCACGTCGTGGAGCGTCAGGTCGAGGATCCCGTGCAAAAGGCCGCGGGCGGCCAGCTCGGCCATCGCCATGGTGCTCTCCCCTGCTGAATGGAACGGGACAAGGGCCAGCTCCTTATCACGCCAGAAGGCCTTGACCGGTTCAGTGTAGACCCCGGTAATGCCGATGGCGGTGATGGCCACGGCCCGACCGTCCGGCCGGCGGAGCCCCTGCGCCATAGCGGTGACTATATTAGCGGCATTGGCAAGCACCGCCTCGGAAAAGGGGTTCAGCGCCCCAAAATCACAGGGTGACTGGAGGTAGACCACGTCCTTGTGGTTCCCGAAGATGCCGAGGCTATTGACTACCATGGTGGAGACGATAACTTTCGGGATCAGGAGAGGCACATCCTCCATGATCCGCACCGCCATAAACAGCAGCGTACCCCCGCCTGCCGCCACAATGCCCGCAACCCGGTGCCGCGTCATTACGTCTTTCAACTCTTTCTTGGCCCTGTGTATGGCCTCGTCTATGGCTGTGTCTCTGGCATCGATGAACCGGGTCGAAGAGACGTCGAGCTTCACGGGCGTATGCCCCTTACCCGCGATTTCCCGGCAGAGAAAATCGAGCTCTTCATGCTTCGTGTTCCACGTCCCCATCACAACATAGGTTGACATCGTTGTAAATAATACCAGACTTGCCAAAAAATACCAACACAATTGTAGGCTGGTAGAGCAAGGGCGGGTATGCAAGGCCGCAGGCACCGATGGGCGGCTGCTTGGCTTCGCTCATGTATCTAGAAACCCGTTACTCTGCGTAAAGGTGCTCCCGCGTCATTGGCAGGTCATTATTAATCCCATTGGTAAAGAGTATCTGATAGAGCCTCGTATCTCCCCATCTGAAGGCCGCGGCACTGCCGTTGAGATACATGCGCCACATGCGGACGGCAGTCGAACCGGCCAGCTTCTCGATAGCCGGCGCGTTTTCTTCAAGCCGTCTCCCCCATTCGTCGAGGGTCGCGGCGTAGTGGAGGCGAAGGTTCTCAATATCGACCGGCACAAGCCCCTTCTCTCCCATCGCCCGTATCACTTCATCGAGTATCGGAATGTACGCCCCGGGGAAAATATACTTCGTTGTCCACGGGTCACCGGCCGTGCGGCGCTCCTTTCCGACAGTATGCAGGAGGCCGAGGCCGCCCGGTATCAAAAGGTCTCTCGTCCGCTCCATGAACGTCCCTAAGAAGCCCTTCCCCACATGCTCGAACATGCCGATGGAGACAAACTTGTCGAAGGCGCCCGTCATATTCCGATAGTCATCGAGGAGGATGGTGATGCTCTTTTCCAGCCCCTCCCGCGCTGCCCTTTCCCTGGCGTACCGGGCCTGAAGCGCCGAAAGGGTGCACCCGACGCCGCTTACCCCGTAGTGATGGGCCGCATAGAGGAGCATGCCTCCCCACCCGCATCCGATATCTATCAGTCTCTCCCCCGCCTTCAGGTCGAGTTTCCTGCAGATGTGCTCGTACTTCTGCTGCTGGGCCTCTTCGAGGGTATCCTCCCCTTTCCTGAAATAGGCGCACGAATACGTCATGCTCTCATCGAGATAGTGCTCGAAGAACTCGTCCCCCAAGTCATAGTGATGGGCAATGTTTGCGGGAGACCTCTTGATAGTATTGAGGGACCGAAGGTACTCGAAGAAGACGCCGGCCTTTACCCCCAGGGGCAGTTTCATATACTGGATGCGCGGGTCCATACCGACGCGGAAGAACTGCTGAAGGTCGCCTTCCACCTCGATGCTGCCGGCAACATATTCTTCCCTGAACCCCGTCGAGGCCCGTCTGAAGATGCTCTTTACCGCCTCTTCCGTTCCGAAGGTCACGGTAAAGTCCGGCCGGCCGTTCCCGAAGACCTCACTGTCACCGTCCCAGAAACAGACCTTGAAGGAGACGCCGGGCAGGCACTCGCTTACTGTCCGCAGCAACTCTTGGAGGACTTCTTTCATGGGCCCCTCCAGGCCATCCGCCCTGGATCGCCGCCTCTTTCCGAGGACAACACGCAGGACTGTATACAGTAAAAGTATGCGGTCCCCCATGGTTTGTCAACAAACGGCAAAGTTAATGCCCCCTCATTCCCCACGTGGGTCACAATGATCTGATGGGGCGCCGCCCGGAAGCATATATGGGAGCCATTGAGGCGTTCACGACTATATATAGCACTCTTGTTGTACAACAAGCTTGATAAAAGGCAGTGAGGGAAAGTGAAGAGTGAAGGGGTTTATCTATTCGGCGATGGACGTCCGCAAGCGTCCGACCCTTTCCTTGACCTCTGCGCTCATTATGATCTCCTCGGGCCAGGGTCTGTCTCCGGCCCGACCCTCCGTCTTCGCCGTCGCATCGATGATCAGACGGCCGCTCCCGAGGTAAAAATCCCTTACCGGGTCGACGTTGGCGCACGCCCTCCAGAGAAGCTCTGAATTGCTCGTGGTGACCGGGGTCTCAAAGATTACCATTATGCAGCGGACAGGCGGAAGCCGCGACGAGAGGAGGGCCTCCACAACCTCGCGTAGTGTGCCCGTTTGTTTCCTGATCGTGAAAAGCACGAGCGGGTGCGCTGCTTCCGGATAGAGGATGCGGCAATCGAGAAAAATATCAGGAAAATCGGCGAGGGCGGCCATGCATGTGTCCGTCGACAGGAGATCGCGGGACGGAGGGCGTGCCGGACGCGGGGCTTCTCCATCGATTCTGTGTGTAGCGTCTATGCCGGCCTTTCCTCCGTGGAGCGCCTCTCCGGACGCGTGGTCCAGGACATCCAGTATCCCCCTTGTCAGGAGCAGGTCCGCTTCGAGATCGATGGTGTTGAGGATCGCGGGGATGACCGCTTCCGGATCGGAGGGTCGGATTCCGGCATCGAGCACGATAACCGTCTTACAGAAACTCATCTGTCCGGACCCCCAGAGGCTGTGCATCACCTTGGAGGGCTGGCCCGGATATTCCTTATTTATTGAAACCACGACGAGGTTGTGAAAAACGCCTTCGACAGGCATGTGGCAGTCGGCGATCTCGGGCAGAAGTGTCTGGAGGAGCGGGAGGAATATCCTTTCCGTGGCACGAGCGAGGTAACAGTCCTCCATGGGCGGTCTGCCGACGACCGTGGCGCTGTAAATCGCGTCCCTACGATGCGTTATGGCCGTCACGTGCATCACAGGGTATTCTTCCGGGGTGGTGTAAAAACCCGTGTGGTCTCCGAAGGGACCCTCCATGCGCCGTTCCTCGGGATCGATGTAGCCCTCCAGGACAAACTCCGCCTCGGCAGGCACTTCGATGTCGATGGTGACCCCTTTGACGAGCGTGACCGGCTCCTGTCTGATAAACCCGGCCAGGATCATCTCGTCGATTCCCGGCGGCAACGGAGCCGTCGCTGCATACGTCACTGCCGGGTCGGTGCCGATCGCAACCGCCACCTCTATCCGCTTTCCGGCCCGCTCAAAGTCGCGAAAAGTACGGGCGCCATCTTTGTGTATATGCCAGTGCATGCCCATAGTGTTCCGGCCGAAGACCTGCATGCGGTACATCCCGATGTTTCTCCGCCCTGAAAGGCTCTTGATAATGACGACGGGAAAGGTGACGAAGGGTCCGGCATCCTTGGGCCAGCAGTGGAGGATGGGAAGTCTTCGCACGTCCACGTCATCACCTTTCACGATGACCTGCCGGCACGCAACGACCTGCCGGCAGGGAGCAGAGGAGACGTTCACGGTCTTCGGAAGGAACCTCGACCATCCGGCCGCGTTTCTCGCCAGGCGCACTTTATCGCGGAACGTCCTGGGAGGCGCAATGTCGATTATCTCCTTCAGGCGCCTCCCTAACTCGTCGAGTTCATCGACGCCTAGAGCGAGACAAATCCTCGCCTGACTGCCAAAAGCGTTGGTGATGACGGGAAATTCCGAACCCTCCACCTGTTCGAAGAGAAGCGCCTTGCCGCCGCCGGGGCTCTTGGAAACCCTATCGGTCATCTCCGCTATCTCCAGAAAGGGGGAGACTTTGTCCCGGATGCGGAGCAGCTCGCCCTTCGACTCCAGGGAAGCGATAAACTCCCTGAGATTATGGTAAGAATGCTTCACAGGAGCTTTTCTCCGTCTCATGCCGGCCACCACCGCACAATCTCATCGCTCATAAGGGCGGCAAACACGAGTACCGATATGACGCTGTTGATATGATAGAAGGCTATATCGATCTTTTCGAGGTTGGAAGGCCGCACGAGAAGGTGCTCGATCATCAGGAGACAGCCGATCACACAGACAAACCCGAGAAAGATCCAGGTAAGGCAAAACAGGTGAAAGAGGGAGACCAGGGCTGCGAACGTCACGCCGTGGAGGAACTCCGAAATATGCATGGCCGTCGGGATCCCGAACCTGACCGGCATGGAGTAAAGCCCTTCCCGGCGGTCAAACGCGACGTCCTGGCAGGAGTAAAGGATGTCGAAGCCCGCGATATAGGTGAAGAGGGCAAGAGAGAGTACGGCGCCCCTCCAGGACAGCCTGCCGGTCACCGCCACCCAGACCGCAAGAGGGATAAGGCCGATCACAAGCCCGAGGGCCAGGTGAGACAACCAAGTGAAACGCTTCGTGTACGAATAGCCGAAAAGGAGCCCGAGGACGATGAGAGAGCACCAGAAACAGGTAAAGGAGATGAAAAAGGCGGAGAGCACGAAAAGGGCGCTGGAGGCTGCAATGAAGATACGCGCCTCGCCGCGGCTCATCCGGCCCGTGGCGAGCGCGCGTTGGGCGGTCCTGGGATTCTTCGCATCGATTGCGGCATCGACCAGGCGATTGAAGCCCATCGCCGCCGACCGGCCCCCAACCATAGCCAGGATAACGAAGAAGACGAGGTTAAAGGTAACCGGCGCCTCCCTATGGGCGAGGAGAAGCGCCGCGAGCGCGAAAGGCAGCGCAAAAACGGTGTGCTCGAACTTTATCAGGGACGCATACGCCGCCGTTCTGGAGCCCAAAAGCCGGAAGGATTCGGAAAAGACCGATCCCTCGGCCCTTTTTGCGACGCCGGAGAACTTCCACGTACAGAACCGTCTCTCCAGGAGGTTGCAAATCTCATAGAGGCAAATACCCAATAAGCTCATACCTACGATCCCTACGAAGAGCTGGGAATAGTCCATCCTGGCCCAGGCGTCCATGATGAGGTACCCGAGCCCGCTCGTCGTTGCAAAGGATTCGATGAAAAAAAGCACCGAGACGGCCGTGCCGAGCCCTATCCGCAGTGCCGTGAAGCTGTGGGGAAGAGCCGCCGGGAGGACGACTTCCCTGAGGATCACGACGTCGTTGCCGCCCAAAGAGCGGATAGCATCGTAATGCTTCTCGTCGATGGCCTTCACGCCGTCCCTGGTAGGAACGAGGATCTGAAAAAAGAGGATTGACGTGATCAGGATAATCTTGGAAAGGTCGCCCAATCCGAAGATCAGAAGAACAAGCGGCAAGAGCACGATTTTGGGGACAGGGTAGGTCATAAAAACCAACGGAGCAACAACGTTGTCCAGGTGGGTCCCGTACCCCAGGAGAATGCCTGCCGGGAACGCGAGCAGCCATGCGAGCACCATGCCCGTTACCACCCGGTAGGCGCTGACAAGGAAATTCTGCCAGAAGCCCGTCGTCATGCAGGCGGCGGCAAAAGTCCGGAGCACCGTCTCGGGTGGGAGAAGAAACGGGGAACACACGATGGACGCGGTGATTTTCCAGAAAAGAATGAGGATCCCCAGACAGAGCGCATAACTTACGAGACTATGACGCCCGTCCGCTTTTACCCTCGCCCCATTCTTGGAATTGCCTCTTTTCATCAATTCTCGATTAGCCGGCGCACCTGTTTGCAGGTCTCATGAAAGCCGGCTTCTTCCCGGAATTCGAGCCTTCCCGCTCCCGGATTCGCCACGACGCCCTTGATAGAGGCGGGACGCCGGGTGAGGACAAGTATGGAGCCTCCAAGGAATACCGCCTCTTCGACGCTATGGGTGACGAGAATGGTTGTAAGGCCCTTTTGCTTCCACAGGCCCAGGAGCGTGTTCTGAAGCATCTCTCTGGTGAGGGCGTCGAGAGACGAGAACGGCTCGTCCATAAGGAGCAGCTCGGGGTCTGTCGCCAGGGCGCGGCCAATGGCTATCCGTTGTTTTTCCCCGCCGCTCAGACTTCCGGGATAGCGGTCCCGATGCTCCAGGAGACCTAGTTCGGCAAGTATCCTTTCCGATGTCGCAGTCTGGCTCTTTTTGTCCCGCCTCCGGATCTTCATGCCGAGACAGACGTTCTGTCCCACAGTTCTCCAAGGCAAGAGACCAAAATCTTGCAGTATGAAAGAGGTCCGCGTGGAAGGCGCACACACCTCCCGGCCGTGAATGTTCACCGAACCGGCGGAAGGGCTGATAAGCCCGGCGAGTATATAAAGGAGGGTCGTCTTCCCGCAGCCGGAGGGACCGACGATAGCCAGCGATCCGGTCCTGGGCACGGAAAATGTGATGCCCTTGAGGACCTGCACCTCATTTTCCTCGAAGCGTTTTTCCAATCCCTCGACGTGAACCATGGGGTACCTCTATTCGTTACAGGCGGCCTACTGCATTACGACAGAGCCGAAGGGAATGGGTCTCGCTATCAGCCGGTTCTTCAGGAGCCAGTCCCCAACATCCTCCACGTCTCTCACGGTGGGCCTCATCGAAACGGGGAACATGGGAACCTTGAAAAGGTCCTTGATGGACGAGGGAAGCTGTGTCTTTTCCGCAAGCAGCCCCTTGAAGGCCTCAGGCTGTCTGTTCACGGACTCGACCGCTTTCTTGTAGGCCCCGAGAAAGCGGTCGACAAGGCCCGGGTGTCTCTGGAGAAGCACCTTGTTGAACGCAAATACCGTAAGGGGTATGTCCAGCCTGCGATCGTCTGCAATAACCCTTGCCCCAAGCGACACGGCCTGGGTTACCAGCGGCTCCGGCAGCACGGCGAGCTTGATTTTGTCCGCCATCAGCATCTGGTAGCGGATAGGAATTGCCCTTATCTCTGTCTTTTTGACGCCCTGTGGGTCTACACCATTCCCAGCCAGCATCCTGTCAAGCACATATTCTGCCACGGATGCCCTGGAGATCGCAATCTGCTCCGCCCCTATCTGTGTGATGCCCGTGATGCCTGATCGAGGAGAAGCGAGGAGCGCGAACATGCGCTGGTCGGGCCGCGTGTGGAATACGGTCGATACAATTAACAGGCTTCGGCCGGAATTGACCAAGAGGAGGGTGTTCAGGAGGTCGCCGAAATAGCCGTCTATCCTGCCGCTTTGAAGGGCGGTGTCGCGCTCCAGGGCACTGGAAAAGGAGCATATCCTCAAGTCGATCCCCGCGTCGGCAAAAAACCCCTTTTCTACTCCCACAAGAAAAGGAAGGGTGTCTACTACCGGAAGTATGCCGAAGGTCAGGGATAATCGTGACTCCGCCATGGCCGGGGGAGCGCAAAAGAACAAGGCAACGGCAAGAAGCCAGAGTGCCGGGTAGAATGCATGCGTTTTTGTCGACACGGGGACAACCAATGCGGCAGTTTATCACAAGAAGGGCGCAAAAAACAAGGCGGTCCTGGTCTGCCGGTGAGGCAGACCAGGACCGCGTCACGTTCAGGCCACGGCACTCCGTCTATTGCTGCCAGTCGTCGAATTTCTGGTCCAGTATGGGGGCCATGATCTTCTGGTACCTTCCATTGGCCTTCAACTTCTTGATCAGCTCGGAAAGTATCTTATCCGTCTCTTTACCCTTTTCTCCGAGAGGCAGCAACGCCTTCACGTCATATTTCTTGTATTCCCACCTCTTGATGTTCTTCAACCCGAGCTTCTTCAGCGCCAGATCGGACTCGGGCATGGCAAATAACCAGCCGTCTATTCTCCCCATATCCACCTTCTGCAGACTCGACTCGATGCTGGGAGAGCCCATTATGTTTGGTATGGGACCATCAAACACATACTTGGCACCCGCGTCGGTCTCAATCTTGTACTTGATCACGTTCCCCGGGTTAATCTCCTTGTTGCCCTTATTTGTGTAGAGGGCCATGATAACCTTGAATATGACCTCCGTGGAGTACTGAAACGGGATTCTCTGGGGATTCATGGGTGTAATGTACGGCACATGGAAATCAGCCCTTCCCTTTTCCACATTATCCAAAGACCTCGGAAATGGGAAAACATCCCAGGTAATCTTGCCGTCTTTGTATTCCTCGGCCATCGCCTTCATCAGGTCAACCAGAATCCCCTTGTCCTTTGACTCCACGAGGGGTGGAATAAAGGGCAGACTCACCTTCAGGTCCTTTGCGTGCGCTTGTGGAAGGAGAAGACAAAAACAGACCGCTGCCATGATAAAATACCTGCTTGCTCGTAACATCACATGACCCCCCTTTTATTGTGTTTGTATCGCATGGCTCATCCGTCGATACATCGGCCCCAAGCGGCAGCCATCTGCCTGACGTATCGAATCGCAACCTATGTTGGATGACGTATCGGCCATTGAGTGTAATATCGCACTTCTCGACGTTTTCTTAAGGAAACGGAAAAGGGGATAGAGATTATGCTCTCGCCATTCGACAGGAGTCCGGTATGCTCGATCTTTAAATAGGTCTTATGGGTCCCATTCGACCTATAAGACCTATTAAAGGCTGTTCAGGAGGTATTCTTCCCGTACCCGTTGAAGGCTGCGGAATATGTTCTTCTTCACGTTCCTGTTGTGGTGGTGTTCCACCTCGGCTATCATGCCTTTCACAAGCCGCCTTTTGGACCGCTCCCCGTTGACGCATTGCGACTTTATCACCGGCAGATCGAGTTTTGCCGCAAGGCGCTTCAACTCCTTCTCCTGCACGTAGGCCAGCGGCCTGACGATAGTAAACCTGCCCTTGAACATCTCCTGACAGGGCTTCATCGTGCCGATCTCTCCGTTGAAGAGCAGGTTAAGGAGCATCGTCTCTATTATATCGTCCATATGGTGTCCCAGGGCCAGCTTGGAACAGCCCATCTCGCCCATCATGTTGAAAAGAACCTTCCTCCTCTCCCAACTGCACCAGAAACAGGTGAAAGGCTTATCCTCCGTCCAGTCCTTGCCTGCTTTCGCCACCACGTACCGGACGCCTTCCCGCTCGAAGTGCGCCTTCAGGGCTTCCGTATCGACCCAGTCAAAACCCATATCCACGTGGCAGGCGACGAGCTCGTAATCGATGGGGACAAACTTCAGCCTTTCTTTCATTATCCTTAAGAGACTCAGGCTGTCCTTTCCCCCGGACACGGCGAGCAAAACCCGGTCTCCCTCTTTCAGCATCTTGTAGTCCCAGATGGCCTTGCCCACCTTCTTTGTGAGAAAGTGGGACGCGTGAGCCTCGCCGCCGTTCATAGCACCGACCCTGCCACCCTTCTCGCGGCTGCCTTCATCTTTTTGCGGCCTCCTTCCGGCCGTCCCTAGTATAAGGGTTTGCTTCTCATGAGGTCAACACCTATTCCGAGGCGGACAAAATGCACAAAGGGCGCGCATGTGTCGCGCGCCCTTTGTGCATTTTCTTTATCTCTATGGAACGCTTACTTAATCCTGTTCTTCACGATCTCATCGACCACTGAAGGATCGGCCAAGGTGCTGGTATCGCCAAGCTGATCGAGCTCGCCGGACGCTACTTTCCTCAGAATCCTTCTCATGATCTTCCCGGACCTCGTCTTCGGAAGACCGGAGACAAACTGGAGCTTACCCGGGGACGCGATAGGGCCGATCTCCTTCCGCACGTGCGCCACAAGCGCCTTTTTAAGCTCGTCGCCGCCCGTCTGGCCTGTCTTAAGGATGACGTAAGCATAAAGGTCTTCGCCTTTCACATCGTGCGGGAAACCGACGACTGCCGCTTCCGCCACGGCCGGGTGAGAGACGAGCGCGCTCTCGACTTCGGCTGTACCGATCCTGTGACCGGATACGTTCACCACGTCATCGACGCGGCCGAGGAGCCAGAAATAGCCGTCCTCGTCCCTTCTCGCGCCGTCACCGGAGAAATAGAAACCGGGCTGCTGGACAAAATAGGTGGTGTAGAACCTTTCAGGGTCCTTGTAAACGCCCCTCATCATGCCGGGCCACGACCTCCTGATGCAGAGCTCGCCGCCTTCGTTCACACCGGCTTCAACCGCGGGCTCGGATGCGGAGCTTCTCGGCTTCAACACAACTGCATCGACGCCGAAGAACGGCAGCGTCGCCGAGCCGGGCTTGGTCGGCCATGCGCCGGGAAGAGGCGTGATGAGAATGCCGCCCGTCTCCGTCTGCCACCACGTATCGGCGATGGGGCACTTTTCCCTCCCGATGTTCTTGTGATACCACATCCATGCTTCGGGGTTGATGGGCTCGCCCACGGAGCCTAGGAGCCTCAAAGAGGAGAGGTCCCTCTTCGCAGGCCACTCTTCACCTTCTTTTGCGATAGCCCTGATAGCGGTCGGCGCCGTGTAGAAAATGCTCACCTTGAACTTCTCGATGATCTGCCAGAATCTGTCCGGCTTCGGGTAGGTGGGGACGGACTCGAAGATGATCGAAGTGGCGCCGTTGCAGAGCGGACCGTAGACGATGTAGCTATGACCGGTGACCCAGCCGATGTCGGCGGAGCAGAAGAACACGTCCTTGGGCTTGTAGTCGAAGATGTATTTCATGGTCGAATAGACGAAGACCATGTAGCCGCCGATGGTGTGCATGACGCCTTTCGGCTTGCCCGTGGAGCCGGAGGTGTAAAGGAGGAACAGAGGGTCTTCCGCGTCCATCTGCTCTGCGGGACACGTGTCGCTCACGTCCGACGCAGCCACCTCATCGCCCCAGAAGGTGTCTCTCCCTGCCGTCATCGGGACTTCGAGGTCGGGAAGCCTTTTGACGACGAGCACGCTCTGGATCTTGTGCCCCTGCTTCTCACACAGATCGCAGGCCGTATCGGCGCTGGCCTTCGAGCTCACGTGTTTACCGGAACGCCAGTAGCCGTTTGCGGTAACAAGGACGGTCGCCCCTGCGTCGATGATCCTGTCCCTGAGGGCCTCGGCGGAGAAGCCGCCGAAAACGATGGTATGGACTGCTCCGATCCTTGCGCATGCCAGCATGGCAACGGCCAGCTCGCTGATCATAGGCAAATAAATAGCGACCCTGTCGCCTTTCTTTACGCCCTTCTTCTTCAGGACATTGGCAAACCGGGAGACCTGCACGAGCATCTCTTTGTAAGTGATCTTCTTCACATCATCGTCCGGCTCTCCCTGGAAGATGATGGCCACCTTATCTCCGTTTCCTTTCTCGACCTGATAATCCAGGCAGTTGTAAGCGATGTTGGTCTTTCCGCCGAGAAACCATTTGATGTCGGCCTTGGCGAAGTTTTCCTGGTTTACCTTGTCCCACTTCTTGAACCAGAAAAGCTCGCTGGCGATGCCCCCCCAGAACTTCTCGGGGTTCTCGATCGACTCTTTCCACATCGCCTCGTATTCTGCCCTGCTCTTTATGTATGCCTGGTCAACGAATTCTTTTGACGGGGGAAACGTCCTCGTTTCCGTCATCATGCTTGTAATGGTAGAGCTGTCTTCCGCCATGCGAAACCTCCTCTATGATATATGATGATTGTTGATAGCCTAAAGCGGCCTGCCAATCCCGCAATAGTTTTAGTCGAATTATGAGGCGTTGTCAACAATTATTTGTGCACAATATCACAAACCGGCTGCCCTGTCATGGAGAACTCTCTCTCACGAGCCGCGCAGCCTGCCGGGACAGATGAGCGCGCAGCCGCAAAAATAACTTGAAAACTCGCGAGCGACGGCATATAATTCGTGGTTTTCTATGAGAACTCTGCTAATTCTTTGTCTCGCTTATGTCCTTTTTATTCACGCTCTCGGCAACATTTCCCTGTGGGATCCCGACGAGCCGAGACAGGCCATAATGGCCAGGGAGATGCTCGCCCGAGGCGATTACATGCACCCTTATCTGAACGGCCTGCCCTACCTCGAAAAGCCACCCCTCCATCCGTGGCTTATCATGCTGACCGCACGCGTCAGCGGCACAATAAACGAATTCTCATCGAGGCTGCCGTCGGCCCTGGCCGCCACCCTGCTTCTCCTTTTCACCTATTTCCTGGGCAGAAGGCTGGACCACGAAGTGTCCGGCTTTCTCGGAGCCCTGATTTTGGCCACCAATTATCAGTTCCTTGGAAATGCCCGGGAATCGGTCATGGATATGACCTTCGCCCTTTTCATCGGCATGGCTATCTTCCTCGGATACCTCTCCATAGAAAGAGAGCGGAAGTGGCTGCTGGCCTTGAGCCTGCTGCCCTGTGCCCTTGCTATTCTGACAAAAGGGCCCGCCGGCCTCGTCATACCCGTGGCCGTGCTATTTCTCTATTGCCTGGCCACAGGAAGGCTGCGGACCACATTTCTTCCCCTGTGTGCCGGTACTCTCCTGTCGTGTGCCCTTGCCTCGATCTGGTTTTTTCTCGCGGGAAAAGCCTATGCCCAGGAGTTTGTCCTGCACCAGAACATCACCCGCTTCGTGACCGGCTTCGACCACATCGAGCCTTTTTGGTACTATTTCCCTAAACTCTTCGTCAACTTCCTGCCATGGAGCATCCCCCTGCCCTTCGCCGTCTTCTTTGCGTTCCGGCGGAGGCTTTGGCTCCCCCTCGTCTGGCTCCTCTTCACCTTCGTGTTTTTCGACATCTCGAAGAGCAAGCGCGCCATTTACCTGCTTTCGTGCTATCCTGCGATGGCACTTCTCGTCGGCATCTATCTGAAGGAGCAGTGGTACGTCCTGGTCGAGAAGAGATCGACCACGGCGCTCCTGTGCTGCTTCGGCGGGGTGCTTATGGTCATGCCGCTCCTTCTGTTCCCTGCCCTGGGGCGTGTGCCCCTCCTGAGGCAGATGTTCAGCGGTACGCCGCTCCTTCTGTTCCCTGCCCTGGGGTCTGTGCCTTCCCTCGCCCACATATGCAGTTCCACTCTCTTCGTGCCGGTCCTCCTGGCCGCCGTCCTTTTCGCCTGCGGTCTTGCTTTTGTGCTTACGGTCCTGATGAAGGCCCCCGGGAAAAGCTTCCTTGTGCTCTTCGCGTACCTCATTGTCGTCGGATTCGTCTATCACTCCCTGTACATGCCGGCCATGGACATAAGCTCCAAGTCCGTTCGGATAATCACCGACCAGATGGGCGATATGCCTGGGACCGCCACGGTCTATATCTCGGGCTTCAACTCTCCCGCCCTCATTTTCTATGTGGGAAGGCCGGTCGTCCAGATTTCAAACCCGGCCGATATCCTTTCCGCAAAAGGTGATATAATAGTCATTGCCCAGAACAAGCACGGGGGCGCGGACGCGCTCAAGACACTTTTCCCGGTGGCAAGGGAGGCATGCTACGAAAGGGAGAACTACCTGATTCTCGAGAGGAATGATGCAAGATAAGATTGATATATCGGTGCTCGTGCCCGCCCTGAATGAAGAGGAGTCGTTGCCGGAATTGAATGAGCGACTCCGGGCAGCTCTCGAATCGACCGGCAGGCTCTACGAGATAATTTACATTAACGACGGGAGCACCGATCGCACCCAGGAGATGCTTGAAGGCTTTCGGGCCGGAGACCCCAGGGTTAAGGTAATCGAGT
Organism: uncultured delta proteobacterium; assembly: GCA_963768735.1. GTDB lineage: Bacteria > Desulfobacterota > Syntrophorhabdia > Syntrophorhabdales > WCHB1-27 > BOG-1155. The sequence continues at coordinate 998,428 of CAVYJH010000003.1, read as the reverse complement.
TCAACAGGAACTACGGACAGCATATGGCGCTCTTTGCGGGATTCGAGCGGGCAGCCGGCCGCGTTATGGTCACCATCGACGCCGATTTGCAGAACCCGCCTGAAGAGATACCGCGACTCGTCGAAAAAGCGGCAGAAGGCTACGATGTTGTGGCCACGTACAGAAGGGGAAGACAGGATTCGATTTTTCGCCGGTGGCCCTCGTGGATCGTCAACAAGATCACCTCGCGCCTTGTCGGCGCGAAGCTCCGGGACTACGGGTGCATGCTGAGGGCATACAGCCGGAACGTCATCGACTCCATCAACTTGTGCCAGGAATCGTCGAGCTTTATCCCCGCCCTCGCCAACACATATGCGAAGAGGATCGTCGAGATCGAGGTCGGCCATGAAGAGCGGAAGAAAGGCGTCTCCAAATACAGCCTGTTCCGTCTTTTGCGGCTCAATTTCGACCTTATGACAGGCTTTTCCCTGCTCCCGATACAGTTCATCGGCATCCTCGGCGTCGTTATCGCCCTCCTGGGACTGATATTCGCCGTCTTTCTGCTCGTCCGCCGGTTTGTCGTGGGCCCCGAATCGGAAGGCCTCTTTACTCTCTTTGCCGTCCTCTTCTTTTTCATGGGTGTACAGATTTTCGCCCTGGGCATCATAGGGGAATATATCGGGAGGATTTTCCAGGAGGTGCGGAGAAGGCCCAGGTTCATTGTGAAGAAGGAGCTCCTGTGAAGGCGGTCGTCCTGGGCTACCATGAAATAGGCTATGTCTGTCTGGAAGAGCTGCTCGGGAAGCAGGATCTCGGTGTCGGCCCTTTTTACCCACAAGGACGATCCGAAAGAGGAGATATGGTTCCGGACGCCCCGTATCCTCGCGGAGCGGCACGGCATACCCGTGTACGAGCCGGAGAGTCTGCGGGACCCGGTCTGGGTCGAGCGCATAAAGGCGTTCGCGCCCGACTACCTTTTCTCCTTCTATTACCGGCACATGCTTCCAAAAGAAATCCTTGAGATACCGAAGATCGCACCCCTCAACCTGCACGGCTCCCTGCTCCCGAAATTTCGCGGTCGCTGCCCGGTCAACTGGGTGCTGATAGAGGGTGAGAAGCGGACTGGGGTCACGCTCCACGTCATGGAGATAAAACCGGACGTCGGGGAGATTGTGGGGCAGGAAGAGGTAGACATCGCCTTCGAGGATACAGCCCGGACCCTCGCCCTGAAACTCGCCTCTGCCGCCCAGGCGCTCATGAGAGAGGTGATCCCCCTGCTGGAGGCGGGGACCTTTGAAAGAAGGGCGCAGGAAGGGGCCTCTTCTTACTATGGCGGCCGGAAGCCGGAGGACGGACGTATAGATTGGGGAATGAGCGCCATGGCTATCTACAACCTTATAAGGGCCGTCACCCACCCCTACCCGGGGGCTTACACCTTTTTTGGCGGCCGGAAGCTTTTCATCTGGAAGGCCGTTCCGCAGGATTCGACCGCGGAAGGCGCCCCTGGCACCGTGGTTTCGACACACCCTCTTCTCGTCAAAACAGGAGAGGGGCTGCTTCACGTCACATCGCTTCAGCAGGAAGGTGAGGATGAAATGGATGCGGAGCGTTTCCTCTCCCTCCACGACATCACTACGAAATCTTTAGGAGGAAAGTTTTGAAAATTCTGATTCTCGGCGTCAATGGATTCATCGGAAACAGCCTGGCCGGCCACGTCCTCGAAAAGACGGATTGGGAAGTCTACGGCATGGATATACGCGAGGACAAGCTGGACAAGTGCCACGGCAACCGGTGCTTTCACTTTGTCGAGGGCGATATCTCAATAAACAAGGAATGGATAGAATACCACGTGAAGAAATGCGACGTTGTCCTCCCCCTCGTCGCCATAGCCACACCAGCTACCTATGTCAAAGAGCCGCTCAAGGTGTTCGGGCTCGACTTCGAGGAGAACCTGCAGGTCGTCCGGCTGTGCGTCAAGTATGACAAAAGGCTGATTTTCCCCTCCACGTCAGAGGTCTACGGTATGTGTCCCGATGAGGAATTCAACGAGGACGAAAGCCCGCTCGTGGTGGGACCGATCAAAAAACAGCGGTGGATTTACAGCATATCGAAGCAGCTCCTCGACCGGGTCATTTGGGCATACGGCTTTCAGAAGGGGCTTCGGTTCACCCTCTTCCGGCCTTTCAACTGGATAGGCCCGAAGCTCGACGATTTGACCCTCGAGCCGGAGAAGGAGGGGAGCTCCAGGGTAGTTACCCAGTTCATATCGAGTCTCTTTCGCGGCGAGCCTATCCGGCTGGTCGACGGGGGCGAGCAGAAAAGGTGCTTCACCTATGTGGACGACGGCATAGACGGTCTCATGAGGGTCATCGAGAACAAGAACGACGTCTGCAACGGTGAGATATTCAATCTGGGGAACCCCAGGAACGAGGCGACGATCAGGGAGCTTGCCCATAAGCTCCGGGACATCTTCGTGAGCTATCCCGGGAACGGAGGGGAGATGAAGATTTCCGAGATCATAGAGGTCTCTTCGGGAGACTTCTATGGCAAAGGGTATCAGGACATAGACCGCAGGGTCCCTTCCATCAAGAAAGCCAGGGAGATCCTCGGGTGGGAGCCAAAGGTAGACCTCGACACCGCGCTCAGGAAGACCATAGAATACTACATCGAATCGAAGACAAGCGTGTAATGGAAAAGGTCATAGGGCTGGAAGTCCACGTCGATACCTTTGAGGGTATGAGGCGTGGGGTACCCCGCCTCCTCGCGCTTTTCGAGAAGTACCACGTGCGGGCAAGCTTCTTCGTCCCCATGGGGAAAGACCATACCGGCTGGACCGTAAAGCGGGTTTTCACCCGGCCAGGTTTTATGTCGAAGGCGGCTCGGGTGGGGGTGCTGGAGACATACGGCGTCAAAACGCTCATGAGGGGTCTCCTCCTGCCGGGCCCTGAAATCGCCCTGCGGCATCAAGACCTTCTGCGCCGGATCGTTGATAGCGGCCATGAGCTGGGCATCCACGGACTCGACCATGTGTACTGGCACGACCACATCAAGCACATGGACCGGGACCGCACGGAAAAGACCCTCGACAAGGCAACGCGGGTGTACGAGACGCTCCTCGGCAGGAAACCCGTCTCCTTTGCCGCCCCGGGCTGGATGATCAACGCCCACGCCCTTGCCTTCTTCGAGGAGCATGGTTTTGTCTACAGCAGCGATACCAGGGGGCGCGGCCCCCACTACCCGAGGATGGGGGGGAGGACGTTTAAGGTGCTGCAAATCCCCTCGACCCTCCCAACCCTCGACGAGATGGTGGGGCTGGAGGGCAAGGAACAAGGAGCCCTGGCCCGCTTTTTCGCCGGTTCGCTCACGGCCGGGCTCAACGTCATGTCCATTCATACCGAGCTGGAGGGGAACCGCTGGACCGGTTTCCTCGCCTCCTTCATCGAGCAGTCCCTGGAGCGGACCTACCGCTACGTGCGGCTCATCGATATAGCCGCGTCGCTGCAGGCAGGCGGAGACCTGCCCGTATGCGAGTGCCGTTATGGGACCGTCAGGGGAAGGGCGGGAGAGGTGACCCTCCAGGGCTGATGGCATGGAGGGAATACTCCCTCTGCGGCGCCCTGCTCGCCATGTGACCTCCAACGTACGGCAGTACGCCTCCGGTCAACATGGCTCACAGTGCATCCACAGATGAAGCATTCCCTCCATGCCATCGTCCACCGATCCGGCTCAGTGTCTATGATATAAAAGTTGCTTGCTTACGGGACTTCTCCCATCGAGACTTTGCTTTGCAAAAAGCTCTATATCTCGGTGCCCGAGGGGATGACCGTGCCTTTCGGTATTACCGTGACCCCGTCGCAGGACCAGGACGGCCCTATCTGAAACACCCCGTTCCGGGGCTTCTTTCGAATCGTCACCCCATCCCCTATGCGGACGTTCTTGTCGATTATGGCCCGCTCGATGGTACAGTTTCTCCCGATCCCGATAGGGGGCTCTTTTCCGCTGTCCGGGCCCTGCCCCATGAGGAGCTGCTCCCCGTCGTAATAGTCTCCTCCCAGCAGCACCACCTGGTTGAGCGAGCTGCCCTTGCCGATCACGCTGCGCACGCCGACCACGGAGTCGACCACACGGGCGTAGCTGATCAGCGACCCCTCGGAGAGGAGACTGTCCCGGATTTCCGAGCCGATGAGGCGGCTGGGCGGCAGTGTACGGTAGCGCGTATAGATGGGCCAGCGCGGGGCGTAGACCTCGAAGGGGGCATTCGGCCGGGCAAGAGCGATATTCGCCTCAAAGAAGGCTTCTATCGTCCCTATATCCCTCCAGTAACCGGAAAAGGGGTAGGCCATTACCCTGCAATGCTCGATGGCCCACTCGAAAATACCGGTGCCGAAGTCATTCGCGCCATTTTCACCGAGCGCCCTTGAAAGTACCTCCGGCTTGAACACGTAAGTTCCCATGGAGCCGAGAAAGCTGTCCGGCTCGATCGCTGCATCAGACCCGAAAAGCGCCGCAGGGACAGGAAAGGAGTCTATTATCCGGTCCTCCCGGGGCTTTTCCGCGAACCGTTGCACGCAGCCGGACCTGTCGATCCCCACGAGCCCCATCCTCCGTGCCTCAGTCCTGTTGACGGGACAGACGCAGATGGTGATGTCCGCGCCTGTCTCTTCGTGGGCGCGGATGAGGTTAGCGAAATTCATGCGGTAGAGCTGATCGCCCGAGAGGATGAGTATCTGCTCGGATTTATAGTATATCGTGTGATCGAGCGTTGCCCGCACCGCGTCTGCGGGTCCCTGAAACCAATCCGATCCCTGCGCCGTCTGCTCGGCCGCAAGGATATCGACGAAACCGTCGCTGAAGTCGTCGAACCGGTAGGCCTGCATTATGTGGCGGTGGAGGCTCGCCGACAGGAACTGGGTCAGCACAAAGATGCGCTTGATCCCGGAATTTATACAGTTCGACAAGGGGATATCGATGATGCGATATTTGCCTGCGAAGCCCACCGCCGGCTTAGCCCTGTTCAATGTCAGCGGATAAAGCCTCGTTCCACGGCCGCCGCCCAAAATGATAGCCGTCACGCCCTGCATCTGTTCTCCTTTCCCCGATCCCCAGAGCCGGTGAGCCGCCCCCAGTCTCTAAAGCTCACCCATATGTGGTCTTGCATAAGCTTAACCATAAAAAGACGACGGAGCAATCAGGAGGGTGCAGAGTCTGAAGCGTGGGCTTGCCCGTCGTTTCTTACCCCTCGACGATCGCTCCCAATGCGACATAATCGATCTTACCTGTCCCCAGCTTCGGCATCTCCTTCATGAAGCGCACTTCCCGCGGGACCGCCAGATCGGAAAAGCCCTTTCCCCGTAGTGTCTCCCGGACCGCCTTGACGTCGACGCCGGGATTGTTCGTGACCACCACTAGCCTCTCCCCTCGGTGCTCGTCGCGCAGCGCGATCACCGCCAAAACCCGGTTGCCGCCGCTGAACGCTCCCGCGAGCGCGTCCTCCACCGAGGCAAGGGAGACCATCTCTCCGCTCACTTTGGCAAAGCGCCCTAACCTGCCCACGATCTTCAGGAACCCTTCTTCGGTGATCTCTACGACATCGCCCGTATCGTACCAGCCCTCGTCCTCGACGAGATACTTGTGGTTCGCCTTCTCGTCATTAAGATACCCCTTCATGACGTTCCTGCCCCGAAGGAGGAGCTTGCCCGTGCGGCCGCCGCACGCGTCTATGCCCGGAACCGTGCCAAGCCTATACTCTATACCGGGCAGCACCATCCCCACCGTCCCGTACGCGTTTTCAAGGCTGCTATTGATGCTGACCATGGGGGAACATTCCGTGACCCCGTAGCCTGCCAGCACCCGTATGCCGAATTTCTTCGCGTACTCGTCGAAGAGCGCGTCGGGGAGGCGCTCCGCGCCGCTGAAGACATGGCGCATCGAATAGAAATCGTAGGGGTTCGCCCGCCGGCTGTAGCCCTTGAGGAACGTGGGGGTGGCGCACAGGACCGTGCACCCCTTGGCGTAGGCCAGCTCGGGGACGAGGCGGTAATGGAGGGGGCTCACGTGGAAGAACGCCCGGCTGCCGAGGAATAGGGGGATGATCGTCCCCACGGTAAGGCCGAAGGCGTGAAAGAGGGGTAGGGCGTTGAAGAAATGGTCCTGGCCCGATACGTCGATCCTAGAGAGCGCCTGATGGACGTTCGTGATGAGGTTTTCGTGGGAGAGGCAAACGCCTTTCGGCGCCCCCTCCGAGCCGGAGGTAAAAAGGATGCACGCCGTCGACTGCTCCTCGCCCGGCACCATCCGCGCATACCTGCCGGGGAAAAAGCTGTGCATAATGCCCCACGCCTTGTCCACGACAGACACCCGCGCTTTCAGGTCTTCCACGAATACGAGCTGCCAGGTCCCGAAAACATCTTCCGCGATGCGCATCCTCTCAAGGAATGCGCGGGACGTCACGACGAGAGTCGGGTCGGCCTTTGCGAGGGCATGCCCGATCGCGGCGCGACCCGCCGAATAGTTGAGGAATACTACGGTCTTCTTAAAGATTTGCAGGCCCATGAAAATAAGGGCGGTTATGGTAAGGTTCGGCAGCATGATGGCGACGCTCCCCTTGCCGTCAGCCAGGAGGCGGCCCAGGGCAAAGGCGGCGGCGAGGGCTTTCCCGTAGGTCACCCGGCTGCCGGTCGCGTCGTCAAAAAGCGGCCTTCCGCGATATTCCCTGCACTTCCGGATAAACTCGCGCCCCAGCGTCGACGGCGCCGCCTGGGCCTCCAGGTAGACCTCGGAGAGCATCCTGTAGATGATCCTCGTGGCTTCCTGCTTCCTCTTGCTGCGGGGAAGATGGTCGAGGGAGAGTGGTGGGTGGGGCGTGCCGACGGTGATGGCTACGCGGCCGAAGAATGTGCGGCCGGGATGCTTTTTCGCAAAGAGCGTCCCGTACGTGCCGAGGTGCAAGGGGAGGATCCTGGCGCCCGTGCGCAGCGCGACAAAAGCCGTCCCGTCATAGATTTCATAAGGCTCCCGGTCAGGGTCATGCGGCCTTCGGGGAAGATGAGAAGGGGCGTGCCCCCCGCCACCAAGCGGGTCACCTCCTTCAGGGCATAGGGGTTCATCGAATCGATCTCGATGGTATGGCTATTGTGCGCAAAGGGGCGGAAGAGGAGCTTTGCGGCCACCGTCCGGTCGACCACGATCTTGAACGGCAGCTTGAGGTACGTCCAGACAAGCAGACCGTCGAGAAGGGAAGCGTGATTGGCGATCACGATGAGCCTGGCTGCGTCTCTCGGTACACGTTGCAGACCCTCGACCCTGACACGGTGGACGAGGCAGAAATAGAGCCTGAAAATAAGGCGCAGCCCCTCCTCAAAGACTGTCTTGAGAAAACCGTGCATACTCATAACTATATAACACGGTGCACGGCCGCTTTTCACTGTTTAAAAAAAGGGGGGGGTGGCGCTGAAAGGCAGGGGTTTGAGCCACTGCCTTTCAGCGCCTAGGGGGAAACAGCGGGGAAGACGCGGCGTTTGCCGTGTCATATGGATGCCCTCGTGGATGACGGCGCTGCTTGAGCCGCCACGGCTTGAAGGTCGTGGATTCGCTTCATCCAACCTTTCATATACTGTCCGTATCTGGCCGGTCTCAGCTCGGAAAGGCGGGTATATCGCTGCGTGCGGAGCCGCAGGTACGCGTTCATGTCGCCCCCCGATGCCTGCAGCATTTTCTTTGCGGCCTGGGGGCTGTTCATATAGGTGTCGAAATGGATAAGCGCAAGTCCCGCGGGCAGGTTCCGGCTGCCCGACTCGTTCCATATTTTCCGGTAGATTGCTTCCGCGTCGGTCTGCGACATATGTCGCAGGTCCCCGCTGTAGCCGCACCTGGCAGCGGTTTTCTGGAGGATGCCGTATTTGGATGATTCCTTGCCCGCGTCATTCGCCACATAGCGGCTTCCTTCATGCTCAAGGACAAACCTGAGAGCCTCTCTCATGGCAACGTTGTCCGCCGCGCCCTTCTCGCTTGCCGGCGGGCCTGGGGTCGTGACCTGCGATACCGTAGAAACCGAGCCGGGCGGCTTTGCCGCTATCTGTCCGTTGATCTGCGCGACGCGTTCCATCAGAATGCTGAGGAATGCGCTCGCCCTGCCGGCCGAGGCACCCGTCTGCGCGTTTACGGCATAGGGTGAAGTCTCCGCCCCGTCTAAGTCCTGAAGTGAAAACAGGGAGAATCCAACCAGATCAATCATGCGGCTCCTCATGCGACACGCGATATTTGAGCACTTGCCACAAGGGCTTGCAATCACCGTGCCATGTGATCCGGCCACGGGCCGCGTCGCCCGGACGTGCCTTTCTATGGCTCGTGCGACGCCAGTCGGCGTGCCTGTGGCAGGGCTTGACGGTGGGGGTGTCAGAATAATGTCATCGCGTCGTCCTCGCGTGTGACATGTTGTCTGAAAAACCGATTGGCCGGAGTGGAATTTTCTGGTATACTATAAAGGATCGGCTTCATATGTAAACGTTCCAATGGTATTGCCCATACCCCATCATCGACGAAGGAGTCCCATATGCTGACGAAAGACCGGTTCAGCCTTTCCGCCTGGGTGGAAGAGTCCGTCAGGGACTTTACGAAGTCACCGGGGAACAACCTAGGCGATACGCACGATGAACCCGCGTTCGACGTGCCCCTCGTCGGCTTTTCCAGCGGCGACGACCCCCTGTATGGTGAATTCAAGAGGCTTATAGGCCCTTTTCACTGGACGCCGATGGAGGCATTCACCGAGGCCTTTCCCGATGTCTGGATTACGCCCGAGCAGCTCACCGTGATCACCTGGATCCTGCCTCAGACGCGGGCAACGAAAGCCGACCAGCGAAAAGAAACGGTCCACGCCTCCGAACGCTGGCTCCGGTCAAGAAAGTTTGGGGAAGAGTTCAACGTGAAGCTGCGGGACTACCTGGTCTCCAGGCTGAGTGACGCGGGTTATCAGGCCGTGGCCCCGACAAATTTGTCGTCCTTCAGCATGAAAACGTCGGAGCGATGCGGCATGGCCTCTACCTGGTCGGAGCGGCACGCGGCCTACGCAGCAGGTCTGGGCACATTCGGCCTGTGCGACGGCCTCATAACCCCGCTGGGCAAGGCCATGCGCTGCGGCTCCGTCGTGGCGCGCCTTTCCATCCCGCCCACGCCCAGGGCCTATAGCGACCCTCATGCATACTGCCTCTTCTTTTCCCAGGAAGGCGCGTGCGGCAAATGCATGGGCCGGTGCCCTGCCGGCGCTATCAGCCCTCAGGGACACGACAAGGGGAAGTGCCGGCAGTACATCGAGACTGTGGAGCGAGCGCGTGCGTTGGAAGCTTATGGATTGGAGGCGTACGGCTGCGGCCTCTGCCAGACCAAGGTCCCGTGCGAATCCCGCATACCCTCAACAAAAGCAAAAAACGACCAGCAGTGATCGCCTGACTCGCCCTGCGGCGGGATCGGGTTATGCGGGTGATCAGTTCATGAGATGGCGGCGAATTGCAACGAAGGACTGGCAGCCGTCGTCGACAAAAGATGCCCCCATGTGCACCTGTTGGCCTGGCTGGACGTGCCTCGGTATGCACTGCACGGCCAGGGGCGCTTGGCTTTTCGGCAGGGTGAAGATGACGGATATCTTGAGGTCCTCCCCAGCCTTGTACGGAAAGTCCGCAGGCGCCGCGACGCACACCCCTCCCAATGAGATATCACATACCGTCCCGGCATGTACGGCGCCGTCAGGGCCTCTCACAAGCGCCGGGGCAGAGATCGTTTTCCGGGGATAGCGCCGTTTCTCTTCGGCCATGTCCTGCAGGCGTCGCTGTTCCGTGTAGGCGTAGAGAATATTTTCGATGGTGGAAGAGAGGGATCTTCTATCCAGCTCCCGAGATGCGCCGGAGCGAGCTGCGCAGATCGTTGCTTATGCGGAGACATATCAGGGCATCTTTCATAGAAACACCACCTTTCACACGTTCTTACTTGCATCCGCCCTCAAAAAGAGGGAGGGTTGGGAGGCGCGCAACGCGCCTCCCTCAACTGTTTGCAGGACTTTTACATCTTGGATCTTCTCCTCAGTCCCACGAGGCCGAAAAGGCCGGTTCCGAGGAGCAGAGCGGAAGGTGGGATAGGCACGACGCGTATGAATTCCTGAGACATCTGTCCGTCGGAAGCGTTACCGATAGCCAGACTTGCAGGAGTATAGACGATGAAATCGGCCGTGTTCACGTTCTGCCAGTTAGTGGTAGCTTGGCTAAGCCAATAGCTCGTCGAACTGGGTCCACTGCCCGTGGGTCCGCTGGGAGCGCTAGGATCCAGAATCTCCCAGATCGCAAAGTGAATAGCACCCCAGTTCGCACTGGGCTGTTGCATCATCTGCCCGGAAAGGTAGAAGACCTCCTTGTATGCCTGGGCGGGGTTAGAAGCACCATTGCCGAAGCTCGGGTTGCTGTAGAATTTCATGTCTTGAAGCTGGCTGAACGTGTAAGCGGTCGCGCTCCAGCTATAATTCGGCGCGATCTCGGTGGCATAGTCGTCACAGATGAGATTCATGGGTACACCGTTCACGGTAATCGGGTAGGGACCCACGTAGACGCCGCTGAAACTGGGGTTGCTACTAACAGTGCCCTGAAGCACGAGGGTGTCGGCGAATGCGCCGCCTATACCCGTCATCAATAGAAACATTACAGCCGCGAAAATCACGAAAACCCTTTTGGTCTCTCCTTTCCCTTCACTTTTGTGCCGACTCATAACAGCCTCCTTTACCATCTTTTTACTGGCAACCAGGCTGTCTTGCGGGAGACCCTTTGGCTTTCCGTCCCACCCTCGCGGGTGGTTTGGCTCAAGCAGTATTACAATACTATACCCTGTCTAACATCATGTCAATAGTTTTTTTAGAATGAACTCATTTTTGTGGAGGCTGAATCCCTGCTTTTTATTTAATCGACATTCCCTCGACTTTTCCCTCGGCACGCGTACGCTCTAATTACAAGCACATAGCAATAGCCGATATCCCGTGCGCGAGGTTCTCACCTTTCGTATCACCTGCTCCCACTATGCACATCACGGTCATGGATTATATCATAATGTCTGACAGATATCGATCATGTATCGGAGGATGGCTGATTTCGGGTCAGAAGATCTTTACGCACCCGTACCTGCCGTCATAACCAGGACTGACGTGGACAAGTCCCTGCCGTACCCGGCCGATGGCTTCCGCCACAAGGGGCGGCGCGGCGGCGGCGATGTCGGCCGGGGGCGTTTTCAAGAGCACGCTCAACTCGTTGCCCAGCGAGGCGAGGAGCCTCATGTACGCCTCCTGCACGGTCTTGCTCGCGGTGCCCACACCCATGACCTCCGAGAGGACTTCCGCAAGGGGGACCGCCGACCAAAAGGTGGGCGCGGTGGCCCGTCCGGACCCTTGGTGCCTATCCGCCAGGAGCTCGACGCGGTGGGCGACGCCCGTGGTCAGCTTCCTGCCGCAGACGGGGCAGAGGTACTTGCGGGCGACCGTCTCTTCCGGCGAGCAGCACACGCCGCATTGCCGGTGGCCGTCATAGTGGTACTTCCCCTCTTCGGGGAAGAACTCTATGGTGCCGAGGAGACCGCGACCCGTCCTGATCGCCCCGGTGATCCCTTGATATGAGACCTCCGTTCCGAAAACGGTCGCTTCCCTCCCTATCTTCGCCGGTGAATGGGCGTCGGAGTTGGAAAGGAGGGCGAGGCGGTCGAGGGCGCTGACGCGCCGGTTCATAGGGGGATCGGAGGAGAGGCCCGTTTCCAGGGCATGAATGTGCGGCGTCAGCTCGCCGAAGCACTCTTCCAATGAATCGAACCCGGATGCCGCGCCGAACACCGAGAAATGCGGGGTCCATACGTGCGCGGGGACCAGCATGGCCGAAGGCTCGGTGTCGAGGAGCATCCCGAGCAGCACCTCCGCGTCGAGCCCCAGGATGGGCCTGCCGTCCGATGCGACGCTGCCTATCTTCGAAAGCGCAAGGCCCAACCGGGCCGCGACCCTCATGTCAGGGGCAAAGATGAGACAGTGGACCTTCCGCGTTCTGCCTTCTTTTCGGTAAATACAGCTTATCTCGGCGGAAAGGAGGAAAAAGACCTCGGCTTTGCACGAATCGGGCACGCCCCCTCCCCTGTGCTCTTCTTTGAGCTGAAAAAGCCCGTTGCCCGCAGGAACCAGCTTCTCCTCAAGCTCGCTCCTCCACGCGGGATGCGTGAAATCGCCCGTTCCGACGACGGTCACGCCTTTGAGCTGTGCCCATTTCCAAAGGACTTCCGGCGCCATCAGCGGGCTCGTCGCCCTGGAGTAGCGTGAGTGGATGTGCAAATCGGCGATGAAAGACACCACGGAGTATAGCAGAGTCCTCGGTCGGGAGTCAAAAACATTGCCGCGTCCCCTCTTGAAATCGCTACGCAGAACGCTTAAAGTGAATGCATGAAGAAAGAGAATGTGATCATCCTTCTTGTCGCCACCTTTGTCGCAGGTTTCCTGGTGGGTGCCGTCGTCGGCATCAAGTTCTATGCCGGTGAGCATGCAGCGGGGCAGCCTGCGGGCATGCGCGCCGAAGCCGTTCCCCGCGCCATGGACGCCGATGAGGCGGGCAGGCTGGAAGCCGCCGTCCGCAACGCGCCCCAAACCGCCCAGGCCGCGATCTCCCTTGGCAACTTTTATTTCGACGCTAACCAGTACGCGAAGGCAATCGACGCGTACCTGCGGGCCCTTGCAATCGATCCGAAAAACCCCGACGTCCATACCGATCTCGGCATCATGTACAGGGCCGTCAACGATTATGACCGCGCAATACGGGAATTCCGGGAAGCCGCCCGGCTGGACCCCACCCACAAGAACAGCAGGTTTAATCTCGGCGTGGTGCTCCAGCATGACAAAAAGGACGTGGACGGGGCGATTGCCGCCTGGGAGGACTTCCTGAAAGTCGAGCCTTCCGGGCAGCGGGCCGAGATGGCCAGGGCCCAGGTCCGGCAGTTGAAGGCCCTCTCGAGATAGGGCGGAGACATGTGCAGAGTTCCATGATGGTATCGGAGGCCGGGAAAGCCGAGGGTTCTTACATAAGACGGCACTAAGGGTGAGAAAAATGAGGGGCGGCAGGCACAAGGGAATCGGCCTGCCGCCCCTTCTCAGTCTCTCTTGTTATGCCTTTTTCCCCATCGCCTCCAACACTGTGGCGGGATCGAGGGGAAGACGCCTTATGCGGACGCCCGTGGCATTAAAAAAGGCATTGGCGACCGCCGGCGCGACGGGCGGGACAGGCGGCTCTCCCATCCCTCCCATCTTCTCCTTACTGTCGATCACATGGATCTCGATTTCGGGAGTTTCCGACATTTTCAGCAGGTGATAATCGTGAAAGTTGGCTGATTTCACCCCTCCGTCGGCAAACGTGACCTTCTCTTTGAGGGCGCTGGAGAGGCCCATGATCACGCCGCCTTCGATCTGCGCGTGCAGCGGACCCGGGTTAACGACAGGGCCGCAGTCTACAGCCACCACAACCTTATGGACCTTTATCGCCCCGTTTTTTTGATTAACGGAGATATCCGCCACCTGGGCCACATAGGTGCCGAAGCAGGAGTGCTGGGCGATGCCCAATGCCCGTCCCTGAGACATAGTGTTACCCCAGCCTGCCTTTTCCGCGGCCTTCTGAAGCACGCGACCGGCGCGCATATTGTTTTTCAGCAGTCCTAGGCGGAAAGCCAGGGGATCCTTGCCTGCTGCGTGCGCAAGCTCATCGACGAATGATTCGGTGACGAAGGCGTTCGGCGCGTTCTGTACCGACCGCCATGGCGCGACGGGGATGGGGAGATCGTCGATCAGGTATTCGAGGAAGAAATTGGGTATCTCATACACGATGTTGTTATTATCAGGTGATCCGGGAAAATCGGCGAGGCCCCAGAGGCTCATAAAATCGACCCCGTTGACTACCGCCTTGGGGTCGATATCTTTCATGAGAGAAGGCGTGACTACCTTGTGGGACCATGCGGTGAGCCTGCCCCCGGCATCGAGACCGGCCGTAATCCTCTGGCAAGTCACGGGCCTGAACAAATCGTGCTGGATATCTTCTTCCCTGGACCAAACGACTTTCACCGGTTTCCCCGACACCTTGGAGAGGATCACCCCTTCAACGATGAAATCAGGGGCGGCGCGCCTGCCCAGGCCACAGCCGAGAAGGGTGGGATGGACGTGGACCTTGTCGGGAGGCATACCCGCCACCTGGGAAGCAACCATTTTGGCCACGAGCGGGCCCTGGGTCGGCGCCCACACGTCGCAGCGGTCCCTTTGCACGTGGATTGTGCAGTTCATCGGCTCCATGGTGGTATGGGCGATGGCCGACACGAAATATACCGCTTCCACCTTCTTTACCGCAGCGGCCAGGGCTTGCTTCGCATCTCCCGCGTCCTTTACCTTTGAGCCCGGTTTATCAAGCTCCTCCATAAAGTGCTTTTCTATGGAGTCATTGTTCATATCGGGAAGGGCCCCTTTATCCCATTTGACCTTGAGGCTCTCCCGGCCCTTCCACGCGGCATCGAGCGAATCCGCGCATACGCCGATGCCGAAAGGTGTGGGGACCACGTTACGCACGCCTTTAACCGCGGTTGCGGCCTGCTCGTCATACCCCGCCGGCTTTGCGCCGAAGGCGGGCGGGCGGGCGGTAGAGGCGTAGAGCATGCCCGGGACCGTGACATCCATGCCGTAGACGGCGGTTCCGGCAACTTTCTCCGGTATATCCACGCGGGGCATGGCCTTCCCGATGTAGATGAACTCGCTTTCCTTCTTCAGGACAGGCTCCTGGGGCACCTGGAACGCCGTCGCCTTTTCACAGAGTTTTCCATAGGTGAGTTTCCGGCCGCTCTTCTTGTGCGTTACGACCCCTTTTCGGCTGCCACACTCATCTTCGGCCACCTTCCACTCTTTCGCCGCAGCCTTGACAAGCACCATACGCCCCGCTGCTCCGGCTTTGCGCAGCGGCTCATAGTAACCCCTGACGCTTGAGCTTGCCACGGTAAGCTGATCGTGCAGCAAGGGATTCTTGAAGGCATCTCCTGCGGGTGCCTGCTGCACGCGAATATCCTTCCAGTCTGCTTCGAGCTCATCGGCAACGATCATCGCAAGGGTTGTTCTCACGCCCTGGCCCATTTCAGAGCTTGGTATACACACCGTGACGATATTGTTCGGCGTGATCTCGTACCATACGGTGGGTTTGAACCCATTCTTCATTTCGGCGCCGCTCAAGAGCTTCGTGCCGAAGGGCGTGAGGGAGGCGCCGATGGTGAGGCCTGCCGCAGCCAGCGATCCTTTCAAGAAATCCCGGCGAGATATGGATGATTTCATGACCTCTTGCCCTCCTTTCTCACGATCTCCACGGCCGTCTTTATGCCGCGCTTGATGCGGGGGTACGAGCCGCACCTGCAGAGCACATTGTCCATGGCGGCGACGATCTTATCCGGGTCCGGGTCTTTTGCCTCATGGATCAGGGCCGAGACCTGCATAATGATGCCCGGCTGGCAGTAGCCGCATTGAGGCACCTGCTCCTGAACCCATGCCCGTTTCACCGGATGGTTTTCCGGAAGCCCTTCGATCGTCGTTATCCGCTTTCCCTGCACGTCTCCGACGGGAACAGAACACGACCTCTGCGCTTTACCATCGATATGCACCGTACAGTTTCCACATTCGCCCACCCCACACCCGTACTTGGCCCCCGTAAGCTTGAGATGGTCGCGCAGGACCCATAGCAGAGGCACGTCGTTCGGTACGTCAACGCTGTAGTTCTTCCCATTCACACGAAGCGAAACCATAGCCCCCCCTTTTTTTTGATCTCCCGGCTGCCGCAGCCTCGTAAGCTCGCCGGAAGAACACGTTTATCCAGCACCCGAGGTAACCACACAGATTAGGGTTCTCCCTACTCATATTCGCGTTATCCTCACCTCCTCAGCAATGTGTTTATGGGAGAACACCCTTCTAGCCATAATAGCTAAAGGACTTGAAGATTGTCAACGAAAAATTGTAGAGGCTTCTGAATGGAACAGGAGGGTACCGCCGGTGGCGGACCCTGCCCGCCCTTGCCCGGCTATGCCCTTGAATCGAGGATCAGCGTGACCGGTCCGTCGTTGACGAGGTGGACGTCCATGGAGGCCCGGAATACGCCGGTCTCTACCTTTTTCACTTTTTCCGCGGCGCGCGCCGTAAACAGCCCGAACATCTCTCGCGCTGTTTCCGCGTCCATGGCGTCCGAGAACGACGGCCGCCTGCCTTTCTTGCAGTCGCCGTAGAGAGTAAACTGGCTCACGAGAAGGAGGCTGCCGCCCACATCGAGCACCGACTTGTCGAGCTTGCCCTCGGCGGTCTCGAAGATCCTCAGGTTGACGATCTTCTCCACCATCCAGTCGATATCCCTGACCGTGTCGCCTGCGCCGATGCCGACGAGCACGAGAAGCCCTTTGCCGATCTCGCCGACCGTCCGCCCCTCGACGCTGACACGAGCTGTCTTGACCCGCTGGAGCACTGCTTTCATGCACTCACCTACACATGGGCGGCCGCGTCCCAGGCGCGACACCCATTGGGGGCTCGCGTTACCACCCTTCTGTCTACAAAGCCACGACCCGCGCTGCCCAGGCGGGGCACCCGGCCGCCCCTCCATAGAAAGGATGAACGGGAAACGTGAAAAGACAGGCGCCGGGCCGCATCATAGAGCAGCCTTTGCACTATGATAGCCCACTCAAGAGGAGATTCGCAAGTCCCTGGTGCCGGCGCGGGCGGCGCCGAGGGTGGCCCAGGAAAGGTGATAATCGTCGTCAGTTCTGCTATAATTGAGTCGTGGTACTTCCGCCTTTGCCATCCCTTCTCATCGCCCTGGGACTCCTCGTTATCTCAATAGTGATAGTTAACCGGATAAAGAAGCCCTCATTTCTCGGGAAAAAAGTTGCGCGGGCGCTTCTGGCCTGTGCTATCCCCGTACTCGTCGTGGGCCTGACGCTCCATCTCAAAGAGCCCCCAGCGGCGACCGGGCCGGGACCGGGCCGGTCGCCGTTCTCCGGCGGTTGGATATGGCCGGGCCGGGCCGTCCATGGGGCGGCCAAGGCCCGCATGCCCGCAGGATGGGCCTTTTCTTTCGAGCCCAGGTCCGTGCGGTGGGGTCAGAAGGTACATATCCGGGTCACGCCCCCGAGAGAAGACGTGACGGTCTACTACAACGGGATACCGCTGCCCGCTCATGCGCTGGGAAAAGGGACGTTCGTCGTCACTATTCCGCCCATGAGCAAGAACGGCTATTTCATCCTCGACTCCCGCGGAACGCAGGTGGAGGCGGAAGACCGGCTCGTTGTCTCGGCCGACTGAGACCGATTGGCTGGTCTCCCGGCGCCTGCCCGGCCTAACTCCGCAAAAACGTGGTTGTAATTGCCGGTGTAACCTGTATAATCTTTAGCGACATCCATGGAGAACTCCTTTACCATACACGATCTCCCCAGGGCCGAAAGGCCGCGGGAGCGCCTGCAGGCACTTGGGGCCGAAGCGCTTTCGTCCCTGGAGCTGCTCGCGTTGATAATAGGCAGGGGCGTCTCCGGCAAATCGGCCATGCACATTGCGCAGGAACTTTTGACTACCTTCGGCAACGTCCATGCCGTCAGCCTTGCAACAATCGAGGAGCTTTCCCGGGTAAAAGGCATAGGGCTTGCGAAGGCCGTCCAGATCAGGGCCGCCTTCGAGCTGGGCCGGCGCCAGGACCTGGAGCCGGAGGTGGGGCAGTACAGCATAAGCGACCCGGAGCGTCTCGTAAAAGCCCTGAGAAAAGGTATCCAGGAAAAAGCAAAGGAGCACTTAAAACTTGTCCTTCTCAACACGAGGAACAAGATTATCGGCATATCGACTATCTCCGTGGGGACCTTGAACGCGAGCCTCGTGCATCCCCGCGAGGTCTTCAAGGACGCCCTGACGCACAACGCCTCGTCGATCATACTTGTCCACAACCACCCTTCGGACGACCCCGAGCCTTCGGACGACGACCTCACGGTAACCCGCAGACTCGTCGATGCGGGCCGGCTTATGGGGGTCGAGGTGCTCGACCATATTATTATCACCCGGAGCGGCCACACGAGCCTCAAAGAAAGGGGCCTGCTCTGATCCGGGCATGAGAGGAGACCGGCGCATGCTGCGCATGAACGTCGTCTGCAAGAGAAACAAGGAGGCCGCCTTAGCTGCCGCCCAAGGCATTATCGATCGGTACGGGGCATCTCTCGACATCGCCCTCGATGAAGATTCAGCGAGGCAGGTCGGCCATGGAAAGGCATTCGAGCAGGAGCACGTGGCGGACGGCGCGGAACTCATCGTGGTGCTCGGCGGGGACGGCACGCTGCTTTCGGTTGCCCGGCAAGTGAGGGGGAGGGACGTGCCTATCCTCGGGGTGAACCTGGGGGGCCTCGGTTTTCTTACGGAGATAACCCTCGAAGAGCTGCCCGAGATGCTGACACGTGTGTGCGCGGGTGACTACTGCACCTCAACCAGGGCCATGCTCGATGTGGCGGTGAAAAGGGAGGGAGAGGAGATCTTCGCCCTTTCTCTCCTCAACGACGCGGTTATCGCAAAGGATGCCCTGGCGCGCATTATCAATATCGAGACATACGTGAACAACGACTATCTGACGACCTTCCGGGGCGACGGCCTCATCGTTTCCACCCCTACCGGTTCAACGGGTTATTCTCTGGCCGCGGGCGGCCCTATCCTCTATCCTTCCCTGGAGCAGATCGTGCTTACCCCCATCTGCCCACACATGCTGACCAACCGTCCCATCATCCTCTCCCGGGAGGTGATAGTGCGGGCAAAGCTCGTTTCCCCCGACGAAAAGGTGATACTGACCCTGGATGGCCAGGTGGGGCTGCCCCTCGACCACATGGACGAGGTGATGATGAGAAAATCGGCATTTTCCGTGACTTTGATAAAATCGGAGACGAGGGGTTATTTCGAAGTGCTGCGGGATAAGCTGAAGTGGGGTGAGAGGTAGCATGCTCGCTTTCCTGCGGGTGAAGGGTTTTGCCATTATCGATGAGCTGGACGTGGAGTTCAAAGAAGGGTTCAACGTCATAACAGGCGAAACAGGCGCGGGAAAATCGATCATCATCAACGCCCTCGCCTCCCTGCTCAACGCGCGGGTGCCGACCGATGTGGTCCGGGGAGCGGCGGAGCACGCCGAGGTAATAGGTCATTGCTTTCAGGACGGCGAGGAATATATTTTGAGAAGAATTATAGGCAGCCAAGGGAGGTCGCGGGCTTTTATCAACGGCAACCCCGTCACGGTGAAGAGCCTTGAGGAGCTTGGGAGCCTGCTCATCCACGTGTACGGCCAGAACGAGTCGCAGCAGCTTCTCAGCAAGGAGAATTATGTCTCCATGATCGACCGTTTTCTCCACCTGGAGGGGGAAAGGCAGGTCCTCTCCGGCCGGGTGAGACGCCTCGACGAGGTGGGCCGGCTCCTGGAAGCGCGGAAGTCTGCTGCTGCCGGTCAGGGCAAGGAGATAGACCTCCTCACATACCAGCTTCAGGAGATCGAGAAGGAGCGCATCGGGGCCGGCGAGGAAGAGAGGGTCAGGGAGAGGCTGAAAGTATTGAAAGACGCGGCGAGGATAAAGAGCAGCATCGAGGGCGTCGCAAGAGGGTTGTATGAAGACGAGCAATCGGCCCACGCCCTGGTCGCCGGGTGCTCGGCGCTCCTCAGGCCGTTTTCAGGCATCGCGTGGGTGGATGCGCTCAGGAAGAGGATAGAGGGTGTATCCTTTGACGTGGAGGACATAGTCCGGTCGATCAGGGAAGAGGAGAAGTCGCTCGATGACGAGCCGGGCGAGCTTGAAGGGCTCGCGGAGCGGCTGGCGACGATCGCCGGGCTCAAAGAGAAATACGGCAAGACTTACGGCAGCATCGCGGAGTTTGAGGACTGTGCGCGAAAACGGCTCGAAGAGCTTCTCCACATGAAGACGGATGAAGAGGAGATGGAATCGGAGAAGGCATCTCTTGAGGCCGCCGTCGGGGAAATGGCGGCCGCGCTGTCTGCGTCGAGGAGAAGTGGGGCGCGGGAGATCGAAGCACTCGTGAAAGGAGAGCTCGCGTTTCTTTCCATGAAGGGCGTTCAATTCAAGGTCGACATCGTGGACAAGGGCTGGATCGGCGAAGACGGCAGGGACGACGTGGAGTTCCTGCTCACGACAAACCCGGGAGAACCCCTGAGGCCGCTAAGGAAGGTGGCATCGGGCGGCGAGCTTTCGAGGATTATGCTCGCCGTCAAGAAGGTCACGGGCGGCGAAGAGGACAAGACCTTTGTCTTCGACGAGATCGATGCGGGCATCGGTGGCAGGGTAGCCGAGGTGGTGGGCAGAAGGCTCGGGGAGCTTTCGGAGAAACACCAGATCATCTGCATTACCCATCTCCCGCAGATAGCGGTCTACGCGGACCACCATTTCCTTGTGAAGAAATACCAGGAAGAGGCGGCGACCAGCACTTCGATCAGGCAGCTCGCGGGTGTTGAGCGGATCGAAGAGATCGCACGGATGCTCGGGGGCATCACGATTACCGGGAAGACACGGGGGCAGGCGGAGGAGATGCTGAGGAATGCTCAGGAAAGCACGCATTAGCGATGTAACGGTCATTCACAGGTTGATCAACTCGTGCGCCGAGCGCGGGGAGATGCTCCCTCGGTCGCTGGCTGAGTTGTACGATAACATGCGTGATTATTTTGTTTGTGAGCATACGGAAACGGGCGAGTTCGGAGGCGCGTGCAGTCTCCACATCTGTTGGGAAGATCTGGCCGAGATCAGGTCTCTCTGCGTCGTGGAACACCTTCGACGTCTGGGTGTGGGTGCGGACCTTGTGAGGGCGTGCATGGAGGAGGCGCGGCAGTTTGCCGTAGGAAAGCTGTTCGTTCTGACGTATCGACGTGAATTCTTCGGGCGGTTCGGGTTCAAAGAGGTGGAGAAGACGCGGCTGCCCCAGAAGATCTGGACCGATTGCGTGAAATGTCCGAAATTCCCCCTCTGCGACGAAGTCGCAATGATTGCCCACCTGCCGTAAAAACCGTGTCGGCAAAAGGAGGTTTCGCCATGGAGAGCCAATTCTGGACAGAACGTCTGGAGCCGCACTTTGAAGACTGGGAGGTGTGCCTGTTAAAGGAGCGCGCCAAGAAGTTTGAGGCCGCCGACGGGGAGCTACTTACCATGGAGCTCAAGGAGGAGGAAGGCATCTCGCTCCGCGCCGTGAAAGATGGAAAGAGGTGTTTTTCCTACACCTTCGAAAAGGGGGAGAAGGCGGCTCACGCACTCTTAGAGAATGTCACCGCGCTGATGCCCTTTCTCGATGCGGACCCATGCTATATGTTTCCCTCCGGACCCGGGCAGTATCCCGACCTCGACCTCTACGACGAGCCAGGCTTAAAAACCGCCGACCAGGTGAAGATCGACGCGCTCCTGCAAATGGAATCGACCATCCGGCTGACCGACAGCCGGATCATGCACACGAGGAATTGCGAGCTGCACGAATCGGAGCTGCACGTGGGGATAATAAATTCACGCGGCCTCCGGGCACATGCAAAAAAGACCGTCTACACCCTCGGCGCCATGGCGGTTGCGCAAGACGGCAGCGACGAGGTTTCCTGGTACGACTGGTCATGGGCGTCCCGGTACCGCGCGCTGGACGGACGGACACTGGGACGCCGGATAGCGGAAAAGGTGCTCTCCTGTCTCTCGGGGGAGGTCCTTAGGACAGGCGTCTATAATGGCCTTCTGACGCCGGCCTGCGCGTGCCAGTTACTGGAGATTCTCTCTCCTTCCTTCCTCTCGGAGAACCTGTACAAGCATAAGACATGTCTGAGAGACAAGGTAGGCACGCGGTGTTTTTCCGAGCATCTCACGGTCATCGATTCCGGCATCCGGGGGATCGACGCGTTCCCCTTTGACGGGGAGGGCGTTCCCTCTCGGGAGAATGTGCTGGTGAAAGAGGGCGTGCTTCAGGCCTTCCTCTACGACACGTATTATGCGGAAAGGATGGAGAAGGAGTCCACGGGCAATGCCGTGCGGCCGGGCATCAAGGAGCCGCCGAGATGCGGGTCGCGAGGTTTCTTTATCGACCGCGGCCCCATGGACGACCCGGAGGCGGGAAGCGGCGGGGTTGTGGTCGAGGAGCTGATGGGCACCCACATGGCAAATACCATCACGGGCGATTTTTCCCTCGGCGCTATAGGCCACTACTATTCGGGGGCCGCGCCGACGCCCTTCAAGGGCGTCATCATTTCGGGAAATCTGTTCGACCTGCTCGGGCAGGTAAAGGCCGTGGGCAAGGACCTCACCTTCTACGGCGACTACGGTTCACCAACGCTCCTCGTAGAGGGTCTCAAGATAAGCGGAAGGTAGCCCGCACCGAGAACTGAGGCAGACGAGTCTCCGGCCTCCGCGGGTCTTTTGCGTACATAGACAGACAGGAGAAGGTAAAGTGACGGCACGTGCGAACGACCAGGAGATCGGGGTTGTCACGCCGAGCTACAATCAGGGCGCTTTCATCGCCGAGACCATCGACAGCGTGCTCGGCCAGGGATACCCTCATCTCGATTATTGGGTCATGGATGGAGGGTCAACGGACGACACCGTGGAGGTGCTCAAGGGCTACGGCTCCCGGGTCAAGTGGGTGAGTGAAAGAGACGGCGGCCAGGCGCAAGCCATAAACAGGGGCCTCCAAAGGATTTCATCGGCCGGCATCGTCGCCTTCGTCAACTCGGACGATGTCTACCTTCCCGGCGCCTTCGAGTCTGTTGCGCGCTACTTTCACCACCATCCGGAGGCGGCATGGCTGACGGGCGATCATTATGTGATCGACGCCGAAGGGAGGAGAATACGGGGATACGTGAAGGCGTACAAACGGATGCTTCGAAAGCATCCGGTCTTTCGAAGGCTCGCACTCGCAAACTACATCGTCCAGCCGAGCACGTTCTGGCGCAGGGAACTGATCGAGGAAGTGGGACCCTTCGACGAGTCCCTGAGATACTGCTTCGATTACGATTTCTGGATGAGGGCCATCCAAAGGCATCCTTTGCACGTCATCGATGTTCCGCTGTCGCTCTTCAGGATTCACGGCCTGTCAAAGGGGGGGGCAGAGTTTGCCGGACAATTCGAAGAAGAGCACAGGGTGCTCAAGCGCTATACCTCGAGCAGGATGCTTCTCGGCCTGCACCGGCTCCACGCCCGCCTGATTGTTTTTGCATATCAAACGCTCAAAAGGTAAAATGGTGGCGGAATGCAGGGAAACGCATCAAGTACCTATGTCCGCGGTCCTCTCGTTTCGGTCCTTATCTGCTGCTACAATGCAGAGAAGTTCATAGAGGCGACCATCAGGTCGGTAATCGACCAGACCTATGAAAACCTCGAAATCCTCGTGCTCGACAATTGTTCTTCGGATGAGTCGGTGGGAATACTGGAAGGGATCGGAAGGCAGGAGCCTCGACTGAAGCTCTATGCGGGAAGAGAGAACCTGGGAGCCTATGGCGGGTTGAATTATCTTCTGGAGAGGGCGGAGGGAGACTACATCGCCATCCAGGACCACGACGACATATGGCACCCGGACAAGGTCTTAAGGCAGATCGAGTTTTTGGAAAAGAACAGCGCCTACGTGGGCTGCGGCACGGCCATCGTCAACTACTACGAGAAGTATGACGCCTTTCTGTTGAGAAGGCAGCCGGAGGTATCGCACGTTGCATGGCACACGTCACTGGTCTTCAGACGCTCGGACCGCCGCTACAATGCCGAGGCGAAGGTGGCGAACGATTTCCTTTTTATGAAGAACGTTCTTTGCGGGGATAAAAGGATCATCTACAATCTGGCCGAACCCTACGTCATGAGGCGCATACGGGCGGACGGGAAGAATCTATCGAGCAACTGGATCCGGTCCGGTAAAGCGAGCGATATTCTCCGGGTTGATATAGGCTGGTTCGATAAACTCTGCCTCATCAACAGGCTTCTCGTGCCGGGTCGGGTCGTCGATTATCTCTTGGTAAAGCTCTTGTTGAAGGGGCGTGTGATCAAAAAGGCAACGATGCACACAGACAGGATTTTGCGGGCATATATCCCTAGAGCTTTATCTTAAGAACTTTCCTGTAAAAGTCCTTGTGGCCCAGCATGTGCAAGTAAATTCTTTCGCCCGCCTTCAACAAAAACTGGTTATTCGTGCCCCTTCTCATCCTGTGCGCAAGTGTCTGGAAGGCGCCCTTAGGCGATGCTGACAGGATACCCTCGTAGGCGGCCATGAGTGTCCTGTTATGTTTTTCCCCCGATGAATAGTCGTCCATTTCGGCCGCAATCTGGAAAAAGAAATTTTCGACCGCGTCCATGGAAGTGTCCCAGTTCCAGGCGGAGGCGGTTTTCGCGCCGTTTGCCTGGAGGATATGCCGCAAGCCGGGGTCGGACAGAAGTTTTTCGACCGCGCTCCTGGCCCCCTCGACATCCCCCGGCTCCACGACAAGGGCATTTTCTCCTTCCCTGATATACTCATCATACCCGCTGACTTTACCGACTACGCAAACGCCTCCGCAGGCCATCATCTCCAGGGGCGGCCCGAAAAAGCCTTCCACCCTGCTCATCTTGAGGAGTATATCGCAGGATGAATAGATGCGCCTCATCCGGGCCATGGATACCTTCTCGAAGAATCGATCGCATCTCCATCGTGCTTCGGGTTTGCCGAGAGCGCTGACGCACCATACGTCGACGGGGAGGTCGCGAACGGCCTCGAAAGCATCCTTCATGCCCTTAAAGGGCACGGCTATCGCCCCCTCAAGAAGTACTCTCGGTCTGCCCGTCCGTGGCTCCAGAGGCTCGTCAGGGAAAAAGATACCGGGGTCGAGACCGTTCGGGACAAGCGCCGCTTGTTTCCCGAAGGTATCACGCAACCATTGGCGTATCCACCGGGCCTCGGTAAGAAAAAAAAGATCCAGCTCGTATGACAGCCTGGCGGCACGCTCAAGGTCGGAGCCTGCCTCGTAAAAACGCGTTTCGTCCGATTGAACGAAGTAGCACCGATGCCTGGCCTTATGGAGGAGTATCTGGAAGGCCGTAGGCCATGACGTCGCGACCAGAAGGTCGAGATCCGAGGGGAGGTCGGCCGCCTTCATTACGGGCACCGACTGCCCCGGAAACCACTCGGCCCCGGAGACAATGCCCGTGCACCCGACCATGGTGCGGTGGCCCCTTTTCATGAGCCGGTTCGCGTGCTGGAAAACTACCGCCGCGCCGCCCGAGACGCGGACATCAGGCAGCAGGTAGGCAATGCGCAATTCATGAGGCATGGAGTTGCTTTCCCATCCGCTCCTCCATGAGACGCAACAAGCGGTTGGCAAGATGTTTTCTCTCAAAACCGTCCAGGACCTGCGGATCGACAAGACTGGGTGATTTCTTGCCGTCGCTGAGCACTTGGGCAAGAGCCTCCTTGATAAGGCTTTCGTCCCGGCCAAGGCACACACCGGCCCCTGCACGGCTGATGAGTTTTCCTGCAACTGTCTCCCGGTCTGTCCCGATGCTCCAGATCGGCGTCCCTGACGCCATGTATTCGAAGAGCTTCCCGGTCAGGACGCCGTCGGTCACCTTGTCGTCCCATTCCAAGAAAAGCAGGATGTGCGCGTCGCGCTGCATGCGGAGGGCCGTTTCACGGGGCAGGAGACCGACGTTCTTTGCCCATTCCGAGAGGTGATACCTTTCGATCTGGTCGTCAAGATCTGACATCCGGTCGCCACAAAAGACGACTTCGAATCTGCTGAGCATTACTCTTGTCTCCGGCTCCCTTGCAAGTGCTGCAATGGCGCCAAAAAGGGGGGTTACGTCCTGCTTGTCCCCGTAGATGGTTCCCGTATAGACAATTCTCACTTTTTTGTCATGAGGGAAGACGGAGGATGGCTCTAAACGTTCTAGGTCCAGCGAATCGAAACCATTCTCGATCACCTCAACCCTCTTCCGGCCATATTTGGCTGCCAGCACCCTCGCAAGGGGATCGCTTACGGTGGTTATCAGATCAGCCCACTTCATCGAATAGCGTTCTAAGAATCTTTCTATCAGCGTAAAAGGGAAAAGACCTGGAAATGCATGGTTATCCGTCCATAGGTCCCGGTAATCCGCAGCCCAGAACTCCGCAATCTTCTTCTTTTTTAACTGCATTCCGATACAATGGGTGGCGTAAGGGCCGTAGGTACTCACCACGACGTTCCAGGGCCCATTGGCGCGAGCCCAGCGCACGGCCGGTCTAATCCAGCCGTCAGCGAGATCCGGCATTCTTGAGGTCACAAGAACGCCCCTCCGAATGAGGAACAGGTTTACTTTTCTTGCAGCCCTGCTTGCGAGAGTGCTCTTCCCGGAAAACCCTTTTTGTTGAATCTGCTGGAAAGCAGGAGCAGATGAACCTTTTCCACCATATCGCCTTTGGATTATCTCCCAGAGACGGAAAACGAAACCCGGTTCTATCTCTACCGTCCGAAAGCCTTCGTTCCGCTCGATCCCCCTGCTCACCTGGCTCTTACAGGTAGATAGAACCGTCACATCGTGTCCCGATTCACTCCAGTATTTTGCCCACGAATAGGGGCGATAAGAAGCAATTGTGGTGAGTGGAGGGAAATAATAGGTGAGGATAAGGATGCGCATAGTGTCAGGAGACGTGAAACGTGCGAGCCCACAGTTCAAGGTTGAGAATCTTCCAAAGCGTATTATTCCTGCTCAAAATATCAAAATAATTTGCCACGTCGTTTCGTACGCCTACTTGCTGAACGAAGGTGGACTCTTTCAGGAGCTTCTCGGCCCATGGCCTGAGCTTTCCTGAAAACCACGTACGCTCAGGAGTAGGGAAGCCCATCTTGTCACGTCTCCAGACAATTTCCTGCGGCAATTTGCGTTCGAAGGCTCGTCGGGCAATCCACTTTGTCCACCCGTGGTGAATCTTGTATCCTGCCGGCAACCGGGCCAGGAATTCGACGAGACGGTAATCCAGGTATGGCCCTCGTGACTCGATGCCAAAGGCCATGGAGTTGCGGTCTGCATAACGGAGGAGCACAGGAAGGCGATTTTTTGTATCGAAGGCCAGTTTGTCGTTAAGATGTTGACCGGAGAGTACTACGCCAATGGGTCTTCTTTCGATGTAGGTCTTGTATGTCGATCTTGTCGCGTTTCCGAAAATGGCCTCCAGCCCTCTTGTGTTTACGCTTTCGCCCAAGAATAAGGAGAGACTTTTCCCCAGGAGAGACCGGCTCTTGGCGGACAGGAAGGGAATGAGGGCTTGATCGAAAGCACCGCTCATCCTGCGCGCTCCCCATATTTCCTGATAAAGCGCGGGATTGAACAAGGAAAGCGATGACCAGTAGGCGCCGAGATAGGGGAAATACCCGGCTAATTGTTCGTCCGCGCCCTGTCCGTCAAGGGTAACGAGAATACCGTGCCGTCGCGGAAGCGAAAAAACGCACCACTGTGCAAAGATGCTGGTGGAACCGAAAGGCTCGTCCTGGTGATAGACCATGGCTTCCAACTCCTCCAACAATCTGTCTGCCGTGGGTGTTACCCTGATGGACCGGATACCGAGCATCTTTGTCATTAAGTCTATGTATCGGCTTTCATCCGCACAGGTCTCATCCGGCTCCGAAAATACCGAGCTAAAACAGTATTGTCTCTCGCCTACGCTCGGAACCGAATCCTGCTTTAGAAGCTGGTTGATCGCATAGACACTTGAAGAGCTCGTCGAGCCCACCCGAAAGGGCAGTACCGACTCCGACGTCGGCCCGGAGACGTACCTTGACTGCATCAAAGAAGAGATCGTAATATTCCGCTGTCAGCGCCGAGGCTTTCCTGCCGTTGACTTGAGCGGTTTCCGTATTGGTCGGCAAATCCCAGTATTGGTGAGATTTCATGCAATCGCTTTCGATCTGCAAATCTTTTGTTGAGACAAGAAGGTTGTGGGCGGGGGGAAGGCGGTGGATGTGCTTGAAAAACGTGTGACTGGTATTTTCTTCGGCGTCGAAGATCAAATAATCCTGACACATGGCGAGGTCGGGCGAAGTATCGAGGCCGGGGAGGGCCAAGAGGGCTTTGATTTCTGAAGCGAACGCAAAATAACCACACTGCGGGTCGAAGGTATAAAACAGGGGTTTGACCCCGAGCCGGTCCCGCGACAGAAAGAGTTGTTGCCGTTGCCGGTCCCAAAGGGCAAAGGCCCACATACCGTTAAAGCGATTCACACACTCCGGACCCCACGTTTCATACGCGGAGAGAACCACCTCGGTATCGGAATGTGTGGCAAATGTGCGACCCAGTCCTCTTAGCTCATCTTTAAGTTCTAGATAGTTATAGATTTCTCCATTGAAAACCGTAACGGAACTACCGTCACTGAGAGACATAGGCTGATTAGCGACAGGGGAGAGATCGATTATCGAAAGACGGGCATGAAAAAGGAGCAGAAAAGCGTCGAGAGGAGGCTTTATTGAAAGTTTTTCTCCTTCCCAATCGCACCCAGTTGCCTGGTGTTCTTCACAGGTTTCTCCTTTTACTTGCCTGCCCGATCCAATGGTACACAGATAGTATCCGTAGCTATCCGGCCCCCTATGCCGTAGCGGTCTGATGAGGCCCGATAAATCCGTTCGGTCTGGAATTCGATGGGCTACGATTCCTGCTATGCCACACATAAAAAGGGGTTGACACCAGAGGTTTGGTGCGTTAAGCGCTTCTTCAGCAAGCTTCAGGGGGGGGTTATGGTGGAAAGATCGTTCGGCTGAGTAAGTACCATCACGAAGCCCGTCACAGTGCCTCGCTCAACCCTCATACACCGCTTTCGTGAGTGACGCGACATAGACCGGGTCGTGCCATTTATGCACGTAGTCAAGGCTTGCTTCATGTTTCTCTATCAAAATCGACGGCTCTTGTATGCATCTTTCGATTACCGTTTCGATTGTCGAGGGCGTGATACCGATGACTGCTTTCTTCAGATCCCCGGCCATTGCGGACGGTATAAAACGCAAATCTTCTTCTCTGATATACACCGCCACAGGCTTCCCCATTTTCATCGCCTCCACGGCAAACCCACCGTACCAACCCGTCAAGGTTTGATCAATCACGACATCCGCCGTCCGATATGCCTTTAACGCGGCCTCGTTCGTCATGTTCTCGACCATGATGAACTCGAAATCAAATCGCCTCTTCAGGTTTTCCAGGGCCGAAACAATATAGTGGGAGCCTTTTGCAAACCTATCCGTCGGTGCATGTATGATTTTTAGCTTTCGGCCCGGCTTGTAGGGAACAGGCTCGATATCATACCAGCGGGCAACGGCATAGGGCAGGAAGGAGGAGATGTGTTCGGGCAGGAAATAGAGAAGATCGGGATTCAATGCGAAAATGTGGTCAGCGTGTTTTGAGACGATGGAGATGCTTTTCGCCCGTTGTTTATCCGGCTCGCCGCTCATGCAGTATCCGTTGTAGCATCGCTCCTCATGACAAGAAGAAAAGGCGACCCTCGCCATTGTCTTGTATTTCTGCCGCGCGTCGCAGCCGTTGTATGTAAAGACAAGCTTCGTCTTCCCCGGATAGAAGGGCAAGTCCCAATGATACATGTTCCAGTTGCCACGAAAGTCGATCAGGCTCGAACCGTAATTGAAGTGAAAGACATCGAATTTGCCTCTGTATCTGAAGAACTTCCTTATGCTGTCAAGGAGGATCTCTCTTCTGCTCTTGCTGTCCCATTCCAGACAGACATCGAAGGGGTAGTTGAATGTGCTCTTGACTTTGGTGAGCACCGTCGGTTCAAGGCCGAGCCGCCTCTCTCCCTGTGCAAGCCCCCACGCATGCCCTCCCACATCGGTCGGTAGGTGAAGAACCTTCACTCCCGTCGTCCTCGCATCGTGATGCCATAGGGGTCAACGTGTTCCTGTACTATAGAGAGTCTCGCATGGGAAAACCATTCTCTTACCTCTTCCAAAGTGAATCGAGCGGCAACCTGTGGATGATACCAATCATAGTTGATGGCGGCGTTCTCATCGAAAGTGAGGTCTGGATTCCAAAAACATTTCATGAAAAAATGATAGAGAAATCTTTGAATATCGTATTCTCCCGCTTCGACTCCGATCACATCTATTTGCGGCACAGTAATCTTAATGTTGAGCTGAGAAAGAGTCTGCCCTATTTTTGCGATGTCTTTGCACACCTCTATTGCTTCCCGGTATGGTAGTCGTGTCACTTTTTGTCGGATGTAGTCGTCCACGAACTCCCTTATGGGTGCTTTAATCCTATAAACGTAAATCGCGATCTCACCGTGAGGGGCAAGCAGCGAACTGAGGTTCAGAAAAGCATCTAGAGGAACCGAAACGTGATGCAGCACTTCCTGACAATAGATAAAATCGAATTGTCCGAGCCCCTTGAGGTGGCCCAGGATGTTTCTCTTATAGACTCTAATGTTCTTGTATCCTGAAAGATTTCTCTTCGCTACCAATGACGAGGAAACGTCTATTGCCACAATTTTGGAGTCGTCGGGCGAATTTTCCCGCAGGAGTGCCGTGACTCTGCCGTTACCGCAACCCGCGTCAAGGATGCGTTGTTTACACTTCAGGTATCCCTGCAGGGCGCTCTTGTCCGTAAAACCGTTTCTTCTCAATATCCAGTCCAGGATCTCCGATCCTTCCCTCAGAGTCTCGGCGAATGCCAGAGAGGGATTATTCTCCCATTTTGCCCTAAAACTCTCTATGGTCGAATTCGATCTCACGGCGCCTCAGTCATGCGTTTAATGCCCTCTTCAAGATGAATCTGGGGGACATGCAGCTTTTCTTTCATCAAAGCGATATCGGCAACCAAGTCATAGAATTTGCCCCCCGCGTATCTAAAAACAGGTTCCTTCCCGATCGTTCTCCCGATCAAGTCACCAAGCTGTCTAACAGAAACAATATCGGCGCCTGCGACGTTGAAAACGTATTCCCCCGCTTCAACGTACAGAAGGCGTTCGAATGCCCTTGCTGCGTCATCGACATAGATTGGGTTGATGCGTATGCCTTCTGTGCCGTTCAGGTAAATGTCTTTCCCCGTTGCCACACTTTTCATCAACCTCGGGATAAGCATGTCTTCGTGTTGTTCAGGCCCGTAGATGAAGAAAGGGCGCATAATGGCAAAGGTCACGAAGTACGGGGCGTAGTTTTTCAGCAACATCTCGCTACACAATTTGCTGTCCAGATAGAAGCCATTCTTCTCGTTGGCGTTTATGTCGAAGAACTCCTTGACAGGCTGGATCGGGTTCTTGTAGACTCCACCCGTAGACGCATGAAAGAACTTCTTGACGTGGCTTTTTCTTGCCCACTCGGCAAGCTTAAGGGGGGAGTGGATATTGACTTCGACCATGTCTTCCATGCCCTCAGGAAACTCCCTGAAGCGCCTTGATTGGGCGAGGTAGTAGAAAACGTCAATTGAAGGAGGCAGGATACTGGGATCAAATCGGGAAAGGTCTCCTTGAATGGGGATGATGTTCTTGCCCCACTTTATCGTGATCTCGTCTCTGAATAGAGCATAGACTTCGTGACTGGCGGCGAGGACATCGACCAACTTGCGCCCGAGAAGACCTGCAGCTCCCGTCACCAGGATCCTCATTGTCCCGCCGCCCGTTTCTTGAGTGACCCATAGAGGTCCACAAGTTGTTGAGCTATCCTGTCGTTATCATGAAGTCGGAGTATGGAACTCCTCGCAATCTCCCGCTTCTTCGATAGCTCCCCCCGATTGTCCAAATAGTGCTTTAGGGTCTCCTCAAGCCGCCGAAGGTCTGAGAATATGAAGCCCGACTCCATCAGTTCCTCTGTCATGAATTCGGGTCTCACGTAGGTTATCGTCGGTACACCCATGGCCATGCTTTCAATCTGGCCGTTCGCGTAGTATCCCATCTTCATCTTCCCGATCGCTATGTCGGCCGTTCGGTATTCCTCAAGGACACGTTCGTACGGATCTCCTTTGAGAAATATGAACTCGATGTCATAGCCCTTTTCTTTCAGTCGGCCAATCGCCTCTCGTATGGCTGATGTTCCTTCAATGCCTGGATGATTGGTAGCATGAACAATCCTCACTTTCGAGTTGTCGTCCCTCTTGTCATTGTTGCCTGCAGGGATTTCCGGAGCAAAGAACGTGTGGTGGACGGCTTGTGGAATGAAATCCTTTAGATCTGGCGTTGTCACAAGAAAAAGATCTCCGTATCTTTCCGCCATAATCCTTCTTTTCTTGACCAACTCGCTCTTTTCGCAATAGGCATCATAATCGCACTCTTCGCAGATGTTCAAGTCCGGATGCATTTCTATGTTCTTCTTTCTCTGTCGTGCCTCGCATCCTCTGTAATGGATGACCACTTTCCTGCCCAGTTTTTTCAATATCGGTATTTCCCACCCATCAGGTGATACGGTTTGCATGAAATGGGAGTGAATTATTTCGTACTTGGCGACGGTGGTCCAGAAGATCACGAATGACTGCAATGCTGCTACGAGTGGGATGGGTGAATAGGAAATTTGGTAATCGCATTTGTTCCATACAGGACTCTGTCCGATCGCCATGTAATCAGCCTTCATGCCGTGTTTTCTGAGAATCTGGACCGTAAAGTAAGGGATATGGACCATATAGGAGATATGGAGAACGGAATTGGAATAGTAGCAGTTCTTCCTGAGCCTTGTCAATGCGGGGTTGAGAAGCGACAGTATGCGAAGAGTCGCATAGTAGCCGGCGTTCCATAAGAGTCGAACCAATCTTCTTGGCAAGGTGACCATGTTCTTGACGGCGAGTAGTCTAGTTTCTGTGAACCTTTTTCATCCAAAGGCTAAGGATGAGAAGGCTCCATATTTGTGGCGATAGCCATTCGTTTCCATTATAAAAAGCCTTTAGGAGCGCCTGCGTGTGATCGTAGGCAATCCACTCGAAAATCTCGTTACCTTGATTTGCGAGTTCTTCTTGAATGATTGGCCGCATTGCCCCTCTTGTCCACTGTGTGATAGGTATTCCAAACCCCATTTTCTTCCTCATCAAGAATTGAGCGGGGAAGAAGCGTTGGGCGCTTCTCTTCAGCAAGTATTTCGTCTCCAATCCACCGTTTTCTGCGCTCGGACGAATCTTAAGAGGCAGCGGTAGAGAGAAGGCAAGCTCAACGAGCTTGTGATCGAGGAGGGGTACGCGCACTTCGAGAGAGTTGGCCATACTCGCCCGGTCGACTTTTGTAAGAATATCGTCAACAAGGTATGTTTTGAAATCTTGTGCCTGGAATAAGGTAACTGCGTCAGGAGTGGGTCCTTCGATGTCGATCCTGGGTCGGACGGGGGGAGGGAGTGGAATATGCTCGAGTAGCACTCGTCGCAGGGATGGTGTGTCAAAGATAAAGCGCTGAGAGTCATGTTTCTCCTGCGCGCCACTGATTGCCGAAGTGGTGGTCTCGCGCCGACCTGTGCCGCGGCCCATAACGTTCCGCAGAAAGCAACGGCAAAGCGCAGCCCTCCAGCGTGCCGAAGGAGTGCTGAGGTCACGATAGGTGGTCTGATAGCTGTCATAGCCGGCGAATAGTTCGTCTCCTCCATCTCCCGAGAGCACCATTTTGACCCGTTCTGCAGCCTCCGCGCTGACATAGTAGGTGGGTATGGCAGAAGAGTCGGAAAACGGTTCACCGTAGTGTATGACCAGTCTTTCCAGAACATCAAGGGCGAGATCCGATGAGACAACCCTCTCTCGGTGGCGAGATCCCACGAAACGACTCGCTTCCGCGGCATAGGGCAATTCGCTCACTTCTCTTTCGTCAAACCCTATAGAAAACGTTTGGACAGGATCATCAAGGTGTTGTGCCATGACAGCGCTCACCAGGCTCGAATCATTACCTCCACTGAGGAAACAACCAAAAGGGACGTCGCTCCTCACGTAAATCTTGATGATGCTGTCGAGCTCCCTGTTTAGAGCATCCAGCCATTCGTCTTCGCTTCTCTCAGTGAGACTTATCCGCAGATTCCAGTATTGTTGCTTGGTTATCGCCCCAGTCGTCACGTCAACTTGCATTATATACCCGGGCTCCAATTTGTGGACATTCTCGTAGATTGATAGCGGAGTGGGAACGTATTGGTAGCGGAGAAACGAAGCCAAGCCCTGGGAGTTGATATCACGTTCAACATATCCGCTTTTCAGCAAGGGCGTAAGCTCCGAACAAAAAACCAGCCGCTTTGCGGACAAGTAGTAATAGAGGGGTTTGATGCCCACTCTGTCCCGAACAAGGTAGAGTGTCTGACGCTTGGCATCGTAGATGGCAAAGGCAAACATGCCCTGAAAACGTTCGAGGCAACTCGGTCCCCACTTCTCCCATGCCCGGAGCACTACTTCTGTGTCTGATTTTGTCCGGAAGGCAAATTCCTTTTCCAGGGCATGGCGGATCTCGCGGTAGTTGTATACCTCCCCGTTATAGACGAGAGCCATAGTGGCATGATCGTTCAAGAAGGGTTGTCCCCCAGCCTCAGGATCTATGATCGCGAGACGGCGATGAGCGAGGCCGATTCCTAGCGTCTGATAGATGCCCGCTCCATCAGGCCCGCGATGAGCCATGGCGTCATTCATTCTTTCGAGGGCGGATGTATCGACCGGCTGTCCGCTAAAATTGACAATCCCAGCTATGCCGCACACGCTAGACGAGCCTCTCCGCTGCAACATGATGATTTCTGCCCGTCATTGTTCTTCGGATGTTCCCAAAGCCCTCATTGGTAAGGAATTCCTCAAGTTCTCCAAAACACAGAAGGTCGTTTATCCGTGGTGAAACAGCATCAAACCAACCGTGGCCAAGGTAGGGTCCGAATCTCTCGAGGAGGACGCCTTTTTTCTTATCGAAAGGCATGTTTCGCAGTTCTCTCCGCAAAGCCTCGTATGAGTTCAACTCACGGAAATCCTCATCTGTAACCGGAGTGCCATAAACCATCAGAAATAGTTTGCCGCCCTGACTCACCTTGTTTGCGATGTTCCTTATGGCCCGATAGGTGTCGCCCGTATGATGAACAACCCCAAAAGAAAAGGCAAGATCATAATCGCCCGGCGAGTCCCATTTCAAGAGATCAATTTTGAGGGTTGAGAGCCTGTCGCCATATCCCTGGCACAGGTGCTCGGTCCTACTGAGTGCCCATGGGCTTTGATCACAGGCTGTAACGTCAGCCCCCAGAGCAAGCAGCCCATAAGAGAAACGGCCTGCCCCGCATCCTACGTCTACCACCTTCTTGCCCAAGAACCAGTCCGCCGAAAGACCGGTCATCGTGCAGACCTGAGAAGAGGACTGTTTCATGTAGGCTTCGTCATCCGCCATTGCGATGCCGAAATTGAACTCGTGCCATTGATAGTCGAAGCTCGATTGGGTCTGGCGCTGAGCGTCGATTGCTGGCTCCTTTTTCCGCATGCTTTCGTTTATCCGGTCAATCTCGTTGAGGAGGAATTCTATGCGATCACGCATATTGGCAATCTCGGAGGAAGTACCGAAAGAGCGTCTAAGTCGCTTTATGAGACCCCTCAAATTAACCCTCCCACTGTGTTTCCACGACCTTGCACGTCGCGGGATGTTCGAATATTCTGGTTTCATCTAAGTCGAACGGCTTGAACACCGAGAACTCCAGGGCGTTTTCTTTCTGAAATATGGTCATGTCGTAGAAATCGGCTTCGCCGTCATACCATTTCTCGGGATCAGTCAGATAGAGGGAAAGGAGATAAATATTTGTGGTAAGGAGCAGAGGGCTGAAGCCGATGATGATTGTTCCCTTACCTTGTTCGAGCTTCAAGTTACCGCTGAAGAATTCTCCTTTGGTTGTATCCAAAAGCAGATTTGTCTGAAAGGCAAAGGCGCATATGCCCGAATAATTGACCACCTGAATTCCCAGCCTCACCGTTTTCTTGTTGCTCGCTGTATAAAACAGGCGGAGATGGACTTCCTGCCCCGTTTGAAGCGAGGACGTTTCATTGCCATCCTTGTCGGTGAAGAAACACTTGTCGATAATGACGTCCCCGTTGCCGATGAAACCCTTGTCTTTCAGCTTGGCATCAGTCAATTTGTCTCTGCGATTCAGGGCCTCTTGCTCTCGATAACGGTAGAGCAGGTCATTGTACTGGCCAATTACCTTGAATGCCTTGTCGTCGTTCACTATGCGCCCTTGCTCCATGAGCAGGACTCTTTCGCTGCACAGCCTTTGAATCTGCATCATGTTATGTGAAACGAAGAGCGCAGTGGTTCCCGATTTACAGATTTCGTGAATACGTCCTAGGGATTTCTGCACGAAAAACGCATCACCCGTTGCTAAAGCCTCATCTATTATCAGAATATCGGGTGAAACCGAAGCCGCCACGGAAAAGGAGAGGCGCGCCCACATTCCGGATGAATAGGTTCTGATGGGCTGATCGATGAAATCTCTCAACTCGGAAAAGTCGATTATCCATTCCTCTTTTTCCTTAATCTCTGCCAGGCTCATGCCCAGTATCGAGGCTCCGACGACTATATTCTCTCTTCCCGTAAAGCGGGGGTTAAAACCGAGGCCAAGTGCAAGAACGGCCACAAGGGAACCTTTGACGGAGACGGTGCCCGTGGTGGGTACCGTAATGCCTGAGAGTATTTTGAGGAGTGTAGTCTTGCCCGAGCCGTTTGGGCCGATGAGCCCGACAACCTCTCCTCTCCTCATATCAAACGTTATGTCGTGAAGTGCGGTGAAATAGCGATAGTAGTTCTTTCCTTTCCAAAAAAACAGTTTCTCCTTCAAAATGCCGACAAGCAAATCGTCGTATATTTTGAATTTCTTTTGGACACCTTTAACTTCAACCGCTACAACGTCAGAATTCGGCCCCCGCACAATCACACCTTGTCTGCAATGGTCTTTTTTACTTTGAGGATAGATGCATAGCCTATTAAAAAGGTGATGGTGGCCACAACCCCGAAAATACCTATGCTTGAAGGATTCTCGATATTTCGATGATAAAAGATATCGCGAAAGAAATTGACCGCGTGCGTCATGGGATTGAGTTGTACTAATGGCCAGAACCTTGCGGGAACATTATCTTCTGCATACATGACTGGAGTCAGGTAAATGAGGAATTGAATGAAGGTAGACAGAACATCTTTGACATCGCGTAGGAAGAAGCCCAGTATCGAGAGTATCCATCCAAGCCCAAGCGCAAAGAGGTACATAAACAGACAAAAAATGGGCAAGAGGAGAACCTTGTAGAGAATCGAGTATTGAAGAAAGATAACCGCGATGACGAGAATCGAGGTCTGAAGGAGAAAAGTGATCAGGCTTTCCGTGGTCGAGACAATTGTGATGATCTCCACCGGGAAGATTGCCTGGCGAAGAAGGTCAAGGTTGGAGGTAAGGGCATCAACGGCTTCGGCAACGATTCTGCTGAAGAAAAGCCAGGGGACCAATCCCGAAAAGACGTAGAGCATATAGCCCCACATACCTGCGGCGCCCTTAACCTGAATCCGCGCGATAAAGAAGAATATGAAAACATAGGACAAGAGAGGGAAGAAAGCTCCGTAGAAAGTCCAGAAGTATCCCAGGATGGAGCCGAGATGCTTCTCTCTCATTTGTTTCTTCACAAGGAGATAGACGAGTTCCCTCTTGGAAAGAAGTTTAATCATGCTTTTCTTTGCATATGTCCAGTCCATTCGTCTATCGTACCTTGTATATGGAAAAGGGGTATTGCCTCCAAACAGGATCCATTGTCAGGCCCAGGGATGCTGGCGTGGCAAAGCGATCATCGGTGAACAGATGAGTTATGTCATTGTCCCTCCATATGTCTTCGACTCTGCTTGCGAGAACAGGAAGCACCGGGGTTAACCGGGCCGCTGGTGATGTGTGCCCCCCCCACAACACCCGTACTCGACAATGATAAGCGAGGAGGTCACAATAGTTGAGGGGAAGACACATCAGTATAGGGTCCTTCAGAGATCTGACATAGGCAAGGAGACCCTCCATATTATCGAGATCCCATATGGTGCGGTCGGCCACGGAATCCTTGCGAAGGAACGCGAGAACCTCATGAAAGCTCTGTCTTGCAGCGGGAAGGACAAGTGCGGCGAGCACAGCGACGCCCACGTAGATCACCAGATTACTCTGCGGTGAATAAGCGAGACAGACCAGACCGGCTGGCAGGCCAAGCTTCCCGTACTGCCAGAAGAACCCTATGCCGCGAAACAAGGGCACGACGTAACTGAGAAGACCGACCAAGGATACAAGGAGAGAATAAAGGGACAGAAACCAAAGATAGTCGGGGATATTGCCACCTGAGAAATATCGGAAGAGAAGAAACAGCGGTATACAGAGATATATGTTGTCGCGCAAGTACCGGCTTATCATGGTTGAAGCGGAACCTGCAACGTACAGTGGGGAGCTTATCTCTTCAGGGTTTTTCCCTCCATATATGCTGGAATCGTTTACCGCATGGGCGCCCAGCTTGCGCCAGTGTTTCGACCAAAAGCGTATGTAGTCGATGTGGGACCTAAGAATCTTCAGGTAGAAGCCTTTCGAAAGAATCATCGCTACGGCGAAAAATAACAAGACGAGTAGGACGAATTCTATTCTGCCGGTGATGGCGGACATAAGAGGAAACGTTATATAGAGGGCCTGCGTACTAAGTTTGTGTGTAAACAGAAGGAGCATCCCAAAGAGAACAGTGAGAGAAAGTAGCAAGAGACCGTGAGAAGCCGTGAAGAGACTCGCAGAAATTATCGTCGCGCTGAGTAGGAAAGCGCCCATCTGACGCGAAGTCAGGGCATTTGTCTCTGCCCTTGCCGAGGGCGAAAAAGCATAGATGAGGCTTGCCAACGTGGCGCTGTAAGGGTTGTCGCAGAGGAAGGCCATGAAGATGAAAAGCGTCAGGCAGATGAGGGTGTCCCACGCCGGCGATATTACCCAGTAGATTTTGTCGAGGAGTTTCCTGGGAAAGAGGGAGAGGAAGACTATGAATCCGGGAGGATACCACGATTCCTGGTTTTCCAAGGCATAGTAGGGCGGTAATACAATGGGCATCTTTTTCTTCTTCTTGAATTCTTCAACGGCGAGTAAATAGTAGTAGGCATCACAGCCTTGATGCCGGCGTCCGAGAAGCGGCAGCAGTCTCCACGAAAAACATAGAGCGCCTACGGCCGCCATTACCGAAAGAGAGCCAAGAAAAGAGTATGCAGACATGGGTAGGGTTGTTCTTCAATCTCGGGAGTAAGGCGGTGCCCTATGTGATCCTCATTTCTTCAAGAGTTCTCAGAATGGTCACATCTTTGTAGTCACCCGACCACTTCTCCTTGTTTACGTAATACCGGATCATCAACTCGGGTTCATTGTAGCCTGCCATCGCCCGCAACGACGTTGTCCCTGAAAGCCGCGGATTGACTTCCATGAGCATCAGCCGCTCGCCAACCAGACGACCCTGGATATTCAGAGGTCCGCGAGAATCGAGCAGCCGGGCGATTCTCGCGGCTTGCTCCTTCAGCAGGTCACTGTGACAAACGTCGCCTTGGGAGATCCCGGTAGAAATCATGTAAGTTTGCTTGCCTTCCCTTATCTTGAGCCGAGTCGAGAGGGACGTACCCAGTTTTCTCCTGACAATGACACTTCCCAGAACGTTTCCCGACACGTCGGAGCTTACGCCTATGGTGTATTCTTGCTCATAGTCCCCGACGTACTCCTGCGCAACCACGTCTATTTTCCGTTTCAGGAGATACTTCGACAGGAGGAATGCCTCCTCCAGGTCCAAGGCAAGATGGACGTGCGCGGACCCTCCCGAAGATGTATTCGGCTTGAGCACGACAGGACAGAAGTCAATCTTCTCTACCTCCTCAAGGGAATCGATCTTGCGGTACTTCGGCAGCACGAGCCCCCGCGACTCGAGGGTCCGGTAAGTATTGAACTTGTTCATGCAGAGACTAATGGTTTCACGAGAGTTGAGGCAGTGCATGACGCCTCTTCTCTCCATCTCTTCTCGATTCTCCGAAAGGAACCTCAACTCCGGCTCCGATCCGTGGAAGACGAATTGAATGCGGTGCTTGTCGACGATGTCGAAGAACATGGTGCCGTAGTTAGGATCCGAGGCATACGGAAGCTGGTGAAAGGAGTTCACGTAGTGCTTTCCAGATGACTCCGCCGTAACATCCGTCCCTACAATGTACAGGCCCAAGCTCGACAACTTCAGGGCCTTGAGGATCTGTTCACCGTGACCTCCGCCTCCGATTCCGGTTACCAGGACATTTATTCTATTCATGTTTCCCTCTTTCCAATATGTCGATCAAAACCTGGTCGATCTGTTGGGCCGCCAGTTGCGCTTGGTAGCTTTCCCTGTCAACGCGAGCCTTGTGAAGAAAACAAACGTCGTTCAGAAAGTCGACGATCACGAAGGAAGGCTTTCCGGTATAGTCTCTCGGCTGTCCTACCGACCCAGGATTAATAATACAGGTACCAAAAAAATACTGGATGGACGGGATATGCGTGTGCCCGAAACAGTAAAAATCATATCGGGACGTAAACGATTCATCCAACTGTCGGGGATCGTAGCAATAAGTGACAGGATCATCCGGTAGAGAATGGGTCAGGTAGAGCTTTCTTCTTCCAATGGTGATTTCGAGGTGGTCAGGCAGGCTCCTCAGCCACTCGACACAGTCTTCCTCGATTTCGATCCTCTGCCGTGCAATCCCGTAAACGTGCTCCTTCTCTCTTTCGTATTTCCTTTCCCGGAAAAAGTATTTCTCGTGATTTCCTTTGATTGCCCTAATCCCGAGGTCCATGCACGTTTTGATGACTTCATTTGGTCTATCGTAGTATCCGATGATGTCTCCAAGACAGAATATCTGATCGACTGTTTCGAGGGACGGGATAATCGTTCTGAAGTAGGAGAGGTTTGAATGAATGTCGGAGATGAAGGCGATCTTCATCCGTTTGTGAGCCAGTTCACGTTCCTGGAAATTCCCTGCCTTATGTTGTATCTGGGCACGTAGCCAAGCTCGCTCCTGGCCTTTTCATAACTGTAGAAGGGCCTGTAATCTTCCTGAGGATCAACCCCTGCACCGATTACAATCCGTGAGCGCGAGCGAGTGAGTTCTACGACCGTCTGTGCCAACTCCGACATACTTGTGTTCCTTTCGGAAACAATACTGTAAGTACCGCGAATATCATTCGCAAAGCAAAGTTCGACAGCCCGTATTACATCTCCCGCATAGGTGAGGTTCTGCTCTCTCCTACCACTTCCGTAGACCGGGATGTCCTCATGTTTAAGAGCCTTTTGTATAAAAATGTTGATAACGCTCTTCGCCGTCGAATACTCGCCGTATGGGGCCGATATCCTGAGGGCAGCCGCCTGCACACCCTTTTCGGCCAGCATCGTACAAAAAAACTCTCCTGTTATTTTGGAGGCCGTGTAGAAATCCTTCACATCCAAGTCTGCCGGTCTTCTCATGGAGCCGAAGCTTGAGATGTAGATGAACTTCTTCACGCCGCGGCTGACGGAGAAAGTAAAGAGATTGTTGAGCATGGTGACGTTGGGAAGGAATACTTGATTGTAAGAGGCCTCTTCGAATGACCTGGGGATTACCGAAGCAAGGTGAATGATTGCGTCGATTTCCATATCCTTGAGAACGTCATCGACGTTGAAGTACAAGGGAGCAAACGTAAGCAAACCGTCTCCGCCGGTCGTGCTTCCGAAAACAAAATTGGCTTCGAGCTGCTTGAACTCCCTGAAATACCTGCCGATAAAGCCGTTGGAGCCGGTCACCAGTATGTTCAAAGGGTTCCCCAGACATGGTAGCCCCGAGGAATTCTCGGGGTAACGGCATGGTGGTAGCAGTCATTCATGGCGAGAAAAATATCCCTTGTGTCGTGCCCGCGCTGAAACTCCTCAAAGCTTATGATTGGCACCGATTCCTTCCACCTGGTGCCTTGGTACAGGTAATTATCGTCGATTACACACGTTACGCTATCTTTGTCAATTATCCCGGTCCCTACGAGATAGTCGGCCACCAATCCCTGACCGTACAAAGCCACGTTGCGCCCGCCCAGTTTCTTGCCCTCTGAAATCGCCCTTTTCAGGTAGACGGCAGCCTGTTCCACATAGGGAGCAACATCAAAAGGCTCAATTTCGCCTCTTCCTGACTTCCTTGCAACGAACTGCATGGGAACCATGGGCCCCGTATTCTTATGAATGACGGTAAACCCCGATGCGCTTAATAGGTTGCTCATGCATTCTTCTGTAAACTTCGAGAAATGATCCGCGGTCAGCAAATCCGCCTTGTTGTTCTTAAAGTTCGGGACTTCAAGAAACAGCGTTGATTGCTCATTCATAACATGACCCACATCAATGAGGAATGCTGTGGGGGAGGGGACATGTTCGAGGACGCCAATCAGGCCGACAAAATCGAAGACTTTGCCATCGAAATCCCTCGAAGAGAAGAAACTGTTCCTCACCTCACGGAGAAAAGTCTTCATCTTCAATGAATGATAGGCCCTGCTTGGCTCGAGAGCACTTATGACGAGGCTGGGGAAAGAACGGTGAAGGGCTTCCTCGAAATTTCCTTTGCCTGCGCCGATATCGAGCAGCGTTCCAGCCTCTCGCGTCTTCAGGAATGGAGAGAATAGGCGCACGAGCCGGTCGGTGTACTTCACTGAGTCCGGCGAAACCGGCTCCGCTTCATCCGACAGACTGAGAAAACGATAGCCTTCTTGATAGAATCTTGAATGGTCAAGCCTATCTGCCTCGGCAATGAAGACCAAGCCGCAAGCGTTACACCAAAAGTTCGAGACCCTATGCTCCAGATATCGGTTGTCAGAGGTTACCGACCCTTCCAAATCAATGGCAACCGGGCTTAGATGGCGATGGTTACAAAGAGGGCACGCGGGAGTCATCGTGATCAATAGTCCGAACGGAATGTCTGTTGCAGCGACGCAGACAGGCTTTGTGGCGACCAGTACGTGTCAGCGAAATGCTTAATGCCGGCGGAAAGCTTTTCATACAAGCTTTTGTCCTTTACTAGCCGAATCACCTGCTCGGCCATTTCTCGGTAATTGTACGACTGGACGAGGAGCGCTGTCTCCTCGTGAACAAAGGTTCCCGTAACCCAATCCATATCGTAAGCAACAATCGGAAGAGCACACAGGCCCGCCTCTCTCATGGAAGTACCCGTAAGGGGTGATACAAAGATGTCGGCTCCGAGATATTGGTGAGGCAAATCCCTGTTCGGAACACTTCCGGTAAAGACGGTCATTTCGGCGACCCCCAGCTCGCGTGCCAGGTCTTGCAGAAACGCCCTCTGTTCACCGTCGCCGACAAGCGTAAGTGTGACAACCGGTAGATCTTCACGAGATGCCTTTATTACGGCGAGCATCCGAATAAGGTCCTCGACCATCTTCTGGCTGTGGAGTCGGCCCACATAGAGCAGTTTCACGGCATCTTTGC
Source organism: uncultured delta proteobacterium (assembly GCA_963768735.1). GTDB lineage: Bacteria > Desulfobacterota > Syntrophorhabdia > Syntrophorhabdales > WCHB1-27 > BOG-1155. The sequence goes on along the minus strand of CAVYJH010000003.1, from coordinate 955,012 downwards.
GCTCGAGGCTTCGCTTCTCTGGCTCAATCGCTGCAAGGGTCGTAAAGAAGTCTACCGATGGCAGGGCGTGTACCACGGAATCGACCAGGCTCAGCTTGTTGCGTGACGGAGGATAGGTGACCAGCCAGCTCGTAAAATTTCCGGCTTTTGCAGAGACCACAACATTGTAGGCACACAGGTAACTCAAGCGAATGGACAGCTTCTCCACCCACATGGGGAAACCCGTAATCGATCGATTATTCTGCTTGTGCAACTCATGGGGCATGCAATCGGGTGAGAGGCAGACCTTTGCACGCAGTAGCAGTCTGGCCATGAGAAAGACCCACCACGAGAAGAACTGATCGGCGGTAAAATAGCTCGTCGCATGCACCTTCCTCGCAAGCCCATAAAGCCTGAAAGGGACGAACAACAGGTTTGCGCGGAACCCACCCTTGGCCAGGGAGACGAAAGTCGTCTTCCCTTGAGAGACGGGGACATGCGGATTCCCAAAAGGGCAGGCAACATATACCTGGTCGAAATAGATCTCGAAATGGCGGATGAACCACATGTTGCCTTTATCAATCATCTCTTCGACCGTTGCCGTACTGAAAACTATTAGTGTCTTCGTCTTCACGCCGAGCCGTCTTCTACTTCTTTGCGAATCTTCCGCTGTAGCATGCTTCTTCCTCATGCAGGTGCCTGATGCTCAATCGGTTCTGGGCTACCATCTCCAGGAATTCCTCCTTCGCGAAGCGCTTCGCGTCGGAAGGGCTATACCAGTCGTAGTTCACCGCGAGCGATGTGTCGTACCCCAATTCATCATTCCAGTAGCACTTGAGGAAATTCCAGTAGATGAAGCGCTGGATATCATAGACCCCTCCCTTGATTTCGAGGAGGGGAATGGCAGGTACTTCGACCTCGATTCTCAAACAACTGAGAGACCTCCCGAGTTGTGTCAGCTGCTCGGAAAACTGCACCAGCTGTTCGTGAGTCAGTTCCCTGCATTTCGTTCTAAAATAAGTGTCCAGCAGTTCCCGGGGTAGGGCCTTTTTTCTATAAACGTAGCAGGCGAATTCTCCATCTGGCGACAACACTCGTGTTAGTTCGCTGAAAGTCTGTTCCGGGTTGGACGTGTGCTGAATCACCTGATCGCAGGATACGTAATCGATACTCTCGTTCCGCATTCGGGTGTTTCCTATGTCGCCTTCGATAAAGTACAAGTTCTCCAGACCTGCATAGTTCCTTGCCGCTATCCGAACGGCGTCCGACAGGTCCATGGCGAGCACCAGCGAGCTCGGGGCGAGCTTTGCAAACCAGGCTGCCTTGTATCCCAGCCCGCAGCCGGCGTCGAGGATGAATTTTTTCTCCCTGAGGAATAGAGCCAGGTCTTTCTCGTCTTCGAATCCGTACAGTTTCAGGTACCATGCCTTCTGCATGGAATAGAACTTCTCTTTTTCAGCCGTCAGCTCATAATCTCCCCACTTTGCAGTAAAAGCATCTATCGTCTGGCTCTGGGTCTTGGGGTTGCCCGGCACCTCAAGGGTATTGCCGTGGACAACAGTTTTCTCTTCGAAAATGTCCTGTAACATATGAAGAATGTCCTTATTGGCCATTAGACTTACACCTATGTCGGCAGCCGTACAAGAGGCGGTACAGATTCACCGGAACACAAGCGACACAGCGGAAAACTGTTGGAACTTGTGGACACAAGCTTTCGTATCGACCGTGATCTCTCGTTGGTCCATATGTCGTAGAGATTTTCCCTTAACACATTGCCTAGATAATATTCCCCTTGGGCATCACGGCAGCACGGCACCACGTCTCCGTTCACCAGAATCGTCACGGTGGAATAAATCCATCCGCAGTAATTATCGGGGCGCTTTCTGGGGGTGAGCCTGCCCTGCCTGTATTCCTCTTCGCTGTAAATCCAATAATTGCTATCACTGGGCATAAAAGCTTCCCATTGCTCGGTGGTCCTCAAACACGTTCCGATTATGTTGAACTGGTCCACTCCGTTTGCAGTGCAGAACTCGATGAACTTATTCACCTCGTGTTCGTTGTGTTTCATCAGAATGAAGCCGGCCTGAATCTTCATTCTATTTTTCGTCTGCGCAGTTGAATAGTTGCGTATCTTCACAGTTTCTTTCAAATTCGTCAGCGCTTTTTCCAGGCTTCCCCCAACCCGGTAATGTGAGTGAGTCTCCTGCGTCATTCCCGCGACCTGGAAATTGATCTCACCTATTCCGGAGGCAACGAGCCTTTGCGGATCGACACTATTCCCATTCGTACACGAAGAAATCCAGAATCTCCCTGTCTGCAGCATACCGGATCATCTCGTATGCTTCTTTATTCAGGAACGGTTCTCCTAAACCATAGAAGAACATCTGTCTCAAGTTGCGGTCAAATTGGTCAACTATGGACCTGAACTCGCTAAAACTCATCATCCGCTTCCTTCTTTCGAGGATGCCGGCGCCGGTCTCACATATGGGGCATCTCTGATCACAGATGTTGCTCGGCTCTATGGTCACCAGCATTGGCTTTGCGAAGCTTCTTTCGAAGGCGTTTCTCGCTGAGAACTCTGCAGCGATATAGTTTATTTTTTTTGACATGGGTATTTCCGGTGACTGGTTCAGCATGGCGTAGTATGACGCGCAGGGCAATATGGGGGCAATCCTGTCGATGCCGTTGCACAGAAAAGGAACCTTCCTAATGTATCTGATTGCTTTGTCTATCATCGCTCGTTGCGTTTTGCCTGCTGTTCAGATTCTGCTACGGCGTCTTTCATTGATTCGTCATAAGTATGCCGCAACGGCTTCGCCGGATTTCCCACAACGACGCTGTCTTGGGGAATATCCCGAAGAACCACGCTACCCATTCCGATCAGACAGCGATCCCCGATCTTGACATGTCCGATGACGCTACTGTTCGTACCCAAGTAGCATAGTTTTCCTACCTGCACTTCGCCTGATATGCACACTCCTCCCGTCAAGGTCGTATAGTCGCCTATCACGTCGTCGTGACTGACAATGCTGTTTGGTAATATAATGACGTGATTGCCGATAGTAACATTGGAGGTGACGGTCACGTTCTGGAAGATCACCGTGCCCGCTCCGACTCGACTCATCTTGGAGACCGAAGCAGACGGGTGGATTACAGTCTCGAACCTGTCGGCAGACAAACCGGTTTTCCCTATTATCGATTCGATTTTCCAGTAGTAGAAAGGGCTACAGATTCCATTGACGAAGTAGCAGTCAGGATAGGCGGATGCGGCGCCAAGGGGGCCAAGAACTTTTGTGCCCCAGATAGTCTTGCCCCAAAGTGACGGATTGTCATCCAGAAACCCGAGGCACTTGTAAAGTTGTTTCCTAGAGTTTTCGTTGATGCTGTTTATGGCGTCGAGAATATCAATACAGTTTCCAACGGCACCCAGGATTATTATCGGTTTAACTTCCGGCATGTGTCCCCCTATCAATAGGGTTTCGGCTTCAGTTCAAGAACAGTTCGATCCATTCATTGACGTTGAGCAGGGACCAGATAAGAAGGCGGCGATTCTGTTTACCCTCGGTATGTTCGGAAATCAATCCTCGCACTGTCTCACGATCAATGTAATTGTAGATGCGGCTCGGACGATTGAGAAGCTTGCGCTCAACGAAGTTTATGCTCTCACCCTTAAACCATGAGGCATCAGGTGCAGAGAAGCCTTGCTTTTCGCCCTTGATAATCTCCTCAGGAATATACTTTGTCATCGCTCTTCGGAGGAGTAGTTTCCCATCCTTGGTTTTTTGGAAGTACTTGGCAGTTTTCGGGCCAGGCTCATTTTCGTTCAGTCGGATTATCTCGCTCAGATTATTCAGCTTCAAATTCACCGGCAAGTGCATAGAAAAGTCGACAAGATCGTTGTCCAGGAAGGGGACTCTTGTTTCAAGGCTATGCGCCATACTCAGCTTATCCTCTATCACGAGAAGGCCATGAAGAAATGTTCTAGCCTCAAAATAGAGAGAGGCATTAACGTAGTCTTCCGGCCTTATTAGCTCAGGCATTCTCCTAATGAAAACATCCCGAAATATGTCTCTGGTCCATACGTGCTTGACCTGTGGCCAAACGGGCTTGAACAGTTTTTGCAGGACACTGTTCGGTACGAGTCTTTGCCAATAGACATAGTACTTGTCAATGTAATGTTCAAAGTCGTCGTTTACTACGGCTCGGTAGTAACGCCATGGATAGCCGCCGAAGAGTTCGTCGCCTCCGGCTCCAGAGAGAACCACCTTGACAAATTTACTCGCAAGCTGAGCGGCATAGAAGTTCGGGTAGCTCTGTCCGACCCTCGGTTCCTCGATGTGCGAAGCGAGGGTGGAAAGCACGCGCTCCATGTCTCCCGCTTTGAGCACCATCTCGTAGTGTTCTGTCTTGAACAGGTATGACATCAACTCTGCTTTCTCCCTCTCATCGAAGCCAAGCTCGAGACCCGAGGCAGAGTGAAGGTCAAAACCGCAGGTAAATGTCTTGATATACGGGAGTTGAGTCGCGGCGATTGCGGTGATGGATCCGGAATCCATTCCTCCGCTGAGATAGGATCCAAGTTCGACATCGGCAACAAGCTGTCTGTTGACCGCTTGCCGGAACAGCCTGTCCAACTCCTCTATATACTCCCTCTCGTCCCGCACATGACCGGGCTCCTGAAAATCAAAGTCCCAGTATCGAACGGCTGTGAGGCTGTAACCATGTCCGCCCAAGGGAATTCTTGCCCAGCAGCCTGCTGGCAGTATCCTTATCCCTTTCAGCAACGTCTTATCCGTAAAGATGTTTTGGAAGGTAAAATATTCGAGGAGGGCTTCCAAATCCATCTCCCTCCTGACTGCGGGGTGGGTGAGAATGGCTTTCTGCTCAGACGCAAAGATGAAGGTATTGTCCACCAGGGTGTAGTAAACAGGTTTGATCCCGTAGCGGTCTCGGGCGAGAAAAAGCTCTTGTCGCGTCCGATCCCAAATCGCGAAGGCGAACATTCCGTTGAAGCGCTCTGTGCACTTGGGACCCCACTCGGCATAGGCATTCAGGACTACTTCGGTATCAGTCTTAGACCGGAACGTGTGTCCGATGCTTTCGAGTTCTATCCTCAGTTCCTGAAAGTTGTAGACTTCCCCGTTGTACGTAATTGCGAACTGACCGTCGGGCGTGCTCATCGGCTGATGGCCCGCCGGTGAAAGGTCGATGATTGCAAGTCGCCTGTGACCGAGGCCTATGAAACTATCGGTGTAGAACCCCTCTCCATCCGGTCCGCGATGAGCTATCGAATTGGTCATCTTGCGTAGGAGAACGGGTGAAACAGGTTCCCCGTTGAGGTTAAAGATCCCAGCTATTCCGCACATCAGTTTCTCCGCGCCTCGGAATATGCCTTGCGCAAGCCATCTATCACGTAGTCCTGTTCCTCCTCGGTCATCTGTGCATAAAGGGGCAGGGTCAGGCTGAGTCGATCAGCGATGTATGCATTCGGAAAATCCTCGGGTCTAAGAAGGTACTTGTCCCTGTAGTATCCGAGCATATGGACTGCATGAGTACCGGGTCGCGTTGCGATCCCATTGGCCTCCAGCCTGTCCATGAGGTTGTTTCTGCGTTGATGAAGTTCTTCCACATTTCCAGTCGAAGGCTCTTCCGGTGCAAACAGGCAGACGTAGGATTGGTAACCATGCCGGTAATCGTGCGGGATTTTCTGGGGCCTGAGCCACCCAAGACGGGAGAGGGCTTCATCATAGACTCTCGCGACGCGCGCACGTTGCTCCAGAATCCAATTCAGCCTTCCCATCTGGGCTACTCCCAGGGCGCCTTGTAAATCTGTCATGCGGTAGTTGAAGCCGAGCACAGGAAAATCCGGCAACAGGTAGCTGTGAGCGCCCAGGTGTCGGGCGAGGTCGTTTGTTGTTGCCCCGTGATCGCGGAGTGAGCGAATTAACTCCGCCATTTGGGCGTCGCTGGTGATTATCATGCCGCCTTCGCCGGTTGTGATGGCTTTTCGGGGATGGAAACTGAAGCAGCCCATATCGGCCAGAATGCCGGCGTGGCTGCCGTCAACAAGAGCACCCAACGCGCACGCGTCATCCTCGATCACGCTGAGATCTCTTTTATTCGCGACCGTGAGAATTTCCCCGATTGATGCGCTGACGCCAAAGAGTGAAACGGGAATGATAGCCCTGGTCCCGTCAGTAATGCGGTCCTCAACGTGCGTCACGCTTATATTAAACGTATCGAGATCGATGTCTGCGAACACAGGTTTAGCCCTCTGCATCTCGACGACATTCGCCGTGGATATCCAGGTGAAGGCAGGCACGATTACTTCATCGCCGGGGCCTATGCCGAGGCCGACCATGGCGAGATGAAGAGCCGTGGTGCATGAGGTGGTGGCAATGGCAAAAGGGCTGCCCGTGTAGGACGCGAAAAGCCTTTCGAACTCCGCCACGAAAGGCCCCTGGACCACCCAGCCGGTCTCTAGAGGTTTTAGAAGTATCTCTCGCTCCGCTTCACCGAAGACAGGTTTTGTGATAGGAATCTTCATGTCACCCCTGCCGTTTCCTCGCAACCAACTCCTTATGGGCGTTTCTCCACTCGATCAGTTTCTGCAGGCCTTCCCGAAGCTCCACCGTGTAGCGGAATCCGAGGTCCGCCTCGGCCCTTTTCGGGTCTCCGATGCGGTTTGTGACGAAGGTCTGGCCTGCCGGTTCATACTCTATTTCGAGGTCGCTTTCGATTACTTCCAGGATCATCTCCGCGAGCTCCTTGATCGATGTCTGCGTCCCTGCGCCCACGTTATAAAATTGATTGGTTGCATCCGATTTCATGGCGCAGACGTTTGCCCGCGCCACATCCGACACATAGATGAAGTCGTAGGACTGGGAGCCATCGCCGAAGACGGCCGGGGCAATTCCCTTGTCCAGGTTGTCAAGCATCTTCATGATGACGGCTATGTAGGCCCCCTTGTAGTCCTGACGGGCCCCGTAGACGTTCATGTAGCGGAGGCCGACAAAGTTGAGGCCGTAGCGATGATAAAAGGCGCGACACATGTGTTCCGATGCAATCTTCGTAGCGCCGTAAAAGGTCTTGTTGTTGTATGGGTGGTCTTCCGTCATGGGAAGCTCCAAGGCATCCCCATACACGGAGGCCGAGGAGGAGTAGATCAATTTCCTGACGTCATGTTTCACGCATGCCTCAAGCACGTTGAAAGTCCCCTCGATATTCACGTGAAAAGCACTTCGGGGATACTCGTGACAATGGAGAAGCCACAAAGCGGCGAGATGAAAAACATAGTCCTTCCCCTTGACCGCTTGCTCAAGGATGTCCTGATGGAGAATATCTCCTCCCAGATCGAAGACCTTTACCCTTGGGTCTCTCAGGGCTTCCTGGATGTTGTCCCACGAGCCCCTGGTAAAATTGTCGTAGATACAGATCTCTCCCACGTCTTCCTTGATCAGCTCGTCGACCACATGGGAGCCGATAAGCCCTGCGCCCCCGATAACAAGAATTTTCGCTCCCCTCACATCTATCTGTTGCATCGATCCTTATCCTCCATGAGAACGGACGTTTGTTGTGCGTCTTGTTGCCTGCCGAAAAATGTTCTCACCGCCTCCACGACATATGCCGTTTCATCCCCGGTCATTAGCGGCTCTATGGGCAGACTGAGTACCGTCGCGCATGCCTCTTCGGCGCGGGAAAGTTTCGTGGCGCAAATGCCTGCCCCTTCCTTGAATACCTTCATCTTATGAAGCGGGAAGGGATAATAGACCATAGTGCTCACCCCGTTGGCGGCGAGTGCGCCCTGGAGCGCATCCCTTTTGCCCGCCCCCACGGCGACCGTATACTGGTGAAAAACATGGCCCGTTGGGAGGAAGGGCTCCGAGGCTACCCCCTGGATGGGTTGGCACGGGGCGTGATCGACGGGAAGCACGAGACCGGGCAGGCCGTGGAGGCCGGCAGTGTAGCTTTGCGCAATTCGCCTTCTGCCCTCGTTGAATTCGTCGATATGGGGAAGCTTCGCCAGAAGGATCGCTGCCTGAAGGGTATCGAGCCTCCCGTTGTAGCCGACGTGGTCCACGTTGTACTTGTCTTTTCCGCCATGTCTGAGAAGCATGCGAGTCAAGTCCGCTATCTCGTCGTCATCCGTAGAGACCATGCCGCCGTCCCCGAAACCGCCGAGGTTCTTTGAGGGAAAGAAGCTGAAGGCACCCGCCGTCCCGATGGCGCCGAGCTTTTTCTCCTGCCACGTTCCTCCGAAGGCCTGCGCCGTATCTTCAAGCACAAACAGGCGGTGGTCGGCGGCGATGCGCATTATCGCGGTCATATCGCATGCCCTGCCATAGAGGTGTACGGGGATAATGCCCACGACGCGGGCATGTGCTTCATCGGACGCCGCATGGCAAGAGAGGTAGTCCTCGACTGCCGCTGGATCGATATTATAGGTGCGGGGGTCGATGTCGACAAAGACGGGCGTTGCACCCGCCCTGAGTATGGCGTCACCGGTGGCGGTAAATGTGAAAGGGGTCGTGATGATCCGGTCGTTCCTGTCGAAGTACTCTCGGCCTTTCACCTTTATTGCAAGGGATCTCAAGGAGAGCACCAGCGCGTCCGTCCCGGAAGAAACACCGATGCAATGCCTCACCCCCAGGTATCGGGCTATCTCCTCTTCGAGTTCCTTCACCTCGGGACCAAGTATCCATTCCTGGTGTTTGAGGCACCTTTCGACGGCTCGGTCGATACTATCCTTCAGATACTCGTATTCACGCGAGAGGTCGAGCATGGGCACACTTCTCGCGCTGTCCATCACGCCTCCCTTACCGGAGAGAGCTGCCCGTTCTTAAGGCGGTACTCGTTGCCGCAATACGGACAAACCGAGACCCCTTGCGCCCTCGATAAAGGATGGCCTGCGCCCTCTTCTAGCGGGCAGTCCCTTTCCATGCTTCCGCCTTTGTTGTTGAACTTCAGCGTTGTCCCGCACTTGCAGGCCCATCCGACATGTTTCGCGGGCACGCCGGCGACGATCGCATAATCGGGCACATCATTTTTGACCACCGCGCCGGCACCCACCAGTGCGTAGCGGCCGATTGTCGCACCGCACACGATTGTAGCGTTTGCCCCGATGGTCGCGCCTCGCTTTACGAGCGTCGGTCTGAATTCGTGTTTGCGCTCGATGAAAGCCCTGGGGTTATACACGTTAGTGAACACGCAGGAAGGACCGCAGAATACCTCGTCCTCGAGAGTGACCCCCTTGTAGATCGATACGTTATTCTGTATCTTGCAGCGGTCTCCTACGGTCACCTCCGACTCGATGCTCACGTTCTGACCGATGACGCAGTTTCTTCCTATCCTGGCGTTTCTCAGAACATGGGTGAAATACCATATCCGCGTTCCTTCGCCGATTTCCACATTCTCGTCTATGCGGCTGCTCTCGTGGACGAAGTAGCTCCTCTCGCTCATATGCGCCTTTTCCGTCACAGCGACACGGTGTTCAACAGGGGATGATAATCCCCCTTGAGACCGATCTCCGGTGTGTTTTTTATATTAAACACCATCTCTATTGAGGGTTTCGCGTCCTCAAGGCCGAACCCGTCGCCTTTAAGTATCTCCCGATAGCTTAGCGTATGCAGATCGCCAAATCCCTCGGAGAACTCGATCTCCTCACCGTTTACCGTTATCGAGCGATAGGTAGTGCGGTTATCAATCCTAGCCGGCTCCGGAATATCGTTCCTATCTATAGAAAGGAGCCATCTTACGCGCGCTTTTTGCAGTTCCAGGTATCCCCCCGCCTTGTTGGGCCGATAAAGGTGGATGATGTTCGACTGAACAGGGCCGAAAATCCATTGAAGCATATCGAAAAAGTGAATGCCGATATTTGTCGCGATGCCGCCTGACTTCGATACGTCACCCTTCCATGACACAAGGTACCACTTGCCACGGGACGTAATATAGGTAAGGTCGATATCGGCCTTGTGAGAAGGGTCGCTGTGTTGCACCTTTTCCCTCAGGGCGGCGATCGAGGGATGAAGTCTGAGGCTGCAGAATTGCGTTGACCCTTTTCCCCGTCTCTTTCTCTATCTCCTCAAGGGCATCCACATTCCATGGATTGAGCACCAGGGGTTTTTCGCAAATCGCGTCGGCGCCGACGCGCAACGCGAATCGGATGTGGGCGTCGTGCAGGTAATTGGGAGTGGCTATGGCCACATAATTGACCTTCCTCTCATGGTTCACGCGTTTCAGCTTTTCGACGTGGCGGTCGAAACGCTCAAATTCAACAAAGAAATCGGCTTCCGGAAAGTAACCGTCGATAATGCCTACAGCGTCGTGTTTGTCCAGGGCCGCCACGAGGCGGTTCCCTGTATCCTTTATTGCCTTCATATGCCGGGGAGCTACATAACCTGCCGCTCCTATGAGAACGAAATTCATCATCGGTTTCACCCTTCGTGCCTCTCAGCAGAACGAATAGTGCGCTAGAGCGCGCACTATTCGTTCTGCCGCCCTTCCATCTCCGTAGAACATGGCGCTCGATCTTGAAGGGGAATGCACCCCGTTATAGTCTTTGTAAAGAATGTTCCAGTATCTCCGCTCATTCAACTCTTTTATTATACGATGATCGTAAACCTCTTCATCCCGCTTCAACCGCTTACCCGCCCTTTCTCAACCGTTTCCACATACCGGTCAACGCCGTTTGTCCAGTCCGGTATCTCCGCGCCGAGGGCATCGGCGAGCTTTGCGTTCGAAAGGGCAGAAAAGCGGGGGCGCTTTGCGGGGGAGGGGAAATAATCCGAGGCAACGGGTACGAGAGTATTCGTCATGCCCATCCGTGTCAGGAAGTAACGCGCGATCTGATAGCGCGAGGCGCAGCCGCTCGCGGTCATGTGGTAGGCGCCGGAGAGATTTGCCTGCAGCGCGAGCAAGGTGAGACGCACGATGTCCCGCGTCGAAGTGGGTATCGAAACCTGGTCGTCAACGACCCTGATCGCATTGCCACCGCCCGCCCATTGGAGAAGCTTATAGAGGAAATTCTGTTTCCCCTCTCCGAAGACCCAGCTTACGCGGAACAGAAGAAAGGGGGCCGATGTCTCCTGGAGGATTTGCTCGCCGGCCAATTTGCTCCGTCCGTAGTTGTTGAGGGGGCAGGGTGCGTCCTCCTCCGTGTAGGGCGTGCCTTTCTGCCCGTTGAAGACATAGTCGGTGCCATAGTGGACGAGTAGGGCGCCCGCCTGCCTGCACGCGGCCGCTAGATGGCCGACGCCGCCTGCGTTTATCGCGAAGGCCGGACCGGGATCCCTTTCCGCGTCGTCCACAAGATTGTAGGCCGCGCAGTTGAGGACCACATCCGGCCGACAGCGGGCAATTATGCTATTGACCGCATCGCTGTTCGTCACGTCCAGCTTCTCCTCCTCCGGCGCCTCCACCTCGAATTCGGGCGCGGCGAGTCGCTTTATAAATTCCCTTCCGAGCTGGCCGTCCTTTCCGGCAATGAGGATTTTCATATGATCGCGGCCCGCCGAAGGCAACCCCTCCTTTTCAACCCATTCTCCTCGGTTTTCCGGTGAGGGCGAGGAGGTATTGTCCGTAGCCGTTCTTCTTCAGAGGCTCCGCGAGCGCGATCAGTTGTTGCTCGTCTATGTATCCCAGCGCATAGGCGATCTCCTCTATACAGGCGACTTTGAGGCCCTGCCGTTTTTCAATGGTCGCCATGAATTCGGATGCCTCGAGAAGCGTTTCATGGGTGCCCGTGTCGAGCCAGGCATAGCCCCTGCCGAGAAGCTCCGCCCGGAGCTTTCCTCTTTCGAGATATGCCCTGTTCACGTCGGTAATCTCCAGCTCCCCCCGTGCCGAGGGGCTGACATTCCTCGCTATCTCTATCACCTCGTTGTCGTAGAAGTAGAGGCCGGTCACCGCGTAGTTCGACTTAGGCTTTGCGGGCTTTTCCTCGATCGATATGATATTCCGGTTTTCGTCAAATTCGGCTATGCCGTACCGTTCGGGGTCGTTCACATAATAGCCGAAGATCGTCGCCCCGCCTTGTGTGCGCACGTCGGAGACCGCTTTTGTGAGAAGCTCCGTCAGGCCGTGGCCGTAGAAGATGTTATCGCCCAGTATCAGGCAGACATCATCGCTACCTACGAAGTTCGCCCCTAAGATAAACGCCTCCGCGAGCCCATTCGGCTGGGGCTGTTCGCGATAAGAGAACTTGAGCCCAAGATGGGCGCCGTCTTTAAAGATGTCTTTGAAGCGCCCCAGGTCCTGGGGCGTGGAAATGATGAGAATATCCCTGATACCGGCGAGCATGAGCACCGACAGGGGGAAATAGATCATCGGCTTGTCATAGACGGGTATCAACTGCTTGCATACGCCGAGGGTAACAGGGAAAAGCCTTGTGCCGCTCCCCCCTGCCAGTATGATGCCTTTCATAGCCGACCGATCCTCCTTGTCACGTTATTACGGCAACCGATGAGTGAGTCACCCCTTTCCCGTACCAGAAAAAGGAGCGGCGCGGTAATTCAGGCCACGCCGGTGCGATCAGCGGACTCACGGTGCTTTTCCTTTCATCGAGGGGGGGTAGTCAGACGAAAGATGCGGCCGAGGAGACCCGGACACGCAAGGAAGCGAAAAAGCGAGGAACCTCAAGAGTCGATCCATGCCTTCTCCCGATGGAGCGCATGGCTGAAGCGATTTTTGATAAGCTACCGCCGTGAATGCCCTCTGTCATCCCGTCGCGACCACACTTGTTGCCGACTCAAAATCATCTTACGCCGGTAAGCTGTCTACCAGAATGTCTATTCTACCAAAAATTTGGCCAACTCTGCAACCGTGTAATCGATCAACGCCGCGAACGCGGATGTCAGGCAATGACGGTAATTGCACTATTCGTAAGAAACGCACCGGGGTTGCCGTTTCTTCGCCCCTCGTTTCTACGGCGGTTACCCCACGGACAGGTTCGTTCTCCTGACGCGGAGTCTCTTTAGCGGTGCCTAGGCATATCGTCTTTCTTGCGGGCGTTTGAAATAGTTGTTGTAATCTTGCGGCATTTCTCCGATAATGGATAAAAAGGACATGGGATTTGCACCATCAAATACAATTTCTTCCGGCGCGCCCATGAGTGAAAACCCCAATGCGCCGGCTGTAACAAAGGATTTCGAGTTCCTCGCTTTGCAAAAAGCCAACAACTACCGTATGGCCCTGATTCGGGAGTTCTCCCCTTTTCTCAAAGGCCGCGTCATCGAGGTCGGCGCCGGTATCGGCCAGCTCACCGGCGGCTTATCCTCCGTACCCACTGTCGAGGAACTCGTATCGGTCGAGCCCGATGCCAAGTTCTGTGAGACTTTTCGGCGGCTCCATCCCGGACACCGCATCGTTCAGGGCACCGTGGATGCCTTGCCCACCAACTCCGCCTGGGACACCTTGGTGAGTATCAACGTGCTCGAACACATCTATGAAGACGACACCGAATTGGCCCGATGGAGGCAAAAGCTGGTGGCCCGTGGTGGATATCTGTGCCTCTTTGTTCCTGCCCGTCCCGAGATCTATGCGCCGATCGATCGCGATTTCGGCCATCACCGCCGCTATACACGCCCGCAATTGCGTTCCAAGCTGGAGCGGGCGGGCTTTTCCATTATCCGTTTGAACTATTTCAATTGGGTAGGTTACTTTGCCTGGTGGTTCAACTTTCGTTCGCTGAAGAAGCGCCATTTCGATGTCGGAGCCGTGGCGTTCTTTGATCGGGTCATCTTTCCGGTGGTCTACAGCCTGGAGTGCAATATCGTCCGACCGCCATTCGGACAAAGCCTGCTGGCCATCGCTCGGGCAGAGCCATGAATAAAATAATTGGTCCGGGCAGAGGGGTTGTGTGAAAGGCAACCGCTGAAAGTGATGAGCCGACCCTACAGCAGGCTTGCGGGAAGAGCGATTTGCCATTTGCCTCGACAAATCAAAAATGTTAAACTGGCCGGCAGTGAAACTATCCATTATCATACCCGCATATAATGAGGGCTCGACAATCGGCGACATATGCGAAAAGATACGACAGGTCCGGATGATTGGCGGCGTCGAAAAGGAAATTGTAGTCGTCAACGATGCTTCATCGGACAATACGGAAGAGATGCTCTTTCGATACAGGGAGGAACATCCGGATCTCCCCGTCAGCTATCTCAAGCATAGCGTCAATAGAGGCAAGGGGGCAGCGCTCCACACGGGAATACGGGGGGCCACAGGAGATTTCGTCATAATTCAGGATGCCGATCTCGAGTATGATCCGCAGGAGTATAATCTGCTTCTGAAGCCGGTTCTTGACGGCTTTGCCGATATTGTCTATGGTTCGCGTTTCGTGGGCGGAAATGCGCATAGAATTCTCTTTTTCTGGCATACCATAGGCAACCGATTTCTCACCCTTTTGTCCAATATGTTTACAAATTTGAACCTTAGCGATATGGAAACCTGCTACAAACTCTTCCGTGCGGAGATAATAAAGTCGATTGACCTGCGGGAGAGGCGTTTCGGCTTTGAGCCCGAAGTCACGGCGAAAATTGCCCGGATTCCGAACGTGAGGATCTACGAGGTCGGTATTTCGTATTATGGACGGACCTATCGGGAGGGTAAGAAGATCAACTGGAAAGACGGATTGAAGGCGATGTACTGCATACTTAAATATAACCTATTTGTATGATGCGCTTTTCCGGATCACGTGTGCAAAGGAAAGGCAGTTGCTGCTCAAGATGACTCGATCCAGGCTCGGCACTTATGTTGTCCTTGCACTAGTGATCCCCTTCGCGGTCTATGCTAATTTGAGGATAATCAATAAAGAAACAGACAGATTGAAGGGACCGGGCCGCACCGAAGAGATACTGTACGAAGCGCGCCTCGAACCACTCAGGCAGATGCTGCCCAAGGACGCAATTGTCGGCTATGTGACCGATGAAAGTGTGGATATGCTGCGAGAATTCAAATACTTCGTTCTTACTCAGTATGATCTTTGCCCGTCATTGGTAGTAAAGGGAAAGAATTATCCCTTGGTGATAGGTGGTTATTACGATGCCGATAACGCCGCAGGACCGGGGGCGGCAGACCTCGTCCTCGTGAAGGATTTCGGCTACGGCATCCGATTGTATCGGGGAAAACAGGAATAATGCTGAACCTCTTTCTCTCCGTCGCGGCGCCCCTTGCGGTTGGACTCCTATTGGTGCGATTGGCATGGCGGCCTGGGGCCGGTATCCCTAGGTTTTTCCTGCAGCTCGTCCTCGGATCGGGCCTCGCCGTCGGGATATCGTCGTGTACCTTCTTTCTCTGGTTGACCAAGTCCTTCTCCAGGGGCATTCAATTCGATGTAGTGGAGCCACTCTTCCTTTTCTGTACGGTGGCAGCCTGTCTCCTATTCAGGCGACCGAGAGGCACTATTCTCGCCGACCGCCTCACCGAGCCCTTTGGCTCGCCCCCAGGAGATGTGGCCGATTCGGACCGTGTCCCGAAAGGTGTATTGGTCGGTTTTTATGTAGTCCTCGCCTGTGCCGTTGCAGCCATGGCACTGGTTTTCATCAATAAGCCGCACGGGGGAGGAGATTCTTACGCAATCTGGAACCTGCGGGCAAGATTCCTCTTTCGCGGGCACGAACAATGGACTAGAGGTTTTTCCAGCCTCATAAGCTGGTCCCAACCCGATTATCCACTCCTCATCCCCTGTTCTATCGCCCGCCTGTGGACCTACCTAGGGTTCGAAACCCCCAGAGTGCCTCAGTTGATAGCCGCCTTTTTTTCCATAGGAACCGCTACGCTCCTGTTCTCTTCCCTTGCCGTCGTCCGCTCGGTGAATAAGGGGCTGTCGGCCGTGCTGTTCCTGATGGCAACCGCGTATTTCATAAGGCTCAGCGGGACTCAATACGCCGATATTCCCACAGGTTTCTTCATTCTATCCACGATTGTGCTGCTTGCTTTGAGGGATGCGACAGACGGAGAGGGTCGGGGATTACTTTGTCTTGCAGGGATGGCGGCAGGTTTTGCCGCGTGGACAAAAAACGAGGGCATGCTCTTCGTATTCGCCATTTTCGCTGCAAGGCTTTTGGTGCTCACGATAAAGAGAGGGTACAAGAGTTGTCTCAGGGAATCGGGCTTATTCCTCGTGGGGCTCTTGCCCGTTCTTGGAATACTCTTCTATTTTAAGCTGAGGTATGCGCCGCCGAGCGATCTCTTCAGGTCCTACGACTTTCAGCCGATAGTCCGGAAGTTGAGCGACCTTCATCGATATGCCTTGGTGGCCAAGGCGTTTGGGAATGAGATCCTTCGCTGGGGAAATGGGCTCACCGCTGTGTTTGCGGTGTACGCCATAGCCAGCGGCATCAAGCTCAGCCGAAGGTATCTGACCACTGTCGCTGTGGATTTCATTATGCTTACCCTTATGATCATAGGATATTTCTTTGTATACCTTCTTACCCCCTACGACCTGAAATGGCATTTGGGGAGTTCCCTCGAGCGACTTTTCCTGCAGCTTTGGCCGACTTTTCTGTTTGTGTTTTTCTTGATCGTACGTTCCGGCAAAGAGCATAGTGAGGGCCTTCTCACACCCCCTCGTTTCTAAGGCAGCTTCCCCACGGACAGGCTCGTTCTCTTGAAAAGCTGGGTAAAGTAGTAGGTGGAGACGAGGAGGACATAGTAGATAAGGACAGATGAAAGGGCAAAGCCGAAGAGATACGGAATCACATGGAACCTGAATGCGATGTACATGCAGAAGGCGGCCAGGCCGTATCCTGCGACGTAGGCCACCATGACCTCCTTTACCGCACCCGCTATCTTCTCGAACTCGAAGGCCCTTCGCACGTCCGTGTCCTGCACGGAGGTGCAGAAGGCAAAGGGGATAAAGAAGGAGCAAAAGATGAAGGCGAGGACAGTGAGGATCTTCATGATGCCCCCGATGAACACGGTGACGACGTTGCCAAAACTCGACAGAAGAAAGCTGAAAGAGAAAAGAAAACAGGGGAGGGCTTCGTAAAGGATGACGATATAGGCGAGTCTGGCCCCCTCCCTCCACAGCTCGTTTTTTCGCTCCCAGGTGGGGAGCCCGATGCCGCCTATCATGGTGAGGCCGGACGACCGTGAGAGGTACCCCAGGGAGAGGAAGTTGACAACAGGGATAAAAAGAATGATCCCTGCCGAGATCCAGCGTTTTACGTAGCGCGCGTTGAAGGTGAAGGATACGAAAGAGATGATGTCCATTATTTCATTTGCCCTGCGGCGCTCTTTACGTTGAATCTCATGCGAAAGAACCTCCATAGAACTCGCCTATTCTCCTGTCAAAACATGCCGTCAGGTCCTCACTCGTCTCTATCCGCCTGCCGGTCGCCTGGCGCCACACATCCGCCCTCTCCATACAAAGGTAGACGAAAAGACCGGGCTCCTCTTCCAGGAGCCTGCCATAAAGCATCCTGTAGACTTTTATCCTTTCCGCCTTGAGGTAACGGAACTTGCCGTCCTCACCCATGATAAATTCGCCGTGGAGCAGGTTTGCACGCGACTCACGCAAGAACAGCTTCATGAGGGGGGGCGTAAAGCGCAGGCAGCCCAGGCTCACCCAGATAACCCTCTTTAAGTCGAGTGTCCCTGCGATTTCATCTATCAGATCGGCGTAATCCTTTTCGAATCCTTCATAAATGACTACCGGGTCTAAGTGGAGGCCGACAAAACAGCCCCAATCCTGGGCTTTTTTGAGCGTCTTGAGTCTCCTGGAAATGGGGCTCGTCCCTTTTTCCTCCATGTCGATCATCCTCTGCGGCGCAACCGAGAAAGAAACGACCACGTAAGGATTGAGACAGGGCTTCAGGTGGTCGATGGAAGCCCATTTCGATTTCAGCTCCAGGAGGGCTTTTTTTCTCTCTCCGAAGAACTGCGCGACAGGTCCGTTTACACGCAGCATTCTATCGAGGGCAAGGCTGTCGGACAACTCCCCGGTCCCGAAGCGGAGCACGTGGGTCCCGACGCACGCGATCAGCCGGTCGATCTCTTCGATGACGGCGCCCGTGTCAGTCCGGGCGGCAATGCCGGGGTTATTGAGATAGCCCCTGAGGATGCAATAAGAACAGGAAAGGGGGCATCCCTCGATAAGGTCTATCGTCTTGTACCCGCAGCAAATATGCTTTCGGGTTCCCGGGCAGTCCCTGACGACGCTGCCCTCAGAGGCTATGCGGCGTACCGTGGGTAAGCTCAAATATGCTCCTGAAAAGGCCCTGCCTCGTAAGGTATTCCAGCTTTTTCAGCGCCTCTTCGATTTCCAGGCTATCCCTGGCTCGTAGTAAAATATCGATAGATTCCTTTTCAAACGCGGGGTCCACTCGCACCTTGATGTGCGGTGGAAGGGCACATGCAGACAGCAGCCGGTTGAGCCTTTCTTCAAGGTCGGAGAGAAGCGGATGCGTCTGCTTCTTCAGCCTCTCCCTTATCGCGTCCGCGTCTTTCGCACCGTCGAGCCGCTCAAACGCGATAGCCCCCCGCTTCACCTTCAAGAGCATCATGAGCCGCAGCATCTCCCTGAAAGAGCTTACACTCCAATGTACCGTGTCAGCGAGGCGGATGATGCTATACCGCTCCTCATGCTCGAACCAAAAAAGCTGCTCCACCAGAGTCAAGGGGAGCCGGTGCGTCACAATAAACGATTTTATGTACTCCTCCGCCCAGGCCGTCGCAATGGCTGTCTTTAGGATGTTCTCCTGCTGAGGAAGGCCAAGCATAGTCATGATTTCGTGGACTTCATCCACGTTGAAGCCTGCTGCGAGCATTTTGTCGATGCACAACGCCTTTTCAACCGTGTTGAAGGGCCTCGGCATGTTGTCGTGTATCGCGGTGAGCAGCGCCTGCCTCTCACTGATATCCAGGAACATATAAGGGACTTCTTTGATGCCCAGTCTCCTCGCAGCATCTAGCCTCTTGAAGCCCGTGACGATGACAGGATATCCCTTGCTGAGCACGCCGATGGGGACAAGAACGCCGAATTTGGCTATTGAGGTGAGGAGAAGATCATCCTCCAGTGGATAGGAGACGCAGAATGACCTGTCATTGACGCAAATTTTGTCGATCTCAACCGTTTCCATCTTTCGCTACTGTCGGGGTTAACCCGCCTTTTGGACGTGAGGATGCTCAGCCAAGTTTAACACCATATCAAAACGAGGGCTTTGTGTCAACCGCATTAGCCCGCAGCAGTACAATATGGACTAGGCGCCCGCCTTTATGATAAGTTCTCTCTGTCTCATAGATCCACGAGTGAAAGGAGCTGATCATGGACGCGAAGGAAAGGATGATTCTCGCCCTGGACGTCGAGGATTTCCACGAAGCGCAGGAGTTGGTCGAGCGATTCAGGGAGCACGTGGGCATGTTCAAGGTGGGTAAGCAGCTCTTTACCCATTACGGCCCGAAGATCGTAGAGTTTTTGAAGAGCCGGGATGCAAAGGTCTTCCTCGATCTTAAATACCATGACATTCCCAATACGGTCTCCAAGGCGGCGATAGAGGCGGCAAGGCTGGGCGTAGATATGTTCAACGTCCACGCCTCCGGGGGCTTCACCATGATGGCGCGCGCAAGGGAGGCAATCCGCGAGGAAGCGGAAAAAAGCGGTATCCCGCAGCCCAGGATCATTGCGGTGACTCTGCTCACGAGCATCGATAGCGCCGAGTTGGCAAGGATGGGCATCGGGATGTCGCCGAGGGAACTCACCGGGCGTCTCGCCCTTCTCACGAAAGAAGCCGGCCTGGACGGGGTCGTTGCGTCGGGGCAGGAGCTGGAGCTGATACGGGACCTGTGCGGGAAAGCGTTTATCATCGTGACGCCGGGCGTCCGAATCGCTGAGACAAAAGACGATCAGAAAAGGACTGCCGGTCCTGCGGAGGCTATCCTGAAAGGGGCAACCTATCTCGTGCTGGGCCGGACCGTACTTGCCGCGGCAAACCCCGCGGAAACGCTCGCTCGGGTGGAGAAGCAGATAAGCCATGCTCTATCTGGACAACAGGAATAGCATTATCGAGGCCTTGCGGTCTCAGCCGGAGGGCGCGACGAGGCTCTGGGTTGAGGCCGGCTACGAGCGCACATCCTCCGAGCTCATGGATGAGGCGCGGTCGGCCGGCGTCTCCGTGCGGGTGGCCGCCAAAGAGCAGTTCGCAAGGCGGTTCAAGGGCGTGAAATCGCATGCCTGCCTCGAGATGGAGGAATTCTCCTACGCCGACCCGGACGCCCTTCTCGGACAGGTAGCCGCACTCGCTATGCCCCTCTTCGCCGCCTTCGACGGCATCTACGACCCCCAGAACCTGGGGAACGTCATCAGGACGGCAGCCTGCTTCGGTTTTGACGCCCTGTTCATCCCCCGCGATAATGCATGCGGGGTAACCGAAACGGTCATTAATGTCGCCCGGGGCGGCGCCAGCCACGTCAGGATAAGCCGCGTGACCAACGTGCACCGGCACATAGAGGCGCTGAAGAAAAGAAATCTGTTCTGTTTCGGCTTTGACGAGACGGCAGATCGCACGCTCTTTGATGTGGATCTGACGGTCCCCCTTTGCCTGGTGCTCGGAGGAGAAAAAGGGCTCAGGAGGCTTACGCGGGATAGCTGCGATATGCTCCTTAAAATACCGACAAGGGACCGCTTCCCCTCCTTGAACGTGGCATCAGCCTTTGCAATTGCCGCCTATGAAGCGGTGCGGCAGCGGGGCGCTAAAAAGTGAAGAGGGGCGGTTAGCGAGGCTTCCTCCCTGCCGCCACGCTAGTGGCCCGGTATATACCGCCTGAAGATATCCCTGGCTATTACCACCCGCTGCACCTGGTTGGTGCCTTCGTAGATCTGCGTGGCTTTTGCGTCGCGCATCATGCGCTCCACCGGATATTCCTTGGTGTAGCCGTAGCCGCCGAGTATCTGGACCGCGTCGGTGGTCACCTTCATGGCGACGTCCGCGGAGTAGACCTTGGCCATGGCAGAGAGCTTGTCGACGCCTATGGCGCTCATCTTGTCGCGCTCGTAGACCTTCAGGTCAAGCAGGTGTGCCGCATCGTAGACGAGGGCGCGGGCAGCCTCCACCTCGGTCGCCATGTCGGCCACCATAAACTGGATGCCCTCGAAGTCGGCGAGCTTCTGGCCGAACTGTACCCTGTTCCACGCGTATTCGACGGCAAAGTCGAGGGCGCCCTGGGCGATGCCGACAGCCTGCGCGCCAACCGCGGGCCGCGAGAGGTTGAGGGTGGCCATGGCGACGTCCCAGCCCTTTCCTTCTTGTCCGATGAGGTTGTCCTTGGTGAGCCTCACGTTATCGAAGATCACCTCACTCAGGTCGGTGCCGATCATGCCCATCTTTTCTTCGCTCTTGCCGATGATGACGCCGGGGTAGTCTTTCTCCAGATAGAAGGCGGAGATGCCGCGGGTGCGCAGGGACGGGTTGGTCGACACGAAAACGGAGAAGAATTGCGCTTCTGCCGCGTTCGTGATCATCGCTTTCTTGCCGTTCAGGTAGTAGTAGTCTCCGCTTTTTGTGGCGTAGGTCCTCATGTGCGAGGCGTCCGAGCCCGCCTCCGGCTCGGTCAGGCAGAAAGCCCAGATATAGGGCTTGTCCGGCTCGGTCATCTTGGTATAGAGGTACTCCTTCTGCTCGTCGGTGCCCGCGACCATGACGGGCATGAGCCCCACGGCATTCGCCAGCGGGATGAGGGAAGAAGCGCCCGACACCTTCGCAAGCTCTTCTATGATGACGCAAAGCGACGTGATATCGCCGTCGAGGCCGCCGAACCGCTCAGGCAGCACAAGGTAGAGCAACCCGTGTTTCTTGAAGGTGTCGACCAGGTCCCAGGGGAAGGCGCCTGTCGCGTCTATCGCCTTTGCCCTCGGCGCTACTTTCTCTTTGGCTATCTTCTCGCCTATATTCTGGATCAATAGGTGTTTTTCCGATAGGTTAAGCATAACATCTCCTTTCTGAAAAAAGGCGCGTCCCTTAAGCTTGGGGACTTTCCCTAAACTTTCGGGGCACCGGTTTTGTTTCCCAAGAAATCGCGGTATACTTGTACCATAATTCAGGTATGATTTAAACAGAAAAGGGGGTTTGCCTATGGCGACGGTGTACTTTACGGACGTGCGGACAAGACCCGGCCGAAGCCTGCTCGATAAGATAGACGGATTGCTCAAAAGGATGAAGGTCGAAAAGAGAGTGAAGAAAAACGATCTGACCGCGATCAAGGTCCATTTTGGTGAGCGCGGGAACTGCGCCTTTATCCGGCCCGTCATGGTAAGGGTGGTGGTGGATCATATGAGGGCCTTAGGCTGCCACCCCTTTCTCACGGACACGAACACGCTTTACAAGGGTTCCCGAAGCGATGCGGTCGCCCATATCGAGACGGCCGTCCGGAACGGCTTCGACTATGCGGTAGTGGGCTGCCCGGTCATTATTGGGGACGGGGTCCGGGGAAAGAGCGGCGTCAAGGTGCCCATCGAAGGGGAGCTTTTGACCGAGGTGAGCATCGCCCCCGGGATCGTGGAGGCGGATTCCCTTGTCGTGGTGAGCCACTTCAAAGGACACGAGTTGTCCGGCTTCGGCGGGACCTTGAAAAATATAGGGATGGGCTGTGCGGCACGGGAAGGGAAGCTCACCCAGCACAGCACGGTCGGCCCCGCCATCAGCATGGGGAAATGCAAAGGCTGCGGGCTCTGCGTCAAGTACTGCCCCGCCGGCGCCATCGCGCTCGACGGCAAGACGGCCATGATCGAGGGGCACAAATGCATCGGCTGCGGCGAATGCATCCTGGTCTGCCCCCAGGGGGCCGCGCA
This sequence comes from uncultured delta proteobacterium, assembly GCA_963768735.1. Lineage (GTDB taxonomy): Bacteria > Desulfobacterota > Syntrophorhabdia > Syntrophorhabdales > WCHB1-27 > BOG-1155. The sequence goes on along the minus strand of CAVYJH010000003.1, from coordinate 932,253 downwards.
GGTACAGTGGAGCCGAGATGCGGGCCATTTCCAGAAAAAAATGGTGGAGCACGCGGCCGGGGTCCTGAAAGGAAAGGCGGACAAGTCGGTCTTCCTCAACTTCCTTATGCAGATAAGCCCGGCTTGCGACTGCTACCCGAATAACGACGCGGCCTTCGTGCCGGATATCGGGATCCTCGCCTCCTGCGACCCGGTCGCGATCGATGCGGCCTCCGTCGAACTCGTCAACGCGGCCGATGCGCTCCCCGGCACGGCGCTCAGGCATGGGGCCGCAGGCGGGCAGGACAAGTTCGGCGCCCTCTATCCGGAGGTGGACTGGAACGTGCAACTCGACCATGCGGCCAGGATGGGCTTGGGCGAGAGGGAATACAAGATCGTGAAGGTGTAGCCGAAGAAGGAGGGATTACCATGAGCACGGAGTATAAAGTTCTCATCGGGGGAGAGTGGGTGGAAGCCGTTTCGGGCGCACGAGCGAGCGTGATCAACCCCGCTACGGGACAGGTGATCGCCTCCGTGCCCAGGTGTGGCGCCGACGATGTTGACAGGGCCGTGACCTCGGCACTCAAAGCGGCCCCGGAATGGGCGGCAAAGACCGTCGGTGAACGCTCGAAAGTGCTGCTGAAACTGGCTCAGGTTATCATGGCGCATCACGAAGAACTGGCAAAGCTGGAAACCATGGAGCACGGGTCACCCATACGCAAGACAATGAATTTCGACGTGCCGCTCTGCGCCGAACACTTCGAGTATTTTGCGGGGGTGGCACGGGCCATGACCGGAGAGACGCTGCCGGTCGGTCCCTGGTGCTCATCCATCACCGTAAGAGAGCCCCTCGGCGTCGTAGGCCTGATTACGCCTTGGAACTTCCCTGCGCTCATGGTGGTCTGGAAGCTCGGGGCCGCCATGGTAACAGGCAACACGTGTGTGGTGAAGCCGCCGTCGATAACACCGCTCACAACCCTTAAGATAGGTGAATTCGCCTTGGAGGCCGGGACGCCTCCCGGAGTCGTCAATGTGATCACCGGTCCGGGCGAGAGCGTGGGGGAGGCACTGGTTCAGCATCCGGATGTCGCCAAGATAGGTTTTACCGGCGGCACGGTTACCGGCAAACGTATCATGAGCCTTGCCAGCAACTCGGTCAAACCGGTAGGCCTCGAACTCGGCGGCAAGAACGCCTTTGTGGTGATGCCCGATGCCGACGTCGACGCTGCCGTGCAGGGGGCGATCTTTGGCGCTTTCTTTAACTCGGGTCAGGTATGCGCAGCGGCAAGCCGCTTTTACGTCCACGAATCCCTCTACCAGGAATTCGCCGATAAGATGGTGGCCATGGCCAAAACCCTGCGTTACGGGGATCCAACGAAAATGGAGACCGTGATAGGACCTGTCGCGTATGCGGCCCATCGCGACAAGATCGAGTGGTATATCGACGGCGCAAAGAAGGCGGGGGCGAAACTGCTGCTCGGCGGCGAACGTCCCGACACGGACGAAACAAGAAACGGGTTTTTTGTGGTCCCGACCATTTTCGGAAATTGTACCAACAGCATGGAGTTCATGCAGGAAGAGATATTCGGTCCGGTGGTCGGTATTGTGCCCTTCAAAACCCAGGAAGAGGCGGTAGCCCTGGTTAACGAGTCGCGATACGGGCTTTCCGCCTCGGTCTGGACCAGAGATTTACGCAATGGAATGGTGATGGCCGGCCACATCAAAGCGGGCACGGTGTGGCTGAATGAGCATATCGTGGTCTTTTGCGAGACTCCGTGGGGCGGCTGCAAGCAGTCGGGCTGGGGCAAGGACCTCTCCACCATGGCCCTCGAGGAATACACTATGACCAAGCACATCTACACCGATCTCACGGGTGCGCAGGTAAAGCCCTGGTACGGTCTGCTCAAATAGGAGGTTGTGCGTGAATCGGGGCCGACCCGTGAGCAGGGACCCGGCCCTCAGGATCATTCAATTAACAGGCTTATCGACACTGTATGCGGAAGCTTAAGCGGTATTGAAAAGCATCTGCCTAGCAAAGAAGGCAGTTAGAGGCAGCGTGTGTCCCTATCTTGGCCAGCGAAAGAGCCCTTCGGAGCACCTCATCAGTACGCGACCGGGATGGTCTCCATTATTTCAAGCCGGTTGTCCACGGATGCAACGCCTTTCACGTGCTTCAAAATCTCGGCCACTTTTGTCTTGACCTGTTCGGTCGCCACAAACCCCGTGAGCTGAACCCCGTCCGGCGCCACTGCGGAAACGGAAACACGGGGGAATCCGCCAGCCTCGATGAGGGCGGCCTCCGCCCTTCTGAGAAGGCCCATCATCTGCAACGATTTCATCGCATCTACTGAACGGGCCATGATCTCTTCGGTCCGAGCCACATGCAAAACCGTGTCTGTTGCGAGCTCGGGGGTCAGATTATCCATGTTGAGCACCATGTCGTAAAGCTCGGGATTGTCCCAGTCCAGTCCGAATGCAAATCTGACGAAGTCCCCTCTCTCCTGGTCGCTCTTGTGTAGTGCCCTCTGGGCCGCGTCTATGGTGAGGCCTCTGGCTATCATATTCCGGATGCGCGTCTCCATGGACGCCGTTACCCTGACATGGAGGGCACATTTGAAGGTCCTTAAGAGGATGTGACTCCCGCGCCCGAGGAATACCGCATTCCCCCGGCTCGCCAACTCGTAAATAACGGAGTCGAAACGGTCCAGGCGGATTTCCGGCCGTCGTGTAAAGTACCTCTCATAGAGAGACGGCACCTTTTCGTCCGCCTCTTTAACGTCCCCAAGAAACCCCATCTCCTGCGCGGTGCCTTCAATCGCCTCCGTGTCGTAGAAGCTGTACTGCAACTGCTTCGCAACCCTCCTGGCTATCTCCGATCCGCCCGTGCCCATCTTCCTTGTGAGGGTAACGAACTGCATAGCACACCTCCTCTACACCTTGCCTGCTCTTAAAATCTAGGCGTAAGAACCAGCGCTGTCAAGCCTTGCTGTCCGTCCCGGGCAGGCTGCGTTCATCATTTTGTCTATCTGACTCTTAATCAGGAGGTCGTAGGTTCGAATCCTACGCGGCCCACAGAGATCGGCGATAACTGGATCAGGAATTCTTCCTCGGTTATTCTTCGGGTCCCAAGCGTCATTGTCCCAACAGAATATACGTTTCTTATCAATCCTGCCCATGGTGATTTTTCGATTATCACCATCGACGGTCCGGCCGTGCTCGACATCGACCACAGGCTTCTTAGGAATTAGAGACGGATTAGGATACGGTACCCAGGACCGCCTTCAACATCTTTTCCAGCTTTGCCTCTTCGGTCTCATCCGCGTACTTCGGCCTCTCCACATCGGGAAATAGGCGGAATATGGCGTTCATGATGACTTCGGCGTGGGGAGGACAGCCGGGCAGGTGCGTGCCCAGATGTGCGTGATGCTGCTGGCAGATGCCCATGAAGAGGTTTCTCTCTGCCTCGTCGATGCGGGTGGGGGTCGAGGGGCCGAGGAAGATATTGACCTTAGGCTCGAAAGGACGGTCGATGAGCAGCCTCGTCGCGTCCTGCGGATCGGGCCTCCGGAGCTTGTTGACGGCGAAATGGAGGTACCCCGCGCAGCCGTTGCAGGCATCATGCGCATGGATGGCAATATCCCTTCCGCCCTGCACGTTGAGCTCCGGCTGCTTGAACGGGCTTGCCACTTCATCGATAGCGGCGCCGACCACCTCGATTCGCTCAGGCTCTATCGGGCCCAGCCCCTGGTGATAGGCGAGGAGCACAGGAGGGGAGAGGGCAGGGTCGAGGCCCATGATCCGCATGGCGACAGCGTCTACCGCAACCGGGTTCGTTCCCCCTATCAGCAGGTTCATCCGCTTCGGCGTGCCCGAGACGGGACCGAAATCCTCCTGTCCCGTGAGCCCGTCGATAATGGAGAGCGCCGGCTTGATGAGGCGGTGGATGTTGACAAGATTCTGCCAGAGTCCGAAAAAGTGGGACATATACTTCTCGAGGGGCGGCATGGCCCCCTGAAGGTTCTTGATCGCCAGGGAAACGCACGCGGCAAAATGGATCTTCAGCACAGGCAGATTGATGATCGCATCGGCCTCCGCAATGGTGACGGGCACGTTGCGGCCGGCCATCCTCTTGCCCGCCGGGACCGGTTTCTCCACGAGCCTGTCCGTGTTCAGATCGACGATGCGCACTTTCCGGGGATCCATATCCGGCAGCCTGTCATAGCCGTAGTGGGCAAACATCTTGCCTGTCTCGCTCCGGTTGATCGACGACCCTTCCGCGACCGTGATACTGCCCGCGACGGGGAGAAGGATCTCGATCAATGCCCTGACGAGTCTTATATCCGTCACGATGCCTCCCGTATAGACGCCGTCTTTCATGCCGTGGTCCGCCACGACATTCGGCTTGATGACCGCTTTCGCGCCCGGCTTGACGAACCGTTCGATCCCCCCGAGTCTTTTGATCAGGTTTTCGAGGGATCCCTTGATCTCGGCCTCTGTCTGCGTTGCCGGGACCCGCTCCACGGCAACGCGCTCCCTGCGGCGATATGTCCTGGCCGGGCCGCGCCCCTGGTGCCGCTGAAAATAGACGGCGGTGCTCAAGTCCATCTTAAGGAAGGCGTGGCCGCCGGCAGAGTACGAACGGGTCGGACGAAAACCGTATGCCGTCATCCACCGGTATCTCTCCCTGTCCGCCGCGAGAATCTCCGCCGCCACGAGGCTCTCCCGGACAATCAGCGCATCGACCGCGTCGGGCAGGAGGTCTTCTCCCCTGTCCTTGCTCCGCGTCAGGATCTCTTCGATCATGCTTGAGCGGGGATCGTAGACGATCCAGGCCGCCTGCACGCCGTCATTGGACGCCGTATATATGGTGATATCCGGGTTCTCCTGCCACCTCCGCCACCTGGTAGCGGCGTAATCCGGATTCACGCCTTCCATCGAGCCGTAATAGTCCCGCAATCTCTTCCATAAAGCGGAAGAGAGCCTCCCTTTCCTCAGTACTGCCGTTGACGACATCTCCCTCATCTCCTTATAGGCGCACCCGCCGGAAATCGTCTCCGCAGGCTCTTTCGCCGTATAGTATAGCATTCCGCAGGGCCTTGCTCAATCCTGGGAGTAGGGGCGGGGAATCTGTGGGTGTACAGATTGACTACTTGCCTATCTGCTGAAGGAAGGTTGTACGGGCCGCCACCGCGGACAAAAAAAGAGGTGGGGCCACCAGGCTTCACAGAGGCTCCCGCGCGCTGGAGGGTCTGTTTCCGCTTTCGGTGAAGAGGTCCCGAAGTTCGAAGGGGACTTCGGTCTCGGATATTCCCTTCGCCTACTCGCTGCCCTTGGGTTGCCCACCCTTTGCTTATATTATAAGACGGATTTGTATATTGTCAAGTGCTATGTGCGTAAAATGATGTGAAAACCTGCCAAAATCTTATAAATGAAGCTGTTGACTCAGCCACCCGCCCCTGAGACCGTTATTACCTATAAACTATAATTCTCCGGTGGAGAAACCGGTCATAGAGGTGGTACAATAGTGTGGGGCGAGTGGAAGGGCGATATCGGGTAAGGGAGCATGAAGAATATGCACTGCAATTATTGTGAACGACGATGCGAGATCATAGAGGGCAAAACGGGTGTGTGCCGCATGTACACCGTCTCAGGAGGCACTATTGTGGAGCGGTTTCCGCACCGCTGGAGCGCCTGCGGGTCGTACTTCGTGGAATCGATGCCCTTCTATCATGCCTATCCGGGAACCCGGTGCCTGGCCATAGGCACGACCGGTTGCAATTTCCGTTGCCGGTACTGCTCGAACGCGTATATCGCAAAGGAAGACCCGGAGGCCCAACAGGACCGGGTATATCATCTCGGGCCTCGCGAGCTCGTAGGCATGGCGCGAAAACTCAACTGCCGCAGCATTATATTTAACGTCAACGAGCCTACCGTTTCGCTGCCTTCCCTGCGTGAGGTGGCGCAAGAAGCGCGGGCAGCAGCCATTCCCATGGGATGCCTTACGAACGGCTACACCACCGTGGAGTCCACAGAGATCCTGGCATCTATCTTTTCTTTCTTCAACGTAAGTCTCAAGGGGATTTCTGCGCACTTCAACAGGACCTATATCGGCATCGAGTCTGCCGGGCCGGTGCTGCGCACTATCAGGCGGCTGGCACAAGACCGGCATGTGGAGGTAACGACGCCCATCGTCCAGGGGGCAAACGACGGCGAGATCGATGCAATTGCAGGCTTCCTCGCGGGAGTCGATGCGGAGATACCCTGGCACGTGTTTCGTCTTCTACCGGAGGATGAGATGAAGGGCGCCGCATATCCCAGTATTCAGGCTATAGACGCGGCCCTGCACGCCGCAAGGGAAAGGCTTCCGTACATCTATTTTCACAATTTTGTCGCCTCCGAATGGGTGCACACCCTCTGCCCCGGCTGCGGATGCACCGTTATCGAGCGCTTCAGCTTGGGGTGCGGGGGCGACAAGCTGAAAAGGCTGCTTTGCGCGGATAGCAGATGCCCCGACTGCGGCCGGACGATCAAAATAGTGAGCCGCCCGCCCTGCCCCGGCGCTGCGGAAAGGGCGCAACAATGAGCATAGCGATCGTGGATGCCAGGGGGTGGCAGAATACACTTGACCTGGAAACAGGCGAGAAGACCGCCGCCGCCGGACCCGTAGTCGAAATGCTCAAGAATGTGCTGCGAAGACACCCCTATCCGGGTGATATGGACCCGGGAAGCAACCGTTGGGTCAGCGATACGGCACTCGACCTCATCGACCGCTATGGCCCGCGCTTTGTCTTCCTCACCTACGCGGCCCAGTATTTTTCAGGCCGATATGCGCCTATGACACGCGATGCAAGGGCGAAGATGATCTCCGGCGCCTTCCTGGAAGCATCACGCTTCATCGACGCATCAGGTTTTGCCGCCATCATGGTGGGAACGGGGAACATGACGCCGTTCTTGGGTTTTATCGATGCAACCGGAATCGACGGCCTTGCCGTATGCACGCATTGGTCCACCAGGTATGCCGGCCTCTACGGGCCGAGTCCGGGGGATATGAAAGTCCTGGGAGCGCATCCGCATATCGAGCGGGTCGTTCCGCGGGAGGAAATCGGCGGACTCTTTGGTGGGACCCCCGCACAGACGTCGAGGCTGCCCGAATACCTGATGTGTGCCCGTGAGGGCTATGCCTTCAAGACCGTAAGCGACGTCAAGAAGGCGCCGGTGATGATCCCGTCCCTCAATTGCGATGTCCCCCTGTATGCGCCGGGTCGCGCCACGAACGCCATCACCGGCATCCGGCGCGTCCTCGAAGAGGACCTTACAGAAAAGAACGTCGCCCTGATCGTGATGGAAGGCGTAGGACCGGACGAGTTCTTGTGGCCGCACTCGTCGTGCCGGAACGGTACGGGATGGTTTTACTACGAGCCCGGAGAGGCCCAGTACCTGACCATAACGTCAGGCGAGCACCGTTTCCTCGACTATCCCACGGGCACGGGATATAAATACTTCGATGACACAGAGGCGCCGAGGAGCTACCCATACTCGGGACTTTTCAAGTCGGTCCCCGAAGGCGCCTTCGCGCGCGCGTTTCCGGGGAAAAGCATCGCCGTGGGGAACAAGAGTATGTTCATGCACATGGTAACGGGCGCGGACGTCACGGTAGAGTGCTTCGCCCGAAACCTGTATAACCAGGGCACAATGGCCGTGGTCCATCGGGAGGACAAACTGTGATGGCGGGCATATAATATGGGAGGATTATATCGAGAAAAACTGATAAGGTGGTGCATATGAACTATACCGCAAAATTCATCGGCCGCGAAAAACAGGCCGCTGACGTGATGTTCTTCCGCATTGAAAAGCCGGAGGGTTTTCGATTCCTGGCAGGGCAATACTGCCTTGTCTCCGTTCCCGACATGGGGTTTCAGGACGACCGCGGGCTGCGGCGCGCCTTCAGCATCAGCTCGTCGCCCCTGGAGAAGGATCTGCTCTTCGTCACCAGGCTCAGCGGCAGCGCGCTAAAACGGACCATGGCTGAAATGGCGCCGGGGACCGCTGTCTCCCTCGGGCAGCCGCTCGGCACCCTCACCCTTCCGGAAGATACGGCGAATCCCCTTGTCTTTCTTGCGGGCGGCGTCGGCATAACGCCCTTTCGCTCCATGTGCCGCTACGCGACGGACGCAGCCACGGGCCACCCGATCACCCTGTTCTACTCCGGCAGGACGCCCGGGGAAACGCCTTTTCTCGATGAGCTGACGGCCATGCCGAAACAAAACCACCGGCTTCGCGTGGTCGCCACCATGACGCAGGCAGGGGAGGATTCGAAGTGGAGCGGCCTCACCGGACGGCTCAGTGCGGAGATGATCGAAGGGCACTGCGACGCATGGGAGAGCGCCCGATACTACATGGCGGGTCCGCCCGTCATGACGGACGCCATGAAAAAGACGCTCGAACAGATGCGTATCCCGCAGGAGCGCATCAAGATCGAGCTATTCGCGGGATATTGAAGTACCATGCTGTGAGTTTTGGGTGTTGAGTTTTGAGTTGAAAAGGAATTAAGAACTCAAAACTCAAAACTTAACACTCAAAACTATCTTCTGCTATTGACAAAAAAGCATTACAGCAATTATATTATCCTTAGCAATCGTTCATCCCGATTGCTAATCTGCCAAAAATCAAGGAAGGAGTGTGATACAAATGAAGGTAAAACCATTACAGGACAGACTCGTAATCAAGAGGCTCGAAGAGGAGGAGAAAACAAAGGGGGGTATCATCATCCCGGACGCAGCAAAGGAAAAGCCGCAGGAAGGCCGCGTTATCGCGGTGGGAGAAGGAAAGGTCCTCGAAAGCGGTCAGAGGTCCCCGGTGTCGGTAAAGGTTGGCGACAAGATTCTGTTCGGTAAATATTCCGGAACGGAGATAAAGATCGACGGCGAGGAGCATCTCATCCTGAGGGAAGACGATGTGCTTGCCGTAATCGAAGATTAATACAAGGAGGCGTATAGATGGCTAAAGAGATTGTATACGATCAGAAGGCAAGAGAAGCGCTCCTGAAAGGCGTGAACGCCCTTGCCGATGTGGTAAAGGTTACCCTCGGTCCCAAGGGGAGGAATGTCATTCTCGAAAAGTCATTCGGTTCCCCTACCGTCACAAAGGATGGCGTCACGGTCGCAAAAGAGGTGGAGTGCGAGGACAAGTTTGAGAACATGGGCGCCCAGATGGTCAAGGAAGTGGCAAGCAAGACTTCCGATGTGGCGGGCGATGGAACGACGACAGCAACCGTCCTGGCCCAGGCGATCTATAAGGAAGGCGCCAAGCTGGTGGCTGCCGGCCATAACCCCATGGAGCTGAAGAGGGGCATCGAGAAGGCGGTTGAGGTCGTGATCGAGGAGCTGAAGAAGCTTTCCAAGCCGACGCAAGACCAGAAAGAGATCGCCCAGGTAGGGACAATCTCTGCAAATAACGATGAGACAATCGGCAACATCATCGCAGAGGCCATGGGCAAGGTGGGAAAAGAGGGCGTCATTACGGTGGAAGAGGCGAAGAGTATGGAAACCACCCTTGACATCGTCGAGGGCATGCAGTTCGACAAAGGGTATATCTCTCCTTACTTCGTCACGAACCCCGAAAAGATGGAGACCGTTCTTGACGAGCCGGTCATCCTCATCAACGAGAAAAAGATCAGCGCCATGAAAGACCTCCTCCCCATTCTGGAGCAGGTCGCCAAAATGGGCAGGTCCCTGGTGATCATATCCGAGGACGTGGAGGGTGAGGCCCTGGCTACCCTCGTGGTGAACAAATTGCGCGGCACACTGAAGGTGGCGGCGGTGAAGGCGCCAGGGTTCGGCGACAGAAGGAAGGCGATGCTCGAAGATATCGCCATCCTCACCGGAGGCCAGGTAGTGTCCGAAGAGCTTGGCATCAAGCTCGAGAGCATCAGTCTGAAAGACCTGGGCAGCGCCAAGCGGATAGTCATCGACAAGGACAATACGACGATCGTTGACGGCGCAGGCGACAGGAAAGACATCGAAGGCCGGGTGAAACAGATCAGGACCCAGATCGAAGAGACCACCTCCGACTACGACAGGGAAAAGCTCCAGGAAAGGCTCGCGAAGCTCGTGGGCGGCGTTGCGGTCATCAACGTGGGCGCGGCGACGGAAACCGAGATGAAAGAGAAAAAGGCCCGCGTAGAGGATGCCCTGAACGCCACAAAGGCGGCCGTGGAAGAAGGCGTGATCCCCGGCGGCGGAGTGGGCTTCATCCGCTCGATCGCAAAGCTGGAGACCCTGACCCTGGAGGGTGAGCGGCAGTTCGGCGTGAAGATCGTGAAGAAGGCCCTGGAAGAGCCCATAAGATGGATCGCCCAGAACGCCGGCTTTGACGGCTCGATAGTGGTCGAGAAAGTAAAGAGCGGCAAGGGCAACTACGGGTTCGACGCGGCAAAAGAAGAGTACGTGGACGACATGATGGCGGCGGGCATTATCGATCCGACGAAGGTGGCCCGGACGGCGCTGCAAAACGCCTCCTCCGTCGCGTCACTCCTGCTTACGACGGACGCGATGATCGCGGAAAAGCCGAAGGATAAGCCGAATTATCCTCCTATGCCGCCGGGTGGCGGGATGGAAGGCATGTACTAAGAGACCCGAAAAGGTCGAAGAAGAGCACGACCGAGGGGGCCAATCAGGCCCCCTCTTTTTATTATGGTGCGCCGGCGGCATCGCTAATGCGGTGCCCTGCGCACCACCCGACTTGACATCAGGTCTTATTGTGGTACCATATAAAGACCGGAGGTGAAGGAATGAATATCTCGAAGGACATCAAACCGATTACCTACCTGAAGGCAAAAGCTCCCGACCTGCTGAAGCAAATAAACGAGACCCATCGACCCGTCGTCATCACCCAGAACGGAGAACCCAGGGCAGTGCTCCAGGACCCTGAAAGCTATGAGAACATGCGAAATGCGATCGGCATTCTGAAACTCATTTCCCAAGGCGAACAAGACGTGGAGGGGAGGAAGTCAAAGTCCCAGGATGAGGTGTTTGCGCATGTAGAGAAACTCCTGAAGAACAGAATGAAATGAAACAACGCTACGACGTTGTCTGGTCGGAAACAGCAGAACGAGACCTGATAGGCATTATAGAGTACATCGCCGACGACAGTCCCTCCCGAGCCTACGAGGTGTTCCAGGAGGCGAAGAAGCGTGCCTCCACCCTTCGCACTTTTCCGGAGAGAGGCCGCATTGCTCCGGAACTTCAAGAGCAAGGAATCACTCAATACCATGAGCTGATCGTCGGACCATGGAGGATTATCTACCGGATTTCGGTGGGAAAAGTCTACGTATTATCGGTACTTGATTCCAGAAGGAACGTTGAAGACATGCTCTTGCAAAGGCTTGTCGGCCTCACACTATAGCGGAACCCGGCTCCAGCACGAAATTAACCGGGCCGCCCCACCCTATTCGATCATCAGAAACGCATACCTGTTCATCGTCTCCTTGTAGTCTCTCAGGACCTGTATAGGGTAGCCGACGCCCCGGGCCGTTGCATAGACATCAATGCCCATTGCGTCCGCCCCGGGACGGGCAGACCATTTGTTCTTGCAGTCTGTCCGGTTGCCGGAGCACTCCTCGCACTGGGTGCAAGAAGCAAAAGAAATCAGGAATGCCTTGTAGTACCCCGCCAGGAAGATATCTCTTTCCAGTTTCAGGAGCCTTTGAGCCGTTTCCCTGCCCCAGGGTACGCGCTCCGCCGGGTCCAGGAGGGCCTTTTGAAAATGAAGAATTGCGATCTCATCGTACTCGGAAAACAACTCCCTGCACTGCTCGATGGACGGGACATTGGGCGGACAGCTTCCTTTGACCCCGTACATGGGACATCCGAACATGCACCTCAACCGGACCCATTGGGCTACTTTTACGTCCTTCGGCTTGAGCCATTTGAAATCCGTGAATCCATGCTGCGCAAAAAGGTTTTCAAGCTCTTCTCTCTTTGCCATCCGTCTGCCTCCTTATGATCTTGGTGAACTGAGCGCTATCGCTTCCCGGCTCTACCTAAATCACGAACTCCCTTATATGCAGGTGTATGAACTTTTCGCCCATCCTTTCCTTTATCGCCGGGCACGCGATGATTTTCACGCCCGGCACGTCGGGTATCTCCGTCCTCCTCTGCACGTTCCCGTACCAGATGCGGTTTCTCTGATCGACGAGTTTGATCGACCTGTTGCTGACGGAGACCGCCGATGGCGCGAGCAGAAAGCCCGGCCGCGGGTTCCCGAGCCCGAAAGGCGCGAGCAGATCGATATACTCTACCAACTCCCTTGTCAGGTCCTCAAACTCGATGACCGCGTCGATGGCTACGGCCCTTTCTCCTTTTAATAGCGCGCCTCTTACCGCCTCTTCGAAGGCGCCCGGGAACCGGGACAGGTTCGCCTCATCCACCGACAGGCCGCAGGCGAACTTGTGGCCGCCGAACTTGACGAGAAGGTCGGAAAGGGTGTTCACCGTGCCGTAGAGGTCGAGACCGGGCACGCTTCTGGCCGAGCCCTTCCAGGTCCCGTCTATCCTCGTAAAGATGATGCAGGGCTTTCCCTGACTCTCCGCCAGCTTTTGGGCGGCGATGCCGATCACCCCTACGGGCCAGTCCTCCTTGTAGAGCACCACCGTCTGCTTCGAAGGGAGAGCCTCTTCCTCAATCATCCCCAGGGCTTCCCGGATAATGGTTTCCTCCATGCCCTGGCGCTGCCTGTTCGCCCCGTTCAACGCCGCAAGCAGCCTTGCGCATTCGCCCTCCCCGTTCGCGGTGAGAAATTCGAGGGCGGCTATCGGGTGCGCAACGCGTCCGGCCGCATTGATGCGCGGGATGATGATGAAGGAAAGGGCATAGTTGTCAAGCTTCTGCGAGAAGATGAGGTTCTGCCTGAAGAACGACTTGAGCCATTCCCTTGGCCTCTTTTGCATCATCTCCATGCCGAATTTCACGAGCACGCGGTTGTCCCCGGTCAGCGGCACCATATCCGCCACGGTACCAACGGCCACGAGGTCGAGCTGCCGCTTCAGGTTGATCGGTCGCTTGAGCAGACCCTGCCTGTTCATGGTCCTTCTGAGGGCAATAAGGAAGAAGAAGGTGACGCCGCAGGCGGCAAGCTCCCTCGTGGGGAAAAGCGCCCCCTTTCTCTTGGGGTTGACCAGGGCAAGCGCGGGGGGATGGGGCTCGGCCACCTCATGGTGGTCCAGGACAACCGTCTCCATGCCGAAGCCCCTTGCCAACTCTATTTCACTCACGTTCGACGAGCCGCAGTCAAGGCAGATGAGAAGCCCGACCCCCTTGCCCCGCAGCGTTTCTACGGCCCCGGCGTTGAGCCCGTATCCTTCCGACCGCGCCGGCAGATAGATTTCGGGGCGAACGCCCATCTCCCCGAGGAAGTTGACCATAAGGGCCGTCGATGTCACGCCGTCGGCGTCGTAGTCGCCGAATAGTCCGATCTTCCTGCCCGCCTTAAGCGCGGAAGCCACGGCATTCACGGCCGCCTCCATATCGGGCAGCAGAAAGGGGTCGGAAAGGTGCTCTATTTTGGGGTAAAGAAAGCGTATCCCGTCATCGCACGTTGTAATGCCCCGCGTTGCGAGGACCCTGGCGACTAGATGAGGGAGGTTGAGGCCCGCGGCAAGCGCCGCGACGACGGGCGGTTCATAAGGCTCGATTCTGAGCACGAGCTAGTTCCTCTGATCCGGTCTACAGCCGGGATGGCGTGGCTGTCCATGTAGGTACCTATGCCCTTTACGATCTTCGGTATGGCAAAGGGGTCGATGAACGTGGCCGTCCCCACCTGGACTGCCGTGGCCCCGGCCAGGAGGAATGCGAGGGCGTCCATCCAATCACAGACGCCGCCCGTGCCGATGACGGGCACGGGAAGGGCCGCGGAAATGTCGGCGACTGCCCGGAGGGCCACGCTCTTCAGAAACGGCCCTGACAGTCCCCCTCTCACCGGCATGTGTCGCTCTTCCACGTCCACGCCTGCCGCGGGCAGCGTGTTGAAGACCGTAATGGCATCCGCGCCCGCCTCATACGCTGCAGCTGCTATCGCACCAATGTCCGTCACCTCGGGCGTCAGCTTCGCGCAGAGCGGTATGCCGGTCACCGCCTTCACCCGCCTCACGATCCTGAAGACGTCCTCCGCGTGCTTGCCCAGGCACATGCCGCCCTGCTTGACATTGGGGCATGAAAGGTTCATCTCCAGCGCCACGATAAGCGGGTCGTCCATTATGCTAACGGCTGCCCTCACGTACTCCTCCTCGGTGAAGCCGAAGAAGTTAATGATGACGGGCGTCTCCCTCTCCCGGAACAGGGGAAAGACCTCGCTGAAAAACCTCTTCAGCCCGATGTTCTGGAGGCCGACGTTATTGATGAGTGCCGATCTCTCCTCCCAAAGCCGAGGCGGGGGGTTGCCGTGGTGGGGGTGTGCGGAGAGGCCTTTCGACACGTAGGCCCCGAGCGTGTCGACGCGCCACAGGGGCTCTATCTCGCTCCCGTAGCCCAGCGTGCCCGAGGCGTTCATCACGGGGTTGCGCAGGGTCTTGCCGAATATCCCTACAGAGAGATCTGCCATAGGTCAAACACCGGTCCTTCCTTGCAGACCCTCTTGTACGGCTCCTGCTCATCGAGGGTCTTCCTCACACAACCGAAACAGATGCCCAGGCCGCAGGCCATCATCTCCTCCACAAGCACCTGGCAGGGGATGCGCTCGTCGCGGAGCAGGGCCGCAAGGCTTCGGTACATGGCTTCCGGCCCACACGCGAATACCTGGATGGGCCTCCTCATCCCGGCAATCTGCTGCGCCAGCAGCTCAACGACATTGCCCGTGCAGCCGAAGGAGCCGTCCATGGTGGAGACGTGAGGCGCATGCGGCATGATCCGTCCGAGCAGGCCCATATCGCTTTGCGTGGCACAGCCCCAGAAAAGCGTCCCTTTTTTGCCCACCCTCGTCCAGAGCAAATGGATGCCGGCGACGCCGATGCCGCCTGCGACGAGCACGGGCGCGTGACCGGGCAGCGGCGCAAACCCGTTGCCCAGTGGGCCGAGGACCCTCACTGTCTCACCGCGCCCGGCGCCGGACAACGCGGACGTCCCCTTCCCCGCTACCCTGTAAAGGAGTGAAAGCACGCCCCTGCCGTACTGATAAATACTGAAGGGTCTTCTCAGGAATATGCCGGCGCCGGGCACCTTGAGCATCACGAACTGGCCGGGCCTCGGGGCCGCCATCTTTCGTTCGAGCCTGAGGGCAAGGAGATAATGACCGGGCACGACGCACCTGTTTTGCAGGACCGTGCCTTCCAGGTCATCGATCCGGAGCATGGTCCGCCTTAAAGCACATCACCAGTGCGTCTTCGTTCGTTTCTCTGTAGTATTTCGTCCTCCTCCCCACCTTAATGAACCCCAGTTGCTCGTAGAGCCTGATCGCGTCTGTGTTGCCCTCGCGCACCTCCAGGAAAAACTCCTTCCCTCCGCGGTCGCCCAGTACCCTGATTGCATGGCGCAAGAGTCGCGTCGCACAGCCCTCTTTCCTGGACTCGGGCGCCACGGCGATATTGAGGACCTGCACCTCGTCCCCTATCACGTAGAAGTTTGCATAACCGGCCACCCTGTTGTCAACCTTTTTTCTTATCACCAGGTTGAAAGACAGGGGAAAGGAGAGTGTCTCCAGGAAGAGCCTCTCCGACCAAGGCGCGACAAAAGACCGTCTTTCAATCCCCAGCACCTCGTCGAGGTCCGCTTCCCGCATCTCCTCGATCTTCACCTCGCCGGATGAGTCCTTCGGCACGTCGTAGGTCCTCCTCGGTGTTGATATTCGTAAAGACAGATACCCCCAGGTTGAAAAACACGGGGTCAGGCGGCAGCACCAACACCCGCACCATGGCAAACACGTCTGCGATCTTCATACGGCTGCGCACGAGGCCGGCGATCTTCATACTCCCGCGGCCGAGGGCAGTGAGCATCGGAGAAATGCAGCTCCTGTGGTAAAGCGCGTGCATCGGCTCAAGCCCGCCTTCGGTCTGTGGTATGATGATATCTTCCCCGGCTGCCGCGGCGACCACGTACCTCATCGCCTCCGCGCTGACAAAAGGCATATCGCAGCCCAGTACGAAGACATAGTCCGTATCGGATGCTATCAGGGCGGAAACAATGCCGGTGAGCGCGCCCGGCAGGGGCAGGATGTCCTTGACGACCCGCGCTTCCACCCCGTCGAAGGCCGTATGGAGGCTCGACACCACAACGATTTCGGCGAATGCCTTCTTTGCCTCACCAAAGACATGGGCGATCAGGGGTTTGCCGCCGAGGAGCACCGTCGCCTTGTCGCGCCCCATCCTCCTGCTCCTGCCCCCTGATATGATGGCGCACGTGACCTTCATGGAGTCTATTTAACACCCTTTTTGCGCGTCAGTAAAGAGTGCCAGCGCCCGGCCCTCAGCCTTCTCCGGCCGGGTCGATCTTCGATGCATGTACCACCCCCGTGGCAGATTGTTCCCCATCAAGTAAGGTAGTGGCGCAAGGCCCGCGAGGCAGGGGTCAAGAAGCGGTGTGGCGGCGGGCGGCGGTACCGCCCCCAGGATTTAGGTCATGCGCGGCTTCACCGCTCTTTACCGCGGTCTTCCCTTCTGCGTAGCAACCTGGTCTTTCGCAAGATCCGATGTTCCTTGCCTGAGAGCAGTCGTATCATGTTGTCTTTGTGCTTCACGAAGATGAAAACGGCCATGATCGCGCAAATGAGCACGAAGCCGGGAGGGGCGTTGAGCGCCAGAAGGACGAGGGGGATTAAGGCCGTGCCTGCCAACGACCCGAGGGACACATATCCCCAGATGAAGAGGCTGGCAAGGAAGACGATAAAGACGATGAGCACGGCGAGCGGCTTCATTGCGAGAAAAACGCCAAGGGCCGTTGCAACGCCTTTGCCCCCCTTGAACTTGAGATAGAGGGGGAAGATATGGCCTGCGAAGGCGGCAAGGCCGACGGCCGCGACGACGCCTGTCGGCAGGCCGCAGTAGATGGCCAGCCATGTGGGGATGAACCCTTTCAGCATGTCGCAAAAAAGCGTGACGATGCCGAAGGTCTTGCCTGCCGTCCTCATCACGTTCGTTGCCCCGATGTTGCCGCTCCCGATCTTCCGCGGGTCCCGGCCTTTCGCTTTTGAAAGGAGAAGACCGACAGGGATTGAGCCGAGCAGATATGAAAGGATTACCCAGACGACGGTCACAGCCATTCTTTGGAAGCCCCCCGAATCATCATTACCGTTTTTTGCCCCTGGTCGTCAATAGAAATATGTGCATGAGCGTTCCCTTTTGTTAGTTGACAGTTACGGTCAAGATTGTTGTATAATAGGATCATTGCTATGTTTTCAAGAGTGCGTGAGGATGTGCGGACAATTTTCAAGAGGGACCCGGCAGCAAGGAGCGTTGCCGAGATCTTCTTTTCCTATCCTGGTTTTCACGCGCTCCTCTTCTATCGGCTTTCCCATGCGCTCTGGGTACACAAGATGTATTTTCTCGGGCGTTTCGTCTCCCATATAGCACGGTTCCTGAGCGGTATCGAGATACACCCCGGGGCCCTGATCGGCAGGGCTTTTTTCATCGACCACGGCATGGGCGTCGTGATCGGTGAGACCGCCGAGGTGGGCGACTATGTGACCATGTATCACGGGGTCACTCTTGGGGGGACCAGTTGGGAAAAAGGGAAGAGACATCCAACCATCGGCAACAATGTCGTGCTGGGCACAGGGGCAAAGATACTGGGCCCGGTGCGGATAGGAGACAACACACGAATAGGCGCCAATTCGGTCGTAATCTCTGATATTCCTCCCAATTCCGTGGTCGTGGGCATTCCGGGAAAGGTGGTCTTCAGGGTCGAAGGAGACAGGAGGATTGCCCTCGACCAGGAATTTATGCCCGATCCTCAAGGTCGGGCCATTACATCTTTGCTGGAAAGGGTAACCCGTCTCGAGGAGAGGCTGAACCGGACGATGCGCGACGAGATGAAGCGAGAAGGCGATGTATGAAGAGCGCACCTACCGAAGGGTGTCGAGACCTCAGGACCTGGTCTGCTACGAAGTGGTGCGTAAGGAGACCGACCTTCTCTGCTGCACCTCCGTAGACCTGAAGGCTTTCATAGAGGGAAGGGCCCTTTTCTATCGAAACCAGCTTAGAAACCTACATAAGAGAAAGGCCGGAGTTTCGTGAGAGCCTGCGGCCTTTTCCGCCGGACCCGCTCGCGCCGAAGATCGTGAAAGAGATGGTGGAGGCGTCGGACGCCCTGGGCGTGGGGCCTATGGCATGTGTGGCCGGAGCGGTCGCCGAATTTATCGGGAGGGATATCGGCCCCAGGTCGGATGAGTATATAATAGAGAACGGCGGCGATATATTTTTGCGAACGCGGCGGGAGCGGATAGTGCTGGTTTATGCGAAGGATTCCCCTTACAGCGGGAGGATCGGCCTGAAATTGAAGCCGAGAGAAGCGGCATACGGCGTATGCACCTCGTCCGCCACCGTGGGCCCTTCTCTTAGTTTCGGTCGTGCCGACGCGGTCTGCGTCATCGGGCGGTCGTCGCTTTTTGCGGATGGACTTGCAACAAGGCTCGGAAATATCGTACATAAAGAGGACGATATAGCCGCGGCCCTTGAGGAGGGCAGCACGTTTCCGGGCGTCAGCGCCGTTTTGATCATTCTTGGCAGGAAGCTTGGCGCCTGGGGAGATGTCGATCTTATTAAGGTATGAGGAAAACATGAAAAAAAGGATAATACTGAGGTTCAAGAAGAATACGATAGACAAGCCGATCGTCTACCGGTTGGCAAAGGATTTTAATCTGGTCTACAATATTCTGCGGGCAAATGTCTCTCCCAGGGCAGAGTCGATGATGGTGATGGAAGTGGAAGGCGAAGAGGCCGATTTTGCGAAGGGCATCGAGTACCTGTCGGGCTTTCACATAGACATAGAGCCTATAGGACAGGATATCAACAGGGACGAGGAGAAGTGCGTCCATTGCGGTCTCTGCACAAGCGTCTGCGCGACGCAGGCCCTCGACATCGAGAGGGGGACAATGCGGGTCCGGTTCGACTACGAGAGGTGCGTTGCCTGTGAGCTTTGCGTCAAGGTCTGCCCGGTAAAGGCAATGCGGGTGTACTTTACATGAGAGGCTTTTGTCTGAGGGGGAGGCTCCACTGGCTCCGCCGGTGGAGGGGACGACGCTAGTCCCGATGATTGCAAACGAGCGGAGCGAGCTGAGCGGGGAGGCTCCATGGGCTTTGCTCATGGAGGGGGTGCTGAACCCCGATGATTGCAAACGAGCGGAGCGAGCTGAGCGGGGAGGCTCCATGGGCTTTGCTCATGGAGGGGGTGCTGAACCCCGATGATTGCAAACGAGCGGAGCGAGCTGAGCGGGGAGGCTCCATGGGCTTTGCTCATGGAGGGGGTGCTGAACCCCGATGATTGCGAGGTGCGTTGCCTGTGAGCTTTGCGTCAAGGTCTGCCTGGTAAAGGCAAGGCGGGTGTACTTTACATGAACCGGATGAGGAGAATCTACTTCGACTACAACGCGACAACGCCCATCCATCCTGATATTGCCGGTTTTGTGAAGCCCTTTTTCCATGAGCTTTTTGGGAACCCTTCAAGTCTTCACTGGGCCGGCAGGGACGTGAGACCGTACGTGGAAGAAGCGCGGGAACAGGTGGCCGGCATGATCAAGGCCACACCCGGTGAGATCGTCTTTACGGCGGGCGGCACAGAAGCGGACAACCAGGCCATAAAAGGAGCGGCTTACGCCTTATCGGAGAAGGGGAGGCACATCATTACCACGAAGGTCGAGCATCCGGCCGTGCTCAATGCGTGCCGCTATCTCGAAGGCAAAGGCTTTTCCGTGACTTATTTGAACGTAAACAGAGACGGCCTTGTCGATCCTGGGGATGTGAAGAAGGCTATCACCAGGGAGACGGTCCTTATTTCGGTAATGCACGCGAACAACGAGACGGGGACCGTGCTTCCGATAAAAGAGATAGGCGCCATCAGCCGGGAAGCGGGCGTGCTTTTTCACTCGGATATGGTGCAGACCATGGGAAAGATAGACATCGATATCCGCGAGCTGAATGTGGACCTCGGCGCTTTTTCGGGCCACAAGGTGTACGCGCCGAAGGGCATCGGCGCCCTCTATATGAGGGAGGGGCTGGAGATAAACAACCTGATCGATGGCGGCCATCAGGAGATGGGAAGAAGGGCCGGAACGGAGAACACGATCGGGATAGCGGCGTTCGGTAAAGCATGCGAGATAATGATCGGCGAAATTGCGGAGGAGAACGAGAGAATCGAATTCCTCCGCGGGCGGCTCCTGGACGGCCTGCGAGCACAGATAGACGATCTGCACCTGAACGGAGACGCGGAAAAGCGGCTTCCCAATACCCTGAATCTCAGCTTCGAGTTCGTGGAGAGTGAATCCTTGCTCATCGGCCTCGACCTCGTCGGCATCGCCGTCTCCTCGGGGTCCGCCTGCTCCTCGGGAAGCGCCGAGCCGTCGCACGTGCTTCTCGGGATGGGCATAAAACCGGAGATCTGCCAGAGCGCGATCAGGATAAGTCTGGGCCGGGAAAATACCGAAGAAGACATCGATTATGCCCTTGATGTAATCCCGGACGTGGTGCGAAGGCTCCGGGAGATGTCGCCCTTTTACAGAAAAAGGTAGCCCTATTTTTTTCTCGCCAGGGAAGAGTTGAAAAGTCTTTAATAGGTCCTATAAGTCTTATACGACCTATAGGACCTATTAACAAAAAACGAACACGAGGGGGCAAGAGGCTTGACCGACAGGAAGACGTTCTTTGTTTTTACCACTGGGTGCAAGGCAAACCAGTGGGACTCCCACGTGCTTGCCGATAAACTTGAACACGCGGGTCTCACCCGCGTCCCGGCTGAAGCTGCGGACCTGATCGTCATCAATGCCTGTTCCCTTACGGGCAGGGCAGAAACGGATGCGAGACGCATCATCGGTCGGGCGCGTCAGGTGAACCCGCACGTGCTGGTGGCGCTTGTCGGCTGCCACGCGCAGGCATATCCCGGGCGCGCTTTCGGGGCAGAACTCGTGCTCGGTCAGGCGGAAAAGTTCGAGACCGACCGGTATCTGTCGGAGAAAGGCTGCTTTGTCGCATCGACCCGCGCTTTCCCCATGGAGAAGACGGGGATAGACACGCAGAAGGGCCGGACCAGGTTCTTCTTCAAAATACAGGACGGATGCAACAAATTTTGCAGTTACTGCATCGTCCCCACCGCACGAGGCGCAGGCAGGTCGAGACCTGCAGAAGAGGTGGCAACGACCATGGAAAGCCTGCGGAAGAAGGGCATAAAGGAGGCCGTCCTCACGGGGATCGATGTTGCAGCCTACCGTGACCCTGCCTCCGGCATGGGCCTGAAAGACCTCCTTCTCCTCTTTGATACGATCCCCACACCTCCCAGGATTCGCCTCAGCTCGGTAGACCCCGAGTACATGGACGACGCGTTCATCGCGGTGCTTGCCGGGTCGGGGAAAATCGCGAAGAGTATCCATATCCCCGTCCAGAGTGGCTCGGACAGGATCCTCAAAGGCATGGGCAGGGGGTATGACAGCGCTTTTATCACGGGCCTGGTGAAAAGACTGAAAAGCCGCATGCCGGCGATCGGCATCGGCATGGATATTATGGCAGGATTTCCGGGTGAAGACGAGGCGGCATTCGACGAGACCTGCGCGTTTATCGAGGCCCTCGACGTCTCCTACCTCCATGTCTTCCCGTATTCCGAGCGGCCGGGCACCAGGGCGTCCGCCTTCGACGGCAAGGTGGCAGAATCGGTGAAAAGAAGGCGCGTCAAGAGGCTGAAGGAGATCGACGCGGCAAAGAGAGAAGCCTTCTCGCGCCGTCACCTCGGGGAAAGGGTCTGCATCATCCCCGAGGCAAAGATCTACGAGGGGCGATTCATGAGAGGTTTTTCCGACAACTATCTGCCCGTCTATATCCCTTACGAAAAAACGCTTGAAAATATTCTCGTGGACGTTACAATAACAGACATGCAAAACTCAAAGTTGATAGGAGGTCTTAGGTGTTCGTAGCCGGAGATTTCGTTGTTGCCGCTGCGGTCGTCATCGACAAGCTGCTTTCGGCGTATATGCTGGTCGTCATCGTGCGCGCCCTCCTCTCATGGGTGAGGCCCGATCCTTACAACCCGGTTGTGAGGTTTATCAACGGGCTGGTTGACCCGGTGACCTACCGCATATCCAGGGTCATACCGACGAGCATAGGCATGATCGATATCTCGCCGATAATACTTATCGCACTCATCTGGTTCGCCCAGTCTTTTCTCGTCAGGGTTATCATGGACGTGGGAGCCAAGCTCCGGTGAACATAGAAGTAAAGGTGGTCACCGGAGCCGGGAAACGGGGGATGAGGCTTGAGGGCTCGCGCCTCAAGGTCAGGCTCGTGGCAAGACCGGTAAAGGGCAAGGCCAACGCGGAGCTGATCGCCTACATTGCCGAAACGTTCGGGGTGAAAAGACATGAAGTCAGCATCGTCGCCGGCGAGAAGGAGACACGGAAAGTCCTCTCCCTTCCTCTTGAAGAAGACGAGCTTGCGCGGATCCTCCAAAATTTTTCTTGACAGTTCTGTTCAAAAAGGCAACAATGACAAAGATAAGAAACAGCATTTTACAGTATGAAACGGGGGTTTTTCGCGAGCCCACATATGCTCTTTCCTCCGATAAAAGGGGGTGTTTTGGGGCGGAGAAGGATTTTTGTGAGTGACCGGTCGGGAGGCGCACAGGCGAAAGCAGGGCGTCTCGATGTGCATAAACTGAACAATTTTGCCGGACGCCGGTAGCAACTCCGCGCGTCTTTGAGGATACTACGTTTCACAAGAAGAGGGAGGGGTAATGGAAAACGCACTTGACCTTTTTTTGAGGATCTGCAAGGTGGTGCTCAACAGCATCGCCAGCGTGGCTCTCACCTTCATGATGTTCCTGACCGTCACCGACATATTGATGCGGGCCTTCGGTCATCCTCTGGTCGGCACGTACGAGGTTGTGAGCCTCGCGCTGGCGCTCGTTATCGGGTTCGGCATCCCCGCGGTCTCCATGGACCGCGCCCACGTGTACATGGAAATCCTGCTGGAGAAACTTTCACCCGGGGGCAAGGCCATAATGAATACCTTCACCAGGATCGTCTGCATCTGCCTTTTTGCGCTTATCGCGTATAACCTCTTCAGTATAGGCAGCGAGTTCCACTCATCCGGCGAGGTGTCGCCGACCATAAAGCTGCCGTTCTTCCCCATCGCGTACGCCGTCGGGGTCGCCTGCTATATCGAGTGCCTGGTCTTCGTCCGCGATATCGTCAAGATCTGGAGGGGTCAATATGAATGAGATGACTGTCGGCATCATCGCGCTCGTCGTGCTTCTGGCCCTGTTTGCGACCGGTATAGAACTGGGCTTCGCTATGGCGGCGGTGGGATTTGTGGGTTTCGCATACTTTAACGGCGTTTCTGCGGCGACGAACCTGCTGGGAAGAGACCTCTACGACGTGATGACGAACTATGGGTACACCGTCTTTCCTCTCTTCATCCTGATGGGACAGATCGGCTTCAACGCGGGCATAGCGGTGAGGCTCTATAACGCCGCCAACAAGTTTGTCGGCCATATTCCCGGGGGCCTTGCCATGGCGACCGTTATAGGGGCCACTGGTTTCAAGGCGATTTGCGGGTCATCGGCGGCAACCTCGGCAACCTTCGCGGCCGTGGCGGTGCCTGAGATGGACCGGTTCGGCTATGACAGGCGCCTGTCGACGGGGATCGTCGCGACGGTGGGGAGCCTCGGCTGCATCATACCGCCCAGCGTCGTGCTCATCATATTCGGCATCATCACCGAGCAATCGATAGGGCAGCTTTTCATGGCCGGGATTGTCCCGGGACTGATCATCGCCTTCTTCTTCCTCGTGATCATTTACGGATGGGTGAAGATGTACCCGAAGGCCGCCCCCCTGTCCGGGCGCTCCACGTGGGGGGAAAGGGTGAGGGCCCTGCCCGAGGTGGTCTGGATACTGCTCGTCTTCCTCCTGGTCGTAGGCGGGATTATGACAGGTTATTTTACACCCACCGAGGCCGGCGCGGTCGGCACCTTCGCCATTTTCATGCTCTCGATAGTGACGCGGAACATGACGTTCAAGAAGTATGTGCTCTCCCTCTCCGAGGGGATTCGCACCGCGGGGATGATCCTCATGCTTATCGCGGGCTCCACCGTGCTCGGCCATTTCATCGCGGTGACGAATATCCCCCAGGCGGTGGCCGATTATGTGGTGGCCCTGCCCTTGAACCGCTACGTCATCATGATACTTATCTGTTTCGTGTACGAGCTGGGCGGCTCGTTTATCGATGATCTTGCGTTCATGATCCTTGCCACCCCTATCTTTTATCCCGCGGTCCTCAAACTGGGCTTCAACCCGCTCTGGTTCGGCATAGTAATCGGCGTGGTGGTAATGATCGGCGTGGTCATCCCGCCGGTGGCAGTCTGTGTGTTCGTGGTGAAGAACATCACCAAGGAGCCGATGGGCAGGATATACAGGGGCGTTATGCCCTTCCTGCTTTCTCTCGTTGTGGTGTGGGGTCTCCTGTTTCTCTTTCCCCAGCTCGCGCTCTGGCTTCCCTCGGTGTTTTACAAATAGGAGTATGGATGGAGTGTACGCATAAACGCATAAAAAGGGGGTCTGCTATGCAAAGAAAATTGGTCGTCCTCATGTTCGTCTTTGCCTTTCTCTTTTCGGTGTCTTCCGTAACCTCTGCGGAGGTGATCAAGCTGAAGCTCGCCAACTATTTTCCCACCACGCATATGAACTCCGCAATGCTGGGCAAGTTCTGCGAAGAGCTGAACAAAAAGCTGGCGGGCAAAGTGGAGATTACCCAGTACACGGGCGGCACGCTTCTTAGCGCCCCGAAGATGGCGGCCGGCGTTGAAACGGGTATCGCCGATATCGGCTTCTCCCATTGTTCCTACACGAGGGGGCGATTCCCCGTCATGGAGATCATGGAAGCTGCCCCTCGGGTTCCCGAGCCCCTGGATAGCAGGCCATGTGTCGAACGATTTTTACAACAAGTTCAAGCCGAAGGAGTGGAACGGTTATCACCTCATCATCTTCTCTACGAGTCCGGTGAACGTGCTCCAGACGCTCAGCAAGCCCGTGAAGACCCTGGAAGACCTTAAAGGCATGAAGATCAGGGGCACCGGGAGGATCGGCGACATAGCCAAGGCCCTGGGCGCCGTGCCCATGCCCATCGAGATAGTCGATACCTACGAGGCCCTGAGGAGGGGCGTCGTGGAGGGCAACTTCGGTCCCCTGGAGCAGCTCAAGGGCTTCAAGATCGGCGAGGTCGAAAAATATGTGACCGCCTCGTGGCACATAGGGAGCGTCTTTTCCTTCTACCTGGTGATGAACAAGCACAAATGGGAGAGCCTTCCCCCCGATGTGCAGAAGATCATCACCGATTATGCCGCCAATGATTTTCTCCCGCGCTGGCTGGTGGAATGGAATGCCATAGACATCGAGGGCGGGAACTGGTTCAAGAAGCAGGGCGGTCAGGTCCTGCCCCTTTCCGACGCTGAAAGCGCGAAATGGGTAAAGGCCGCACAGCCGGTGATAGGCGACTTCAAGAAGGATATGGTCAACAAAGGCTACAAAGCGGCCGAGATTGACGGTTGGATAAGCTTTATCAAGGAGCGCATCGAATACTGGAAGGGCCAGGAAAAGGCGCAGAAGATCCCGACGGCGTACCAGTACTAGGGTTGCGGGGACACTCCCTGGGTTATGGTTGCGGGAACACTCCGTCAAAGACAGGAGGGGGGACACCCCTCCGAAAGACAAAGGGCGAGAGGAGTGTTCCCCCAACCGTTGAGGCGAGAGGGGTGTCCCCGCTCAACTACGCTCAACTAGGAGGCACGCTGGATGGCGGTAGAAGGCTTTACCGAGTACGCGGAGGAAGATAGGCAGAAGTACGACAACAGGCGCTGGTGGCTCGGGATGACGTGGGGCGACTTGTTTGACAAGGCCACGGACATCTATCCCGATAAGACCGGTCTTGTCGATGGCGTGGGCCGCTGGACGTACGCCGAATTGAGGGAAAAGGTGGACCGCCTCGCGATCGGCCTGATGAAGCTCGGCATCAGGCCTCGCGACTGGGTGCTTCTCCAGTTTCCCAACTGGCATGAATATGTCCTGGCTTTCTTCGCCATGCAGAAGATAGGCGCTTTGACGGCCCTGCTCATCCCCCGTCACAGCGCGTCCGAGATCAACCACATTGCGGCGCTCACGAAGCCGGTCGCGTGGATCGTGCCGGAGCGGTACGGCAAGATCGACTATGAGCCGGTCATCGACGCAGTTGTTCGGGAGAATCCGCAGATCGAGCACGTAATCCAGGTTAGGGCCGCGAGAGGGGGCAGGTATGCCACTCTTGAGGATCTGATCGAGGCAGGCGTGCCGACAGAGGAGAATCTGAAGGCTCTGGAGGAACGGAGACCCGATCCCGGTGAGGTGTCGCACATCATGCCCACGGGCGGCACGACGGGTCTCCCGAAGGCGAGCGTCCGCACGCACAACTCCTATATCACCAATGTGGAGTACCACTCAAGGGCCTGGGAAGTCACGAGCAGCGATACGCTCATGGTCGTCACTCCCGTGGGACACAGCATGGCGATGCACTGGGGGATAGGCGCCGCCTTTCTCAATTACGCCAAGCTTGTGCTGCTCGATTCCACCGGGGCCGAGGATATCTGCGAGTGGGTACAGAAAGAGCGGGTGACGGCAATCCCCTCCGTTCCTGCCCTTATCGCCCGGATGCTTGGTTTGGAGCATCTCGACAAATATGATTTAAGCTCATTGAAGAAGATTTCGCTCGGCGGCGCACCTAGTACCAGGGAGATGCTCATTGCCGCCGGCGAGAACCTGAAATGTCTCGTCATCAACGCCTTCGGCTCTTCTGAAGGCACGAATATCTCCACGAGGCTCAACGACAGCCTGGATGTCATCCTGGGCAGCGTGGGCAGGCCCGCCTGCCCGTACGACACAATCAAGATCATCGATGAGGCCGGAAACGAAGTGCCGCCGGACGTGGAAGGCGAGCTCGTCTCAAAGGGCCCCGGCGTTTTCACCGGCTATTTCAAGTCCCCTGAAGAGAACAGCCAGATTTTCACTGGTGACGGTTTTTTCAAGACCGGCGACAGGGCGAGAAAGGACGGGGCCGGGAATATCACGATCACGGGCAGGATCAAGGACATCATCAACAGGGGCGGCGAGAAGATCAGCGCCCTCGACATAGAGAACCGTCTGACGGCGCACCCGGAGATTGACGAGGCCGCCGTGGTCGGCATGCCGGATGCGGTCCTGGGTGAACGAATATGCGCCTACGTAAAAATGAGACCGGAGGGCACCCTCTCCTTTGAAGAGATAGTCGCTTTCCTGAAATCGGGTGGGGCGTCGGTACAGCAGCTCCCGGAGAGAATCGAGTTTGTCGGCGAGCTGCCGATGACGAAGGTCGGCAAGGTCGATAAAAAGACCCTCAGGGAAGACATCGTGAGAAGGCTCGAAGGTGAAGGCTAGGACTCATAAGACTAATAGGACGTAGAGGAACCGCAGAAGCCGCCCTTTCAGCCGGTGCGCAAGAGGGGCTTGAGCGAATGCAGGTTTCTTTATTGGTCCTATGGGTCTTATAGGTCCTATTTTTCTATTCTTTTCCCGAGGCCATCCGCTCCGCCTCGGCGACCCACCCGCCTCCCATGGACTTATAGAGGTTTACGAGGGCGCGGAAGAGCACGCCCTGGGTCTGAGCGTAGCCCAGCTCGGCATTGAAAAGACTGCGCTCGGCGTCAAGCACCTCAATGTAGCTTGTATAGCCGTTGTCGTAACGGAGCCGCGCAAGGCGGGCGTATTCCCGCAGGGCGACTACCTGTTGTCTCTGCGCCTGGAACTGCTCCCTCGACTTGGCTTGATCGATGAGGCCGTCCTCTACCTCCCTGAAGGCCTGCTGGATCGCCTTCTGGTACCGGAAAAGGCTTTCCTTCTGCATCGATTCGGCCACCTTCACCTGACCCGCTATGGCGCCCGCGGTAAAGAGCGGGACGGACACCGACCCCGGGTAGCTCCACATACGGCTGGGACCGCTGAACAGGTTGGTGAGGCCCGTGCTCTCCACGCCGTATGTCCCCGTGAGGGTAAGGGTGGGAAAGTAGAGGGCCCTGGCAACGCCGATCCTCGCGTTGGCGGCGATGAGGTCTTCTTCGGCCTGGCGGATGTCGGGCCTCCTCTCCAGGAGTCTGCGAAGGCAGGCCGGCGGGGACCGCCGGGAGCACGAGCTGATCGAGGGACCTGCCCCGGGGAATGGGGCCGGGGTTCCGTCCGAGGAGCGCGCTGAGGGCGTCTTCCTGCTGGGCGATCAGCTTCTCCAGAAAGGGGATGGTGGCGAGGGCCGCCCTGTACTCCGATTCCGCCTGGCGCACCTCCAGCTCGGAAACCAAGCCCCGGTCGAAGCGAAGTGTGAACAATCTGAGGGTGTGCTCCCGGCTCGCGGCTGTTCGTCGAGCGATGTCAAGCTGTTTGTCGAGGTCCAATAGATCGGTGTACGCACTTGCTACTGCCGTGGCCACCGTCAGGATAACCCCCAGCCGCCCCTCGTTGCTCGCCAGAAGGTCCGCACGGGCGGCTTCCGAGGCGCGCCTCAGCCGTCCCCACAGGTCCATCTCCCAGCTCGCGGAAAGGAATGCCTTGAGGTCCCAAAAGGTGTGCGGCGTACCGGGCGGCCACGCGGGACTGGTATATTTTGTCACGCCCTCACGGACGGGAAGAGCGGCGCCCGAAACCTGGGGGAACTGGGCCGCCCTGATGACGGCATAACTACCCATGAACTCCTCAACCCGAGCCGCTGCGATCAGCACATCTTTGTTCTCCCTCAGGGCGGTCTGTATAAGCCCATCCAGGACAGGGTCCCCGAACTGTTTCCACCACTGCGTATTGACCACGTCCGATGCCTGAGCCTCTTCAAAACGCCAGCTTTGGGGGCTCTTGACAGGAGGCCGCCGGTAGTTGGGGCCTAACATACACGACGACAGCGTGGCGGCGAGAAGGAGCGCGGCGCAAATCTTACCCATGGTCGCCCCCCGATTCTTTGTCCCGGTGTCTTCTCTTGGAAGGGCCTGAGACCTTTCCGACCACATAGAAGGTCACGGGAATGAGGAAGACGGCTATCAACGATGCGGCCGCCGTCCCCCCCATGACAGCGGTCCCCATGACGCGCCGGGCCGCAGCCCCGGCCCCGCTGGAGAAGGCGAGGGGGAGCACGCCGAGGAGGAAAGCGAAGGATGTCATGAGGATCGGCCTCAGACGGAGGCGGGCGCCTTCCAAGGCCGCGTCCTCGAGCTTCCGCCCCCGCTCGTACCGGGTTTTGGCAAACTCGACGATGAGGATGGCATTCTTTGCGCCGAGACCGACGAGGACGATGAGTCCTATCTGGGCGTAGACGTTGTTCACGAGGCCGCGCATTGCTATGGCCGCGAAGGCCCCGAAGACGGCAACGGGGGTGCAAAGGAGCACGCTGAACGGCAGGGACCAGCTCTCATACTGGGCCGCAAGGATGAGAAAGACACAGAGGAGCGAGAAACCGAAGATGGCTGTGGCGGGTATGCCTTCCTGCGCCCTCTTTTCCTGAAAACTCATACCGATATAGTCGAGGCCCATCTCCGGAGGCATGGTAGTGTGGAATACGTCCTCCAAGGCTGCCATCACCTGGCCGGAGCTATAGCCCGGCTTGCCCGCCACGTTCACCTGGGCCGAGCGGTAAAGGTTGTACCTCATGGTGAACTCGGGACCGGGGCGGGATTGGATGGTAGTCACCGCCGAAAGGGGCACGGGGCTCCCCTGGTCATTCGATACGTAAAACTGGTTCACATCCTCGGCCTTGGTCCGGTATTTGCCCTCAGCCTGCACATAAACCTGCCACTGCCGTCCGAAACGATTGAAATAGTTAATGAAATAGCCGCCCATAAAGGCCTGGAGAGTCTGATAGACCTGTCCCACATCGACACGCTGCCTGAGCACCTTGTCGCGGTCCACATCGACCCAGAGCTGGGGCACGCCCGGGACAAAGGTGGTGGTCACCCGCTCGACCTCCGGCCTCTTGCGGGCGGCCTCGACAAACTTGTTCAGATTCTCGGCAAGAAAGCCGATGCTCTTGCCTGCCCGGTCCTCGATGACAAGGGTGGCGCCCCCGGCCATCCCTATGCCCTGAATAGCCGGGGGAGGGAAGGCAAAGGCAATTGCGTCCGGCAGCTTTTTCATCTCCCGGTTCAGGTGGGTCATGATGGCCTCAAAGTGTTCCTCCGGCCTTTTCCTCTCTTTCCATTCCTTGAGGGTGACAAAGAAAAAACCGCTGTAGGTATTCTGGGCCATGCTCAGCAGGCTGATGCCCGGGACGGCCTGGAAGTGCTCGATCCCCGGCGTTTGTCTCAGGATCTCCTCGATTTTTTTACACGTCGCCTGGGTGCGCTGAAGGGAGGCGGCGGTGGGCAAAGCCACGTCGATGAAGAGGTATCCCTGGTCTTCCTCGGGAAGGAATCCACGGGGAATCTTCTGGCCGAGAAGACCGGCAAGGAGCGCTATCGCCGCGAGAAGACTGAGGCTCAGAGCGCTCTTGCGGATGAGAGACCCGCATACGGAGACATAGCCCCTGGAGGCCCGGCCGAAAAGACGGTTGAAGGATCTGAAAAAGCCGCCGAGTGGTCCCCGCGTCTCTTTCCTTGGCTTCAGGAGAAGGGCAGAGAGGGCAGGACTGAGAGACAGGGCGTTGAAGGCGGAAATAAGGACGGAAATGGCGATGGTCACCGCAAACTGCTGGTAGAGCCTGCCCGTGATGCCGGGGATGAAGATCGTGGGGACAAAGACTGCCGCGAGGATCAGCGCAATGGCCATGACAGGGCCTGCGACCTCGTCCATGGCTTTGACCGAAGCCTCCTTCGGGGAGAGACCTTCCTCGATGTGACGCTCCACCGCCTCCACGACAATGATAGCGTCATCGACGACCAGCCCTATGGCCAGCACGAGACCGAAGAGAGAGAGGGTGTTGATCGAAAACCCGAGCAGGGGAAAGACGGCAAAGGTGCCGATAAGGGAGACGGGCACGGCGAGGGCCGGGATAAGGGTGGCCCTCCATCCCTGCAGGAAGACGAAGACCACCAGGATGACGAGGGCGAGGGCCTCCAGGAGCGTAATGAGGATCTCGTGTATGCCTTCACTGATCGGTCTCGTCGTATCCAGGTCGACGGCATAATTGACGTCCGTGGGAAACCGTTTCTTGGCCAGATCCATAGCCTTTCTTACGCCTTGCACGGTCTTGAGCGCGTTCGTGCCGGGCAACTGGTAGAGGGCAAGGACGCCGGCAGGCTCGCCGTCAACCCGGCCTTGAATGTTGTAGTTCTGCGCCCCGAGCTCTATCCGGGCCACGTCCTTCAGCCGTACTATCGAGCCGTCGGAGTTCGCGCGGATTACGATGGAGCCGAATTCCTCCGGAGAGACAAGGCGGC
Organism: uncultured delta proteobacterium; assembly: GCA_963768735.1. Classification (GTDB taxonomy): domain Bacteria; phylum Desulfobacterota; class Syntrophorhabdia; order Syntrophorhabdales; family WCHB1-27; genus BOG-1155. The sequence goes on along the minus strand of CAVYJH010000003.1, from coordinate 900,685 downwards.
TCTGGGCGCGGACCGTATAGGTGAATTCCTGCCCCGGAGGAACGGGCTCGCTGCCGATCTGCCCGGCCGGGTTGACCGTATTCTGCTTCTGCACGGCATCGACTATGTCGGGAACGGTGATGCCGAGCTTGCCGAGCGTGTCGGGCTTGACCCATATACGGATCGCGTACTGGCCCGCGCCGAAGACGTTGATCATGGCGATGCCGGGCACGCGCAGGAGCGGGTCGATCAGGTTGATGTTGGCGTAGTTCGCCAGGAAAGTCGAATCGTAGGTGCCCTTCGGCGAGTAGACGCCTATGAGCATCATGGGTGAAGAGCGCGCTTTCTGCATCGTCACGCCGTAATTCCTGACGTCCACCGGAAGCTGGGGCTGAGCCAGGGTCTGGCGTATCTGGCTGAGGACGAGGTCGGTGTTCGGGTCGGTCTTGACGTCGAAGCTGATGAACATACGCATGGTGCCGTTGCTGGCGTTAACCGAGTACATGTAATTCATGTTGTCCACGCCGCTCATCTGCTGCTCTATCGGCGTGGCGACCGACTGCTCGACCGTCTCCGCGTCCGCGCCCGTGTACGTGGTCTGGACCTGGACCTCGGGCGGCACGATCTCCGGGAACTGGGCCACGGGCAATCCGGCCATGGCAACGAGTCCCAGGATGACGAACATGATGGAGATGACGATGGCCACTACCGGCCGGTTTATGAAGAATCTCGACACTGGTCTGGGACCTACCTTTTCCCGGTTTCCTGGGATGCCTCGGAGGCGGATGACTTCTGCATCCACCCGGGCTTCATCTGGGCCGCGAGGGCCGGGGGCGGGGCAAAGGGCTTCACGGCGACAACGGTGCCGTCCTTAACCTTCTGAAGACCTTCAGCGATAACCTGTTCTCCGGGTTTCAAACCCTCGTCTATCATGGAGAAGCCGCCGATCTGCCCCGATACCTTGACGGACCTTATGGCGACTTTATTGTCCGGGCCTACCACGGCCAGTTGATAGCCTCCCTGAAGCTGCGTAACGGCACGCTGGGGTACGAGCAGGGCGCCCCTCTTCATCATGGTTTGGGCGCGCACCCTGGTGAACTGGCCGGGCCGCAGTATATTCCCCGGATTGGGGAAGAGGGCCGCAACTTTGATCGTGCCCGTCCGCACATCCACCTGGCGGTCTGCAAAGGCAAAAGTCCCTTTATGGGGATGGGTGCTCCCGTCGGCAAGGATCATCTCGAGAGGCATACGCCCTGTGCGCCCGGGGCCGCTTTGTACGTATTGCAGGTATTCCCGCTCGCTCATGGGGATGTACACCTTGATGGGGTTTACTGTCGACACGGTGGTCAATTCCTCTATGGAGCCGGGGCCGACCAGATCGCCCAATTGTGCCCTGGCGATGCCGGCTATGCCGTCGATGGGTGAAATGATCCTCGTGAAGTCGAGGTTAACCTGGGCCCTATCGACTACGGCCTGTGCCGCGAGCACGGATGCCATTGTTGCCTGCTCCGCGCCGACGGCGTCGTCGAGGTCTTTCTTGCTCACGGCATTCTGTGCGACCAGGGGTTTTATACGCTCCAGATTAGCCTTCGCGGTATCCCACCGGGCCCGCTGCTCCGTGAGCTGCCCCTTTGCCTGCTCCAGTGTGGCCTGAAAGGAGCGTGGATCGATCCTGAAAAGTACCTGTCCCTTCCTGACGACGTCACCCTCGCGATAGTCGCGGGAGATAAGATAGCCCTGGACCTGAGCACGGATTGTGGCATTGACGAACCCATCGGTGGAGGCGGTCCATTCCGAGTAAACGGGCACGTCCCTCTCTATCACCTTCGCCACCTCCACTAGAGGAGGCGAAGGCCTTTCCGTGGTCTGCGCCTTCTTGCATCCGGGCAGGAGGAGGAGAATCCCGCAGCACAGGAAAAAGGCTGCGTACATTGTCCCCTGCGAGAGAGTGAGTTTACCCGGATATCCCCTAAAACGGGCCGGTGTTCCTTCACACATCATTCCTTCCTTTCGATGTTCTTGATTATCCGCTCCAGGGTCCTTCGCATCAAGTGGATGTCCTCATCGGTGAGACCGGAGAAAACGCGATCAAAGTGATCCGCAATGAGAGGCAGCAGCTTGTCGCCCAGGGCGCCTCCCTTTCCCGTAAGAAAAATCCGGTAGACGCGCCTGTCCGTCCCATCCGGCCGCCGCTCGATGTAACCTCGTTCTTCGAGGAGGTTAAGGATTCGTGTGATGCTGTGGCGGTCTTTGCAGAGGTTCTTCCCCAGTTGACTCTGGTTTATCCCCTGGAGGTCACGGAGCCTTACCAGCACGCCGCATTGTTCCGGCGTCAAATCGTGTCCGGCGGCCAGGAGCGTCTTTCGAAAGAGGTTGATCCCCTGGGTGTGGGCACGGTATACCCAGAAGCTGGGCGATTCATCGAGGGGGAAAAACTTCATCTGCACCTACCTTCCCGGTAACAGGCGACAAGTCTTATCGGGGAACGGGCCGCAAAACCCTTATCATAGAGGGCACGGAGAAACCTTCCAGGATCGTTGTCGACACAATGTTGTCAGGACAATCTATATTGCACAGGCGCGCTATGTCAAGGAAAACTTTTCCTCTCGCGTACCCCGGAAAAAGGCCCTCCCCCTCTCCACGTCCTTCGCGATTCGGGCCGTCAACCCCTCCGCGCTTTCGAACTTCATCTCGTCCCTGATCCTTTCGAGAAAATAGAGCCGCACCTTCTTATCGTAGAGATCACCGTCAAAATCGAGAATAAATGTCTCGATCGACCGCACCTGACCCTCCTCGAACGTGGGATTGTAGCCGATATTGGTGACGGCGCCCCACCTCTGTCCCCCGAACTCCGCCTCGGTCACATAGACCCCGTTTTTCGGGATAAGGGCGTAGTCGGTCTTGAGGTTGATCGTCGGATACCCTATCGTCTTGCCCCTTCCCCGGGCCCTGATCACCATGCCCTCTATATCGAAGTGCCTCCCCAAAAGTTTCGCGGCCTTTGCAACGTCACCGGCGCCTATCAGGCCCCTGATGCGGTTGCTCCCCACCTTTTCGCCCTCCAGGGTGATCGCGTCGACGACTTCGACAAAGAAACCCCCCGCAGCTCCCGCTTCCCGAAGGGATGCGATAGTCCCCCCGCCAAGATGGCCGAACCTGAAGTCGTAGCCGATCACAAGTCCCTTTATGGCCAGCTTGTCCACGAGGCTGGAGGCGATAAAGGTCTTGGGCTCGATGCGGGCAAATTCGGCCGTGAAGGGCACGATAAGGAGCACATCGATACCCGCATCGCCGATAAGGCGCTTTTTCTCCGCAAGGGGCGTTATGGCGGCCAGTTCCCTGTCGGGCCGCAACACGTGGAGCGGGTGCGGGCGAAAGGTCATCAGCATGGAGGTGCCGGAAAGCTCCCGCGCCCTTTCTTTCACTCTCTCGATAATCTGCCTGTGGCCCAGGTGGATCCCGTCGTAGTTGCCGATCGTCAGTACCGGGTTCGTAAATCTCTCCCGGAAATCGAATGATTCAAAAACCTGCATATTCACCTCTTGACATTGAATGCCTTTTCTCTATAATCTAACAACGCGCCGAAGTGGCGGAATTGGCAGACGCGCCAGGTTCAGGGTCTGGTAGGCGCAAGCCTGTAGGGGTTCGAGTCCCCTCTTCGGCACCACTATTCTCACGCCGGCTATAGTAAGCTCCTCTTCCCCGGTCTGCCGAACCCCCAAAATTGAGTATGAGTATAGCATTTCCGGCAGGCAAAACAAGTGAAACCTGGTGGTGCACAATATCGTCTATTCTTTATGGAAAAGAGGTGCAGGCATGGGTAGATGGGCAAAGTATGCGTCATTTTTTGCCGCCGCGGCATGTGCCTTCGGTGTATATGGTCCTCTTGCGGAAGGAGTGTGTCGGCCGCGGGATACGGAGGACGCGGTCCGGCCGGCGAGAGAAACGGGGAAGCAGGGTCCCTCTGCGAAGGAGATTACGCGGCACGGAAGCGTGGTCATCATTTCACGCACGCTTGCCAGTGACATCAGGAGCGATAGCGGGATTCTCCTGTCAAAAGTGGCGGTCAAAACCCGAGTCGGCAAAGACGGGCGCATTGAAGGGTATGAGTTGGTGGAGGTCGACCGGGGGAGCATTCCCGATAAGCTGGGTTTCAAGCCCAAGGACTTCATCAGCGAGGCCAACGGCATCCCTGCCAGGGATTTCATCGAGAACCGGGCGGTACTTGAATCGGCCCGTCGGTTTCAGGTGATTATCCTCAGAAAGGGCAGGTCAAGAAAGCTCGTTGTCGAGATTCGGTAAGATCAGCGGAAAGATTCGGCGAAGGTCCTTCGCGTCACGCCGGGGAATCGAGGCCCTCGTTCATGCTCCCTGTCCGGTAGCCTTTCAGGTCAAGCGTCACGTAGAGAAAACCCGCCTTGTTCAGGGCGTCGGCAATATCGTCCTTCAAGGCCATGACCTTATCGAAGTCTTCTTCCTGGACCTCGATCCGGGCAACTTGTCCGTGGTACCTGACCCTCACCTGTCCTATTCCGAGTGCACGCAGGAACTCCTCCGAGCGCTCTATTTTTCTGCAGTATGTCCGCTTCTACCCTCGTCCCATAGGGTATCCTGGAAGCGAGGCATGCCAGCGACGGCTTATCGTGGGTGGGAAGCCCCAGTGCCTCCGATATCTGCCGTATCTGCTTCTTCGTTAAACCCGCATCGAGAAGGGGGCTCCCGATCGCCAGTTCTTCACCCGCACGGCGCCCCGGCCGGTAGTCTCCCTGGTCGTCGACATTCGACCCTTCCACGACGTGGTCAAAACCGCGTGCCCTCGCGATCTCCCAGGCCCGGCCAAAAAGGTGCCGCTTGCAGTAATAGCACCGGTCACTTGTATTCCGGAGAAAACAGTCGTCCCCCATCTCGTCGGTCTCGATTACCTCGTAGGACGCGTCACAGGACTCGGCAAAGGCGACGGCATCCAGGATCTCGCGCTCTGGGTACGTCTCCGACCTTGCGATGAGGGCCAGGACACATGCTTTTCCAAGGGCGTCGAGGGCGGCCTTAAGCAGCAGCGTGCTGTCCACGCCGCCCGAATAGCAGACCACAACCCGGCCAAGGCCCCGCAGTGCTGTCAGGAGGCGCTCATAGTCCTGCAAGATGTCCATGTGAGCACTATACCATATATTGCGTTGTTTTCGACACACCGCCCGTGTTATAATGCGAACATGCCGCTCGCGTTCAATTCCCTCAGCCACGGCGAGATCGCCTTCGGTTTTTTCAACGTGGAGACAGACCTCCTCATACTCGATACCTATTTCATATTTGCGTCCGATTTCTGCAACCACATCGCGGTCCTGGCAGAAGGGCGGGCGGGAGAGTGCCTTCAGACAAAGTGGGAGGTCTACAGACTCAGGGAAGAGGAGATAGGGCACTTGACGGGGGCGGTGCACGGGATAGACCTGCGCGGCTTCATGGGCGACGTATACCGCAGATTCCCCTTCCCCGAAGACAGAAACGCGTTTTATCAAAATCCCGAGGGCGCAAGGACTGAGGCAGTGATCAGGGAGATGATCGAGCGATACGCATCTGCCGGGCACATCATCGTTGTCGTCGACGGCGCGGGCGCTACCGTAGAGATCGGCGATTATCTGTTCAGCAGGGAAGAGTTCCATAACCTGCTGCGATACCTGTGGGGAGGAGGCTATCCTACCTGGAAGGCGGGGAGAAAACCCGGCTACCTGACAGACATGAAGGAGCGAGTTACCGCTTCACGCCACCCTCTGTTTGATGACCTTTCCGCGTTTATTTGATTTTCCGTCCGGCCGCAGGTATATTAGAGCAATGCAGGATGAGCTTTTTATGGAGATGTGCCTGAGCGAGGCCGCCAGGGCTTTCGAGGAGGAGGAGGTGCCGGTAGGCGCCCTCATCGTTGCGGAAGACCAGAAGGTCATAGCCAGGGCGCATAACCTCACGATCCGGCGCTGCTCGCCGCTGGCCCACGCGGAGCTTCTCGCAATCGCGCAAGCGGCAGAGGTTCTGGGAAATCACCGTTTGACCGGCTGCTGCCTTTTTGTTTCGAAGGAGCCGTGCCTGATGTGCGCCGGCGCAATCCAGGAAGCCCGGATAAAAAGGGTTGTCTTCGGGTGCTTCGATACAAAAAGAGGCGCTTTTGGCGGAGGGATGGACGTCAACGCCCTTCCCTCGAACCACAAAGTCGATGTCCGGGGCGGCGTCCTCAGGGAGAAAAGCGAAAGCCTGCTCAAGAAGTTCTTTCAACTGCGGAGGGATACCGAAGTGGTCGTAACGGGGCCGACTCGAAATCGGTTGTTCGCCTGATAAGCGAACCGGGGGTTCGAATCCCTCTCCCTCCGCCATAATAGCATTTGATTTTGTGAGGTTTAACGCGTGTGAAGGGGAACCCCCACCCCAGGCTGAGAAAAACAGAAGGAAATAGCCATGGCAACAGTACAAAAGCACACATGCGATCCTATCAAGGTAAAGCAGTATGTTGTTGACGGGAAGGGTCGTAAGGTGGCCGCCATCATCGATATGGAGGAATTGACCCGGCTCAACAAGGTCCTGCAGCTTATTCCGCATTCTGAAGGCTGGCTCTATGAGAACGCCGAAGCCCTTGCAGGCGTCGAGAAAGGGTTGCAGGATGCTGCCCAAGGGAAGATTTCAAAGCTTGATCTGAAGGACTTGTAGACTTCCTTGTTCGAAATCTATCTTGCCGACCATGCCCGCCAACAACTGAACGCGCTTAAGGCCGACCAAGGGTTTGATCAAACGCTACAAGGCCGTCGTCAAGACCGTCCGCCTCCTCTCCGACAACCCCCGGCATCCCGGACTATCAACCCATGAATTTACCACGTTGAAAGGCCCCATGGGCGAAAAGGTCTTTGAAGCCTACGCCGAACAGAAAACACCAGCCGCCTATCGGGTGTTCTGGTATTACGGCCCCGGAAACAGCCAGATAACTGTCATCGCCATAACCCCACACCCTTAATGCTTCCGGATCGTCTCTTTACTGGCTTCATTTTGCTAACGAGACACTTGTAGTTGCCACTACCGTCCTTGATACAACTCGGAAGCGCCCGGGGGCCGATTGATAATAGTCAGGTAGGTTCGTTCTCAAAAAAAAGTTAGTGTTTTTGGCGGTGGCTGGTCTGTTTGATAATTTTGCTCCCTTGTTCGGCTCTCAGCCGTTCCCTGCAGTATGCCTCTCGCCGCTGCTCCATTTTTTCTAAGGTTTTTTTGACGTTCTCTACTTCTTCTTTGTATCTTTCAGTGTTTGGCAGCGGGGCATCGATAAATGTTTTTTATTCCCCACACCCGCAAGGTTTCTCTCGAAATCCCAAAGGCTCCCGAGATACCCCCAGGCGATTCCATCTGGTATCCAAAAGCATAGAGTATCAGGTCGCAGGGCATGAATCAAGCCAAGCCTTTCACATTGCTTTGATAGTTTTATTCGTCACGGCGGTAATCGTCGGGCATGCCATTAACGGTATTTCGATAAAAACGGGCAATGTATCTTGCAAATTCACGATTAAAAGCTTAAATTACAAGAAACCAGGGTAGCACCCAGGAGGCGCCATGATCCCCAGGTTTCTTGAGCCCACTCTGCACCGTCTTGCAAAAGGGTTTCCGGTGGTTGTGCTGACCGGTCCCCGTCAATCCGGCAAGACGACCCTAGTGCGGATCGCCTTTCCCGACAAGCCGTATCTTTCCCTTGAGAATCCCGATCTCAGGCTGTTTGCCAATGAAGACCCGCGCGGATTTCTGGCCCGCTATCCGGAGGGCGCAATCATCGATGAGGTGCAAAGGGTGCCGGATCTGCTTTCCTATATTCAGGGGATCGTGGACGAGCAGCGGACACCGGGACGTTATATCCTGACGGGTTCACAGAACTTTGCCCTGAGCCGTCAGGTAAGCCAGAGCCTGGCAGGGCGGGCCGGGATCGCCCAGCTTCTGCCCCTTTCAGGGTGCGAGCTTATGGCTGAAGGGCTGCTCAAGACCGGCCTCGACGAATGGCTTTTCACCGGCGGCTACCCGGCCTTGCGCAGCACCGCCGTTACCACCTCGGACTGGTTCGCCGGCTATGTTGCCGCCTATCTTGAACGTGATCTGCGCGACCTGACATCGGTGCGGGACCTGACTACTTTCCAGCGCTTTTTACGGCTCTGCGCAGCACGCACTGGGCAGTTGCTGAACCTTTCGTCCCTGGCTACCGATTGCGGCATAGCGCAAAGTACCGCCAACGCATGGCTGAGCATCCTTGACGCCAGCTATGTCGTATTTCGGCTCACCCCTCATTTTGCCAACTTCGGCAAGCGATTGGTCAAAACCCCCAAACTGTATTTCCATGACACCGGTTTAGCGGCATTTCTCCTGGGAATCCAGACACCGGTGCAGCTATCCACCCACGCGGCGAGGGCGGCCCTGTTCGAGACGATGGTTGTGGCGGAATATCTGCGCGCCCGCTCGAACCTTGGGGACGTCTCGAATTTATACTTCTGGAGAGACAGCACCGGAAATGAGGTTGACCTTTTGCTGGATGAAGCCGGTATCCTTCGCCCGGTGGAAATCAAGTCAGGCCAAACAGTCGCGGCAGACGCGTTCAAGACCCTCAAGAAGTGGCAGATCATATCCGCGTCAACGACCGAGCCATGCCTGATATTTGGCGGGGAGGGGGCATACCGGCGCAATGGCGTCCGCGTCATCGGGTGGAGAGAGATGCTTCTGAATGAAGTGGCGGCGCCGGCAAATAAGTGACATACCTTTCGGCATCCGGCTTTTCGTGCAAAAAAAATCAATCCGCCTAAATCGGGATTCGGCTCGACCTATGCGGACCTTTCCTGCACCACCCTCAACGTTCCGGAAATATGGTGTCGTCTAAGGCATAAGCGGGAGCAGTATTGTCGGCACGCACAGGGCTCAGAAGGGGACTGTTGAGACTGTTTGCGACAAATACTCGTTGAAGAGGTGTGGATTCCCGCAAGCTTTTCAGACAATGGCGACATGCGCGCCATGTGTCTTGGGCTCGGTTTTCCACCAAATCATATCATTTATTAATAGGTGAATGACAGCGGGGGACGGGAGAGGAGGAAGCACGGAAAACAGCAACCCGGACGACCGGTAAACTCGCCGGTATGGATTGGTCTTGAAGCCCATGCAGTGAGTCAAGAAAGCGTTCTGAAGCGGAGCGAGAACAACACCGTAGAAACAGCAAAATCCGCAAGGGAGGCGGACACACATGAAAAGACTCAACATAGGAGCCATTTCCATACTACTCGTGCTATTTCTTGCCGACGCAGGGATATCCGCAACATACTACGTTTCACCCCTGGGCAGCGACAGCAACGTTGGGTCCCTTGCAGCGCCTCTCAAAACCCTGGCAAAAGCGGCCGGGCTGGTTAATCCCGGAGATAGAGTAATCGCAGAGAACGGCATTTACTATGAAAACGATCATGGGCAGTGGCAGGTAGGTCTCTATGTCCGGCGAGGAGGAAGCTCAGCCAGTCCTGTTGTGTTTCAGTCTGCCAACCCCGGCATGGCGATCATCGACGGCAATAATGCGGTCCAGATAGGGGTGTACGTCTCCGCCCCTCACGTGCAGATTCAAGGCTTCCGCGTGAGGAATTTCACCTTTGCCGGCGTCGAGGTCTACGGGAGCTACGCGACGATTACGGGCAACATCGTCAATAACAACGGAAACAACACCACGCTGAGCCCGGCCTACGGCCATGACGGGATTTATACGGATAAAAGCGTGACAAACTGCATGATCAACGACAATATCATCTATGGAAACGGCAGGCTTTCTTTAGGTCCCGGCATCCCTTACGGCTCTTTAGATCAAGGGGTTTACATTTGTAGTCCAAATTCCACCGTGCAGAACAACCTGATATACGGAAATCAGGCATATGGAATACAGGTCGCCGGATACGTCCCACTCGGCAGCATATCAATAACAAACAATACGATACTCGCCGAACAGAATAGCGGAGGCATCATCCTCTGGCAGCCAGGAGCCAAGGGCTGCGTCATCCGGAACAACATCGTGACTAACAGTGCCGGCTACGGAGTAGACTTCTACGATGATGGCGGGGGACATATCATCCAGAACAACATATTTTACGGAAATGCTTTGGGCGGCATCGATTCATTAATGAACGTGCACTACACAGCGTCCAATAATTTAGTTGCACCCTAGAGAACGACATACATGGAGCGCCTGGTGTAACCGGAGGACGGCAACCTTATGGTAAGGCCGGGCGAAGATAGAGAAGCTCAGGAATTGCTGCTCAAAAGAATGGAAGGGATGGGGCTTGCCGGCAGGCTGCTCGCGAAGGTCTTGCCAGGCCGGTCCGGCCCTTACTGCGGGTTGGCGGTTAGATGCCGTGGATCGGGAAAACGGTCTGCCTGATATAGTGGACTACACGGTCCGCATCACTCGCGCACAGTTCCTTTTCCCGCCCTTCCAGCACGAATGGCGCATCTTCGAGGCTCCCCGCCTTTGCCTCCGGGCCGTACATCATGCCCCCTACAAGGCCGGTAAACTTGTCCTCAGCCTGCATACCCGACAGGGCAGACCATGCGGCGGCCCAGAGAGCCGCTGTCCTGTAGACGTTGTAACCCCCTCCGCCCATTGCCAGCATCCGGGGAGAAAGCGCCTTGATCTGTGAAACTACCCGCGTGTAACCGTTGCTCGTGAGGTTGAGGTGCGCCAGATGGTCTTCCCGGTGGGTATCCGCCCCTATCTGGGCAAAGACGATGTCCGGCCGGAACCACTCAATCAACGCAGGGACCACCCCTTCGAAGGCCGAGAGATAGACTTCATCGTCCGTTCCGGCCCGAAAGGGCAGATTAACGTTATAACCTCTTCCGGAGCCCACGCCTATCTCCGTTTCAAACCCCGTCCCGGGGAAAAGCGTTGCCGCCGATTCGTGGAGCGAAATTGTCAGCACGCGGTCGGTCGCATAGAAGGCATCCTGGACGCCGTCGCCATGATGCACGTCTATATCGACATAGGCGACCCTCAGCCCCTTCCTCACGAGGTCGGCAATCACACACGCGGCGTCGTTCACATAGCAAAAACCGGATGCATGGTCTCTTTTTGCGTGGTGGAGGCCGCTTATGGGGTCGAAAATGGTGTCTGCCTCCCCTTCCACGAGCGCCATGGCCCCAACGTATGTACCCCCGGCAATGGTGAGCGCCAGATCGAACATACCCTTGAAAACAGGGTTCTCTTCAGTGCCCAGGCCCGCCCGGAACATCTCCGGCTCAAACTCACCCCTGCCGGCCTTTTTGAGCATGTCGATATACGGCCTGTCGTGGAACAAATAAAGGATTTCTTCATCGAGAGGCTCGGGGCTCTCGATCCTGAAGTGGTCGTCCCAAAGGTTATAATACCGGTGCAAAAGCTCCAGGAAGAGCTTCGCCCTGACCGGTCTGAAGGGATGGGACTCAGAATACTCGGCGCTCGCCAATTCATCGGAGTAGATGAGGACCGTGCACGATTCCATCCACTTACTCTACTATGACTCAGGACCATTTTGCAAATTGACCATCGCTTTTTTTTCAGCCCGGCAAAAACCTTTGAAGTGCCCTGTTTCTTCCTGACGACACGCATCATTGACGCTTTTTTTACTACTTGGACCCGTATCTTGACGCACAATTGACGCAAAAACTCGCACAATATACAGGTGGTAAGGGGTTGCCCGGCAGGAACGAACCTCTTCGGCGCGATGAATGACTTTTGCCGGGAGGCTGAAGAAGGAGAAGGTCATGTTGCCTGAAGCTGTTCGCATACTTGTCGTTGATGACGAACTCCAGATCCGCCGCATGTTGAAGACGGCGCTGTCCGGCAATGGTTACGAAATCCAGGAGGCACCTTGCGGTTATGACGCCCTGAGCCAGACGCAGATATTTCATCCCGATGTGATCATTCTTGACCTGGGGTTGCCGGATCTGGATGGAATCGAGGTCATACGGCGCCTGCGCGAGTGGACGAAGGTCCCCATAATCGTGCTCACCGTGCGCGAGCATGAAGATGACAAGATTGCGGCACTGGACGCGGGCGCGGACGATTACGTGACCAAACCGTGCTATATGGGCGAGCTGCTGGCCCGCATCAGGGTTGCTCTCCGTTACGCTGACGCCTCAGACGACGAGCCTGTCGTTACCCTCGGCAACCTCACGGTAGACCTGGCACGGCATCGCGTGGCGATCGGTGAAAACGAGGTGAAGCTGACGCCGACAGAATACGAGATCCTCAGATTCCTGGTCCTCCATGCAGGCAAGATCGTCACACACCGGCAGCTTCTGGCGGAGATACGGAGCGCTCACAGGGAGGACAGCCATTACCTTCGCGTCTACATCGCCCAGCTTCGCCGCAAGATCGAAGAAGACCCGAACCGCCCTCGCTATATCGTGACCGAGGCGGGCGTGGGGTACCGGTTCGGCGGTATGAACTAACCCAGGGAAAGGACCGGTGTTTCTTGACGATTTTTTTATGCCTTCGGCCGATCTTTTTACGCACAATTGATGTGGCAAATGGTTAATTTACGATTATGTGCAAGAAACACATACGCAACGATGCCTTTGAGGAGGGTTCCCGATGAGCCTTACAATGTGGTTTTTGGCAATGTTTGTATTGGGCCTTGCAGGGATGGGAGTCTGTTACCTGTTCCTGAAAGGGTGTGAACACATCTAAATGATGAGGTGAGATGATGATTTATTTGACAGCGGCTGTAGCGGTTTTCTTGTTTATTTACCTGATCGTTGCCCTTGTGCGACCGGAATGGTTCTAAGGCACGGGCCGACACGAGATATTAAAAGATTCCGGAAGGAGTAAAAACAATGTTTCTACAAACCTGGCTTTCCCCCTTTTTGCTTCTCCTGACCGCGACGGTCATTGCCTTCCCCTTAGGTCGCTACCTAGCGTGGATCATGGACGGAAAATACCGGCCCCTGCCGGTCTTCCGCTGGTTCGAAAAACGCCTGGACAGCGGACCCCAGAACTGGAAGCAGTATACCGGCGCCTTGCTGGTCTTCAATATCGTGCTCTTTGTGTACGGCTATGTGGTGCTGGCGCTCCAGAAGTGGATGCCCCTCAATCCCGACGGCAAGGGAACGCTCTTTCCCAGCACCATTTTGCAGGCCGTGACCTCGTTCATGACGAACACAGACCTCCAGCACTGGGCCGGAGACGTGCACCTGTCGAACTTCAGCCAGATTTTCTTCTGCTATGCCATGCTCTTCATATCGGCCGCCGTCGGATTCTCCTCATTGGTGGCGATCATCCGGGCCTTGCGCGGCGATTCCCGGGTGGGCAACTATTTCCTCGACATGTGGCGGATACTGGTCTACATGTTCGTGCCGATCGCCTTTATCATCGGTTTCATATTCTTGGTGCAGGGCAGCCCGATGACTTTCAAGAGCTCCTATCAGGTCTCGACCCTTGAGCCTACGGCCATGGGTACCACGGACAAAGGCGAGGCGAAGCAGCAGACCATCGTGGTCGGCCCCGTGGCAGCCTTCGAGTCCATGAAGATGCTCGGGACCAACGGCGGTGGATTCTTCGGCATGAACGCCGCCCACCCCTTCGAAAATCCTACGGGCCTCACAAATTTCATAAACTGTCTCTCCATGATGATGTTCCCCTTCGCCCTTGTAATAATGTACGGCCGTATGCTCGGCAAACACCGGCACGCCCTCGTCGTCTTTTCAGTCATGCTCGTATTGATGGCGGGGACCGTGCTTATGTCTGTCTACTATGACACGCTCCAACCGAACCCCGGATTGACCGCCCACCCCGTGGCCCGAACGTACCAGATCCCCAGCGCGACGGCGCCGGGCGGGCAACGGACGGTGAGTCTGCCCGCGGTCGCGGGCCTGCCGGTGGACCAGCACCTGGGCAACCTGGAGGGCAAAGAGATGCGTTTCGGGACCTCGGCGGGCGCCACCTACGCGGCGATCACCACGGACGTGACCTGCGGCGCCGTGAACGCGGAGGCCGACAGCCTCCACCCGATGGCCGGACTCTCGCCCATGATCGGTATGTGGCTCAACTGCATCTTCGGCGGCAAGGGCGTGGGGATGATCAACATGCTGATGTACGTGATCATCGGCATCTTCGTGGCCGGCATGATGGTGGGGCGGACGCCCGAGTATCTGGGGAAGAAGATCGGGGCCCGCGAGGTTAAGCTCGCGATCATCGCCCTTTTGGTCCATCCGGCCATGGTGCTGTTGCCCACCGGGCTCTTCGCAGCGACGGCCTGGGGGCTCCAGGCGGTGAGCAACCCCGGCGCCCATGGCTTCTCACAAATGGTCTACCAGTTCTCCTCGGCCTCTGCCAATAACGGCTCCGCCTTCGATGGATTGGGGGTGGTCTACGGCTTCGCGAACAACCCGAGCCCCGCGCCTACCGCCATCCCATGGGATATCGCATGCAGCCTGGTGATGATCTTCGGCCGTTACCTTCCGATCGTCGCGCCCGTCGCCATGGCGGCATATCTCGGGGAGAAAAAGTCGAGTCCCTTCGGCCTGGGGACGCTGCGCACCGACACCCTGACCTTCGGCATCCTCCTGCTCGGGACGATTCTCGTCATCGGGGGCCTGCTCTTCCTGCCCGTCGCCGCACTCGGGCCGCTGGCGGAATACTTGGGTCCCATCCCCTTCGGGGGCTGACCATGACCGCGCAAGGGAAGCTACTAATGGTTTTCAAGATACCTAGACTGCCCAAAGGAGTGGGACATGAATAACGCACGCAGTACCGCACAAAAGACCGGCCTCTCAATGGAACCACCGGTAGAGCGCCGGAAGAAACCGAAGCGATTGCTGGAAAAAGAAACGACAATTGAGGCGCTGAAACAGTCATTCATCATGCTGCGGCCGGACGTCCAATGGAAGAACCCGGTGATGTTCGTGGTGGAGGTGGGCGCCTTTTTGACCCTCTTCTTCATCCTGCAGGCGGCCTTCGGGAAAGCCGCGAGCCAGGTATCGGTAGGCTATTTTATCGGCCTTGACGTGTGGCTTTTCCTGACTGTGCTTTTCGCAAACTTTGCGACCGCCCTTGCCGAGGCCCGGGGCAAGGCCCAGGCCCAGTCGCTCAGAAAGGCGCGCCACGAGACGATGGCCTATCGTCTCAATGCGGCAGGCGCCCTTGAGAAGATCTCATCGGCGGATTTGAAGCCGGGCGACCGGGTCGTCGTGGAGGCAGGGCAGGTGATCCCCGGAGACGGGGAGATCATCAAGGGCATCGCTTCCGTCGACGAGTCGGCGATTACCGGCGAGTCGGCCCCTGTCATCCGTGAAGCGGGCGGCGACAGGTCGGGTGTGACCGGCGGTACCGAGGTGCTCTCCGACCGGATCGTGGTCCAGATCACCAGCGGCGCCGGTGAGTCGTTCCTCGACCGGATGATCTCCCTGGTCGAGGGCGCGATCCGTCAGAGAAGTCCGAACGAGATAGCCCTTACGCTCTTGCTCTCGGCCTTCACGCTGGCCTTTGTGATCGTGGTGATTCCCCTCTGGCCCATGGCCTGGAATGCGGAAGCGTACATGATGGGCTACCTGGGTATCCAGGAGCCCTTAAGAAGCCTTGGCACCGATGTGCCGACCCTTATTGCGCTTCTGGTCTGCCTCATTCCCACCACCATCGGCGCGCTGCTTGCCGCCATCGGCATCGCGGGCATGGATAGGGCCCTGCAGGCCAACATCATTGCCAAGAGCGGCAAGGCGGTGGAGCTGGCCGGGGACATCGACGTCGTGCTCCTCGATAAGACGGGCACGATCACCATGGGCAACAGGAGCGCCACGGAGTTCCTGCCGGTCGGCACGTATTCGGCCGCAGACCTGGCGGGCCTGGCTGCCCTGGCGTCTGCCGCCGATGAGACGCCCGAGGGGAAGAGCATCGTGAGGCTATTCGAGAAGCAAAGCGGAAAACCTGTGAATGTGCCGGCGGACAGCCAGACTATAACCTTTACCGCACAGACGCGCATGAGCGGTGTCGATCTTCCTGACGGCCGAACCCTGCGGAAAGGGGCGCCCGACGCGATTACCCAGTTTGTCGAAAGCAGGAAGGGCAGCGTGCCCGAGGGCTTGAGCGAGCTGGTCGGCACCGTCGCATCCAAAGGCGCGACCCCGCTGATCGTCGCCGACGGCGCCCACATCGCGGGCGTGGTCGTCCTTGAGGATATTTTGAAGCCCCACATGGCTGAACGCTTCGAGCGCCTCCGGAAGATGGGGCTCCGGACCGTGATGATCACCGGGGACAACCCCCTTACGGCGGCCACCATCGCCACACGGGCAGGGGTCGATGACTTCGTCGCCGAGGTCACCCCGGAGCTGAAGCTCGCCTACATCAAAAAGGAGCAGGCCGAGGGAAAGCTGGTGGCCATGATGGGCGACGGCACGAACGATGCGCCGGCCCTGGCACAGGCGGACGTGGCCCTGGCCATGAACGCCGGGACACAGGCGGCCAAGGAAGCAGCCAATATGGTCGATCTGGACAGCGACCCCACCAAGCTCATAGAGGTGGTGGAAATCGGCAAGCAGCTTCTCATCACCCGGGGCTCGCTCACGACCTTCTCCATCGCCAATGACGTGGCGAAATACTTCGCTATTATCCCCGCCCTTTTTGCCGGGACCCTGCCCTGGCTGAATGCGATCAACGTCATGCATCTCCATTCACCGACCTCGGCCATCCTGTCGGCAATCATCTTCAACGCCATCATCATCCCCCTGCTCATCCCCGTCGCCCTCAAGGGAGTCGCCTATCGGGCCCTCGGCGCGGACGCGCTGCTGCGCAGAAACCTCTTCGTCTGGGGACTGGGGGGCGTCGTTGTACCCTTCATAGGCATTAAGCTGATCGACCTCATCATGGTGGGCTTCCACCTGGTGAGCTGATGAATCAAGGAGGCATACACATGGTACGATACCTTGCGAAAAGTATCTGGCTCTTATTCTTCGCCGTGATCATCTGCTGCTGCATCTATCCGCTGGCCTTATGGGTGGTGGGTCAGGTCTTCTTCCCCTCCCAGGCCAACGGCAGCCTGGTGCGGGCGCCGGGCGGCGCCGTGGTGGGGTCGAGACTGATCGCCCAGCCCTTTACCAAAGACGAATACTTTCAACCCCGCCCTTCGGCGCCTTCTTACGATGCGTCCGCATCCGCCTCGTCGTCTCTGGCGCCCTCCAACTACGCGCTGCGTGACCGGGTCGCCCGCTCACTGGGTCCCCTTGTCACCTATCGAAGCGGTTCCAAGGCCGGCAAAGCGGTGGCGCCTGATATCGAAAGCTGGTTCCAAAAGGACATGTTCCAGGGCAGCCCCCACATCGTGGCCCAGTGGGCAGACCTGCACAACTCCCTTGCCCAGGGCTGGGTCAAGGCGGACCCAACGCACGGTGCCTATGTGGACAATTGGGCGCATACACACGCCGCCCAGGTAGCCGCGTGGATCAGGGCGAACCCCGCCACCCCGCAGCCCAAGGCACCTGATCTGGCCGTGGCCTTCTTTGAAACGTTCTCCACGGAGAACCCGGGAAAGTTCCCCTCCCCTGTTACCCACAAAGGGGCCGACGGCAAGGACCAGACGGCAATAGAACCCGTCAGGGCGGGCTCGGATATCCAGTCGGTCTTTTTCGACATGTGGCGGCAGGACCATGCCGATGCCGACCTGCAAGACCTCCCCGCCGACATGGTGACCACGTCGGGCTCAGGGCTCGACCCCCATATCACGCTCCAGAATGCGGAATATCAGATGGACCGGGTGGCCGTGAAATGGGCGGCCGATTTGAAGCGCGATCAGGCGACGGTACGACAGGAGATCGAGCAGATAGTGCAGGAGAACGCCTCGGCGCCGTGGTTCGGGCTCGCAGGCAAGAAGATGGTGAACGTGCTCGAAGTCAATCTGGCGCTTCGCACGAAGTATGGGGCGCCATAAGGGCCAGATATGGATGAATTATAGACCATAAATTATCAGGAGGCATTACAATGAGAAGTCTGGTAGTTGTTCTGGTTGGTCTTATTATCCTTTCCTTCATCTCTGTTGCCGCTCATGCCGACGGCCAGGGGCAGCCGGCGACCGCAAGCCCGGCCCCTGCGGCGACAACAGCCCCTGCCGCCCCCGCGGTCGCCGCCCCTGCCGCCCCCGCGACGGTCGGGAGCATGACCATCGACGATCTGAGGAAGGCCCTTGGCTTCAGTATGTATTTTCAGGGCGGGTATGTCTATAATACCCGGAACCCCAGCTCCCAGCAGAACGATCTGCGTACCTTCGACCACGAGGCCAACAGCTTCACCCTCGACCTCGCCCGAGCTCAGGTTCCAGAAGGACGCGGACGTGGGGGGTCTCGGCTACAATTTCAAATTTTCTTTCGGCGATACGGCGAAGTTCATCCATTCGGCGGGCCTCGGTACCCAGTACCTGTCACCGCAGCAGAGCAGCATCAGCGGTGAGACCCCTTTCGATCTGACCCAGGCCTTCGTCACGTACAACGCCCCTCTCGGCAAGGGCCTGCAGTTCTCTTTCGGTAAATTCGTCGCCCCGGAGACGGCAGAGGTGATCGAGGCGATGGACAACTTCAACTATTCCCGGTCCTTTCTCTTCAATTATGCGGTACCTTTCACCCTTACGGGCCTAAGGACCTACTACGCCTTTTCCGACGCCTTCAATGCCGCACTTTATGTGGTCAACGCCTGGGACAGGACGACCGACAACAACACCGGCAAGACCGTAGGGCTCTCTTTCGGCGTGACGCCCTGGCAGCCCTTCACCATGGCCTTTAACTTCCTCTACGGGCCGGAATCCGATTCCAACAACAGCAACGAGCGCTTTCTCTTCGACTGGGTGGGCACACTGAATGCGACCAAAAACCTGACCTTCGTCCTGAACACGGATTGGGCGAGCGAGCATGGCGTGCTCACGGCCCTCGGTCCCCTCGACGCGAGATGGTACGGCGTAGCCGGATATGCCAAGTACAGCTTTAACGACTGGTTCGCCATGGCGCTGCGGGGTGAGTGGTTCAAGGACCCGGAAGGGGTCCGTACCTACTCTGCAATGACATTGCCTGCGGGTATGCCGATGCCGACGCAACCGACGGGGATCGGGCAGACACTCAAGGAAGGGACTTTCACCACTGAGTTCAAGGTGGCAAAGAACCTGATCCTGAGACCCGAGTACCGGCACGACTGGTCCGATCAGTATGCCTTCGACGGAGGCCGATACAAGGCGCAGAACACCATATCGCTCGGCGCTATGTACCTGTTCTAAAGCAGTAAAGGGCGCCCTCCCCGAATGAACTCGGGCGCCCTCTCCTCCCGGGGGCCGGGCATCGATGCCCGGCCCCCCTTGATTGACCTGCCGCCTTGACAGACGTCCTGACGGGCATTACATGCAATCAATGAGGAATTATTCGTCAGGCATGTTCTGCTTGTGCCCATTCGGAGCTTTACCACGAATTGGCGCGGGAAAACCATGAGGGCGAAAAAATTTTCTTGACATTGCCCTAGACGATTCTTTATTGTTCTACAATACAGTCTAGGGGGATTGGGGAGTCCGCCGTTAGTTTGTATCGTCACATTACTTCACGTGACTTCTGTCGTTGCGTCCAATGTGTCCAGCCGATGTTGCAGGTCCCGGAGCGTCGACGTATTCCGGGGCTTGCGCCGGCCGCGTCTAAATCCAATAAGAAAACATCTTGTATATTGTACACATTTAATGTATACATTTGTTGAGGACACACATGCAGGTATCGTCGCGATACGCGCACCTGTTACGATACTACCGAGCCCCGGCAGGGCGCATAAAGAAGCGCGGGGCGGATGAGGGGAATAACTATGGAACAACGGATGGACGGATTGGCATTGGCGGAAAAATATTATATGGAGTACGGATCGAGGGCAAGGGAATTAAAGGCTGCAGGAAGGAAGGTTATCGGCTATCTGACCGCTCTGGGACCCGTTGAGATACTGACGGCCGCCGGCGTCGTGCCTCTCCGGCTGAAAGGCAGCGTTTCCGAGCCCATCACGAAGGCCGACGCCTACATGGAGACGATCGTCTGTCCTTTTATCCGCAACGTTTTCGATGCGGCCCTGAAGGGAAAATTCGACTACCTCGACGGCATGGTAATGCCCCACCAGTGTGACAGCACGGACAGGACGAACAACGAATGGAGATACAACCTCGGGCTGCCCTACTTTCACTTCCTGAACGTCCCCCACCTGACCGACGACTCTTCCGTGGACTTCTTCAAGTCGGTGCTAGGCGTCTTCATCAAAAGCCTGGAAACATTTACAGGCCGTGAAATCACGGCCTCAGCCCTCACTTCCGCTATAGCGGCACACAACGAGAACAGGCGCGCCATGAGGGCGCTCTACGATCTGAGGAAGACCAACCCTCCGCTCATCTCAGGCAGTGAGATGATGAAAGTCCTGGTGGCTGCGATGAGCCTGCCCGTGGACGAATCGACCAGCCTCGTCAAGAGCGTCACGGAAGAGGTGAGCAAGAGGCCGGCGCCATCGGGCGGGCGGCCTGGTAGCCGGCTCATGCTGATCGGCGACCAGATCGATGACGTCGCCATTCCGGAACTCATCGAGGCCGCGGGCAGCCGGCTCGTGATGGACGACCTCTCCATCGGCGGCAAGATATACCGGACCGACGTCGATGCTACCCCGGATCCGCTCACCGGCATTGCCGAACGTTACCTGCGGAAGATAAAACTGCCCACGACCTTCGTTTCCGAGGGCAACACCTACGAGGAGAACCTGGAGGCCCGGTTCGGTCATCTGAAACGCTCTATAGAAGAATTCAACGTAAATGCGGTCATTCTCTTCGTCTACAAGTATTGCGACCCCTATGGTTTTGAAGTCCCGTCGATAAAGGGCTTCATCGAATCGGCAGGTGCGCCCGTGCTCTACCTGGAAGACGAATACTCTACCTCCACCCGCGGCCGGGTGAAGACCAGGGTCGAGGCATTCCTCGAAATGATTGCGTAAACTGCCTCTTCCTTTTTATGAGGGGGAGGCTCCGCGGGCTTTGCCCGTGGAGGGGGCGGCGCTAGCCCCAATAATTGCGATGATCGCGTAAAGACCTGAAGGGGGTGAAATATGGCTGATGACAAAACACCAAGGGCGCTCGCAACTCAGGCAGCAGCCAAGATACCGAAGATGGCTCGCGCCAATCTGGTCGCGACGGTAAAGGCCAGGGAAGAAGGAAAAAAGGTAGCCTATTCCTTTATAGTCTGCGCAGTGGACGACATTATGAGGGCCATGGACATCGTGCCCGCCTGGGGTGAGAGCTTCTCCGGCATATGCTCGGCAAAGCGCGACGCGGAAAGATTCCTCCAGAAAGCTGAAAGCGATAACTTCTCCCGCTCGCTCTGTACGTACGCCACGTGCAGCCTGGGCTTTGACATGTGGCGTGAGGAGCTGGGGGGTGAAGAAATGCCGCCCAAGCCCCCCTGGGGCGGGATAGGCAGGCCCGACATGATCCTCGGCAGCGCCCAGCAGCTCTGCGACCCGAGGTTCAAGTGGCCCCAGGCCACGCAGCATTACCTGCGGGACGTGCCCGTCTTTGTCGGGGGCATGTACTATCCTCCGTGGGACCCCGCTATAGACCATAAGGAACAGGAAGCATTCTACGTCAAGTACAATACCGAGCAGCTTCGCGCCTGCGTAAGCTTTTGCGAAAAAGTGGCGGGCAAAAAGATGGACTGGGACAGGCTTGCCGAGGTAGTCGACCTGACGGACCGGACGTGGAACCTCTTCGTCGAGACCTACGAGTCTGAGGAAAACGGTGCCCTGCCCCATGGATACAGGGGACGCGATGAATACGATGGTCCCCATCTCGTTCATGATAGGCACGCAGGAATGCTACGACTTTTACAAGGACCTGAACGACGAGCTACAACAGAAGATCGCGCTTAAGCAGGGTGTTGCGGAGAATGAGAAATACAGGCTCCTCTGGGGCGCCGGTCTGCCCTCCTGGTTCGCCCTCGGTGATTTTCAGTATTTTAACAGCAAGGGCGCCGTATTCCCTGCAGAGACCACGTATCGCTGCGGTGATGCCGTCTACCGGCTCGACATCCCGAAGACGAACGACCCGCTCGAACATATCGCCTGGAGATGGATGCGGCCCTGGACCCACTGGTACGACAAGGCGAGGCAGCGCCCCGGCTCCCTGCCGGAGGTAGAGCGCCTGATCGAGTATATCGAAGAGTACAAATGCGACGGCGTCGTCTTCCATTCCGCCTTCTCCTGCCGCTCCTGGCATGCGGGCATCCTGCTCTACACCCAGTTGCTCAAGAAGGTATATCGCGACATCCCCGTCTTCATCATGGAAGGCGACATCGTCGATATCAGCTCGTACAATGAGGCGGATACGAGGAATAGGATTGATGCGTTTATAGAGACGGTGGCGACGGCCACCGGCCGGTAAAAGGTCGTTTCGGGGCCGGGCGCTTTTTGCGCCTAACTTTGTCGCCGGGGCATGTCCGGGCCGCAGCATACTTTGTGTATGTGAGGACCCGGACATGCCCCGGCCTCGCGTTATCCATCAAAAATCCCTCCGGCCGCGAAACGACCTTGCCGAGACGTCGTGAGCGACATGTCTCCGGTCAGTTTGTGAAAAACAAGGGGTGTGAAAGCGGATTATCTGCCTTCATGCTTCACGCTGATAGCTCTTTCGGATCTGTTATTGAAGCCTCTCGTCGAAGAGCAGAACGCAATCTTTTTTACGGGACACTTTTGGATTGCAATGGCATCCTTCTTGAGCGATAATCAGTGGCAACGTGAGGACCATTGCAAAACGTAAGGAGCACATGAATAAGACGGCAGAACAACGTTATTCCAACGCCCTGGCGTTTGAGGACTATGCTATCCATTCGTGGTATCGCTTTGTGTTGTCGTACCCTCCCCACCTGGTGAGGAAATACCTGAAGACGTTCGATGTGCCCAAGAGAGCAATCGTTCTGGATCCATTCTGCGGAACCGGAACAACACTCGTGGAGGCACAAACGCACGGGCTCACGGGTATAGGAATCGATGCGCATCCTTTCGCGGCATTTGTCTCAAAGGTCAAGACCCATTGGTCTATCTCTCTACCGGAGTTAACGCGTCTCCGCGCGAAAATTCTTGCAAACACGGAGGGTGACTATGAGGCACAGGGACTTCACACCGCTTCTCTGCGCCAACTTCTGTTTGTAAAAGAGGGGGGAGACTATCCAGCCCTGTCGGCGGAGCAGGAATCATTGATACCGACTGGGTTTGTAAGCGCGGTCCCTCTAAGAAAGCTGCTCTTGCTTCGCAATTCCATCCGGGAGACATGCTCGCAAAATGGTGCTGAAACGGAGGACTTTTTTCTTCTTGCCCTATGCCACATCGTGGCTCACGGAGCCGGAAACTTTGCATTCGGCCCGGAAATCTATCGTACCAAGCCCAAGGAGGATTACGATGTTTTGGGACACTTCGCGGAGCAGACGCGCAATATGCTTGCCGATCTGGAGAGGGTTGCGGCCTCACGCGCGGATTACATGGAGTCTCAAGTGGTCTGCAAAGACTCCCGGGACTGTTCCTTTCTGCCTGGTGGCATCGATGCGGTAATCACTTCTCCGCCATACCCTAATGAAAAGGACTACACACGAACAACGCGAGTGGAGTCTGTCCTGATGGGATTGATCAGGAGAAAAGAAGAATTGCGGTCTTTAAAAGAATCTCTTCTACGGTCAAATACCCGGAACGTCTTCGTCAATGATAAGGATGGAAAAGAGATAGAAGAATTTGGCGCTATCAGGGATGTGTGCAAGCAAATCGAAGAACGTCGCATCGAGCTTGGTAAAACAAGCGGATTCGAGAGACTTTACCACAAAGTGGTTGCGCATTACTTTGGCGGTATGAGAAGGCATCTTCGAACGCTCCGCCCTCACCTGGCTAAACACGCCAAGCTGGCGTACGTGGTCGGCGATCAGCTCTCGTTTCTCATGGTCCCCGTTTATACCGCCACGCTTCTGGCGGAGATTGCAGAGGCTGAGGGCTATAAAGTTTTAGGCATAGACCTTTGGCGGGAGAGAATAGGGACAAAAGTACGGAATGCGCGTCAAGGAGAGCGGACGGTGAGAGTGAGGGAAGAAGTCCTGCTGCTGGAACAGGTGTAGACGTGAGCCGGGAAAATACGCAGAAAGAGCGGAAACGAGACACTGTAATGGTCACGGTATTCAAGAAATACTATCGGGATGGAAGCGAGGAAGTCCCCTTTACGATGGATGACATTCGCGACGCCATACAGAAGGTGTCAAAAGAAAACCCGCCCTATGGTGAGAAGAATGTGGCGGATGTCAGATACCAGTACACTTCCGGAAGAAGGAGTTTGCCTGAGGAAATAGATCGCCTGGGTCCCTGGATGATCCGGGGAACCGGAAAAGGCACATACGCGTTTGTGCGGGTGAAGGAAAGCCTCGATATAAGCATTTCGGCCGACCTGCAGGAAATACTGATTCCGGATGCTACTCCCGAGATTGTAGTCGAGTACGCGGGACATGACGAGCAAGGCTTGCTGGCCAAACTTCGTTACAACCGGCTATTGGATATCTTTCTCGGTATTACCTGCTATCATCTGCAAAACCATTGGAGAACCACGGTGAATAAGGTGCAGCGCGAGATCGACGACCTTTACGTGGGGATCGACGTTGACGGAAAACACTACGTAATACCCATAGAGGCAAAAAGCAGGAAAGATCGGATTTCGAAGACCCAGATCGCGCAAATGGTTGAGTTTGCAGAAAAGAGATATCCAAGGTTGATAATGCGTCCGATCGGCATCAAGGAGATCACAGACAAAGACGTCGTTATCATTCTCTTCACCACGGGCAGGTCACCCGACGACATCCGAATAAAAGAGATACGGCGGTACAGGCTTGTCCCGATTTCCGAGTGTCCCGTCAATGAGCCGCACGTTTAACCGGGCGACACTCACTTTCTGAAGTAAATCAATAACTCGTCGGCCGTTCTTCCCCTCTCCGTACAACATATTTGTCCATGCTCGGGCGATCCGCGCCAGCATCTTCGGACCGATTTTCTCACCATCATGGAAGGTAAAAAGAGGTATATTCAAATGTTGTTGATACGGGCGGTGGGGACATTGGTTTCTGGTGTGCATTAATGTTTTTCCGGTCCTCCTTCCATGCTCGTCATCCCCCGGCACACCAACGAGATCTTGATTCCGGCCCTCTGTGCGATCTCGGCCAAGGTCTTTCCGTTTTGAGCTACATGAGCGTCAGGAACGAACTTCCCTAAGGCATTCACTCAAGAAATTTCACTTCACAAAGGACGGTTCTGCGGCCGGCAGTTACACAGGTGATTTTCCAGTACAGACTCTCCACGGCCTTCAGCAGTTCACCATAGGTGATGGCTTCAGAACACAGCTTTTCTAACGACTTCAACGTAATCGAGTGCTGGCTGCGAGTCCTTTCGTCCAAAATGGATGTTGGCAACACGTAGAATCGCCACTGATCAAGATTCAGGGGGTCAATGGTAGCCTTGTCGGTCTGTGCCAGCAGAGCAAAAACATAGACATCGGCCTGCCGTTTGACCTCACGGGACTGTAGATTGGTGTCAGCATCCCACGCCCGTGTCTTTGGGGTCGTAAACGTGATCGAAGAGAGTCGTTCCTGATGCCAACTCTGCACGTATGCGGCAGATTTCACCGCGACCTTAATACCAGATAGCGTTTCCAAATCAAAAGCTGCCCACCCATCACGCACACCACTTTCAGCCAAGCCTAATCCACGAGCCACGATGTATTCTGCGACGATCCCTCGTGTGGTGTTGCTTATCAAATCCGATGCAGACCACTGCCAGAAACTCAGGAGGTCGAAGTCGAGTCTCTTGCCGCTTATGTGAAATGGCTCTCTTCCTTCTTTTCGCATGATGGTCAAGCGGTGCAGATCAGTCATCTTCTACTCCTTCTTTCATGCGGGAACAGGGTTAATCCTCCGACCCCAATTCGCAAATTCAAGAAAGAGTTGGCCCTATTATCCCGTCGGCTTTCGCCCTCTCTTTCCACCATCGCGTCGATGATCGCCTGATCCGGCATTGTTTCCTTTACATGACCGCCAAGCCGCAAAAGCTGTTCATATGCGGGATACGGCATCCGCCTGAGATCGGTGGCATTAACCTGGGTATGGCCGCTAAATAGCCGGAAATACTGGTCGGCGAGGGTCGAATTGAGGTAGAGCGCGAGGCCTTTTATACTTACCCCCAGAACCAACACTTCAGACAGAGGAGGGAATCCACCTTAAGCATGCCTCATAATTGTCTTGACAGTGGGGGTAAGCTTACACTTCAATGGAAAGAGGCCTATTCTCTCGCGAAATCAACGTGTCAATAAGGCTGGCGAAAAGGACGCCCGCCCCTGCGCCGGGATCGAGGATTCTCGCATTCTGGGGGAATGTTTCATACATCGATGACATAAACCGGGCTATTGCGGAGGGCGTGAGGAACTGACCGATTTGAGCGCGGCCGGTTTTATTTGTCGAATCGTTGAAGGATTTACGAATATGATCGAGCGTATGCAAGGATTTTGTTATCATATCACTTTCGGGGCGACGGCGACAACGTTGTTAAGCCTCTCAGTCTTTTCGACTGTCATTTCCTTGTCCTCCATTATCAGAAAAATGCCGCAAAATTACATCAAGTATATTCACGCTTTCCGAAAAACGGTATCTATGGGCACCGGAGGAGAAACTGTCTTTCGCATTCGAAGAGACTTGAAAACCGGGTATAATCTGGCTACAATATAGCCAGAATGAACTTCGAGATCATTTTTTCTCCTGTTGCAGTGCAGGACATGAAGCTGTTGGATGCCCGCCAAAGGGCGACCGTCAAGGATACAATCGAGACCCATTTGAGGCATGAGCCAACCAAGACGGGCAAGAGCCGAATAAAGAAACTGAGCGGGTTGAGGCATCCGGAGTACAGGCTACGAATCGATGAAATCCGGGTATTCTATGATGTGGTGGAGAATAGAGTGGAAATCCTGGCAATAATTCCAAAATCGAAGGCGTTAGAATGGCTCGAAAAGGCAGGAGATAGGCTATGAAAAAAGTACCTTTGTCCGAAGTTAAGGACGACCTTTCCAGGTTCTTACGGTTGGCGGAAAAAGAGCAGATCGTGATTACCCGCCACGGCAAGCCGGCGGGTATACTCATAGGGTTTGAGGACGAAGACGATTGGTTTGACTATCTTTTGGAGAACGACCCACGATTCCTCAAGAGAATTGAACAAGCGCGGGCCGGCCTCAAATCAGGCATGGGAACGAGAATCGAAGATATATAGTATGTTATAATGCAATGGATGTCCCCCATGCCCCTGATGATCGGGTCGCCGGCGAGCGGCAGAGCACATGTTGTGTCTCTCATCGTGGGAACGGCTAATGTGCTCGACATAAACGGCAACCGGGTAAGGGACGGCAACGGGAACATGTGTTCGATTCCTCCGGCAGGCGCCTACGTGATCCGGGCGTTCGCACCGATGGGAATGGCGCTGTAGCATGAAAGAAGCACTATGGTATGGAACGTGAAAAAGTGATACAAACTGACGGGGATATAAAGGAGAATAAGGTATGAAAATACTATTTGTAGTTCTTTGTCTCGTTTTCCTTGCTGTCCCGGCGTTTTCGGCCACCTATTACGTATCCCCCTCGGGCAACGACAACAACAACGGGACGACAGCCCCGTTCAGGACCCTGGGCAAAGCGGCCGGGCTGGTCAATCCGGGCGATACGGTAGTCGCGGCGCCGGGCATTTACTATGAAAACGACTATGGGAAAGGGCAGGTAGGCTTCTATGTCCGGAGAGGAGGAAACTCAGCCGGTCCGGTCATGTTTCAGTCTGCCAGTCCCGGCATGGCGATCATCGACGGCAACAACGCGGTCCAGGTCGGCGTCTACGTCGGGGCCCCTTATGTGCAGGTTCAAGGCTTTCGGGTGAGGAACTTCACGTACCAGGGGATAGAGGTCTACGGGAGCTACTCGACCCTCAAGGATAACACCATCAACGGCAACGGGAACAGCACAACAGTCCAGCCTGCCTACGGCCACGATGGAATCTTCACAGACAAGAGTGTTACGAATGCCCTGATCGACGGAAACATCATCTACGGCAACGGCAGGCTCTCCCTGGCTGCGAATGCTACAGGCGGCGCTCTTGACCAGGGCATCTACCTATGCAGCCCGAACTCGACCGTGCAAAACAACATCATATATGGAAATCAGGCTTTCGGCATACAGGTGGCCGGATACGTCCCGCTAGGCAGCACGCTCATACAAAACAACACGATCACAGGCGAGCAGAACAGGGGCGGCATTGTCCTCTGGCAAGCGGGGGCGAAAGGGTGTGTGATCCAAAACAATACCCTGATTACATCGGTAGGATGGGCAATTGATTTTGTGAATGACGGCGGTGGGCATGTCATCCTGGGTAATCGGTTCAACGGTCCCGCCATCAATCCTGCCGGGGCGGCCCAATGGAGGGGCACAAACCCGTGAGACCCATGACCTGAAACTCCGGGGTCAACTTTTCACGCGCTGCCATACCAATAGGCTTGAAAGGGCACCCGCCTCCGACCCGGCTTCCCGTTATCACTCTTCTGATGGCAATGCGAAATGCGCAAGTACGGCGGAAAGCCCTTTCAAGAAAGGCTGATATGCCTGACCTCTCCGTGTTCTCCCGTGAAGCCCGTATCTTTGCCGTTGTAGAACAGCTTCACTCCCCCTGCGTTGCCGATGAGGAGGTCGAAGTTCCTTTTCGCGTCGAGCGTGACCGCCTCTTCCGGGTTCAGCATGAACTCTTTCTGCTCGGCGCCGTCAATGACGATTCGTACCCACGTTCTCTCCTGACACACGATGGCCAGCTTCTTTGACGTAACAACGGCTTTCTCACTCTCTTTGGCCGAAACCCGGCTTGCCTCGACCGATCGCCTATTGGTGCTCGCCTCAACGGGCTGAGCACTGGCGCTGGCCTGGACTGTTTGATAGTTCCTTCCCACACTTTGAGCGACAGGAGCAACAGACGCTTTCTTGGGCAGGTTCTGAAAAACCAGGAACCCCACCACCAGTGCACCCACCGCTGATGCTGCTACCGCCTTCTTCTTCTGCCCCCACCCTTTTGGCGCCCCTTCATTCGTTGCCCCCGCCGCGACCCCTTTCACCGCCGGCGAGGGTTGATTCTCCGACGAAATCATCTCGGCCCCGAGCAGATCAGCGATCTTAAGCAGAGCGGCATACTGCTTGACATGCCCCTTAACATAAACGGGGTATGGCAAACTGTCCCAATCCCCCGACTCGATCGCCCCGATCACCCGTTTCTTTATGAGGAGGGCATTTGATACGTCATCAAGAGTGATGCCCTTTTCTTCCCGGGCACTTTTCAGCATTTGTCCAATTTTGCGAAGGTCAAAAGGTATCTCTCCCCTCCTCCCCTCCTTAAGTCGGACGGCCATTCTCACAAATTCTAAAGAACGTGTCTTGCCGCGGCTGCCTTCTAGTATCGCCACTCTACGCTCCCAAGGGGCAACCCCCGATCCGGTTATGCGGCACCCGATGAGCGCCGCCTGCATATCACAATATAGCCTGCCCACGGCCTCTTTTCAATCCCGAGCATCGAGAAATGAACCCGTAACGAACGTCGCCCACACCACCGTCCCACCTCCCTGTGGTAACAAAAATCGGAGCAGAGTGCGGTCTCGTGTGGTAAAGGGGGGTCACCCGGCGATATGCTCGATTTCACCGATGGTCTTGAGCATGGAGTAGGTGTAGTACGATGCCTAGCCCTTGCAATCAGGGACCTACAGCGCCTCTACGAGATCGCATGAGCGTTGATCCCATTCCGGCGTTGACTACGATGACTTTTTGGGGCATGATAGAAGTTAAGACAACGAAACCTGTATGGGGGGACGTATGGATCCTACGAAAGTCTATCAGCACTCTAACCCCGGCAGACTCATTTTCGGCCCTGGTGCGATAAATGAGCTCAAAAGGGAGTTTAGTACCCAGGACAGACCCTTTCTCATTACAGACAAAGGTATCGTCCGCACGGGGATTCTCAAAACAGTGACGGACGTGCTCGCAGAAGCGGGTGTCCCGTACGAGTTATTCGATCGGGTCGAGGAGGATCCGTCCATTGAGGTGGTCGAGGAATCAGCCGGCATTTACAGGGAAAGCGGATGTACATCCATCATCGGCCTCGGTGGGGGGAGTGCCATGGATGTGGCAAAGGCTGTGGCGGTCGTGGGCGCGGGTGGCGGAGATTTGAGGGAACACATGGGAGGTACACCCGTGGCTGGTCCGCTGCCTTTGCTCTGCGCGATACCAACTACCGCAGGAACCGGGTCAGAGGTTACGAGTGTGGCCATAATAGCGGACAGGGAGAGGAAGGTGAAGGCAGTGGTGAAGGGTCCGGCCCTTGTTCCCCGGATAGCGGTGCTCGATCCGCTCCTGCTCGCTTCGGTACCTCCAAGGCTGGCGGCTCAGACGGGGGCAGACGCGCTTACCCATGCCATAGAATCTTACTTTGTTTCCACTGGTCAAGCCATCACGGATGCCCTGTCACTTTCTGCGATAAGGATCATCATGGCCAATCTCCCTTCATTTGTAACAAATGCCCGAGACGTAGCAGCAGCGGGACAAATGCTCCTTGCAAGCTGTATGGCCGGCATGTCCTTCAAAAACACCGGTCTTGCTCTTGTCCACTCGCTTTCCCATCCCGCAGGTGCCTATTTCCATGTAGCGCATGGCCTTGCCTGTGCGCTCTATCTGCCGGTAGTGATGGAGTTTAATGCGCCGGTCTGCGCTTCGAGGCTCGCTTCCGTCGCCGATGCAGCCGGGGTGGACATCAGGGGGCTTTCCGTCGAGAGGGCTGCAGCCGAATCGGTTCGTGCGGTTCGTGATCTTTTGGCGAACGTCGGCCTTCCAAGGACCTTCTCGGATATGGGGATCGACTTCGAACTCCAACCGAACATGGTGGACGATGCGTTTGGTATGACGGGGACTAAGAATAACCCCCGGGCAGTGGACAGGAACCAGCTTGCTGCCCTGTTTATGTCTGTGCGTTAGAAAGAGGAGATTGTCCGATGACCGGATATACGGGTAAGATAGCTGTCTTGGACCTGACGTCCGGATCGATCACGAAGGAGGCGCTGCCTGAGGAGGTCTATCGAGACTTCATCGGTGGCCCTGGTCTCGGTGTGAAGATACTATACGAACGGATGAAGGCGGGAATACCCGCCCTGGGGCCGGAAAATATGCTGGGGTTCTTGCCCGGACTGCTTAATGGTACGGGCACACCCATGGCAACAAAATATTCGGTGGTAACCAAGTCCCCCCTTTCCCTCACGTGGGGTGAGGCCAACTCCGGAGGGTTCTTCAGCTCGGAGCTCAAGGCCTCGGGCTACGACGGGATTTTCTTCACCGGCGCTGCTTTGAGGCCGGTCTACGTGCTGATCAACGACGATACTATTGAAATCCGAAAGGCTGCCCATATCTGGGGAAAGAACACCCAGGAGACCGTTGAGGCCTTACTCGAAGAAACGGGCGACAAACGGCTGCGGGTCGCCTGCATAGGCGCTTCCGGGGAATCAAGATCGCTCATGGCATCGATCATCACGGACGACCGGAGGGCAGCAGCGAGGTCGGGTGTCGGAGCCGTGATGGGCTCGAAGCATCTAAAGGCAGTCGCTGTAAGAGGTTCGCGCAAAGTGGAAGTGGTAAATCCCCGAGCCTTGGCCCGTCTCAGGAGGGATGCCCTTGCACACCTGCGCGATGTTGACCATCTTCCTTTTATCAAGGCGCTGAGTGGCCCCGGTACCTGCGGCGCTACCGTCAGATTGGTGCAGGTCGGGGCGTCACCCGTCAGGAACTGGAGCCTTGCCGGTTACGAGGCTTTCCCGGAGTGCGTTGAGATTGGCGGCGACCGGATCACCAAGTACCAGGTAAGGAGAGCAGGCTGCGGCAACTGCCCTATCAATTGCGGCGGCATGGTCAGTGTCACGGAAGGTCCTTTTGCAGCAGAGGGCCGAAAGCCTGAATACGAAACGGTCGCCGCCTTCGGCACGATGTTGCTCAACAGCGATGCGGCATCGATCATAAAGGCAAATGAGCTCTGCGACCTCTATGGCATTGATACCATCTCGACAGGCACAGTGCTCGCCTTCGCAATGGAGTGCTACGAGCACGGGCTGATCGGGAAGGAGGACACGGATGGCATAGAGCTCGACTTGGGGCAATCCCAAGGCAATCATCGCCATGCTTGAAAAGGTTGGAGAGCGGCAAGGCTTTGGGGCGGTGCTGGCGGACGGCGTGGAAAGGGCGGCGCTGCGGATCGGCAAAGGCGCGGAAGAGTATGCCGTCCACGTACATGGACAGGAACCAGGCCTCCATGACCCGAGGTATGCGCCTCTGCGCGGGCTGGGTTACCTCGCTCATCCCACACCCGGCCGCCATATGACTTCCATGGCATCCATGAGGCTCGAAGGAGAGGGCAGGCTTGCGGCCTATCAACAACTGCAGAGGCCCGAGGGGGACGATGAGGTGGAAAACAGAGGCAGAATACATGCCCTCGCGTCGAGTTACAGCCAGGCGTTCGTAAACAGCGGCATGTGCCTCTTCGGCCTCAGTGCGGGGAGCAATCTGCCCCTGGTGGAGTTCATTCAGGCTGTGACGGGCTGGGACTTCACGGCAGAAGAAGCGATCTCTGTGGGCAGGAGAAGCCTATCCCTCCAGCAGGCATTTAATATACGGGAAGGGTTGAGCCCCCGAGACTTTATGCTACCGACCAGAATTGCCCGCCCACACACCATGGGTCCCTCCAGCGGAAAACTGATTGACTTCGATGCATTGAGAAGAAGCTATTACAGCGCCATGGGTTGGGACCCTGAGACCGGTAATCCGCCGAAAGAGCGGGTGCTGCCGTAGAAGACACCCGACTTACTTGCGGGTATCACACCCCTTCGACGATCACGGCGCGATAGTCGGCGCCCTTGAAGCGATGTTCGCGTGCTTCACGGTAGGCAGGGCTGTTGTACCAGGCCTTAGCCTCGTCAAAGGAGGGAAACTGGAAGATGACCACGCCCCCGACCTCCGGGCCTTCGATCACCTCGTGACGGCCGTAAACAGCGAGGCGCGTAACCGCATGGCCGGCCATGGAGGCGCGAGCTTTTTTCGCGTAGATCTCCATCTCCGACTGGTTGTGGACACTTTCACGAATGAAGATTACATAGGCTGCCATTTCTCCCCCTAATTCGTTATTTGCCTTCGGCAAGGATACCGGGCCGGACTTGGGATGTCAAGAACCGTGATCGGACGCCTTTTAGATCAAAAAACTCTTTTTTGTGGTAATCTTCCCTTCCCGCAAAAATAAGTGTTAGCGAAGTTTCAAAACCGCACTGTCTAAAGATCAAAACCGCATTCCTTTCAAGGCGGCAGTTTGCACCTTCTGAGTGCTCACCAGCTTTCCGTTGTGCCAGAACCTGATCTCCGTCAGCCCCGTCTCTGGATCGGGGACCATCCTCAAATCGACCGGTTTGTATGGATCGACGCCTGGCACCTTGAGACTCGATGCCGTTGATGGATACCTTGCGGTAGGCGTTTGTGGTTCGCGTGCCTCTTAGGGCAAAAACGTCTTTTGTGGATTCGCAAGGGAAGGGAAGCTTGAATGGGCGAAAGAGCGTCTTGCCCTCCTCTATGGCCCTCTCAAGGCGCATACGAGGGATCTCTCCGGTGGTGCTGTGGACCTGGCGTTCATTGTAGCGCTTAACCTCGTAGGAGAGTATCTCCCGTACTTGTGCGATGGCTGTTATGTTCTCCCGAGCACAGGTCCTTACGATCCTATCCTGCAGCCATCGGTAGGGCCTCTCGATTTTCCCTTTGGCCTGCGGAGAGAGCGCGTAGGTCACCTTCACCCGCAGTTCCTGCAATACCTGTTTCCACTGCGGGTCTTTCTCATCCGTTCGCGCATAGTGCTTCGTCCATATCGTATCCCTCTTCTCGAGAAAGCGGAACATGGAATGATTGTCGACATAATAGGAAAGAGGCAGTCCATAGCGGGTGCACACGCTTTCAAGGGCCATGATGTGCGCCCAGCTTGATTCCCTTTCCGTAACCTCCGCATAGAACAGATACCTGCTGTAGTCGTCGAGGCTCGTGATCAGGTAGAACTTTTCGGCAATATAGGGGGACCATCGATGGTACGAGGAGTCGTGCTGGATGAGCTCTCCCGCATGGTGGGTGATCACCTCCCGGTCGTGGATGGCCTTATCCGGTTTTGCGATGTAATAGCCGTTTTTTTTGCCCTGTCGATGATTGCTGGAAGGGAGACCTTCTCCTGGTAGCGCTCCCTCAGCTGATCCTGAATATAGCTGTAGTTGTAAAACCGGATGGGGATTGAAGGATCTTCTATCAAGGCTTTTTCCTTCTCAAATTCCTGGAGGATATGGGCATGGACTCTCTCGTCGAGTTGCCTGTTTGTGCCGTTCCTCCGATACCCAATGCTGAAGCCCTCTGGATCGCTCCTGTACTTCTGCGCCCATTCGAAGAATTGACGCCGCTTCAGGCTCAACAACTCCATAGCGTGCGTAGCGCTCAGCTCTCGCGCCAGGTATTTCTCCATTATCATCTTCGCCTGCTCATCGCTCAGCCTTTTGTGAATTTGCTCGCCCATCGCGCCCTCCTCAGTTTTCTTTAGGAGGCATTCTAACACGGAGTGCGGTTTTGAAACTTAAATCCTCTAAAAGCAGTGCGGTTTTGATTCTTAACTGGCATCCCGCAAAAATAAGTTGCAATGTGATAGATAATGATGCAAGAATACTATCCATGCAAAAAGAGGTATTAGCACTTGTAGTCGGTGGAGGCCCCGCGCCGGGAATCAACGGCGTCATCAGCTCTTCCACCATCGAGGCAATCAACGAGGGCGTCGATGTCGTCGGTATAGTGGGAGGCTTCAAGACCCTCTTCGAAGGCAGGGAAGGCGATATCAGACGCCTCACGATCGACGACGTCTCCAGGCTCCACACGCAGGGAGGGTCGATCCTCAGAACGTCGCGTGATTTTCCCGATAACGTGCAGGAGAAGTTCCGCATGATGATGTCGACCATCAGGCGGCTCGGGATCGATTACCTCGTCACCATAGGGGGCGAAGGCACGCTCTTTATGGCGAACTGGATTTACCGGGAGGCGAAGGGCTCCGTAAAGGTGGTCCATGTACCGAAGACTATAGATAACGACATCCCCCTGCCGGGTGGGCTCGCGACGTTCGGTTACGAGACGGCCCGCCACCTGGGCGTCCATATCGTGACGAATCTCATGGAGGACGCGCGGACAACGGGCAGGTGGTATTTTGTTACCACCATGGGCAGGCACGCAGGCCATCTCGCACTGGGAATAGGCAAGGCGGCGGGGGCCACCGTCACGTTGATCCCCGAGGAATTCTCGGATACGATCAGTGCAGGCCAGGTCGCCGACGTGCTCACAGGGTCGATCATAAAAAGACTCTCCATGGGCAAAGACCACGGGGTTGCCGTTCTTGCCGAAGGCATATCGGAAAAAGTGATCCTCGATGGGACTAATTCCGACGAGGCAATGGAAAAGGACGAAATGGGCCGGGTGCGCCTCTCCGAACTCCGCCTGGGCGAGGTGCTGAAAGGGATTTGCAGGACGACCCTGGAATCGTTAGGTCTTAAGGTAACGATTGTCGACAAGAATATTGGCTATGAATTGAGGGCCGCCGCCCCTATCCCTTTCGATGTGGAATACACGAGGAACCTCGGGTACGGCGCCGTCCGTTTTCTTCTGGGCGGTGCAACGGGCTCGACCGTGATCTCCGACGAACACGCCATTAAAGCCATCCCTTTCTCGGAGTTTATCGACGAATCAGGCAAGAGCAGGATACGGAGAGTTGACACCCAGTCACAGATCTACCAGGTAGCGAGAAAATACATGATCAGGCTCGAACCGGAGGACTTCCAGGGGAAGCAGCTCCGGCTGCTCGCAGAGGCGGGCCATGTCGACCCGGAGCAGTTTCAGGCCAGGTTCGCCGGCGTCGCCGGTTGTGATGCCGACCTGCCGCCGACCAAGAATGCAGGACCCGCTTTCACGATCCCGGGATAAGCGTTTTCTCCATATAAGAAATGAACCGCATCGAGATCTATGAAATCGAACGCCCCGGTGCCCGCGGCAAAAAAGACGGCCGCTGAGAGACCCACCATGGTTTCGATCATGCACCCCACCATCAGCTTCATCCCATGACGGCGGGCTAATTCCAGGAGCTTCATCGATTCGCCTATACCGCTTTTCGCGATCTTGATGTTTATGCCGTCGCCCAGATTGTGATCGACGGCCCTTTGGGCGTCTTCGGCGGTCAGTATAGTTTCATCCAGGATGAGTGGTATCGGGCAGCGCTCTTTTATGTACGCAAGGCCGTCAAAGGCGTCCCTCGGGAGGGGCTGCTCAAAGAGCTCGACCTCGAAGCGCATCTTTTGCAAAAAGTCGGCAAAGGCAAGAAAGCTCTTAACCGTATAGCCCTGGTTACCGTCGAGACGCAGGCGGAAGAGGGCGGCTTTCTCACGGAGCAGCCGGTAGATGAACGCGACCGTCTGCCGGTCCTGCTCAAGGTCACCGCTCACCTTCACCTTATAGGCGGTGAAGCCCTTCCCTACCGCGCCCTCGATCCAGCGCCCGAGCATCTGCCTGTCCTGCATGATCGGCAGGGTAATGTCCGTTTCGATCCGGCCTTCGGCGCCGCCCCAATACACGTGCTCAGACATTCCACCGCTCTCGAGACAGGCACGGAAGAGCGCCACCTCCAGGCCCGATATCGTCATCGCCGCGGCCGGGAATACGCTTCTCAGGCTGTTCAGGCGCTCCTCGTAGTCACCGATTTCAGCCCCTTTCAGCCTGAGGCGCCCTTCCCTAAGCACCCGGCCGATGGCTGCGATGGTTTCGTCTTTGAAGGCGGCGCTGGTCGGTACTTCGCCTGTCCCAACGGCCCCATCGTCGAGGGCCACTCTTACGATGACGCTACGGAGATGTCGCTTCCTGCCGAGGGAGGTCGCGAACATCGTCCTGAGGCCCCTGCGCACTGCCCTGAAGCGGATCTCCTTTATCCTCGTCCTCTCGGTCATCTGTCACCTGCTGCCGCCCGCCCGCCCCGATTCCCCCCTCCCCCGGGTCGTCCAGCGAGGCAGTGGCCACGGTCTTATCCCGGCTTATGGGTATATAGAAGATTTTCACTCTCCTGCTGTCCAGGCCGAAGAGTCCCGAGAGGACCTGGAAACCCATGCCTCCGGGCTCCCATTCGACCTCCAGGAGGAAGGCCAGCCTCCTTTTCCAAAACGCTCCCTCCTGCTCCTTCGTATAAAAGCCGTAAAGGAAGTTTGCCGTGGTCCTGTCGCCCTTCTTCCGGTATTCGTAGAGGGTCATGAGGGGCCTTATAATCCTGTCGAACTCCGCGTTTCTCCAGGGCAGGATCGAGGGAAAAAAGAAGACCGTCTCGTTGCCGCCCCGGCGGTACTCAAAAAACGGGCAGATGTTGAAGAACGTGCCCCGGTCATCCGTCTCGTACTTGTCTATGATGAGTATCCTTTTCTGGGTCCACTTCCTGTCGCCCGGATATCGCTCCGTCTCTTTGTAGATGGGCCAGAGCACGTACGTCACCTCGTCCTTCCCTACCTTGGAATGTGAATAGATAGGCCATGAGTGGAACTCATTTTCCTCTTTACCCGTGGTGTAGGAAAAAATGGGCCAGGGGGCCTTCACTTCCGTCCTATCCTGGACCCTCGTGTAGGTGAAGAAAGGCCACATCACCGCATGGAACGATGATTGAGGGGACGTGGTCTGCATGTAGAACGGCAACATCCAGAGGCTCTTTTTGGGGTTGTCCGTAGCGAGATCCTTTTCGTCCCTTATAAAGAAAGGCCAGAGCACGAATGACGACCGCCTCTGGTCGCCTATTCGCCGCCGGCCGTACAGCGGGCCCAGTTTGAAGCCTTCCTCGCGTCCCTCGTAAAAGGAGAAGAGCGGCCACACGATGTGTGTCGCGGTAGTCCCCTCCCACGTGCTGTAACCATAGAGGGGCCAGAGGGCAAAACCGATCTCGTCCCGCCTGAACCTATGGTAAAGCTTGCCGTAAAAGGGGAAAACACCTCCATACGACCTTTCAGCGGTCTTTCCCCAGAAAAAGGGGAAGAGGGTCACATCGTACGCATTTTCCGAGCTGTGCCTCATATAGAGGGGGGCAAAATAGGCCTTCTCCTCCGTACTCCTCCCCAAGGGAAAGAGGAGCGAGTAGGTACCGGGAGAATCATAGGAAGAGAGGAGCGGCCGGAACGTCACATGGGTCTCGTTGTCCTTCCTCTCGTAAGAAATGAGGGGACCGAGCAGATTCTTCTCATTGCCCAGCTCCCAGTAGACCGGCCAGAAGGCTGCAAGGCTGCATGGGCTAAGAAGGATGAGAAGAAAAAGGATGCATGCGCGCATCAGAAAAAGAGGCCGAAAATTGTCCCTAAAATCGTGATCGGCGTCATCTCCTGCACCCCTTCGGCCGCTTGCTGGATCTTCTTCATGGTGACCTGCGCCTCGCCGACGAGATTCCCGTCCTTGAGACCCGACGTGAACTGATTTACGTTCTTCATCGTATCCGCCGTTTGTACGTACAGGGTGTCGTCCTTCACGAGTTTGCCGAGAGTCCCTTTGCCCTGCTCTATGTCCGAAGAAACGCTCTTCAGGCTGGCAACCATGTCCCTCGCGTCATCATAGAGCTTCTCGTCCTTCACGAGTTTGCCCAGGGTCCCTTTGCCTTCACCTACACCCTGCACGATGGTGTTCATCTGCGTGACCATAGAATCGGCCTTATCCGCGATGGGCCCGAGCCTCACGCTCGCCTGGGCCACGTTTGCGACAATACGGTTCACATTCGTCTTGTTCTCCGCCAGCATCTCTTTGAACCCACCGCTGGCTTCCTTTATGTTGGCAAGGCCCTGCTTGAAATTCTCCTTGTCCTTTTCATCGATCACGCCCTTAAACTGCGACAGGGTCTCGCCCATATTTTTCGCAGCCACGCTCACGTTCTGAAAAATCTCGTCGTAGTCGGCGTAGGAAACGATGTTTCGCAGCTCATCTCCGCTCTTGACATACTCCGTCGAAAGGCCGGGGGTGATCTCTATGTACTTGTCACCGAGGATGCCGAAAGACTTTATGGAGACTTTGCTGTCCACCGGGATTTTTATGCCCTCCCTCATGAGCATCCATGTCTTCGCCACGCTTCCGTCAAGGGCGATTTTGTTGATCCTTCCGACCTCCACGCCGGCAACCTCCACCGGAGACTTCGTGTCGAGACCCGCGATGTTCTTGAAGTGGGCGGTGATGAGATATCCGTGGCCTTCGGTCAGTGTGCCGAATTTACCCACCCTGAAAGACATGTAAAAAAGGGTAACGATACCTAAAAGGACGACGATACCGACTTTAAATTCCGTTGTCATGGTGACCTCCCAATATTGGGGCTCAGCGCCCCCTCGACGGGCAAAGCCCGCCGAGCCTCCCTGCTCAAGCTCGCTTCGCTCGTCATTGGGGCTCAGCGCCCCCTCGACGGGCAAAGCCGCATCGGGCACCCGCTTGCGGGTCGTCCTCCCTCAGAAAAGCAACTGCTTATTGGGTCTCAGCGCCCCCTCCTAATGCGAAGCCCGGTATTCTGGTTGCTTCCAAAAACTCCCTCACGGCCGGAAGATCGCTCCTTCTCACCTCATCAGGGGTGCCGAAAGCGACGATCTCGCCTTCATACAGCATAGCCACCTTGTCCGCGATTCTGAACATGCCCAGTATGTCGTGGCTTATCACTACGTAGGTCTTTTTCAGCCTTATCTGTGTCTTTTTGATGAGGTCTTCTATGGTGAGCGAGGTCACAGGGTCGAGGGCGCTCGTGGGCTCATCGAACAAAACAATTTCCGGATCGAGTGCGAGAGCCCGCGCAAGACCCACTC
The DNA here is from genome assembly GCA_963768735.1 of uncultured delta proteobacterium. Classification (GTDB taxonomy): domain Bacteria; phylum Desulfobacterota; class Syntrophorhabdia; order Syntrophorhabdales; family WCHB1-27; genus BOG-1155. The sequence goes on along the minus strand of CAVYJH010000003.1, from coordinate 860,706 downwards.
TCTTTTTCATGCCCCCCGACAACTCGGACGGCATCTTGTCGTTAAAGCCGGCAAGGCCGACCTGCTCTAGTTTTTCGTTGACCAGACCGAGGGCCTCGCCGTCAGAGAATCTCCTATGCTCCCTGATGGGGAACGCCACGTTTTCTTCCACGGTCATGGAATCAAAGAGGGCCGCCTCCTGAAAAAGCATACCGAACCTTTTCCTCACTTCATTCAGCTGAAACTCTCCAAGGCGGCTGATGTCAACCTCATCAACCAGTATTTCTCCCCTGTCGGGCTTCATGAGGCCGATAAGGTGTTTCATAAGCACGCTCTTCCCGCTGCCGCTCTTGCCGATGATCACCGTAATCTCTCCTCGCTCGACCGCAAGGTTGATGCCGTTCAGGACTTTCTGGCGCCCAAAGCTTTTGTAGACGTCTTTCACCCTTATGACGATTTTTTCCATAGCCGTCAGAACATGAGAGAGGTGAGCACATAGTCGGCAACGAGGATGGCGATGCTCGACATCACGACGGCTTCCGTTGTCGCTTTTCCCACGCCCTCGGCGCCTCCTTTTGTAGTAAACCCCTTGTAGCACGCAATGACCGCCAAAATAACCCCGAAGCATGCCGCCTTTGCCAGACCGTTGTAAATGTCCTCAAGATCGACATACTTTACCATCCTGCTCATGAAAATGCCTTCATTTATACCGAGGAGCTTGACGCCCACGAAGTATCCGCCCACAATCCCCATGAAATCGGCAATAACGGTCAATATGGGGAGCATCAGGAGCGAAGCGAGCACACGGGGCACCACAAGATATTTCACCGGATTCAACGCCATGACCGTCAGCGCGTCAATCTGCTCCGTCACCCGCATGGTGCCTAGCTCGGCCGCAATAGCAGAGCCGGCCCTTCCGGTCACCATCAGCCCGGTGAGCACGGGACCCAGCTCCCGCGTTATGCTCAGGGCCACCGTCGCCCCCACAAGGCCCTCCGAGCTGAACCTCCTGAAACCGTAATAGGTCTGGAGGGCAAGGACCATCCCTGTGAAGCCGCCGGTCACAATGACGACCCACAAAGACTTGACGCCGATAAACTCCATTTGCTTGAAGATCGCGCTGATTCTCAGGGGTCTCGTGAACGCCCAGCGCGCCGCTGCCATGAGCATGATCCATATGCCGCCAAACTCAGCCGCGAACGTTTCTATCGGTATGAGGGCGTTCTTCGCGCGGCCCTTAAGAGACATAACACCTCGTTATGCGCCTCGATACGTTGCAGAGGATCTCGTAGGGGATCGTCCCTGTCTGCTCCGCTATCTCATCGGCCGTAATGGTCTCGCCTTTCAGCCTGCCCATCATTACAACCTCCTCGCCGGGTCCCACATCGGGAAGTCCCGTGACGTCGACGAAAACCCATTCCATACACACTGTCCCGACAATCCTGCACCGCCTGCCCGCGACCAGCACGCATCCACGGTTCGACAGGGCCCTCGGATAGCCATCCGCATAACCGACCGGCACGTAGGCCACCCTCGTTTCCCGTTCGGTCACATAAGTCCCCCCGTAGCTCAAGGCGGTGCCGGACGGAAAAGTCCGCACAAAAGAGACATGCGAGGTCCACTTCATGACAGGCTTCAGGTCGAGCCTCTCCCGCAGGGCCTTCCCGGGGTACGACCCATAGAGCATGATCCCCGGTCTCACCATGTTAAAATGGGCTTCAGGATAGTTGCAGATGGCGGCACTATTTGCCATATGGCTGAATTTGGGCTCTATGCCGTTCTCCTTCAGCAAATCGAGGCTTTCAGTGAAATGGGCCACCTGCTGCAAACCACGGTCGTCTCGCTTCTCCGAGGCGGGGAAATGGCTCATCAGGCCCTCGACCTCGACTCCCTGAACGTGCTGCAGCCTGCGTGCCAGGGCATCCAGGTCTCCGGCCCCAAAACCGAGCCTGCCCATGCCCGTGTCGATCTTAAGATGCACTTTTAATGGTCTTTTCCCCCTGAACGCCGCGACCCTGTCCAGCATGTCAAAGGTGCCGACAGTCGACGTCAGGTCATACTCGACAAGGGCTTCGAACCGCTCCCACGGCATCACCCCGCCAAGCACGAGAATCGGCGCGCCAAACCCTTCTTCGCGAAGCTCCTTCCCCTCGCCCACGGTTGCAACCCCGAAATATGCCGCGCCCAGGGACTCCAGCCGGCGCCCTACCTTCACGGCGCCGTGACCGTATGCATCTGCCTTTATGACGCACAAAAACGTCACCGGCGCCTGCACAAGGCGTTCCAGGGCCCGGTAATTCTCTTCCAGAGCACCGAGATCGACGCATGCCGAAGTCCTCAGCCTCCCTGAGTCGTGTGAATCGCCTTTGCCGCACATCTCCTTCTCTCCCGCACGCACCCGTACCCATCCTTGAAGGGAACAGCCCACAAAACATACCAGGACAACGCACAGATAATCAAGAGAGACCCTTGATCTTCCTGAATACCCGCCGGGCGGTCTCGACAGTCTTTTCGACCACCTCGTCATCGTGGGCCAGTGTAAGGAACGCCGCCTCAAACTGACTCGGGGCAAAGAAGATGCCTTCCTCCAGCATCGCCTTGAAGAATACCTCGTAGAGCCGGCGGTCGGAGGAGACCGCGGTCTCGTAATCGATGACGTCGCGGTCGTTAAAAAAGCCGGTGAACATGGAGGTTACGCCGTTTATGCTGTAAGCCACCCCTTCCTCGCGGGCGACCTGTGAGATCGCGGTCCCGAGTCTTTCCACTCTCGCCCGAAGCAGGCCGTAAGGCATCTCTTCTTTGAGACGGGTGAGCGTATAAATGCCCGCCCTTACCGCGACGGGGTTGCCGGAAAGGGTGCCCGCCTGATACACGCCGCCGAGGGGGGCAACCTTTTCCATCAACTCACGCCTTCCCCCAAAGGCGCCGATGGGAAACCCGCCTCCTATGATCTTTCCGAGACAGGTCAGGTCGGGCCGCACGCCATACAGCTCCTGCGCGCCCCCATAGGCAATCCGGAAACCGGTGATCACTTCATCAAAGACCAGGAGGATCCCGTGCCTGTCGCAGAGGTCTCGCACATCGTGAAGAAACGTCTCCCCGGGAAGGATCACCCCCATGTTGCCCATGACGGGTTCCATGATGAGGCACGCAATATCTTTCCGGTCCTTCACGATACGCCACACCGAATCGATGTGGTTGAAGTCGGCCACAAGCGTGTGTTTTGCCACATCATCGGGTATCCCCTCACTGTCCGGCACCCCATAGGTGGCCAGACCCGACCCGGCCTTGACGAGCAGACTGTCCACGTGGCCGTGATAGCATCCCCTGAACTTGATAATCCCCACCCTGCCCGTCGCGCCTCGGGCAAGCCTTACGGCGCTCATGGTCGCTTCCGTGCCCGAACTGGTGAGACGCACCATCTCCATCGACGGAAAGGCATCGATGATCGCTTTTGCGAGGGCCGGCTCATAGGGGTGACAGGCGCCGAAGCTCGTCCCGTCCATGACTGCCGCCTGCACCTCCCTGGTCAGGCCTTCGTCTGCATGACCGAGTATAATGGCGCCCCACGAAGAAACAAAATCGAGGTAGGCGTTCCCGTCGATATCAAAAAGGCGAGGCCCCTTCGCGTGGTCTACGTAAAACGGCGTGCCCCCCACTGCAAGAAAGGCCCTTACGGGGCTGTTCACCCCGCCGGGGATAAGGGCAGCGGCCTGATCATAGAGCTCTTCCGATCTTCTTCTTTGCATACCCCTTAATTCCACCTCCGATTTGCTTCTTCGCACACTTCCTTAATTCTACTTGCGCCGACAGCCTCTTTCAAGGAAAATGTGCCCCTTCCGCAAGGCAAGCGAATTCGGAAGGCTCCGCAGGAATAGGTCTCATAGGTCCTATAGGACCTATGAGACCTATTTTTTGCCCCATAATTTCCGGATTTGCCCGCTTTTTTGAATCCGACTATTAATTTGAGAATTTCTATGCTATATTAGTTTCGCCACTTTCAGCCTCTCAGCTTTCCCATTGTCTTCAACTCCATGGAATGGCCGATTGCCGGGCGGACGGAGCGGCCAGAAACTATTTCAAGGAGAGCTATGCAAAGCACAAGATTTGACGAGTTTGATTTATCGAAAGAGATGCAAAAGGCAGTGGCGGACATGGGATTCGAGACGCTTACCCCGATTCAGTCCCAGTCCATTCCTCTCATTCTAGAGGGAAAAGACGTGATCGGGCAAGCGCAAACGGGCACCGGCAAAACCCTTGCCTTTGGCCTTCCCATTATTGAGATGCTTCCGCGAAAAGGAATTAGCCCGGAAGCGGTCATCCTTTGCCCCACGAGGGAGCTTGCGATGCAGGTCGCCGATGAGATGATAAAGCTCGCGAAATACAGAAGAGACCTGCACATAGTGCCCGTCTACGGTGGACAGCCCATACAGAAGCAGTTGACCAGTCTCAAGAGGGGCGCGAGGATCATCGTTGGGACGCCGGGACGCGTCATGGACCATATGCAGAGGGGCACGCTCCGGTTTGACAAAATCCGCACGGTAGTGCTCGATGAGGCGGACAAGATGCTCGATATGGGGTTCGTGGATGACATGAAAACGATCCTCTGGGCGATGCCGGAAGAGCGCCAGACGCTTCTCTTTTCCGCCACGATGCCCCAATCGATTATGGATCTTGTCCAAAAATTTCAAAGGGATCCGGCTGTAGTAAACGTAGTCGGCGAACAAGTGACGGTGCCTGAAGTGGAGCAGACCTTCTTCGAGGTAAAACCGTGGATGAAGCTTGACGTGTTGTGCCGGCTTATCGACGCGTACACACCTACTTCATCCCTTGTCTTCTGCAATACGAAAAGACGGGTTGACCAAATAGTCAAAGACCTGCAGGGCAGAGGGTACATGGCCGACAGCCTGCATGGAGACATGACTCAGTCCCGCCGCGATCACGCGATGCTGAAGTTTCGCAAAAAACTTCTCCGCATACTCGTGGCGACGGACGTTGCAGCCCGGGGCATCGATGTGGACGATATCGAGGCGGTCATCAACTATGATCTGCCCCAGGACGAGCAGTACTACGTGCACAGGATCGGGAGAACGGCGCGCATGGGAAAAGGCGGTCGGGCTTTTACCCTGGTCCTGCCGGATCAGCTTCCGAAGCTGCGGGACATACAGGACAAGGCAAAAACGAGGATAATGCGGCAGATAACGCCTCGTCTCAATGAAAGGAAAAAGCACACCCACGAAGCCGCCCGCGAGTCTGAAAGTCTTGCTGGACGATCCTAGACATTGATATCTCCTATCCGGCTGCCCCGTGCTTTCCCTTCGAGGTAGCCGGAAAACAAACCCCCTACAATCCACCTTGCGCAGAACTTGATCGCCTGGTCAGGAGAAGCGGAATACCCGCAAGAAGGACAACGACCCCGATCAGCCCACTCCCTCCCGTATAGACGATGCTTGAATAGAGCATGTAAAGACACGCGCCGCAAAAAATGAGCGGTGTCGCGGGATAAAGGGGTACTCGAAAGGGCCTTGCTATGGCCCTTTCCTTCTTCCGCAACACGAACAAAGAGATCCCGACCAGCAGGAAGAACAGCCAGAATACCGGTGCGGTGTACCCCACCATCATCGAGAAGCCGCAACGCGCGGCCGTGCCGACCAGCACCAACGCGATGCCGGCCGTGCCCTGAAGAAGAAGTCCCGGTACATTCGCTGCCCTATCCGGCCGTCCGAGAAAACCGAAGAGCGGAAACACCCGCCCGAAAGTGTAATTTATCCCTGACCCCCTGATGATGACCGCATTCATGCTGCCCAAGGCCACAAGGATGACGAGCACGCTTATGGAAGCAGCGCCCGCCTCACCCAGAGCGGCGCGCATCGCGACCGAAGCGACTGCACCGGTCGATGCCGTCGCTGCAAGGCCAAGGGACCGCAGGAGGCTATAATTGAGGGCTAGGTAAATGGCCGTGATAGCGCCTACCCCGCAGAGGAGCATGCGGGTCAAGTTCTTCCGCGCCTTCCTGACTTCCGAAGAAAGGCAGGCGAGCTCGTTCCATCCCCCGTAGGTCAGAAGCACGAAAATGAGCGCTATTCCCACACCACTAGCCCCGCCGGCCCCGACCGCAGCGGCTGCCGGAGAACCATCCGGCGACGCTGCGAGACCAAAGCCGACTAGCGATATCAGACCGAGGCCGATGGCCGAGGCCGATACGATCCGCGTCCATCGGCCCCGGGTGATGCCCATAATGTTGAAGAAGCTAAGGAGTACGATAGCGCCCGCCGCATAGACGGATGACGAGTAACGGCCGAGCCTCGCGATCTCGGACGCATAATCGCCTATGAGAAAGGCGTGCATTGCGATCAAACCTGTCTGTATCACGGCCAGGCGGGACCACGCAAAGAGGAAGGCCGGTGCGTTTCCGAAGGCGCGCTCTATATAGTGGTAGTCGCCTTCCGGGTGGGGGTAGGCTGAAGCCAGTTCCGCGTAACAAAGGGCGCCGACAAGGGAAATCGCTCCGCCGGCAAGCCAGAGGAGCAGGACGCCGGTAGTGCTTTGACAGTGCGCCGCGACAAGCGAGGGCGTCTTGAAGATGCCGGCCCCAAGCACCATCCCCACGATGGTCACGACACCGTCTGGGACGGTGAGAGCGCGTCCTTGCGACCTACCCCTGCGAGAGCGGCGCTCCCCTTCCGTTTCCTCGTGCGCCACCAGCCTTATGTGCCCTCTTGACAACACGTTGTCGACCTACTCTTCCCGTGGTGGGCTGAGGCGGTATACGGCCCTTACCGGCTATCGGTGAGTAGCAGGAAGAAAAGAGAGGCCCGCGCGCTCTCACCGAAAAAAACGACTCCGTAACCAGAATTTAGTGTCCCGTCTTCCGTTTGTCAACCAGGGGAACGAGTCAGGGGTCAGGAGTCAAAGAAACGAAGAGAATAGAAGAAACACGATGACTAACGGCTGATGGCTTCTTCGAATATGCCCATCCGCCTGAACTTCTCATACCTTTGCTGCTTGAGATCCTCACCGCCCACCTGTTGCAAGTCGGTGAGGTGCTTCGCTATCACCTTTGATACGGCCTCGAAGGTTGCGGACCAGTCCCTGTGTGCCCCCCCGAAAGGCTCCGGTGCGATCTCGTCGATTACTCCCAGGGCGTAGAGGTCCTGAGCCGTAGGCTTGAGGGTATCTGCGGCCAGAGGCCCTTTCGATCCGTCTCTCCAGAGAATCGCTGCACAGCCTTCAGGGGAGATAACCGAGTAAATCGCGTTTTCCATCATCAGGATCCTGTTCCCCACACCTATGGCCAAAGCACCACCGCTTCCGCCCTCGCCGATCACAACCGAGATGATCGGGATCGAAAGGGCAAACATGAGTTGCAGGCTCGATGCGATAGTCTCGGCCTGGCCACGCTCCTCGGCCCCCACGCCGGGAAAAGCGCCCGGTGTATCGATGAACGTCAAAAGCGGTCTACGCCATCGATCGGCCAGTTCCATCAGCCTCATCGACTTCCTGTACCCTTCCGGGTTGGCCATGCCGAAGTTCCTCGCCGCCATCTCGCTTAAGGTGTTGCCTTTCTGGTGTCCCACAACCGCGATGCTTATGCCGTTAAACCGGGCGAAGCCGGTTACCACCGCAGGATCGTCCCTGAACCTCCGATCGCCGTGGATCTCGATAAAATCGGTGCACAAATTCTGGATATAATCGAGCGTGTGGGGGCGGTTCAAATGGCGCGAGAGCTGGCACCGCTGCCAGTTGCTTAGATCGCCGTAAATCTCTTTCTCCGCCTTAGAAACCTTCTTGAAGAGCCCATCCAGCTCCTTCGCGTAGTGGGCATCCCTCACATCGTGAAACTTCCTTATCTCTTCTATTCTGCGCTCAAGGGGCTCGAGCTTCTTTTCAAAATCCAGATAATAGCGCTTCATCCTCTCGCCACCTCGATATCCAGGCCCGTATCGAAATACTTGCTGATCGTCGCGCTCTTTCCCGCGTCAATTCGCACCTCGGGTACGAGAAACACCTTCCGGTCGCCATTCCGGACAAACTCGAGAGAGACCCGGGAATCCCCCTTGATGTTGACGAGGATGTCCCTCAGTTTCCGCAAGTCATCCTTCTTAAAAACGCTGCAATCGATCTTTATCCGCACCATCTTTTCCAGCTCGTTTTGGATCTCCTGCAACGGGGTGATGTTCTTTGCCCTGATGCGGGTTGTCCCGTCCTCGGTCCTCTCGGGAGACCCGGTGACTACCAGGGGGTTGTCGCTCTTGATAATGAGGAGGTTTTTCGCGTAGAGGTCGGGGAAGATGACCGCCTCTATGATGCCCTTCGTATCTTCGAGGGTGATGGTCGCCATGCGGTCCCCCCTCTTCGTGGTAATCTCCTTGCACCCGTTCACGATGCCGACGATCGTCACATCGTCGGACGTCTCCGTCTCCTTTATGCTGCTCGTGTCGAGCGGGGTAATCTGGGAAATGATGTGTTGGTGCGCCGAAAGAGGATGCTGGCTGAAAAAGAAACCGAGCGCCTCTTTTTCCCCTTTCAGTATCTCCGCGCGGTCGAGCTCCTCGGCGTCGGGGATCTCTTCTTCTTTTGGCGCCCAGGTGTCCGCTCCGAAGAAATCCATCTGTTGGGTGTTCTTGCCGTTCTTTTTCGAGAGCCTGTCCCATTTGTCCTGCACGAGCGCAAAAAGCTGGGACCTTTTCAGACCCATGCTGTCGAAGGCGCCTGCCTTTATGAGGCACTCCACGACCTTCTTGTTCACCTTCCTCGAATCGACGAGGCTGCAAAAATGAATGAACGAGGTAAAGCCTCCGCACTCCTCCCGTGCGGTGAGGATGCTGTCAAGGGCCGCTTCCCCTACACCTTTTATGCCGAGCAGTCCATATCTTATCTTATCTCCCACTATGGTAAAGACTTTCGCGCTCTCATTGACGTCGGGCGGCAGGATAACTACCCCGTTTTCCCTGCACTCGGTAATATACTTGATCAGACTATCCGTGTCGTTCACTTCATTCGTGAGGATTGCCGCCATGAAGGGCAGGTAGTGGTGCGTCTTCAGGTAGGCCGTCTGGTAGGCGACCAGTGCGTAAGCGGCGCTGTGCGATTTATTGAAGCCGTACTGGCCGAACCGCAGGATGACATCATAAATCCGCGTGGCGGCCTCAACCTTTACGCCATTCGCCGCGCATCCCTGTTTGAATTGCTCCCTGTAGGATTCCAACTGCTCGGGCACCTTCTTGCTAATCGCCTTTCTGAGCGCATCCGCCTCGCCCTTGGTGAAATTGGCGAGCAAGGAAGCGATCTGCATGATCTGCTCCTGATAAACAATAACCCCGTACGTCTCCTCCAGGGCCTCCTTCAGGAGAGGTGCCTCGTACTTGACGAGCGCCGGGTTATGCTTCCTCTTGATAAAATCGTCGATCATCCCGCTCCCCAGGGGGCCGGGCCGGTACAGGGCGTTAAGGGCAATGATATCCTCTAACCGGGAGGGCTTCAGGCGCGTGAGAAGCTCCCTCATGCCCCTGCTTTCAAGCTGGAATATGCCTGACGCGTTGCCGGAGGCGAGGAGTTGATAGGTCTCCCGGTCGTCGAGGGGGAGATTGTTGATGTCGAGCTCCACACCGGCAGCTTGCAGCATCTTGATGACATTATCGATGATGGTAAGGGTCTTGAGACCGAGGAGGTCGAACTTGACCAGGCCTATCTTTTCGATGGTCTTCATGGCGTACTGGGTGACGGTCTCACCCTTCTGACCGCGGTAGAGAGGCACGTATTCCATGAGCGGCTTGTTCGATATAACGATCCCGGCCGCGTGGGTCGACGCGTGGCGTGCAAGCCGCTCGAGCACCATGGCGTTGTCGATCAACTCCTTGACGGTCCCGTCCTTCTCATAAAGCTCTTTCAGTCTCGGCTCATCATTCATGGCCTGCTCGATGCTTATATCGAGCGTCGCGGGTATCAGCTTTGCTATCTGGTCGACGTTTGCATAAGGGAGGCCGAGGGCCCTTCCCACGTCCCTGACGGCCGCCTTCGATTTCATTGTGCCGAAGGTAATGATCTGGGCGACGTTATCCTTCCCGTACTTATTGGTCACGTACTCGATGACGCGCTCCCGCTTTTCGAAACAGAAGTCGACGTCGATATCGGGCATGCTGATCCGCTCAGGGTTGAGAAACCGCTCGAAGAGGAGGTCGTATCTGATAGGGTCGACGTTCGTGATATCGAGACAGAAGGCGACCAGGCTGCCCGCGGCCGAGCCCCTGCCCGGCCCGACCGGTATATCGTGCGATTTCGCATAGCCGATAAAATCGGCGACGATGAGAAAGTAGCTGGCAAAACCTGTTGACTTGATGACCTCCATTTCGTAGGCCAGTCTCGCCTTGTACTTCTCTCGCAGCTCGTCCGTAAAGTCCGCGTAGCTCGACTCGACCCTGTTCATCTTCTTCTCAAAACCCGCGAGACAAAGCCCCTCGAAGTGCTCTTCCGGGCTTTTGTTCCCCGGCAGGTTCAAGGCAGGGAAGTGGTAGACGCCTGTTTGAATGGTGACGTCGCACATCTCGGCGATGCGCAGCGTATTCGAAATGGCTTCGGGGTAGCGGGAAAAGGCAGAGGCCATCTCATCGGGCGACTTGACGTAGAATTCATCCGTCGAGAGCTTGAGCCGGTCCGTATCGCTGATTTTCTTGCCTGTCTGGATGCAGAGCAAAAGCTCGTGCGCCCTCGCCTCCTGTTTTCTCAGATAGTGGCAGTCGTTCGTTGCGACCAGGGGCACGTTGTACTGCCCGGCGAGGCGCACAAGGCCCTCGTTCACCTTTTTCTGCTCAGGCATGCCGTTGTCCTGCAGCTCCAGGTAGAGTCGATCCCCGAATATGGAGAGATAATCCTCCATGTGTGTCTTCAGGCCGTTTTCATCGTCCCTGAGGATCGCCTGGGGTATCTGTCCCTTGAGGCACGCCGTCATACAGACAAGGCCGGCGTTGTACCGGCTGAGGATCTCCTTGTCGATGCGGGGCGCATAGTAGAAGCCTTCCATATTGGCGATGCTGATCAGCTTCATAAGGTTGTAGTACCCCTCGTTGTTGAGGGCGAGGAGCACCACATGGCAGGCGTTGTCTTCGTGCCGTTCTTTATCGGTGCGCGATCTGGGCGCTATATACGCCTCGCAGCCGATAATCGGCTTAATACCCGCAGAACGGGCCGCAAAGTAAAAATCGACCACCCCGAACATATTCCCGTGATCGGTGATGGCGCATGCCGGCATGTTATAGGAGCGCGCCAGCTCGAAGAGCGGCTCGAAGCGGATGGCGCCGTCGAGGAGGCTGAACTGCGTGTGCAGGTGGAGGTGGACGAATTCGCTCAACCTATTCCCATTCTATCGTGCTTGGCGGCTTGGACGATATGTCGAGGACCACGCGGTTTACTCCGGGGACCTCGTTGATGATTCTGCGGGAGATAAGGTCGAGCACGTCGTAGGGTATCCTTGCCCAGTCCGCGGTCATACCGTCCTTGCTCTCCACAGCGCGCACCGCGATTGCGTGCGCGTAGGTGCGCTCGTCTCCCATCACGCCCACGGTTTTGATGGGGATCAGGATCGCGAAGGACTGCCAGATGTGGCCGAAGCGCTTCTTCCTTTCGATTTCTTCCCGAATGATATGGTCGGCTTCCTGAAGCATCTCGACCCGCTCCTTCGTGACGTCCCCGATCATCCGGATGGCGAGGCCCGGACCGGGGAAGGGCTGTCTCTGGACCACATAGTCGGGAAGGCTAAGCTCCTTTCCAACAATGCGCACCTCGTCCTTGAAGAGCTCCCTGAGTGGCTCGATAAGCTTCAGCTTCATCCGTTTGGGGAGACCGCCGACATTATGGTGGCTTTTAATCGTCGCTGAAGGGCCTTTGAACGAGACGCTTTCGATAACGTCGGGATAGAGTGTCCCTTGTGCGAGATACCGCACGTCGCCAAGGCCGGCTGACTCTTCCTCGAAAACTTTGATAAAGAGCCTTCCGATGATCTTCCGCTTTCTCTCCGGGTCCCTGACACCCTTCAACGCGGTCAGGAACCTATCGGATGCGTCGACATAGCGTAGATTCAGGTGCAGTCGATCCTTGAACAGGTCGAGCACTTCCTGGCCTTCGTTCTTCCTGAGCACGCCGTTGTTTACGAAGACGCAGGTGAGCCTGTCGCCTATCGCCTTGTGGACGAGGGTCGCCACAACCGACGAGTCGACGCCTCCGCTGAGCGCGCATACCACTTTCCCGTCGCCGACTTTCTCGCGGATATTTTGCGTCGTCATCTCTATGAACGACGCTGTGGAAAAGAGGCCTTTTGCCCTGCAAATCTTGTAGAGAAAGTTTTTGAGCACGACTTTGCCCTTAGGGGTATGGTGGACTTCGGGATGGAACTGCACGCCGTAGATAGTCCCGCTCTCGTTCCGGATAGCCGCATAAGGAGAATTCTCCGAGTGGGCGAGGGCCATGAAGCCGGAGGGCATCGTCATGATGCTGTCGCCATGGCTCATCCAGATGATATCACCGTCTGCGATGCCTTCCAAAAGGGCGTCGGGGCTGTCCAGATAAATATGGGCGCGGCCGTATTCCCGCTTGTCCGATCGCTGGACCTCACCCTGATAAAGCTTGGCTATCAGTTGGATGCCATAACAGATACCGAGGATCGGGACACCAAGACCGAATATGGCAGGATCGCACGCGGGAGCATCCGCTTCCGTGACGCTCCGTGGACCTCCCGAGAGAATAATCCCCAGAGGGTTTAAAGACCTCAACTTTTCGACGTCCGCATTATACGGTAATATCTCGCAGTAGACCTTCAGCTCCCGCACCTTTCTCGCAATCAGCTGCGTGTACTGGGACCCGAAATCGAGAATTGCCACTATTTCCTTATGGTAGTCTCGCACATTCATTCTATGGGGTCCTAAGTCATTCTATTCTATAGTTTGGCGCTTCTTTCGTGATCATCACGTCATGCACGTGACTTTCGCGCAAACCCGCATTCGTGATCCGCACAAATCTGGCATCTTTCTGCAGCTCACGCAGACTGCCGCATCCCGTATAACCCATACCTGCCCTGAGACCCCCTATCAGTTGATGGACGGTAAATGACAGCGACCCCCTGTACGGCACGCGCCCCTCGATCCCTTCCGGGACTATTTTCGACTCGACCTCGTCCTCCCGGATGGAGTAACGATCCCTGGTCTTACCCTCTTTCATGGCGTCGAGCGACCCCATGCCCCGGTACATCTTGTACGTCCGCCCCTGGTAGAGCACCATTTCACCCGGTGTTTCATCCGTCCCCGCAAAGAGGTTCCCTATCATCACCACATCTGCGCCGGCCGCAATGGCCTTTGTGATGTCGCCCGAGAACTTGATGCCGCCGTCAGCGACGACCGGGACGCCACGCTCACGCGCCGCCTTTACCGCGCCAAGAATGGCCGTTATCTGAGGAACACCCACCCCTGCAACAATCCTGGTGGTACAGATCGATCCCGGACCCACACCGACTTTCACTGCATCGCATCCGGCATCGATAAGCGCCTTGGCCCCCTCGACAGTGGCGATATTCCCCGCAATAACCTGGCTGCCTTTAAAAGTTCTCTTAGTATCGGCCACGGTCTCCAGGACGTTCTTTGAATGGCCGTGAGCCGTGTCGACGACGATCACGTCGCACCCTGCCTTCATAAGGGCATCGACCCGCATTTCCCTGTCGGGTCCGACACCCACGGCCGCGCCGACCCGCAGCCTGCCGAGCGAATCTTTGCAGGCCGAGGGGTATTTTATCACCTTTTCTATGTCCTTTATCGTGATGAGCCCCTTCAGGTTATACTCCCCATCCACCACAAGTAGCTTTTCGATCTTGTGCCGGTGCAGCACCTTCTTCGATTCTTCCAGGCTGATGCCTTCATCAACGGTAACGAGGTTCTCCTTGGTCATGACATCCGAGACCTTCTGCTCCAGATTGGTCTCGAACCTGAGGTCCCTGTTCGTGATGATCCCGACCAGTTTTCTGCCGCGCGTGACGGGGATGCCGGAGATCCTGTAGCGCGCCATCAGGTCAAGCGCGTCTTTGAGCTGCTGGTCCGGCGATATAACGATAGGGTCGACAATCATACCGCTTTCCGACTTTTTCACCTGCTCCACTTCCTGAGCCTGCTCCTTCACGCCCATGTTCCGGTGGATGATGCCGATCCCACCCTCCTGTGCCATGCATATGGCGGTCTTTGCCTCCGTGACCGTATCCATGGCGGCGCTGATAAGGGGGATATTGAGCTTTATGCCGGGGGTGAGAAAAGTCGACACGTCCACGTCCGAAGGCATCACCCCGCTGTAAGACGGAACCAGAAGAAGGTCATCAAAAGTAAGACCCTCCTCGATATATTGTTCGTTCATGCTGCTCTCCTCTTTATCTTTAAAGCGTATGCCCGGTCCGGCAGTGCGAGCCGCCGCCCGCTACAGGCGAAGGCTCTAGAGCACTATACCATATTCGGCCGAAGAGATGGTAGAGATAGATGAGCCTGCCTTATGTCTTCCCTGATCTGCCGAGGTGAGGCGGCCGTTTCTCCTCAAGACCGGCCGGGAAAAGGTCAATTATCAATTGACAAGGCAAAGAAAAAAGCAGTAAAATACCTCAGTTGTGTGCCGATACTAAGATGAAGTGCCTGGCCTGCGGAATACACAATCGGAGCTGCGGTGCTTCAGATTGCATTTTTTAACAGGGGCATCATTTGATGCCTTTTGATTTCTTGGGTAACTTACACTGGAGTGAGCTTTGATCGTACGATTTAGGGGCAAGGAATACACCGTTGCGGACGAAAGCGCCAGCTTCTTCGATTTTCTCAAGAATCTCGGCGCCTTTGAAAAAGGGATCGTCGCGGTGAAGACGGAAGGTGAGTTGCTCGACCTCTCTTCCGCACTGAGGGAAGGCTTACTTGAGCCCGTCTATATAGACTCCGCAGAGGGAACGCATATCCTGCGCCACAGCACCGCCCACGTCATGGCGGAGGCGGTGAAGGAGCTCTTTCCGGAGGCAAAGGTGACAATCGGCCCGGCTATAGAGACGGGTTTCTACTATGACTTCGACTACGAGCCCGGTTTTACCGAGGAAGACCTGCCCCGGATAGAAGAGAGGATGCAGGCGATCATTGACAGGGACATCCCCATCGCGCGGCGGGTAGTCTCCAGAACGGAGGCGGTCGAGCTGTTCGACAGCATGGGCGAGCCCTTCAAGGTAGAGTTGATCAGCGCCATTCCGGACGAGCAGGTGAGCCTCTACACACAGGACGGCTTCACCGACTTCTGTCGAGGCCCGCACCTCCCCTCGACGGGAAGGATACCCGCTTTCAAGCTCCTCAGCCTTGCCGGCGCGTATTGGAGGGGCGACGAAAAGAACAAGATGCTGACGAGGATTTACGGGACGGCCTTCCCCAGCGCGGAGGCCCTTCAGGAGCATCTGACGTTCCTTGAAGAGGTCAGGAAGAGGGACCATAGACGGCTCGGTAGGGAACTCGATCTCTTCAGCATCTCCGACGAAGTCGGCGCCGGTCTCGTCATCTACCACCCCAACGGCGCCCTGCTCCGCTACATCCTCGAAGACTTCGAGAAAAAAGAACACCTCAAACGGGGTTATCAGTTCGTCATCGGTCCGCAAATCCTCAAAGTGGACTTGTGGAAGAAGTCCGGCCACTATGAGAACTACCGGGAAAATATGTACTTTACGAAGGTGGATGACGTCGAGTACGGGCTGAAGCCCATGAATTGCGTCGCCCATATCGTGGTCTATAAATCGCAGCTCAGGAGCTACAGGGACCTCCCCTTGCGTTACTTTGAGCTGGGCACCGTCAATCGGCACGAGTTGTCGGGGGTGCTCCACGGTCTCTTGAGGGTCAGAGAATTCACCCAGGATGATGCCCATATTTTTTGCAGGCAGGACCAACTCCACGACGAGATAAACAGTATCGCATCCTTCGTCGCCGATGTTATGGCAATATTCGGTTTCGAGTACGAGCTGGAGATCAGCACCAGGCCGAAGGAGCACTTCATAGGCCGCCTCGAGGATTGGGACAAGGCGGAAAGCATATTGAAGAGCGTCCTTGATGACAGGTCCATCCCCTATGATATCAACGAAGGAGACGGCGCGTTCTATGGGCCGAAGATCGATGTGAAGCTGAAGGACGCCCTAGGCAGAAAGTGGCAGTGCGCAACCATTCAGCTTGACTTTGCCCTGCCCGAGCGCTTCGATCTCCACTACACCGACAAGGACGGCCTCCGAAAGAGACCGGTCATGCTCCACCGGGTGATCCTCGGGGCCATGGAGCGGTTTATCGGCATCCTCATCGAGCACTATGCGGGCCGCTTCCCGCTCTGGCTCTCACCGCTGCAGGTCCTCATCCTCACTATTACGGACGAGCAGGCCGCCTATGCTGAAGATCTGCGGCAGATGCTCGCGAGCGCCGACGTCAGGGTGGAAGTGGATGGGCGGAATGAAAAATTGGGCTTTAAAATACGTGAAGGGACCATGAGAAAAGTCCCTTACATGCTTATACTGGGAAGGAAGGAAGTGGAGACGCGCACCATTTCGGTCAGGGGCCGCGACGGCGCCGAGATGAAAGGCGTAAGCGCCGCTGAGTTTATAGAGAGAGTGAAGGAAGAGAATACGTCCAGGAGGTGAATTCATAGGATCCGCCAGAGAAGTGAAGGATGTCACGAATATCAACGAGAAGATAAGGGCAAAAGAGGTGAGGCTGATCGATGAGGACGGCACGATGGTAGGTATTACGTCCACATATGACGCCATCAGGATGGCACGCGAGAAGGAACTTGATCTTGTCGAGGTCTCGCCTAAAGCCGTACCCCCCGTCGCCAGGATCATGGACTATGGCAAGTTCAAGTACCAGACGGCGAAAAGGGCGGCCGAAGCCAAGAAAAAGCAAACGATCATCCAGGTGAAGGAGATGAAACTCGGGCTGAAGATCGAGGAGCACGACCTTCAGTTCAAGCTGAAACACCTGCGGGACTTTTTGAGTGAGGGTGATAAGGTGAAGATCACCATCATGTTCAGGGGCAGAGAGGTGCTCCACAGGGACAAGGGGGAGCAGCTCGCCGTAAAGGTGATAGACGCCCTGAAAGACGTGAGTGACGTGGAACAGAGACCAAAATTCGACGGCAGAAACATAATCATAGTGTTTGCACCCAAGTGAGCGAAGCGAGCCGAGGGGGGAGACTCCTGCGGCTCTGCCGATGGAGGGGGCGCTGAGCCCCAATAATTGAGCGAAGCGAGCCGAGGGAAAGGCCGGGGCACCCACTTTGGGGCCCAATAATTAAGGGGGAATAATGCCGAAGTTAAAATCACACAGGGGCTTGGCAAAGAGGGTGAAAAAAACCGCGAGCGGCAAGATCAAGCGGTCGAGGGCCTTTCACAGCCATCTCCTTTCTTCGAAATCGCCGAAGAGAAAGAGGAACCTTTCACAGACGGTAATGGTGCACAGCACGAATGAAAAAAACTTGAAGAAGCTAGTCCCCTATCTGTAGGGTTCTGAACGAGCACAGCGAGGTTGAGCGGGGAGGCTCCATGAGCTTTGCTCATGGAGGGGGTGCTGAACCCCAATAACTGCAAACCCCAATAATTGAGGAGTTAAAGAAATGCCAAGGGCTAAAAGAGGAACGAAAGCAAGGGCCAGACGTAAGAAGATCATGAAGGCTGCCAGGGGCATGGTCGGCGCGAGGCGCACGGTTTTCAAGGTGGCGCAGCAGTCCGTGTACAGGGCCATGCAGCACGCGTTTGCGGGCAGAAAGCAGAGGAAGCGGGACTTCAGGTCCTTATGGATAACGAGAATAAATGCGGCATGCAGGTCATACGATATCCCCTACGGTCTGTTTGTCCACGGATTGAAACTGCAAAACATCGGGTTGGACCGTAAGTCGCTCGCCGACATGGCGGTGAATGATCCGGCAGGATTCGGGACGCTTATCGCAAAGGTCAAAGCGGCGCACGCGCAATAAGCTGAAGCGTTGGGTGGAACACTCAGCCGCCCGGTCAGTGCGATTGCGCGTGGCGATGTTGGTGTGTATAAGGCAAAAGACGAGTGGATCTTACGGCGCTCAAAGAAAAAATCACTCAGGAGCTTGCATCGATACGCTCGATGGAAGACTTGAGGCGGGTGAAGGTCAGCCTCCTCGGCAGGAAAGGTCTCTTCCCATACTACTATGAGCAGTTGAAAACCAGGGAGTTGGAGGAGAGGCGTCCGGCCGGCCGGGAGATCAACAACCTCAAGAACTGGGCCGAAACAAAACTGGGCGAGCTTGAGGCGGTTTACGCCGCCGAGGAGAAGCAAAAGAGGGCACAAGACACGTCCGTCGATATCACGCTCCCCGGAAAGAAGCCTGTCCTCGGCAGGCTCCACCCCATCACGCTTATCTTCGACGAGATCATAAAGATCTTTTCCTCCCTTGGTTTTTCCGTTGCGGAGGGGCCGGACATCGAGCTTGAGTACTACAATTTCGAGGCCCTCAACATCCCAAAGGACCATCCGGCCCGGGACATGCAGGATACCTTCTACGTGAAACCCGACGTGGTGCTCCGCACCCACACCTCCCCGGTCCAGATACGGACCATGGAACATACGTCGCCCCCTATACGGATCATCGCGCCCGGCGCGGTCTACCGCCACGACCAGGACATCTCCCATACCCCCATGTTCCACCAGGTCGAGGGCCTGATGGTTGACAGGCAGGTAAGGTTTTCCGACCTCAAAGGCGTGCTGACGATGTTTATCCATGAGATGTTCGGGGAAAACGTGCCGGTGAGGTTCAGGCCGAGCTACTTCCCCTTTACCGAGCCCTCGGCAGAGGTGGATATCGGCTGCGTCATCTGCAGGGGCGCGGGCTGCGGGGTGTGCAAAAAGACAGGATGGCTCGAAATCCTCGGCTCCGGCGCCGTCCATCCCCAACTCTTCAGAAATGTGGGCTATGACCCGGAAGAGGTAAGCGGGTTCGCCTTCGGAATGGGGGTCGAAAGGATCGCCATGATAAAGTTCGGAGTCGACGATATTAAGCAGTTCTACAATAACGACATTCGTTTTCTGTCACAGTTCTGAGGTCGCGATGAGAGTACCCTTCAACTGGCTGAAAGAATTTACCCCGGTCTCTGCGGCCGCCTCCGACGTGGCGGACAGACTTACCATGAGGGGACTCGAAGTTGAGGCGGTGGAGCAGATATCGCCCCGGTTCATCAAGGTCTACGTAGGCAGGGTCCTTGACGTCGAGGCGATTGCACGTGCGGAAAAGCTCTCCCTGTGCCGGGTGGAAGTGGGGACAGACGTGCTCCCCATCGTCTGCGGTGCTCCCAATGTCGCCAAGGGTCAGACGGTAGCGGTTGCCGTGCCCGGTGGGCGCCTCGCCGACAACACCGTGATCGGAAAGAAGCGGCTGGTGGGCGTTGAGTCTTCCGGCATGCTCTGCTCGGAAAAAGAGCTTGGGCTGTCCGACGACCACAGCGGCATCTTCGTGCTCCCGGACGAATTAAAAACGGGGGAACCCCTCGATGCCGCCCTCGGGATTGCCGATTACGTGCTCGATGTCAACGTACCGCCTAACAGGGGCGACTGCCAGTCCATCCTGGGTATCGCGAGGGAAGTGGCGGCCATATATAGCCTTGGCGTCACCCTCCCCTCCTTCACCCTGAACGAGACGGACCCCATAGACGGCCTCATCCAGCTCTCGGTCGCCGACACGGACGCGTGCCCCAGGTACGTACTCCGCATGGTGTGGGGGATCTCTATCGTCCCCGCCCCTTTCTGGATGAGAAGCAGGATCACAAAGGCCGGCATGAGGCCCATAAACGCCATTGTGGACGTGA
Organism: uncultured delta proteobacterium; assembly: GCA_963768735.1. Classification (GTDB taxonomy): domain Bacteria; phylum Desulfobacterota; class Syntrophorhabdia; order Syntrophorhabdales; family WCHB1-27; genus BOG-1155. Next base: position 840,878 of record CAVYJH010000003.1, on the reverse strand, counting down.
CGAATTATGTGATGCTGGAACTTGGCCAGCCGCTCCATGCCTTTGACTATGCGACCATCGGCTCGCGGCGCATCGACGTGAGAACAGCCCGGGAGAACTCCCTGTTCCGCACCCTCGACGGCCAGGACAGGGCACTGGTGAAGGGAGACATACTCATTTGCGACGGATCCGGTCCCGTGGCCCTCGCCGGGGTTATGGGAGGAGAAAACTCGGAGATAAGCGCCGCAACGAAAGACGTGGCCCTGGAGAGCGCCTTCTTTAACCCGCTGCTCATCAGGCGGACGGCACGGCGACTCGACTTGCGGTCGGAGGCCTCGGCGCGCTTCGAGAAGGGCATCGATATCGAAACCGTCGATTACGCGGCCCGGAGGGCCGTCGATCTGATGCAGCGCACCGCGGGGGGAGTCGTGCTTGCGGGCAGTCTGGAGGTATATGAGAAGCGGGAACCACGCACGATAGCCTTAAACCTGAAACGCACCAGGGATCTCATCGGCGCACCCCTTTCCCGCGAGGACGTCGTCGACGGCCTTGCGTCAATCGGAATAATGGAAGGGGGACACTCCTCTCGTCCTTTATCCTTCGGAGGGGTGTCCCCCCAACCGTTATCGAAGGGGGGATACCCCGTCGAAGATGCGAGCGACGCGGAGACGCTCTGCTTCTCCATACCGCCATTCCGCCACGATTTGAACGAGTATGTTGACCTCATAGAGGAAGTGGCGCGCCTCGCCGGCTACGACGCGGTGCCCGCCTCCGCCCCGGTCAGCCCGCTTTTGCCCGTGTCGCGGGGGAAGACGGACAGGGACATCGATGAGGCCAAGACATACCTGGCTGCGGCAGGGTTCTTCGAGGTCATCAACTACGGGTTCTTCAGCGTCAAGGATATCGAGAACTTTCTCCTCCAGGCCCCCGACGAGCGCACGTCCTTTGTGCCCCTCCTCAACCCGATATCGAAAGAGCTGGGCGTCATGCGCACCTTCCTTGCCGCGCGCCTGCTCGAAAACATCGCCTACAACAGCAACAGAGGAGCGAAGAACCTGAGGCTCTTCGAGGTGGGCAAGGTATTCTTCAGGTCGGACGAGTCACGACTGCCCCGGGAATCGATGCACCTGGCTTGCGCGATTTCGGGCAAGGAAAGGGAATACTTCTGGAGAGACGCGGTGAAGGATTTCGATTTCTTCGACCTGAAGGGCGTGCTGGAGGGGCTTTTCGAGCGGTTTAACCTTCGGCTCCGGGTACAGCGGGCGGAAAGTCCTTTTCTCGAAAGCGCGGGTGCCGCGGACCTCTTCGCCAACGACAGAAACGTCGGCTGGATCGGGGCGCTCCGGGACAGCGTGAGGAACGCTTACAACGCAGCCGAGAAAGTGTGGTGCTGCGAGCTGGACCTTGACCTGCTCGCGCAAGCCGGGACCAGGGAGAGGACCTACCGACCTCTATCCCGTTACCCGGCCGTTGTGCGCGATTTTTCTTTTTATGTGCCGGACCGGGTACCGGCAGCCGATCTCGTTGAGCAGGTATCGCAAGTCTCTCCCCTGATAGTGTCGGTGGGAGTCTTCGATACCTTTAAGAAGGAGGTGAGAAGCATATCTTTTCGCGTTGTGTTTCAATCCTACGAGGATACCCTCACGGACGAGAACGTGAACGCTTTGCAGCAGATCATCATCGACAGGCTTATCACAACAGAAGGGATAAAACTGAGAACGTAGGGAGGATGTATGACGAAGCAGGAAATAGTGACGACAGTGTATGAAAAGCTCGGTTTTTCAAAGAGAGAGTCGTCGGATCTCGTCGAGCAATTCTTCAAGATCGTGAAACAGAGTCTGGCTCAGGGTGAAAATGTGAAGATATCCGGGCTAGGTAATTTTGTGGTGAAAGAGAAGCAGGCAAGGAAGGGAAGAAACCCTCAAACGGGCGAGGTGATCGAGATTGCCCCGCGCAAAGTGCTCAACTTCAAGCTGAGCCAGGTTTTGAAAGACGAGATAAACTATAACGACAACGGCGCATGATCCCGAATATCCCTGACAGGGTATTCTACAGAATAAAGGAAGTGTGCACACTCACCGGCCTGAAGCCTCACATACTGCGGTACTGGGAACAGGAATTCAGGGATATAAAGCCCTCGAAAAGCTCCAGAGGACAAAGACTCTATACAAAAAAAGACCTGGATGCCATTTTCACTATAAAAAGACTTCTTTATGAAAAACGGTTTACTATTGACGGTGCCAAGAAATACCTGAACACGCAAAGAACCCTCTTTGTGGAGATCAAGGAAGAGCTGAGAGAGATCGTCAAGATACTCGACAAAGGAGACCGAACATGAAAACAACGGTGATGCTCGTCTTGTTGCTGTGCACCCTTGTCTCCTGCAGCGCCGGACCTGTCCTCATTGCCCAAAATGAAGAGCAAGCGATAAGAACCACTTACCAGGACCCCGGTCTTTCCGAATTGTCCGTGCGGTATCGGCCGGCTCTGAACGACATCTACCGGCGGTACCGGTCCGCCGGCATCGACATCTATCCGGGCGGCCTCGGTTTCGTGAACGTCTCCGACGAGCAGGACAAGACGCTTCGCTACCTCCTCGTCGAAGTAAGGCCGCGTAACATTTACATCGGCGAGGTACCGGTAAAATCAGACGGGTTCGCCCACACCGGCGAGGTGCCGTCAAAATCCACCGAAAGGTTCTCCGAGGTATTCCAACATCATCTCGAAAAGAACCTCCGTTACCTCAAAGTGGAAGACCTCAGGATGGACGGGGTTGACGGCCTTGCCTTCGGCGTCTACTGGCCTGTCCGCGACCTGTCGCAATGCGACACTTACGGCGGGTTCCTCGAATATATGATCGTCTACTTCCACAAGGACGACTTCGTGAGTCTCATCGAGAAACGAGAGACGTTCTCGGAAGCCGTAGAAGATGCGGAGGTTGTGACGAGTCTCGACCAGAAACCCCCACAGACGGTGAAGGTGACGGAGGTACAGTAGGTTCTGCGTCCCGGGGCGGCCGGGCTAATTTGGCGCCATGCACCTGCGACTCGAGGCTTTACGTCAATGGTGCTCCGGCCTGGGAAAACCGTGCGCACTTCGTTGAAAAGACTCAACACTCACGACTCCGGGAAGCCCCTGAACAGGTCCCGGTTCATAGGACGGTTCCGCTTCAAAACGCACCATATGAGACAAGAGCAGGGCATGGAGCGGCTTTCCGGTAGGGGAGGATCCGAGGGGATCCCCTTGCCTGCGGCACAGTCAATCCCTTTTGCACCCCGGCTACAAAACTCAGGTGGGGTTGTAGCCGGGGGTTTGCTTCTTCGCCCTGTCCCTCTACTGTTGCGGAGGGGGCGGCGGAGGCCCATAGTTGGGCTGTGGTGGCGGCCCATAGCCGGGTGGCGGCCCGTAGTTCGGCGGTGGGGGCGGCGGCCCGTAGGTGCGTACCGGCCGGACGCCGGGGACCTGATTTCCCTTCGCATACATGCACTGCTGATAGGCTATGTCGTAGCGCCTCTGGAGGGAATACTGGGAAGAGGCGGCCGGACCGCTTGCCATAGCGGTTCCCGTGAGGGCGCCTGCCGCCGCGCCTATTGCGGCGCCCGCGCCTGCATGGCCCGAGGTGGAGCCGATCAGCGCGCCGAGGCCGGCGCCTGCAAGCGTTCCCACTACGGCGCCGGTGGCGAGGTTCTGATTGGCGGTCTCGCTCGGCGATGAGCCGCCTATCTGTGCTTGCGCCCATTGCCTGCACGCATAATCGTCGGCCTGAAATACCTCAAAGGGTTTTCCGGGGCCGGGGAGCACCGAGACGGTCGGGCCCGTGGGCATCGTTGCGCATCCCCCGAGCAGGGCCAGGGCTAAGAATAAGAGAAAACATCGTGTCGGGTTCATTTTACCGCTCCCTCCTCTCTTCCCTGCTGCGGCGGAGTCGGCGCCACTCTCATCCACCCGCCGGGACAACTTGCGACGTACGGATAATACCCTTGCGCCTCCTTGCAGTAGTACCAGTACTCCTGCTGCGGTTCGGCATAGACCTGGGGCTGGGCAGGCTGGCTATACGCATTGGGATAACCGTAACCGTAAGGGTAAGCATACGGATAACCGTAACCGTAAGGGTAAGCATACGGATAACCGTAAGGGTAGCCATAGTAAGGGTAGGCAAGTGTAGCGCCGAGGAAGGCGCCGCCCCAGAAAACACCGGGCCCCCAGCCCCAGCCGCCCCTCCAGCCCCTCGTATGACCTGGAGTGGCTAGGGCGAGGGACAAGACCATCAGTACGAGCACGACAAAGATGATCCATTTCTTCATGACGTCCTCCTTCGCTGCGGTTCGGCACACGGCGCATCCTCTTCGGAACTCCCGTAGCCCGCCTTTCGCCTGGTTTCAGCTAAGAACGCTTGTATCCCATGGGGCTTAGTGCCCCATGTGTGCCTCCGGTTTCGGGTGGTGCCCATTGCCCATCGGTCCCCAGTGGTGGTGGTGACAGCCTCGGTCGAGCATCCGGATCTGCTCCGGTGTGAGAACCTTTCTCCACTCTACCTTCATCTCGGCTTTTCTGTCCATGAGCTTCAGCTTCAGGTTGTTCATCTCCTTCTCCTTCGCGAGAAGGGTCGCGTCATCCGTCTTAGGATCGGTAAAAAGCTTTTCCGCCTCGATCCTCTTGATGCGAAGGTCATACCTGAGGTCATGGGTATCAGCCCGGAAACGGCCCATAATCTCCTTCATCTTTTCCCTCTGTTCCTGGGTAAGATTAAGGAAGGATCCTCCACACCCGTGATGCGGATGGGCCCACTGATGAGGTGCGCCGGGGCCGGGGGGAGCCGAACCAGCATCGGGCGGTGCTGCGAACGCAACTGCCGCCGAACCGACCAGAACCAACGCAAGAGCGATTACGTAAAGCTTTTTCATGATGTCTCCTCCAATAGTTTTTTTGGCCCCGTACAGGCCCTCGACGCATCTCGTGCTTGTTATCGGATAAGTCGCTGGAAGCCGTCAAAAGGTTACAACGGGCGAAGCACTCTTGTTCAGGGCATGGGCGGCTCGCCGGTCGATGAAGACTTTCCTTACTCGACAATCTCAAGACAGCCGCTGGAAGAAGATCAGGGAAGGCCGGGGCCGTACGGCCCCGGCCTTCCCTGATCTTCTCATGTCGTACCGCCTCACCGACCTACGGCCGGGCGGTCGTCGGTGCTCCCTCCATTACCACAGTGGACTCTTCACCAAGTTATAGGCGTTGACGGTGCCGATCCCCGTGGAGAAGTCCCAGCCGGTGGCCGCGCCATATGCTTTCGAGTACGAGGCGCCGGAGGTGGAAAGCACGCCGTTTCTGCCGGAAGGCAGGTAGCAGTTGTGGGAGCCAGTGCAGTTCACGTCCATGTCGCCCTGGGTCACGTCATAGAAGATGCAGGAGCCTGCCGCACCGTTGCCTTTTGTGGCATTGCAGGTGGTGGAGCCGGCTGCGCCGTATTCGGCGGCGGCTATCTTATAATAGATGGGATTCGGGTTGCCATGGCGGCTCCCAATCTGCTGGTTGACCAGGGCCTGGATGCCCGCCATGATAGGCGACGAGAACGACGTTCCCCCCGCGCCGCTCCAGGTGCTGGGAGCGCCGGTGCAGGTCGCCCCGCCATTGCGTCTATCAGACCAGCAAAATAGGTAATAGTGGCCCCAGACGCCGTTTGCGGCGAAGAGCGAGATGTCCGGAATGTCTCGCACGCCGTCGTTCGGGATACCGACGAGCCCGACTGCCAGGTGGGCTTGGGGTATCCCTTGCATGTCCCGCTGACGACGTCTCCGGTGGACGGTCGCTCCGGTCGCGCAGCCGCTCGGGCCCCCGCTGCCGGCTACGACACCCAGGAATTCCTGGCCGGCCCGGCTGTTGCAAAAGCCGCCGGAGCCATAAGTAATGCCGGAGCCGCTGACGTAGCTCGCGATCAGCACACTGGCACAGGAGTCGTTCCACGGGATTTCAGGTATGTACGATCTTGCCGAACCATAGGTAGAGGTGTTGGTTGTGTTCCAGTAGGTGCTGTTGGTGCCGGCGTACGTATCGCCGAAGTCCGTGCCGCCCACGGCTACATTGTAGGGAGTCGAGGCGAGCCCGCTGACGCTGATGCCGTGGGTTGCCGACACGGCGCCGGCATCGCAGCTTGCCGCGCCTTCATCGCCCGCGGAAACAAAGACGGAGACCCCCTCTGCCGCGGCCTGCTGATACGCAGCGTTGTATGCCGCGTTGGCAGATGCGCCGTTTGCAGCCTCACACTCTCCGTAGCTGATGCTCACGATGGCGGGCGGCGTCCCCTTGTTGATGAGGTTCACGAGGGCAATCAGACCGCCGAAGGTGGTGCGGGTACTCGCGCAGGCTGCCAGCTCGATGGCTGCGCTCGGCGCAGCGGCGCTGGCCCACTCCGCGTCCAGGATCGCCTCGCCGTCGTCGCTGTTGACCCCGGGATTGCCGCAGTTGTTGGCGCCGCTGGGAGGCGCCGGCTGGACCTGCGTGAAGGTGCCGGAGGTATAGCCCGAAAGGCCGAAGGTCTTACGGAACGTAGTCCAGTCCGCTGTGCTGTAGGCGTTGCTGTCTTCGATCACCACGATGGTCTGCCCCTGCCCGGAGATGCCTGCGGTGAAGAGTGGATTTATGTTGTAAATGGTGGCTAGGTCCGCAGGGGTCACCGTCTCATAGGTTTCTCCACGGGAAGCAAAGGTGTAATTGCCACGCAGCTTGTGCATCGTGCGGGGCACGAAGTCGTGCATGGAGACCACGCCCACCACCGCGGGTGTGAGCGCGGCCGGAATCTGAGGGTCGCTCATATTGGCGATGTGCGCCACACCATGGACCTGAAGGTTATGGATCTCGGTTTTGAAAGCTTCGCGCACCTGGCCCGCGGAGCCCGAGAAATCAATCACCATGCCGCTGGGATAGACCGTGTTGACCAGAAAGCCGTGTCTCTTGAGCCAAGTGGTGATCACGTTGAGGTCTTCCGTCGCCGGACCGAAGGCCTCTCCGAATTCTTGTGCGGTGAGCCATTTGTGGAAGTTCGATGAGGCAGGGTTGTCGAGCTGACCAAGAAACTCCTCGAGCGCCTGCTCCTGATCGGCAGAGCGCTGCAGTTGGAGGAGCATGTGCCTCATCTGAAGATCGTCGGCCACCATGCCGCGATCGTTCGCGGCACTTGCTTCGGGACGCGTGTTGCCGTTGAGCATCACCCGGTTGTTCTCATCAAGCTGCCCCGTGATGAGGGGTCGCATCGGCGCGGTGACACCGGCGGGCAGAGAGGATGCAAGGCAGAGGGTGTACAGAAAGGCAAGCAGAGTGATCGACACAAACGTGAATCCAACCCGTCGAACCATGGGATTTCCCTTGTCGTGGTGGTTTATGTGCCCTACCATACCGGTACCTCCTTGGTAATGAATAATACTTCTTTGTAATCGCGTTGCCCGCTGTGCTCTCAGGTATTGTGGGAAGCCCCCCCTGAAAAAGAGGATCTCAAAAATCACGCCCTTTTCGCCACTGCTCGATAGTTATCGCGTTTCTTCATGACGATGCGTGGACAGGATGTTGACTCTTGTAATATTGTAAATCCGGCAGAAACGCGTTGTCAACCCGCAGGGAACAAGTACAGAGAATCAATGAAAGACGCCGTTCCCTCGGACAAGATGTTACCAACAGCGAGCTCTCAATGCGCAAGAAAATAGGGTCGGCGGGCAAATCTGTGACGAAAAGCACGGCCAATGAGATAGGGAGAGGAACTATTTTTCAGAATGCCTTATGTTTCTCTTGACAGTGAGTTATACTAGGTATAACATAGTAGAGTAACATCACAAAGCCGAAGCGCCTCTGAGCGCGGGACAAAAGGCGACGGGTCTCAGACTCTTTCCATTGAATCTTCACCAGTAGACAGCCAAGCCGAGGAAGAGAGAGCTATGCTGAACAGCTACAGGCACAAAGGGGTATGGCGCAACATCAGACGGCTTCGAGGCATGTCGCCGATGCAAAGGTTGCGCTACGCGCTAAAGGTCGTCGTCGGGGAGACGCTGCCTTCACGCATACTCGGTGTATTTGGACTCCGCCTGGTCGAGATCAGTCTGACCGACCGTTGTCAGTGCCGTTGCTCTCACTGCTTCGCAGCCACCAAGGCTCCCGGGAACGAGCTTGCGACCGCAGACGTCGAGACGCTTCTCGAGGACTTGGCACGTCTGGGAGTCATAGAAGTCTGTTTTTCGGGCGGCGAACCGCTTTTGCATCCTGACATCATTCCCCTGGTTACTTCAGCCGCCAGGAAGGGTTTTTTGGTGCGACTCATCTCAAACGGTATCTTGTTGGACGAGAATATGGTTGTAGCACTGAAGCGGGTGGGCCTTGGCTGGTGCTCTGTGTCCCTTGACGGGCCGACACCGATAATCCACAACGCCTTTCGCGGCTACCCGGGTTGTTTTGAAAGCGCTGTGGACGGACTCAGGCACCTTGTCCGTCACGATGTTCCCTGTAGTATCATTACTGTTGCGCGCAGGGAGCTCGATTAAGTCCAATGGATTGGATGATCTTGTGAGGCTCGGCAAAGACCTAGACGCCTCGCTGGTGCGGATTAACTTTCCCGTGCCGCTGGGGCGGTTCAAGCAACAGGACAACCAGGTTCTGACATTCGCCGAGCGGCAGGAAGTGCGAAAGTTGCTCCGCTGCGGCAACACGACGATGGAATCCCCGCAAGAAGGATCAACCTGCAAGGCCGGTGTCACGAAGGTTAATGTGCTGCCGAACGGCGACGTCACGCCTTGTGTATTCGTCCCCCTCCCCTATGGCAACATCCACGAAGAGCCCTTCGCGGATATCTGGAAGACGATGCGCGAGTTCTCACGCTCGTTCAAAATTCGGGGACAGTGCCCTTCCTGCGACCCAGCGATGCGCGACCGCATTCTCGACGCTGCCGAAGCCCGAAAGAAACGTGCAGAAGACGTTAAAGAGGCACACCTCTAGATCCACAAAGTGCAGTAAAGACCAAATTTTCAAGCTCCTTCAGCCCGGCGTCGTCGACATTAGCTATCTTCAAGGCATAATTTATATACTCAGAACAATCCCGGTGCGTCGCTCAAGGAAGGAGGAGGGGCAAGTGGAAGCTTCCCGGACCTTGCCAAGGACTCTTCATGGGCATATACTGTCATTCCGAAGCTGCAATGGGCAGGTGTGGTTGGTGAGCATGTTTCAAAAGGAAAGTCTGAGGGCCGTTATCTTCGATATCGACGGTACCCTTGTCGACAGTTTCGGCGTCTACCGAAAGGTCTTCAACGAAGGTATAGGGGACTACAACATGGGGCCGCTCTCCGGCGGCCTCCTGGACAATTACCTGAGAAAGGGTAAGGGGCTGCGGGAGATCCTGGAGGAGGTATTTCCACCCGGCACGGACGGCTGCACCATCGATGCATGCAAAGACAGGATCAAACATCTTTTCAGGCAGGTGGAGCCGGAGGAGATCAACGCGTTTCCGGGGGTCGAGGAGTCTGTTCGGGCACCTCAGAAGCCGGGAGGTGAAGATCGGCATCGCCACGGGCAGGGTGTCGACGCCCGATGATGAGTGGAGACGTTTCACGCGACTGGGCTTGAGCCGATTTGTCGATGCCATCGTCACGTCGCACGATATTTCTTTGCGTAAGCCCGCCCCGGATGTCCTCCTCGCATGCGCGGTAAAGCTCGATGTCCCTATCGGCGCCTGCCTCGCTGTCGGGGACACGGAATCGGATATTATCGCGGCGAAAAGGGCCGGGGCGCTCGCGGCCTACATACGCACAGGTGAGGAGGATGCGGACGCCATCGCAAAGGCAGGACCCGATATTATTCTGGAAAGCACCCGCGATCTCCTCACGCTATTGAAAGGGTAGCAGCGCCGCCCTTCGTTGCTATCGGAGAACCCCTGCGCAATCGTCTCGCGGATGTGTAGCTCATGCATCAGATCGGCCCACATATCACGGCTATTTTCATGATTCACGGGTACCCGACAGGGCATGGCCGTTATCTACGGATTTCCCTCAAGTCCCTCCAAAGTTTCTCCTCCAATTGGAGGGGCGGCCCTAAAGCCTCCTGACCTTGTCCAAGACACCGGCTTTCTACTAATGGAAGGCCTGAATAAACTTGTTGTAATTTGCGGCATTTCTCTGATAATGTGGGATAAGGAGATGGGCAGTCGGAAAACCCGATAGGCCGGTCGGTGAATCACAACGCGCAGAGCTAAACGGCGTCCGGACCGCCATTATACGTCAGGAGGCACAGATGGATGAGTGGAATGACCGTTGGATGGGATGGATACCGGTGCTTGAAAAGGAACTCCTTGATGAGATGGAGAAGGCTCCGGCGGTGTCGGAGGTGCACGCCCTGGATCATATTCTCCGGGTACGGGAACGTTGTGACCGTCTCGGAAAAAAACTCGGCGCCGATCCCGAGATACTGGTGGCCGCTGTCTATCTGCACGACCTCGGTCGACACTACATTCCCGATACGGCTCACGGCGCCCTGAGCGCCGAAAAGGCAGAGCCCGTGCTGGAGAGAGTCCATTTCCCCACAGAAAAGAGAAAGGCCGTTCTCCATGCCATCAGGGTGCATGACGTGAGTGCGACATCGGATCAAAGGACAAGCATAGAATCCAAGATCCTCTACGACGCCGATAAGATAGATACTCTGGGGGTCATAGGCATCCTCAGGTATATACGACACTATTATGGGAAACAACCGATAGATTACATGCTCGACGATATCGAGCAGAGGTGGCAAGGGCTTACTCTCCCGGAGACGCGAGAGCTTGCATTAGCAGACTATGAATATATCAGGAGCTATTTTGCGCGGTTAAAAAAGGAGTTGAGGCAATAGCTCCGGACAACGGGGCCGTCCCCTCCTGCTTCCCTATTCCTCCATCGCCCGCATTATCTCCTCCGCCACCTGCCTGTTCAGCCCCTTAATGCGGGCGATGCCCTCGACGCCTGCCGTCCCTATTTCCTCTATCGAGGGGAAGGCCGCGAGGAGGGCCATCGCCCTCTTCCGCCCCACCCCCTTGATGTTGGTGAGCGTTGACGTCAGGTCCTCCCGTTTTTTCCACTTCTTATGGGAGGTGATGGCGAAGCGGTGCGCCTCGTCTCTCATTTGCACCAGTTGCTTGAAGACAGGCGAGGATTTCGGAAGGAGGAGCGGGTTCTTCCTGAAAGGCAGATAGAGGAAGTCTTCCATCCTCCGGCGCCTCTCACCTTTTGCGATGCTCACCAGGTCGACTGGTGGGCTTATACCCTTGAACAGGCCCAAGGCCTTGGCCAACTGGGCCTTCCCGCCATCGATCACCACGAGGTCGGGCAGGGGCCGCATGCGCTCGTCCTCCAGACGGCGCTTCAGCACTTCGCCCATCATGGCCACATCGTCCTCGGTCGCTGCCTCCCGGATGTGAAAAACCCTGTAATCCCCCTTCTTTTCCTTGAAGCCCTCGAACACTACCATGATGCCCGACGGGCTTTGCCCGTGGCTATGAGAAATATCGTAGACTTCGATCCTGGCGGGCGGCCTCGAAAGATGGAGCACTTTCTTGAACGCCTCATCAAGGACCACTGTCTCCGTTTCGTGGAGGTTCTCGACGGCGAGCCTGATCATATCCGCAGTGCCGCCATCGGAGGGCCCGTGGATGCGCACCCTTCCCTTTTTCTCTTCCTGCAAGGCTTGCTCAAGCACCTGCTTGTCCCCGATATCCTCGGAGAGCACGATCTCGTCGGGGATCGGCCTGGCGCTATAGTACTGGAACAAGAAGGAGGGGAGCGCATCATCGAGGGCCGGGGCATAAGACTCTTTGAACGTCCTTTTCGAGATCAGCACGCCCTTTCTGAAGGTGAGGACGACCATTCTGAGCCGGCCCTCTTCGGCAAGGACGGCCCAGACGTCCCTGTCTATCCCCATGTGTTCATGGACGCGCTGCTTCTCGACCAGCCGTTTTATCGCGTCATATTTCTCTTTCCCGGCCTGGGCTTCCTCGAAATTCCACGAGCGGGCGGCCTCCTCGATCTGCGCTTCGAGCGCCTTCAGCAGCTTTTCGTTCCTTCCCTGGAGAAAGTCCGCCACTTCTTCCACGACAGCGCGATATGCCTTCTCATCTATCTCCCCCACGCAGGGGGCCGGACACTTCTCAATGCCCGCAAGGATACATGGCCTCGTCCTGCGGCGAAAAACAGCATCCCTGCACCTTCTCATGGGATAGAGGGATTGGACCACCTTCAGGAGGTCCTTTGCGTCCTTCGCGTAGGGATGGGGGCCAAAATAGAGTGCTCCGTCGTCTTTGATCGTCCTCGTGATGCTGAGGGCGGGAAATCTGTCCTGCACGCTCAGCCTCAGGGAGACATATGTCTTGTCGTCCTTCAGGAGGAGGTTGTACTTCGGCTGGTGCTCCTTGATGAGGTTGTTCTCCAGCAGGAACGCCTCTTTTTCATTTCGGGTCAGCACGATCGACACTTCTTCGACGCGCTTCACCAGGCGTTCGGTCTTGCCGTCCTTCTTCCCCTTTCCGAAATAGCTCCTCACCCGATCCTTGAGGCTCCTCGCCTTGCCTACATAGAGGATTTCCTTTGCCTCATCCCTGAAGAGATAGACACCGGGGCTTTCAGGCAGGTTGTTGATATAGTCGTCGGAAATCATCTCGCTTGTGTCCGCCTATTACCGCACGGCCGCTGAACCCCTATGACGAGCGAAGCGAGCCGGGCGGGGAGGCGCCGGGTGGCCACCCAGTAAGGCAATATGGAACTGGGTACCCGGCCCTATGCGAAGCGGGTCGTGGCTCTGCCCGTCGAGGGGGCGCTGAGCCCCACTAACCGAGCGAAGCGAGCTGAGCGGGGAGGCTCGGCGGGCTCTGCCCGTCGAGGGGGCGCTGAGCCCCACTAACTGTGAGCCCCTATATTGCCAATTCCATCTGCTCCAGCTTCACCAGCCTGTCCCTGAGCTGGGCCGCTCTCTCGAAGTCCCACCTCTTTGCCGCCTCGTTTATATCTTTCCTCAGCTTCTTCACCATCTTCGACAGCTTCTTCGGGTCGACCCCCTGCTCTTCCGACTCGTCCGTATCCACGGTATAGTAATCCTTTTCATAAATAGAGGAGAGGATATCCACAATAGACTTTGTGATGCCTGCCGGGGTGATGCCGTGGGCCTCGTTATATGCCGTCTGCACCGTGCGCCGCCGCGTGGTCTCGTCTATGGTCCGTCTCATCGAATCGGTGACCTTGTCGGCGAACATGACCACCCTGCCGTTGAGATTCCGGGCCGCCCTGCCGCACGTCTGGATCAAAGAGGTGTCGGAGCGCAGGAATCCCTCTTTGTCGGCATCCAGGATGGCGACAAGGGATACCTCCGGCAGGTCGAGCCCTTCCCGGAGGAGGTTGACGCCGACGAGGACGTCGAATTTCCCGAGCCGAAGGTCGCGGACGATGGCGATCCTTTCGAGCGTATCGACCTCGGAGTGAAGGTATTTGGCCTTTATGCCCGCGTCGAGCAGAAAGTCGGTCAAATCCTCGGCAAACCGCTTGGTCAGCGTTGTGATGAGGGTCCTCTCCTTTTTTGCAATAGTCTTCTTCACCTCCGCGAGGAGCGCATCGACCTGATTGCGGGCAGGCTTCACCTCGATCGTCGGGTCCGTGAGTCCCGTGGGGCGCACGATCTGCTCGACCACGTGTCCCTTGGCCCGGGTAAGCTCATACGTCGCGGGCGTGGCCGAGACATAGACCACCTGATTGGCGCGTCCCTGAAACTCCTCAAAGGTCAGGGGGCGGTTATCGAGCGCCGACGGGAGGCGGAAGCCGTACTCGACGAGGGTTGTTTTCCGGGACCTGTCCCCCCTGTACATACCCTGGATCTGGGGCACGGTCACATGGCTCTCATCGAGAATGACAAGGCTGTTCTTCGGCAGGTAGTCCATGAGGGTGGGGGGCGCCTCTCCGGGTTGTCGTCCCGTCAGGTGTCTGGAATAGTTCTCGATGCCCTGGCAATAACCGATCTCCCTGAGCATCTCAAGGTCGTACCTGGTCCTCGCGTCGAGCCGCTGGGCCTCCAGGAGCTTCCCCGCCCCTTTCAGTTCCTTCAGCCTGTGGCCAAGCTCTTCTTCGATGCTGATGACGGCCGTATCCAACCGCTCTTTCGGGGTGACGTAGTGGGTCGCCGGGTATATGGTACACCTCGTCAGCCTCTCGATAGTCTTACCCGTGAGCGGATCGATGGCGTAAATGTCCGAGACGACATCGTCATCGAGCACGATCCGTATGGCCCTCTCCTCTTCGTACGCAGGGAAGACGTCGATGTTCGCGCCCCTCAGCCTGAACCTGCCCCGGTAAAAATCGATGTCGTTCCGCTCGTACTGGCACTGTATCAGCTTGTCGAGCAGTACCTTGCGCTCCGTCCGCTCACCCTGCTCAAGACAGATGAGCATGCCGTAATAGGCTTCAGGAGAGCCAAGGCCGTAGATGCAGGAGACGCTCGCGACGATGAGCACGTCCTCCCTTTCGAAAAGGGCGTTCGTTGCCGAGAGGCGCAGCTTGTCGATCTCTTCGTTGATGGACGAGTCTTTCTCTATGTAGGTGTCCGTCGGCGGCACATAGGCCTCCGGCTGGTAGTAGTCGTAGTAGCTCACGAAGAAGTGGACGCCATTCTCGGGAAAAAGCGTCTTGAACTCCGTATAGAGCTGGGCGGCAAGCGTCTTGTTGTGGGACATTACGAGGGTGGGCCGCTGGAGGCGCTCGACCACGTTAGCCATGGTGAAGGTCTTGCCCGACCCGGTGACGCCGAGCAGCACCTGGTCCGGCACACCCGCGAGTGCATTCGCGGCCAGCTTCTCGATCGCCTGCGGCTGATCGCCCGCCGGCATATAGGCGGCATTTAACCTGAATCGCTGCATGAGGGAATATTGTAGCGCCGGGGAGACACATTGTCAAAGACGCGCTTTTTACCCTCTTCGGCACGCATCTTTCAGGGAGGGCCTTTCATGGCTTTTCGCCGTTGCTGTGCTTCCACGCGAAAGGCAGGATAGAAAATGGCGGGGCAGTTTGACATTCACCGTTCTGATGGGCATATTTCTTTCCGACAGGAAGTTATGCGCCCCGGCTTGCGGTTTTGGCGGCGCTTTGGCCCGGCGCAAATCTTACAGAAGGAGTGAAAGGTCATGATCGATGAAGAGAGAAAGGTCATCATCTCGTTATTGAAAAAGGACGAGATCAAGAATATCAATATGCTCAATTTTATCGAGACTTATCCGGTCAGGAGCCTTGAACGGATAGGCAATTCGGTGCTGATGCGGGGAGAGAGCGACTGCCTGTGGGTCTATATCAGCAGCTCCGACGAGCGGGAGCTGAAGGATGTTGCGGAAAGGCTCACGGAAGCGGACAGGGCTTTCGCCGCCATCGAAGAGTGGATGGTTCCCCTAGTGGTCCCCCCGGGCAGGGAGCTTTCGTGGGACCTCTCCATGACGAGGTTCGTGCTGCCCGAGCATGTCTCCTTCCCGAAAGCTTCCCTGTCGGATATCGGTCCGCTGTCGCTCGACGATGCAGACTACATATTCGAGCATTCGATATATAAAAACGTGACGAGGCCCGACTACATCCGGGGGCGCATAGAGGGCGGTCCCAGCGCAGGCGTCCGTGAGTCGGGCAAGCTCGTGGCATGGCTCATGACCCAGGATGACGGCTCCATGGGTGTGTTGCACGTGCTCGATGACTACAGAAGAAAGGGCTATGCCTACGACCTGACCGGCTATCTGGTCGCAAGGCTGCGCGAGCAGGGGCGGATCCCCTTTGTCCAGGTCGAAGACACTAACACGAAGTCGATGAGTCTGGTCCTGAAGGAGGGCTTTCGGAAAGATCGAAGGATCCGCTGGTTCAAGATCAAGCCGGAAGACATGTCAACAGACTCGGGGGACTATTGCTGAGGCGACCCGACCCCCCTTGCAGCGGGGCAGGAAAACAACTATATTGCACGCATGAAAAGAACACTTTTCCTCTGCATAGCGGTTTGGCTCGCCTTCTGGCTCGTCCTGCCCGTAGCCGGTACAGGCGCTGAAGACAAGGGACCGCTCACGCCGCTGCCCGATAAGGTGACAATCGAACCGCCGGCTCCGGGGGTACCCCCGGCGGTCGCAGGTCTGTCGGGTGCGTGGCAGGGCGACCTCGAAGTGTGGTGAAGCACCTATCAGTCAACTACGGTCGTAGTTGAGAAACTGAGCAACGAGGGCGTCGAAGCCATCTATTCCTGGGGGGCGCTGCATCAAGACAAGTTTCAAGAGGATGCTGGCTGGGTGAGGGCCAAGGGTACCATCGAGGGCAAGAAGATCGTCCTCAAATTCGGCACACCGCCGGACACGACGGTCATAGTCCTTTCTCCTCCCAAAGGGAACACCATCTACGTCGAAAGGGTAGCGAAGGGCAGGACTCGTCTGGGATGGCTCGACAGGGTCGAACCGAGATAGGTTGAAAGACGAAAGGTACAAGTGGCTGGTGCTCCTCGCCGTATCGGTGGGTAGCTTTGTCGCGACGCTCGACATAAGCGTGCTTACCGTCTGTCTGCCCGGCCTGGCCGCCGCCTTTAAAACGGACTCCGCGGTCATCGGCTGGGTGAACGTGGTGTACCTCATCACGAGCCAGAGCCTGATGTTCAGCCTGGCGAGGATAGGGGATGCCCGGGGCAGGAAGATGATATTCATGCTCGGCCTCGCGCTCTACACGGCGGGCCTCATCCTCTGTGCCCTTTCCCAGAATATCGTCCACCTGATAGCATCGCGGGCTATTCAGGGGGTCGGGGCCGCAAGCATCATATCCCTCAGCACGGCAATCGCCGTGGCCGTTTTCCCCGAGGACAGGCGGGGCAGGGCGCTGGGGGTGCTCGCGAGCGTCGATGCCGTGGGCCTGATCGTCGGGCCGGTCATAGGCGGCACGGCGCTGGACATGCTCGGGTGGAGGGCCGTCTTCTTCTCCAGGGTGCCCGTCGCGCTGGCCGCCATGGCCCTGACGTGGTTCATCGTGAGGGAGCAGAAGGACCCGGTCCCCCGCTTCCACTTCGACTTCGGCGGGGCGGTCAGCCTCTTCGGCTGTCTCACGGCAGGCCTGCTTTTCCTCAATCTCGCAGGCAAATGGCGCGTCCTCTCGCCCCCGAGCCTGGCGCTCTTTGCCTCGGCCTTGGTAATGCTCGCCGTATTTGTGCGCTTCGAAAAAAAGACCAGTCAGCCCATCGTCGAGCTCGCCCTCTTCAGGAACCCCGTGCTCACGGCCGCCGCTCTCACCAGCGGCATCCACGCCTGCGTCGTTGTCGGCGCAGCCTTCCTGCTGCCTTTCTATCTCACCGGGGCCCTGGGCTATTCCGCGTCGATGGTCGGCCTCTTTTTCGGCATGCTCCCCATCCCCTTTCTATTGCTCTCCCCTGTAGCCGGCAGGATGTCGGACAGGATAGGTCCGAAATTCCTGTCGGCCGCCGGCCTGGCCCTTTTGGCCGCGGCCCTGTTCTTCCTTGCCAGGCTGGGCAGCGGGCCGACGCCCGTTGCCATAGCCTGCTGCGTCTGCCTGATAGGGACGAGCTACGGGATTTTTATCGCGCCGACCAATAGCAGGATCATGAGCTCCGTGCCGAGGGACAGGTTCGGCACGGCATCGGGCATCATAGCGACAACGAGGCAGGTGGGGTCGTCAACGGGTATTGCAGTTGCGGGGGCACTCTTTGCGAGCCGCCTGGCGTTCTACTCGCACCATGCTGCCGAAGGCCGGCTCGCTCCTCAGGCCATAAAAAAAGCGGCGCTCACGGGCGCCTTTCACGACACCCTCCTGCTCGCCGCCCTCTTCGGCGCCCTGGGCATTATCGCGGCCTTATTCCCCCTCCCGAAGAGGGAGGGGGAATAAGAGACGCAAAAAGCGTTATACGACCTACCAGGGCCAGATGAACTTCAGCCAGAAAAGGTTGCCTGTAGGCTGGTTCGTTGCCTGGACCACGTTCTGCCACTTGACGGTAACGCATCCGTGATTCGGGAACTCATAGGTGAGTGCCGGACCAACGGAGAAAGACTTGGAGCTGTTGCCGTCCGGGTTAAGATAAAAGGGGTTGACGAACATGTTGCCCCCCGCGTCGTTCGTCGTCTGATAGAGGTAGTGGCCGTTGGCGCCGAATGCCCAGTTTTTGCAGAAATGATAGCCCACGAGGTAATCGAAATCGAATACCTGGCCTGATGTGTAATGGGTAGCGGCGTTGACGGTGTTGATCTGGTAATCGAACTTGAAGCTTACTTCAAAACCAGGGATGGCCGAGGATTTGTCGCCGATATAGGTGATGGCATAGATCGGGTTGAAGGTCCAGTAATTTCTTCCGATATTTGTCGCATTGGTGATGGAATACTGGCCTGTCGGCGCCTCGATATCAAAGGCCAGGACGCTGTGGAGGGTCGGGGAGTGATGCCATATGACGCCCGCGCCGAATTCCAGGTCGCTAAGGCCAATCTCCGTATCAGTCAGGACACCGGGAGAGATGCTCGTGTGCTGGTAGGTGAAACCGGGGATAATGGTATAGACGAGGTTGCCGCCCAACAGCATGATCTTCGTCGAGTTGACGTAACGAGCGATCTCGACCATCTGCTGTCCCTTGAGCTTCACGCCGGGTCCGAACGCGGTCGACGTACCGCCGTTGTTGCCGTTCAATCCATTCAATTGGATGTCAGCCATATAATTGACCAGCACCTGTGTGCCCGGGGGCGGCAGGGCGCCTGCATAGAAGTCCTCGGCGCCGCCCGGATAATGGGCCGCCGTACCCGGCTCGAGCGCAAAGGCCGGGCCGCTGAGGATGCAGCAGAAAGCGACTACGGCGAGTGAGAGAAGAATTTTTTTGGCCATACTACTTACCTCCTTTAAGATATCCTGAATTCTGATGCCAGTGGAACGTCCGCAAAAAACTATATCACCATCCGGACAATCGTCCTTCGATTGCCCCCCGTTCCCACGTGCTTCTTACAAACTTGACTATCGCTTCACCCCCCTTTCATTAATATTTCTTCAATTCTATCCGCCTATCGGTGTCGTTGTCAAGCATAAAATTAAAAATGTTTAATAAATATTTTTATTCCCCGGCAAAGAAATGTGCGCTCAGGCACGAAAAAATGTTGCGCAAGGCGATAATATGATATATAAAGGGATTATGAAAAGGCTGGCCCTCCTGTTCTTGCTGCTTTTACCGCTCTCCGCGTTCGCGTCGGAGATCACCGCGGATTCCTACCTGCTGGTCGAGAAGGATTCCTTCACGGTCATTACGGGCAAGGACTATCACCGGCCCCTGCCGCCGGCAAGCACGACAAAGGTACTGACGACGATACTCGCCCTCGAAAGACTCGACGAGGAGCAGACCGTCGTGCCGACAAAAGAGGTGCTCTCTCTCCCTGCCTCGAAGCTGAGCCTTCTTCCCGGCAGGCCCTATAAGGCCGGCGATTTGATCAAGGGCGCCATGGTAGAGTCGGCAAACGATGCGGCGTACTCTCTCTCCGTCGCCATAGCGGGAAGCGAGGAGCGGTTTGCGGAGATGATGAATGGCAAGGCGCGTGAGATAGGCGCATCGGACAGCACGTTCGAGAATGCGTCGGGCCTTTATCTGCCAGGTCATCGCACGTCCGCATACGACCTTGCCCTTATCTTTCGTTATGCCCTGGGGAATAAGAGATTTCAGGAAATAATCGGCATGAAATACTTCTTCTTCAGGAGGGGCGATGCCGGGGACGTCAGGTATATGAACCACAACCGGCTCCTCTTCTGTTTCGCGCCGTCCATCGGCGGAAAAACCGGGTTTACCCATGCCTCGAAGCACTGTTACGTGGGCGCCTTCGAAAAGGAGGGAAAGACCTACATCCTTTCCATCCTCGGAAGCAGGGACCTGTGGACGGACGCGGTCAATATCCTGCAGCACATATATACGGAATTACCCACCCAGAGGGAGATATCGCTGGTGAAGGCGAGCAATGTCTCCGTGTCCGCGCATACGGTGCGGGCAAACAAGATCACCTTCTCCTCCTATACCGTGAAGAAAGAGAAAAGGTCTGTTGCAAAGAAGAGGCTCAAAAGGGCAAGAAGAGGGAAACACCTCAGATATAAAAGAGTTTGATGAAGCTCAGGTATGTAACAACGCTCCTCGTCCTGTTCTTTTTCCCCCTCCAGGCATGGACGCTGACGCTCGACGAAGAGAGTAAGTACGGCCGGGAAGCGTACCTCCAGATGGCGGGGTCCTCGAAGTTCTATTCCGATCCCTATGTCTGCATCCAAATGGCAATCATCAAGCGCAGGCTCGAGGCCGCCGCAGACCTGCCCTTCCCGATAAAGCTCACCATTATAGACAGACTCCGTCCTCAACGCCTTTGCCATGGTCGGCGGCTACGTCTTTATGACGACGGGGATTCTGGAGCAGGCCGACGATGAAGAGGAGATAGCCGGCGTGCTGGGCCACGAGTTTTCCCATGTGGGGAGACGCCACGTGGCAAGAAGCGTTGAAAAAGAGAAGTTCATCAACTGGGGCATGCTGGGGGCGTTGGTCCTCGGTATGCTCATCCCCTCTGCCGCGGGAAAGGCAGCCGTGATGACAGGCGGGATGGGGGCGGGCCAGACCATCGCACTAAAATATACGAGAGAGATGGAGGCGGAAGCGGACAAGTACGGGGTGGCAACCTGTGAGAGAGCAGGGTATTACGGGGGCGGAAGCGCGGAGTTCCTGAAAAAAATTGCCGCCACCGGCGACGAAAAAATGGTCCCCCTCTACCTGCTGACCCACCCTTATTCCGAAGACAGGGTAATGACGATACGGCAAATGGCAAAGCCCCTGAAGACCATGGTGGATGTGTCGTTCTTCCCTTTCATTGTGACCAGGGTGCGCATCCACGACGGGCCCCTGGGCGCCCAGAATGAAAGTATATGGCTCGGGAAATACCAGAGGGACCCGAAAGATCCGGTCAGCGCCTACGGGGCTGCACTCGTCTATTCGTTGAAAGGCGATACGGACCGGGCGGTGGCCCTGGCAAAGGCGATAGATTCTCCCTATGCACCGTTGTTCGTGGGTGAGTTCCTGGTTGCCGGCCACCATTTTCAGGAGGCCATCAAGGTACTTGGCGGCCAGACTCATCCCGTAGCCAGGTATTTCCTGGCAAAGGCTTACGAGGGACAGGGCGACTTTACCTCGGCCTGGCGGATACTGAAAGAGCTTGTGCCCTATGCCGAAACCTTCCCCGAGGTCTATCAGAGGATGGGGATGGTGCTTGGAAGAGACGGCAACGAAGCCGGGGGGTACGAATACCTGGGCCGCTACTATATGGAGACCGGCAGGTACCAGGCAGCCAAGGTCAACCTCGAAAAGGCCGTTGCAAAATACGGCATAAACTCACCGGAGGGAGAGGCGGCACTGAGGCTGCTCGATCAGGTGAAACCGCCCAGCCAAAAGAAGAAAGAGCGGCAATCCTAGCCTTCATAAGGCGTGCGTGACGAAGTCCGTTGCCTCCTGCACGGAGGGCGGCGCTTCGGTCCACTTCAGGACCAGGCCGCCTTTTGGGCCCCAGACGAGCGGGTCGGTGTCCTGAAACAGGGTGGCCGCCAGGAGACCGCATCGGGCAGCGAAATGGGCCATGCCTGAATCGTTGGAGAAAAAAATGCCGCCGCCCGAGAAGAAGGCGGCAATATCGGCCAGCAACCCGAAGGAGCAGGCAGAGACGGCCGGGAGGTCGAGGCCTGGCGGGCGCATGAGCACGCTTTCGATCCCCAGGCCCCTGAGGTTCTCGTAGACTTCCAGGAAGCGTTCGACGGGCCACTTCCTCTTCTTATAAGGTCTTTCGGGATAGAGAATTACCCGGTTCCCCCTGTGTGCCCGCATCTCTTTTCTTACGGGCGCGATCCCGTATCGCGGGAGCTGCTCAAGCTGATACTCTTCCACGTGCACCTGCCGGCCCTCGGGATACATGTCGATAAAGATGAGCTCGTCGCAAAGACGGGAGATCCGTTCCCGGAGCGCGCCCGTCCTGTCCTTGCCGATGAGGACGATCCTTTGCCACGTCCGGGCCGCAGGGTGATCGGAGAAGAGACACATCCAGGTCTTACGGTCTATGGAGTCGACGCCGGCAAAATATGGCCGGAACACGTCGAGGACACGCTTCGTGCCTACCGCCCCGAGCGTTGCGCCGAAGTGCTGCCTCAGGGAGAGCAGCGTCGACTCCGAAAGGCAGACGTCGCCGAGACCTCCCGGATGGATAACCAGACCGCTGTCGCTCTGCTCTGAGTCTTCCTCTACCATATGACCACCGGCCTATCGCCCCCAATGGAGAACAGGCCACATATCGCCATTTTACCGCCGCCCTTTTCTTGTGTCACGTTAATAGTCACATGAATTTTTCACGACGTGAATTTTCCCTTGACAGGGGTTCTTCGGATATCCTATAACTACTATGTCAGTATCTCGGAACACGGTGAAATTCCGTGGCGGACCCACCGCTGTAAAGGGGACTGAGGCTGCGTGACAAGGCCACTGTAACGCCGGAAGCGGCACCATACGGGAAGGCCGCAGCGCTCGGGACGATCCTAAGCCAGAAGACCTGCTGACAGGTGGAGATAACGAGACTCGAAGGCAAAGGGTTTCGGCATGAATTTCATGCTGGAGCCTTTTTTATTTGCAGCGCGGCTCAAGGCCCAGGACGTAAATCACAAAGAGGAGGTGGCGATTATGAAGAAAGCGGTCGAGGAAAAGGCAGCGGAAAAGGTAATAGGCTATCGGAAAAGCTGTAGAGCCGAAGGCGTCGGACTCTCTCACTATATCCTTATCGCCAAGGACCTGAAAAAATAGGGAATGAGTGAGATGAAAAGAACTTGCGAGTCGAAGGAAGCGGCCGCCGGCAGCGGCCGCTTCCTCAACACCGGTGACGGTAACTGCCTGCAGATCATCGATTTGCAGCATCCCGTGTACGTAGCCGTAATTCAGCCTGATACGGCGTTCTGGAGCCTCATCGAGAAGAACCATCTCGGCGACGCCCTGAGCAGCGGAGAAATAGCCGGGAAGCTGGAAAAGCATTTCAAGGAAATGAGCGAGGAGATGGAGACGCTGAGGTTCGGCCTCACCCCATCCGCGGTCTACTTCAATCCCACCGAGCAGTGCAACCTCAATTGCACCTATTGCTACATCCCCGAGGCACAGAGGAAGAGCGGTAGGCATATGGCGTGGGAAGAGATGAAGAAGGCATTGCTCATCCTGGCTGATTACTTCTCTGCCACAATGCCCTCCGGGGGCCGGAAGCCTCAAATCGTGTTTCACGGCTCAGAGCCCCTGATGAACAAGAGGGCGGTCTTTCGTGCCATAGATGAGTACGCCGGCGACTTTGACTTCGGCATCCAGACGAACGCCACCCTCCTCGAAAAGGAGGACGTGCAGTTCCTCGTGTCCCACGAGGTAGCTATCGGCGCCTCTCTCGACGGACATACCCCGGTCGTCGCCGACAAACATCGAAAAAACTGGGCAGGGACCGGCACGTTCAAGAAGGTCCTTGAGGCCGTAGAGATGTGCAGGGACTACCCGCTGTTCAACCTTATCTGTACGGTAACCAGCCAAAATGTGAGGAGTCTGGTCAAGATAGTTGAATTCTTCCATACATGCGGGCTGGAGAACTGCCTTGTGAACCAGGTGCGCTGCACCCTCGAAGGGGGGAGGGCGGCAAAACCGCCGGACCGGGAGATGGCGCGCATGTTTATCAAAGCCCTCGACCGCACCTTCGAGCTTTACCAGGAGACAGGGCGCAAGCTCATTATCGGGAACTTTGCCAATATCCTCCTCGGCATTATTGCCCCTACCGGCCGAAGGCTTATGTGCGACATCAGTCCATGCGGGGGAGGCAGATGCTTCTTTGCCGTATCGGCAGAAGGCGATGTCTATCCCTGCAGCGAGTTTATAGGGCTGCCCGGGTTCAAGGGAGGCAACCTCTTCAAGGATGCGCTGCCTGCCATACTCGCCTCCGGGCCCTTCAGGCTGGTGACCACCCGTCAAGTCGAGCACATCACCCCATGCAGCCTTTGCGCCATAAGGCATTTCTGCGGGGCGCCCTGCCCTGCCGAGGCCTATCAGGCCCACGGATCGATGGAAGGCAGAGGCGCATTCTGCGAATTCTATGAACATCAGGTCCGCTACGCGATGAGGCTGATCGCGGACAGGAAGGAGTCTGCGTACCTCTGGGACGACTGGGACAGGGACACAAAAGAAATGTTCAGGCTCTGAGCTGCGTTGAGCACGGGGCGGCTTTACTGCCGGGGCGCCCCCGTCACCCTGCTGCTACTTCCCTGCCTTCGCCCCTTCCGTGCAGACCGGCATGTAATACCGCGCGCCCAGCGACTGAAGGCTGATCGAGGCAAGGAAATCCGGGTACACGAGATTTCTCCCTGTCAGGCTCAGGAACATGGGCAGCTCTAACTGGTGGTCGCAGGAGCGGATCGCGACACTCCCCACGGGACTATCGAGCCTCATGCCTTCGAGGGAGGAGATTAATTGCTCCCTGTCGACCTTGCCCGCCTTCCTGTACCCTTCGGCGATGAACCTGGCTGTCATGGCGCCGTAAAAGGCGCCGCTGCCCGGATACCGGTGAAAAGCCCTCCGGAACTCGTCGCTGAAGGCCTTATTTGCCGGTGTGGAAGGGTTGTAGAAAAGATAGGAGGCCGTGCCGTACACGCCTTCCACGGCGTCATTACCCTGTTCCGCGAGCACGGACTGCTCGTTTGCCCAGTGCTGGTAGAAGGGGATCTTCCCGCTCAGGCCCGAGGCCCTTGCGGCCTTCTGGAAGCGGGCGATATTTGACGGGCCGATCGCCACGACCACCACATCCGGTTGTGCCGCGATGATGCGCGCGATATAGGGGCTGAAGTCCTTCTCTCCCTCCTTCCACCATGACTGACCCACCAGCACAAAGGTCGGCTCCAGCTTCTTGAGCATGCCCCAGAACGCGTCGGCGAGGGCGTGGCCATACTCGTCGTCCTCACCCGCGATCCAGTAATTCTCGTAGGGCTTCTCGTGGAACATGACCCCGGCGGCCTGCCCTGCCATGCGAGGGCTTTCGGCCATGTTAAAGACGTAGCGGTTTCCCTCGCGCCCGCCTGTAACCGGGCGCTCGGAAAAGGCGACGAAAAGAGGTATCCGCTTGCCAGCCGCGAAACCGGCGAGATCAAGGGCGCTTGCACGGTCTGTGACGGCGACGAGGATATCGACCTTATCCTCGGCCACGAGGGCCCGTGCAGTTTCGAGACCCCTGCCCGACCGTGCTTTCCCGCCCCCCGTCACGGGAACGATCCGCATGCCCCGGACGCCTCCCTCGGCGTTGATCTTATCAACGGCAAGCAAGAACCCGTCGAGCACGTCTGCAGGAAGGGCGGACGGCGACGCCTGATAGGCGTCGACGATGCCGACCCTGATCGCGTCCGCCCCGGAAGAGCCGGGAGGAAAAAACAGGAGGGCGGCGGCGGCAACGAGCAGGAAAAGGGGGGCTCTTTTTTTCATCATAACCTCACGCGGTATTTTTCTATGAACCGAGAATTGTCCACGGGCGCGGTTCGGCCTCCCCTCCCCTGCCCGGAACATCGACACTTCTATCATAGGGATATTATTGTTGTGTGAGCTTTCTGTTAAAAAACGGGTCTCCCGGCGCCCATTGCCCCTCCATGCCTTTTCACCCCGACGTATTCACCGATTCTTAACTGACTATTTGCAGGACTGAAATGCGAGGACGGTAAAATTCTCTACCTTGGTACTAGTATGACAGCCCATGTTTCTCCTGTTGCGCATTTCCACGAAAGGACTTTGTGCGGGTGAAGATCTGCGCAGTGATCCGCCTCTTGCTCCCGCTCTTCGTGGCGGGTGCTTTGATGCGTCCGGTTCCGGCGGCCGCGACAGGCGTCGTCCTCGACCTCTCCTTGACGGATTCGACTATGAGCGCCGATATATACGACCGCCCCCTCAGTGAGGTGCTCCGCAGCATGGCGGAAAAGGGGGTCATCGAGATTAACGGCCGGATGCCGGCTGGCGAGCCCCTCACCCTGCACTTCAAACGCCTTACCCTCGATCAGGCCCTTCCCAAAATCATGCGGGGCTACAATTACGTGGTGATCGAACGGGGACAAGCGCGGGCACCGCTCCTCACGGTCATGGGAAAGATCGTGTGGAGCAGGCCGGCAGCTTCCGGGGCAACGGAAGCCCTTTCCCCTCCGCCCGACACGGTGGATTCGAGGAGCTATGTTCCGCCCGTGCCCCGGGAGCTGCCGGAAGTCCCGATCGGCAAAGATGGGCAGCCTGTCCCGCACATGACGGACGACGATGGGCGGGTCCACATCATCGGGCAGGACGAGACTTCTCCTAGGACACAAGCGGCCGAGGCGAGCCAAAAACAGGGGAGCGAACAGCCGCCGGACGCCGGATCGACCGGTACTGCGAAGAGCGGGGCGAGCAACACGACATCCTAGGACCCACCCTGACGTATTCACCGATTTTTAACTGATTGTTCGTCTGACTGAAATATCGCTGCGGTAACCTGTGGGCGTCATCACGATCCATTCGAATTCTATTAATGAGGGAACCGGTCGCCGAAGGACCGGTCGCCGAAGGGGGTGGCTCGGGAAAAAAGGGGCACTGAGAGGGTGGAGTGCGGGTGAGTTAACGATGAAGTTTCACAGATCGATAAGGAGGAATGAAATGAAAAAAGCACAATTAGTCTCGCTGCTATGTGCCATCGCAGCAACTGTCTTTGCCTTTGTCCCTGCGGCATCGGCCGACCCGTGGAAGTTCGGCGTCCTGTCCGATACCCAGTGGGTGACCGCCGACGACGGCAAGAACCCATATTCGAGTGCAATCGACATCATCAACCAGGCCAACAAGGCATTTATCGCCAACAACGTCAAGTTCGTGATCGCCGTCGGCGACCTTGTAGACTCAGGCACAAGCACGACCGCGGTCACCAACAGCGCGTGGTACCCCGGTCTGAACGCCGCGAGCGTTGCGGCCAACTGCCAGGCCTCGACGCTTTGCAGCGCCGTGGGCCCCTTTGCTTCAGGCGCTGTGTATGGCGGCAAGCCGACGTGGAGCATCGGCATGGCAGGCGAGGCCCTCAGGGCCGCTTCCGCCCAGGCCCTCTACAACGCGGGCATCGGCTTCTTCCCGCACCGCGGCAACCACGACGATTCCCAGGGCGCGTCAGGGTGGTTCACATACCTCTACCCCCAGACGCAGAACGGCCTGAACAACACGACGCCCGCTGATGCGTACACCGTCCCGAACCCCGACCCTTCGACATTCGTGATGCCCACGAAGGCAGGGGGCTCTTTCCAGGTCGGGTCCAACTTCTCCAGCCCGAACCCAAGTCTGGGCCTTACGGGCCTGAGCTACGGCTTTACCTATAATAACGCGACCTTCGTGCTCATCGACCAGTTTACCCCTTTGAACGGCGCCGGGACGTCCAACCCGGGCGGCGGTTGGGCAATTGACGACCAACAGACCTGGATCGGCAGCGTGCTCGCCGGCAAGCCGAGCCACGGCCACGGCTTCGTGTTCAGCCACAAAGGGTTGATCACGGAAGACCATGTCGACGTGCTCTTCGGTAGCGACCCCTCGAAGGATTCGACCGGCACGAACGCCTTTATCGATGCCCTCGTCAGCAACGGCGTGCGCTGGTACATCAACGGCCACGACCACATGCACGACCACTCCAGGGTCTACACGACGGACCTTACAAATTACGTGACCGAGCTGACATGCGCCTCCAACAGCAACAAGTACTACACACCTGCCATCCCGTCGAATGATACCAAGTATAACGTGCCTGCCTTTGGCCACACGCGACAGGTGGAAATTTCACAGGACCTCTACTACATCCCCTATTACATCGTGACAGTCGACGGTCCGAAAGTCAGCATCGATTATTATGCCGTGAACTCAGGCAGCGTAGGCGGAAGCAATATTACTACCACACCTACCCTCACCGGCAACTGGCAGGAGCGTGAGACCTTCGGCTATAGTCTCAACGGCAAGGAATTCATGGTAGCCCAGGGCGCGAGCTACACCACCGTTCAGGACGCCATCGCGGCAGGCACGGACGCATACGGCAGCACCTTCTTCGGCACGCACGCCGCGATCTTAAATGGCACTAACGGGAGCACCGTAAAAGACCACAGCGGTCGTCCGTTGACGAAGGCCGTGAACACGGGTTGGGCCCCCAAGACATCCGCCATGCTGAGCGACACCCTAACCCTCTGGGGCATGAATGACGTAGCGGCTGCCACGACCGACGCCTACGCCCTCTCCATGACATACGACCCTAAAGTCGCCGTGAGCACAGCAACGCTCAATGCGGGCAAGCTTGTCTTTCTCGCCACGAAGGACGTGAACGGCAACTGGGTCAAAGCCGCGAGCAAGAAGTTCATCTTTGGTCCGTATAACGCGAATTACCCCCTGGGCACTTACGGAGTCGACCCGGCGACGCACACCGCCTGGGCGGTCGTCAACAACGCCGGTGATTTCGCCGTCATCCAGACCCCGTAACAGAAGCGATGGGCGAAACAGATGAAATGGTACGATTTTCCAATGAATAGGGAGGCTCACATGTTCAAAAAACTTATTGTAGTTGCGATGGTCGTAATGCTCTTCTTTGCGATAAAGGCGGGTACGGCGAATGCCGACCTGGTGGCGAACGGCAGCTTTACGACGGGCGATTTCACCGGCTGGACCATCAGCGGGAATACGGGGGTCACCTCCTGGTATCTAGTCAATAACGACGGCCTCAGCCTTACGCCGGCCGCGCCGAGCGCAACGTACGCGCAATTCGGTTCAACCGGTTTCCCCACCTTCATTTCCCAGAACATCGCCACGACGCCCGGTCAGGGCTATACGGTGACCTTCTGGCTCGCCAATAACGCACCGGCGACTTTGGGAGGGACCAATGTGTTCCTGGTCGAGTGGAACGGCATCGCTCAGGCCCCCAGTATGGAAAACGCCAATGCCTTTGGCTGGACCGAGTATGGGTTCTGGACGAGGGCTACCACCACCAGCACCCCTCTCACCTTCGCGTTTCAGAATGATGCAAGCGTCTTCGACTTCACCGGTGTGACGGCAACGGTAACGCCTGTTCCCCTCCCCTCGGCATTCCTGCTCCTTGGGCCGGGTCTTGCAGGCATCGCTTTACTGAGGAAAAGATTTAAGTACTAAGCATCGGCACTCGACGCAATAAAGGCGGGGCCGCCCGACGCGGCCCCGCCTTTATTTATGCCGTCGACCATCGTTCCCCGTCGCCCATTTCGCGTAGATTGCCGCTGACCGGTCCGCACTTTTGCGCTGGCTTATCCGAAGCGGGAGACATAGATTATCACCATGAGCCCGGTGAGGATTTACGCGCCCGGTCATCCGCACCGCGCCGGTCAAGGAGGGGCACAATGGAGCATCGTGAACGAAAATGGGCAGCGGAACAGGCTTCAATATGAGAAGAGTCCCTACCTCCTGCAGCACGCGGGAAATCCGGTGGACTGGTATCCCTGGGGGACGGCCGCCTTTGAGGCGGCGGCCCAGGCGGACAAACCGATCTTCCTGTCCATAGGCTACTCGACCTGCCACTGGTGCCACGTCATGGAGCGGGAATCCTTTGAAGACCCGCAGGTGGCGGCCATGCTCAATGACACCTTTATCTGCATCAAGGTGGACAGGGAAGAGCGGCCCGATATCGACAATATCTACATGGCGGTATGCCAGGTGGTGACGGGCAGCGGCGGGTGGCCCCTGACCATACTGATGGCGCCGGACAAAACCCCCTTTTATGCGGCGACCTACATCCCGAAGGAGGGCAGGTACGGCAGGCTCGGTCTGATGGAACTCGCGCCGCAGGTGAAGCAGCTCTGGAATACCCGCAGGGCGGAGGTCCTCGGCACAGGACGGGAGCACATGGAGCGGCTCCGGCACTTCATGGAGACCCCGGCGGCGACCGGTCTGAACGCGGAAACGCTTCACCAGGCTTTCGAGGGCTTCGTCAGCCGCTTCGACAAGCGCTACGGCGGTTTCGGCGGCGCCCCCAAGTTTCCCACACCCCACAACCTGGGCTTTCTGCTGCGGTACGGGAAACGGACCCGCGACGCCCGCAGCACGGCCATGGTGGAACGCACCCTCAAAGCGATGCGACGCGGGGGGATTTATGACCACGTGGGGTTCGGGTTCCACCGGTATTCCACGGATCAGAGCTGGCGCGTGCCGCACTTCGAGAAGATGCTCTACGACCAGGCCCTGCTCAGCCTGGCCTATCTGGAGGCCTTTCAGGCGACCGGGGACGCCAAATACGCAAATACCGCCGGCGAGATCTTCACCTACGTGCTGAGGGACATGACCGATCCGGAGGGCCCCTTTTACTCCGCGGAAGACGCGGACAGCGAGGGGGTAGAGGGCAAATTCTACGTCTGGTCGGAGCGGGAGATCCGGGATGTCCTCGATGCCGGACTCGCTGACCTGGTGATAGGGCGCTTCCATGTCCTGCCGGACGGAAACTGGGTGGACCCGGCAGGACATGGCGAGGCGGGGAGCAATATACTCCACCTGAAAGAGGAGCTCACGGATATACCTGCGGAGAGGGGCGCTGCACCTGACTCACTGCTTGCGGAGCTGGAACGAGCGCGGCAGATCCTTTTTGCGGTGCGCGAAAAACGGGTTCATCCCCATAAAGACGACAAGGTATTGACCGATTGGAACGGACTCATGATAGCTGCCCTGGCCCGGGGCGCCCAGGTGCTCGGAGAGCCGGCCTATGCAGAGGCAGCCAAGAAAGCCCTCCGCTTCATCACGGACCACATGGTCGGGGAGGACGGGCGACTTCTGCACCGATACCGGGATGGAGAGGCATCGATACCGGCAAACCTGGACGACTACGCCTTTCTGGTCTGGGGGCTCATCGAGCTTTACGAGGCCACATTCGATACCAGTCTCCTCGCCCTGGCCCTTTGGCTCAACCGCGATCAACTGGCGCATTTCTGGGACGAAGCGGAGGGAGGCTTCTTTTTCACGCCCGATGACGGCGAGGAGCTTCTGCTCCGCCAGAAGGATGCCTACGACGGCCCCGTGCCGTCGGGCAACTCGGTCTCCATGCTCAATCTCCTGCGGCTGGCACGGATGACGGGTGACACGGACCTGGAAAACAAGGCGGCTCGGCTCGGCCGCGCGTTGTCGGGCAGGGTGGCGCAATCCCCGGCCGGCTTTACCCAGCTCCTCTGCGCCTTAAGCTTTGCCCTGGGGCCGTCGCACGAGGTGGTGCTGGCCGGGCCGCCGGGGTCCGTCGAGCTGCAAGCCATGCTCCAGGCCCTCAGATCGCGCTTCATACCGGAAAAGGTAGTCCTTCTCCGGGCCGAGGACGCCTGCGGCGCGGTGGGGCCGCCCCTTTCGGAGCTGGCCCCCTTCTCAAGCGCGTTCCGGTCCGGGGAGGCAGGGGCCATGGCCTACGTCTGCTCCAATAACGCCTGCGCCTTGCCCACATCCAACGTTGACCGGATGCTTGAGCTTCTGGGCGAGGAAAGCACGGCGTGATCCACTGCGTCGACGAGCTTAGCATTACTACCGATAAGGCAGGCGCCAGGGAGTATGCGAAAGTCAGCTACCCCGTCCGTTACGGCGTCTACAACGAGATAAAAACTAAGGATTATATCTTCCAGTTCGACCTGCGTGGAGAGCTCGAAGTATATCCAGGGGCGCCGCGATGATTGGCCCAATCCGGCCGAGTGGCTGAAGCGCACCCAAGGCAACGACTGGATTTACTACTCCTCCGGCGACTACAACGGGATAGTGGGCCGCTTCGGGGAATACTATTTCCCCTGCCTCTCCTACCCAAGCAACTCCATCATGGCGGATAAGCCATTTCTTTCCAAAGGGGTGCGGGCAGGCTTTCCTTGCGGCCTGGCGGTTGTTGGAAAGGATGAGCCGGATCGGGTCGGCAGCCGTCCCTCCTGAGATAGGGAGATTCTTTGCGCGTGGCGCGGCACACGACAAGAAGGCGCTCGTCGGGAAGGCACGGCAGTTTCACCGGATCATCGGCGGCCGCGTGAGCGTGCTGCCCCCGGACGCCCGTCATGCCGACTATGAGGTGATCCCGCTCATTCTGGCCGACGGCTGCCTCTACAACTGCGGTTTTTGCAGCGTCAAAACCGGCCGGGAGCTATCCGCCCGATCAAGGACCGACGTGGCCGGGCAGATAACCGGCCTCAAACGGTTCTACGGCCCTGACCTGCCAAATCACAATGCCCTTTTCCTGGGACAGCACGATGCCCTGGCCGTCGGGGCCGACCTGATCGAGTGCGCCGCGCAGTCGGCTTACGACTCCCTGGGGTTCGAACACTCCTTCATGGAAAGACCGAGGCTCTTCCTCTTCGGGAGCGCCGACTCGCTCCTCCGTGCGAAAGAGCGCCTCTTCCAATCCCTCAACCAGATGCCCTTTGTCGCCTGCATCAACATCGGCTTGGAATCGGCCGACGCCGCGACCCTGCAGTTCTTGAAAAAGCCGGTTTCCGTCGAGCGGATCAGGGACGCCTTTTACCGCATGTGCGCGATCAACAGGGAATACGAGCGCATCGAGGTGAGCGCCAATTTTGTCATCGGCCTCGATCTCCCGGCGAGCCATCTCGCCTCTCTGCCACAGTTGGCAAAAGACGCGGCCGGGCCTTTATGCGGCAAGGGGCATTTCTATATCTCGCCCATGGTCCGGGACAATAGGGCCGGAAGAGAAGAAGAAAGGGCATTGCTCGCTCAATTTGACAGGGTCAAGGCGGCAACCGTCCTCCCTACCTTTCTCTACCTGATCCAAAGATTGTAGCGATACCGTACCTACCAGTGCACCAGGCTGCTTCCCCAGGTGAGCCCGCCGCCGAATGCTGTGAGGACCACGCGCTTGCCGGGAACGATGGTACCGTCCCTAACCGCTTCATCAAGCGCTATGGGGACGGTGGCGGAAGAGATGTTGCCGAACCGCTCGATGGTCATATAGACCTTCTCTGCGGGGACCTTCAACTTCTTCGCCATACCCTGGATGATCCTGATATTTGCCTGGTGGGGGATGATCACGTCGATGTCATTCATTGTGCAGCCGCCTGAGGCGGCCGCCTCCTCTGCTGCCTCCGCGAACCTGCTCACCGCGACCTTGAACGATTTGTTCGCCTCGATCATCTTGAGCACGTGCAGCTTCTTGTCGACGCTCTCGTGCGAAATAGGGGTCGTGGCTGAACCGCCTCCAGGCATCAGGAGGGTGTCGCCGTTTGCCCCGTCCGTATGGATATGCGTGGAAAGGACTTCGTGGCCGGCATCCGTTTCGGTGAGAACCACCGCCCCGGCGCCGTCGCCCCACAGAATACAGCTCTCCCTTTCCTCCCAGTTGACGACCCTTGTCATAATCTCGCCCGCACAGACCAGCGCCATTTTGTTCGCGCCGCAGCGTATGAGCTTGTCGGCCAAATGAAGCGCGAAAATAAACCCCGAGCATGCCGCCGTGATGTCAAAAGAGACTGCGTTTCCGCAGCCGAGCTTCGCCTCCAACCAGTTGGCCCCGGCGGGGCAGTGTGTGTCCGGGGTGATGGTTGCAAGGACGATAAGGTCGATATCGTCCTTCGTTACGCCCGCCATTTCCATAGCGCGCTCGCACGCGATCTTGCTCAGGTCGGACGTGGCCATGGCCTTGTCCGCAATCCGCCTCTCCCTTATGCCGGTCCGCGTATAAATCCATTCGTCCGACGTATCGAGGAATTTCTCGATGTCGTGGTTGCTTAATACCTTTTCCGGCACATATGACCCGGTCCCTGTAATGGCTATCCTCTTCATTCAGCCCTCTTTCATGAGTAAAAATGATAAATTTGCCTTTAAATAGAACAGATAGAAGGCGGGGTTGTCAAGCAAAGCGGTAATGGGTTCGCACAAACCTCTAAAGGCCGGGGGTCCGAGTGTTTCGGGCGGGCACATCGGGGATGACGGGCGGCGGCGCAGGAAGGGGCGGCACCGAAGGCCGTGGGGGGCTTTGGGCAGGCGCGGCAGGCATGGCGCCTCCCGCATCGCCGGGAGGGGGATACACATAATGGGCCGCCGGTTCTTTTTCCGGGACCTGAAAGTCCTCGTTCGGATAGAGAGGGAGCGCCTTCGACATGAACTCCATCCAGATGGGCAGCGCAGTTGTGCCGCCTGATTCTCTCTTGCCGAGGAAGGTGCCCTTGTCGTACCCCACCCAGACAAGGCAAAGGAGGTGGGGAGAAAAACCGACGAACCAGGCGTCCCTGAAGTCATTGGTCGTCCCCGTTTTCCCGGCAAGAAAGTAAGGCATCCCCGCCGCTTTTCCGGCTGTCCCCCGTTTTATCACGCCTTTCATCATATCGATAAGGGTGTAGACAACCTCCGGAGCGACGACGCGCTCCTCCACGGCGTCCCGGTGCATCTCCTCGCCCTGCGCGGTCAGAACATTCCTTATAGTGGAGGGAGGAATATACGTACCTTCTCGTGCAATGACGGCATAGGCCGCCGCAAGCTCCAGCGGGGAAACCTCCGTCGAGCCGAGGGCAAGGGAAAGGTTTGGGGCAAAGGCGCTGTTTATATGAAGTCTCTTCGCAAGCTGAACCACATTCGACACGCCGACCCTCTCAAGGAGCCTCACTGTCGCGGTGTTGAGCGAAAGCTCCAGAGCCCTCCTCATCGTCACGGCCCCGTGATATTCATTGTTGTAATTCCGCGGCTGCCAGACCTCTCCGGCCGAATCCGTGAAGGTGAGAGGCGCGTCGATGAGCGTCATCTCCGGCCCACACCCCTGGGTAAGGGCAGTCAGATAAATGATGGGCTTGAAGGCGGACCCGGGCTGACGCCTCCCTTGAGTGGCCCGGTTGTAAGGAGAGCTGTCGAAGTCTTTGCCGCCGATGAGCACCTTGACCTCACCTGTTTTGACGTCCATAGCAATAAACGCCACTTCCGGGAGTACCTCTGCCTTTGGGTTTCGCTCCCGGTAGAGCCTCATCCCCTTTTCTATAGCGTCATAGGCGTATTCGGTCATCTTCAGGTTGATGGTGGTGTGCACGTTCAAGCCGGTCGTCAAGATCTCCTCCTGCCGGGGGAGATACTCTTCGAGCGCCTGTTTGGTCTGCTCGATGAAGAACCCCGTCTTCTTCTCGTGTATCCGGAAAGGAGCAAGAACGAGGGGCGCCGCCACCGCCGCCCCGTACTGGGCCCGGCTGATAAAATCTGCTTCCAACATCTTTCTGAGGACCAGGTTCCGGCGCTCCAGGGTTTTAGCCTGGTTCTTGAACGGAGAAGAGCGGGACGGCGATTTTGTCAGACCGGCGAGGACGGCCGCCTCCGCAAGGGAAAGGTTCTTTGCCTTTTTGTCAAAGTAGGTGTAGCTCGCCGCTTCAACCCCATACGCGCCCTCCCCGAGGTAGATGAGGTTCAGGTACATGCTCAGTATCTCGTCTTTGGAATAGCTCCGCTCGATGTTGACGGCGAGAATAATCTCTTCGATCTTTCTTTTTAAACTCTTTGTGGGGGTCAGGAAGAGGTTCCTCGCAAGCTGCTGGGTAATGGTCGAAGCCCCTTCGCTCATGCCCTTCCTCAAAACGTTCTTGTAAAGGGCCCTGCCGATGCCCCGCAGGTCGAAGCCGAAATGCTCATAAAACCTCACGTCTTCTATGGCGATAAAGGCCTTTCTCAAGTGGTCCGGCATCTCCGAGAGCGGTATAGGCACTCTTTTTTCGATAAACAGCTCCGCGAAGAGCGCGCCGTCATCGGCGTACAGCCTCGTTGCCGATTTCGGCACATAATGCGAGAGGTCCTTGACATCCGGTATCTCCAGATAGTTGACCAGGCTGTAACCAAGGGCAACGCCCAGGGCCGCAGGGAAAAAAAAGATGATGATGGCAAGTTTTATAATCCTTGACATGGGAATTGTTATTATATACCACTATCCTTAATGTTGGCAAAGCGTCTCAAGGTCGTCTGCATCCTCGGCCCCACTTGTACGGGTAAGTCCGATCTGGCCCTATGGCTTGCGCCGAAGATCGGCGGCGAGATCGTCAACGCCGATTCGATGCAGGTTTACCGACATTTCGACATCGGCAGCGCAAAGCCTGATGCGGCCGCCCGGACGCAGACGCCCCACCATGTGGTAGACGTGGCGGAACCCGACGAGGCGTTCAACGCGGCCAGGTTTCAGAAAATGGCGGACCGGGCCGTCCGGGAGATATCGGAAAGGGGGGGCATTCCCCTGGTAGTGGGCGGAACAGGTCTCTATCTGCGCGTACTCTTCCACGGCATTTTCGACGCGCCAACGGACGCGGACCTGAGAAACAGGCTGAAATCCAGGTACCTTGCGGACCCCCTCTCAGTCTACGGGGAACTCGAACGGCTTGACCCGGCATACGCCCGCTCCATCAGCCCGCACGACCGGGTCAGGGTGGTGAGGGCGCTGGAGATCTACTGCCTCTCCGGTGTTACCATGTCCGAGCATAGCGGCAGCCACGGGTTTCGCGATGAAAGGTACGACGTGCTCAAGATCGGCCTCTGCCGGGAGAGGGGAGAACTGTATCGGAAGATCGAGAGGAGAGTCGATCTTATGCTCCACCTGGGATGGGTGGAGGAGACGGAGGGTTTGCTGCGACACTACCCGCTTTCCGCCAGACCCTTTCAGGGCATCGGCTACCGCGAGATCGTGCTCCACCTGACAGGCAACATCGGGCATCAGGAGATGGTCGAGGCTGTCAAGAGAGCGACGCGTCGCTATGCGAAGCGGCAATTCACTTGGTTTTCCAAAGAAAAGGGAATAGACTGGCACCGGTATCCTGAAGAGCGTGAAGCCGTTCTTGAAAAAATAGGAGATTTCCTGGGTTGACAGAGTTGGAGCGCATCATTGAGGCTATTATCTTTTCATCATCAAGGCCGATAACACTCAAGAGGCTGCAGAAGGGGCTGCCTGAGTTTACCGTCCTGGAGCTTCAGTCTGCGCTCTCCAGCCTTATGACCGCATGTGCGGCGTCCGACCGGGCCGTGGAGATCGTGGAGGTCTCGGCGGCGTACCAGATGAGGACGAGACTGGGTTACAAGGAGTGGGTAAAGCGGTTCGTGAAGGAGAAAGAAGTCGGTTTGACAAGGGCCGTGCTCGAGACGCTCGCCGTCGTTGCGTACAGGCAGCCGATCGCGAAGCGCGAGATCGACGGCTTGAGAGGCGTCGACTCCACCCGCAGCGTCAGGCAGCTCCTTGACCGAAAGCTGATCGAGATTGCCGGGAGAAATGAGGATGTGGGCCATCCAATGGTATTTCGGACCACGAGAAGATTTCTCGAGCTCTTTGGTCTCCGCGACACCGGCGATCTGCCTACCCTGAAAGAGCTGGAGACCCTGGAGAAATAGGAGCATCTTATGGACATCGCAGAATTCCTGATCTTTGCCGTCAATAACAAGGCATCGGACCTTCACCTGAGTGCGGGGGAGCCGCCGCACGTAAGGATCCACGGAGAGATGCGGAAATTTGAAACACCGCTTCTCGGCAGGGAAGAGATCCATGACATGATCTACGACATCCTGAACGACCAGCAGAGGAAAATATACGAAGAGCAGCTCGAGATAGACTTCTCCTTTTCCCTGGGAGAATACGGCAGGTTCAGGGTGAACGTCTTCAAACAGAACCGCGGCGACGCAGCCGTCTTCCGGACCATCCCGGGCACGATCCCCACTTTCGACTCCCTCGGTCTTCCGAAAGTGCTCAGCGACCTGTGCCGGCTCGAAAGAGGGCTTGTCCTCGTGACAGGGCCGACGGGCAGCGGAAAATCGACCACCCTGGCCGCAATGGTAGACTTGATCAACGCCGATCTCAAGGGGCACATCATCACGATAGAGGACCCCATCGAGTTCGTGCATTCCTCGAAGAGCTGCATCGTCAACCAGCGGGAGCTCGGACCTCACACGCACAGCTTTGCGAATGCCCTTCGATCCGCGCTCCGGGAAGACCCCGACGTGATGCTCATTGGCGAGATGAGGGACCTTGAGACGATATCGCTCGCCCTTACTGCCGCAGAGACAGGCCATCTCGTGCTCGGGACCCTCCACACGAGCGGCGCCCCCAAGACCATCGACAGGATCGTGGACGTTTTCCCTGGGGCACAACAGAACCAGGTCCGCTCGATGCTCTCCGAATCCATCCAGGCCATCGTCACACAGGCCCTCTTCAAGCACAAGGATGGTAAAGGCAGGGTAGCGGCGTTTGAGATCATGACCGCCTCGGCGGCGGTGAGAAACCTGATCCGGGAAAACAAGATCGCCCAGATCCCTTCTACCATGCAGACCAGCAGGCAACTGGGGATGCAGACCATGGAGGCCTCGGTGAAAGATCTCCTTGCGAGAAACCTCGTCACCCAGGAAGAAGTGGCTTTCTACATGTCCAAATATTAGGGGTGAGCCATGCCCATGTCGGCGTTTTTCATGGACCTGCTGCAGCACATGGTAGACAAGGATGCCTCCGATATCTATCTGACCCAGGGCATACCACCCATGTTCAGGATCCAGGGGGATGTACTGCCTTACGGTGAGAAGGCCCTGTCCGGCGACGATACCCAGACTCTCGCCGCAGGCGTGATGAACGACAGGCAAAAGAAGATTTTCGAAGAGAAGCATGAGATGAACCTCGCCCTTTTCTTCCCCGACCTAGGCCGGTTCAGGGTGAATATCTTCCGGCAGCGCGGGAACGTAGGCATCGTGCTGAGGCAGATCAAAATACATCTGAAGACTGTGGACGACCTGGGTCTGCCCCCGATATTGAAGGACATCGTCATGAGTAAGCGCGGTCTCGTGCTGGTGTCCGGCGCAACGGGGAGCGGAAAATCGACAACGCTTGCGGCCATGATAGACCACAGGAACGAAAACCAGCGGGGGCACATCATCACCATAGAGGACCCCATCGAGTTCGTGCATCCGCACAAGTTGAGCGTTGTCACCCAGAGGGAGGTCGGATTCGATACGCACTCCTTTTACAACGCCCTCAAGAACGCCCTGAGACAGGCCCCCGACGTGATTCTCATAGGAGAGATCAGGGACACCGAGACCATGGAAGACGCCGTGGTCTTCGCCGAGACCGGCCACCTCTGCCTGGGCACACTCCACTCAAACAACGCGGACCAGGCGCTCGAGAGGATACTCAATTTTTTCCCCGTCGAGAGGCATCTTCAGATCTATATGCAACTCTCCCTCAATCTCAGGGCCATCATATCGCAGAGACTCATCCCCACGGTGGATGAAACAAGGGTCGCCGCAATCGAGATACTGCTCGATACGCCAAGGGTAAAGGACCTTATCATGAAGGGCGAAATCGAGGTCTTGAAAGAGACAATGGCCCTCGGCTATCATGAAGGCATGCAGACCTTTGACCAGCATATCTACGACCTCTATAAGGCGGGCAGGATCAGCTACGAGAACGCTATCGCCTACGCCGATAGCCCCAATGACCTGAGGATCAGGATAAAGGTCTCCGGGGCAAAAAAGCTCGAACAGGAACAACCGCTCAAACTGAGAATGGACAAGGGGTCGCGGGCGGAAGACGTGTTCTCTTGAGTTACTTGCGCGCCTTTAAGGCAAAGGCCATAGGGCTTGACAGGCAGACCAACAGCCCGAGCAGCGAAATACCGAGTCTGAAGCCCACGAGATCACCGGAGAGACCAAGCAGGTAGGGGACGGCGCCGCCTCCGAAGAGGATGCCGAAGGCCACGACAACGCCGGTCGCCAGGCTTCTCTTTTCGCTGGGAAATATCTTCGCCGCGGCTATGAATGCCAAAGGGAAAAAGCACGTGACCACCACCGCCTGCAAGAAAAGAAGGATGCCCGTGTATCCGGCGGGAGCCATACCTATGGAGACCGTAAACATGCCCGCCACAAGCATAATGACGAATAGGGCCCTTATCGGGTCGATCCTGTGGACGAAGAAAATCACCGACACCGCGATACCGACGGCTCCGAGTCTTGATAAGCTTACCATGTGATTGGCGTACCCGATGCCGAAGGACAATTCTTTTGTCAGATAGAGAGGCATTATGCCGAAGATGCCCAGGTTGGTCCCCGTAGCAAGGATAAAAAGGATGATCATTATCCAAAGCGACCGCGTTCTGAACAGATCGCCGAAGGCGTTCTTTTCAGAACGGACGACCTTTACTTCATGACCCATAAAAAAACAGAGTACGGCATTTGCCAGGAGTACCACGGCGAAGACCTGAAAGGTCCCCCTCCATCCGAAAAACCTGAGTAGAAAAAGCGCAATTAAGGGGCAGCAGAATATCCCAACCGAGGCGCCGCAGTCGTGGATGGCTATGGCTCTGGCCCAGTGGCGTTCGCTATAGTATTCGGTGATCAGGGGCAGGACTGCCGGTAGATAGGCGCCGATCGACGCGCCCATGATGAAATTGAACACGTAAAGGAGGGAGAACGCCTTGACAAAGGGGATGAGGAAAAGCACCAGGGACGTCGCGGCAAGTGAAAGGGCTATCGACTTCTTGTACCCGAACCTGCCCACGTAGAACCCGGAAAAAAACATCGACAGCGCATACCCCAAAGACATGAACATGAAGATGCTGCTCGCCCTGGCATGAGTGACCAAAAATTCGTCTTCAATGAGCGGCAGGAGGGGTGCGAAGCTCACCCTCACGGCCATGTTGATGAACCAGAAAAACCAGAAGATGAGAAGGAATACGAGGCCCTTGCCCTTCAGGTCGAAGCGGCGTTCCATGGTGCTCATTTAACCAGAAACCGCAACAAACTGCAATGAACCCTTATGTGTGCTATCGGGCGCACTCGGAGGGGTCGCCCTTTACCTTTTCCAGGGCATGGGGCAAGGCGGCCTCTATGAATGAAAGGCATTCCGCCGCGGCTTTGGGGCTGCCCGGCAGATTGATGACGATCGATTGTCGCCTGATGCCGCAGACTGCGCGCGAAATCAGCGCGAAAGGCGTAATGCGGTAGCTTTCCATCCTCATGGCCTCTGAGAATCCGGGGAGTTCTTTTTCAATTACCCTGCGGGTCGCCTCGGGCGTGACGTCCCGCAGGCCGACCCCTGTCCCCCCGGTGGTGACGACAAGATCTATGCCTTTTCGATCGACCTGGTCTCTTATGGTCTCTGCGATAAGATCGATTTCGTCCGGTATGACCACCACTTCGGTCACCTCATAGGCCTTTTGCAGCATCGATCGAAGGCCGGGACCGCTCGTGTCGACCCGCTCCCCCGTGGAGCCTTTGTCGCTGATGGTGATCACTACGGCCCTGTACCTCATGGGAGTATCTCCACCTCGTCTCCCACACGAACCTCCCCGCCCGCAATGACTTCGGTGAATATGCCCTCCTTGGGCATCACGCAGTCTCCCACCTGATAAAAGATGGCGCACCTTGTATGGCATTCCTTGCCTATCTGGGTCACCTTCATCAAGACCTCGCCCACCCGGAGTGTCGTCCCGATGGGGAGGGTCGGGAGCTCTATGCCTTCCGTTGTCAGGTTTTCCGCAAAATCACCCGGCTTCACGTCGAGTCCCATTTTCCTGATCTTCTCGATGCTTTCCGCGGCGAGCAGACTCACCTGCCGGTGCCAGGGGCCTGCATGGGCGTCGCTGTCTAGGCCATGGCCCTCCAGCAACCGGCAGCGCCCTATGTTGTGCTTTTTCTCGCCTTTATTGTCGCTCACATTGACCGAAATAACCTTGCCTTTCATTGTATCTCCCTGATGGATGTCACATGCTGCCCGGCAGCGCTTTCCGTCGGAACACTCCGCTCTTCCCCCCGCTTTTTTCGAGCAGGTAAAAAGGCCCCAACTCGATTGATTTGTCGATCGCTTTGCACATATCGTAGATGGTGAGGGCAGTCACCATAACACACGTCATAGCCTCCATCTCCACACCGGTAGCGCCCTGTACCTTCACGGTCGAGGTAATCTCGATAAGGGCCTTTTCGTCCCTGAAGACATACGCCACATCGACAAAACTTATGGGCAGAGGGTGGCAGAGCGGGACGAGCTCCGACGTTTTCTTTGCCGCCATTATGCCTGCGATTTTCGCCACCGTAAAAACATCACCTTTCGGGCCCTGTCCCTGGCGCACTGCCGCGTAGGAGTCCTCCGACATCAGCACCACCCCGAAGGCCCGCGCCTCGCGGCCTGTCTCCCGCTTTTCGCTGACATCGACCATTCGCGCCTTTCCATCGCTATCCACATGGCTCAGCTTCATTTTACCGTCCATCCTATTATTGGGGCTCAGCGCCCCCTCCAGCGGCAAAGCCGCATGGAGCCTTCCCCCTCAACTCGCGTCGCTCGGTCAATCATTGGGGCTCAGCGCCCCCTCCAGCGGCAAAGCCGCATCGGGGCACCCGCTTGCGGGTCGCTCCCCCTCAACTCGCGTCGCTCGGTCAATCATTGGGGCTCAGCGCCCCTTCTCACCCCATAAGGAACTACCCTTCTTCTTAATCTTAACGCAAAAACGGTCCCTTTTGCCATGTTTTTGCGTTTTACCCTCCTTTTACCCTCATCGCTACGGATTGTTCACTCATCGTCTCGGCACCCCTTTCCAAATTCCCGTCTCTCACAAGCCTTTCGGGAGGGGGGTTGACGATTGTGCACGAAAGTTGACGGGTTTGAGGGAGGGGGCGCCACCGCCTACAGGAGGAACGACCACCGCCATCCGGGCGGCTATTTCGGCTCAATTGTCAAAGAACAGCGCCGGTTTACGGGATCACCCTAAACGGGCTCAAATGATAAATGGGTAGGCTGGGAGTCGACAGACTCAGCAAGTGAAACCAATGAATGTCCCCCTCGTCCCCCGGTATGGCGGGAAAGAACTCCGGTACTCATGCTACCCTCACCACAATTATCTTCTTGCCCTCTTTCCGCTGCCCGGCGATCTGCTCCTCGACGGGAGGCAGGTCCGACGGGCTTTGCGAGAAGCGCCTTATGCGGATAATGAGGCGGTCTTCCTTCTCCGCCGGAGTCGCGCACTGCGCCTCCAGCCTCTTCACTCTCCCCAGAATACCCATCGGTTCCTCCTATGCTCTATCATTGCGTCCGGTCGCCCCGATCACGCGTTGTTTCTATGCGCCACGGCCGTCTCCAGTCGCGCCAGCCTCTCTTCGATCTCCCCTAACTCCCTGGCCTTGAAAAAGCGGGAGATCACATCGTTTGCGGCGACACGCCGCACCCACTCGTTCTCGGAAGCCAAAAGGTCGACGAGGACATCGACCGCGATGCTCAAGCCCCTCTGGAGGCGTTCAAGGGCCTCGGCGCCGGCCGCATCCCGGCGGCTCCTGAGGGCGTCGGCAAAACCAGGATCGTCTCTGAGCCACCCGTAGTAAAGACTTTTGCTGATACCGGCTTTCCTGCACGCCTCCTCTATCGAGCGGCTCTCGAGAACTGCCAGGATTGCACGCTCCTGTTTCCGGCTAGGCGAATAGGTAACATCCTCTGCCATAACTCACCTTCTGGACTGTGGCCGGGTTTTCCCGGTGCTATTCGAGTATGGCAGGAGTGCGGCCCTGCTGTCAAAGTGACATGAGGGGTGTCAACCGGAGGCGACAAGGAGGACTGACAACCAGAAGCGACAAAAAGCAGAATTTACAAATTTCCTATTTTTTTTCTCAGGAGCGGGCAGAGAATCGCGGCGGAACGGGGGTATAAGCTAATGGAGAAAGGGGAAGGGGAAGATTCTTTACTGACTTAAGATGTCCCCTTAGGCCCTTCGAATATGCTGCCAAACTGGTTCATGGGTGGCCCCCTCAGGTGTTATGTTTTCTGCCGATCAAATTTTACCTGTTCCGGCCGCCCTCGGAAAGTTATTTTGGACAGATGTGATTTTTCAAAACTTGTACGATTTTTCTTGACATGTTGTGATGCGCGGTATGACATAGCAATAGAATCTGAAAAAACGGAACCATCCGCGAGGGTGGGACGGAAAGCCAACGGGTCTCTGAGTCAACAGCCCTGATCATGTCCCGCCAGACGTCGCCGGATGAGAAAGCCGAATTTTATTCGTGGAGGAGATTATGAAGAAAGTCTGGGTCTGTTTCGCTGTGGTGCTCTTGCTCTCCGTACCAGCTCTTGCCAGCGCTAACTTGTTAGTCAATCCCAGTTTCGAGGTGGGGAATCCTGGTTATCACGGTGGACTCTATGATGGTTGGACCTTCTCGGGCAATTCAGGTATAGACCATACCGGGGGCGCATTCGGCGGGACAGCCGAGGATGGTAATCAATTCGCCTTTTTGCAGATGGTCTCTTCGATTTCACAGACCTTCACCCTGGCGTCATCTTCCAGCGTCAGCGCCGATTTTTGGGAGTCGGTGCGAACAAGCTGGGGTAATCAGTCGCAGGTAATAGCAGTCTCCTTGGATGGAACCCAGGTTGGCCTTTTCCCTGCTGCATCCTTGACGAGTATGACTCAGGAGACAACCAATCCTCTAGTCCTATCGGCGGGTCCGCATACACTTACTTTCACAGGCACGGGCGGGACCGGCGGCGATACAACGGCTTTCATCGATAATGTCAAT
This sequence comes from uncultured delta proteobacterium, assembly GCA_963768735.1. Taxonomy (GTDB): domain Bacteria; phylum Desulfobacterota; class Syntrophorhabdia; order Syntrophorhabdales; family WCHB1-27; genus BOG-1155. Next base: position 796,367 of record CAVYJH010000003.1, on the reverse strand, counting down.
TTGGTCACCCCCTTGCCTTCGGCTCTTCTGCTTTTCGCCCCGGGTCTCGCGGGTCTGGCTGCAATAAGGAGAAGGTTCAAGAAGTAGGCGTTACTCGTCCAACATCGGGGGCAGGGTCAGCAAATGGTCCTGCCCTTTTTGTTTCTCCTGCTTCCACGATTACTATATTCTTTTAAGAGCGCAAGGGGACGTTCTTAAGTAACTAAATAACTCTTGACATTCTTCCCCTACCGGTGATACCATCCCTTATGCCCCGCCGATCCCGTCTCGACGCTCCGGCTGTCCTGCATCATGTCATCATCAGAGGAACAGAAGGGCGACCCATCCTTGGAAGCCTTGCCGATAGACGAGACTTTTTCAGACGGTGCGGCGATCTTTTTCCGGAAACCGGGACCGTCTGTTACGCATGGGCATTCCTCACAAACCACGCACACCTGCTCCTTCGCACCGGTATCGTGCCCTTGTCCAAAGTCATGGCAAGGCTGCTTTCCGGGTATGCCGGCAGCTTCAATCGCAGACACAAACGTTCCGGACATCTCTTCCAGAACCGCTATAAATCGATTATCTGTCAGGAAAACACCTACTTCAAAGATCTGGTGCGCTATATCCACCTCAACCCTCTGCGCGCCCGGCTTGTGCCGGACCTCGGCGGCCTTGGGACCTATCCGTGGTCGGGCCATGCGCCCCTTCTCTCCAATAAGAAATGCCCATGGCAGGACACGGAATATGCCCTATCCTTCTTCGGCAGCGCCAGGGCTTATCTTCAGTTCGTACGGAAAGGCATTGACCAGGGGCAAAGGCCCGATCTCGTTGGCGGCGGATTAGTCCGTAGTCATGGAGGATGGGCGGAGGTAAAGAAATCGCGGAGCCTCATCAAGGGCGATGAGCGCATCCTCGGGGATACATCTTTTGTCATGAGCATACTGGCCGAAGCAGAACAAAACCTTGAGCACCGCTACGCTATGAAAAAGGCGGGCATCGACCTCAATGCCGTGGAGAAACGCGTCTGCGATCTCTATGCCCTTAAACAGGAAGATTTCTATGTACGGGGGAGACAGAAGACATTGGCAGAGGCCAGGGGTCTCTTCTGCTTTTGGGCAGTGCGGGAGCTGGGAATACCACAGAAGGCGCTTGCGGAGCGCTTTTCACTGACAGAACCGGCGATCAGCTATGCCGTCAGGAGGGGTCAGAGAATCGCGGCGGAACGGGGGTATAGGCTAATGGAGAAAGGGTAAGGGAAATGTTATTTACTTACTGATTCCTGAGAAGTAACTCTCAACAAAAAACTATTGTATTTAATTACATACAATGGTAGAATATTTCATGTATAAGAAAACATCACCCCAACAAAAACTACTCGGCGTAGAGACCCAGATATCCCCCCCTTTGCGAGATCGTCTTGAGTCTTCATGGGCTCACCTGTTTAGAGGCGAGGTATTTCCAATCCTGTTCAGGAACGAAGATCGCTATGCGACGCTGTACGGCACAACAGGCCGTCCCAATTTCAGCGTTGCCCGTCTTTTGGGTCTGTGTCTCCTGCAGGAGTGGAACGACTTGAGCGATCAGGAGGCCCTGGACGAATTCAGCTTCGATATCCGCTGGCGATACGCGTTGGATGTCAGCGACGAAGAAGACTATCTGTCCCGCCGTTCTCTCGTTGAGTTCCGCAGGCGATTGGCGGCCAAAGACCCCGAGATGAAGCTGGTCCGCAGTATATTCGACAATATCAGAGACTCGGCAATAGGAAAGCTTGGCCTCTCGTCCTCCAGCCAGCGGCTTGATTCTACCCACATTATCTCGAATATACGCGTCCGCGGTAGAGTGGCCCTGTTCTCAAACACCCTTGCCCACTTTCTCAAGAGCCTCAATAAGGATCGATTCTTACAGGTCCCGAAGGCAATTCAGGAATGGCATGCAGAGCCTGAAGGATGGTTCGGACTGGGTCCTGCCGAGCAGAAGGTCAAACTGGAAGAACTGGCTCAGTATCTCTATGAGCTTATTACTCTCTTCGAGAAGGAACTCTCGGAGAGCGAGCCTTACCAATTGCTGAAGCGCCTTTTTTCGGAGCAGTGCGAACTTGCAAACGACACCTCCTCAGTCAAGGTCCAGGTCAAAAAGAAAACCGAAGGCGCCTCTCTTCAATCCCCTTACGACCCGGATGCGTCGTACGGCCATAAAGGGGCGGGATACAGCCTCCACGTTACGGAGACGTGCAACAATGCCAAAAAGACAGAAATCATCACCGACTATGAGGTACACGGGGCGGCCCGTTCCGACATTGGCAAAGCCCTTCCGGTCATCGAGCGTTTAGACGCTGCCGGGTTGAAGCCTGAAGCGCTTTTTGCCGACGGCGGTTATCCATCTGTCCCTTCAGCGGCAAAGATCATAGAGCAGGGCATCGAATTCGTCACGCCCGTCAACCGCAGCAGGCTGTCCGACGATGTCGTGGGCAGAGACCGTTTCGTCTTCGACGCAAGTGGGTTTGCGACTCAATGTCCAATGGGCCACAAGCCCACAGACCATCGCGAATTGAGCGCTCACAACACGACGGGCCGTTCCCTCCATGCGATCTTCGACGGGAACCTCTGTCGATCGTGCACGATGCTCGACCAATGTCCGGTGCGGGCTCCCAACCATCGCGATCAAGGCTGCAAGGTCCGTGACACGGTCGGCGACTTTCGTCTGGAGATCACTGCCGAGCTTCGCCTGCGCGATCAGATGTATTCCCGTCAGCAGACGCCTGAATGGAAGGACCGGTATAGGATCCGCGCAGGGATAGAGGCAACGAACTCCGAATTGAAGCGATCTCACGGAATCGGCAGGCTCCGCGTGCGCCGGCTGGCAAAAGTATGCTTTGCCGTAGCATGCAAGCTGATAGCCTGCAACATAAAGAGGTGGGCCAAGGCCCATTGGACCTTGACAAGGACCATGGAAGGCTGCATATCGTCTGTTTGTATTCGCCTGAAGGTATTCTTGGCCGAAATAACCAGTCTGCCCTTGTCTAAGAAGTTCATCTTCACGATGGGGGTAACACAACGATGGTGGCGATTGATCCCTTCAGAAAGGGCACTTTCTTCTCAGGAATCACTTACTTAAGAACGTCCCCTTCGTGCTTTGCGGGGACAAAGACCATTTTGACCTTCGCGATTGCGGGAAGAAGGCGGAACCTTTTGCAGGACGCTTAGGAAGCGGCTTGTACGAAGGCTTTATTACAGCGCCCACCTGCAATTTTTCCGATCGCAAATATTCTTTAGCCCCCGATACTCATAGGGGTGCTTATGAGAGGAAAGCAGGCAATCGAGCTCTTCAGATCTCATCAGCAGGTCCATTTCCGTCAGGAGACACGGGACAGCAGAGCTGCCTCTGTTAAGACACTTATGTTATCGCGGCATACCTGAGCAAAGTACTTAAGTCAAATACTTTCCATCCGATATAACTCTCTGGAGGTCGCATTTTCCCGTCACAGGGAGATTCTAATGGACCTGAACGTCAAAGAGGCTTTGGAGACACCATAAGGAGGTTCTATGCCGAATTTGATGACGTGGAGCGACAATTTCAGCGTTAACGTCAAACAGGTGGACGGTCAGCACATGAAGCTCGTCGATCTCCTCAACAACCTGCACAACGCGATGAAGCTTGGAAGGGGCAAAGAAGCGATGGGAAAGACGTTTTCCGAGCTGCTCGACTACACAGTGTATCACTTCGGAACCGAGGAAGGTTTGTTCACGAAATACGGGTATCCCGACCTCCTCTCCCACAAGAAGGAGCATGAGGCCCTGACGAGGCAAGCTCTCGACCTCAGCGGCCGTTTCTCCAGGGGAGAGCCGGTCATGAGCATCGAAACCATGACATTCCTAAAGAACTGGCTCAACGACCACATAATAGGGAGCGATAAGAAGTTTGGACCTTATCTCAATGCGAAGGGCCTGTATTGAACGACTCGGGCGGCTACAAGGGATAGGGCTGACCCCACGTCACCGCCCGATAAGACCGTATACACAGCGGACTCGGGTCGGCTCGATACCCCATCCGCACGTACATAACGGAATCAAAGGACACGGAGTGAGGGTCGGCAGAAATGTTCTGATCCGACAGAAGGCGGATTTTTAAAGGAGACCACCGCATGAGACTCTTCACGGACGTAAGAATCGGCTCCAGACTCGCCATCGGCTTCGGCATCATCCTCGCACTGATGTGCGCCATCGTCATCACGGGGATGGTCTCCTTTTACTCCATTGCCGCGGGGAGAACGAACACCGCCACCGCCTGCGCCGTCTTCATAGGGCTCGGCATCGTCACGCTCCTTGTCGGTATGTGGCTCTCCCGCGCCACCACAAGGAGCATCACCATACCGATCATACGCTCTTCAGCCCACATAGACCTCATGGCCAAGGGGGACTTCTCGATCGCCGTCTCCCCCCACGCGCTCGGGAGGAAGGACGAGATGGGGATCTTCGCGAAATCCATGGACGCCCTGAACCGCAACCTGGGCGAGATGCTCAGGGAGGTCATGTCGTCAGCGTCCAGTGTGGCATCGGCGAGCAGTCAGTTGAACGCCTCGGCGGAAGGGTTGTCGGTGGGGGCAAGAGAGCAGGTTGAGAAGACCACCCAGGTCGCGGCAGGCGCCACCCAGATGAGCCAGGGAGCGCTCGACATCGCGAGGACCTCGACCACGGTCGCCCAGTCGGCGAGCGAGGCGGTCACGATTGCGAAGGGCGGACGGAAGGTGGTCACCCAGACGATAGAGGAGGTCAACATGATCTCCGACACCGTGCAGACCGCCCTCGGCTTCGTCAATGAGCTCGGGACCCAGTCAGAACGGATAGGAGACATCGTCACGACAATCAACGAGATCGCCGACCAGACGAACCTCCTCGCCTTGAACGCGGCCATTGAGGCGGCCCGGGCAGGGGATCACGGTAGGGGGTTCGCCGTCGTCGCCGACGAGGTGAAGAAGCTCGCGGAGCGGACGGCTACGTCCACGACGGAGATCAGCGCCATGATCCAGACGATCAGGATGGGCGTGGGGAAGACGGTCGAATCCATGGACAAGGCAAAGGTGAAGGTCGTCACGGGGGTGAATCTCTCCTCTCAGACGTCAGAGGCGTTGGAGCATATCATATCGAGCATCGACGCCCTCCATGACGGAGTCCATAACATGGCGACCGCGGTCGAGGAGATGAGCGCCACCACCGAGGAGATGACGAGGGACATCACGCAGGTCTCCGATGTAACGAAGGAGACGTTCTCCTCATCGGAGGGGATATCGAGGGCGGCATCGAGCCTCTCGGAGCTGTCGGGACACCTCGAAGGGTCCGTAAAGAGGTTCAAGATATAGAGGACATGATCGGCCTATGGAGAGCCGAGTACTGTGTAAGCCCCGGAGGTACACGAAGATGAGCCCTTTGGGTTGGCGCCACCTTCGCCGATAGTGACACATGAGGTGGCAAGGGCTCCCCGTTGAAAGTACGTCCACCACAAAACCGAAACTGCCTTACGTCTTGAAGCAGACAGCATCAAGGGTATCCCCCGTTCAAAGAGGACGAGAGGGACGTTCTTGACTCGTTTCACTTGCCGATCTGTTGACCCCCAGTCTACCCATTTTTATGGGTACCACTCGTAAGCGAAGAATGCAAGAAAATCTCAACGGTCATCGACTCGAGGAAGGCGTCCTCCCTCGCCCTGTCCCGACCAAACCTCCAAGATTACACCCTATGGTCAAGGGGTCCGGGCGCTCACCATTTGTCGTGGCATTCTTTCGAAGTTCGCTTATGCCGGGCCTCCTTGGCTTGGTGGCCACCTTACTCATGGCATTAGACAAAAAATCCTGAAACATCGAAAGGCGCCAGTAGCACGCGTTGGCCGTAACGACCTGCCGCTTTGTCTCCCAGGGAACTTTCCAGAAACAATCGAGGGGGAACGGTTCAGGAGAGTAGCCGATCATGGTTGTACTCAGCGCCCCCTTCTTTTATCCTCCGATATGGCGCATGCTCCTTTGACATTTCCTGATCGCGCCCTCGGCCTCCACCTTTCTTTCCGGCTTTGCCATTACCGCGCTCCTCACGAACGCCGCCACTTCGTCGTCGCCTGCGCCGCCACGCATCAGGGCCTTCACGTCATACTCTGCGTCGGAGAAGAGGCAAGGCTTGATCTTCCCGTCGGGCGTCAGCCTGATCCTGTTGCACTCGTGGCAGATATGGGAGGACATGGGACTGATGAAACCGACCTGGCCGGCAGTTCCGTTGATGAGAAACATCCTGGCAGGCCCATGGTCGGAATTTACGCTCGGGTGAAGCTCATGCACCCGGCGTATCCGCTCTTCGAGGGAGGCGGAGCTAATGATCCTGGAGCGGTCCCACAGGGCCTCATCTCCGAAGGGCATGAACTCTATGAACCGCACCTGCACCTCCCAAACCCTCGCGAATTCGGCGAAATCGAGCACTTCGTCGTCGTTGAAGCCCTTGATGATCACCGTATTGATCTTTACGGGATGGAGGCCCGCACGTTTTGCCGCATCGATGCTTCTCATGACCTTGTCAAAGGCATCGACGCCGGTAATATAGGCAAATCTTTCGGGCTTTAGTGAATCGAGGCTGATGTTGACGCGCCTCAATCCCGCATCGCGCAACGTTTCCACGCTATCCGCCAGCTCGACCCCGTTCGTGGTGAGGCTGATGTCGTCTATGCTCCCGATAGCATTTATCTCTTTGAGCAGGAAAGGGAGGTCCTTTCTGCGGAGCGGCTCACCGCCGGTAAGCCTGATCTTCTTCACCCCCAAAGAGGCGGCTATGCGGATGAACCTGAGGATCTCCTCGTAACGCAGGATCTCCTCATGGGGTATAAAGGAAAAGGCGCTATCGGTGCAATATTTGCATCTGAGGTTGCACCTGTCGGTGATCGACACCCTCAGATAGTTGATCACCCGGTTGAAGTTATCTGTTAACATATTTCACTTTCCCGCTGTCTTTCGTCGTGTAGCCACCCAGCCCGCCCAGCCTTGAGGCGAATTCCGGCGAAGCGATAAGCTCCATGAGGAGGCTGAACTTCGGGTCTTCACTGAATTCCCTGGTGACGAGCAGGTCGTACTCCTCTTCCATAAGAGGGATAAAATCCAAAGAAAAACTATGGGAAACCGCATGGATGGCCAGGCTGGTGTCTGCAATCCCTTCCTTCACCAGGATGGCGGCCGCTGTGTGCGTCGATTCTTCCCGGTCGTATCCCCGGATCAGGCGCGGATCGATTCCCCTCTCCTTGAGCATCATGTCGAGCAGTATCCTCGTGCCCGATCCGAACTGCCGGTTGACGAATCTCACCTCCTGCCGCGTAAGATCGTCCACCCCCTTGATCCCCAAGGGGTTCCCTTTCGCCACGAGCAATCCCTGTATCCTTTTTGTGATATGCACGAGAAGCACGGGCCTGCCGGCCAGATACTTCTTTATCGCCGGTATATTATACACCAATTCCTGCTCGTCCAGTATGTGCGTGGTGGCCAGGTCCGTAATCCCTTTCCGCATCGCGTTGATCCCGCTCATGCTGCCCACGTGGACCGATATGAGGTCCATGGCCGGAAAACGGGTCTTGATCATATCCCTGAGCACATCAAGAGAAAGGTCGTGGCTTCCCACGATGTTGAGCCTGTGCTGTAGCTCGTCCTCCGGCCTCAGCAGGTGTGCCGGCAGCACCGTTCCCTCGTCGTACCCCTCCACGTTTTCAGGTATCGTGACAAGCGCATCGGCACGGGAAAGGGAGGAAAAGACCCCTGCACCGCGCGGGAGAGGATAGGCATAATAGCTCCCGCCCTTTGCCATGAGCCTCACCCGCAGCACCTCCTCAACGCCGATGCTTGACGGCAGCTTGTAGGGCGTGACGCAGGGGACGGACCTCTCCGGGGTATAGGAGCCGCAAAAACGCTCGTAGACCACCTTGAGAAAAGTGCTGAAGCTTATCGCTGCGGAGACGGGGTATCCCGGTATGCCAAAGACGGGCTTGCCCTCGATGAACCCGAATATGGTAGGCTTTCCCGGCATCATGGCGATGCCGTGAAACACAAGCTCGCCGAATTCCCGGATAACGACCTCCGTGAAATCCTCCGTGCCGGCGCTTGAGCCCGCGTTTATGACGAGCACGTCGTGGGCGGGCATATGCTCCCTCAGGAGGGTCCGCAGGTGCTCGTTGTCCCTTGCTATTTCGGTTTTTGTCACGTCATAGCCCATCTCCCTGCCAAGGGCCATGAGCGTATAGGAATTGAAGTCGATCAGCCTGTGGGGGAGGACCTCCGGATCGGGTTGTTCGTAAATATCGACCAGCTCTTGCCCCGTCGGGATGACAAGAAGCCGCGGCTTTTTCACTGCCTCCACCGTTCTTATGCCTGCTGCGAGCAGCAATCCGACGTCGAGTATCCCCAGCCTGTAGTTGATGGGGAAGAGCATGTCGCCTTCGATGATGTCTTCTCCGGTCAGGCGCACGTGCTGCCATAATGACGCGGGCTTCCTGATGACTATTTCCGGACCCTTCTCTTCCACCTCTTCCACCATGATTACCGCGTTCATGGTCCTGGGCAGAGGATCGCCCGTATTGACGAGTATGGCGTCCGTCCCCCGCGTAAGGGTCACAGGGCTGCCGAGGTCCGCATCGAGTGTAGCCTCAAAGGAGACCGCGTATCCATCCATGGCCGCGGAGGTGAAGGGGGGGTTCGAACGCGCCGCAAAGACAGGCCCCGATGTCACCCGGCCCGGGCACGCGGGCACCGAAATCTCCTCGTGCGCTCCGAGAGGCCCGATCGCGGCCAGCACCCTTCGGATGGCCTCCTCCTTGCTTATGGTAGTGAGATATCTGTTACCCAAGAGGCAGTACCTCGACCTCGACGCCTGCCTCTACGCCTTCCTGCCCCTCCGGCACAACGACGTAGCCGTCTGCTTTTGAAAGGGTTGATATCACTGACGATTTTGCGAAGATGGGCGTCACCAGCGGCGTCGGACCTTCTTTTCTCTCCACGCTTACCCTCACGTATTCCTCAATCCCGTAGGCCGACGGTATATTTGTCGTCAACGTCCCCCACACGGTGCGGGGCAGACCGGGGCGCCTCTCACCTTTCATGCGCGTCAGAAGGGGCTGCACAAACCTCATGACGACCATGGCACAGGAGACGGGGTGGCCGGGAAGGCCGAATACCGGCTTGTCCCATAGGGAGGCGAAGATCGTCGGCTTGCCCGGCTTTATGTTGAGGCCGTGAAAGAGGATCTTTCCGCCGAGTCGCTCGACCGCCGTCGTCATGAAGTCGCCCTGGCCCTTCGAGCTCCCGCCCGAGAGCAATATCGCATCGCACTCCCTGACGGCCAAAAGCTTAGAAGCGATATCGTCAACGGTGTCCTTGGCTATGCCGGCGAACCGGACGAGACAACCCTGCCTTTTTATCAGACCGGACACGGTATGGGTGTTGATGTCCCTGACCTTGCCCGCCTCCAACACACCGTCGGCCGGTGTGATCTCGTTGCCTGAGGAGACGAGGCCGCACACGGGTTGGTGCCGGACGGGAATGCGGGTGACCCCGAGCGCTGCGAGCACACCCACGTCGAACGGCGATATGACCTGCCCTTTCTCAAGCACAACCTGCCCTTTTCGCAGGTCCTCTCCCGTGAAGCAGATATTCTCTCCCCGGCGTACGGTGCGGGTCACCTCGATGGCCGCGCCTGCCTGCCTTGTATATTCAACCATGACCGCGCCGTCCGCGCCGTCAGGTATCATGGCCCCCGTGGCGACGTAAAAAGACTCTCCGTCACCTACCAGCTTTTCCGTGGTCTCACCGACCAGCACCTCTCCCCGCACCTGCAGGAAGGCGGGCGTGCCTTCCCGCGCCCCATAGGTGTCTTTCACCCTTACGGCGTAGCCGTCTACGAGAGACCGTGGAAAAGGCGGTATGTCTTCCTTGGCGGTAACGTCTACCGCGAGTACCCTGTCAAGTGCCTGCTCAAGGGGCACCTCTTCTTCCCGCAAGTGCCCGACAGGGAAAGAAAGGATGAGCGTAAGCGCTTCCGCTGGCCTGATCGATGTGAGGAATTCCACGAAAAAACTTCACCGGTAATCGTACTTGCGATCTTCACAATATACCGGTTTGGCCTGGAATTGTCAACGTCCCTGCCGGACTTGCCCTTGCATCCTGCCCCTCTTCGGGGGATAATGGTAGGTGCATGAAGAACAGCCGGGCACACATTATCCCTCTCGTTCTGGCCGCCTTGTTATGGGGCGCGCCGTCCGGCACCGCGTCGGCCTTTAAAGAGGGTGACGTCCAGAAGCTCCAGTCAGCAAGAAACTGCATCCGGTGCGACCTGAGCGACTCGACATTGACCGGTATGGACCTTTCCCGGGCGAGACTGTCCGGGGCAAACCTGCGCGGCGCCGACCTGTCCGGCGTGCGGCTGCCACGTGCAAACCTGTCCGATAGCGACCTGACAGGCGCGAACCTGTCCGGCGCCGACCTGTCCGATGCGAACCTGGCCCGTGCGAACTTGTCCGCCGCGAACCTGGTGGGAGCGCGCCTGTCTCATGCCAATCTCCGGCGGGCAAGCCTGATCGGCGCACGCATGTCCAACACCAACCTTGCCGGCGCCAGGCTCGCCGGCGCGATCTGGACGGATGGGTCAAAGTGCACGCGGAAGTCCGTAGGGGCGTGCGGGAAGTGACACGTGTATATCCGCAAGGGTTCCTGAACTCAGCCGTACCTCGATATGTGGTACTTCTTCATAAGGGCGTAGAGGCGGGGCCGGGAGAGGCCGGATATCCGGCAGGCATCCCTGATGTTGCTGCCCGCGATACTCATGAGGTCCTCCAGGTACTGGCGCTCCGCCTCTTGCAGGGCGGATTCCCTGAAGCCTTTCAAGGGGGGGAGGGGAGGAGGGGACGCGCCCTCGCCGGCCTGACTGGGCGCCTCCTTGGTCACGGCGGCGCGGGCCAGGCTCACCCTTATGTGGATGGGCAGATGTTTGGCGAAGAGGGTCGGCTCCTGGCGGGCCATGGTAAGCGCCCTCTCCACGGCATTGACGAGCTCCCGCACGTTACCGGGCCACTCGTAAGCGATAAGGGAGTCGAGGAATTCGGGGGCGAAACCCTTCGTCCCTATACCGTAGCGCTCGGAGAGCTTCGCCATGTGGTACATGACGAGCTCCCTGATATCCTCCTTTCTTTCCCTTAAGGGGGGGAGGTCGATCGTGAAGGTCTGAAGGCGAAAGAGAAGGTCTCTCCGGAAGCGGTGGGACTCAACCATCTCATCCATGTTCCTGTTGGTTGCGGTGACAAGACGAAAATCGCTCTCCATTTCTTTTTTGGAGCCTACGGGCCTGAAGCGGTGCTCCTGGAGGACCCGCAGGAAGGCCTTCTGGATAACAAGGGGGAGCTCTCCCACTTCGTCGAGGAAGAGAGTCCCCCCGTGGGCCTGTCTCACGAGACCGTCCTGGTCCTTATCGGCGCCGGTGAAGGCGCCCTTCTCGTAGCCGAAAAGGGTGCTCTCGACGAGAGTCTTGGGCAGAGCGGTACAGTCGACCACCACGAAGTTCCTGGCGGCCCTGGGCGAGTTGTCGTGGATAGCGCGGGCAAAGAGTTCTTTGCCGGTGCCCGTCTCTCCCGCGATGAGCACGGAGGCATCGGAATTTGCTGCCTGGGCGAGGATATCGAAGCAGCTCCGCATGCGGGGGGAAGAACCGATGATGCCGTCCCACTTGAGGGCTACGGCGGGTTTGCGCGCTTTCTTCTCTTCCCGGTACTGGAGGGCGCGAAGGAAGGGGAGCGTCATCTCCTTGATGGATGAGGGCTTCTCGATGTAGTCCCAGGCCCCGTTCTTGATGGCAAGCTCTGCCCCGTCGGGGTCACCGAAGCCCGTCATGATGATCACTTCAGGGGGCGAGGCGATCTCCCTGATCTTGGGTAGTATATCGAGGCCCGAGCCGTCGGGCATACGGATATCGAGAAAAACGATATCATAGCTATTATGGACGATCTCCCTCATCCCCTCACTGAGGGTATTGGCGTATGATGCTTCATGGCCTGTCCGATGCACCATGCTCGAGAGCATCTCGCACATAACCACGTCATCGTCAATGATCATTACGTGTGCCATATTTCTTCCGCCGCGTTTCTTGCAGCTATAATCTGTGGTACTATAAGTAAAGTGCCGTAAACACGGTGAAACCATTCTAATTGTATAGCGGCACCGGGGTTCTGACAATGAGTATTTTGTTTTGTGAAGCGAAATGGGGGCAGCGATGCCCCCCGGAAGACAGGACGGCCGGCGTTCTTCACGCTTAGAGGCGGACGCCCGATAATGGCAGGCAGGGACAAACATTGAAAGCGAGCCGTGAAAAACGCCTTATCTGGGCAATGGTCGTCACACTGATCGTGCTTTTCGCAGAAGCGGCAGGCGGCATCATAGCAAACAGCCTCGCCCTTCTGAGCGATGCAGGCCACGTGTTCACCGATGTATTTGCCCTGGCCTTAAGTCTCATCGCCGTCTACATAGGCAAGCGCCCCTCGGACTACCGCGCCACCTACGGCTACCAGAGAATCGGGATCCTTGCCGCCCTCATCAACGGCTCGACCCTCGTGGTCATATCCGTCCTTATCTTCGTAGAGACTTACAAGCGCATCTTCTCCCCGCCGGAAATCGATTCGAACGTGATGCTTCTGGTTGCGGTGGCGGGTCTCGTGGGAAACATCATCATGGCCCGGCTATTAGGAGGAGACGACAGCGATCTGAATGTGAAGAGCGCGTGGCTCCACGTGCTGGGCGATCTGTTCACTACGGCAGGCGTCATCGTTGCGGCCATCGTGATCAAACTCACGGCGTGGCATCTCGCAGACCCGATAGTAAGCGGTCTGGTCGGCATCATCATTATCCTGGGAGGCGGCCGGGTGATCAAGGAATCACTCTGGATATTCCTGGAGCTGAGCCCCCTCGGGTTCCATGCCGAAGACATCTCGAAGACGATCTGCGGGATGGAGCACGTGCTCGGCGTCCATGACGTGCATGTATGGTCTATCGGCCACGGTGTACCGGCCTTCTCTGCCCACGTGCTCCTGAACGACAGGAAGATAAGCGAGACGGACGTGATAAGAAGAGAGATCGAAGAAAAATTGTCGGAGCTCGGCATAAGGCACACGGTCCTGCAAATGGAGTGCGCCGAGTGCCAGGCTAACGGCCTTTTCTGCCAGATCGGCGCCCCCGACGAGGCCGATCATCACCACCATTGAACAATATACCATCCTCCTGATCGTTCCGGCCGCGATAATGACAAAGCCAGGCGCAAGAAGCGGTCGGCCGCTGCGGCCGGCTTGACAAACTGCCGGAAATGGATAAAACTAGAGTACAATTGAGTCGATGAGCGGACGCAAGAGGGGAGGCAATGAATCAAGTAAAGACTTTCTTCCTGATGGTGATTCTCACCGTCATTTTGGTGGGTTTGGGGAGCGTTATCGGGGGGAAAAACGGCGCAATGCTCGCCTTTGCCGTGGCGCTGGCCATGAATTTTGTCAGCTACTGGTTCAGCGACCGGATCGTGCTTTCCATGTACGGGGCCAAGGAGGTTTCCGAGGCGCAGGCGCCGGACCTCTGGAATATCCTCGCGACTTTGTCCCAACGCGCATCTATCCCGATGCCCAGGGTGTACGTCATCGAGAATGACAGCCCCAACGCCTTTGCCACCGGGAGGGACCCCGGGCATAGCGCTGTTGCCGTGACCACCGGGATTCTGCGGATCCTCAACAAGCAGGAGCTTGAAGGGGTGCTCGCCCACGAGATCTCTCACGTGAAGCACCGGGATATCCTCATATCGACAGTGGCTGCGGCGCTGGCCGGGGCCATTACCATGATAGCAAACTGGGCCAGGTTTTCGCTCTTCTTCGGAGGAAGGGACGACGACGAGGGGGGCGGCAACATAGTGAGCGTGATCCTCTTCTCCATGGTTGCGGCCTTTGCCGCCATGCTGATCCAGCTCGCCATATCGAGGTCCAGAGAGTATCTGGCCGATGAGGGGGGCGCGCACCTCGCGGGCAACCCCCTCTTTCTGGCGCACGCCCTGCGCCGTCTGGAGATAGGCGTCGCCCGCAGCCCCATGGAAGACGCCAATCCGTCTACGGCCCACATGTTTATCGTCAGTCCCTTTTCCGCTCGCGGCGTTCTCGCCCTCTTCAGCACCCACCCTCCGCTGGAAGAAAGGATCAGGCGATTGGAGGACATGGCGCATAGACGATAACTTCCGTCCTGTCAGGTCCTTATGCCTCAAGATCATAGAAGAGGTGGAAGAAGGAGGGCTGCTCGATCAGACGATCGACAGACATTTTTCCTCTCCCTGGGTTCCCTTCGCTTACAAACCGTTGATCTATGAGATCGCCTCCGGCGTGGTCCGGTGGAAGCTCTATTTTGACTGGGTCCTCTCCCATTTGGTGAGAGAAGGCCTAAAAAAGGATGTCCGTCATCTCCTCTGGATGAGCCTTTACCAGGTCTTTTTCATGAAGAAGGGGGCCTACCACGTGGTCAATGAGGCGGTAGACTACGCGAAGAAGGCAAGAGGTCGGGGAACCGCAAATTTTGTCAATGCCGTGCTCAGGCGGGCGATCAGGGAGAAGGATGGGCTGCCCATGCCGCGTGACCCTGTCTCGCGCCTGTCGATCTCGCACAGTTTCCCCTCGTGGCTAGTCCAAAGATGGTGCGCCAGGTTCGGGGAAAAGGGAGCCGAAGACCTCCTCGGTCTCCTCAACAAAAGCCCGGAATTTACCTTGAGGATAGACCCCCTGAAGATCACCCGGGAAGAGGCCATAAAGAGGCTTGCCGATCTCGGCGTAAAGGCCGTAAAAAGCAAGCGCCTAGAGCGGGCGCTCATCGTCGACAGGGTCGGCCCCCTCCTCGACAGCGAGCTCTTGAAGAGCCGTACTCTCCACATCCAGGACGAGACCTCGCAGATGGCCGGCCTTGCGGTCGCGCCGACGGGTGCCGACCTCGTCCTCGATGCGTGCGCGGGACAGGGCACAAAGACGGACCAGATAAAGGAAGAATGGCCGCACGCGCGTGTCGTCGCTATGGACATGGATGGGAAAAAACTCGGCTCGATCCGCAGCACGACCTGTCTCATACGGGCTGATGTCCTGAAAAATCCTTTAAAAAAGGGCCGCTTTGATTGTATACTTCTTGATGCGCCTTGCTCGTCCTTGGGGATCATAAGAAAACACCCGGAGATAAAGTGGCGGAGGAGCGAACGGGATATATCGATGTATGGCGGTCTTCAACTCGAGATGATCAAGTCCCTGGGGGATAATTTGAGGCAAGGCGGCCGTCTCGTCTACAGCGTCTGCTCCTTTGAGCCTGAAGAGACAACAGAGGTGGCGGAAAAGGCGAAGAAGACGGGGCTCTTTGCACCCGATGCGCCCCTGCCCTTGCAGGATCATGATGCATCTGTTCTTTTCCTCCCCCACGTGTCGGGGATGGATGGTTTTTTCATTGCCGGACTGAAAAAATTATGAAATGGCTCAAAATACTCCTCTATGCGCTGACGGCGTCTGCTGTCTTCATTTTTGCCGCCTCCGCGACGGTAAAGTACCTTGTGACCGACGACGCAACGGTTTCCTGTCCCGACGTGATGGGCCTTGACATAGGGGAGGCAAAGCAACTGGCGGCGCAGAAAGGGTTATCCCTCGTAATCGGAAAGTATGAGACAAAAAAGGATGTGCCGTATAACCGTGTCCTTTTCCAAACGCCTGATCCGGCCATGCCGGTGAGAGCGGGAAGGATCGTGACGGTCGTTCTTTCCGATGGACCTGTGCCGGTCATGGTCCCTGCGTTTGTCGGCCTTTCCCTTGAAGAGGCCCGGGCTGCATTGGCCGACGGGGGGATCAAATTCAAAAAGGTCATCTACGTGCCCGGCGGAGACGCGAACCGGGTGGTGGCGCAGATACCGGGGAGCGGCGAAAATGTGCTCAACGAGGACGGGATGGTGCTGTTCGTGGGCGGCTGTTCGAGGCGGTTTTATGTGATGCCCGACGTCGCCGTCGGCGGCTGTGCCGACATACTGCGGGAGATGGATGAAAAGCATATCAGGCATGCCATGACGTCAACGGGGCTTCCTGATGGCGGAGTCCCGAAATGCACCATCCCACCCCAGACCATATTCACTGAAGACGATGTACCGGAATTAAAGACAGGAAGCGGAGGTTAACCATGCATACCGGACTGGCCCCCTCCATTCTCTCGGCGGACTTCTGCCGCCTGGAGCAGGAGATAAAGGCCGTTGAAGCAGCAGGGGCGGACATGATACATGTGGACGTGATGGACGGCCATTTCGTGCCGAACATTACCATAGGCCCCGCGGTCGTCAAGGCGGTAAAGAAAGCGACGAGCCTGCCTCTCGACATCCACCTCATGATCGAGCATCCCGATGCCTTTGTCGATGCCTTCGCCGATGCGGGCGGGGACATTATCACCATCCACGCGGAAACGGGATATCACCTTTTCAGGACCATAGATCTGATAAAGTCGCGCGGCAAGAAGGCAGGCGTCGCATTGAATCCCGCCACCCCTCTGTCTGCCGCGTCCGAAGTACTGACGGAGATCGATCTCCTCCTTGTCATGACGGTAAATCCCGGGTTTGGAGGTCAGGCATATATCCCTTCAATGACCGGAAAAATAGGAAGCGCCAGGCGCATGCTGAACGCGGTCGAAAAGCCCATAGAGCTTGAGGTGGACGGCGGCATCAAGGCGGACAACAGCCGGATGGTCACGGAAGCGGGCGCCACCATATTGGTCATGGGGACCGAGATATTCCATAGCGCTGATTACCGGGCCAAAATAGAGGATATCAGGAGCAGGATCGCTTCATGGACGTCGTGAGACAAAAGGCGTACCACAGGACTTTCGATCTGGCGTGCAGCCGGCTTGCGGACCTCCCCCTCGAAGAGCAGGTGACAAAAGCCGGGCTCGACTTGATGAAAAAGGCGGACCTGTCTTACGTTTCCGTGCAGTTCTTCAACGAGACGATCGAGCTTGCCGTGCCGGGCTTTTCCTTCAAGAGCCTCAAAGGATCCAATATTACGCTCGTGGCGAAGATCATTATCCTCCACCACCTTATTCACGCGTCGGGCACGCCTGTCGGAGCAGCGCTCGTGCCCTACGAGGATATTCCCGGGTGCCGCACCTACCTGCCCGTATTCGAGCGGCGCGTGGTCAAGCCGCTGATAAGCGCCTTCGGCTATTCCAGGGATGCCTTTCTTACGGCAGGCAATCTGCTTGGCAGCAAAGAAGAGGAATACGGCCATGCGTCGTTCACCTTGTCGGCATTCCCCAGGCTACCCATCACCTTCATCCTGTGGGAGGGTGAGGAGGAATTTCCTCCGTCGATCAAGGTGCTCTTCGATCAATCCATACACACGTACCTGCCCCTCGAAGATATCGTCGTCGTCTCAAAAATGGCCGCGACAAGGATATTGAAAGAGGCGAGAAAAGAGTATGCAGAAGGGTAAAGCAGGCCGGGCGTTTTTTTTTAATAGGTCCTATAGGTCAAATAGGACTTATAAGACCTATAGGACCTATTAAAGACTGCCCTCGGGTAAGCCTTATCCCGCTATTTCGACGGTGCTCGCCTGTGGTCCCTTTTCACCCTCTTCTTCGGAAAAACGTACTTCAACGCCCACGCTCAGGCGGTAGAATGCCCCGTCCAGCACGCTGTTCCTGTGAAAATAGACGTCCCGCCCGTCCCGCGTCAGAATAAAGCCATAGCCCTCGTCCGAAAAGAGCAGATTGACCGTGCCGCGCTCCGGCTTTACATCCTGCTTGACCTCACCCTGGAGTGCCTTTGAATGCTCCTTGAGCTGCCGCTCCATCGCGTCAAAGGCGTCATCGATGGCGACGGTCAGGTCCTCGTGGGCATGGTTCAACAGGGGCTCGCGGTTCACAACCAGCTCGCGGCCCGGTACGGTGATGTCGATCTGTACCTGGAATATCCTCCCCTTGCGATGACGCAACTGTGGCACGTCCACAACGACGCGCCCGCCTATGATGTCCTCATGCAGACGATCCAGCTTCGCTGCCCGCTCACGTATCCTCGTCTCCGCCGCGTCCGAGCGCTCCCCATGACGAAAGGTAATCTGGAGTGGAACTTTCATTGGACCCTCCCTTCTCTCATCGACGGTCAACCGGTCCTTTCTAAGGGAATATATACCCCCTTGTCCGTCTCCGTCAACCGCGCGCCGCTAGCGGCCCCGGTCCTCGCCACCCATGAACTATGGCTAAAACAGGTCGAAACAACATTTACGTAGACCGCAGGGAGGCATTCCCACCATTTCGTCACCTCCGCTTCCGGTTGTGGCCTCATACCGACGCGCGGGCTCGCCCTGCCCTCAGCACGCCCAATTCCCCGTCGTTATTATGCCTTTGCACATCGATTGCAGCCTCCCTTGCCTCTTCCATGATGTTGGCACACTTATTGCTAAAAATTCGTTACATAGGTCGGGGATGTCTTCATCACCTGTGGGCATTCTCTCCTCCCGGGGCCGGACATCGATGCCCGGCCCTTTAATAATGCACCGGCGCAGGCCGACTCTCCCCGGCGACACGTATCTTTGCTGGAAGCTCTATTCCGCCGGGAACAGCTCTCCGTCCACCATCGTGAGTTTGCGCGCGCCGGAAGCGCCAATTTCGGGGTCGTGTGTTACAAGAATGAGTGCGGCGCCAATCCGCTCCCGCACCGACAGGATATACTCCAGCACAACTCTGCCGGTCTTTCTGTCCAGGTTCCCCGTCGGCTCGTCCGCCAGGATCAGCTCGGGCCGGTTGATGAGCGCCCTTGCGATAGCCACCCTCTGCTGCTCGCCCCCTGACAGCTCGCCGGGCTTGTGATGCCTTCGATCGGCCAGGCCCATGATCCCGAGGAATTCTTCCGCCGCGCTTTGAGCCTCCGCCGCCTTTGCCCGCTTGATCCAGAGGGGTATCATGATGTTTTCGAGAACGGTAAAATCCTGCAGGAGATGGTAGAACTGGAAGACAAACCCCACCCTTTCGTTCCTGAACCGACACTGCTCTTCGCCGGTGAAAAGGCTGATGTCCCTTCCCCTGTAGAATACCGCCCCTTCCGTGGGCCGATCAAGGGAGCCGATGACGTGGAGGAAGGTAGTCTTGCCCGCCCCTGAGGGACCCATTATAGTCGCAAATTCGCCTTCCCTCACCTCGAAGTCGATCCCCTTCAAGACGCTGACGGTGGCGCCGTCTTTGTGAAAGCTCCTCTTCAATCCTCGCACCGAAACAAGCGGATCATTCATATCGCAGGGTCTCCACCGGATCGATCGTCGAAGCCTTGTACGAAGGATAGAGCGTCGAAAGCAGACAGAGCAGTATGGTCACGGCAGCGATAAGGAGGACATCGATGTGGTCGATCTTCATGGGCAGGGTGCTGATGTAGTAAACATCGCTCGGGAGCTTGATAATCTCGAAGTATCTCTGGATCTCCAGGAGCCCATAGCCGACAAGCGTGCCGAGAAATGCCCCGAAGACGCCGATTGTCAAGCCTTCCGCGACGAAGACGCGCATGATGCTCCTGTTCGTGGCGCCCATGGCCTTGAGAATGGCGATATCCTTCTTCTTCTCCATGACGGTCATCACCAGCGCGCTGATGATGTTGAAGCTGGCCACCAGGATAATGAGGGCCAGAATGATGAACATCACCAGCTTCTCCAGCCTGAGCGCCGACAGAAGGTTTTTGTTCTGCTCCATCCACGTCCTTCCGAAATAACCCGGGCCAAGCTCCCTGACGATGCGGTCCCGCACCGCGCCCGCGGCATAGACATCTTTCACCTTTACCTCGATTCCCGTCACGCCGGCCCCCAGCATTGATTCGACGTCGGCCAGGGACATGATTGCGACGAGACTATCGATATCGAACATACCCGTCTCGAACGTGCCGCCCGCCCTGACCTTCATCGTTTCGGGGGCTGCGCCCGCCGGGGAAAAGCCGCCGAAGGGAACGATAAGCGTAAACAGGTCCCCCGGCAGGAGGCCAAGCTCCCTCGCAAGCTCCCTTCCCAGAAGGATAGTGCCGCTGGTCTTGAGCGCATCGACACTCCCCTCTTTCATCAGGCCACCCAGGAAGGCCGCGTCCTCCGGCCGCAGACCCCTGACCACCACCCCGGCCACGCGCGTGGGGCCCTGCGCCATGGCCTGGAACTCTATGAAGGGATACGCAGACGCCACGCCGTCGATGCGTTTTATGCGCTCCACGACCTGTTTGGGGTCCTTCACCCCCCAATCCGGGATCAAGACGATATGGGGGCGGATGCTGAGGAGGCGCTCCCTGATCTCGTCCTGGAACCCGGTCATCACCGCGATGACCAGGATGATCGCCATCACCCCGATGGCTATGCCCACTATGGCGATCCACGTGGTGAAGGAGATGAATTTATCCTTCCTTTTCGATCTCAGATAACGCAGGGCTATGGTGGTTTCGTAGTCCATGATGCTGATGCTCCTAAGTCCGTTCTGAGCGGGGAGGCTCGGCGGGCTTTGCCCGTCGAGGGGGTGCTGAACCCCAAGGTAGTCTAAGATAACGCAGGGCTATGGTAGTTTCGTAGTCCATGGTAGTTGGTTAGGGCCGGAGGAGGGGGAAGAGGATCACTTCCCTGATCGACTGGCTGTCGGTGAGCAGCATGGTCAGCCGGTCGATCCCGATGCCCTCGCCCGCGGTCGGCGGCAGCCCGTATTCCAGGGCCATGATATAATCCTCATCCATCGCCGCGCCTTCTTCCTTCTCCCTAATCTGATCGAGGAACCTGCGCTTTTGATCTTCAGGGTCATTCAGCTCGTTAAACCCGTTAGCAATCTCCATGCCGCTCATGTAAAGCTCGAACCGCTCGGTCACCTCCGGTCTTTCCTTTGACCGTTTCGCCAGGGGGGAGACTTCTACCGGGTATTCCGTGATGAATGTGGGCTGCACCAGCTTGTCCTCGCACAACTTTTCAAACAACTCGGTGATCACCTTTCCCCTCGACATCGTCCCGAGGCCTTCGATCCCGAGGTCCCTGCCGCGCTTCCTGAGCGCTTCCTCGTCCTCGAGGACGGGCGTATCATCATCGGCAAGGACGAAGCAGCCGGATTCGATGAGGGCCTGTTCCATGGTCAGCCGCTTCCAGGGCCTCGTAAAATTGATCTCCTGCCCATTGTAGCTCACGGTAAAGCTGCCGAAAAGCGTGAAAACCAGCGTGGAGACCATCTCCTCGGTCAGGTCCATCAGGTCCTCATAGGTGGCATAGGCCTGGTAGAACTCGAGCATGGTAAATTCGGGGTTGTGCCTCACGGAGATGCCTTCATTCCTGAAGTTTCTGTTGATCTCGAAGACCCTTTCGAGCCCCCCCACGATCAGCCTTTTCAGATAGAGCTCGGGAGCGATCCTCAAGTAGAGGTCGAGACCCAGGGCGTTGTGATGGGTCTTGAAGGGCTTCGCCACCGCCCCGCCGGGGAGCACCTGCATCATGGGCGTCTCCACTTCGATGAAGGCGCGGTCGGTGAGGAACGCGCGTATCGATTCGATAATGCGCGCCCGCCTCAGGAAGACCTCGCGCACCTTCTGGTTGACGATCAGGTCCACGTAGCGCCTGCGGTACCGCTCCTCCACGTCCTTGAGGCCATGCCACTTCTCGGGCAAAGGGCGCAGCGATTTCGTCAGGAGCTTGATATGCTCGGCGACTATCGTCAGCTCGCCCGTCCTGCGTCTTGAAGACCCGCCCGTCCACGGCCACGATGTCGCCCACATCGAACTTTTTAAAGACGTCGTAGTCGGGAGACTTGAGCGTATCCTTCCTCGCGTAGACCTGGGTGCGCCCCTCCCGGTCCTGCACGTGGAGGAAGCAGCTCTTGCCGAAGTCCCTGAAGGCGACGATCCGGCCCGCAAAGGAAACAAAAACGTTTTTCTCCTCGATCTCCTCGGCGGGCAGCTCGCCGAACTCCTTATGGAGGTCGGCGCTCCCCCGGAACGTACCCCTTTCCTGGGGATAGGGGTCTATGCCGGCCGCCTTGAGAAACTCCTGCTTCTCCTTCCGGACGCTCAAAAGCTCATTTATCGGTTCCATTAACTCCTCCCACTTCTACCACCACATCATAATCGGCAGTTATTGGGGTTCAGCACCCCCTCCATGAGCACAGCTCACGGAGCCTCCCCGCTCGGCTCGCTACGCTCGGGTGCCTCCCACTTCTACCACCACATCATAATCGGTCGTGGCAGTCACCACGCCCATCCTTATCTCTCCTATCGCACAGTCACCTTTGATAAAGGCAATGCCGTCCACGTCCGGGGCCTGGAGGAGAAGGCGGCCTGTCATTGCGTCTGCCTCGCGGGCCTCGACCACAACCGGCATCTCCCGTCCCTTGAGCCGCATTAACCGTTTTTTCGATATCTCCCTTTGCAGCTCCATGACCTTCTCGTATCTCCGCTTTTTGATGCCTTTCGGCACATGACCTTTCATGCGGGCGGACGCCGTACCCGCCTCCCTGGAATAGATAAACGCCCCGAGATTGTCAAACTCCCACTCAGAGATGAAGGCGCAAAGCTTCGAGAACGCCTCTTCCGTCTCCCCCGGATATCCTACCATAACTGTAGTGCGGAGTACGGCATCGGGCATCTCCGACTTGATCTTTCCGAAGAGACGCTCCAGGGCGCCGGCCGAATAGCCCCGGTTCATCGATGTCAGGAGACTATCCTCCGCGTGCTGTATGGGGATGTCAAGGTATGGCACGATCCGGTCGTCACTCCTTATCAGGTCGAGGAGCCCATCGTCTATGCCTTTTGGGTGCATGTAGAGGAGCCTGATGAAATAGTCGCCCTTTACCGAGAGGAGTCGGCTGAGCAGCTTCCCGATGTCGTGGTCAGCGTCCCTGCCGTAAGAGGTAATATCCTGGCCTATCACGTTAAACTCCCTGTAGCCTCCTGCGAGCAGCTCCCGGAACTCCTCCTCTATAGATAAAGGCGGCCGACTCTGCAAAGGCCCCTTGATGGAAGGTATCGTACAATAGCTGCAGCGGTTGTTGCACCCCTCCTGGATCTTGAGGTAGGCCGTCGGGGGCGGGGTCAGGACCTTCCTTGGAAGGCAGGCGGCGGGGGCAGGGTATTCCGCCTTGGCGCACTCTTTGTGGAAGCCCTTTTCCGCGACGAGACGCTCGATGTTCCCGCAGGCGCCCTTTCCAACAAAGAGGTCGACCTCGGGCAAGAGCCCCGCTAATTCGTCGCCGTAGCGATCCACGAGGCAGCCGGTGACTACCAGCCTCGCTCCGGCGCCCGCCTTCTTTTGCGCCTCGCCAAGTATGACTTCTATCGACTCACTGCACGCGTCGGCAATGAACGCGCAGGTATTTACGACGACCAGAGCCGCATCGTCCGCGAGCGTATGACCGGCCCTTTCCAGCCTTCCGGCCATATATTCGGAATCGACAAGGTTCTTGGGACACCCAAGACTCACAATCCTATATTTCATGGAGCAGACACCCTTTGGCACACTCGCCGTTTCTCGCTCCGCTGCAGCCCCCTCCTATACCGACCACGTGGCAGAGAAAGAAGTCATATTTGAGCGGGTCTTCCGGGCAGTGCTTCTTCAGCTCGTCCGTGATCTGACACGCGGCTTTCCAATTCTGCGTCTTCTGGTCGGTCCAGCCGAGACACGTGCCGATCTTGAAAATATTCGCATCCAGCGGGACAACCAGGTCGCCTTTCCCGACAAACTTCCAAAGGCCGAAGTCGATCCCGTCGCGGCGCACCATCCAGCGCGCGTAAAGGCTCCATCTCTTGAAAGGGCTCGCGGGCGCTTCCTTGGGGAAAAAGAAGAGAAGATCGTCGGAGGGGCCTATCAGGTCGGTGCGCGCCGCCCAGACGGCCTTTCTCAAATCCCCCTCGTAATAATGCTCTATCATCCCGCCGATGCCTCCGCGCGTCTTCACGATACCCCTCAAGAGGGCAAAGAGCCGAATGATGTCGGGCCCCTTGTGAAAACGGTAATAGAGGTCACCGAGGGTTGCGAAGTCGCCGGAAACAATAAACTCATAAGGACTTTCGCCCATGCGCTGAAAGAGGCCGGCCAGGAAACGGGTAACCTGCTGCACGCGGCCGTAGGCAAACTGCGAGGCGATAAAGCCGGCAAGCTCTATGTCTCCGGGGTCGGTAAACCGGTGCAGAAAGGCGACTGGGTCGTTCCCCACGAGAGCGAAGAGCCCCCCCTTTTCCCTCTCATATATCTGCTCCAGATTGATAACGTTTTCCTTCTTGACTCTATGACTTGCTTTTTGAAAAGCTATGCAGGGGCGCTGTGAGCCTTGTTCTTCCATTCGTGGAGCCACCCTTTGAAGAGAATCCCCGTCTTTTGGGCCGCATCCTTCCATTCTTCCCATTCTTCGCTATTAGGCTCCAGGCTTCCGCCCGAGATGCCCATGCGTTCGAGACGTTTCATTATCCCCGCCCTGACGCCGGAGGCATTGGCTCTCATCTCTTCCCGGAACCGTTCCTTCAGTCTCCTCGCATCGCCGGCCAGTCCGCCCCCTGCCTCCTCGCCCACCAACTCCAGAAGGTCGAAAAACCTCTCCTTATCACCGGGAAGATCGAATTCCTCGAGGATCAATTCGGTCAGGATCAGCCTCGTTTCCCGTTTTCCGGCTTTTGTGCCCTCCAGTTCAACCGGAAGCTCGTCGCGCCCTATCATCCCTTCGAGGAAGCGGCGCACGATCGCCCTCAGTTTGTCTTCCAGACCCCTTCGGGCGAACTCCTCCTTCTCCTTCTCGTCCATGACAAGGTCTTTAGTCCTTTCCATGGCGAGCTCTATGGCGCTTTTTATCTTAGCCATGACTACACCACGCCCATGTCGATCCTGTACGCGTCCTTGCTCTCATAGACCTGTGGACTATATTCTACAACAGTTGCCTCGTCGATTCCATAGAAGATGTGCCAGCAACGCGGCTTCACGCGGAGCCGCGTCCCTTCGGTCAGGAGGTGCTCAGCCCTCTCCTCCGTGTCTATATCGATAAACACCGCGCGCAGAGAGCCGCGTGCCACGTAGAATATCTCTTCCTTCTTCTCGTGATAGTGCATGCCCCGCCAGAACCCCTTCCTGACCGTGAACAAGGCGATGTGACGGGCCTCTTCCCCATAGCATATCTGCGCAAACTCACCCTTCTCCTCCGTCCACCTCTTTGCACCGTCGCCCTCGTTCGTCACTGGGAGCATCTCTAAGCATACTTTATCCATGTCGGCCATACTATAGAGCGAACGGCTGCAAAGATCAAGGCGTCCGGCCGGACAGTACGATTGATGCCGGTGGTAAGTGAAAGCTCTTGTCCGCTTCTCGGGCCTTTGCCTTGCCGCAAGGCCGACAAGAGTGGGACCGGGCAAGAGGCTCCCTATCGCGGCTCGGCGATCCTCGCCGACCTTCGAGAATTCTTCCGGCATTTTTGCCTTGGCACGCTTATAATCTACTTGAGGGGAAGGAAGCTGCGTGAGTAGGGATACGGTAATATGTTTCCGGACCAGCGAGGAGTTGCGCAAAGCGCTGGAAAAGCTCTCGGGCGAGGGAAAGAGGTCTCTCTCTTCCTGCATAGAGAGCATCCTCTATGCGCACATAGAAGAGCGAGAGCCGAAAGGCGTGGACAGGGAGAGACGCCGCTATCCGCGGAAGAAGATATCTGCTCCCGCTTTGGTAAAGGGCCCTGATGGGGCGGTGCACGCGGGAATGCTCCATGATATCTCCCTTGACGGCATCCGGATATCGGTCCCCCGGGGTTTTCAGTGCGAGGCAGGAGGGGAGTCTACCATCTCCGTGATCTTCACCCTGCCCGAGGGCGAGATGGCCCTCACCATGGAGTGCCTGCCCAGGCATATCCACTCCAACCTCCAGACGACCGTCGGGGCGTCCTTTTTCTCTACCGACTTCAAGAGCTACCAGACCCTCCAGAGCTATGTCATGGAGTGATTGCCGCGCAGGAGGCCTCCCTGTCGCGGTGATTCCTTCTCCCTTCGGCGCCACACCGGCCCGAAACCCTTTTCTGAGGGCCACGAGCCTCTCCTCCGCTGAACCCGCTGCTCTTAAGTTTCCTTTTAAATGCCGTAGTTGAAATAATCGTGTCCAAAAAGACACGGGCAGAGGACTTCAAAGCCTCTGCCCGCAGGGTATTGGGAACGATGAAGCCTTCCCTGTTACTCGAAAAACCTCCTCCTGAACCCCAGAAGGCCGAAGAGACCGGGGGCAAAAAGCAGGATGCTGCCCGGAAGGGGTACTTCCGAGTACCGGTCGACCAACTGGCTGATTTCAGCGGCGTTTCCGTTCAGGGCGTCTCCCTGCACATTGATATCCTTCGTCACAAAGATAGAGCCCTGAGGGGGGAAAAACGCGTGGGCATAAGTTACCAGTGTCGTGCCCGTTGCGTAGACCTTAAGCTGGGCCAATAGCACGCTCTCGGTGCTGTTTGTATAGATATTCTCCGTGACGGTCGCTGAGGCGGTAGGGCCGGTCACACTGACGTTAGCCGCGAGGGAAGCGTCATTAATGAGAGGCTTACCCGGAAGCACCATTACCGTGTATGTGACCAGGAGGTCCTGAAAGCCCTGTGCCTGCACGCTCATCGGCAAAGCCAACGCGAATCCCGGGTTGTTCGCGGGGAGCGCATACGCGGTAAAGCCAACGTCGCCGGCCGTGAAGGAAGCCGACCACGTATGGTTGTAGCTGACGTCTGCGGTCCAGCCGGAGAACACCTTGTCGCCGATGGTGACGGAGCCGACCGATACGACGTCGGCCAGGGTACTAATAACAGTCGCGCCCGCGCTCCCGACCATGGCAAAAGACACCAGGAAGACAACTAACAACGCGCCTAGTACAATTTTCTTTTTCATGATCCCTCCAATTAAGGAACCTTGAGCAAAAACAACCGGCCTTTTGTATCTCCCTTTGCCAACTTTTCGGGCCCTCCTCTTGGGGCAACCCTGCTCCATCTCCTGCTTTTTAGGGCTGCGGTCATGCCTCGAGCAAGGCTCATGCTTTCCTTTCTCTTGCAGATGTTTCCTTCTGTCGGTTCACCTCCTTCAGGAAGACAATAACACGTCTGACCCAATGGTTGTGTATCCCGCCACCCTCCCTCATGGAGGCAGTACACCTGTCGAGCCATGGATCACCTCGGCAACCCGGTCGTCTTCTGGGGAAGACTGAGACAAAACTAACTGAGACCCCTTCGGCTCTCGGTCTCACCCTCACGGACGGTTCGGCCTTTTTAGATTATGTTTGCTATGTAATACGGATACGAACAAATGTCAAGAAAATAGCAGAAAATAACGCAGATTTTGAAAAAATAACTTTCTTTCAGCCCGCCGCGCCTTCCCTGAAGAGCGTATCGTGGACCTTCTTCATCTCTTCGGGGATCGGGATATGTTGGGGGCATTTCTCCTCGCACTCCCCACAGTCTGCGCAGGCGGACGCCCTCTGCTCGGGAGGCATGAAGGTGTTGTACACCATGACGCCCGTCGGGTCCTTGAAGGTGACGACATCGTTATAGAAAGAAAAGTTCATGGGGATATTGACACCCCTTGGGCAGGGCATGCAGTACGCACAGCCCGTGCAGTCGACCTTGAGGAGGGCGCGGTAGGCTTTCCTGACATCGTCGATAACGGTGAGGTCCTCATGCAACAGGGAGGCGGCCGTGCCAACATCTGCGAAGCCGATATTCTCCCGCACCTGGTCGAGGGTGCTCATTCCGGAAAGGACGCATGCCACCTCCGGGTGGTTCCACACCCAACGGAGTCCCCATTCCGCGGGCGGCCTTTTTTCGGGCGAGGCATCGAAGAGGCGCTGCACCTCAGCCGGCACCTTCGCGAGCTTTCCTCCCCGGAGAGGCTCCATGACCACTACACCGATATCTTTCGATGCGGCATAGGTGAGCCCCTCGGTCCCCGCCTGGTACTGCTCGTCCAGGTAGTTGTACTGAATCTGGCACACCGCCCAGTCGTAGGCGTCCACTATCTCTTTGAAGACGGAAAGGGTGTCATGGAACGAGAAACCGACGCGACGCACCCGGCCGTCCTTTTTGATTTCATCGACGAAGGCAAGCACGCCGAGGCTTTTCGCGTTCTCCCAGGTCTGTGCATTGAGACCGTGAAGCAGATAGACATCGAGATGGTCCGTTTGGAGCCTCTGGAGCTGCTCGCCCAGGACCCTGCCGAAATCCTCCCGTTCTCTGATGATGAATACGGGCAGCTTAGTAGCGATACTGATGCGGTCACGGTAGGGCTTCAGAAGTTTCCCGAGGATGACCTCGCTCTTTCCGCCGTGGTAGTTGTAGGCTGTATCGAAGTAGTTGACGCCGTGGTCGATGGCGTATTCGATCATTCTCTCCGTCTCTTCCTCGTCGATAGATCTATCCGGGTCAAAGGAGTCGGTCGGCACTCGGGTGCCGCCGACGAGGGGGAGGCGCATGGCGCCGAAGCCCAGGATAGAAACGCGCATCTCTTTCAGGGACCTGTAGAGCATGTATGACCCTCCCGCCTATAGTATAAGTCTAGGGACAATCGCATGGGGCGTCGAATCCGGAATACAGGGTAATACCCCGACCTTCAGGACGGACCGCTCGGACCGGGGAGCGACAACAACAATTCATTGGAGAATATAACACTTTTTGCGCACTCTCTCTATCCTATCGGTTACGGCACAAGAGGGTGAAATGGGGTAACACGCCTGCCGGGCGCTTGCCTTATTCCCGATGGGGCCTTAAAATAGTCGGACACGGGGGGAATACGCCGACATGGAACAGGTACGGGTAGACAAGAGCGCGGAAGAATCGATCACTGCCGGTCATCTCTGGATATTCAGCAATCAGGTGAAGTCGAGACCTGCCGGTCTCCCCGATGGAGAGGTCGTCGAAGTGACGGGCGAGAAAGACAGGCCATTGGGCACGGGATACTACAACGCAAAGAGCCTCATTGCCGTCAGGCTGCTCTCACGCGGGAAAGCCGCAATTAATGAGGCCTTTTTTGCAGGCCGCATAGAAGAAGCCCTCTCGCTGAGGGCGGGCATACAGGCAGGCAGCTTCAGAGTAGTCAATTCGGAGTCGGATTTTCTTCCCGGGCTTGTCGTCGACAAATACGAGGACCAGGCAGTGGCGCAGTTGCTGACCGCGGGGATGGAGAGGCAAAAGGCACATATCGTGGCCGCAATAAAGAAGGTGCTCTCCCCTAGGGCGGTGGTGCTTCGGAACGACAGCCCCAGCCGGAAGGAAGAGGGCCTTCCCTGCTACATCGAAGAGGCCGACGGGAGCGTGGACAGGGAGGCCGTCATCAAGGTGGGGCCGCTTCGGTTTCTGGTGGATGTGCTCTCGGGCCACAAGACGGGTTTCTACTTCGATCAGGGCGAGAATAGGCTCCTCATGGGTGAGTTCTCGGCCGGCAGGAACGTCCTCGACCTTTTCTGCTACACGGGCGGCTTCGGCCTCCATGCCCTCTATTTCGGGGCACGGGCCGTGACGTTCGTCGATGCGTCGGCCCAGGCCCTTGACCTGTGCAGGGAAAACGCCAGGCTGAACGGCCTCGGGGGAGGCGTTTTTGTGAGGGCCGACGCCTTCGATTTTCTGAAAAGCGCAACAGAGGAATATGAGGTGATCGTCCTTGACCCGCCGTCATTCATTAAATCGAAAAAAAAGCTCAGAGAGGGCGAAAAGGGGTACATCGACCTCCACAAGAAAGCCCTGAAGAACCTCTCCCGCGAAGGACATCTCTTCACCTTTTCCTGCTCCTATCATATGAAGCGGTCCAGGTTCAGGGACATGGTGCGCATTGCGGCCTATGGCCGCGCCGATGTCTATCTTATCCGCGAGCTCATGCAGGCCCCCGACCATCCGGTGCTCCTGACCATACCCGAAACGGATTACCTTAAAGGCCTTATCGTCAGGGTGAAAAAGAGGGCTTAAGGCTGAGAAGGGGGCTTAACCGCGGAGTTTCATGCTGCCGAGAAAGACAATGAATTTCCCGAGTAATTCTTCGTCGAAGCAATGCCGCATACCCTGGTCGCGATCCGCGTATCCCCGGCCCTCCCCTGTTCTCTCATCCGGCGGCATGCCGACCATAATCCGCATTGCCCTTAAAGGGGATATGGGGTCTTTGTAGGGCCTGCGCGATGTCATGGCGTCAAAGCAGTCTATGATCCTCAACAAACGCGCCAGCGTACTTATGGCTAACCCTTCCAGGCCCATGGGATAACCGCCCCCATGGAAATCTTCGTGATGATGCAGCACGGCTTTCTGGACGAAAACGGGGAGGTCGGAATCGAGAAGCATCGCCACGCCGTTGAGGGGGTGGCGCTTCATAACTTCCCATTCGATCGGTTTCAGGGGTCCTTCTTTGTTGAGTATCTCCTGCGAGATAAATGCCTTGCCGATGTCGTGAAGCAGCGCGGCGACGCCGCACTGGCGTAGCGCCCCCATCCTCTGATACGCGTCGAAGGCCTGATAACCCGGCTGAATCTGCTCCATAACCGCAGCATTCTC
This sequence comes from uncultured delta proteobacterium, assembly GCA_963768735.1. Lineage (GTDB taxonomy): Bacteria > Desulfobacterota > Syntrophorhabdia > Syntrophorhabdales > WCHB1-27 > BOG-1155. The sequence goes on along the minus strand of CAVYJH010000003.1, from coordinate 765,850 downwards.
CTTCAGGAACGCCGTGGTGAACCACAAGACCTTCGCGGCGTGCTCGTAGGTCTTATAATCGTGGCCGATCATCGCCGTCAGGGCGTCGAGGGACCTCGATTGGGCAATGAATGTCAGGGCGTTCTTGACCATCGTCTGCGTCCTGCCCATTGCCTTTTCGTCCATCGCGCCAAGGCCCTAAGGATGTCTCAAAGGCGTTCTTCACCACATTGGCGGAAACCCTGCTGAATATCGCTGCTTTCTGTTCATCCGACGGCGCTTGGTTCCCGAGGATGTTCCCCAGGTGCGTCTCGAGATACTCTTCATACCTGACCTCTTCGTCGAGGTCGAGGAAGACCTCCTTGTGCCCCGAGGCGGCGAGTTTTGCGAGTTGAACGTCCGTGACCATGTTGCCGTCCACGGTCCACAGCACGTAGCGTCCCTGCTTGGAGAGGATATAGATCTTGAACTTCGGCAAGCTCCCCGGTATGATCGCACCGGGGGGAATAGACATGTAGCTATGCTCGCTCAAGGCAAACCGGTCTGTTATTCTTCTATGTCGCCCTTCGACCTCGGCTCAACCCCCGACGACTCTTCTTCTTTTTCTTTCCTGGCTTCGAGGGCCTGCGATATCTCGGTAAGCCGCTTCACGACCAGGTAGTTGATGGTATTCTCCGGATACGTCCCGTCAGGCCCCAGGACACCCGCGGACATGCCGGTCAGTATCTCCAGCCCCTCTTCCATCCTGTCTATGGAGAAGACCGTGAAGAGACCGTCCTTCAGCGCATCGATCACCTCGTGCTTGAGCATCAGGTGTTTCACGTTTCTCTGCGGGATAATCACCCCGTGGCTTCCGTCCAGCCCCCTGCTCTTACAGAGATCGAAAAAGCCTTCGATTTTTTGATTGACGCCCCCAATCGGCTGTACGTCGCCGTTCTGGTCCATGGAGCCGGTCACTGCGAAGCTTTGCTTCAGGGGGACGCCGGAGATGCTGGAAAGGAGGGTGTACATCTCGGCGCATGTCGCGCTGTCGCCTTCGATCATCTCGTAAAGCTGCTCAAAAGCGATCGACGCAGATAAGCTGATGGGCTTACGCACAGCATACTTGGCCCCAAGATAGCTCGCGATGATGAAGATGGCCTTTTCGTGAATTTTGCCGCTCATCTTCGTCTCGCGCTCTATATTGACTATGCCCGCCTTGCCCACATAGGTCCTCGTCGTGATGCGCGAGGGCTTGCCGAAGCTGTAATCGCCCATGTCGAGCACGGCGAGGCCGTTCACCTGCCCCACCTTCTCCCCCGCCGTATCGATAATAAGCGTGTCCTCGAGAGTGGCCTCCCTCAACCTTTCTTCGATCCTGTTGGTGCGATACACACGCTCGTTGATCGCCTGCGTCACATGGTCCGATCTCACGAAATTTGCGCCATCCTTCTTCGCCCAGTAGCTCGCCTCTTTCATGAGATCGGTAAGGCTGGAAAGCCGCGTCGTCAGCTTCTCCTGATGGTCTGCGAGTCTCGACCCGTGCTCTATGAGCCTGGCAACGCCTGTCCGGTCGAAAGGCATGAGATGTCCGGACTTCTGGCACTCGGCGATTGCCTGGGCATACTTCCGTATGTTCTCAGGCGTCCTGTCCATCCTGTTGTCGAAGTCGGCCTTCACCTTGAACAATTCGCTGTATTCCGGGTCAAGATTGTAGAGCAGGTAATAGATGTTAGGGGTCCCCTTGATGATCACCTTGGCGCTGAGCGGTATGGCCTCAGGCTTGATGCCGGCCGTGCTGAAGAACCGGTATTGCTCCAGCACGTCCTCAACCTTTATTTCCTGGTTCTTGATGGCCCTCTTCAGGGCTTCATAGGAGAACGAGTTTCGCAGCATATCGAGGGCGTCAACGATGAGGTACCCGCCGTTCGCCCTGTGAACCGAGCCGGCCCTGATCATTGAAAAATCGGTGACGGCCATGCCGTACATGATCCTGTTCTCTATTCTTCCAAAGAGGTTCAGATAGGTGGGGTTGCTTTCGAAGACCACGGGCGCGCCCTTAGTATCCGTGTTGTCGACGATCACATTGACGACAAACCTGGTAAAAGAGGTCTCCTGTTTCGGCATCTTGAGGAAAGGCAGAGGGGAAGGCTGCTCCTCCTGCGCCTTGAACTCATCGAGATGGCTCAGGACATCCTCCCGCACGTTGTCGAGATAGGCGACGATCTTCTCGTTCCCCTTGTACTTGTTCTTCAGGCTCTCTATGGGCGGGTTCAGCGCGTCGAACGCGATGGCGCGCTCCAGCTTGCCGAGCATCTCCTGGACAAACTTCTCCGTATCTCTCATCGCCCTGAAGACTTCATTCAGCCTCTCCTGCAGCAGCCTGCCCGCCTTCTCCATCTCCTTCTTCGTCTTCTCGTCGAGCTTGCCGTACTCCTCGGGCGTAAGGGCCTCGCTCTCATCCTTCAACGGGAGGATCATAATCCCGGCGACCCCCCTTTTTATCGAAAACCCCTTCTGCTTTGCCTCTTCTTCCAGCTTTGAAAACAGCTCGTTCTGCTTCCGCTGAAACTCTTCGACTATCTGGTTTTTTTGCTTTTCATACTCTTTCGATTCAAAGGCTTTGGGTATATCCGCTTTCAGCGCCTTGATCAGGTCATCCATATCTTTCCTCAGGACCCTGCCCCTTCCCGGCTCCAGCGACACCGCGGTGGGGAGATCGGGATCCTTGAAGTTATACACATAGCACCAATCCGGCGGCACTGTTTCGCCTTCCGCCTTCTCCTTCAGCATCGCGGTGATGGTGGTCGTTTTCCCGGTGCCCGTTTCTCCAAGGGCAAAGATATTGAACCCTTTTGCATCGATATCGAGACCGAAATCGAGCGATCTCAGGGCCTTTTCCTGTCCTATTATTCCGATCTGCGTCGCCACATCGTCAGTAGTGGCAAAGTTGAACTGCTCAGGGTTGCAAGGTTTGTAAAGATCGTCGGGACCGAGTTTTACCGTCATGAAAACCCCCTGTCATTATAAACATTCTAATAAACCGCGTGAAACCGCGCTAAAAGAGCCGTATGAGCTTCGAATAAAATATAAGCATAACGCGAGCGAAAATCATTATCTTTTTATCCCGCCCAGGGCTTAAGGCACGCTTTTGCGGCACATGGCTTGGCTGCGCCGCGCGCGCCGGCCCATGAGCGGCCCTTTCGGCTATTGCAATCATTTTAACAAAAGCTTAGATTTAACGCAAAGGGGCCGTAAGGTAGGGCATCTTTGTGGGACGCGCTTTTCGCGCGGACTTTGAATAAGCTTGACAATAGGGCTAAAGTACTATATTTTCTTGTCTCTGCGGGCCGTTAACTCAGTCGGCAGAGTATCTGCCTTTTAAGCAGAGAGTCGCAAGTTCGAATCTTGCACGGCCCATTGTCCCCATCGTCTAGCCTGGCCCAGGACACCGGCCTTTCAAGCCGGCGACAGGGGTTCAAATCCCCTTGGGGACGCTTTATTACCCGCTATCTCTCCGTCGCCGCGACAATCAACGCTCCTACGGATGCCCGGTCCGGCCGCAACGCCCTTTTTCTTGCCGACAGCCCCGTCGAGACATTATACTTGATGTGAAAAACAGGGTTTCTCCGGTGGAGGTCAGCATATGGCAAAGGTATTGGTAGTCTATTTCAGCAGTTCGGGGACGACGGAGCGGATAGCCGATTACATTGCGGAAGGGGTGCGGATAGCCGGTCACGAGGCGGATGTCAGGAAAACTTCGGAGATAGCAAATGTTCACAATCTGGCCGGGTATGACGCCTATATCTTCGGCTGTCCCACGTACCATCTCGATATGCCCGAGTCCTTCGCATCCCTGATCGATACGGCACGGAAAGCCGGCTTGCAGGGAAAGGCCGGAGGCGCATTCAGTTCTCGCGCCCACCCGAGCAGCAGCGGCGGCGGGGCTGCCGAGCGTGTTTTTGACATCATGGAATCGACGCTCGGGATGCGGATGACAGATCTCGGCGCCTTTGACGTGATGGCCGATGTGGTCAGCGGCCCGGAGGGTGCGAGGGCGGGCCAGGAGTACGGGAAATCGGTAGCGAGACTGCTGGCGTAAGAGTGGGGTGCCGGGGCCGGAAAACGACCGTACCCGGTGAGGCCGCAATCATTCACATCCGATGGAGTATGAACGTAATCGATCCTTGCCGAGGGCTCGAATACTTTTAGGATGGTCATAAAAGAGGGAGATGCAAAACGTGGAGGATAGCAGAAAAGCGATCTACTTCAAAAAGGTTCAGGAAGAACCCCTTGCCACGCTGTTCAATATACGGCTCAAAGATGTAGACGACGGCTACGCCCTCTGCGAGATGGAGTTTACCGATGCCATGGGGAACATATACGGTTCGGCCCATGGAGGAGCCATATTTTCCCTCATTGATGAGGCCTTTGAGATATCGTCAAACAGCCACACAAATGTCGCCGTGGCTCTGAATATGAATGTGACCTACATGAAGCCGCCGAAAAAGGGCAGCACCCTGACCTCCGAGTCTCGGGAAATCAACAGGACAAAACGCACAGCGTCTTACTATATTACGGTAAAAGAAAATACGACTCTGATAGCGATCTGTCAGGCCCTGGTCTATGTCAAAGACGATGCCATCCCGTTCCTTCAAGATAACGACAGGTGAGAATGTTGGAGGCCATCCTACTTTGTTCATTCTCACCGGATCGGCGCTCCCCGCTCCGTGCTTACAGAGGGCTATGACCACGGACTCCCGAGCGGCCGTCCCTCCCGGCCCCTAGGTCATCACCAGTACCGCCGCCCCCTGGATTTGTCCGGACCGCAGCCGCGTGAGCGCCTCATTCGCCTCGTCGAGGGGGAACCGCTCCACTTCCGTCCGCACCGGCACCTCAGGGGCGAGAGCGAGGAACTCATCCCCGTCCTGCCTCGTCAGGTTGGCCACGGATCGTATCACCCGTTCTTCCCAGAGCAGCCGGTAAGGGAAAGAGGGGATATCGCTCATATGGATACCGGCGCAGACGACCGTTCCGCCCTTCGCCGTGCTAGCCAGGGCCTCTACGACGAGGGGGCCGACGGGGGCGAAGATGATGGCGGCATCGAGGTCGACAGGGGGTCTCGACGTGGAGTCGCCTACCCACAGGGCGCCGCATTTCCTGGCGAAAGACTGTCCCTCCCTGTCGCCCGGCCTGATGAACGCATAGACCTGCTTACCCTGGTGGACGGCCACCTGGGCGATAATGTGGGCGGCAGCGCCGAACCCGTAGATGCCGAGATTACGGACATTTTCGCCCATCATGCGGTACGACCTGTACCCTATCAACCCGGCGCACAGCAGAGGGGCCGCCTCCGCGTCGCTGTAGTGGGCGGGGAGGGAGAAGCAATACCGGTAGTCGGCGACGGTATATTCCGCGTAGCCGCCGTCGATGGTATAGCCCGTAAAGAGGGGGTTGTCGCAGAGGTTTTCATGCCCGGATTCGCAAGGGAGGCAGTGGCCGCAGGTGTGGCCCAGCCAGGGTATGCCGACCCTGTCGCCCTCGCGGAACGGGATCGCCGGGCTGCCTGTCCCGACTACGGTGCCGACTATCTCATGGCCGGGGATGAGAGGCAGATTCGGGTGGGGCAGCTCGCCGTCCGCCACGTGCAGGTCGGTACGGCAGACGCCGCAGGCGTGAACGCGCACCAGTACCTGGTCCGGCCCCGGCACGGGTTTGGGCATTTCCTTTCTTACGAGCGGTCTGCCCGGCTCTTCGAGCACCATGGCGCGCATTGTCCGTGCTTCCACGCGTAGTCCTCCTTTCTTCTAGAGTCTACACCACTTTCTTGAAGTTATTCACAAAAAAAGCGCAAGCCCCCTATCGGTCTTTCCGGGCTACTGCTTTGAGGGGCAGGGGCGCCGCAAGGGTGGTGAAGGCAACGGTAAAGACCACGACCGCATAGATCGCGTCATCGAAGATGCCGCTTGTTTTTCCCACCTGTGCGAATACCAGGCCCACCTCCGCCCGGGGGATCATGAGGCCGCCTTTTTTTAGGTTTGCATTTTTCCTCGAAACTATTTATCATAGCAACAAATGCGGCCCTACATTTCCGACGACCGGTGCGAGAAGTGCACGGAGTGTGTCGATACGTGTCCTTACGAGGTATTTGCGGATCTGAGTGGCGAGATCGTAGTTGCGAGGCCGGAGGATTGCATCGAATGCACGGCCTGTGTCGATGCGTGCCCTCACCAGGCGATCTCGATGGGTGACTGATGGAACGGATTCTGCTCGACGACAAGGCACTAGAACGGAGCATCAACAGGATCGCCCACGAGATCCTGGAAAGGAACCAGGGATCGAAGAACCTCAGCATTATCGGGATCAGGACCAGAGGTATTTTTCTGGCAAAAAGGATACGGGACAAGATAGAGGAGATCGAGGGGAGGGTATTGCCTTTCGGTATACTGGATATCACCATGTATCGGGACGATATCGCAAGGATGAAGGCAACGCTGGAGGTAAAAAAGACGGATATCCCTTTCGACGTGAATAATATGACCATCGTGCTCGTCGACGACGTGCTTTACACGGGACGGACGACGAGGGCCGCTATCGATGCCATCATGGACCTGGGAAGACCGAAGAAAATCCAGCTTGCCGTCCTTGTCGACCGGGGATCGAGGGAATTGCCGATCCAGCCGGATTACACGGGGATCCGGTACAGCGCGGTCACTGAAGGAGAAGAGGTTTCTGTCAGGCTTCATGAAATGGACGGGCAAGACGCGGTCCTGCTCTCAAAGACACTATGAACTGGGCTCGTAAGGACCTACTTGGCATAAGGGAGTTGTCGCGGGAAGAGATACTCCTACTTCTCGATACGGCCGATTCGTTCCGGGACGTCTCGCGGAGGGACATCAAGAAGGTCCCCACCCTGAGAGGCAAGACGGTTATTACGCTTTTTTACGAGCCGAGCACCAGGACACGCGTCTCTTTCGAGATCGCTGCCAAGCGTCTCTCCGCCGATACCATCAACATATCGACAAGCTCAAGCAGCGTCTCGAAAGGGGAGACCCTCAAAGACACGGGAAGAAACCTCGAATCGATGCGGCCCGACGTCATCATTATCAGGCACGGCATGCCCGGTGCGCCCCATATGCTCTCGAAGATCCTTGACTCCGCGATCATCAACGCCGGCGACGGTTCTCACGAGCATCCCACCCAGGCCCTTCTCGACCTCTTCACCATGAGGGAAAAGAAAGAAACCCTGGACGGCCTGAAGGTCGCGATCGTCGGGGACATCGTCCACAGCCGGGTTGCCCGGTCGAATATATTCGCCTTGAAAAAGTTCGACACGGAGGTGACCTGCTGCGCGCCTCCCACCATGCTGCCTCCACGCCTTGAAGAGCTGGGGGTTAAAGTGAGCCACCGTCTGGAAGAGGCGGTGGCCGGCAAGGATGTCATCATGATGCTCCGCATACAGAAAGAGCGAGGCGGTACTTCTTATATCCCCTCCATAAGGGAATACTCCTCCCTCTACTGCCTTCAGGAAGCTCATCTGAGGCAGGCGCGGGAAAACGTGATCATCATGCACCCCGGGCCTCTCAACAGGGGTACCGAGATCAGCGACGAGGTGGCCGACGGCCCCCACTCGGTGATCCTCAACCAGGTGGAGAATGGTGTTGCCGTGAGGATGGCGGTCCTCTACCTGCTTTCGGGAGGTGAGGGTTGATTCTTATCAGGAAAGGGCGCCTTATGGACCCGGGGACCGGCCGGGATGAGGTCGTCGACGTGCTGATCCAGGGTGACGCTATTGCGCGGATCGACACGCACATTGCGGAGGCGGACGCCGATCGGGTCATCGACGCGGAAGGGCTGATCGTAGCGCCGGGTCTTATGGACGTGCATACGCACCTGAGGGAGCCCGGCTACGAGTGGAAGGAGACGATCAGGACCGGAACGATGGCGGCGGCGCGAGGGGGCTTTACGTCGGTCGTCTGCATGGCCAATACAGACCCCGTAAACGACAATAAAAGCGTCACCGAATATATCATGAAGAAGGCCCGCTCGGAAGGCGTGGTCAGGGTATTTCCGGCCGGGGCGATCACGAAGGGCCTCAAGGGTGTGGATTTGTCCGAGATGGGAGAGATGCGCCAGGCCGGCGCGGTCGCTATTTCGGATGACGGGAGGTCGGTGAAGAACAGCAGGCTTTTCCTGAAGGCCCTGGAGTATGCGCGGCTCTTTGGGCTCGCCGTGATCTGCCACTGCGAGGATGACGACCTTTCCGGCGGCTGCGTGGTCCATGAAGGCAGCGCGTCCCTCTTCTCGGGCCTCGATGCAGTCCCCTCAATCGCTGAAGAGATCATGGTCCGACGGGACATTGCGATAGCACGGTACGCCGACTCGCCCGTTCATATCACCCACATATCGACCAGGGGGACGGTCGGGATCATGAGGGAGGAAAAAAGCAGGTACCCAAAGGCGACGTGCGATACGTGCCCCCACTATTTCACCCTTTCCGATGAGGCCACCCTTGGCTACGACACGAATACGAAGGTAAACCCCCCGTTGCGGTCCAAGGAGGATGTGGCGGCCGTCAAAGAGGGCTTACGGGACGGGACGATCGATATCATTGCCACTGACCACGCGCCCCATGACCACGTCTCGAAAGACGTGGAGTTCAACATGGCCTCCTCTGGCATCTCCGGGCTGGAGACCGCCTTGGGCCTTTCCCTGGCACTCGTGCACGAAGGCGTCCTCGACCTCATGGGCCTCCTTGCCAAAATGACGATAAACCCCGCACGGCTTCTCAATCTGCCTTATGGGGTACTCACTCCCGGCTCTCCCGCCGACCTTATCATCTTCAGCGACACGGCCGAGTGGACGGTGGATAAGAACGCCTTCGCTTCAAAGGGCAGGAACACCCCGTTCCACGGGGTTACGCTGAAAGGGAGAAACCTCGTGACCATCGTAGGCGGGCGGATCGTATACAACGGTCTGGACAGTCAATAAGTGATATAAGGCCTTTTTAGATCGGTTGGATCGGACTTGGACCGATCAGTCAATAAGTCCCGTAAGCCCTCTAAACCTATGATTCTTCCTGCGGATGCGGGAGATCCTGCCCCGGGGGAGTGAGGTTTACGGAAGCTAGGGCAGAGTCCAAAATAGTGTGGTATACTCTATCTGAGTTGTGGTAGATTGTATGCAGCGCATCATAGTAATGGGAGGGTAAGTAATTATGGACTGGGGGAGTGTATGTAACGTATCTTTTACCACCGATTTCTGGCTTGCTCTGGTGAGCGTCATCTTCATCAACATTATTCTGTCCGGCGATAACGCGGTCGTTATCGCCCTGGCGGTTCGCTCGCTGGCACGCAAGCAAAGGCTTCAGGGGATCATCCTGGGCACCGCCCTGGCTGTGGTACTCCGGATCGTGCTTACTTTTTTCTGCGCGAAACTCCTGGAAATAAGTTTTTTAAAGTTTGTCGGCGGATGGTTGATCGCGTGGATCGCGGTTAAACTATTCGTCGAGGGGACAGGCGACGACGAAAACCAGAAAGAGATCCATACGCTCGGGAAAGCCGTCGTGACGATACTGATTGCCGACCTCGTGATGAGCACGGATAATGTCCTCGGTGTCGCCGGGGCCTGTAAGGGCAACGCGGCATTGCTTCTTTTCGGCCTGGGAAGCAGCATCCCCATCGTGGTGTTCGCGAGCGACATTCTCTCGCGGCTCATGGACAGATACCCGATTATCATTACCCTGGGCGCCGCGGTGCTGGGCAGGGTCGCCGGCGACATGATCAGCAGCGATGCGTTTATAGAGAAGACGTTTCACCCGAGCGTTTATACCTGTTATGCCGTACAGGCTGTCTTCACCGTGGGGGTCATCGTGGTCGGCAAGCTCTGGATGAAGCGCAAGGCGGCCAAACTGGCAGTAAGCCCGGAGTAGGCGCCGGAGGAAGGGGCGTCTTCGAGTGTCGTCCCTTCGAGGGACGGCGAAATCCGGGCCCTTTCCGGATGGACCCGGCTAAGGGGACGCCGCGGCAGGCATAAAGGGTCCGGCACAACAAGATTGTTATGAAACTGTTAATAGCGCGGGCTGGGGGTCGCTTGTGAAAGAACTCCCTTGACAAAAACACGCCTCAAGTTTATTCTCTAGCGATTTTTTACGATATCACACAACTGTTCGCGCAACGAGGTTATAAGTGCTTAAATCATTGAAACTCCGGGCCGTCCTCATATTCGTGCTTCTGTTCATTTCGATCATCTACCTTTTGCCCAACCTCGTCGAGCTGCAGGGGACGTGGAAGAAATATTTCCCGTCGGACAAGATACACCTGGGTCTCGACCTGAAGGGGGGCATGCATCTCCTGCTCGCGCTCGACACAACAAAATTGATGGAAAATATGCTGGAAAGGAAATTTAACCAGTTGAAGGACGGCATGATCCGCGAGGGCATCAGGTTCGTGGGACTCGACAAGAGGGCGGACAGCATCTCCGCGGTCATCAAGGCCGACCAGCGCGAAAAGTTTTACAACCTCCTCGGGAAAGAACTGCCTGACATGAAAGTGACCGCGAGCAAAACCGAAGGGGAGAACCTGACACTCGATCTTTCCTATTCGGAAAAAGAGGTCGTCAATCTGAAAGATAACGCGGTCCATCAGGCCCTGGAGACGATCAGGAACAGGATCGATCAGTTTGGGGTGTCCGAGCCGGTCATCGTCCAGCAGGGAGAGAGCAACATTCTCGTGCAACTCCCCGGCGTGAAGGACCCTGATAGGGCCCTGGAGCTTATCGGTAAGACCGCCCAGCTCGAATTCAAGCTCGTGGACGAGGAGAATGCGGCAAAGGCGGAATCGGGGACTATCCCTGAAGGCGACGAGCAGCTTATGATGAAAGCACGGAACAGGGAGACGGGTGTAACGACGACGACACCCATACTCCTAAAGAAGCAGGTGCTCCTGACAGGAGATATGCTGACGGACGCCCGGGTGAGGATTGGGGGCGAGTTCCGCAACGAGCCCTATGTTGCCCTTGAATTCAATAGCGAAGGCTCGCAGATCTTCGAGAGGATCACCGGCGATAACGTCGGTAAGCGCATTGCCATCGTGCTCGATAATTCAGTCTATTCGGCGCCGGTGGTGAGAGAAAGGATATCGGGCGGAAAGGCATCCATCACAGGCGGCTTCACGCCGGACGAGGCAAAAGACCTGGCGATCGTGCTCCGGGCCGGCGCCCTTCCTGCCCCTGTGACGGTGATGCAGAATATCACCATCGGTCCGACCCTTGGAGAGGACTCGATCAGAAAAGGGGTCCAGGCAGCAGTCCTGGGCGGGCTCATGGTGATCGTCTTCATGATCTTCTACTACCGGGCTTCGGGTATTGCGGCGGACATCGCCCTGTTTCTGAACCTCATTTACCTTCTCGGCGCGTTTACCGCCATGAGGGCGACCATGACACTCCCCGGTATTGCCGGCATCATCCTCACCATAGGGATGGGGGTCGATACCAACGTGCTTATCTTCGAGCGCATCCGTGAGGAGCTGAGGCTCGGCAAGACTGTGCGCGCGGCCGTTGACGGCGGATACTCGAAGGCATGGGTCACTATCTTTGACGCCCACATCACCACGCTCATCACCACCTGCATCCTTTTCATGTTCGGCACCGGCCCCATCAAGGGCTTCGCCGTGACGTTAGCCATCGGCATCATTATCAACCTGTTTACTGCCGTTTTCGGTTCAAAGACTATCTTTGACTGGATACTTGCGAAGTATAAACCGAGGAGTCTGAGCATCTGATGAAATTTAGAGAGATCACAAAGAAGACGAAGATCGATTTCATGGGCTTGAGAAACAAGATGTTCCTGCTCTCCGCAGTCCTCGTGCTACTCGGCCTTTTCGGTTTCGTAATGGTATCCCTGGGTAAGGCGAACTTGAGCGTCGATTTTACCGGCGGGACGGAGCTGCAGATCAGGTTTGCGGACCCCGTACCCATAAGCAGCCTTAGAAGCGCGTTGATACGTAACGGCATAGAGGATGTTCAGATACAGGAAGTGGCCGGGAAGAACGATTTTTTTCTCAAAACCAAGTTCATGAACACGGGCTCGCAGAGGGTTCAGGATAAGATAAGCTCCATCATCTCGGCCAGCCTGCCGGGCAAGAGCTTCCAGGTTCTGGGCAGCAACATGGTCGGTTCGAGCGTGGGGAAGACCCTTAAGCAGCACGCCATTATCGCCATAGCCCTTTCACTTTTGGGCATCATCATCTACATCGCCTGGAGGTTCAATTTCGTGTTCGGGGTCGCCGCCACCATCGCTACCTTTCACGATTTGCTAGCCCTTCTGGGCATATTCTACCTGTTCCATCTTGAGATGAACATCCTGTTCATCACCGCGCTCCTCACCATCGGCGGCTATTCCCTTACCGATACAGTCGTCGTCTTTGACCGGATCAGAGAGAATATGGCGAAAATGAAGTCCCGGAGCGATCTGGGCAAGGTGATCAACAACAGCATCAACGAAGTATTGAGCAGGACCCTTATTACCTCCCTTACGGTGCTGCTGGTTATCGCCGCACTCCTGGTTCTGGGAGGTCATGTGTTGCTTGATTTCTCTTTTGCCTTGTTTATCGGTGTGATGGTCGGCACATATTCGTCGATTTTCGTTGCGAGCCCGCTGATTTACTTGTGGAGGACAAGAGCCTAAAGGTGCAGTCGCTTCTTCCGGCATCTCCTTAGCCGCCCATTCTTGTGAGCCCCGCGACCATGTTCGCGCCTTGGCGCCGTAGTGAGAAGACGCCTGAATGCAATCGAGACTTGAAGACGTATTAAGGGAAAAGGAAAGAGAGCTCAAGCTCTACGAAAAGTTTATGGGGCTTGTGCGCCTCGTGGAGGATGAGATTTTTCCTTTTTCCTCCGTCCCTCTCCGCGCGCATATCGAGACGTTGAAAGGCTTCATCGAGAACCTCATACCCGAGCCGAAAGATCGGAGGGGTGAGATGTTCTCGGGGGAGCTCTTTATCCTCCTCTGTACGCTTTATTTCCACGATATGGGTGCAGCGACAGGGTATAGCCGGTGCAGCAGCCGGGAGATAGTGCGTGGAATGGACGCTTCGGCCAGGACGTTTATCCTGAACAACGAGATCGCAAAACGGCTCAATATCCCGGAAGATGCCATGGAGCTGGTCAACTCGCTGATATTCTCGGTGAAGAAAATCCCCATAGAATGGGAGATAAGGGAGGGCACAAGAAAAGCGATAGTCCGGAACGCGCCCATGCTCGGCGCGATTTTCGATTTTGCGCACCTCCTGTGGGATATCTCCTCCGTTGATGCAAGCCATGCCATACTGAGAAGACAACAGCATCCCGATCTGCGTCCGGGATGCGGGGCGGCCGTTGCCATCGACAGCAAGGAAGGAATCATCTCCTTGAAGAGCAGGCCGCAGGTCCCCTATCAGGCACACGTGCTCGACCGCATCAGGGAACATGTGGAGATGCTCTTCAACCGCTTCCGGAACGCCGTGAACGGCAGGCTCGGTTTTCAGTACAGGCAGATTGTCTGGGATACGGCCGGCTGTCCCGATCCGCCCGCTCATCCGCCACTTACGACCCTTCAGGGTTTGCCGTACCTCCGATGGGAGGAAGCGTCGCGGCTTTTGGACAAGCTGTTCCGGTACGGACACGTAGTTGTCGTGGGGAATGACGCCGCAGGGAAAACAACGATGATGACTTCCTTTGTGGTCCCCCAGCTCCGCCATATCTCGACTCACGTGTTCTATGCGGAACTATGGGACCGCCCCATTCACGAAATGAGGGAGGCCATAGAAAAGTCCGGGCTCATCCCTCCCGGCGGCGCCGTTGATATCATCTCCATATGCAAAAAGCTGTTCATGGGCGGACCTTGCTTCTTTATCATCGACGGGTGCGAGCGCCTCAAGACCGTGGGTCCCGACGAGCGGGAGAAGCTCGAAAGGTTCGTCGGGTTCTGTCTCAAACACGAAAACGCGTACCTTGCGGTTCTCGGGGACAAGGAGGAGTTTTTCTCATGGTACGAGCCGTTCAACGGCATGGGCCTGTCGGCCGTTTTCGAAGCGGGCCCTATTGACGGGCAGGATGCAGCGCTGCTGCCGGGGCCCGAAGAGGTCCTCCCCTTCGACCTGCTGGAGAAAAGGGTTGACGAGGCCCTCGGGGCGGCCATGGACCGGAATGAGCTAAGGGAAACGGTCTCCGTGCTGGCGGGAAACAGTGCGAAAACACTGAAGCGGTATAGCCTCGACGATATACATTTTGAGACGCGGATTCCGAAGGAGAGGCTCTCCCACTACCTGAACCTGCTTCAGGAGAAGGGGATCGCACGCAGACAGGATGTTTCGGCGACCGCTTTCTGGACGCTGTCGAGCCGCCGGATCAAGGAACACCTGTGCCGGCACCTGGGGCTCGATGAATTTGCCCGCAAGAGGGAGGTGCGCGGGGTGCTGCGGGCTGCGGGAGGAGAGGGGCGTTTCCTTGACGTGGAGCACCTCGATATGATCGAAGACCTGCAACAGGGCATGATGTTCACGAAAAGGGAAATGGGACTGATACTGGGGAGCATGGTCTTTCATAAGAGAGACTGGGCGGCGTTTCTGAAGGGGGCCGGAAACGATGTCCTGCGCTTCGACTTCGAAGCCGTTCTGCCACTCCTGGCCCGAGACGAGGCCGAAATCCGTGCGGCGGCCCTCAGGTTGCTTGCGAGACTAAGGGATGACGCACTCGTCAACCCCCTGCTTGCCCACCTGAAAAAGGAGACGGTGCCGGAGCTGCGGAGCTTTCTTGTTGAGGGCCTTGTGGCCGCCGGCAGGAGGAGAGCCGTCGTTGCATTGATGAGGACCCTTGCGGAAATGGGGGACCGGGACGCAAGGATCAAGGCAATCGATGCTATTTATCGCCTGCCTGCGAGTACGGCGCACAACCTGCTCCTAGAGATAGCGAGCGTGGAGAAGGACCCGGAAATGATCGACAGGATCGACGAGTGGCTCTCCAAGCTGGAGGAATAGCGGGCGGTCAGAACGTCTTGATGAACTTGAACCGCCACCCGTCGTCCAGGAGCTTGAAAGAAGCGGTGCCCGGGCACTCCATCTGCATGCCCTTCCCAAAAAGGATACTCCCGGAGCTCGTCACGCTATATCCTATCATTAACTCCGCCCGGTATTCATCAAAGGGTGTTCTGCCCGTCTGGCCGGGGTCGAACCGATCAAACCTGGCCAGGCCCAGGTAGCGGTTGTCCTGGTCGGGATTCCTCAAAGAAAAGAGATACGACTTGGACTTGTCCATAGATAAATCCGGATCGGGCACACCCATGCCGGCGGCATAGTATGCGGAGGGAGCAGAGACGGCGCCCCTGCCCAGTCCCGGGGACCGGCCTTCCCCGATGGACGATACGGTGAGCAGATCCGGAAAGCCGAAGGGCTGAACCGGGGCAAAAAGAAGGCTATAGTCGCCCCGACCGGGCGTCGTCTGACCGGGCGTCCATTCCGTAGACAGAGGACCTCCGGCGAGCGCGCAGGGCGGAAGAGTGATAAGCCACATCACCGTCAGAAGCCAGACACCTATCCGCGCTGTGCTCGCCTGTCCGTGCGTACCCTGTTTCGCCATCATCCGTTTACAATAATAGGCTTTCGAGGGTGAAAAATCAACCATCCCTAGGTGAGTATAACTATGCGGGATCGCCGCCGCACCGCACACCGGTACGCACCTTCCCGAACAACGTTTCTGCCCTTCCCTAAAGATCGGGGAGGTCGTTCCATACGTTCTTCCGCACTTCTCTTAACGGCAGACGCGTCGGCCATATATTGCCGGCGCACGGTCAAGCGGCAAAACGAGTGTGGTAAGGGGTAGCCAGAGCCGGGCGCCGGAAGATATCTCCCGGCCGGGACGGCAAGCTTTCTTGAATAATCGAGTTGAAAGGAGCGTAATGTCACTACTTCAATCATCCCCCGCGGTCCTGTGAGGAGAAAAAGTGCGAGTGCAAAACCATTGCGCCCCCGGAGAAAGGGCAAGGAGGAGGTTGACTTTCTGATTCCTGAGAAGTAACTCACTTTGAAGCAGGTCGGCACATAATGCCATATCCAACACCTTGTAAATACTGCACTAATTTCTTATGCGAGCCGTCATTAATCCACAAAACGGAGTTACTTCTCAGGAATCACTTTCTGAAGACCGTCCCCTTCCCTTCCAACCCTAACCCTTTGGATCTCCGGTGTTGCCTTTTCCGATGACGGCAAGACATGCTATAATTGGAATATGCGAACCATGTCAACCCAAATAAGGGGGTGTTGAAAATGCTTGCGATCAAGAAAGAGTACATTGTTACGGATGATAATAAGAAAAAGGCAGTTTTGATTGATATAGATACATTCAACAAAATGGAAGAACTCATTGAAAATTATGGCCTTGCAAAATACATGACAGAAGCCGCAAACGAAGAAAACCTTTCTTTAATCGAGGCGAAGCAATATTATTCCACCCTAAAAAAGGGTTGAAGGGGTGATCTGCCAATTCAAGAAGACTTTTCTAAAGGATCTTGCGGAACTCCCCGCCGCCTACCGCAAAAAAATGGAAAAGCTCGTCTTCGAAGAGCTCCCCGGAATGAGTAGTCTTTCCGACAAACTTGATATCCGGAAAATACAGGGTTACGAGAACTATTATCGGATAAGAATGGGCCAGTATAGGATCGGCTGTGAGATTGAAGCGGAGAATAGGATTACCTTTTACAGGGTAAAGAATAGAAGGGATATCTACAGAGTTCTCCCATAAACCGCCGGTCTCATCAGTAACATCTCATGCATTTCTGTGTGCGCCACATCGCCCATTGTTCGGCTGACGATCTTCCTGGTCCGCACGGGTCTGCGGCGGGGAGCAACAATTAAATTGAACGTGTTCATCAGAACCTCCAATTTATAATAGTCGATGTCTAACGATAACTATACCGTTGAAACGCAAATTTCATCAGCTACTACCCCATGATCATCCGGCATATCCAACCGGGCCTGGGAGTCTAACCTGTATCCTTTACATCGCCCCGACCAGACCTCACCAGTTCAAGAAGTATTTAACCTTATTCCCGCTATTCTTCATATGGTCCGAGGAAACGTTCGCCGTTAAAGTGGATCAGATGGGTCGGGGAATCGGCGACCCATACCTCCGTCTCCCAGGAAATGTCATTCAAATATTTGAGCATGGCCCTTCGATCGAGAAATGCAGTCACAAAGACCAAACCGGCGGTCGACTTCGAAAACAGTTCCTTCAACTCGTGCCTGCGCTTCGGATTTACAGGTCCGTGGCTCGTCACGGCCTCAATGAGAACCAGCCAGTTCTTTTCCGTATGATGGACTACAACATCCGGCATTTTCCCGTGTTCTTCTACTTCTAGGCCCACTACCGTCAGGGCGCGTACATCGAGATATGCCCATTTTGCTTGTGTGTCTCCCACGTATACAATGCGGCCTCCGGGCGTAAACAAGGGACAGAAATCATCAAGGATTTTCTTGACCAACACATTCTGGCCCCCGGGCGAAAGCCTGATTTCCTGTCCGTTCGCCAGTCGGATAGGCAGCCGCGTCATATCTCTTTCACGCGCATAAAGCTTTTTCAATGTCTTCAGCGTGCGAAGATATTTTTGCAAGTACCTCTTCCACCCCGGTGTAACGAAATCGCGGAGCAGCTTCAGGCTGGAAGGCTCGATCTGATACACCGCTTTTGGACTGTTGGTCGGCCTGGAGGGTTTGTCGGGATTCGCGACGATCAAGGCGGCCTGCAGAAATTGATGGACGGTTTGACGGCGGACCGTCTCACGCGTGTTGGGTGCGTACCTTTTGCCGTAGTGTTCGGAAAAGAAATTCATCATGGGAGTAATGCCCATAAGAGGGTCAGATGCGTCTTTCCAGGCCGTGTCCGGCTTTAGGCCAAGCAGCGATAGAAGGGTCAGGGCCGAGCGCTCGTTCTGCTGCTGCCGCGGCAAGCCCAGATCATTCAGTAGTGTGAGGGCTTCCCTGATCTTTTGTTCCCCTTTTTCTCCATTCGTCTTCTTATTCACGGGTTTCGCACTCTTTTTCCATTATCGCGTCAATAGTTTCCTGATCCGGCATTGTTTCCTTTACATGGCCGCCAAGGCGTAAAAGCCGCTCATATGCGGGATAGGGCATCCGCCTGAGATCGGTGGCATTGACCTGGGTATGTCCGCTAAATAGCCGGAAATACTGATCGGCAAGTGTCGAGTTGAGGTAGAGCGCGAGCCCTTTCGCCAGGTCGGCCGATAGCCCTTTGCCCCGTTTGTGGATGTAATTAAGATGGTTTTCGAAACCTACGAGACGTGCATCGATCCTTGTGGGATCGTAGATAGCTGCCATGACGCGTCTCCGCTGTTCCTTTGAGGAGAACCTTTTCGTGAGCACGTAGAATCCCGCCTCGATAAGAAGATCGGATGTTTCCGCTGACGACATGATGGCGCTCGATTTTTTTTCTGATTCCATCGGCCAGTTAATGAAGCCGTCGTGAAAATGATAGGGATGGATCAACGGAACGGTCCCTGGTTCGGTTGACTGCCTCATGTACTCCCGTGCCCTGAAATCGACGACACGTCCGGTGGAGACACCCAGCCCCAGCTTGCCGAGAGATGACGTGAAGCACTTCATCCTTTCCGCGAGGCCAAGGTCGGCTTCATCGAGGTCAAGATGGATAAACATATCCGGATCGCCCGGATGAACAACCCGGCTGTACGGGACGGACAGCGTATGCCCCTTGTCGAAATCAAGGCCGTCGGACGTGGAAATCACTACGGACTTTGCCTTCCGGACCTCCCGGACGGCGTGATAGATAATATTCTCCTGAAGCACATCGTCATCGCCGAAGGCCTTCTTCCTGGATGCGAATACATGAATACGTGTGAGATTAATCATATTGAGGAAGGCAGTTCGGAACTTTTTGAAATAGGGGCCATTGCAGAAGCTTCGGGGGGTTATGGCGACGATCTCGCCGCCTGCCTCCAGCAATCGGGTGGAAAGCCATACAAAGGCAGCATAGAGGTTCGCGACCTCAAGGCCCGCTGCATAGAGCCCTTTGCTCATGGCAGTCTGCGTGTTGACCTTCTTGTACGGCGGGTTAAGAATGATATGCGTGTATCGCATGCCGGGAGCAGCAAAAAGAGATCCGCTTGTCTTCGCAATGGCCTCCGAAACAAAATCCTCATGCCTGGTCATTCCTCGGAATCCGATCCCCTTCGATGTGCAAAGCGCCTCGCACCGCTTCAGGGTCTCTTCGAGAAACGGAAGTATTGCGCTGTCCGTTTCATAAGCAACGACTTCGATGGAGAGAGGCCGATTCTCTCGCGAAATCAGAGAGTCGACAAGCGCGGCGAAAAGGACGCCCGCCCCTGCGCCGGGGTCGAGGATTCTCACCTCTTGCGGGACTGTCTCACACATCGACGACATAAACCGTGCCGTTGCGGACGGTGTGAGGAACTGACCTATTTGAGCGCGACCACCCCTGTCTGTCTGGTCGTTGAAGGATTTACGAATATGGTCAAGCGTATGCAAGGGCTTTGTTATCATATCACTTTCGTAGAGACGGATACAACGTTGCCGAGTGATTCAATAATCCCCGGCCGTTCCTTCCCCTCCGTACAGCATAAGGTCTTCTCCCCGGTCGGAGGGATTTTCGCCCTCGATGCCTGCATGAATGCCTATCCGAAAGGTTTTCCCCGGCTGGCGGAAATTTCGATGGATTTCGCCGTGATCGAGGGGTCGCGAGCCGGAGCGTACTCCTGTACGTGAGGACTCGCGGCGCCGATGAGACAGGCGAAAGGCGCGAAATTAACCCGGGCGGCCCTCTCACAATTTTTTCATCGCCCGTCGTGCCCGCCGTACCCCCTTCGGCGCCTTCCTTGGATTCCCCTTCTTCTCCGCCCTGCCCTCGTTCTCTTCGTCCGCGCTGCCGCCGGTCAGGGCCGCTTCCAGCCTCGCGGGCGTGATGAAGGGGACTGCGTGCTTTTTTGCCTCGTCGAGAATGGCCCTATCGAAGGTGACCACCAGGAGACCCGGTTGCCGCGTCCTTATGAGCTCCATCATCACCTCGTCGGCCGTCTCGCCCTGTTTCGAGTAAATGACCTCGACGCCCCTGTAGCCCTCTTTCTTTCTCCCCAAAGAGAACCCCTGTGTGGCGTCAAAGACCACGGTTATCCTTATTTTCTTATCTTTTTTGTAACGGGACAGCTCGTCCAGGAGATAACGGCGGCCGCTTTCGAGATCCGTGGGGTCAAGAAAGGCGGCCATGGCGCTTTGCTTCAAAAAATTGTACCCGTCTATCAGGAGGTGGGTTGCCATCTGGCCCGCAGCATCATGGGTTAAGGATATGCTTTTTAGCTCGCTTCGCTCGTACCCCTATAGTGGTCTCTCAGTATCCGGTCGAGGACGCCGTTGATAAAGTCTTTCGAATCCTCGCTGCCGAACTTTTTCGCAAGCTCAAGCGCCTCGTCGATCGCCACCTTGGGCGGCACCTCCAGGGAGTAGATCATCTCGAAAATAGCCACCCTCATAATATTCTTATCTACGTAAGTAATCCTGCTGATCTTCCAGTTGTCGGAAGCTTCTTCGATATAGCGGTCGAGATTCGGCTTCTCTCTTTTTACCCCGGACAGGAGAAAACGGGTGTAGTCGACGATTTCTTCCTGGTGGGGAAACACCTTCAAGTATCTTGTGAGGGCCCCATCGACAGCATCCAGATTTACCTCCATCTGGTAGAGCATCTTCAACGCTAATTCCCTGGCTTTCCTTCTTCGCACAAACCACTATCCTTTAAAAGATTTACCATCTCGATCACCGACAATGCGGCGTCATAACCCTTGTTCCCCGCCTTTGTCCCTGCCCGGTCGACTGCCTGCTCGACGGTCTCGGTGGTGAGGATGCCGAAACCCACAGGTTTTTCGCTCTCCAGAGACGACAGCGCTATGCCCTTGGTGACCTCGGATGCAACGTAATGAAAATGAGGGGTGCCGCCTTTTATTACCGCCCCGAGACAGATCACCCCGTCGATGTCTTTTCTCTTACACACGAGCTTTGCCGCAAGGGGTATCTCGAAGGCGCCGGGCACCCGGAATATCGTAATACCACCGTCGTCGGCTCCATGGCGCTTCAGCGCGTCGAGCGCGCCTTCAAGGAGTCTGTCCGTCACAAAACTGTTAAACCTGCTTACCACGATTGCGAACCTGAACCCGCGAGCGTCGAGCTTTCCTTCGTGTGCCATGGTATTCACCTCATAGGTTTTCAAGCATATGCCCCAGCTTCTCTCTTTTGGTCTTGAGGTAATGTATGTTGTCTTTCGTGGGCGCGCACTCTAGGGGGACCCTCTCGACCACAGATAAGCCGTAGCCCTCCAATCCCTTTATCTTCCTGGGGTTATTCGTAAGCAGCCTCATCTTCCGCACACCCAGGTCGTGCAGGATCTGGGCGCCGATGCCATAATCCCGAAGGTCCGGTGAAAAGCCCAAGGCCTCATTAGCCTCCACCGTGTCCTTCCCCTCATCCTGCAGGCGGTAGGCCTTGATCTTGTTTACCAGACCGATGCCTCTCCCCTCCTGCCTCATATAGAGGAGCACGCCCTTGCCTTCTTTCTCGATCATGGCCATGGCGGTGTGGACCTGTTCTCCGCAGTCACA
Organism: uncultured delta proteobacterium; assembly: GCA_963768735.1. Classification (GTDB taxonomy): domain Bacteria; phylum Desulfobacterota; class Syntrophorhabdia; order Syntrophorhabdales; family WCHB1-27; genus BOG-1155. The sequence continues at coordinate 744,225 of CAVYJH010000003.1, read as the reverse complement.
CCTCATGGACCCGAAGACGTCCCCGGTGAGGCATTCCGAATGGACACGAACGAGCACCTCGTCGTCCGGAGAGATTTCTCCTTTCACAAAAGCCAGGTGCTCCTTGTCATCCAACAGGTTGTCGTAGGCGATCAATCTGAACTCTCCGCCGTAGCGGGTAGGGAGCTTTGTCTCCACGACCCTTTTTACCAATGTCTCGTTCCGCATCTCGTATTTGATGAGATCGGCTATCGACCCTATCTTCATCCCGTGCTCCGCTGCAAAAGCCTCCAGGTCCGGCAGCCTGGCCATGGTGCCGTCGTCCTTCATGACCTCGCAGATCACACCCGCGGGCTTGAGCCCCGCCAGTCGTGCAAGGTCCATCGATGCTTCCGTGTGTCCCACCCTGACAAGCACGCCGCCGTTTCTCGCCATGAGGGGGAATACGTGGCCCGGTCGTGCGAGATCGTCCGGCTTCGTGTCTGGGTCTATCGCGGTGAGAACGGTTTTTGCCCTGTCATAGGCGGAAATGCCCGTTGTCACGCCTTCTTTGGCCTCTATGGAGACGGTGAAGGCGGTATTGTAGGGCGACGTGTTATCGGTGACCATGAGGGGCAAGTCCAGCTCCTTTACCCGCTCCTCCGAAAGGGAAAGGCATATAAGCCCGCGCGCGTAGCGCGCCATGAAGTTGATCGCATCAGGCGTCACCTTTTCTGCCGCGACCACCATGTCTCCCTCGTTCTCCCGGTCCTCATCGTCGACCATGATGACCATCTTTCCGTCCTTCACGTCCTTGATTACACTTTCTATGTCCGCTATCGCCATGATTACCTCCCCTTGATGTATCCATATCTGTAGAGGAAATCGAGGTCCGAGCCGTCTTTCTCTCCACGCGTTACAAACTTTTCCACGTAGCGCCCCAATATATCCGTTTCAACATTGACTTGGTCCCCGAGATACTTGGATCCTATTGTTGTCTTGGCTGCAGAATACGGAATAACGTTTAGTGTAAATCTATTATCACGTTGGTCGTTCACTGTCAAGCTTATTCCATCTATGGCGACCGAGCCTTTCTTGACGATATACCTCGATATTTCCGCAGGCGTCTCGATCTCTATCCTTATGGAGTCGCCTTCCGGACCGATAGCAACGATACGCCCGGTACCGTCTACGTGTCCCATGACAATGTGGCCGCCAAGCCGCGAATCGAGCCGCATAGCCCGCTCCAAGTTCACCCGGTCGTTGATGGAGAGCGTCCTGAGCGTGGTCAGGCTCAATGTTTCCAGAGAGGCGTCGGCTTCAATTAAGGCGCCTGCAAGCCCGGTGACCGTGAGGCAGACCCCGTTCACGGCAATGCTGTCGCCCTCGTGGATATCGCCGGGATTGAAGCCTGCAAGGACGGTAAAGGTCCATCGACCCTCACTTTTCCCGATGCCGGCAACGCTGCCCACGTGCTCAATGATGCCCGTGAACATACCCCACCACGCAGATGTCATCCTTCAATTTCTTGACTGAAACCACGTCCACCATGTAGGCGTCTTTCAAGAAATCGATACCCTTGCCGCCGACCAGGTTCGATGCATTCTTCCCCCCGATCATCAGGGGCCCGAAAAAGAGCATCACCTTGTCGATCAGGCCTTCCTTGAGCAAGGCGCTGTTGACTTCGCCGCCGCCTTCCACCATAACGCTCATAATCCCCCTTCTGTGCAGCTCCAGGCAGACATCCGCGAGGGAGACCCTCCGGTTCTCGTCCCCGCCCACCCGGACGACCTCCACGCCCAGTCCGTTGAGGCGGCTTTCCTTGTCGGAAGACTTATCGGACACGGTAAAGATGAGCGTCCTGTACTTGCTCGCCGTCTTCACCAGCTCAGCCCCCAGCGGTATGCGCAGCTTCGAGTCGAGCACGACCCTCACCGGGTATCTTTTCGGCTTCGTCAGCTTCGGCAAGAGCAGAGGGTTATCGAGGATCACCGTATTAATGCCGACGAGCACGGCGTCCATCACCGAGCGCACCCGGTTTGCATGAGCCCTCGATTCTTCGTTGGAGATCCATTTCGACTCACCGATCTTGGTGGCTATCTTGCCGTCCAGGCTCAAGGCCGACTTCATCACAAAAAAGGGCCGCTTTTTTTCCTGGAAGGTCACAAAGACTTCGTTGAGCCGTCTCGCTTCCTCGGAGAGCAGGCCCACCTTGACGTCTATGCCCGCTTTCCTCAGGGCCTCGATTCCTTTTCCATTTACCAGCGGGTTTGGGTCGAACATGGCGACGACCACCTTCTTTACGCCGGCCTTGATGACAGCATCGACACAGGGAGGCGTCCGCTTCTCCGTGTGACAACATGGCTCCATGGTGACCACGAGGGTCGCGCCTCGGCTGCCGTCGCCTGCCCGCTCCAGGGCAATCGCCTCGGCGTGGGGTTCTCCTGCCTTGCGATGGTACCCCTCCCCCAGAATGCGTTGCCCTTTCACCACCAGGGCGCCTACCATCGGGTTCGGAGACGTTGTTCCCAGTCCTTTTTTCGCGAGGGAAAGGGCCATCCGCATGAAGTCTTCTTCTTTCATGTTTCCCCTTTCAAAATGATCTCTGTCAATTCTTGATGCCCTTTCATGTTTCCCCATTTTTGAGGAGTAAATCCTTCAACTCTTCCATAAATTCGGTAATATCCTTGAACTGGCGGTACACGGAGGCGAACCTCACGTAGGCAACCCCGTCAAGCTTCTTCAGCTCATCCATTACCATGCGTCCTATCTCCGTGCTCGTGATCTCTTTCTCTCCACGCTCTGTCAGATCATACTCGATCCTCGACACCGCTTTCTCGAGATCGGTGATACCGACAGGCCGCTTTTCGCACGCTTTTCGCAAGCCCGCAAGGATTTTTCCTCTATCGAAGGCTTCTCTCCTGCCGTCTTTCTTGATGACCAGCGGCAGACCTTCCTCCAGCATCTCCGCGGTACTGAATCGCTTCGAGCAGCCGAGACATTCGCGGCGCCTCCTGATGGCATCCATCTCCTTACTGGTCCTTGAATCGATTACCCTGCTTTCGGCGAATCCGCAATAAGGACATTTCACCGGACCTCACCTTTGCCCCTCTATGCAATTCCGGAAGAGTACCCGTGCTTAATGCTGCGCTACCCGCGTTACTATTATACCCGATTCCGAGATCAAAGTGGATGCGAGTTCGTCGGGATACCCTTCCAGATAGAGCACCTGTTCTACGCCTGCGTTGATGATCATCTTCACGCATATGGAACAAGGCAGGTGGGTGGAGTAGAGCACCGCCCCTTTGATGGAAACGCCGTGATAGGCTGCCTGTATGATGGCGTTTTGCTCTGCGTGAAGACCTCTGCAGAGTTCATGCCGCTCCCCGGAGGCCACATGTTTCAGTTCGCGGAGACACCCCAGGTCCCCGCAATGCGCAAGACCGCTTGGCGCGCCGTTATAACCCGTGGCAAGAATGCGCTTGTCCTTGACGATAAGGGCCCCCACATTCCTCCTCACGCACGTGGACCGCTTGGCGACGATCCCTGCTATTTCCATGAAATAGGCATCCCAGTCCGGGCGCTCGCCTTCTGTCCTGCCGGTGTGCGTGCGGCCGATAGTCATAGGGAGTAGATACGGGAGTAGAAGGGGAACCTGCGGCAGAGCGCCTTCACCTCTTCCGCCGCCTTGTCCCGGACCTGCTCGTCATGAGGCTTGAGGAGAACGGCATCGATGGTCTCCGCAATAAACTCCATCTCCGGCTCTTTCATGCCCCTCGTGGTTACCGCGGGCGTGCCGATCCGTATGCCGCTCGCCACGTTCGGCCCTTTTGTGTCGAAGGGGATCACGTTTCTGTTGAGCACGATCCCGCTCCGTTCCAGGCTCTCCTGCGCTTCTATTCCGGTAATGCCCTTTTGGGTGAGGTCCACGAGGAAGAGATGGTTGTCCGTCCCCCCCGACACGATCCTATACCCCCGCTTCTCCAAAGAAGATGCGAGGTATCGGGAGTTCTTGATGATCTGCTCCTGATAGGCTTTGAACTCGGGGGTCATCGCATTTTTCAGGGCTACTGCTTTGGCGGCGATCACGTGCATGAGCGGCCCCCCCTGGATACCCGGGAAGACCATCGAGTCGATCATTTTGCCGTATTTGCTGTCGGCGAGGATCAGCCCTCCCCTCGGCCCTCGCAAAGTCTTGTGGGTCGTGCCCGTGATGAAATGGGCGGCGCCGACCGGGCTCGGGTGGAGGCCTGTGGCAACGGCGCCTGCAATATGCGCCATGTCGACGAGGAGATACGCCCCTGTCTCATCGGCTATCTCTCTGAATTTCCCGAAATCTATGATCCTTGAATATGCGCTCGCGCCGGCTATGATCAGTTTTGGCCTCTCCCTGCGGCTGATCTCACGCACCTGATCGTAATCGATCCACTCATCTTTTTGGGAGACCTGATAGGAGAGGGGTATGTAAAAGCGGCCCGAGAAGCTTGAAGGAGCGCCATGGGTGAGATGGCCGCCATGGGTGAGATCCATCCCAAGGATCTTGTCTCCCGGGCGGAGCACGGCGAAGAAGACCGCCATGTTGGCCGACGACCCTGAGTGGGGCTGCACGTTCGCGTATTCGGCGCCGAAGAGCTGGCAGGCCCGTTCGATGCACGTACGCTCGACGGCGTCCACGTACCGGCAGCCCCCATAGAAACGCCGGCCCGGATAGCCTTCGGCATACTTGTTCGTCAGAAGAGTCCCCTGTGCCTCCAGGACATCCTGGTCGACGTAGTTCTCGGAGGCGATCAGGATAAGGCTATATTCTTCCCGCTCCATCTCCTTTCTGACACAATCGTAAATATCGCTGTCACTCTTTTTCAGGGCATCCATGGAAATCATCTTCAAGCCTTCTTATTTTCTCTATCCGTCTCTCGTGACGTCCGCCCTCAAAGGGGGTCTCGAGCCATACCCTCGCGATCTCTGCGGCAAGCCCCTTCCCGGTCACGAGGGCCCCCAGGACGAGAATGTTCGCATCCACGTGACGCCTGCTCTGCATGGCGGTATAGAGGTCAAAGGCAAGGGCAGCCCTTATCCCGCGTACCTTATTTGCTGCGACCGACATGCCGACGCCCGTGCCGCACACAAGTATACCACGTTCGACCTGTCCGCCGACGACAAGCCGGGCGACTCTTGCCGCGTAGTCGGGATAATCGACCGAATCGAGGCGGTCCGTCCCGATATCCACCACGTCATGCTGCCCCTTCAGCATCTCCCCCAGATATGTCTTCAGCTCGTAGCCGGCGTGGTCCGATCCGATAGCGATTCGCATTTACTCGAACCTCTTGAAAACAAGGACCGCGTTGGTGCCGCCGAAGCCGAAGGAATTGGAAACAGCCACGTCGATCGGATGCTCTCGCGCGGTGTTCGGCACGTAATCGAGATCGCATTCCGGATCCTGGTTCTCGTAATTAATGGTCGGGGGGCATACCCGGTCCCTGATAGCGAGGATGCTGAAGATCGCCTCCACAGCGCCTGCCGCTCCCAGCAAATGGCCGGTCATCGACTTTGTCGAGCTTATGGGGATCTTATAGGCCCTCTCACCAAACACGCCTTTTATGGCACGCGTCTCCGACGAGTCGTTCAGATCCGTCGAAGTGCCGTGGGCATTGATGTAATCAACCTGGTCCGGGCTTATTCCCGCGTCCCTGAGCGCCATCTTGATGCAGCGGATGGAGCCATCTCCGTCGGGACATGGCGCGGTGATATGATAGGCGTCCCCGTTATAGCCATAGCCGGCGACCTCCGCGTAGATCGTCGCACCCCTCATGCGCGCGTGCTCCAACTCCTCCAGGATCACGATGCCCGCCCCCTCGCCTACCACAAAGCCGTCCCTCTCTTTGTCAAAAGGGCGGGAAGCCTTTTCAGGGGCATCGTTCCTGGTGGAAAGCGCTTTCAGCGCGTTGAATCCTCCGACGGTGAGAGGGGTCAGATTGGCCTCCGTCCCACCAGCTACCATCACATCCGCGTCGCCGTACTGAATGACCCTGAACGCGTCCCCGATGGAATGGCCGCCCGTTGCGCAGGCAGTGACGATGCTCAGGTTCGGTCCTTTCATGCCATATTGTATCGCGATGTTGCCCGGCGCTTCGTTTGCTATAAGCATGGGAATAAAAAAAGGAGAAATGCGGCCGGGCCCCTTTTCAAGAAGGACCGAATGATACTTTTCCAGTGTGGGAAGGCCGCCGAGGCCCGTACCCACTACAACGCCGACCCTCTCCGGGTCTTCCTTCGCCATATCGAGTCCCGCCCCTTCCACGGCGAACTTTGTCGCCGCCAGGGCATACAGGACAAAAAGGTCCATGCGCCTCACTTCTCTTACCGATACATACGCCTCCGGCTTGAAGTCTTTTACCTCGCCGGCGATCCTCGTGTCATGCGCCGACGCATCGAACCGCGTTATGGGACCGATCCCCGATTCCCCGTCGAGTATTCTGCGCCACACATCATCACGGCCGACCCCCAAAGGGGTGGTGAGACCGAAACCGGTTATGACGACCCTTCTTTTCAACCGCCACCTCGTGCTCTACTTTATATGTTCCTCGATATAACGTATTGCATCCCCCACCGTCTCTATCTTTTCTGCGTCCTCGTCGGGGATCTCTATGCCGTATTCATCCTCAAGGGCCATCACCAGTTCGACTATATCGAGAGAGTCGGCTCCCAAATCGTCGATGAATTTCGCCTCAGGCACTACCTCGGACTCGTTTACCCCCAGTTGTTCGACAATCATCTTTTTGACTTTTTCAGCAACTGCCATCTAGCCACCTCCTAGTTTTGACGAGGGACCCATTCCCTCAAGTGTATAACCCTCCACTGACATTTATTACTTCACCCGTGATGTAGCCTGCATACTCGGACAGGAGGAAGTAGACGACTCGAGCCACATCGATCGGCTCTCCGGCCCGTCCCAGGGGCACCGACTGCACGAGCGTTTCCTGGTACTTTTCGGACAGCGAGGCGGTCATATCCGTCCTTATCAAGCCGGGGGCCACGGCATTTACCCTGATGCCCCGCTCGCCGTACTCTTTTGCGAGGCTCTTCGTAAGTCCGATGATCCCGGCCTTGCTTGCCGCGTAGTTCGACTGGCCGGGATTTCCGGTCAATCCTGCGATGGAAGCGATGTTTACGATGTTCCCACCGGTTTTCATCAGACGACGAATCACCGCCTTCGTGCAGATGAAGGCCCCCTTCAGGTTGACCCGCATCACCTGGTCCCAGTCATCTTCCGACATTCTCACAAGAAGTTTGTCTCTCGTAATCCCTGCGTTGTTCACCAGGTTATCGACCCTGCCCATCTCGTTCACCACGGCGAGGACCGCCTGTTCCACCTGCGATGAGTCAGACGCATCGGCATGAAAAAAAGCAGCCCTTCCGCCTTTGGCTTCTATTGCGCGGACTGTCTCCGCGCCGTCCGCGACGTCGAAGACGGCAATGTCAGACCCTTTTTCCGCGAGGAATTCCGCAATTGCCCGCCCGATGCCCTGTGATGCGCCCGTCACGATGGTGACCTTCCCTTTCATGACAACACTCCCCGGACCGCCTCTATCTCCGCCATCGTTTCCACATGGTAGCAAGGAACATCAGCGGTTATCCGCTTCATCATGTTCGTGAGCACCTTCTGCGGCCCCACCTCTAGGAAAACCTCCACGCCCTCACGACACATGCTCTCCACGCAGCGCTCCCAAAGGACCGGCGAGAACATCTGCCGGAACAGGAGATCGACGACTTTTCCGCTCTCCCGGTTCGAGAGGGCATCGACGTTGGAGACGACCGGCGCCTCCATCGGCGAGAAGACGACCCGGCCAAGCTCTTCCTTCAGTGTGCCGGCCGCCGGCTTCATCAACGGGCTGTGAAAAGGACCGGAAACATTAAGGAAAACCGCCTTCTTGTAGCCCTGCCCTTTAAGCCGTTCAACTACCTCCCTGAGGGCGTCCGTAGTGCCGGAGAGCACGAGCTGGTCCGGCGAGTTGAGGTTGGCGGGATATGCCCCATAGGCGCCGTTCGAAACGCTCCGGCATGCCTCTTCCACTTTCTCCCGCACGGGGCCCATAAGGGCAACCATACCGCCGCTACCTGCCGGACAGGCCTCTTCCATGAGGAGACCCCTTTTCCGGGTCAGCCTTACCGCATCCTTGAAGGAGAACACGCCGGCTGCAAGGAGGGCCGTATATTCGCCAAGGCTGTGGCCGGCAAGCAGGTAAGGCGTCACGTTCATCTCGTTGCGCAGCACGGTCCATATCGCGTAGCTGACGAGAAGCACCGCCGGCTGCGTGTTGAAGGTCTTCCGCAGATCCTCTTCCGGTCCGTTGAAGCACACGTCCGAAAGACCGAACGCGAGGGCATTATCGGCCGATTCGAACAACTCCCTTACGTACCCGAAACGGTCGTAAAGCTCCTTCCCCATCCCGACATACTGCGACCCCTGTCCCGGGAAAACCACCCCTATCTTCTTCATGGTCATCTCTTCTTCGAAGCCGCCTCTTTTATCAATTCGAGGCCGATGACGTTTCTTTGGATCTGGTTGGTGCCTTCGTATATTTGAAGGATCTTCGCGTCCCTCAACATCTTTTCAACGGGATAATCCCGCATGTAGCCGTAGCCTCCGAATATCTGCAACGCATCTACCGTCACCTTCATTGCCGTGTCGCTCGGGAAGACCTTACTCATTGCCGACACCTTCGAGAAGTCCCTCGGGTTGCTGTCGATATAACGGGCAACCGCGTAAACGAGGGCCCGCGCCGCCTCCACCTGCGTGGCCATATCCGCCAGCATATGCTGCACCGCCTGGAAGGATATGATCTTTTTCTCGAACTGCTCCCTTTCCTTCGCATAAGCGAGTGCGGCTTCGAGGGCGCCCTGGGCGACCCCAACCGCCTGAGCCCCGATGCCCGGACGGGTCCGGTCGAAGGTCCTCATAGCGAGGATGAACCCCATGCCTTCCCTACCTATAACATTTTCCTTCGGAACTTTGCAATCCTGAAACACTAGCTCTCTCGTGGCCGAAGCCCTGATGCCCAGCTTTTTCTCCTTTTTCCCGAATGAAAAACCTTCCATCCCTTTTTCAAGGATGAACGCGGTAGCTCCCCTGCCTCCTCTGGAGCGGTCCGTCATGGCGATGACCGAGTAGATTTCCGCCTCCCCGCCGTTGGTAATCCACTGTTTGGTACCGTTCAGAACGTAGTCGTCCCCGACCCGGCGCGCTGTGGTCCTGATGCTTGCCGCATCGCTCCCTGCATTCGCCTCTGTAAGGCCAAAGGCCGCGAGCCGTTCCCCGCTTGCCACCTGGGATAGATACTTCCGCTTTTGTTCCTCGCTTCCGCCGATGAGAATCGGATAGGAGCCGAGAAGGCTTGCCGCATAGCTTACCGATACGCCCAGGCAGGCCCTGCTCAATTCCTCGACGGCGATGCAGTTCTCAAACGAGCCGCCGCCCAGACCGCCGTATGCTTCCGGTATGCTCACGCCGAAAAGACCCGCTTCCGCACACGCCCGCATGATCTCCCAGGGGAATGTCTCTGTTTCGTCCAACTCTGCCCTCACGGGCACCACCCTTTCCTCTGCGATCTTGCGTGCAAGCTTCTTGATTTCTTTTTGATCATCCGTCAAAAAATAATCCATGCTAGTGCTCCTTCCCCCCTTTCGCAAGAGACACGTACTCCTGCATCGCGTCCTTTATGCGCTCGCTGATGTTCTTTCCGACAAAGCCCTTTGCCTGTACGATTGCATTCTTGATCGCCCGCTCATTCGACTTCCCGTGACAGATGATACAGACTCCGTCCACCCCGACCAGAGGGGCGCCTCCATATTCGGAGTAGTCTACCATCCGGGAGAGGGCCTTGAAAACCCCTGAAAGGAGCAGATACCCCATTTTCGCCCTTAGACTCACGGCGACCTTCCCTTTCAGAATGCCTATGATCGCCTCCGCCATGCCCTCGCTCACTTTAAGGGCCACATTCCCGACAAAGCCGTCGGTTATCACCACGTCTGCCATACCGTTGTACAGATCCGTTCCTTCCAGGTAACCCATGTAGTTGAGATCGGCGCCTTTCAAAAGAGCGTGCGTCTCCCGCGTCAACTCGTTTCCTTTTGTCACTTCCTCCCCGTTGCTCAAGATGCCGACCTTGGGCGCTTCCACGCCGAGCGCATATTTTGCGAACACATTGCCCATGATCGCAAACTGGACAAGGTGTGACGGACGGCAATCGACCGTGCCTCCCGCGTCGAGCAGGATCGACCTGGTGCCGAGAACGTTCGGATGTATAGTCAGGATGGCCGGCCTCTCCACGCCGGGAATCCGGCCCAGGGTGAAGATGGCGAAAGCCATAGCGGCCCCCGAATTGCCCGCGGAAACTACCGCCTGCACGTTCCCCGATTTCAGCAGGCCAAAAGCCTTGTTTACCGAAGAGTCCTTCTTCCTCCGCAACGCGACGGAAGGTGATTCCTTCATTTCGACAGCCACGGGGGTGTGGACAATTTCAATGCCCGACCCGGGTTTGAGCAATGGGGCGATCACATTCTCGTCGCCAACGAGGACCACTTCCCCGACTTCTTCCGCGCTGGCCGCCTCGGCCCCCCTCACGATCGCGAGAGGCGCATGGTCCCCGCCCATAGCATCGACTGCTATCCTCACCATGCGTGCTAGAGTTCTTCTACCGTCAGGTACTTCTTCCCCTTGTAGGTTCCGCACTTCGCGCAAACCCGGTGGGGTACGGTGGGTTCTTTGCAATTCGGACAGAGGATGACGCCGGGGGAGGTAAGCTTATAGTGCGTCCTCCTCCTGTCTCTCTTTGACCTTGATGTTTTCCTTTTTGGAACAGGCATTGTTTTCTCCTTAACGATCTTTAAGAAATACGTTCAACTTTTCCTTCAGAATCATCGAGCCGCCCTTTTCGCATCGGCACTCCTCTATGTTCAGGTTCTTGCCGCAACTCGGGCATATCCCTTTACATAATTCAGCGCAGAGGGCCTTTACGGGTATATTGAGCATTATCTCTTCAAAAACATAGGGGTCGATATCTATCTCTTCACCTTCGTAATAGTAAATATCCAACTCTCCGCTCTTCAGCTCGACCTCAGACGCGCTTGGCGCCTCCCTCCTGGGCAGCAGCTCCATCTCCAGTCTCGAGGCGACGGGGAAGGCAAACTGATCGAGACAGCGGGCGCAGGTCGTGGAGAGTCTCGCACGTACGGGTCCGTTGATCCGTACGCTGTCTCCCCTCCTTTCTACTTTCAGGTCGTAGTCGATGGGCGACAGAAAGGAAATGTCGCTGTCCTCCGGCCTCTTGAACGTGGAGCCGTCCAATGCCCCCCTGACCGATATGCCTTCCTGTATATCGTAAAGTTTGATAATCATTGGTTGTTTCCTATTTAGAGTGTAACAATATAAGGGTTTAGCCCGTGATTGTCAAGCAAATTGCGGGGAATGGCGTGTGGGCGCCTGAGTGGCTGAAGGTCGGTTTAACGCGTTTTTCGCTCTAGAACGTCTCCCTGAATACCTCTTCTATGGTGGTGATTCCCTTCTTTATCTTTTCAAGTCCGCTCCGCCGCAGATTGATCATGCCTTCCTCTGCGCTTTTCTTTCTAATATCCGCGATGGGGGCGCTGGCGAACATGAGGTCTCTTATGGAGGGAGAAACAGGCATTACCTCGTAGAGCCCGATACGGCCCTTATATCCCGTGTTGTTGCATTTGCTGCAACCCCTCCCCGCGTAGACCTTTGTGGTCTCAGCCTCTTGCGGCGAGAAGCCGAGGTTGAGAAGCGCCTTGGGTGGTATCTCCACCTCTTCTTTGCAGTGAGTGCAGATCCTTCTGACGAGGCGTTGGGCCGCGATGAGGATCACCGAGGTCGCCACGAGGTATGGGTCTATGTTCATGTCGACAAGTCTGCTGACGGCGGAGGGCGCGTCGTTCGTATGCAGCGTCGACAGTACGAGGTGACCGGTGAGAGAGGCTTTCACGGCAATCGCCGCCGTCTCGTTATCACGGATCTCCCCTACGAGAATTATGTTGGGATCCTGCCTCAGAAATGAGCGGAGGACCGACGCGAAGGTGAGATCGATGGCTTCATGGACCTGCACCTGGTTGATCCCGTAGATATTGAACTCAACGGGATCTTCGACGGTCATGATGTTGGACACCGGGGTGTTGAGGCGGCTGATCGCACTGTAGAGGGTATTCGTCTTTCCCGAGCCCGTGGGCCCTGTCACCAGCACCATGCCCCAGGGCCTGAAAATGGCCTCTTCAAACCTTTTTAAACTTTCAGGCTCGAAGCCGAGAAGGCCCATGTCGAGCATCAGACCCTCCTTATCGAGGAGCCGCATCACGACCTTTTCGCCAAAGAGCGTCGGCGTGGTGGAGACACGCACGTCGATGTTCCGCACGCGCCCATCCACCTTTACCTGGAGCTTTATCCTCCCGTCCTGAGGGGTCCGTTTCTCGGCAATGTCCATCCTCGAGATAACCTTCACCCTCGAGATAACGCCGTCCCTCAATCTTACGGGAACTTTCAGGATTTCGAAAAGCACGCCGTCGATCCGAAAACGCACACGCAATATGTCTTCATAGGGCTCAATATGGATGTCGCTCGCGCCGGCCCTTATGGCTTCGATGAAGCAGTGATTTACTATCCTCACTACAGGCGGCTGCCTTGAATCGGCTTCAAGCGTCGCCACGTCGTCCTTTTCTTCCTCCTGGACAACCTCCAAAGACGCTTCGATCCCCAGGTCGAAATCAACCATAAACTTCTTCATATCTACGGTATGCGGCGCCTCATAATACCGGCCTATGGCTTCCTCGATCTGCGACTGGCTCGTAAGGAAAGGCTGTATCTCGCATCCGGTCAGCAGTTTGATCGCCTTTGTCTCGGAAAGTCGGGTGGGGTCGGCCGTGGCCATTGAAAGGCAATTGCCCGTCTTGTTTATGGGGATCATATTGAAGCGCCGCACCATGGTCAGGGGGACCATCTTGATGACGCTCTCGCTTATCTCAGTCGTCGTAAGATCGACCAGAGGGATGTCAAGCTTGAGGGAAAGGGCCTTCAGAATGGCCTCTTCGGACATGAGACCCATTTTAATGAGTATCTGTCCAAGCTTCCCTCCTTGCTCCTTCTGAATCTCAAGCGCCTCAGCGAGTTGGTCCCTGCTGATGCAGCCCATTTTAACAAGAAGTTCGCCTAAAGGCAGCTCCATCGTAGCCTCACTCGCGGCATAAAAAGAGCGGACGCACCGGGAATCTCCCCCTGCCGGCGGCAACCCTCGGGCCGGAAGAATCGGGGGACGTACCTGGTCCGCTCCGTATCTTTATACTCGGATGAATCGGGCTATCCCTTAAGCCCTCGGTCGGCCAGCCCGGAAGCATACACAAAGGCGACCCTCACCGCTCGCGTCTCCACATCGGGCCATGCTTCGTGAGTGCAATGCCTTCCATTAACGAAACCGCCTACCCCGAGAACGTCCTTCCGGCCTTGAAAGGCATGGAGAGATGACAAAAAGCAAGGCCGCCTCAGACATAGACGCACGTGGGGCCGGGTCAACGAGACCCGGCCCCACGTGCGTCCGCGTGTCCGAATACGCGTCAAAATGCCCCTTATGCCGCTCCCCTGCGTTTTATGACGGCCTTTACGGTTTTTAGCAAGATTTTTATGTCCAGCGCCAGTGACCAGTTTTCGATATACTGCATGTCCAATTTCATCCACTCATCAAAGGTGATTTCGTTTCTTCCCGTCACCTGCCAAAGGCAGGTGACGCCTGGGGTGACCGACAGCCGTTTGCGCTGCCACGGGCGATATTGAGAAACCTCGCTCAGAATGGGTGGTCTCGGACCGACTAGGCTCATGGTCCCATTAAAAACGTTGAACAGTTGAGGAAGCTCATCCAGACTTGTCCGCCTGAGGAACTTGCCGATACGGGTAAGCCTGGGGTCGGCCTTTATCTTGAAAACCGGGCCGTCCATCTCGTTCAGATGCATCACCAGATTCTGCATCTTCTCCGCCCCATCCACCATGGAGCGAAATTTGTACATGTGGAACAACCGTCCGTTTTTCCCCACCCGCTCCTGGACATAGAAAGCAGGGCCCGGAGAATCCCTCTTGATGAGGACGGGGATGATGATCCAGAAAGGTGTGCAGAGCACGATCGCGACTGCAGAGGCCGCAAGATCGATGAGCCGCTTCACAAACAGCACTTCGAACCTCCGCCATGCAGTCTCGAAAACAAGGAACGAATAATCCTCCATTCGTCGTGCGAGGTGAACAGTTGCGCTATTTTCGACGCAGATGTGTCGGTGCCGACGATTTCCACACTACCCGGACGGCAATACGGCTAGGCCTGCACCATTTTGCCGCCTCCGGTTATCCGGTAACAAACCCCTCTCCAATAGACCCGTGAGCCGGCGAAGCTCCACAGCCAGACGAGAAACCCGAGGATATCTTTGAGCGGTATGAGAAAAAGCCACTTGAGCCACCCTTTTGTGTTGATCACCTTTCGGTAGAGGACCAGGGCGAGGGCGTATCTGAGGGCGAGGACGCCCGCTGCAGCGGCGGCCGGGCCTGCGGTTGGTCTGACACTAAGAAGCAAGAGGGCAAAGGCAAAAATATGGGTGATTCCATAGCCGAAAAAGCCCCCCGGTCTTGAGGCCCTGTAGGTCCTTGCCCATCTTAACTGATGAGTCAGATGGCTCGCGACACTCATCGGCCCTACCCGGTTTTCGATCACGTGGCGGCTGATAATGTTCTTGTAGCCCTTTTCCCAGAGCCTGAACCCCAGTTGGTAATCGTCCGCGATATAGTCCTTCAGGGTGCCAAGGCCCCCGATCTCCCGGAGGGCATCTTTCGAGACAAGGATAGAGGCGCCGAGGCCGAAGGTCACGCCTTCCAGGCGCCTCGCCACGAGCACCGAGGGGATGAAGTCGAGGGCGATGCCGAGAGATTCAAGGGCGCCCCCGATCGACTCGGGACTCGATATTTTGTAAAGGGAGGTGACTATGCCCGTTTTTTCACCGCTCTGGAACTCCGCGACTATACGTTTCAGATAATCCTTATCGACAACCATGTCGCTGTCGCTCAGCGCGAGCATCGGATAACGTGACTCATCGACCAACGCCTGGAGGTTGAGCACCTTCTGATTTACCCCCGAGCCCCCATCCCGTATCACCACACGGGCTTTGCTTGGGGCCGCAGCCGCTGCCGCCATGGCCAGCGGGACGGCAGGGTCGGTAGCGTCCCGGAAACCAAAGAGCACTTCAAAGCAGGGATAGTCCTGAACGCAGAAACCGGACAGGCTTTCGGCGGCCGAGGGGTCAATGCCTTTGATCGGTTTTAGCACAGAAACGGCCGGCAATTCTGCAGAGGGGACGGGCCGGCCCTTATCTGGACGGGGGTTTCCAAAAAAGCCGAGAACGCAGGCACACGAGAAAATGGCGTAGAAACTCCCCAGAATAATGAGTACGGAAAAGAAAATGGAAAGGATTGTCATAGGTGTAACAGAGGTGACAAAAGGCCACGCGAGAGGGTACAATAGCGGAGTATGAGACTGCTTTTTCTTGCAGCCTTCCCCAGGGAGATCGGGGAGGCAGTGCGCACGATGGGCCGCAGCGAGAGAATCCGTGGCCTCCCCTTCAGGGCGTTTTGCGTTCGCAACCCAACGCACGTGCTGACGGTGGCCGAAACAGGCATGGGAATCGAGAACGCCACGCGCGCCTTTCTTCGCATGCTTCAAGCCGGCAGGTATGACGCGGTGGTCTCCCTCGGCTACTGCGGTGCCCTGTCACATGACGCTTCCGTCGGCGACCTGATCTGGGCTTCACGCGTCTGTCTCATCGAAGGCGAGAGGGTCGAAACGCTCGCCCTCCCTGACGAGCGAAAGCTTCTGGAGACGCTCTCCTTGCGTCTTCCCATACGGGCGGGCACGTTTCTTACCCTGAAGGGGTGGATGAAGAAGCAGGAGCTGGCACGTTTTGTGGCCCCCGGCATGACGCTTCCCGTATGCGAGATGGAGACCTTCGGGTTGGCCCGGCTCTCCCTGCGTCACAAGCTGCCTTTTTTTGCCGTCAGGGCTGTGAGCGACGGGGCGGATGTCGACCTTGCTTTTGACCCGCGGGAAGTCTGCGACAACGCGGGGACCTACCGGCTCACCCGGGCGCTCAGACTTTTCCTCTTCCGGCCGCATCTTCTATCCCATGCACTACAACTCTGCCGGAACTCGCGGATTGCATCGACCAACCTGGCCCGGGCAGCGAGCGCCTTACTTCAGGTAGTGTAGCCGGGGCTCTCCTTTCGGAAGTCGGTCCCTCCCGGGCACCACGGCCCCGGGGAAATCCTCGAGGTGCGCAACGATAGCCTTATCGGTCGCGACCCCACGGCGCCCGATCCTCATGAACGAGACACACAGGACCAGCAGTAGAAAGACGATGAGGATGCCCGCCCACAGCAGCGTGCGTTCCCCGATAAGGAAAGTGACACAGAGGTTGAAGATGATGATGCTGAGGTAGAGGGCGGGGCCCGGGAGATACCTCCATGTGCACGCGGCGCCGGAGAGGTCCCTCACCCCTCTCGCGCTGAGTTGCCGGTCGATGAGCTGAAGCGCGTGGACGAGGAGAAACCCGACAAAGAACCAGCCTATGAAATTCGAGATGGGGATGCCGAAATAGATCCCCTTATCAGGGTAACCGTATATTTGGCCCAGGAACCACCTGTCGCCTCTCAGGGCAAGGGGGTCTATGATGACGTCCAGACACATGCAGAAGAGTGCGCCGAGCAGGCGCACTCCCAGGGAATGCCTGATCTTTCTGCTTTCCAGGAGATAGATGCCGCCGCCCCAAATGGCAGGGCTGACGGCAAAAAGGGCCACCGAGTAAGACGCGTAGGAAAGGAAAACGAAGCTCATGGAGTCCATGAACGGGACGCCGAGGACCCAGAGTTCCCTGCCTTTTGTCTGGCACGTATAATAGTAATGACCGTAGGGGATGCCGTTATGTATGGAAGAGTATTCGGATGCCCACGCGATGATGTAGCCCGCGACGGCGAAGAGGAGGGCCCGCTTCAGACCCAGATGGAGCGAGCAGGCCAGAAAATAGGCGAGTAGAAAGGCGACAAAATAAGGCCTTAGCGTAATCGTGCCGAGGATTTGCGACAGGAGCGTTTCCATCAGGAGGGCAACACGTTCCATAGAAGGCAGCGCAGCATTTTCCCCGGATGGGCGAAAATCTCCCGCATGGCGGCCGGCTCAAACCCGCTGTGGACCATGCAATCCCTGCACCGTCCGTCTCTGCCCGGCCCATAGGCTTCCCACCGTGTTTTTTTCATAAGCTCGGCGAATGACGGGTAGTAGGTGTCGGTAATGAGATAGCATGGCGACTTCCAGCCCAGGGGGCTGCGGGTAGGGCTGCCCCAGGGGGTGCAATACAACCGCCCTTTCCCTTCCAGAAAATCGAGGTAGAGAGGGGTGCCCGTCATGGGGAGCCCGCGGAACAGACCGCGCATCTGCCCAAATCTTTCCGCCACCTCTTCCTTCTTCAGGAAAATATCATCGGAAACGCTCTCGTAGCCGAAGGCGGGCGAGACAAGGATGCCGTCCACACCAAGCGCCTTGAGCAGAGAGAAGAGGCCGATCAATTCGGCCGTATCGGTCCATTTGTAGACGGAAGTGTTTGTCCACACGCGGAACCCTTTCTTTTTCGCCGCTTTCAGACCCTCGATGGCCGCATCGAACGACCCCGGTCTACCGCTGATACGGTCGTGCGTCCCTGCCATACCGTCGACGTGGAAGCTGAGCGTCAATCGCGGATGGGGCGGATACGCATCGACAAACGAGCCGGCGAGAAGTCCGTTCGTACAGAGGTAGATATGTCTTTTCAAGTGGATCAGCCCTGAAAGCAGCTTCTCCAGGTCTCCGTAAAGTAGGGGCTCCCCGCCCGTTACCGTGACCACCGGGGCGTCTGATTCGACTGCGGCCCCGAGGCATTCGTCGATGGTGAGGTCCCGCGAGTGCCCTTTTGTGTAGAGCCTTATCCTGTCGCAGCCGGCGCACGAGAGGTTGCACCGGTGCGTCGGCTCAAGCATCAGCACCAGGGGAAACCTCTTGCGTCCCTTGATGGCATTCGCAAAAACATAGCCCGTAAGGGCAGCGGAAAGAGCTGGCGAGAAGCGCATAATTGTTGATCTTAGGGGTTCGCGGTCTTGTCCGGCATGCCGGTAACGAACTTCAGTGCGTCATCGAGCGCATCAAGGTGCACGCGAGTATTCTTGCAGGGACCCTCGGGTCTCTTGTTCGGTATGGCGAGAACAGGGATCTTCTCGGCCACGTCCCTTATGCCGCTGATAAGGTCCCTCTCGCAGGCTACGGCAAGGATGAGAGAAGGCTTATGTTCGCTAATCGCTTTTCTTGCCTCTTCGCCCCCCGCAGCGGTGACGATCTGAACGGCTCTTCCATTCGCCCTCTCGACCACCTGACGCTTTGCCTCCTTTTCCAGGCATCTGGGGAGGAGAATCAGAATTGTGTCGAGGTTCAGCCGGCGCACGTGGCTTTTCACTATCAGGTTGTGAGCCTTAATAAAGGAATTACCCACCCTGTCCCTGTTTATACCGAGCTTTTCTCCAAGCCACATGCTTTTCGAAAGAACGGCCAGGAGAAGCTTTTCCGCCCAGATATAGGGGAAAACAGATTTTCTAAATTTCAGAACGAGTGTGGTCTCCAGGGCGGCCACGATAAGGATGATCGCGGCCGCTGCAAAGGCCGACCATCCGATGAGCCTCGAAAGAAGTGGGCTGAGTTGATCGATCCTGGGCTTTGTTAAATACCAACCGAACTCGAGGCATGCGATGAAAATGAGGACCGCCCCCGCCGCAAGCGTCAGGAAAGTACTCAGTTTCTCGTCAATCTCGTTTTCTTGCGGGCCGACAGACCCGTTCCAGTCAAGCCATTCGTCCCCCAGCCTTCTATCCCTCCCGCCGGTCTTGGAGTCCGGCTCTTTTTCAGTCATGCGCATCCCCTTGAGGAACGGCCCGGCACATAACCATTCCCCCTATACCAGTCTATTGCTTTTAGGGCCGCTGTTTCAAGTGAATTTTGCGCCATCCCCAGTTTCCGCACTGCTTTTGAGCAGTCGAAAAACATGTAGTGGCGCGCCATCCGGACGCCGTCGAGCGGGATTGCCGGCTCCTTTCTTCGTGTGAGCCTCGCAAGGCTTTCATCTATGAAGGCAAGGCAGAGCACCGGCGTGTAGGGCAGTTTCCACCGGGGCGCCTTCTTTCCCGTCACACGGGCCAGGAGCTGAAGGAATTGCTTCAGGGTGAGATTGGCGTTTCCCAGTATGTAGCTCTCCCCCACAACGCCGGACAATGACGCGAGCACGTGCGCCTCTGCCACATCCTCAACATCCACGAAATTGAGTCCCGTATCCAGGTATGCCGGCATCTTCCCATTAAGAAACTCGACTATTATCTTCCCCGTGGGCGTGGGCCTTCTATCCATCGCGCCTATAGGGGCGGTCGGATTGACAATCACCGCCGGGAGCCCTTTGCGGATAAACTCCCGTACTTCCTGTTCGGCGAGAAACTTCGATCTCTTGTAATGTCCCACCATGTCCCGGAGGCCGGCCGGAGTTTCCTCACTGCCCGGCTTTCCGTTTCTTGCCGGGGCGAATACGCCTACGGTGCTCGTGTAGACGACCTTTGTCACATCTGTCTCCAACGCCGCCCGCATGACGTTGGCCGTTCCCTCGACGTTTATCGCGTACATGGTCTCCGGGTCCGGGACCCACAGCCGGTAATCGGCGGCTGCATGGTATACCTGATCGCAACCCCTCGATGCCTTCAGCACCGCAGGGTAATCCCGAAGATCCCCCGGCGCCGGCTCCACATCGAGGGCTGTGAGTAGTGCGGTGTCCGAGCCTTTCCTCACTAGGGCACGCACGTCAAAACCCTTTGTCCTGAGTGCCTTCGCTATGTGGTACCCGATGAATCCTGTGGCCCCGGTCACCAAAGCCGTGGCCACTATCTAGGACTCCAGGGTATCGACGTAAAGGCCCTTCTCTTTCGCCTGTTTAAGGAATTTCCCGAGCGCCATCAGGGGGAAACAGTTCCGATAATTGTGGTACTTGATCATGAAGTGCTTGGGGAAGCCGGTGGCGGTGAACTCTTCCTCTTCCCAGGTCCCGTCGGATGCCTGCCCCCGGAGGAGAAACCCAATCCCATTGATTGCTTCCCTGCACGTGCCCTCTCCCGCAGCGATCAAGGCCATCACTGCCCAGGCCGTCTGGGAAGCCGTGCTTGTCCCGTGCATCCTCAGATGCCGGTTGGCATAAGATTCGCAGCACTCCCCCCATCCACCGTCGGAGTTCTGGTATTGCTTGAGCGTGGCAACGGTTTTCCGTAGGTAAGGTTTTGTCATATCCTCGTGTATCGAGGCTAGGCCCGTAAGCACCGACCACGTCCCATAAATGTAATTAACCCCCCACCTGCCCCACCAGAGGCCATCCTTCTCCTGTGTTTTCTTAAGGAACTTGAGAGCCCTTCTTACTGCCTTGCTCGATGGTGAATAATCGATGCACCCGAGCAGCTCCAGCACCCTGCCCGTGATATCGGGCGTGCTCGGATCGATCATCGCCTCCAGGTCTCCGAAAGGTATCTGGTTCAACACCTCCACATCGTTGTCCACGTCAAAGGCGCCCCATCCCCCATCCTTCCCCTGCATGCCCAGCACCCATCCCACCGCTTTCTCAAAATTCTCGGGTGTAAGGAACCGTTGACGGCCGCAGATATTCAGGAGGATGAGCACGACCGCGGTATCGTCTATGTCGGGATACCAGTTGTTGACGAATTCAAAAGCCCATCCGCCCGGCTCAAGGTCGGGCCTCTTTACGCTCCAGTCCCCCTTCTTGAGTACCTGCTTGCCGGCAAGCCACTGACAGGCATTTACCATTGCAGGATGATTTTCCTTCAGGCCGGACGAGGAAAGGGCGAGGGCGGTGAGGGCGGTGTCCCACACCGGTGAAATGCACGATTGGAGCACCAGCTCATCCTCCCGCTCCACGGTGCATCTTTCCAGCGCTTCAAAACCTTTCCTCACAGGCTCGTATGAAATGTCGTGACCCTGAACCAGCAGCGCAAGAATAGAGTTGACCATGGCAGGCTGTATTCCTCCCCAGTCGCCGCTCTCTTCCTGATGGTCCCCGATCCAGCGCAGGGCGTGCTCCAAACCCTTCTTTCTGAACGATCTCACACGGCTCTCTTCGGTTGCTTTCACCAATTTATCAAGCTGCGCAAAGAATCGCTTCCACGAGAAGACCGGCTCACCCCGTTTGGCTGACCCGCCGGCCGCGTTGCGAGCCATGAGTTCCCGCACCCCCCGGGCTTGCGGGACAGCCCTGACAGGTTTCGAGTCGAGTATAATCGAGAGCGGTACAAAGGTGGCCCTCGCCCAACTTGAAAAATTGTAGATATTGAGAGGAAACCAGGGAGGCAGGAGCACGATTTCCACGGGGACCGAGGGAATGGCCTTCCAGTCGTACTGGCCGAAGAGGGCAAGGAATATCTTCGTGAAAAACCTGGTCTCCCCCAGGCCGCCGCCCGCGATGATAAACCGCCGGGCCTTTTCGAGGCGGGGGTCCTCTAAGGGATATCCTGCCAGCTTCAACGCAAAATACGCCTCTACGCTGGTGCTGAGGTCCCCCTCGCCGCCCTTGTGTATTGCCCATGTGCCGTCGGGCCTTTGCTGTCTCAGGATATGGTTCGCAATCTTTGCGCTTTTCTTCTTGTCTTCGATGCCTGCGAAAGTCAGGAGCATGAGGTATTCCGCGGTGATCGTCACATTCGATTCCAGCTCGAACCACCAGTTGCCGTCCGGATGCTGGCAGTGCATGAAGTAGTGGTGGCTCCGCTCGATGGCAACAGACGCCCGGTCAGCCAGATCCCGGTAGGACTCGGCGGGCTCCTGCCCTTCTTCAGCTTCGGTAGACAAGAGGCGCAGGTCATCAATGAGCATGTGCACTAGAATCCCCTTTATGATGCAACGCTTCTCCGTAGGTCTGTCTGACATGCAGGGGCTGCCCGGAAAGCTCTCTGAAGCCCACCAGCTGCAGACCCAGGGCTTTGATGCGATCCCGCACCCGCTTCGAGGTGATCCCTTTCATTTCCTCCCGGCCCGGCAGCGAACCCAAATCCGGATGGAGGTATATCTCGCTTGCTGCGCCCTTTACGTAGGGCAGGAGGGCGAGAAGGTACTTTTCATCCATTCTCCCCGTTCCGGAAAGCCCATACACGTTGTTCACGGTCCGCAGTCCATGTGTGCGGGCTACCTGCGCGTTCCGGCCGAAGAGAAGTCCAAAAACCAGCCACGTGACAAGGGCCTTCACGTCCAAGAGGGGCATGTGGAGGCCGATCACGAGAGACAAGGGCTCACGGGGTATCCTTATCCAGGCGATACCCCTCCGGGCTGTTTCCCTCGCAATGATATCGAACAGGAGCGGATGCATATGGAGATGGTGGTGGCAGTCGACATGAGTAAGGTGGATACCGGCCCTTTTCACCTTGTCGAACTGCGCTTTCACCTCGGCCTCTATCTGGTCGGCGAGGTGCTTTCTCAACCTCCAATAGGTAACGCCGGCGCGCATCGGGCTTTTCTCGAAACAACCCGCTTTGTCAACGAGGCCCGGAATTTCGGCGGGAGGGAGAACCGGGCGTCCGTCGGAAAGCATGATGTGAAGTCCTACCGAGAGCTTTGCGTATCTCGCGGATAGATCGACTGCCTCAGAAAACGCGTCGCCCCCCGCGACGATGCTTGCAGCGGTGAGCACACCCCAATCACAGGCTGTGGCGACGGCCCTGTTGACCGACGGGGAGCGACCGAAATCATCGGCCCCAACGACGACGTACCTGCTCTCTTGTGATGGGGAAGACGCTTTTGCCATCACGCCGCCGCCCTTCGCTTTGCCATGAAAGAAAAGAATTCCCTCCCCTCCCTGATACGCCGGGAGAATTCCCTCCTGTCTTTGAGCATCTCCTTCAAGATCCTCAAGATCGGAGCGGGTCTGAGATAAAAGCGCCGGTAAAAGACCTCGACTGCGGCGAATATCTCCTCCTTTGAGAGCCATGGATACGCCATGACCGAATTCTGGATGCCTTCCCGCACGAGCCCGCCTCCCTCTCCGACAAGCCACCCTTCGTGTCTTGCCTGCTCATAAAGCGCCGTTCCCGGATAAGGCGCGGCAAGAGAAACCTGCATGCTGTAAGGGTCGATCTCACGGCTGAACCGCATGGTCTCTTCCATGGTCTCCCGCGTTTCTCCCGGCAGGCCCAGTATAAAGGTGCCGTGAATGAGCACGCCGGCATTTTTTGCCGCCCGTGAAAACCTGCGCGCCCCGTCGAGGCTTATCCCTTTCCTGATATTGTTCAGTATCCGCTGGTTGCCCGATTCAAAGCCCACAACGAGTAGTCGCAACCCGTTGTCCTTGAGCATCTCCAGCGTCCTTTCCGGCACGTTCGCCCTAGCGTTGCAGGACCAGGTGACACCGAGGCGCCCGATCTTCCGGCCGATCTCCTCCAATTGCGGATGGTCGGTAAAGGTGTCGTCGTCAAAAAAAAACTCCTTCACCTGGGGAAAGAGCGCTTTTGCGCACGAGAGCTCCTCGCAGATATTGTCCGGGCTCCGTACACGATATGTGCCTCCCCCTATGGTCTGCGGCCATAGACAATAGGTGCAGCGACCCCGGCATCCGCGCCCTCCATAGAATGAGACATAGGGGTGCTTCAGGTAGCCGATGTAATAATTCTCCACGTGCAGGTCCCTGGCATAGACGCCCGTCACAAAAGGAAGGCGGTCGAGGTTCGTGATGAGGGGCCTCGGTAGGGTCCGGTGGAGAGATCCATTCGAACGAAATAGAATCCCCTTCACCTGATCATACGATCGGCCTTCCGAAACCTCAACGACCGAGTCGTCGAACTCGCCGATTGCGACAAAGTCGACGCCCGGCGACGCCGCCAGACTCTCTTCGGGGGAGACGGTCACATGGGGGCCGACCATACCGATCGTCAGGTGCCCATGCGCCTCTTTGAGGCTGACCGCCAGCGCCGCATCATGCTCGAAAGTCGGCGTGCCCGTGTGAATTATGATAAGCTCGTAGCTGCCTGCCTCGCGGATGACCTCTTCCCGCGTTATGCCCTCGGCCGAGGCATCGAGCAGTCTCGCTCCTTTGATCATGCCTGCCGGATAGGCGAGCCACGTCGGATACCAGAACGAGCGGACCTCCCGGCACGCCTGGTAGCGTGAGCCCGCACTACCGTCGAAGCCCTTGAACGAGGGAGGATTGAGAAACAGGGTATGCATATCAGAAAATGCCTTTGACGCGGCCCGAGCCATCTATGCATTGTGGGCTTCGCGTGATGTTTTGTCAATCAGGCGCGGCCAAAAACCAAAAGAAGACGCCAAAATTGAGCCTTCTCGCTTTCCTAAAGGAATGAACCGTCAATGAGCTTTCCAAGAAGTATTCTATCGTGGCCGGCCGCGACTGTCAACAACTCCATGAATACCGTTGTTCTCACGGAAAGCCTGAAATAGTTGTTGTAATCTCGCGGCATTTCTCTGATAATTGAGAACAACGAGAGGGTGGCGAAAAGGAGTTGGTGCGCATCCACCGCAGTAACCACAGGAAGCGACTTCGGGCCTGGAAACAAGTATGCTTTCACGCTATCGAAAATAGGAGCGTAAAGAATATGGACGAGGCAGAACAGATTTATCGGAACCTTCAACAACACCTCGACAGACAAGCCGTAGGATACCCCGCCACAAAGTCCGGAGTCGAGATACGCATTCTCAAGCGGTTCTTCACCCCCGAGGAAGCGCGACTCGCCATGCACCTGACTTACAAACCGGCCTCCCTCGAGGGCATCTATGAATCGGCCAAGGACAGCGGCGTATCCTTCGATAGTGTCGAGAGTATGCTCAATACTATGGCAAAGAATGGAGTCATCGGGCTTATTGAAAAGAAAGAGACGCGGTACTTCTGCACCATACCCTTCGTCGTCGGCATGTTCGAGGGCCAGTTAAAAAAGCTCACTCCCGAATTCCTCAGCGATGTTGACCAGTACACAAACGACAGGGCCTTCGGACTATCATTCCTGAGCACGAAATTGCCGCAGATGCGGACCATACCGGTGGGGAAAAGCATTTCGGTCGAACACCATGTCACCACCTATGACCATATCACAGAGATTATTAGAGAGAGCGACGGCCCCTTCGCCATCGTTGAATGCATTTGCAGGAAATCGGCCGCCATGAAAGGGAATCCCTGCAAGAAAACGTCTCGCAAGGAAACGTGCATGCCCATCGGAAGGATGGCGAAGCATGCCGTCGAAAGTGGGGACGGGAGGGCCATAAGCAGGGATGAAGCCCTTGAAATAGCCCGGATGAACGAAGATGAAGGATTGGTCTTTCAGCCCTCCAACACCCAGAAGGTCGATTTCGTCTGCGCGTGCTGCGGATGCTGCTGCGGGATGTTGCGCGTTCAGAAATTTTTGCCTAAACCGATTGATTTTTGGGCAACCAACTTCTACGCGTCGGTGAACGCCGAGGTCTGCTCCGGTTGCCGCACCTGTATCGAAAGATGCCAAGTGGGCGCCGTGACCCTTGACGATCGTACGGGCACCTCACTCGTCAACCTGAATCGCTGTATCGGCTGCGGCAACTGCGTTGTCACCTGTCCCACCGGGGCCATGAGTCTTCTCAGGAAAGAGCAGGAAATAGTCCCGCCCCGGGATCATGGGGACCTCTATGATGTCATTATGGCCAACAAGAAAGGAACGCTCGGTAAGAGAAAAGGCTTGCGGCGAAACTGATGCTCAAAGTATGAAGGAGCGTTGAGAAAGCAAAGTCCGGCCGGAGATCGGGACACGGGCCGTCCGCGGGCAATTCATAGCCACGGGCGATGTTTTCATAGTGCAGTCACAGAGTGACATAATTGTATTGCAGTACGTCGATCCGTTGCGAGGAGGAGAGGTGTTTCCCGGCGCTCCTCAGGCACATACACGTGATCTCGGCCCTCCCGTGCAGGAGTGCGGTCAATGCAGCTATGGGCGGGCGAAAACCCGCAGCATTTTTGAAAGAACGCCTTTCCTGCCAGTGCCGCTACAGCCCGTCGCAGAAGGGCTCGTTTCTCCCGGCGCCGTCGGACTTCGGGCATCGACGTACTTTCTGTATTCCTCGACGAGGAAATCGCAGTACTCCTGGCGGACAGATGAAAGGATATAGTTCTTTACCGCGAGCCTTTCCACTATCTCTTCCGCGGTTTCCCGGCTTACCTGCCTGCCTTCGTCGTAGACGGCCGCGAGTATCTCGTTGAGGCCCATGACACCTGTCTGGCTCCCGTCCGGGAAGGTCAACATCCGTAGGCCCGGCGTGGGGGGCACACAACAGTACATTCCTTTGGGAGCCTCATCGGACATAGGGTACCTCGCGGTGGCGTGCTTCGATAACGGTCACATCCTGACGGCATAGACATACACCCGCTCATAATGTTCTCTCAACCTGTTCAACGCATCAAGGAGCCGCCCTTTCATCTGGGTGACCGCTTTCCCCCTCACGTGCTCACCGGCAGCCGGCCACGGGTGCCGCGCGGGGTCTCCCTCGGTCTCATCGAACAACTCATGGGTGTGCCATCTATTGTCGGCCTTCTGCACTGCCACACCGAGAACCCCGACAAGCACGCCCCGGTTTAACGCGCCCGCGCGGTGCGTCACCGTGACGAAAGGCTCGATCTCCTTTGCCGTGAACTTTTTCATCGGCTTCCTGACCGTTTCCGCATTCGACCGTCTGCACATAAAACATGCCACCTTTTTCAGACCCCCCTTAATGTCTCGATGAAACTTCGCCGGCCGAAGCCGTCCTCTTGACTGCCCACCAGTGTACGAACTCGCCATAGCTCTGTCAATAGCCCTGGGGCCTGTGGGACGCTAGTGACAATAGGGGCGTTTTTTTGTTACATTACAGCATGAGACATGGGTCGGGTGTATACAGAGGCGGCCGAAAACTATAGCGTGGGGAGGTAATCTTCCCTGCAAGGCACGCCCGGAGAAAGACTGGGGGTAACGATGTTATTTTCGCGGATGTTTATTCCTACCATGAAGGAGGAGCCGAAGGAGGCGGAGGTGGTCAGCCACCGGCTTATGCTCCGGGCAGGCTTCATCAAAAGACTCTCTTCAGGCATTTATACGTGGCTTCCCCTTGGTCTGAGGTCTTTGAGGAAGGTGGAGCGGATCATCAGGGAGGAGATGGACAGCAAGAATGCCCAGGAAATCCTGATGCCTTCCGTTCAGCCGAAAGAGCTGTGGATCGAGAGCGGACGATGGGACCTGTACGGCAAGGAACTGCTCCGTTTCAAGGACCGGAACGAGAGAGAGCTGTGCCTGGCCCCCACGCACGAAGAGGTCATTACGGACCTCGTCAGGAAGGAGGTGCGCTCCTACCGGGAGCTGCCCCTGATACTCTACCAGATACAGACGAAATTCCGCGACGAGATCCGGCCCAGGTTCGGCGTGATGCGGTCGAGGGAGTTCATCATGAAGGACGCCTACAGCTTCGACGTGGACGAGCAGGGGGCCGAAAAAAGCTACACGGCAATGTTCGACGCCTATACACACATCTTCGACAGATGCGGTCTCCGGTTCAGGGCGGTCGAGGCGGATACGGGCGAGATAGGCGGAAAATTTTCACACGAGTTCATGGTCCTCGCCGATACGGGTGAGGATGTGATTATCTCCTGTGAAGCATGCGGCTACGCGGCGAACCTGGAGCGGGCAGAGGTTGGGTCCGCGGCCGGCCCGGCCGTTAAGACGGGCGGATCGTACACGCGCGTCCGGACGCCGGGCAAAAAGCGCGTCGAGGAAGTGGCGGGCTTTCTCGGCGTAGCCCCCCACAAACTCGTGAAGACGCTGATTTTCACCACGGACAGGGGGACTGCCGGCGTGCTCGTGGCCGGGGACAGGGAAGTGAACCCGGTAAAGCTGAAAAATATCCTGGCCTTCAAATTTGTGGAGCTTGCCGATGAGGCGACCATCGAGCAGGCTACGGGCGGCCCCTTGGGCTTCTCCGGGCCCCTAGGTCTCGACATCCCGCTCTACGCGGACGTCGACTTGCTCGCCATGGAGGACTTCGTCGTCGGCGGCAACGAGAAGGACGTGCACATAACCGGCGTCAATGCAGGTGATTTCAGGGTGGAGGGCCATTACGACCTGAAGGTCGCCCAGGCGGGCGACGCCTGTCCGCGCTGCACCGGGCGGCTTACCGCGACACGGGGCATCGAGGTGGGCCACATATTCAAGCTGGGGACGAAATACAGCGAGGCCATGAACGCCGCCTTCCTCGACTCCGAGGCGCAGGACCGGCTGATGGTGATGGGCTGCTACGGCATCGGGGTAGGCAGGACAGTGGCGGCCGCGATCGAGCAAAACCATGACGAGAACGGCATGGCCCTCCCTTTTGCCATCGCCCCCTTCGAGGTGGAAGTCCTGCCCGTCAACACATCCCATGCCGAAAGCATGGAAATCGCGGACACCCTCTACAGGGCGCTTCTCGACAAGGGGGTGGAGACGATCCTCGACGACAGGGACGAGAGGCCCGGCGTCAAGTTCAAAGACTGCGATCTCATCGGCATCCCCTTGCGCGTCACCATAGGCGAGAGGGGCCTGAAGGAAGGGAAGGTGGATATCAAGAGGCGCACCGAAAAGGAACCCGTGAGGGTCCCGAAGGAAGACGTCCTGGAAAAGGTTATGGCACATGTCGCCGCAGCGAAGAGTAGATAACCCCACGCCGACGGAAGAGATAGCCGCGAGAATCGCCGCTCTCAGGGGCCTGATGGCGGGCTCGGGGATCGCGTTCTGCGTGATCATGCAGCACGTCGATCTCTTTTATTTTACGGGCTCGACCCAGAAGGCTACCCTCGTCGTTGCCCTTGATAAGGACCCCCTCTATTTTGTGCAGAGGAGCGTCGAACGGGCACGGATGGAGTCACCCCTTCCGGTGATAGAGGTGAAGAGCGACAGGGAGATAGGGGCCGTGCTCGCGGAAAAAGGCATACTCAAAGGCACAGGCGGCATGGAGCTCGATGTCGTCCCCGTCGCCGTCTTTCAACGGTTCGCGGGCATCATCGGCTTCGACACGTTTATCGATATCTCCGGCCTTGTCAAGGCGCTCAGGATCGTGAAAAGTCCTTTCGAGCTGGAACAGGTGCGGAAATCGGGGGCCATCTGCGATGCGGTGTTCGCCCACGCCCCCACGGTCATCAGGGAGGGCGCACGCGAGGTGGACATCGATGCGGCGCTGGTAGCCGTAGGCAGGCGGCAGGGCCACCAGGGATTCCTGCGGATGAGGGGCTTCAACCAGGAGATGATGAACCTCTACGTGACGTCCGGCACTACGGGGACAATCGCCTCTGCCGGCGACGTCCCCGTCTCCGGCTTCGGCCTAAGCGCCGCCATCGCGCAAGGCTCTTCGACGAAGACGGTGGCAAAGGGCATCCCCGTACTCGTCGATTACGGCGGTGGGTACAACGGCTATATTACCGACGAGACCAGGTCCTACGTGGTCGGACGACTCGACGAGACCTTCCTCAAGCCCTACGAGGTAGCCAGGGAGATCATAGAGGATACGGAGGTTTTCGGGAAAGAAGGGGTAAACTGCACCGATATATTTGCGCGGGCCTATAAGAAAGTGCGAAGGGCGGGCCTGGAAGCGCACTTCATGGGTTTCGGCGCCGGCCAGGTCTCCTTCATCGGCCATGGGCTCGGTCTGGAGATCAACGAGCTGCCGGTCATTACCGCGCGCCACAGCATGGTCCTCAGGCAGGGCGTGGTCTTCGCCTACGAGCCCAAGTTCGTCTTCCCCGGCAAGGGCGTGATAGGCATAGAAGTAGATTTCATCACCCGAAAAGAGCGGCTCGAACGGGTATCGAAAACGCCCATAGACCTCGTGCAACTGTGATACCGGGCTTAGGGGGTAATCGGTTAGCTCCTGTGGCCAAGACAGCGGGAAGCTCTATCTCCTGATTCTCGACGCCACGCCCGGTTGACAGCCTTGGCCTCACATGGCTTACTTGACATAATCACGCTCAAGCAATATGATTATATATGATGACATATGATTAAAAGGTAACAGTTTAGTCCCCCTTCTGCGCCATGCCTGTCAGCTTGTGTTCTGATACAGGGCAGCCTGGGCCTTGGCGGTATTGGACGTGAGAAGAATTTGGAGAAACTCTAGTGGATTTCTTCCCTGCCTGAGTGCGGTAAGTACAAGGCTGGGCAGGATACTATGCGTTCTTAGTCCGCTTATGGATCGAGTGCCGAACATGATTTTCCGAAAGATCACCAGAAAGCGGATCGACTGCTCCGCTTGATTGTTTGTCGGCTGCACCCCGGGGTAGCGAAGAAAGGTGAAGAAGTTCTTGCGATCCTTGATGAGGGAGACTCGCAAGGCTTCGGCAGGCTTGTAACCGAGCGGGTCTTTACAGAGCTTTTTGAGTTCCGAGACGAGCCGCTTTTCAATACGGGGCGCCTGCTTCCACGTCCTTGCGCCGGAGAGAAGTTCCCGCCCCAGCGCACAGGCTTTCGAGAAGACCGCGGCGATGCCGGCGCAAAAGGCTTCTGCTTTTCTGTCGCGGTCCTTTATGAGCAGAAGCTCTCGGGTGATTTCCTTGGCCTGAGTGATAAGATGGCTCAGACAGGCTTGCCGCGCCTTGGCATGTGCGCCGTTATAGGCGGCGTAGCGGTCGGTGACCAGGATGCCCTCAAAGCTCGATCCCAGGATAGATTGGGCCACTTCCGTCGATCGGTGGCGGTCGATGTGGAAGAGCGCCAGATCAGGATTCCCCGCGTACCACGCATAATGGCCTATGCCGTCATTTCGCCACGAGGTCTCATCGGCATGGATGACGGCCGATGCCTTGATTTTCTCTCGCAAGTCTTCATAAATAGCCGCCCCTTTTTGCACCGCCTGCCGGTCGAACCCCAATGCGGAGGCGCACACAAATTCCAGACCGAACAACGCCCTGAAGACCTCAGTGACTTTTCTGTAAGGCATCCCTATCCGATACCGTAAATATATGGCGACGGACTTCGCCACCGGCCCGATAGGGGCATTAAGAAGCTCATCCTCTCCCCCTTGAACCACCGACCGGCGACAATGGCCGCAGTATGCCTCTTCGTGCACATACCTCGTAATGATCGTCCGGGGACGAAGCAGAATGTCTTCCTGGAGATGCTCGCTGACTTGCCCTGTGGGCAGAAGGCTATCGGATCCGCAATGAGGACATATCGAAGGGGCGGGAAGGTGAACGGTTCTGTCCACACGCGCAGGCTTGGGTCTGGACCATCCGGGATGGCCAGTAGGAGCGCCTCGCTTCTTCCTTGTTCCGGCAGGGCTGCCGCTTTCTGAAGGAGGTTTGTTTGCCTTGAACTGTCTGCGATGGAGCGCGGTATTCTTCGCTTTCAGTTCCGCATTCTCTTTCTCCAGAATCCGGACCTGTTTCATGACTGCGTTCAACCGGGCGTCCAGTACATCGATAATGCGAAGATGTTCGTCGTACACCTCATCGGCACGCCGGTATCCTTCAAAAACCCACGTGGTGGACAGTCCATCCAGATGCGGACAATGATCCGTATAAGGGCAGCTAAAGCCATACGGTGGATACGCGGGACGAGGCACGGCGCCTATTCGCGCTCCAGCTTAAGAATCTCCCAGTTGAGTCTGGAGAGTTCCTGCAGAAGAAGCCACATTCTCCTATACCGCTTGGTCATCTCCTCTGCTTCCCTCACGATTCCTTTTCTCACGTACAGGGATACCGTTTTCCCCTTCGCCTTCGTGGTAAGACCGTAGCCGGACATGGAAGGAGATTTGGCTACCGTTCCGATAAGGAAGACGTCAAGATGTGCAACGATGTCCTCCCTGAGCCTATCCCGACGCTTTTTTAGAATATCGACTCTCTGCATGCCATCCTCCATATAAGAGTATATATACTCTTATTATTTTAACGATAAAATCACCGTTAGTCAACAGTTTTATTGAATGTCAGGTGGATTCTAGATGAATAAAACTAGGAAGAGGACTAAACTGTTACATTAAAAGAGGTGTCCCATGAACACAAGAGTACTGACGGCGCATGTCCCCTTGCCATTGGCCGAAAAGGTCGACCAGTTAGCGGCTCGTACAGAACGTTCCCGCGGTTGGATCATTAATAAGGCGCTATCTGCATGGATAGAGCAGGAAGAGGAGCGTCGACGCCTGACGCTGGAAGCATTGGCCGATGTTGACGCCGGGCGCGTCATTAGTCACCAGGCGGTACAAGAGTGGGCAGAGAGCCTTGACACCGAAGAGCCGAGGCCATTGCCGGGGTGATGGATCTCGAATGGACCGACAAAGCACTTTCTGATTTAACACGGCTTTACGACTTCCTGTCGCCGGTCAACAAGCGGGCCGCCGGAAGAGTCGTGCAAACGCTTGTAGCTGCGCCAAACAGCCTCAAAGGACACCCGCGCATGGGAGAGCCACTCGACGAATTTCGACCGCGTGAGGTTCGCCGCATCCTGGCAGGCGATTACGAGATACGCTATGAAATCCAGGAATCGACGATCTACGTGCTCCGGATCCGGCATACGAGGGAGGACCGATAACATAACAATGGATGCCCTTGCCTTCTTAGGCTGAGGTCATTGTTCTTTCGGATTCTGAAGGATATCAGTACGTTTATCGCAATGCAAAAGGGGCGGACGGCATAGACGGAATAATAGCCTACTGATCAAGGGGGACGTTCTTCACTGTTTTCACTTACCTGTTTTCCGTTTGCGTGATATAATCCCCCCATGCCTCGTCACGCCCGGTTGGATGCGCCAGGAACGCTTCACCATGTAATGGCCCGTGGAATAGATCAAACAAATATTTTCGTTGACGATGCCGACAGGGCTAAATTCCTTGGGATTGTCGAAGAGCTGCTCGACAAGACGGGAACGAAAATCCCGGCCTGGTCGATCATGGGCAACCACTTCCATCTGCTCATTCTCAGCGGACCTCAGGGCCTGCCCGCTTTTATGCGGAAGTTGATGACCCGGTACGCAGTCTATTTCAACAAAAGACATCATCGTACGGGACATCTCTTTCAAAACCGCTACAAATCAATAGTCTGTGAGGAAGAACCTTACTTTCTGGAACTGGTCCGCTATATCCATCTCAATCCATTGAGGGCCGGTATTGTCACAAGTCTTAGTGAACTAGATGCATACCCATGGTGCGGACACAGCGCCATCATGGGCAGAACAGCCAGAGCCTGGCAGGATCGTATGCGTGTAGTTATGCATTTCAGCAAGACGACCGCAGAAGCTGTCCGGCTCTACCATGTGCAATAATGGGGTCAAATCTTTATCATTGACTTTAGCCCTGGGGCCTGCTATCGTCCATCTATGGCCCGCCCCTTGCGAATCGAGTATGAATACGCCTGCTATCACGTGACGTCCAGGGGCAACGGAAGACAGCGGATCTTCCTGACCGATTCCGACAGGAAGAAGTTTCTTGAGCTTCTTGCCCGCTCCCTGGAAACCTATCAGGTCCGCCTGGTCGCCTTCGTCCTGATGACCAACCATTTTCATCTTATCGTCAAAACGCCTCGCGCAAACCTGAAAGGCTTGATGCGCCACTTCAACATCTCCTACACGGCCTACTTCAACAATTATTCCGGAGCCGATTATTCAAGACATTATTGTTTGCATCCTTTTGGGATCTTGACTTGGAGCCAGAAAAATGGCATGAATATTACTCACGAGCTAAGGGCGCTCATAAGGTTATGCCAGGCATAAGCCATCCCGACCTTCCCGGGATGGCTTTTTTGTCGTCTTTGTCTTCCCCGGGGGTGAAGCCCCAGAAAGCATCTGCAAATACCCGAGGAGGAGAAGATGAACAACACCAATAAACCAACCGTCTTTCAGTGGCTCGACGAGCTTCCTTTCAACCGGTTTCATGCCTCGACGCTCATGCTGAGCTGTCTCATTCTCGCGGCTGCCGGCTTCAATCTTCAAATCCTTGCGTATGCCCTGCCGCTCATCACCATGGAGTGGGCCCTCACGCCCGTCCAGGCAGGGACTATGATCTCCTATGGTTTCTTTGGTCTCATGACCGGCGCCTTGGGGTTCGGTATCGTCGCGGACCGGATCGGCAGGAAAAGGGCACTTTTGGCGGCCATCTGCGGTTTCTCATTGCTCAACGGGGCTGCGTCGCTCGCCCCGAACTATCCCGCCTTCTGCGTGCTGCGCTTCATGACGGGCGCAAGTATCGGAGGGGCTTTCCCCCTTACCGTTGCCCTACTCGCTGAATTCTCTCCCGCCAAGACCCGGGCACGCCTGGTGGCTGCCGCGGTCAGCGGATTCACCTTCGGGTGGGCGGTGGCCGCCTCTGCCTCCATGGTCGTTATCCCTCGATTAGGTTGGCGTCCTGCCTTCCAGCTCGGGCTTCTTTCGCTTCTTCTGGTTCCTATGTTGTGGGTGCTCCTCCCGGAATCCGTCCGTTTCCTCGTGGGAAAGGAACGTCGCCGGGAAGCGCTTCAAGCAGCGGACAAAGTCGCGAGAATAGCGCGCTCCCGTGTTCCTGAGTGGTTGTCCACCGATCCGGTTGCATGTGCCGGCGGGACACAGGGAGGAATCACCGTGCTCTTCCGGGGGGAACTTGCCGTGATGACGCTCCTCGTCTGGTCCACCTACCTCTTGAATACGATGGCCCTGTACGGCCTCTCTTCCTGGCTGCCATCACTTCTGGTCAAACAGGGTTTTTCCCTGGTCAAAAGTTATGGTTATTCGATGGTCCAGGCTGGGGGCTCCGCCATCGGCGGCTTCCTGCTGGGTTGTGCCATGGATCGCTTTGGCCGGAAACAAGGTCTCGCTCTCTCCTACTTCCTCGGTGGACTTTCCGTGGTCTTCTTTGGCATGGCAACGACGAATCTCTATCTCCTGGCCGCCGGAGCCGCAACAGGCGTATTCGTCGTCGGTACACCGACAGCGCTCAATGTCGTATGCAGCGAGGTCTATCCCACGAGCGTCCGATCGACGGGGGTCGCTTCAACCCAAGCCGTAGCCCGAATCGGCTCCATTCTGGGACCGATGCTCGGAGGGCTGCTCCAGACCCTCGGGTTCACCTTTCACCAATTCTTCCTGCTCTTCGCGATACCCTGCTTCCTTTGTATGCTACTGGTCATCTTCTATCCCGTCAACGTCCGGGGAGAGACCCTCGAGGCGGTGAGTGAGGCGCTCACCGTCGTAAAATCCACCGCTCGGGGCGCAACATGACGAAAGCCGTTGGCTCCTCAACAGGCCGGATGGCCGGGCCGGATAATGGGGTCACATCTTTATCCTTGACTTTAGTGGCTGGCGCCTGCTATCACGTGACGTGCAGGGGCAACGGAAGACAGCGGATCTTCCTGACCGATTCCGACAGAAAGAAATTTCTTGAACTTCTCGCCCGCTCCCTGGAAACCTATCAGGTCCGCCTGGTCGCCTTCGTCCTCATGGTCAATCATTTTCATCTTATCGTCAAAACGCCTCGCGCAAATCTGAAAGACTTGATGCGTCACTTCAACATCTCCTACACGGCCTACTTCAACAAGAGACACGAAAGATCCGATCATCTCTACCAGGGAAGATACAAGGCTTTTCTGATAGACGCGGACAGCTATCTCTTAGCAGTCTCTCGCTACCTGCACTTAAACCCCGTTCATACGAAACAGCTCGTCAATTCCAGCGAAGAGCAAAAGAGGGAGCATCTGAGGGCCTATCAATGGAGTAGTTATCCCGATTATATTTCTTCCCCTCGCCACCCCTTTCTGGCCCTCGACGAAGTGCTCGGATACTTTAGGGGCGACAGGCTGTCTTATAGAGACTTTGTCGAGGAAGGGATATCGCTCGGCGAAAAACCCCTGGAGAAAGGAAAAGGCCACGGAATAGTCGGCGACGCGCCCTTCATCAAGAATATGCTGAAGCAAGAAAGGATAAAACCCTGCCGGGAGCAACCCGCGGCAAAAAGGGCCATAGGTCGGGTAGAGCCGGAAAGAGTGCTCTTTACAGTCATGAAGCGCTTAAGGACGACCCGCGCAGAAATCCTGAAGACCAGATGCAGGGCGCCGGCAAGAAGCATCGCAATGGAGCTGCTCTATCGTCATGCCGGTATGAACCAGAGAGAGATCGGGGAACTTATGGGCGTTGACTACAGTTCCGTGAGCGTGGCTAGAAAGAGGCTTCGGGATATGCTGACCACCGATGGTAAGCTGAAAAAGCAGTTTCATGCGCTGGAAGAGGCTTTAAGTCAAGGATAAAGATTTGACCCCAGTTTGACCGAGGCTTTAAGTCAAGGATAAAGATTTGACCCCAGTTTGACCCGAACTCTGCCGTTACATTGCCCTCAACCCCGTTCGCGCTCACATGGTGCCTTGTACCGAGGAATGGAAATGGTCGAGCTAGCGGTCTTGTCGGAATAGCCGAAACACCCGCATGACTCATGACCGACTGGGTACTTGGGCAATTCTCAGATAAGAAGAAAACCGCCCAAACGTTGTACCGTGATTTTGTCGAGAAGGGAATAACGGCGGAACGCATCTGGAAGGAGTTGAAAGGGCAGGTCTTTCTGGGGGGCAAGGATTTCATCGAAAAGGCGAAATCTGCACACACAGGGAAGGGTCTGGACGAAGTGCCGTGAATTCAACGACATGCAGCGCGCCCGGCCCTCGCAACGCTTTTTGCCAATTTGCCCTGCTCAAAAGAGAAAAGGAACGAGGCAATCCGAAGCGCCCTTTTCGATCACGGTTACTCAATGAAAGAGATCTCCGATGTTTTGAACCTCCACTATACTACGGTCAGCAAGATCGTGAACAACATCTTATAATTCAGGACCTGACCCCAGAGGACGCTTCTGTTTCTATCCCTTAAATCTTCTCCTCACCGTTAGAAGACCAACAAGGTCGGGGGCGAGAAGGAAAACCGCCGGCGGAAGGGGCGTCATAGCAGGCCCTCCACCTGCAATCGTCCATTGCCCCGGGTTGCCGGTGTTGTATGCTGTGAGGTAGGACCAGTCCGTCGACGAGCTTGCGTACCATGTGTCGACCGTCACCCCCGTTTCTTTCTCAGTCTGAATGTATCCTGTCGAGTCGAAAAGGAAGACGTCCCAATTTGATATCTGGCCTGACGCATTGGTGGCGACAAAGATGAAAGTACTAGCATTTCCCGTCCATGTGGCAGACCCGTTCGTGAGTGAACATGATAATGGTGTGATTATTAAGGGTGCATTGGGCGGCAGAGCCGTGGCAATCGTGAATGAACCCGAAATGCTTATCGCAGAATAAAGCACATCATGGCCGGTCTGATCGTAATAGTTACCGGCATAAGTCTCAAATGGATTACCAATATAGGTGTATGTGACATCGGCATAGGCAGGACATACAAGGGCGCCTGCTTGGAGGCAGTTTACGACAAAAGCAAACACCAGAAAAAGCATCTTTAAGCCTTTTGGCATACCAACCTCGTCCCTTATGAGTAAAGATTTACTCGTCGATTCCCTTGCCCTCCTGATGACGCAACCAAACTTAACTGAGACCCATCGCTTTCCGCCCCATCCTCGCGGGTGGTTTGGCTTTTTCTTCAGATCAGTTTCGTATGTTATACTGAGCATCACAAGATGTCAAGAAAGAACATCATGCTCTATAAAAATAAATTTGTTTCGTTCACAGACG
Organism: uncultured delta proteobacterium; assembly: GCA_963768735.1. Classification (GTDB taxonomy): domain Bacteria; phylum Desulfobacterota; class Syntrophorhabdia; order Syntrophorhabdales; family WCHB1-27; genus BOG-1155. Next base: position 706,491 of record CAVYJH010000003.1, on the reverse strand, counting down.
GCATTCTTCACCCACTTGAGAAACCCGCGCACGTTGGGGTGCAATAATCGGTGACCTCTGAATATGCCTGAATATGTGGAGTGATGGATTTTCAGGAGGACTTCAGGCAAGGGGTCCCGATGAATAGAACCGCTCCTAGTCCGGTATCAGTACAAACGAAATCTTTCGCGTAAATCCGGGAGGATTGAAAGTGCAGTCCTCGCACTTGAACTTGGTATTTTTTTCGAGCTCTTCTTCGATGCCTTCTATTCTCTCAGGGCTTAGCAATGAGACTTCCATCCCGTGGTTAGCCGTACAAACCCTGGTCATGCTTTTCCCCCACCAGTCTCGGTAGCGGCAAGGCCGTCCGGTGCGCACGACGCCCACGTATTTGCTTCCATCCTTTTTCAAGTCTGCCGTCATAAACCCTCCGGCAGCTTTCCAGGCGGGGGAACCTACCGCCTCCATGTACACGTGACCGCCATTTAAACGAACCGTCAAATTTCTTCCCGTGGAGGTTATTTTCCATATTTTGGGAAACGGCCTTGTTTCATTTTCAAAAGAGGGCGTCGAAGAAGCAGCGAGTTTTTCGTTAAACTCCTTTAAGGTCAGCGGGACCTTCTCGCCGAGCATACCCCTCGCATAGTTTATTGGAATCACGAAGTTCAAGTTTTCGGCCCCTGTTGCCTTGAAGGACAAAATGCCTATCGCCTCTCCTTTTTCATTCAACAAAGGTCCGCCGCTATTGCCGGGGTTTGCGGCTGCGTCCGTCTGAATAACCCGTGACCCCTCGCGAGTCGTCCGGATGCCGCTTACAATGCCGGACGTAACGGAGCCCTCGTACCTCCCCAGGGGGTTACCCACAAGAATCACCTTCTCACCGATCACGACTTGATCTGAATTCCCAAGACGCACTGCAGGAAGGGCAAAAGCCGGAATCTTTATAAGAGCCGTATCTCTGCGTTCGTCGAATACAAGTACCTGCGCCAGATCGTAGACGTCCCCATTTGAGAGCTTCACGTGAACCGTTGTCGCTCCTTTGATGACGTGTACGTTGGTAACGATTATACCCGAGGGATCCACAATGAAGCCCGAGCCGACGGCAGTTTTGTTGTCAGTCCTGCTCTCGATCAGGACGACCGCAGGGCGCACCCTGCTTACAATCTCCGGTACGGACAATTCGGCCGCAGATGCTGCGTGGGGGAGCCCAGATGCCAAGCATACCAATAATACCACCAGAAGACACGGCCGGAAGAATCGATGATTCAAAAACACCTCCCACCTGATTGGAATAATGCATAATGAACCGCTCTCCAAAAACAGTTGCAAATAATATTACCAAACCCCCGGGAGAAATAAAAACATTATTTGTTGCGCGCACAGCAGATGGCTGTTAAAAGACCACTGTTGTTCCCGGGGCCAAATCTTTCGCGGCCGATCACACGGGGGCTAGGCGGTGGAGCACGAAGCTTACGAACGAAAAGACGAGGCTGAAGAGTAGTGCCCACCCGAAGCTGCGCACCTCGAAGCCTGGCACGATGGCGCTCGTCAGCAGCACAAGTAGGGCATTCAGGACGAAGATGAAAAGTCCCAGCGTGAGGATGGTCAGCGGGAGGGTCAGCAGTATGAGGATCGGCCTGATGAAGGCGTTGATGAGTCCGAGGACGCATGCGGTAACGAGAGCGGCGCCAAAGCTGCGCACGGCGACGCCGGGCAGAAAATAGGCGGTAATCAGGATGGCGATGGTCGTGATGAGCCAGTTGATCAGGATGCGCATATCGAGCCTCTCCCATTGTAATCCCGCAGGGCGTAAAAGCAAAGGAAAAATATAGACCGGTATCAGACGTTGAGGGGATCGGCTTCGATATGCACGCCGGGCAAGCGGTAGAGGGACGCGAGGAGGCTGGAGAACGCTTCACCTTCTCCTTTAAGGATCACCCTCCAGCCGTACCGTCCCTTTACCCTGATCGGACCGAGCATCTCGTGTTCCAGCCGTGCCTCCTGCGTCAGCTTTTCGATCGTCTCCACGATCTTCTCGCCGGCCTGCCGGCTTCGTTTCAAGACGTTTATGGAAACAAGCCGGACATAAGGGGGAAATTCGGCAGCCCGTCTCCGCGCCAGCTCGTCGTCATAGAATTGCCGGGGAGCGAAAAAGGGCGACAGGTCAAGGGCCTCTCCCGCGGGTGTAGAGGAGAAGCTTTTCCGGCTTCAAGGCGTCGATGAGGTTCGTGAGTGTCTGAAACATCTTCTCTCTCGCCCTGTATCCGCCGGTCCTGAGCAGGTCTTCCCATCCATAGAGTATGAGCAGGCCCGTGTCAAGCCCGTAGAGCTTCGAGAGGATGTGGGTCCCCACGATGATATTCCCCGTACCACTTTCCAATGACCGGAGTTCCGTAAGTCTCTCCGCCTCGCCCGTAACCCTGAGCACCGCCTGGTGCGGAAAGGCCTCCTTCATGCGCGCCTCCAGGTATTCCGCCCCAACCTCCGAAGAAGATGATGGAATCGGAGCCGCAGCGGGAACACCGCTCTTCATAGGGGAAGAGGCCCTTGCAACTGTGGCAGGCCAGCATCTCGACCGCCTTATGGTAGCTGAGGCCGGCCGCCCCGCAGGTCGGGCAAGTGAGCATACGTCCGCACTCGGCGCAGGAAAGGTGTGCCGCATAGTGCTTTCGCGGCGTATGGATAACGACCGTTCCGCGTCGGTCCAGGACCTCCCTCATGGCGCTGATCATTGCGTCGGGCACGTACGAGCGACGTCCCCCATTTTTATCACCCCTCATCGAGAGCAGGGGGGGCTGTTCGATGGGTCGGCCCGCAACCACATCAACCACGCCCTCGGCAGCCCATTTCAGGAACTCCAGGGGAGGAGCGGCGCTCCCGAGGACGGCCCGGACCCCCTCGATCCCGGCCCTCCTGACGGCCAGGCGCACTGCATCGAACCTGAAAGCCTCTTCGTTGCGGTACCCGTCTTCTTCGGGTCTTTCGATAATGACGAGGCCGTTATCGAGGAGAGGGAGAAAGACGCAGCTCTTATTCCCCAGTATCAGGCGTCCCCCCTCGGCCCTCGCCCTGAAATACGTCTCCGCCTTCTTTTTCTCCGGCAGCGAGCTGCCATACCAGAAGACTGCGCCGGGGAAGCTTTCCGAGAGCGCTCGGGAGAAAAACGCACCTGCTGCCTGGTAATCGGGGAGCAGCATGAGCACGTTCCTCCCGTGGGAAAGCTCTTCTGAAATGAGGGCGGTATAGAATGCGAGGCGCTCTGCCACCCCTCCGAGGAACAATGTAGCCGGGTGCAGGCCCGCCGGCCTCGGCCGTCTCCCGCGTTCCAATTTCTTCCCCGTAAAGATGTCTGCAAGCTCCAGGAGCGACCGGTTGAGGTAATCGAGGACCCTGATCCTGCCAGTGACGGCACAGGCCTTCTTCAGCGTAAGGTTGTTCAGGTGGACGAGAGATGGCTCCGAGGTTTTCACCACGCGGTATTTGTCCGTTCTCACGGTCAGGGAAAGCGCGTATTTGAGGCTGAGGCCGATGGGGGCCGCATAGTAGCGCGATGCCCAGGTGCACAGCTCGAAACAGGCATCGTCGATAAGCGGGGCAGCATCAACGAAATCATGGATGGCTCTCAAGCCCTCTTCGGCCCCGTCGCCCACACGCAGCACGAAACCGACAAGCGAGCGTGTGCCGAAGGGGACCCTGACCCGCAGGAACGGCCGGGCAAAGGGGGCCAGCACGACTGGAACCGCGTAGGAAAATACCTTGTCTATGGGCAGGGGGAGGGCGACATCAACGATCATGCGGTGGAGGGAGGCAGCGGCGCATCGAGCCTGACAAGCCGCACCCTTTTGAGGGGCTCGCCGAGGACGCGGCACCCCAGGTCGGACAGTTTGTCAGGCGCATCGGTGACAAAATACTCAGACCCGCCCTTGCCTGAATCCTTATGGAAGCCATGCATCTGAAGCGTCTTTTTGACCTCGGCCGCGGTCTCCCTGCCCGAATTGACGATGTAGACATCGTCTCCGAGCAATTCACGGATCCTCGGCTCCAAGATCGGATAATGCGTACAGCCCATGACGAGCACGTCTATCGCCGACGCCTTCATCTCGCGCAGATATTTTTCCACGACGAGCCGGGCGACCTCGTCCCCCTCCAGCCCTTCTTCAACGACGGGCACGAAAAGGGGGCATGCCTGAGAGATTACCTCGACCGACGGATCGAGCCTCCTTATGGCCTTCACATAGGCATTGCTCGCTATGGTCGCCCTGGTGCCTATCACCCCTACCCGCTTCCTTCGGGTCCTTTTCACCGCTTCTCTCGCAGGCGGCTCGATGACCCCGACCACGGGGATAGAGAGTCTCCTCTTCAGGGCTGTGAGGGCTATGGCGCTTGAGGTATTGCAGGCAACAACCAGCATCTTGATGCCCTTCTCCAAAAGAAACCGCGTGTTCTCCAGGGAATAACGGGTAACCGTTTCGGCCGACCTGTTGCCGTAAGGGACCCGCGCCGTGTCGCCGAGATAGACGATATGCTCGTGAGGCAGGAGCTTCCTCACCTCCCTCAGCACGGTCAAGCCCCCAATGCCTGAATCGAACATGCCCAGCGACAGGTCTTTCATGGGCAAGAGCTTATTCCGACCCCCCGGACAAAGTCAAGGGCGGGGAAATGCCCTAGGGGACGGGGCAGGAGGAAAGGGTTCTTGAATACTCCCTCATGACTGCGCTCGCAAAGCGGATGGTCGGCTGTTTCTTTCGCGCGGCGGCGGCCTTTGCCCTACCGGCCCCCCCGTTGTAGGCGTGGAGCGCCGAAGAAAGGCTCGCGAAATCGTTGATGAGACAGGACAGGTGATGGACCCCGATGCGTATGTTCTTGTCCGGGTCATGGAGTTGGGCATCGCCTTTCCATTCCATGCCTATGTCTTTCGCCACGGTCCTGCCGAGGGAAGGCTTTATCTGGAGCAGTCCCACGGCGCCTTTGCAGGAAACCGCATCGTTCTTGAAGTTGCTCTCCACTTTCATGAGGGCCAATATGAGCCGGTAATCGATATGGTACCGCAGGGATTCGCCGTATACGTGCATCGCGATAGTCTCTATTTTTCTCTCGCTGAGCGTGCCGTTTTCGTTCTTCAGGTAGGCCGTTGTGTCGCCTATGATCCTAGCGCAGTCGCTTTTCTCCCCGCAGGTGCTGGGAACGGTGGAATGGAACGATAACGATGCCGCTGCGGTTCTCTCTTCCGGGACGTCGGAGATGGCGGAACAGAGGAGTAGAAGCACCGCTCCGGCGGCAACAGCGACGACAAAATTTTGCCTCATAGGTATAAGGATGGGGGCAACTTGCGCGTCTTGCAACCTTCCGATCAGTTTTGTCAGGGAGAGAAATGAAAAAGCCTTGCTATTTGAGGACAATCAGGGACACAAGGGAAAAGGCATACCCACAAAAAAAGCCCTTGCGCGCTCTTTGGCATGACACCATCGGTCCAAAGATGTGCATGGCATGCGGAACAATATTGCAGGGTGCGGCGGGCCCAGCCTAGAGCAGGATCTTTCCTTTCGGCCCGGCGATAAATTCGCCGATCACCCAAAAGAAGGTCTTATTTTGGGCTGCCACCTGCTCGAAGGCCGTCAGATCGTCCTTGCCGATGGCGATGAGCAGGCCGCCCGATGTCTGGGGGTCGAAAAGGATGTCGGTAAGAAAGCCGCTCGTCGTCCCAACCACGCGCTTTCCGTAGAACTCCCTGTTTCTGTAGAGCCCGCTGGGCACAAAACCGGATTGCGCCAGCTTCACCGCTTCCTCAAAGTAGGGGATCTTTTCGGGGAAAAGCCGCACGCCGATAGAGTCCCCGAGCATCTCCGACAGATGGCCGGCCAGGCCGAAACCCGTCACGTCCGTCGCCGCATGGGCGCCTACGGTCCTCATCGTCTCCGCTGCCCGGTCATTCAGCGCGGCCATCACCTCTATGAGCCTCCCGGCCGTCTCTTCACCGACCATATCTCCCTTTATGCCCGTATTGAGGATGCCCGTGCCCAGGGGCTTCGTGAGGATGAGGAGATCGTGAGGCCCGGCCCCGACGTTCCTCATGATCTTTTTCGGATGCACGAGCCCGGTGACCGACAACCCGTACTTTATCTCCGGGTCGTCGATACTATGGCCGCCCAGAAGGCTGGCCCCTGCTTCGCGTATCTTGTCCGCGCCTCCCCTGATGATCTCCCTGAGAATCTTGATATCGTACGTCTTGGGCGCGAAGCAGACTATATTCATGGCGGTCTTGGGCACTGCCCCCATGGCGTAGATATCGCTGAACGCGTTTGCAGCGGCGATCCTGCCGAACTCGTAAGGGTCGTCGACGATGGGGGTGAAAAAATCGACCGTCTGGACGAGCGCCAGCTCATCGCTGACCCTGTAGACGCCCGCGTCCTCGAACCCTTCTATGCCCACAAGCACATTTTCGTCGGCAGGTATCTGCACCCCGCAAAGGATATCGGATAGGTCCTCCGGACCTATTTTTGACGCTCAGCCCCCGCCGCGGACGTATTTTGTCAAATGCTCAGCCATGACGGTCCTCTTTAGCGATAAAAAGCATGCACCAACTGTGAGATTATAGCACAGCCCGCGGCAATACGCTCGCTTGTCCTCGGAGGGGACAGGTTTTTTTCTATTAGTTTTACTCCCTGCACCCCTCTGGTGTACAATAGGAAAATTCTCATCGAGGCGATGGTCATGCAGACAGAAACGCTCAGAAGGCTCCTCAAAGCGGCAAAGGGAGAAGACCCGGCAGATAAGGTCATCAAGAACGGCAGGATTATCAATGTGTTCACGAACAGTGTGGAAGACGGCCTGGCCGTCTCGATTAGGGACGGCTATGTGACGGGCATCGAGCCGGAGGCCGGGTTGGTATGGTCCGAAAAAACGGAGGTCATCGACGCGGGCGGCCGATACCTTTGCCCCGGCTTCATAGACGCCCATACGCACCTCGATAGCCTGCTCCCCTTCCATGCCATCGTACCCTATTCCTTAAAAGGCGGCACGACATGCGTCGTCTCGGAAGCCGGGATAGTGGGCACGTCCTGCGGCCTCGCAGCCCTCGAATGCTTTTTCGACAGCACGAAAGGCTACCCTCTGCGCTGCTACTTCCTTGCGCCGCCGGAGACGCCACCTTTCCCGCATATGGAGACCGCCGTCGGCCTCAGCATGCCTGAGTTCGAGAAGATACTGGGGAGAGAAGACGTGCTCGGCATAGGGGAAGGCTATTGGACGAGGATCGTGGAGGGTGACGAGAGGGTGCTGGAACAGGCCGACCTGGCGCTGTCACAGCGTAAGACGCTCGAAGGTCATGCGGCGGGTGCGAAGGGGCGGAGACTGGTGGAGTATCTCATGACCGGGATCACGTCCGACCACGAATCGACAACACTGGATGAGGCGCTCGAAAAGCTCAGGTTCGGCGTCTACGTGATGATCAGGGAAGGCTTTGTGCGAAGAGAGCTGGGCGAGCTCTCAAAGCTGAAGGACTTTAACGTGGACAAGAGAAGGCTCATCCTTGTCTCGGATACCTTCGATGCGGTGATGTTCTGCGAGGAGGGCTATCTCGATTCTGTCGTGAGAAGGGCGATAGGATACGGGTTCGATCCGATAGAGGCCATCAAGATGGCTACCATCAACGTTGCCGACTATTACGGCCTGCGCCACCTCGGCGCCATTGCGCCCCTTCGCCATGCGGATATACTCTTTCTCGACGACCTCGAAGGCGTTTCGGTCGAGCACGTGATGGTGAACGGCGAAATGGTCGTGAGGGATAGGGAGTTCAAGGGACAGATAACGCCTTACACATACCCTGACGCCATGAAGCGGACCATAAAGGCCGAAAAGGTTACCGAAGAGGCCTTCCGCATACATGCAGTCGCCGGCAAGGAACGCATACGGGTCATCAATGTGGTGAACGAAACCATCACCCGTGAGACGGAGTGCATCCTGTCCGTCTCGAAAGGGTACCTCCAAAAGGACATGGACAGGGATATCCTGCCCGTGGCCGTTATCTACAGGGGTGATGGAAGGCGCATGGGCAAGGGCTTTATCACGGGGACAGGCATAAAAGAAGGCGCCTTTGCCACCGACCTCATCTGGGACACGGGCAACCTCCTCGTGGTGGGGAGCACCGAGGCGGAGATGGCGAATGCGGTGAACCGCCTTATAGACCTTCAGGGCGGCTATGTGATATCGAGGAACGGAAGGATAAGCTATGAGTTTCCCATGCCCGTGTTCGGCCTTATACCGGAGTGCTCGATGGAGGAAAACGCGGAGAAGATCAAGGAGCTTGACAAGAGGATGGCGGAGATAGGGTCGACCATGCCCAGGCCCTTTCTGGCGCTCCAGACCATACCCTTTACCGGCCTCCCGTTCCTGAGAATCACCGACAAGGGTCTGGCGGACATCAAGAACAAACAGCTGGTATCGCTCTACCTGGACTGAGGGAGGTCCGGGCGCGAACCGATTACTTGCCGCCCCCTCTCAGTTTCATCACCTCCGCACATGTCGGCAGGTAGTCCTTTCCCGGGATCGTCACCATGTCCGATCCGATCAGGAAGTTATAGGCGGGGACCTTCTTCGTGACGCCGTAGTACATGGGAAGTATGAGCTGGTGGTCGCAGGCGCGCATCTGGAGCTTGCCGATGGGGCTGTCGACTACAAGGCCCTCCAGGGCGTCGATAAAGCGCTCGCGGTCGACCTTTCCGGCCTTCTGATAAGCTTTCGTAATGAGCGTGCCTGCCACATAGCCGTAGAACGCGGTCGATCCTGGATACCTCTTGTAGATCTTCATGAATTCATCGGTGAAGGCCCTGTTATCCGCGATGTTGGGGTAGTAAAAGGCGTAGCTCGCGCTGCCCATGATGCCTTCAGGCGCGTCAAGACCCAGGGGGCGAAGGGCAAGTGTATCGATTGCGTAGTGCTGATAGATGGGGATCCTCTTCTCCAGGCCCATAGCCTTGACCGCTTTCAGGAAGTTGACGACTCCGCCACCGCCTGCCGCGCTGATGATGCAATCAGGCCGGGCGTCCATGGCAGGGGTGATATAGGGGGCCAAATCCGTCTCCCCCACCTTTCTCCATGATTGGCCGAGGAGCTGCACGTCGGGTCTGATCACCTTGAGGTTATTCCATATGCCATCGGCGCAGGCGTGGCCGAATTCGTAATCCTCGCCCATGATCCAGTACTTCACGTAGGGTTTCTTCGACAAAGCCAGGGCCGTCGCCTTTCCGATCATCATCGTGTTCTCGTTCGTGTTGAAGACGTAGCGGTGACCTTTTTCACCGGTGATCTTGTCGCTCTTCGCGTCGGTGACGATGAAGGGGATCTTTTCTTTCCGCGCAAAGTCGGACATGGCAAGAGCGCCGCCCGAGTTCGTCGACCCGATAATCAGGTCGACCTTCTCCCGCATGACGAGGTCTTTGGTCGCCTCAAGCGCGATATCGGGCTTGAACTTGTCGTCCCGGATGAGGAAGATGATCTTTCTCCCCAGCACACCGCCTTTCGCGTTGACCTGGTTTATCGCCAGTTTGAAGCCGTCGAGCACGTCCTCGGTATAGGTTGTGGCCGGTCCGGTGTAGGTGTCGACGATGCCCACTTTGATGACATCTTCCGCGTAAAGCGACGGGGTATGTCCCGGGAAGCAGCCGGAAAAGACCACTAATGCGGCGATGCACAGCAGAAACCTCTTCACATCGACCTCCTTGATTATCTTCCGTTTTCGTGAAACCGCTATCGGAGCCCTTATCGCTCCGCCCGTTTTCCAGCGCCCTCACCCGCGCTCGCGCCTTCCCCTCTTCTTCTGAGGGCAGACAAGAAGGCACGTCGCGCAGTTGACGCAAAGGGCATCGTCCTGTTTTATCCGCCCCTCCGACTCATCGAAGATAAAAGCCGGACAGCCGTAGAGTTCGACACACCTCTTGCATCCGTTGCAGTCCGCGGCGAGATCGGGGGATTGAGTGGACGTGTCCTTCCCTGTTTTGGCATAGAGCAGGCATGGATGTCGCGCGACGATTACGGCCGGCCCCCTGCCCCTCTGCTTCAGATCGGCCCCTGCCTCTTTGACGGCCTTAATCATGCCCGGTATATCGTAAGGATCGAGGACCCTCAGAAACTCGACCCCGAAGCCCTTTACCACCTCTTCTATGGCAATGGCATACTCACTTGCCCCCTCGGCCCTCATGCCGCTTTGCGGCGTCGGCTGCATGCCGGTCATCGCCGTGGTGCCGTTGTCCATGATGACCAGGATATACTGCTTGCCCTTCCTCACCGAATCGTAGAGGAGGGGGAGGGCCGCATGGAAGAAAGTGGAATCGCCGATAGAAGCGACAATGGGCACAAAAGGGCCGTCCTGGTGAAAGGCATCGTAAAAACCCGCGGCAAGGCCGAGGCTTCCACCCATGTCGACGCACGTGTCGACCGCGCCCTGGGAGGTGCCCAGGGTGTAGCAGCCGATATCGCCCGGAAAGACCGCCTTAGGAAAGGCCTGCCTCATTGCATAGAAAGAGGCCCGATGGGGACAGCCGGCGCACAGCTTTGGCGGCCTCGGTGGGAAGGAAATGGTGCCGACGGCCTCTTCGATCGCCCTGTCAGGAGAAAAGGACCCTGTCTTCACACCCGTCTTCTCCGCTGCACCCTGCACTATACCCCGGATCACGTCGTAGGTGAGCTCACCCTGCCGGGGGACGTGTCCGGTGCTCCTCCCGAAAACCCTGCTCCTGTCGCCGATCAGGGCCTCGAGCACCTCATCCGTTTCTTCGAGCACCAACACATGCCCCATGCTCTGGACGAACGCGAAAAGACCTGCCGTGACAGGGAATATCTGGGCCACCTTGAAGAGGGAGACCACCCTTCCCAACCCGAGCTCGTCGAGGACGTCCATGACAACGTTGTAGCTCATGCCGGAGGTGACGATGCCGAGAGCGCTCCCGTTCGACAATTTCAGACCCTCGTCGAGAGACCCCTTTTCGGTCGCCGGGGCGTCGAGAGAGATAGCCTCTCTGGCATGGCTCACCCGGTGGGTCGACCGGAGCATCACCGGTGTCTGCCTCGAAACCGAATAAGCGAGCGCCCACGAGGCAAGGCTGCGGGCATCGCCGGGGGAAGACGCGTCGAACACGGGAACGCCGAAAAGAGTGGCGATCAGTCGCGAATCCTGCTCGGTCTGCGAGGACTGCGGTCCGGGATCGTCGCAGGATACGATGAGAAGACCGCCCCTGATGGGTACCTCTGTGCTCTTTATAAAAGGCGGAAAAGCGACGTTCAGACCCACCTGTTTCATTATGCACACGGCCTTCTTCCCCGCCATTGCCGCGCCAAGGGCCACTTCCATGGCCACCCGCTCGTTGACCGACCACTCTATATGGATGTGCCTGCCCAGCCTTCTCTTGAAATCGACCACGGCCGGCAGGATTTCCGAGCTCGGCGTGCCCGGATAGGCAGAGGCGAGGTCTATGCCTGCCTCGACCAGCCCGAGGGCGATTGCCTGATTGCCTATCATGACCTCCACGTTGCCCAAAGCCGAAACATTCGTCTTCATAACCTTTGTTGTGCCTCGTTTCTCCCCGCCTCACAGACTACCTTGTTCATCGCGTAGAGTCTCGGCGCGATTTTCCGCTCCAGGGCACCGGCTATGTTCTCGAAGGAGTAAGGCCCGATGGTGAAGGCAGAAAAGAAACCGAGCATCGCCATATTGGATGCCTGTATCGATCCCGCCCTTCCGGCTATCCCGTCGGCGTCCACAAAGAAGCATCCGGTCTTCCTGGCGAGGAGCAGTGCGTCGACGGGTGAGGGCACCGCGCTCCTCCGTGAGTTGACGATGGCGAGGCCGCCCCTCTTCAGGAACGGGAGATTCCGGTAAAACTCGCTCTCTTCAAAGGAGAGGATGACGTCTGCGTTCTCCCTGCCCACAAAGGGGCTCCGGAAAGTCCCGACCTTCACCAGGGAGACCACCGACCCGCCCCGCTGGCTCATGCCCAGCTCATCGGAGGCCATGGCGTGATATCCCGCCGATATCGCTGTTTCGATCAGTATCGCCGAGGCAAGGAGCACGCCCCTGCCTCCGATGCCGGTGCACACGATTTCCCATTTCATACGTCGCCTTCATAGAGGAGCACAGTCAACCTTCCCTCCCCGTGGTAGTTTTCGATCTCCCCGGCCGTCTTTACGCGAAAACAACGGCTGAAGCCGAAGCCCCTGAAGAGCCGCTCAAGCTCGACCGACCCGCCTTTTGTCTTTATCAAAAGGAGATAGTCCGACCCGTTGTAGAGCGTGTTGGCGAAGGCAGGCAGGCCCGAGTGGAGAAAGGCTTCCGCGTCGGTCACGGCGAGTACCCCCCCTTCTGTCCCTGATTTCACCATGCCGTGTGCGATGTTGAGGGCGGAAGCAGGTCCGAGCTCGTCCCTTACCACGGTAAGGCCGAAGAGGACCTCGCGGCCGCCGGATGCACCCGCTCCGCGTGCATGCCCACCCTTGGAGATCGGGTGTCCCTCTATCCGCTCTTTCTGCTTTACCTGGAGGCCGATGGCCGCGTAGGGACCCTCGACGACCCGTACCTCCTCCATCCGATCGATAAACGCAGAGACCAGCCGCCGGGGGAGCGGAAACACCGAGCCCAGGGACAGCACGCTCACGTCATCTCCCGAAGCCTTTTCACCATAGGCGTGGTGGGTGATGAGGCCCCTTTTCCCCCGCAGGAGCTGTGTGTTGCCCAGGTAAGTCTCGAACTCATCAGCCATGCTGTCTATCTTCTTATTGAGGCCCTTGTGCAGCTCGTACCTGAAATGCGGGATTGCGGCCCATCTCGCCGGGTCCTTCACGAAGGCGGAGCGACCCTCAGGGCGTCTCACATCATCCGCCCTTTTGACGGGCCCATGGGGCGGCAGGGTCTCCACCAGGCAGGGGATCTCGTAGCGTTCGGAGAGATCGAAGGCGAAAGACAAGGCGGAAGAGAGCCCATCCGGACTGCCGTCGGAGACGAGGACGGGCAGTTTTGAAAAGAGACCGAGGGGGGTGACGTCGAGGGCGCCTTCCTTTACGGCCGCGATGACAAGACCGCCCTTCACCCCCAAGTAGGCCGCGCTCATGAGCGGGTCGAGGGCTTCATACACACCCTCCACCGAGAAGATGCAGGCTGTCCGTTTCGCGCACCAGGCGCCCGCGAGGGCCATTTCGAAGGCCACCTTTTCGTTTATGCACGCGTCGAAATGGACACCCGACCCCTTAGCCGCATTCACCTCGCCTCCAGGTCTGCCCGCCGTATAGACAAGTCTCGCCCGGCAGGAGAGTATCAGCTCGTAGATGCTTTGGTACATCGGCTCATCCCTTCCATCCCTCACTATAGCATACCGTTCATTGCAAAATCTCCTGTTTTCCGGATCTACGAAAAGCAGCGCATTCGTCCTGTTTCTGCATCAGTACGGAGGGAGGAAGAACAGTGGGCGAATCATCGAATTGTTCAGGGATGTCGCCTTCGGGGTGGACGGGCGCTCCATGGTAGTTTGTGCCCTCATTCGGCATAGTGACGGCAGAGAGGACAAGATCATCAAAAGCAGGGTGACGAAGGGGTCTTAACCTTTCAGAAGGCCGAGGGCGTCCCTCACCTCCGCCATGGTCTCTGCGGCGAGCCGCCTGCATTCATCGGCCCCCTGACGGAGCGCGTCACGCACGGTCTCCGGATGTCCCTTCAGAGAAAGGGCTTTCTCCCTGATGGGAGTAAGCTCGGCCATCATGTTCTTGAAAAGGACCCGCTTACAGTCTATGCAGCCTATGGACGCGCTTCTGCAGCCCTTCTCCAACTCTTCGACGGCCTGGTCAGGGGAGAAGGCACGGTGCATCGTGTGGATGTTGCAGACCTCGGGATTGCCCGTGTCAATACGCCTCACCCTGGCCACGTCGGTGACGGCGGTTCTCAGCTTTTCCCATACACTGCTTTCGTCTTCCAAAATGCCGATGTAATTACCAAGTGTCTTGGACATCTTGTTTTTGCCTTCCGTGCCCATGATCCTCGGCGCACAGGACAAAATAGCCTGGGGTTCGGGAAATACCGGCCCGAACCTGGCGTTAAATTTACGGGCGATCTCCCGGGACAGGCTCGACATGCTGCACCTGGTCTTCTCCCACGGGCACGAACCCGGCCTTATACACGAGAATATCGGCTGCCTGCAGCACGGGGTAATCCATAAGGCCCATATTGATGTTCGCCTTGTGCTGCCGGGACTTGTCCTTGAATTGGGTCATCCTTTCCACTTCCCCGACCGGTGTAAGGCAGTTAAATATCCACCCCGACTCCGTATGCTCGGCGACATGTGACTGCACCATCAAACGGCACTTCGCCGGGTCCAGACCACAGGCGACAAGTATGAGCGCAGTGTCGAGGGTCCTCTGTTCCAAGCTATCCGTGTCGTATTCAACCGTGATGGCGTGATAATCCACCACGCCGTAAATACACTCGTATTCCTCCGCAAGAGAGACCCATTGCCTGATCGCCCCCACATAATTGCCGATATGAATATCGCCGGTCGGCTGGATGCCGCTAAAAACTCTTTTCATTAAACCTCCGGAAAAACGTGATAAATCTACAACAATCCGCCGTGAAAATCAATACGGCCCGCGCTGTTTTGCGCTGTTTCAAAGATTCCGTGCGGAGCTTCGATGCTGCCGAACCGTGACTCACCCCCTGGGACAATGTATGTTATTTAGTAAAAACCTGTATACAGGGGCGGAGCTTTTTGTGGTACAATATGTTGTTATAGTCGGTAGAGGCCAACAGGTGTATTCAGAAGGAGGGAAATTCATGAAGAGCAAAGGGAGCAGCGAGGATCGTAAAAGGAAAAAGAAGATGCTCTTGAGGGAGCAGGTCTACAGCGGGATCAAGAATGCCATTATCAGCGGAGAACTCGAGCCGGGAAGAAGACTCATAGAGGAAAGGCTTGCAGAGGATATGAAGACGAGCCGCACGCCGGTCCGGGAAGCAATACAGAAGCTGGAAAAAGAAGGGCTCATTCACAGGCTCCCCAGGGGTGGGTTTGCGGTCAAAGGGGTCAGCGAGGAAGAGGTGGAAGAAGTATTCGGCCTACGAGCTGTCCTCGAAGGATATGCGGCCTACCTCGCGACGGCGAGGATCCGGGAAGACGAGCTGAACGCCCTCGCTGAGATCATCAGGATGGAGGAGGAGGGTCTCGAAACCATGGACGTGGAAGAATTCATCAGGCTGGATGGCGAATTTCATGACGGCCTGTACAAGGCTGCAAAGAATAACCGTCTCTACGCCCTGCTCCACGATCTCCGCGATTACATGTACCGGTACAGGGTGATCCTGTTGCGGTACGGGAGAAAGGCCGCGCTTGCCGTTCAGGACCACAAGGAAATGCTCGCGTCGATACAGGCGGGAAATGCGAGGCTGGTCGAAAAGCTCGTGAGAAAACATATGACCAGAGGAAAAAATCTTATCAAGAAAAAGATACGGCAGGGCCAGGAACCGAGGATCTAAAAGAGGCCCTCGTCGAACAACGACTTCGGGAGGCGATGCCTTTCACGGACTGATGAAACAGGGGCACCTTCGGCCCGTCGGGCGGAAGGTGCCCCTCTATGTTCGGACGCATAGCGAATTCTCCGCCCCTGGGGCGCGAGGGTCAACCGATAAAGACCTTCCTGTACCGGTCCATCTCCTCCAGCGCCTTTCCGCTCCCCATGACCACGCACGTAAGGGGGTCGTCCGTCACCGTGACCTTGAGGCTCGTCTTCTCTGCAATCCTCCTGTCGAGCCCCTTGAGGAGCGCTCCGCCGCCGGTGAGGGTTACGCCTGAATCCCGCAAATCGGAGACCAGCTCGGGCGGGAGCTTCTCGAGCGCCCTTTTCACCGCGTCAACTATTGCGGCCACCGGCTCCTCTATGGCCTCTCTCACGTCCTCACTCGAGACGGTCAGGTTTTTCGGTATGCCGTTAATCATATCCTTGCCTATGACGGAGAGAGAGCCGGGGTTGACCGATTCGTGGGCCGAGCCTACTTCCATCTTGATCTTTTCTGCCGCGTTAAGGCCGATGGCCACCTGGTATTTCCTCTGCAGGTAGCGGACAATCGCTTCATCGAGCTCGTCGCCGGCTACCCTGAGCGACTCGCTGTACGCGTTTGCCGCAAGGCTGATAATCGCCACTTCCGTTGTCCCGCCCCCGATGTCGACGACCATATTTCCCAGGGGCATTTCTATGGGCAGATTGGCCCCTATTGCCGCTGCCATCGGCTCTTCGATCAAATGTATGTCGTGGATGCCTACCTGCACGCAGGCATCGAACACGGCCTTTTTCTCCACCTGTGTGATGCCCGACGGCACGCACACCACCATTTTCGGCCTCGATACCCGGTTCGTCTCCCTCACCACGGTCAAGAAGTATTTAATCATCGCCTTTGTCACATCAAAATCGGCTATGACTCCATCCTTCATGGGTCGTATAGCGGTCATCTGCTGGGGGGTTTTGCCGATATACTCCTTGGCTTCCTTGCCCACCGCAATGATCTTCCCCGTGTTCCGCTCAATGGCAACGACCGACGGCTCGTTGAGCACTATGCCCGCACCCTTCATGTAAATAAGCGTGTTCGCGGTGCCGAGGTCCATTGCGAAGTGTGTCGACAAGCCCGAAAGAAATGTACCCAGTATTCTAAATAAACCCATGCCGCTTGCCCCCCTTTGTCGTTATGCTTTGCTCCTTTTGGCCCGGTCTTCCGCGATATCCAAAAGCGCCCACAAATCCTTGCCGTCTCTCGGGAAATATGCAGTGCCGATCTCGACGTCCCTCTTCGCGCCCGGTGCAAGACCGGGTAAGGCATTCAGAATGGTAAACTTGAGAATGTTGAGGATGTTCCGGCCTTCTTCCAACCCATCGGAACCGGGTAGTGCAACGTAAAAGTGTGCGCCCCCGCTCCTCGTCACCATCGCATCCTTTCCCGCGCAGTAGTCTATACCCTGGCGCATCCGCTTTAACAGGTCGTCTCCGTATGCGCACCCGTTGGACCTGTTGAGTCCGCGAAACCCCGGAAGCCTTACGGAGATTACCGAAAAGCCTTTCTTCTGCCTCGCCAGCTCGAGGATGCCGTCGAAAAAAAGAGTGAACCCCACGGCCCCCGTTGCAGGATCCCTCAAGGCCAGTGCCTCCATCTCTTGCTGCATCTGCACGCGGCCGAGGAAGAGCGACGTAAGCACCGAGGTGTCGCGTAAGGCGCCGATAGAGTTTTCCCTTAGAGGTCGTGGGGACAGGGAAACGAAACCGAGAAAACCGAAAGGTTTCTCATCCATTGTGAGGGGAAAACCAAAGTATTGCCTCGCTTTTATGCCGTCATTCTGGAAGAGGAGGGGCTTTTCCCGCAAGTAACCGCTTTCGTAGGGGAGCAGAAATTCCCTTCCGCCCTCCATGACGGTGGAGGCAACCGTGTGTTGTGCGGGGCACTCGGCCCCGAGAAGCGATGCCGCGCCGGTCCCTACCGCAGAGATGATCGAAAGCCTGCCTTTTCTCTCAATGCCTGCGACTGCCATATCGCCGCCAGAAACGGCGAGGGCCTCCTTTACCACGTCCTCGATGAGTGCGCCTCCAAGGCGCGGCTGGCGGAGGAAATTGAGCTGTCTCCGGAGAAGGGAGAATTCTTCGCGCTCCTCTTCCATATCCCTGAGATGTTTTTCCCTCTCCACCTCCTTCGATGCGACCGTCACAAAGTGGGCGAGGATCTTCTTCTCCTTTTCGGTAAAGACCCATTTCTTCTTGCTGTCGACGATAATGACACCGGGTATCTCCAGCGGATAGGCCATAAATGACTTTATTTCCTCTTTCTTGCCGTAATAACCGAGCGTCTCTTCGTCCTTGTCGAAGTTCCCGATAACCAGCGGCTCCTTATGTTTCACCACCCATCCGGCGAGCGTCCCGTCGAGAGCCAGTGGCTTTGCCTTATCAAAGCTCTTCGCAAAGGTGACGGAGGAAAAACAGGACAAATGGTCGCCTTCTTTGACAAACAGGGCCACCGTATACGCCTCGTACACATTGAAGATGAGTTCTACGAAACCATCGAGGCTCATGGCTCGGAAGACGCGTAGACATGGAAGCTGACGACAGGCTCGCTGCCGAATCTTTTCATCAGCCGGCAAAAGTTACACTCTTCACTATAGGATGGGTATCCGCAGACCTTGCAGGAGTTCCTCTCCTGTTCCTCTTGTCCGCGGCCGGCTTCCGCCTTGACCCTCCTCAGGTATCCTTTGAGAAAAGCGATCTTCGTTGCAGGCGATACGTCTTCGACACGATTGAGAAGAGCCTTGTACAGCAGCGTCTTTGCTCCTTTCGAGTAAGGACATTCTTCATACACGTAATCGATGCCGTTGAGGAGCGCATAAGCCGCAGCTTCCTTTTCCGAGCAAAGAAAAAAAGGCTTCACCTTTTTTGCCAGGCCGCTCTCGGCTTCGAGCACTACCCCCTTCTTCCATAGATATTCCTCTTTCCAGTGAAGCATGTTTCCAAGAAGCGCGGACGCCTCGTCATCCAGGTTGTGACCTGTTGCAAGCACGGAGTAGCCGTATTCGGTGCAGGCCCTGTTCATGACGTACCTCTTGATCGTCCCGCAGAGAGAGCACGGAGGTCTTTTCATGATCCTTGCAAGCTCTTTGATCCCTTTGCTGAAGGTCTCGGAGAGCGAGAACGAATAGAGTCGCCTATGAAGCCTGTCCGCCATCTGCCTTGTCTTCATCAGGGAGACGTGAGAATAGTCCTGAATTCCGAGATCGATATATATGCCGTCCGCGGAAAAGCCAAGCCTGTTCACCAGATACCACAAGGAGAGACTGTCCTTTCCGCCGGAAACGGCAACGAGTGTCTTGTCATGCTCGCCCAAGAGCCCGTATGCGGCGATCGTGCCCGAAACCCGCTTCTCAAAAAAAGAGATGAAATCACCGGCGCATAAAGCAGAATTGTACTGCGGTAAGCGAATGTTGGCCGTCCCGCCGCACACCCTGCACTTCATCCGCCCGATATCACCCTTACGATCCTTACCCGATCGTTCAGCTCCAGCATGTGGTCTTCCGTAGTCAGCGTCCCGTTTGACGTGACGAGATGGGCCTCTTTGCTCAGGCTGAACATGTCAAGGAGTCTCGCCACCGTGAGGCGCCTGTCTACCTCGTGGATCTTGCCTTCCCATTCCACCGTCATGTGAAAATGAATAACACAATGGCGGATGGTTGTCAAAGGAGGTTTTCCCGAATGTGCACGGAAAGGCTCGGAAAAGCGTTGAATACGAGCATGTTATTTCTTTAGGATCACTTACGTGATAAGCTATTTCGGCAGGAAAGGAAGAAACGTATGAGCGATGCCTATGAAGCGGTAGTGATCGGGGGAGGCCCGGCCGGCCTTACGGCCGGGATCTATCTCATGAGAGCCGGGATCGAGACGATCCTGCTTGAAAAACAACTGGTCGGCGGCGCGGCCCTGAATACCGAGCATATAGACAACTATCCGGGATTTCCGGACGGTATATCGGGAAGCGAGTTGACGGGCAGGATGGCTGAGCAGGCCCGCAAGCTGGGACTCGTCATAAAGGAATTCTCCAGGGTGGAAGGCATCGGGTGGGACAGCGGGCTTTTCGAGGTTGGGATAGATGGGGACGCGTACCGATCGGTGGGCATCATCGCCGCAACGGGGACGGAGCCGCAAAAGCTGGGTATACCGGGAGAGGACGCGTTGGTGGGAAGAGGCGTCTCTTACTGTGCGACATGCGACGGCATGTTCTTCCGTAATCTTGAAGTGGCGGTGGTCGGCGGCGGGGACACGGCCCTCTCCGAGGCATTGACACTTGCGAACGTCGCCGGCAAAGTATACGTGATACATCGGCGCGATCAGTTGAGGGCACAGCAAATACTACAGGGGCGGGCCGCCCGGAACAACAAAATCGAGTTTATGCTCGGCAAGGCCCCTTTACGTATAAACGGCGTGAGCGGGGTCGAGTCCATCGCGCTTCTGGATACGAAGACGGGCGAGGAGATGGAGCTTAAGGTGAGCGGGGTCTTTTTCTACGTCGGGTTGCGGCCGGAAACAGGTTTCCTCGGCGACCTTGTGGACAGGGACGAGGCCGGTTTCATCGTGACCGACGAAAACCTCGGGACAAAGACGCAGGGTTTGTTTGCCGCGGGCGACGTCCGCAGGAAATCGCTCAGACAGATCTCGACCGCGGTGGGAGATGGGGCCCTTGCCGCGGTAAACCTCGAAAAGTACGTGCTGGAGAAGAGGCAATAGGACATGTGCTGAGTGATTGACGTCTACGGTATCGGCGCACTCAATCTCGACTTTATCTATGAGGTCGGACATTTGCGGGACGTGGAAGCGCCCGGGCTTACGCTTGCGCAGGGCGGCGAGGTCGCATTAAGCGATGCGCACCTTCCCGCATTCAGGCGCGCCGTCGAACGGGTGGGGGTCCTCAGGAAGATAAGTCCCGGAGGCTCTGCCTCGAACACCTGCCATGCCCTCTTCCTCATGGGCTACCACGTCGGTCTGGCAGGAGCGGTCGGACGCGACAGGGAGGGCGATACATACCTGGAGCGAGTCCAGGGGGTCAATACGGGCAGCGTCGCGAGAAAGGGGAGAACAGGACTCGCGTATATAATAAACAGCGAGGAGAGGGACCGGTCAATCGTGGTGTTTCCGGGAAGCGCGTCCGACCTCACCGACGCGGACCTGGACCGGGGAAAGTTATCGGCAGCCCGATGGATACACATGACCTCGCTCGCCTCCGGGGGCGGCCTGGAGGCACAGATGACGCTGAAGCACGACCTTCAGGGCAAGGTCTCCTTCAGCGTCGACCCGGGAGAAATATACGCCGCCAGGGGCAGCGATATTTTTCCGCTCATCGAAGGTGTGGACGTCCTCTTCACCTCGAAAAGGGAAATCGAGATGCTCTTCGGATGCGACCAGGATGAGGCGATCGGGCGGGCCCTGGCTTTTGCGAAAATCATCGTCCTCAAGCAGGGGAAGGAGGGGGCCTCCCTTTATACAAAAGGCTTTTCCTGCCACGCCGGGACGGAAGCCGTTGCTGCCGTCGACAACACAGGGGCCGGCGACGTCTTGAACGGCGTCTTCCTCGGGCTCCTTCTGCGGGGCATCGACCAGGCCCTCGCATTGCGGGTGGCGGCGGCTGCCGCAACGTCCAGCGTGAAAGCCTACGGCAGGGACGCGTACCCCGACAGACAACAGATTGAGGTACTTTATGAAGATATGCTGGTTCACTACGGGAAGGGATTTTGAGGCGGTGACGCTCTTTACCGACGTCATCGGAGCAATCGACGCAGGGGCAATCGAGGGCACCGTCGCGGCCCTCTTCCTCAACAGGGAGCGGCACGAGTCAGAGGCTTCGGACATCATCATCGCCCGCGCCGAGGAACGGTCCATCCCCGTGGAAGCCCTCAGCACGAAGAGGTTTCTCAGTCAACGCGGCCTGAGCCTCGGGGCGGGCAGGAGCCTCTTTGATGCCGAAGTGTACGAGCGGATCAAGCGGTTCGATTTTGACATCATTTTCCTCGCGGGCTATATGCTTATCCTCTCTCCCGTCCTCTTCGACGCCTTTCCCGTGCTCAATCTGCATCCTTCTTTGCCCGGGGCCTACAAGGGGACGTGGGAGGATGTGATAAACCGGACTATCGACGACGGGAAGCGCGAATTCGGGGCGATGATCCATATGGTGGAAGCCGGCCTCGACGAAGGCGCGCCCATAACCTTTGCCCGCGCCGAATTGTCGGGGCCCGTGGCCGACGCGCTCTACAGGCGGACTGCGGAAGGAGACAAAACGGCCAGGGCCGCACTTTTCCGCATGATGAGGGAAAAGGAATTCGGGATAGAGACGCCCCTGATCATCCAGACCCTTTCCCTCCTGTCGAAAGGCATCATAGAGATAAGGGGCATATCGGCCTTCTTCAACGGGAAGCCGGCCCACGGAGGGGTCGATATTACGGCGGAGGTGCAAAAGTGGCCGGCCACGCGTATATAACGGACTGTGAGGGGCCTGTAGCGAAGAACGATAACGCCTACGAGATAGCGGAAGCCTTCTTGCAGAATGGGGGTCGTTTTTTCGCGCTTCTGTCAAAGTTCGATGATTACCTGGGCGACATCGAGAAGACCGCCGGCTACCGGTACGGAAGCACCCTCAAGTATATACTGCCCTTCCTCAAGGCGGCGGGTCTGACCGACGGCGAGGCAACAAAGTTCTCCGCCGGGCATGTAACCATAATGAACGGCGTGGGGGAGGCCTTCGGCCGGATCGATAAGGCGATGCCCATCTTCATGGTAAGCACGAGCTACGTGCACTATGTTGAGGCGGTATGCCGGTACCTCGACCTCTCTATGGACTCCGTCTATTGCACGAGGCTCTCCTTCGACGGCTATCGTATGGGGGATGAGGAGACACAGGCGATGAAAGGGTACCTCCGGAGATTCCTCGGGCTCCCCCCGATCTCCTGGGACGACGCCGGCGCTCTCGACGACGCCTCGGTGATGGCTGTTCGGGTCCTGAAAGACTTTTTTTTCTCGGTCCTTCCTTCCATGCCGGTCTGGCAATGGGTCGAGCCGGTCTTGCCGATCGGGGGAGAGGGTAAGGCGCAGGCGGTGGCCCATATTGTCGCAAAAGGCGCTATTTCCATGGGAGACGTCATATACGTCGGCGATAGCATCACCGATGTGGCCGCCCTTGATCTGGTGCGGCGCGAGGGTGGGTTGTCGGTCAGCTTTAACGGCAACAGGTACGCGATTGCGGCCGCGGAATACAGCGTGGTGGCTCGCAGCGCCTCCGTGCTCGGGACGATTGCGGAAATCTTTCGCGAGGGCGGCAAGGGGCGCATACGGACGGGCGATTACGGTGACGGCGCTCAGGTTTTCAAGAGAGATTCTATCGATCCGGCCCAGGTGATCGCGTTGAGCGAAAGGACCCGGAAGGAGGTGCGGGGCCAGGCCGTGGGTGAGCTTGGATGAAAAGAGTCCTCGCCGTGCTCCTCGTGCTTCTGCTCGGCGTACAGGCTCACGCCGCGGGACACAACATCGTTTTCTACCGGATCGGCGAAAGCGGGCAGGAAGCGTGGACGCTCCTGAAGGTCTATTTCGAAGGCAAGGGCTATGGCGTCACCATTGTCCAAGGTGAAACGGTTATCGAGAAACACGTCGAAAAGGTAAACAGGATCAACCGCGGGCCGGGGGGCGTCTTTCTTGCCATGGAGTTAATCCCGGGCAAGTCGAGTCGCGTGATGGTGGCGGAGTCGGACGCCAAGAAAGGGGAAGGCCGCATCCTCGCGATTGACGAGATACCGGCCCGGTTCGCCGGGGAGTCTGACAGGCTCGCCGCAGACGTGGCCGCGGCCTTCAACGTCAAAGTGAAACATCTCCCACTCTTCCCCCTGCTTGGCGTCAGTATGCCGGGAATCGTGATAAAGCTGGAATTCAGCGAGGAGCAGGCTTTATTAGGGATGATAGAAAAAGTCTCTACAGGAATAGAGACATATTTTTCAGGAAGGACAAAAAAGGATGAGAAATAATGGCAGGCCGAACGATAAGATCAGGGATATCAAAATCAACAGGAATTTTCTCAGGTTTCCGGACGGATCCGTACTCGTCGAAATGGGCGAGACAAAGGTTATCTGCGGGGTGAGCATCGAGGAGAAAGTCCCGCCTTTTCTCAGGAATTCAGGAAAAGGATGGCTTACGGCCGAATATTCCATGCTCCCCAGGGCCACCCCTTCCCGTACGATCCGGGAATCTTCTACGGGCAGGGTAGGCGGCAGAACCCACGAGATTCAGCGGCTCATAGGCAGGGCACTGAGAGCGGTGGTAAACCTCGACGTGATCGGCGAGAGGACGATCTGGGTCGACTGTGACGTAATCCAGGCGGACGGCGGCACGAGGACCGCAAGCATCACCGGTGGTTTTGTGGCGCTCGTGGAGGCACTGTGGAACCTGAAAAAGAGAGGTATGATTCAAAAAATCCCGCTCCGCGACTCCGTTGCCGCGGTGAGTTGCGGCATCGTGAACGGGACCTCTCTTCTCGACCTCGCCTACGCGGAGGACTCGATTGCCGACGTGGACATGAATTTTGTCATGACGGGCAAGGGCATGCTTATCGAGGTGCAGGGCACGGCGGAAAAAGCGCCTTTTTCGAAAGAGCTCTTTGACGTGATGTACGAGTACTCCGTGAAAGGTATCGCGGAGATCACCCGTGCCCAGAAAGCGGCCCTGGGCCCCCTTTTCCCTCTCCCTTAGGCATACCGCGGAAAGAGGTGAGCGGACGTGATTATCGTGGCAACTGCCAACAAGGGCAAATTTGAGGAAATCAAGGAATGCCTTGCGGGTACCTTCGACACGTTCTTCTCGCTCGCGGATTTTGAAGAAGAGGTGAAAGTGGTCGAGGACCAGCCGACCTATTACGGGAACGCCTGGAAAAAGGCAAGGAAGGTGGGCGACCGGTTCGGTATCGCGACACTCGCAGATGATTCGGGGCTGGAGGTGGAAGCGCTGCAGGGCAGGCCCGGTATAGAATCCGCGCGGTACGGAGCGAACGACCGCGAGAGGGTGGACAGGCTTCTCGGGGACCTGGCCGGGGTGCCTCCTGAAGGGCGTAAGGCCCTTTTCAGGGCCTATCTTGTCTACTATCTCCCTGACGTTGGACAGACATTCATGTTCTATGGGGGCCTGAAGGGGTATATCGGCCTTGAGAGGAGGGGCGAGGGCGGGTTCGGCTACGATCCCGTGTTCCTGCTGCCGGATTCCGGCAAGGCCCTCGCCGAGCTGACCCGGGAGGAGAAGAACAAGATCAGCCATAGGGGCCAGGCGCTGGCGCGCTTCAAGAAGTTCCTGAGCGCATGAAGCAGCCGGCATCGAGCACAACCATGATCAATGCCGGAAGGTAGCCTCCCGAGAGCGTGAACCGCTGCAACACACGATCAAAGCATTTATTAAACGCGGTAAGAAGTACTGCGTTGCGGAATGCTTCGAAATTGCCGTAGTCACACAGGGCAAAACCCTCGACGAGACCGTCGAGAATCTGAGAGAGGCCGTAGGGCTGCATCTTGAGGGAGAGAACCTCACAGACCTCGGTCTTGCTCCGAACCCAACCATGATCATTACGATGGAAGTAGAACCCATGGCAGATGTCGCCTAAACTTAAACGGCTTTCCGGCAAAGAAGTTATCGGCCTGCTTGGCAGCTTCGGATTTGACGTCGAGACCAAAAAGGATCGCATGTTAAGCTGCTAAGAATCACTTCAGACGGGCAAAAGCAAACGCTGACAATTCCGGGACATGAGCAACTTGATGCCGGCACCCTTCATGCGATAGTCAGGCAAGCAAGCAGATATATATCAGAAGCGGAGCTAAGGGCAATATTCTACTCAGATTGAGATCAGAACGGAGAGGGTTCTGTTACAGATCAAAACAATGGCTCCGCCTGACCAGACGGAGCCATTGTTTTGACCCCGGCATTCTTGCTGAATTCGTGAAAGACGCGTTGCCGAATTTCTGTCGTTCTTCCTGCTATCCACAATCTTCCTTTTCCTTGTTGCAGGGTGCTATTTCAGGTGGTAAGACTATTCAGAACAGCTGCGTGCACGATACCTCTGGGCCGGGGAGGCGAGCCTTCTTGAATAATTGAGGTGAACGAATGGCTGAGAAGTTTCCCGAAATGCCGGAATCACATATTGTGGTCCAGTGGGCGTTAGACCTCTTCCAATACCTTCGCCCGCAAGAATGGATAGTTACCCCTTCGATACGGGACTACGGATGGGATCAGATCCGGCCTGCCCAGGAAAACGTTGTAAGCATCAATACGGGCGGGGTACTCAGCGTGAGCACGAAGAACATAGATACGGCGACCGTCCTCGGCCTCCGGCTTCGGTTGTTTTTTTGATGCCCTGTGCGGCGGAAAGGGCCGTGGACAAGAAATCGCTTGCGCGCGGCCCGTTAGCTGCTCGATGGTTGCCTTCTTCTTTATCACTGTCGGTTCCTATGGAGATGAGACTCCAAGCAGTGAAGATGGAGAAGGGACATGCCCAAGGTTTTCCCTGTTCATTTCCCGTATTGTCCGGTTCTGACTTCGACTCATATCGGGGATAATCGAAAGATCTTTCTCCATATTGATGTTTGTAAATACCGGATGACCTTTGTGCTGGAACGATGGGTGATATCGAAGCTCCCTGACGGACAGATAACAGAACGTGTCCTGAATCTTCAGATGGTTCTTCCCGATGGCGGTGAGAAAATGGGAGATGCATGATCTATTATAAAGGGCATGGAGAGGTTCAAAGCCATACTCTGTGCGGGGGATTATGACATCCCCTCCTCCATGCGCTTCCCCCACTATGTATTGAAAGGCCTCCTCGCTCAGGTTTGGCATGTCACAGGCAACAACAAATACATAGGGGGTTGAGGCATAGATGAGGGCCGAAACAATGCCCACCATGGGACCACGTGGGAGAAGCGCATCAGGTAATACCGGCGCATCGATCCCAGGAAAATGACTGTGGCGACTGGACAGGATGATGACTTTCCGAAATGCCTTTCGAGCGGTGTTGTACGCGTGGTTGATCAGGAAACGATCCCCCAATTTGAGAGTAGCTTTGTCCCTTCCCATTCTACTGCTTTTGCCCCCGGCAAGTATGGCGCAGGTGACATCCATAATAAACTCTCCTTAATTTTGGTGCGGGCGAGCCGGATTGAATGTCGTGTCGTGTCGCCGACAACACCTGTAGCTTGTCGAAGGCCGTGTGACCGTTTACGTAAACTGCCGATAGGCTCGGCAACAATATCCAGTCAAGGACCGGGCGCATGGCCTCCGACGCCGTAGCCGCTATAAATATGATCTACACTGCCAACCAGGAAACCAGAAATCTTTTGCCCGAACTTAACGGGCCCGCTCCCGGCCGGGATATCCACCAGCACATTGTAGTCGACCATGGACATCAGCACCCCGTTGGTTTGAGCGCCTGTGAGTTTTACAAAATCCTTCCCATCCTTCCGCAACAGCCGAGCCCGCAGGAACCTTCTCTGGGGGCTTGATTTCGGATAATTATCGTCCATGATACCCCGAAATCTGGATGGATAGGTTTGGCGTAGTCCGATAAGCCTTTTGATCAGCGGCACCACTATCAATTCAAAGTTCGTCATGGCAGCCCCTGGGTTCCCGGAAAGACAGATAATGATCTTGTCGTGCTTCACCGCCGCTATCATAGGCGATCCTGGTTTCATAGCGACACCTCGCACAAGGATTCTGGCCTCCGCCCGTACGAGTGCGTCCTCAACCACGTCGAATTCTCCGACTGAAACCCCGCCGGTGGTAATAACCATGTCTGAGATTTCGAGTCCGTTTGCGATTCGGGCCGCTATAACCTCTACCTTATCAGGTGATATACCCATATCAACAGGCACAGTGCTCAGTTCACGGCAGCGAGCGGCAAGGACAAAGAACGTACGATTGTAGACCTTGCCGGGCTGAAGTTCTTCAGACGGATGCAGTAGTTCATCACCAGTGCTGGAGATCGAGATTTTGACCTTACGAAAAACCGGAACCCGATTCATCCCCAATCCGGCGAAAACACCGACCATAGGAGGGGTGATCATGGTTCCCCGGCGGGCAATGATATCGCTTTGCTTCACATCCTCGCCCACCGGCACTATGTTTTCACCGGGGCGCAAAGTCAGAGGAATGAAGATTACGTCCCTCTGTCCGTCCACGTCTTCGTTCTTGATGACCGCGTCCGCCCCTTCAGGAATCGGAGCCCCGGTCTGAACCTTGATGGTCGTACCGGGAAGCACTACGTTTTCCGCCATAATTCCGGCCCGGATCTTTTCCACGACTGTAAGGCCAACCCGGTGAGAATTGCAGGCAGACCGTGTGTCACTCGCTATTACAGCATAGCCATCCATGGCCGATTTTTCGAACGCCGGTACATTGTGCCGGGCCATGACATCCCGGCTCAGGACCCTTCCGGATGCATAGCCTAATGAGACTGTTGACGCGTTCACCGGGACAGCCACATCTAGTAGTAACTTTTGAGCTTCTTCCAACGAAACGTTTTTCTGCACAGCATAGCCTCCTATGCATACGTAGCCGTACCGGAGGAGCAGGCTGAATAGCAGGGGAATGCCTGTTCACTTCATTACATCTTACATCCCTTAACTTCCCCTCCCCCGGTCAAAAACGGGGCGGGAAGATCACAATGGGCGACGCTTTGAAGAAGACCCATCGGTCGATACCCTCCCCCATGACCAGAAGCAGGGCAGCCAGAATCCAAATTCCTTCGGTTACGGTCCTGCTGAGCGCTTGAGACAGAAACATGACAGCCGTGCTGAATAACGGAGCCACAACGCCGCCGGCTATGGCAAGAACGATCCGAATCTTTTGCATCCTACCGATCAGCCAACTATGCGGCTGGTCCTGATACAAATTGAGGCCGCTCAACCTGTCCACTACACAAAAAATGATGTATATGCGCAACAGCGTCAATACTATTAAGCCGCAAGCGGTCAGGACAACTAGTTCTCTGCCGGGTTGTTGCGCCCGCGCAAACACAAGGGCTGCCGATACAACCCAGCCAAGTTGGAAAGCAGCGGTATAAAAGGTAACTAAGGTATCACGATGGTTCCACACCGGTCGCGTGGGGACCAGATAGCTCATACTCATGGCCCCTATGAGCGCAAGTCCGGTCAGCCCGGCCAGCACACTCAAACCGTCAGCTATCAGAGCCAAGAAGTTCGCGTCGAAACGGAATAAGCGAGGAGGCAGATACACCAGGCCGGCCAGGAAGACCATTCCTACAAAAGCTACAGATAAAAGGATTTCCCGCGATAACCAGGAGCGCCGCCAGTTCAGGATGGCCCTGGGAGCCCGAAGAGGGAAGGCAAGATGGCCCATCGCCCCAAGCATGCCGATAGCTCCCAGTGCCAGAGTCACCAACAGATTCTCCAATGTCATCCGCCCTAAGCGCGTCCAGAACAGCCCTCCGATCAAAGTACCTACGGCGGATTGCAGTGAAACGGTATAGATGATAAGCGGCCACTCTGCCTCCGGATGATAATGTGGAGACATGATGAAAACCGCACCTGACTCCACTGGTCTAAGACGGAGCTGCATCTAACAGATTAGTCACCTAGCTGCGAGCAGATAGAATTGGGGATCAGTCGCTCCTGCCAGCCTTATGGCTGCCCGGCCACGAACCTTCTGGCTGATTTCGTCCACAGTGCCGAACTGAATTGCACCGCCGGTACAGGATGCAACGCAGGCAGGCAGTTCTCCCTTCTCCAAAAGTCCGACACACAGGTTGCATTTCTCCATATGGCCGTCCGTACCGAATTGTGGAGCCCCAAAGCGGCACGCCCAGGAGCAAAAACGGCACCCAATACATTTGGTGGGATCACGAACGACAATGCCGTCTTGCGGCCTCTTGCTGATGGCGCCGGATGGGCAGGATTTCATGCAGTCAGGATCGCCGCAGTGCATACAGGACATGGAGATGTACCATACGCGGGCATCGGGGTAAACACCCTCTTCCAGGGTTATAACTCTCCTCCAGCGGGGACCGGTGGTGCCGGGCTGCGCGTCAACCAAAGGAGGCAGTGCGTTCTCCTGCTTACAAGCGATTTCGCACGAGTAACAATTGATGCAGCGGGTGGGATCAAATAGGAAAGCCAATTGTTTTAGCATTGGTGTCCTCCTTCCTCCGAAATAGGGCTGACCCGGCACAAGCACTGCAAATAGTTGGCCTGGCTTGATATGGGACAGACATCCTCTTCGATACCGAGAAAATTGTAATTGGCCTCTTCCCAGCCCCCCGGAACATAGACCGACGATGGGCTGATGGTTTGGGTCAGATGGGCTTTTAGCTTAATCGAACCACGAGGTGACTCAACCAGCACAAGGTCGTTGCTCTTAATGCCCAGTTCCTGACCCTTGGCAGGATTGATAAGAACAAAGGGTTCAGGAATAATTTCCCGCAGCCAGGGGATAGTCCGCAACTGGCAGTGAACGTACTGGGGACCTGCCCGCCCGCTCAGACCGTTGAGTGGATATTCCTTGGCAAGTTCGGGCTTGCTCCTGCGATTTTCAGACCCCTCATAATAGACAGGCAGACCGTCGAATCCCATGGATTGAAGGATTTCGGATACGATGTTCACTTTCCCGCCCGGCAGATCGACCCCGAACTGGGCTGGCTTGTTGTACATCACGGGGCCAAATACAATGCCATTTTCGCTTTCTTCCAAATCCCTGTAAGTGAAATTCTCCCTGGCGAACAGGTCCTCAGCGTAGTAAGACATCTCGTCCGAGGGGAAGTATTCCTCCAGCCCCAGCTTGCGAGCCAGGTCAACGAGTATCTGGCTGTCAGACTTGCACTCGCCAATCTGAATCAGTTTGCGCCGAAGGTTCATGACAGGCAACCAGTAGTCGTACTTAAACCATTCCGGTTCCGTCCTCTCCAGGTACGAAGCCGCCGGCAGAACGATATCGGCCACGGAGGTAGTTTCAGTGTGGTACAACTCGCACACTACGTTGAATTCCGCTTTCAGAAAGGCATCGCGGACTCCCTTTGGATTCGGAAGCATACGCAATGGATTGCCACCCTGAGTAAAGGTAGCCTTGGTGGTATTGTCGCGTAGATCGCGCAGCACATCAGGGGTAGCATGCAGTCCCTGCATCATGAATAGCAGCGGATATCTACACCCCTCGGGAATGAAGGAATGCGAATTCCCGAAGAGCCGCATGTCAGGAGGTTCTTGATAATCCGGCTCCATGAGGTGGTTGAAAAAAAACTTGGGGTTGTAGTTGGGGGATGGAGGCACCAGTACGTCACAACCCTTCTGATCTATGTGCCCGGTTACCACCCTTAATAGAGCAATTGCCCTGGCCGTCTGGGTGATGTTGATATGAGCCTCAAGACCATGTCCGGTCAGGAGGCATGCACCCTGGGTGGTGGCATACTCGTGGGCCAGGTTGCGAATGACATTGGCCGCTATTCCCGTAATCCCTTCCGCCCATGCGGGAGAATAGATCACGCCATCCCGGTTTCCCCCATTGAGATGCTCGCGAAGCTGCCGCAGGCCCGGGTCGTTGGTGTGATTGTTGACAAACTCATGATCCCAAAGGTCCTCATCTACAATCACCGTCAGCATTGCCAGGGCGAGAGCCAGATCCGTTCCTGGTTCTACGAAGATGAATTGATCCGCTCGGGCGCCCACGTGGAACTGAAGGGTGTCGACGAACACGATTTTCCCTCCGCGGTCGCGCACGTCAAAAATTTTACGCATTTGCGTGGCACCCGAGAAGGCAGGCTGCCTGCCCCAGAAAATCAAGAGCTTTGCATTGTCGTAGTCGCTATAGAGAGGAATACCTCCATAGGTGAGTGCTTCGCCAATTACTCGGGGCACAAAGCACTCGGACGTCCCCATTCCGGGCACAACGCCAAAGGTGTTGCAGAAGCGCTGGAACATGAGATACTGGAAACCCCAACCAGCTGCCTGACCTCTATAGAAACCGATAGACCTTGGTCCGTACTTCTCCTTAAAACCCTTAAGCTTATCGGCCACCTCGGTCAAGGCCTGGTCCCAAGAAATCTTCTCCCACTTGCCGCTGCCCCGCGACCCCACGCGCCTCAGGGGGTGTATGACCCGCCTGGGATCATAGGCGATCTGTGTTGCCGCCAAGCCCTTCGAACAGAGAGCGCCTTGGGTGCGGGGATCGTCGGGGTCGCCCTTTACCTTCACCAGCGTTCCGTCTTCTAAGGTTGCTATGATGCGACAACTGTTGTGGCAACGCCCGCATACGGATTTTATGGTCTGCATTCTTTCACCTCATTTGTGACTTCAGGATAGAATCTTCCCATAGCACGAAAGCATGAACAATGAGCCCTTAGGCTCAATTTGGCTCGACCAGGAAGGTCTAAAGGCTGGGCGATCAGGCCCACTTGGTGTCTCCTTCGGGGAGAAAACCCCTCGCCTTGGTACCAGCTACCCTTTTAGACATGTTAGGTGACATGTCAGAAGAAATCAAATTCATTCTTCTGAGGCCGTCCATTCAAAAATATTATTATCGCGGAACCATACATTCATCGAACGAGATGCACGTACCGCCCTTGGATCCACCACCATCTTCATAGACGAGGACCAGAAGGACAAGTGACTTTAATAGCGGTTCTATGGCGGTTCTATGGCGGTTCTATGGCCGAGGCCTGCAATGCGGTTATGAGGGTCGTCACGCTCCCGACCGGTCTGTCTCTTGGCGCCAATTCCTGCAGGACGCCGAGAAAAACGGCGGCAGAGGGTGATAGAACATGGTTCTTGAGGTAGGCGATGTTGATGTCTAAGTAGGTTTTATCCTCCTCAAGGGGCACCGCCACCAGTCTACCCTCCTCGATTTCTTTGGATACGGCTATCCTCGACAGGAGAGAGATGCCCTCTCCCCTTTGGATCATGTCCTTTATTAGTTCAGTATTGTTCGCTTCCGTGAGGATATGTGGGGAAATGTTGGATTTCGCAAAAAACTGATTGACGATATATCTGCTTGCTGACCCCTTTCGCCTGACGATCATTTTTTCATCGGCCAGGTCTGGGATTGAAATCTCCCTTTTTTTGGCGAGTCGATGACCTACGGGCAATGCTACAACCAGTTCTTCCTTGCAAAAGGGGATAAAACAGACATCTGCGCTTTCTTCGACTTTGAGGCAAATAGCTACTTCGTTTTGAAGATCAAAAAGGCTCTGGATGATATCCAGAGACCCGGCCTCATCCACTTTTACCATAATGTTCGGATAGAACCTGTGGAAACGGTTGATCAGCAAATGGAGGAAGGCAGGGGAATACATTCTAAATATTCCCAGCGACACAACGCCGACCCTCAGTCCTTTAAGATCGCTTACCACCCTCTCAATCTCCACTTCGAGGTCAAAAAGTTTCATGGCATGTTCGTAAAGAATCTTGCCTTCTTCTGTGAGGAGGATCTTGCCCGGTTTTCCTTCAAACAGTTTCAGCCTCAACTCCTCTTCGAAGGCCCTCATTTGGTTGGTGACTGCCGGTTGGGTGATGAAAAGGTCCTCGGCCGCTCTGGTGTAGCTCATGCGTTTTGCGACGCTATAGAAGATTCTGAGATGGTGAAGGTTTATCATCTAAGGAGTGCCCCGATAGTTAAGTGCCGTACGCCGGTCCAGGTCGAGCAGCCGGTGGGCGGATGTTTGACTCTTCACTGCTATTCTATCCCATTCCCCCTTCCGCTTGCAACCATGGCTCGAAAGATAACCGAGGACATGCGAGGGCCGTTTATCGTTTAACGGATGTACCGCTTCATGAACATAACATTTTTGAATGTATAGTCTCAGAAAAATGCATTTGACTCCCCCCGGTGTGCGGCGTAAAACCTCTTTCATAGAAACACATTGTCCTGGGGTGGCCAGACCACGGGACCTAAAGGAGCATGCCATGATGAAAACCAAAGTGGTGAGAACGACCTGTGCTCTCTGCCTTCAGGATTGCGGGATGTTGGTGCACCTGTCGGATGGCGAGATCGTGAAAATCGAGGGCGATCCTAACTCCCTGCTCAACATGGGAGCTATATGCATAAAGGCGCAGGCGTCTCTGGAGATCCGCAACCATCCCGACCGTATAAGACATCCTTTGATGAGGAAAGGCGAAAGAGGGGAAGGAAAATGGCAAGAAGTTCCCTGGGGGGACGCCCTAGGCAGGATAGCCGATGAAATGAACAAAGCCAAGGAGAAGTACGGGCCTGAGTCTGTCTGCTGGCTGAGGGGTGCTGCCAAGGGCATTCAGGACAACGTCTTTACCCGCCTTGCCAATGCATTCGGCTCTCCGAACATCACGTCAATGGCATCGGTCTGTCATTTTCCAAAGGTATATGCCATGCGGCTCACCTTTGGTACGTTTCTCATGGAAGACTACCATAATTCTCCCGCCCTTATCGGGCTTTGGGGGGTGAACCCCGCGTCGACATCTACCCCGAGCTATGAGCCTATCAAAAAGGCCATCGCAAAAGGGGCAAAGCTGATGGTGATCGACCCCTTTGAAACGACCATGGCCCGATGGGCGGATTTGTGGATACGGCCAAGGCCGGCCACGGACATGGCTCTGGCCCTGGGGATGATCCACGTGATTATCAACGAAGGCTTGTACGACAAGAATTTTGTGGAGAAATGGACGATAGGATTTAACGAACTCAAGGCGCACGCTCAGGACTATTCACCGCAGAAAGTCTCTGAAATTACCTGGGTCCCGGTAGAGACGATATTGGAGGCGGCACGGCTCTATGCCGCCAACAAACCCGGGGCCATCCAGGTGGGAAACGCAAATGAGAATATTGTGCTATCCCTGCAAACGCAGCGTGCCATTTATATACTGGAAGGTCTCTGTGGCAACGCAGGCGTGCCGGGCGGGAAAGTCCAGTGGACGAATCCTCCGCTTGTAGCCAGGGCCGCTCCGGAATTTACCTTGCAGGACCATGTTTCCAGAGAAGCGCGTCAAAGGCGACTGGGGGCAGAGCACGTAGCGCCGTTCATCTTCTACGCCCTGCCGCAGAGTATAATAAAGGCGATCATCACCGGCAAGCCCTACATGCCTCATGTAGCTTACATTCAGGGAGGAAATCTGCTCTGTACATGGAGCAATTCCAGGGAAACGATGGCGGCATTTAAGAAGCTCGATTTCATTGCCACGGCCGACTTCTTTCTGACTCCTACGGTTGAGATGTGTGATGTCGTTTTACCTGTGGCTCATTATCTTGAACACGATGCTGTTCGTCAATCAACAGACCTGCCATTCTTGGCCCAGGTACAGCAGAAGGTGGCTGATCCGAGGGACTGCAAGTCGGACACCCAGATCTATATTGAGCTGTCCCATAGGCTCGGATTGGGTGAGTTGTTCTGGAAAGATGAATATGATTTCATGGAGGAGATGCTCAGACCTGCGGGGATTACCTTCGATGAGTTCCGAAAAGTCCAGGTCCTGGAGTGCGTCAGACAGTACAGGCATTACATGAAGGATGGTTTCAACACCCCGTCCGGCAAACTCGAATTCTACTCAAACGCATTGAAAGAGGCCGGCTCCGATCCTCTGCCCGTGTATCGGGAGCCCCCTGAGACCCCATACAGCGAGCCTGAGCTGGCGGATGAGTATCCCCTCATTCTCACCACCAGAAAGCCGGCTGTTTATCGGCATGCCAATTTCAGACAGATAAAGAGCCTGCGGTCCAAGCGTCCGGACCCGATCCTTAACATCAACCCCGAGACAGCGAAGAAACTGGGAATTGACGATGGAGATTGGGTCTATATCGAGAATAAACGCGGCAGGATAACCCATAGGGCGGAATATACGGAAAGCCTGCACCCACGGGTTGCCGTTGGCGACCATGGCTGGTGGTACCCTGAGAAGGGAGTCGGTGAAGATCTGCATGGATTTACAGAATCGTGCATCAATGCCATTACCAGCAACAGCCCGCCTTATAGCCCCGAGATGGGAAGCGTTACTTTAAGAGGCGCGTTTTGCAAGGTCTACAAAGCCGAGAAATGATGGCATTCGGGCCGTTTAACATCTTTGTGACCAAAACTGTCGATCTTTCGATCTCTTCGTACCTCAGCCCAAACCGCTCCGCCGTACGCCGCGCATAATCGCGGTAAATCTCCAACTACTGGATACTGCGGGTGCTTTGCTTGCTCATAAACGGCATGTCGAGTGTCGGGCGGGTAATGGTTTGGCTTTCTCGTGTGTGATATAGTCTTTGACAGACACCGCCTACACAGTATCAAAAGAATTTTGCAGCTTGTGACAAAGTGACCTTTGACGCTTTTAGCTGGCACTCTTCGCTTTCTTGGGGCTTGAGCTAATTCGCGAATAGCACCCATTAAAGGGTAGGTGTAAGTGCCGAGGCACTGAGCGGGTTGATCGGTTCAAAGGTGAGAGTCGGTTCTCATGGATGAGTTTTTGAGAACATGTCCGGCTCTAATCCCAACAGCCGCGCCGCGTTGAAAAAACAGACTTTTCCCTTATCGCTTTCCGTGAGGAACGGCAGTTGCAGAAGACACTGAAGTTCTTCCCTCTGATCTGTCCATGGACTGTCCGATGCGAACAGCAGCCGTTCTGCCGGATGTTCCTTGAGGAAGCGTTCCCGGAATGTCTCGGGCATCTTACGCAGCACAAAGGATGTGTCTAAGTAGAGGTTTCGCCCCAGTAAATGTAGCGCCGTATCCTCGTAAACCTCTTCTCCTCCCAGGTGGGCGACAATCATGCAGAGTTCCGGAACGGCCTTGTGAACGGCAGCGAGACGCTTTGGTGTTGCATGGACGGGGTGGGGAAGCCCCCGATCCATCCCGGCATGGAAGAGAATGAACATGCCTTCTGCCGCTACCGCTTCATACAAGGGATACATATGGGGATCATCGACAAAAAAATCCTGATAATCAGGGTGCAATTTGAAGCCCCGAAATCCTTTTCGCCTCAGCATCTTCATCTGCTCGCGGTTCAAGGGATCGGCCGGGTGCATGGCGGCCAGTGTTTCAATGCCGGGTTGCCGAATTGCTGTTAACCATCGTTGCATAGAGGCAACCTGTTCCGGCTTTGTCGCCACAGCCGCTACCACGGAAAGATCGATCCCGGCAGATGCCATGGACCTTTTCAGCCCCTCCAGGGTGCCGTCCGCGTACGCATCGATCCCTGACCGCCGACAAACTTCCCGGACCGTTTTACGGGCTATGCGATCAGGGTAGACGTGAGTGTGGAAATCGATTTTCACCGTGTGAGTTCTCTACACCATTCCATTCTTCTTTTCAAGACATAATCATATCCATGCGCTTGATCCCGGTTGCTTTACCTGGGGTTGGCTTCTTGTTCGCCGACAACGAGAAAACTATGGCATCTGCCTGCCCACGACCGGGTTGGAGAGTGTGCCGATGCCCTGGATAGTGCACTCCACCGTCTGCCCTGCCTTCAGGAATACCGGCGGCGTCCTCGCGTAGCCCACGCCTTCCGGCGTACCGGTCATGATCACCGTGCCCGGGAGCAGCGTCATGCACTGCGACAGGTACCAGACAATCCGTCGGCACGGGAAGATCATGTTCGATGTGTTGGATGACTGCATAAGCACGCCGTCCACGCGGCACGAGATATCCAGGTTGTCGCCGTCGAGGTCCGTCTCGATAACGGGTCCCAGCGGGCAGAAAGTATCGTAGCTCTTTCCCCTGGCCCATTGGCCGTCCTTGAACTGGGCCGCCCGGTTCGACACATCGTTTCCGACCGTGTAGCCGAGGACTGCTTTGGGGACCTCCTCTTCCGTGAGGTGCTCTGCGCGCGTGCCGATCACGATCGCGAGCTCGGCTTCGAAGTCGATGCTCTCTTGAAAGCCTTCCGGCAGGACGATAGGGTCCTTCGGTCCGCAGAGAGAGGTGGTGGCTTTCAGGAATATAAGAGGCGCGGGCGGGTAGCGGACGCCCGCCTCGTCCGCATGCTTCTTATAGTTGAGGCCTAGGCAGATAATGTTGGGAGGAGAGACGGGTGCAAGGAGCGTGACTGAGCCGGCGCTCACGGCGTGAGGCGTCCTTTCGAGCCCATTGAAGGGGTCGCCATTGCAGAGGTAGATAAGGTTATCTTCGATGATGCCGTACTCTGTCTGTCCGCTGCGTAAAAACCGCACGATCTTCATATGATCTCCAGTGTCTAGTCAATTGTGAGGGTGGGGGGGCTGAGCCGACGAATCTCCGAGCAAAGCGAGCTGAGGGGGGACGACCCGCAAGCGGGTACCCCGGTGAGCTTGCTCGTGGAGGGGGCGCTGAGCCCCAACATTAGGTATCGCGCCCGAAGCGTTTATGCACCAGAAACCATTCATCCGGCCTCTCCGTCACTATCTCTTCCAGGAAGGCGTTTATCTGTCTCGCATTCCTGGAAATCAGCTCATTGAGGGGCGCACCCTTGCGCTCTATGCGGAGCGGCTCGTTATAGACTATCGTGTACCGGAGGAAACCGTCCCTTCTGGCATAGATGGGGACAATAGGCACCCCTGTCTTCATCGCTATGGCAACGATGCCTTTTGAGGTGGGCACCTTTTGCCCGAAGAGATCTACCCATACCGCTTTCGACCGCTTTTCCCTCTGGTCGCCCAGGAACGCGACCACGTGGTTCTCTCTCAGCAGCCGGACCACATCGCGGGCAGTCTCCTTGTTGGGGATAATGGTAAGTCCCGTCGACCCGCGAAGCCTGTTGAGGAAACCATCCAAGGCAGCGTGTCCTTTGAGCGGTCGGGCAAGGGCAACGATATCCCGCTTGAGGAGGAAGGAAGCGACGCCGGTTATCTCCCAGTTCGAGTAGTGGAACCCGAGGGCAAGGATGCCCTGGTGTGCCTTAAGCACGGCGTCCACATCCCCCCTTTTTTCCAGCCGAAACCGTTTGTCGTATTCCTCTTTGGGCACGAAGGGAAAAAGCAAGCTTTCAATGACGTTGACCCCCAGCTTCTCGAAACAGCTTCGGGCCACGGACGTGGCCTGCGACGAGGAAAGGGCAGGCGATATCCTCCTGGCGTTCGCGATCGCAACCCTGCGCCTTTTGCCGAGAAAAAGAAAGCCGAGCCTGCCCAGCGTCACGCCTGTCAGACTGCACGCTTTTTCAGGAAGTGTGCGCAAGCATTGCTGAAATGCCTTTATGAAGCAGATGAGTAAGAGATCGACCATCCCCCGTCTTGCTACTCCTTGATGGGTATGGCCTCATCAATGAGCATTATCGGTATATCGTCCCTTATTTGGTAGAGGAGCTTGCACGCGTCGCAGATGAGACCGGTTCCGGAGTCGTTCAACCGTATATCCCCCTTGCACTTCGGACAACAGAGAATGTCAAGCAGCTCTTTCTTTATCGGCATGGGCCCCTCCGGCAACGCACGCTGTTATGATTCGTTATCCTTGTTGTTCCTTTTCATCGCAGGTTCCAGAAGATCTCCGAGGGTGGAGAAAGCACGCGGCTCCTCCCGGGAGAACGTATTGACCTCTCTTTTCTCCTCAACCTTCTTCAGCGCCTTCGTCGAAAGGCCTATCCTCTTGTCCTTCTCATCGACGTTGATGACCATGGCTTTCACCACATCATCGATGTTGAAAAGCTCGGAGGGGTGCTTCCCCTTACCATTCTCGATCTCGGAGAGATGGATCAGTCCTTCTATACCCTCTTCAATCTCAACGAACACGCCGAAATCTGTGATGCTCGTCACGTAGCCCTCAACCACGTCGCCGACGTGATACCGTTCGAGCAGCCCCGTCCAGGGGTCTTCCTTGAGCCTCTTTATGCTCAGAGAAAACTTTTTCTGCTCCGCGTCGATATTGAGGACCAGGGCATCCACGCCGGCCCCTTTCGTAAAGGAATCGGCAACCACGTTCTTTCTTCGGGACCAGGAGATTTCCGATACATGAACGAGTCCGTCTATGCCGTCCTCCATCCCGATAAAGAGTCCGAAATCCGTGAAGTTCTTCACCTTGCCTCGAACGACGGATCCCGGGGGATATTTTTCCGCAAGCTCTTTCCATGGGTCAGGCTTCAGCTGTTTCAGTCCCAGAGAAACCCTTTTTTTCTCCATATCTATGTCCAGGACCTGCAGCTCCAGCATATCACCCTTTGACACGAGCTTGGACGGGTTTCTCACCTTCTTGTCCCAACTCATCTCGCTCACGTGGAGGAGGCCCTCGAGACCGGGCTCAAGCTCGACGAAGACGCCGTATTCGACTATGCCTACTGCCTTGCCCTTAACACGCGACCCTACGGGATACTTTTCGTCGACATGAGCCCAGGGATCGCCTTTGAGGTCTTTGATGCTGACCGATACCTTGTGCTTCTCCTGATCGATGGCCATCACCTTGACCTTTATCTCGTCGCCCAGCTTCAGGTACTCTTTCGGATGGGTGATCCTGCCCCACGTAATGTCGTTGACGTAGAGAAAACCGTCAACGCCGCCGAGGTCGATAAAGGCCCCGTAATCGGTAATACTCTTGACAAAACCGTAAATAACCTGCCCTTCCTTCACGTTGTTCCAGAACTCTTTTCGTTTGTGCTCCTTCTCCTCTTCCAGCAGCATACGCCTGGAGACGATGACGTTCGCCTTTTTCTGGTTGACCTTGATGACCTTGTACTTGAGATGACGTCCTATAAAAGAAGCCGGATTTTTTACCGGCTTGATATCTACCTGGGATATGGGCAGAAAGGCGCTCACCCCGATGTCGACGATGAAGCCGCCCTTCACCTCGGAAACCACCGCGCCTTCCACGGGCGTCCCTTCTTCCAACGATTTATCGATCATCTGCCAGAATTTGATGCCGTCTACCCGCTCTTTCGAGAGCATGAGAAGCCCGTCCTTCACTTCCCTGCCCATCACCATGATTTCCACTTCGTCGCCGACATGCACGGTAGGAGCCCCGGATTTGTCCAGAAATTCGCTCAAGGGCGCCTTGCCCTCAGACTTGAGCCCCACGTCGACGATCACCGAGTCGCCGGTTATATCGATCACTGTACCCTTTATGATATTCCCTTCCTGAAGGTTTCTCATAGAGGTTTCATAAAGTTCCTCCATCTCTTCTTCTGTTGTTTTATCTTTTTGCGTGCTGGTATCAACCGTCTCTACCATGCATTCCCCCTAAAGATTATTTACGCGCCTCTCCACTCTGTCTATTATTACATCAGGGGTTGATGCTCCCCCTGCTATACCGACTTTCTGCACGCCTTCGAACCATTCCGGCTGGATTTCCTCTTCGGCTTCTATGTGATGCGTCCGTGGCTGTATCCGCTTGACTACCGTATAAAGCTTCGTCGTATTGGAGTTGTTCCTGCCGCCTACGATCAACATCGTCCCCACCTGCCTCGCCAACTCGATCGCCTCGTCCCTCCTCACTTTTGTGCTCTCGCAGATGGTATCGTAAATCCTTAGCTCTTTCGTGCCATCCATCAACGATCTCACTACCTCCCAAAACGTCTCCCGGTCCAATGTGGTCTGGCTCACTACGCCTATTTTTTTGGCTGCAATAGAGAACGAATTGTGCAATACAATACCATCGTTTCCCAAATAACTCAACACACTTTTTACTTCGGGGTGGCGCTCGTCTCCTGCAATCACCACTTTGTAGCCATTCTTGCGGAGGTAAAGGGCGCACTTCCTGACCCTCTTCACAAAAGGGCATGTCGTGTCGATTGCCGTGAGGCCCTTCGCCCGTATATACTCCTCTTCCTCCTTCATGATGCCGTGGGACCTGAATGCCACCACGCCCCTTTCGAGCCTCGATACGTCGTCTATAGGTTCAATGCCCTTTTCCCTGAGTATTTCCACCATCTGTGGGTTATGGAGGAGGGGACCGAGGGTATAGATCTTTTCTTTTCTGCTCTCAGCTTCTCTCAGCACTCTTGACACGGCACGGTTGACTCCGAAACATAACCCGATATGCCTGGTCTTCACCACCTCCATCATAGCAGCGCCTCATCCACCCGCGCCCTCAAGGCATCCACCACCTCGTCGATAGCCTTGCCCGTCGTGTCCACGTACACCGCGCCCTTCGGCCGGAGGAGGGGCGCGATATCCCGTTCCGAGTCTGCCCTGTCCCTGCGCTCCATCTCCTCTCTCACCTTTCCGATGTCTTCATGAGGATCCGCGGCCGCAAGCTCGGCGTGTCTTCTTCTTGCCCGTTCGGCGAGATCGGCATCCAGATAGAACTTTACGTCGGCGTCGGGAAAGACGACGGAACCCGTATCCCTTCCTTCGGCCACGATTCCACCGGTCTTCCCGCATTCCCTCTGTATCTGCGTCAGGTAGGCCCTGATCCTGGGGTCCTGTGAAAGGGCGGACGCAAGGAGGGCGATATCGGGCGTCCTTATCGGCTCCGAGATGTCCTCCCCGTCGAGGGAAACGACAATCGTCGCATCGAATGAAAATTTGAGTGAAAGACCGGCAAGGAAGGTGTCGATGTCCACCGGTTTCTGCCTTGCATAAGCATAGGCCACGGCACGATACATGGCGCCCGTGTCGAGGTACCCGTAGCCTATGGCAGACGCAAGCCTCTTCGCTATCGTGCTCTTCCCGGCGCCCCCGGGCCCGTCAATCGTGATGATCAGACCCTTCGTTCTCAGGCCAGCAACCTCGTCAGCGCCTCGATGAACATCCTGTTCTCATCCATGGTCCCTACCGTCACCCTTATGTACTCTCCCAGGTTGTAGCCGCCGAGCCACCGCACCAGGATTTTTTTCTCGAAGAGCGCGTAGGTCAGGGCTTCCGCGTCGGGTCCGATCTTGATAAGGACGAAATTTGCCTCTGACGGAAGCACATCCAGCCCG
This sequence comes from uncultured delta proteobacterium, assembly GCA_963768735.1. Classification (GTDB taxonomy): domain Bacteria; phylum Desulfobacterota; class Syntrophorhabdia; order Syntrophorhabdales; family WCHB1-27; genus BOG-1155. Next base: position 664,174 of record CAVYJH010000003.1, on the reverse strand, counting down.
AGCGTTCTCAGGGCGCCGTAGAAGTATTCCTTTCCTTTCCGGTTGTTCTCGAGGACGGAACGGAGGTGGCGCTCGTCGCTCAATGCGGCCCTGGCGGCGATAAGCGCCATCATGTTGACGCTGAAAGGCTGTTTGGTCCTCTCAAGGAAGGAGACGAGCGACTCTTCCGCTATCCCGTATCCGACGCGCAGCCCGGCCAACCCATAGGCCTTTGAAAAAGTCCTCAGTACGAACACCGGGTATCGATCGATATAGCTGACAGACCGGGGGAACAGGCTGCTGTCCGCGAATTCCGCGTAGGCCTCGTCGACCACTACGAGCACTTCGGGCGGTAGGGATCCGAGAAATGCGGCAAAGGCATCGTCGTCGAAGATCATGCCCGTGGGATTATTTGGATTGCAGAGGAAAATCACCCTCGTCTTCTCGTTGATCGCTTTTGCCACGCGCCGCAGGTCAAGATGCAGCGAGTCGAGGGGCACCGATGCGACATCGTACCCGTAAATAGTGGCGGCAATGCGATAGAAGGCGAAACTGGGCTCGGTCACCAGCACTTCTGTCCGGCCGTCGAGCTTCAGGGTCCTCAGGGCCGTCTCGATCATCTCGTTGGAGCCGTTGCCGATCAGGACATTCTGGGGCTTAAGCCCGTATTTTACGGCAAGGAGGCCCTTCAGCTCGGACTCGCTCTCCGGGTACCTGTTCACCTCGGTAAGGGCGCCGGTAATATCCTCGATTACCCGGCCGGACGGCTGGTAGGGGTTCTCGTTGGATGAAAGGCGCACCCAATCCCCGCCCGCCCCGTATAAGGCCGCTTTCGGGTAGAAGGGTATTCTTTGTATTGAAGGGTCTATGGAAAGCTTCATCGACGCGCCTCGATGGCCTTCTTCACCAGATCGACCGCATGCTGCTGCATGAGGGCGAAATCATCCGCTGTAAGCCCCGCCCCCGCCACGATCCGCCTTGCTTCCTCCTCGGAAGTGAGGTCGGATGGGCCGTGGGAGTCGGTGTTGTAGATCAGGGGAGCCCCGCATTTACGGGCAATCGCCGCCACATAGCCGTTCGCCAGGCAATGACCCCTCCGGCTGCTGATCTCCAGGAGGACCCTTCTTTCCCCTGCCAGCCTCGCATCCTCTTCGGTGATGAGGCCCGGATGGGCGAGTATGTCCGCGCCCGCGAGGATCGCCTCATGGTTTGTCCCCTCTTCCACAGGCTCCGCAAGGGTTTCACCATGCACTACCACATACATGGCGCCGAGTCTTCTGGCCTCCAGGATCATCTCCGCGATGAGGCTTTTCGGCACGTGAGTAATCTCGATGCCGGGAATAACGGTAATGTTCCGGTAATGCTCCATCTTGTCGCGCACTTTGAGGAGCGACGTGATAATGAACGCAAGGTTGGAGGGGTCGGCATGGTCGGAGATGCCGATTATCCTGTAGCCCTTCACCTTCGCCCTTCTTGCCAATTCTGATGGGACAAGCTCGCCGTCGCTCAGGATCGAATGGGTATGGAGGTCGATCATGCCAATGCTCCCCTAGTCACATCTTGTACTTGCCAAAGTCGTCCGGACCGAGGTTTTCCAGGATCTCCTCCCACTCGCTCGTGTCCACAACCACCTTATCCTCTTTCTTTGAGAACTCGACTTTAGCCGATTTCTTGATCACACCTTCATCGACGAATATGGAGGCGCCTACCCGAAGGGCCAGGGCTATGGCGTCGGAAGGCCGCGCGTCCACGACCAGCCTTTTCTTATCGACCTCCAGATGGATCATTGCGTAATAGGTATTGTCTTTCAAGTCATTGACCTCTATCTTGACGACTTTGACGTCCAGGTGGTCCAGAATGCTCTTGAGGAGGTCATGGGTCATGGGTCTCGGTGTCTGCACGTTCTCAAGCGCAGTCGCAATGCTTGACGCTTCCAGCAACCCGATCCAGATAGGCAGAACCTCCTTCTCTTCCAGGTCCTTCAGGATCACAATCGGTGTATTCGTGAAAGGGTCGACAGTAATGCCTGCGACTTTCATTTCCTTCAACATAACTATGCCTCCTTCAATTTCGGCTCTGCGCCGCGAAGGGAATTGGCGCACGCCTTCGAGATTTCCAGCTCTACCAGCCTGCCGGCCATGGATGCGGGGCCCCGGAAATTGACGATCCGGTTTGTCCTTGTCCTTCCAGCCAATTCTTCGGGCGAGTTCTTGCTCGCCCCCTCCACCAGCACCTCGGTCCTTGAGCCCTCCAGCTTTTTGAATTTCTCGCGGGTGATCCCTTTTTGCAACGCTTGCAGCTCATGCAGACGCCCGCGGGCGATATCCGCCGGCACCATATCGGGCAGCTCTGCGGCGCGGGTGTGGCTGCGCGGCGAAAAACAGAAGGAGAAGACGCCTTCGAAACCTACCCGCTCCACCAGTTCCATGGTAGCCCTGAAATCCTCCTCATCCTCTCCCGGGAAGCCGACGATACAGTCGGCGGTAACGGCAATATCGCCGCACGTGCGCTTCAGCCTCTCAAGCTTCTCCATGTAGTCTTCCACGGTGTAGCCCCTGTTCATGAGGCGCAGTATCTTGTTTGAGCCCGACTGGAAGGGGAGATGAATGTGCTCGCAGAGTGTCTCCAGGCTTCCAAAGCAGTCGATGAGCTCATCGGAGAGGTCCTTCGGGTGAGAAGTGACGAAACGCACCCTTTCTATGCCCTCAATCCCGTCGATGCTTTTCAAGAGCGCCGGGAAGGAACAATCGTCCGCTCCTCTGTTGTAAGAGTTCACGTTCTGACCAAGCAGCGTTACCTCCCTCACGCCCGTCAATACAAGCTCACGTATCTCTTCGAGTATATCCGCGCTCGGCCTGCTCAGCTCCCGCCCTCTCACGTAAGGGACAACGCAATAACTGCAGAAGTTATTGCACCCCTTCATTATCGTCACGTATGCCTTTACCCGCAAGCATCTATTGCCCGGCCTCACATAAAGAGGAGAGAGGGAACCATTTTCAGGAAAGTCGAAGAACCGCTCTCCCTTCAAGCCGGCTTTGACGGCCTCGCCCACCAGGTGTATGCCGCCGGGACCCAGGGAAAAATCGATGAAAGACAGACGCTCGGCGAGCGTCTCCTTCTCAAGCTGGGCGATGCAGCCCATCACACCGAGGACAAAGCCGCTTTTTTTCTTAAGGCGCCTGAGCCTCCCCATGAGACTGTAGAATTTCTGCTCGGCTTTCTCGCGGACACAACACGTATTGACGATCACGATGCCGGCCTGCTCCACCGCGCCGGCCGCCTCAAAACCGGCCGACCGGAGCAGGTGGTCCACCTTCTCCATGTCGTGCTCGTTCATCTGACATCCAAAGTTTTCGATGTAGTATCGCAACCGACCTCTCACTACCCTCCTGAGAATATGTCCTTGAACGCCGTCATGGTCACGTAGCTTGTGAGGTCCCAATGGAGAGGCGTCACAGAAAGGTAGCCTTGATCGACTGCGTGAAGGTCGGTGCCTATGATTGGCTCGAATCCTTCACCGTCCCCGCCGATCCAGTAGTACGCGCCGCCTCTCGGGTCAGTTCTCTCAATTATATTACCATTATAAATCCTTTTTCCAAGGCTTGTCACCATAAAACCCTTAATCGCCTCATAGGGGATATTGGGAATATTCACGTTGAGGAACGTAGCCGGAGGGATAACCGCGTGCTGTATTTTCTGAATAATGTCGAGAACCGAGCGACAGGCATCGTGAAAGAGAAATGCGCTCCGTCCGTTAAGTGATACGGCCAGGGAAAGAATCCCCACGAAGGCTCCTTCCTTTGCCGCCGCCACGGTGCCCGAGTAGCTCACATCCTGCCCCATATTCGGGCCTTTGTTGATGCCCGAGATGACCATATCAGGCTTTTCCGGCAGCAGGACCCTGAGCGCCAGCAATACGGAATCGGCTGGAGTGCCGTTCGTCGCGAATACGTGATCGCCAAGATCCTTGATGCGGAGCGGCTTGTGGAGGGTAATTGCATGGCCTATACACGTCCGCTCCGTATCGGGCGCAACAACCCATACGTCGGCGATGGGCGCAAGGGCTTTTCTCAGGGTCAGCAACCCCTCGGATTCTACGCCATCGTCATTTGAAAGGAGGATGAGCAAGAGGTGTCCACCAAAATACCCGAAAAACAAATCGGGGCGACTGGATTCGAACCAGCGGCCACCAGCACCCCATACTGGTGCGCTAACCAAGCTGCGCTACGCCCCGATTATCAGGCTCCTATTATAAGCCATTTTTTCTAAATCCACAAGCGTGACCTTCCTCCTTTTTCCGGTCTTTGCGCGCCCTAAGTCGAAGTGTTATATTTTTTGTAGAAAAGAGGGAGGATTTCTGTTATGATCACTGGATCAATGGTCCCATCGTCTAGGGGTTTAGGACGTCGGCCTCTCACGCCGGTAACGCGAGTTCGAATCTCGCTGGGACCATTTTTCTTGTAAACAGCGATTCTACACTTTAACTATCTTTTTATCCGTTATTATCCGGTGGTCCAGGAGGATTGCTATGATGCCCATTGCGCCCCTGATGATAGAGCACAGGCTTATCGAGCGTATGATCAAGGTGATGAAGAGCGAGGTCGAGGCCATAGGCAAAACGGGGAGGCTTAGACCCGAATTCATCGATCAGACAGCCGATTTCATCAGAATGTACGCCGATCGCTGCCACCATGGAAAGGAAGAGGATATTCTCTTTCAACTGCTCGCCAGGACCACCATTTCAGATCAGCACAGACAGATGATGGAAAAGTTGAAAGAAGAGCACGTCCGGGCGCGGGAGATGACGGCTCGACTCGTTGCGGCTAAGGACCGCCATCTCGCCGGCGACAGTGCCGCCCTTGTCGACGTAGTGACCATCATGAAAGGACTTGTCGATTTTTACCCCATACATATCGAAAAGGAGGACAGAAATTTCTTCATCCCCTGCATGGCATATTTCAGCAGCCACGAGCAGGATGATATGCTGGACGCATTCTGGGAGTTCGACAGAAGGCTGATCCACGAGAAATACAGGTCGCTGGTCGAAAAGTTCGAGGGCAAGGGGTAGGGGTCGAGTCTACGTCGCTTATTTTGTGGTCTTGCTCTTGCTGCCCGCAGCGAAATAGTCGCCGAGGGTGCCTCTGCTATGCTCGTCGTCGTGACAGTAGACACAGAGGTTTTCCCAGTTAGAGCCGTCAGGGGGGTTGTTGGCGGAATTGCCGTCCCTGTGGTGGACAGTGAGCAGGTGGCTCTCTTTGGCATCGAATTCACGGCCGCACTTGGCGCAGATCAGCCCATGTATCAGCAGGGACTGGGTGCGGTAGCTGCCCTTGGCCGCCTCCCTTGCTTCCCTGATGATCTGTTCGGCCGTCTTTCCGCCCCCGGTAGGCCCGCCGGCCCGCCTGATTATGTGGTAGCCCTTTTTCCTCATGCCGGACCCCCGTCAGTCGAAAAACTCACGAATGGAAGCAACAACATAGTCTCTCTCGACCCTTTTCAGCTCCGGGTAGATAGGAAGGGCAAGGCTGGTGAGTGACGCGAGCTCGGCTTCCTTAAAGGCACCCTTTTTATAGCCGAGGAAAGCGAAGCAGTCCTGGAGGTGGAGGGGCATGGGGTAGTAGATGCCTGTCTGGACGCCCTTTTGCTGCAGGAACGCCTTGAGCCCGTCCCTTTCCTCCACCCTTATCACATATTGATGAAAGATATGATCGCCCTTGCCTTCAGCGTCGGGGAGTCCGAGGGGAAGGTCGCCAAGCTTCCGGTTATAATACATGGCGTTTTCAATGCGCTTTCGGTTCCATTCCGGAAGAAAAGGGAACTTTTCCGCCAGGGCGCAGGCCTTTATCTCGTCGAGGCGGCTGTTGATGCCGATCATTTCGTGGCGATAAGTCTGGTCGCCCATACCGTGGACCCTGAGCTTCTTCGCCCGCGCGAAGAGGTCGGCCCGCTTCGTGAGCACCATGCCGCCTTCTCCGATGCCGCCCAGGTTCTTCGTGGGGTAGAAGCTGACGGCGGCAATATCGCCAAATGCGCCGGAGGCGATATTCTCTCGTTTGGCCCCCAGCGACTGTGCCATGTCTTCGACCACGGCCAACCGGTGTTTCTCGGCTGCCTTGAGGACCCGGTCCATGTCGCAGAGCTTGCCGAAGAGATGGACGACGATGATGGCCCGTGTTTTCGGCGTGATGGCCCGCTCGATCAGGTCAGGGTCTATATTCATGTCTCTGCCGTCGATGTCGACGAAGACAGGAGTGGCGCCGAGGAGGGCTATGGAGTTCGCCGTCGAAAAGAACGTATAAGGCGTGGTGATAACCTCATCCCCCCTCTTTATGTCAAGCGCCATGAGGGCGAGGATGAGCGCGTCCGTGCCGTTCGCACACGTTAGCGCGTGGGGCACGCCTGAGAGCGCTGCGACGGCTTCTTCCAGCTCTGTGCAGTATTTCCCCAGTATCAGCTTCTGCTCGGAAAGAATCTCGCGGAGCTTGGGCACAAGACCCTTCTCCACCTTTTTGTACTGCCTCTTAAGGTCTATCAGTGGGATGTTCACGTTCATATGCCTTTCCAAACCGGTTGAGATAGAGTAAATCACCGAGCGGCTTGCGTGGGGTGGGAGAAGGGGAGTCATCAAAGTAACCGAGGGGGGTCATCGCCACCACGCTGTACCCTTCGGGCACGCCAAGCGCCTCCCCCGCCTTGCCGGCATCGAAAGCGCCTACAAGTACCGTGCCGAGCCCCAGACTGTGCGCACAGAGTATCAGGTGGTCCATGGCTATCCCTGAGTCAAACATGAACCAGTCGCCTTTATCGCTGACCGGTTCTCCCTTTATCAGGCCTGACACTCCGCGTCGGGCAACGAGACAAATAAGGCAAGGGGCAACCAGGAATGCCTGATAAGCGGGGTTTTTCGGGGTAAGCGTCAGCCCAAGCGCCTCCTTGACCGCCTGGTCCTTCACCACAACGAAGCGCCACACCTGCGTGTTCGCCCAGGACGGGGCGAGCCTTGCCGCTTCGATGCATTGGAGGATCAGCTCGTCGGAAACGGGATCGTTTCTGTACTTCCGGATGCTTCTCCTTTCCGTTATTGCCTTGAGCAAGTCCATGTGTTTCGTCTCTTCCCTCGGAGTCTACCACAGGGTGACGATTCCGTGCAACAAAGATTCGAGGTTTAGCCCAGGGCTCTGCACACCATGTCCTGTGCTTAAATATGGGTTGACTTCGGAGTGGGATTAGGGTTATCCTCTTATCAGCGGGGTGGAGCAGTCAGGTAGCTCGTCGGGCTCATAACCCGAAGGTCGCTAGTTCAAATCTAGCCCCCGCAACCAACGGCTTCAAGGGGTTTCCGGGCTTTCCGGAGACCCTTTTTTTCTGCCCGTTTCTACCCGATGCGTGTGCCCCATGGAACGCAAGTACCGCATCAGGCTTTACCACCTGTTCCTGCATGCTCCGGGGCATCCGTTACCAAACCGCCTTCATCCGGCTCGTATACATGCCCCGTCTTCTTGTTCACTATGTGCTTCTCGTCCGCAGACAGGGTTGACCTTCGACAAGCGGCAGGTGTGGATGAGGCTCATGAAGAGGTTGCCGATATAGGCGCCGTGCTGGGTGCGGAAGAAGAGACTGTGCATTCATCCATTCCCGGAAGTGCTCCACAAGGGGGCCGCTATGGGCCTTATGGGTGCTCAAGTCTTTCCCCGGGGCGACACTTTGTTGAATCTGTTTTATCACAAATTTATTACACGAAACATCGTCTGGACGCCGCCTCGATTGGCGGCATGTCCTTCTCGAACTGGAAAATCCCACTTCGAATACAAAAAACCAAGGGAACACCCAAATTTACACGGCTATGGGAGTAAGCTTGTAGAGACGGGCCTGGCGTGCAGCCCGTCGCAGATCGCCGTGGCGGAGGGCAGCCCGAACATCATCAAGTTTGTAGGCGTCATCGAGGCTCAGGTACGGCGACCACCCTTCGTCTGATTCGATCAGATTAAGCTCCACTTCCGCCACATAACCACCTTCCTGCAGGAGCTTGGAATATCGTTTCTTTCTCATCTTCTTCTCTCCTTGAAGTCTTCCTCCCGGAGATCCGGGTTGGGCCGATAAGCGGTTACAACCACGGCCGGCGACGTTTTACCTTTTGGTATCCCTGGCAAAGAGGCCGTCATTTGCAAGTTCATCATAGCCGTGTTCGGATACCGCGACTTCCCCCCGTGCTATCAGGTCCCGGATAGTGGCGAGTATCTCATTTGTGGCAGTCATCGCGAGAAGTCCCCAACAGTTTGCTTTCATTAAATATTAGCAGGGTAGCCGTGAGACGTCAACTGAGCCGTGTCTCCCGAGATCGTATTGACAAACCTGCCAGGGCCGGATATTCTTCCCGGAGACACCGCCAAATCGGAGACGAGAAATGAGCGAGTACCAGTACTATGAATTCCAGGCCGTTGATAAGCCGCTGACGCGACAGCAGATGTCGGAGCTGAGAGGATACTCGACCCGCGCTGAGATAACACCCACCCGTTTCGTCAATTCCTACAATTGGGGCAGCTTCAAGGGAAATTCGGAGCAGTGGATGGAGAGGTATTTCGACGCCTATCTTTACTTTGCCAACTGGGGCACGCGCATCCTGATGCTTCGAATTCCGGAAAGGCTGCTCGAAGAGGATGTCCTAGATGAGTACTGCACAGAAGCGGGCCTTTCCTTTTACCTGGCAGCAGACTCGTTTGTCCTGTCCTTAGCGTCTGAAGTCGAAGACTATGGTTCCTATGAGGGTGAAGATGCGCTATCTTCCATTCTGCCTGTACGTTTCGACCTGATGCGGGGTGATCACCGTGCCTTGTACCTCGGCTGGCTGGCTGCCGTTCAGACTGGCAAGGTGGATGACGAGGTGCCCGAGCCGCGCCTGCCCGCGGGCCTCCGCCAGTTGGACTCCTCCCTTGAGACTCTTGCCGATTTTCTCCGCATCGACCGGGATCTTGTGGCCGCGGCGGCGGAAGGAATCCCCGATGGGCGTACGGAAGGCCTTTCGCTCGAAGAGATCGGGGCGTGGGTGCGCACTCTTTCGGCTGACGAGAAGGACTCGTTCCTCACAAGCCTTATCGAAGGAGACAATCCTCACCTCGCAGCCGAGCTTTTTCAGCGTGTTGCAAGGGAGAGGAAATGCCTATCTGCGGCTGAAAGCGAGCCGAGGCGGACAGCAGGTCAAATCTGCGCCCGCGCCGCAATCATCACTGAAACGCGGAAGAGAGAAGAGGCGGAACAGCGGGCACGGGAAAAGGCCCGACAGGAACGAGAGAAAGCAGAAAAGCGCCGAAAGTATTTGCAGTCGCTCGCGGGAAGGGAAGCCGACCTTTGGGCAAAGGTGGATAGGCTTATTGCCACGAGGCAACCGGGACCATATGACGAGGCCGTGACTCTTCTCCAGGACCTCCGAGACCTCGCCGATATGACCGGGCAGGCATTCGGTTTTCGGAGTCGCATGACCGAGCTCTACACCCAGCATTCAAGAAGACCTTCACTGCTGGAAAGATGCCGCAAGGCGAAGCTCGTCTGACGGCGCGTGAGACAGGCTTTGGGGAGGCCCTTGATACGGTAAGCCACGAGCTCTTCTCTTGCCGCTTTCAGCTCCCCTGCCTCAATAAACCCAAAAACTACAGTTGCCTTCGTCTAATCCTTAGCAAAAATCCTCCTTTCGCAATAGAATCAATTGCTTCCACACAACCGACCCCACACGATAAGGAGGACAAAACTATGCAGAGGGATTCTACCACTGCGGCCCGGGTGAACGAAATGAGGATCGAAGAGGAAGAAACTCGATCTCGGTGGCTTAAGAAAGCGGGGTATTAATTCCACTTTGAGCCCCAAATAGGAGTTTATAATTCCATTTTATGACGGAGGAGCACATAAGCCAACGGATAGCCGGCGAGCTGCCGTATCGTAGAAAAAGATGTTGCAGTTATACGCTATTTACAGCAGAATAAGACCGAAGAGATTATTGTCCCAAAAACGAAATCTTTAATTCTTGTTGCGATCTATTGTACATTGAAGCCAGCGAGCGGTCCGGACCCGCGACTGGGGTGGGACCGCAATTCCCGATGAAGCAGGGGTCTGCCCATGAAACCTTCACGACCTTCGGCCGCGCGACGGCGCATCAGACCATCACCGCCCGACAAAGGGCCGGAAAAGCCTTTTCGAATGACCGTCTCCAGGACCCACAAGCCCGAAGACCTTCGACTCGAAGAATGGCAAAGACTGCTCCGAAAACAGTATGGGGAGCAACAGGATTTCCGGTTAGAAAACAGGGGTGATCATCCTATCTTCTCGGATTTTATGGTGACCAATCCGGCATCACAAAAAAGCTACAGGGTCGCCATCAGGGGAGAGAGCCCCGGAGACAACTATTGCTCATGCCGTGACTTTGAAATAAACAATCTGGGCGTGTGCAAGCACATCGCTTTTACCTTGAGCCGACTCAGGGGTATAAGGAACGCGAAATCACTCATTGCCAAGGGCTACACGCCTCCGTTCTCAGAGGTATTTCTCTCGTACGGTCTCAAGAAGGAGGTCCGATTCAAGCCGGGCCTCGGGGCGCCGGCCGAGCTTCTTTCCCTGGCCGGGGAGTTCTTCGACGATGGCGGGAGGCTCAAGGAGGGCCGGGTACTCGAATTTCCCCGCTTCCTGAGCCGCGTCCCGAGAAACAACAGCCACGAGGTGCGCTGCTACGACGACGTCATGGCGTACGTTGCCGAGCACCAGGACAGGGTTCACCGCCAGGCAGTCATCGCGGACCATTTGAAGGAAGGCATTGAGAGCCCAATCTTCGACAACATACTGAAAGCGCATCTCTATTCCTATCAGAAAGAGGGCGCCCTCTTCGCCCTATCTGCCGGCCGGTGTCTCATCGGAGACGACATGGGGTTGGGAAAGACCGTCGAGGCCCTTGCGGCGGCGGAGCTGATGGCCAGATTTTTCTACATAAGCAAGGTACTGATCGTCTCTCCCACGTCCCTCAAGCACCAATGGAAAAGTGAGATCCTGACCTTCACCGACCGGAAAGCCACCGTGATAGAGGGTCTCACGCACCAGCGGGCCGCGCTCTACCAGGATGACGCCTTCTACAAGCTCGTCAACTATGAACTGGTCTGGCGCGACCTTCATATGATACGTCAGTGGGCTCCGGACCTTGTTATCCTTGACGAGGCACAGCGGATCAAGAACTGGAAGACCCGGACCGCCGCGTACATTAAGCAACTGGAATCCACCTTCGCCATCGTGCTGACGGGGACTCCCATAGAAAACAGGATAGAGGAGCTTCATTCGATCGTGGAGTTCATAGACCGTCACCGCTTAGGCCCCCTCTACCGTTTCATCCACACCCACAGGGTTATCGATGAAGGCGGGAAGGTCATCGGGTACCAGCACCTCGAATCGGTCCGCACGTCCCTGGAAGGGGTCATGATCCGCCGCAAGAAGAATGAGGTGCTGAAGCAGCTGCCCGAACGGGTGGACAAGCACTTCTTCGTGCCCATGACAAAGGAGCAGCGGGAGATCCATGACGAAAACTATGACATCGTCGTGCGACTCGTGGCCAAGTGGCGGCGCTTCAGATTCCTCTCCGAGGCGGACCAGCGCCGCATGCAGATTGCCCTCAGCATGATGCGCATGGCCGCCGACAACACCTACCTCGTAGACAAGAAGACCATCCACGGTCCGAAGATCGAGGAGCTGGCGGTCCTTCTCAGGGAAACGGTCCTGGAGGGCGGGGAGAAAGTCGTCATCTTCAGCCAGTGGCTCCGCATGACGCAGCTGGTGGAAGGGGTGCTTAAGGAAAACGGCATCGGCTATGCGCACCTCAACGGCTCCGTGCCCTCTAGAGACCGCAAAGATCTGATGACGCGCTTTCGGGAAGATCCGGACTGCATGGTCTTTCTCTCTACCGATGCCGGAGGAGTGGGCCTCAACCTCCAGAGCGGCTCCGTGGTGATAAACATGGACATCCCTTGGAACCCCGCTGTTCTGGAGCAGCGCATCGGGAGGGTTCACCGCATCGGGCAGAAGCGTATGGTTCGGGTGGTCAATTTCGTAACCAGCGCATCTATCGAGGAACGGATACTGGACCTTCTCAGGTTCAAGAAATCCCTCTTTGCCGGGGCCCTGGACGAGGGAGGAGACGACGTCGTCATGATCGGCGAAGGCCAGTTCAAGAGATTCATGCAGACGGTCGAGACGGTCTCCGACCGTCTCGAGAAGCCCGATCCCCTCGTCGAGACGCAGGAGGAGATAGAAGCTGCCCTCGACGAGGAGGCGGCGGACCGAAGCGAAGTGGAGGAGGCCCGGGCCGATTCCTCCGCGACGCCGGAAGGCGGAGGGCCCCCGCCCACTGCCGATGCTCTTCCATTGAGCCGGATCCTCATGAAAGGCGCCGAGTTCCTGACCGGCCTGGGCCGGGCGATGGCTCAGGGCACTGCGACGCCTCAAGAGATCATAGAGGAGAGGGTGCAGGCCATGGTCGGCAGGGATGAGACGACCGGGAAGCCCTATCTGAAACTCCCTCTTCCGGAGCCCGAAGTGGTGCAGGAGATCTTCACCGCTCTGGGCGGTCTAGTGGCTGGATTCCTTGGTGGCAAGGCCAGGACGGAAAAAAGTGAGTAGCTGAGTGGAGTGAAGTCCTTTTTTCTTCCCCCTTACCACCAGTCGGTCTGATTCTTGGCGGGTGGGTCATTTCCCAGATAAGCGTTTCCCACCTCTTTGTTGCCTTTCATCTCCTCCAGACCCCTGCTGATGATTGTTCTTCCCTGCGACGACATAAGGGCATCATCAGAGGCACCTGGTTCCGGAAGGGCCGAGGGGAAGTCTTCGATCCCGCCCTTCGACGGGGACTCCGGGGCGATGAGACTGAAAACCCCCGACAGAAAGAGAGGGTCGCTTTCGTTCCCCACGTCGTCCCTCGACGTAACCGCGATATGGTAAACTCCCGACTGTCTAGGGAATTCCGGCCATTCATCGGGGATAACCAACTCAGTTGTTTTCCCGGCGACCTGTTTGAAAACCATGCCGACCGTATCTCCCCACAAGAATTTGGCAGGACCGGCTGCCGTGCTGTCCGTGCCGACATAGACCACATAGCCCACGGCTCCAGCGACGGGCTCCCACCAAATGCGTTTTTTTCGGATTAGTGGCATCTTCTGCTCCTTTGAAATTCGTTACGCCTTTTCTCTACGGAAGTCTTTTCCGATTCTGAACGAGCGAGGCTTCGCCATCCTTGAGAAGGGCACCCGGCCTTCTTTAATGCGAGTCCCCGTTCGTGAAGATTCCACGCCGGATGGCCAGGGCATCCCGAACTCGCTCTATGGAACCTCGGTTACGGAATCGAACGTTCCAAACTCGTTTCTCTCGCACGCTTCGTTCCCGGCGTCGAGGGTCCACTCCCCGTCAACGACAAACTTGTACCGGTATCTACCGGGCCGTAATTTCATCAGCTTCTCCCAGCAGCCGTTCCCTCGGCGAGCAAGCTTGCTCTCGTCGTTTGTTTCCCAACCATTGAAGTCGCCAACGACGTGGACATTTTCGGCTGTCGGCGCCTCGACAACAAACACCACTTCCTTTGTATCGGGTCCGGGAGATTCTTCCGTCTCTTCTTTGCCGGAGAACACAGCGCGCTCTTCTTCAAGGATCCGACCCGGCAGCGATGAGGCCTGAGATGCCTCCCCGTCCTTTGTCGCGTCAAGCCTCACTATCTCGTCGGAAAGCGCGGCATAATCCTCAGCGCCCGTCGATGTCTTGTCGAAATCCATGATCGAGACACCTTCGGAGACTGCTCGTTTAAGGGCAACATTGTGTCGTATGGCGGTCCGGAGCATGCGGTCTGCAAAAAAAGCCTCGATCTCATCCAGTATCCGCTGCGAATACTTGGTGCGTTTGTCAAAAAGGGTTGCCAAGGCACTCACACGAGGGACGTGTCCGATCTTCGCCTCGACCATCTCGATCATACCCAGGAGTTTACCAACGCCCATGAGAGTGAAGGGACTCATGTCGATGGGGATGATGACCCAGTCGGCGGCCCTCAAGGCATTGAAGGTAAGGAAGCCGAGGCTCGGAGGACAGTCGATAAGGATGTAATCGTATCTTGGCCGGCATGAGGACAATACTCCGTGAAGTTCGGAGGCCGCGCCTTTTTTACCCTTGAGCTCTTGCTCCAGGGTGGAGAGCTGGATGTTTGACGGCAGCATATCGAGATTCGGGGAGACATTCGTAAGGCAACTGTCGAAAGAGCGTTTCTTTTCGGGATTGTCGGTCAGCACGTTGTAGATGAACTTGTCTGCAGGTCGGTTGTTCGTCCGTAGCGCAAAAGAGGCATGAGCCTGAGGGTCCAGATCGACCAGGAGAACCCTCTTTCCGAGAGCGGCTAGAGCGGCGCTCAGATTTACCGCGGTCGTCGTCTTACCGCATCCGCCTTTTTGATTTGCTATGGCAGTCGTCTTCATGCATCGCCTCCTCCCACCGTTCGGAGTTACGCAACATGCGTATTCGACACACCCGGAAGCCGGAAGGCCGCCGCCCTCCAAGATAATCCCTATCAGCTTGAATCGGCCGCTCTATCGGGAGCCATGCAATCCGCTTAGATTAAGACACGTCGATGTTCCGGTTGTCAAGCGAAAATGAGACGAAATGGAGACGATGCAGATATCATAGACAGGATGGAACAGGCTTTGGCTATGGGGTCATAACCAAAGCCGTACGACAGTCCGGGGAGAGACCTTTCAAGAAGGCGCGTTACACGCGTCGCGTGCGCCTATCTCTTACCGTGATACTTCACGAAGGCACCCCTTTGATACTCGTCGAAAGCGACCTGCAATTCCTCCCTGGTGTTCATTACGATTGGTCCATACCAGGCAACCGGCTCACCTATCGGCTTTCCTGAGATGAGCAAGAAACGCGCGCCTTCCTCCTCGGTAGAGACCGCCACTTGTTCGCCGTCGCCGAAAACCACCAGGCTGTTGTTGCCGATAGTCGGCTTTCTTTCCATGTCGAAATAGTTTGCGCCCTCCATTTCATAAGTGAAGGGGTCTTTCTCACGGCAAAAATAACCTTCTCCTCCGATGATATAGGCGCAGACCGTGTGGCCGGGTTTGGTCGGATGGATGAACTCCGAACGGAGAGGCATGGTAACGTCGAGGTATTCGGGGTCTGTAACAATATCGGTGACAGGCCCTTTCGTCCCCATGAACTCGCCGCAGACGACCCTGACCGTCACGCCGTTCCCGGCTGTGACTTTCGGTATCTGATCCGCCGTCAGCCCGCGGTAGCGGGGATCCATCATCTTATGCGACGCGGGGAGGTTTGCCCAGAGTCTGAAAGCCGCCCATACGCCCCGCCTCATCGCCCTTTGGCATCTCCTGGTGAATGATCCCGCTGCCCGCGGTCATCCACTGAACGTCCCCGTCTGCGATGACACCTTTGTTCCCCATGCTGTCCCCGTGCTCCACTTTACCCCGAAGCACGTAGGTGATGGTCTCGATGCCGCGATGAGGATGCCAGGGGAAGCCCTTCAAATAATATCGCGGATCGTCTGAACGAAAATCGTCGAGAAGCAGGAATGGATCGAATTCAGGGACCTCGGCCGCACCAAAAGCCCGTCTCAGGTGAACCCCTGCTCCCTCAATGGTGGGCTTGCTCCTCAACACCTTCCGGATCGTTCTATTCCTCGCCATCCGCCTCCTCCTCGCCGCCGATCAGCGCTCCCTTCTGCAATCCTTAACCAGGAACCCCCTCGATAAAGCATCCAATCTCCAAATATAAGTCTTCGACCCGTGGATGGGCAATGCGAACGTATGAAATTACCCCACCCCATTTCTTTCGTGATGTAACTCTACGCCGACGTGTTCCCGATAACGGTCAAAATCTTTGTCCAAGGTGAATATGGGGCAATCGCCTTTCACACTTACCGCGCACAATAGGAAATCCGTATGTGACCCCTGTATCCCTTGCCTCCTGCACCGATTGGAGAATAAAGCGGCCAGTTCAAAGTGCTCGGTGGTCAGCATCTCGTCATCGAAGGCCCGCAGTTTTTGCCGCAATGTTTCAAATTTTCCCTCATCCGAAATCCCCGACAGAATCTCCTGACGAATCGGACCAATCATAACGACCCGCGACTCACGTATCAGTTCGGTAAGTTCCTTTACCGCTCGCTCATCGGCCCCGGTCTTCGGTTGTTTTCGTAATGCCAGCGACCAGACGGGGGTATCGACAAGCACCTTCATGATCGTTTTCTCAGCTCTTTGTAGTCATAGCCGGGATCATACTCCAGGGTATCGAAGAGGTCCACGATTTCTTCCTGCGCGCGCCGCTGAATAAACTCCCTGAGCGCCGTAGTGACGGTTTCCCTCTTTGTTTTGAACTTCCCTACCTTCTGTGCCTCGGAAATCAACGCGTCATCGATAGCCAGATTTGTCGCCATTACACGCCTCCTCTTCCCTCATAGTATACACATCTATTTGTGTAACGTAAAGTGTAGCGACTTGGGCACATAAAAGTTCGCAGGGTTATATGCGACAGCGGGCAAGGGGGGTAAAACAGGTCATTCAAGAAAGAGAAAGGGGAAGTGTGGCTGCAAGACGTGACGCCCCATGCGCTCCAGGGATGAAACAATGTCCCCACCGTCTTTCCGAGCAGCCCTTGACCCGCACGGGGTTATCAGGTACAGTCTACCGTGACCGCCATGGGGGGTACCCTTTGATCGAGAAGTCCTTCGATGTGCCTTTTATCGCCGATCTGGCCCTGCACGAGAAACAGATTCAGCAGAACTACCGGCCCATCATCGCCGTCCACAAATGGTTCGCCAGAAGGCCGGGCACGCTCTTTCGCGGCCTTCTCCTCTCCGAATTCGTTGAAGGAAATCTGAGAGATCAGTTCTTCAAGAACCAGGATCTCGCCGGCACCAGGGTCCTTGACCCCTTTATGGGCGGAGGCACCCCTCTCATAGAAGCGAACCGCATGGGATGCGAGGTGATCGGCTACGACATCAACCCCATGGCCTATTGGATCGTCAAACAGGAGATGGACTACCTCGATACGGACGCATACACGGGAGCCGCACGGCGGCTTAGGGCCGATCTGGAGGAATGGATCGGTAGACTGTACAGGTCGACATGCCTTGTATGCGGGTCTCCCGAGGCTCATGTGAAGTACTTCATCTGGGTTAAGACCCTCCCCTGCAAGCAATGCGGTTCCGTGCTCGATCTCTTTCCCGGCTACGTGCTGGCGGAGAACCGGCGACACCCCGCCTACGTCTTCATCTGTCCCGGGTGTGGCGATCTGAATGAGGTCAAGGACCACAAAAACCCCGGACCCTGCAACAATTGCGGCACACCCCTTCGGGCCCACGGGCCTGCCGCCAGAAACCGGTGCACCTGCCCACATTGCAAAACGACGAACACCTATCCCGATACCGAAGGCGGGCCACCGGCCCATCGGATGGTCGCCATCGAATACCATTGCCCCCAATGCAAGCCCTCCCATCAGGGCAGGTTTTTCAAGAAACCCGATGCCGAAGACCTGAAGAGATACGAAGAGGCCACCGCCTTCCTCGCATCGATACGGACCGCATTTGTGCCTGACGACGAAATACCTCCCGGCGACGAGACGGACCGTCTCCACCGATGGGGCTACCGCAGGTATCGTGAGATGTTCAATGACCGGCAGCTCCTCGGACTTGAATTGAGTTGTCGGATTCTTTCAACGGAGCGGGACGAACATATCCGAAATGCCCTTGCCACGAACCTATCGGACCTGCTCAGGTACCAGAACATGCTCTGCCGATACGACGCGATGGCTCTGAAATCGCTCGATATCTTTTCCGTCCACGGGTTTCCCGTCGGTCTCCTCCCGTGCGAGTCCAACCTCCTCGGGATTGTGGGTGATAATGGCGCCAATGTGGGCAGCGGGGGATGGTCGAACATCATCGACAAGTACGCACGGGCAAAAAGATACTGCGAGAAACCCTTCGAGACGCGGCACGAGCAGGGCCGGAAGGCGTCGGTCTTTCTCCCGGATGAATGGATAGGCGAGAGAAGGGGCACCCGGAATGGCGCGAAAACCAGACGGATCGAGCTTCACTGCGCAAGCTCGACGACCGCCCGTTTGGCTCCGGCATCCGTGGATGCCGTCTTCACGGACCCGCCCTATTTTACCAACGTGCAGTATGCGGAGCTGATGGACTTCTGCTATGTCTGGCTTCGGCGTCTCGCAACCGACACCGGACATGTCTTCGACAAGCCTACGACGCGGGATAACGAAGAGCTTACAGGCAACGCGACCATGGAAAAAGGTATCATTCACTTTACCGAGGGCCTCTCGGCGGTATTTCGGGCAACCGCTGAAGCCCTTAAGCCTGGGGCGCCTTTTGTCTTCACCTACCATCACAACACCATCAAAGCATATTTGCCGATAGCCGTGGCCCTTCTCGATGCGGGACTCAAGTGCTCGGCGTCGATCCCCTGCCCGGCCGAGATGGGTGCATCTATCCACATAAACGGTACGGGATCGTCTATTGTGGATACTGTCTTTGTCAGCCGGTCGAAAGGAACCGTTTCCAAGGGGATGCTCGCTTTTGACGCTCCGGCCGTAGCCCGCCTGGTGGAAGCCGATCTTGCCAGCCTAAAGCGCGGCGACCTTAAGCCCACTCAGGGAGATATCAGGTGTGTTGCATACGGCCACCTTGTCCGTATGGCCATGTGGACCCTTAAAAATGGATGGGACCCGAGCCTATCTGCGCAGGAAAAGCTCGATTCCGTGGCCACTGCCGTCGCGGGCCTCGGCGGCTGGGCTGCGGTCGAGCAGTCTTTGACCCATGAAACCAGTACCGCCCCCGAGGAACAAAGATGGGCAGTCAGGGAAACAAACAAACCCTATGAGGTGACCGCTGCCGTATCCTTCTCCTCGCCACGGGCGGCACGGTCTTCGCCCTCAGAACCGTGGACCTGCTTGTCGACTGCACCTGTCTGCGGGGATTCAGGTCCCGCTGAGCCCCGGGAATGCAGTCTATGACCGGTGCGATTACCTGTGACCACGTTGCTATTATGTGACAGGATGGGGGTTCGCAAGCCTGCTGGATAACGGAACAAACGGACCTCCCACTCTGCCCCGCACTGTTTCGGGGCCTACTTCCTGCACTCCACGGATTCGTCTTTTTTCTTGAACAACTTCCTCCCACGTGGTAATAATGGATAAAGGTCCGGCGAGGGGCAAGGCGGGGGCCTTATGTGAGAATAAAAATTTGATCCCCCTGCCCCCCAAGGACGGCTGTAATCTGATATAATTGGAGTATGCAGGAGGTAGGCCGATATGGAGGGCATACACTACGTTACTAACGAAAAGGGAGAAAAAGTGGCGGTCCAGATCAACCTCAAGAAATTCGGGGAGGTCTGGGAAGATTTCTACGATAACCTCCTGGCTGAGAGAAGAGCTAAGGAACCGCGAGAATCGTTGGAATCGGTGAGAAACCGCCTTCGAAAACAGGGCAAGTTGAATGGCTGACTATGCCGTTACCTTCGCCCGGAGCGCTCGCAAGGAACTCGAAGCGCTTGAGCAGAAGCAGGTGGAGCGAATATTCCAACGAATTGAAGGTTTGGGAAAGCAGCCGAGGCCGTCCGGCTGCACGAAGCTGGTAGGAAGCAAATTATTGTGGAGGATAAGAATTGGTGATTACCGCATAGTCTATGCAGTGTACGACGACAGGAAGGTTGTGGATGTAGTGGCAGTCAGGCATCGGAAGGATGCATACCAGTAAGAAGTCAAGCGTCCGACTTTGGGGAGAAACATGGTGAGTTACTATCTCATAGGCTTGGCCTTATGACAGAGGCCAAGATAATCCCGTTCCCGATTTTGACGGAAGAAACCGGCGCCGGATGCGGCAGGGACAGCGAAGGGGGAGGCAGGGCGAAAAGATGGCAACTGTTTCATTTGGTAATGATTATGGTAACTTGCGAAATGCATTTACTTTTTTAAGCACGTCCCCTTCTCCTTCCTAAAAAAGTAGTTGGCATTAGGAACAGAACATGAACCCAAGACTTGAAAAGGCATCCTGGATTGCAGCTATAATCAGTGCTGTTGTTGCCCTGTACGCGATCTTTCCCGGTGTAGCCCTCAAAGATAGGCTGTCTAGCCTGACCTCTCGACCCGAGGCGTCTTTCGATTCTAAAAAGACCGACAAACCTGTTACTCAGCAGCCCCATCCTGAAGTAAAAGATCTTCCTGATATTGAGATACCACCTCCCTGTCAGGAAAATGCACATCTGCAGGAGACAATAAATACGGCGGGGACTATCTATAATACTGACCAACGCGACAAGGCATATGCGTCCTTGGTCTATGACGCTCTTTGTGCGGGAAAATACGATCTTGCTCTGGAGACAACAGCGAAGATATACACGACTACTATCCGCGACGAGACCTATTATCGGGCAGTGGAGTTCTTGACGCTAAAATCCGACGTGAAGTACGCAAATCGTTTCGCCGAGCAGATCTACACAACTAGTGTTTGTGACAGAGCCAAACAGGTAATCATAGTGGGAATGAAATCTACAGAAAGCCAACGAGCCACTGCACCGGATCGGCAGGAAACGGCGCCTGCCTCCCGGTGAGCTTTTTGTTAGAGGCATAGATGACAAAGACGATTGAAATAGATTCCTGGGAAGCATATTGTTCGGCTGTCGATGAGCTGAAGCGTAAGTACGATAGGGTTCCTGTTCTTTTCCGCGGACAGCCAAATGCAGGTTGGCACCTGAGAACGACACTTGAAAGGTATTCCAAATCAAAATGGACAATCAGGAAGTACTGCGGTCTTATTGTCGACTGCGTACGCGACTTAGGGTCTTTCGAAGACTATACGGGCGATATTCCAAGCCTGTCGGATATTGATCGGGACCTCACGGAGAACGTGAGCGACGTTCTTGTTCACATCCCGATTTCCATAACCTTTTATTGGACATACTTACGCCACCACGGACTTCCTTCGCCTCTATTGGACTGGACCACGTCGCCGTATGTTGCGGCGTTTTTTGCATTTTGTGAGAGTTCGGGCGCCAAAAAAGTAGCCGTGTTCGCATTCCTTGATTCAATGAGCAGCGAGAAACATGTGTGGCTTGGAAAGCCTCAAATCACCGCCAAATGGCTAAATGTGTATCAACACGTAAGGCACACACGTCAACGGTCCTGCTACACCGTTGCGACTAAGGAAGTGAAGGGCGACCATCGGTTTGTCCCCCATGAGCACGTCTTCCGAGAAAGCGAGGTCGATCAAGACATTCTTGTGAAGTATGTCATTCCTTCAAGAGAATCGACTAAAGCCATGAAGTGGCTTGACGGAAAAGGAATCAACTATTACAGCCTTATGGGTGATAGAGAGGCCCACCTGAAGACTCTCGCACTCAGAAAGATACGCTTTGAAGGCCTCTAACAAATTGATGGAGCCGACTCCTTACAGTCGCGGCTCATCATAGTGTTATCATGTTTCCGCGGCAATGCGTGATTCACGGCCTTTGGCCCGACGCGCCACTTGCAGGTGAAATGCCACCAGGATGTCTTATCGGTCTAGCGGGCCCGTCGAAGCGATGCAGGAAACCCTTTGAGCCAAGATGAGGCACTCTTGCGGCCGGAGGAAATTTCGATGATAGGTGCCGAAATCTCGGGGTCGCCGCCCGGAGGCGTACTCTTTCGTACGTCGAGGACGCGCGACACCGGGATTTCGGTGCATGGCGCGAAATTAACCCGGCCGCCCGCTCCTACCCACCTCGTAGTGCTTTGGTCGCCGCCTGATCCACCCTCCCCGTCCCCTGATCGATCACCACCCCATAGGCGTTTCTCGCCTGCTCGACCGTCACGTACCCTTCGGCCACGTCTGCCTCCACCTGCTCGGGCTCGCGCTCCAGGGGGTTGCCGTAGCCCCCTCCGCCGGGGGCATCGATGGTCACCACGTCTCCCGGCTTCAACTGCGTCAGGCCGTAGGGGTTCCCGGGCTCGCCGTTTACGAGGAACCGGGCCTTGGCGCCGGGTTTTCCACCGAACAGCCCTTCGGGAGGGTAGGTGTACCTGCCCGACTGCATGGCGAGGTTGACGGGCGGAATGGGTGCGTAGCTGTCATCGGGCACCCTGAAGACGACCCTTTTCCCGATGCCGCCTTTCGTTCTGCCCGGGCCGCCCGAGTCGGCGAGGAGCTCCCTTTTTTCGACAAGAAGGGGTGTATCGTTCTCGAATATCTCTACGGGCGTGCCCGCGCCGTTCGCGGGAAAAATATAGACGTAGTTGCCGTCGGCGGCGGCGCCCGCCCCCATGCCGCCGCCCCTGATGATTACCGAATGCCACGGCTTTCCGTCGCAGCGAAGCCCATAGAATACATTCATCACCGCCGGGGTGCCGCCGCTTGCCGCAATCACCTTTGCCGGCAGGGCCGCAGATAAGGCCCTGTAGATGATCTCCGTGAGAAAGTGGCCGACCACCATGCGCGCAGCCACTGCCGCGGGGAAGCGGCAGTTTACGACGGTCCCCTCCGGCGCGGTCAGGCGCAAGGGTCGCGTGCAGCCTTCATTGTTCGGGATGTCGGGACCGAACATGCTTTTCATCGCCATGAATACGTAGGCATAGGTGAAATTGAACACCACGTTGCCCCCCCAATCCACCTGGGGGGAAGAGCCGGTGAGGTCCACCGCGATATCGCTCCCCTTCACCTCGACGGCGGCCTTGATCAGGACGTCTCCCCTGCCCGTGATCTGCTCCACGATGCCCTCGGCCCTGTAGACCCCGTCCGGGATCTTCTCGATCTCCTCCCTCATGCTCTTCTCAGTGCGGCTGATAATCTGGTCTGCCAGGTCGTCGAGCGCGTCGAGCCCGTTTTCCCGGAGCATCTGGCATATCTTCTCTGCGCACACGTGGTTGGCGGCGATCTGAGACCTGATGTCTCCGATCACCTCATCGGGCGTCCGCACGTTCCACCTGATCATGTCGAGCACCGGCTCGTTGAGGACCCCCTCTTTATAGAGCTTGACCAAGGGAATGAAGAGGCCTTCCTCGAACACTTCATGGTTGTCCGATGAGACACGGCCTCCTATATCGGAGTGATGGAACACGCAGGCGGTAAAAGCGACCAGTGTGCCCTTGTAGAAGATGGGGCTCATGACACAGACGTCGTTGAGGTGGCCCGCCAGGGCCCACGGGTCGTTCGTGATGAAGACGTCCCCCGCCCTGTACGTGTCCGGCGACAGGCTGTTGACAAGGTTCTTGATGCCCAGCGCCATGGCGCCCGATTGACCGGGAGTCGCAAAAGACCCCTGGGCCAGCTCCCGTCCCTGCCGGTCGGTGAACATGCAGGTGTAGTCATGGGCATCGCGGAGCAGGCTCGAAAAGGCGGTGCGGGCGACGGAGCCGTCCGCTTCATCCACTATGGAGATCAGCCTGCGCCAGAGGATCTCCAGGGTTATGGGGTCGAAGGTCGTTGCCAAATTCATGCCTCCTTGAGATCGACCCACAGGAATCCGAACTCGTCCGTCCGCACAAGGGCGTCCTCCCCCACGATGAGGGTCGATTCCTTCTCTTCAATGATGGCGGGACCGCGAAAAGCCGCGTCCGGAAATAATTTGTAGCGGTCGTACACCATATAGGGAATAAAGTCCTTCGCAATGGGGGAGTAAGCGTTGCGTTCCCCTTTTGCCGCCGCCCCGAGGGTCTGACCCTTCTTTTTTTCCAATCGCGGTAATTGCAGGAGTTTTTCAGGGAGGCTGGCCCTCACCTTGAAATTGATGAACTCCACCTCGGAATCGGGATAGGTCCTTCCGTACAGTCTCTCGTAGACTGCGTCAAAAAGTCGGCGAATCTCCCCCTTCTCGATCTGCGAGAATGGACCGCCTGCGACGGGCACGTTCGTTTCCGCGCCCTGTCCCACGAAACGCATGTCGAGGGACCTCTCGAAGCGGATCGATTCCCCGGTGCTATCTTTCTTGAGTGTTTCGGCGGCTTCTTCTTCCAGGGCGGTGAAGATCCGCTCTATCTCCTCGAAACGGGCCTCCGTCAGGGAGACTTTGTGGCTCCTCAAGAGATCGAACGCCCGGGGAGCGGTGAAGAAGCCGAGGGCCGAGCCGACGCCCGCGTTCGGCGGGACAAGCAGGCGGGGGGCGCCCAGCTTCCGGGCAAGACCGTACGCGTGAACCGGGCCTGCCCCGCCAAAGGCGGCGATGGTGACGATCTTCGGGTTCCCCCCTTTTTCGGCGATGTGTGTTTTTGCCGCCCCTGCCATGGTCTCGTTAATGAGATCGTGAATGCCCCAGATGGCCTGCTCGTAGGAGACCCCGAGGGGCCCGGCAATCCGCTCCTCGACCCCGCGCCGCGCCGCCTCCCTGTCAAGCCGCATCTCTCCCCCGAGGAAGTAGTTCTCATCGAGGTACCCCAAAAGCAGGTCGGCGTCCGTGACGCACGGGTCGGTCCCTCCCCTGCCGTAGCAGAGGGGTCCGGGGTCCGCGCCCGAGCTCTCCGGCCCCACATGGAGCGTGCCCATCCTGCTCACCTTTGCGATGCTGCCCCCACCCGCGCCGATCTCCATCAGGTCGACGACAGGCACCTGGATGGTGAGTCCGCTCCCTTTCATGAACCTCTGCACACGGCCCACCTCGAAGGTGGGCACCACACCGGCGACCCCCTTCTGGATGAGACACGATTTGGCCGTCGTGCCGCCCATGTCAAAACAGAACATCTCCGAGATATTGAAATGTTTGCCATAGTACTGACCGGCTATGACCGCGGCGGTCGGACCCGACTCGATGATACGCACCGGAAACCTGGCGGCGGTCTCGACAGAGGTCACGCCGCCGCTGGAGAGCATGATAAAGAGTTTTCCCTTGAAACCTATTGCATCGAGCCTTCCGGCAAGCTTCGACAGGTATCTTCCGGTGAGGGGCTTCACGTAGGCGTTGGTGGCCGTGGTGCTCGTCCTCTCATACTCCTTGATCTGGGGGAGCACGTGGTACGAGATGGAGACCGGTATGCCGGGCGCCTCCTTCTCGATGATCTCCTGGAGCATCAGCTCGTGGGCGGGGTTTTCGAAGGAGTTGAGCAGGCAGACGGCAACCGACTCGATGCCCATTCCGGGCAGTGCAGCCACGACGCGCCTTGCCTCTTCAGGGTCGAGGGGGCGGATGACGGTCCCGTCGCTCCTGACCCTCTCATCGACTTCAAACCGGTACCTCCTCGGGATGAGGGGCCTTGGGAATTCGGCGAAGATATCGTAAGGGGCATAACGCATCTCCCTCCCGATCTCGAGGACGTCCCTGAAGCCCTTTGTGGTGATAAGCGCAGTCCTGGCGCCCTTTCTCTCGATGATGGCGTTGATTACGAGCGTGGTGCCGTGGATCAGCTCGTGGAGCTTCGGCACGAAGTGCGGGGCTACGGCCTCCAGCGTCCTGATGCCCTGTTCCACCGCGTCGGAGGGGTCCCTGGGCGTCGTGAGACACTTGCCGGTCTTTATCTCACCGGTCTCATCGTCCAGCAGGACAAAATCGGTGAAAGTCCCCCCGATGTCACAGCCCAGGCGGCAGCACTTTTCCTCCATGCTATGTCTCCTTCTGCAATTACTGGGGCTCAGCGCCCCCTCCAGCGGCAAAGCCGCGTGGAGCCTCCCCCCTCATGTAAAGCATGAACCGAATGCGAATGGACATGACCGTCAGCCCCATGTTATGTCTCCTTCTCCCGCGCCTTCAGCGCGGCGAGGACTTTCTCCGGCGTAATGGGCAGGTCCCGTATCCTCACTCCCACTGCATCGTAGATGGCGTTTGCGATAGCGGGCGCCGTCGGCACAAGACCCGGCTCGCCTATCCCTTTTGCGCCGTAAGGGCCGTCCTTTTCGTCCGTCTCGACGATCACCGCCTGCATGGGCGGTATATCCTTTGCGGTGAGCATCTTGTAGTCCAGGTAGTTCGCGTTCATCAACCTGCCGTTCCTGTAGACCATGTTCTCCGTGAGCGCGTAACCTAGTCCCATCGCGCCGCCGCCCGATATCTGTCCCTCCAGCAGCATGGGGTTGAGGGCCTTGCCCACGTCGTGGGCCGCCACGTAGTTGACGATCCGCACCTGGCCCGTTTCTTTGTCGACTTCGACCTCTACCCCATGGGCGCCGTACGCGTAGGTGACCGAGAGGTTGCCTTTGAACTCGCGGTCGAAGTTCTCGTTGGGGGGATCGTAGAAGTATTCGGCCATAAGCATCTTTCCGCCGGGCATATAGTGGCTGTTCCGCAGGACCTTGCCGAGGGCTATTTTCTTTTCGTTGTCGTGCGTGGCGACTACAACGCCCCCTTTGATGTCGAGTCCCGACGGCTCCACGCCGAGCGCCGCCCCCGCCGCCTCCAGGATCTGCCGCCGGATCTCCCTGGCCGCCCCGAGGGCCGAATTGCCCGCGACAAAGGTGGTTCTGCTCGCGTGGGCACCCACATCCCAGGGGCACACGTCGGTGTCGTTGTTGATCACGTTGATGTCGTCCATGGGGACCCCGAGGACTTCCGCGACGATCTGCGCAATGACCGTTTCCGAGCCCTGCCCGATGTCCGACGATCCCGTGAAGACATCGACCTTTCCGTAGTCATCGACCTTGATAATCGTGCCGCAGCCATCAGATTTATAGACGCGGGCGCCGCCGCCCACGTGCACGAGGGCAGCCATGCCGAACCCGCGGCCGCTCTTCTCGCGCCGTTTCCCATTCCAGCCGAGTCTGCCCTTCACCTCTTCCATGCACTCCTTCATGCCGCAGGTGGTCACTTTGAAACGCTGCGGGGTCGTCTCTCCGGGCTCGTTCGCGTTGATCAGCCTGAACTCGTAGGGATCGATGCCCGCCGCCTCTGCCAGCTCTTCGATGGAGGACTCTATGGCAAACGTCGCCTGCGGGTTTCCATAACCCCTCATGGCCTGGCTGTAGGTATTGTTCGTGTAGACGCACTTTGCGACGTATTTGACGTTCGGCACCTTGTAGAGGGACGATATGGGCAGCATCATCACAGACGGGGTCGTGGCGCCCCAGGACGTATAAGCGCCGTTGTCGAGGATCATCTCCATGTCCCTGAAGAGAAGCTTTCCCTCTTTCGTGCACCCTTGCGAGATCCGCGTGATCGTGCACTGTCTCGGCGAGGTGGCGAAGAACTCCTCCTCCCTCGTGAAGACGATCTTCACCGGTCGTCTCGTCTTCATGGCGAGGAGAATCGCGATGTACTCGTACGCGTAGGTGTCGAGCTTGCTCCCGAAACCGCCCCCTATCGTACTTTGTATGATCCTCACCCTCCTGTTCTTCAGACCGAAGGCGCCAAGGGCTTCGATAAAATCCTTCTGGGCCAGATAGGGGATCTGGGTGTTGCTGTAGACGGTCAGGTTGTTCGCAGCGTCGAGCTGGGCAATACAACCGCTGGTGCCCAGACAGCAGTGCGTCACCCACTGCGTCCTGAAGGTGCCCTCCACGACGAAAGCCGCCTCTTTCCTGGCGCCCTCCACGTCACCCGCCAGGAGCCTCCAGGGCATGTTGAGCACGTTCGTCGGTTTCTTCTCCTTGCCCCCCACGTGTCCTTCATGGATGAGAGGGGCGCCCTCCTTCATTGCCTCCAGGGGATCGAACACGGCGGGCAGCTCCTCATACTCCACTTCTATCAGGTCGAGGGCCTCTTCCGCGATGTCCGGATCGATAGCGGCAACCGCCGCCACTTCATCCCTGAGAGAACAGACCTTTCCCGTCTTAAGAGGCGGGTTGTCCTTATACACGCCGAAGGAGAAGGCAGGGACGTCAGCACCCGTGAGGACCGCCCTGACGCCCGCGAGCCTCGAAGCCTTCGTGGTGTCGATACGTTTTATCCGCGCGTGGGGATACCTGCTGTAGAGTATCTTGCCATAGAGCATCCCCGGCAGGGCAACGTCCTGGATGAACGCGGAACTCCCCGTCACCTTGGAAGGGGCGTCCTTCTTCGAGATCCTCTTTCCTACGGTGGTCAGCTCCATGATCATTCCCCCTTCGCGGCCGATCGTATCGCCTCAACGATCTTGACGTACCCGGTGCACCTGCAAAGATTCCCTTCTATACTCTCCTTTATTTCCTCGTCTGTCGGCTCGGGCTTCTCCTGAAGCAGGCCGTAGGCCGACATGATCATGCCGGGGGAACAGAAACCGCACTGCACGGCCCCGTGGTCGACAAAGGACTGCTGGAGGGGATGGAGGGTGCCGTCCTTACCCAGGATGCCCTCGATGGTGACCACACTTGTGCCTTCCGCTTCCATAGCCGGAAAGATACACGAATTGACTGCCTTTCCGTCTATGACGACAGTACAGGCGCCGCACTCTCCGTAACCGCAGCCTTCCTTCGATCCCTTCAACTCGAGTACCTCGCGCAGCAGATAGAGCAGGGTCCAATGGGGCTCCACCTCCGCTACGACCTCCTCGCCGTTAAGCACAAAGGACAATTCTTTCCTCATTTCCCCCTCCTTACCACAGCCGGTCAGGATAGACCATCTCATCCGGGCGAAGGACCCGATCGATCGACTTCATGATGGCCCTCTGGACGAGCACCCGCACCATCTCCCTGCGGTACCACGCCTCGCCCCTCACGCTGTCCCTCGGTGTGGACTCGGAAGCGGCGAGTTCCGCGGCGCGGGCGACGGTCTCGGCAGATATGACCTGACCTCTAAGCGCGGCCTCGGCTGCCCTCGCCCTGACGGGGCGGGGGGCTACCACTCCCATGGCTATCCGTATATCCTCGCACTTTAGCTCCTCGTCGGCAAAATAGGTGAGCAGCTCCGATGAGCGAGACGTCGCACAGATCATGTCCCTGCACCGCAGGTCGTCCCTGTCCACGGTCACCCGTGCGGCAATGCCGATGATGGGCAGGTCCATGGCGTTTCTTCTCGTATGTTTTATGTAGGCCGAGCCCGTATTCCCGCCAACACCCGGCAGCGAGAACTCTTTGAGTAGCTCGCCCTTTTGAAGGAGCGTCTTGCCGGGGCCGACAAAGAAGTCGTCCAGGGGGACCCGTCTTTCGCCGCCTTCGCTCACGAGCACCACCTCCGCGTCGAGGACCAGGAGGGGACATGCCGTATCTGCTGAAGGGGCTGCATTGCAGATGTTGCCCCCGATGGTCGCCACGTTCCTGATCTGGGTCGAGCCCAGGCGACAGACCGCGTCGTGGAGCGCGGAAAAACGTTTTCTTATTGCGTCGTCCTGCTGGATCTCCCTGTGGGTCACCCCCGCGCCGATGGTAAGCCCTTCTTTGCGAACCAGCTCCTTTATGTTTCTCAGGGAGATGAGCGCTTTGGGCTTCAGCTTCTTCAGTCTCATCAGCACCATCACATCGGTCCCGCCCGCAATGTAGACCGCGTCCCCATCGAACCGCTCCATGAGGCCGAGGGCTTCCTGGATGGTAGAGGGCCTGTAGTACTCATACCGGACCATAGCGCCTCCTTTTTCCCCTTACTCCTCCCTCTTATCGAATACCCTTTTCGTCTTCCTCTCGGAGCGAGGCAGATCTCCGTAGCAGCAGATATCGGCCTCGCAGCTTACCATGATCTGCTTTTTCACCTCGTGTTCGATGAGCTTTTTGCATCGCGCATCATCCTCGGGCGAGCACTCTCTGCCCCTTTCCGCCTTTATGACCATGTAGTCTTTGCCGTCTTTGCCCCGCGTCAGGTGGACCTGGTACTCACTCCCTATGCCGGGAATGGCCGAGAGCACGTGGTCGATCTGGCCCGGGTATACGTTGACGGCCCTGATAATGAACATATCGTCCGAGCGTCCGAGGAACCGGTCGTGGCGCGGCAGGATGGAACCGCAGGCGCAGGTGCCGGGGATCGCTCTCGTGAGGTCCCTCGTCCGGTACCTGACGAGCGGTGCCGCCTCTTTCTGCAGCGTCGTCACGACCATCTCGCCGATCTCGCCTTCGGGCACGGGTTGGAGCGTCTCGGGGTCGAGGAATTCCACTATGTAGTAATCCGCCCAGTAGTGGATACCCTGGTGATGGACGCAATCGAGCCCGGTGCCGGGGCCGTAGAGCTCGGTCATCCCCGGTATGTCGAATATATGCTCCACGCCGAGAAGCTCTGCGATCCTGGCCCTCATGGCGTCGCTCGACCGCTCCGACCCGAATATCACCTTCTTGAGATTGATCTTGTCCTTAATCCCCCGCTTTTCCACCTCCTCCGCCATGAGCAGACCCATGGAGGCGGTGCAGCACAGGACAGTGGTGCCGAAGTCGACGAGGAACTCACATTGCATATCGAGATTCCCCGGACCTATGGGTATCGCCATGGCGCCGAAGCGCTCGCACCCGTTCTGGAAGCCCGCGCCCGCGGTCCAAAGGCCGTAGCCGACACAGATCTGGACGCGGTCTTGGCGCGTCAAGCCGGCCATCTCGTAGCAGCGGGCAAAGAAGTGCGCCCAGTCATCTATATCCTTGGCCGTATAGGAGAGGACTTTTCGTTTCCCCGTCGTGCCGCTGGAGGCGTGTATCCTCACGACGTCTTCCTGGGGTACGCTCAGAAGTGGGAAGGGATACCCGGCCTTCAGGTCGTCGGCCGTTGTAAAAGGCAGGAGCTCCAGGTCGTCGAGGGTCCTTATCTTATCCGGCGTCACGTTCGCCTCCTCGAATCTCCGGCGGTAAAAGGGCGAGCCGTGATACGTGTGGCCTACGGTCCACTTGAGTCTTTCGAGCTGGAAGGCAGCAAGCTCCGCCCGCGTTTTCTGCGCGGGCATAAAGGTCTTTTCCATATCAACCCCCTCTATGGCGTCGGTGTCGCCCGGTGCCTTCTAAAACAGGCTCGGCTCGTCGAACTCCCCGAATATATTCCTGAAAATAGCCGTCATTTCCCCGACCGTCGCATAGGCCCTGCAGCAGTTCACGAGAAAGGGCATCACGTTCTTGCCCTCCCGGGTCGCTTTTTCGAGCTCATTGAGGCTTTTCACGACCTCCCGGTTGTGCCTTTCCCGCCTCACCTGCTTCAGTCCCTCGATCTGCGCCTCTGCCGATTCCCGATTGTACGCGTGGAGCTCCACGTCTTTCGACTCCCCCTCGGTATGGATGTTGACCCCCACCTTGAGCAACTCGCCTGACTGAATGCCCTTTTCGAACTCGTAGGCCTGCGCCGCCACGAGCCTCTGGACGTAGCCGGTTGCCACTGCGTGCACGATGCCGCCCACCCGCTCTATCCGCTCCATCTCTTCTTCTATCTTCCCCTCCATCTCCTTGGTCAATGTCTCGATAAAGTAGCTGCCTGCCAGAGGGTCGACGGTATCCCTCAGACCTATCTCATCCATGAGAAGCTGCAGGGTCCGCAGCGATATAATGGCGGAGTGGGGAGTGGGGATCGTGTAGGCCTCATCGTAGCTGCACAGGGCGATGGTCTGGGCCCCCGACAGGGCGGCGGCAAGGGCGTAGTAGGCGCCGCGCATGATGTTGTTCTCGGGCTGCGCCTTTGTGAGACCGTATCCCCCTCCGCCGAAGAGGCCCCGCAGGTGCATGTTCGCCTCTTTCTTGACGCCGTATTTCTCCTTCAGGTTTCTCGCCCAGAGCTTGCGGGCCGCCCTGAACTTCGCCACCTGCTCCCAGATGTTGCCGAAGACGTTGAGGTTGAAGGAAAACCGGCCGACGAAGGCGTCGACGTCGAAGCCCCTCGCCAG
Source organism: uncultured delta proteobacterium (assembly GCA_963768735.1). Classification (GTDB taxonomy): domain Bacteria; phylum Desulfobacterota; class Syntrophorhabdia; order Syntrophorhabdales; family WCHB1-27; genus BOG-1155. Next base: position 632,527 of record CAVYJH010000003.1, on the reverse strand, counting down.
GACGTTATCGATATAGGCATTGGCGATAAGGATGGCACAGGCAATCTCCTGCGCGGGTGTCGCCCCCGATTCCCTGATGTGGTAGCCGCAGACGCTCACCGGGTTCGTCCGCGGAAGCATATCCATGGAGTACTCGATGGTGTCCCCGATCAGTTTTACCGCCGGTTCCACGGGGAAGATCCACGCGCCCCTGCCTATCATCTCTTTGAGGATGTCGTTCTGGGGGGTCGCCGAGATTACCTTCGGGTCGTAGCCGAACTTCTCGGCCATCGCCTGGTACATGGCGAGCATGATCGACGCGACCGCGTTGATGGTGAGGCCCGATCCTATCTTTTCGAGGTCGATGCCCTTGAAGGCTACCTCGAAATCCCTGAGCGAATCGACCGCCATTCCTACGCGCCCCACTTCGCCTTCGGACATGGGATCATCCGAGTCGTAACCCATCTGCGTGGGGAGATCGAAGGCAACATTCAGACCCGTCTGTCCGTGGGCGATCATCAGCTTGAACCTCTCGTTCGTTTCAGAGGGCGTGCCGAAGCCCGTGTACTGTCTCGTGGTCCAGGCCCTGCTTCTGTAGCCCTCCCGGTGTATGCCTCTCGTGAAGGGGTACTCGCCGGGGTCGCCGAGATCCCGCTCGTAGGAGAGACCGATCCGCTCGAGGTCAACGGGGCCGTAGACCGGTTTCACGTGGATGCCTGACTGGAGCAGCACGTCCGTGATCCGGCCTTTCTGATCCTTCGTATATTTCGCAACTCCCATTGTTCCTCCTAGGCCCGTCCCATGTGCTCGTTGATGAAAGCCACGATCTCGGAAAAGCCGGCGCCCCCGGGAAAAACGCCGGAGACACCGAGAGCCTTGAGCCGGCCCACATCCTGACTCGGGATCACGCCTCCCACGACGACCATCTTTTCCCCTATCCCTTCCTCGCCCACTTTTTTCATGAGCTTTTCGACGATAGGGATGTGGGCGCCGCTCATGATCGAAAGCCCAATGATATCCACATCCTCCTGGATAGCGATCCTCACGATCTGATCGACGGTCCTATGGAGGCCCGTGTAGATCACTTCCATGCCGGCCTCCTTGAGCGCGTGGGCCACCACCTTAGCCCCCCTGTCATGGCCGTCGAGACCTGGTTTGGCTATCAACACCCTTATGCGTTTTCGATTCTCCAAGGTCTCCTCCCGAAACCTGCGTCGCTGTTAAGTATACGGTATACCATCAAGGAACCGCAGAAAGCCTTCACATTTCCTTTCCCGATTCCATATCTTTTATAAGAATGTCTCTCCCCCGCAGCAGATGCTTCCTCACGAGCTTCTCAACCCTTTCCTCATCTCCTTCCTTCATCGCCTCCACGATCTTTTCATGGTCGGAGAGAGAGATTGCCGCATAATCCATGCAGGTGAGGAGCGCTTTCCTGTACCGGGAGATAAAATCGCGGAAATTTGCTATGAGCGCAGAGAGCTTTTCACTCCCCGATGCGCTGAAAATGATTTCGTCGAGCTGGTTGTTCAACTGGGTCATGTTGCTTATATCACGCCGCTCCAGGGCATCCCTGTACAGTTTCAGGACGTTCTCCAGCCGGTCAATCGTCGACGCATCCATGTGGACGGTGGCCAGCGCCGTCGCGTAGCTCTCCAGACATGCCCGTATGCCGAAGGTCTCCTCTATCTCCTTTCTGGAGGGATTTTTTACGATAAAGCCGCCCTTTTTCGGCTTCTCGATGAGACCGTCCTGCTCCAGCTTCTTGATTGCCTCTCTCACGGGTATCCTGCTGACCCCCATCTGGGCGGACAACGCGCTCTCCACGAGCCTCTGCCCCGGGTGAAGGTCCCCTCTCACGATCGCCCCTTTTAAAGAGACATACGCCATTTCCCCTACGGGACGTCGTTTGCCCACCACCCTTATTCCCCTGAGTGGGTTTTTGACTTTGCCTGCCGCCCCCACCTGCTGTGCCTCCTCCCGTCGTTGCCGGTAGTACCTTCCGCGCTCACGCGCCGCCGTTATCTTTCCTTTGTCTATGGCTACGAGGAAAGTCTCTCACAGGTTTCCTATAACCATCCTGCCCAGAAGGTCCCTTATAATCTCGTGGGTGCCGCCGCCATAAAGCAGGAAGCGCGCGTCCCTGAAGTGGCGCTGGGGGCTATACTCGTGGGCAAAACCATTGGCTCCCCATATGCGCGTCACCTCGTCAACGACCTTGCAGCACATCTCCGTGGCGTACATCTTTGCCATAGCCGCCTCTTTGCGGCATGACAACTTCTCCCTGATACGCCATGCGGCATAGTAGATCATGAGCCTGCTCGCCTCCATCTCGGTTGCCATGTCGGCAAACTTGGCCCTGATGAGCTGGTACGTCCCTATCGGTTTCCCGAAGGCGACACGTTTTCTCGCATATTCGAGCCCTTCCCCGAAAGCCGCCCGGGCGATCCCGAGCGCCATGGCGCCCGTCATCACCCGCACCTCGTCCAGTATCTCGCCCAGATACTCAACCCCTTTGTTCAGCTCTCTTCCCAATAAGTTTTCCTCGGGCACTCTCACGTCGTCAAAGACGAGTTCCCCCGTGATGGTCCCCCTGCAGCCCAGCTTGTCGAGCACCTGTCCACCGGAAAACCCGGGCGTCCCCTTCTCGACGAGGAAGAAATTGAGACCCTTCGCGCCCAAAGAGAGATCGGTCGTGGCAAGGACGGTGACTATATCTGCAATGGGACCGTTCGTGATCCACATCTTGGTCCCGTTTATCACCCATTCTTTACCGTCCTTCACTGCGGTCGTCCTCGTGGCCGAAAGGTCGGACCCCGACTGGTCTTCGGTAAAACACATGGTACCGATCTTCTCGCCCTTCATGGCGGGGTAGAGACAGCGCTTCTTCATCTCGTCGGAGCCGAAGCGGTAAATGAAATAGGTGCCCATGAGGATGTTCATGATCACGCTCTGGGCGAACCCGACCGATCCCCTCGCTATCTCCTCGTAGAAGATCATCGCCGTCACCGGGTCTGCGTTCATGCCCCCTATCTCCTCCGGGTACCGGAGCCCCAGGTAGCCGAGGGAGCTCGAACTCCCGCCAGAGCGCCCACGGGAACTCGTCTTTTTCGTCTATTTCCCGGGCCTTGGGCACGACCATACGGTCGACCGCGTCGGTGATCATCTTCTTGAAGAACTCCTGTTCCTCGGTGAGCGCGAAATCCATCAACCCCCTCCTCGTACAAGCGCCTTATCAGCCAAGACCACACCCCCTCTCTAAATCACCTGCTTCGCCTTGAGCCCCTCTATCTGCCCCTCCGAGTAGCCGAGGACTTCGCAGTATATCTCACGGTTATGCTCCCCGAACCGTGGGGGAAAGGTCATCCGCCGGCCGCTCTCTTTGAGGAATGATGTCATGAAGGGCGGCGGCGCCATCCATATCTGTGTCGTCGTCACAGGGTCTACGGCGGTCAGCAGCGAGGCCGACACATAAGGGTCCTCCAGCACCTCTTCGATGGTGTTGACCCTCGATATGGCGATCGTCGCCCTGTTGCACAGATCGATCATCTCATCCGTGGTCCGTGTCTTCGTACACGCAGTGATCTGCCTATTGAGGTTCGTCACGTCGAGGATCCTGCCCCTGTTCTTCTCGTATTCGGGCTTGGCCAGGTTTTCGAAACCGGGCAGCTGGGTAAAGGAGACCCATTGCCGGTCGTTGCCCACCGCGATGTAGACATACCCGTCTTTCGTCTCATAGACGGAAACGGGCGCGAAAAACTCGTGCGTATTCCCCCGCCGGGTGATCTTGTTGCCGAAAGATTTTGTCAGGGTGACGGCGACGGTGAGCCAGGAGGTAGTCGACATGAACATGGAGACGTCGATTCTCTCACCCTGACCGGTGAGCGCCCGTTTGCAGAGTGCTTTCATCACAAGTCCGTAGGCGTGCTCGCTCGTCCCCATGTCGGGAAGGGGGACGCCGAGCACCTGGGGATCCTCACCCGCATTCCCCGTCAACTCCATGAGTCCGCTTCTCGCCTGGAGGATCGGATCGTAGGCCGCCTCGTTGCTCTCGGGACCGAACCCCGTGAGGCCCACCCAGACGAGGTCTTTTTTGACCGCCTTCAGCGTGTCGTAGTCTATGCCCAGCTTCTCGTAGTTCCGGGGAAGCTGGTTGGTGGCGAATATGTCGACCCGCATTTTGACGATCATTTCCTTGAGGAGCGCCTGTCCCTCCGAAGACCCCAGGTCAAGGGTGACCGCCTTCTTGCCCGAATTTATCGCCAGGAAATAGGTGTTCATCCGCTCCTCACCGAGCCGGTTCTCGCCAATCATACGGTTCGGATCGCCATAGACCGGGTGTTCGAGCCTGATCACCCGCATACCGTCCATCGCGAGGCGGTAGCTCAGATAAGGAAGCACGGTAGCCTGCTCGAGAGAGAGTATCGTCATATTTCTGAAAACTTCCATGATGTCCTCCTCAGAAAAGTTTGTCCGCCCCTTCCCAACCGGCTGGTAAAAATTTCACTTACCCTATTTTTAAGTTGACACAAAAATCTTATTGTTTGTACTATATGTAGCGATATGCTGTATACTGTATACCATCATTTGTCCAGTATAGTGAAGGCGGCCTTTGTTTGTCAAGAACTTTTGAAAGCAGGAAAGGCCGGGGAAACAGGAGGAAGGAAAAGATGAGACTACCCCCCTTTCAATGTCTCTCGCCCAGGAGCACGAAGGAGGCGCTGGAGATGCTGGACCGCCACAAGGGAAAGGTAAAGATAATCGCGGGCGGAACGGATATAGTAAACCGCCTGAGACAGAGGCTGATCGCTCCGCAGTACGCGATGACCCTGAAGGGAGTTTCAGGCCTGCGGGGGATGAAAAGAACGAAAGGGCAATTCCTCATCTCGGCCGCCACCACCTTGCGGGAGATTGTCGAATCTCCCGACATCGCAGGGTTTGCTGCCGGCATTGCCCAGTCGGCCGGTCTTGTGGCCGCCCCGCCGATCCGGAACATGGCAACCCTTGGTGGCAACCTCCTGCAGAACACCCGCTGCCTCTACTACAACCAGTCTGAATTCGTGCGGAAGGCGGCCCCGGCCTGCCTGAAACAGGGGGGTAAGAGATGCGCCGCCGTTGAAAGGCGGAACGCGCTGCTTCAGCGTCTATCAGGGCGATCTGGCGCCGTCGCTCATCGCCTTTGATGCGAAGGCGGTGCTCAAGAAGGCGGGTTCTTCGAGGACCATCCCTGTTCTGGAACTCTTCTCCCGGAACGGGAGAGACCCGCTGACCATAGGGGATGACGAGCTCCTCACCGATATCATCGTCCCCATCCCCACGGGGGTCTACGGCTCTTCCTATCAGAAGCTCAGGCTACGATCCGGCCTCGAATATCCCCTTGTCTCCTCCTCGGTCTTCCTTTCCCTGTCGAAGGAGGGGGTGATCGACCGGGCCCGCGTGGTGATCGGGGCCGTAGGTCCCGCGCCCACGGTCGTGGAAGGGGTGCAGCCGTTTCTCGTGGGGAAAAGGCCGGAGAAAGCAGAGGTCGAAAAGGCCGCGGAAAGCGCGTTTTCCGCGTCACAGCCGATCGACAACCTCGCCCTTCCGGGCTCATACAGGAAAGCGATGGTGAAAGTCTTTACAAAACGGGCGATTGAGGGGGCCCTCCTCAGCCTTCAGAAGGCAGGTGCGTGATGGAGAAGAACAAGCTGACGCTCCGCGTCAACGGAGAGGCATACGACCTTCTCACCTATCCCCACAGGACGCTCCTGGAGGTATTGAGGGAAGACCTGCACCTTACAGGGGCAAAAGAGAGCTGCGGCGAGGGCGCGTGCGGCAGTTGCACGGTCCTGCTCGACGGGCTCCCGGTCCGTTCATGCCTGCTCCTGGCCCTGGAGGCGGAGGGCAGGGATATCATCACTATCGAGGGTCTGGCGGCAGGGGGAAAGCTACACCCCCTCCAGGAGGCCTTCGTGGAGCACCATGCGATCCAGTGCGGTTTCTGCGCCCCCGGCATGATACTCACCGCCAAGGCTTTGCTTGACGTCACTCCGCATCCCACGGAGGAAGAGATACGCCGCGCCCTCTCCGGAAACATATGCCGGTGCACGGGCTACGCGAAGATAGTCGACGCAATAAAGGCTGCTTCGGCGAAGGAGAAATAGCAGATGAAAGCCCTGTCTGTCGTCGGAAAAGGCACGAAACGGGTCGATACGAGCGCAAAGGCAACAGGCGAAGCGCTCTTCACCGCCGATCTCTCCCTGCCCCGTATGCTCTTCGCCAAGGTCCTCCGCTCGCCCCACGCCCATGCGCGGATCCTCAGCATCGACACGTCGAGGGCGGAACGGCTGCCGGGCGTGAGGGCGGTTGTCACCTCTGCGGACAGCACGGGCGAGAAATGGGGTGTTTTCCGCTACACCCAGGACCAGGCATTCCTCCCCCCCGACAAGGTGCGCTTCATAGGCGAGGAGGTTGCGGCCGTGGCTGCCGTGGACGAGGACACGGCGCTTCATGCCCTAGAGCTCATTACCGTGGAATACGAGGAGCTGCCCGCCGTCTTCACCATCGATGAGGCCATGAAGCCCGGCGCGATGCTCATCCACGAGGGCAACCCCGGCAACATAAACGTCCATGTAAAGATCAACGTGGGAGACGTGGAGAAGGGCTTCGCCGCATCGTACTACGTACGGGAGGACACGTTCAGCGCACCCGAGGAGTCCTACTTCCAGGCCGAGCCGTATGCGGTGGTCGCCCAGTTCGACAACTCGGGCAACCTCGAAATCTGGATGCCTAATGCCGGGCCCCACCTGAAGGCAAAACCGCTCTCGAACTGCCTCAAAGTGCCCCTCAATAAGGTGAGGGTGAGGAAGGTCACCATCGGCGGGGCCTTCGGAGGACGCTCTGAGATCTCGCCTGCAGATGTGATCTGCGCCCTCCTGGCGAGGAAAGCGCGCCAGCCGGTCAAACTCGCCTATACAAGGGAAGAGAATACCATCGCGACGCGGCAGGCCCATTCCATGACCGCGACCATTAAGACCGGTGTAGACCGGGAGGGCCGGGTCCTCTCGAGGGACATCACGTGCCACATGGATGGGGGCGCCTACTCAAGCACGGGACCTATCGCCACGAGCGTGCCCTTCCTCTGCATGGAGCAGGCCTATCGCATGGACAATGTCCGCTACAACGGTTACCGCGTCTTCACGAACAAACCCATCAGGGGCATGTTCAGGACCCATGGCCGGGCGTTTGCCTGCGGCATAGACCTCCAGCTCGATCTGATCGGAAGCGAGCTCGGCATCGATCCGGTCACGATGAGGCTCAGGAACGCGCGGCAGGCAGGCGATTACACGCCCACCAGGTCTTTCGTGCCGAGCTGCGGCATGACGGAAACGATCGAGCGGACGGCGGGTGCGGCGGGGTGGAAGGGAAAATGGGGCAAACTGCCGCCCTTCCACGGTATCGGCATAGGGTGCAACTCCGTCCAGACGGGGTTTCCCATGGGCATAAGGGGGGGGTCCACCGCCTTGATCAAATTCAACGAGGACGGAGGCGCAACCGTGATCTCCGGGGTGGTCGACAACGGGCAGGGCAACGAGAACATGATCGTCCAGATCGCCGCCGAAGAACTTGGTCTCCTGCCTGAGGACATCCAGCTCATCACCGCGGACACCGAGGTGACCCCGAGCGACCCGGGCTCTTATTCCATGTGCGAGACCTTTATCGGCGGCAACGCGGTAAGGCTCGCGGCGATCGACGCGAAGGAGAAGCTCTTCCAGACGGCTGCCCGGGCCCTTGACGCAAAACCAGAGGATCTGGAGGCACGGGACAGGAAAATCTTCGTGAAGGGGGAGCCCGAGAGGTCGATAGCAACAGGAAGGGTCATCAGGATGGCCCTGAGCAAGGGGCAGTCGATAGCCGGCGAGGGTTCCTACTGGCCCAAGGTCGACCCTAAACGTGAATGGGTGGACAATCCCTTCGGGCAATTGAGCGAAACCTTCTCCTTCGCCACGACCATGGTGGAGGTGCGGGTCGACCCCGAGACCGGCCTGGTGGACGTGCTGGAGGCATGGGCCTCACAGGACGTGGGGTTCGCCCTGAACCCCAAGGTGATCGAGGGACAGTTCGAGGGCGGCTTCACCATGGGCGGCCAAGGAGGCATGCTGACGGAATATCACCTCTGGGACGGAGGAAGGCTCCTCAACCCCACGCAGCTCGAATACCGGCTCCCTCTCGCCCCCGATATGCCGAAGATCAATTCGATCATCGTCGAAAGCAACGACCCCGCGGGGCCGTATGGAGCAAAGGAGGCAGGTATGTCGGTCGCCATGTCGGCTGCCCAGGCATACGTGTCGGCCATCTGTAATGCCATAGGGGCGCCTATCAGGGAGTACCCTATTACGCCCGACAAGATCGTCAAGGCTCTGGAAGAAAAGAAGAAGAAGGCCCAGAAACGAACTTAGCACAAAAAAGGTAACCCAAGGGGGAAAGGGAGCATGCACGCACTGGTAATAGGCGGAACGGGTGGCATGGGTCAAGGGGTTGCCAGGGACCTCATCAAGCAGGAACAGATCGAGAAAGTCGTTCTGGGCGATATTAACACGGACCCGGGCAGGGTACAGGAAAAGCTGCGGGCAAGCGGTAAAGTATCGCTTGCCCGGATCGACGTAAACGATCACGCCGGCATGGTGCGTGCCATCAGGGATGCGGAGGTAGTCATCAACTGCGCTGGGCCTTTCTACAAGACAGCCGTGGCAGTAGCCGGGGCGGCCGTTGAAGCACGGACGAACTACATCGATATCTGCGACGACTATGAGGCGACAGAGCGGCTTTTTGCTTCCGACATCGACAGCGCCGCCAGAGACGCGGGGATAACCGTCCTGACGGGGATGGGGTCCGACCCCGGAACAAACAACGTCATAGTCAAGTGGTATGCGGACCACCTGGACCGGGTTGACGAGATCGCCCTGTTCTGGGTGGTGAGCATTGCCGAGCTTGCGGGTGCTGCCTGGGACCACAGCCTGCACATGACCCTAGGCAAGATCCCCCAGTATCTGGACGGCGCACTCGTTTACGTGGAGGGCGGCACCGGCGAGGAGATAGCAGAATTCCTCGAGCCTCTTGGCACCTGTCAGGTCCGCTACGTGGGACATCCTCAGCCGCTCACCATTCCGCGCTATATAAAAGGGGTAAGAAATGTTGTGATCAAGGGCGCGCTGATACCCTCGTGGGTGGACCGGCTCATAAAAGAGCAGAAAGAGACGGGCTTTCTCGGCAAGGAATCGCTATCGGTGAAGGGGACGAACGTGGTACCCTATGATTTGACCTTGCATCTCTGGGGTACAATCCCCGATAATAGAGATAAGGGACCACTTGCCTCAGGCTTGAAAGTGATCGTCAAGGGGGAGAGAGAGGGAAAACAGGTGACCTACACGGCTGACATAGTCGGCAGGATGGCGCCGGGAACAGGGCTTCCCGCCTCCATCGCGGCCCTCATGCTTCAGGCGGGCGAGGTGACGGTGAAGGGAGTGGTAGCCCCGGAGGGCTGCATCGACCCGGAAAAATTTCTTGCGGCATTATTGCAAAGAGGTGCAAAAATCCATCAAACGGAGAAGATAGCGTCGATGCTTCAACCTTAAGCCCATGATCCGCGCACGGGACCTGAGCCGATGGCATGTGCGGCTTTTGGAGCCTGTCGGAGGAGAATCTTTTTGTGAAAAACGTTGAAAGACTGAACATAACGAAGAGTCTGGCGCTTTTTGAAGAGGCAAAACGATTGGTTCCCGGAGGGGTCCTTGGTGCAAGAAAACCGAGCGATTTCATCGAGGGAGAGTATCCGATTTTTCTTGAATTCGGCAAGGGTGCGCACTTAATCGACGTTGACGGCAATGAGTTTATCGACTTCCTCTGCGGCTACGGACCGATAATCCTGGGCTACAGGGAAGAAGAGGTTGATGAAGCGGTAATCAGGCAGATACGGGACAAGGGCCTCTGTTTTACCCTGACCCAGCCGTATCAGAACCGGCTCGCAGAAAAGCTCTCCGAACTCGTCCCCTCTTCGGAAATGACCATCTTCCTCAAGACCGGTTCCGACGGCACCACGGCGAGCATCCGCATCGCAAGGGCGCATACGAACCGGATCAAAGTGATGCGCTGCGGCTACCACGGCTGGCACGACTGGTCCGTTGAGATGAAGGGGGGCATCCCCGAGAAGCTCTACGAAGATGTCTATGAATTCCGCTACAACGATCTCGGCCGGCTCGAAGACTTGATGGCAAAACACGGCGATCAGACAGCCGCCATCATCATGACCCCCTTCGGCCACCCCAACCATCGGAAAATGGAAGAACCGCAACCGGGCTTTCTGGAAGGCGTAAGAGACATCGCTACGCGGTATGGCGCCGTGCTGATCTTCGATGAAGTCCGGACGAACTTCAGACTCAGCATGGGGGGTGCGCAAGCGCTCTACGGGGTTACCCCTGATATGTCCGTTTTGGGCAAAGGAATGGCAAACGGCTATGCGATAAGCGCGGTGACCGGAAAGGCTGAAGTGATGAAGGCTGCGGCGCAGAAACTTTTCATATCTTCTACCTTCTTTCCGAACAGCGACGGGTATATTGCGGCTCTCAAGACCATTGAGATCCTGGAACGCGACCATGTGCTTGATAACATATGGGAGAAAGGCGGCCGATTTTTGAAAAGGGTCCAGGCCATCATCGACAAGTATGACGTCGGGGCCGAGCTGACCGGCGTGGCGCCGATGTTTTACATCACCTTCAAGAAGGATCAAGCCGACACGTACAAGGCCCGGCGGGATGCGTTTTACACGCAGCTTATCCGAAAAGGCATCTTTTTGCACCCGCACCATCACGGCTATATCTGCTATAGACACACCGAAGAGGATCTGGAGACAGCGGCGCACGCGATAGACGAGGCCATGGCCTTTGTCAATGAGGAATATGAAGACAACGTCGAAGTCCCGTGAGGGGGCCGGAAGCCATGCGAAAAGGGACGCGGCGCACGGAATATTTGTCGACAGCCGCGCGTTTACAAAACCGCGGCCGCCTTACTTGTAGTGTACGGTCCGTTCCTTTCGTGAAAAGGGCACGGCATTCCTGAAAGGCGGCCATTTTTCATGTGAGATGACAGGGGATGCACATTGAGAAGATAGATCACCTATGCTTCGTGGTGCGGGACCTGGAGAAGACGAAGCGGATTTACCGCGATAATTTTGACCTGCTTCCTGCTTTGGAGTACGTGGCCGAGTCGGAGCACATAAAGGTCGCGCGGTACTATATCGGGGAAGTGGCTGTGGAGTTCATGGAATCGACGAGCCCGGATAGCGACGTTGCGCGGTTCATAGAGAAAAAGGCGAGGGGTTCTTTCTCATATCGTACAAGGTGGATAACCTCGACGCGGCGATGGAAGAACTGAGGAGCAAGGGCGCAAAGCTGATCGACGAGAAACCGAGGTCTCTCTTTGGGAACCGCTACGCCTTTGTACAGAAGCCGCAGGAGCTGGGTGGCGTGCTCACCGAACTTCTGTATGGCGAGTTCGATGCGAGCCGGTCGGACGAGGAGCAAGACGTGTAAGTGAGGGTGAGGCGATCGGGAGGTAAGTATCGAGGCCCCGAAAAATGGGCGGGGCCATTAAAAAGAGGGGGGTCATCATGCGAAAAGGATGTCTGGTCCTGTTCACGGCTTTTATGCTGCTGTTCTGCATCAATCTTGGTTTACCCGGGGCGGCCCAAAGTCAGTCTAAGATCACGCTGACCTACGCGAACTTCCCGCCCTCCACTACATTCCCCTGTGTGCAGATGGAGAGATGGGTGAAAGAGGTGGAAAAGAGGACGAATGGGAAAGTGAAAGTCCAGACCTTCCCCGGCGGCACGCTGCTTCCCGCAAAGAATATCTTCGACGGGGTGATCACCGGCACGGCCGATATCGGCAACTTCGCCATGAGCTACCAGCCCGGCCGCTTCCCTGTTTCCGAGGCGGTTGACCTCCCCGTGGGGTTTACCAGCGCCAAAGCAGCCAGTCTGGCCCTCTTTGACCTCATCGACAAGTATCCGAAAGAGTTCGAGAAAGTGAAGCTCCTCACGCTTTTCACCTGTCCTCCGGCCGACTTCATGACCATAAAGCCGGTGAGGTCCCTTAAAGACCTGAAAGGGATGGAACTCCGGGTCTCGGGAACGGGCGCAGAGGCGGTGAAGCGTCTCGGTGGGATTCCCATCGCCATGCCCCAGTCGGAGACGCCTGAGGCGCTTCAGAAGGGGGTTGTAAAAGGCGTCGTCTCCTCCATGGAGGTGCTCCAGGATCTCAATTACGCCGCTTATTGCCCCTATGCGACAGACGCAAACCTCTTCGTCGTCACCTTTGCCGTAGTCATGAACAAGGATAAATGGAATGCCATGCCGGCCGACGTGAAAAAGGTGTTCGATGATTTGAGGAGGGAACAGGCCGAATGGACGGGCAGATACGTGGACAACCACGTAAAGGAAGCCCTGCAGTGGTCGAAACAGAAGTACAATCACGAGGTCATCCAGCTTCCCGCCACCGATAAAGCCGAGATCCCGAAGATGCTCAAGCCCATGTTTGACGAGTATATAAAGCGGGTAACCGCCCAAGGCGTACCGGGTCAGCAGGTGATCAACGACCTGATGAAATTGAAAGAAAAGTACGAAAAGCAGTCCGCGGGCAAGTAAGGCAAAGAGGGGCACACGACAAGCTCGGGAGGCTCGTGATGAAGTACCTTGAAGCACTCAACAGGTTTCTCAATAACTTTCTCATGGTCCTCGGCGGCATTGCCGTTCTGGGGCTGATGGTCCTCGCCACAGGGAACGTGGTCCTACGCATGCTGCATATTCCTTTCAGGGGGACTTATGAGATCGTTTCCTTCCTCGGGGCCTGCGTCATTGCCTTTGCCCTCGGGTATACGCAGCAGACGAAGAGCAATATCGTTGTCGACATCCTCTCCGAAAAATTCCCACCGGCCCTGGCGAACATGCTCGATCGGGTAGTCCACCTCGTTATCATGGTCTTCTTCGGGATCGTGGCGTGGCAGACCTATGTGTACGCCATGAAACTGGTGGATTCCCATGAGGTCTCAGAGACCTTGAAAGTCATTTACTACCCCTTCGTCTTTTGCGTGGCCCTGGGGTTTGCCGCGCTTGCGTTCACGGGACTTGTCGATTTTGTGAAGACAATGTTCCGGGAGGGGGACAGGACATGAACGGACCGATCGTCGGCGTCTATGGCATTGTCATCATGTTCGGCGTCCTGTTCCTGTTCCGGATCCCCGCGGCCTTCACCATGGCCATCGTGGGGTTCCTCGGGGTAGCCTACGTCACGAATTTCACGGCCGCCTTCGGAATGATCGGGACCGACATGTGGAACATTTTCTCCAGCTACGGCCTCACGGTGATCCCCATGTTCATCCTCGTTGGGGAGTTCGTACACTATGCGGGATATAACGACGGGCTCTATCACGCCACGTATAAGTGGTTCGGCCACTACCGGGGGGGATTGGCCATTACGACCATCATGGCCTGCGCGGCCTTTTCCGCCATCAGCGGGAGCAACACGGCAACGGCCGCAACGATGAGCCAGGTAGCGATCCCCGCCATGAGAAAGTACGGGTACCATCCCCAGCTTAATGCAGGCTCGGTGGCGGCCGGTGCAACCCTGGGCGTCCTCATACCTCCCAGCATCGTCCTCGTCGTCTACGGGCTCTATACGGGCCAGTCCATCGGGAAGCTCTTCTTCGGCAACATCATGCCCAGCGCCATCCTTACGGTGCTTATCGCCGCCACGGTCATTTACATCTGCTGGCGCCATCCTGATTGGGGACCCGCGGGAGAAAAGAGCGGGTGGAAAGAACGCTTCAAAGCCCTGCCGGATATCATCGACATCCTCATTCTCTTTGCCATCATCATGTATGCCCTTTTCACAGGGGTGGTAACGGCCACGGAAGCGGCCGCGGCGGCCTGTTCCCTTGGCCTCGTCATCTGCCTGATCAGGCAGAAGCTCACCTGGGATAATTTCATCAAGTCTATTGTCGACACGCTCCGGATCTCCTGCCTCGTCTTCATGATCGTGGCGGGCGCAGTCGTCTTTTCCCGGTTTCTCGCCCTTACCCGGCTCCCCTTCGAGGCCGCGGGCTGGATCAGCGGCCTGGCCCTTCCGAACTGGATGCTCTTGTGGATAATCCTGATCTGCTATATCATCGGCGGCTGTGTCATGGACGCCCTCGCCTTTCTGCTCGTTTCCCTGCCTATCTTTTACCCCATCGTCATGGCCATGGGCTACGACCCGATCTGGTTCGGCCAGGTGATTACCATCGTCACCACCATGGGCTCCATTATGCCGCCTATCGGGATTTGCTGCTATGTGGTTGCCGGCATGGCGAGGGACATACCCCTGGGCACAGTGTTCAGGGGTGGGCTCTGGTACATACCCGCCTACATCATTTCCATTATTGTACTGATGCTCTCACCTTACTGGACGGTGTTCGTCTTTTCGAATCTCGTGAGGTAACCAAGGCAGTCCTGTAGCCCCGGTCAAGAAGAGGAGGAACCCCGTCTTTCGAGCTACTTCATCTTCTTGTAGGTAGAGTACGCCTCCATAAACGTCGGGAATCCTGCCGTCTGTATAATGAGCAACAGCGTGTGCTTGATCTCGTCCTCCGTCGCCCCTGCCTTTCTCGCTTTCGCAACATGGGTTTCCAGGGCTATGGTGTGGCCGCTCGCGCCTGACACCGCCACCTTGATGAGCCAGCGGACCTTGTCGGGCAGCGGCCCTCCGTCCTCGTGTATCTTTTTGCCGAGGGCCTCGTGCCCCTGGTAGATGTCTGGAAAGTCTTTCTTGAACGCCGTGAACACCTCGTGCAGGTCTTTCATTGCGGCCTCCTTGTGAAAAAGCTTTTCACCGTAGAGCAGTTAATCGAATTCTAATGTGGGCCGATTTGATTGTCAAGCAGACGGACAGGGTACTCCGGGGAAGAACGAGGAAGGACAAAATGGGTCGATTATCTGCTGACCATCTATCGTATTTGTGGTATGTGTTATTGCATGAGGTGATGCGCATACCCGATATGAACGGTAGAGTTCGACCAACATCTTTTTAGGAGGAGGTAATGAAAAAGGCAGCCATCGAATCTCTTCTCACACTCTCCCTCATTCTTTCCTTCACGATCCCGGCTATCGCAGCCGATATTGGTCTGTCCGTCGCCGCCAGCCTCAGGGAGGTGGTCACCGAGCTCTCTGACGGCTTTGCGAAAAGGCATCCCGGCATGCGGTTTCAGACCAACTTCGGCGGGTCGGGGGCGCTCGCCAAACAGATCGAGAACGGTGCGCCCACCGACATTTTCATTTCCGCCAACCTTGAGTGGATGGACTACCTGAAGGAGAGAAGGCTGCTCGATGAGAAAAGCGTGAGCACCTTTGCGTACAACGTACTCGTTTTCGTCGGCAGGCCCGGGCCGAAGACAAGCGGAATGCAGGATGTGGTCAAACTGGACAAAATCGCCATCGGCAGTCCAAAGAGCGTGCCGGCAGGCGAGTACGCCATGGAGGCGTTCAAAAAGGCGGGCATAAACAAGCAGCTTGAGAACAAGCTGATCATGGCGAGGGATGTGCGGGAATGCCTGCTGTATGCCGACCGGGGTGAAGTGGACGGCGCCTTCGTATACAAAACCGATGCCCAGGAGATGGCCCGGAATGTGAAGATCCTCTTCACGATACCGCAGGACCTCTACCCCCGGGTAACCTATCCGATGGCACTGACAACCGGGGGCAGCAATAAACCTGAAGCCGTCGCATTCTTCAGGTTCCTCCAGTCCGGCGAGGCACGGACCGTTCTTGGAAAACATGGCTTCGTGCTAAAATAGGCACCCATGAAAACATTTCGGCCGCGCAGTGTGAAGAGTCGTTGATGCTTCCGCTGCCCCACATTTAACTTGACATCGCGTAATACTATGTATTATAATCGAAACTGCTGAAAGGCCAAACCACGGGTGACTGTGGGACGGAAAGCAGACGGGTCTCAGACACACATCATAGAATCTCACCCGCAGACAGCCGAGCCGCCAAAACAACACAAGAGATGTGTCCTTGGAGGCTCGCATGATACGCGACCCAGGCCGTTCTTCCCTATCTGCGCTTTTTCTTACCCTTTCTATCATTTCGTTTTTCTTCTTTCAGGGTTCCGCAGACCGGAAATCTAGCGTCATTTTTCAAAAATCAAACTACTCAAAACAAATGCACGGACATATGCCGAGTCGCCCCGCTGATTGTGGGTCGCCCATAGAGCCACACGCAATTGAGAGAGCGCACCACGAAGCGACACAGGGCATGTCGACGGACGATTCGCTCGCGCCATGTTGCCGCACTCGTCCACGAGGAGACACGGATAATGGAAGGCGATAGATCCCACAGGAAAACGCTTCTTAAGCCTGCCGAGGCGGCGGCCCGGCTCGGCGTGCCTTTGAGGACCGTATATATCTGGTGTGAGCTTGGCGTGATCGAAGGCATAAATATCAACGGCAAGTCTCTGAGGATATTTTATGAATCTGTGAGCAAACAACTGGAGATGCGGCCGTACAGTGGAGAGCAAAACGGGATTGACGGTCTCTCCATGGGCGGCACTTTGTGAGACGCAGACGCTGTTTTCATGCCGCGCATTATCATATGGGTGTTTTCCGAGGCATTTAGTACAAGGTGCCGCGCATCTTCCGCGGGTCATCAAGCATCTTCAATCGCGTCTATCCGGGTCATCGGAACCCTCCTTACGGTGCTCTTTGTGTGGGATATTCTTTACGGAACATCTCTAAATCGGCAAACTTCTTAAACGAATCCGATTATCCTCAATGACTACAATGCTTCCCTTTTCAAGTGCATCCCGCACGGAAGACAGATTCTGCAGGAGCAGGGCGATCTGAACCTGTGGGCGGCGACCGAACTTGCGTCGAAACAGCACTACGGAGGGCTTATTATCGCTGTGGTTGAAGAGAATTGTGCCAAAATCCGTGTCAGCCGATATGAGAATGCGATTCTCCTGGGCGGCCCGATCGAGAATTGTCTGATCGTCGGCGGCCTGCAATCCCTATTCCCAAACGTGTACAGCGTCATGACCGGATTCCCTCAGCTCCTGGGCGAGAAACGTCGATAACGCGTTATCGACAAGGAATCTCACGATGCCATTACCAAAGGCAATTCCCTCTCAGATACTGCTTCGGCTGCATACCTGAGCGCCTCAGCTATGTCCTCTTCCTCAAGATCGGGATAGGCTTCAAGAATCTCAGCATGGGTCATTCCGTCAGCCACCATCCCCACCACGGTTGCTACCGGGATCCTCAGGCTCCGGATACACGGCATCCCTCCCATCTGATTCGGATTTGTCGTTATTCGCTTAAACTTCATCATGGGTTCCCTCCGTCATTACCGTGTCTTTTCTCACACCTGCATGTTCCTAATATAGTAACACCAACCCTCCCTTACCTCAAGGCGACCTGGACGGGGGGATAACCGTGCTGGATATCGACTTTGTGATAGGGTGAGGACAGAGGGTGTCTCCCTCTGTCCCTCCTGACTCCTCTTGATTCCGTTCCCGAAGACCGCGCAATCTGGTATACTTGTCTAATAAAGCTGTCGGAGGGAGGTCGAGAACTATGGCCCGCGCGCTCAAAGTAAACATCAGCCCCGAAGAAATAATCGAAGCCGTTAAAGACATGAAGAAAAAGGAGAGAGAAGCATTTCTGGAGAACCTTCTCGCTGCCACTTCGCCCGAATATCTGGAAAGCATCACAGAGGCGCGGGAAGACTACAAATCCGGACGAGTGAAAACCCACAAAGAGGTTTTCGGCGAGTGAAATACCGGCTGATTTACGCTCGACGGGCCTTACGTGACATTGACGGTCTCGATGATTTGACCAAGAAGCGAATCGCTAAGACACTTGCGCGATATGAAGACGACCCGCTTAAACATGCAGAGAGCATGACGGATTCACGGCTGGGAAGCTACAGGTTTCGCATAGGGGATTACCGCGTCATGAGTTAAGTACTTATTTATGCATGTCCCCTTGGCGACCTTCGGTTGCCACCTTGACATAAAGTCACTTATAAGTTACCATTAATGCTGATGATACAATATGCTGTCAGAGAGTTCCTGAAAGACGGGTTGTCGTCCTTTGGGGTTTGGTTCAACAATCTTAACGCTGTAGCTGCAAGCAAGATAACCACGGCTCTCTATCGATTGGAGCGCGGCAATTTCTCCAACGTTGAACCGGTTGGTGAAGGTGTGTCCGAATACAAAATCGATTTCGGTCCTGGGTACCGGATATACTTCGGACAAGACGGGAAGACGCTTATCATTCTCTTGTTTGGCGGCAACAAGAAAACACAGAAGAAAGACATCGACAAGGCAAAGGAACTCTGGCGGGAGTACAAGACCAGAAAACAAACAGGAGGTTGATTATGGCGCTTACCCGGCACTTCAGACAAACCGTACGAGATCGGGCGATCCGGGATGAACGATATCGAAGAGAACTGCTTCTTGAAGCGGTCAATGAGATTCTTGAGGGTAACATAGATGTAGGCAAAGCCATGCTCCGGGACTACATTAACGCTACCATTACCTTCCCCGAGCTGGGCAGGAAACTTAATAAATCAAGCAAAAGCATCCACCGGATGCTTGGGCCTGATGGCAACCCCCGTATGGACAGCATGATCGGAATTCTGAAGGTCCTCCAGGACCAGGAACAGGTAAAGCTCCGCGCGAAACTGTAAACATCGATGGCCAGGCGCGAACCGAGCGGGCCGGATCGAGCATGACCTTGCCCCCTGCAAAGGCAAGTTCCCGGCCTTTACTTGCCAGCCCATGGCCGCTCAGTTTATGGCCGATGACCTCATAGCCCTTTTCTTGTTCACCCCCCTGCTTCGTCGCTTCCCGTGATTATATAATATCAAGAGCGCCTTTGGTTGTGTTACCATATGTGTCAGCGGGGCGAGAGAGCATGATGAACAGAGCCGAGATCATAGCTTTTTTACACGACTTCAAGGCTCGCTATGGAGATCGATACGGTATTATTTCTCTCGGAGTGTTCGGTTCGGTGGCTCGCGGAGATATCCGTGACGACAGCGATGTCGATATTTACGTCACCACCAAGACCCCTGACCCTTTCGCCCTCGTTCATATCAGGGATGAGATAGAGCGGAGGCTCAATCGTCATGTCGATATTGTCCGATTCCGGGAGAGAATGAACCCGTTTCTCAAGAGACGCATCGAGAAAGAGGGGGTTTATGTTTGACCGGGAGCTCGTCCGCTCCATCCTCCTCCAAGTCGATGAAGCGATTGAGAGAATTAAGGGACGGACCGGCCACATGGACTATACGCCGGAGTCCCCGAGGCGCTTCCTTACTCCCCAAGCATTTTCAATATGTGTTTCGCAAGGTTGTCGTTGATCTCTCTGTGTCTCGGGACCGGTTGAGATAGTTTTGTCCTCGGGTTATGATACCAATCATGATTGCCTCCGTGACGAATCAGGAGGCACCCCATCTCTTCAAGCCGTCTTATCAGTTCCTGCCGTTTCATGCCACTTCGAGGTCCGCTCGCCGGCGAACATTCGGGATCGTTCCACTCGTCAACTCCTTATAGACGTCGACAAGATTTTCACGCAATTCTTCTTCGGTCTCGCCTTGGGTCCAGTAGTCGGGGTATTCTTCGAGGTACCCCACCCACATCCCTCCATCCTGCCAGTAGATGTATTTTTCCGTTTTCATGACTTTTCTCCTTGCTCGGTCGGACCATTGCGACCGGCATGCACCTCCAAGAGCTTCTTCGCTACGTCCCTTGCGGTCTCCAGCGTTTCCGATAGATCAAGCCATAAGGGAAGCGGGGAAAGGGGATAGTGAGAAACCGGACTCTCATGAACGGCGGTAAGGCGCCATAACTACCTCGTAGCTCACCGATTCTATCTTTCCGGCCTTATAGACCTCCCATCTCCTCCGTGCTTCATCGGCCCATATCCTGTCTATTTCAGGATCCGGCCTGTCAAGTTGAGTGAGGATCTCATCAACAAGCTTCAGTTTCTCTGTGTCGGGTAGTGATTTTATTCTTGCAAGAAGATCATCCGCGGTCCGGGCCATATGATATCCTCCTGTTTACGAGTACCACTACAGTTATTGTAACACCTTCAGGATCATGTTTGTAGCGGTAATTACCGCACGACTCATTACTCCGCCCCGTGCAAAGCCAAGTTCCCGGCTTTTACTTGCCTGCCCATGGCCGCCCTCTTCATGGCCGATGACCTCATAGCCCTTTTCTCGTTCGTACGGACGGACGAGGGGGCAGCTCTGGATGATGAAAAACACTACCGGCTCGTGCCACCCGACCGGATGGCGCTGGAAGCTTCAGGCTACCCGAATCGGCTGAGGTAGCTTAAGAGAGAATGTAAATATCTGAAGGGCCTAAAAACCCCAAATCCGTTTGCCCTATAGAATTTCCTTGATTTTCTGTCATTTTATGGTCTACCATAGTTTTCATATGTTGACCTCGATAATGCCATCCGCCAACCATTCCGGAGCATAACGAATTTGCAAGGGGGGTCGGCAAGATGACAGCCATCACGGAAACGCCGGAAAAAGAGACTTTGATTGCGAAAATAAATAGTTCTTGCTGGTGGCACGTTCCACCCGGCGATAGCGATGCTTACAAAAAGCGTGGCCGCTTTTTTGCTTCTACTTTTGCCCAGGCTGAATTTTACGGCCGCCCAAATGATGAGCCCGAACACGTAAACATCGGAAATCCGGTTTATGGATTTTCAGAAATGGAAATATTGGAGAAGCTATTTACGAGCGAACGAATCGCAACCTTCGCTTTGAGGGACATGGAAAATAGTACGGGCGCCGGCATGTATAAGAAGAGGATAGCTCTTGACCGGAAAATGTATGTACGGGCAAAACAACTTGGTTATGACGCCATTGTCCTGATGGCATCACAAGGAAGGAAAGATCTACAAAGAAAGAGGAAGCCTCGGTCGATGGAATTAAACCTATTACTTTGGTAAGACAAGGCAAAGGATGTTCGAGAAGATAAAGAAGAAGGGGTTCCAGATTCGGGCGCTCCATCATGCGGAGGCGATCCTGAAGCACGATATGCCCGATGCGGCAGAGGAGATCGAGGCCGTTTTGCTCGATGTTTCGATCCCCATTGAGGAATTGGTGCGGGGCGGGGGCGGAGAGGGCCTGGCCACACAGAGAATACGAAGGGCCTTTTCTGAGAACCACCAATGGAAAAAGCACATCTTCGAAATAAAAAAGATTATAGACGGAGAGCAAAAGGAATCCGTCTCCCATGAGATCGATCACGTGAAAGTGTTTCCCGGTGGCACGTTTGCGCTGGAGATAGAATGGAACAACAAGGATCCTTTCTACGACAGGGACCTTGAGAACTTTAAGCGTCTTCATGCCGAAGGGGTTATCTCGATTGGCGGTCTCATCACCAGAGGCAAGGCGCTGCAGGACACGCTGGAGGATTCCTTCGAAAAGTTTGCGGTGAAACACGATATCGATTCCGTGGAAAAGCTGCGTCCCTACTATAACCCAACGCCGCGCCAGATAGGGCTCTACGAGAAAGCGGCCATATTGAAGGGGTCTTTCCAAAAGGGGTGGGCACACGTATTTTTTGACGACAAGTTCGGTCAAGCGACAACACACTGGCGTAAACTGGACGACCGCGTCGATCGCGGCGTAGGGAACCCTTGCCCCTTGCTTCTCATTGGGTTGCCAAAAGAAGTGATCGTGCCCTAAGGAGTATTTGTCATGTCGATGACCGTTAACATAACTCAGATGAATGCCGCAGAGGATTTGCTCTCTAAGGCTATCGGTCCATACACCACAATTTTGGCGGACCCGCCATGGCAATTCCAGAACCGGACAGGAAAAGTGGCCCCGGAGCATCGCCGGCTCCTCAGGTATCCGACCATGGACGTTGAGGAGATAAAACAGCTACCGATAAATAGATTGGCTGCCGCACAATCTCACCTATATCTCTGGGTCCCGAACGCCCTGCTGCAGGAAGGCCTTGAGGTTATGAAGAGATGGGGCTTTACGTACAAGACGAACATAGTATGGTCTAAGGTTCGCAAGGATGGCGGACCGGATGGGAGGGGCGTGGGATTCTATTTCCGCAACGTGACCGAGCTTGTTCTGTTCGGTATTCGCGGCTCGATGAGAACACTTCAGCCCGGTAGAACCCAAGTTAACTTCATTTCAAGCAGGAAGCGCGAACATTCGAGAAAACCGGATGAGATTTATCCACTCATCGAAACGTGCTCTCCCGGTCCCTATCTGGAGTTATTCGCCCGGTTCTCCCGTCCAGGATGGGATCAGTGGGGAAATGAAGACGTTGAACACAATTCATTTCAAGGTGTCGCAAAACGCAACGGTCATGTCGGTATAGAGCAACTGCGTCTCCTTGAAAGTTTGAAGGGCTATATAGCGAAACCGGAGTAACGATAGCCTATGCCGGCACCCTTTTTCGGGGTACTGCTTTGGCCATCGTGCTGGTCCTAGCGAGAGGCAAGGTGATAAGAGGGATGGGGGCACCCACGGGGACGACCATAGCCAAATAAATAACTACACTTCATCAAGGAGGGGACAAGGCGAGGCACGACGCCCATGTATACATAACTTGTCCGCTCCGTCGCACGGCGTTAGCCCCTCTTTTTTTACGATATGTTCCCCCCAGGTTCCGTAGCCTCCTTGCCGACCGCAGGCCGTGACGGCCAGCTGGCCATGCCTTTACGGCTCCGAACTCACAGCAGCCTCGTAAACTCATCAACGCCTATTCCAGCCTGCCTTATGATGGCCCGCAGTGTGCCACGGTCCAGTTCTTTATGGTCCGGAACAACAACCTGACAGAACGGCTCATCACGACGAAGGATTATGTGGCTCCCTTCCTGTCTTTTGAAATGAAAGCCGGCGCGTTCCAAAGCTCTTACGCATTCACGTCCCGATATCCTCGGCAGCCCGCTCATACCGCGACCATGAGCGCGTCGAACTTCTCCTCCGGCACGGGAAGGTTGTCTTCCTCTAGCGCGGCGACGTACCCTTTGATCGCCTCTTTGATGCTAGTGATCGCCTCTTCCCTGCTCTTTCCCTGGCTCACACAACCGGGTAAGCTTGGGCATTCTGCTATCCAGTATTCATCCTCTCCACGATAAACAATCACCTGCCTCATTTTGCCACCTCCACCACGTGCTTCAATTATAGCAGATATTTCCGCCCCCTTCATCTTGAGAGAGCAATTTCTTCCAGAGCAAACGCATTTGGGAATCCCAGGTTGGACCGGAGGGTATGGCGCCCTTCCCGAGCACGTATGGCGGAACGACCGTGAACCAGCATCGGCGGACAAGAGCGCTCGCGTGGCGATGCTGCTGGATGCTCGTGCCCGCTCAAGTTCTCTCCATCCGGCAGCAAGCGAATGGACGCCGTATGATGGTCGGGAGTGGAGCCTAAACGTGCTCGGGAGGGGTGTCTTACCCTCCGGCGGATAGACCAGTTTCCAAATGCGTTGCCCTTGAGTGGAACGGTTGTTGACTTATGCTACTATCGGTAGTATCATAACCTATGGGCTCGGCGGACAAGAAGCTGAAGGCGATGAGAGACAACCCGCAGGGCGACTGGAACATTGAAGACTTGTATTTGGTAGCACGAGACAGGGGTTTAAAAGTGACATGGACGATATCGTAAAAATCATCAAGCGCGTTGAGCCTTCCTATCCCTTCGAGGCATACGCCCACGTGGTCGCCCCCCTGAGCGAGGAAGACGGAGGAGGCTATCTTATTACCTTTCCCGATCTTCCGGGCTGCATGTCCGATGGGGAGACGCAGGAGGAGGCCATAGAAAACGGCCGGGATGCTTTTACCGGCTGGATCTCCGCGCAGGTCGACATGGGCCGTAAGGTCCCCCCACCTCAATGGCAGCCGGAGGCCGCTCAGGAAACCTCGTCGGGCAAGTTCATCCAACGGGTGCCCAAGACCATTCATGCCCGGTTGGTCCGGCGGGCAAAAGCCGAAGGGGTCAGTCTCAACAGCCTCGTACTGACCTTCATCGCCGAAGGGTTGGGGAAAAAGGAAGAGAGAAACTCCAGAGCCGGTCATAAGCGCACCGCATAACCTGGCTGCTCATGCGGGCAGCGATGACGAAATCGATTACCGTACGGTTTTGGGAATCGAGGCCCTCCTGCGGCGGTTCCGAATAAAGCCTATATTTGATGTATGGTTGAATTCTCGGGTGAGGGGGTGAGCAGCATGATTAAGCGCAAGGGGGTTTGTGATGTCTGCACAACGGAATTTGAGTTGGATAAAGGGAGTTTTGGCATCAGGATAATGGAAGATGATTTTGGTTCCTCCTCCAAGAAGTGGACGATTACCGTTGTGAGTTGCGTTGACGGTTGTCTCGACGAGGGGTTTTCTCACGTGTGCGGCATGACCTGCCTATACCAAGCTATTAGTGAGGTTATCGACAAGAAGACAAAAGAGCCTCATTTCAGGATAGTCGGCTACGACGGCCTAGATGATAGCAACACTCGGGTTATCGATCTCACAGACAAGAAGATCAAGTGACTGTTAGCAGCCACTTGAATAGTCTCCATGCTTGTTCAACCGAGAAAGCGTTCGTCCATTCTCTCAACAACATCTTCTATGGAGCCTTTGAAAGGACCGAGGGATTCCAGCTTGATGGAGGTCAGCGCTGCGGCGAACCTGAGGGAATCTTCTACAGGATGATCCAGTCTCCGGGCCAAATACGCCCCGGAAAAGGTGTCCCCGCGACCCATTCTTCCCTTGGTGTTCCTGTTGGTGAATGGTGCGAACGTGGTCTTTCCCTTGCTGCGCGCCAGTGCGCCCTCCGAACATGTTATTACAGTCTCCGAACTTCCCCACCCTTGCAGCATGTCCGCCTGATCCTGGAGAACCTTGGTGCCGGTTAGTATTTCGGCCTCCACTGCATCAAGTTTTGCGAAATCGACCATGTGAAGGAGTTCGCGTTTTTCTATAATATCTTCAGGGTGAAGCAGTCCCGTCCCATCGTCGACCTGGTACACGAAGTCGAACATATCCACTGACAAGCGGAATCCTCGCGCTTTCAGTGCTCGCATGAATTCCAAGGGAAACTCGTTGTTACTCAGGCCGGCAAGATGGATCAGACAAGGTTCTAAAGGAGGCACGTCATCAATGCCAAAGGGTCTTCCGCTTTCTACAAGAAAGATCTGCCTGTCATCGACATTTGCAGTCGGGAAGACGACACGAAGTTGAGCGGTCTCTCGATGTTGTACGAAGAGATCGATACCGGCAGCTTTCAGTGGTTCCAGAAGCTTGTCATCGCTCTCGGCAATTCTCGTCACCGCGGCAATCCTTTTATGCAGACAGGAGGCTGCCATGGGACCAAAAAACACAGGACCGCCCCATTCGGCGAAATTGGGTCCGTTAAAAGGAACAACTGTACCTATACCCAAATAACCCATAAATACAATGTCGTAGCGATTCATCTCTATCCTTCCTTTCAGAGGTGTGAAGGCGAAGGGGACATTCTCCACCGCTTTCACTTGCTAAGCCACTGACCCCCAGTTTAACCTGTTAATGGGTACCACTCGCGCGCGTAGAATGCAAGAGAAACGCGACGGTTATCGAGTTCAGGGAAACATACGGCCATCGGGGTGGCGTTGCTTTTTATGCAACCGCGCAAGCTTGGACATACGAAGAAGGCTTTTCACGACTCCGTTGACGATTATCTGGTACTGTCAATCGAGAGGGGAGGAGCCGGAAAAGCCGTTCTCGGGAAAATTCGTGGTGAGGGTATCTCCGGACGTTCACCGCAAAATATATATGGCGGCGAAAAGGGCAGGACAGAGCATCAATGCCTGGCTCACCATGACGCTTCAGAAGCTCTCAGGCGGGCGACCTTAAAAAGTCGGCGCAGAGGCTCATGAACCCCTGGACCCCAGCTTCCGCTGGGGTGATGACTAAGATAAGATTTTACGCTTGCTCTACCCATCAGCCGCAAAAAAGGGATGGCGACAGGCGAGATTCATCCCGACAAGCTCTTCCCGGCCGGAGAACATTTCGATGATAGGTGCCGAAATCTCTGGGTCGCCGCCCGGAGGCGTACATGGGCGGGGTGCCCGGCTCCATATTGCTTTGCCGGGCCGCAAACGTCGAGGACGCGCGGCCCCCTCGATTGCGGCGCATAGCGCGAAATTGGCCCGGTCGGCCTTTGGATAAATTAAAACCCCCAAGGAAATTTGTCTTCCTTGGGGGTTTTAATTTACTCCCGGCAACGACCTACTTTCCCACAGAGTCACCCCTGCAGTATCATCGGCGCAGGAGGGCTTAACTACCGTGTTCGGGATGGGAACGGGTGTGACCCCTCCGCCCTGGTCACCGGGAAACTACCGCGCACGCCGCAAACGCTATCGTGCGCAAAAATTATGACAACTGAAATGAAGTAATAAAATATGATCAAGCCGCTCGATCGATTAGTATTAGTAGGCTCAATGCATCGCTGCACTTACACCACTAACCTATCAACCAGGTAGTCTACCTGGGATCTTAGCCCGGTATTGCTACCGGACGGGATAATTAATCTTGAGGCGGGCTTCCCACTTAGATGCCTTCAGTGGTTATCCCTTCCGAACATGGCTACCCGGCACTGCCACTGGCGTGACAACCGGTACACTAGAGGTCCGTCCATCCCGGTCCTCTCGTACTAGGGACAGCCCCTCGCAATTATCCTGCGCCCACAGCAGATAGGGACCGAACTGTCTCACGACGTTCTAAACCCAGCTCACGTACCGCTTTAATTGGCGAACAGCCAAACCCTTGGGACCTACTTCAGCCCCAGGATGCGATGAGCCGACATCGAGGTGCCAAACCTCCCCGTCGATGTGAACTCTTGGGGGAGATAAGCCTGTTATCCCCAGAGTACCTTTTATCCGTTGAGCGATGGCCCTTCCATATGGAACCACCGGATCACTAAGACCGACTTTCGTCTCTGCTCGACTTGTTTGTCTCACAGTTAAGCTGGCTTATGCCTTTACACTCAGCGGCTGGTTTCCAATCAGCCTGAGCCAACCTTCGTGCGCCTCCGTTACACTTTTGGAGGCGACCGCCCCAGTCAAACTACCCACCAGACAGTGTCCTCGACCCCGATAAGGGGCCTGAGTTAGAACCTCAAAGCAACAAGGGTGGTATTTCAACGTTGGCTCTGCCCCAGCTAGCGCCAAGGCTTCACAGCCTCCCACCTATCCTACACATGCTACCCCGAAGTTCACTGTCAAGTTATAGTAAAGGTTCATGGGGTCTTTCCGTCTTGCTGCGGGTTGACGGTATCTTCACCGCCAATACAATTTCGCTGAGTCCCTGGTCGAGACAGCGGGGCAATCGTTACGCCATTCATGCAGGTCGGAACTTACCCGACAAGGAATTTCGCTACCTTAGGACCGTTATAGTTACGGCCGCCGTTTACTGGGGCTTCGGTTCAACGCTTCGCCTTGCGACTAACATCTCCCCTTAACCTT
>CAVYJH010000003.1:0-600000 GCA_963768735.1 uncultured delta proteobacterium | reverse complement strand
ACTTGCCGCCGATGCCAGGATAGGGGGCATACTGCGGATAGCCCTTGGGCAGCATGCCCTGTTTGTTCGCCACCACGCCGATAAGGAAGCCGTCGATCTTCACGAGCCCTGTGTACAGCTCGGGGCCGTATTCCGGACGGAACTCCATGTGCTCGCTGCCGTCCACGAGCCTTGAGAGGAACTGGTAGATGTCATAGGTCATCTTCTGGTTGAAGGAGACGATGTTGTAGAGGTCTTCCGCCGGAAAGGCAGGCTCGGCCGGCTCCGCTACCCTGAAGAACTTGGCGTTGTAGGCCGGCAGATAGGTGACCCACTCCTTCACCGCGTCGAGGATCGCTTCCTCTGTCTGGAATACCTGTTTGAAGAAGCCCGTCTCGTCGTAGTGGATCGCGACCCTTCCCGGAGGCACCGACTTGAACTTCCTCGTGGCGTCGATGATCTGCTCGGCCATACCCTCGTCGAAGAAGCCCTTCGGCGCCATGCCGCTGACGATGCCCGCGCCGCCCACGGCGATGTTGCAGTCCTTGTGCGCCAGGAGCAGCGTGGGGCTGATGCCCTGGTAGCCGCCGCCCGCCGGGTTCGTCCCGTAAATGGCCGCCAGCACGGGGATGCCCAGCTTATTCAACTCAGCGTGCCTGAAGAACGTGGTGCCGTTCCCCCTCCTGTTCGCATACACCTTTTCCTGCTCCGTCAGCTTCACGCCGCTGCAGTTGACAAGCCACACGAGCGGGCAATGGAGTCTCTTCGCGATGTCGGTGACCCGCAGGATGTTGTCCGCCTGGCCCGCGATCCACGCGCCGGCCATCACCTTGTTGTCGAACCCGATGATCACGCACCACCTGCCGTTTATCCTGCCCAGGCCGTCGACAACGCCTGTCGTACCGGACTCTTCCTCCATGGGGTCGTACAGCATGTGGAGAGGGGCCCAGGTGCCCGGATCGACGATGTACTCGAGCCTCTGGTGGACGGTCCACTCACCCCTCTTGGCGAGTACCGCGGCAGGCAGCCCCGCGTTCTTCTTCTCCTCAAGAAGCGCTGCGATTGACTCTTCGACCTTCTTGATCTCTGCGGCATTGGCCGGATTCTCCTTCGCCGGCTTACCGAATACTTGCATCTTCTCGAAATAAGGTCTCATGCTCATCCCTCCAAAGGCGTATTTTTTGATAGTTAATAATTTCACAATTATATTTTTGAAGCGCCCGCTTGTCAACATAAAACGGCATCATGCAGGGCACGTGCATGTAATAAGAGGTGTCGGGAAGGGCTTTTACTTGATCCGTCGGATCGGTCGGATCGGACGGATCAGTCTGATCGGACCGATCAAGTGCAACTATAAAAAAGGCTTTTAGTGCTTGAACAGCCGCTGGCCGGCAAAGACCATCGTCACGCCGGCCTCGTTGCACGCAATTATTGGGGCTAGCGTCGCCCCCTCCACGAGCAAAGCTCGTGGAGCCTTCCCCTCATGAAAAGGAAGAAACCTAGTGCTTGAACAGCCGCTGGCCGGCAAAGACCATCGTCACGCCGGCCTCGTTGCACGCCTCGATCACCTCAAAATCCCTCTCCGAGCCGCCCGGCTGGATCACTGCGGTCGCGCCTTCCCTGATCGCCGCATCCACGCCGTCCCTGAAGGGGAAGAAGCCGTCGGAGACCACCGTGGAGCCGAGAAGACCGCCTTTCTGCGCCCTGACGTACTCCTCGATCTCCTTGAGGTCCTCCATCCGCCTCAGCCCTTTTTCCGCCTCAAGACGGAACACGGCATAGGGCACGCCGAACTTCTTGAAGACCTGGCCGTCCATGAACTTGGTGTACGCCTTGAAGACGGCGATCTCCACCACGCCTACCCTGTCCTGCTCACCCGTGCCGATTGCGACGGTGGCGCCGTCCTTGACGAAGAGCGCCGAGTTCGAGCTGACCCCGGACTCCACGTACCAGCCGAAGAGCATGTCGTCCAGCTCCTTTTCCGTCGGCGCCCTCTTTACCTTGTAGACCTCGCCCTTGTACGTGGTCTGGGCGGGGCTCAGGTCTTCCTTCCCCTTGATCGTGAAGGGCTGGGACTCCTGGATGATGAGACCGCCGTCCATGAGGGACTTGAAGTCGATGATCCTCTTGGTCTTGTACTTTTGGAGCCTCTCGATCTCCTTTATCTGAAGGATCCTCAGGTTCTTCCATTTCTTGAGGATGTCGAGGGCGGCCCCTTCGTAATCGGGGGCGCAGACGACCTCGAAGTAGTATTGGGACATCAGCCGGGCCGTCTCGGCGTCTACGGCGCGGGTCAGCACCACCGCGCCGCCGAAGGCCGCGATCCGGTCGCACCAGAACGCCTTCTCGAAGGCCTCGGCCGGCGTCTCCCCGTATGCCGCCCCGCAGGGGTTGTTGTGCTTCATGATGGCGCATGCCGGGCTCTTATCGAGCAACCTGAGGATGTTGAGGGCATTGTCCACATCCGTCAGGTTTATCTTGCCGGGGTGCTTCCCCACCTGCAACTGGTCCTTCTCGGTGATCCTGCTCACAAGTCCTGAATCGAAGTCGAAAAACCGCACGTCGCCCAGCACTATATTGCCATTTACCAGCTCGTACAGGGCCGCTGGCTGGTCCGGGTTTTCACCGTAGCGCACGCCCTGCACGACTTCCGCCTTCTCGCCTGCGTCGTAAATGCTCCACACCTTCTTGCGATAGGAGAGGGTCTGCCCGCCCATGTCGATGGTGATCGTCTCGGGGAACCTGTCCTGCACTACCTTCTTGTACATGTCTTTGATCTGTGCCATGTTTCCTCCTTACTTCATTATCTGTTTGAGCGCCTCCACCATGGAATCGACATCCAGTTTTTCTGCCTTCAGGAGATCCTCCGTCTCGCCCGAGAGCCCGTAGTCCTTGACGCCGAAGCGCGCCATCCGCCCCCTGTACCCATGGTCGAGAAGCCAGAACGCAAGCCCTGAGCCGATGCCCGTTTCCGGGTTGTGGTCCTCATAGGTGACGATACACGGGATATCGAGGAGACCCAGCATCGTCTCTTCGTCGATCTCGGTCACGCAGGCCATGTTGATCACCGTCGTCGATTTCTGCATCGTCTGGAGGGCTGCCCTTATCTTTATCGCCCTGGCGACCATCCCCCCGTACGTGATAATGGCGGCGTCCGTGCCCTTGCAGATGACATCCATCCGCCCGTAGACGAACCGGTAGCCGTTGCCGAAAAACGACCCGCCGTCTTCCGCGTGGATCACGGGCCACTGGGACCTGCCCGTGCCTATCATGAAATTCCCGCGTGTACCCGCCGCATACCGGACCACGCGGTCCGTCTGGTTCGCGTCCGCCGGGACGATAGGCTTGAAGCGATAGAGGTTCCGGCTGAGGCCGATATAGTCGATGCACTGGTGCGTCTTCCCATCCTCCCCCACGTCGAGGCCGAGGTGGGTGAGGACGAGCTTCAGATTGGTCCTGTTGATATCGTTCAGCCTCTGCTGGTTGTACGTCTCATCCATGCCGAAGGCGCCGAAGTCGGCGAAAAACGTGAGGATGCCCATGGTGGAGAGGGCCCCGGCCACGGTGGCCGTGTTGTGCTCCTGCACGCCTCCCTGAATAAAGTAGTCGGGAAAGGCGCGGGCGAAGTCGGCGGACTTGACGGAGCTTGCCAGGTCGCAGTCGAGCGCACAGACCGGCCTGCCCTGAGGGATGTTCTTCTCACCTATGTCTTTGAGGGCCTTGCCGAAAGCGGTCCTGTTGTCGATCTTGTCGTCGTCCGCGTAGGTGAAGGGCGCACCGGTATCGATAGCCACGGCCTCATCCGGCTCGACCTCCGGCCGCCATCCCCAGACGCCCTTCCTTTTCTCCCTGTAGTAGTCGGTCCTGTCCTCGATGCCGAGGGCGGCCGCCGCCTCTTGCATCTCCTTCCGATTGAGGGGTTTGCCGTGGTACTCAGCCTTCCCCTCCATGAAGGGGACGCCCTTCCCGATCACGGTGCGGGCTGCTATACAGACGGGGTTCGGGAGCTTCCGGGCCTGCCGGAGCGCCTTGTAGAGGCTGTCCGCGTCATGGCCGTCCGCGTCGATCACGTCCCATCCGTCGGCGATGTAATCCTTGCCGATATTGACGGGCATCACCGCATCCGTCCTACCACTGATCTGAATGCCGTTGACGTCGATCACCACGGTGATATTCGACAACCCGTACTTGTGCGCGAACCGGCGGGCCTCGGCAACCTGCCCCTTTGCCTGCTCACCGTCGCTCATGAGCACGTAGACGTGAAAGTCTTCACGCCGCAATTTAGCGGCCAGCGCGAAACCGCACCCGGCGGAGAGCCCCTGGCCCAGGTTCCCCGTCGACCAGTCGATGAAGGGGATACCCTTGACCACATGGCCTTCGTAAGGGCTTTTCGCCCGCCTGAAAAACGCGACCACCTCGTCGACCGGCAGGTAGCCCAGACGGGCGAGGCTTGCATAGACGGCGGGCGAGGTGTGGCCGTGGCTTACCACTATCCTGTCGCGAACCGCCCCCGATAAGTTTGCGTACGAAAACACCACGAGACACATCTCCAGGGACGACAACGACCCGCCGGGGTGACCGGAACCCGCCACGTTCGTCATGCTGATGATATCGCCCCGGGCATGCCTGCCCAGCTCCGTGAGACGAGCGATCTCGTCGCCCGTCAAACTCTCTCGCTCAAACGCCATGATAGTACCTCCCAACCTTTCCTTTTGAACTATTTTCTTATAGGTCCTATAGGACTTATACGACCTATAGGACCTATAAAACGCCTTCCACATTACCCGCGAGCCAGTAATCGCACTCCTCCCTCAGGAGGCAGCGCGGGCACTCGGGCTTCCTCGCCTTGCATACGTATCTTCCGTGAAGAATCATGAGGAGCGAGAAGGCCGTCCGGGCGTCCTTCGGCGCCACGGCCTCAAGGTCCTTTTCGATCTTTTCCGGGTCCTTCTCCGCAGTGAGGCCGATGCGGCCGCTCACCCTTATCATGTGCGTGTCGACAATCACGGCCGGTTTCCCGTAGGCGAGCCCCACGATCATATTCGCCGACTTCCGCCCTATGCCCTTGACCGTCGCCAGCATATCTATGTCATCGGGGACATGACCCCCAAACCTCTCTTTTAGCTCGCGGGCGATGGTCTTCAGGCTCCGCGCCTTGTTCCGGTAAAACCCGGTGGGCTTGATATCCTCCTCAAGCTGTTCCTGTGGCGCATCGAGGTAGTCCTCCACGGTGACATACTTTTTGAAAAGCGCGTCCGTCACGCGGTTTACCCGCTCGTCGGTGCACTGGGCGGAAAGCACGACCGCCACGGTCAGCTCCAACGGGTTGTGATAGACAAGCTCGACCCTGGGCGGCCCGTGCATGGTCTTCAGCTTCCCTATGACTACCTCAATGTTTTTTGGCATCTCTCACCTCTGCAAAGAGGTCCCTGATCCCCCGAACACCGCGCGTGTTGACGATGTCGGAGGCCTCCAGCCAGCCTTTTCGCGCGATGCCGACCCCATAGAAAAGGTCGAAGAGCCCCCCCGTGGAATGGGCGTCCGGGTCGATGGCGATCATGACGCCCCGCCCTTTTGCGCACTGAAGGTGCCGCCAGTCGATATCGAGACGGTAGGGACTCGCGTTCAGCTCGATCACGACGCGCTGCTCGGCCGCCGCCTCGATGATGCGGCCCATATCCACCTGGTAGCCGTCCCTCGCGAGGAGGAGCCTGCCCGTCGGATGGCCGAGTATAGTGGTGTAAGGGTTTTCCATCGCCCTGATGATCCGCGCCTCCATATCCGTCCGGCTCATGGTGAAGCCTGAATGGACGGAGGCGACCACGAAATCGAAGCCCGCAAGCAGCTCCTCGTCATAATCGAGGCTGCCGTCGGGAAGGATATCGCTCTCGATACCCTTCAAAAAACAGAAATCCGGGTGCTCCGCGTTGAAGGCGTCGATGGCTGCCCATTGCCTCCGTACGTCGTCCGCCTTAAGGCCCCCGGCGTAGTACGCGCTCTTGCTGTGGTCGCAGACGCCCACATACGACAGGCCCATCTTTCCGGCGCTTTGCGCGATGGCCGCAAGCCCGGCCGTGCCGTCGCTCATGTCCGTATGGACGTGGAGCGCCCCTTTGATGTCTGCCTGCTCGACGAGCCGGGGCAGTCTGCCGGCCTCGGCCTCCTCTATCTCTCCCATATCTTCCCGGAGCTCCGGCGGCACATACTGGAGGCCCAGCCAACCGTAGACATCGGCCTCGCCCTGCGCCTCCCGGGGCCGCTCCCCTTTGAGAAGGCCACGCTCGTCGGGCACAAGACCCCTGGTCTGCGCCAGGGCCAGGAGTCTCGCGTAGTGCTCCCTGCTTCCCGTAAAATAGACGAGGGCGCTGAAAAACGACTTTTTATCCACCACCCTCAACGTGGCGGTGATGCCCGAAGACATCCGGCACGTTGTCTCCCCGTCTTTTTCCGCGAGCACCTCCTCCATGCCCGCCATGGAGGCGAAATATCGCGACAGGCCGGTGCGGTCCTCCGTGCCCGCCAGGATATCGATGTTCCTGACGACCTCTCTCTTCCGCCTGATGCTCCCGCACATCTCCACAAACGCGTCCGGGTGCGCCCGCCCGAGCATGCGAGCAGACTCGGCGGCACCCGGGTAAGCCTCCCCGAAGAGGAATTCCCCTTTGTGGCGCTTTAAGAACTCGATGCCCCGCAGGATCCCGCCCTGCGTCTTTTCGCCGAAATGCGGAAGGCGGACGAGCCGGTTTTCCTTGCACGCGCACTCGAGCTCGGCCAGGTTCGTGATGCCCAGCTCCTCGTGGAGCGCCCTGATCTTCTTCGCGCCCAGGTTCGGCACCGACAGGAGCTCGATGAGCGTGACGGGGAGCCTCTTTTTCAGCTCCTCGTGGTACGCCATCTTTCCTGTTTCCTGATACTCTACGATCTTGGCGGAGAGCGCCTCTCCGATGCCCTTGATCTCCCTGACGCGCCCCTGCGCGATGAGTGAATCCAGGTCGTCGAGGTCTGCGAGCACCTTCGCGGCATTGAAATAAGCCTTTGCTCTGAAGGGGTTATCTCCCTCGATCTCCAGCAGGGCCCCGATCTCCTCCAGGATGGCCGGAATCGATCTTCGCTGCATCAACTATTATCGTACAAGGGGGAAAACGATGTCAACAGGAACGGTTACCCCTGCGAGACCCGTGCTTTGCCCGCCTCTGCTTTCGAAAGGGCGAAGAGGGCAGACCTGCTCAACGCGATCCCCGGTGTCCCTTCAAGCCTGAGACCCGCTGCCTTCGCCTCTTCAACGGTAATGTCAAAGGCCCCTTTCCTGACGTGAAGACGGGGCTCCACCATGAGGAACCTGCCTTCGGGCTTAAGCAGGCCGGCTACCTGTCTCAGGAAGCGCTCCCTCTCCGGCACTTCGTGGACCATCCAGAACGCCAGGATAAAGTCCGCCTTCTCACGGACGCGCAGGTCCCCGGGAGAGCAGCGCACCGTTTTCATGGGGCCCGTCAGGCCGTAACGACGCGCCCGCCGCATAACGCCGTCGAGCATCTTCTGCTGCACGTCCGCGGCTATGACCTTGCCCTTTTTTCCCACCAGGCGGCACATGGCCATGGTAAAAAAACCCATCCCCGGTCCGATGTCGACCACGGTGAAGCCCGGCCGGATATAGGGCGACAGGATCGTGTCGGGATTGTGGAAAAGTCGCCTCAACGGGTTGTCGAAGGTGAAACACCACCACCAGGGGCAGACATGGCCCTTTTTCACGGAAACACCTCTCCAGCATTTTTACCATGCCGGGGCGGGTGTCGGCAAGACAAAAGACTTTCTTCCTACAAGACCTAAGAGGCGATCATGCTATAATACTTCTATGCAAATCAGGGAGATAGGGGCAAAATCGATCCTTTCGAAATCGGCTATCGACGGCATCACTTACTGCGTCAACCCTTACGTCGGCTGCTCGCATGCATGTGTCTATTGCTACGCGAGTTTCATGAAGAGATTTACCGGACACCGCGAGCCGTGGGGGAGTTTCGTGGACGTGAAGGTCAACGCGCCGCATCTCCTGGAAAGGCAGACGAGAAGGGCAGGCGGCGGTACCATCATCCTCAGCTCGGTGACGGATCCCTACCAGCCGGCCGAGGCCCGGTATCGCGTGACCCGGGGGTGTCTGGAGGTGCTGCGATCGAGACCTTACCCCGTCAATATTCTGACCAAGTCCCCCCTGGTGCTGAGGGACCTCGACCTGCTCACGACCTTCGACAACCTCTCGGTAGGGATCACCATCACCACGGACAGCGAGGCGGTGAGGAAGGTATTCGAGCCGGGGGCGCCGCCTATAAAAGCGAGGATCGAGGCCCTGGAGACGCTCCATAGGAGCGGCGTCTCCACGTACGCCTTCATCGGCCCCGTGCTCCCCATGGACCCCGAGGTCCTGGCGGACAAGGTGCGGCCCTGCGTAGATAAGGTGCTCATCGATCGAATGAACTATGCGTCGAAGACGAAGGCTGTCTACAGGGGGCGGAAACTCGATGTGTGGCTCGACGGCGTTTTCATTGATGAAGTCATGGGGCGGCTCACTCAGGCTTTCGGGTCAACGGACGTGGAGTGGTGCTGAACGAGTCAAGAAAGAACGGGTGCCTTCGCCAGGACCGACCGCACCACATTTAGCGCGTCCTCTTCGCCATAGGGTTTGTCGAGGAAACCGTCGACCCCGTATTCCTTCAGCCTGTCACGCTGTTCCTCGGACATAAAGCCGCTCGATATCACCACCTTCGGAGAGACCGGCATGCCTCTCAGCCTTGCCAGCACCTCTTCTCCCCTCATGCGAGGCATGATCATATCAAGGATCACCAGGTCTATCGAGCCCGCCCTGCTTTCAAAGGCGGCGATGGCTGCCGTCCCGTCCTCGGCCCGCAGCACCTCATAGCCTTCCTGGCTGAGGAGTCCTGCGATCAGATCCCTTACGACCTCCTCATCATCGACCACAAGCACGGTCCTTTTCCTTAAGTCCCGCACGGGCTGGGCAAACTCTTCCGGAGGCTCGCTCGCGGGTTCCACGAAGGGAAAATAGAGGGTAAATATCGTCCCGGTCTCCGCTCCGCTTTCCAGCTCGATGAAGCCGCCATGGCGCTTTACTGTTTTTTGGACCAGGTAGAGCCCCATGCCCAGCTTCTTATTCTCTGTTTTTGTGGTGAAGTAGGGCTCGAAGACCCGCCTTTTCAGGCTTTCGTCGATGCCCGGTCCTGTATCGCGGATCTTCACCGCCGCAAATCCGGCCTTGTCTCCGGCCGTCTCCCGCGACGTCGTTATCGTCAGCGTACCGCCCTGGGGCATGGCATCCTTGGCGTTGACGCACAGGTTAAGGAAGACGTGCTGCAGCTCGCCCGCGTCCCCCCTGATGGGCGACAGCGACGCATCGAAGTCCTTCTCGACGTTGACGGTCCTGAAGCTTTCCCGCACGAGAAATAATACATCGCCAAGCAGCGCGTTCAGGTCCACGAGGTCGACTGTCTGCGTCCTTTGCCTTCTTGAAAAATTGAGGAGGTGCTCGGTCAGGCTGGCCGCCCTCTTCGCGGAAGCTTCGATGACCTCGGCGTACCTGCCAAGCGGCCCCTCTTGGGGCGCCATCTTTTTCATCAGTGAGGCGTAGCCGAGTATGCCTGTCAGCACGTTGTTAAAATCGTGCGCGACGCCGCCCGCAAGCTTGCCTATGCTCTCCATCCTGCCCCTGTACGTGCTCTCCTCCTCCTCGACCCTCTCGTCAACGACGTTCTTGAGGATCAGGCTCTTGAAGACGGCTTTTCCTTTGTCGTCCCTTATGGGGTAACTTTCCAGGCTGTAGAGCTTGTACTCGCCGCCGCGCCTGTGATGCAATTCTCCCCGGAGGATCGTGTCTTTCCCTAGGAGCGCCTTCTCGATCCCGCCCAGTACGTCCTCAATCCGCTCCCCGACGAGATCCTTACCCCGCACAAACTCGTCATTCGCGGTCTTGTTGGCGAAACAGATGGTCCCCTTCTCGTCGAGGAGAAACAGCGCGTGAGGGAACTGGTCGATGACGTTCTCGAGCAGCGTTTTCGTGGTGGCAAGTCGTGTGTCGAGTTGGCGTATTTTCGCGTCCTCGGCCGCCTTCAATTCATCTATGCGCATGTTGAGCAGGATGAACCGGTTCATAATCTCACAGAGCAGCTCCAGGTCTCTCACGGTATTCGCGTCGAGGGTGATCGACTTCTTTTTTCCGAAAAGGAGATAACCGAAGACGTGAATATTCCGCTTCAGGGGATAGACATAGAGCGTGCCGTAGCCGAAGACGTCCTGAGCAACGATAGGGGAAAAGGTCCGTCCCCTTCGCCTCTCGATCCTCTCCCAATCCACCGATTTCAGGCTGCCGTCAACGGAAAAAAACTCTCCGGTCCCGTCGCCCCTCATGACGAGCTGGCAGCTATCGAATATCGTCTCCTCGACAAAGACTCTCGGCATATGGGCGACAAGGTCCTTCTCCGCCTCCATGTGCTGGAACATCTTGATGATGATCGAGTAGTTGCTGATAGCCCGCTCGAAAAAGTTCCATTGAAAGAGGAAGGACTCTGCGCTAAGTTGATGCGCTGTCATCACGCCACCCCCATGAGTTCGCCGATCCTGTCTCTCTCGGTCTTTATCAGGTCTGCCTCTCCCCGGAGGACAATGCCTTCGGGACCGAGGTCGGCTGCGGGGTTGTCGACGAACCTGTCGGCCTTCGCGACCAGGTCGACGAGCGACTCCCCTGTCTCCGCTCTCCCGTGGTGTTTTCCGATGACGTTGGAGAACTCCTGGGGGAACCTCCACTTCACCGCCATGAATCGGCCTACCTCCTGATGGTCGATGCCGAAGGTCTCAACCTCGAGGGAGCAGATATCCGTGCCCGTGCGCCCCGCCTCCTCTATGAGCTTTCCGTAGCGGTCGTCGTGCATGAAAAAGGGCACCTTGCCTATGTCGTGAAGGATCGATACAGTAAAAACTTTCTCGCGGTCCTCGGCCATCGTCTTGGCGGCCAGGACCTTTGCGGTGCATGCAACGGAGAGCGTATGCGTCCACAGGAGCGCAAGGTCGGCTTGACTCAGCTTCCACTGGTGGAGCATCTCCTTGAGGAAGACGAGACACATGACGATCCTTCTTATCTCGTCAAACCCGATGGCC
This sequence comes from uncultured delta proteobacterium, assembly GCA_963768735.1. Lineage (GTDB taxonomy): Bacteria > Desulfobacterota > Syntrophorhabdia > Syntrophorhabdales > WCHB1-27 > BOG-1155. Next base: position 588,864 of record CAVYJH010000003.1, on the reverse strand, counting down.
ACCATGGCCCTTTCCAGGTTGGTTATCTCGGACCCTCTGCCGAAATAGGCGGAATTGGCTATGCTGATAACCTTTGAAGAGATGGCCTGATCATACCTCACTACGTTGAAGAGCCGGTTGAACGACGAATTCTCGTCCGCCAGCACCCGAAGCACCTCATCGATGACCGTGTTGAGGGTCGGCAGGACTTTCAACGCCTCCGCCTTTGCAAGCACGTCTTCCCTGAGTGACACACCCTGCATGTTACTGTTATCGATAACCGGAAAGAAAAATTAAGGGGTTTTTGCAAGAAATACTCTAATCCCTTTTTATCACGTGAACGTCCGCAGCCTTGAAGGAGACCGTCACCCGCCGCCCTTCCGCAAGCTTCAGCGGCTCGCGGGAGTGCATAGCCACATGGGAGACGATCGGGAAGCCACAGTCGAGGCCGATTTTCCGGTAGAACCCCATAGGCGTGACCCTGGTCACTATGCCGGGAAAAACGTTCGGACTGCTCGTCACCGGCGAGTCGTCCTCACATCGTCCCGGCCGGCGCGGAAAGGGTGACGTTTTCCGGCCTTATGGAGAGGATGACGCGGCTGCCCACGGGGAAAGAGCCGGCCGCCTCGATCTCCCTGTCCGACACGGAGACCGTCACGGTATCGCATCCGCTCTTCACCACCTGCCCCTTGAGCATAGTGCCGGCGCCCACGAAGGAGGCGACAAACTCGTCCACGGGGGCGTTCAGCACCTCTTCGGGAGGACCCGATTGAAGGATCCGGCCCCGGTCCATCACGGCTATGCGGTCTGAGAGCCGCACGCCCTCCATCAGGTCGTGCGTGACAAAGACGGCCGTCGTCCCCGTCGATCTGATAACTGCCTGTATGTCTTCGATCAACGGCTCGCGGCTCCCGGGATCGAGCGAGGCGAAGGGCTCATCGAGGAGCAGGACGTCCGGCTGGATGGCAAAGGCACGGGCCAGGCTTGCCCTCCGGGCTTCCCCACCCGAGAGGCTCCGGGCCGAGCGGTCCGACAGGTGCGCGATGCCGAAACGGCTCAAGCTCTCCATCACGGCGTGCCGTATCGGCACCCTCTTCATGCCCCGCATCTTCAACCCCGACGCCACGTTCTCAAAGACGGTAGTGTCGAAGAGGAGGGGCTCCTGGAACACCACGGCAAGGGCGCGCCGGTAGGTGAGCACGGGGCACTCCGTGCCCACCTTCCGTCCCCGAAAAAAGATCTCGCCTTCAAAAGGCTTCGCCAGGTACGAGACGGTCTGGAGGAGGGTCGTCTTTCCCGCACCGTTGGGACCGATCAGGGAAAGCACCTCCCCTTCCTCAACGGTAAAGGAGGGGACGTCGACGATCACGCTCCCGCCCCTTGTCACCCGAAGGCCCCGCCCTTCTATGACCGCACCAGGCCGGCTCACCGGGGCCGCTCCTTTTGCTGGATGCGGGTAAGCACCAGGTTGACGGCAAAGGCAAGCACAAGCAGGATGATGCCGAGGGCGATGGCCGTGTCGAAGTTGCCCCTGCTCGCTTCCATCACGGTCGCCGTGGTCAGCACCCTGGAATACCCCTTGATGTTGCCGCCGACCATGATCGAGGCGCCTACCTCCGAGATGACCCCGCCGAACCCTGCCATCACGGCCGCGAGGAGAGGCAGCCTGGCCTCCCTCATCAATATCCATGCCAGTTGGAGCCTCGTGGCGCCGAGGGCGAGGATCTGAAGCCTCAGTTTTTTCGGGAGCTGCTGCATGGCGGCAAGGGTGATGCCCATGACGATAGGGGTTGCAATCACCGCCTGCGCAAGGATCATGGCGCCCGGCGTATAGAGCATCCCCAGAAAGCCGAGGGGACCGCTGCGCCAGAGGAGGATGGTGACGAAGAGACCCACCACCACCGGCGGCAGACCCATCCCCGTATTGATGAGACTCACGACAAAGCCCCTGCCGGGGAAGCGCGTCAAGGCAACCAGGGTACCGGCCGATACACCGATCACCAGGCTCACGAGTGTCGCAAGGCCCGACACCCTGAGCGACAACAGGGTGATGCCCATGACCTCGGGGTCACCCGTGGCCATGAGCCGGAACGCCTTGCACATCCCGTCGACGATCAGGTCCACTTACTCACTTCCCCAGGTCTTCCACCCGCTTTCCCGCATCGGGGAAAAACAGGGGCGACCCGAATTTATCGACGCCGAAGGCCTTGATGACCGCCTGTGTTTCCGGCGACACCATGAAATCGGCGAGTGCCCTGGCGCCGGCGGTGTTCACCTTGGGCTGCCTTGTCGGGTTGACCTCTATCACGTGGTAGATGTTGAGCAGGTCCCTGTCTCCTTCGACAAGTATCACCAGGTCGAGGTGCTTCCGCAAGGCCAGGCAGGTCCCCCGGTCGGCGAGCGTATATGCCTGTTTTTCCGAGGCAACGTTGAGCGTCTGTCCCATGCCGAGGCCCGTCTGCTGGTACCATCTTTGCGATGACGGCGCGATGCCGGCAGCCTTCCACACGACCTTTTCCTTGGCGTCGGTGCCGGAATTGTCGCCCCTCGACATGAAGAGCGCCTGTGCCGTCGCGATCCGCCTGAAGGCGGCGGTTGCCGACTTCATACCTTTGATCCCCGCCCGGTCCACAGCCGGCCCCACTATGACAAAGTCGTTGTGCATGACAAGCCGCCTGCCCGCGCCGTAGCCGTCGGCCATGAATTTTTCCTCCGCCTCGGGAGAGTGCACGAGCAGGACGTCGGCTTCCCCTTTCTGCCCCATCACCATGGCTTGGCCTGAGCCGACGGCGATGGTCTTCACGAAATAGCCCGTCTTTTTCTCAAAGAGCGGGAGCAGCACGTCGAGCAGACCCGAATCCTGGGTGCTCGTCGTGGTTGCAAGGATGATGTTCCTACCGCCGGCAGGGACCTGCTGCGGCCCGGCGGCTGCGGCGAAAAGCAGGACGGCTATCAGGACCACTCCGACACACACTGCGCGCTTCATGCCCTCCCCCTTCTTTTTGTTCGGTTTGTGCCTGATCCGGGTGCGCCAGATCAAGGATACCGTGCGCCGGAGCGTAATTCAACCCAAAAAGTTTCCTCGCAACCGCCGCTCTCTCCCGCCCTTTGCGCACGACCCGCTTTTTCTATATACTTTTCCCGTGGAACGCCTTTCAGCGAAGAACCTTTCACGGCGTCCAAAGATATACCCATGGTGACGCGCGTCGACATACATGCGGACAAGGGGACCGAAGAGGTCCTTGACGCCGCCTTCTACGCGCTCTGCGGCGGGGTCTGGATCGAAGACGACGCGTGGGGCGTGCGGATCACGTGCTACCCGGCGGACCCAGACCGGTTGTGCGCCTATGTGCGCGGCGCAGGCGTGCCGGTCCGGCTGCTTACCACGACCGAGGAGGAGGAAAAAGATTACGCCGCGCTGGTGCGGCGCCATTTTACGCCCGTGAAGGTCGGCGATCTGACCATCCTGCCGCCCTGGCGCAGGCGCCCGGTGCGGGGGAGGACCATAGTGATCGAGCCCGGGATGGCCTTCGGCACGGGGAGACATGAGTCGACAAAGCTGATGCTGAAAATGATGGACCGCCTGTCCATAAGGGGAATGAGCGTAATTGATATCGGGTCCGGGTCGGGCGTGCTTGCGGTCAACGCGTCGCTCCTCGGCGCCTCTCTCCGTCGCGGCCCTCGACCACGACCCACTGGCCTGTGATGCAGTGAAAAAGGCATGCGCGCTCAACAACACCCCCGGCATCCTGATGATGTGCGCAGACATCGCCGCTGTCAAGGGGCGCTTCGACATCGTCCTCGCCAACCTCGATTTCGCCACCTTTAGCCGGCGGGCACCGGAGATTACCCGGATGGCGGCCCCGGGGGGATACCTCGTCCTCTCAGGGATAGAAGCACAGTACGCCAAGGGTCTGCCGCCCCTGTTCGAGTCTCTCACCCTCATGAGGCATCACCGCTTGCGCGACTGGCACGGCTTCGTTTTCCAAAAAGGACCGGCCTGAAAAACGCTTTCGCCCCAGCCTCCCTATAACGTCTCCTCACCTTCCTCACCCCGGCAACGTGAAGACTTTTGCGTCAGCACGAAGACCATCTCGGCGCCCCTTTCCTGATTCCCTTCTCTCACAACCGTTTTTAGAAGGGGGTTGACGGAAGTGCGTAGGGTCGAGGATTGGCGCGCCGGTTTAGGTTGAGGTTTGTATTCCCGGTTTTCTCGCCCTTTCGTCCCGCGAGTGTCACACGATCTCAACCATGCCACGTTTCCAACCCCCGCCGCATCAAACCGGACATGCGGATTTGCCGCATCCGGCTTTCCTCTTTGTCTTCACGCAAGGGTTTATGATGCCTATCGACTGGCAGCGCTTTCGGGACGGTAGTATCGAATCTTGTAGTCGTTATAGAGACCAAGATTCTTATACAGCCATTCACTACTCCACCTGTTCCAGCCAAAGCCCCACCGATTCCGCGCCCTTTGGAGGTGTCGCCTCACCTTCCTCTCGACCCAGTACCTGACGTAGGAGAAACAGCGGCTCGCATGTCCTATCCTAAAGTAGTTCGCCCAGCCCCGGAGCTTCGGATTGATCAATGTGATGATCTGTTCTACCGGCTGCGAGACGCGCCGCCGAAAGACGTCCTTGAGGCTCTGCAAAAGTTTCGTCCTCGCCTTCATCCTCGGTGTTAGCCTCACGCCACGCTTGCCGCTTTTGGTCTTGCAACCCCGATAGTCAAATCCGAGAAAGCTGAAGGTTTCTCCCTTCACGAGGTCTGCGAGTCTTGTCTTCTCCGTGTTCACCTTCACATCGATGCGCGCCAGTTCCAGAAGCAGTCTCCTGTAGGTCTCTTTGAGCAGCCACTCCCACTTCATGCGATATCCATTGACCAACACCACGAGGTCATCGGCATACCGGGCATACTCCATGTTGGCAACGCCCGTTCTGCTCGTCTGCACCTTCAGTTTCTCAAGCATTGTATCAACGTCGTTCAGGTAGATGTTCGCAAGCAGCGGGGATATGACCCCTCCCTGCGGGACCCCTTTCTTGCCGCTAACGGCAAGAACCAGCTTAAGGAGCCGCAGTATTTTGTCGTCCGAAACTCTCAAGGCCACTTTCGCGAGCAAGGTAGAATGCGTGATTGAGTCGAAGTAAGCCGAGAGGTCAAGGTCGATGACCCGGGTCTTGCCCCATACGACCGCCTTCGAAACGCGATGGACGGCCTCGTGAGCTTTCTTTCCCGGACGGTAGCCGTAGGAGCCTTCCTGGAAATCAGCTTCAAAGATGGGTTCGAGTATCAGTTTCAGCGCTCCCTCCACCACGCGGTCCCGGATACAAGGGATGCCCAGGACTCTGGTTTTCCCATTGCCTTTCGGTATCTCTTTCTTCCGGTTCCTCATGGGGCGATATTTCTCCGAGAGCAGTTCCTCCCGTATGCCTGCAAGGAAAGCGTCCAATCCTTCTCGCTCGATCATCTTGAATGTGACGCCGTCAATACCCGGCGCCCCATTATTCCGTTTTGCGAGCCGGTAGGCTTCCTTAAGTGTTTCCTCCTTGCAGATGTGCACATACAGGCCCCAGAATCGATGGTGCTTATCGGCTTTCGCCGTTGCGTAAATCCTCTTTCTCAGATCCCGCAGACTGATTGGTGTCTTTGTCATTTCACCTCCTGCCTCACTGTGTTGAAAGAGAAGTAACAAAAGCAGGGCCGCTTCGCTCCGGAGGCATTACCCTCCATCATCGCTACTACCGGCCCATCCGCCACCCTGCCGCCTTCGGTCCACTTCCCGCGTCCTCGGTTATAGGACCTACCTTGCTCCGGCGATTTCTCGACCGGGGCGGCGAGGGCTTCTCCAGTTGCATGGTGTATCCTTGCTGTCATGCTGCCGCTATCACCCCGCTGAAGCGGAATACTCGTGTCAGTCAGCTTTCGGGTACCCATGTGAGCCTTCGCCCCTTTCGTGAGGGCTCGGCTTTCAGAGCTTCGTACTTTCGAGGCCACCTATGCGTTTACTTTCATTACGGCCTGACAGCTCGCCGTCATCCTTTTTCAGTGACGTTGTCGATGGGCTTCAAGGTATCGGTTTCCCTCAGACCCTGCCATCCAAGAGCTATATGGCTCCTGACTTTTACCATAGCAGGACTAACTCCTGCTGAACACACCTGCCTTTTCTGGACGCACACGAAAGTTGACGGTTTTAGGGGGGGGCGTGTTGAATTCCTAATTTTGAATGAACCACCACGAACGGCAAAGCGGGGGCGCTGCACCGCCGTGAGATGCGTCTGTTGCGGCTCAGTTGTCAAAGAACAACACCAGCTTACGGGTCCTCTCGAAACCGGTTGTAACAAGTCAGGCTGCGCCATCTCTTTAGGGCCTATCAAAACGGCGCCGGGTGCCCACAATATTTTCTCTTTTTTCCCACTCTCCCGTCAAAGTGACAACTAGGGGCGACAACCAGGCATGAGAAGGAGGTATGATAACCAGGGGTGACAAAGGGCAGCCCCGAAAAGTTGTTTGCGGAAGTATCGGGCGCCCTTCCCACCTCCGCCTCCTCACATCCGGCACTTGTGCCATCTACAGGGGGCCAACGGCCGACCAAACCCGTCCTATGCCTGTACTGTACTCCTCAACCCGACGACCATGAGAAATGGTGAGGACTTCACGCGGCATTTGTTTTGCTCGGCAGAGAGGAGACCATGTTGGAGATATTGACAACATACCTAAATGTTGTTATTGTTTCCAACATGGGTGCTGAGCTCCTCCTCAACGAACGCCGTATTCTTTCGGAGTCGATGTTCGTTGAGATGGTGGTGTGGCGATTGTCACGACCTGAGGCGGGCAGCGCTCACGTACTTAAGTACAGACTGGCTCTAGTGGTAGACGGCGTGTGTGTGCTGCGTTACGATAACGAATCAGGCAAGGGAGACCATAAGCACATAGGCGGTAAAGAAGTGGAGTACATTTTTACGACAGCGGAAGCTCTGCTTCATGATTTCTGGAAGGATGTCGACAAGTGGAGGTTTTGACATGAATACGGTGACGCTGGAAGTTGCTTCGCGAGAAAAGACCGACAGACGGTTTCTTTCGGCCCTTAAGGGAAACCCGGAGGGCAGCTTCATCAGCTTTGAGTCGCCCGCCCTTCTCTTCAGGGTATTCTCGGGCAAGAGGTGGGATTTGCTCAAGGCCATGGCCGGCGCGGGACCGATGACTATCCGCGAGGCGGCGCGCCGGGCCGGCAGGGATGTGAAGGCGGTCCACGGCGATATACAGTCCCTTCTCAAAGCAGGAATCTTAAAAAAGGACGATGAGGGCAAAGTGGTTTTCCCTTTTGATGCCGTACACGTCGATTTCATGCTGAACGTGGCATGACGGAAGGTTTGTTGCGCTTCGGTGCCCATGCCCCGTCCTTTTCCTTGGCTTTGCTAAGCAGGATAAGAAGGTCGACCCATAGGCCGACTCGCCCCTATCGGTCGACCTTCTCCCTCAACGTGAGGACCGGCGAGAGACCATGGGGGGAGAGCTTACTTGCCCAATTATCTATGATAACCCGAAGGCTACCGTCTTTCCTTGCGGGTATAGCTGAAATGCAGCGGTTGAAGGTTTTTCTGTTTTTCTCTTTCTGTTTTTGTAACCGTCGAGTTTCTCCTGCATTCGTCGCGTACGAATCGTAATTGATAAATAGGTAGACTGGGGGTCAACAGCTCAGCAAGTGAAGCCAGTGAAGAACGTCCCTCTAAGGCCCCTTCTACACTTTTCCTCCATTTTTGCCAATTGACCCACGTATTCATGCGGGTTTTCGGGCAATAATCTGAAAAACAGCCCTTTTCGTAGTGCCACGTCATTGCCATTATGTTCTTGACTGGTAGGATAATATAATTTAGTATAGTGGTGATATGTTCTTCAGGACCAAGAAGTCGGGACCCCGGGAGTATCTCCAGATTGTCCGCAATCGGAGAGACGAAGGAAAGGTGAAGCAGGAAGTCGTCGGGACCATCGGCCGGACCGACCTCCTCAAGGAAAGCGGCGCCATCGATAGCCTCCTTCGCTCCGGCGCCCGGTTCTCCGAGAGGCTTGCCCTTCTCGATGCCTATGAAAAAGGGGAGACACCTCCGGCAAAAGATACGAAGATCGGCATACCCCTCATCTTCGGCCGTCTCTGGGATGAGCTCGGCATACGGGAAGTTCTCGATGATCTTATTGCCCGCCGTCAGTTCCAGTTCCCAGTTGAAAGGGCCCTTTCCCTCACCGTCCTCCACCGCCTCACGGAAACCGGCTCCGACCGCCCTTGTGACGAATGGCAGAAGGACTACCGGATAGAGGGGACAAAAGATATTGCCCTCCACCATCTCTACCGGGCGATGGCATGGCTCGGTGAACCTCTTCCGGATCAAACCGACGCTACGCCTTTTTCCCCCCGCTGTGTGAAGGACATCGTGGAGGAGAAGCTCTTCGAGAGAAGGAGAGACCTCTTTGCCGACCTCACCCTTGCCTTCTTCGATACGACGAGCATCTACTTCGAGGGCGAGGGAGATTACCTGGGGGAATATGGTAACTCGAAGGACAGCCGCCCCGATCTCAAGCAGATGGTGGTCGGTGTCGTATTAGATCAAAATGGAACCCCCATCTGTTCCGAGATGTGGCCCGGCAACACCGCCGACGTAAAGACCCTTCTCCCCGTCGTCACACGACTGCAAAAGCGCTTCGGCATCGGCAGGATTCTGCGTAGTCGCCGATAGGGGGATGATCAGCAAGGAGACGATCATCGAGCTGGAAAGACACAAGATCGACTATATCCTGGGCGTGAGGATGAGAAGCCAAAAGGAGATCGGAACGGATGTCCTTTCCAGAGCCGGACGCTACCATGAGATCGAGGAGAATCTGAAGGTGAAGGAAGTCTTGCATGGGGGGAAACGCTATATCGTCTGCGTCAATGAAGACCAGGCGAAGAAGGATGCCCATGACAGGCAGGCCATAATAGCGGCGCTTGAAGAGCGCCTGACGAAAGGGACGAAAGGCCTCATCGGAAACAAGGGCTACCGGAAGTACGTCAGGATGGAGAAGAATGCCGTTGCCATCGACAATGATAAGGTCGCCAATGAGGCGCGCTACGACGGTAAGTGGGTGCTCACCACGAACACATCCCTTAAACCGGAGCACGTAGCAAGACAGTACAAAAACCTCTGGATGGTGGAGCAGGCGTTCAGGACGATAAAATCTGTGCTCAATACAAGGCCCATCTTCCACAAGAGGACCGAGACGATAAGAGGTCATGTCTTCTGCAGCTTCCTGGCACTCATCCTCATGAAAGAGCTCAGGACCCGGCTTGCGAAGAAAGGTTGGAAGCTCGAATGGGACAGGCTGATCCGTGATCTCGATCATCTCAAGGAAATAGAAGTGTCGGCGGTCGGGAAGGACGTGATCATCAGGACGGAACTCCGGGGCGATACGGGCAAGGTGTTCCAGGCTGCGGGCGTCGCTATCCCCTCTACCGTGAAACTGATAAACCGGACGGAATCAGATGAGGCATGATCCCTCACCACAACCCCTCCTGTGGTGCCACGCCCTCTTTCTGTCTCTATAAGTTGTTGAATTAGCTGAATAATAAATTTCTTGGTGTAGAAGATGAGCGTGAAGCTATGGATAGTCCCCCACCGGCGGAAAGATGCTGACGTGCCATCAAGAGTAGTTTGGAACGCAGGCGGAAAGTTTGGTCGACAAGAAGTGGTTCGTGATGAAGATCCTACCTTTTGTGTAAGGTTCTCGTATTGGGGACCCATGCTTGTCGAGGCTCAACTGTTCTTCGCAGATGGGACAAATACGCCTGGCTTTATTTACGCTCGTATACCCAATGACTAAGAGCAACACGATACGGTCAGGCTGCTAACCCTTCAAGATTTCAAGCCTGAACGGCTGCCCACACGTACCCAACGGTCTTCAAGCGATGTAACTATCGGTGTATGAGTTATGTTGCTTTTCTGCCTCAACTTGCTGGAAGTACCGGTCTACATCACGCACCAACATACCGATTAGTCGCCAGTATTCACCACGGCGGAAGCGGGGTACGATGGCGAGCTTTTCCTCGATAAAGGAGATAAATTGTTCTAGTTTGCGTTTCGCGCTCTTATCCACATCAACCTGTCTTACCAGTCTATCAGGTAGCTCCTCTCTGATGTACGCGAACACGCGCTTGTTGTTCTCTATAGCATACCGCACCTCCTTCTCGGTCCAAGGCTCCCCCGATTCCCCCGACGCACCGCTGCGCTGCCCAATAATTAAGACCACTGCGTCCGCTTTATCTATCAGTTTTTTCAGAGTTGGCCACAGAGGTTCTCCCGCGGACCCACAATTTTCGGCACAAAGAACTGCGGCGGGGATAAGCTCCAGTGCTTTTCTCGCTTGAACTCGTTCTTCTTTCAAATCAGCAAAAGTTGAACTCAAGAAAACTGAATAGCCAGACATTCATTCTCCCTCTCGGAAAGGCAGAAATCACAAAACAATTATAATCAGGTAGCTTTGTATCTCCTCTCCAGCACTGGCAATTATAGCATTATCCGTCGGCCCTATCGAGCGAAATATCTCTTCGGGCAAAACATTCATTGGCCGCCTGTTCCGGGAGACTATACTACAGGTGGCAATCGTCCGCCTCGGAGCCAAACAGATTTCACCGCCTTGTAGGTGGAGGCAGTAACCACGGCTCATCGTCCTCGGCGCGCGCTTCCACTACATATTTGTCAGCTTGAATCAGAGTCTTTCAGTGAAGATTACTGATAAAAAGGGTGTGTGGCATCCACAGCCTGATCTTCAATAAGAACCTCCCACGACCTTTCTTTCGTTCACCCTCATACAGTCGAAAGTAGATCACAAGACAAAAATGGCGATCACAGACGAACGTAGATGAACCTTTTCGTCGTTCTAAGATGGTTACATGTGTTGAATCTGGTTACGAGATAGTAGATCGGATGATGACGAATTTTCACTCAAGAGTTTTCCAGCAACCTTGCAGTACGTGGTCACTTTCACTACTCCGCGCACATGGGCTGGGACCTGCGGCTCGGTCTGCTGTGTTTTTGCGTTCTTCGAGAAATTGCAGAGTGAGTAGTTTGGCAGTAGACTCCTGGGAGTCTATAGAGGTGCCCCCAAGGCCGTACCTCTCGTGTCCGGAATTGGTCTCTGGACCTGTTATGGAGTGCACCGTAACGGCATGAGAGCCTGCTGAATAAGTAGCTACGTAGACGTTCTCCTCAAATGAAACGGTCACAGTTTTGTGGGACTGTTGTGCTATCGGTTCCATACGAGCAATATCTTACCACGAAATCGTTGGAATTACCTCATATTGCGATTGGGGGTAGTAGGTCAGTTTGAAAAATAACTATTAGGGGATCATAGAATCTTCACCACTTGATGGAGTAGCCTTGAATATCTCCGTTGTCCCGGGATCTAAGACAACCTCTCTCTTTTCCATTCTGTCACAGTCGAAAGTATATCGCAAGGAGAAAAAGTCGATGGCAGATGAAGGCAGATGAACCTTTTCGCAGTTCTGAGATGGTCACGGGCGTCATAGCCATGGTCATAGAAACCAGTTCTTTTGATATTAGACATTTAGGGTAAGATGAAAGTAGTGGACACCAAAGTTGAGGTACAATGCCAAGACGGAGGTGCAGGAGATGGAAAGGGTTCCAAAGGGCGTATACACAAAGGAGTTCAAAGAAGAAGCAGTGAAGCTGGTGACGGAGGCCGGCTTGAGCGTCCCGGAAGCGGCGCGGAGGCTGTCGGTCGGCAAGTCGACCATCGAGTACTGGATAAGGAAAGCCAAGAACGGCAACCTGTCGGACCAGGGCAAGGCGACCGCCAAGGAGATGGAAATCAATCGTTTAAGACGCGAGAACGCTGAGCTTAAGATGGAGCGCGACATACTAAAAAAAGCAGCCGCGTACTTTGCCAAGGAGTCGCTGCGAGGTACGCGCTCATGAAAACGCTGCGGCTCACCTATCCCACGCTGATTCTCTGCCGGGTCCTCCGCGTATCGAGAAGCAGCTGGTACGCATGGCTCAAGCGCCCGCCCTCCAAACGGGCGCAGCAAGAGGGGCGCCTGGAGGCGGAGATAAGGGCCGCCCACGAGAGGACCCGCCACACGTGCGGGCCCGAAAGATTGCAGCGCGATCTTGCCGCCCATGGCGTCAAAGTGGGTGTCTTTAGGATCAGAAGAATCAGGAAGAAGCTCGGGCTGCGCTGCAAGCAGGTCAGGAAGTTCAAGGCCACGACGGATTCGAAGCACTCGCTCCCGGTCGCGGCAAACCTCCTCGAACAGCAATTCGAGGTCGAAGCTCCAAACCAGGTCTGGGTCAGCGACATCACGTACATACCCACGGAAGAGGGCTGGCTCTATTGCGCCGCTCACAAGGACCTCTGGAACGGCGAGATCGTCGGATATGCGCTGGGATCGAGAATCGCCAAGGAGCTTGTCGAGAAGTCCCTGCTCCGGGCGGCGGCGGCGAAACATCCGCCCGAGGGCCTTATTCATCACTCGGATCGGGGAAGTCAATATTGCAGTCCCCATTTCCAGAAGCTCCTCGCACGGCTAGGCATGAAGCCCTCCATGAGCAGGAAAGGCAACTGCTGGGACAACGCCCCCATGGAGAGCTTCTGGGGCACGATCAAGAATCGAGCTCATTCATCACTCCCGCTACAGAACCAGAGAGGAGGCAATCAAGCAGATCACAGAGTACATCGAGATCTTCTACAACAGGCAAAGGCGTCAGAAGAGACTCGGCTACCTGTCGCCGGCGGCATACGAGAGGCAGTTCCATGCTGGGAAGACGGCGGCTTAACTTGACAACGTTTCGTGTCCACTATTGACATCGGGGGTCAATTCGACATGGAAGTAAAGAGAAGGCCACCCTCATTGGAGTGGCCCTTAGTGTCGGCAGAGTGCGGGTTGATTTACGCTATTGCCGATCCGCGTATAAGACACTACCTTCTCCGGCCTTGGCTTTTGCCCTGCCGAGCATTGCTTCTACTCGGACGCGCCTTTAAGGTCCTTCCCGATCCGCCGATACCGATATATTAATCATGTCCGTCTTGAATTTCAAGGCATCTTCTTCTGTGGGGCCTCAGTCCGCTCTATCCACACGGACACAAGCGCATTCCAACCACAATTTCTTCCGCGGAAGTGGTCGAGGGCGAAGAGCTCGAGATCGTCGATTATGTGACGGGGCCACGCAGTGATCGCCAGAGCAGAAAGGAAAGCGTTTTTTGCGGACGACTCTTTCCCGGCCGAGGCGATTTTCGATGGATGGGGCGGAAGCCGGGGTGTCGTCCGGGCCGGAGCATAAAGGTTGGGGGACACTCCTCTCGCCCTCTTGCTTTCGGAGGGGTGTACCCCTTCGATTGCTCGACCCGGACGCGCCCCGGCGACCGCGCCAGGTGCGAAAAGCGCCCGGCCGGATTGACAAGGCGGGGCCGCGTCGGGTAGCATATACCAAAACAACCGGAGATGCCATGATCGAACGATATACACGGAAGGAGATGGCCGCGACATGGGGAGAGGAAAAGAAGCTCCGCCTATGGCTCGATATTGAGATAGCCATATGCGAGGCCTACGCCCTGCTTGGCGTAATCCCCGCTGCCGACCTGGCCCTCATCAAGGAGCGGGCCTCTGTCGACGCGGCCAGGGTGCTCGAGATAGAGAAAGAGACGAAACACGACGTCGTGGCCTTTATCCAGGCTGTCTCCGAAGCCGTCGGCCCCGCGTCGAAGTGGGTGCACATGGGGGTCACCTCCTCGGATATCCTCGATACCACCTTTTCACTGCTCCTCAAGGAGGCCGCAACTCTTCTGATAAACGATATAAAGGGGCTGATGGCGGTGCTCAGGGAGAAGGCGGAAGCGTACAAGTTCACGCCGATGATAGGAAGGACCCACGGCATACACGCGGAACCGATCACCTTCGGCCTGAAGATGGCCCATTTCCACGATGAGATGAGGAGGGGCCTGGAGAGGCTGGAGGCCGCCGGAGCGCGCGTCTCCTACGGCAAGATCTCGGGCGCCGTGGGCACCTATGCCCACGTGCCGCCGTTTGTCGAAGAGTACGTCTGCGTCAAGGTCGGGCTTAAACCCGCGCCGATCTCCACGCAGATCCTCCCCCGCGACTATTATGCCGAATTCTTCACAACCCTGGCCATTATCGGCTCGTCACTCGAAAAGATGGCGACGGAGATCAGACACCTGCAGAGAACCGAAGTCGGCGAGGCAGAGGAGTTTTTCCAGGCGGGCCAGACAGGGTCTTCCGCAATGCCCCACAAGCGGAACCCCATCGGCTCTGAAAACATCTCGGGACTGGCGCGCCTCCTGCGGGGTTATGCCCTTTCCGCGCTCGAAAACATCCCCCTGTGGCATGAGAGGGACATCAGCCATTCCTCGGTGGAAAGGGTGATCGCCCCGGACGGCACGATACTGCTCGATTACATGCTCGCGCGCATCACAAGCCTCTTCCGGAACCTGGTCGTCTACCCCGAGCGGATGCAAAAGAACATGGGCCTTACTGGGGGCCTCTACCATTCGGAAGCCATTATGCTCAGCCTCGTAAAAAAGGGCCTTACCAGGCAAGAAGCCTACAAGATCACGCAGTCGATCGCCATGGCCTGTTTCCGGGACGGCCTCAACTTCATCGAGTGCTGCAAAAAGGATGAGGCCCTGAAGAAGCATCTCACGGGCGTCGAGATCGCCGCGATCACGGACGATACGCACTATTTCGAACACGTAGAGAAGATATTCGGCCGCCTCTTCGGGGCGTGAGTCTGCGGTCAACCGAGCGAAGCGAGTCGAGGGAGGAGGCTCCGCGGGCTTTGCCCGTGGAGGGGGCGCTGAGTCCCGACCACTGCCGCGCACTATTTCGAACACGTAGAGAAGATATTCGGCCGTCTGTTCCCATAAGAATAGGACCTATAAGACCCATAGGACGTATAAAGAGCTGTGAAGAATAGGTCCTATAGGTCCTATAAGACCTATTCTTAAATCAGGACCCTTTTTTGCGTGGGCGCCTTAAGAGATGCGGCGGAAAAGGCGACAATATCAGTACTATGGAATGCTTATCAGATATACGCGCCTGCTACGAATTTGTCGGTCGGGAACACTTATCTATCGACATCGGCCGCATGGCCGAACTCCCCATGGACCGGGCGAACCCGTCGTGCCGGGCCTTTCTCTACGCAATTCTGGAGATGACCCGGGGGAAAGTAAAGCGCGCCCTAGGCTTCATTCAACAGGCCAGGGAACACGCGGCGGACATCGAGGAATTGACCTACGTGCTCTACGTGGAGGGCGCCCTCCTCTCTCTGGAAGGCAACTATCAGCAAGCAATCATCCGCCAGACACGGTGTGCGGAGGTGTGCAAGCTCACGGGGGATAAACGCCTCGAATCAGACGCCCTGCTGCACCTGTCCAACATCTACCTGAAGCTCGGAGAACCCGCAATAGCAAAGGTGTACGAGAAAGAGGCCGCCCTCGCCCTGCCGAGAAGCCGTCGCGATACGTGACGCGTGACGGGACCCCTCATGCCGAAGATGCCGATGGAAGACGGACGACCTCAGGGAGGGCACCCCTCGGGTAGCACTCCGTCGGGCTACTTCGACGAGCGGATGAATTTGAGTCTCACGTCATAGAGCACGTTCTCGATAAGGCTCTCTTCCTCTTTCGTGAGGTTCCCTTCGGTCTTCTCCTTCAGCATCTCGATGATGCTGATCGTCTGTTTTGCGAGCTGCAGATTTACCTCCTTCGTGTTGCTCAAGGGGTCCGGCAGCTCTCCAAGGTGCACGAGCGCCGAAGTAGAGAGGGAGAGGATGAATGTGGAAAAACCGAATTCGTAGAGCAGCTCGTTATCGGGCGATCTCTCCCCCGGGTCCTTTCCCCCGTCCGCTGCATCGGGCGTGCCTTTCCCCTTCCTGCCCTTGCCCGCTGAAGTCCCCTGTTCTGCTTCCATCACCCCTCCTAGAGTAACGTGTCGAGTTTTATCGGGAGGAAAAAAATCGTGTCGTTCCTCTTCACCTGATAAAGAATATAGTTCCTTCGCAAACCCTCGACCATAAGCGTGGTGAACGACTCTTTGCCCGTCACTTCCGCATTGTTGATCCTGATGATCACGTCGCCGGGCCTCAAGCCGTAACGCTCGCCCAGGCCGCCCTTCATCACCTTGGTCACCACCGCGCCTTTCTGCTGTCGCACTTTGAACTTGAGCCGCGCGTAGCCTTCGATATCGGAGAGGCGGACCCCACACAAGCGCTCATCTAGGGGAGTAGGCACATAGGCGGCGCTCTTTTCGCCGGCCTCGACCATGAATGTCTGGTTCCCCCTGGCCACCTTCAACGGGCCTTTGCCGCTCAAGACGGCCTTCCTGAAGAGGTTCTGGAATTTCATCCCCTCCCGGATCTTTTTGTTGTCAAGCTCGATGATCCTGTCGCCCACCTTCATGCCCCCCGCTTCCGCGGGGCTTCCGGGTATCACCCCATTCACGTAGAGGTACTGGCTGCTCTCGTCCCTCCGCATCTCCACAAAGAGGCCGAATATGGGACGCTTGCCCACGTGCTCGAGGAATTCTTTGAGCATAGCCATCACGTCGTCTATGGGGATGGCAAACCCGATCCCCTTACCTTCCTCATAGACGGCGGTCACGATCCCCAGGAGATTACCCTCTCCGTCAAGCAGGGCACCGCCCGAGTTTCCCGGATTGATGGCCGCGTCCGTCTGGATGAGGGTAGTGTAGACCCTGTCGTTGATCTTCACGCTCCTCCGAAGCGCGCTCACCACGCCCATGGTGACCGAAGTGGGGAGGTCATAGGGGTTGCCGATGACAATCGCCCGCTCTCCCACACGCGCGTTGCTCCTCGTCATTCTCAGGAAAGGGAACTCCCTTTTGCCGTCCTCCGTCTCGATCTTCAGCAGGGCTATATCGATCTCCGGGTCCGCGGCGATCACATGGGCCTCGTATTCCTGGCGATTGGTAAATTTGACGCGTATGGTAACTGCCTTGGAGATAAGGTGCTCGTTGGTAACGATGATGCCGTCCGGGTCGAGTACCACGCCCGACCCGATATTTTCCACACTTTCCGTGTCATCGTCCGTGTCGGAAGTGAAAAACCGCTTGAAGAGACTCGTGCTCCTCGTGTCGTTCCGTCCTTTCGCCTCCTCTTCCGTCTTTATGTTGACGATAGCCTTGCTGGCGATCTCGACCACCCCGACCAGCTTGTCCTCTTTCGCACACAGGAGAGCCGGGAAAAAAAGCAGGAGAATAACTGCTGGGGTGAGAAATTTTTTCAGTACCAGTCCTCTTCGGTCTTTTTCTTCCTTTTTGCCACCTTGAGTGCCTCGTCCAGTATGATCTGGCTGATCTCGTCCTTTGAGAGCTTGGGCACATGTACCACTGCGCCGGCCGCATCGATGATCGTCACCTCATTGTCATCCGCTCCGAAGCCTATGCCGCTTTTCGACACGTCGTTCGCCACAATGAGATCGAGACGCTTCCGCCGCAGCTTGTCGCGGGCATTCTCGATGATGTGTTCCGTCTCAGCGGCAAAGCCGACAAGCACCCGGTCGCCGATAACCCTCCCGAGTTCTTCGAGAATGTCCGGGTTTTTTGTCAGCGCAAGGGTGATCTCGTCCCGGCCGCTTTTCTTCTTGATCTTCTCGCAGCTTTCCTCCTTGCACCGGTAGTCGGCCACGGCCGCCGCCTTGATGATCACCGACGCCCGCCGCTGTTCTTCCATCACCACCGCCCTCATCTGCTCGGCGGTCATCACGTTGATGGCCCGGATATCGCTTCTCGGCGGCGGTAGGGACGTAATCCCCGTAATAAGGACCACTTCCGCCCCCCTTCTCCGGGCGATCTTGGCGATGGCATATCCCATCTTCCCCGAGGAGCGGTTGGTGATGCACCGTACCGGGTCGATGGATTCGACGGTGGGACCCGCCGTGATCAGAACCCTTTGATCGAGGTAATCCTTCTCCGTAAAGATATCCTCCATCTGCTCCACAATATCGTCGATAGCAGGCAGCCTGCCCTTCCCCTGCCACCCGCACGCGAGGTCGCCCGAGGTCGGTTCCATGAACTGGTACCCGTTCTCTTTCAGCTTCTCTATGTTCCCCTGGACTATGCTACTCTCCCACATCTTCGTGTTCATCGAAGGGACAAAGAGGACCGGGACCCTGGTCGCCATCACCATGGTCGTGAGAAAATCATCCGCGATGCCGTTTGCGACCTTCCCGATCACATTTGCCGTCGCCGGCGCTATCACCATCTGGTCCGCGATGTCCGAGAGCGCGATGTGGCCTATCTTGGCGCCTGCCATAAGCTCGAACATGTCATGCGTAACGGGGTTGCCGGAAATCGTCTGAAAGGTCAGGGGGGTGATGAATTCCATGGCGTTTTTCGTCATGACCACGTGCACGTTCGCCCCCAGCTTGGTCAATGCGCGCACCAGCTCGGTAATCTTATAAGCGGCGATGCCCCCGGTGACGCCGACGATGATCTCTCTTCCCTGCAGCATGGTAAACATATGGCAACCGTTCCCTTCCCTTTCCCTGCCTCCAGTCCGTTATGAGCGGGGAGGCCGGGCACCGCCAAGCGGTCGTGGCTTTGCCGGTCGAGGGGGCGCTGAGCCCCAATCTAGATGTTCAGACCTGTCTTTCGCACAATCCTCGTGAACAGGTTCGCTTTCGGCACGTACACGGGCGACACGACGTCGGCCTTCCCGACTACCTCGTTGTCGAGCTGGAAGAGCATCTCTCCGAGCTTCTGCCCCTGCTTCACCTCGCCCGCGACCGAGGCCGGCAGCGACAACACGCGCTTTATCTCTTTCTTCTTTGCCCTCAGGCACGGAATATTCACATCGGCTGCGATCACGCCTTTTATCTTCCGGTACTTGCCGTCGGGCAGCGCAATATCTTTCTCGACCTGCTCACCCTTCTTCGCAAGGCTCGCTACGGTATACTCCCCGAAATACTTCTTCAGCTTCTCCACCGCAAAGCCGTCCCGCGCCTTCGCCGTGGGACTTCCCATTACCACGGCGATGAACCGCAGGTCTCCCTTCTTTGCCGTGGCCGTCACGTTATAGCCCGTGCTCCGGTAGTAGCCTGTCTTCAGCCCGTCCACCTCGGGCATCCTGGAAAGAAGCTTGTTGTGGTTATTGAGGATGAAGGCCCCGTTCCTGAATGCGCCCGTCTTTGTCGACGTCCACTCGATAAGCTTCGGATATTTCAGGACCTCCCGCGCAAGGAGCGCCATATCATAACTTGACGTAAGATCTTCCTTCTGGTCTTTCCCCGGCGGCAGACCGTGGACCGAATTGAATTCCGTATCGTTCATCCCGAGGGATTTCGCCTTCTCGTTCATCAGCGCCACAAAATCACTGTTCGTCCCCGCGGCAAACTCGGCGACCGCGTGGGCCGCGTCGTTGGCGGACGCGACCATGATGGCCCGCATCATGTCTTCGAGTGTGAAGACCTCCCCTTCCTTGAGGTATACCTGGCTGCCCCCGATAGCGGCGGCCTCCCTCGATACCGGCACCTTGTCGGTCAGGTGTATCTCCCCCTTCGCGATCTTGTCGAGGACGATGCAGGCCGTCATCAGTTTCGCCATGCTCGCGGGGGGCCTTTTTTCATGCATGTTTTGCTCTTCCAATACCTTGCCCGTCCACGCCTCCGTCACGACGTACGCCTTGGCCGGCTCCTCGGCGACTTTTTCCGCACGCGGCCCGGCCGCTGACGGGGACTGCCCATGATGCCTCTTCTTCGCCGGAGCGGCTTTTGCAAAGGCCCCGCCGGCGCAGGCAAAAAAACAACAAATCACAAAGAGAATGACAAGATGCGTTAGCACTGATGTTTTCTCATATCCCTGTCTCTACTTCTCGATCATTTTGTCCGTAAATACCTTCAGGAGATCGATGGGGAGCGGGAAGATGATGGTCGAGTTCTTCTCCGTCGCGATCTCCACGAGTGTCGACAGATAGCGGAGCTGGAGCGCCATGGGGTTCTGGGAGAGGATGTTGGCGGCCTCGTGCAGCTTTGTCGACGCCTGGAACTCCCCCTCGGCGCTGATGACCTTTGCCCGTCTCTCACGTTCCGCCTCGGCCTGACGCGCGATGGCGCGTTGCATCTCCTGGGGCAGGTCGACATTTTTCACCTCGACGTTCGATACCTTGATGCCCCACGGCTCGGTGTGCATGTCGAGTATCTCCTGAAGCCGCTCGTTGATCTTCTCGCGGTGGGAGAGTAGCTCGTCGAGTTCTGCTTGGCCCAGCACGCTCCGCAGCGTAGTCTGGGAAAGCTGGCTCGTTGCGTAGAGGAAGTTCTCAACATCTATGATCGCCTTCATCGGGTCGATCACGCGGAAGTAGACGACGGCGTTTACCTTGATGGAGACGTTGTCCCTCGTGATCACGTCCTGGGCGGGCACGTCATGGACGACCGTCCGCAAGGACACCTTTACCATCCTGTCGATGATCGGGATCAGGATGATGAGGCCCGGCCCCTTTGGCTTGCCCAGCACGCGGCCGAGGCGGAAAATCACGCCCCGCTCGTATTCGTTCAGCACTTTGATCGACATCGCGAGAAAGATAACGACCACGACCAGGACAAAAAAATAGACCGGCATCATGACCCCCCATGTTTTTCGACTTTCATCTTCATTCCGTCCAGCGCAATGACCTTCACCCGCTCACCTGCGCGGATGGGCTCGTCGCTCACCGCGTCCCACAACTCCCCGTGGACAAATGCCTTGCCCGCAGGAGAGATATCGGTCTTTGCCGACCCGATCTCTCCAATGAGCCCCTCCCGGCCCGTCCTTACCTTTGAGAACTGAGCTTTGACCGCATATGATAACACACCGACGAAAAATATTATAGAGAACGCCACCACAACCGCTATCGACTGCCAGGACAGGGAAAGCCAGCTTGAAGGCAGGTCGATCAGCATGATAGAGCCTATCATAATCGAGACGGCGCCTGCAACGCTGAGCAGGCCGTAGCTCGCCACCTTCAGCTCCAGGACGAAAAAGATGATGCCGAGGATGATCAGGGAAAGGCCCGCATAGCTTATGGGGATGGTCTGAAAGGCGTAAAAGGCGAGGACCAGGCAGATAGTCCCCATCACACCGGGAAAGACCGCGCCGGGTGAATATATCTCGAAAAGTATGCCGTAGAAGCCTATCATCATGAGCATGTAGGCGACATTCGGGTCGCTGATGTAGGAGAGCAGCGTGTACTTGAGCGGGGTCTCGACCGCTACGACCTTTGCCCCTTTCGTCGCGAGCACGACCCGCCTTGTGCCCACTTCGACCACCTTCCCGTCCACCTGGGAGAGCAGATCATCGACGTTGCCCGCCACCATGTCGATCACGTGTTTTTTCAGGGCCTCGTCCGCGGTGATGGAGACGCTCTCGCGCACCGCCCTTGCCGCCCAGTCCGAGTTCCGCCCCCGCTTCGCGGCCAGGCTCCTGGCGTAAGCCTCCGCATCCTGAACGACCTTCGACATCATTTCCTTGTCCATCTTCTCCTTGCCGATGCCGCCGATGCTGACAGGGTGGGCTGCGCCCACGTTGGTGCCGGGCGTCATGGCGGCCACGTGCGCACTCAGGAGGATGATCGTCCCGGCCGATGCGGCCCTTGCCCCGGACGGGTGTACGTAGACGATCACGGGCAAGGGGGCCTCCATAATGGCCTTCACGATCTCCCTCATGGACGTATCGAGGCCGCCCGGCGTATCGAGCAGGATAAGGAGGGCTGCGTACCCGACGCTACCCGCGTTCTTTATGGACTCCGAGATAAACTGTGCGGCAGGAGGGCCGATGACCCCGTTTACTTTGATCTCGTACACTTCCCGTGCGAGCTTTGCTTGTGGAGGAGCTTTTTGTGAGGGGGAAGGCTCCATGAGCTTCGCTCATGGAGGGGGCGCTGAACCCCGGCAACTGCCCGATGACCCCGTGTACTTTGATCTGATAGACTGCTTTTGTGAGGGGGGAGGCTCCAACGGCTCCGCCGATGGAGGGGGCGCTGAGCCCCAGTAACTGCGCGAGCGCCATGAGAGCCAGCCACAGCAGGAGAGGGAGAAGCCTTTTCATGAATGGCCGAGTTTCTTTTTTAAAGCCTCCGCAACGACATCAGGCACGCACTGCGCGATCGAGCCGCCGAAGCTCGCGACCTCTTTTATGGTCCTGGAGCTGACGAAAAAATAGTCCTTGCTCGTCATCATAAAGACCGTATCCACCTCGGCGTTCAGGGTTCTGTTCATAGAGGCCATCTGGAACTCGTACTCAAAATCGCTCATGGCCCTTAAACCGCGGATGACGAACCTGGCGTTCATTCTTGTCACATAGTCCACGAGCAGCCCCTCAAAGCTGTCGATGATGACGTTGCCGTTGTTTCGCACCGACTGTCGAATAAGCTCTTTGCGCTCTTCCACCGAGAAAAGGCCCTGCTTTTGAATGTTATAGGCGATGGCGACGATCACGGTGTCGAAAAGCTCGAGTCCCCTTTCGAGGATATCGAGGTGGCCGTAGGTAACCGGGTCAAAGGAGCCGGGGTAGATTCCAATTTTTTCTTTCATCGCGCAACTCCTTTCACATGAGGATACCGGGAAAGCGATTCATGTTGCGCCGCGCACGTTACCAGCACGTGAACATCGTCAGCGCCGTGTCGCCGTATTTGTGGGTGTGCACTTTAAATCTTTCTTCCCGCGAAGTCCCCAAACCCTCCCGCTTTGAATGCTCGAACACGAGGACCGTGCGGGCGCGGCAGAGCCGGTGCGCTTCGAGCAGCTCCAGGCTGGCCGCAACATAGCCCATCTCGTAAGGAGGGTCGGCAAAAATCAGGTCGAATGTTTTTCCCTGTCTACCGAGCATAGGCACGGCATATCTTACATCCATATTCACGACAAAACAATCTTTATCTAAGGCGAGATCCTTGAGATTCGCGCGCAGCAGAGAAACAGTGCGCGGCGCCTTCTCGACCGCCGTCGCGGAGGCGGCCCCCCGGCTCAGGGCCTCAAGGGTGAAAGAGCCGGCGCCGGCGAAGAGGTCGAGCACGTCAAGGCCGGCGACGTCGCCCACGAGGTCGAAGACGGCCTGTCTGACCTTTGCCGAGGTGTACCTGGTCCGGCCGTCCCGGCTGACGGCTATCTGCCTGCCCTTGTGCGTGCCGCCGGTGATCCTGATCCCCGCCATTTTTTACTTTTTACGCCTTCTATCAATAGTTTGTCCTATTTCAGGGGTCTTTGTCAAAAAAAGGGGGATGCCGGGAAGATAAGAGGCCCGGCAAAAAAATATGCTATTTTCGAATTTTTCAGGCCCTGAACAGCACGATAATTGTTGACTTACTCGGCCCGATGAGATAAGGTCATCAAGCGGGTTACTGCAATCATTCTAAAATGGAGGAGCAATCGAACATGGCGCAAGGAACTGTCAAGTGGTTTAACGATTCGAAAGGCTTTGGATTCATCACCCAGGACGACGGTGGGGACATTTTTGTCCATCATTCCGCCATTCAAAGCGACGGCTTTAGGTCTTTGTCCGAAGGCCAAAGAGTTGAATTCGAAGTCGTGAAGGGGCCGAAGGGCCCGAGCGCGTCGAATGTCAGGAAAATAAAATAGGCAGCAGGGAATACCGGAGGACTCGACCGGCGCAAGGGGCAAAAGGACCAGCATTTCCTTCGTTCCCACCGGTCCTCTCTTGAAGTCGGCGGACGCGCAAGATCTCACTCACCGCGCTTTCGCGCTAGGCACGCACTTCACCTGTGACTTACAGGTATCTGCTCCCTGACGGTGAGTCTTGACGGTTTCAAAAATGCTCTGTACCCGATGACAACCCGGCCTGCAACGGACGCGGGGAGGCAAATCGAGCGCAGGTTCCTCTACTTTTTTTTCCTACGAAAACCTCAAGGCGGGGGCTCAAGAGCCCCCGCGAGAGGAAAGAAAGCGAGTGTGCGATGGAGAAACGGCTTCAAAAGCTGACGACAGAAGAAGTCGAGCGAATAAAGAAATTCTACGAGTACGGGCCCATGGTAAAAAGACCGATCGATGAAGCATTGGCCCGGAAGGGATGGCTCCAGCCGAACGATGTGGTCGAAGGCGAGGTTCGGGCCTATGAGGTATCGGACGCGGCGTACTACAGGGGGAGACCGGTACTCTTCAATGAGGCCGGAGCCGTGAAAGAGCAGTGGCTGCTCGAGGAAGAATAGGTCGTATTGGACATATAAGACCTATAATTTGTAACTCACCATTACACCTCATCCCGTCTGAAACGGCTTTTTCATAGTAAAATCAGGCTTATAGGCATGCGCGCTCTCCAGTTCCTGGATGAAGACGTTCCTGAAGCCTTCCTTCCTCATGAGCGCGACCAGCGGGTCGTATTCATCACTCCTGATCCTCCGGTTGAGCAGCCGGTAGGCATCCGCCCGGGCCGCGGGGTAATACTGGGACATAAGGCTGATCGCGGTTTCGGGACCGAGGGCCTCTTTGATCCATGCGATGAGCTTTCTCGTGCCCGCAAGTCCGCCGGGGAGCACGAGGTGCCTTATCAGCAGGCCCCGCCTCGCGACGCCCCCCTCCGTGACGAGGTCTCCCACCTGCGACTTCATCTCCGAGATCGCCTCCATGGCCCGCTCCGGGTAGCCGGGCGCGGCGGAAAGCCTCCGGGCGACTGCACTCCCCGCATATTTGAGATCGGGCAGGTAAATATCGATAAGCCCGTCGAGCATGCGTATGGTCTCCCTGGTCTCGTAGGCATTCGTATTATAGAGGAAAGGGATGGCAACGCCCCGCTCCCTTGCGCGCCCGATCGCAGCGGCTATCTGAGGCGCGTAGGGGGTCGGGCTGACGAGGTTGATATTGTGGCAACCCCTGCTTTCGAGGTCCATGAAGATATCCGTCAATTGTGCTGTCGAGACCTTTTCACCGGATTCAGCCTGGCTGATCTGGTAGTTCTGGCAAAAGACGCACCGCAGGTTGCAGGGCGAGAAGAAGACCGTGCCGGAGCCGCGCGTCCCCGATATGGGCGGCTCCTCCCCGAAGTGGGGGCCGTAATGGGCAATGACGCAGTCGGCCCCGCACGTGCAAAACCCCCGCTCCCCCGCCAGGCGGTTTACCCCGCATTTTCTCGGGCAGAGCGCGCAGTGCGCGAGGGCCGATAAGTACGTCTCTTCCATGGGTATAGTATAACCCGCCCGCTGCCGTGTGTGGAAGACAAGCAGAGTAAGGGGGAACTCCGGGACTTGCAGGTTTCCGGCCGAAAAGGGAGTCACCGGTCGCACCCGCCTTTGATTTTGGCAGGTCGCTATGGTACAATTGGCACCATGATTACCAACTTACTCAAAAAAATAGTCGGCACGAAAAACGAGCGGGAGCTGAAGAGGATCCAGCCGCTCATCGAAGAGATCAACAGCCACGAGCAGAAGATGCGCGCTTCCTCGGATGAAGATCTGAAGGGAATGACGCCCCTTTTCAAACAGCGCCTTGAGAACGGCGAGGAACTCGATGCGCTTCTGCCCGAAGCCTTTGCGGCCGTGAGAGAAGCAGCGAGAAGAACCGTCAACATGCGCCATTTCGATGCCCAGCTCGTAGGGGGGGTAGTGCTCCATGAAGGGAAGATTGCCGAGATGGCGACCGGCGAGGGCAAGACCCTGGTGGCGACCCTTCCTGTCTACCTCAACGCCCTCAGCGGAGCGGGGGTCCACGTCGTCACGGTGAACGACTATCTCGCAAGGCGGGATGCGGAGTGGATGGGGCCCATCTACGCGTTCCTCGGCGTCTCGGTGGGTGTTGTCGTTCACGGTCTCGACGACCCGGAGCGCAAGGAGCACTACGGCCGCGACGTGACCTATGGCACGAACAACGAGTTCGGCTTCGATTATCTGAGGGATAACATGAAGTACTCCGTCGACGAATTTGTCCAACGGGACTTCAACTACGCAATTGTGGACGAGGTCGACAGCATCCTCGTCGATGAGGCAAGGACACCGCTCATCATATCCGGTCCCGCCGAAGAATCGACGGACAAATACTACAAGGTCAATAAACTCATCTACCAATTGACGAAGGAGACGGATTTCAAGATAGATGAGAAGGCCAAGAGCGCGTACCTGACGGAAGAAGGTGTGGCAAAAATAGAAAAGCTCCTGAAGGTGGACAACCTCTACGACCCGAAATACGTGGACTTCCTGCACCACGTCAATCAGGCGCTCAAGGGGCATCACCTTTTTACCAGGGACGTGGACTACATCGTGAAGGACGGGCAGGTCATCATCGTCGATGAGTTCACCGGCAGGCTCATGCCGGGCAGGCGTTTCAGCGACGGCCTCCACCAGGCCCTGGAGGCAAAGGAGAACGTCAAGATCGAGCGGGAGAACCAGACTCTCGCCACCGTGACCTTCCAGAACTACTTCCGCATGTACAAGAAACTCGCAGGCATGACAGGCACGGCCGATACGGAGGCAATGGAGTTCAGAAAGACGTACAACCTGGACGTGGTCGTCATCCCGACCGACAAACCCCTCATAAGGAAGAACTATTCCGATGTGGTCTACAGGACCGAAAAGGAAAAGTTCAAGGCCGTGGTCACGGAGATCGAAGACCTCTACAAGAGGGGAAGGCCGGTGCTTGTCGGGACTTTTTCCATCGATAAATCGGAGCGGCTGTCGGAGATGCTCAAGAGGAAAGGCATACCCCACCACGTGCTGAACGCGAAGATCCACGAGCGTGAGGCGGAGATCGTGGCCCAGGCGGGAAGGTACAAGGCGGTCACCATCTCGACGAACATGGCCGGAAGGGGCACCGATATCCTCCTGGGCGGCAACCCCGTTTTTCTGGCCCGCGTGCTCGCCAAAGGCAAGGAGGACGAGGAGACTTACCGCAAAGCGCTCGATGAGGCAAAGGCGATCTGCGAGAAGGAAAAGGCGGCCGTGATCGCCGAGGGGGGCCTCCATATCCTCGGGACCGAAAGACATGAATCACGCAGGATCGACAACCAGTTGCGGGGCCGTTCCGGCAGGCAGGGCGACCCGGGCTCGTCGCGTTTCTATGTCTCCCTGGAAGATGAGATCATGCGCGTCTTCGGCTCCGACCGCATCTCGCCTTTGCTCGGCAAGCTGGGGATGGAAGAAGATACGCCCATAGAGCACCGTCTTATCACGAAAGCCATCGAGAACGCCCAAAGCAGGGTGGAGGCGCATAACTTCGAGATAAGGAAGTACCTCCTGGAATACGACAACGTGATGAACAAGCAGCGCGAGACCATCTACGGCATGCGTAAGGAGATCATCAACGACGGCGATACAAAGGAGCGCGTCGTCGAGATGGTGGAGAACGCGGTCGAAGGCTTCGTGGACGAGTATGCCCCGGAGAAAGTGTACCCTGAAGAATGGGATTTAGCCTCTCTCAAGAACCGGATCTACGAAACCTTTTTCTTCCCCATGGACTTCGATCATCTCGACTTGAAGTCGATGACGAAGGCGGGTCTTCTCGATATGGTAAAGACCTCGGTGCTTTCCGTCTACGATGCCAAGGAGAAAGAATTCGGCGAGACCATGCTCCGGAACATCGAGCAGTACGTCGCCTTGAACTCCCTCGACAACCACTGGAAGGAACATCTGCTCTCCCTCGATCACCTGAGAGAGGGCATCGGTCTCAGGGGGTACGGGCAGAAGGACCCCTTGAGGGAATACCAGCGTGAAAGCTTCGAGCTTTTTCTCGATATGCTCGAAAGAATCAATCTGGATACAATCAGCAAGCTTTTTGCGATACAGCCGGCACGCGAAGAGCAGGAGCTGAAGCCGCAAGGGCCCGTGATCTTCATGAACAGGGGCGATGAAGAGGCGCCCTCGCGGGCGGGACAGAAGATAGGCCGCAATGACCCCTGTCCCTGCGGGAGCGGAAAGAAATACAAGAAATGCTGCGGCAAGGGTTGATGTCATGGTAAAGGGCGTACGCTTCTCCGGCATCGCCTCGGGTATCAAGGCAGCGGGGCTCGACCTCGGTCTCGTTTTTTTCGACGAGGCTGTGCCGCACGCGGCGCTCTATACGCGCAACAAAGTAAAGGCTGCGCATATACTTTACAACCAGAAAAAAGCAGCGCAAAGGGTGCGCGCGCTCCTCGTCAACAGCGGGTGTGCAAACGCCTGCACAGGAGAAGACGGCATAGGAGACCTCGCGACCATTGCAAAGGAGCTGGCCCGCCGCCTCGACATACGGGAAGAGGAGATTCTCTTCGCGTCTACGGGGGTTATCGGCAAGCGGCTGCCCGTGAAGACCGTTGTCGCCGGCCTGGCCGATCTTGTCGGGGCCCTGCGCGAAGAGAGCCTGGAGGTCTTTGCCCGCGCCATAATGACCACGGACACCTACCCGAAGATCGTCAACGAGGCGGTCCCAGGCAACGGGGATTGCTCAATCGCGGGTGTTGCAAAGGGCGCCGGGATGATGAACCCCTTATTTGCGACGATGCTCGCCTTCGTCTTCACCGATTACCCGCTGAACACGACCCACATGAGGCGGCTTCTGCCCGTGTTGGGCAGGGAGACATTCGAGCGCATCAGCGTCGACGGCGACACGAGCACGAACGACACCGTCATGCTCTTCAGCACGGGCCGCGGCACTGCGCACGCCGGGACTGCTCCGCTCAGGAACACCCTTGCCCACGTCATGAAGGCCCTTGCCCTTCTGATCGTCAGGGACGGGGAAGGAGCAACCAAGGTGATCCATCTTACGGTAAAGGGCGCACGGCAAAAAAGGGTCGCCGAGGCCGTGGCCCGGAGAATAGCCGTCTCCCCCCTTGTCAAGACGGCCTTTTTCGGCTGCGACCCCAATTGGGGCAGGGTGATCGCCGCCGCGGGAGACGCCGGAGTGCCCCTCGACCCCGAAAAGGTGGAGATCGCCATACAGGGAGAGGTGCTCGCGGATAAGGGCATCGAAGTGCCCTTCTCGGAAGAGCGGCTCAAAGGGCTGATGTCCGGCCGGGAGGTCGAGCTCGTCGTAGACCTCCACGACGGCAGGGCCTCCTACGATATGTATACGACAGACCTGACGTACGACTATATCAAAATTAATGCCTCATACCGCAGTTAAGGGCGGCTGGACGACGGCATGGTCGAAATCGTGAGGTTTGAATGCACTGTGAGGATCGTTGAGCGGAGCCGTACATGGGCGGGGCACCCAGCCTCCATATTGCCTCGGCTGGGTCGCAAACGGCGTAGCCTCACGACCGGAGCAGGGCGCCAAAGATCGCGATTTCGACCATGCCGTTGGCCGGCCTACCCTACGACCTTATACTATCTTTGCCTTGAGCAGATCGTGGATGTGGAGTATGCCTATCGGATGCTTCCGCTCCTCCGCCTCGAACACAAACAGGGACGTGATCGAAAACTCCTCCATGTACCGCAGCGCCACAGCCGCCAGCGCGCCCCTCCCGATCCCTTTCGGGTTCCCGACCATCACATCCTGCGCCCTCTTTTCCAGCATGTTCTCATACCTCTCCAGGGCCCTGCGCAAATCGCCGTCCGTCACCACGCCCACCAGCTCTTCGTCCCTGCTGAAGACCCCGGTCACCCCGAGCCTTTTCGACGTGACCTCCATGATCACGTGCTTCATGGGCATATCCTCGTAGACCCGCGGGATGGCGTCCTGCGTATGCATCAGGTCCTCGACCTTAAGGAGCAGGCGCCTGCCGATGCTCCCTCCCGGATGGAGCAGGGCCAGGTCGTCCCTCGTGAAATTCCGCTCCTTCATGAGCACCACGGCCAGGGCGTCGCCCAAGGCCAGGGTCGTCGTCGTGCTCGACGTGGGGATGAGGTTGTAGGGGCAGGCCTCTTCGACCTGCACATCGAGCACGATATCCCCGTAGCCCGCGATGGTGGACGACCTGTTCCCCGTCACCACCAGGGTCAGTATGCCCATTCTCTTTATCCAGGGGAGCACCTTTATCACCTCGTCGGTTTCCCCGCTGTTCGAGATGATGAAAAAGATATCGTCCTTCTGCACAATGCCGAGGTCTCCGTGAAGCGAATCCGCGGGATGCAGGTAGAGAGACGGTATGCCCACGCTGGAAAAGGTCGAGGCGATCTTCTTCGCGATGAGGCCCGATTTGCCTATGCCGGAAAAGACGACCCTCCCCCTGCCTGCGTTGATAGCGTTGACGGCCCGGTCGAAGTCGTCGTTGAGCCGCTCCATGACCTGTAGGATCGCGGTTGCCTCTTTCTCCAGCACCTCTTTGCCCAAGTCGACAAGCCTGCTCACAATGCCTCCCCTATCCTTTTGAGCCTTTCGAGCATCCACTCGAGCTCGTCGAGAGGGACCGAGTTCTCGCCGTCGCACAGGGCATGAGCCGGATCTTCATGGACCTCCATGAATATCCCCTCGACGCCGACGGCCACGGCCGCCTTGGCCAGGGGAAAAACGAATTCCCTCCGGCCCGCAGACGCCGCGCCCGCCCCGCCCGGCAGTTGCACGCTGTGGGTCGCGTCGAAGATGACCGGATAGCCGAACTGCCGCAGGATGGGGAGCGAGCGGAAATCATTGACCAGGTTATGGTACCCGAAGCTCGTCCCGCGCTCGGTGAGGAGTATCTGTGTGTTGCCCGTCGACTCCACCTTCCGGAGGGCGTGGACCATATCCTCGGGTGCGAGGAACTGGCCTTTCTTGATATTGACCACCCTGCCCGTCCTGCCGCACGCTGTGAGCAGGTCGGTCTGCCTGGAGAGGAGCGCCGGCACCTGGATGACGTCCGCCACCTCGGCCGCAAGCGCTGCTTCCCCCGGCGAATGGACGTCCGTGAGTACGGGCACGCCGAAATAGTCCTTCACGTCCTTCAGGATCTTCAGGCCCTCCTCGATCCCCGGCCCCCTGTAGCCTTCGATAGACGTCCTGTTTGCCTTGTCGTAGGAAGACTTGAAGATGAAGGGGATATGGAGCCTCGACGTGATAGCGGCAAGCGTTTCCGCGGCGGCGAGGGTCGCATCCCTCCCCTCGATCACGCAGGGTCCGCCGATGAACGTAAAAGGCTTCCCGTCTACCGGGCGCCCCCCTACCCTCACTTCTTTTTGCATTTGGCCTTATCCTGCCTGTATTTCAGCGCGGCCTTGATGAACTCCCGGAACAGCGGGTGGGGGTTGAAGGGCTTCGACTTGAACTCCGGGTGGAACTGGCAGCCCAAGAACCATGGATGGTCGCGCAGCTCTATGATCTCTACCAGTGTCTCGTCCGGCGAGATGCCGGTGATCTCGATGCCGCACCTTTCGAGTCCCTCCCTGTAGCGCATGTTGAATTCATAGCGATGGCGGTGCCTCTCCTGGATCAGGTCCTGGTTGTAAGCCTTGTACGCGTTGCTCCCGGGTTTTAGCTTGCAAGGGTACGCGCCGAGCCGCATGGTGCCGCCTTTGTCGGAGGCATCGCTCCTTGTCTGAAGGCACTGGTCACGGTCGACCCACTCCTCCATGAGGTAGATGACGGGGCAGTCGGTCTCTTCGCGGAACTCCGTGCTGTGGGCGCTCTTGAGCTTGCCCAGGTTCCTCGCCGTCTCTATCACCGCGAGCTGCATGCCGAGACAGATGCCGAAATAGGGGATGTTGTTCTCCCTGGCATAGGTGACGGCGTTGATCTTCCCCTCGATGCCCCTTGACCCGAATCCGCCGGGCACCAGTACGCCGTCCACGTCGTTGAGGTGCCTCGCCACATCTTTTTCCAGGTCTTCCGAATCGACATAGCGGATATTCACTTTGCAGTTGTTGGCGATGCCCCCGTGGGTCAGCGCCTCGTTCAGGCTCTTATAGGAATCGGTCAGCTTCACGTATTTCCCGACCATGGCGATCTCTACCTGCTTTTTCGGGGCGGCGATGGCGTCGACGATATGCTGCCACTCACTCAGGTCGGGCTTCTTGGCCCAGATATTGAGCATCTGGGTGATCTTTTCGTCGAGGCCTTCCCTGTTGAACGCGAGTGGCACGGCATAGATGTTGTCCGCGTCTTTCGCCGTAATGACGGCATCCTTCTCGACGTTGCAAAAGAGGGCTATCTTGTCCTTCAGCGCCGCGGGCAGGAACTCCTCGGTCCTGCACAGCAGGATATCCGGCTGGATGCCGATCTCCCGCACTCCTTGACGCTGTGCTGGGTCGGCTTCGTCTTCATCTCCCCCGCCGTCTTGATATAAGGCACAAGGGTAAGGTGGACGAAAAGCGCGTTCTCCTTGCCCAGGTCATTCCTGAGCTGGCGGATCGCCTCCAGGAAGGGGAGGCTCTCGATGTCGCCCACCGTCCCGCCTATCTCCACGATCACGATATCGATCCTCTCATCGACGTCCAGGATCATCGACTTTATCTCATCGGTAATGTGCGGTATCACCTGCACCGTCCCGCCCAGGTACTCGCCTCTGCGCTCCTTCGATATCACGGAATCGTACACCTGTCCCGTGGTGAAGTTGCTCTTCTTCGAGATGACCGCGTTGGTAAAGCGCTCGTAGTGGCCCAGGTCGAGGTCGGTCTCCGCCCCGTCCTCCGTGACGTACACCTCTCCGTGCTGGAAGGGGTTCATGGTCCCCGGGTCCACGTTGATGTACGGGTCGAGCTTCTTGAGCGTCACCGTAAGCCCCCTCGATTCGAGAAGCGCACCAATGGAAGCGGAAGCAAGGCCCTTGCCGAGGGAAGATACCACACCGCCTGTGACGAAAATAAACTTTTGTCTCATTATTGGGACCCCTTCAGAAAAAATGTGACCATCTGCTCTCCGGTAAACACCCTGCCGCCATTCCGCTCATCGTACGCGCCTCCCGGACCTAGCCTTTGCCCCTTCTGAAAGACGGCGAAGGGCACAGGACACGCGTAATGGGTCCTCATGGACAGGGGGGTTGCGTGGTCCGTCGCTATCAGGAGGCGGACGTCGCTGCCGATCCTTTCGAGCAGATAGCCCACGACCTTCTCGTCTATCTGTTCTATGGCCCTTATCTTCTCGGGAAGGCTACCCGCGTGCGATGCCTCGTCGGGCGCCTCCACGTGGACGTACACGATATCGTGCCGGTCGAGCAGCTCCAGGCCGCATCTGGCCTTGGCAGCGTAATCGGTATCCAGATACCCTGTCGCACCCTCTACGCGCGGCGTCTCGAAGCCCGCCAGCGCCCCGATGCCCTTTATCAGGTCGACCGCTGCCACCACGGCCCCTTCGACCCCGTATTTCTCGCGGAAGGCCGGGAAAGAGGGCTTCCTGCCCTGGCCCCAAAGCCAGATGCTGTTTGCCGCAGACGCCCCTCGGCCTATCCGGTCCCTGTTGACCCGATGCGCATTCAGGAATATCTGCGAGTCGCTCATGAGCTTGATAATGGGCTGCGACCCGGCGCCCGCGGGCATATGGTCGATCACCTCTTTCTCGAGTATGTCATGGGGAGGGGTCGTGGCCATATCCGCCAGGCCGCCCTTCCAGACCATGAGGTGACGGTAGCCGACGCCGGGGTAAAACCTGAACTCCTTCCCCCCGACCGCATTGCCGAAGTCACTGATGAGGACCCTTGCCTCTTCGGACGTGATCTGTCCAGCGCTGTAGTCGCCCATAAAGACCTTCGGCCCCCGCACGTCGAGGCGCACAAGGTTGCACCGGAACGCGACGTCCCCTTCTTCCAGGGCGATCCCCATGCCGTATGCCTCTATGGGGGCGCGGCCCGTGTAGTACTTTGCAGGGTCATAGCCGAAGAGCGACATGCAGGCGACGTCGCTGCCCGGAAGATGTCCGGGAGGCACGGTCATTACCTGTCCGCAAAACCCCTCATGGCTGATCCTATCGATATGCGGCTTCCTCGCAACCATGAGCGGCGTCCGCCCGCCCAGTTCAGGAAGCTCGAAATCGGCCATCCCATCGCCGATAATCACCATGTATTTCATAGATCAACCCACCTATTAGTCAGGCAGCGAGTGTAAGGTCCAGATGCGCGAAGCACAAGGTCCCCCACACTCATCCGGGCTCGATCCGTATATGCACGCTCTCCCCCTCGATAAAAGGCAGCCTGTCGATCTCCGCCTTGGCCCCGAGCAGGTGCCCTTCGACTGCCTCGTGGGTGAGCATCATGACGGGCACGTACTCGTTCTCTTTGCGGCCCTTCTGCGTCACAGCCGAAATGCTGATGCCATGGTCGGCGAGTATGCCGGAAATCCTCGAGAGCACACCGGGCCGGTCCTCGCATTTAAACCTCATATAGAAGGAGGTCACCGTCTCGGCGCTCTTCTTTATCCTTTTTTCTCCGGCCCAGAAGTGTACGCCGGGTTTGCCGCGCTGCCCGCTAATCCTTCCAGCCATATCGACAATATCGCTTACCACTGCGCTGCCCGTCGGGTCCGCTCCGGCACCCTTCCCGTAATACAGGCTGGGGCCGACGCGGTCGCCCAGGACGTAGACTGCGTTGTATACGCCGTTTACGCCGCTCATGAGGTGCGTTGCAGGCAGCATTGCGGGCGCCACCCTCGCTTCGATTACCCCATCTTCTTCTTTCGCGACCGCCAGCAGCTTGATCCTGTACCCCATCTCTTTCGCAAACGCGATGTCAATGGGCTCTATCCCGGAGATGCCGCTTCTCCCTATGTCCTCCATGGAAAGGGGGTAGCCGAAGGCGAGACGCGCCAGTATACAGAGCTTGTGGCCGGCGTCCAGCCCCTCCACGTCGAGGGTCGGGTCGCTTTCCGCAAAACCGGCCCGTTGCGCATCCTCAAGGGCACGGTCGAAAGAAACGCCTTCTTCGCTCATTTTGCTCAGGATGTAGTTGCTCGTGCCGTTCAGGATACCGAGCAGGTAGTCGATCTTGTTCCCCACAAGGCCGTCCCGTATCGCCCTTATCACCGGTATACCCCCGCACACGGAAGCCTCGAAGCCTATCTCGCACCCCTTTTCCGCGGCCAGTTCGAATAGCTCGTTGCCTTTTTCGGCCAGCAGGGCCTTATTTGCCGTCACCACCCACTTGCCCTTTTTCAGAGCTGCCGTGATCAGATCAAATGCATACCCTGTGCCCCCTATCAACTCCACAATGATATCTATTGCAGGATCGTCGATAAGCTCCGATGCGCTGCGGAAAAAGCGGGGGTCGTCCTGTGCGAGGCCATTGCGCCGCGACGCGACGATTTCCGCGGCCCCGGCCAGGCTTATGTCCAACCCGGTCTTTTGGCTGATAAGGTCGCGGCGCTCCCTGAGTATGCGATATGTGCCCCGGCCCACCGTGCCAAGACCTATGATACCCACCCGGATCATCGCTTCTTTTCCGCCAGCACGCTCTTGATGCCCTTCACGGCCTGTTTGATCCTGTGCTCGTTCTCGATGAGGGCAAACCTGAGGTAGCCTTCGCCGTACTCGCCAAAGCCTATGCCAGGCGAGGTGGCCACCCGCGCTTCCCGCAGCAGCAGCTTCGAGAACTCCACGGACCCCATGGACCTGAACTGTTCGGGGATCCGCGCCCAGACGAACATGGTCGCTTTGGGCGCGGGTACGTGCCACCCGCACCGTGTCAGCCCCCGGCAGAGGGCGTCTCTTCTCTTCCGGTATTCGTGGGCGATCTCCTCCACACAACCGGCGCTCTCTTCGCTGAGCGCGATAATCGAGGCGATCTGTATGGGCTGAAACACCCCGTAATCGAAGTAGCTCTTTAACCTGGTAAGGGCCCCGATCATCCTCCGGTTTCCGACCGCAAACCCCACCCTCCATCCCGGCATGCAGTAACTCTTGGAAAGGGAGAAAAACTCGACGCCTACATCCTTTGCCCCCTTCACCTGAAGGAAGCTCGGAGCGACATACCCGTCAAAGGTGAGGTCCGCGTAAGCCAGGTCGTGGACGATCATGAGCCTGTGCTCGTTCGCGAAATCAACGATCTGCTCGAAGAAGTCGACCGTCACCACCTCGGTGGTAGGATTGTTCGGAAAACTGAGGATCAGCATCCGCGGCTGGGGCCAGGTGGTCTTTACGGCAACGGACAACCTTTCTATAAAACCGTCCAGGGGCAGGAGAGGAATAGTCCTCAGGTCCCCGCCGGCGATGACCACCGAGTAAGTATGAATGGGATACGTCGGGTCCGGGACAAGCACGACCTCACCCATATGCACTGTGGCGAGCACCAGGTGGCCGATGCCCTCTTTCGCGCCCATGGTCACTATGGCTTCCGATTCAGGGTCCAGAGAGACCCCGAACTTCCTGCCGTACCAGTCGCAGATCGCATTCCGCAGCTTTGGTATACCGCGTGTCACCGAATAGCGGTGATTGCGGGCGTTCCCGGCGGCCTCTATCAGCTTCTCTACTATATGTTTCGGTGTAGGCATATCCGGGTTGCCCATGCCGAGGTCGATGATATCCTCTCCTCTCCGCCTCGCCTCGATGAGAAGGTCCCTCACGATATTGAACGTATAAGGCGGCAGTCTGGAAATACGATAAAACTCTTCCATTCGATGAAACTACCATACATCGCCGGTGCAATCAATGGGTACTTTTCGGGGGTTCTCTTCCCGTCTCCAGCATGTTTTCTGCGTGGCGCGAGGACTCTCCGCAACGAATCACGGGAAGGTACAGCCGGGAAATGCTTGACCGGCGGACACGGAGGTCTTAGTATATAGCGATGAGCACCCGCTATGTGATACTTGTCTTCCGTATGGTCCTGGCACTGACCTTTCTCGTCTCCTCGTTCGGAAAGCTCGTGGATATCGAACACTACTCGGTCGCCATGGTGTACAATTTCGAAATCCTGCCGGGGCCGCTGGCTATCGGCTTCGGATGGGCCCTCCCATTCATCGAGCTCGCCTGCGCGATAGGCCTGCTGCTCGGCGTGTTCACCCGCCTGTCCGCTCTCGGCATCGCTTTATTGAGCATCTCTTTTTTCATTACCAAGGTCATTCTGCTTTCGCGGGGGACAGATGTGGAATGCGGCTGCTTCGGGGCTATCGGAACCACCATGGCGTCGTGGAGCATCTACCTGGACCCGCCAATTCTCCTGCTCTCGGTGATGATCCTTTTCTCATCCCGGCAGAGCCGCCATTGGGTCTCCCTTGGGCGCAGGTTGCCATCAAGGTGGAGCGATAGACTCAATCTCGTCTGGTGATGAAGAAGAGTGAAAAGCATAGGACTGATAGGACGTATAAGACGTATTAAAATAGGTCCTATTTGGTCCTATTCTTTTTGAAATAAGGCAGGAGGCGCCGCATGGGAAAGAACATCGTTGAGAAGGTGCTCCGGAAGCACCTTAAGGAAGGCGCCTTCGTACCAGGGGAGACGATCGGCATCCGCATCGATCAGACCCTTACGCAGGACGCCACCGGTACGATGACCTTTCTCCAGTTCGAGGCCCTGGGCCTCGAACGGGTCAAGACCGACCTCTCGGTCAGCTACGTGGACCACAATACGCTCCAGGTCGGCTTTGAGAACAACGACGACCACCTTTATCTCCAGAGCGTGGCCGCCAGGTTCGGCGTCGTCTATTCGAGGGCGGGAAACGGCATCTGTCACCAGGTCCATCTGGAGCGCTTCGGCAAGCCTGGAACCACGCTCTTAGGCGCCGACAGCCACACGACCACGGGCGGGGCCCTGGGCCAGATCGCCATCGGCGCTGGCGGTCTGGACGTCGCAATCGCCATGGGAGGCGGGCCCTTCTTCCTGACCTGTCCCAGGGTCTACCTGGTGCGGCTCTCGGGCAGCCTTTCCGACTGGGTCACGGCGAAAGACGTGGTGCTCCACATGCTCTCGGTCCTTACCACAACGGGCAACGTGGGTGTGGTGCTCGAATACGGGGGCGAGGGCGTGGCTTCCTTGAGCGTGCCGGAGCGAGCCACCATAGCGAACATGGGGGCGGAGATGGGGGTCACCACTTCCGTCTTCCCCTCGGACGAGGTAACGGCCGGGTTCCTTAAAGGCCAGGGGAGGGAGCAGGATTGGCAGCCGCTCTTTGCGGACGGCGACGCTACATACAACCGCACCATCGAGCTTGACATGGGCCGCCTGACGCCGTCGGTGAGCCTGCCCCACAGTCCCGGCAATGTGAGGCGGCTCTCGGAGCTTCCGCCCATACCCGTGGACCAGGTGTGCATCGGCTCCTGCACCAATTCTTCTTACCGCGACATGATGACTGTGGCGGCAATCCTCAAGGGGCGGAAGGTCCACCCCAACGTGAGCCTCGGCATCGCCCCCGGCTCCCGGCAAATCCTCCAGATGCTCGTGGAAAACGGGGCGCTCCACGACCTGATCGCGGCCGGCGGCCGTGTGATGGAAAGCGCGTGCGGCTTCTGCATAGGGAACCACTTCTCCCCCCGGAGCGGCGGTGTCTCCATCAGGACATCAAACCGCAATTTCGAGGGACGCTCCGGCACGAAAGACGCAAAAGTATACCTCGCGAGCCCCGAGACCGCCGCAATAACCGCAATAACCGGTGCCCTCGCCGACCCGGCCGCGTCCGGCATCGCCTACCCGCGGATCGATGAGCCTGACACCTATGCCGTCGACGACGCCATGTTTATCTTCCCCACCCCCGCGATGGCGCGTACCCCCATTATCCGCGGTCCGAACATCGGCGAGCCGCCGAGGAACGAGCCCATGGCGGAAGACCTCTACGGCGTGGCAACGATCAAGGTAGGCGACCGCGTTACCACGGACCACATCATGCCCGCGGGCGCCCGCCTGAAATACCGATCGAACATCCCCAAATACGCCCGCTACGTCTTTGAGCACATGGATGCGCGCTTTGCGCGAACCTGCCTGGAGAACAAGGCAAAGGGCATCGGGAACATCATCGTGGCTGGTGTCTCTTACGGGCAGGGGTCGAGCCGGGAACATGCCGCGCTGTGCCCCATGTACCTGGGCGTCAAAGCGGTCATCGCCAAATCTTTCGAGCGCATCCATGCCGCAAACCTGATCAACGTAGGGATACTCCCCCTGGTGTTCAAAGACGGCGACGACTACGGCAGGATAGAGAAGGGAGACCTCATCCGCGCGACGAGATGGCAGGAGGCGCTTACCCAGGATCAGCCGCTCACCCTCGTGGACGGGCGCACCGGCGAGGAGATCCCCTGCCTCTGCCCATTGTCCGACACCCAGGGCGCCGTAATCGCCGCGGGCGGGCTGCTCAACTACCTCACCTCCCAGACAGGAAACACAATCAAGAAAGGAGCGCAGAACCCATGGCCTTGATTAAAGTAAAGACGCCCCTTGTCGAGATGGACGGCGATGAGATGACCCGGATCATCTGGGCAATGATCAAGGAGAAGCTGATCCTCCCCTTTCTCGATATCGAACTCAAATACTACGATCTGGGGTTAAGAAGGCGCGACGAGACACGCGACGCGGTCACCATCGACGCGGCGAACGCCATCAGGGCATACGGCGTGGGTGTAAAATGCGCCACCATCACGCCGGACTCGGGCCGGGTCGAAGAATACGGGCTCACGCAAGCCTGGCCGTCGCCGAACGGGACGATCCGGTCGGTCCTCGACGGCACGGTCTTCCGCAAGCCCATCATGGTCGGGAACATCCTGCCCGCGGTCCGCAACTGGAAAAAACCCATCATCATCGGACGCCACGCCTACGGCGACATCTACGCGGGCGTGGAGATGACCGTAGAACAGCCGGGAAAGGTGGAGCTCGTCAAGACTACCGCAGACGGGCAGGAGAGCCGCCTGCTCGTGCACGACTTCAAAAGCCCCGGCGTGGTCATGGCCATCCACAACCTGGAGCGGTCGATCCGCTCCTTCGCCGTGTCGTGCATCACCTACGCGATCGACGAGCGGGTGGACCTCTGGTTCTCGATGAAAGACACGATCAGCAAGCAGTACCACGCTTATTTCAAGGAGATCTTCGGCCGGGAAGCCGCCGGCCGCAAGGCCGAACTCGACAAAGCCGGCATTGCCTACCGCTATCTGCTCATCGACGACGCGGCAGCGCAGATGATGAAACAGGTTGGGGGCATCCTCTGGGCGGTGAGCAACTATGAAGGCGACGTCTTCTCCGACATGATCGCGGCCGGGTTCGGCAGCCTCGGTATGATGACCTCGGTCCTCGTCTCCCCGGACGGGTTGTACGAGTTCGAAGCCGCCCACGGCACGGTGCGGCGCCACTACTACGAGCACCTCAAGGGACACCCGACCAGCACGAACCCGGTGGCGTCCATCTTTGCGTGGACCGGGGCCATCAGAAAGCGCGGCGAGCTCGACGGGTCGGGTGAGGTGGAAGCTTTCGGAGAAAAGGTGGAAAGGGCGGTCATCGGCTGCATCGAGGCGGGCATCGTCACCAAGGACCTCGTGCCCCTGATGGACCCAAGGCCGGAGCACTTCGTCACAACGGAGGAATTCATCGCAGCGGTCGCGGCCCGTCTATCCGCAAGTATGACATTTCAAGGATGTGAGACCAACAGGGCGGCAACAAGGGACTTTGATCCTGGCGCTGGGTCCTGAAGGCCATAACCCCTTACGCTGCGGGCTCCATCTGGAGGGTTCCTGCTGTCAAGGACCTGATGCCGTCGGCAGCGGGTCAGTTTGTACTGGTGGCGGTCGCTTCGGGAACACCGGTTCACCGCGCCCCCGCACAGGCTCATGCATACGGTCTTGCCCCAGATAAAGACACTGTGGCGCACGAGAGGATAACGATAGCGTACACCGGCGAGAGGGAGCCACCTGTCCACGAGACGTTTCATCCGAATATCAAGGAGGAAGAGAGCGAGGTCGAGGGCCGATCTCTTATGCGACACTTTATCCTTGATGTTTCCTCCGTTCTCCGATAACATTGCCAACATACTCATTGGGGGGTCCATGGGCGATAATTCTATATTCGGTTCGGACGACAGGATCGATTTGTCCTGCTTCCGGCGGCATCAGGGTGAGGAGACATGAGCCGCTGTCCCTGGCCGGGTAACGACCAGGCGCTCATCTCCTACCACGACTCGGAGTGGGGCATTCCGCTTCACGATGACCGGGCATTGTTCGAATTCCTGGTGCTCGACGGCTTTCAGGCCGGGTTGAGCTGGAAAAGCGTGCTTCACAAGAGGGATGCCTTCCGTCGCGCTTTCGGCGGGTTCGACCCGGAGCTCGTAGTCCGGTTTTCGGAAGATCACCTTGAGCGTCTGCTGCAAAACCCCGAGATCATCAGGAACCGGGCTAAGGTGCGGGCCGCCGTGACCAACGCCAGGGCGTTTCTGGCGGTTCGCGACGAGTGCGGCAGTTTTGACCGGTTTATCTGGAGGTTTACCGGCGGGAGACCGCTCGTCAACCAATGGGAAACCCAGTCGCACGTGCCGGCCCGCTCGGCGGAGTCCGACCGCATGGCCAGGGAGCTCGTGCAACGGGGTTTCAAGTTTGTAGGCAGCGTCATCTGCTACGCCTTTATGCAGGCGACAGGGATGGTGAACGACCACCTGGTGACCTGTCCCCGATGGGCCGAGGTGCAGGGCGCGGACTCTTCGCCGGGGCGTCAGGAATAACCGCGCAGGCAAAAAGAGGCGGTGCGGAAGTCGGGTAGCCCAGAGAAATGCCACGAGAATGCATCGGCATCGGCCTTAAGGGACTAGGACCTGTTTTCCTTGAAGATCAACTCCGGCTTCTTGAGAAAAACAGTCGTGTCCGGGGGAACTGATTCCGTCAGCCACACGTTTCCGCCTATGACCGATCGCGCCCCTATGACTGTCGACCCACCCAGGATAGTCGCGTTGGCGTAAATAATTAC
Organism: uncultured delta proteobacterium; assembly: GCA_963768735.1. Taxonomy (GTDB): domain Bacteria; phylum Desulfobacterota; class Syntrophorhabdia; order Syntrophorhabdales; family WCHB1-27; genus BOG-1155. The sequence goes on along the minus strand of CAVYJH010000003.1, from coordinate 547,221 downwards.
ATCGTCCTCGATTGTAGGGTGCCGTTTTCGGTCCCTCAACGTCTCGCACTCTTCTTTGGTGAGCGAGAGCGCGCCAAGGGTTACCCCCTGGTAAATACGCACCCGGTTCCCGATGATCGTCGTTTCGCCGATCACCACCCCTGTCCCATGGTCGATGAAGAAGCTTTCTCCAATCTCCACACCGGGATGAATATCGATGCCCGTCTGACCGTGGGCATATTCGCTCATTATTCTCGGGATCAAGGGGACTCCGAGCCCGTGCAGCTCATGGGCGATACGATACACCGTCACCGTGAAGAGTCCCGGATAGCTGAAAATGATCTCATCGTGGTATTTGGCTGCCGGATCCCCTTCATAGGCGGCAGCGATATCCTTGGCAAGCATCGCCTGGAGGCGGGGTATCTCCCTCAGGAATTCGATGGCGGCGTTCTGTCCCCTCGCCTCGCAATTGCTGCACGGCAAATCGAATCTTCGGCAGTCGTGTCGGACCGCGAAGGCAATCTGGTCGGACAATAACTGAAAGAGGTCGGTCACCTGATGGCCCAGATAGTAAGGGACATTGACCTCGTCGAGGCGGGCAGGCGAAAAATAGCCGGGGTAGATGACGCTGACCGCCTTCTGGATGATCTCGATGACCGAGCTTCTCGCAGGCATGGGCTCCGGCCCCACATGCCTGAACCTGTCTTCCTTGTCGTGCAATGCCACTATGCTGTCGACTATTGCGGGCAACTCCCGCCTGCAGTTCTGTTCAGCGGATATCTCTACCCGACACTCGTCCTTTCTATCTCCCGTATGCTCGATCGAACTCATGGTCTGCCCTCCCCACAGGTATTCCTTAGTAAGATATTACGGCGAAAGGCCGATGTCACGCGCTGCCGCACTATAGGTATACCGCAAGAACACCTTATGCCCGGCCCCCAAAAAAGCACGTCACTATCGGGCGTGATGAAACAACGGTCAAATATGTGTGTACATGAGGATGCGGGCCGGACACGATGACAATGCTATGCGCGAAAGGCGCCCGGCCTCGACAGGCGCACCAGCGCCGCTGCGGCGAGAAAGAGAACACAGAAGAGCACGAACCAGTCTCCCCACCTCACGTAAGGAGTTTCTCCTTTCCTGAGGCTGAAAAAGCCATTCAACACATCTTCCTTAAATATACCCGTCTTTGCGCATGTCCGCCCCCGAGGGTCAATAACGGCGCTGATACCCGTGTTTGCCGCCCGCAGTACGTAGCGGTCCGTCTCTATCGCCCTGAAGATGTAGGAGGCGTAGTGCTGATAAGGCGCCGAAGACTTGCCGAACCACGCGTCGTTCGTGATGTTGACCAGCACCTCTGCGCCCCTTCTCACCGTGTCATTCGTAATGGAGGGGAAGACGCCTTCGTAGCACACGAGCATGCCGATTTTTCCGACATCGGTTATCATAGGATCATGGGAGGGACCTGAAAAAAAATCACCCGCGGCGACACTGATCCGCTCAAGGAAGGGAAAATAGTCGGCCAGCGGCGTATATTCACCGAAAGGCACAAGATGGTTCTTACGGTAGTCTGCGACGATCTCCCCTCGCCGCCCGATCATGTACGCCGTATTGTAGCACTTACCCAGGCTGTCTCTTGATATGCTGCCGAGAAGGAGATGGTTCGAGAGGGTCGCAGGGATAGCGCGTATGGCGCCGCTGGCTGCGTCCTGGAGAAAGATGAAAGGCATCGCCGTCTCCGGCCATATGACCAGGTCGGATGCGCGTGAGCGGCTAAGGGTGAGGGCGGAATAGGTCCGGATGATGGCTGCCTTGTATGCTTCATCGAATTTCGTGTCCTGGGAGATATCGCCTTGAACGATGGAGGCGCTCATTGTGCCTTTGACGGGTTCTCCTAACCGATGAACACCAAAGACCAGGCAGGCAACACACAGGCAGACGATGAAAGCGCCGTGCACAAGAGGGAAGTCTCTTTTTACCAGCGTGTGATAGATCAGGCAGTTTACCCCGACGATAAGAAAGGAGAGAAAATAGGTGCCTGTGACGGACGCCACCTGAATGAGAGGCAAAAAGTTGTACTGCGAGTGGGCGAGGAACGACCAGGGGAAGCCCGTCAGAAAAACGCCCCTGAGGTATTCCAGGAGTACCCATGCAGGGGGGGCGCTGAGGAAGAAAGGGATACGGAGGCGGTCGTTGAGAAAGGAGATGAGCCACGTGAAGCACGCGGTGAAGAGGGAAAGGTAGAGCACAAAAAGACAGAGGGTCAGTACGGCGAAGGGTATGCTTATCCCGCCGTACGTGTTCATGGCGACAACCACCCAGTAGATAAGGCCCGTGTAGGAGACGATGCCGGCGGTAAAGCCTGTGAGAAAGTTAAGGCGGTCCTTGCCGGCTTTGAGCGCGAAGAAGAGGGGGACGAGGGCAAGGTAGGCAAGGTAGAATTGGGAGACGGGCGGCTGGCAGACGACAAGCAGCACCCCCGAGAGAAAGGCGAGGCTATACGATCTCTTTATATTCACGAAGTTCTTTCACATGCGCCATAAGCTTATTTTCCCTGTATCTCATCCGCCGCGCCGCTATGTTGGGGTTCAGCACCCCCTCCACGAGCAAGCTCATCGGGGCACCCGCGTGCGGGTCGTCCCCGCTCACAAGAGCTAGAGGACAATCTCCTTATACTCACGCAGTTCTTTCACATACGCCAGGAGCCTATTTTCCCTGTATCTCATCCGCCGCGCCGCCAGGTTGGGGTTCAGCACCCCCTCCACGAGCACGCCTTGCAGAGTGTTAGTTAGAGCACATATAGACAGAGGGTCCGTACGGCGAAGGGTATGCTTATCCCGCCGTACGTGTTCATGGCGACAACCACCCAGTAGATAAGGCCCGTGTAGGAGACGATGCCGGCGGTAAAGCCTGTGAGAAAGTTAAGGCGGTCCTTGCCGGCTTTCAGCGCGAAGAAGAGGGGGACGAGGGCAAGGTAGGCAAGGTAGAATTGGGAGACGGGCGGCTGGCAGACAACAAGCAGCACCCCCGCGAGAAAGGCGAGGCTATACGATCTCTTTATATTCACAAAGTTCTTTCACATGCGCCATAAGCTTATTTTCCCTGTATCTCATCCGCCGCGCCGCTATGTTGGGGTTCAGCACCCCTCCACGAGCAAGCTCATCGGAGCACCCGCGTGCGGGTCGTCCCCGCTCACAAGAGCGATAGGACAATCTCCTTATACTCAGGAAGTCCTTTAACATAATCGAGGAGCTTCCGCTCCCTGTATCTCATCCGCCGCGCCGCTGCGCCGCCCTTTTCATGATCGAATCCGAGCACGTGGAGCAGCCCGTGGATGATAAGGGAAACAAGTCTCTCGTAGAAAGGCAGACCTGCCTCCAGGGCTTCCTTTTGCGCCTGTTCCACCGAAATGATCAGGTCTCCGAGTATCTCACACTGAAAACCATCCAGGTAGGAAAAAGAGATCACGTTAGTGGGTCCGTTTTTGCCGAAGCATTTCAGATTAAGGGCCGTGATCTTTTTGTTATCCGTAAAAAGGATGCTGAAGTCTCTATCCTGCCGCCCCGAAGAGACGAGCAAGTTTTCCGTGATGCTTCTTAACCGCTTTTTGTCGAGTCTCGACAAGCCTCGGGTAGTTTTTACGAGCACTGTCATCGCTGGTCCTTTCAGGATATTCTATGCGTTGGTGGAACATGCCTATCATGATGGTGATAAAACTTTTTTGGATAGCGTGCAGGTCCTTCAACGTCAGCTCACACTCGTCGAGCTGGCCGTCCAGGAATATCTGCTCTATGATGTTCTGCACGTGGGTCTCTATTCTCTTGGGGGTGGGATCCTCCAGGGTCCTTGAAGCCGCCTCGACGGCGTCCGCAAGCATCACTATGCCCGCCTCTCTCGTCTGCGGCTTGGGCCCGGCGTACCTGAAGTCCTTCTCGTCGATCAGGGAGAGCCCGGGGTCCTCCATATCTTTGGCCCTTTGGTAGAAGTAAGACACGAGGCTCGTTCCATGGTGTTGACGGATGATCTCGTAGATTTTTTTTCCAAGGCGGTATTCTTGCGCGAGCTCAACCCCCTCCCTCACGTGGGAGAGGATAATGAGGCTGCTCATACTGGGGGACAGATTCCGGTGCGCATCGTCGTCCTGCCTGTTTTCTATGAAGTAATGGGCCTTCTTCAGCTTGCCTATATCGTGGTAGTAAGCGGCGACCCTGGTCAATATAGGATGGGCACCTATGCTTTCGGCCGCCGCCTTGCAGAGGTTTCCCACGAGCATGCTGTGGTGGTAGGTACCGGGGGCCGAGAGCATCATCTGCTCGAGCAAGGGGTGCTCCAGGTTTGCAAGCTCGAGGAGCTTGAAGTTGGTGGTGTAGTCGAAGGTATGCTCGATGACTGGGAGGAGACCGGCCGTCATCAGGCTGCTCCCTACGCCCCCGAGGAGGATAAGGGTGACCGTCAGCGGTAATTCGGCAAGGGGATACCCGAGGAGGCCATGGAAGAGACACATCACAAACGACATGATGAGGGCGGCAAAGAAGCCTGCCCCGAGCACGGTGGACCTCTTTTCAACCTGACCGGAAAAGTAGGAGGCCACAAGGTTGCCGAGGAAGACGTAGACAAAGATGGGGAGGCTGTTGTCGACGATGAACGCTGCCGCAACCCCGAGAATAGTGGAAAAAACAACGACGGCTTCGGAAAAAAGGATGATCCTCATGACGATGCCGAAAAGGAAGAGGGGGAATATGTAGAACAGCAGCGAGGCATGATCGGGAATGAACCACTCGAAGGCCGCGAGCGAGACCTTTATCAGGAGAACCGTAAACACGGTAAGGGTCGCCGAGAAGATGAAATCCTTCTCGGACAGGCTGAACTTCTTGATGTTCCGGTCGGCAAACTCATACACAATAGTGATGAACGAGAAAAATATGAAGAAGAGGAAGAACGAATGGCCCGTGACGGGCAGCCTTTTCTGCTCCAGATCGTTGAGGCCCGCCAGCTTCCGCTCTTCTTCCGGCCCGATTCTTTGGCCTTCCCTGACAATTATCTCGCCCTTCTTGACGCTCGCGTCCGAGCCGGGCACCTTGTAATTGGCTGTCGAACGGATATTCCTGGTCGCGATATCTCCGACCTGATAGTGCCCGGACTGAAGAGGAAGCCTTATGTCGACAAGAAGAGCCAGGATGAGGGAAAAAAGGATGATGGCAAGATATCTTCGCAGGGCGAAACGAGAGGGAGGCTTATCCTTTTCGCTCTTCATTTTTCGCTCCTTCGGACATAGCCTTCTTTTCATACGCCCTGATGATCTTCTGTACGAGAGGGTGTCTCACCACGTCCTTCTCGGTAAAATAGACAAACTTTATTCCCCTGACGCCTTTGAGGATGCCCTGGACCTCCACCAACCCGGATGTACGCTTGTCGGGGAGGTCTATCTGTGTGACATCGCCCGTGACCACCGTCTTCGATGAGAAACCGAGACGGGTGAGAAACATTTTCATTTGCTCCGATGCCGTATTCTGAGCCTCGTCAAGGATCACGAAGGCATCGTTCAGCGTCCTGCCGCGCATGAACGCCAGCGGTGCGATCTCAAGCACGCCTTTCTCGATGAGCCGGCTCCCCTTGTCTATGTCGACCATATCATAGAGGGCGTCATAGAGGGGCCTGAGATAGGGGTTCACTTTTTCGTACATCGTCCCGGGGAGGAATCCCAGCTTTTCGCCCGCTTCTATCGCCGGTCGCGTCAGGATAATTCTTGAGACTTCTTTATTGAAATATGCTGAAAGGGCCATTGCCATTGCCAGGTAGGTCTTCCCCGTTCCGGCCGGGCCGATGCCTATCACGATATCGTGTTTCCGTATGGCCTCCACGTAGAGCTTCTGATTCTGTGTTTTCGGGATAATTACTTTGCGGCTCGGCGGGATGTAGATCTGGTCCATGTACAGATCCTCGACGCCTCTGTTCGTGTGCGCAATATAGCGGACCGCATGGTCTATATCCGATGGATTGACGGCAAAGCCCTTCTTGACGAGCCCTGCAAGCTCGTGTATCACTTTGCTCGTATTCTCGACGTCTTTCTTCTTGCCCACCAGGGTAACGTGGTTTCCCCGCACGCTCGCCCTGACGTCAAAGCATTTTCTGAGGTATTTTATGTTTTCTTCCCGGGGGCCGAACAGATTTCGGGCCAGGTGGGTGTCATCAAAGGAGAGCTGTACTACCTCTTCTTCCGTTTTCTCTTCCAAAAAAGCTTGGCGGACCTCCGTATGCAGATTTCTTCCTGATAGAATATAACACAAAAGAAGGGTTTGTGAAAGATGCGGGCGCTTATGGAGTAATGTGTCACGGATCTTCCTTTATCCCGGCTTGACGGCGGCGGCGCTCCTCGCCTGCTCGGGCCAGCGCTTGGCAATTGCTCTCGTCCACCCGGAAAAAGTTGTCACGCCACGTATCGTTTCCCCACTGGAACGGCGTCTGGACCGTAGTGCGCGGCATCCAGGCGCGATCCAGCAGATCGAGCGCTATTCCCACTATCGACCGCTGCATGTCGGTGTCCCAAGGCTTTCCGCACGGATTTCCGAGTGGAAAATCCGTGAACACAAAGCGGGCTACACCGCACTCCTCAACCACGTCACGCGCGGAACCCATGATTGCCGTGGGAATTCCACTCGCCTCCAGATGCCGTGCGATCAGACTCACGGTCTGATGGCAAACCGGTCAAAGCGCGGAGAGAAGCACCGCGTCAACGCCATCCTCGCGGCACCATTGAAGAATCTGGGGGCCGTAGCGCAACGACGTCCTTTTTTGGCTGTAATCGGTCGGCACTCCGTAGAAGCGGGGTGACACCGACCCAATACGACCGTCGGCCGCGTATTCGGACAGGCGGTTCACGGGCAGGAAGGTGTCAACATCCTCGGTGTGGGTCGCTTCTTTGTCCCAACCCAGATCCGCGGTGAATAGACTGGTCGGTGGTGGGTACGCCGGTTCTGCATACATCTCCCTCACGGTCAACCCCAACCCCAGGGAGTCGAGTTTCGCCTCGGTTTGTGGCTTGCCTGCCGTGGTGACCAATCCTATCCGGCATTGCGAAAGAGGCTTCTCTATCCGGGCAAAGGGGACATCGTCATGGCGGGACCAGGCATAAGCCTCGGCGTACCCTTGAGCCGCGTAGTATTCACGGGTACGATCGATGTAGCTCACGAAAGAACGATGTGTCTGAAGATGGTCCATAGGCCCTCCCGGTACCGTAGAAACTGTCGATAATGATAGGTTCCTTTCTGCAAGCAAAGCATACACAGGCCGAACAACGGCAGTCCCCAAGGACCGAATCTTTACCCTCGACTTAAGCCGCCCCTTTTACGCAGGTCTATCTCTCATTGACTACCACCAACAACGCGTTATTGCAAGGAAAATTCCGCGTGTGTCCCGCGTGTTTACAAGCATAAGGCTTTATGGTATCTCTATCGGCCGGAACATGCGGATCATCGACAGCCACAACCATTGGGGCGCCTCGGTAAGCCTCGGCACTTACGTATCCACCGGGGAGCTCCTCAGCCAGATGGAGAAAGCGGGCATAGGACACGCCGTCATCCTGCCCTTCCCCTCCACCGCCATAATGAGCGACGAGATCAACATCCGTCTTCTCAACGAAGCCCGAAAGAGAGAGGAATTCATCCCCTATTTCTACATAAGGGAAAACTTCCCCCGCATCCCTCCCGGCTACTCCGGCGGCAAGTGGCACTGGATGAGGGGCATTCAGGATGCCGCCTCAAACTACGACGTCCTCGGCGACAGGGAACTCCCCGGTCTCATCGCCGACCTCACCGAGGCCGGAAAGCCCATCATCTTCGAGGAAGAGCTTTCTTTTACAGAGCAGTTCGTAAGGATGGCGCCCGGCCTCCCCCTGATCATTCCCCACCTGGGAATGCTCGGCGGCAGCCCCCTCGATTTCCTCAAGACCTTCAGGGACAGCCCGAACGTCTTCTTCGACACGGCCCTGGCCCCCGGCAGCACGATCCTCAGGTTCTTCGAAGCCATCGGCCCGGAGAGGATACTCTTCGGCTCTGACGTCCCCTTCGGCTCCATGGCAACAGAGCTGTCCAAGGTCACCTCCCTGCCCATCGCCGAACGCGACAAGGAGTCTGATCCTTTCCGGGAACATCATCCGCCTCGGGGTGGCTCAACGTAGTTGACCAACGTGACTTACCCCCGCTCCCTGCTCTTCTCCACACCGGAACAAAAAGCAGACATGAGGGTTCTTGGCGGGTGTCCCTGGATGCGTCCGCGATAGTGCATTATTAGGATAATGGTTCTACACATGCACACCCACGGCTGCTTTCGACGCAGCCGCGCTCTTTTGTTGAAATAGTCCTGTGCCTATGATAGATTACCTCGGTATTATTGTTCTTTGCTCATATGAATATAAGGAAGATGTTAGAGGACAGGGAGGAGGAAAATCTCTCTCCATACGCGCAGAAGAGCCGCCATACCAGGGGGCGGCTCAAGGAAGAGGTCCCTTGCGACATAAGGCCGGCCTTTCAGCACGACCGCGACAGGATCGTCCACTGCAAGGCGTTTCGCAGGCTGAAACACAAGACCCAGGTTTTCCTTTTCCCCTCGGACGACCACTATAGGACCCGCCTTACCCATACGCTCGAGGTTTCTCAGATTGCGAGGACGATCGCCAAATCGCTTTTTCTGAACGAAGACCTCGTGGAAGCCATCGCATTGGGTCATGATCTCGGCCACACGCCGTTCGGTCACGCAGGGGAGGCGACATTGCACAGGCTCCATCCGGGCGGCTTCCGCCATAACGAGCAGAGCCTGAGAGTGGTCGACGTCCTCGAGAGGGCGGGGCGGGGCTTGAACCTGACAATGGAAGTGAGGGATGGTATTCTGAAACACTCGAAAGGCAGGGGCGCGATCGTCGTCACGGAGGATGCGGACAGGCCTCTGACCAGAGAGGCGGAGGTCGTCAGGGTCGCAGACGTGATCGCCTATATCAACCATGACATCGATGACGCGATAAGGGGCAGCGTGATCACCCTCGACGACCTGCCGGACAGGTGCCGGAAATTCCTCGGTGATACCCATTCCCAAAGAATAGACCGTATGGTGCGGGCCGTAATAGGGGAGACGCTGAAGACGGACAGCTTATCTATCGAGCAGGAGATTGAAGAGTGCATGACCGAGCTCCGGGATTTTCTCTACACGCACGTCTACGAGAACAACGCGGTCCATGAGGATTTTGAGAAGTGTTCGAAGATTATCGAGGACCTCTACCATTGCTTCATGGAGAAGCAGGACGCCTTTCTCGAAGAGGCCGGCTATGAGTCGTTCTATGCACCGCCTTCCACCTGCGTCTGCGATTATATCGCCGGGATGACCGATCGCTATGCCTTTAACCTCTTCGAGAAGATATTCCTTCCCATGCCCTGGAAGATGCCCGCTTAGGGGGAGCAGACAATGAAAAGAACAATAGTCGTCGCGGACAGGGACGAGAAGCTGCAGCAGGCCTTCATGACCATATTCTCAAAGGAGCACTACGAGATCCTCTATGCGCCGAACGGGAGGGAGGTTGAAAAGATCGCGGCCAGGTTGGGCCCCGATATCTACCTCGTCAACGTCCACCTTCCGAAAATGAACGGTATCGAGGTCCATAAGAAGCTGCAGAAACAAGGGTACCTTGACAAGGCAAGCTTTTTCTTCCTCAAAGACGAGACCGATACCACCGAGCTCCTGGGATACCAGGCCGACGGCGTCATAGAGAAACCGATCAATTTTTTCAGGGTCTATGAGACTATCACCAGCGAGGACGAGGTGATCGAATTGACCGACCTTGTGGAGGAAAAAGAAGAGATCGTCGTGCCGCACGTCAGGGAAGAGCGGCCCGACGCGCCCTCGCCTGATTTGCGTCTTGCCGCAGCAGTGCAAGAACCCGAACCTTTGAAGGAAGAGCGGCCCGACGCGCCCTCGCCTGATTTGCGTCTTGCCACAGCAGTGCCGGATTCACGTCCTGCCCCGGCAGCGCAAGAACCCGAACCTTTGAAGGAAGAGGTGAAGGAGGCTCCAAGCGAAGAGATGGACCTGCAGACCATGATCGGAAGGCGGCTGAAACACGCGATGGATGATACCATCAGCGACGACGCCGTCTGCCTCCATGAGATGAAAGGTCCTGTCGACGCTCCTCAATCGGAGCTTGAGCAGCAATTCAAGGCGGTGCTCAAGCAGGCCATGGAAGAGGCGGCAAACAAGCTCTCCAGCCGGCTCGCTCCCGTCCTGACCCAGTACGTCGAAGATTATGTTAAGCAGATGCTCCTGGAGATCACTGAAAAAGTGATCAGGGAAGAGATCGACAAATTGTTGAAGGAGTCCATAGCGTGATAGACAAGGTTTACGATCCGAAGCAGGTGGAGCAGAAATGGTACCGCTTGTGGATGGAAAAGGGTTATTTCAGTGCACAGGGCGGTTCTGCGAAACCGCCTTTCTCTATCGTGATACCGCCGCCCAACGTGACGGGTGTTCTGCACATGGGCCATGCCCTGAATAATACCCTTCAGGATATCGTGGTGCGCTTCAAGAGGATGTCCGGCTTCGACACGCTCTGGCTGCCGGGTACCGATCACGCGGGCATCGCCACGCAGAATGTGGTCGAGAGGGAGCTCGCCAAAGAAGGGACCAGCGCGGAAAGCATAGGGAGAGACGAGTTTATAAAAAGGGTCTGGGAATGGAAGGAGAAATCGGGCGGCCTTATCATCGAGCAACTGATGCGGCTCGGCGCTTCCTGCGATTGGTCTCGCGAGCGGTTCACCATGGACGAAGGCTTGAGCCGTGCCGTGCGAGAGGTGTTTGTCAGGCTCTACGAAGAAGGTCTTATCTACCGGGGCAACTATATCATCAACTGGTGTCCCCGGTGTAAGACCGCTCTTTCCGACGTGGAAGTGGAACACGAAGAGACAAAGGGGCATCTCTATTACATCAAATACCCCATCGCCGAAAGCCGCAGCTTCCTCACCGTCGCCACGACCAGACCGGAAACCATGCTCGGAGACACGGCCGTGGCTGTGAACCCTGCAGACCCCAGGTACGCATCGCTGATCGGGAAAGAGGTTATTCTGCCCCTTGCACACAAAAAGATCCCCATAATCGGCGATGCTTACGTCGACATGACCTTCGGGACAGGCGCGCTCAAGATAACTCCGGGCCATGACTTCAACGACTTCGAGATCGGCAAAAAGCATAATCTCGGGGTAGTGAAGGTCATCGATGACGGCGGCCGGATGAACGAGCAGGCATTGCAGTATTGCGGGATGGACCGGTTTGACGCGAGGGAGCGCATCATCGAGGACCTCCGGGCGGAGGGCCTGCTCGAAAAGATAGAAGACTACCCGCTCATCATCGGAAGATGCTACCGCTGCAAGACCGTCGTGGAGCCCATTGTCTCGCTCCAGTGGTTCGTGGCCATGAAGCCCCTGGCGGCAGCCGCACTATCGGCGGTGCGCGACCACCGGGTGACGATCATACCCGAGATGTGGGAAAAGGTCTACTTCGACTGGATGGAGAACATCAAGGACTGGTGCATATCGCGCCAGATCTGGTGGGGACACCGCATACCGGTCTGGTACTGCGACACATGCAACGAAACCTATGTGTCGCGGCAGGACGTAATCGCGTGCCCGAAATGCGGAAGCCCGGCAAGGCAGGAATCAGACGTGCTCGACACCTGGTTCTCGTCGGGCCTGTGGCCCTTTTCGACGCTCGGCTGGCCAGATGAGACCCGCGACCTCAAGACATTCTATCCCACTTCTCTGCTGGTAACGGGCTTCGATATACTCTTCTTCTGGGTGGCCCGGATGATCATGATGGGCCTCCACTTCATGGGTGACGTACCCTTCGGACACGTCTACATCCACGCCCTGGTGAGGGACGCCGCAGGAAAGAAGATGAGCAAGTCAAAGGGGAATGTGATAGACCCGCTCCTCATGATCGACCAGTACGGCACCGATGCCTTCCGGTTCACCTTCGCCATGCTGGCCGCCCAGGGAAGGGACGTACTTCTCTCGGAGGAGCGCATCGAGGGAAGCAGGAACTTCGTCAACAAGATCTGGAATGCCGCCCGCCTCACCGTCTCTTTGCTCGAGCAGGTGACGTTCTCTTCGGTTGCCGCTCCATCCGCCTTTCTCCCCGATAAATGGATCAGATCGCGCCTCCAGCGGGTGACGAGGGAGGTGTCCGAGGCGATCGACGCATATCGGTTCAGCGACGCGGCCCACACCCTCTACAGCTTTGTGTGGCACGAGTTCTGCGATTGGTACCTCGAGTTGATAAAGCCGAACCTTTACGGCAAGGTGACGGCCTTCGACGAAAGGGCCACTGCGTACACTCTCTACTCGACCCTTATTGCTGCGCTCAAACTGCTCCACCCCTTTATGCCCTTCGTGACCGAGGAGATCTATCAGAGGCTGCCCTACGAGAAAGATGAGAGCATCATGATCTCGGCCTTCCCGCGAGTGGACCCCACCGAAGTGGATGAGGCGGGCGAGGCGCAGATGGGCACGCTCATGGGTATCATCGACACGGTGAGGAATATACGGGGCGAGATGGGCTTTCCCCCGGGCGCAAGGGTCGAGTTACTGATCCGGGCAAACGGCAGCCGGCCTCTTATAGACGCCTACGGATATTACATCAAGGAACTGGCGCGGGTCTCCGATATCGCCTACGTGACCGGTGAGGCGCCGAAAAGGGCTGCCCTGGGCATATGTAAAGACATCGAGATATTCGTTCCCATCCGGGACATCGAGGTCATCAACCGGGCAAGGGCAAGGGTGGAGAAGGAGCTTGGCCGGATCGCCGGAGAGATCGACCGGGCCTTCAACAAGATAAACAACAGGGCCTTCAGGGAAAAGGCGCCCGATGCGGTACTTGCGAAAGAAGAAGCAACTTTTGCGGAGCTCCGTGTGAGGCGGGAAAAGCTGCTTGCGAGCAAGGGGATGCTGGAAGAGCTTTTGAGGAGTTGACGGCGATGGTGACAAGCGTGCAGGCGTAGTACGGAGAGGAGATAGTATAAAGGCGGCGGCAGAATGCGCTTGAGGTGGATATGAAAATAACGGGAAAGGTAGTGGAATACGTCGCACATCTGGCCAGGCTGGAGCTTGCGCCTGAAGAGATCGATCTGTACACGCATCAACTAGACCGGATCCTCGCGTATATGGACCAGCTCAATTCACTCGATACGACAGGGATAGAGCCGACCACCCATGCGATCCCCCTTGTCAACGTGTTCAGGGAAGACACGGTGCGGCATACGTTTCAGGTGGAGGAGGCCGTCGGCAATGCACCGGCACGCCTTGGCTCCTTCTTCAAGGTTCCGCCCATCATAGAGACCGACTAGGAGACGGCATGGAAGAGCTGTTGCAAAAAAGCATAGCGGAAGTGAGGGGCCTTCTGAAGAGCGGGGAGATTACCTCTGTTGAATTGACCCGCTTCTATCTGGACAGGATAAAGAAATACGACGGCCTTATCGGGTGCTTCCTCAGGCTCACGGAAGAGATGGCGCTCGAAAAGGCTGCGGAGGCCGACAGAAGGATTCGCGCCCACAGCGACGATGCGCTTACGGGCATCCCTTTCGGCATGAAGGACATCCTCTGCACCAAAGGGGTCGAAACCACATGCGCCTCCCAGATGCTTAAGGGTTTTGTCCCACCCTATGACGCGACGGTGATAAAGAAATTGGATGAGAGCGGCTACGTTCACCTTGGCAGGATCAATATGGACGAATTCGCCATGGGCTCCTCCACGGAGAACTCCTCTTTTCAGGTCACGAAGAACCCCTGGGACTTGAGCCGCATACCGGGCGGGTCAAGCGGGGGCTCCGCGGCCGCGGTGGTGGCCGGTCTTTGCGCTGCAACGCTGGGGACCGACACAGGCGGCTCCATCAGGCAGCCGGCAAGTCTATGCGGCGCGGTAGGGTTGAAGCCCACCTACGGGAGGGTATCCCGGTACGGTCTGGTCGCCTTTGCCTCATCCCTCGACCAGATAGGACCGATTACGAAAAATGTCGCGGACTGCGCCGTCGTGCTGAAAGTGATCGCAGGCCACGATCCCATGGATTCCACTTCCATCCCGCAGCCGGTTCCCGATTACGCCGGCGCCCTTGGGAAGGAGATCGGGGGCTTAAGAATCGGCATGCCGAAAGAATACTTTATCGAAGGCATGGAGCAGGAGGTCAAAGCAGCGGTTGAGGGGGCGATCAAGACCTTAGAGGGGCTCGGGGCCAGGATAGTGCCCATCTCCCTGCCCCATACCGAATTTGCGGTCGCCACCTACTACATCATCTGTACGGCGGAAGCCTCGTCGAACCTCGCCCGGTACGACGGCGTGAAGTACGGCATGCGCGTGGATGGAAAAGACATTATCGACATGTACAAGCAGACGCGCTCGGCCGGCTTCGGAAAAGAGGTCAAGAGGCGCATCATCCTGGGCACCTACGTCCTGTCCTCGGGCTACTACGACGCGTATTACAGGAAAGCCGGTCAGGTGAGAACCCTGATAAGGCGCGATTTCGACATGGCTTTTGAGCAGTGCGATGTGATCGTCACGCCTGTCTCACCTACTACCGCCTTCAAGATTGGTGAAAAGACCGAAGACCCGCTCACTATGTACCTCTCGGATATATTCACGATCCCCGTCAATCTCGCGGGCCTGCCCGCTATTTCTCTTCCCTGCGGCTTTGACGGCAAGGGCTTGCCCATCGGGTGTCAGATCATCGGGAAGCCCCTCGACGAAATGCTCCTCCTGCAAACGGCCTTTCTCTTAGAGGCGGAGAAAAAGCTGAAAAAACGCCCCGATATGTTTGCATGACCATGAATACGCCTGACCCGCAACGGTTTCTCTCCGCTCTTCTGCACATGGGCATCGAGCGGTACGTCTCCGGCGGGGAGGAAGACCCGACCCTCGCCCGCCTGAAGGCGACAACAGGCACGTGCACCCGCTGCGAGCTGAGCCGGAGCCGGAAGTCCGTTGTCTTCGGCGAGGGCAACGAGCGGGCCCGAGTGGTCTTCGTCGGGGAAGCGCCGGGCGAGGAAGAAGATCGCCAGGGCAGACCCTTTGTGGGCAGGGCAGGCAAGCTGCTCGATCAGATGATCGAAAGGATATGCCTCAGCCGGAAAGATGTTTTCATCTGCAATGTCCTCAAGTGCAGGCCGCCCAATAACCGTGACCCGGAAGCCTCCGAGGTGGAGGCATGCAAAGGCTATCTTGTTGCGCAGCTTGAGATGATAAGGCCGAACCTCATCTGCACCCTCGGAAAACACGCGTACAATACACTCATGGGTATAGACGCGCGGATCACAAAAGTGCGAGGCATCCTTACCTCGTACAAGGGCATGAGGCTCCTGCCCACCTACCACCCCTCCTACCTGCTCAGGAACCAGGGGGCCATAAAGGAGGCCTACGAAGATATGGAAAAGGTAAAAACCCTTCTGGCCGAGAGCAGCGTCTGAACGTGCATCCGGGCCGCGTGGCGGTGCGGAAACAAAAGTATTGAAAATGTTGTCTCCGGGAGATAGACTACGCGCATAGGCGCATAGAAAGGCTGATGTTTCACGGGTGACAAGGAGAGGAGAACATGTTCGGTTCCAATAAGAAGAGCCAGGCAAAGAGCGTGGAGGAATTTCTCAAGAGCCAGGATGGGGAAACCCTTTCGAAGGATGGCAGTGCTGCGCACGAAGAAGCGGGCGCGCTAAAGATGAACAAGTGGTTTGTCGCGCCGGCTGTCGTAGCGGGCGGTCTCCTCATCCTGCTTTTCGCCGCTTTTGTAAAGATCGACGGCCTGAAATCCGATATTGCTCAACTGAGGCTTCAGATAAACAAAGAGCCCGTGGAAAGCCTGAAAGCGCAGGTGGCGGCGCTTAGCTCAAACGTCGATAAATCGAGCAAAGAGGCCGTGCAGCTCCAAGCGGACATGGCCCGGCTGGAAAAAGACTTCGGCGCGCTGAAGCTGGCAAACATGCGCAGGCAAAAGGCAGACGCCGCTGCGAAAAAACCTGTCGCCGACAAGAAGAAGCCTGTAAAACCTGCCAGGCGGAGCGCCTAGTCTCCGCGCCTTCGAAACCGATGCGCTCTTTTACCGAAAGCTGCGGTGCCCGGCGGTCCCCGTCTTTCTTATCTATGTCCCTCCCAGTGCCTTTCCCGTTCCCACTTCTCCCAGTTTCTGTGCAGGCTCTGCGTGGGGTATAGGGCGGTAACCGGGCCGAACCCTGCGCCAGTCCCGCGGCAGTGAGAAAAAGACGCGGGGCACTCTTGAACCGGGCATGAACATCCACGGTCCATTGTAAGATGGCGCTCCGTACCAGCGGCCTCTGAAGGATCGATACCAGTAGCCTCCGTAAAAGAAGACATCGACACCGATCCCCGGAACGAAGTAAGCGTATGTCCCCGGTATGGGAACCACATCAGGGGGAGCGGCGAAGGTGTAGGGCGGTGGAGCCCCTTCTGCCGGCGGGCCATATCCTTGGGAATAAGGCGGCGGCGAGCCATATGTCTGGGAATTTGGAGGCGGTGGGCCATATCCCTGTGGGGCTTGAGGCGGTGGGCCATATCCCTGAGGAACGGGAGGCTGGACCTGGACGAGCCTCACGTGCGTATCCGTCTGCTCCACTACGCTTCCCGTCGTAGCGCCCACAAATGGACCATTCGCTACTCCCGTTGATGTATCCGCCATGTCGCTGCCGATGGCCCCTATCGCGGCTCCTTTCCGGGCATCATAGTCCCGAGAGGCACAGGGGTTAGCCCAAAGGGCGCCGCCTACGATCACGCAAAAAAACACCAAAATCAATGCTCTTTTCATAACTCCTCCATAAACGGTTCAACCCACGAACTTCCCGTTGCCGCGCACAGCAGTTAGTATGCCGCGACAAGGTTTCATAGTCAATACTTTCAGGTCGGCTACCCGCCCCACAAAGACCGGCCTCCGACAGTACAAGGCTTACCTTCTATTCACCCTTTGAACACCCCCTGCTTTCGCCGTCCAGAGGCCCGCCGCTCACCGGCCGGCCATAGTTATTCACTTTGAATTATTTTCCATTCGTGTAATAGTATAAACGTCACGTGCGCAACGCGCAGGGTTCCGGCCAGGGCTGGGGGCTTTGAAAAGGAACACTCATGGAGGAACTCTCGATGAAGGTTTTCACGATCGGTTTTACGAAGAAGTCAGCCGAGTCCTTCTTCACCAAATTGCAATCCGCAGGCGTGAGCCGGCTGGTGGACGTGCGTTTGAACAATGTCTCGCAACTTGCAGGCTTTGCCAAGCGCGACGACCTTCGCTATTTCTTGGGCGTGATTTGCGGCATCGATTATGTGCACCTTACGGAACTCGCGCCCACGCAGCAAATACTGGATGAATACAGGAAAGGGAGGGGGGACTGGACCCTCTACGAGCGCCGGTTCACAGACCTGATGATCGCGCGTCGGATCGAGAACAACGTGTCGCCTCAACTTCTGGAAAACGCATGCCTGCTTTGCAGCGAGGATAAGCCCGCTCATTGTCACCGTCGTCTTGTGGCGGAGTATCTGAAAGGCAAATGGGGCGATATTCAGATCGAGCACATTATTTAGGGCGGCGCAGCCTGATGTCATATCCTCTCATTGCCGAACAGAACCAAAACTAACCGCGGGGATGGTCATGAACGGTTTTCCGGCAGCGCTCCGGTGCCCTTGCTCAGCCGCGCCTTATGTGCCCGTCACGCATCGCATACACTGCGATATCCCCCTTCTGACTCTTAAACAGCCCGGCTATTTCCGGGTGACAGGTGAAATAGATCACCTGATGCGTGTCGGCGAGGCTGAGAATCGCCGCCGCCGCCTGTTCGGCCCGGGCCGCATCGAAATTGACGAGTATCTCATCCATGATAACGGGAAGGCCCTCGCCGCCGGCCGAAAAATTCATGATGTAGCCGAACCGGAGAGCAAGATAGAGCTGTTCCGCGGTGCCCCTGCTCAAGTGCTCCGGTCTCTTGGCCTGCCCCTGGGAGGAGGCGATTTCAATCGTGTCCTCTCCGATAGACGCCACGATCCTTTCGTAACGGCCGCCTGTAATAACCCTGAAGAACCTGCTTGCGTCGCTGATGACCTTTGGCTGCTGCTCCTCCTGAAACCGTCTTGTCGCTTCCATCAGAAGATGCTTTGCGATGGCGTAGCTCCCCCACTCCGTTGCCTGGAGACGGACCTCCTCGATGATCCTTTCCTCTTCCAGTCGCCTTACGGATATGTCGTCAGCAGAGGCAAGGGAGCGCATTTCCTCACTCAGCGCCGCCTTCTCCTGGTAGGCCTGGTGAAGCTTCTTCTCGATGTCCTCAAGCAGGTTCGCAACCTCGTCACTCGTGGTCTGAAGCTCGTCCTTGCCGGACCGGCGCAACTCTTCCTTGAGGCTCCCGGTCTCTTCCCGTCCGGACAACTTCTTTATGTTCCTTTCCGTCTTTTCACTGTCGGCCAAGAGGGTGCGTCTTTTTTCATAGAGGGCCCCCCGCTCGCGGAATTCTTCCTCGGAGCCCGCTCCTCCTTCGGCCAGGAGCGCAGTCAGGTCCTCCTCCAACCGGGCCAGCCCGACGCGGGCCGCACTCGTCCTGAACTCGATGTCTTCGAGGTGCTTCCGAAGACCATCCTGCTTCGTCCTGTTGGTCTTTGCCTCCTCATACGCGTTCTCCAGCGCTTCTACGACCGCGACAAGCCTCTCCTCCGCGGGGACGGGCATCGTGAGGGTGTCGCACAATGCGTGCGCCAGTTCCCGATATTCCCGGATATGCCTCTCACAGCCCCCGAGCCGGGCCGTCAGATCGGCCCTTTCGTCGATTCCTCGGACGCATTCGTCTATCTTGTGCAGGGCCTCCATTGTCGTGACAGGCGATAATGGCTGATCGAACCCCACGGCCAGTAGCCAGTCGCGCCACAGCCGCCGCCCGTTTTCTTCGTCTTCCACCGCCTTGTCGGCAAGTGCCTTGGCGTCATCGCGCGCCTTCCCTAGGGCGCGCACCCTGTCGGAGCGGTCCCTTAACCGCGCTTCCACCTTTTCCCTCTCGTGGAGACATGCCGTAATCTCCCTGTCCCGCCCGAACAAGGCATCCAGAAGGGGCAGAAGACTCGCGGGATCGAGGCCGGACAGGCCCCCTAAAGAGCGCACCGCCGCCGCAAGGGAAAGGCAATCCCGCTGATGCTCCTCCATGCGCCTGATCCGCGCATCGAGGTCCGCTAACGTCCTGAGCCAGCTCCTGATATTCTCTACCATGGGAAAGACCTGGTGGACCGTCCTCGGCGTCATCCCCGGCGCGAGCCGTGCGTGTCGCAGGTACGCTTCCCACTCCGTGCCGGCCGACTGCAAGGCCGTCTCCTTCGCCTCCCTATTCTTCCTCCCCGCCTCCAGGGCCTTCATTGCCTTTTCAGCCCTGTCGCTCCATGTCTTCCGGTCCTCGACCAGGCTCATTACCCGCTCGCATCGCCGCATCTCTTCATCGACCGCGGCTTCCTGGAGATCGAGCGCCTCAACGCGCGGATGCGCGTCCATCGCCGCTGCCCCGGTGAGTTCCGCGATCTTCCGGTCGACCGCGTCCCGGCTGCGGCCCACGTCATCCAGGACGGACGCGACGACGGAGATCCGGGCATCCAGGTCCGCGATCCTCGATGCGGCGGCAGCAGCGCGCGCCGATGATGCTTTGAGGGCAACCGCGTAGAGCAGGCTGCCGAGAATGCCCGCGACCACGACGCATACGGCGAGAGCGGACCAGACATGCAATCCCCGGGGCGCAGAGAGCATAAGGATGGCGGCGCCAAGGAGAATTGCCGCAAAAGAGACGATCTTTGCCGTCTTCCCCGGCGGCGTCCCGAGGCCGGCGGTAGAGTGTTTTTTCTCCTCTTCCTTTTCCTCGAGCCGCTGTTTCTCATAATCCATCCTCAGTGTAAGGTTTTCACGAGTGATGATAAGGGCCCTCAGGGCCCTCATGGAAGTTTTGCGGGCGGCCAGGCTCCTCACGGGTGAAGGCAACCGGTCCAGTCTCCCCGATCTCACGGGTGCTCCGCTCGACCATCTCCCTGGCGTCTTCAAGGTCCCTGGATGCCGCGTCGATCCAGCCTTCCGCCCTTCGGACCTCTGCGTCGAGGTCGGCCCGCATCCGCTCAAAGGTCTGGACTTTTTCCCGCGCCGCTATGGAACAATCGAATGAAGCGATCTCCTCCTCACCCCAGTCCGCGCTGACTTCCCGGATGGCATCGTGCAGCCGCCCCCTCTCTTCTTCGCGCTCTCTTCGGACCCCTGGGAGATCGGCGACGATGGAAGCGAATTGGTCCCTCCCCTTTTGCAGTTGGGCGATAGTCTCCTCGTCCGCTTCCCGTTCCACCGACGGGCATTCTTTCGATGTCTTTCCGGGCCTCCTCCTCTTCCCTAACTGCCGAATCGAGGTCTTTCTGCCTTGCGGCAACGTTGTTTTCAGTATTGACGCGATCCGCCTCTCAGGTCTTCGAGGGTCTGCCGTCGCCTCTCTATTTCCTCGCGGGCAAAAAGCGACCTGTCCAGAGAAAGTACCTTCTGCTCTGTCCAGTCCCGGCCCAACTCGGAAAGGGCGGTGCCGATGCTCTTGCCGATGGCTTCGATTTGCTGCTTCAGTACGGATACGGCGGTGCGGTCGGCGAGGTAGGTTGCCTTCCCGGAGAGCAGATCGCGGACCGACTCGGATTGTTCCAGGAGGCGCTCGTCGACATGGAGCCGCTGCAGATCGCGCAAAGCCGCATCGTGCTCGCCGGCCAGGGTGGCGCATAGCGCTCTTTGCTCATCGATCCTTCCACCCAGCCGGTCCAGACGGTCAATGCCTTTGGCGGGGAAACTTTCTATCTTGAGGGGCAGGTCCACCAATTCCCGCTCAAGGTTCCTGAGCAGCACCACATCATCCCACACCTTGAGAGAGGTATCGACCCGCTCCTTCTCCCGGTTTGCCGAGCGTATGGCCGCCCTATACTCTTCTATAGCCCTCTCCGTGCTTTGAAGCCTCTCGTACGCCTCGTCGTATCTCTTCATCTCTTGCCGGCTTGCGCGCAATTTGTCCCGGATATCTTCGAGGTCGCGCAGCCTCCTGTTGACCTCCGGGTTCCTGCCGCCCGGCTTAAAAAGCTCGTCGAGCTTCTTACCTATGGTTGCCATGGCCGCTGACAAGGCGCGCACACCCGTGCCCGTACGGGCCCCGTAAAGGGCGGACTTCACCGCGTCGTTATTGAGGGGATCCATACTCTGGAGCTCGCTCAGGCTGAAGGCGTAGACGTTTTGATAGAGCTCGCGGGTCGTGCCGCCCAGTATCTCCCGTACTACCTCTTCACCCCCTTTTCTGCCGTCGGGATAGGTGACGTTTACCAGGCCGCCCCTTTTCCCTGCCCTTCTTTCCAGGGAGATCTCCCCGAACCGCCGGCTCACGAGACTGATGCGGCCACCCTGGGTCCCGCCCGAGAGTGGCGGGTATTCATTGTCTTTCGACCTCTTGTCCCTGAACCCGAACAACATGTCCCGTATGAACCAGAGACACGTCGACTTGCCCGCTTCATTGTCGCCTGAAAAGAGGATAAACCCCGGGGGCAGGTCTTCCACGGAC
Organism: uncultured delta proteobacterium; assembly: GCA_963768735.1. GTDB lineage: Bacteria > Desulfobacterota > Syntrophorhabdia > Syntrophorhabdales > WCHB1-27 > BOG-1155. Next base: position 525,631 of record CAVYJH010000003.1, on the reverse strand, counting down.
AGGTTGTGGAATATGCCGAACCCGTCCACAAAAATGTCCGATATCCTCATTCGTCCGCCTCAAGCGCATCGATACAGATCGACTCGGCCCTTTCCACCATTGTGCGGATTTCATCGTCGCTAAACCCCTCAACGGCACCGCGGACCGCTCTGTTGGAGAGGAGGTCGGAAAGTTCTCTCTGTCGCGCCTTCGTCGGCTCGTCGCGCAGCTCCCGGGATATGCGCAAGACCTGGCCAAGGAAATCGCCGCCTTTCCGTCTTTCTTCCACATCGATTTCCGGACGGCAGTGAAACTCTATCTCCTGTATCCACACAAAGGGATCCTCGTGCGCAAGCGACTCCTGCACGCGTTGAAGCAGATCCGCCACATTACTCCCCTTGCGCAGCTCCCGGTATAGAGGCCCCCTCCCTGTCAGTCGGGTGCGGCAGATCATTGCCCTCCCGTCGGCCTCTCTCGCCAAATCCTGGACCCTTGTCTGTATCACGAGGTAAAGCCGGTCGAGGGTCGGAATACCGTCGATACTCACATCGATCTCGGCCCAGCGTATGGCGTCCAGGGCACAAAACTCCACATTGCCGACGGCGCCGTCCTCGACCGTCACTATGTGGCACCCCTTTTTGCCTTTCTCACGAAAGCTCCGGCCCTGTGTGTTACCCGGGTAGAGGACCGTGGACCGGTTATCCAGCGCGTTCTTTTCATGGACGTGCCCCAGCGCCCAATAGTCGAATTCCACTTCAAGCAGCTCGCTGAGCTGGCACGGGGCATAGGGGTCGTGACCCGTGTTCGGGCCGACGGTGCAATGGAGCAGGCCGATATGAAAAGGCTCTGAGGCGCGGTGCCTGAACCTCTTCGCCAGATTCTCCGTTTCGTTTTTCCTTGCGTGGCTGATGCCCGATATTACCGCCACCGTCGACCCTTCCCTCTGAAAAGGTATCGATTCTACCGTGCGGTAACCGAATATGTGGACACCATCCGGGAACGAGAGTGCGGAAGAGCGGCTGTCGTAAGGGTCGTGGTTGCCGTGGACCACGTAGGTCGCAATGTTTTTTTCCGCGAGCCGGACCAGGCCGTCGTGAAACCGGAGCTGGGCGCGAAGGCTTCGGTCTTCTCCATCGTATATGTCGCCGGCCACCACAAGAAACTGCACGTCTCTTTCGATGCAGAGGTCGATAAGGGCGTCGAAGGCCCGAAAGGTCGCAGAGCGCAAGGGGTCCGCGATTGCGGGGTTTTTTGCCGTGATGCCTTTGAACGGACTGTCGAGGTGAAGGTCCGCAACGTGAACAAAGGAAAAGGAACGACTGCTCATAATCCTGCCTGATCTAGCCGATGAGTAATGAAGCAGCTTTTACCAATATCTGCAGCCTTTGTCAATTCCTTTTGACCGGCGCAGGTGAAAAGTGGGGGGCGAACAGCCTTTGGTCCAAAACTATCTGTTATCACTCCGGTTAATTTATCATTGACATATCTCCGGGGAGGGAAGTAAGATGTCGTCAAACATGGATGCCTTTGGTGCTCTCGTCGGGGGACTGCTCATTTACAAGACCGCAATGCATATTTTTGAAGACGCAAATTTAGTGGAGAAAGCTCGGAGGTGAGGCGATGAAAAGAGTGACGTGGACGATTGACATAGACGCGGACTCCCCAAGAGAGGCGGCTATTGTAGCAAGACAGTTGCAGCAGGACAAAGAGAGCATCACCCACCTCTTCGTTGTCTTGGATGAACACGGCGAGAAGATGACGTTCGATTTTGACGAGGAAGAAGGGGCAGTATAAGCATCCAAAGAGTGCCTGCGGCATCCTTGAGCCGGGGAGTGGTAGGCTCCCCGGCAATCCCCCCTTGACCGACGGTTCCGGCCCACAGTTGTTTCACAGGTGAAAGGCGCATTCCGCCCGGTATTTTTTGCTCATGCCAATTCACCATTTCTGCACGCCGGCCATTTTTTGTGCTATATTATTGGGCAAATATGGACAAAAGGGGCATCGATCAGGTAAACGAGGGCAGGGGTTTGTAGCATGGTTCAGGAGAAACTGAGGATACTTTCTTCGACTTTGGCAGAGATATATATACGCCAGGGCCACTTCAACAAGGCAAGGGAAGTCTACGAGAAGCTTTTGTTGAGGGACGGCGAAAATGTACTCTACCGGATGAGGCTTGCACTCCTTTCAGAGGAAAAGCCTGAGACTAAGAGGCTCAAACTGCTCTCCCGGATCCTGAAAAAGGTTGAAGAAAGGCGTGATGAGAGAGAGGCGGATAGGTAGAGTAGTCGAGATTTTGGAACGACAGGAACTTCACGCCTGCATTATCAAGGGCATGGAGAATATCTTCTATCTCACGGGCTTTCGGGGTTCTGAGGGGACGGTGCTTGTCACCAGGGGCGACGTCGTGCTCCTGGTAGACAGCAGATACATCACCTATGCCCGGGAAGTGGCGCAGGGCTGTATCGTGGTTGAAACAAAGGGAAAAGACGGGGTTATGGAGAGTCTTTTCCAGAGGTATGGCATTACGAGAACCGGTTTTGACAGTTATCACACTACCTTCGAGACATACAGGTCGTTAAGGGACGGCAGCGCGTCCGTTGAATTTGTGCCTCTCGCGAACGACATAGAGTCGGTGAGGCAATGCAAGGAGCCGGAGGAGGTCCTCGCCGTACAAAAGGCCATAAAGATTGCGACGCAGGCCTTTACGGCCGTCTTTGACAAGATCGCGCCGGGAAGGACCGAAAAGGAGATAGCAAACGACCTGGAATATGCGATGCGGCGCCTTGGCGCCGAGGGGCCGTCGTTCGAGACCATCATTGCCTCGGGGCCGCGCTCGGCGCTCCCCCACGGGCAACCAACCGATAAGACCCTGGAGGCCGGGGAAGTGGTGATCATAGATTTCGGGTGCCGGGTCGACGGATATTGTTCCGACGAGACGTGCACTATTTCTCTGGGAGAAACGAGTAAGCAATTACAGGAGGTCCACGAGGTAGTCCGCGATGCGAAGCAAAAAGGCCTCGATGCGGTGAGGGCCGGTCTGCCGGTGCGGGAACTGGATATGATAGTGCGGGGCTTTATCGAGGAGAAGGGCTATGGGGAGTTCTTCGGTCACGGGACCGGCCACGGCGTGGGCATAGCGGTCCACGAGGCGCCCGGAGTGACGAACAGGAGCGAAGGGCTCCTGGAAGAGTATATGGTTATTACCATTGAGCCCGGTATTTATATACCCCATGTGGGTGGAGTGCGCCTGGAGGACATGGTGCTTGTGAAAGAGAACGGGGGGGAGGTACTCACCCGTTTGCGGAAAGATTTATTCGAGACACAAGGGGGCTTGCAATGATGGTAGCGACGAGTGAATTCAGGAAGGGCTTGAAAGTGCTTTTGGATAACGACGAACCTTTCATTATAGTCGATTTTCAGCACGTCAAGCCGGGCAAGGGCGGCGCCTTCGTCAGAACGAGGCTCAAGAGCCTGGTGACGGGAAATGTGCTGGACAGGACGTTCAGGTCGGGAGACAAGATAGAGACCCCGGAGATGGAAGAGAAACAGATGCAGTACATGTACAAAGAGGGGGTAAACTACTACTTTATGGACGTGAACACCTACGACCAGCTCTTTATCGAAGAGGAAAACCTGGGCGATGCGAAGAACTACCTGAAGGAAGGGTTGATCATAAACGTCTCTTTTTACAAGGGGAAGGCCATCGGGGTGGAGCTTCCCAACTTCGTCGATCTGACGGTGGTGAAAACGGAACCCGGCGCCAAAGGGGACACGGCTCAAAATGCGACAAAATCGGCCGAGCTGGAATCCGGCCACGTGCTCCAGGTGCCTCTCTTCCTGGAAGAGGGGGAAGTGATAAAAATCGACACCAGGTCAGGGCAGTACATCACAAGGGTTTCCAAATAGGTGGCTTATGCTCGTGACATTCGAGGGGATCGAAGGGAGTGGGAAAACCACGCAGGTTGAGCTGCTCTGCACAAGCCTGCAGGCATTGGGCTATCAGGTCGTGAGGACGCGGGAGCCAGGCGGGACCGCACTCGGTGAGGCGCTGCGCAAAGTCCTCCTGCAGAAGGACCTCCATGTGCTTCCCCTCTCCGAGCTGCTCATATTCATGGCCGTCAGGGCGCAGCATATGGAGGAAGTAATCATGCCGGCCCTCGCCAGGGGGGCTGTCGTGGTCTGCGACCGGTTCGTCGATGCCACCTATGCCTATCAGGGATATGGCAGGGGTGTCGACCTGGGGATTATCGCTACCCTCAACCGCCTTGTCACGAAAGGCGTCACGCCGAACCTCACCATCCTCCTCGACTGCGATGTGGATGTGGGGCTCCAGAGGAAACTGGTCCATAACCCCCAGTCGGACAGGTTCGAGCAGGAAGAGGCCGCGTTCCACGAACAGGTCCGGCGAGGCTACCTCAAGCTGGTGGAAGAGGACGAAAAAAGGTTTTTCGTGGTCAACGGAGCGCGGGGCATCGAGGCAACCCATATGGCGATAAGAGACAGGGTGGAAAAGCTGCTGGAGAGCCATGGAGTTTAGCGCTCTCGGTCATGACCATCAGAAGCATGTGCTTTCCTCGCTCGTACAAAAGGGGAAACTCCCCCATGCCCTGCTCTTTGCCGGACCCGGGGGCGTAGGGAAGCGGACGATAGCCGTCGAGCTGGTAAAGAACCTTTTTTGCGAGAGAGGCAGCGCCTGCGGAGTGTGCCGCGGATGCCGGAACGTCGAGGCCGGTCTCCATCCTGATCTTACTTTTGTGAGGGGAGAGACATCTATCAAGATAGACGAGCTGCGGGCCGTGATGAAAGAGGTCTACCAGTCCCCTTTTGAGGCGCAGGTTCGGGCGGTCCTTATCGACAATGCGGAGCTTATGACGCATGAAGCGGCAAACGCCCTCTTGAAAACACTCGAAGAGCCCCCGCCTTCCAACCTTTTTTTGCTTGTCTCCTCAAGAGAGCAGGAGATACCGCTCACCGTGAGGTCCCGCTGTATGCGTCTCGGGTTCGGCCCGCTCTCGACAGCGAACCTGTGCGCCTACTTTGAGCGGATGCTGAGGCTGGATGGGCAAAAAGCGCAGGTGCTTGCCGCCATGAGCAACGGCAGCATCGCGTCAGGGCTCTTCTGGACGGAAGAAGAACATTACGGGATGAGGCAAAGGATCGCGGAGCTGCTGGCGGCCGGGAATCAGACGTCTGCGAAGGCGGCCCTGCTTGCGGAAAGGATGACGGCGAAGGAGCACGAGATGGAATATCTCTCCTTCCTCCTCTCCTTCTTTAGGGACATCTGGTGGCTTTGCCAAACCGGCGACTCAGGCGGCCTGCTCAATAAAGACCTGGCGGGGGTCATGGGTGATGCCGCAGCCGGGGGCGCCGCATGGGCGGAATCGTCAATAAGAAGGATCCTCGAGATGCCAAGAACGCTTCGCTACAACATAAACAGGTGGCTTGCCATGGAAACACTGATGCTTCACCTCGTGAGGCAGTCATGAAGACGTGCCGGGTGAAATTTGAAAGTCCGACAGGGACCCTGGAGCTGGAGGCGGTTGACGACCTGAAGGTCGGCGACCAGGTTGTCTGCGACCTCGACAAGGGCGAATGTCTGGGGATCGTGACGACGGAACCGGCGGAGACCTCGAAGGAGGGGCTGCGGAAGGTGATGAGGAAGGCGTCTCCGGAAGAGGTTGCCGACCATCAGCTCCTGAAAGCAAAAGATGGCTACGCCTTCGACGTGTGCAAACGGAAGATCGCGGAGATGAAGCTCCCCATGAAGCTTTTGCGGGCGGAATATCTGCTCAGGTCCACCAAGCTGCTCTTCTATTTTTTTTCTGAAGACAGGGTTGATTTCCGGGACCTGGTCAAAGAGTGGCGAAGGAGTTCAAGGTGCGGATAGAAATGCGGCAGGTCGGCGTCAGGGACGAGGCCAAGATCATCGGGGGCGTCGGAAACTGCGGGAACGTGGTCTGCTGCAAACGTTTTTTGAACAGCTTCTCCATAGTCTCCATAAAGATGATGAAGGAGCAGAACCTCCTCCTCAACCCGTCCAAGATCTCCGGCGTCTGCGGGAGGCTCATGTGCTGCCTGGGCTATGAATACGGTATGTACGTGGACATGAAGAAAGACTTCCCCAAGGTGGGCAAACGGGTAACCACGCCGCAGGGCGAGGCGAAGGTAATAAAGAACAACGTGCTGGTCCAGACCGTCACGGTGGAGACGGGCGACGGGAAAGAGGCGACCTTTCCGGTGAAGGACGTAAGACCGGTGAAGAGCGGGGAGACTTAAGTTGAACACGCACTACTATATCACCACGCCGATCTACTATATCAACGACGTGCCGCATATAGGCCACGCCTATACGACCTGTGCCGCCGACGTGATGGCGCGTTATAAGAGGATCTGCGGCCACGAGGTCTTTTTCCTCACCGGGGTCGACGAGCACGGTCAGAAGGCCCAAAAGACCGCCCTTGAGCAAGGCATCCAACCGCAGGAGCTGGCGGACAGGATGCTGCCCAACTTCGTCGACCTCTGGAAGCTCCTCAACGTCACGAACACAGGGTTCATCAGGACGACGGATGCCGCCCACAGAAAGGTAGTGCAGTACCTTTTCGAAAAGATATACGAGAAAGGCGACATCTACCTCGGGGAATACGAGGACTGGTACTGCATCCCCTGCGAGGCATATTTTACGGAAGTGCAGCTCAAAGACGGCAAGTGCCCCGATTGCGGCCGGAGCGTGGAGCGGCTCAAAGAGCAAAGCTACTTCTTCAGGATGTCGCGGTTCGGAGAGCCCCTGCTCCGCCACCTGGAACTGTACAAGACGTTCATCATGCCCGAGGTGCGGCATAACGAAGTGGCAAGTTTCGTGAAAGGCGGGCTGCACGACCTGTCCATAAGCAGAACCACCTTCAACTGGGGCATCCCTGTGCCCGGCAACCCCGCCCATGTGGTCTATGTCTGGTTCGACGCGCTGGCGAATTACCTGACGGGCGCCGGGTTTTTGACCGACATGGACCGGTTCCGACAGTTTTGGCCGCCTGACGCTCACCTCATCGGCAAAGACATTCTCAGGTTTCACGCCGTGTACTGGCCTGCTTTTCTCATGTCTGCCGATATTCCCCTGCCGGAGCGTGTCTTTGCCCACGGCTGGTGGACGGTGGAGGGCCGGAAGATGTCCAAATCCCTGGGCAATGTGGTGGACCCCTTTGAGATGGCGCGCACTTACGGCGTCGATGAGTTCAGGTTCTTCCTGTTCCGGGAGGTGCCCTTCGGCCTCGACGGCGATTTTTCACAGGACGCCGTCGTGGCCCGCATCAATGGGGACCTCGCGAATGACTACGGCAACCTCGTTTCGAGGAGCGCGAACATGGTCGGGAAGTTCCTGGCCGGCAGGCTGGCGGCGCCCGGTGAGTCGGGCGGCACGGACGCGCACCTTCTCGCGCGGACGCAAGCCCTTCTGACCGAATACCGCAGGGAAATGGACGTCTTCGGCTTCCACAAGGCACTGAACAGCGTCTTTGAGGTTACCGCCCTCGTGAACAAGTACATAGACACCGAGGCGCCGTGGAAACTCGCCAAGGAGAACCCGGCAAGGCTTCCCACCGTACTCTATAACATCTGGAACGGCGTCAGGATCTGCACGCTCCTCCTCTATCCCTTCATGCCGTCAAAAACCGCTTCCGCCTGGCGGGCGCTGGGGATCAACCGGAATATCGAGAAGGCGGCCTTTGACGAGGAACAAGCATTCTACCACGCGGGCGACCTCTCGCCCATAGATAAAATAGCGCCGCTCTTCCCGCGTCGAGAAGGGTAAGGGGGGCGGCCGGGTGCCCAGCCTCCACAGCAATGGGCTGGGCGGCAAGCTCCGGCCCGGATACGCCCCGGCTTCCGCACCATTCATCGAAAATCTGCTCTCCGGCCTTGACGCTGTTTGGTGTGCCTCAGAGCACCAGACCGAGCCGCAACAAGCAGCTCCTTGTTTCGGCTCATAGGAGTTTTGTGTACTTCTTGAAAGACGGATTCAGAACGACATTTTGGTCGTACAATATTCAAAGCGGCAGTCCTCGACTCAGTCCCGGTGCATGATGCTATCAAATAGTGCTTGCATGGAATAGCAGGCTGCGCTATCATATTACATGAAGGCGAAGCACCGGCGTACTCTTGAAGCAATCTTCACAGCTCCCACACGAGGAGGCATTGTCTTTTCGGACATTGAAGGTCTGATGGCCGCTCTCGGCGGGGATGTTCGGGAGGGAAGCGGCTCTCGTATCGTCTTAGACCTGAAGGGAAGCCGACAATATCTTCATCGGCCCCACCAGGGCAAGGAAGCGAAGAAGTACCAGGTCGAAGAATTGCGCGAGTGGTTAAGGCAATTGGAGGTGACACCGTGAAAAACGCAATGACCTATAAGGGCTACAAGGCCCGCATCGAGTTTGACCAAAGGGATGACATCTTTATGGGAAAGATTATGGGTATCGCCGACACCATCACCTTCCATGGTGAAACGGTGAAAGAACTGAGGGCTGACTTTGAGGCCGCCGTCGATCACTACATAGCAGATTGCGAGGCCACGGGTCGAAAACCCTTAAGGGCAGCATCCGGCAAGATCATGCTCCGAGTTTCTCCTGACGTTCATGCCAGAGCCCTCGCTACCGCAAAGACTTCGGGGAAAAGCCTCAATCAGTGGGCTGAGGAGGTCCTGGATAAGGCCGCCGGTTGAAAAGTCCGGCACTACCGACCATCTTCCTGAAAGAGAGGTGCCGAATGTTTTTCCTGCAATACAACATTACTGGTGGATAGTGCGCCATGACACGGCGCTCGTAGTCTACTCTACCTATTGACGCATATGCTGGGAGCGGAGAAGGCGGGCACAGACCGAAAACGTAGCCCTTTTTCTTTCCGGGGTCGGGGTTATTTAGGTCGTCCCCCATGGGTCCCTGAACGGCTTCAAAATAAGTGGTAAAAGTGATGCACATGGAGGCGGGGCGGCGTCCTATGTTAAGGATAAAGATTTGATCCCCCATTCTTTGACTAACTGACCCATATTTAGTTTGACTTTCTTCTTTCCTTTGTCCTACAATGGGTTAAACACGGGTGTACTGAAAAAGCCACGCCATGCGTAAGCGTGGCACGGAAGCCCAACGGGTCTCAATCATTCACCTCTGTCGTTCATCAGTAAGACCCCAACGCTGCCAGATAGAAAATTGTATTGTATTGGAAGACATCGAATGGAAACGGGTTCGGCGGTACCGATTGCCTTCTTTCTTGCCCTCGGCGCATTCAGCAGCGCCTGTGCCGATACACGCATACTAACCCTCGGTTACCCGCGGACTTATGTCAAATTATCCTCAAGAGGTATGGTATGAAAAACGTTATGTTTGGAGCATTCCTGTGTCTATCCCTGATCTGTTCTCTCGGTACAGCTCACGCTACGGGAACACCAGGCACCGTCAAGTGGGCCTATGCCACAGGTGGCGGGATCAACTCTTCCCCTGCCATCGGGGCCGACGGCACCATCTATGTGGGGTCACTTGACTATAAACTCTATGCCATCAATCCCGGCGGCACCTTCAAGTGGGCCTATGCCATAGCAAGCTCAGCCGACATTACTCCCTCTACTCCTGCCATCGGGGCCGACGGCACCATCTATGCGGGGTCAAAGGACAATAAGCTCTATGCCCTCAATCCCAACGGCACCTTCAAGTGGTCCTATACCACGGGGGCATAGTTTGCTCTTCCCCCGCCATAGGAGCAGATGGCACCATATATGTGGGGTCACAGGACCATAAGCTTTATGCCCTCAATCCCAACGGCACCTTCAAGTGGGCCTACAGCACAGGAGACGAAATCGAGCAGTCCCCCGCCATCGGGAGCGACGGGACCATCTATGTGGGGTCAGACGACAATAACCTTTATGCCCTCAATCCCAACGGCACCTTCAAGTGGTCCTACGCTATGGGAGATATGGCCAGCTCTTCCCTTGCCATTGGGGCCGACGGCACCGTCTACGTGGGGTCATACGACCATAATCTCTACGCAATCAGTCCCAGTGGCACCTTCAAGTGGTCCTATGACATAGGAGGGAATATATGGTGCGCCCCCGCCGTCGGAGCCGACGGGACCGTCTATGTGGGGTCAAAAAAGAACCCTGATTTTTATGCCATCAATTCCAACGGCACCCTCCAGTGGGCCCTTGGCATAGCAAACACAAACGCGACCGAGTCATGGCCCACGATCGGAACCGACGGGACCGTCTATGTGGGGTCGGATAACTCTAACCTCTACGCCCTCTACAGCTCATCGCCGGGCCCCGCGGCCTCGTCCTGGCCCATGTTCCATCGCGACTTCAGGCATACGGGGAGTGTGGCCACCCCCACGACTCTTTCCCTCTCCCCCGGCTGGAACCTCGTTTCCCTGCCTTTCCAGCCGGCAAACGCTGCCCCCTCGACGATGCTCTCAGGCATCAGCGGCGCCTGTGAGGTGGTCTGGGGCTATCCCAACAAGGCATGGCAGGTATACGATCCCAACGACATAGCGGGGAGCACCCTTACGACCATGCAGGCAGGAAACGGGTACTGGATCAAGATGACGGCGGGGAAGACACTTTCCGTCTCGGGGTCTGCGCCCTCTTCGTCCATCTCCCTTCTGGAGGGGTGGAACCTCGTAGGGTATAGCGGGACATCGTGCGTCGCACCCGCGACGGCCCTCTCTTCTATATCCGCAAACCTCCAGGTCTCCTGGGGCTATCCCAACCAGTCATGGCAAGTGTACGACCCGAACGACTCAGGCGATAGTACTCTCACCCAGCTTTGCCCGAACAATGGCTACTGGATCAACGTCAACCAGGCCGGGGCATGGACAATCCCGTAAAGGGCTCAAACGACATTAGTAGAGACGTAGTCGACCAGGTCGACGGGTGCATGAAACAGCAGTAAGGGAGCCGCCAGTCACGTTAATCAACCACGTCCCTAACTCCTCTCTATGACAAGCCTGGAGGGCGGGTACCCGGCCTACCGGCTTATACTCTCCGGCCCGGACCCGCCCCGCCTTCCGCGCCATGCACTAAAAATCGCCTCGGCCGCGACACTCATTGGTGTGCCCGAGAGCACCAGGCCGAGCGGCGACGCCCCTGAGAAATTACGCTTTTCATAGAAATGGTGTATACTTTTGGCGCGGGGTGAAATCATGAGGCTGAGGATCGTATTGGAGCCGAGCGAGGAGGGCGGTTACACGGCCTTGGTTCCCTCCTTACCGGGATGTATAAGTGAAGGGAATAGCCGAGAAGAGGCACTCGTAAACATCAGAGAGGCCATCGAGCTATATTTGGAGCCTGTCGATGACGATCAGGTGGCAAGCCCTAATTCAGAGATCATCGAACTGGCGGTATGAGCATAATCCCGAGTCTGCCTTTTGACCAGGTCGTCAGGGCGCTTAAACTTACCGTTCCTGCCCACCGGCCTATCAAGAGGACAACACTTTCTCACATACTCAAGCAGGCAGAGACTCACCATCGAGGAATTCGACGAGTTGCTGTAACGTATTTAAATTTATGCTGCCAAAGTGACATCCGGGGGGCAAGAAATACATTTTGCGATTTTCGAAAAAAGGACTGACAATGGGCGACCGTAGCGAGCGAGCACCTCTTCCCGAAGTCCTCAGCTTTGTCTTTCTTCTTGAACAACGTCAAAATAAGTGGTGATAGTGATGCACATGGAGGCGGGGCGGCGGCCGGGCGCTTTTTGCGCTTGGCTTGGTCGCCGGGGCGAGTCCAGGTCCTCACTTGCCACCCAACTCTGGCAAGCCTGGAAGTCGGGTTCCCGGCCTACCGGTTTATATGCTCCGGCCCGGACCCGCCCCGCCTTCCGCGCCATGCATCAAAAAATCGCCTCGGCCGCGACACTCATTGGCGTGCCCGAGAGCACCACACCGAGCCGCAACAAACAGGCGCTTCTCGCTGCAATACCTGGTTATGCAACCACCTTTTCCATCTGTAGATACGAGACTTCTGAGAGGTTAGCCTTATCCCTTGCGTGTTCAATAGTCATGCTGACAAGATTGCCCTCGTTGTCCAGATCGATATATAGGTTTTCTGATATTTCTTTCGTTTCCAGAATTGATTCATTGGAAAACTCAATGAGCGCCGTATCCGTGTCTGCAAAGTAGCGGATTTTCACCGTTGGTCCTCCTTATAACTTCTGTCGAAAAAAGCGTTATGAACGGTCTCCCCGTCTTCCAACAGAATGACTCTCAGATATTTTTCCGCTTCTTCAATATATTTCCACTTTCTTATTCGCCCGTCAGACTGTCTTGCCGTCTTTAAGGGGTTACGGATGGTTTCAAGTACCCAATCTTCTTTTATGCCTGCCCTATCGGAACGTTGCCTCACAAAGAGAAAATACTGGGTGCATTTCATCTTCTAATCTTATCATGTTTTGAGTATGATTATAACTTCTTGTTTCATGGAGTCTTCATGCACAGCACGAAGGAAGACCGGAGGCCGGCGCATCGGCTGCACCATCTTGTTGTATAATGGTTTGGCTTTCCCTTATGCTGCCAAAGTGACATCCGGGGGGCAAGAAGTACATTTTGCGATTTTCGAAAAAAGACCGACGATGGGCGACGGTAGCGAGCGAGCACCTCTTCCCGAAGTCCTCAGCTTTGTCTTTCTTCTTGAACGGCGTCAAAATAAGTGGTGATAGTGATGCACATGGACGCGGGGCGGCGGCCGGGCGCTTTTTGCGCTTGGCTTGGTCGCCGGGGCGGGTCCAGGTCCTCACTTGCCACCCAACTCTGGCAAGCCTGGAAGTCGGGTTCCCGGCTTACCGGTTTATATGCTCCGGCCCGGACCCGCCCCGCCTTCCGCGCCATGCATCAAAAAATCGCCTCGGCCGCGACACTCATTGGCGTGCCCGAGAGCACCACACCGAGTCGCAACAAACAGGCGCTTGTTTCGGCTCATCGGATTTTTGTGTACTTCCTGTACCCGATAAACGTCGTTGACAAAACGTCGAGTTTCTCTTGCATTCTTCGCGTGCGAGTGGTAATTGATAGATGGGTAAGCTGGGGGTCAACAACTCAGCGAGTGAAGCCGGTGAACAACGTCCCCTTGGACTTGCTTGTATGTCCCCTGACCAAGACGGACCGGGGTTACCCTTTCCATATAGCAATCGCCGATGACCCAAAGATGAAGGGATTCGTCATGGTCGAACAGGTCAAGTCCATCGATTTCCATGCGCGTCAAGCCAAGCTCATCGGAAAGGCTTCCGATCATCTGCTCGACGAAGTGCTGTCGATACTTGATGCCTGCATCTATTGAAGGCCGAACGGGCCGGCACATCGGCCTTCTTAGTCAGATTTGACGAGGTTCATGAAATCAGGCTATCAGGCGTTCCGACTCAGGCATGGCAAAGAAGCTCTCTCCGGGTATTCTGCGTAACACCCAATGGTTGCCGCCGGCTCACCTCCTTCCTTGTACTTGATAACCGTGGAGATTCTCTTGCATTCTTCGCCTAGGAGTGGTAAGTGATAGATGGGTAGGCTGGAGTCGACGGCTCAGCAAGTGAAGCCAGTGAAGGACGTCCCTCTGGCCTTCCTGTGCGCTGGGGTAACAGTTTAGTCCTCTTCCTAGTTTTATTCATCTAGAATCCACCTGACATTCAATAAAACTGTTGACTAACGGTGATTTTATCGTTAAAATAATAAGAGTATATATACTCTTATATGGAGGATGGCATGCAGAGAGTCGATATTCTAAAAAAGCGTCGGGATAGGCTCAGGGAGGACATCGTTGCACATCTTGACGTCTTCCTTATCGGAACGGTAGCCAAATCTCCTTCCATGTCCGGCTACGGTCTTACCACGAAGGCGAAGGGGAAAACGGTATCCCTGTACGTGAGAAAAGGAATCGTGAGGGAAGCAGAGGAGATGACCAAGCGGTATAGGAGAATGTGGCTTCTTCTGCAGGAACTCTCCAGACTCAACTGGGAGATTCTTAAGCTGGAGCGCGAATAGGCGCCGTGCCTCGTCCCGCGTATCCACCGTATGGCTTTAGCTGCCCTTATACGGATCATTGTCCGCATCTGGATGGACTGTCCACCACGTGGGTTTTTGAAGGATACCGGCGTGCCGATGAGGTGTACGACGAACATCTTCGCATTATCGATGTACTGGACGCCCGGTTGAACGCAGTCATGAAACAGGTCCGGATTCTGGAGAAAGAGAATGCGGAACTGAAAGCGAAGAATACCGCGCTCCATCGCAGACAGTTCAAGGCAAACAAACCTCCTTCAGAAAGCGGCAGCCCTGCCGGAACAAGGAAGAAGCGAGGCGCTCCTACTGGCCATCCCGGATGGTCCAGACCCAAGCCTGCGCGTGTGGACAGAACCGTTCACCTTCCCGCCCCTTCGATATGTCCTCATTGCGGATCCGATAGCCTTCTGCCCACAGGGCAAGTCAGCGAGCATCTCCAGGAAGACATTCTGCTTCGTCCCCGGACGATCATTACGAGGTATGTGCACGAAGAGGCATACTGCGGCCATTGTCGCCGGTCGGTGGTTCAAGGGGGAGAGGATGAGCTTCTTAATGCCCCTATCGGGCCGGTGGCGAAGTCCGTCGCTATATATTTACGGTATCGGATAGGGATGCCTTATAGAAAAGTCACTGAGGTCTTCAGGGCGTTGTTCGGCCTGGAATTTGTGTGCGCCTCCGCATTGGGGTTCGACCGGCAGGCGGTGCAAAAAGGGGCGGCTATTTATGAAGACTTGCGAGAGAAAATCAAGGCATCGGCCGTCATCCATGCCGATGAGACCTCGTGGCGAAATGACGGTATAGGCCATTATGCATGGTATGCGGGGAATCCTGATCTGGCGCTCTTCCACATCGACCGCCACCGATCGACGGAAGTGGCCCAATCTATCCTGGGATCGAGCTTTGAGGGCATCCTGGTCACCGATCGCTACGCCGCCTATAACGGTGCGCATGCCAAGGCGCGGCAAGCCTGTCTGAGCCATCTTATCACTCAGGCCAAGGAAATCACCCGAGAGCTTCTGCTCATAAAGGACCGCGACAGAAAAGCAGAAGCCTTTTGCGCCGGCATCGCCGCGGTCTTCTCGAAAGCCTGTGCGCTGGGGCGGGAACTTCTCTCCGGCGCAAGGACGTGGAAGCAGGCGCCCCGTATTGAAAAGCGGCTCGTCTCGGAACTCAAAAAGCTCTGTAAAGACCCGCTCGGTTACAAGCCTGCCGAAGCCTTGCGAGTCTCCCTCATCAAGGATCGCAAGAACTTCTTCACCTTTCTTCGCTACCCCGGGGTGCAGCCGACAAACAATCAAGCGGAGCAGTCGATCCGCTTTCTGGTGATCTTTCGGAAAATCATGTTCGGCACTCGATCCATAAGCGGACTAAGAACGCATAGTATCCTGCCCAGCCTTGTACTTACCGCACTCAGGCAGGGAAGAAATCCACTAGAGTTTCTCCAAATTCTTCTCACGTCCAATACCGCCAAGGCCCAGGCTGCCCTGTATCAGAACACAAGCTGACAGGCATGGCGCAGAAGGGGGACTAAACTGTTACGCGCTGGGGCAGGAACTTCTCTCCGGGGCAAGGACGTGGAAGCAGGCGCCCCGTATTGAAAAGCAGACTCATCTCGGAACTCAAAAAGCTCTGTACGGACCCGCTCGGCTACAAGCCTGCCGAAGCCTTACGAGCCTCCCTCATCAAGGATCGTAAGAATCTGTTCACCTTTCTTCGCTACCCGGGGGTGCAACCGACAAACAATCAAGCGGAGCAGTCGATCCGCTTTCTGGTAATCTTCCGGAAAATCATGTTCGGCACTCGATCCATAAGCGGATTGAGAACGCATAGCGTCCTGCCCAGCCTTATACTCACCGCACTCAGGCAGGGAAGAAATCCACGGGAGTTTCTCCAAATTCTTCTTACGTCCGATACCGCCAAAGCCCAGGCTGCCCTGTATCAGAACACAAGCTGAGAGGCATCGGAGCGTGTCAATGAAAATGAGACACTTCCAGCAAGTATTTAGTGTACCTCGCCATCGCTCCCGGACGATGGCTTGTTGATCCAGACGGCGTCAGGCAGCGACGCCGGTTTCGGTATCCTCCCCTTGAACCGTTCCGGATGTTTTTCGTAGGCAGCTCGCAGCACGTCCTTACGACCTTCGATGATCCTGGACGCCCTTCCATAATGGACATCCTCGGGGGTGAGAAGACCCAACCCCAGATGGTAGTGTTCGTTATTGTACCAGGGGAAGAATGTCTGGCAAAAAGCCCTGGCATCCTCGATGGAGCCGAACCTCTCCGGAAATTCCGGTCGGTACTTCATTGTCTTGAACTGGGATTCGGAATAGGGATTGTCATTACTGACCGAGGGCCTCGAATGACTCCTGGTGACGCCAAGATCGGCCATGAGCAAGGCAACGGGTTTTGACGTCATGCTCGACCCCCTGTCCGCATGGATCAGGAGTTGATCCGGTTGGATCATTTGCTTGGCACAGGTCTCCGCGATCAGTTTACGGGCAAGGGCGGCGAGCTCTCTGTGGGCCACCATCCACCCCACTACATAGCGGCTGTAGATGTCGAGGATCACGTAGAGATAAAAGTAGGTCCACTTTACCGGCCCCTTGAGCTTCGTGATGTCCCAGCTCCACGCTTCGTTGGGCGCTCTTGCAAGGATCTCCGGCTTTGTATACCGGGGACGGGATACCTGCCTTCTCCTTTCTTTCAGCTCATCCTCTTTTTCAAGGATCCGGTACATGGTGCGCACCGAACAGAAATAGCTCTTCTCATCGAGAAGGGCCGCGTAGATTTCCCGGGGCGCCTTGTCGATGAAGCGATCCGTATGAAGGATATCGAGCACCTCATTCCGTTCCTCGAAGGAGAGAGCCAAAGGGGAGAGGCGGCATGAGGGTTCTTTCTCATGTGGGTGCTGCCATCGGTAGAAGCCCGCACGGGATACGTCGAGGGCGTTGCACGCCGGGCGGATACCCACTTCATGGGCAAGCGACGCGGTAATGTTCATGACTTCTCCTCGCTGGACCCCTTGAGCAGCTCGGCCACTTTTTTTTGGACATCGATGATGAGCTCCGCCTGCTTGAGCTTATGCGCGAGTTTTTCATTCTCCCTTTCCAGTTCGGTAATACGGCGCACATGGGGATCCGCTTTTTGCGCAGCAGGTCCTCTCTTTTTGGGAATGAGGCCCTGGGCAACCTGACGCCGCCACGAGGTGAGGCTCGACGAGTAGAGACCTTCCCTGCGCAGGAGGGCTCCGATCTGGCCGGGCTCGGTACAGCTGCTCCGCCTCCTTGAGGATACGGAGCTTATACGCCGCCGTGAATTTGCGGCGCACCGTCTTCTCCGGCACCTCCGGATCAGGGACTGCCTTGGGGTGTGCCATCACTGAATTCTTCTCTTCCATGATCGTTCTTTCCTTCCCGCCCTCAGAGTCTAAACTATTGGGTGGGAAGTGTCTCACTTATATTGGCACAGAGGGATGGTGCAAGAAGGGGACTAAACTGTTACAATTCGATAACCGTGGAGATTATCTTGCATTCTTCCCCTGGGAGTGGTAAGTGATAGACGGGTAGACTGGAGTAGATGGCTCAGAAAGTGAAGCCAGTGAAGGATGTCCCTCTAGCCATATGTTGTCCCTATGTTGTCTCCAGTAGAACCGAATTAACGAATTAAATACAAGGAGGAACGAATGGCAAGCGTGGTTTCCTTTATCAACTTCAAAGGCGGTGTTGGAAAGACAACTTTGTGCGTCGAAATAGCCGCCTCGTTGGCGCAGAAGTTCAACGAAAAAGTGCTGATCGTTGACCTCGACCCTCAAACAAACGCGACCTTGTCTCTCATGACTGAAAAGGAGTGGGAAGATCATACGGCGCAGAACGGCACACTCAGAGACTTCTTTGAGGCCTGCTATGAAGGCAAGGAATTAGGTTTGGACTCGATCCTTGTGAAAACTCCGGTCAAATACCGTGGAGCACTTACCAACCTTGATCTAATTCCGTCTCACATAGAGCTCTTCGGAATGGATCTGCGATTGGCCACTGAACTAGGCCACGAGAATCTGAAGGCAAAGCTTTTTCTGAAGAAAGCCTTAGAGTCACTCCAAGACAAGTACACCTACATTTTTGTGGATTGTCCTCCAAACCTTTATCTCGCCACACAAAATGGCCTATTTGCCAGCGACCACTATCTTATCGTTGCCCTTGCCGAGTATCTTTCCACACTCGGTATAGCGCATATCCAAAAGTCGGTTGGCAACATCTTTGCCGATGCCAACAAACTCCTTTCTGACATCGGATCGGGGGCTAACGGCCTCAAGCAACCTGCTCTAGCTGGGATTATCTTCAACAGGCTGCGCACTATCTATAGCGGAACGTATTCTCAGGAGGACATAATCAGGCGAGTCACGGCGGATTATCCTGGCATGGTGTTCGACGCAAGGGTGCCTCACTCCGACAAAATCGCAGTCCGTGCGGAGCAGAAGATTCCGATAGCGGTATCAGGTTATGCTGCGGATAGGCAATATGAGGAAAGAATTGCACAAGCAGCGCATGAATTCTATGACAGGCTGACGCGACCGACCGGCGGGAGGCCATGATGGCAACCACGCCAGAAACCCGTATTCTTACTATTGCAAGGAAACTCAGAGACATTGCCCAAGACTTGGAAAACCTCTCCGCTGTACTTGCCCAGCCTAAAGAAGACAAGCCTATCCGAGCGAGGGCAAGAGATATCTCAATCGATTCCGCTTTAGTTGAAAGACTGAAAGGACTGGGCCGATTGGAGGCATCACAGGAGCTTTCTACATTGAGTCACAAGCAACTAGGTTCCATCGTCAGGGCACTGGGCGGGTCCAGCGAAGAGGCCAAGAAGGCCAAGGAAGTGCTCACCGAGAGAATTCTATATCGACTGTTTGACTATGCTGCGGGCCACAAGTTGTTAAAAGGTGAGGTCGAGCCAGAATAGGCATTGAGAGACCAAATCTCACAGGTTTTGGAGGGTAATTGAAGACCTATGAGGATTGAAACAGCTAACGAGGGAAGTTGGGGACGTTGTTTCCCAGTGTGAGTTGTTTTATAGAAAGGAAGGCAGGTGAGGCCGTGAGGCAGGAAGCAACAAATAATGAACATTACGAAGCAACGTCCCCAAAGTGTTCCTGAAACAAAGGGACAGAAATGAGTTTCCCACACCAAATAGCGCAAGCGGCTCTGCTTGATAGCGGAAGGCATTGCTGTATCTGTCATCGCTTCTGTGGGACCAAGATAGAACTGCATCATATTACGCCTTCTGAGGCAGATGGAGACGATAGCTACGACAACTGTATTCCGCTGTGCTTTGACTGTCATGCTGAAGTGAAGGCGTACAACCCCAAACATCCAAAGGGCAGACAGTACACTGAGTCCGAGCTACGAGAACATAGGGATCGCTGGTACACAAAAGTGCGAAACAGCGAGGGGATAGCGGCCAGCGCTAACTACATCGATGTTGACCGTAAGCTTTACGAGGAAATTAGAGAGATTCTCCCGAGTGACAGGGGCTCTATAGTTTTTCTTCGGTTCCATGAATACGCGAGCTCCTTTCATGAAGATGCCCACGCCGATATTGAGAAGTTCGCACAGAACTGCAGCAGGCCCGAGTTCGAATTCCTTGATGCTGACTTGGAAGGTTTAAGAGGGAAGTTGGCCCGCTCAATCGACCAGTTTCTGCGAGCCGTTTCTCTTTTGGTATACCCTGTGGAAGGCAGGGATTACCGGTATGCAGTCCCTCAAGAATGGCGGTATCTTTCTGAGGAAAGCAAGAGAGAATGGCAGGAGTCAGTCGACAAACTTAACGACCTCAGCGCGAAAGTCTGCCAGGCATATGACGAACTCGTTCGGCTGTGTCGCAGAAAGCTCGCGTGCTGAGATGACATAACTATTGGATGCAGCCGACTCGCTAAAGCACGCGGCTGATCCACTTGTTGCATTTTTGCCGTAATGTGCGTTATTGCTGGCCTTTAACCCGACGCTCACTTCGTAGGTAAGAGAGGGCCATTATAAGGCAATGATGCAATGATTTAGGAGTTAACTTCCGGCATGGATCATGGTTGTACTCCATGCCGGATCGGGTGGGCGGCGGCTTGTCCGGAATCGATGAGATGTCGATGCACTGTGAGGATCGTAGAGCGGAGCCGTATTGAACATACGGCGTAGCTCACGACCGGAACAGGGCGCGGCAGATCGCGATTCCGGACAAGCCGCCGACCCGGCCGACTAGCGAAAAAAGAAAGACGAAGAAGGTAGGGAAAATATATGTCCTTCACGATACTAAAAGCAATCCTCGAACGGGTCATGCGCGAGCAGGACTTCAAGGGCGACATAGAGATGTACAGGGTCTTCTCCGAATGGACGGACATTGTGGGTCCGAAAGTGGCGGGCCACACGAGACCCGTGCGCCTGGGCGATAGGCTCCTCTACGTGGAAGTGGACGACCACCTATGGCTGGCCCAGTTAAAGTATATGAAAGCAGATATGTTGAGAAAGATAGACCGGGCGATAAAACCCGGTCTCTTCAGGGATTTAAAGTTCTTTCTTAAGAGCGTCCAGTAGGCTGCGGTACGGCCTCCCCAGCTCGTCGGCAATCCGTTTTACCTCTTCAAACTCGATGTGCGTCTTCACGAGCCTCCCCGACCCGTCATACCCTTTCTTCACCTTTACCGGGCCGAAGGACGTGTGGACTACCTCTTCGGTCCTTGCAAGGATCGTCCGAAACTCCTGCCTGAGCCGCAGGCCAAAGGTCGACGTCTCTTGAAAGACCGCTTCCGTCAACGCAGGGATGCGTGATGCCGGCGCGAGGACCGAGAGGCGTATGCCCGACCTGCCCTTTTTCATCTGCACGGGGAAGTAGAGCACGTCGAGCGCGCCTTTGCTACGGATCCTCTCGGCAGCGGCCCCCATATATTCGGTCTCCATGTCGTCCATGTCCGCTTCCATGACCCATACCTCTTCATCGACGGTGGTCCCTTCCGTCTCACCGATGAAGACGCGCAGGACGTTGGGCCTTGCCGTCTCAAAGGTGCCGAACCCGCATCCATGGCGGACGATCCTGAAGGGCGGTCTTGTCTGGCTTTTTACATAATGCCTGACAATGGCCGCCCCCGTCGGGGTGGTCAGCTCCAGCTCTTCGTCGAGGAAGAGCACGGTGAAACCGGAAAGAAGCTCCGTGGTTGCGGGCGGCGGGTTGGGCATCATGCCGTGCGCCGTTTTCACGAAGCCCCTGCCCACGGGCACGGGTCCGCAGAACACGGTGTCTATATCGAAGTAGGCTATTGCCCGGGCCACACCCAGCACGTCGATGATCGTATCTATGTGGGAGAGCTCGTGGAAATGTATCTCTTCCCTGGGCACGCCGTGTACCTTCGATTCGGCGTCGACGATGATGTCGAGGATGGCCAGCGCGTCCGCCTTGACGCGCGTCTGCGTATCCAGGCCCTCTATCATCTGCCGCATCTCTGTGACGGATAGGTGGATATCGCTCGGACCCATCGACAAATGCGTTCCGACGACCGCCCCCCGGCGCTTTTTTTCGGGTTCGATGGAAGGCATGCCGACGGGGAGCTGCCCGAGAAGGTCGGTCAGCACCGAAAGCGGACATCCCGCGTCGAGGAGGGCGCTGATGGTCATATCGCCGCTTATGCCAAGGACAGGGTCCAGATAGAGGATATTCATAGGCGGTTGATGAGGGTTGCGAAATAGGCCGCGCCAAAGCCGTTATCGATGTTGAAGGTGGCGACGGTGGAACAGGAGTTGAGCATGGCGAGGAGGGCCGAGATGCCTCCGAAGCTCGCGCCGTAGCCGACGCTCGTCGGGACCGCGATGACGGGGACGGCCACTATCCCCGCCACAATGGACGGGAGGGCGCCTTCCATGCCCGCGGCCACGATGACGACCCGGGCCTTTCTTCAGGAGGTCCAGGTGCTTGAAGAGGCGGTGAATGCCGGCCACACCCACGTCGTAAAGTGTTTCCGTCACGTTGCCGAAGAACACTGAGGTCGTGCCGGCTTCCTCGGCAACGGGGATATCGCTTGTCCCGGCGGAGACGACGAGGATCGTGCCTTTCCCCTTTACGGACGTATCCTTCCTGATGGTGAAGCAGCGGGCTGCCTCATGATAGCTGCCTTCCGGAAAAGAGTCGATGAGGCGGCCGCCCTTCTCCCGATCGACCCTCGTGGCGAGCACGTCGACCCCTTTTTCCGTCATCGACCTGACGATCTCCTCAATCTGCCCGAATGTCTTGCCTTCACCGAAAATGACCTCCTGCATGCCTTTCCTGAGCTGGCGGTGGAGGTCGATCTTCGTGTGCGTCAAGTCCTGGAAGGGCACGTCCTTCAGTTCCTCGAAGGCCGCCTCCACGGAGATGGCGCCGCCTGCGACCGCGGAAAGGAGCGCGAGGATGCGTTCATCCATGTTCTTCCACCAGAAAGGCGTTCTTCACGAGCTTGATCTTTTCCGAGTCGATGCCGATCACGTCGAAGCGGACGCGCCTGTCCGAGGGGCAGCCGTGCGTCTTCAGATAAAAAAGGGCGGTCCTCACGAGATGCCGCTTTTTCTTCTCATCGATGGAGCAGACCGCCTCTCCGAAAAGGGGCGTGTTCCTCTTCTTTACCTCCACAAAAACCAGGTAGCCTCCTTCTTCGGCGATGACGTCTATCTCACCCAGCCTGGTTCTGTAATTCCTCTCGACTATCTTGTATCCCTTGCGCTTCAGCGTGTCGATTGCGGTCTCTTCACCGCGTAAGCCCTCTTCCCGGCTACTCACCGCAGTACTCCTTCACGCCCTTGAAGGTCCGCCTGTGGATGGGCGACAGACCGAACCGCGCGATGGCGGCCCTGTGCTCCCCCGTGGGGTAACCCTTGTTCCTTTTCCAGTTGTAATGCGGATAGGCAGCATCGTAGACATCCATAAGCCGGTCCCTTACCACCTTTGCCACTATGGAGGCGCACGCGATGAAGAAGCACTTGCGGTCGCCTTTGACGACCGGCTTCGAATGGTCCATCCCTTCGAGGGGAAAGAGTCCGTCGACAAGCAGGAGGTGGGGCTCTAGGGCCGTGTTTCTCACTGCCCTTTCCATGGAGAGGAGCGAGGCATGATGGATATTCAGCCGTTCAATCTCTTCGGGGCTTGCCAGCCCCACGGTGACCTTGCGCGCGTGTTCCAGGATCCATCGGAAAAGGTCCGCTCTTCTCTTTTCGCTGAGCAGCTTTGAGTCGTTGACCTTTTCTTCGAGAGGCGGCAGGCCCTCCCAGACGACGCATGAGGAAACGACCGGGCCCGCCAGCGGCCCGCGCCCAGCCTCGTCAAGACCTGCCACGAGACCCGTCAGCCGGCAGCGCAATTGTTGGGGTTCAGCACCCCCTCCATAAGCAAAGCTCATGGAGCCTCCCCGCTCAAGCTCGCTTCGCTCGTCTGTCACTAATCCCTTTTTTCTTTAAGCTTTGCCGCTTTCCCCTTCAGGCCTCTGAGGTAATAGAGCTTGCCCCTGCGCACCTTCGCCTTGCTCATTACCTCGATGTGCTCGATCAGGGGTGAATGCTTCGGAAAGGTCTTCTCGATCCCTACGCCATAGGAGACTTTGCGGACAGTGAAAGTCGCCCTGGTGTTGCCGCCCCTTTTCCCGATGACCACACCTTCGAACACCTGTACCCGCTCCTTGTCGCCTTCGTAGATCTTCGTGAAGACCTTGACGCTGTCTCCGACGCCCACCTCGATGAGGTCGAGCCTCATATGTTCCTTTTCAATCAAGTCAATCGTCTCGTTCATCTTCCTCTCCTCCGCAGTTATTGGGGTTCAGCACCCCCTCCACCGGCAAAGCCGGTAGAGCCTCCCCGCTCAGACTCGCTTCGCTCGTTATTGGGGTTCAGCACCCCCTCCACCGGCAAAGCCGGTAGAGCCTCCCCGCTCAGCTCGCTTCGCTCGTTATTGGGGTTCAGCACCCCCTCCACCGGCAAAGCCGTCGGAGCCTCCCCGCTCACAAAAGCGGTTGTCCCTTGGCTCAATCTCTCGCCCCGAACAGTCTATCAAGGATGATGCCGATGGCGACGCGCAACGACAGGTGGTTATAATCCCCCTGCCCCCTGATCGGCAACAATACTCTTTCGCAGCTTCCCACTATGTCGGGGGGTAGGCCCCATCCCGTACCGAAGAGCAGCAGAAACGGCCTGGGGTCGGTTTCAATCCATCTTCTCAGTTGGCTGTAGCCGATCGAGCCGTCCCGTTTTGTCGACGAGGTCCCGATCAGTATCGGCATGCCCCCCCGAAATTCGGCCATCACGTCGCCGACGCTCTTCTTTATGCAAATCGTTTCCAGGGCTTTTGCCCTATGCGGATTGTACTGCCGACCGTAGCCTGTCTTCCAATGGTCGACAAGCTGCTCCGCTATGCCCCTCTGCTTTTCCAGAGGAGTAACAATATAGCATAATCCCACGCCGAATGTCATGCAACTTCTCGCCGTGTCATGTAATTCGAGGTTGGTAATGCTCGTCGAAACGATATCGCCCTGTTTATCGAGGACCGGATAGTGGATAATGGCGAGGGAGACAGCGCCCATGTCTACTCCATCTCCTCCAGGACCTGTCGTATCATGATCCCATCCTCACGGGTAGGCTGAAAACGCTCCATCAGGTCGGGTCTCCTGAGCATCGTCCTTCTAAGGGACTCCTTTCTTCTCCACCTGCGGATCTCCTCATGGTTTCCCGACAAGAGCGCATCGGGCACCTGCATCCCCATGAACTCTCTCGGCCGCGTATACTGCGGATATTCGAGGAGACCCTCCCCGAAGCTCTCGTCCACCGGCGATGCCTCATTGCCGAGCACACCGGGAACCAGCCGGGCAACGGCATCGACCACGACCAGAGCCGCAGTCTCGCCCCCCGAGAGCACATAATCGCCGATCGATACCTCGTCATCCACCAGGGAGTGTATGCGTTCGTCGACGCCCTCGTAGCGCCCGCACAGGAGGGCGAGATGGGGGATGCGAGAAAACCGCGTAGCCATCTCCTGATCGAAGCGCTTCCCGTCAGGGGTGAGGAGAACGAAATGTGTGCGACCGCGCTCCTTCCTCACCTGCTCCATGGCGTAGTGGACGGGCTCCACCTTCATCACCATACCCGCTCCGCCGCCGAAAGGGGCGTCATCGGCCGTGTGGTGGATGTCGGCGGCGAAGGCCCTTATGTTGACGATGTTGAATTCGAGAAGGCCGTTCTCCCGCGCCTTCTTTATGAGGCTCTCGTTGAGGGGGGAATCAAATATTCCGGGGAACAGGGTCAGGATCGTGAAAATCATTCAACGAGCCCGTCCTCTCTGACCCGCACGAGCCCGTCTTCCATGCTGACGTTCACGATATGGGCATCGGTCATCGGCACGAGCAGTTCCTTCGTGCCCCCGATAACAAGGATATCGCCCGCCTTAGTGTGCATAACGTCCACCACCGTTCCCACCTTGCGGTCCTGCTCCGTGACTGCGGCGAGACCGATAAGCTGATAATCGTAATACTCATCCGCCCCGAGGGGCGCAAGGTCCTCTTCCCTCACAAACAACTCCCTTTTGAAGAGAAAGCGCGCATCCTCCGCGGTCTCCAGACCCTTGAACCTTATGACGAAAAGGTCTCCCTGGAGGCGAACGCGCAAAGGTTTCAACTCTCGCTTCGTGCCGTTGTCGTCAGTGAAAAATGAGGGGTACTCCAAGGAGGCCGTGGCGCCTTCGTTGTAGTACCTGAATTTTACCTCTCCTCTTACTCCATGGGCGGCTACCACCCGTCCCACCGGGATGAATTTCATTACTCGATTATTTCGAGCACGGCCCTCTTCCTTGCCTTGGTTGAAGCTGCGCTCAGTATCGTTCTCATAGCCCGGGCAGTCCGTCCTTGTTTGCCGATAACCTTTCCCAAATCATCCTTGGCTACGCTGAGCTCGATAACCGATGTCTTTTCCCCTTCGATTTCGGAAACCTTTACCTGATCAGGGTTGTCTACCAATGTCCGTGCGATATACTCGATCAGTTCTTTCAGCACAGCTCCACCTCCGGAGGATTAATGTGATGTCTCGCTCAGAACCCCTTCCCGCTTGAAGATCTGCTCTACCGTCTTCGTCGGTCTTGCGCCTTTCTGATACCAGGCAGTTATTTTGTCTTTGTCGAGCGTCACCTTGAAAGGATCCACCAGGGAATCGTACGTGCCCACCATCTCGATAAACCTTCCGTCCCTCGGGTATCTCTCGTCCGCCACGACGATCCGATAATAAGGTCTCTTCTTTGCACCGCGTCGTGTGAGTCTAAATTTTACCGCCAATCTTACCTCCTCATTTGAATAAGTGTTTCGGGAGACCTTTCATGCCCCCCTTCGTAAATCTCTTGATCATTTTCTTCGTTTCCATGAATCGTTTCAGAAGCTCGTTCACGTCCTGGACGCGGTGACCGCTCCCCTTCGCTATTCTTATCCTGCGGGAGCCGTCGAGGAGGTGGGGGTAGAGCCGCTCCTTCGGGGTCATGGAATTGATAATCGCCTCGGTGCGCTTGATCTCCTTCTCGGCTTCCGAAAAATCTATCGCCCCCTTCATCTTGCTCAGCCCCGGGATCATTCCGATGACCGATTCCATGCTCCCGAGCTTCTTGACCTGTTTGAGCTGGTCTTTGAAGTCATCGAGCGTAAACTGGTCCTTTCTCAGCTTGCGCTCGAATTCATTTGCCTTCTTATCGTCAAAGACTTCCTGGGCCTTCTCCACCAGGGAGACCACGTCGCCCATGCCGAGGATGCGGGAGGCCATCCTGTCCGGGTGAAACACCTCGAGGGCATCGAGCTTCTCGCCTATGCCGATGAACTTGATATACTTGCCTGTTGAGGCCCGGACGGAGAGGGCGGCCCCGCCCCTTGCGTCCCCGTCGAGCTTCGTGAGGATGACCCCGTCAATCGCCACCTTTTCATCGAAGGCCTTGGCAATGTTCACCGCGTCCTGCCCTGTCATGGCATCGACAACGAGGAGCGTCTCTCGTGGGTTGAGCAGCTTCTTCTGTCTGACAAGCTCCTGGACCATCTCTTCATCGATGTGCAGCCGGCCCGCGGTATCGACTATAAGGGTGTCGAACCCCTTCTTCATGGCGTAGGCCCTTGCATCCCGGCAGATATCGACCGGGTCTGCCCCTTCGGCCGGCGCGTAAGCCTCGATCCCCAACTGGCTCCCTATCTTGGCGAGCTGCTGGATGGCCGCCGGCCTGTAGACGTCCGTGGGCACGAGAAGGGGTTTCCGCCCTTTCTTTCTCAGGTAAAGCGCCAGCTTCCCGGCGGTGGTCGTTTTGCCGGAGCCCTGAAGGCCGAGGAGCAATACCGGGACAGGCGGGGAACCGGCAACATCGAGGGGTTTATTCGTCTCGCCCAGCAGCTCGCACATCTCATCATAGACGACCTTGATGAACTTCTGGCCGGGGGTGATGCTCGTCATCACTTCTTCCCCCAGGGCCTTATCTTTCACCCTTTCGAGGAAGTCCTTCGCCACCTTGTAGTTGACGTCGGCCTCGAGGAGGGCTACCCTCACCTCGCGCAGAGAGTCCTTAACGTTGCTCTCGCTGAGCTTGCCGTAGCCCTTCACTTTTTTGAATATTACATCGAGTCTTTCCTGCAATTTCTCGAACATATGTCAATAAGATAATAGATTAGAGGTGAATAGTCAACGACAAACCAAGGGACCGTTCACAATGGAAAACAGAGTCGACGACACTTATTCTTTCAGCGTCCCGTAATCCTTCAGGAATCGCTCGATCCCTATATCGGTGAGGGGGTGGCTCATGAGCTGTTTCAGGACATTGAAAGGGATAGTCGCGATATCCGCCCCCATCATCGCCGCGTGGAGCACGTGCAGGGGGTTCCTCACGCTCGCCACGATAATCTCCGTCTCGAAGCCGTAATTCGTGTAAATGGCGATAATCTGCTCGACCACCTCCATGCCTTCGGCCGAGATGTCGTCGAGCCGCCCGACGAAGGGGCTTACATAGTCGGCGCCTGCCTTTGCGGCGATCAGGGCCTGGAGAGGCTGGAAAATGAGCGTCACGTTTGTCCTGATCTTTTCGGCCGACAATATCTTCACGGCCTTCATGCCTTCTTCGGTCATGGGGATCTTCACGACCACCTGATCCCCCAGGGATGCCAGCCTGCGCGCCTCGTCTATCATCTCCCCGGCCTTGGTCGAAAGCACTTCAAGGTTCACGGGGCCGGGAACGAGGGGGAGGATCTCCCTGATCGTCTCTTCGGGGTTCCTCTTTTCCCTGGCGAGCAGGGAGGGGTTCGTAGTGACGCCGTCCACCAGTCCCATTTCGAGACCCTTCTTTATTTCCTCCACATTAGCCGTGTCGATAAAAAACTTCATCGGTACCCTCCTACCATTTCTTGTAGTTGGCAATTACTGGGACACCCGCAAGCGGGTACCCGGTCGCCCCCTCCATGAGCAAGCTCACGGAGCCTTCCCCTCAAAGAAAAGCATTCTACCATTTCTTATACTTACTTGGAAACCTTTCTGTATTCTTTGCCTGCTTCCAGGTGATAGAGGAAAAAGGCAGAGGCTTCCAGGCTGCTCGTCAGCATATATGCCTCTTCCAGCATGTCTCCCCTCGCGAAGCTGCCGTGGCCCCTCATCATCACGATCTTGTAGTCCTTGAGACACTCGCTTATCAGTCCGGCGGCCTCCTCGGAGCCGGCGGGCCTCGAAGCGCTTACCACGGGCACCTTCTTGAAGAGATTGGACCCTTCCGAATCAACGGGGATCAGCCCGTCCATAAGCATCGACAGGAGGGTCGCGTAGGGCGGGTGCGCATGGACGATGGCGAGGGCGCTCGTGTTCCGGTAGACGGCCCTGTGGACGACTAGTTCGGAAGAGGCGCGCGGCGCGAGAGAGTCGGGTTTTTCGAGTTCAACCTCCACCAGGTCGTCGGGTGCGATCCTGCCGAGCATCGAGCCTCTTCTCGTGATGTAGATATTTTCCCCTATCCTGAGGCTCATATTCCCCGCGTGAGAGCTGATAAACCCGCGCAGGAACAGATCCCTTCCGATATCACGGAAGAGGACGAAATTGTTTTCTTCAAGCATGTGGGTCCGTATCCTCGGGCGTTGAAAACGCCTGTAATAATACCCCTTTTCTACGGGAGATGCAACAACTCCCGCTTCTCTTTCGTCAGGACGCCGTCTGCCTGCTGGGATCGATCATCAGGATATTCATTCCCCGTCTCCGTCGGGTCTGTTCCCCACTCGTCCGGCCCCGATCCGGTCCGGCGCGATCCGCCCGAAGAGATCGATTTTCTGCTCGTCCCCTATCTGGTGCAGGTATTCCGCCAGGGGACGCCCGAACCGTGGATGGATCAGGTTCGGGTCTATCTCCAGGCAGGGAACAATGGCGAACTTCCTTTCATGCAGCCTCGGGTGGGGGATGGTAAGACCGGTGGTGTCGAGGACAACGTCGTCAAAGAGGAGGATGTCCAAATCGAGCGTGCGCGGCCCGAACCTGACCACCCTTGTCCTGCCGAGTCCCGCCTCCACCGCCCGGAGGAAAGAGAGCAGCTTCCGGGGGGTGCCCCGCCATACTATTTTGAGGGCGCCATTCAAGAAGTCGGCCTGGGCTATGGGGGATACGGGTGAGGTGCGGTATAAAGACGAGAGGGCGACAAATGTCGCCCTCTCGTCGCTGATTACAGCCATCACGCCTTGCAAGCAGTTGTCGAAGGCATCACCAACATTGGACCCTATGCCGATATACGCAACCCCCGCCATGTGACTCAAGAAGACTTCGGCTTCTCCTGGTCGTTCTTCGGGGTCACGTCGATCTCGTCAGGCTCCTTCATCGATTTCTTGAAGCTCTTTATCCCCTTGCCGATGGCGCCCCCTATCTCGGGAAGCTTGCCGGCACCGAATATGATCAACACAATAACCATGATCACGATCAGTCTCAGGGAAACCGAGTCCGAACATATTGTCCCTCCTTGGAGTTACAGTATACCAGGGAACGCGAATGTGCTACAGGAGTATAGCATCAAACGGGGGCGGGCGCAATGCGGGTGAGCGGCCGCGCGCCCCCCCATAAATCCCCGCCGACCTCCTTGCCTACCTTATCCTGACGCCGTCCAGCCATACCAGTGTCCTGCTGACGCCGTGGAAAAAGGTAGGGTAACCCCTTCGACCCATACAATAGACGGGTTGGAACTCGATGGTATGACGCGTCCCTTCATCCAGGAAGATCTTCACCTCCGCATAGTACCCATCGCAGGGGACGCCGAAGATCACGTGGTGAGGACCTGCCGGGAGGCGGACCGTTCTTTCCAGAACGTACCTGATGCCTTCGCCTCCGTCCGGAAGCCTGCCGGAAGGACCGTGGACAGGCGTGTTCTCCCTGTCGCCCACCACCTTCCATATGATCTCCTGGCCGTCTATGTGCAGTTCGAAAGGAAAGCCCCCTTCGTGCGGCTGTGGCTTAGATTCAAGGAGGTAGTGCTCGGGCGTAGGGGTCTTCACCGAGGCCTTTACGGTGAGGTCTGCGCTGCCCTCTGCGGGCAGGGACGACCCTTGTACCTCGGTGAACACGTCGTCTTTAGGTGAAACTGCGGAAATAGGCTTCGGCGCTCCCGTGCATCCCCCGAGCCCGATCATTATGAGTACGACCGGAAGAAGGGCGCCTGCCGGGATCCGGATCTTCATTTCGCCGCTCTCTTTTCCCCACCATCTTCGGCAGGGCCCCACGTGATGAGATAGGCCGCATAGAAGAAGAGGCTCGCGGGTCCATGGATGTCCGTGCCGGCGGAACAAATGAAGTGATGTATTTCGGAGAAGTTCACGATGGCCCCGATGTTATATCCCGTCTCGCTCTGCTCGCCCGCGGCAGGCGATGTGATATGAAATAGCTCGGCTCCCAGGGTAAGCCACTTCGTGATATCACGCTGGAGAAGCCAGCCCGTGTACCGGTAGTTCCTATTCCCCGTGCCGGGGTTAATCCAGTATCCCCCGCCGCCGTAGCTCGTCCATGGTCCCAGGCTCTTCTGGAGCCATAGAGGGAGATACAATTGGGGCTCACCGGTGCCGATGGAGCTCACCGGGGTGCCGAGGCCTCTCGCCTTGCTGCCCGTCGGCACCTCGAAGAGGGGGAACGTGCCGACCATGGGGACGTACTTGCCTTCCTGGATGAACCGGTACTTGACGCCAAGCTCCACATCGCCGGGACCGAAGAGGGCCGGGCCGGCCTTGGGTCGATTGTAGACATCGGGGACTATGAGGTGAAGCTGGACGTTCGGCACCACTCCGTAGTTGGCCTCGAAGTGGGGGGCCGTGCCGGAGAGGTTGCCCTTGTCGTTCTGATACTGGGCGGCCGTATAGAATTCCCAGTGCCGGTAATCCACCGGCTCGGGGTCGTCCGTGAGGAAGGGCGGGCCGGCAAAGAGGGCTGTTACACCGACGAGGAGTCCAAGGGCCATAATGAGTGCTGTGAATAGCTGCCGGCATCCCATGTTCCCGATCAACACAGACCTCACCATTGGA
The DNA here is from genome assembly GCA_963768735.1 of uncultured delta proteobacterium. GTDB lineage: Bacteria > Desulfobacterota > Syntrophorhabdia > Syntrophorhabdales > WCHB1-27 > BOG-1155. Next base: position 494,104 of record CAVYJH010000003.1, on the reverse strand, counting down.
GTGGGCGCGACTCAGAGACCCATGAGAAGTGTAATGTCCCTCCGAATGTTTGTCTCATTGCTCAGGCAAGGCGTCACCTCTTGCGGTTATCCTAAACCCCTGTTGAAAACAGTGTGGTGGTACCGTCCGGGGATATTCGCAGGATAGACGATACAGGACAGGCCGCAAAGATGTTTCCCGATTGATCGACAGCAATTGCATTGGGAAGGTACTGCAGCGTCGTCATTGTGCTTACCGTGCCGCCAGGGGTGATTTTTCGTATCGCCTCATTGCCGGAGTCAACAACAAAGATAGGCGTTAAATCTCTGTTGTCTTTTAACGGTCAAAAACAGTCGATAGATTTTGGAAAGTCACAGTATGGTCGCAGCGGGTAGATCCGCTCCAATCCTTTCATATGGCAAGGAAGGGCTTCCGTATCCGTTTTTCCGAATACCATGCCGGGCTCTGCCTCTGGGTACATGGGGTCGGACGGGTCGTTGCTGTGACCGAGGCCGAGGGCGTGGCCCAGCTCGTGCCTCAGAATGTTGCGAATGCCGGAGTGCGTATAGCTCCGGCCAAAGGCCTGCAGGTGCACGGTAATAGAGACGCGGTCGAGCACGCAGCTATATGCCAGGGCGGACTTGAGGCTGGCCCTGCCCAGGTCTAACGCTGCACCGGACTTCGGGGGCGCCGCATCGGTGAGAAAAACGACTATGTCGGCGTTTTGCGTGGCCGTCATTTTGAAAAGCGGCGCCCCCTTCACTTTTGTCAGTGCCGCGTTCCAATCGTCCACTGCAGCCACGACATCGCCGACCAGCTTTTCCGTTATAATGACGCTGCCCGCAACGGCGACCGTTACCTCGTCCTTGTTCCACCCGTAGCCGAGAAGGTCAATCTTCGCAAAAAGGGGTGATACCGCGGAAGCGGGGGAATGGTTGAGGATACAGAGGAGCGCGAGTAGCAGGCGCCATTTCCGCATGCACCTACGTTACTACAAAACCCCGGCATCTGCAATTGCAAATGTGCTCGTGGACGCACGGGTTGGTTGAGTGCGCGTCGGGAGTGCGGCAAGCGCTCCTGAAACACCTTGCAATAGATACATAGCGCACTCTGGTAGGACTACAGCACAGTTCGTCTGCCTTCAGCCCGGCCGGGCAGTTTGCAAGGGGTCGGGGTGCGGGGAATCCCGAAGAGCCGGGCACAGGCGGCGGAGAATAGCCGTTTCTGAAGACAACTGTGTCCAAATATACAAGGGTGCCGGATCTCACGCAAGGAGGAAGCCATGGAAGGCCCGCAACTCGCAGAAATGTTACGTCGAAAAACCGGGGAGTTCGTCAAGCTCTGTGTCGGGCTCGATGAACCGGCCGCGTCCCGCGCGCCTGCGGGAAGATGGTCGCCCAAGCAGATCGTCTCCCATCTTTGTGGTCCCGAAGGCACAGAGCCCGTGCAGGCCTGCCGGGCATTCATCGAGCACGATGTCCCAGAGCTTGACCTTGAGCCGGGGAATCCGTTTTTCTCCGATGCGCGGGCGCGGATGACCTTTGCCGAATTGCTTCGGGAGTTCGAAACGAAGTACACTGGGATCGCCGATTTCATCACCGGCCTCTCGCCGGAGCAGCTCGGTCGGAAGGCGCACATCCCCGGCCTCAAGGAATCGCCCCTCGGCGAGTATCCGACCCTGGAGGCCTTTGTGCAGGGGATCGGGGAGTATCACCTCACCTTCCACGTCGATCACATGCAGGAGGTGCTCAAGGCCCTCGGCGCTGCCCCAAAATCATGAACGCGGCGTAAAGACAGGTGAGACCCCCGGCGTCGCGACCTTGCGCATGAGCGACGCGTGACGAAGGCCGCTCTCATACAGCCGCGCCGAAGGGCAAGGATCAGAGTTGCTTCTGAAGGTACTCCGAGATCTGTTTCAGGTTGTCGAAGAGCGGGTGACCCTCGCCCTCGTTCCACGGGTTTTTGAGGCCGGCCCTGACAATACCGGCGTCCCTGGCCTTTCCGAGCGTCCCGGGGCTGTCGTCGACTACACCCCAGCACTCATTGAAAAGCACTGTCTTATCGTAACTCAGATGAATCTCGTCGTGAACAAGGTTGTTCTTGTGAAGCCATCGTGCTGTGGGATCGAGCGCATCCTGACGGCGGTGACTCGCCACGATTATGTAAAATCCTGTTTCCTTTAACGTCGAGAGGAATGCTCCTGCATCGTCAAAAGGCGGGAAGCTCTCCTGCTCCATGTGGATGGCATCCAATATCGAGTAGATAACTTTCGGCTTTATGTGCGACCGCCAAGAGTCCCACTCACGCCATTCCGCCGCCTTGGGCAGATCGGGGCTTACTCCCCTCATGCGCTCATACAGGACGGGCGCCAGGTCCCATAAGGTATTGTCTATATCGACGATGATCTTTTTCATCCCGTCCTATTATATACCAGTGGACCCATCCGCGAAAGGGGCGCCGGATACACAGCGCCATGCCCATCATTACCCGGAAAGTGTGAGGTGGAGCGTGGAGATTTTGGACCGTTGCGACGATTCTACTACAATCGCAACCACGGGGATTTGACACATGACCAAAAGCCCTTGTAAAATAAGGCATGCGAGAGTGGCGGAACTGGCAGACGCACTGGACTTAGGATCCAGCGGGTTACACCATAGGGGTTCAAGTCCCCTCTCTCGCATTTCAAATAGTATCAACCCTTTTCCGGCTTTTCCGCCTCGAAACATCCAGCGTGTTCTTGCCCGATTGTGATAAATTTGTGATAAATTGCCTGGGCATGTCCTCTTGTCCTTCCTCTTTGACTCCTTCACGGCTCAGATTCTCGGCGTAAATGTCAAGCACGTCGATGCCCCTTCGAAGACTTTCTGTGTAGTGATGCGCGTATCGCTCCGTGGTGGCATACGACTTGTGACCGAGGAGCTTCTGGATGGTGAAGAGGTCGACGCCGTTCTGGGCAAGCTTCGTGGCGAAGGTGTGCCGGAGGTCGTGGAACCTGAAGTCGCTCACTCCCGCCTCATTCAGCGCAACCTCGAAGGCCCAGCGTAGCTCGTGGATGTTGATCGGCTGACCAGCCGGGTTGCAAAATACCGGGTTGCTTTGCATCGGCCGCACCTTCTGGGACGCCTGTTTCTTCGCCAGCATTTCCCGCACGCGGCGAGTCAGAGGGACGCCCCGCCACTCGTTCGTCTTTTTTCCGAAGACGATGGCGACCTTTTTGTCGAGGTCGAGGTACTTCCATGGAAGGGACAGGATCTCTCCCCTCCTGCAGCCTGTGTCCACGGCGAAAGCGACGATTTCCCTCAACCACTCTGGGGATGCCGCCAGGAGTCTCTTCTCCTCGTCGTCGGTCAGCCATCTATCTTTGTGGGGCGCCTCTTTCTCCATCGAGACCATTTTGACGGGGTTCTCCTTTGCCCACCCCCATTCCTTGATAGAGAGGGTGAACGCATGCTTCATGAGGGCGAGCTCCCTGTTGAGGGTGGCCGGCGCGGCCTCGAGCTGCGAGCCGGTTAGCCTTGTACCGGCTGATGTGGCCTGGACGTATTTCCCTCAACGCGACAGCTCCAAAGAAAGGCAGCAAATGCTTCAGGGACGCCCGGTCACGCACTGTAGACCTTTTCTTCACCGCCGAATGCTCCTTCATGTACCTTTCCATCATCTCCGCAAATGTCTGCGTCCCTTCCTGCCTTTCAAACCACTTGCCCTCGGCAACCTCCGTCATCACCTTGTGGTGGATCTTCTCTGCCAGCTTTCTGTCATCTGTTTCGGTGGATTGCCTTATCTGTCGCCCGTTATAGCTAAAGCTGATCCACCATGTCGGGCCTCTTTTGTACAACCCCATATCATCCCTCCTTTCCGAGGCCCTTGATACGGTCTGATTTCCCAAGACGATTATACCGTCCGGGGTTCACCTCGTCAATGGCGGCTCTCGCTATATGTGTTGCGGCAGAGGGAGGGCTACCCCGTCTCCTGGGCGCCCTCCTGGTCTCTCTTTTCAGTTCGCCCTGACACTTTTTCGTGAGAAGCCACTCATCGATCTCCGTAGGCCTGAAGCGGGCAAGCTTGCCGATACGGTAAAAGGGTATCTCCTTCCGCTCAATCATGGCGTAGAGCGTCGACTTCTTGATGCCGAGATACTGAGAGAGCCTTCCGATGTCCCACAGCTCGTCCATATCGGCCTCTCAGTACGGTGTCGGAAGCAGGTAGCGGAGGGTGATGCTGGCCCTTCGATGGCCCATCTCCGCGCTCACCCTTTTGAGTGCCTGTACTTTCGACAGCCCGCGGTCCCGGCAGATGAGAAATCGTCTTTGGGCGAAGCTCCAGCGTAGACCATGGGTGCCATGATAGTCCTGGTAGCTCTCACGTGCTGCCCTGATAACGGCACGCCGGTAGACCTCCGGGTTGATCCTGAAGGGATCCCCGGTCTCAACGGCCCTTACGAGCGTTCCATAGGTGGGGAGAGAGACGAGCATGTCCCGTTCGAGGCCTCCTTTGCAATGGATGAGATGGATCTTGCCCATGCCAGCCCCGGTCAACCGATCTTCCGCTTCCCCCAGGAACTGCACCGCTTTGATCAGTGCGACCTCCCGTACGCGGGCGCCACCCTCATACTGAAGGCGAGCGATGAGGCGAAGAGGCTCGCGGGTGACGGCCTGGATAAGGGCGGAAGGGTCGACGTAGGCGCGGGGAGCGTGATTCTGCTTTAACGCCCTCGCCATTTTTGCCAAATCATCGATCACCGGCCTGAAGGAAGGGACAGCAGTGCCTTTCATCCGCAAGGCCTTCTCGAACTTCATGATGGCCGCAGTGTGCAGCCGATACGTGCCTCGGGCCACGCCCTCTTCTATCTTCGATGCGAGGTAGGACCTCACGTGATCCGGTGTAAGGTCGCCGATGGAGTCCAGGCCGTGGAGGTGCGCGTATTGCCCGAGCTGGTGCCAGACGGCAAGATAGGCGTCGGCGGTCTCGTAGCTGTAGATCGTATGCTCCTTGCCCACCTCCTTCCAGGAGTGGATGCCCCTTTCCCGGGCCCGAAGCTTTACCTCGTGCTTGCTCAAGCCAGGGGTAAAAATGGCGCTTTCCAGAAACACCTGCTGTATCTGAAAATGGATAGAACCTTTCTTCATGGCAGCCTCCTTTTCTTGGTTTGCCGGCTTTCTTTGATCCGCCGGCTCGGATCATCTTGGGTCCATCCAGTGTTTTTTCAAAGTGGCCACCGTCCACTTCCACGGCTGGTTTTTTCAAAAATGGCTGCCCGTGAACAACCGCGGGGAGAACCGGTGCAGCCAGAGTTACGGGACTCGTCTTCATTGGAATCCTCCATTTAATCAGTGTGCGCTGACAAGCGCGCACTTTAGGTCTACTCTCTCCCTTCTCGTAAATCCCTTGATGCTTCTCTCTTCCCGTGTCATACTGCCTCGTGTGTAGTACACACACTGGAGCACAAGGAGGGATCAATGGACTACGATCTGGAGATAGTGAAAAGATCGGGCTTCACCGCCGATTACCGCCAAGTCCTTGCCCGGTACTATGGGACACTCCCTGAGCAGGCGAGGATACACGCCCACGGGATGTGCTTAGACAAGGAACAGTCGGCAGAAGAAGCCTATAAGGGGTTGTTGGAAGCCCTTCATGCCATGAAGCTTTCCGAGTCTCGCCGCGGGGAGTACGACGAAGAAACAGAAAGGCTGGCGACAGCCATCAGGGTATGGAGGGTCAAAGGGGCAAGGCGGAATAAGCCGAACGTAAAGACGGCTTTCATTCGCCTCCACTATCATGAGCTTAAGGACCTTCGCGAGAAGGGCTTAAGCTGGCGTGAGCTGGAAACCTATCTTTACGAGACGTATAAAACGAAGATAGGCTTCTCTTTCTTAAGAAAAGTGTTTACTGACGCGACGTATGAGCGGTAGTTCGGGAAGCGCCCCGAATAGGAAGAGCCTGTTTTGGCACTCTTCCTGTTGCTGCTTCATACGCCAGTTTGTCCTCGCACATGCCGTGCGGTTCATTTTTCCCGGCAGGAACTCCCTTTCCTGCGTTCTTAGTGTATCCTCTTCACCATGCATCGTACGTCCATTTCTCGTGAGACCTTCCTGGCTCTCAGCATTAATCGCCCAGCGGGCGTTAAACAAGTTACTTCGTACCGGTTATCGAATTTCTCGAAATTGGTCTCCCTGATTTCTCAGGGTGTTTGGGCTTCCCAAGACGTCTGGGAGATTTCGGCAGAGCCTACTGAAGATACTAATAATAGTTTACTATGCTCCACCTGGGGGTGATTGTCAAGAATTTTCTTCGCCGACAGAACCCTTTCGTCATTTTTCTTCTGGCAACGAGGCGGCATTATCATATTTTTCATATTTTACTTGAAACAAACGGGCACAAGTGGTAAGTCGATAACATCCGGAAGGGATTGACTATGGAAAATCGGTTCTTCGAGAAGCCTATCCTCAATTCGCCTTATGAGCAACCTGCTCAGCACTGGGAGCTTGACGCACGGGGCCAGCCGACCCAGCAGGTCATCAACAAACGTCGTCCCGCCGAATTCATCACACCCATCCCGAAGCCCCAGAAACGGAGGGGACAGGCCAACCAGCAAGAAGAACTGATCTTCGACGAAGGCAAGGGGCTTTCGACGCAGGCTCAGCAGTACGACCCAACCCCGATCATCAACGAGTTGCGTTACTACGTGGATCAGTGGCGTGACATTCCCAATCCAAATGACTGGCGGGTAGAACCAGAAACGGCCCGCCTCCTCCAGCACTGGCGGTGCCATCGCTTCGCCGGCATCAGGCCCTTCTTTTGCCAGGTCGAGGCGGTGGAGACGGTTATCTGGCTCACCGAAGTGGCGCCAAGAATGGGCAAGATCGGTACGAAATTCCTGGAGCACCTGGCCAATGCCAACAACGACGCAAATCCCGGATTGATGAGGCTGGCCCTGAAGTTGGCCACCGGCGCAGGCAAGACGACTGTCATGGCCATGATAATTGCCTGGCAAACAATCAACGCGGTGCGCCGGCCAAACAGCAACAAGTTCACCCGGGGGTTCCTCGTCGTCACCCCGGGGATCACCATTAAAGACCGTCTGCGCGTGCTCCAGCCCAACGACCCGGACAGCTATTACCAAAGCCGCGAGCCTCGCCCCCGCCGACATGCTCCCCGATCTCGAACGGGCCAAGATCGTCGTGACCAACTACCACGCATTCATGCTCCGCGAGCGCATCGAGCTGTCCAAGGGCGGACGCTCCCTGCTTCAGGGCCGGGGGGAAGCGCTCAATACGCTTGAAACCGAAGGGCAAATGCTCCAACGGGTCATGCCCAGCCTCATGGGGATAAAGAATGTCCTGGTGATCAACGATGAGGCCCACCACTGTTACCGCGAGAAACCCCGTAACGGCAATGAGGAGAACCTGAAGGGCGACGAAAGGAAGGAGGCCGAGAAAAACAACGAAGCTGCCCGGGTCTGGATCTCCGGTCTCGAATGCGTCAAACGGAAGCTGGGCGTCAACCGGATCATGGACCTGTCCGCCACGCCGTTCTTCCTGAGAGGTTCCGGCTATGCCGAGGGTACGCTCTTCCCTTGGACAATGAGCGACTTTTCCCTTATGGATGCCATCGAATGCGGCATAGTCAAGCTGCCGCGCGTGCCTGTGGCAGACAACATACCGGGCGGCGAAATGCCCATGTTCCGCAACATATGGGAGCACATCCGCAAGGACATGCCAAAAAAAGGGCGGAGCAAAGCTGCTTCACTTGATCCTCTTCAGCTTCCTACCCGGCTGCAAACCGCCCTGGAGGCACTCTACGGTCATTACGTGAAAACCTTCGAACTTTGGCAGCAGAGCGGAATCAAGGTCCCTCCCTGCTTCATTGTTGTCTGCAACAACACCTCCACTTCCAAGCTCGTCTACGACTACATCTCCGGGTTTGAGTATGCCCCGAGAGAAGACGGTACTATTCCGCCGCCGTTTCTCGGCAAGTTCGCCCTCTTTTCCAACTATGATGAGCATGGCAACAAGCGTGGCCGGCCCCGCACGCTCCTCATCGACAGCGAGCAGCTCGAATCGGGAGACGCCTTGGACGACAACTTCCGCTCCATGGCCTCCGATGAAATCGACCGCTTCCGCCGCGAGATCGTGGAGCGGACCGGCGATATCCGGCAGGCCGAGAATCTCACCGACCAGGATCTGCTAAGAGAGGTCATGAACACGGTGGGCAAGGAAGGCCGGCTAGGCGATTCCATCCGCTGCGTGGTGTCGGTCGCTATGCTGACAGAAGGGTGGGACGCGAACACGGTGACCCATGTGCTCGGAGTGCGGGCCTTCGGCACGCAGCTTCTATGCGAGCAGGTGATCGGCCGGGCCCTCCGCCGCCAGTCCTACGACCTCAACGAGGACAACCTCTTCAATGTTGAATATGCCGATGTCCTCGGAATCCCCTTCGACTTCACCGCCAAACCCGTGGTGGCCCCGCCTCAGCCGCCCCGCGAGACCATTCAGGTCAATGCCGTGCGCCCTGACCGCGATGCCCTTGAAATCCGTTTTCCCCGAGTGGCGGGGTATCGCGTTGAATTGCCGGAAGATCGGCTCACCGCAAAGTTCAATGACGATTCGATACTGGAATTGACCCCCGATCTTGTCGGCCCATCGATCACGAAGAATCAGGGTATCATCGGTGAAGGGGTCGACCTCAATCTTGTGCATACCGGCGACCTGCGTCGTTCCACTTTGCTCTTTTACATCACCAAGCGGCTTCTTTACACGAAATGGCGTGATCCCGGAGATGATCCGGAACTCCATTTGTTCGGCCAACTGAAGCGGATCACGAAGGAATGGCTCGACACCTGTCTTCACTGCAAAGGCGGTACCTACCCGGCGCAGCTCATGTACCAGGAGTTGGCTGATATGGCGTGCGAGCGCGTTACTGCCGGCATTACCCGCGCCCTTGAAGGGGAAAGACCCATCAAGGCCATGCTTGATCCCTACAATCCCGCTGGCTCGACCATGCACGTCAATTTCAATACGTCCAAAAGAGACAGGTGGCAGACCGATCCCCGCCGTTGTCACATCAACTGGGTCATCCTCGACAGCGGCTGGGAGGCCGAGTTCTGCCGGCTCGCAGAATCCCACCCGCGTGTAAGGGCTTACGTCAAGAACCATGGTCTCGGGTTTGAAGTGCCCTATCGCTATGGTTCGGAGATGCGCAGGTACCTTCCCGACTTCATCGCGCTCGTGGACGATGGCCATGGACCGGACGACCCTCTCCACCTCGTCGTGGAGATCAAGGGCTACCGCCGAGAAGACGCAAAGGAAAAGAAATCGACCATGGAGACGTACTGGATACCGGGCGTCAACAATCTTAGGTCCTATGGCCGCTGGTCCTTTGCGGAGTTCACCGAGATTTATGACATGGAATCCGACTTCCAGGCAAAAGTCGAAGCGGAGTTTGACAGGATGATAGAAGGCATCACAAAAGCGAAGGAACACGCCGGAAGGTAGATGAAGCTATGGCAAAGAAGACCACGAAGCTGACCATCGAAACCCTCACCCATACGGAAGCGACGAGAAAGAACATCCCGACCGCTGAATACCAGTCTGTGATGGCCAAAGAAGAGGAGACGCCCTATCGCGTGACTTTCAAACGAGGCCCGGGTAGTCTGGATGAGGAAAAGGCAGGACGTAACCGCGATCTAGACCCCCAGTTGGTGTGGCGGGGCAAGGACGAGCAGGACTGGTCTGACCTCGTGGTCCACGCGCCGCCACTCTATATCCAGGAAAAGGTCCATCCCAAGGTACTCGTCGACGATCTGTTGCGGCAGACAAAAGAGCAGGAAAAAGGCAGCAAGCCGGAACAACTCGACCTCTTTGCGGATTTCAACGGCCTGCCAGGCGAAGCCGCCAGAACTGAGTTTTACCAGCATGACGCCAATTGGTCCAATCGGATGATCCTCGGTGACAGTTTACAGGTCATGGCGTCCCTGGCCGAACGTGAAGGGCTCCGGGGCAAGGTGCAGTGCATCTACATCGACCCACCTTACGGCATCAAGTTCAACTCCAATTTTCAGTGGTCAACGACCAGCCGGGACGTGAAGGACGGGAATACAGACCATATTACCCGTGAGCCTGAACAGGTCAAGGCTTTCCGGGACACCTGGCGGGATGGGGTACACTCGTATCTGACATATCTGAGGGACCGGCTGACAGTTGCGCGGGATTTATTGACCGACAGCGGGTCCATCTTTGTGCAGATTGGGGACGAGAATGTCCACCGTATAAGGGCGTTGATGGATGAGGTGTTTGGGGAAGAGAATTTCATTGGGCTAATCTGGTTTCGCAAGAAAACCATGCCTCTCGGGGACAAGTATCTCGAACGCATGGGGGATTATATTGTTTGGTTCGGAAAAGACTCGTCCCAATCCAAATTTAGAAGGCTTTTTCAGACAATCGATATAGGCGGGGACTTCCATTGGAACTGGCGACAAGTCGATATTGTTTCTCGAAAGAAGTTTTCGAAGAAGGAACTTGAACAGAATCCAACTGGTAATCCTCTTAGACTTGTTTCTATGTGGCCCCCGACATTCAGCGAAAAAGATGTTTATGATTTGCCCTTTAGAGGGAAAGTGTGGCCACCGGGTCCGGGACAATGCTATCCGTCATCGCCCGAAAGACTCCAGAGAGTGGCAAAGGCTGATCGCATTGAGGCCGAGGGCAAGTATCTAAGATATGTGATGAAGCTGTCAGACGATGACAGGACCAAGCTCAACCTGACTTGGACAGATACCATCGGTGCAAGAGACCAAAGTTATGTCGTTGAAACAAGTCCTCTGGTAGTCCAACGCTGCATTCTCCTATGTACCGACCCTGGCGACCTGGTTCTTGACCCCACCTGTGGCTCGGGTACGACGGTCTATGTCGCCGAGCAGTGGGGACGGCGGTGGATCACAATAGATACTTCCAGGGTTGCGCTGGCCCTTGCCCGCGCCCGCATCATGGGCGCACGTTATCCCTATTACCTGCTTGCCGACAGCCGTGAAGGACAAATGAAGGAGGCCGAAGTAACCCGTATCGCACCCTCTGCTACGCCCACTCGTGGCGACATCCGCCACGGCTTTGTTTGTGAACGGGTGGCCCACATTAACCTCAAGTCTGTTGCCAACAACACCGAGATCGATGTAATCTGGGAAAGATGCCAGGAGGCATTAGAACCCCTGCGCCAACAGCTCAATAAGGCCCTTGGCAAGCAATGGGAAGAGTGGGAAATCCCTCGCGATGGTGACGAAAAATGGTCTGTGGAAGCAAAAGCCCTCCACGACCAGTGGTGGCAGAAGCGCATTACCCGGCAGAAGGAGATCGACGCGTCCATCGCTGCGAAAGCAGAATTCGAATACCACTACGACAAGCCCTACGAGGCAAAGAAAACGGTGCGCGTGGCCGGACCCTTCACTGTGGAGAGTCTGTCGCCGCATCGCGTATTGGGCGTAGGTGCCGATGACGAATTGATTGACCCCATGACCGTATCCAGGGACGGAGCTGGCGACGCCCAGGGTTTTGTCCAAATGGTCCTCGAAAACCTGAAGACGTCCGGGGTGCAACAGGCCCATAAAGAAGACAAAATCGTCTTTACCTCCCTCGCCCCATGGCCGGGCCTCCTTATATGCGCTGAAGGCCGCTATGTCGAAGGCGATGAGACAACTGGAGGGGAAAAGCGGGCCGCTATATTCATCGGTCCGGAGTTCGGCACTGTCTCGCGCCCGGACCTGGTTGCCGCTGCCCGCGAGGCTGGCGACGCGGACTTTGATGTGCTCATTACCTGCGCCTTCAACTATGACGCCCATTCATCGGAATTCAACAAACTAGGCCGCATTGCCGTCCTCAAAGCCCGAATGAACGCGGACCTCCACATGGCCGATGATCTCAAGAACACCGGCAAGGGCAATCTTTTCGTCATCTTCGGCGAGCCCGACATCGAGATCATTGACGCCGAAGATAACCAGGTCCAGGTAAAGATCAACGGCGTGGATGTGTTCCATCCGACAACCGGCGAGGTGCGGAGCGACGGCCCCGAGGGCATTGCCTGCTGGTTCATCGATACCAATTACAATGAAGAGAGCTTCTTCGTCCGCCATGCCTATTTTCTCGGCGCAAATGACCCGTACAAGGCGCTCAAGACCACGCTCAAGGCCGAGGTTAACGAAGACGCCTGGGCGAGCCTGAACAGCGACACCTCCCGCCCCTTCGACAAACCCACCTCCGGCCGCATCGCAGTGAAGGTGATAAATCATCTCGGTGACGAGGTGATGAAGGTGTTTAAGACCTCGTCATGAAGAGAGCGTCGACAGATAAACACATAAAATGGCTTGTCGATACTGGTAAAAAGATCAATACCGCCGCCGGTAAGGAGGTCGAAGTCTGGGAATTTCGACACCAGGATGATAGTGCGGTACTCTCCAATTGGGCTAAACACTTTCGCAATCACTATTGTTTGGACAGCGAGATCGACTACTGGAGAAAGGGAATTAGATGCTCTCGCGCCGAGTACTTGAACCGAATCAAATTCCCAGATGAATCGAAAGCTCCTGGCCCCAGCATCCGGGCAGGTGATTTTGGCGAGATTCTGGTTGCTGATTTTCTTGAATACCTGCTTGGTTACTGGGTTCCCAGAACTCGCTACGGTGATAAAACTATACGAAACGAATCGACAAAAGGCTGTGACATCATTGGATTTTCCATCAAAGACGAAAACACGATCTCCCCCGAAGACAAGTTAGCCATCTTTGAAGCAAAGACTCAGTTCTCTGGAACAAAGCCAAAGCCGCGACTTCAAGATGCCGTGGATGGTTCTGCGAAGGATCATGTCAGAAAAGCAGAATCTCTCAATGCTATAAAACAAAGACTTTATGTTCAGGGAGAGATCGACGACGCAGGAAGGATCGAACGTTTCCAGAATGATGTAGATTACCCGCATGAAGAGGTTTACGGGGCTGTAGCTCTTTTTGAAAAGAACCTATTTGATGTGGGATTAGTTAAGAATACCAAGACAATAGATCACCCGAATCCCAGTTACCTTTTCCTGATTGTGATAAGGGGGGTCGATATGATGCCCCTTGTCCACGAGCTATACAGGAGGGCTGCGGATGAGGCCTGAACAAAAATCGATGACGCTGCTGGGTGTCGCCCGCTCAAAAGCGAAGATGTTCGAGTACGGCATCCCAGAAAAGGACCACATCAAAATCACCCAGGACCCGGCGAAGCTTTTCGCCCTCTCCATCGGTATTCTTGGTGACACGGCAGCAGGCACCAACCGCAATGGCACAAAACCTAAACTCCTATCGGAGCTACGGAAGGATTTGACCTTTTCAGCATACTTTTTTGACGCCTACCTTCGGTCGAGATTGAACAAGAGCCTGGATGCTTATCTGATACTTATCGGCTCAGCTTCTTACTATCTCTGCGATCTACCCGGTAGTTCAAGCGTACTGGCCAAGGAGATTAGGTACGACTGCCCAGATCTCGACAGTGCGGGGCTTCAAGAGCTGCTGTTGTGGCTGCTACAAGGCGACCTTTCAACATATTTTGAAGGGTCACAAGGGTTGTTCGGGCAGTACATCGATTCCATTTCCGACTTGCTCTGCCGATTTTACTCAGATGGGACGGGAGAAACTGAACTTCTTAATCTGGCTGATCGGTTGCGCGAGACGGCTTACGCATCTATGGTGCCTAGATACCTTCTATTGGGGGACGTCATAGCGGCGGTCGTCAGGAAGAAGTGCGAGAATTCGAGCTGGCACGCTCTGCCCTTGTATTCAGGTTTATCTACGGATCGATGGCTGGGCGCTCTGAAAAAGGAGTCCTTCATAAGGGAATTATGGCCCGCCCAACATCTGATCGGCGAAGCCGGAGTTCTACGAGGTGAATCAGCCGTCGTCCAGATGCCGACAAGTGCAGGCAAGACCAGGGCCACCGAACTGATTATTCGAAGTGCGTTTCTTGCGGACAGAACTGCGCTTGCAGTCATAGTCGCTCCATTTAGAGCACTTTGTCACGAGATAAGAAACAGTCTCGTTTCCGCATTTAAGAACGAGGCGATCAAAGTTGATGAGTTATCCGATATTTTACAAACGGATTTTGAAATCGCCGAATTCCTTAAAGATAAACAAATCCTTGTAGTGACACCGGAAAAGTTTCTCTACGTACTGCGTTACGCTCCAGAGCTGGGGGCCTCCGTGGGTTTGGTAATCTTTGACGAGGGCCATCAATTTGATAGCGGCTCGCGAGGCATTGCGTACGAGCTACTCCTGACTTCCTTACGTTCGATGCTCCCTGCTAGTGCGCAAAAAGTTTTAATTTCCGCAGTAATAAGCAATGCTGAGGCCGTGGGCGAATGGCTCAATGGAACCAAATCAACAATCGTGGCAGGTACCAATCTGATTCCAACGCTCAGGTCAGTTGGATTTGCAAGCTGGATAGACCAGCTCGGCAGGATCGAATACGTATCAAGTGGGAACGTTGAAAGGAGAGAGTTCTTTGTACCCAGGGTCATTGAGAGTTTTGAGCTTCAGAGAAGAAAGGGGGAGTCAAAGCATCGACTATTCCCAGACAAATCTAAAGCAAAGGATGTCGGTAAACAAATTGCCCTATATTTGGGTCTCAAGCTCATGGTCAACGGCGCGGTGGCCATATTTTGTGGTACAAAAGTTACTGCTTCTGGTTTATGCGAAACGATCGTGGATGCGTTTTCACGCAATCTCCCACTTCCAAAACCAACGGAATGCTCTGACAAAAAGGAGATAATGAAGCTTCATTATCTCTATTCGCGGAACCTTGGATCAGAAACACCGGCGTCCAAGGCCGCTCAACTTGGCATTTTTTCCCATCATGGAAATACTCCGCACGGAATCAGGCTATCGGTTGAACACGCGATGCGTGAGGGTCTTATCTGCTACGTTGTTTGCACCTCAACATTGGCTCAAGGTGTCAACTTGCCTATTCGGTACCTAATAGTGACAAGCATATATCAGGGAGCAGAGCAGATAAAGGTACGCGATTTTCACAATGTTATTGGCCGTGCAGGACGCGCAGGAATGCATACTGAAGGAAGCGTCCTTTTCGCTGATCCCGCAGTTTACGATAAACGCATGCAATGGACAGCGGAGCGTGTCAATGAAAATGAGACACTTCCAGCAAGTATTTAGTGTACCTCGCCATCGCTCCCGGACGATGGCTTGTTGATCCAGACGGCGTCAGGCAGCGACGCCGGTTTCGGTATCCTCCCCTTGAACCGTTCCGGATGTTTTTCGTAGGCAGCTCGCAGCACGTCCTTACGACCTTCGATGATCCTGGACGCCCTTCCATAATGGACATCCTCGGGGGTGAGAAGACCCAACCCCAGATGGTAGTGTTCGTTATTGTACCAGGGGAAGAATGTCTGGCAAAAAGCCCTGGCATCCTCGATGGAGCCGAACCTCTCCGGAAATTCCGGTCGGTACTTCATTGTCTTGAACTGGGATTCGGAATAGGGATTGTCATTACTGACCGAGGGCCTCGAATGACTCCTGGTGACGCCAAGATCGGCCATGAGCAAGGCAACGGGTTTTGACGTCATGCTCGACCCCCTGTCCGCATGGATCAGGAGTTGATCCGGTTGGATCATTTGCTTGGCACAGGTCTCCGCGATCAGTTTACGGGCAAGGGCGGCAAGCTCTCTGTGGGCCACCATCCACCCCACTACATAGCGGCTGTAGATGTCGAGGATCACGTAGAGATAAAAGTAGGTCCACTTTACCGGCCCCTTGAGCTTCGTGATGTCCCAGCTCCACGCTTCGTTGGGCGCTCTTGCAAGGATCTCCGGCTTTGTATACCGGGGACGGGATACCTGCCTTCTCCTTTCTTTCAGCTCATCCTCTTTTTCAAGGATCCGGTACATGGTGCGCACCGAACAGAAATAGCTCTTCTCATCGAGAAGGGCCGCGTAGATTTCCCGGGGCGCCTTGTCGATGAAGCGATCCGTATGAAGGATATCGAGCACCTCATTCCGTTCCTCGAAGGAGAGAGCCAAAGGGGAGAGGCGGCATGAGGGTTCTTTCTCATGTGGGTGCTGCCATCGGTAGAAGCCCGCACGGGATACGTCGAGGGCGTTGCACGCCGGGCGGATACCCACTTCATGGGCAAGCGACGCGGTAATGTTCATGACTTCTCCTCGCTGGACCCCTTGAGCAGCTCGGCCACTTTTTTTTGGACATCGATGATGAGCTCCGCCTGCTTGAGCTTATGCGCGAGTTTTTCATTCTCCCTTTCCAGTTCGGTAATACGGCGCACATGGGGATCCGCTTTTTGCGCAGCAGGTCCTCTCTTTTTGGGAATGAGGCCCTGGGCAACCTGACGCCGCCACGAGGTGAGGCTCGACGAGTAGAGACCTTCCCTGCGCAGGAGGGCTCCGATCTGGCCGGGCTCGGTACAGCTGTCCGCCTCCTTGAGGATACGGAGCTTATACGCCGCCGTGAATTTGCGGCGCACCGTCTTCTCCGGCACCTCCGGATCAGGGACTGCCTTGGGGTGTGCCATCACTGAATTCTTCTCTTCCATGATCGTTCTTTCCTTCCCGCCCTCAGAGTCTAAACTATTGGGTGGGAAGTGTCTCACTTATATTGGCACAGAGGGCAGAGAAGTGGCGATGGGCTAGGGTCAAGGAACTCCTTGACCCTAGGAAGTCAGAAGAATGCATCAGTAGTCTATTTCGACTTATTCCTCTGGAAATCTTCAACGATCGCACCAAATCTCAGGATAAAAAGGAACATATTTTAACCTGGGACATTTTATCTTTTACTCGAGCATACATTAGTGGATGGGACGAATTGATGAAGATAGTGAAATCCGTTGTCAAGAAATATGGCAAGAATGGGTTCACTGAAGACAAAACGAGATCACAATTCGAGTCTTTCGCGAAAACGCTCGCATCCATCGAAAGTTTTCTTCTGTCCAATTGGGACACGACCGCCCAAGAGACCAACGAGGAGGCCGTAGCGTCGCGCCTCGCCGAGGAAACACTTGCCTACTTTTTATCTGATGAAAAGAAGAGGCAGACAATTCGCGAGTTGTTTGGATTGCTCGCAGAAGGCATTCTAAAGAATGTAGCAGAGCCTGAGGTCAGGAGGGTTTATGGCAGGACGCTCTACGGTGTCGGAGACGCAAAACAAATACGCGATTGGGTAGAAGCCCACGTTGACCAGATAGGCTCTGTGGACAACGATGCGGAAATGCTTGACTGATCTTTAACACCTGCCATAAAATAGTTTAGCTATTTCAGGCAGATAGGTGCGTTGAAAAAGTTCTTGGCACCACAAACCGTTCTTTGTACCCCCTATCGGCATCATGATACTTCCCGGATGGTAACAGGGAGCGCGACGCCCACAGCCTGAAAGACCTTGCCGCAGACACCCTTGCATGCGCTCCTGATGGCCAGTTTCTTGCCGTTGTCCTCGATAGTGATCTCCTGTAAGGCAGACAGGTCCTGTTTGATGTCCGCCCACTCGAAGTCGTGGCCGGCCTTCTCAAGCCTTCGGTACAACTCCTTGATCAACACCAGGGCCAGGAAGCTGCAGAAGACGTGGCCTTTGATGGTTTCATCTCTTTGGTGGAAGATCGGCCTGGTATCCAGGACGCTCTTCATGTCCCGGAAGACTTGCTCGACCTGCCAGAGTTCCTTGTACTTGAGGGCCACCTGTTCGGCCGAGAGACTGGTGTTGGTCTTGAGCACCCACTTCCCGTCGAACCGTTTCTCCTCTTCGACCTTCTCCTGGTTCAGAGAGACGGTATCGCGGTCCAGGGAGAGGTACTTCCTGTAGCCCTTGTTGCCGACCAGCGATTTGGGATTACTCTTGATCTTCTCGCTGAGGGCATCGATGATCGACTGCCGGTCGGCGGCATCCTTGCGGGCCTGTCGTTCATTGAGGCAGAGGATGTACCGGCGGTCATCAACGAGCACCTCTTTGACTTTGAGCGGGGAAGGGTCTTTAGATCGGCCTTCGGGGTAGACCTCCCGGTAACGGCCGGCCCGGGAGAGCACGTCCTGCCTGACCTCCTTCACCTTTCTCATCCGGGCGCCGAGGATGTACGGGATCTTCTCCTTTTCGAGATAGGCTACGGTATCCCCGCTGATCATCCCCCTGTCGGCTACGATACAGAGCTTGTCGATGGGGAAGCGACTTCTGACCCTCTGTACGACGGGAAGCAAGCTCGTGACATCTGCGGTGTTCCCCGGCCACATCTCAGAGCAGACCGGGTTGCCTTCCCTGTCGAGCACGACGCCCACGATCATCTGGTTCAAATCTGGACGGTGGTCCTTGCTGTGGCCGAGTTCGCCGATCCGGCCTCCCTCTCCTTCGAAGTAGAGGGAGGTGGTGTCGAAGAAGACGATGTCAAGAGCGCCGAAGAGATCCTGGTGACGATGAAACAACTCCTCTTCGATGACGTCCTTGGTGCAGCGCGGCAAAAAGGTGCGGTCTTTCTGGTCTTCGATCTCACTCCCCAGAAAGGCCATCGCACGGTAGAGATGATGAAGGGCCAAAGTCCCGGCTCCTTTGATGGCGTAATCCCGATGCCATTTGTCGCAGGACCGGTCGGAACCGGAGGGGAAGAGCCGATGCAGGACCGTGAGGAAGACCGCCCGTTCCACCTCAAAGCCGAACTTTCTGCCCCCGAGGAGATGCCGAAGAATGGCGTCAATCCCCAGTTCCTTCCAGAGCCTCCCGAAAACAAGACCCGGCCCTATCTTCTTTGCCTCCGCCTGGATGTCGCTTTTTTCGGAGAGTATGAGGAGCACCTTCTCCGAGAAGCGGGAAAGAGAACGAGTCAGTGTTTCTATCTGGCCTTTCGCCTGCATCTGATCCATGCGCCCCACTGTGGCGATGACGTGCTGGACGGACTTCTTGTTCTCCCTGCGGTTCTCAACGATCTGGAGGTACTGATAAGGACCTGCCTTCTTTACTCTGGCAAACATGGGCGTCTCCTTTATGACACCCATAATCTACCAGGCATACCCCATAGCAGTCAAGGTAAATATGCCTATTCATTGGCACCACGCTATTGGCTATATTCGACTTGCCGCCAAGAGCCCTCCTAACAATTACGAGGGGTTAGGAGGGTGAAGCCCTGCGCAAGTGTTAAAGATCAGCTTGATTTAGCGTGGCCTCTATTGGTCCGGTATCTGCGTGGAAGTTTTAACAAATGTGATAAGCCCACGGCATTGCTCCAGCTTGCTAAGGGGTGGGTGGAGGGCAGGCCGTTTCATCAACTCTTAGAGGGTCTAAAGAGGGCGGATGCTAAATTGATCTGGGGTACAAAACGGCGCGACTTTAAGATCGATCATGTCGTTGATATGTGCGAAGCCGGCCTTTCTTATGAAGGTGCCTTATTGATGGGTTCCCTTACGGAATTCATTGAACTTCTGAAAGGAGAAGAAGCTGCGGAGCTTAATGCTGATATCCGCTCGTTTCAGAAGCGTCTTAGATATGGGCTGCCGAACGATGCAGCTATAACGCTGTATGAGCTTGGTTTCTCAGACCGCGTGATCGCCTTAGATTTGGCGCCCTTGCTTGCTTCGACTAACCAACATAGAAAGGATGCCATTAAAGCACTAAAGAGAAAGAAGGCCGATGCCCAGGCAATTATACAAGAATATCCTAGTTATTTTCAGGAACGTTTAAACGAAATTCTGTCTACTAAACGATCCAGTTAATAGCGTGGAACAGGGTAGTTTCCTATGCAATTCCTTGTTGCCGACACCTTCACTGACGGTCTTGCCAGACTTAACGGCGAGGAGCAAAAGTTTGTCAAAACGACGGCTTTCGACCTGCAAATGAATGCGGCGAATCCGGGCATGCAGTTTCATCGGCTCGATAAGGCTATCGACAAGAACTTCTGGTCGGTGCGTGTCGGGAGCGATATCCGGCTGATCGTTCATCGGACTCCCCAAAGCCTCCTCCTCTGCTACGTGGATCGCCACGACGCCGCCTATCGCTGGGCTGAAAGGCGCAAACTCGAAGTCCATCCAATGACAGGAGCTGCTCAATTGGTTGAAGTGCGGGAGCGGGTGGAAGAGATCGTGATTCCAAGGTACGCAGTCGCGAAAGAGTCGTCCAGACCGAAGCTACCCCTGTTCACGAAGGTTTCTGACGACGAGCTGCTCAGGTATGGTGTGCCTTCGGAGTGGCTTGCCGATGTGCGTGCTGCAGATGAGGATGGTTTGCTCCAGGTGGCCGACCATCTTCCCGCTGAGGCAGCCGAGGCCCTTCTCAACCTTGCCACCGGAGTGACCCCGCGAGTCTCACAGCCTAAAGCGTCCAGCTCCGATCCCTTTGCCCACCCCGATGCGCAGCGCAGATTCCGCACAATGGAGAATAAAGAGGAGCTGGAGCGCGCCCTCGAATGTCCTTGGGAGAAGTGGACCATCTTTCTCCACCCGGCTCAGCGGCAGCTTGTCGAAAAAGAATATGGCGGGCCCGCCCGTGTTTCGGGCTCTGCGGGGACGGGCAAAACAATCGTTGCGCTCCACCGGACCGTTTTCCTTGCCCGCAGGAACCCCGAAGCCAGGATACTACTCACCACTTTTTCTGATGCCCTTGCAAATGCTCTCCGGACAAAGCTGAGGCGTCTGGTCGGCAATGAGCCGCGGCTTGGCGAACGCATCGAAGTACATGCCCTGGACGCCGTCGGCCGCAGGCTATACGAAGCAAATTTCGGCCGCCCAAACATCGCCACGAGCGAGACCATAGCGCAGATTCTCAAGGAAACATCGGAAAACGTTGCGGGGCACAGGTTCAAGGCCCATTTCCTGCTCACCGAGTGGGAGCAGATCGTTGACGCGTGGCAGTTGGATTCCTGGGAGACCTACCGAGACGTCATCCGGCTGGGCCGGAAAACCCGTCTGCCGGAGCAGCAACGTGCCGTACTCTGGTCAATCTTCGAGCAGGCTCGGTCTACCCTTTCGGCGCAGCGTCAGGTTACCTATCCAGCTGTGTTTAACCGCCTCGCTGCCCATCTTGCAGAAAGCAAGCTCCTGCCTTTCGACTTTATCGTAGTGGACGAGGCCCAGGACGTCGGCGTGGCGCAGTTGCGGTTTCTTGCGGCACTTGGGAGTGGAGGGCCGAACAGCCTTTTCTTCGCCGGTGACCTCGGCCAGCGGATCTTCCAGCAGCCTTTTTCCTGGAAAGCCCTCGGCGTCGATGTCCGCGGACGTTCAAAGACATTACGAATCAACTACCGGACGTCGCACCAGATCAGAATGCAGGCCGACCGGCTACTGGGACCTGAAATGTCCGATGTGGACGGCAACGTTGAGGACCGACGGGGCGCCATTTCGGTTTTCAACGGACCGCCGCCGATGATCATGACGTTCGAAGATCAGAAGAAGGAGATAGGCGCGGTCAGTCAGTGGCTCAAGGACCGGATCACCGAGGGCCTGGCGCCGCACGAGATCGGCCTCTTCGTCCGTTCGGACGGTCAACTGGACCGTGCACAAGCGGCAGCGCACAGATCAGGACTCCCATACATGGTGCTCGATGAAAAGGTTGAAGCAGCGAGCGGGCACGTTTCGATCAGCACCATGCACCTTGCCAAAGGCCTGGAATTCCGTGCCGTTGTCGTGATGGCCTGCGACGATGAGGTCATACCCTCCCAAGAGCGGATCGAGACGGTGACCGACGACGCCGACTTGGAAGAGGTCTATAACACCGAGCGCCATCTGCTCTACGTCGCGTGCACCCGTGCTCGCGACCACCTGCTTGTGACGAGCGGCGACGCCCCATCTGAATTTCTGGATGACCTCTACAGATAAAACCGATTCGGCTATGGATATGACATTAACGACCCGCCCGTTCTCGCAGCGAACATTCTGAGATACGGTGCGACGCTATGTCGCCGTATTCCCAAAAAGTCACTCAACGAGCAATAACCTCGACACTGCTGATCCCTAAACTACTCATATCCAGATACCCATATTGAGCGTCGAAATAATCGTGCCTTTCTTTCTTTAGGGACTTTCGTTTAATCGCCCGCGATTCGTCGTTGTTCATTACGTATTCGATGGCCAATCCCCTTCCATCGAGCCGCAATTCAGCACCTGAACATCCCATCGCATACCTGAGCGTCGCCAGTTTCTTTCCAGAGGCAAAGAACGGCTGCGGGCCTTTCGAAATCCTGAATTACGTCTGTCAAAGTCACGATTGAGGACAAGGGATCCCTATCGAAACTCAGTCGGAGGAACGGGTTTTGAGGAGTAGGATCCGGCACGTCGCTTTTGCCCCAGTAGATCTTGCACATGTCGTGCATCATGATTGCCGCCGCCACCCATTCCACACACAGGAGATGAAGGGGGGACTGTCGCTGCGAGGGATACTTTCGAATACAATCATTGAGGTGCAGGAATCCAAGGGCGCCGGGAAAGCCGTGCGTCGAGGTCAATGCAGTATCGGCTATCTGCGTTATTCTGTCTTGCCAATTCGACGGACAAGCGGCATCAGGCGCTTGGTAGCCTTGCAGGACGGAAAACAGTATACGATGCCCGAACACTTCAACGATCTGTGAGGCGTTTCGATTCTGCTTGACGGCCGGCGCATTCATCCCGTGGAGGTTACCTCCGATTCTCTCCAAGTACTGCCAGGGGTAGCCGAGGTCGTGAAAGACAGCTGCTACATATGCCGCTTCCCGAAAAAAGACGCGCCAAACGGCCCGGGCGATGGGGCTGTCGGTCAAGAGTTCATCTCTCTGGTTCATCCCGCAACTGAGGAGGAAATCCCGAACGTAAGAGGTCCCGCGCCACGACAGTATCCCGTCAACGCACGCATCCAGCAATGTTTGGCCGTCTGGAAGGGTCAAGGGAGGGGAGGTGCCGTCTCCATCGAGAAGTTTCAGTACGACGTAGCCACAAAGGGGCTGATGAAGCACGTGATCCCGCTGAAATTTCCCCCAATCCACTATCGCCAGCCAGTCTTCGGTCATCACCTCAGGCAATATGAAGCGGTATGCAGGGAACGACCTGACAGAATAATCGAGGGTTCTCGCTTGAAGGGGATAGGTCTTGTCGAAATAATCCCGCTGTGTTCTCTTACGCAGTTCGTCGACAGCTTGGTGGAGATCGCCCCTCCGTTGATCTGTAGTCCCGCGCAGCCTGTACATGACCGGATCGACGTCATAGTAAGGGCAGAGGGCGGCCGGAGGAGCATATCGCCCTTTTGTCAAACCTGATTGATAATCAGGAAAGGAAAAACTGAGGCTAACCAATCGCCACTTCCCAGTCTTTCAAGACCCTCATTAACACCTGGTCGAATTCCTTAAAGTACTCAGCCGTCTGCAGCCCTTTTGCCATTCTTGCCGGCGCATCTTCATGCCTCAGCGTCTTATTGACAATGACGTCCTCCGCGATGCCTCTCACAAATGGAAAAAGATCGCCCTTCTTCATCTCGCCTTCGACGATAAAGCGAAGAAGCTGGATCAGGAATCGGGAATCTGCTGCAAAGTCGATCAGGCGCGCCTGGGCGGAGGTGCAGGATTTGTAAAAGCGTACGATGTTCGTGTCTCCTTCCTCCATCATATGGTTCCTGAAAAATCGAAGCGGTCTGAAAATCTCCATGTCTTTGCGGATCTCGGATAGACCTACGGCTTCCTGAGCCAGGAATCGCTGGATACCCAGTCGGGCGGATTTCCCCTCCCTCCTCTTAGCCCAGTGCTTGAGCTCTATGCCCACTATACCGGCAAATAGTTCGGCGACGTCCTCCCTTAAAGGTGCTCGCCACAAGGACGACCCAAATGATAAGACCATAAGTCCCGACAACACACCGACAAGAGTATCGACGGTTTGGGAATCGTGAGCTTCGAAATCCGCTCTGGAACGCTGCAGATCCTTTCGGATGAGCTTCTTGAGGCGCATCACGGAATCCTGTGCTTCCGGCTCTGCGTGTTCCCTGCGAAACTCGAATGGCGCCATTTCGAAGTAGGGAAAATCACTCTCTCGAAAAAGTGTTGACAGCACGCTTCGGAAATCCCGGACGATACTCCCGGGAAGCCATTCATCGCGAATCAGGCGGGCCAGATGGCCCAGACCGGCGTCTTCCACAGTTGAACGAGCGCGGCTCACGACATCGTCCGCCCTGACGAGTTGTTCTTTCAAGCGCTCGTAGTCCATCGCCTGCGGCTCGATCAGATCGTTCTCATTTACATTAATGCTTGCACGCAGTTCGTCCTCAGCCGTTTTCAGGGTGTCAACGAGGCGGTGAACGGCATAGCCTCGGCGACCTTTACTGCGCTTCAGTACAAGATACTGATTCTCAATGTACCCGTCGTAGGAAATCATTCTCTCGCGCTGGGAGTTTACTTCGTCGCCGCCTATAACACGGCCTAAGGCGCCTTGTATTTCGTTCAAGATAGGCGAATAGTCGTAGAAAAGGTGCCCCTCTTTAACCGCCCTGGGGACTCGGTTGATGATTGCCGCAATATAGTTATTGGGATGATCACAGAACCTTTCGCCTCTGACAGTCGGCTGTTTTGACGCTGTCTGGTCGACGTCCCTGTAGAACGAAAGAGGATCGGCTTCCCCGTCGCGTTTATTGCCCGAAGACGCCAGGCGCATGAAGAACGCCTCCTGATTCTTATCGACTTCGATCCCTGCGCCCTTCCTTGCGCCCTCGACGAATAGCCTGCTCGTACGCCACTTGTCCTCATAGAGACCGTGAAGGGCGCCAATTGCCTGGCCACAGGCACGCATATCCTGTATGTCAAGAGAGGACACTATCAGGAATTTCGCGTATTCCGGACCGCGATCCGTCAGCCAATCATGGATGGCGGGGGCGATGCCGATGTAGCCGGGCGAGTTGTCGAGGATGACCACAACCTTTTCGTCCGGTGCGGTACGGGCAAGACGCAAGAAATTATCGATAATCTGGGCTACAAGCTCAAGTAGCCAGAACGTGTGCAACTCGTCGAAAAGAATCGAGGGGCGCTCCAGACAAGTTACCCTGGCGCTGTCATCGGGGTCTTTGCCTGTCCTATAGATCTGCGATCCCAAAACGTTGACCTTCTTGAGATCAACCTGCAAAAGCTCCGAGGAACCGTTCTGAGTCGAGAAATCCGGGATGGCCCTGCCGGCCATAAAACATAGATCAAACAGCTCGATAAGGTTGAGCGGGTCGGTGGCGGCTCCTGCTTTATCGACCTTTTGGACTATATGAAGGTCATCTATCCAGAAAGGAGAATTCGCAATATCGGCCGCATTGGTTCCCGTTACATCCAAATCGAGAACGAGAACCGCATAGCCCTTATTCCGCAAAAGGCGGCCCAGGCACAATGCTGCCGTTGTCTTGCCGACCCCGCCTTTTCGCGATTCGACACTCACAATCAAATCTGGCACGTCCTTTTTGTGGCTCACTTTGCGTCTCCTGATGGACCGCACAAGTAATGACCGTTTTCAGACTTTCGTTGTCATTCGCAACGCCGTATCAAATCAAGCTGAAAAACGGGCCATATCATGAAACAAGCAGGGGAGAAGGTCAGCAGCATCGTTTGCATCACGCACGAGATCTCTGCGACAAGCATCAATGCGTCCTCTTCCCTATCGTCCCTTTCTTTCCCCGCGCTTCTCCGGAAGTATCGGACGAAGGATGTCCGTCAGTTGTTTTGGCGTCGGTAGTTTCCCTTTCAGTTCTGGAGGGAGCCTTGGTTGGAGCTGATATTCGGCCACACCTATCGGGTTGGTCTTTGATTTCAGTGCGAATTCCACTTCCAGGCTGTCCTTTTCAGCACATAGAATAATGCCGATGGAAGGATTGTCGTCTGCGGCCCGTTCCTTTTCGTTGAGCACATTGAGGTAGAAATCCATCTTACCCGCGTGTTCGGGCTCGAACGGCCCGACTTTGAGTTCAATAGCGACGAGTGATTTCAGAAAACGATGATAGAAAAGCAGGTCGATGAAATACTCCTTTCTTCCAATCGTCAGCCGGTATTGGCGGCCCATGAAGCAAAAGCCGTAACCCAGCTCGAGGATGAACTCCCTGAGCCTTTCGATCAGCCGATCTTCGAGTTCTCTCTCCTTGACTGCTCGGTTTATGCCTAAGAACTCCAGGTTGTAAGAACTTCTGAGGGCTTCTTCCGCTTGTTCGGCAAGATATTCGGGCAGCACTGCCGGGAAGTTGTGAGTTTTTCCTTCGGAGAGGGACCGCTCGAAGGCTCCTGCTTTGATCTGGTTTAGAAGGACATTGCGGCTCCATCCATAGTGAGCGGTTGCGCGGAGATAGTAGAGGCGGGCCTCAGGACCGTCGACCTTGTTCAAAATGGTCAGGTGTTGCCCCCACGGTATTACTGCGACAAGTTGTCGCAGAAAGTCATCTGCCGTCTTTGCCACGGGCTCCCGTTTCTTTACGCTCATAGGTTTTCCCAATACTGCGGCAGCGTGTCGCAGTATTTGAGGATCGCTGTACGTCTGAAATAAGCGGCGCATATCCCACACGTTTCGTGCGGAAAAACCAGTAACCCCGGGGAAAGCCAATCGCAGATCAGCGGCAACCGCCTGGACAACCCCATCCCCCCAGCCGTGCAAGCTCTGCTTTTCCACGATACCCCGACCGATGTCCCAGTACAGGAGGAGTTGTTCACAGTTCACCGCTCGAGACGCAGAAATCCGCGCGGAGAGGACACGTGACTTTAGGTCTTCGACAAACTGTCTGTATTCCGTGGTTTCGATGAGATTTTTCACGCTACAGTCCACTTTTCAACGAGATATTCTCTACATACGGGTATCCGGAGAGAGGAGTTACGGACCAGCAGGAAGAGCCATAGGCATGGCGGACACGAGGGTCAACGACACCTGCTCTTTCAAAGGCCGATGTTTCGGTGGCCATGTCCGGTGGCCCCGAAGCGGCCTCATCTGGCTCGTCCAAAATTCTCACCTCTCGCTTTCCTTAATAAACCTTTCCAGCTCCTCGCGGCGGACGAAGATCTTCCGTCCCGATAGCCTCACCACAGAAATCCTGCCCTCCTTGATCCATCGGTGCAGTGTCATGCGCGATATTTTCAATATGTCAGGGACGTCCTTAATGGGAATAAGGTCAATTTCCGGCATAGATGCATAATCTTACACCATAAATAAGAGGCTTTTGATTTTTTTCTTGAAAACGGCCGTCTATTATGTAACACTCATTATTGTACAGTACCATACAGTAACATAAAGCGAGGTTCAGCCACATGGAGACCGCGGTGACCAAAGATAGAAAGAACCTTGAACAGTTGACCAAGGAAGACTACCAAAAAGCCCTCAGCGAGATTCAGGGGGCACTGTCAGCATGCGTGGGCAAGCTCATCATTCTCAGCGGCTACCTTGAGTCGGAAGTTTCGCTTGACTCGGAGAATACGCCGTATGTGCTCATGGCCGCAAAGGATATCGTCCAGGTTGCCTCTCGGGCCGTGAAGAAGGCCCTCAGCTACACGTACCCGATGGTGTAGAGGCCATGCACCCAGAGGGCGACAAGGGGGATTACGACGAAGCCTTTCTCAGAAAATCCAGGCAAAGATTCAGCGTCTTGGCGTCTGCGTGCTTGACAAGGGACTCAATGGCTTTCGACGCCCGTTGCTTGGGTTCGAGCTCTATGGGCAATATCAGAAGCTCAAAGAGTTCCACGTCCAGCCCCTTTGCTATCTTCTCCAGCGTGAGGACGGTGAGGTTCTTCTGCCCGCGCTCGATGGCGCTCACATACTTGGCGTTGATGCCGGCCCGTTCTCCTAACTGGTCCTGGGTGATGCCGTTTTTCTCTCTGATGCTCTGTATCTTTCCGCCAATCAGTGACAGGATGTCCATGTGATTCCTTTCTGTAAAACATACCAAAGGGCGCCAAGACTTGTAACCCTCCTATAAGTTCATAAATAGATATTAGTCGCCTTATAAGTTGACATAACTATCTTTACGGTGTAAATAGATTAGATGGCCGTACATGAAATGTCGCCGTTCGGCAACCCAGGGGAGTCGGAAATGAACTACCCTCTGTGCCAATATAAGTGAGACACTTCCCACCCAATAGTTTAGACTCTGAGGGCGGGAAGGAAAGAACGATCATGGAAGAGAAGAATTCAGTGATGGCACACCCCAAGGCAGTCCCTGATCCGGAGGTGCCGGAGAAGACGGTGCGCCGCAAATTCACGGCGGCGTATAAGCTCCGTATCCTCAAGGAGGCGGACAGCTGTACCGAGCCCGGCCAGATCGGAGCCCTCCTGCGCAGGGAAGGTCTCTACTCGTCGAGCCTCACCTCGTGGCGGCGTCAGGTTGCCCAGGGCCTCATTCCCAAAAAGAGAGGACCTGCTGCGCAAAAAGCGGATCCCCATGTGCGCCGTATTACCGAACTGGAAAGGGAGAATGAAAAACTCGCGCATAAGCTCAAGCAGGCGGAGCTCATCATCGATGTCCAAAAAAAAGTGGCCGAGCTGCTCAAGGGGTCCAGCGAGGAGAAGTCATGAACATTACCGCGTCGCTTGCCCATGAAGTGGGTATCCGCCCGGCGTGCAACGCCCTCGACGTATCCCGTGCGGGCTTCTACCGATGGCAGCACCCACATGAGAAAGAACCCTCATGCCGCCTCTCCCCTTTGGCTCTCTCCTTCGAGGAACGGAATGAGGTGCTCGATATCCTTCATACGGATCGCTTCATCGACAAGGCGCCCCGGGAAATCTACGCGGCCCTTCTCGATGAGAAGAGCTATTTCTGTTCGGTGCGCACCATGTACCGGATCCTTGAAAAAGAGGATGAGCTGAAAGAAAGGAGAAGGCAGGTATCCCGTCCCCGGTATACAAAGCCGGAGATCCTTGCAAGAGCGCCCAACGAAGCGTGGAGCTGGGACATCACGAAGCTCAAGGGGCCGGTAAAGTGGACCTACTTTTATCTCTACGTGATCCTCGACATCTACAGCCGCTATGTAGTGGGGTGGATGGTGGCCCACAGAGAACTTCGCCGCCCTTGCCCGTAAACTGATCGCGGAGACCTGTGCCAAGCAAATGATCCAACCGGATCAACTCCTGATCCATGCGGACAGGGGGTCGAGCATGACGTCAAAACCCGTTGCCTTGCTCATGGCCGATCTTGGCGTCACCAGGAGTCATTCGAGGCCCTCGGTCAGTAATGACAATCCCTATTCCGAATCCCAGTTCAAGACAATGAAGTACCGACCGGAATTTCCGGAGAGGTTCGGCTCCATCGAGGATGCCAGGGCTTTTTGCCAGACATTCTTCCCCTGGTACAATAACGAACACTACCATCTGGGGTTGGGTCTTCTCACCCCCGAGGATGTCCATTATGGAAGGGCGTCCAGGATCATCGAAGGTCGTAAGGACGTGCTGCGAGCTGCCTACGAAAAACATCCGGAACGGTTCAAGGGGAGGATACCGAAACCGGCGTCGCTGCCTGACGCCGTCTGGATCAATAAGCCATCGTCCGGGAGCGATGGCGAGGTACACTAAATACTTGCTGGAAGTGTCTCATTTTCATTGACACGCTCCGCTACGAGAACATGTCCAACGAAGAACTTTACTCTCTTTTGAGAGAGAAGGCGCCGGCCGTGGCCGAGACCGCGGAAGGTGTCAGCGATTCCAACAGAGAAACCGTGATTGCCTTCCTGATTCTTCTCTCAGACGGAGCCAATTGACGCGGATGAATCGAGAAAAGAGCTTCCGTTCTGTTCATAGAGCGATAAAGGAAGACCCTATAAGACCATCAAGGGAGATGAAATGAGAACGAAGCTTCTCTCCGCGTATTGTCCCGATTGCGGCTTCCGTAACAGCTACCGCACCGACAGAAAGTTCCGGAAGGAGATACGGTCGCAGAGTTGGCCAGGTCTTATCTGGCAATGCGAGAGCTGCGGCAACGGAGCGTGTCAATGAAAATGAGACACTTCCAGCAAGTATTTAGTGTACCTCGCCATCGCTCCCGGACGATGGCTTGTTGATCCAGACGGCGTCAGGCAGCGACGCCGGTTTCGGTATCCTCCCCTTGAACCGTTCCGGATGTTTTTCGTAGGCAGCCCGCAGCACGTCCTTACGACCTTCGATGATCCTGGACGCCCTTCCATAATGGACATCCTCGGGGGTGAGAAGACCCAACCCCAGATGGTAGTGTTCGTTATTGTACCAGGGGAAGAATGTCTGGCAAAAAGCCCTGGCATCCTCGATGGAGCCGAACCTCTCCGGAAATTCCGGTCGGTACTTCATTGTCTTGAACTGGGATTCGGAATAGGGATTGTCATTACTGACCGAGGGTCTCGAATGGCTCCTGGTGACTCCAAGATCGGCCATGAGCAGGGCAACGGGCTTTGACGTCATGCTCGACCCCCTGTCCGCATGGATCAGGAGCTGATCCGGTTGGATCATTTGCTTGGCGCAGGTTTCCGCGATCAGTTTGCGGGCAAGGGCCGATAGTTCCCTGTGGGCTACCATCCACCCCACGACATAGCGGCTATAGATGTCGAGGATCACATAGAGATAAAAGTAGGTCCACTTTACCGGACCCTTGAGCCTCGTGATGTCCCAACTCCACGCTTCGTTGGGCGCTCTTGCAAGGATCTCCGGTTTTGCATACCGGGGACGGGATACCTGCTTTCTCCTCTCTTTCAGCTCACCCTCTTTTTCAAGGATCCGGTACATGGTGCGCACCGAGCAGAGATAGCTCTTCTCGTCGAGAAGGGTCGCGTAGATCTCCCGGGGCGCCTTGTCGATGAAGCGATCCGCATGAAGGATATCGAGTACCTCATCCCGTTCCTCGAAGGAGAGGGCCAAAGGAGAGGGACGGCATGAAGGCTCCTTCTCATGTGGATGCTGCCACCGGTAAAAGCCTGCACGGGATATGTCAAGGGCGTTGCAGGCCGGGCGGATACCCACTTCGTGGGCAAGCGACGCGGTGATGTTCATGACTTCTCCTCGCTTGATCCCTTGAGCAACTCGGCCACTTTTTTTTGGACGTCGATAATGAGTTCTGCCTGCTTGAGTTTATGCGCGAGCTTTTCGTTCTCCCGTTCCAACACTGCAATACGGCGGATGCCGGGATCAGTCTTTTGTGCGACAGGTCCTCTCTTCTTGGGAATAAGGCCCTGGGCAACCTGATGCCGCCACGAGGTGAGGCTCGACGAATAGAGACCTTCCCGGCGCAGAAGAGCTCCGATCTGACCCAGCTCAGTACAGCTCTCCGCCTCCTTGAGGATACGGAGCTTGTACGCTGCCGTGAATTTCCGGCGCACTGTCTTCTCCGGTACCTCCGGATCAGGGACTACCTTGGGGTGTGCCATTACGGACTTCTTCTCTTCCATGATCGTTCTTTCCTTCCCGCCCTCAGAGTCTAAACTATCGGGTGGGAAGTGTCTCACTTATATTGGCACAGAGGGAAGCAGTTCGAGTCGGAGGTTAAGTGGATCAGGATGAACTACCCCGCAGCAAGCTACGGGGTATCTGATAAAAGCGAACTGCCTCAGAATAGTTGGAGCTGTTGAGTGTGCAACTTGACGTATTCTTTTTGTCGTCCCTGGGCCGCAATGTAGCGTTGGATTTCCTCTTCGCTTCGGTTGCGACCAACCGTGCTAATGTAGTAACCATCGGACCAGAATTCTCCACCCCAAAGGTACTTTTTGACCTTGGGCATTCGGGAGAATATTTCTCGAGCGGTAATGCTCTTGATGGTCCGTACGATCTTCGTGGGACTGTAGGAAGGTATCGACTGGATGAGGAAGTGCACGTGATCTTTGTCAGTTCCTATTTCGAGGAATACCACGTCATACCTGTCCGCTATCTCCATGCAGACCATTTTGAGGACTTCATCCACTTCCGAGGAAAAGACCGCTCGTCGGTACTTCGCCGGGCAGACGAGATGGTAGAGCAAGACCGATACATTATGGCTTCGGTGGATGTGTCCACTCATGCCTCCGAGTATATCACACGAACAGCGCGGCAAGCCGCGGGGAATCTACCCCTATGGATTGAAGATTGGGCCGCCTTCTGGCTCTATCACTACCGGTTCAACTGGAAGATCCTCGGTGTCGCCTTTCTCGCCAGTTGCCTCTTTGCGGCCGGCGGATTCTACTTCGCCTCTTATCTGCCGGAATGGTTCCAAATCCTGGCAGTGCTTGCCGTCTTCGTAGCGGCAGGTGCCCGGTTCCTTCTTTTCGGAAAAATCCCCCGCGCCTATCCTGTCTACGTGGTGAATCAGAGAAGAGTTATAAGCCGCGGAACATCGAGGAGGAGAAGACAATGGACGTGAGGGTCTCGGAGGAGAAGATCGACCCGTTGCAGCAACCTCTTGTGGAACAGGGATGGAAACTTCAGGATTCAGTCGATGATATCGGCGTGCGCATAACGGACCTAAGGCGGGGGTACGGTTGGCGCTCATCCAGATCAAGGAGAAAATGACGATTTACCTGGCCATTATCCTCTTTGTCATGGTCATTCTTGTCAAGGCTCTGGCGTTCGCGTTATAACCGACCATTCCAGGTGCCCGAAATCGTGCGGCCGGTTCTTCGGAGTCCGTCCTCGATCGGGCCCCGGAGTTACTCTTCTTGGCACAGAAGCGTATAATATTTATAGGAATTGCAAAGAAGTGTATCGTGAAGGTCGCTGATCGCGTCGAACTGAACCCGAAGATTATGATGGGCAAGCCGGTAATCCGGGGCACCAGAATTCCCGTGGAACTTATCCTCAGGAGATTAAGCGAAGGAGCAAGCGAACGAGAATTGCTGGACGCCTATCCGCAGCTACAGAAAGAAGACATCAAGGCAGCTCTTGCTTACGCCGCTGATACCATCGCCCATGAGAGACTCATGCCTCTCGGCCCTTCTGAAACATCAGGCAGAAAATGAATCTGCCTTTCTTGCCCGACGCAAGATAGGACTTCACTGTCATGCCGGCCGTGCTCGCCGGCTTTCCACATGGCAACCGTACCGCAATTGGGTTCAGGAGCGGATGAGAGGGGCAGGGATCGACCTGGCCAACTGGAAGAAAAGCAGGCACTTACGGCTCTCCGCCTCCTCTCCTGTAAAGCTAGATTTTGTCCCTCTTACGATCGGTAGAAGTTTTTAACTGGTATTCAATAACACCGACCTGTCATCGTCTTGTCTAATGTTGGTGCTTTCCCCTCAAGAAGCGGCAACGCTTTCCGACCGTTTCGGCACAAACATGAAACCTTTTAGCATATCTTGTCCACTAACATGGTAATCATTCTTGTATGTAGCTGAGGTTCTTCAGCCGATTGGCAAGGGCCTGGGTGCTGACGCCATATTTACGAGCCAGATTATGGAGAAAGCTGTCGTCGAATAGGTCAACGTAGTCTTGGTCTTGAAGGTCTTTGTCGATAAAAGGCTTCGGTATAAGCAGAGAAGCCGCAAAAAAGTTGGCTTCTCGTTCTGCGTCATCGGTTCCCTGACTTGAGACGCCGTTTCTGAGGCGAACACGGAACTCGTGATCGACGTGCAGCGTTTCTTGATCGTGTAAAAGGTAATGGGCAAGTTCATGGGCAATTGTAAAGTTTTGGCGGGTGGAAGAATGATTTGTGTTGACGCCGATGATCTTGCGGTCTTTGTCGCGATAGAGAAAGCCGGAGAGATCGCCTTCCAGGGAGTTAGCAACAATGCGCAACCCGCAGGATTTAGCGATCTGCGTCAGGGGTACGGGAGGGTCTGTAACGTTGTTGTCCTCCAGAAGTCTTTGTACCATCGCCTGAATCTTGCTTCTTCGTATCGGCATATGGTGCTCCTCCTTTGATTGCGGTTTCGATGAACGCCAATTCGTTTTCTCGGAGTGTTTGCCCGACGGCCGACATTCTGACGTCGAGAGCTTCTTGGAGTGGTGCGGGGCTGGGAATGAGTTCCGAAATATCGACTTTCAATTGGTCTGCGATCTCGCAGAGGGTATAGACGGGGGGATGCTGGCGCCCCTTCTCGATGTTGGTCAGTGAAGTGCGGGTCAAGCTGACCAGTTTGGCGAGTTCGTCCTGAGAGAGCTTCCGTCGCTTTCGGTGATTTCGGATGTTTGCACCGAGTTCCTCGTAAAACGCGGAATGATGTGCGGGTTTCCTGTCCATCTTATGTCAAGAATACTTGACTTTGAGATAAATGTCAACATTAACAACATGTTTGTTATATTGACATACTAAACTATGTTATTTACACTTGCATTTTGCGCAAAAGGGGTTTAACATTTCGTTCGTTGGCCGCACAAGGGTGGCCGAATCCAAAACAGCAAAGGAGATACTTATGTCAGAAAGCAGATCACACAAGGATGGGAAGGGAAATGCCGCAAGAACCGAAGTGCCTATTCGTGGCAACCGTCGTCTCGACGCCATTCGGGGCGGGACGGCCATTGAGGTCGAACGGGGCGGGACATCTCAGAAAATTGACCAGGCACTTTCACGGCTGAAGACACAGGCAAGCAAAGACAAGGTTCTTCGCGTGCCTCAGAAAGACATGCCCTTGGCCGCCGAACGGGTCGAGAAGAAAGACATGAATGTCACCGTAACAAACCTGTCAAAAACGAAGCGGATAAAACCTTAAAAAGTAAAAGGGGTGAATCATGAAAGTAAACAACATTAACGGTACCAGTCAAAATGTCTGTAGGTGTGGAAGTTGGCTCGACCACTGGAAGGCCTTTAGTGGACAATCCGTTCCAACGTATTGCCCCGTGGAAGCCTGTACGCAAAAACCGACGGTCGGGGCACATGTCCAGAAAGATGGTTCCAGTGATCGCAGGTGGTATATTGTCCCGCTTTGCACGAAGTGCAATGGAAAGAAGAGCGAGTCTGTCACGCTAAGCAGTACCAGCGTAAAATTTGTACCGGCCAATGTTAGCGAGACTTGTGGATAGCCTCGGAAAATCCAGGAGGGCATTTATGGCAAAACGCGAGACATATTCTTCAAGCATTGAGTGCTTCGTGTGTGGGAAGAAGGGAACGGCAATACG
Source organism: uncultured delta proteobacterium (assembly GCA_963768735.1). Taxonomy (GTDB): domain Bacteria; phylum Desulfobacterota; class Syntrophorhabdia; order Syntrophorhabdales; family WCHB1-27; genus BOG-1155. The sequence continues at coordinate 459,176 of CAVYJH010000003.1, read as the reverse complement.
GGAAGACAACGGGAATCCTGTTTATGGTGGGGGACTGAACATGAAGCTTATTTCGTCTGATGGGTTCAGCCGAAGAGGTGACGACGAATTTATCTGTGAAGACTGTGCGGGATGTAAAGCACGCAGGGGATCATAAGGCGTTCACTTGCAAGGCGCGCGACAGGTCGCGCCCACGTTGGAGGGTCGGCCTTTTGGGCGTGCGAAGCGGGAATCTCGGGAAAGGGAGGACGTGAGGGACGGCCATTAAATCATCAATTTCTCGATAATATGTAAGGCTAAGGTCACAGGAACTGGAAGAAAAGGCCAGCACCGGGAGTGGGGCGGCAGGTAGCCGAAGAAAAATAACAATGAGTGAGGACGAAAAATCAATTTGGAATGCGGCAAGGCCTTGGACAAGAGAACAAATTAGGGACTCCATTTTCCGGGAATTGGTAAGAACTCAAAAAACCATAGAGTCACTTCCCGGGGGTAAAATGTCCTCAGAATTGGATGCCGTTCGTCTATCACTGAATATCTTTCTTGATGCCACCTACGATTTACTTTCGTCTATCAACATGTTTAAGGGCGAGTCCGAAAGACATGACTTCTGGAGGAGGGCAGGAAGGCCGGACCTTGAAAGGCTGGAACTTCGTATACAGCGAGGAATATTCTCTGCGGCTGCGGCTGCAATGGCGTTGGTGGATCATTCCAGGAAATTGAACACTCGGTATCCTGTTGAGCTTTATCAGGAGAAAATCGATAAGGATTTCGCGAAGGATCCTCTTCACAGATTTATTCAGAAGCTTAGAGATTTCATGGCACACGTTCGAATCGTGGAAAGCAATCGCTTCGTCAAGTGGGATAGACAAGGTAAAAATGTTTTTTTCATTCTTACTGCCAAAGATCTAAACAAATGCCGCGGTTGGGATGCTCCATCAAAATTCTATATAGTGTCCATCCGGAAACCCCATATTCCAAATGTCCACGCCAAGTCTTCTTGGGATGAGATTACGATCACCCATCAAGTGGTGCCAAGTTGTACGTGGAACTCTCGCCAAGACGCCGTTCTTACCCCGACTCAGGACGCAGTTGTCCCCTGGCGGACGGTGTGCCCGGCTTATCGATGCGGAATCAGACCGAAGCCAGCCTGACCCGTGCCAGCACCAGGAGATTGTAGGAGACGATGGAGCTCCACACATATCGTTTGAACCCCTCCCATCCGGACCAGGTACAGCGGTCGAGGCCGAAGGCGCGTTTGAGGGTGGAAATGCCCGCCTCGACGCCGGCCCGGAAGTTCCTGAGTTTCTTGTAGACCCAATTGCTCTTTGCCATATCCAGGATGGAGAGACCGCGTCTCTTCGCGAAGACGGCATCCTTTACTCCACTTCCTTTCGCAAAGGCAAGATTGTCCTTTGAGGCGAAGCCACCGTCGGCGGTCACCTGACGGGGTATCCTGCCGTACCATTGTCTGTGCTGCTCAAGGAGGGCCTGGTACTGGTCGCTGTCGGCCGGATTGCCCCTCACGATGAGACACCCGAGGATCATGGTGGAGGCGCCGCCGGAGAGGAAGACCTTGTGCCCGTATTCCGTATCTCTTCTCCCTTTGACGATGATGTCCGTGTGGTCCTCGAAGAAGGAGACGATCTTCTCCGAGGCAGGGACCTTTTCGCCCTTGAGGACACGCCTTTCGGTTTGATCGATGACCTTGCCGAGGATACGGACGGCGCGCATCAGCCTGCGGGCAAGCTCATGTCCCGTCAAGGTGTCTGCGAGATTGTGACCTTGATACGAGGCGAGCGGGGGAATGGCGGATTCGGCATAGCTCTTTACCAGTCCGGCGTAATGGAGAAGGTCCCGGTAGGCCTTTTCCCGTACGTCATCCTTCCGTGCGTTGAGGATGGTCATGACCCTTTTCTTGACGACCCGCAGGTGGTCGCTGAACCGATACTGCGGGCAGGGTGAGAGTTCCTTTCCTTCCGTGAGCCACCGGGTGATGATGCGGATGCCGTCCGAAAGAAGGGTCGAATCGGCGGGGTGGTGGATGTCGGTCTCTACCGCCGTCGAATCAACCCGGATGGTTCTCCCCTTTTCTATCTCCTCCCTTGCTGCATAGACCAGGATGTCGCGGTGTATGGCCTCCCATGTCTCTTCCGTTATCGCCTTGATGTTTTCCTGGAGGATGGACTTCGAGGGGTATTGTCCCATTTCCAGCCTGGAGAAGCTCCGTAGGGCATCCGAGTCTTCCAGATGGAAGGCGAGCTCTTCGTAGGTCAGTTCACGGTACTGCTTCAAGACAGCGCAGCGGAGGACTTGCTCGGCGGTCATTCCCTTCCTGCCCGTATCGGAACGATGCGTCCTTACAAGGTCTCGAAAGACGAGGTCCATTACGGATGGCGTGGCATCGAGGACCTTGGAGATTCGTTCGAGCTCCTTCACGATCGAGCTTCTCATGACAGGGGAGAAGAGGCTCATCTGGGGGTTGAATTTGTGCCGCATTATGGAGGCCTCGCAAAAGTTATTTCCAGTGATACCAAGCAATTGCGGACAAATTATACCATGCGCAGGCAGGAAAACGACAGCCAATTGTTGGCTATTGGCGAGATATTTTAAGGGGTTGCGGTTTCCGGATGGGAACTATATAGAATCACATCCAGAAGGCATAAATGTCGAGCAAGTTTTTAACGAATGCTCAAGGAGAATAAAGCTCTTTCATGATTGGTTCCGGAGCCAGGTTTGGGAAAAGAATTCAGAAGACCTGATAGAATATTTTGCCTGCAAGAAAGTGTACAACGCCGTGAACGCAGGAAGTATGTGGAATCTATTGACTAAACAAGCCTTTCCTCAGAAGAAAATAAATCCATACATGTACCTCGATAGATACTTATCAGACAATGAAATTCAAGAGATTCTGTCGCTTCCATTCCGGTCCAAACAACAAGTTGATCTGATTATAAAGCTTGTTGATGAATATAGCGTTTGTGATGAAGGGCTAAGGAAGGCAGTATATGCACTTTTTGGAGTGACTCCGTAACCATGACATGCTCGCGTCAAGATAAAGCTGACCTACAGGAGCGAAATTTGAAGGGTCAACAGGACATCGCAGGAAAGTCATAATTGTAGGATGATGAAGAGGAGGCATAGATCGATGAATTACGTAAACCCACGTAATGTAAATAGTCCTCAAGACTATGTTACAGATGTTCGCGTCGTGCACGATGGCGGCGGCGATGATCCGGCAAAGTCATTTTCAGTGGCGTGGATCAAATGGGAGGGAACGAATTGCCTGGCGATACGCTGGAATGTCGCGATAAGAGAGTTTGATGATCCGGCCAAGCAAAAAGGTAAGCGCTGCGTCGGGGTGCCCTCTTCGCGTGGTTACCCGGTCTGGTTTGTTCTCCCGGACGAGATAACTAATACCACCTCCGACGTTTGGAAAAGAATACTGAACATAAAGGAAAATGGCCCAAACCCCGAGCACTGAAAACGCTGTGGCGTCGCTCACGCAAAGACCTGCCCCCGCGCTCGCTCTTTGACGTGATAATCGCCAGCTTTGACTGGTTAAGGGAGGTTTGTTCTTGGTAGGTGGATGCGTTGGGCAAGGGGTCGAGGAGAACCTCCTGAAAGGGCGGAGCCGCGCCCCTTCAGGTCCATCGAACGTTGTCTAGAAATCTTGTTTGCTGAAATACTTCGGGCATGGTAGGATTGGGCGGTTCCATCGGAGTTGAATCACACACTATGGATCATGTGCAACTCTACAGGTCGGCATGTAATGCAATACAGAATCGGGTGAGGGAGCCGTGTACATAGACTTTGTGGAAATCAGCAACTTCCGCCGCTTTGCCGCTATCCGCATAGATTTGGCGGACGAGACGACCCTTCTCGTCGGGGCGAACAATAGTGGCAAGACGTCTGCAATGACTGCCCTTCGGCATTTCCTGATTCAGCCGAAAAACGCCTTCTCGGTTTACGATATTCCCCTTCCCCGTTGGGCGGACATAAACAAGCTGGGTGAGGCCATCGAGGAAGAGCCGAAAGCAGTGATACCGCGCGAAAAGTGGAGGGACCTCTTCCCCTCCCTCGACGTGTGGCTCAAGGTCACCGAGGCTGAGGTACATTGCGTGGCTCACCTGCTCCCGACGCTGGATTGGAAGCCCGAAGAGGGGATTTGCGTGCGTCTCCAACTGGAGCCCGAGAAGCCCGATGAACTGCTACGTGAATACGAAAAGGCACGAAAGGCCGCACGGGACACGGAAAGTGCGGCCCCGTGCGGCGCCCCTGACGGAAACCAGGCTGAGGAACAAGATGGAGCGGTGGAAGGGGCTGTGAAAAGCGCCCCCGGAGTGTTCGCCTTGTCGCCAAAAGACCTCATGGATTTCCTCAAGAAGCATATGTCGCGTTTACTGGAGGTACGCGCATACTTGCTGGACCCGTCGAAAAAGACGCCTCCCGTAAATGGCGTGGCGCGGCCCCAAGACCTTCCGGCCAACGCGGAGCCTCTCGGCGGGAATCCTTTCAAGGATCTCATCAGAATCGATGAGGTTCCCGCCCATCGCGGCATGAGCGACTATGCAGGCGGACGGGGTGAGGGGGACGACGCCCCGCAAGGCGAGAACAGACAAAAGCAACTGTTGACTGGCCAATTGCGCACGTACTACGACAGGCACCTCGACCCGTACAAAACGCCCACCCCTTCGGACCTCCAGGCATTGAAGGCCATTCACGATGCGCAGACGGTGTTTGATGAACGTTTGCAGGACTGCTTCAAAGGCCCCCTTGATGAACTCGAGGGTCTCGGTTACCCGGGCGTTTCCAATCCACGCCTCACTATCTCCACTTCTTTGAAACCCATAGAGGGGCTCAGACATGACTCCGCCGTCCAGTATGATGTCGCGACGTCAAGCAGTAGTGGTGGCGCGCCTTATCTGCTCCCGGAGCAGTGCAACGGCTTGGGGTATCAGAACCTCATCTCCATGGTCTTCCGTTTGATCGGCTTCCGCGACGACTGGATGAAAGTGCGGAAAGCTGCCGATCTGGATGAGGAAGGTCTACGGAAGATTTCGCTGCCCCCCTTACACTTGGTCCTTTTGGAGGAGCCGGAGGCCCATCTCCACGTGCAGGTGCAGCAGGTCTTCATACGCAAAGCCTACAGCGTGTTGAGAGACCATCCAGACTTGAAGGACGCGAGCCTCCTGTCGACACAACTCGTGGTGAGCACGCATTCAAGCCACGTGGCCCACGAGGTCGATTTTGCGTCCATGCGGTATTTCCGGAGGCACCCCGCCCGCGGTTCAGGAGAGACGCCGACGTCCACCGTAGTCAATTTGTCGGTGGTTTTTGGCACGGAAGACGAAACAGCGCGCTTTGTCTCACGCTACCTGCACGCTACCCACGCAGACCTCTTCTTTGCGGATGGGGCGATCCTGGTGGAAGGGGCAGCGGAACGCATGCTCGTGCCGCACTTCATTAAGAAAGACTACGAGGACCTGTACGGCCGCTACGTGACGCTCTTGGAAATCGGTGGAAGTCACGCCCACCGCTTGAAGCGGCTGATCGAACATCTGGGGCTTAACACGCTCGTCATAACGGATATTGATGCCGTCGAGAAATCGTCGGGAAAGAAAGTGCGACCCGTGAGGGGCCGTGGCCAGATCACAGGTAACAACGTGCTCAAAGATTGGCATCCAAAGGAAGAGTCACTTGACAAGCTGCTGGAACTTCCAAAAAGTGACAAAGAGAAATCTGATGGCGACTTTTCCATACGCGTGGCCTACCAGACGCCCGTGAAGGTCGTCCTGAAGCAAAGGGGCCGCCCTTCGAAAGCACTTCCGAGAACATTCGAGGATGCCCTGACCTTTGAGAACCTCGACTTCTTCCGCATCATGGAAGGTAACGGGCTATCTAAAAGGTTCAGGGACGCCATAGCTATGAATAAGGGTGTTTCTGGCTTGGGAAACGCGTTCTTCAAGGCTCTCAATGGCGGCGGCAAGGCCCAATTCGCTCTGGACGTGCTTTATTCGAAGGATTTCGAGAAAATCAAAGCACCGGAGTACATCCACGATGGCCTCGAATGGCTGCAGACCAGACTGGTGGAGCGCCAGAAGGAGGTGGTGGTGGTGACGGAAGAAGAAAAGGCAAAAGAGTCAAAGAAAAATAGGCCGTAATGGAAAGTCCATCTGTGATTGACGACGATCATTTCGACGCCAAGGCCGACGATGAGATTGCCGCGTGCGTCACCGCCGACCCGCCAGTGAGCTTCTTCCTTTTTGCTGGGGCGGGGTCGGGCAAGACCACATCGCTCGTCGAAGCCCTCAGGCGAATCAGGCGAGATGGCAAGGGCGCCCACTTCCGCCTTAACGGCCGGCAGGTAGGGGTCATCACTTTTATGAACAAGGCGCGTGATGAGATCAAGAATCGCCTTGAGTATGATGACCTGTTTGCCGTTTCCACCGTTCACAGCTTTGCCTGGTCTTTGATTGGGGGACTTAACCACGACATCAGGGAGTGGCTGAGGAGCAATCTGCAGATGGAGATTGAGGAGCTTGAGCAACAGGAAAGCAGGGGCCGTGCCGGCAGGGCTTCAATGGACAGAAAAAACAAAATTGCCACCAAGGGCGAACGCCTGCATGGCCTCGACAGCATAAGGCACTTCATCTACAACCCTGATGGGGATAATCGTGAAGCTGATGCCCTCAACCACAGCGATGTCATCAAAATCTGCGCCACGTTTCTTCGGGAAAAACCAATGATGCGGGCCATACTCGTGAACCGATTTCCCATTCTCCTTATCGACGAAAGCCAGGATACGGACAGGGAGGTCATGGAGGCCCTCATTGTCGTTCAACAGGAGTTGAAGGATCGCTTCGCCCTCGGCGTCATAGGCGACATGATGCAGCGCATCTTCCCGTCCGGCAAACCTGATCTCGATCAGAATCTACCGCCCGATTGGAAAACGCCCGGTAAGGAGATGAATCACCGGTCGTGCCATCGCGTGATTGAGTTGATCAACCGGGTTCGGGAGCCGGTCGACGGACGAAAGCAGCGGCCGCGTAGCGACAAGCCCGAAGGCTTCGTTCGCCTTTTTCTATTGCCCTCGGAAACCATGTACAAACCCGACCGTGAGCGTGAGGTCTGCATGCGAATGGCCGAGATCACCGGCGATGAGGGCTGGCGGGAACCACAGACGAAGGTGAAGAGCCTCATCCTGGAACATCACATGGCGGCAAAACGCCTGGGCTTTCTTCCCATGTGGGATGCCCTCGACCATGTGAGCCGATTGACAACCGGCCTCAGGAACGGCTCGTTGCCCGGCGTCGCGTTCTTTTCGCACGTCATTCTGCCATTGAAGGAGGCCCACAAGGCCGGTGACAGGTTCGCGGTGGCGTCCATAGTCCGCAAGCATTCTCCAGCCCTCGAAAAGCGCGCGCTTGAGGCAAGCGGTGATCAAAGGGGCCAAATCGAGAGGGTGAGGAAGGCGGTGGAGAGGCTTACCGATCTCTGGTCAGCTGGCGTCGGGCCTACCTTTCTTGATGTCCTCAAGGAAGTAGAAGAGACGAAGCTCTTCATCTTGCCGGAGGTCCTCCGCCCATTTGCGCGGCACAGTGAGGCGCCCACGAGAGAGTTGGAAGCGGACGAAGAAGACGATGGCGACGAACTCAAAGGGTGGCGCGCCTTCCTTGAAACGCCTTTCGATCAGATTGAAGCATACAGCCGGTACATCCAAGGCAACGCGGAGTATGATACCCATCAGGGGATCAAGGGGCTGCAATTTCCGCGGGTCTGCGTGGTCATGGACGACTCGGAGACACGAGGCTTCATGTTTTCCTACGACAGGCTTTTTGGGGTAAAGGAAGACACCAAGCCGAGGAATCCAGGACAGGGGGGCTCATCTGAACGCACGAGACGCCTCTTCTATGTCACATGCAGCCGCGCCCAAGAAAGCCTTGCCCTTGTTGCCTATTCCACTGACATAGCCAGGGTGCGGAAGAATGCGTTGAATGAAGGTTGGTTTAAAGAAGACGAGATTGAGCTAATGGTGAATGCGCCTTCGCGGTGCCCCGTGTGTGACAACAGCGGGACGTGACGGGGTTTTCGGTTGAGTACGGTTCAGTTTTGATATCGGCGGCCATACTCCCTGTTTTCACACGTAACGCAGAACCGCAGCCTGTTCACTCCTTTTTGACACGACTGCGATGATGGTCATAAGCTGGAAACAGCCAAAGGTGGTGCCGAGGAGCAGGTCGGCTAAGGACGGGGATGTGAAGAATTCACTTGTGATAGAGATTCAAAGACTCGCAACGGAAAGTCGACATGATATTTCTGATCTTCTAAGGAAGGCTCTACTGGCAGCAACAAAATTGAAACTCGAAGATTTTAAGGAGTGGGTTAGTAAAGAACTCAACGGGTACAGAGAGGGGAAAATCCCAGATTATAGACAGGCAAGGGCATCTATTCACATGAAGAACCCATACCATGGCCTAATACCCGTGGTTTTTCCTAGTCAGGAGATGGCAGATGCCTTTTGTGATATCGAAATCCGAGATCCAATTGGGAATCTAGTGGCCATTCTTTTAAAACAAGACGATTCAAGAACCGGCCCTATCTATGCCCTTACGCCGGAACAAGAGCATTTTCTTATCACCCAATCGGGTGGCCTAAGCTTACCGCCCGTTAGGACTATCTCGAATAGTGCTTTGGCAACTATTATTGACGCGGTCAGAACCCGAGTTCTGGATTGGTCTCTGAAGCTAGAAGAGGAAGGCATCTTGGGGGAAGGGATGACCTTCTCGCAAGAGGAAAAGGAGGCGGCAGTGGGGATTCATAAAATCAGCATTCATAACTTCCAGGGAATAATCGGAGATGTGAGCAATAGCGCCGTCACGCAGAACCTCGAAATGAAAATTGGCAAGGATGACTTCGAAAGTCTCGGAAAGTATCTCTCGTCGTTTGATGTTCCAGAGAGTGATATATCCGGTCTTCGACGTGCCATCACGGATGACGGTCCGCTGAAATCAGAAAACAGCTTTGGTGAGAAAGTGAGTGCCTGGATGGGAAAAATGGTGAGCAAGGCGGCTGCTGGTTCATGGCAGGTTGCGATGGGTGCTGCGGGCAGTCTGCTTGCGAAAGCAATAGGCCTTTACTACGGAGTATAGATAGAATGAGAGAGCGAGCGAAAGCATCTTCGTCAAGGCTATCCATCACACAACGTGGTTTCTGATTGAATTGGTGGGTGTTTCCGTGAGTATTTAGTGTGATAAAATTGTGATAAAGGAGACTGAAAAAGACCTAAATGGACAGAGCAGACTGAACCATATGGAAAGATGAAAAGCGTTTTGTATCAATGACTTATGGGAAATCAGGCCGAATATCAAGGACCTACAAATTCTTGATTTTCGCACTTAGGATCCAGCGGGTTAAACCGTAGGGGTTCAAATCCCCTCTCTCGCATTTGCTTTATTATCAAGGCTTTCCGATCTTCCCGAGTCATCTTAGCCGCGTTCCCTTAGTTCGATTATGTCTGGATTATGTCCATCAAGGTTTTCTTTCATCCTCTCGTGGGCATTTGCGAGGCGTTCACAAGCTGCTCTCAGGTCTTCCTCATTCACGATGTTGTAGCGGTCGAATACTGCCCGCGTCTTGTGTCCGCTGGTCTTCATGGCTACCCTTTCGGGAGTCCCAGTCCTGACCATGCTCCGTACTGCCGTACGCCGGCAATCGTGGAAGAGCCTACCGCGTGGAGCAGGGAGGGGATCGCGATAGTTGCCAATAGGATGGCGATGGCTCTTCGGATCATTTTCCTGTTCCCTTGAAGGGCCGCTCCGTGAGGGCGCTTTATCGACGGCGCTTTTAGGTGGGGAAGCACGCGGACCCCATCGTTATATGGTGTTTACCATAGCGAGTATATCCGAAAGAAGGGTTGAAGTCAAAGAAGATAGCGGATGGGGGGCAACCTTGTATTTCCATGTAGCGGGCGTTATATTACATGTGCATATTCGCGCAATATAGTGACAAAATAAGGGAATCGGGAGGTCGTTATGAAGCTAAGCGCCAGAAACGTGCTCAAGGGTACGGTGAAGAGCGTGCACCACGGTGCGGTCAATTCTGAGATCATAATCGAGCTTCCCGGAGGGGCCGAAGTGGTCTCGATCATCACAAAAACCTCGGCAGAGCAGCTGAAGCTAGCCCAGGGGTCGCAGGTGTATGCGGTCATCAAGGCCAGCAACGTGATGATCGCCGTAGATTAGGTCAAGAAACAGGGTTTCCCTTCGCGAACCTCTAATGCAAGGCCCGAGATGGCTTTCCGCACTAGAGTTGCGGTCCAGGGAAGGCAACCGAAAAAGGAGAAACCTGGGGTCATCGGCCGGTCGATGAGCCCGATGTACCGATGATGGACCTCCATCCAAAAAAGGAACATGCACCCGGAGATCGCGAGAAACCGGCCGAGGAAATACGCGAGGATCGGACGGTCGTCGACGTCACCTAAGAATCTTCCTTCGGAACGATTCTACGGACTATCGGGCTTGCCCGCGAACGGCACAGGCCCGTACAGGAGTCTTGGCCCTGAAAGAAGGTCTGTTGCTGCCGATCCGTAGTCCTGGGGGTCAGTAGTTTCTCCGGCCCCCAGGATTGACCACCACGCGAAGGGACAGTCTCATGCCTCGAACAAGGTGATTATCGGATACTCCTTGATCCTGAGCACGCCTTCCATGATCTTGAATTTGCCTTTGATGATATTCTCGATCTCACTGAAGCTCGTCCCCTTCATCAGCAGAACGATATTGAATGTACCGTCCGTGCACTCGCAGTTGACTACCTGGTCGTTGAAGTAGAGAGCGGGGTAGATCCCTTCCAGCTTTTCCTTTTCAACCTCCAGCATGACGTAGGAAGAGACCCTCGTCCTTGCTGTCTGGTTCGGGGTGACCATGTCCTCGCCCTTATCCCTGCCGAGCGCTTTATCTACGGAGCCCATGATATTGATCACGTTCTCGGCGAACATGGGTGCGTTCACCGTCAGCATGGATGCCCCGGCCACGCCCGGCATGGTCTTGATCTGCCTTTCCACCACTTCCTTGATCCCGTCAATTGTCGCGGCCTGCAGCAGGAGCACCAGGTCGTACTCGCCCCTGATGGCGTCGCAGTAAAGAACATTTTCGTGATAGTACAGCTTGCGGTACGTGCTCAGGAGGTTGGCGGAATCGTCGAGTGACACCAGTGCATAGGCGCTCACCGATTCCTGCGCCGCCGTCGACTCCCTGGGGGGTGGCTCCGCAGGTACCGCCTCTGCCGGCGCCTTCATCTGGTCCAGCACCCTTGCAAGGTCTTCCACGGTGAAGGGTTTCTCCAGATAGGCATCGGCTGTCTTGGCTTCCTCGGCTATCGTCTCGCTGCCGTAGCCGGTGATAATGATGACAGGGAGCTGGGGGTAGTTCGATTTGATCGTCTTAAGGAGCTTGATCCCGTCGATATCGGGCAGTCTGATGTCCACAATAGCGCAGCCGAGGGGCATGTTTTTCTTCTTGAAGGTCTCCAGCGTCTGGAGTGCCCTCATGCCGTTTTCACAGGGCTCGGTCTGATAACCCTTCTGCATGAGTCCCAGAGAAACGCTTCTCCGCAACGACGCCTCATCATCTATCAACAGCACTTGCTTTTCCATGGTATTTACTCCTTTCTCTGGATTTTATGAAACATATCTCAATAAAAGCAATGATGATGCCATACACTAAAGGCTCTGATATTACAATTAGTTACGCTGGCAATACCTTCGGAGAGGAAGCTCTTGATGATAAGGCAAGAAGGGCCATATGCCAGAACCGCAGGTTTGACGCCCTTTTTACGGCCTGTAAAGATTATTATCACTTACCAAGAATCACGAAACCGTTGCAAAGTCAGAGTTTTTTGCTATCAACAATATTTACGGTAACAATTCTTACGGGTTTGCGCGTTTGGTTCCACTATCGACCTTCTCCGCGAGGAGAGGGGTCGTTCCAGGACCATCCGCCCCCTAACAGGTCCCGTCGTCGTCATCCCTTTAGGTGTTTCGGGCGAGGATGTTGGGTATGGACAAACGCTCCCCTTCTGGTGTATTTCAATATCCGTTTTATGGACAACCCACGGGAAGGGCCGAAAGAAAAAACTATCGGGCCCGGAGGAAAGAATGGCGAGGAACAAAAGCGACATCGCGCAGCATCTCAGAACACAGCTCAACGCGGCCCAGTACGAGGCGGTAACAACCACGGAAGGGCCCGTCCTAGTGATTGCGGGGGCGGGAAGCGGAAAGACACGCGTTATCGAGTATCGTTCCCTTTACCTGGTGCAGAACGATATAGGCCCCGAATCGATCCTGCTTCTCACCTTCACCCGGAGAAGCGCCCTGGAGATGGTCCAGCGGGCCTCCAGAAACGACCACCGGTGCGTAAAGATCGACGGAGGCACCTTCCACTCCTTTGCCAGCAAGGTGCTGAGGCGCTACAGCAAGGCCTTCGGTTTTTCCAGTTCCTTCACCATATACGACGAAGGTGACGCGGAAGAGGCGATCAGGCGCTGCTGCAACAAAATGGGATACGACCAGGACAAGGAGTTTCCGAAGAAAAACGAGCTAAAAACGGTTTTCAGCGTCTGCATCAATAAAAATATCAGCATCGATGACGCGGTCAAGAAGATGCACAGTGATTATGACGACTGGACAGGCGAGATCAGGAGCGTGCAAAAAGAGTATACCGACTACAAGCGGAGGAGCAACTGCCTCGACTATGACGACCTCCTCATCTATTTGAAGCTCGCCCTCGACAACGAAGAGGTAAGGGAAAAGATCTCTGCCAGGTATCGCTATATCATGGTGGACGAGTTCCAGGATACGAACGGTGTCCAGGCGGACATCGTTGCCCTCCTCGGGAAAAGCAGCGGCAATGTCATGGCCGTCGGGGACGACGCCCAGTCCATCTACGGGTTCAGGGGCGCGAACCACCTCAACATCCTCGATTTCCCCAAGAGGTTTCCGGGCTGCAGGGTGATCAAACTGGAGGAGAACTACCGGAGCACCCAGGCCATACTCGACGTCGGCAATGCCGTCCTCACGAACATGAGACACAAGTTCGAAAAGACACTCGTCTCCGCCATGGGGCTTACAGGGGAAAAACCGGTGCTCCGCCGCTTTGACGATATCTACGAGGAAGCAGCCTGGGTCGCCCAGAAGGTCCAGAGCTTAAGGGCCCAAGGCATCCCGATGCGAGAGATAGCCATGCTCTTCCGTACCGCCTATACCTCCATGCCGCTCCAATCGGAAATGATCAAGAGGGGGATACGGTTCAAGCTCTTCGGGGGACGCAGATTCTATGAGACGGCCCACGTCCGCGATGTCATTTCCTACTTGCGGATTATCGCGAACCCTGCCGACGAGCTGGCCTGGCACAGGGTGCTGCTTCTGCTCCCGGGCATAGGGACAAGGACGGTCGAGAGGCTTCTAGAGCTGATGTCGTCGCAAACCAGCCTCGCACACATTATCGATAAAGCCATTGCACCGTTTTGCACGGGCCAGAAGCACTCGGATGCGCTATCGTCACTCAAGGCCCTCTTGCTTTCCATCACCACCCCCTCCCTGACTCCCGTGCAGCAGCTTGAGCAGGTAATCAACCATTACGACCCGATTATGAAAATAAAGTACAAGAAAGATGCGTCCAGGACAAAGGAGCTTACGATGCTGAGAGGCATGGCCCAGCGGTATCACAGCCTCAAGGAATTCCTTGCGGACGTGTCGGTCGACCCCGACAAGGAAGGGTCGGATGATTCCGAGTATGTGACGCTTTCAACGGTTCATTCGGCGAAGGGGCTCGAGTGGGGCCAGGTCTTCTTGATCGGCCTTGTGGAGGGGGTATTTCCTTCCAGCCGGTCGACTATCGACAACGACGTATCCGAGATAGAGGAAGAGCAACGCCTTTTTTATGTGGCGGTGACAAGGGCAAAGGAAGGGCTATCCTTGAGTCTCTACGATAAGGGTGGCGCCGGGGAGAGGTCGTTTCACGGCATTTGCCGGTTTCTGGCGCCAAAGAACGTGAAAGAGACTATCGAGGAACGCAGTCCGGCAGCGGCGCTCGGCCGGGCGCCGGCCGGCCGTTCCACGAAATACCGACGACGATAGGCGGAGGGCCGGCTGCGTCTCGGGCGAGTGAAGAATACCACCTATAAGCCGCAGGTGAAGTGAGTACGCTCTTTCTCACGGCCGGAGGAACTTTCGCGGGGCACCCGCCCTCGCATCTCGTTATGTCAGCTTGCTGAACGCCACAGCCTTTATCGCGGCGTAGACTTCGCTTCCTTTTGTGAGCTGCAGCTCACGCACGGCCTGACTGACCACCTGAGCGATGAGCCGCTCGCCCGCGCATTCCAGCTCGACGCCGATTCTGGTGCCTGTCTCGAAGACGTCGACTACCGTACATTTGAGCAGGTTGCGGGCACTGGTTGCCTCGGGGTGGCGCTTAAAAAGGATGATGTCCGTTGACGAGAGTTCGAACAGAGCTTCGGGCGCGTCGCTGCCGGCCGATACGAACAACTCCCGGTCTCCCCAGCGATAGCCGTAAAAGCTGTCGATCCTGCGTGGCGCCGTAACCCTCAGCAGGTTCGTGTAGCCGCCCGGACTTTCTCCCATGCGGGCACGTGCAAACGCCTCGGCCGTCGTCTGCTCCGCTATGCGCCCATCGACGATATTGAGCAACTGATCTGTCATGATCCTCATTTCAAGCAACGAGTGGGAGATGAAAAGATAGGGAATCTCAAATATCCGGCAGGCGTTTTTCAGAAAGGGGATGATCTGAAACTTGAGAGCGTCGTCGAGCGCCGACAGCGGCTCGTCCATCACGAGCAGCCGGGGGTTGGAGAGGACCGCGCGGCCGATGGCCACCCGCTGTTTTTCACCCCCGGAAAGATTCTTCACCCCCCGATCGAGGAGATTGTCTATCCCTAGCACCTCCACCACGCTGTCCAGGGTGACCTTGCGATGCAGCGGTGCACACCGCTTGTAACCATAGAGTAAGTTGCCCTTCACGCTCAAATGCGGGAACAGATGGGGACGCTGGAACACCATGCTGATGCGGCGGCGCTCCGCATGGACGTCAAGCCTATGGCGGCTGTCGAAAAGAGTCTCCCCATCGAGCACAATAAGGCCGCTGTCCGGGTGGTGCAATCCCGCAATCAGGCTGACCAGGGTTGATTTGCCGCTCCCCGACGGGCCGAAGATCCCAATCCACTCTCCCCTGAGGGCAAAGTCTGCGTCGAGAAAGAATGTGCCGTACTCTTTCTGGAGGGAAACCCGAAGCTCCATGTCAATCTGTCCTGACCATGCGCCTGCCGAGCCACTCATGAAAGAGAAGGACCACAACGGAGATGGCAACGGAGACGAGGCAGAGGGCCACTGCCATGGCGTCCCCCCGGGGGAGCTGACATATTCGTAGATGGCAAGGGGGATGGTCTGGGTTACCCCGGGGATGTTGCCGGCCACAATGATCGTGGCCCCGAATTCTCCCAGCCCGCGTGCGAACATCAGAAGGGAGCCCGCAATAATGCCGCGCATCGAAAGGGGTACGATGATCGTCAAAATTGAATCCCACAATCCGGCGCCGAGGGTGCGGGAAGCCTGGATGAGCCGCTCGTCTATCGTCTCCATGCCGGTCCGGATCGACCTGACCATGAGGGGAAAACCGACTACGGCCGTGGCAATGACCGCCGCCCGCCAGGTGAATATCAGGTTTATGCCGAGCGGTTGAAGCAGCATTCTACCGATCCATCCGTTCCGGCCAAGGAGGAGCAAAAGGAGGTAGCCCACTACCACGGGCGGCAGGGTCAGAGGCAGGTTGACGAATACATCGAGCAGAATTCGACCGCGAAATTTCCGGTAGGTCATGAGATAGGCAGCGGCAAAACCGAAAGGCAGCGACAGCAGGGTCGCAGTGACGGCCACCTTGAGGGAGAGCAGGATTGCCGAGTAGTCGGAGGGAGTGAAGCTCAGCATTGTTGATTACCTGTCGTGAAAACCGTGTTCAAGGAACTGCTTCTTCCCCTGTCGATATATAGCACTTACCATAACGCCAAGTCAACCCGTTTTCCGTTGAAATCAAGAACAAATGCTTGACACGCGCCGGGGCTATCCGTTACAATGGGCCTATGTCGATAGATTCATTAAAGATCGCCTACAAGGTGTGGCTCGACTGCGACGGGAAGGCCTTTGGGGAGGGGCCGGATAGGTTGCTGCAGAGGGTCGAGTCGACCGGGTCGCTCCACAAGGCTGCCGCCGACATGAAAATGTCCTACAGAAAGGCATGGCTCATGCTCCAGGGTGTGGAGCGGCGCCTCGGATTTGCCTTGCTCGAACGAAAGGTAGGCGGTGTATCCGGAGGAGGCTCCCTGCTCACGCCGGAGGCGCGTGTGTTCATGAAGCGCTATGAGGCTTTTAGACGGGAAATCGAAGAATCGCTTCAAGAAATCTGCCGCAAGCACTTCGGATGAGGGAAAACCGGTCTCCGAAAGCCAGGCGGTTATTACACCCTATGCCTTGGAGTCCGGCCCGGAAGGCCCCTGGTGCTTCCCACATTACGGAGACGCGACCACAGGCCATGAAACGGTGATGATTTCGTAAGTCCTTTCCCCACCCGGCGCCGAAAAAGTCACCTCATCTCCGGTCTTTTTGCCCAGGAGCGCGCGACCGAGAGGGGAGCTCATCGATATTTTCCCCTTTTTCATGTCGGATTCGTACGGCCCCACCACGGTATAGACAACCTCTTCATCGGTATCAAGGTTCTTCAGGGAAACACAACCGCCGAAATCGACGACGCCATTGGCGTTCTTCTTCACGTCGACGATCTCGCACTGCTTGATCATCTCGTCGATCTCGCCGATCTTCTTCAGAAGGAACTGGTACTCTTCCTTCGCGGCCTCATACTCCGCGTTCTCGGATAGGTCTCCATGCTCGCGGGCTTCCTCTATAGCCAGAATTATCTTCGGCCGTTTCGTGTTTCGTAAATACTCGAGGTCTTTTTTTAAGTTGTCGTGACCTTCACGTGTTATCGGATACTTCATCGCCTCTCCAGAAAATAATAAGAGTCTCTTGTAAGGTACAATTTTTAATATATTTCTCGGAACTTTTCAATATCTTTTGCCAAAAAGCCTCATCGTCACCGCTCGAATTTCCGGAAGAGACGGTCATGACTGCCTGCCCCTGTAGTCCTTATAGCCGAACTTCTTGACCACCTCTATCGTTCCTCCGTCCCTCATCACTGCGATATCCGGGAGATTTATTCCATTAAAGGTGGTGCTCTTCACTATGCTGTACAGGGCCATGTCCGTAAAAACCAGTTTGTCTCCCCTTTTCAGGGGCTGATCGAAGGAATAGTCGCCCATCACATCCCCCGCGAGGCAGCTCGGTCCCGCGATCCTGTAGGTGTAGTTCTTTTCGCCCGGCAGGGCCGACTCCATGATATGCGGCCTGTAAGGCATGAGCAGCACGTCGGGCATGTGCGTTTCCGCCGATGCATCCATTATCGCAATCTCCATCTCATTCCTCAAAATATCCAGAACGGATGAGATCAGGACTCCCCCGTTGTAGACGCTCGATTCACCGGGCTCCAGATATACCTGTACCCCATACTCTTTCTTGAAGGCGTTGATGAGTGTGACGAGGCGCTCCAGGTCGTAGTCGTCGCGCGTTATGTGGTGGCCGCCTCCGAAATTCACCCATCGCAGCCCCCTGATGTATCGTCCGTAGAGTTTCTCGAAGGTGTTCAGAATTCTTTCAAGCACGTCCGAATTCTGCTCACACATTGCATGAAAGTGCAGCCCGTCCACCATATGCTTGTGCTTTGGGAATTCCTCGGCGAATATCTCATGGGTTATGCCCAGCCTCGAATACGGCGCGCAGGGGTTGTATATCTCCGTGGCGACTTCGGCGTAACCCGGATTCACTCTCACACCGATTTCCACGCCCCTTTTTCTGGCCATTTTCCCGTACTGCTCAAGCTGATAAAACGAATTAAATATGACGGCGTCGGAATACCCGAGTATCCGCCCCAGGTCTTCCTTTTTATAGGCCGGTGCAAACGTGTGCACTTCCTTTTTGAATTCCTCACAGCCAAGCCTGGCTTCGTTCAAACCGCTTGCACACGTTCCGTCCAGGTATCTGCTCATCGTCGGAAAAGTGGCGAAGGAGGCGTACGCTTTCAAGGCGTGCAGTATCTTACAGCCCGTCCGGTCCTTCACGTACCTCATGACCCGCATGTTCTCTTCGATAAGGGTTTCGTCCAGGAGATAAACCGGGGTGTGTATGGCGCCGCTTGCGATCCCGAGGAATCTTTCGTGTGCCGCCTCGAATCGTTCTGCCTTCGCGTCTTTTATCAAACTTGTCAGCGACTTGAGCGCGCTGCTGCCGAGCGTCTCGAGCACCTCTTTTCTCGCGCCGTCGGATAGAGCGTGGTAATCGCCTGCGGCACGTATATCTTTTGCGGCAATTGCCCTGAGCGTGCTTTTGATTCCGTCCGAATCCACCGGGTCGGCCTCAAGCCTTCTTAAGGAAGCGGCGCATGCTCGGCCACATGCCAGGGGAGACCGCAGCTAGTGAGCGCCTCCATGAACTTGTCGGGGTCGAGCTGCTCTATATTGTATACCCCAGCCCCTTTCCAGGCGCTGGTGAGGACCATCATCGCACCGATCATCGCAGGCACACCGGTCGTATAGGCGACTGCCTGTGTTCCGGTCTCCCTGAATGCCTCTTCGTGGTCGCACACGTTATAGATATATCTGGTAATCTCTTTCCCATCCTTTTTTCCGCTCATGATGTTGCCGATGACTGTCTTTCCCGTGTAGTTCGATCCCAAAGAAGCAGGCTCGGGCAGCAGGGCCTTAAGGAACTTTAGCGGAACGATCTTATGCCCTTCATAGTCAACCTCATCTATTCTCGTCATGCCGACGTTCCTGAGCACCCTCAGGTGATTGAGATAGGCATCGGAGAAGGTCATCCAAAATCTTGCCCTTGTCACTTCTTTTGTGTGCCGCACAAGCGACTCCAGTTCTTCGTGGTAGAGCAGATAGCTTTCCTTTGCCCCCACCACCGGGTAATCGAAGGTAAAATGGATGCTGCCTTCCTCGATGATTGCGGGGGTCACCACCCATTTCCCCTGTTCCCAGTGCCTCACCGGCTGTGTCACTTCCCGGATATTGATCTCGGGGTTGAAATTTGTCGCAAAGGGGTGGCCGTGGCTTCCGGCGTTGCAGTCGAGTATATCCAGAGACGTTATCTCGTCGAAAAGATGCTTTCGTGCGTATGCCGTGAAGACATTGGTAACACCCGGATCGAATCCGGAACCAAGGACGGCCATGATCCCTTTCTTCCTGAACCGCTCCTGGTATGCCCATTGCCAGCTATACTCAAAATGGGCCGAATCCCGTGGTTCATAATTCGCGGTGTCTATGTAGTGCACCCCCGTCTCCAGGCAGGCGTCCATGATATGCAGGTCCTGATAGGGAAGGGCAAGATTGAGGACGACCTCCGGCCGGAACCTGTCTATGACAGCGGAAAGCTCCGCCACATTGTCGGCATCCACCTGCACTGTCAGAATCTCTCTGCCGTACCGCCGGCTGACATCTTCCTTGATCGCCTCGCACCTGGAGAAGGTCCTGCTCGCTACCACTATTTCGGTGAAGATGCCAGGCATCTGCGCGCACTTGTGCGCTGCAACGGTGGCAACGCCCCCGGCCCCGATGATCATTATTCTTCCGCTGCCCTTCCTCTCATTCATACAAAGTCTCCCGGAAAACAGGCGTTATTCGCCCTACAGGCCCTGCGCATGCAAGAGCATAAGCATCTCCCTTGCGACCTTTGAGGCGGCAATGGAAGAAACAAAAGTCGTATCATAATCGGGAGATAACTCGACTATGTCCGCGCCTATAAGGTGCATTCCCTTGAAAACAGCCAAATATTCAATAATTTCGCGAAACGTGAGGCCCCCTGGTTCCGGGGTCGTGACACCGGCAACCAAAGACGGATCAAAGACGTCCATGTCAAAACTCAGGTAAACCGGTACATTTCGCTTCAGACGGGCCGCAAGGGATGCCGGTGAATCGACGAGGAGGGCCTCCTCAAATTCTTGTCTTGTCCCGGACCGTATCCCCACCTGAAGGATTTCCGCTACGCCCAATTCCTTTACGCGCTTCATGACCGTCGCATGAGAGAGTTTTTGACCCTCATAGTCGTCTCTCAGGTCACAATGGGCATCGAAATGTACGATGCGCATGTCGCCGAAATATGCCCTCATCGCCTTCACGATGGGATAGGTCACGAGATGCTCGCCGCCCAACGCCAAAACCTTCCTGCCTTTTTCCGCCATCTCGGTCGCGGCGCTCTCTATAAGCTCAAGCGAGTATTCCAGCTCACCCGGACGCAGCTCAAGATCGCCGGCATCATGGAACATCACCTCATCCAGGTCCTGCTTCAGGTACGGGCTGTACGTTTCGAGGGTCCATGATGCCTTCCTGATGCTTTCCGGAGCGAACCTTGTCCCGCCCCGAAAGGAAGACGTCGCGTCCAGCGGACAGCCGAGCAGGGTGATGCCCGTGGGCTCGTCCTCTTTTCTCGATCCCATGTAGCTGTGATGGAAGATGCATTTCATGAAAGAATGTGGCGCGATGGGTTGGGACATGCGCGACTCAGGAGCCTATCGCGACACTTCCCTTCTACGCCGATCGAGGCTAATCCCACAAGACTACGCCGGCGAATACCGCTCCGATAGCGACGACCTTGTAGGTGGCGGAAATAGGGAGGATAGTCTTTATTGCCCGCTTCCTCTGCTCCATACCTTTTTCCACCATCTTTGTGACCTGCTCCACGACGACGCGCTCTTCCGCCCTCGCCGAATACTCCATGATCAAACCGGCGAGGCTTGCATCCTTCGGTATGCCTATTGCCACAGCAGCAGAGATGACCTCTCCGGCAACGTCGCTGCAAAGCGATGCGTAGGCTACGGGCACAAGAGCCCCCTGCGGCAATGAGACCGGACGCGGCTTGATCTCCGCGCAGCCGGGAGGAAGAATACTGCTCATTTTCACCAGGTTGGTATCCCCGACGCCCGAAGCGAGAAGGGCGCCGTCAAAGG
Organism: uncultured delta proteobacterium; assembly: GCA_963768735.1. Taxonomy (GTDB): domain Bacteria; phylum Desulfobacterota; class Syntrophorhabdia; order Syntrophorhabdales; family WCHB1-27; genus BOG-1155. The sequence goes on along the minus strand of CAVYJH010000003.1, from coordinate 438,075 downwards.
CATTCAATAACGAGTAACCTTCTGACGAACCGCCGACAAGAAAAAACTTCGTGGGTGTTTGAATGATCACTTTACCACCTCCCGGACTCTTTTGATATCGAGCGGCCACGTCAACGTATGATCGAATAAGACTTTCACCCCCACGGCCCTCCTCTGAAATTTATTGCCTTTTCGGCACTAAAAATTAGGAGGCGAAGATACCCACAGGACCAATGCCCTCATCTTTCGCCTGTTCGCGAGATAGTGCTTCTTTGACGCCTTAAAATAAAAGCACTCCCCCTTCTTGACCCTGTACGCCTTCACGCCGAGTGTCACTTCTATACCGCCGGACAGCACAAAGCCGAACTCCTCCCCTTCGTGGGGCTCCTCTTCTTCTGTCTTCTCACCTGCGTCAAGCTCCAGGAGCGCCGGGTCCATCTCCCTGTTCTGGGCAGCAGCTATGAGGATCTCAAACTTCCTCACGTGCTCTTTTTCCAGGTCAACCCTGTCTTCTACCTTGAATACGATCTTTTCATCGAATCCTTCGTCAAAAAACGTCGAGACTTTCTGGTCGAGCGCATCAAGGATACCGAGGAGGCTCTCGACAGAAAGGGACGTGATGTTTCTCTCCACCTGGGAGATAAAACCCTTCGTCAATCCCGCCCTCGATCCAAGCTCTTCCTGGGTGAGAGATTTCGCCTGTCTCATCATCCGTATTCTTTCACCTATGCTCGATCCGTCTATCGTCGCCATGAACAGTAAACACTCACAAAAAGTTTATTGTATTAAACTAAATCAATTTGAAAATCATGTCAAGTAGATTTTTATTTAACTTTGAGATGCACTATGCTAAACTCGAAAAAATGGAGTAATTATGCTGGGAAATGAGGCCATTATACACTTTCTGGAAGGCAAGGGCGTCAGACATATCTTCCATTTGCCCGGTATTCATACCCTGCCGCTGAACCGTGCTCTGGCCGGGTCGAAGATTAGGGTTCTCATGGGAAGACACGAGTCTCACGCAGGGTTTATGGCCGACGGTTTTTCGAAAGCCACGGGGGAGCCCGCCGTGCTCCTTGTGACGCCGGGTCCGGGTGTCGGTAATGTCGTGACCTGTTGTATGGAAGCCCATGCGGATGACGTGCCCCTCGTGATCGTCGTCATAGAGGTGGAGAGAAAGCATGTGGAAAAAGGCATACTCCACGGCGTCAAGGCGCCTGAGGCGCTCTTCGGGCATATAGCCAAGGCGGTTTTTGTCGCCTCCGGTGCAAGGGACCTCCTTGCCACCTTGCAGGCCTCCTTTCGGACGGCGGTATCAGCCAGGCGGGGACCGGTGGTCGTCTTCATCCCCTATCGTCTGCTCGAAAAGGAGGTGGCCTTTCCCGGGCAGGAGGACGCGGCCGGCGACGAGGAGAGGGAATTTGACCCCGGGCCTCTTGAAAAAGCGCTGGAAGGCAGCCGGAGGCCCGTCATCATAGGCGGGAGCGCCTTGATGGAGGACGGGGTAAGGGGTCTTCTGGAGGCAGTCTGCAGGGACTCGGCCGTCCCCTTCCTCAGCACAACGGGGGGCAAGGGCGTCTTGAGGGAGGATAGCGGCTGCGTCCTCGGCAATGTCACGGCGAAGGGGGTCGCGAGAGAGGTGATGAGCGCGGCCGACCTGACCATTGCCCTGGGCACGCGGCTCAGGGACGCGGATACGAAAAGACGGGGCGTAAAGCTTGGCCGCCTCGTCCATATAGACGTCGATGACCGGTGGCTTGGACGCAATTACAGGCCGGAACTCGCGATGGCCGGCCCTATGAAAAAAGTGGTGGAGTCCCTTCACCGTAGCATGAAAGGCAAAAAGTCCGCCTGGGACATGGAACAACTGAAAAGGACGCAAGGGCGCGAAGAGGCGCTACTTGAAGCAGACCATATCGGTTTTCGGATCGTGAAGCTTTTAAGGCGGCTTATCCCCGACGAAACCGTGACGGTATGGGACCTCAACCTGGTCACCTATTGGGCTGAGCTCTACTTCCCCGCGTACCATCAGCGCAGCTTTCTCAGCCCGCGAGGGATCTCACCGATCTTTTACGGGTTGCCCGCCGCCCTTGGGGCCAAGCTCGGCAAGCCGGAGACACCCCTGTCTCTGCGTCACGGGAGACGGCAGTTTTTCCGCGGTCGCAGGAGAGCTGGCAACCGTGAAACAGTATGATATCCCGATTGTCATTCTCGTCTACAATAATGGGGCTTTCGGCGTGCTCGAAGACTATATGCGGAAGCGGTACGGTCTTTCGCACGCCATGGAGCTCCATAACCCGGATTTTCTCGGCCTTGCCCGGGCTTTCGCCATCAAAGCAAAAAGAACGGGGAGCCTCGCCGGGCTTGAGCGCATATTTCGCCGCGACATATCCTGGGATGAGCCTTATCTGGTCGAATTCCGCTACCCGCTCTTCCCGCCGCCGTGGGAATAGGATCTTATAGCGCCTTGGCCGGGAACGAACCACGCTCACAGCTTCACCTGCTGCTCCGCCCTTGGCGTTTGTCGGATCCAGCGGACATGGGAGAGCGAAGCCCGCTATTATTGGCTGCCCTGTAACGGGACCATGTCCCACTGATAGGTCCCGCACCCCGTCTGCCCGGATGTGCAGTCATAGGTCCCCTGGAGCTCGCCGTTCGGAGAGCCTGTGCTGAAGGCGCCTCCGAGTCCTGTCAACAACCACATGTGTTGCTGCGCATCCGCCTCCAGCGTCATGTCCTGGCAGGCCGGCTTCCGCCAGGAGCAGCACTCCTGATAAGCATGCGCCTGCACCGGCGTCGACGCTGATATCGAGGCGCTCGCATTGTACTGGACGGGATCGCTTCCCGCCTTGATGCTGAGAATGCCGTCTCCTTTCTCAACGGGATACGTATCGGTAAAGGAGGCAGGCACACCGGTACACACCCCTGTCGGGTCGGGCACCGTATAGACCGTCTGGGTGATCTGGCTGCCTGGCGCCGGCGTAAAGACTTGCATCTCCTGTGTGGTTTGGCTCTTGTCTATCTTGAACGTTACGCTGCCGGTGATCTCCCACACCGTTGCTTTCGGTATACCATACTCCCCTCCGATCGACAGACTCGCCTTCGTGGTCGCCTGATACCCGCTTGAGTACCGGTATGTCCCCCGGTTGCCCGTCGTGCTGTTCGGGCCTGTGACGACCTTCCACTTTTTCTTCGTGATCACGTTTTGTTCCATGAGAACGCGGCCGTCCAGGGTGTCGTACACGTCGACTTCACCGGTGAAACCGGGAGAGTTGGCCTGGAAGTTGCCTATATTCGCCTCGTACCCCGCGTCCCTGAGGGGCTGGAGGGCGTACTCTGTGAAAAAGTTGTAGTCCAGGTCTTCATTGGTCGTAAAGGTGAGCTTCTTATAGCCCGCGAACTGGAATTCCGTGTGTTGGTAAGGATCGGACTCGGTTCCGTAGGCGTCGTGCAAGACGCTTCCGTCCGGATTGTAAGAGTTGAACCACATGGGGAGTCCATCGCTCGCGCGGACTAGTTTTGCGGTTATCACTGGAAGGTTTGCCTGCATGGAGGATATGGTGACGGTACTGGCGCCCGAGGAGGCCTGGCTTCGGCTGCACCAGAACTGCGAGCCGTCCGGCGCCGGGCCGGTCGTCGCCGTGTCGCTGCTTCCGAACTCACAGTCGCCGAGGATCTCACTGGTGCTCGGCTCGATGATCGCGACATGGTCCACCGTGCACGGGCCGCACACACTCACGCTGCCGACTTGGATACAGGGCGGGGCGGGCACGGTAAAAGTGCTGTAGTTACCGCCCGAAGGCGCCGCGCCTGAGCCTCCGGCCGATGCGCCGACGGCGTAGTTTCCCGTATGGTTGGGATTGAACGTCACTTGAGAGGCGCCTGAGGCGCCCTGGCTTCCCGAGAGCCTGACGATCTGGCTGGTCGCCGAGTCTGCCGCCGCCTCCCCCGAGAGACATGAAAGGCGATGAGCCTACCAAAACCGGCTTACCCGACGACAGGTCAAAGAGAAGGCCCAGCGCTCCGGCCTTTACATTGTTTGCGGTTACCGCCATCTCCAGCCCCTGTTGCTGGCCGCCCCCGGTCGACGTGGGCCAGAAAAAGGCATTATGCTGTGCGCCGTCGACGGTGAGGACGAGGCTGAAGCTTTTCAGCGGGGTGGCGCCCTTCGGCAGGGTGGAAGGCAAGGACCCGTTCACGAGGGAAAGAGAAAGTTTGTTCTTGGAAGTCGGCGTTTGGGTAGTGCTGCCGTCGCTGGACGGCAAGGCAATGGTCGTTCCCGGATAGAGCGTGAGCTGGCCGCCTGCCGTATGCGCCACGCTCACGCCCGACTGGACGTTTCCGTTTGCATCGACCGAAACGCCTGCCTGGGCCGGGAGGACCGTCCAATTGACGCCCGACTGGCCGACCTTTATCCAGTAGCCCGTGTTCGGGCAAAGCTGGCTCAGGGTGCTGCCGGCAGAGTCGTTCGGATCATACACCTGCCATGCGCCGCCCGTGTAAGCCCACGACACCTGAAGGCTGTTGCCGAGAGAGGAGAAAGCCGCCGGGGCCTTCGTGCACGACGTTCCGGGGTACCCGATGAGGTTCCAACCGACGCCGAGAGGAATAGCGTAAGGCGGCGAGGAACCCGACACGGAGAGCGTTTGTCCCGTCGAGACGTAGATCCAATAGCCCGGGCCCGCCGGCATCGTGGTGAGCGCGCCTTGGACCGCCGTCGGGTCGAAGAACTGCCAGCCCTGAGACGGATAGGCCCAGAGGACGCTGTAGGGCAGGCCGGAAAGCACCGTCAATGTGGCGGGGGCGGCAGGCTGGACCGGCAGGGAGATAAGGTTCCAGCCGGGGACAAGTGATATTGTGCCGGTGGACTGAGTGAAAACAATCGAGCACGAAAGGAATACTATGATTGCTGCCCCGGAGACCGCCTTGCCCAAACCTTTCATAGAAGCCTCTCCTCTTAGCCTGCCCACTCTCCTTGCCTGGTGCTTCGATAGAGAGACCAGCCAAAGGAGACCGGGAGACCGGATTTACTATCCCTGATGTGGCTTTTCTCGATGTTTTAGATTGTATATGTTGTAGCACAATTTTATACTGACTGTCAAAACAATTTCTCGGAACGAGCCGGCCTGCGTCTTTGCCCCACGGTCCTTGGCCGGGTGGCAAGGGAGGACCCGGACACGCCCCGGCGACAAAGCAAGGCGCAAAAGGCGCCCGCCCCCGCCTACACCATCAGATACCGCTTCTTTATTTCCTCGTTGGCTTCAAGCTCGGCAACGGTCCCTTCAAACCTGATGCGGCCGTTGTCGATGACATAGGCCCTCTCGATCAATTTCATTGCCGACTTTATGTTCTGCTCCGAGAGCAGGATGCTGATGCCCGCGTCTCTCAGGCGCAGGATCTGCTGTTCCAGATCACGCACGATCAGCGGAGCCAACCCTTCCGTCGGCTCATCGAGCAAGAGCAGCTCGGGAGCCGTCATGAGGGACCGTCCTATGGTAAGCATCTGCTGCTCCCCGCCGCTCAGGTTGCCCGAGCGCCGGTCCTTGATCTCCCGGAGCGCCGGAAAGATATCATATACCCGCTCCTTGCCCCACTCGGTATTTCGTCTGTAGGTGATCTCCAGGTTATCGTCCACGGAAAGGTCCGCGAAGACCCTCCTGTCATCGGGGACATAGGCGATGCCCAGCCTCACCAGTTGGTATGCCTGTTTGCCCGCAAGAGGCTCCCCGTGAAAGGTAATGGTGCCCTGCCTCGGCGGCGTGAGCCCTGCGATGCTCCTCATGGTTGTGCTCTTGCCGGCCCCGTTCCTGCCGAGAAGGCCCACGATCTCGCCTTTTGACATCTCAAGCGACACGTCGTAGAGTATATGGCTGAGACCGTAATAAGTGTGGATTCCCTTTACGCTGAGCACGCGTCACTCCCACCGAGATATGCGTCCTGCACGGCCTGATTGCATCGCACCTCGTCACAGGGGCCCTGCACGACGGTAGAGCCCCGCACCATGACCATAATCCGGTTGGCAATGGCGAAGACCAGCTCCATGTCATGCTCGCAGAAGAGTATGGTGAGACCGAAGTCTTTCGAGAGCTTCCGTATGAGATCGATGCACCGGCCCGTCTCTTCCGGCGACATGCCGGCGGTAGGCTCGTCGAGGATAAGAAACTCGGGGTTGCCGCCGAGGGCTATGGCAATCTCCAGCACCTTTCTTTCACCATGGGAGAGGGCAGCGCTTACCCGGTCTTTCTGACCGAAAAGGCCCACGCTCTCGATGATCCGCTCTGTCTCGGGCGTGACCATCCTTTTTGCCGGTGTGAACATATTCCACGTTTTGTTTTCCCTTGCCAGGACCGAGACACGGACATTCTCGAATACCGTAAGTCTGGAGAATACGTTGACCACCTGGAAGGAGCGCGAAAGGCCCTTCTTGCACACCTGGTAGGGGGGCATACCCGTGATATCTTCTCCCCTGAAGCGGACCGTGCCGGCGTCAGGCTTCAAGATGCCTGTCACGAGGTTGAAAAGCGTGGTTTTGCCGGCGCCGTTCGGTCCGATCACGGCGACGATCTCCCCCTTCCCGACGTCGAGGTGAGCGCCGTTGACCGCCTTAAACCCCGAGAACGATTTGTGGAGATTTTCGACTTTCAGCATCTACCGGTCCCCCGCGAAAGCGGCCTTTCGCTCATCCGTCTCCCGGCCGGTCTTGCGCCTTTTGCCCGAGAGTTGCATCAGCCAGCCAAGGACGCCCTCCGGCAGAAAAAATATGACGAGCATCATGATAATGCCGAGGACAAGCGCCCAGTAGACGGTGTAGGTGCTCACCAGGGTGCGCAGCGCCACGATCACGGCGGCTCCGAGCATGGGCCCCATAAAGGTGAGCCAGCCGCCGAGGAGGCACATGATGACCATTTCCATGGAGAGGGTCCAGAAGAGCATATCAGGGAAAGCGGTCGTGTCTACGGCCACGAAAAGACTGCCGGCCACGCCGGCGAAGAAGGACGCGAGGACCAGCGCCATGAGCTGGTGCCTCCTCACGTTCACCCCGATCATCTCGCTTCTGACGGTATTGTCGCGAATTGCCTGGAGGACGCTGCCGAAAGGCGCCTTCAGGATCCTGTACGTGACATACATGCAGATGAGCGTGACGATCAGCGTAAAATAGTAGGCAGCCGAACCGGAGGAAATGAGGTCGGGTACCGGGATGCCGTGTATTCCGTCGTCTCCGCCGGTAAACGAGTACCACCTGTATACGATTACCCAGACCAGGGAGCCGAGCGAGATTTGGAGCATGCCGAAATAGAGCTTGGAGAGGCGAATGCAGATGAGACCCATGACGAGTCCCAGTATGGCGGCAACCAGGGGCCCGACAATAAAGCCGAGCCACGGTGAAAGACCCGTTTTCGTCATCATCAGGGCCGCCCCGTATGCACCCACTCCATAGAATACGGCATGGTGGAACTGGTACAGCCCGCCGAACCCCAAGGCCAGGTTGAGGCTCGTTGCCGCGAGACCGTAGATGAGGACGATGGCAGCCATATAGACATAGAATCGCGGCAGTATCGCGGGGAAGAGGAAGAGCAGGACCACCGAGGCGATGATAATAAGGTTTTTCTTACTCAATACCGGTCCCATGCCGCTCCTTTACCACGTCGATTTGAGAAGCCCCGTCGGCCTGAAGAGAAGCACCGCGATCACCGCCATGTAGGGAAAAATGATGCCGAATTTCGGCCATATAAGGATGCCGAGCGATTGGGTAAGACCAAAGATCAAGGCGCCGAGAAGCGCCCCCCACACGTTGCCCAACCCACCCATGATCACGATAAGAAAGGCCTCCATGATCAGCGTGGCGTCCATGCCGAGGGTGACGCTCACCGTCGGAGCCACGAGCGCGCCGCCGAGCCCGGCGAGGAAGCAGCCGATCACGAATACGGAGGCAAAGACCCAGCTCACGTTGATGCCGACCGCCCCGACCATCTCCCTGTCAACCGCTGCCGCCCTCGCGATCTTTCCTATCCTCGTCTTGTTCACGAGAAGCCAGAGGGCAATGGCGACGACAGGGCCCAAAATCAGCAAAAACAGATTATATATGGGGAAGGGCAGCCCCCCGAAGAGCGGGACAAAACCCTGGAAGGCCGGGGGCACGGGAACCGACTTGTATTCCCCGCCCCAGACGAGCTTCACCAGGTCGCCGAAGACGAGGGAAAACGCAAAGGTAAGCAGAAGGAGCATCAAATGCTCCCGCTCGTACAGGTACTGAAACAATCCACGTTCGCAGACCAGGCTCAAAAGAGCCACGCCCAGGGGGGCGCCCGCCATGGCCAGCCAGAAGCCGAGAGTGCCCCCTCCCGCCATTTTCGAGATGGTGAAGGCCATGAAAGCACCGATCATGTAGAGAGAGCCGTGGGCAATGTTGGGGATGCGAAGCACACCCAGTATGAGGGTCAAGCCTGACGCGACGATAAAGAGGATGACCGTGCGGCTCAAACCCACAAAGATCTGGCACAACACTCCAGGAGGACAGATTGAGTACACAAAATCCAACTGCTTTCCCCCTTATACCGCGTTCCTGCTTTTGTTGCGGCTCAACGTTAGTGTTTAACCACAGCACACTTTATTTTGTCAACGGGAGTTTGCGGTATTTTTCTCTGGCCGCGCGTACGGTCCTTTCGAGCTTGTCCCTGATTCAAAGACCGGCTGCATCAGGACGCGGCCTTTTGGGTCCGCTTCTTGGCGTAAAGAAGTGCTAAAACCGGTAGACGGCCCGTACGTAATAGACGTTCGCCTTGTACGACCCGTCCGTGTAGGCGCCGCTGAGATAGGAGGGGCCCGGCGCCACGTACTGGTAGCCGTTGAGCTGGCCGTCGTTCAGCCTGAACTGGCTGTAGAGGAAGCCGAAGGCGAAGCCGAAATTCTTGTTATAGTCATACACCAACCGGGCAGAGATATTTTGCCTGGTGTAGTCGTCCCACGGCCCGATGTCTATATTGCCGTTGTTGATGCCCAGGCTGTCTGGGTCGCAGTGAAGCTCTGGGACGTGAAGTTTGCGGTGCCGTTGTTCTGCTCGAAGTCGTACTGGACGATGAAGGCGAGCTTGTCCTTGATTATGGGGAGGCTTGTCCCTGCGCCGTAGGCATAGTTGTTGTTCTGCTGGTTGGCATTCCAGTTATAGTCTGAGGTAGTGTCGGGGGCAGCCGGGTTCGGCTTGGGTCGGTGCCGCCCGTCCTCTCGGTCTGGTTCGTGTATGGGAGACGTCATAGTCGAAGAAGGCAAAGAACTTCATGCCTTTCCAGATATAGCTGCCGTCAACGATGAACTCGTTCTCCTCCGCCTTTTGCATGCCGAGGACGGTGCTGTTGTAGTCGTCGAGCTTGTACGCGTACTCGAAAGAGATGTTGAGGGTCTCGGTGGGTGAGATGTCCGCGGTCAGTTTGAACATATCCTGGTTCAGTTTCCCTATGTCGAAGCGGCTGATGTTGTTCGTGAGGATATTGGCGGTTCCCGGCTGGAGTTGGGTGTCGGTACCCCTGTAGAGTTTCTGGTACTTGAGGCGCGTGGCGAGCCAGTCGAAGGGATTGTAGACGACCTGCGCTCTAAACGTGTTGTCCACGGTACGGGGGACGTTAGTGATACCGGGGAATGTACGTCGGAGACGTGAGGAAGTCCGTTCCTCCCTCGCGCCTCGTGTCGGTGAAGTCATACCCTATGATGCCCTTGAGGTTTTTCAGGAACCGGTACGTTGCCTCTGCGCCCACGCTCGTCTTGTCGTAGCTGAAGAGGGTGTTCGTCACCGAGCCCGATCCGGGACTCGAGGGATTCGTGAAGGTCACGACGTCCGAATTGTCCCTCCTGTCGAGGTATTTGAAGTAGACCTTCGTGGTCAGGTCCTTCACCGGGTTCGAGGTGAGGTTCGCCCCCACGTTATAGTACTCCACGTCGCCGTTGAAGGTAGACTGGCTCAGGCGCAGCGTGGTGACGGTGGGGGCCGCCGCCGTGTCCGCGTCTCGATCGTGTTGAGGAGCGTCGCCTGGGACGTGTTTCTCTGGTAGCCGGCGTTCAAGGCAAACACGGAAGAGAGGGGGAGCTTCGCGGTGCCGGTGAAATTGAGGTTCCACGACCTGTTGTCGGGAGGGCCGGTGATGGTGCCGTATGCCTGCGTCGCACCCGTGGTGAAGGGGTCCTGGAAGCGGGTAAACTCCGCCTGGTTGCTGTACTCGCTGAAGCCCCCGCCGAGGGCGGCATAGAATTGCTTGTTCTTCCAGCCAAAGAGGACGTTCGCGTTGGTCGTGTGGTCGTCAACAGGGAGCGGCAGTTCCACGGTTTTCCCGAAACTGTACGCGTCATGGCCGGACCAGGGCATCTCCCCTTCCCGCTGCAGCCGATTCGCCGTCACATTGAAGAAGAAGGGCGATATGGCGGTCACATCCAGGGAGCCGCCTATGTCCTTCCTCCGATCCCATAATCGAAGGACGTGCTCGGCCACAGGCTGGAGTTTGCCGCGGGGTGGCCGAGGCTCTGCCGGGCAGGGTGAGGTTTTGGGAGCCGGGGTTGGTGTAGATGCTCCGGTCCTCGAAGGAATAGTTGTGGGGGAATTCAGTATAATAGAGTGAGAACTTGTAGGCCCCCCACTTTCCTCCTTTAAGCCTGACGTACATATCCTTTTCGCCAAGGTAGGCGCCCTCGGAATCGAAGTGGTACTTGTCCGTGTCGTAGCTCACATTGCCGCCCCCGACCATGCCGGGGGCTATGGCGTTGTACTCGTTGAATTTCGCGCTCTGGTGGTCGAGGTTAAGGGCGTCGCCGCCAAGAAAGATGCCGCCGGAAAAGGGGTTATCCGCCCCATAAGCATACGGGGCAAAAAACACGCCAAATAAACATGCGAGCAAGAGCCGGCTTTTCATCTCATCCCCCTTACCTTAAGAAGTATTGCGCCGGAGTTGGACTCCGTTCGCGGGGTTCGCAGAGCCGTTGCTCCCGTGTATGCTGACATGGCAGTTCAGGCACGCACGGCCGACGGACTGGATTGCGGGGTTGCTCCGGTGAAGAGCGTCTCCCTGCTGTACCTGGTGCCTAGTGGCTCTGGTCGTGGCAATTCTGGCACAGGTTGGGCACCTTCTCCACCAGGAGCCATTCGTGGACGCTGCCGTGGGGCGTGTGGCACGTGGCGCAGTTCTCGTCAACCGGCGGATGCTCGAACATATAAGGCCCCCTCTTCTCGGCGTGACACTGTATAACAGAGCTGGTTGACGCTCGGGGCCTTTATCATCGAGGGATTCATGGAGCCGTGCGGCTGGTGGCAGTTGGAGCAGGTGATCCTGCCCTCCACGAGGGGGTGGTGGGCCCTCCTGTTGAACCGGGCCTTGATGTCGAGGTGGCACCTGCCGCATACCTGGTATTCCCATGAGGGAGAATACCCGAGACCGGCCAGGGTAGTGCCGTAGCCCGCAGGGGCCTTGGGAGGACCGTGCACAGTGTGGCAATCGCTGCACGCCACATCCATTTTCTTGTGCGTGCCTGAATCCCACATGGCCAACTGCGCGCTGTTCTCATGGCAGGTGAGGCATACCGCCGCCTTGCGGCCGGCCCGCTCGTTTTTGTCGAAGGTGATCAATCCGCCCACCCCCTTGCCCCCACCCTTCTCCGCGTGGGCGGCGCCGGGGCCGTGGCAGGACTCACACCCCTCGCCATTGATCGGGCTGCCGGGGACCGCCTTCTTCCAGTGCGGGCTCTTCGCCAGGAGCCGGGCCTGCTTTTCGTGACATGCCATGCAGACGTCGGAACCCACATAGTCGTTCTCGTCCGCAGCATGGCTGATGCCGGGAAAGGCAAGCAGGAACATCACAAGCGGCAGTAAACTCAATCCTCTTCTCATGCGACCTCCTCCGATGGGCGCTTCAGTCGATGCGCCTGCCCGGCCCGTTTCCGTTACGGGGGCTCAGGATAAAGCCCCGTTCAAGCTTTTCCGGTTCGTTGTTTCCTTCCAAGCCTTGCCGCTTCTCTGCCGGCTTCCGTCGGCGTCTGTTGCACATGAAATAATATTATCGCCAGTAACGGGAGCAGCTTCTCGTCCCGGAATTGCAACGTATTAAGGACCCTCATTTTCACTGTAGGGGCCGGGCAACTTGTTGTCAACCGACACATAAAACAATTTTAACTTTTTTTGACAAATGTCCGCGTCAGCGGGGCGGCGGCCTGAAAAGTTCTATAACCGTCACTTCGGGAGGCGCGAGAACACGGATGGGAGGCCCCCACGTACCCGTGCCCCGGCTGACATAGAGCGCCGAACCCGGCCGAAGGGGGTAGAGACCGGCGATAAAGGGATAGAAAAGGCGGGTGATAAGCCTGAAAGGAAATATCTGGCCGTCATGGACATGCCCCGAAAGCTGGAGATCGAAAAGGCCCACGCTCTCCGCATCCACCACGGGCCTGTGCTTGAGGAAGAGGGTAAAGTTTCCTTTTGAAAGCGGAGGAGAGAACGGCCTTTTCCACGGTGCCCGACGAACGGTAGCCCGGTCCTGACGGGTCGTCCACGCCCACGATATTGATCACGTCTCCGACGGTGACGGCCTCCCCCCGGAGCACACGGAAGCCGGCCTTATTCGTAAAGGCAAGGGCCTGGTCGAGACCGGCGTAGAACTCGTGATTGCCGGTGATAGCAAACTTGCCGTATCTCGGCGTGACCGCCCGCAGCATCTCGACGGCCTCTTTCCGGTCGTCCATCCTGCCGTCAACGAGGTCTCCCGTGGAGACGAGTATATCGGGATGCGCCTCTCCCACCAGGTGCATGATCTTTCTCAGCCTGTTCTCACCGACCGTCAGCCCAAGGTGCACGTCGGAGATCTGGACGATTCTCAGGGGGCTCGCATGGACGGGGATCTTCGAGGTGGCAATTGCAATCTCCTCAACCCGTATCGCCCCGGCTTCAAACCAGCCATAGAGGCCGATAGCGGCGGCACTCGCGAGGGAGAGCAGGAAGCATGACCTTGCGGAAAGCGCGAGCCACGAGAGCGTTCTTCCCATAGCCACACCTGCCAGGTGTACCGAGAGGCGGTAGAGGTCGGTCGCGAGCAAGGTGCAGAAGAGAAGAAAGAGCAAGGCCATCCAGGTATAGCCCACATAGGCCGTGACGCGGGCGAGGAGTCCGAAACCGGCGTTTTCCGAAAGGCGTACCGCTATGGGTGCGGTTATCATCACGACCAGAAAAAGGGCGAGGGGAATGGCAACGGCCGTACCGAAACCCAGGGCCGTCTTCGCCCTCGCAAACAGGTAGAAGTGAAGCAGACTGTAGATAAAGAAAAAGACGGTGAGAAAAAGGCCCATGGGACATAGTATGAGCCACAATGCACCTCATTGCCAAGCAATTTGATCGCTTCTCCCCGCAATTCTATGCTGCCTCTAGGGCTGAATAGAGCACTTTTTTGTTGTGAAGGCGACGCAATTGTCTTATATTTAGAGGCAAAGTTTGGAAAAATGATGCCGACACCAGTGAAAATTATAGTCGAGGACCTACTAGTCGAAGCGGAATTCTTTGATACGGTCTGCGCAAAGGAGGTCGTTAACGCGCTTCCCTTGGAGACGCGCCCGCATGCGTGGGGAGACGAATTCTACTTCGAGATTCCCGTGAGGTGCCCTCTCGACGAAACGGCCACGTCCCGCGTGACAGTCGGTGATATCGGTTATTGGCCGCCCGGTTCCGCACTCGCCCTCTTCTTTGGTCCGACGCCTTTGAGCCCGGGACCCGAGCCTGTACCCGCGAGCGAAGTGAATCTGATCGGTCGCATCACAAGTGACCCGGCAGCGCTGAGAAGAGCAAAAGGTGCGGCGCGCATCAGGATCGAGCGCTACCCGCTGTAATAGAAGATCACCTTGAGCTGTATCGTAAGGAAACCGTGACGGTGCGGCCCGCCTGTGGACGGCGGACACCCCGCATCGGTGTGTACGGACCACAACATAGGGTTAGGCGAACCGGGCAGGACAACAAAGGGACGGTCAGGGGGTGACAAGAAAATGGCAAAGACGGCACCGAAGGCAAAAGCAGAAGCGGCAAAGACCGGAAAAGCCAAGGCTGAAAAACCGGTAGAGTCGAAGGGCACAAAGGAAGCGCCAAAGCCTGCAAAGAAGGTAATCGCTAAAGCAGCAGCAAAACCGGCGCCCAAGGCGGCAGCAGCAGCCAAGCCCGCTGCAAAGACAGCAAAAGCACCGTCGAAGACTGCCAAGGCCAAACCGGCCAAAGCAGGCAAGGGGGACCGGCTTTACTGCGAGCTCTGCGGGCTTGTTGTTTCTGTCGATGAAATCTGTGGCTGCGCGGACGTATGTGATATCGTCTGCTGCGGTCAGGACATGCAGCTCAGGAAGTAGGGTTTCGGCATCGGTTCGCCTAATTCCTTTTTTGTTTCCTGCGCCTGTCCGAAAACGGGTAGCGCGGGCGGTATTCGAAAGCGACATACATGAACGACAACCGGCTTATTACGGGTGAAGAGAGTCTTCTTGTGGTCATAGACATGCAGGAAAGGCTCGTGCCCGCAATGGCCGGAGCCGAGAGGCTTATGGCGAATATGAAACGCCTCCTCGGCCTCGCGGAGGTTATGGGCCTCCCCGTGATCGTCACGGAACAGGAAAAGCTGGGTCCGACGGTGAGAGAGATCGCCGAGAAAGTCACCTCTCCGGAGCCCATCTCAAAAAGCACTTTTGACTGCTTCCTGTCAGAGGCGTTTGCCGCGCGAGTCGGAGAGACGGGGAGGAATGTCCTGATCGTCGCCGGCATCGAGGCGCATATCTGCGTGGCTCAGACCGCCCTGTCCGGCAGTCCCCGGTTCAGGATCCACGTCGCCGCCGACGCGGTATCTTCCCGCTCACCCGACAATGTCACCGTGGCCCTTGACAGGATGCGGGCAGCCGGCATCATCATCACTTCCACGGAGATGGTGATCTACGAGCTGCTCCGGAGAGCGGGTACCGCAGAATTCAAAGCCATGCTTCCCCTCATCAAGTGATCCGGCTGTCACGTCGCGAAAAGGGCCCGGTCGAGCACCCGTAACACGCAGAGGCGCTCCCGCCCGCACCGTGTAGTGTAAGCCTTCAGGTCAAGGACGATCACGGTAATATTATCCATGCTTCCCCTCTCCATTGCCCCGGTTTCGAGCAGCCTCGCCGCCTCGTCCGGTCCCGCCGCACTGCGGGCGATTGCCGCCGCTTCTTCTGAGGTCAGGACATCCCAAAGCCCGTCGCATGCGATGATCGCCATATCCTTTCCCCTGCCCAGAACCCCTTCCGCTATCCGGGGCTCGGCCGTGACAAAAGGCTTGAGGGGGGCGTCCCCGAGAGAACGGCTCATGGAGAGCAAACCCTGCACGCGCGGCACATCGTAGCATACGACTCTGCCGCCCAGGGCCTCGATCCTGGCCCTTTCAGCGGGAAGATCGGGCTTGTGGTCGACGGTGAGATTAATTGCCTCCGCTCCATCCCCGATCACGATCCGGACATCGCCGGCATTTGCCGCAAGAAACCTGTCTTCCCAGAGATAGAGCGTTCCCACTGCTGTCCCGCTTTCAGTCCCCCGAGCGACAATATAGCGGTCTATCGCCAGATACGCCTCCCGTAAGCCCTCAGGAGTAAATCCCCTCCCGCCTGCCTTCTCGCAGGCCGCGCCTTCTCCATGCAGAAAGCAGGGCGTGAGCATTTCGGCGGCAATCTCTGCGGCGAGCGAGCCGGAGTGCCCGTCGCAGACCTGGGCGCTGAAAACCCCTGTCCCCTCGTCATACCCCACTGAATGGGCGTCCTCCATTTCTCTGCGGAAGCCGATGGTCTCCGCTATGCCATGGGAGATCTTCATGGTGCCCCCCCTTCGCCTCGCGAACTTGTCGTGCCTCACGATGTCCCCCTCGTCTGCACCCAAAGGCGGCGCTCTTCCTCCATGGACGGGGTTTATGTCTTCATGCGCCGGGATAACTCCAGAACGAGTTCATGGATATCTCTTTTCTTGAAAGCGACTTCCGGCAACTGAATACCATGTCGGGAGGCCATCTCCCGGAGAAACTTGTTTGCCTGATTGCTGACAACCGGATCGACCCCAAGACGAAGTAATTGAATCTTGTTCAATAGTGCGCTCTCTTCTCCAGCCTTGGCCGTGATCAGGGCACGCTCAATCAAATTGTCAACATCAAACTGCACGACACTGCGCAACACAAGACGATCTCCGCCACCATAACGCCCCAGTAAGGTGTCGAATTGTTGCAGCATCCATCCGTTTATGTTTCCCGTATAACCGGCCGCAATACCCCCGACCATCATGACAAAATGCCTCTGGTCCCAATGAAGGCATTCCCTGATGAGACCAAGGATGACCTGCCTGTCTTCTTCAGTAACCACGATATTTCTCGCAAACCCATCGCGCTCATCAGAAATGATCTGGGCCAAAACCAAAAGAAGCATCGCCCCTCCCATGATCGTCTTCTGAGGAAGTATGGCTTTTTGAGCCTGTTTAAGCAACTCCGGGAAGTAGGAGCGAATTCGCTCGGTGAGCTCATCCTGCACGCTGCCCCATCGATAAACCTGGTGCAGATAAAACCCGATGAGCCCGCTGGCGCGTATTGTCGTCGCACCGATCAACTGGTCCACATCGCCGGTCGTCTGAACGCTCAAATGTGTAACCACATTGCGCGGCAGGCACGACAACGCCCCCCCGATGATCGAACGCCACTCCTCAAGTGAAAGGCCGGCCCAATTCAAAAGATACCCTGTCACGGCCTCAGCCTCCAGGCATTCCACGGGATCTGCAACGATTTCATAAATCTTCACGCGGTCAAACACGAAAATGTCAGTGATGACTTTCGCTATATACCCATTGACCGGTTCGCAGCGTACATCGTTATCCAGGATCAATGTCCAGATATAGACAATCAGGCTCTTGTTTACTTTTGTGAGAACTTTCAAGAGCATTTTGTAATCGCCCTTAAACACCTTGGGTGCATTGATCAGGTCATATAAAAGCGTCCTTAACAAAAGCCACTCACTCACATCGACGACACTCCTGTTGTCCAGGCGGCCTGTAAGCAATAGATCCGCCAACTGCAGATGGTCGATGCCGTCATTGCGCAAGACCTCCATCAGTTTGCTGTGACTGATGTTATTCTTCATTAAGGTGGTGTTCAGATTGCGGACGGCGTGCGATAATTGTTCGTAATAACCGGCTCTCCCCTTCCCATAATGGGGTTCGTTCAAGACTGTCAGCCTTTCTGCAACTGTCTCCTTGGCGGAATAGTCCATAAGCATGATAAGATCGTCAAGGAGTTGCACGCTTTCTTTGCCGGTCATGCACTCCAACAAACGGCGGCTCGGTCTTTCTTCGGTGAACTGAGGCAACCCGCAAAGCTCTCGCACACTTCGCTGTTCAACGGATTCGTCAAAGCTCAAATAGCGATTCCACGTCTTCATCGTGGCTAAATAGATGTTTTCCTTTTTGTCTTCTCCTCCCGATGATTGGAGTATGGCGAGCATGACCGCATATCCGAGGTTTAGATAAAGCGCGGGTTTCCAATCGATCAGACCGATGAGGGGATGAATATTAATGACAATGTCATCTCCTTCATAGGCCACCATATTCACATCAGGCTGGATGCTACAGGAAATTTTGTATTGTTGCGTCCACAGATAATCCGCATAACGGAAGGCATAATTTTTCACGACCTTATGAATAAAGCTTGCAACCTCTTTCAAAAAGTCGGGGCCCACAGGCGGGGCGGTAGCCGCGGCAGAGACGTCAATCTGTACATGATGCTCGTCGTTGGCCGCGGAAATCCTATTGAGCCAAATTCTTGTCGGGCGGATATGGTAGATATTCGGTTTATTGAAAATGTCCAACGAAGCCAATAAGAGTTTAGGCCGGGACAGATACGCGTCGATAACGAGGCTTCCTAATTCGTTCTTCGTCGCCTCTGGATGCCTCATGGCCAACATCGCATAACTGAAGACCGCGTCTGCAAATATGTCCAGGATCTCGGAATGGGCGATAGGAAGCTCCTTGATGTGATAAAAATAGGGGATGAATAAATTCCAATGTGCTTCAACAACAACACTCATGCCGTCTTGTGTGATCTTTAGAAGCGCCGCACGCCGGGCAATGATATTGACCGTGATATCCGAATCCGCGGCTTCCGGCCACATCGGGGCGAGTAGCGCCATCAATTGTGAATCGTGAAGAGCCCGCACCCTACCGGATATTGTCGGACTTTTCTCGAAGAGCGACTGCTCTTCCGCCGTGGTCGACAGGGCAAATTTACCCTCGTCCTTGTTCTTGTGGAATGTGAAATCGGGCAGATCAACGCTGCCGGCAACGGCGGGATAGACAGTAAATGCAGCCGATGCCGTGTGTGCAGCAAGAAAGTGTGGTTCAAAAGCACCTGTTGTTCCCATGCAACATCCTTTCATTCATTCCCTAGTTTTGAAGTTCTCCCCGCGCGATCATCGTATCGTGAGGTCGTTCTGTAGAGCTGTTTGTATCCATGACCGGGTCCCCTGCCACTAGTCTGAACCTCCCTGCCACCCCTGTCAAGGAGTAGACAGGGCACAGGCCTTAGCCCTGATCATGTGTGCTTTCTTCGGCACCGGCCTGCGGCGGCTCATCATTCTTGTTGACATATTAACAGTCTCATAATTATTCTCACAACCCCAAAAAGGGGAGAGGCACACCTCTCCGACGCAGACATCGCGAAGCAACTATGCATACGTACTCCGGCACAAAGGTCTTACGGTAAACCGACTCCCTGTTTTGAAGGCCGAGCTTGGCGCTCAGGTCTTCCCTTCCCGTACCCTTGAGCATAGGTGGCAGCACTGCATCTACGATGGCATCTTGCTGCTGCCCACCCTATGCCGGTAATGGCAAAGATTGCTATCCTGTGTTATAATCTCCATCAGAGAGGAGGCAAGCCAATGAATATCTCTCTGACAAGGCAACTCGAAGAGTTCGTCAAAAGTAAAGTGGAGAGCGGGCTTTATGGATCGGCAAGCGAGGTCATGCGTGAGGCGCTGCGTCTTCTCGAAGAGCGTGACCGGATGCGCTCCCTACGCGTTGAAGACTTGCGAGCCCAGATAAAGAAAGGCCTCGATAGTGGGGAGCCATCACCTCTCGATATCGGAGCCGTCAAGGCCAGGGGCCGAAAGCGGCTTGCCGGCAAAGACGAAGAGATTAACCCTTGAATCTGCGCGTCCTCAAGCGCCCGCTGGCGGAAGCCGACCTGGACGATATCTGGTGGTACATAGCACAGGACAATCCTGAAGCCGCCGATCAACTTCTTGACAGAATCGGGGAGCGATGCCGGACGCTTGCTCGCTTTCCTGAGATGGGCACAAATCGGGAGGAGCTTATGCCCCCTTCAGGTAGCCTTACACCGCAAAAGTTACAGGCTCATAGAAAATCTTACCGCTGCCCTTAGATATGTCACGAAATACACCGGAAAGCTTTCTGACGTTCACCTTGAGGACGCTGGCCGGGCCTGAGGAAGAATAGGCGATGTATCCCAAGCCGAGCCGATCATAGAGCCGATGGCGGATTCCGAAGACGCGTGGTTCCGTCGGCTCGCACGGCGGTCGCTTCGGAAAGGGAAAAAAGTCACTTCCAGGGCGCGAAAGTTCAAGAAAACTATAGCCGATCAAGGCCGGGATACGTTCATATACCTGAGCATAGAAAGTCAAAAGCGCATAATAGGACTGTCAAGGGTTCTGGCACGGAAATAAAGGCGGTCGATCAAAGGGGTTGAAATGCCTCCTTCTGCGCCGCTTTTTTCTGTACAACAATAATTCTTGACATGTCTTTTTCAAATACTTATAATGTGAATGCTATTCACAGTTGTTAATAACGTTAACAGACGTGGGGCTAGGAAAGAATGAGCATAGACGCAGACTTGATGGGAATTTATGAAGTAGCGAAACTAGCGGGGGTAACACCCGCTGCTGTAGCAAATTGGCGTTCGCGACATGGCGATTTTCCGGCACCCGTGCTGGTTCTTCAATCAGGGCCAGTGTTCAATAGTGCGCAGGTAAAAAGGTGGCTAAAAAAAAGGAGGGGAAATATGGCAACCGTGATAGCAACGATTAATTTGAAGGGCGGGGTGGGCAAGACGACAATCACTGTAGCTATGGGAGAGATACTCTCCGAGGCGTTTCACAAAAGAGTCCTGATTATTGACCTAGACCCGCAGACAAACGCGACGACGATGTTAATAGGGGAGCAGAAATGGGAGAAATTGAACAAGAAGGGATACACGCTGGCCACATTATTCAAGGACGCTCTTGATGAAAAAAACAACTTTGATCTGGAGCAGACTTTGCAAAAAGGAGCCTCAAATGTCCGTGATGTTCGAACTCTTGATCTGATTCCTTCAAGCCTTGATCTGATCGATATTCAGGACAGATTGGCGTCGATACCCGGCGGTCGATTCTATACCAACAATCCTGCGGATGTTTTGTGGAGGGCTGTCAAAGCAGTCATAGACGATTACGAATATGTTCTTATCGATTGCCCCCCGAATCTTGGGCTTATTACACTGAATGGCCTTCGTTTTTCGGATGGTTACGTGATTCCAACAATTCCCGACGTTTTGTCTACCTATGGTATCCCACAGATCGTTTCCAGGGTAGGGGCGTTTGCGGATACGATTAAGGAACGCATAGAGCCTTTTGGAATCGTTGTTTCGAAGTATTCGGGAACATCTCCGTTGCATGCACGTACGCTGAAGCACTTGCGGGAAGACAGGACGAAGTATCCCCTTGTTTTCAAAACGGTGATTCCGCAATCTGACGCTGTGGCTTCCGCAGCCGAGTTCACTGAGGTCAATACACTGCGCCAAAAGTACAACTATGGCGGGCGCTATGATCTCTTCTATTCTCTTACAAAAGAAGTTATGGGCGTAGCGGGGTGATCGTGAATACAGACAAAGTTTTAAAGGCCATTTGCGACGAATTTCTGAAGGAGGTCCGCTTAAACCCCGACCTCCGAGCCCGGATCGAAACTATCATACGCGGGGAAAACACGGTCGAAAAGGCAGCGCCTCAGCGCCCGCACCGAAGAAAACCTGGGCCTTTAAACCCGATGGAAGTGTACCGGCAAGGTGAAGACATTCTCCGGAAGATGCTCGACCGACTAGAAGTGGAGCAATTGAAGGACATTATAGCGGAACATGGGATGGACCGGAGCAAACTTGCCATGAAGTGGAAATCAAATCAACGGCTTGCGGAGTTAATAATTACGGCGGCGAAAAGCCGTTCGCAAAAGGGCGATGCTTTCAGGGGTCAAAGAGCCAATCAAGACGATGATGCAACATTAGGAGGCGGTCATGATGGTCAACGAGAACGCTGACTTGGGGCTGGCCGTCGCGAGAAGAGGTGTTAGAAACCAATGAAGACGATGTGGAATAAAATTAAGGGGCATGCTATTTGGAGCAAAGTCGTCGCGACTCTGATTGCCGCTGGAATTCTTACCGGCATGGGATACTTATTCTCCGCCTTGTCTGGACATAGTATTATTCCTCTGATATTTAATTTGCTCGTCCTTGAATACACGCTACCAGTGTGGGAATTGATCCTGATCTCAATGATTCCACTCACTGCGGTGGTGGCAATAACCGCAGTAATTAGAAGGAAGAGAAAGCAGAAAGAGAATGCCTGGGAATCGTATACCGAGGATGACTTCCTTCGGATTCTGTGGAATTGGGAATATCTTTATGGATCTCAGGTGAATTATGATTCCTTGGTAGCTCGTTGTCCAAAGTGCAAACGGAAACTGATAACGAAAGCCTCGAGCGACTTTCTTGGAAGTAATTTCTACCTGATATGTTTTAATTGCGATTATAAAACCGATACGTTTGATGGAAAACGCCGCATGCTTGATGAATTAGTCGTACAGATGATTGATGGACGTATCCATAGCGGGGAATACAAAAATAGATTAAAGCGAAGGACATAACGGCACATGGGACTCCGCGGCAGCGCTCGGGGAGGACCATAGAATTATCACTTCCCTCTTCGTGTGACAGGTATGTCCGACTTCACGCTCACCTAACGCGTTAACTCCATTCCGGATAGTCACCAAGACCCGCAGTACAGATGTCCTTGTGTTCCAACGTTCTCTCTTTTTCTGCCTACTTCCCTGCTACACAAATCATCTTGAAAGCAATATTGTGTAGGCGTATCCTACCTCAAGATGACACCACTGTTAGAACTACTATATGTATTAAAAAAGAACAAAAGAGAAAAAAGGATAAAGAAACTTAGCCTCACGATTGACAGCGATGTCTATGACGAGCTCGAAGAGCTTCCAGGAAAGGTGTCCATTTCAGAATTTGTGAACTTCATGCTGAAGGGCTATGTCGAGACCTTGAAGAAAGGCCGTGTATTGAGCGAGGAAGAAGTCGACGAGATCGTGGCTGAGGTGGGCGGGGAAGAGTTCAGGGAAAGGATAAGAAACACCTCCCCCACATTGGATAGGGCTGTGGCCCTGGCGCAGTGGGCAAAGGACGCGGCCCGGAACGTGGGCAAGGAGCCGAAAGAGGCGTAGTAGGGAGATGGTCACAAGTTGACTCCCGGTGATCCTCACAATATAATGCCTGAAGACCAACCAGGGCTTTGGGGATATGTGATGAAACGCGGGGCGATACTTTGCAGCGGGTGTCGAAGGAAGATGACGGCGGCGGTTTGCGAGTGCAGGCGGAACTTGGGGGGAGAATTCCTTAAAGACTTCCGTTCATAAACCCGGACGGAGAGCGGCTACCGATTCAAGGTATCTGCTGGAGGTCTGGCGGAGGTATTCCGGAACCCAAGGAAATTATTTAGCGGCTGCCACGGGATAAAAGCACTTTCTAAAAAATGCTTTTCATTGACCGTTTTGCCTCTGATGGGCGATAATGCGGAATGCTTTTCCTCTACCTCGATGAATCCGGAGACCTCGGTTTTGACTTCGTGAACAAAAAGCCCTCAAGGTACTTCGTCGTCACCGTTCTCGCTGTCCAGGACCAGGACGATAACCGCCGGCTCATAAAAGGGGTGCAGAAGACCCTCCGTAGAAAGCTGAATCCCCGGCGTTGCCGGAGCAGGATCACCGAGGAGTTGAAAGGTACCGGTACCACGTTCCAGGTGAAGCGCTACTTCTATGACCAGGTGAAGGAGATCGATTTTAAGATTTACACGATCGTCCTCAACAAGAGGCAACTCTTCAACCAGCTCGCGGACAACAAGGCGCGGGTCTATAACTACATTGCCAGGATCCTTCTAGAAAAGATTCCTCTCGATCAGGCAGCCGTAAAGGTCGACCTCATCATCGACCGCTCGAAGAGCAAGCCGGAGATTCATGAGTTCAACGCCTATGTCCGGAATCAGCTTGAGGCGAGGACGTACCCCACGGTGCCCCTCCACATCGGCCATTATGATTCGAAAGAGTACGGAGGCCTTCAGGCCGTCGATATATTCAGCTACGGGATTTTCCAGGGCTATGAGCGGAAACGGTGGGAGTGGTTTAACGTCTTCGAGGAGAAGATCGCCTTCCGGATGGTCTACCTGGCAGAATAAAAAAGAGAGCGCGCCTTCCGGGCTCGTGGTGTCATGGCTATAGCCAACCGATGGATGGGAACACCATGAACAGCCCGGAACGGTCTTATCACTCTCTGTAAAAACAGTATATAGCACACGGGTAACACATGTCAAATGACGTCTGTCGGCTCTGGCGCCGTCAAGAATGAGGGCGGAAAGAAACCTGAACAGGCAAACCATGTTTGGCAGGCTTGAGGAAGTTCATCAAGGCGAAGAAGTCGACACAGGCGAAGGCGGCGGAAATCCTCGGGGTCAGTCAGTCCAGGGTTTCGGACCTGAATACCAGCAAATGGGAGAGATTCAGCCTTGAAATGCTTATCATTCTGGCGACCAAGGCGGGTATGCGTGTGACGCTCAAGGCGGCGGCATGACGTATGAAGGTTACGGGCGATATGGGCGGTGGTGCCGCCTATAGGGGCACCAACAAAACTGAGGATAAGAAAAATCACCGGTAACTACCTTAAAGTATTGGTGGGCCGCGTAGGATTCGAACCTACGACCTCCTGATTAAGAGTCAGCTGCTCTACCGGACTGAGCTAGCGGCCCACGATCTTGAGACTATGGTTATAGCATACTGCCTCTCAAAGTTCAAACCTTTCCACTCGGCCGTAGCGGGCGCCCTGCGGCCCGGTGCGGCTCCATGCCGCCCGCACCGATGAGAAAAAATGCACAAGGTATGAGAAAAGCAATTGACTATTCAGACGCTCTCATGTTAGAAAAGGTAGTGCTCGCTATGGTCCGGAATGAAAAAAAGGAGATGCTCGCTTCATTTCTGACTTATGGTACCCTCGGCATAGAGATGGGGGTATCGCTGGCAATCGGCCTTGCTATCGGATATTACCTGGACCGTTATTTCGGTACCGCGCCGATTTTGACGCTCGTATTTATGGGTTTCGGCCTGGTTGCAGGAATGAGGCGCCTCTACGAGCTCTGGAAAAAGATGGAAAAGGACGATGAGAGAAACGACGGCAAGTGACATAGAGCGGACAAATGTGGCCATCCTTGTGCTCGGGTCGCTTGCCTCAGGCCTGATCATGCGCGACTTCACCTATGTATTCAGCTTTGGTGTGGCGAGCGCGATGATGACCCTC
Source organism: uncultured delta proteobacterium (assembly GCA_963768735.1). Taxonomy (GTDB): domain Bacteria; phylum Desulfobacterota; class Syntrophorhabdia; order Syntrophorhabdales; family WCHB1-27; genus BOG-1155. Next base: position 413,434 of record CAVYJH010000003.1, on the reverse strand, counting down.
AACTTTCGACTCCTTAAAAAGATCATGGAAAGTTTTTTCTCAGGCGTCACCCCCAGCAAGAAGGAGCTTCTCGTCAAGCTGCCCCTCAAGTTTTTCGGTCTTACGGGGCTCGTGACGGTGATTGTGATCTGGGGGAACGTCAATATTCTATTTTTCATCATCGGGCTGGGGACGGTCTTACTCTCGGTGGTCATAAGCCAGGTAATCTCCGTTTTCACGCCTTGTGCAAGGAGGAAACACAATGGGGCATGAACAGTTCATGTGGGTTTCGCTGATACCCGGCCTCAGATCACTCCAACCCCATGTCGCAAACGGCATTGTCGTCTCCGTCATACTTCTCGTGATCGTCATCCTCGGTTACGCGCAGTATAAAAAGAAAGAGGACGATATTCTGCCTGACGACACGTTGACCTTCAGAAATTTTCTGGAGCTTATGGTGGAGGCGATCTCCGGCCTGGTGGAGGAAACGATGGGGCCGAGGGGCCCGGAGTTTATGCTCATCATCGGGACCCTGGGTATTTTCGTCCTTTTTAACAACCTCTCCGGCTTGGTGCCGGGTTTTCTCCCCGCTACGGATAATGTGAACACGACTTTTGCCTGTTCCCTTACCGTTTTTGTCCTGACCCACTATTACGGCATACGGGAGCACGGCCTGAAATACGTGAAACATTTTATGGGGCCTATCTGGTGGCTCACTCCGCTCATGATCCCCATCGAGATGATCGGTCATCTTGCAAGGCCCCTTTCCCTGGGCATGAGGCTTTTCGGAAACATCATGGGGGATCACCTTGTCACCGGCATCTTCTTCATGCTCGTTCCCCTGTTCGTACCGTTGATCGGGATGTTTCTGGGGACATTCGTCGCCCTGGTGCAGGCGTTTGTCTTTGTGCTTTTATCGATGGCCTATTTTTCGGGGGCTGTGGCCCACGAGGAAAATTAATACGATGGAGGTGAACACAATATGAGGAAACTGTTCGTAGTTCTCGTGCTTTTAGGCGTTGTGCTGAGCTTTTCCGCAGGCGTTGCCATGGCTGCCGAGCCTGGGGCAGGACTCGATCCCCAGGTCAAAGCGATGATCGCGATTGCGGCGGGCATCGGCCTCGGCATAGCCGCCGCGGGCGGCGGCATCGGTCAGGGCAGAGCGGTAGCGTCCGCGCTGGAGGGCATTGGGAGAAACCCCGGGGCTTCAGGAAAGATTATTACCCCGATGATCATCGGTCTTGCCATGATCGAGTCGCTGGTAATATATTCGCTCGTTGTTTCCCTGCTTCTCTTCTTTAAGCTCTAGATGCGTCATCTCGTGGGGGGGCAGATTTAGGATCTGCCCCAAACACTATGCGTCGCCGGACCGAGAAGAAAACGGAAGGAGAGTTTCGTCGCCTCTACAGGTTGGTGAGGGCGTTCCTCTCGGACTTCTACGCGGAATCGAAGAGAGGGACCCTCCAGCACAAGAAGGGCATCGCGGTTTTTCTCTCCTTCGTGCTTCTCTGCTTTGTCGTTATCGTCGTCGGTATGTTCAAGCTCTCCGAGACGCCTTTCTTCTGCGGCCTCTGCCATAATATGAAAACCTACGTCGATTCCTGGAAGGCGTCGAGCCACAGGAACGTCGACTGCATCAAGTGCCACTACAAGCCAGGTTTTCCCAACCACCTGAAGGGGAAGTGGCAGGACGGCCAATTATCCCTCGCCTACTTCATCACGGGTAAGAGCCCCACGAGGCCCCATGCGGAGATAGATGACGCGAGCCTGCCTCCAGAGCGGCTGCCATAGAAGGACCGATTTGAAGGACGACATGGTCTTCAAGAACGTGCTCTTCAGCCACCCCCGGCACATCGAGCAGATGAGGCGGCAGAAGCAGCTCCGCTGCACTACCTGCCACTCCCAGATCGTACAGGGCGCCCATATGACGGTCACGGACGTGGAGTGCTTCATATGCCATTTTTACAAGAGCGAGAAAGGCGGCAGCCTGCCCACGGGCTGCCGCACCTGCCATTTCGAGGCGCGGGGCGACATCACGGTGGACAAGACATTTGTCTTCAACCATAAGAGGTATATTGACAGGGGCATCACGTGCAGCCGGTGCCACACGAACGTGATCTCCGGCGACGGGCACATACCCGAATTTGCCTGCCTGCAATGCCACAACAAGAGGGAGATACTGGAGGCCAGGTATACCGCCGAATTCCTCCATCGGAAACACGTGACCGACCATAAGGTCGAATGCTTCACCTGCCATTCGCCCATCAAGCATCAGATTACGGGCCTCCACTACAAAGGGCAGCCATCAGAAACCTGCTCCGGGTGCCACGGCGCCGGCGAGCATCTGAACGAGGTATCGATATACCTGGGCAAAGGGGCCAGGCTCGTGGCCGACAGACCGAACCGAATGGCGATTATCAATATGGACTGCGACGTATGCCACCCGAAAGGCTCCGGGGAAGCGCCGGGCGCGACGTGCAAGGAGTGCCACGGCAACCTCACCGACGGGATGGCAGCGACGTGGAAAAAGATAGTGAAGGATGGTCTGGAGGATCTCCGAGTGAGGATCGCACAGGCGTCGGAGGTTGCCGAAGAACCGACCCGAGCGCGGCATCGGCCGGGCGATCGCCGATGCAGAGTATAATTACGCCTTCATCAAAAAAGGCGACGGCGTGCACAACATCGTGTATACCGTGGAAGCCATGGAGGCTGCGAAGAAGGTACTCGAGGCAGCGGTGGGAAAAGAGCAAAGTGCGGCGGGAACGGCCCGCGGCGCGGCAGAGGTCTCATGTCTTGCCCTTTGCCATGGCGGGATTGCCGACAAGGTGGTGCCCTTCGGCAGCGTGAGCTTCCCCCACGCTGCACATATGGAAGAGAAGGACGGGTGCGAGAAGTGCCACAGTCCGTATGCGCAACACGGGCAGACGCGCCTCGTCGGCTGCAGCGACTGCCACCACGGCAAGGGCATCGGCAAGGTGCGGTGCAGCGACTGCCACCGCGCCGAGGAGGCCATGTTCCGGGGCAAGGGCGTGAAAGGCATTGCCGATGCGCCGGACGCAATGTGGGGAAAGGTCACGTGCGTCCAATGCCATACCTCGGTGAGGCGGGGCAACGCAGAGAGCCCCAGGGCCCTGGAGACCGCGTGCGCCCGCTGCCATGAAAAGGGGTACGGAAGCCTTGTCGATGACTGGATGGCACAGGATAGGAAGCTCCGGGCGATCTATGCCACCTCGGCTGCGGCCCTCGAGAAGGGGATGTGGGACTTCGAAAAGCGGCAGGGCAGACACTCTGTTCCTCTCCGCGCGCGCTATGACGAACTCAGCCATGACATGCAGTTTGTGGCGAAGGGAGGATGGCATCACAATCCGCAGTACGGGGAGGCTATAGCGGCCAAGATCACCCGCGAGAGCAGCTCCCTCCTCTCCATGATGAAGGCAGGTGTTTCCGGCCGGGCCATGATCATAAAGAAATAGCGCTTACCTGCGCAATTCCTGCCCCTCGAGCACATTCCTTATGGCCTCGGCAAGCTCCCGCCTTATGACAGGCTTCATGAGGAACTGCTGAATACCCATTTTTTTTGCCCGTTCCGCGTCGATCGTTTCGCTGAAGCCCGTAATCATGATGATGGGGATATGCTTGCGGACGGACCTTATTCTCTCCACCAGCTCGATGCCCGTCAGGTCGGGCATGCCCTGGTCGGTGATCACGAGATCGAACGCATCGGGCGCAGCCGTGAACAAATTAAGGGCCTTCGCGCTGCTCCCCACGGCGGTGACGCGATAGCCCAGGCGCTCAAGGAGCGCCGAGTTCATCTCGATGATCGGCTTTTCGTCGTCCACGAAGAGTATGCGCTCCTCCCCGGCCGGCAGGGGCCGGCTCTCTTCCTTGACGGTCCGCTCGGTGTCACTCGTGGCTATGGGGAAATACACCTCGAAAGTCGACCCCTTCCCAAGCTCGCTCTCTACCGTGACGACCCCTTTTAGGGCCTTGACAATGCCGTGGACCACGGCAAGGCCCATGCCCGGCCCCTCGCCCGTGCGTTTGGTGGTAAAAAACGGCTCGAAGATCCGCTCCATCACGCCTTGCGACATACCGTGGCCGCTGTCGCCCACACCTATCATCAGGTAGGCGCCCGGCAACAGGTGAGGCAGGGAAGGGTTGTCGCCGGTCAGTTGGTATTCCTTGACGACTACATCGAGGACTCCTCCTTTTTCCCGCATTGCATGGACGGCGTTGGAGACGAGATTCATGAGTATCTGCTGCAGCCGGCCCGCGTCCGCCAGGACCGTGCTCCTTCCCGGCTCCACATGGCACCGGATATCGATAGCTGCGGGGATTGACGGACGAAGAAGGTTTATCGTTTCCGTGACGAGAGGGCCGGCCTCGATGAGCACCGACTCCCTCTGGTCCCTCCGGCTGAAGAGGAGGATCTGCTTCACCAGGTCTTTGCCTCGCCGGCTTGCTTTGAATATCTGCTCGAGGTTATGGCGCACACCGCTGTCTGCCGCCACATCGTCCATGGCCAGCTCTACGTTGCCCATGATGGCGGCGAGAAGGTTGTTGAAATCGTGGGCTATCCCCCCTGCCAGTGTCTGTACGGCCTCCATTTTCTGAACCTGGCGAAGCTGTTGGCCGAGAATGGCCTCGGTAGTCACATCGCGGCAGACGATCACGTAATTGAGGAGCGCTCCGGAGGCATCCCGCATGGGCGAGACGGCGACATCAAGCTCGGAAAAGCGCCCGTCCGGCTGTTTGAGGGTCATGCGGCCGTTCCACTTCCTCTCCTTTCGGAGCCTCGCCCCGAGTCCTTCATAGAAGTCTTCGTCCCCGGATGAGGCACAGTCCAGGACCGGCGTCCCGATCACCTCGGCCCGCTTCTTCCCGCTGCTTTGCAGAAAGGCATTATTGACATACTGCACAATGCCGTCCCTGTCGGTCATGAGAATCATTTCTGCGGCCTGCTCGACAATGAGGGCAAGGCGTTTCCGCTCGTCTTCAGCCTGCTTCCGTTCGGTAGAATCATGGAAGGTCAGAAGCAGAGCGGCCTCTCCCTGGAATATCGTCCTCGACACGGAGGCATCTATATAGACGACCGAGCCGTCTTTGCCGAAACCTCTGAATTCGAGGCGCGAGGGCGTATGCTCCCCTTTTCTCGCTTTTCGCTCCATGATATCGAAGAACCGGTCCCGGTCTTCCGGATGGACCACCAGCCTCAAGCCGAGGCTGACGGCCTCGTCGGCGTTCCGTAAGCCGAAGATGTCATTGTAGCGAGGGTTTACGTACAGGAGCCTCTCCCCCGCACGATGGCTATGCCGTCATTCGACCGCTCAACCACCGCCTTATAGCGTTCCTCGCTCTCGCGGAGCAAGGTTTCCGCCCTCTTTTGAACGGCAATATCGAGGATGGCAGAATAGACGCCCGTCAGGCGGCCGCCCTGGGCAAGGGGAGCGCTGTCGAGGCGCACCGCGCGGCCGAACCCGTCCGCCCCGATCTCCACCTCGCACCGGTCTCTCTTACCCTTTCCGGTTATGCGTTTCAAGTGGGCAAGAAATTCGTTTCGGCTCTGGGGGGCCACAAAAGTGCTCAGGGAGTTTCCGGGGAGAAGCTCCCTTTCCGCGTGCAAAAGCTCCGCGGCCGCCCCGTTTGCCTCGATTATCACACCGCTTTTATCGAGAACCACGCAGGCAAAAGGGACACAGTCGTCCAGTTTTGGGTATTTCCCTCGGGGCGGGGACCGGTGATGCCCTTCGTCTTCTGCCCGCTGTCCCGGCACAGACCCAGGGTCCGCCTCCAACAGGCGGAAAAGCCCATCCTGCCCGATACCTGGATCGACGAGACGTCCTCGCGGGGGCTTAGACCTCTTCCGCTCCATACCGTCACCTCAAAATCCGCCGCAACAGCCTGCGAAAAACAGGGGTCGCATGACTAAAGACATCTCATCGGCGGGAAAGGCTTGACTGCCCCCTACGGGCTAGAGAAGTATTATAGCAAATTACAGCAGAAGTTGGGTAGTAAAACAAAAGTCTTTGACTTTAATAGGTCCTATAAGTCGTATAAGACCTATAGGACCTATTAAGGGCGTCGCCCCTTCCTTGTGCCCCTCCCGACCCGCGACTTTTCACTTCACCTTAAAGCTCTGGACCACCCCTTCGAGGCCCCTCGCGAGGGTGGACAGGCCGGCTGCCGCCCCCGATATCTCCTCCGAAGAAGAAAACGTCTCTTTCGTCACCACCGAAATCTGGTTTATGTCCCTGGTGATTGCGTTTGTCGTCGCACTCATCTCCTCGATGGCGGTCGCTATCTGATGCACGCCGCTGTAGAGATGGTCGATGCTCGTGATGATCTCCCCCAGTGCCGCCTGTGCCTGGGAAGAATATTCCACTCCCGTGACGACCTTGTTCTTTGCCTGGTCCATCGACTGCACGGTCTTCTCCACGCCCAGCCTGATGGTGTTTATCATGTCTCCTATCTCCGTCGTGGAGGCAGACGTCCTTTCCGCGAGCTTTTTCACTTCGTCGGCCACGACCGCAAACCCTCTCCCGTGCTCCCCGGCCCGTGCTGCCTCGATTGCCGCATTAAGGGCGAGCAGATTGGTCTGGTCGGCTATCTCGTTGATTGCCGTGACGATATTTCCTATCTTTTCGGATTGCTCCCCCAGGTCCCTCACAAAACCGGAGGCGGTCTCAACGGTTTCGGCGATGACGTTCACCTCCCGGATTGCCTTATCCACCACCACCTGCCCCCCCTTGGCGACTTCAACGGCCTGGCTGGCCGACGCGGCGACACCGCTCGAGCTTCTCGCGATATCTTCCGAGGCCTGGTTCATCTGGGCCGAGCCCGCCGCGACCTGAGTAGCCCTCTCAACCTGGTCCATGGCCCCTTTCGACAGGTTTTCAGCCGCCGCGCTCAGTTGCGCGCTGGCCGACGCCACGTTGGTGGCCGACAGCGTCACTTCCCCCAGCGTCCGGCCAAGGCTGCAATTCATCGCGTCCATTGATTTCGCGAATATGCCCATCTCATCCTTCCTCGCGAGGGCATGGGGGGAAACGGGTATGGAAAAATCCCCTTTCGCCATCTGATCTATATGGCTGGAAGAGCGGTTGATCGGTATGGTAATGCTCCGTGTGATAGTCCGCGACAGCCACGCGCCCACGAGCAGGGTCAACAGGCCGATGGCCAGAAAAACGGCGCGTCCCATGGAAATGTTTCCCTTCACCTCATTAAGGATGGCCAGCGTCTTTTTCTCGTTGTACGCCACGATATTGTTGGCGGCTTCCGTATAGTTCTTTACTGCCTGCGCCCCTTCCGTAAACTTCTCCGCCGCCTCCGTGCTATTGCCCGCCATACCGAGTTCGACGGCGGCGTTGTTTGCCTCCCTGCCCTTCGCGACTTCTTCCTTGAACCTCGCGATGAGCTGTTTTCCTTCTTCGCCGGTCTCGAGCCTCTCAAGCTCGCCTACGGCCTTCTGGTATTTTTCCCTTGCCTCGGCGATCCGCGTTTTGGCCTCCTCTTTCACGCTGCTATCCTTACCAGTGATGATCTCCGCGATAGGACGCGTAAGATCGCTCAAGGCAATCTTCATTTCATAGGCGTTCTTGAGCTTGGCGTTATTCACCTTGACCAGATTATCGATATTACCGTTCACTCTGGTGAAATAGACTTGCCCGGCGATAACGATCACGGCCATGAACGCGATGGCAACCCCGAACCCGACGGCCAGTCTGCAACCAATTCTTACATCCGTAAACAGCTTTTTAGTCATTTCCGATAACCTCCTAGTGGAATTCAGCCTTTCACGTGAAGAAATGCACTTTCAGCCCTACACCCTATTTTCGGCTCTCCGGTCCGATCTCTTAAGCGAAAAACGCCGTTTTCTCATATTTATGGATGTATACAGCGCCGAAGGGGGCCGAGGATGGCGGCGCGGAGGGGGGAAACATTAAAATCCTTTAAAGAATAACCTTGACAAACTGCGCGCCAAACGGTACAATTACCCCTGTATACTTATCACTTGCGTCGAGCGCAGGAGGGCCTTTTTAGGGTCAGGAAAGCGACAGTCCAGGGCCGGTGCTTCATACGTAGAGCGATAAGGCCTTGTGAGGGGGCCAAATGAAGAAGGTGCTGACAGTCGCTTTTGCGTTGCTTTTGGCCCTGCCGGCCATAAGCTTCGCGGGTAGTGCGACGAGCCAGTGGAATTTGACGGTAGGCGGGTACGTGAAGGTCGATGCAGGCTACGATACCCAGGTGCCTATCGGTGGTCCCGCCGGCAGTAATGTGGAAGGTCTCGACCAGTATTACGCGCAGCGCAACAACTACCACGGCGTCGAGAATTCGGCGAATGCAACAGGCGCCTTCGCCATGGCCACCGGCCAGACGGCCCTCAATTTCCTGGTCAAAGGCCCCGATGCGTGGGGCGCGAAGACGTCCGCCTTTGTCCAGGGCGCCTTTACCGGCCAGACGTCGAACAACGGTACTTCCGGCACACGGTATGGCACCTTCACCATGACCCACGCCTATATGGACTTCACCTGGGCAACCACAAAGCTGACCGTCGGACAGACCTGGCAGCTCTGGGGGTTCCAGCCTTCCTTCAACTTCATCGGCCTCAACGACCTGGCCCTCGCAGGCAGGGGCACCTATACCGTGCCCCAGATCAGCGTGACACAGAACTTCACAAAGAGCTTCTACGGGTCCTTCGGCATCCAGGAGCCCTACAAGACGGCCGACCAGATCGGCGCCTCCAACTCCGTCGGTCAAGCGCTGGCCCCAGTACCAGGATCCAAAACGGCAACGGGAACAGCCCCCACGGTTACCTCGCAGCTTCCCGACTTCGCCGCTGAGCTCGGCTATAGGTCGGACTCGGCGGGCAGGATCGGGCCGAACGTCATGCAGTTCGCCGTGGGCGGCTTCTTTGGCCAGGACTCGGTTACCTATGGCTTCCCCGTCGCTACCCCCACCGCGTTCCGTACGGACCACGTGGACCGGTGGGCAGGCGCTTTCAAGGCATTTGTCCCCATCATCCCGGAGAAAAACCTGAACAAGGCAGGCGCCCTCTCCTTGTCGGGATCGGTTTTCACCGGCCAGAACCTGTCCAACTGGTTCCTGAACGCGAGGGGCGCCGGGGCCCTCCTCGCCTATGACGCGGACCCGGGGCCCGGCGTCAGGTACACCGTGCCGGTGACCACGGGCGGCTGGGGACAGATCAGCTACTATATCACCGATAAGGTCTACGTGAACGGTCTTTACGGCTACTTGAGGAACTATACGAGCGCTTACTACAATCAGTTGAATGCGAACAACGTGATCACGCAAAACCAGCAGTACATCGTCAACGTCCTGTATGATGTGAACCCCGCGGTCAGGTTCGGCGTGGAGTACTCATACATTGCGACGAACTGGGCGGGTCCGGGCAGCGGCGGCGGCACCAACAGCACCAACAGCAGTTCCACGGTTGCCCCCACCGGAGGTATCCTCGGTTCGAGGGGCGACGTCCAGACCGGAAGGATCGCCTTCTGGTACTTCTTCTAGAAAGCGCGCACCTACGCGAGATGCTCAGGGGGCCTTTTCAAAGGCCCCCTTTCTTTTGCAGTCACGGCAGCTTTGGGGCATGGCTGCTCCGCCTCTTCTTCGTCGCCATGTGTCTCTCGCCATAGCAGGGGTTCTGGGTGATGTTTTCCCCGACGGTAATAAAAGGCGGCAACTGGATAGTCGTTTCTTCCCCGGCGGCTTCGCAGGGCTCGAGCTCCAGCACGGAAAGCCCCTCGTATCTCCCACTGTACCCGTCGATCTCGATATGTTGGCCGTTCCACAAAAAAGAGACGCGCTCCTTTTTCAGGACCTCCGTACCCGGCTTTTTCAGCTTTTTCAAGCTTGTGTAGCGCTGTTCCGTGATCAGCTCTTCTTCTTCGATGCGCAAGCCTGCCGTCCTCGTCCTCGTGAGGAAGTAGAGATACGACCCGTCCCGTCCCCTTCTCTTGATCCGTATTTCTTCATCCCGCGTTTTCGAGCGCAGGTAGACCTGCTCTATCTCGACGGTCTGATGGGCCGGCAGGAGCTCGCGCCTCACCTGCGCGACGAGGTACCTTTCCCTTGTCTCCCGTGGAGCAGGCATCCCGAGAAGCTGAAGGATCGTCGAAAATGTTCTCCTGATCTTGCCCCGGAAGTCGGTCCGGTTGTCAATGATCCGGAATCGCGGATGGCCGAGCCAGCTTTCCCGTATCTTCCGGTCGATAAGAACCGCTTCCTCCGCAGTCTCGATGCGCGCGGAGTTGTTCTCACCCGTATAGTACTCCCTTGCCCCTTCCGCCGCCGTGACAAGGTGGATCACCGCGTGGTACCGGTCACGGAGGGCGACCTCGCTGAGGCCCTTCCGCCTGAGTATGCCTTTGAAATCATTGTGCGGCATAAAGGCCTTGATGTCCATGACGCCCCGGTCGAGGAGCAGCACCTTTCTTCTCTCGGGAAAGATCTGCATCACCGCCCTTTGATAGGTCTCCTCAAAGGAAAGCTGCATGTCAAGTATCGCTTCTTCATACATGGTCACCTGCTTCGGCCTGTCCATCTTGCGCCTGTCGATGCCGTTATCCGTGATCAACGTTGCCGTTTCCGGTATGACGAAGACCATGAGGCCGTAATCGGACAGCTTTTCAGTGAGATAGGCGAGGGAAGAGCTTTTCCCCGAGCAGGGTCCGCCGGTAAGGACAATCGTGTAGACGGGCTCGATGAGCGGTGACGTGGTGAACATGGTGATAATCCTTCGGTCGTAAAAGTGCGCCGGAAGTTATTTTAGCCCGTCCGGGGCCTGAGAGGCAAGTCTTTGCGAATTTTCAACCCGCCCTTGCACCACTTGACAGTACTTTGAGAAATATTTTATATATGACTGTGTCACCTTTATTGAGAAGAGGGAAACGTGCCTTGAAGCGGTGCGCTTATTCAGGGTCACAAATCAGCGAGACGGAGAAACGAGCATGTGGATAGAGACGGATCATCACGGCATGGTGAACCTTGACTACATAAAAAGGATCGATCTTGCGGGAGAGGTAGACAAAAACACGTTCGGGATCTACCTGTTCGATGTGGACGGCACTACGTATCCCATCGTGGACGTATCCCGTTTCAGGAACATCGGGGTTTTTCAGGGGAAAGAAACGGACCAGGACGTGCATATGGCCGTCTATACCTTCTACGTGATTGCAAAGAGGCTCATGGCGGGCCGCAAAGACCGGGAAGTAATCACGATCGAGGCCATTTACAAGGAGTTTGCCTCCGAGTGGTATGCGCAGCAGAAGAAAGAGATGATCGGGGCGGAAGAAGAACGAACGCGGCAGGAGAAGCCGGAGGCAGGCGAAAGCCCGATCCCGGAGGAGGGCGAGATTTTCCGGGAACAATCGGACAAGGTGCACGATTTTTCGGATATGAAGCAGCTCCTGGATGCGTACGGTCAGAGTTATTTCACGAAGTTTCAGAAGAAACCGGCCTTGCGTTACGAAAATGAAGGCAAGATAGCGCGCGACCTCGTCAGGCTCTACCCCCTCGAGAAGTTGAAGACAATGCTTGTGTGGTACTTCGAGTCGGACGAGGATTTCATTACGAAGGCCAACTACGATATGAAGACTTTCAAGGCCATTCTGGAAAAGACACGAAAGGCGTGCAACTCCGAGGAATAACTTTTTACTGTTAGCGAAGTTTCAAAACCGCACTGTCTAAAGATCAAAACCGCATTCCTTTCAAGGCGGCAGTTTGCAACCTTCTGAGTACTCACCAGCTTTCCGTTGTGCCGGAGAACCTGATTCTCCGTCCAGCCCCGTCTCTGGATCGGGGACCATCCTCAAATCGACCGGTTTGTATGGATCGACGCCTGGCACCTTGAAGCTCGATGCCGTTGATGGATACCTTGCGGTAGGCGTTTGTGGTTCGCGTGCCTCTTAGGGCAAAAACGTCTTTTGTGGCATTCTCCGCAGGATCGAACTCGGAGACCTTCCGAGAAAACAGAGACGGGAAATAGGGAAACGATGGCGAAAGGAGAAACATCGCTCGGTCCCTTCTCCATCCGCCGTCTTCAGATACCTTGCCGCCTTTCACAAGAACTATGCCCGCCAAGAGGGCAAGGCAGTCATTCCCCCCTTGTCCGAGCTCTTATCCGGCCTTGAACGCATCAACGCCGACCTCGTCGCTGCCGTCGACACACAAGACCCTGTAGATCAGGCTACCATAGACATGGACGCCACGCTCATTGAAACGGAGAAGCAAGACGCCCTCTTCTCCTACAAGGGCTTCAAAGCCTACCAGCCTTTGAATACTTACTGGGCCGAGAAGGGGCTCATTCTCCATACGGAGTTCAGAGACGGCAATGTCCCGGCGGGACATGAGCAGCTCCGTGTCTTCACCCACGCCCTTTCCTTTCTCCCTCCCGGAGTGAAGACAATAAGGCTCCGTTCCGATACGGCAGGCTATCAGCATGACCTTATGGCCTATTGCGACAGGGGCGAGAATGAACGCTTCGGCAGGATTGAGTTCGCCATAGGCGCGGATGTGACGCCTGAGTTCAAAAAAGCGGTCCGTGAAGCAGAGGAATGGCATCCTCTCTTTGACAGGAAGGGACGCATCGCCGGAGAATGGGCGGAAGTGTGCTTTGTCCCGAACAAGAGCGCGACAAAGAAAGGAGAGCCCTACCGTTACATAGCAATCCGGGAGCGGCTGAAACAGCCTCTCCTCCCCGGTATGGATTATCTCCCTTTTCAGACCATCGCCTTCAGTGAGACTCAGTACAAGCTCTTCGGCATCGCCACGAACATGGACTGGGAAGGGGGTAAGCTGATCGACTGGCATCATGAAAGATGCGGCAAGTCCGAAGAGGCCCATGCTGTTATGAAAGAAGACCTCGCGGGAGGGAAGCTCCCTTCGGGCAAGTTCGGGGAAAATGCCGCCTGGTGGTGGATCATGGTCCTTGCCCACAATCTCAATGCGGCTATGAAGAGACTGGTCCTTCAAGACTCCTGGGTTACAAAAAGGATGAAGGCTGTCCGTTTTCACCTGATCAATCTGCCCGGACGGGTTATAGAGCATGCACGGGGACTGATCGTCCGGCTTGCCGGGAATCATCCCTCATTCGACGTGCTGGTGAGCGCCCGCCGGAGAATCATGGAGCTTGGCTATGCGGCATCGGGGTAGCCGCACAGAGAGCCCCCAGACGCGAATAGTTGGCCGGAAGAACAAAAATGGCAGGGCCTACCAAAAATAACCCCCAAGGAGGACCTACAACGATGTCTGGCTGATGAAACGGCCTTAAGGCATCTTCTTTGATCCCATTTTGGAGGTAACTTTTGTCTGGGATCGCCTTTTCAGGCTACCGAGGGGGACCGGATAAAGGTAGGCGGTGGATTTGGGTTCTTGCATAACGTGTTTTTCTCGTGTATCATAACAGAAGTTTTTGCACCTTGAGCCTGCGCTGCAATAATTAATTACCGAACAGGGAAACTTTATGAGATGGCGGTCAAAAATAGCTCTGGCAACTGTTCCCGTAGTTCTTCTCATGGTCGCCATGGTGGGATTTACCAATAAGACCGCGCAGGCATTGGATGAATCCGAGAAATCGGCTGTCGTCGAACAAGTCGTCTCATATCTGAAAGGCAAGAACGTCGATATGCGGGAGGATAAGCTGAAAGAGGTGATCCATACCGTGTGCGACGAATCCCAGCAGCATGATCTGGATTATCGCCTCGCCCTTGCGGTGATCAAAGTGGAGAGCAATTTCAACCATGACGTGGTCTCACGGAAGGGCGCCCGGGGCCTTTTTCAGATCAAGCCTTCCCTGGCAAAATATATAGCCAAGGACGCTGGCGTGACGTGGAACGGCACTAAATGCCTCCACGAGCCGGATAACAACATCAAGCTCGGCATCTACCATCTTTCCAAGCTCGTGGAAGACTTCAAAAACCTGCCTGCCGCGCTCCATGCCTACAACGCCGGGGAGAGCAGAATAAGAGCCCGGCAAGCCGGCAATGGAGAGCCAAAGAGCGCATATACCAAGCGCGTATTGAAAGAATACCGGAACAACATCTCCGTACTGCCCGAAATGGACGAATCGGATTAGATCGGGCCCCAACGCTCCACAAACCCCGACGGCCACCGGACTGAGGCCTGTTGGGGCGGCCTGCGGTCTTCCCATCCCGGCCCGACAACAGAAACTTGACAATACTGCTGATTCTCTGTAAAACATCAGCCATCACGCAGACGGAGGGCCAGCCCGTGAAGAGAAAAGCCTTTATAGCAACCCTGGTGATGGGCTTCCTTTTTATTGCCGGCGCTTACGGCCGGGGATGGACACACGCCACAGGCAACGAGCCGCCCGGGTCGCCCGCGCAGAAAGCGGCGGTAAACCCCTCGGGCTCGAGACACACGGCCCTGAAACCCGACTTTAGCGGGAGGGTTGTTCGGATAGATCTCGCCCTGGAAACGTTATCTTTGAAAAGCCGAGAAACCACCGTGACCTTTGACGCGTCGATGCCTGTCCTGTCGGGCTATAGGACCTTTTCCGACATACGCGTGGGAGACTCGGTCGCCGTTTCCTATCTGCCGGCCGGCATAAGGGTAGTAAGGCTGGTCGGCAAGCCCGGTGCCGATGTGGACGTACCACCCGCTACCCGGCAGAGAAGGACAGGCAGGCTGCTGAGACGGGACGCGCATGGGAGCGGCGGAGCGTTTAGTGACGTTGACGCGAACAAGGACGGGAAGATCACACCCGTCGAGCTTTCCGTCTTGATCCCGGATATCACGCTCGACCGGTTCCGGCGGCACGACGCCAATAATGACGGGTACCTTAACAGGGCGGAGTTTACTGAGGCACTCAGGCAAGAAAAGGCAGCGGCAAAGGCGAGGTAAGCCGGAACCGCCAGCACTTCCTTAGTGACCTATTGTGCAGGATGTGGTTGAAATGCCGGGTCTCCCGCTTCCTCTCCGGCGGTGCCGGTCGCTTGCCGGTCAGCGCCGCCCTGAGACTCGCCTACGGGGGCCTGACCCGCAAATTGGCCGGCCTGCTCAGCGGACTGCGCGGGCGGCTGATAGGCTGACTGATCGACCGTCCACCAATCGGCGGCGCAGCCGGAGAGGGCCGGAAGGGCAAGAAGTATACCGCCCAGGACAACCCTGGAGAGCTTCAGGTCGGTCATGGCTCATCTCCTTCCGATAGAAGCGCACTATCTAAAGCATTCCGTTCAAGTCCCTTCCCTGGAGTTCCTCCGAAAGGGGCTATGGTATTTTATACCACGGCAGAGAAAAATATTCATCCCCAGGGTCGATCTCGACGGAGGGATGGCGGTCCCTTCCCAATTCCCCCAAGCCCTGTTCGCGCATAAGAGGAGAGAAATTTAGGGCCGGGCGATCCCCGCAGCCGTGCGACATTTTTGTCCGCAAAGGGGGGCGCCTTCGACACTTTTGTGCGCCATCCCCGACAGCCTGTTGTCGATATGGGCAATATTTCCGGCCCCTTCCGGGTCACATCTTTCCCCGGCACACCTATTGCTTGTAGGAAAGTCTAAGGAAGGTTGATCTGAGGACCCCGCACCTCTCGCCATGCCTGGGCCGTGAGGAAGGATGCATGCCTTTAAGGTGATGGAGATACTCTCATGAGGCTGGTCGGGTCTTCCGCTCACGAAAACGCTCTCACATAAGGAGGATTTATGGGCACAGGTAATACCGCGAGAAGACAGGTCGAGCAACGCGCAGAAGCTGCGCGTGCCGGGGACGAGCGCCCTGACCACACCCCTTTCTTCGAGGTCAGCAAGATAGTGGAATCACCTGACATGCTGAAGAGTTGGGTCGAATGGTTTGAGAGGTTAAACATTCCTTGCGCGGTGATGAAAACACGCAGGGGGTACGTCCTCTGGCGGAAAGGCGAGGAAGTCGGGCGGACCAGGTCCAAATCTTCGTCTGAGCTGACAGCAAAAAATATTATCTACTCCTTCGGGGTCTAGGCGCGTCACAATTGTGACGGCTGAGGCCCGTACCCGGGGTACTTATACGTTACAAGTTCTCTGAGAAAACCGCGTATGTACCCTTTAGGGCCTTTTGGAAAGGCCCTAAAGGGTACTTTTCGTTGCCGAAAAGCAAGGATGCCTCGCAGCAGACCGCGCGTCGACCCGGCCAACTCCTTGCCCGCCTCTGGTGTCCCTTTCAGGAAAGTCTTGACGAAGAGACTGTTTTTAGATTATCTATCTATAGTTATGGGAATGAAGCAGGGGGACATGAATAAGGAAAAGCTCGTAAAGATCATACAGGAACTGCTCAAGACAGGCGATGAGCTCGATTTCCTTACGGAACTGAGAAGGGAAGACCTGGAAAAGCTGGTTGCTTCCATCAGAGACGGGATCTACCGGTCAGGGGAAAAATAACCCGATGAAAAGAGGCCTTTTGTGCCTGCTCTGTCTGGCGCTGGCGCTCTGCATGCTTCACGGTTGCAAGAGCTCAAGGTCCGCATCGACGCGCGACCTGATTGCCGACAACGTGATTACCGCCGAGATCAGGGCCAGGATTGCCGGTGAGGGTCTGCCGCCGGTGAGGGTCTTTGTCCTCGACGGCCGTGTGACGCTGAGCGGGTCCGTGCCAAGCCAGGAAATAAAGGAAAAGATAATTGTGGTGGCGAAAAGCGTGCAGGGCGTCTCACTGGTGACCGCGGACCTGCAGCTTCAAAAAATACGCTAGGGTCCGTCCCGGCCGTCCGAGACCGGGAATGGGGTGGAAATGAAAAAGAGCCAACACGATCGGCCATTGCCGGGACGGCGCCCCGGGTTTCTTCGGACGTATCCGGGTTATCCCTTGCCGCTGGGTGTCCATCTCCACGACGACGGGGCGCAGTTTGCCATCTTCAGCCGCGGCGCCACGGCGGTGAGCCTCCTCCTCTTTGAGGACCCTCACGATACTCTTCCCTACGAGACGATGGCGCTCGACCCGACGTACAACCGGACAGGCGACATCTGGCATATATGGGTCGAAGGCATTACTGCGGGCCAGCTTTACGCCTATCGGGTGGACGGTCCGTACCACCCTTGTGAGGGGGACCGTTTCAACAAACACAAGCTGCTCCTCGACCCCTATGCGACCGCCCTCTCCTCCCGGCCCCGGTGGGATTTTCATAAGGCGAAGGGCTACGACACAAGATCCCCCCACGTCGACTTCTCTTTCTCTGTCAAGGACAACTCAGGCGCCGTGCCCCGGTGCATCGTGACGGGCAACCGCTTTGACTGGGAGGAAGACACGCCGCCAAAGACGTCATGGTCTGAGACCGTTATCTACGAGACCCACGTCAGGGGGCTGACCGTACACCCCTCATCGGGCGCAAGAACACCCGGCACCTTCGGCGGCGTCGCAGAAAAAATCCCCTACTTTAAGGAACTGGGGATCACCGCCGTCGAACTGCTGCCGATCCAGGAGTTCAACGAACATGAATCGGAGAAACTCAACCCGCTGACCTCTGATCCGCTCACAAACTACTGGGGCTACAGCACCGTGGCCTTCTTTGCGCCGAAGTCGACCTACGCGGGGGGCGCTCCGGAAGGCGGCCAGGTGCAGGAGTTCAAGCAGATGGTAAAGGAGTTGCATCAGGCCGGCATAGAGGTCATCCTCGACATCGTCTTTAACCATACGGCTGAGGGCGACCAGCGTGGACCTACCATATCGTTCAGGGGCCTTAGCAACACGATCTACTATATGCTTGAAGAGGACAGGCGGCGCTACCGGAATTACTCGGGATGCGGCAATACGGTCAATTGCAATCACCCGGTGGTGCGCCAGTTCATCATCGACTGCCTTACCTACTGGGTGATAAAGATGCACGTGGACGGGTTCCGCTTCGACCTTGCCTCTGTCATGGGACGCGACGAGGACGGCGCGATCATGAGGAACCCGCCCCTGCTCGCCGAGATCTCGGAAAATCCCATACTGAGGGAGACGAAGCTCATTGCCGAAGCCTGGGACGCCGCGGGGGCCTACCAGGTCGGCTCTTTCCCGGGCCACCGGTGGTCGGAATGGAACGGCAAGTACCGCGACGATGTCCGTATGTTCTGGAGGGGCGACCCGGGGATGGCAGGCACCCTGGCGAGCCGCATCTCGGGAAGCGCGGACATCTACCAGAGGGCAGGCAAAGAGCCGGTGAACAGCATAAACTTTGTCACGTGCCACGACGGGTTTACCCTGAACGACCTTGTGAGCTATAACGAAAAGCACAATGAAGCCAACGGCGAGGGCAACCGCGACGGCACGGACTGGAATTGCAGCTACAATTATGGCGTCGAAGGGGCGTCGGATGATGCGGAAATCGAAGCGATCAGAATCCGGCAGATCAAAAATTTTATCGCAACCCTCTTTGTCTCGCGGGGTGTGCCCCTTTTCCTCGGCGGAGACGAGTTCAGGAGGACGCAAAAAGGCAATAACAACGCGTTCTGCCAGGACAACGAGATATCCTGGCACAACTGGGATTTGTTGCAGAAGAACCGCGATATCTTCGGGTTCACCAGAGAGATGATCGCATTCCGTAAGAGAAACGCGGTGCTGAGAGAGGTGAAGTTCTACACGGATAAGGACATCGCCTGGTATGGCCCCGACGGCGGGCCGCAGGACTGGGCCGATGAGAGCCGAAGCCTTGCGGCTATGATCCACGGGAAGGACCCATTGTACCTCATGTTCCACGCAGGTTTTGCTGAGCAGGGCTTTGTCCTGCGGCCCGCCCCTGCGGGCAGGACCTGGCGCTGCGCGGTCGACACATCGAGGGGTATATGGCCGGCAGGCCGGGAAGAGCCGCTCAAGCACCTGAACCGCTTCACCCTGCCGCTGCGCTCGATGGCGATACTGATCGCACGATAGACAAAGCCGGCTGCACGCCTGAAAAACACATCTCATGAGGGTGTCATCGACGTAAAAGAGTCCTATTATCCGTTGTTTCTTCGCCTCACAGGCACACTCTGCATTGTCGTCGGGGGCGGCAGGGTCGCCGAGCGAAAGGTCCGGGCGCTTCTCGCGGCCGGGGCAAAGGTGCGGCTAATCAGCCCTAAAACCACCAGCGGGCTCTCTGCGCTTCATTTGCAAGGCAAAATAGAGCTGGTGGCGAGGCAGTACCGGGAGGGCGACCTGGAAGGGGCCGCGCTCGTATTCGCCGCAACGGACCGGGGCCAGGTGAATACACAGGTGCGCGAGGAATCACGGCGCCTCGCTATCCCCCTGAATGCCGCCGACAGCCCCGCCATGTGCGATTTTATCGTCCCCAGCCTGATACGGAAGGGGCCTCTCCTCATCGCCATATCCACCTCCGGCCTCCTGCCTCTGCTGTCAAAAAAGCTGCGGGCGGAGATCACAAGACACGTGACGCCCGATTATACAGCCTACGCCAGGCGGGTTGGGGTATTCAGGAAATACCTCCTCCAACACGTGGGAGACAGCCGCCTGAGAAGGGAAATCATGAAACTGGTGAGCAGGGCCGACCTCCGTGATGTCGGCCGCATGACCCTGGGGGAGATGAAAAGGCGCTTTCTGGCGCCTGTTCCAAAGCCCATGAAGGACGCGGGGTGTCATAAGAAATAACAGCGTAGCTCCGGTCCTGATGTGAAAAACGGTACCGCCCTGTGCTGTCCCGCTCGGGTGAGGCGAAAACTGTTCTATGGGCTTATTGATTAGTGTTATGGTAAAGTATATACTATTCTTGAGTAAGTTGGTTGTCTATGATGAGCGTGCCTATAGGAGAGAGCCGGCACGGTGAAGGATCGCGGGGCGAGAACGGCCGCCGATAATTATTCGTTAGAGGAAGGTCCGAAATGGCAGAGAAAGAAGACGGCCGGTCGGCCGCTGGAGAGACAGAGGGCAAGACCACGTACAAGGTCAGGCTGAAAGTGCTTAACAGGGAAACCGCGGAGTACCGGTACTGCACGCTTGACGAAGCAAAGGCGTGGGACTGGGATGACCCGGAGACCTGGAGAATAATCGGCGGCAGGCAGATTACGAGCTTCCAGCAGCTTCTCAACGTACTCTATCTAAGGATGGAGAAGGGATATACGGAGGTCGAGATGCTGGAGTCGC
Source organism: uncultured delta proteobacterium (assembly GCA_963768735.1). Classification (GTDB taxonomy): domain Bacteria; phylum Desulfobacterota; class Syntrophorhabdia; order Syntrophorhabdales; family WCHB1-27; genus BOG-1155. Next base: position 393,394 of record CAVYJH010000003.1, on the reverse strand, counting down.
CCCGCTTTATGCTTCTCGCCGGCGGATAGATTTTTCGCATGCTCCCTTGTCTTGCAAATCTTCAGGAAAGTCCCTGACACCGCCAACCCGCTATTGACAAATGCGTACGGCCTCGTTTAATCTCCGTACATGGAGCGGACCGGGGGAGATGTTCACCGGTCGCGCCGAAACTCGGGAAGAGAGTGACGGTCCGATGCGATTAGAGGTGGGAAAATTCACGCTCTTCTACTATTCTTCATTCGTGGAGCCGGTCACTTTCCTGCGGGACCTCCTGCAGGCGAGCGTGATTGCCGGCAAGGGAAGAGGCGGGATTAGGGTAATCGAAACAGGAGGATATAAGCTCGCGGTAAGAGCATACAGGCATGGCGGCCTCTTCAGGGTCTTCACAGGCCCCTTTTTCTTGAATACGGGACGGGTGATCTCGGAAGCGGAGATTATGCGGTATCTCCGGGAGAGGGGTTTCCCCGTGGCAGCCCCCTTTGCTGCGGTGATCGAGAAACTGTTCGTCGTCAGAAGATTGTATCTGGTTACTCTCTTTGAGGAAGGTGCGGTGGGCCTTTTGGAATATCTCCACACATGCCAAAAAAGGGAGAGGATGCGGGCCGCCGTGAAACTTGCCGAACTCCTGTGGGGGCTGCAGCAGGCGGGTGTCTATCATCGGGACCTCCACTTGAGGAACGTCCTTATGACCCGTGAAAATCGCCTCATTCTTCTCGACTTCGACCGGGCAGCAAAAAGACCGCTTCTCCCCGGCGACGTGGAGTCGATGGTCCGGAGGCTCGGCCGGTTCACCGAGAAGATGGAGAGGCAGGGCCGGCTGCACGTGGGCGCGGCAGAAAAGGCGTTATTCTTGAGGACGTACGACCGCCTCTCAGGGTATAATATGACCGAAAAAATGGCACACGCCCGGATGGCGAGAGGGTTGATGCATCGCATGGGCTGGTTTATCGAATCCCTCCTTTTCGGAGGGAAGACATGAGGGTGCCTTGCGGACATCGCGCAATTATATAAGCCGGAGAGGAACATGAGCAGGTATGAATACGTCGAGAGGATCCCGCACGGCGGATGGCTGATGGAAGTGCGAAAAGGGGAGTCCCATAAGGGCAATATCCGCAAAAACCCCGTTACAGGCCGGTATCAATTTTACCGGGGCTCACTCAATGCAACGCGGCCCATGCTGGAGGACTCCGATATGGAAAAGCTGAAAGAGAAGATCGATGGGCTCGATCTATAGGTGGGGCTCAGCGCCCCCTCCAGCGGCGAAAGCCACGACCCACTTCGCACCAATGCGGGGGTGCCCCGGGTACCCGCGTGCGGGTGCCACAGGCGGGCCGCACCCCCGCTTCCCCGCTCAGAACTTGCTTTAGACGGCCCTCTCATGTCCTCAAGACAGGGCGAGGCTTACCTTTGTAATGCCTTCTTCCAGGGGTTGTATCGTGCACCCAAGCCTGCTGCACATGTGGATCATCCTCATGTTTTCCGACAGCACGTACCCGTAAATCTCCTTGAGACCCTTTTCGTGTCCTATGCCGATCACCATATCGACGAGCTTGAAACCGAGTCCCTTACCCTGAAAGCGATCATGGACGATCACGGCAAACTCACCCTTCTTCAGGTCAGGTTCCATAATCAGTCTCCCCATCCCTATCATGCTCCGCTTGTCGCCTTCCCTGATCTCGGCGACTATGGCGATCTCCCTCTCATAGTCGATGTTGCACAGCCGAACGTGCATTTCGTGGGTGATGTGTTTGATGGTCTGGAAGAACCTCTCCTTCAGCGTTTTCTCCGACAGACTCGTCAACATCTCGTGCTCTAGCGGCTCGTCTTCCGGCCGTATCGGTCTGAGGAGGACTTCCAAACCCGACGTGTGCCAGCGTGTCACATATTTTGTGGGATAGGGGCTGATGATCAGGTGAGGATGACTCGCGAAATCGAGATCGAGAATGATGCGCGCGTCGAGGACGAAGGGCCTGCCGTTGGAAAAGGCGATCGGGTTGATATCCATCTCCGCGATCTCGGGGAAATCCGTGATGAGGTTGGAAAAACTGAGGATGATCTGCTCCAGCACCTGTATATCCGCAGGCGGTCTCCCCCTGTAGCCCTGAAGGAGTTTATACACCCTGGTTTCTTCCATCAGTTTTCTTGCCAGCGCCTGATTGAGGGGCGGTAGACCGATTGAAAAATCCCGGTAGATCTGAACCCCTAGGCCACCCATGCCGAAGAGTATTACCGACCCGAAGTCCTCGTCCCTTTTTGCGCCGAGGATGACCTCATAGTCGATCTTCTCTACCATCTTCTGGACGGTGACCCCTGTGACCGAGGCTGTTGGACAGAAGGCCAGGACCCTGCGCATCATCTTGTCGTATCCGTCCCTGAGCTCCTCCTCGGAATTGATGCCGAGCACCACGCCGCCGGCATCGCTCTTGTAGCTGATATCGGGCGAGATGATCTTCATCACCAGGGGATACCCCTCGGTTCTCGCAATACGAGCGGCCTGCTCGACATCCGAGGCGACGTGGGCCCTGATAGTGGGTATGCGGTAATTGGTGAGAAACCTCTTCGACTCTTCTTCGGTCAGGACGGTCCGTCCTTCGGCGAGCGCTTTCCGGATAAATGTCTTCAGTATATTCATGGGAGGCGCCGAATCGACAGTCACGTCCGCGGGCGTCTCGTGGAGGATTCCTAGGGTGCGATCGTAATTATGCATGTAGAGGTAGGTCGTTACCGCCTCTTCAGGCGTACGGTAGGTGGGGACGTTGGCCGCAGCCAGGATCTCCCTGGCTTCACGGACCTCTCCGCCGCCCATCCACGCGGTGACCACCGGCTTCCCTGCCTCGCTCGCCAGCGAGGCAATCGCCCTTGCCAGCTCATCAGCCTTTACCACCCCCTGGGGGGTAAAGACAACCAGTATGCCGTCGACTCCCTGGTCTTCGAGACATATCTTGACAACCTCCTCGTAGCGTGAGACGTCCGCGTCCCTGAGCAGGTCGAGAAACGTGTGCTCTTTCCAAAAATCAGGCATCAGGGCCTTGAGCTTGTCCCAATTTTCGGCTGAAAGTCTGGCGACTGCCCCGCCTAGTCCAAGGAGGGTGTTTACCGCCATCGTGGCCACGCCGCCGGCATTGGTGACCACAACGAGCCTTGGCCCCTTCGGCAGGTGTTTGGAGTAGAGGACACCCGCGGTATTGAAGAGGTCTTCCGCGGTCTTTACCCGCACCACGCCGACCCTCTCGAAGACCGCATCGTACACGTGATCGCTCGTCGCGAGGTATCCCGTGTGGGAGCGGGGTTGGGTGCTTTCTTCCATGCGGGCGGGCTTGAGCACCACGATCGGTTTGTTCCGCGCGAAGCCTCTCGCGGCGCTGATGAACTTTTTCACCTCGCCGACGCTCTCCTCCATATAGACCATGATGCTTCTCGTGTGCGGGTCATAGCCGAGAAAATCGATGAGGTCTCCAAAGTCGATATCGACCATGGACCCCAGGGAAGCGAACATACTGAAGCCGAGGTGCGTATCCATGCCCCAGTCGAGCAAAGCCCTGCCGAAGCCGCCGCTTTGGGAGATGAATGCAATATTGCCTGGTGCAGGATTGAATGGAAGGGGCGTGGCGTTCAGCGACAGGTGCGGCCTCATGAAGCCGAGGCAATTAGGCCCCATGATCCTCATGGGGTAGCGCTTGCGGAGCGCGAGGACTTCCTCCTCGCGAGCCTTGCCGTCCGGCCCTATCTCCCTGAAGCCCGACGAGACAATGACCGTACCCTCCACGCCCGCCTTCCCGCACTCTTCGACTATTGTGGGGACGGTGTGGGCGGGTGTCGCGATCACGGCGAGGTCGATTTTTTCGGGTATGAGGGCACATGCCTCATAGGTCGGAATGCCGAAGAGACTTTTCTTGTGCGGGTTCACCGGAAATACGTGCGAGCCGGGCAACGTGAGCAGGTTTTCGAGCAGCGCCCTGCCGATAGAGCCTGCGTTGTCGGTCGCACCGATGAGGGCAATCGTTCGGGGATTAAACATCTTCGCTATGTCGCTCATCTCTTAGCACCACCTCCACGTTCTTTTCACACGAGGTATCATATGGACCGCATCCTTTTCCCCAAGACCACCGATGTCTCGATCTGGCGCTCGGGGATATCCCAATACCGTCTCAAAAGCTCAGCCTTGCGATCCATGGGCTCATAACCATGCTTCCGGTAAAACGCTATGGCCCATGCCGCCGCCTGCCAGGTCCCGATAAGCAGCCATTCGGTGTCGACCTGCTTTTCGATAAACCCGAGCAGCGTCGAGCCGATGCCTTTCCCCTGACTCCCGGTCTCTACGTATGCATGGCGTATGAGGGTAGTGTCGGCCACCCGCTCCTTCCCCATTACTCCCCGCAGCTCCATGTCTTTCCGAAATCCGTAGAAGCGCATACGTTTCATCTCCGAGCGGACCTCTTCCAGAGGCATGTAGGGCTCGTGCCATCGGTCCGCCGGTATGGTGCCCTTATACCGCCGTGCCGCGTCGTTGACTACCCTGAATATCTCGTTCTCGTCACGTGCCTCGAAGAGTCCTTCCTTCCAGAAACCGAAAAGTTCATAAGCATTCTGGAAGCTTATCTTATGGAGGGCTTCGTCATTTTTCAAAAGCTGCGCCAGGGCGTCATAATTCTTTTTTATGCCCGGCACGCCGGGGAAATCCGAGCCAAAGAGAAACTTATTGCTCCACCTGGACATGGCAGGGAAATATTCGAGAAGTCTCGCCGGCGGGAGGCCCGAGACATCGATATAAACATTCTCGAATCTCTTTGCGAGGAATTCCGCGATAGGGAACCAGAACGCCCTGCCTCCATGGCACAGGACGACTGGCAGGTCAGGAAAGTCACTAATGACGTCGTCGAAGGTATAGGGGTCGGCATAACGCATCTTGCATCCCTGAAAAAGGCTCGTGCCCGCGTGGAACATAACCACCAGCCCTTCCCGCTGGCAGCGTTCATAGAGAGGATAGAGCCGGGGGTCGTTGGCGAAGAAGAACCCATGTGTGGGATGGATCTTCAAGGCCCTTGCCCCTTGGCTGCGCTGTTCATCAAAGGACGCCATGGGGTCGACATGGAAATTGGGATTTACGTTGGCTATGGGCACGAGCTCCGGGTGGAACCTGGTGATCTCTTGCGCCCTTTCGAACGGCATAACGCCCGCCGACCCCGGGGAGTATTCAGGGATAAGGAGCCCGGCCCAGGCCTCTTCCTTGATCACATCCCCGTAGCGTTCAGCGATCTGTCTGTCTTCCCTGTCGAAGAGCCTCGGCACATAAGGCCCGGTGTCCATCCAGACCGCCCGCGCCTTTTCCGTCCACTCGAACCTGTGACCTACATGCATGTGCATGTCTATTATCCGCGCCACCTTCACCTCTTTGCCGGTCCCTACCGACCGGGCCTGCAGTGCCTCTCCTTTCTTTCTATTATTATACATGGATTGCACGTGGAGCGAAAGGCATGCAGGAGGAAGCGCCGCTGAAATCACGCGAAGTAGATGCGTGTGCCGGAAATGCTTGTTTTTCTATGTCAACGGATATACTATTGTGCAGGGAGATGGTGTCATGAGAGTGGGCCTGGTGAGGGAGGATATCTATCTCGAACATATAACGGATGATTTTCACCCGGAGAACCCCGGACGCCTGAGGGGCATTTACGAGATGCTCGCCGAGATCGACCGGGAGGGCCTCGTCTACGTGCCCGCCCGGCCCGCAACCAGAGACGAAATAGCCCTTGTCCACGATCAACAGTATATAACGATGGTAGAGGGGACGAGAGGGAGGGTCCAGACACGTCTCGATCCCGATACGGTCGCGTCGGCCGGATCGTACGACGCGGCGTGTATGGCCGTTGGGGGCCTGCTCCAGCTTGCCGATGCGGGCCTGTCGGGAGAAATCGACAACGGGTTTGCCCTTGTGAGGCCGCCGGGTCATCACGCAGAAGCGGGAAGGGCCATGGGTTTCTGCATCTTCAACAACGTTGCCGTCGCGGCGAGGTATCTGGAAAAGAAGCATGGGCTCACGCGCATACTCATCGTGGACTTCGACCTCCATCACGGCAACGGCACGCAGCACAGTTTTTACGAAGACCCCTCGGTTCTCTACATATCGACCCATCAATACCCGTATTATCCCGGGACGGGGTGGTATGAAGAAACGGGGCAAGGCAAGGGCAAGGGCTATAACATCAATGTTCCCCTCGCCTATGGCATGAATGATGCGGATTACCTCTATGTTTTCAGAGAAATAGTTCTGCCCGCGAGCCGTTTGTTCAAACCGCAGATCGTGCTTGTGTCGGCGGGATTCGACATCCACCGCAACGACCCCCTCGGCGGAATGGCGGTCACCGAGCGCGGCTTCGCGAGGATGACGAGGATGCTCATGGACGTTGCTGCCCACGAGTGCGCGGGCAAAGTGTTTTTGGTGTTGGAAGGCGGTTATGATATTTGCGCCCTTACCAATTCGGTGAGGACCGTCATCATGGAGTTGAAGGAGAGGCCCGTCTACATTGCGGAGGACGAGGAAGGGGAATCCGACGTAGCGGCACAGATCGTCTCGAAGGTAAAAAAGGCGGTAAAGCCGTACTGGGGGGAACTATAGATGGGGCTCAGCGCCCCCTCCAGCGGCAAAGCCGCATGGAGCCTCCCCGCTCACAACTGCTTGCTCCAGATGGGCTCAGCGCCCCCTCCAGCGGCAAAGCCGCATGGAGCCTCCCCGCTCACAACTGCTTGCTCCAGATGGGCTCAGCGCCCCCTCCAGCGGCAAAGCCACGACCGCTTGGCGGTGCCCGGCCTCCCTGCTCACAACTGTTAACCTTCTTTCCAGATCGTTTCCTTCAATTCCTTTCCGACCTTGAAGTAGGGTAATTTTTTTTCCGGCACCTCGACTATTTCGCCGTTCTTCGGGTTCCTTCCTGTGTAAGGCTTGTAAGACCTCAGCGAGAAACTTCCGAAACCCCTTATTTCAACCCTTTCACCATTGATGATCGCTGTCTTTATGGTATCGATGATGGTATCGACGACGACCTTCGCTATTTTCTGATTAAGGTTTATTTGCTCTGAAAGCTGATTCACAATATCTATCTTGTTCATAAGGGGCCTCCTCCAACCTATGTCCGATCCATAATATATGTATAGGCATTCCTGAATATCTTCAATCCATCCCCCTCCACAGGGAGTTCTTCCCGGGACCAGTGGGGATGCTGTGTATAGTGAACGAACGCTTCGGGATGGGGCATAAGGCCGAAAATCCTCCCCGACGCATCGCAGAGGCCGGCGATGGACATAACCGACCCGTTAGGGTTGTAGGGAAAGTCAGCCCTTATTTCACCATGCTCGTCGCAATACTGCATCACCACGTGACCGTCTCCCATAAGCTCTGCAACGTCGTTCTCATTCCCGGCAACAAGTTTTCCTTCCCCATGTCGCACGGGGAGGTAAATTCTATCTATATCTCTTGTAAAGATGCAAGAAGAAAATTGATGCACCTTAAGAAATACCCACCTGTCCTGAAACCTGCCCGACTCATTAAACGTGAGGGTCACCTGCTGTCTCTGGTAGTCGCCCTTCAAAGCCGGGAGAATGCCTGTTTTCATCAGCAACTGGAACCCATTACAAATGCCGATGACCAGCTTCCCATCGCTCACGAAACGCAGAAGCTCGTCTATGAAATACGTCTCCGAATCCTTCATCCGCTGGTATTTCCACTTCACGGCCTGCGCTTTTCCGGCGCCGAGATCGTCGCCGTCGAGGAAACCGCCGGGGAGATTGAGAAAGTCGTAGTCATGGATATTCTTGGTCCCCTCCATCAACGTGCTGATATGGACAATCTCCACGTCAAATCCGGCGAGGCGGTTTGCGTGGGCCGTCTCAAGCTCGCAATTGATGCCGTTCCCCGAGAGAACGAGGCTTTTGGGTATCTTTTTTCTACGCTGCGCCATAGCTGTGTAATCCGGCAAGGATAAAGTTTACACCAAGATGGGTAAAAATAACACTCATAAAACCGATCTTACTCCGGCTTTCCACAAAATTCCACTAAAACGCACGCGCTGTTCGTTCTACCGGGTCGATCGATCCCGGTGCCGGAAATATCTTCCCGCACCGGGATCGACGCCATGTTTGACAGACATCCGCTCTTGTGGTACAAATGAGCGATGTTGGTAACGAGTATCGGCAGTCTCCCTTTTGTTGACGCGGAGCGGGCCATGGACGCAGTCACGGCCTGTTGCCCCGAAATCCCCTTCTGGCCCCAGTTGCCGCGACGCTCGTTTTATGAAGACATGTACGTCCAGTATCTGGAGCGCACGCCCGCCCTCGTAGTCGACCCCACCCGCGCCTCCGTCTACGTGGATACCAGAAAAACGGAGGGCATAGAGCGGTTTTATGAAGAGGTGTACAATAACGACGTCGATGCCTTTGGCATATCGGAGCAGGCGGCGCCGGGCTTCTATGCGCTTCTGGAAAGATTGCCGCGGATGTCGGAGAGGATCAGATACGTGAAGGGCCAGTTGACCGGGCCTTTCACGCTCGGAATCGGGCTGAAGGACGAGAACGGCAAGCCGATCATATATGACAGTGCGTATTTCGATATCATCAAGAACGCGCTCCGCATGAGAGCAGCGTGGATGATCAAGGCCATCAAACGCGTCTGTCCCGATAAAGAGGTACTGCTATTTTTCGACGAGCCTGCATTGGCCTCCTTCGGCTCTGCTTTCGTATCGGTTTCCGCAGCGGCGGTCACCTCCATGTTCGATGAAGTGAGAGAAGGACTGGATGCGATAGTCGGCGTCCACTGCTGCGGCAATACGGATTGGTCCGTGCTCCTCCGCACAGGGGTGGATATCATCAACTACGATGCCTTCAATTTTATGGAAACCCTCTTCTATTTCCGGCGGGAGCTTTCGGCGTTTCTCGCAAGGGGGGGCATGATAGCTCCCGGAATAGTGCCGTCTTCCAGCGAGGCGCTGCACGAGGTGAGCCTTGCCGACCTTGCCCGCGTATGGCACTCATTGGAAGGGCATTTGTCTGAGGCGGGGAGCGACCCGGAACAGGCGATGATCGTCACGACGGCCTGCGGCCTCGGCACATTGAGTGAAGCGGACGCCTACCGTGCGCTGGATTTGCTCACGCGGCTGCCGGAGGCGGTAGAAACGGCGACGTAAGCGGCGCTGCCGATAAATGGTTCTGATACCTGTAGAACAGGGGGAAAGGCCGACGGTCGACGCTGGGGCCGCCATAGTCCGCAAGCCTTAGGGTGGGGCCTGGATTCCTTGACAAAGAAGGACGATATCATTAACTTATAGTGTGGATATGCCATGGAAACATTGACGGAGAGGGAAAAAAAGATCCTGGAGTTGATTATGACCAGCTACATCGCCTCGGCCGAGCCGGTAGGGTCGAGGACGTTGTCGAAGCTGATCAACAACAAGTGGAGTTCGGCCACAATCAGGAACGTCATGGTGGATCTGGAGGAGCAGGGGTTTCTCTACAAGCCCCACGTGGTCGCCGGCAGGGTGCCGACGGGAAAGGCGTTCAGATATTACGTGAACAGCCTGCTGGTACCCCGCTCTCTCGGAAAACGGGAGACTCCATGTGCTGGAGGGTCTTACGAGTCATCGCTATTCCCATGTCGAGGAGATTATGGGAGATGCCTCGCGGGCGCTCGCCAATCTGTGCAGGTACACGGGCATCGTGGTGGAGCCAAAAGTCGATTTCATGCTCTTCAAAGAAGTCGAATTCGTCAAGTTGTCCAAGATGACTATTCTCGCGGTATTTGTGACCTCCTCGGGCATGGTCCACACCAGGCTCGTCACTACCGAGGAAGAGTTTTCTCAGGAGTTGTTGAACGGCATGAAGGGCTACATGAACGAAAGGTGTGAGGGCCTGCCATTTTATTGTCTGAGGAAAAACATATTCGAAGATATGGCGAAAGACAGAGAGGCCTTTCAATCTCTCACGGACAAGATTATGGATGTCCTCGAGCAGATTATGAACAGGGAAGAAGAGAGGGAAGTCTACCTTGAGGGGACATCCCGGTTCATCGGTGTGCCTGAGCTTTCCGATATCAACAGGCTGAGAGATCTTTTCCATGCCTTTGAAAGAAAGGAAAAATTGCTGAAACTGCTCGACAGGAGCATGGAGCAGGAAGGCATCAATGTGATCATAGGAGCAGAAACAGAAGTGAAGGAAATGAGGGACATGAGTATCATCACGTCGTGCTACCAGATCGACCGTATGCATCATGGGGTGCTGGGTGTGATAGGCCCGCTTCGTATGAATTATTCGAGAATAATACCCATAGTGCACTATACGGCTCAGGCGGTAACCGACCTGCTCAGGATAATGTGAGGCCGGAGATGAGCGATAAAGAGAAGGAAAAGCACGGAAACGCGGGCGGAGAGCACGGGAAGGGCAAGAAGGAAGAGCATCGGGAGCCCGAACACGAAGGACAGAAGAAGAACAAAAAGGAGGAGATTGTCGAGGAACCGCTTGCTGCCGTCGCGGAGAAGGAAAAACAGATAGAGGAGCTCAAACAAAGGATGCTTTACCAGCAGGCGGAATTTGAGAATTTCAAGAAACTGAAAGTAAGAGAGAAACAGGATCTCCTCAGATTCGGGAATGAAACGCTGATCAAGGAACTGCTGCCGGTAATCGATAACCTGGAAAGGGCGATCGAACACGCGGGAAAGACGGAAGAGGCAAAGAGCATAGCGGAAGGCGTCGCGCTCACCTTGAACGGATTCCTGAAGGTGCTGGAAAAATTCGACGTGACCAGGATTGAGGCATTGGGTCGAACCTTCGATCCGAACTTGCATGAAGCGGTCTATCAGGAAGAAAAGGACGGGGTTGAGCCGGGGACCGTCGTAGGCGAGTTCCAGAAAGGGTACGTAATAGATGGGAGGCTGCTGAGACCTTCCATGGTATCCGTTGCGAAGAAGCCTGAAACGGTGTAAACTACTGCACCGACATGGGAAAGAATTATTACGAAATACTGGGCGTCTCTAATGGCGCTACCGACGACGAGATAAAAAAGGCTTACAGAAAGCTCGCCCTCACCTACCACCCCGACCGCAACCCGGGTGACCGGGAGGCGGAAGAAAAATTCAAGGAGATAAATCAGGCGTATCAAGTGTTGGGCGACCCGGAAAAACGGGCCGGCTTTGATCGCTTTGGCGCCACGGACCAATCAGGCGCCTATGATTTCGGCTTCACCCGGAATTTCGACGACATATTCGGCGATCTTTTCAACGACTTCTTTGGAAATACGCAGCGGAGGAGGACCCGGAAGGGAGAAGACCTCCGTTATAATCTTGAGATAGAGTTTGAAGAGGCGGTCTTCGGCGTTGAGAAGAACATAGAGATCCCCTACGACGTGAAGTGTTCTGCCTGCAAGGGGTCGAGGATCGAGCCGGGATGTCAGCCGATTGCGTGCAAGGCTTGTAACGGGAGAGGCCAGGTAAGGTACACTCAGGGCTTTTTCACCATCAATAGGACCTGCGAGCACTGCGGCGGTGAGGGCTATCTCATCAAGGACCCATGCAAGGCGTGTAAAGGCAAGGGGTTTGTCAGGACACACAAGACCATAAAGATCAATGTCCCTCCCGGTGTCGACACGGGCACCCGCCTGAAAATTAGGGGTGAGGGGGCTCAGGGTCCGCACGATTCAGCGGCGGGCGACCTGTACGTAGTGCTGAAGGTGCGGGAGCATCCTATCTTCGAGCGCGAGGGCGATGATATTTACGTACACACCGAGGTCGATTTCCCGACGCTCTGCCTGGGTGGAGAGATCATGGCGCCTGTCCTCGGGGGAGAGCTCAGCCTGAAGATCCCTCCGGGCACACCCGCGGAAAAAGTGTTCCGGCTGAAGGGCTTTGGCGTGCCGAAGACCAACGGATATGGAAGGGGCGACCAGTTTGTCCATCTCCATATAGCCGTCCCGAAGACGGTGACCGACAGACAGCGGGACCTGCTCGAGCAGCTCTCCAGGGAATTGCGGCAGAATGGAGACGCCTCTCACCCGGCGGGGTTCAAAGAAAAGTTCAAAGAATTCTTCGACTGGAAAGAATAGGATAGGCGCCCCGTCGGCGTGCCTCTTGCCTGCCTTCTCGCGGAGAGTCGGCCGGCGCACGGAGCGCTCCTACCCGAACCTGTGGCTCACCCCGTAGCCGCCCGTGGGAAAGCGCCACTCGATGTTGAGGTGGGGGCACCCTATCCTGCACGAGCCGCACTCGACGCACCCCTCCCAGGCAATGGTGATCCGGTCCTTCTCGCGTTTGTAGACGTTGGCGGGACAAAAGTAAAGGCAGGGCTGCTCCGCGCACCGCTCCCCGCAAACAGCGGCGTCGACGATCCTGATATGGGGCTCCTCGGCGACCCGAAAGCGGTCAAGGAAGAGCTTATCTTCTATCCTGACGCTCATTTCACACTCCTCCAACCGTCCCACAGCAGTCTGATCAGTCTGATTGGAGGGATGTCGCGGAGGATCCTCCCCCGGATGGCCCTCTGTCTCAGCTTTTTCGGCGTCCCGTCTACGGTCAGCATCTGCCGCGCCACATCGCCCGCGGCTTCCGGCAGCGTGGTGAAGAGCTCGTGATGACGGAGGCGAAATCCGTTAAATCCCCGGTACTTCCTCAAGTCGGCCATCACGTACGACCCCTGTAGCCTCGATATGTAGCCGTCAAGGCCGCCGCGCGTGAAATCGCCCCTCTCCATAGCTTCTGCGATGGCCTCCGCGGCAAGACGGCCCGACGTCATGGCCATGTTCGACCCCTCCCGGTGGAGTGCGTTGAACAACATCCCCGAATCGCCCGCGATGAGATACCCGTCGCCGCACAATCGGGGGATGGCGTCGTAGCCGGCCTCGGCTATCCAGTGGGCCATGTACTCCCTCGGCTTGCCTCCCTTCACGAGCGGGGCGACCCGGGGATGAGACTTGAACTCCTCCAGCATCTCGTAGGGCCTCACCTTGTGGGTCATGAAATCGGAAAGATTTGCGCCGATGGCGACGGAGAGCGTACTCTTGTTCGTGTAGATCACTCCGATCCCGTCCATGCCCTTCGTTACCGCCCCCAGGACCTCAATGGTGACGCCTGAGCCCGTCTCTACGTGAAACCGCTCGTTGATCGCCTCTTCCGATAGCTCGACCACGTCCTTGACCGCGAGGGCGACGTGCTCCGGCTTTGCCTCGGGGCGGAACCCTGTTTTTGCGGCCAGCGGTGAATTGACGCCGTCGGCCAAAAGGACGACCCTCGCGTGGACGTCTCCGTCGGGGCGGTCGGTCTTTACGCCGACGACGCGGCCGTCGCCGTCCCTCAGCAGGTCGGTCACGACAGTGGCGGGCACCACAAGAGCGCCCCTTGATACGGCTTCTTGCGCAAACCATCGGTCGAATCGCGCCCTGCCCACGGTAAAGCTGTTGAACTTGAGGGTCCCTTCGAAAATTCGGTCGCGGAAGCTCAAGGCGTAGCCGCCGTCGGCGGAGAGGTACCAGACCTGCGACTCAACGATGTTCCGCTCGATAGGACAATTCCTCTCCGCAAAATCCGGTACGATCCGGGCGAGGTCGTGCCCGTAAAGCACACCTCCGGACATGTTCTTGGCGCCCGGGTATTCCCCGCGCTCGAAGACAATGGTTTTTACACCCTTGTCGGCGAGGATGGCCGCACACGCGCTGCCTGCCGGTCCCGCTCCCACGACTACGACGTCAAACTGTTCTCGCACAGGTTCTAGACCTCTCTCGTCTCCACTTTCATTCTCCGCTCCAGTTCATCGATCAAAAGGGGCACCACTTTTTTGTAGTCCCCGATGATGCCGAAATCGGCGACACCGAATATCGGCGCCTGGGGGTCCGAGTTGATGGCGACGATCCTTTCTGCGCCCTGCATACCGACGAGGTGCTGGACAGCGCCCGAGACACCGACGGCGACGTAGAGCTTAGGGGCGACAGTCTTCCCCGTTTGACCGACCTGGCGCTCATAGGGCAGCAGGCCCGACTCGACGACCGGCCTGGAACAGGCTATCGTCCCGCCAAAGAGGCCGGCGAGCCGCTGGAGCATGGGCATCGATTCCACGTCGCACGCCCCTTTTCCCGCAACGATGAGGGCCGGGAACCGGGTGATGTCGACGAGACCCTCCGCGGCCGCATCACTGACACGCTCGACCACCGACGGGAGCTCGCCTGCGGGCGGCACGAACGGATGACGGCGGATCTCCCCTTTCCTTTCGGCGTCCTTTTCGGGGAGCCTGAAGACTTTCGGCCTGACCGTGCTCATCTGGGGGCGGTGGCGTTCGCAAAAGATGGTCGCCATGATGTTGCCGCCAAAAGTGGGCCTCGTCATGAGGAGGATGTGCTTTTCCTCGTCGATGTCGAGGCCCGTGCAGTCGGCAGTCAATCCCGTCTCCAGTATGGTCGCCACGACGCCCGAGAGATCGCGGCCTGCCAGCGTCGCGCCCATGAGCAGTATCTCGGGCTTCACCCTGACGCAGAGATCGCTCACCGCCTTTCCGTAAGGCCGGGAGAGGTAGGTTGCGAGCAGGGGGTCGTCGACCACATGCACCTCGTCGCAGCCGTACGCGAGGGCCTGCCGGCCGATCTCCTCCACCTCGTGGCCTACCACGAAGCCGAGCACCCTGGTTCCCAGCTTCCCGGCGAGCTCCCTCGCCTTCCCCACGAGCTCCCATGAGACGCCCGCGCCCCGGTTTTCCAGGACCTCCACGAAGACGGCCACCCCTTCATATCCCGGGGCGGCCGTCTTCGTCTGCGGCTTTTCCCCCCGGCCGCCCCGGGCCTCTTCTTCTCGAACTTTATCGACTCGGCGGGACAGATGTCGGCGCACTTGCCGCAGCCGATGCAGGCGTCAGGATCGATGCGGGCAACCCCGTCAACCATCTCGATAGCGCCGACGGGGCAGATCCCGGCGCACAACTGGCAGCCGATACACTTGTCCGGAATTACCTCGGCGAGGTCGACCCCTTTTTTGTTACCGGCCATCTTTCTTCTCTCGCGCTCCTTTAGTGCTTCAGCAACTGCTCGGCGAACGTCGCGTCGTCAAGGAGGGCCGTCACGCACGCGTTTACCGCGTGCGGGGCGTCCTCACGCGCATCGAAGCCGGGCCCGCCTTTCTTCGAGGGGGGAGAGAATATCCTCCTCACCCAGGTGGGCGAACCCTTCAAGCCGAGGCGTCCGGGCTCCGCCTGGAGCGACTCGGCATTCCACACCGTCACCGGGACACGTTGGGCGTTGACCAGGCGGGGTAAGGTTGCCCTCCTCACCTTCGCGAGCTCCAGCTCGACGGTGAGCACAGCGGGAAGGCTGCCGATGATAACCTCGGAGCCGCCCTCGGCCTTTCGTCTCACCGTGACGCGGTCGTTTGCCCGATCGACTTGCCTGATCTCCGTGACATAGGTAAATTGCGTGGCCCCGAGGCGGGTGGCAATGCCGGGTCCCACCTGGGCGGTGTCGCCGTCGATGGCCTGTTTTCCGCATATGACGAGGTCGACGGGACCCTCTTGTCGGAGGTTGTCGATTGCCCTGGAGAGGGTGTAGCTCGTGGCGAGGGTATCGGCGCCCGCGAAGGCCCGGTCCGAGAGTAGGACGGCCCTGTCTGCGCCGAGCGCAAGCGCCTCCCTGAGCGCTGCTTCAGCTTGGGGCGGCCCCATGCTTATGGCGGTCACCGTCCCGCCGTACCTCTCCTTCAGATCGACGGCCACCTGCACTGCCACGAGGTCGTAGGGGTTCGTGATGGACTCGACCCCCGAGCGGATGAGCGTATTAGTCTCCGGGTCTATCTTCACGTCAGCGGTGTCGGGCACCTGTTTGATGCAGCAGACGACGTGTATCTCGCTTCTTACGATCGCACCCTCCCCTTACGCGCCGGCCGGTTTATCTCACAGCGTTACATACTCCTTCGGCGCGAGCTGTGTCTCCCTGGTCCACACGCACGCGACGGCGCCGGCCACCTTGAAGACTTTGATCACCTCGTCGCCATAGGTCGCGACGAGGGGCTTCAGGAAGGGACGTTTCTGGAGCACCTCTTCCGTAAGGGCCCGACCCCCGAGGAACTCGGCGGTGCCGCTTACCCGTATCTGGACGCCGCTCTTCATGTCATTGTAGCAAAGCTCGACCTTCGGGTTCTTTACGAGCTGTGTGTACACGTCTTTGATGCTGCTTATCTGAAAGAGGAGCCCTCTCTCGTCGAAGGCGTACGTCTGCATTCCCCGCACGCGGGGAGTATCGTTTTCAACCGTCGCGAGAAAACAGACCGGATTAGCGCGCAACAGGGCCATTATTTCGTCTTTAGTCATGGTGCCTCCTTTTGTCGGGTTCTCCCTACTATTAGCCTGAGTATAAGTCTTAGCCGGGCATACAGTCAAGAAGGGGCGCACTCTTATCCGGATGCACCTTGCGCGTGCTTAGGGGTTTTTTTGCTGCAGGGATGGTTTTTATGGACAAGCGTCCTTTTTCGTGTGCAGTACAGGGCGATGAAGGTCCTGCAACTGCCTGACCCGTCGATCCCTGTTTCCTTCGGCATTTCGGCATACTCGCAAGTCAGGTCGCAAAAATCGAAAAGGGCGCTCCCTGTTACGGCTCTCTTCATATGGGTGAAACTGTAGCACAAAACAACGTGGGGCGGCCAACAAAAAATGACCAGCCCATGCAAGGCGCCACCACGCACCTGCGCCAAGGCGTAAGTTTCTGTTGATTATTTCCCGCAATTGATGCAAATTCTACATACGCAGCGCATGTAATGCCTTTTGAGACAGGCGGGGCAGCAACGTGGATGACTCAGGAAGGGGTGACCGGGACATGACGGAGAAAAGGTCGATGGAAGAAGCCCTTGCCCAGGCAGAGGAAAGATACCGCTACATTTACGAGAATGCCGTTGAAGGTATTTTTCAGATATCCCTGGACGGTCGTTTTATCAGTGCGAACCCGGCCTTCGCCCGTATCCACGGCTTCGATTCGCCGGGCGATCTGGTCGAGCGTGTGACCAATGCGGGGAAGCAGTTGTGCGTGAGCGAGAGACGGAGGCAAGAATATCTGCGTCTCATGGAAACGGAGGGTTTTGCCCGTGACTTCGAAGTCCAGGTTTATTGCGAGGACGGGAGCCTGCAATGGGTGTCGCTCAACACGAGGGTCGTCCGCGACAGGGAAGGGAAGGCACTTTACTACGAAGGGATCGTTGAAAGCATCGCAGAGCGGAAGAAGCTGGAGGCCCAGCTTCTGCACGCGCAAAGAATGGAAAGCATCGGCACCCTCGCCGGTGGCGTTGCCCACGACTTCAATAACATTTTGACCACTGTCATGGGATGCTGCAGCCTGATTCTGATGAAAGCGGGACCCAGCGCCCAGGTCACGAACTACGTGAACCAGATCATGGAGGCAGCGGACAAGGCTAGCGCCCTTACCCAGAGCCTGCTTGCCTTCAGCCGGAAACAGGCCATGGCGACAAAATCCGTCGACGTAAACGAGACTATAAAGGTCGTGGAAAAGCTGTTAAGGAGGATTATCGGCGAGGATATAGAATTGAGAACGTCGCTTAGCCGTGAGAGGCTGGTCGTTGTCGCGGGTGACGGACAGGTAGCGCAGTTGTTGATGAACCTGGCGACCAACGCGAGAGACGCCATGCCGGATGGCGGGGTGCTGTCGATAAAGACGGAGCAGGTGCACCTGAGCGGCGACTTTATCAAGGCCTATGACGGTAAAGAGGGTGTGTACGCCTCGATCGAAGTGTCCGATACAGGGAGCGGCATGGACGAGCGCACGAAAGACCAGATCTTCGACCCCTTTTTTACGACAAAAGAGGTGGGGAAGGGGACGGGCCTCGGCCTGTCGATAGTCTATGGGATCGTCCATCAGAACAAGGGGTATGTGAATGTCGCCAGCCAACCCGGCAAGGGGACGACCCTCACCGCCTACCTCCCCCTCACGGAGCCTGCGGGCTCTGTCGTGGGCATTCAGGAAAAAGAGGAGCTGAAGGGCGGCAGCGAGGTCATCCTGGTGGCGGAGGACAATAGAGAGGTGAGGCAGATAGTCACCACCGTGCTTAGCGATTTCGGCTACACGGTCATCGAAGCCGTTGACGGAGTCGATGCCGTTGAAAAGTTTAGCGAAAACAGGGAAGGCATTCATCTCCTCCTCCTCGACGTGATTATGCCCAGGAAAAACGGCAAAGAGGCGTATATCGAGATAAAGAGAATCAGACCCGATATAAGGGCAGTCTTCATGAGCGGCTATACGGGCGATATCCTCTCGAAGAAAGGGATCAGCAGGGAGGGGATCCCCATGATCTCAAAACCTATTGTGATAGAGAAGCTGCTGAAACAAATCCGGGAGCTGCTCGACACCAGGTCCTCCCAGATGACGCTTTTCCCCTAGAGGCTTTTGCAAAGAGAGTCGCTCTTTCGGACCACTTTCCGGATGAGCCTGACGCGGTGAAGGGCCCGGCCTTCCGGAAGACCGGAGAAGGGGTGGTTTCTGCCCGGTCAAGGTTGCATGCGACCGATCTTCTCCGCCATCACATTAATTATCCCATCTTTCCGTTCCACTACTCCGTCAACGATCAATAGGGGTTCGAGGCGCACGAGCTGCCTGTGCATACGGTAGATCTTCGGTTTCAGCACCACATTGACAAGCCCTTCTTCATCTTCAAGGGTGATGAACGCAAAGCCTTTTGCCGTAGGCGGCACCTGCAGACAGATGGTGTAACCTCCTACTCTGACCACTTTGCCTGAAGCGAGCCGGGAGAGATGAGAGCTTTTGACGGCGCCCTGGCGGCCGAGCCTATCCCTGTATATCTCCACAAGGTGCGAGGCGGCGGAAAAACCCTGGATGCTGTAGGCGGCACGCAGCTCCTCCCTACCGCTCATCTCATCGAGCGGCGCTTCCACGGTCGTATCCAGGTCCATTTCCCCCGGGCCTGCCGCATCAATGGATCGAAGCGCCCAGAGGAGCCGGCGTCGGGAGCGTTCCAGCCCGTCAAAGGCACCGATGATGATGAGACTCCGGAGCGCGTCCTTATCGAGGCGCACACGCGACCGGAATTCCTTGAAAGACCGAAAAGCCCCTTTCTTTCGCTCCGCCGCAATGCTGCCCGCCCCCTCTTCGCCCAGGGACTTTACATAACGGAAGCCGAGACGTATGCCCTTTTCTTCCGGTGAGCATGCCCATTGGCTTTCGTTCACGTCCACGGGAAAAATCTTTACCCCGTGACGCCTCGCATCGCCGATGATCACTTCCGGGATATAGAAACCCATGGGCTGGTTATTGAGGAGGGCGCAGTAGAACTCCGGGGGGTAATAGCACTTAAGAAAGGCCGAGCGATAGCAGAGCAGGGCGAAGCTCATGGCGTGCGACTTGCAAAAGCCGAATTCAGCGAAACCGCATATGAGGTCGAAGATCTTCATCGCCCGCGCCTTATCCACACCTTTTGCCGCCGCCCCTTCCAGAAAGGTGTCGCGCCACTTCTCCATCTCCGCCCTGCCTTTCTTGCGGTCCATGGCCTTTCGCAGTTGGTTGGCAACCCCCGCGGTGAATCCTGCCACGGCCATTGCCACCTGGAGCACCTGCTCCTGGAAGAGGATGACCCCCAGCGTCTCATGAAGGATAGGCTCCAGGAGAGGGTGGAGATGGACAACCCGCTCTTCCCCGTTCCTTCTTCGCATGTAAGGATGCACCATGTTCCCCTGGAGCGGTCCGGGCCTTATAATGGCCACTTCAATGCCCAGGTCCTCGAGGGAGCGTGGTTTCACCCTTGGTAGACTTTGCATCTGTGCCCGGCTCTCCACCTGGAAGACGCCGACCGTGTCGGCGCGGCCGATCAGGTCATAGACAAAGGGGTCATCCTCGGGAAGGCGGTCGAGTTCGAGTGCTATCTCCCGCGTCTTCTTCACGAGCAGCACTGCTTCGTCGATGAGGGAGAGCATGCGGAGACCCAGGAGGTCCACCTTGATGAGCCCCGCATCATTGACCCCGTCTTTATCCCACTGGCAGACTACCCTCCCTTCCGCCCTCGCCCTCTCGAGGGGCACCATCTCGGAGATAGGCCTGGACGAAATGATCATGCCCCCCACGTGGATCGATAGGTGTCTGGGGAAATCGGCGATCTGCCTGCTCAACGTGCAAAAATGGGCCCACGCCGCAGAATCGAGGTGCTGTCTGAACTCGGGGATATCCTTCAGGTCTTCTATGGCGGAGGCCGGGCTGTATGCGGAGACGGACTTGGCCATCCTGTCGAGAATATGAGGAGGAAAGCCGAACACCTTCCCTACCTCCCGTATGGCATTTCTCGCCCGAAACGTCACGTAGGTGCAGACCATGGCCGCGTGCTCCTCGCCGTACTTCTCGTAGACATACCGGATCACCTCATCCCGTCGCCTCGTGTCGATGTCGATATCTATATCCGGAACCGCGGATGATTCGTTGAGGAACCTGCCCACAAAAAGGCCGTGCCGGATCGGATCGACCGGGGTAATGCCGAGAAGATAGGCGACAAGGGAGCTTGCCGCGGAGCCTCGGCCTTGAGACAGAATGCCGTTTCTGCGGGCAAACTCCATGATATCCCACACAATGAGGAAATAACCGCAGAGCCCCTTCAGTTCAATGAGAGCCAGCTCCTGTTCGAGTCTTCCTTTTACCTCATCGGATATCCCGCCGTATCTTCCGGGAACCCTCTCATTGCAGAGCCGCCGGAGATAGACGCACGGCGCCTCCCCGGGCGGAAGAGCGAAGTCCGGGAAACAATAGGAAGAAAAATCAAGCCGGAAATTGCAGGCTTCGGCAACGGCAAGGGTGCGGCTGATCGCCTCAGGGGGAAGCCCGGGCAGCAGGAGCATCTCCTTATGGTCCTTCAGATAGTATTCCGCATTGGGACGGCGGAAGGTGGCGGAATCGTCGAGACCAACCCTGTGTCGTATGCAGACGAGGATGTCATGGAGCCTGTGGCCGGGCTGCTCGACGTAATGGACGTTGTTGGCAGCGACAGGGGGAATGCCCGTCTCTTTTGCAAGATCCATAAGCTTCCGGCAAAGCGACCTGTCCTCGGGGTCCAGGTGATGCTGCATCTCAAGATAGAGACTGCCGGGAGGGAAGACGGACATGTATCGCCGGGCTGTTTTTCGTGCGTCCTCCCCCTTCCCCTGAAGGAGCAGGCTCGCGATCTCCCCCTTTTTGCAGCCGGAAAGGCAAATAAGGCCGTTGCTCAGCTCGGCAATATGGGCAAACGCGAGATGGGGGTTGCCCTTTGAGCCGGAAAGCTGGGCTCTCGTCACGAGACGGGACAGGTTGCTGTAGCCCCTTGCATCTTTTACGAGCAGGGTCATATGGCAGGCGTTTTCCAGGGTCAGCTCGGCCCCCACAATCGGTGTGATGCCGGCAGCGCGCGCCGACCGGCAAAACTGAGGCACTCCGTAGAGGCCGTTGTGGTCGGTGAGGGCAAGGGCCGTCATGCCCTTTATACGGGCCTCCTCCACAAGCTGTTCGGGAAAGCAGGCCCCATCCAGGAGCGAGAAGTTTGAATGGGCGTGAAGCTCAACGTACCGCATGCGCGCTTTATACCCAGTTCTGCCGGTACCAGTCGCCCTTTTCAACGAACAGGGTGAGTCTCGTCCCGTTTTCAAGCTCCAAAAAAAAGTAGAGGCGGGAGATAGGCTCCCGCCACCATTCTTCCTCGATGCGCCATGTGTTCACGATCTCACTTACCCGCAGGCTCCTCTTTCTGACCTGCACCATTACGGGCAGTCCGTCCCGGGCAACCACGCGTATGGGCTCAGGATGATAAGGGCTCGGTAACGAGCGAAGCGAGGTTGAGCAGGAAGGCGCTTTTGTGAGCGGGGAGGCCGGGGTACCCGCGAAAGCGGGTCGCGGCTCCGCCGGTGGAGGGGGTGCTGAACCAGCGGGTAAACACTTTTGTGAGCGGGGAGACTCGATGGGCTCAGCCCATCGAGGGGGTGCTGAACCCCGGTAATTGCGCGCTGAGCCCCAACCTAGTCTAGACACCGGTAAACCTGAACCTCCTCTCGGGCAGGCGGGTGTTTTTCTCCCCCTCCTCGATCCTCATGACGGGGGAATGCCCGTAACGGGCCTCAAAGTAAGCCTTGATACCCTCCAGTCGCTCCGCAAAAACCGACCTCTTGCGGAAGAGGTCCCCCTGGTCCACGGAAGCGGGGACCGGATCGGGAACGGATAACCGGAACGAGACAACAGGACTTTTCACTACGAGGTATTCCAGAAACGCCGAAAGCCGTCCAAGGATATAGTGTGCCTCTGCAGTCGGCTTCTTCATTACCAAAGCCTTTTCCAGGGAACACCCATCCTGAAGGAAGAGGACGATCTGCACCTTTCTGCACGCGAGGTGCATATTCTTCATCTCATCGGATAATCCGGTGACCATCCCTTCCATGACGGCCTGTATTTCCTCTGATGTCTGAAGCGGAACATCACAGGTATTCTCCCTTTCCAGGCAAAGGACGTTCTGCCTTCGGGGGATGCGCTTTTTCTCGTCTGCGCCGTTGACGATTTCAAAAAGGATATTTCCCATCGACCCGAACTGGGATATGAGGGCCTTTCGGGAAAGGCCGGCAACTTTCTTCAATGTGGAAAGGCCGAGCAGGCGCACATGTTCTTTCTCTTTGTCCGGCAGCGGAAGCGTTTCCACGGACATGAGGGAAAGAAATGATTTCTCATCGCCCGGCTTGACGATAAGCACATCCCAGGCGCTCAAGGCTGCCTGTTTCGCGATAAACCTGGAATTCCCCACGCCTACCCTCACCTGCACATGTAAAGACGTGTGCATGTCCTGAATGATCGCCGAAGCCATGGCCCGCTCGCCTCCGTAGATTTCCAGGGTCTCCGTGATGTCCAGGTAGGCAAGGCCGGGCATGGTCGGCTCGACTCTCAAGGTAAATGCCCCAAGCGCAAAAAGGATATCCTCCCAGATACGCCCGTACCGGCCGCCGAAAGGGAGGAACAAGGCTTCAGGGCACAGGTGGTAGGCTTGCCGCAGCGACATTCCCGCAAAAACACCTTGCGCGGCCGCCTCTTCCGAACAATCGGCGACACTCTCACGCTCCTCCGGCATACCGCCAATGATAACCGGATAGCCTTCAAGCTGAGGCTGCGTAAGCTTTTCTATCTGCATATACAAGTGGGGGAAGTCGACACACGCTATTCTCATGAAAGATATTATAGTACATATGTACTATAATATCAAGAACCATGGGGCCCTATTTTTTTGTATTGCCATTTACCTTGTTAATGTGGTACATTTGTTCTATAGATGCCGCCGCACAATGTCACCAGAGAACACATCCTCGCCTTTTTAAGAACCTACAAAGAGAAGAATGGCTATGCGCCGACATTAAGGGAGATCGCCAGGGCATGCGCGGTCAAAAGCCTCTCCGTGGTCCAATTTCATCTTGACCGGCTTGAGCTCGCCGGGACCATCAGGAGAGACAAAGACAAATCGAGAAGCATTACCCTCCGCACGGAGGCCAAGGAGTATGAGCGCATCCCTATTTTGGGCACCATCGCCGCAGGGCATCCCGTCTCGGTGCCCGATGCCGACACCAGGAGCACGGCCGGGGAATGGATCGAAGTACCACTTTTGATCACCCGGGGGAAGAAAGACCTGTACTGCCTCCACGTGCGGGGGAATTCCATGGTGGACGCGCTTATTGCCGATGGCGATATCGTAGTCATGCAAGAGGCTCACGATATACGAAACGGGGATGTAGCCGCCTGCTGGCTCAAGGAGCAGCAGGAAGTAACACTGAAAAAGATCTACTTCGAGCAAGACAGGGTGCGGCTCCAGCCCTGTAACCCCTACATGGCGCCGATGTATGAAAGGGCCGAAAATATAGAGGTCCAGGGGAGGCTTGTAGGGGTCATTCGGAGGTACTCTGCGGCTTTTTCTCCCTGATGCCGGTCGCAGATCAATGCTTTCTATCCGGCTTCGCCTTGCCGGTAACAGTATGACCAAAAGCGAATATCACGGCAAACAAACCTCCAACGACGAAAACAATTTTTTGGGCCGACCAGACCTCTGAAGGCTCTACCAGTGTCGATCCCGGATGAAGCACGTCCAGGCAAGAGCAAATGGCAGGAAGAAGTATGAGCCCGGCGGTACCGGTGATCGAGAGGACAATAGTCAGGTCCCTGACAAAGCTTCCCCACGCCCGGAAAAACTCCGCCCGCCCCCGCAGTTTTCTCGCAAGCGTTTCGAGGGGCTCAATCTCTCTGGAGAGCGCCTCGCACTGCTCGAGACAGCGGTCGAAGGGCTCGCGCCGATCAAGCCCCTTTGCGACAGAGCGAAGATGCTCAAAAACGGGGCGAACGAGGGGAATAAGTTTTGCTGTCCCGATCCCGCCCCGGAGCAGTGTCCCGACGCGCTCTTCCAGAGTCAGGAGCACCTTCACCACATGGTCTTTTCGTGTCTTTTCGATCACATCGCAGTCTGCAGCGATCCTTTTTGCCATATCGATCGCGTCTTGAGAGGCCATGAGTGCGTCCGGTTTTTCGAGCATCTCATGCATATGCTTCTGTGTGGAAACCATCTCCACGACGCCTTCGTCGTCGTCTCTCAGAAGGCCTTTCAAAGCGGCGACCGCCTTATCCGCTTCCTGTGACGCCGCCTGCGCCTCCTTGTGGGCCTGCATGACGAGCCCGCGTAACTCAGGAGCAATTGCAGGCTGGAATTCCGCCAGCTCAGGGGATATAAGGGCCGCGACGTAGTATTCACGCGCGAAGTGGAGCAGCTTGAGGAGGCGGCTTCCGGCCTCAGACGATTGCTTTAACTGAAAATATCGTACTATCTCTTCAAACCTGGCTTCAAGAAAATAGGGTTCTATTCTCAAGGCTTCCTTCAGCGCCCCAAAGGCTTTGTCATGGTCTTCGGTACATGTGTAAATGCGGGAAAGGAGAAGCAGGAGGTACGTCTTCTGGACCGGTGTGGTCGCCTGGCTCAGGGCTTCGTTGAAAAAGTCGGCCGCTGATGTATACTTCCCCCATTCCAAGTGGACGAAGCCCAATCCGCAGGCCGTCCTGTAGTCATTTGAGTTTTGGCGTGCGTGACGTTGAAGGAGGTCCTCCGCCTCATTGAGTTCGGACGTCCTGATACAATCGCGGGCAAGCCACAGAAGCCCGCCCTTGGCCGAGGTTTCCCTTTTGTTTTCCTTCACCTTGTACCAATCTTCTTTTGGTGAAGCGCTCCATATTATATTGAGAAAACGGAGTTGAAAGGCCCTTTTCAGCTCGTAGAAACTCCAGGGGGCAAGAAAAACGAGATGTTTCTTATCGGTCTCCGACGGCTCGGCGTGTGCCGGGAGGTCTCCGCCGGCTCCTGCCAGATATGCTGAAAACAGGTGATTTATCTCTCCCATAGTCAGGTGGCCGAGCGCTTCGAGACCGCATGCGCTGTAGGGCAACTGCTTTGATGGACAGGACGTGGTGAGATGCTTCCTGCTCCCGCAGTAAAAGCATGGCGGGTTTTCTCCTTCCAGGAGGGCCGCGCCATAAAGGAAGAGCGTTGACTGGGTCCCGTCTCTCCGCCCGCTCTCTGCTGTCGGATGCGGGGTTGGGGTGCAATCCGTTTCCGGATGCCAGACTACATCGGAGACGGAAGAATGACCGAAAAGGATGCCCCCTTCGATGGCGATGGGGCGAAACTGCACCAGCTTCAGCTCCTGTATGGCGTGACGGGCTTCCGCCGAGAGGTAGATATGTCCGGTTTTTGCGATAGAGGCTGCCTCGGCGGCAAAGACCGCCATATCTCCGTGCAGTGTGCCGTTGTCCGCTGTGCCCTGACCGTAATGAATGGCGATGCGAAGGGCGAGAGATGTCTTCCCGTCCGGGTTGCCCGCCGCGGTTCTCTGCATGTGGATCGCAGCCTTTACCGCTTCTGTAGGGTCGGTAAAACAGGCGAGGACCGAGTCGTCGGCTTTTTTTATGACATCGCCTCTCCACTGGGTGACGATATCGGCCAGAGTCTTAAGACCTTCTTTTGTCGCGTCCACCCCGGCCGCGTGCCCCAAGCCCTGGAGCGATTGGGAGACGGAGACCCCGGCAAAAAGAACGGTTATTTCGTGTGCGCCCTGCTTTTGCGAATTCACATGCTGTCCGGCCACACCTCTCATTTTCGCGTCCCGCAGCAAGTTTATCGCTCATATCCCGGTCTTCTTAAAGGCGCCGCTATTTCCCCTTTTCCGCCGCCCCCTTGCCGCGGCCAAAGGAGATGCCCAGTTTCTGCATGCGATACCTCAACGTGGCGGGGTTCATGCCGAGGACTGTGGCGGCCCCGTTCTTTCCCTCTATCCTTCCGCCGGTCATTTCCATCACCTGCCTGATATGACGCGCTTCCACCTCATCGAGCTTGAGATGAGCAGGCCGGGCTTGCGCGGGATCGTGGGAAGCGCTGTCCAGCGGGGGCTGCCCATCGCCGAAGGCGGCGGCCCCTGCATCAGGATGCTCGCTGCGGCGTGAGGGGACCACTATATCATCGAAGGAGAGATGCGTTCCGGCCGACTGGATCAACGCGCGTTCCACCACATTTGCCAGCTCCCGCACATTGCCCGGCCAGTCGTATCTGATGAGCCTGTCGACGGCCCCGGAGGCAAGGACGGGCGGAGAGCGAAGCCCCAGCTCACGCGCTTTTTTCTCGACAAAATGCTCCACCAGGGCCGGGATATCCAGCCTGCGCTCCCGGAGAGGCGGAATACGGATGGGGTACACCCGGAGCCGATAATACAGGTCTTCCCTGAAGGCCCCCTCGCTGACCAGCTTCTCAAGGCTCCTGTGGGTTGCTGAAACAACCCTTATGTCCACCTTGATAAGCTGGGATCCACCCACCCGCTCGATCTCCTTCTCTTGAAGCACCCTGAGAAGTCTCACCTGTGCCTGGAGGGGGAGCTCGCCTACCTCGTCCAGAAAAATTGTGCCTTTGTCGGCCCGCTCGAAGCGGCCCTTCCTTTCCGTGAGGGCGCCCGTAAAAGCTCCTTTCTCGTGGCCGAAGAGCTCGCTGTCGATGAGCGATTCCGGAATGGCCCCGCAATTTACCGTAATGAGGGGGCCGTTGTTGCGGGGTGAGAGGTTGTGGATGGCATGTGCGACGATCTCTTTGCCGCTCCCCGTCTCGCCTATCAGCAGGACCGGGCTGGACAAAGGGGCAACCCTGTACACGTGGTCCATCACGTTCTTGAGACCAAAATTGGCGCCGACAATCTGAGCCCCTATATTTTTTCGGAGCTCGTTGTGGAGGTACCGGTTATCATCGGCGAGGGCTTCTTTCAACTGCAGGAGGTCCCGGTATTGCCGGCTGTTAGCGAGTGCGATCGCAACCGGCTCATTGACCGTCGCCCAGAGTTCCCCGTGAGCCTCGGTATACCTGTCCAAGCCACTCGCGCGGACGATAAGGGAGCCGATAAATTTGTGCTGAATAATGAGACGTGCGACGATCACCGAGCTGTCCGGCCATTTAAGCTGCAGCGCAACCTCCCTCATTATAGGGTCCTGCCACGCGTCGTTCCTTATCCTTACCCGGTCATAACGCTGCACATTTTCCAACTCCTTCCGCACGTGCAAAGGCATGGGCACACTCTCAGGCTCTGTGACGAAGCCTTTGTCGTCAGCCCGTGCAACGACTTCGAGCGTCCCCAGGGAGGGGTTGTATATGCTCAGCACCAGCTCATCCGCAGGGAGGATCTTTCGGACATATACGAGGCAACGCCAGAGTGCTTCGCCTATGTTGAGACTTCCACAGATGCGAAAAGTGAACTCGCGAAAAAACTCATTCTTTGGCATGGGTCTCTCGGTTCATAGCTAGCGCGATAACTCTCACATATCTGGTAATCTACACTACATCCTCCAATTATGACAGAACTTTCTGTGGCATTTAATAGTATCACGGGTCTTTCCACAACAGGTCAAAGACATCCTCAATTGTAGCGAGTCTGGCACACTTTATGCTATCTCGCAGTTGATGCTCTGGATGGAGATGATACGACTGAGAACGACGCACGCCCAATTGGAAAGTGTGGGCGGCCTGCTTCTTGACGCGGTGAGCCGCGCAGCCGGGGAAGCCGGACTGGTCCGGATCCGTATGTATCACAGCGCGTCGCATCAGACGGACCTGGCGCTCAGCCTTACGTGGGATACCAATTCCTTTCACCACGAGGGGAGCAGGGCGGGTCTGAGCATAAGCGAGGCGCTCAAGACCTTCGGACTCGTGGAACACTCGATATGGGTGGAGAAGAATGCACACTGATCGGAAGCAGCCCGGGCGAGAGATGAGTGTGACGCTGTCCGCGCGACGGGGGACGTGTTTCCGTAGCCGGAACGCACATTTGTAAAAAACAAGAGCGAGGGTAAAGGGCTACGAAATGGGCGACATAAGAAAAATGTTCGAACCTAAAACGATTGCAGTCTTCGGCGATATGGAAGCGGAGGGCTCGATCGAAAGCGTTCTCCTCTCCAATCTCCTTATCTCGGACAGGCACAAGACATTCTGGGTGCAGCCCCAAGAGGACGCAAGGGAGGGCGGAAAAAGAGGAAAGAAGGGCGCGAGACCAAAACCACTCGTGGTAAGCCCCACGGGCGCGCGCCTGTTCGATCTGGTCTCGTATCGGGACATCGCACACATTCCGGAAAAGGTCGACCTCGCGGTCATCGCTACCCCTGCCCCCACCGTTCCCAAAATTGCCGAAGCCTGCGGGAAAGCGGGAGTGGAGGGGATCGTTATTGTTTCAGGTGGTTTCAGGGAGGCAGGGGAAGAGGGAAGGAAGCTGGAAGAGGCGCTTAAGGATATCCGAAAAACTTACGGCATGAGGATTCTGGGGCCCAACCGGGGAAGCATCATCAGGCCGAGCATAGGTCTCAACACCTCCATTTTTGACGTACAGCCCGATGGGGGGGACATCGCCTTTATTTCGCAGAGCGCGTCATTGGGCCGCGTGCTGCTCGACTGGGCGGCAAATACCCACATAGGGTTCAGCATGTTCATCTCCCTCGGCTCCATGGTCGATATCGATTTTGGCGATCTCATCGATTTTCTCGGCGAAGACCCCCGGACGCGGAGCATCATGATCTATATGGAGGCTGTCGGCAACGCGCGCAAATTCATAAGCGCAGCCCGGAGCTTTGCCCGGAACAAGCCGATCATAGTGGTAAAATCCGGCCAATTCAAGGAAAGCGCCCGGGCGTCAATGTCGCACACCGGCTCCATGGCGGGCTACGACGCGGCCTACGACGTCGCCTTCAGGCGGGCAGGAGTAGTCCGGGTCCGGGAGATCATGGACCTCTTCAACGCCGCCGAGGTGCTTCGCTCCAAGAACCTCCCAAAAGGACCCGCTCTGGCAATCGTCACCAATGCCGGGGGACTAGGCGTTATGGCGACGGATATTCTCATGGGCCTCGGAGGGAACCTGGCTCGCCTCACACCGGAAACCATTGAGCAATTGAACGTGTTCCTGCCGCCTCACTGGAGCAAGAACAACCCTGTGGACCTCTTTGGGGATGCAGACAGCGAGCGTTACACAAAGGCCATCAACACCTGCCTTGCCGACCCGCACGTGGAAGGCGTCCTCGTGATCTATGCCTCCAGCACGGCGGCCCAGCCAAGCGTGCTTGCGAAGGCCGTCGCGGAGATTGCGAAACAGGCGTACAAGCCGGTGATCGTTACCTGGATGGGTACTGAGCAGCGTTCAGGCAGGAATGGAGATCCTCAAAGAGAACCACATACCCATGTACGAAACACCGGAAGAGGCGATAAAGACCTACCTCTATATGTACCGGTATAAGAGGAACCTGGAGCTCCCTCTATGAAACCCCTGCCGAGCTGCCCGTAGACCAGTCGCCGCCGAAAAACAACCTCAAGGCTTTCATCAGGAGAACGCTGAACGAAGGGAGAAGGGTCCTGACGGAGCCGGAATCGAAGAACTTTCTCAAGAGTTACGGTATCCCGACCACCACCTCTTTTCTCGTCAACGGCGTCGAGTCGGCGGCAAGCTGGGCGGACAGGGTCGGCTATCCGATCATTCTCAAGGTCGTCTCCCCCGATATCCCGCACAGGGGCGAAGTGGGTGGAATGACTGCGGTCTATTGCGGGGACAGGCTCGGACAGGCATACAAAAACCTCTTGGAAAGGGTCGGGGAGAGGGCCCCGGGGGCGACGATCACGGCGACGACCATTGAGAAGATGGTGAAGAACGTTGAGTATCAGCTTATTCTGGGAGCGAAGAAAGATACCGACTTCGGTGCTATTATCCTCTTTGGAATGGGCGGAATGCGCGCGGAAGTTTACAAAGACGTATCGTTTGCACTACCTCCTCTCAACCAGACCCTGGCCAGGATCCTCATGGAAGAGACGGAGATCTGCAAAATGCTGAAAGGTGTCCAAGCGAAAACACCGGCCGAGTTTCGCGAGATCGAGCAGATCATCGTCAGTTTTTCAAATCTCATCGTCGATTTCCCCGAAATCGCGGAGATGGACATTAATCCGATCGTGATATCCGGCGGCAAGGCCCTTGCGGTAAATGCGCGCATAGTCCTCGAAGAAGGCGAGTTCGAGCAGACGACCCAATATCCCCATGTCGTCATCACTCCCTACCCGACCAGGTATGTGAGCCACTGGCTGCTGTCGGACGGCACGAACGTGCTCTTGAG
This sequence comes from uncultured delta proteobacterium, assembly GCA_963768735.1. Taxonomy (GTDB): domain Bacteria; phylum Desulfobacterota; class Syntrophorhabdia; order Syntrophorhabdales; family WCHB1-27; genus BOG-1155. Next base: position 362,733 of record CAVYJH010000003.1, on the reverse strand, counting down.
GCCGATCAAGCCGGAAGACGAGCCCCTGGAGCACGAGCTTTTGAGCACCCTGTCCCAGGCAACGATGCGCGCGAGGTTTTTCAGCGTAGTCAAGGATATCTCTCACGAAATGCTCGTGCGCTACTGCAACATCGACTACGACAGGGAAATGGCTATCGTGGCCGAGGTGAGGGACGATGGAAAGAGAAAGATGATCGGCATTGGACGCCTGATCATCGACCGCGAGTTCAAATCGGGAGAGTTCGCCGTGCTCGTCCACGACGACTATCAGAGCAAGGGAATCGGCCCCAAGCTCGTGGATGTGCTCATCGGAGTGGCAGAGGAGAAAGGGCTTGAGCGCATCTACGGTGAGGTGTTGACGGAGAACGAAAAGATGCTCGCCGTTTGTAAGAAGCTGGGCTTTACCACCGAGGCGCTGGACGAGGAGACGACAGCGGTCAACCTCATCCTCCGTTAAAGGCGCATTGCCGCCTGCTCGTTTTCTTCCGTCATCCCGTCGGACCCGGCAGAGCGAAGCGGGCATTAATCCCGCCGCAGGCGGGATATCCTGCGTTTTCAGGAATCTACGAACCGCTCGTCGCCCCGGTCTTCACCGGGGTGACGACCATAGGAATCGTCACTGCCCTATTTTGCGACCCGCTCCAGATATAGGGTTTTCGCGATGTCCCGGAAATTTGAGACGAAAAAGAACATTACGTTCAGCGTAATTTCACCTACAGCTCAAGACACCCAGGCTTCTCAGCAGAGCGAAGCCTACCACATGAAAGCGAGAGGAACCTAATTTTTCCAGAACCTGCACATTTTTCTTGACATCGCTGTGATGCGCGGTATAACATAAAATAATACTCTGAAAAAGCCAAACCATCCGCCAGGGTGGGACGGAAAGCTGACGGGTCTTCCTGAGACGGCCGAGCTGCCAGAGCATCCATCGTGCAGGAGGTGTTCTGATGATAAAACGCGGGATGGGGTTCCTTGTTCTGGGCGCTTTCCTGGGTCTCGTTCTAGCTTCCGCAGCGCAGGCGGCTCCTTTTGAAAATGGAAACTTCTCGACCGGGAATTACGTGGCCGGGCAAAACACGAGTTCCGACCCCAGGTTCATGACGCTACCTGCCGGGTCTACAACTATCAATGGATGGACGGTAACCGGCGACAGCGTCGACTGGATCGGCAACAGTGTCGACTACACCCCCGTCTTATGGGTGGCTCCTGGTGCTCCCCCCGGCAGGAGTATCGACCTGGATGGCAATAACGTGGGTGGATTGCAGCAAACATTTACTACCACCCCTGGGCAATCCTACACAGTCACCTTCGCTCTGTCGGGAAATCCTGGCGGAAATGTTCCGCCTTATAATCTTAATCCTGTAAAGACGCTTCAGGTGTCTGCGGGAGGCAACAGCCAAACCTTTGTAATCAACACAAGCGGGTGGGTTTATACGACCATACTGTACGCACCCGAGTCCTTTAGCTTTACGGCTCCGACAGGCTCAACCACCCTTTCTTTTGTTAGTTTGGATACACCTATTTCCTACTGTGGGCCAGTCATTGCTAATGTCACGGTTAACCCCGTTCCCGTGCCTGCTACCCTCCTCCTCCTCGGTCCAGGTGTCGCGGGCCTTGCGGCAATAAGGAGAAGGCTGAAGTAATAGGCGTTATTGACCAGACATTTTGGGCAGGGTCAGTAAATCGTCCTGCCCTTCTCTTTCCTCTGCTCTCACCATTGCTATTCCAACTATAGCACGAAGAAATAAAGGCAAACACGTTTTGTTACAGGAAGAAGACCGGCGCTTCTGTCCAGCCAAAGGTGTAGATTACATCCCGGGCGCCCCGGCCATCAGAAGAGACCACTTTACTGGGCGAGAGACGATCTGGTGGACGGGCTGCGTCTGGCTGCAAAAGGTGATACCCCTTCCACACAACCGTTCCTATGAAGGGTCCCTGCGATTGTATCGCCCCTGAACGTACCCCTCAGTGCGACGGTAACCCCACGGCCCTGGCTGTCCGTGTCGCTGAAGATAAACGTCTCCCCCTTCATGGCGCTATCCCTCAGTTGGAACACCTCCTGTCCGACGAAGACCGCGCCCGATACCTTCTGGAATTCTTGGCTGAGCCTCATGCGGAGAGGCAGTTGCCCTTCCCCGGTCTCGATGCTGCCCTCCCAGACGCCGCTCATGTTCGCGGGAGCGATCCAGAGATAGATGTAGGCGTCCGTCCTTTGGACAACCTCGTCCGGTTGCCACCGCCCCATGTCGTGAGAGTACGATACTATCCTGGTCCCTGGTTTCAGCTCGCCCAGGAGCTTTGGCCGCAGCCTCAGGTTCACGTCGGGGAAGAGAAAGAGGAAGAGGACCGTCGCATCGCCGATGTCCGCCGCGAACAAGTTCCTATTGACAAATTGAGTCAGGCCGCCGACACCCGCCCGAAGGGCATTTTCACTGCTTTCCGTGATTCTTCGCGAATCGAGGTCGACCCCTATGCCTCGGGCACCGGTCTTTGCCGCCGCAGCGATCACGATCCTGCCGTCGCCGCACCCGAGGTCATAGACGAGGTCCGTCTCACGGACTTGTGCCAGGGCGATCATCTCGTCTACCACATCCAGAGGGCTCGGTTCCCAATCCACATCGGGGCCGGCCTTTCTGAAAACCGTGGGGTAGAGGAAGCGCCTGATCTTAAAACGACTTTCATGCTCCATGTCCGGCTACGCCTTCTCCTGCTCTCTCGCTCTGATAATGATTACCGCCCGCATCCTTTTACGTCAAGGAGAATTCATTAGATGCGGGCTAAAGGAAGCACCCCTCGGTGAAGAAATGTTGACAATCGTTGACGATTTCACTCTCTGCGCCTCTACCTATCGCCACAATGAAAGTCTTCTCCTGATACATAAACCGGGACCATCGCGTTGTAGGTCAGCATCGATTCAAAGTCTTTCGTGTCCGGTTGCTTGTTGAAACATATGCCTGTTTTCGTTTGCGGCTTCAGCCCGCAGGTGTTATAACTCTCTTATAAGTGGGCCAAATGGGGCCCGCGGAAACGAAACGGACCGCGCGATCCGATCGCCCGGCCTTTTCGGATAAATCAGGAGGAGCGCATGGATGTCTATCGCCGCGTGTACGACTTTGCCGCCGTCCTGGGGGCCTTCGAGGGTTATGTCTACCAAAGGGATATCCCCGACCCGCCCCACCTTTCCGTCTGGGTGGGCCACCTTATGCGCGACTACGAGGCCGTCCCCGAGGAGGTGCTCGCCGAGTTTCAGGACCTCGTCGACGGCACTGCGGGCCGGGCCGTAAGCTCCCTTCTCCCCCTCCTTGGAGAGGACCACGAGGTGATAAGGACCCTCAGGGGCATTATCAAGGGCGAGATGCCGTCTTCGCCCGACGATTTCAGCCGAAGGGATTAGGCACTTAGGGGTAACAGTTTAGTCCCCCTTCTGCGCCATGCCTTGTCAGCTTGTGTTCTGATACAGGGCAGCCTGGGCCTTGGCGGTATTGGACGTGAGAAGAATTTGGAGAAACTCCCGTGGATTTCTTCCCTGCCTGAGTGCGGTAAGTACAAGGCTGGGCAGGATACTATGCGTTCTTAGTCCGCTTATGGATCGGGTGCCAAACATGATTTTCCGAAAGATCACGAGAAAGCGGACCGACAAAGCGAGTCCGACAATTTTTGCAGCCACGTTGGGTTGGTATATCGAACCCTCGAATGACTCGTAGTCGTACTTGCACAATTCCCTAGCCGGGCCATAAATCCGGCCCGCTGTTTCAAGACTCGCAAAGAAGTCTTGTTTTGCTCTTAGCTGTGCTTTAGCGCCTTTGACCATCTTCACTCTGGCTAAAATTGAAGTCAGCAGGGGTCGTCGACAATCTTCTGGGGACAAGGGGGACCATAAGCAAGTAAATAACTCCGACCCCCGGAAAGAAAGGGGGGACAGGCTACGTCTTCGGTCCTGTTCGCCTTCCTCGCTCCCACCACATGCGTTAATAATAGGCACCAGTAATGTTGTATTGCAAGAAAAACATACAGCAAAACATCCAGCAAAACATCCAGCCACTCGACTTAAGGAAGGATCATACAGGCGCAAAACAGAGTCTCTGAGTGAGGATTACACCCTCACAGCGGCCCGGCAATATCGAAAACAGGCCATCCCCAGATCGGATGCTCGGCTAAACATGGGCCAACTATTCGGCTTTATGGGGTTTTATTTGAGGCCGAGCTGGCGCCGGATCAAGTCGCAGAGAGAATTCTTGATTTCACTGTGTCGCGGAACCGGCGCCTTCTTTCCGTTCGTGGGATTCGCATAGATATCGTGGCCGCCGCCATGTCTCTTAAGATAGCAGCCCGCTTCGACCAGTTCCTTCAAGAACTCATGTCGCTTCAAACGGCAAGCTCTATCTGTTTGGTCTGACGACCCTCTGCGTTGGGTTCAATTTCATCTTCCATCATAAGTGCATAGGCTTCTCTGATGTTATTTTCGAGGTCGTTCAGCGTTTCGCCTTGGCTGAATACACCCGGAACTTCCTTAAGGCGTCCTACGTACCAATCGTCGTCAAGCCAGTATTCGAGGGTAAACAGCTTTGCCATGAATTCGACCTCCCTGCGCGTCTTCCTATCTTACTCCTTCAAGCCCTATTGGTCAATATGAGTAACCCGTTGCAACCGTCGAGAAGTATTCATAGATTGCCACCTGGATTACGGCATTTCAAGCGAAAGGCGTTCGGTGAGGGTTTCGCGAAGCAGTGCCGGAGCGGGTTCGGGGTGCCGGTAGGTGAAGAGCGTGGGTGTGTGTAAAAGGCGGCAAAAAGGAGTAAAAAGACCCCTTTTTGCGCCGGTTCGTGCACAGCGGTCTACTATAAGGGAGAAAGAAGACGGAAGCGCTAGAGCGCCGGCCTTGGGTAGAGTTTTGCCGCTTCCACGATCTCGGCGACTTTTTGCTCCCATTCGATTGCCATGATGTGGACGCCCGCCACGCCCTTGATGGCCCGCATCTGCTCGATCGTCTCCACGCAGATCTTGATGCCCTCCTCGGCGACCTTTTCCTTCGGTACGCCCTTCAGCCGCCCGATCAGCTCTTCCGGCACATCCATCCCGGGAACCGACTTTTGCATGTAGCGGGCCATACCGATAGACTTGCATGGGGTGACGCCGGCCAGTATATAGACCTTTTCGTGGACGCCGAGTTCGCGCACCATCTCCATCCACTTCTCGAACTTCGGCACGTTGAAGATGCACTGGGTCTGGACGAACTGAGCGCCGCAGGCGGCTTTCTTCGCAAGGCGCATGGCGCGGATCTCGAAAGGGTCGGCGAAAGGGTTCTCCGCGCAGCCGATAAACATATCGGGCCTCCCCTTCACTTCTTCTCCCCCGAGAAACCGCCCTTCGTCCCGGAGCTGCTTTATTGTCTGGATAAGCTGCATCGAATCGATATCGAAGACGTTCTTCGCCGTCGGGTGGTCGCCGAACTTTTGATGGTCTCCCGAGAGACAGAGGACATTGTCGAGCCCGAGGGCCGCTGCGCCGAGGAGGTCGCTCTGCAGGGCGATCCGGTTCCGGTCGCGGCAGACCATCTGCATGATCGGGTCGAAGCCCATCTGCTTGAGAAGAACGGCGGCGGCTATGCTTGACATCCTGACCACACTCGTCTGGTTGTCCGTGACGTTGACGCCGTCGACATATCCCTTGAGATAGGCGCCTTTCTTGCTCACCGCCTCCGCGTCCGCACCCCTTGGGGGGCCGCACTCGGAGGTGACGGCAAAGGTACCGGCTTTCAGCACTCTTTCAAGGTTGCTCGCGCTCATAGCTTCAGATCCTCCCTGACCCTTTTCCTCGGACCGCCGTCCCGCGACGTAGACCAGTTCTTCAGCGGCTGAATCTCCATGTATTTATCGAGCATATTCATTTCTTTGTACCGGTCGACTATGAGCTGCCAGCCGCAGGGCGTCTCGTCGCTTACCTCACACTTCCCTCCGTGGGAACCGCCGCAGGGGCCGTTAAATAGGCTTTTTGCGCAGCGGGTGACGGGACAGATGCCGAGCGTTTTGTCGAGGATGCAGTTGCCGCAGCCGAGACAACGCTCGGCCCAGACCCCCTGCTCCTCGGTAACCCCGTCGAAGGTCGTGTTGACCGCCGGCAATACGCGCATGGTGCGGTAGTGCTCGCCAACGAACTGGATGCCGCAGCCGCATGCCATGGAAAGGATGCCTTCCGCATCTCCGATAACGGCGGCGAGGCTCTCCACATATTCAGGATCGCAATTTCTCTCCAGCACGTGCTCTTTGATCTCGATCGGCTGCCCCTCCTTTTCACGGTGCAAGCGCAGCTCCGACGCAAGGACCGCTACCTCCTTGGTCCCTCCCGCCGCGCAGACGGTGACGCACTCGTTGCAGCCAAGGAGGAGGATGCTCTTGTACGGCTTGACCAGCTCCACGATCTCCTCGAAGGGTTTCCTGTTCGCTACTATCATGATCTCCCCCTCTTCACTTAGCGGGACCACCTGTTTTAGCCGGGTACCCGCGCGATCCCACACTTACGCTCGCGGGTGGCAACTGTTCTTCATGCTGCTTCCGCCCTCGCCTTCTTCGCGGGGTTGGGTCCGAGCTGCCGCACCTTCTCCGTCATCTCGCGGCTGATCTCGGCGAACCTTTGCCCCTGGGCGGAAGAAAGATTGTACATCGCTACCCGGTCTCCCCCGATGCCGCACTCATTGAGCAGTGCCTGCACCTGTGCCACACGCTTCCTGGCGCGCAGATTCCCCTTCAGGAAATGGCACTCCCCCTCCAGGCAACCCGCCACAAAAACGCCGTCGGCGCCATTTTCGAAGGCCTTGAGCATATGGATGATATCCACCCTGCCCGTGCACGGCACCTTGACGATCTTCACATTTGTCGGATACGTGAGCCTCATCGAACCTGCCAGGTCCGCAGCGGTGTACGCTCAATATTCGCAACAAAAAGCGACAATTTCAGGCTCAAACTGCATCGCACCCTCCTTCCGAAAGCATCGCCCCCGATTTCTCGATAATCTGGATATCCCGGTAGTGCATCAGGTCTATGGCCTTCGCGGGACATTCGGCTGCGCAACTGCCGCACCCCTTGCACTTGCTGATGTCGATCTCCGCCTCTCCCTTCGTGTTGATGACGGGCACGCTGTAAGGGCATACACGCACACACGTGAGGCAGGCGGCGCACTTATCGGCCTGCACCTCCGCAACGACGCCGCCGACAAGTATCCGGTCTTTCGACAATACGGTGCATGCCTTGGCAACGGCAGCCTCTGCCTGGGTAATGGTCTCCCGCATGTTCTTCGGTGAATGGGCAAGGCCGCACAGGTACATGCCGTCGGACGCAAAATCGACGGGCCGCAGTTTCATGTGCGCTTCCAGGAAGAAGCCCTCCTGAGTCCTCGGGGCCTTGAGCAGGTTCCCCAGCGCGTCGTTCTGCCCGGCTATTGTCGCGGCGCTCAACACCAGAAGATCGGTGTCGAAGGTCATCTCTTCCATGATCGAGGGGTCGTAGCAGGTAAGGGTCAGCCTGCCGTTCCTCCCGGCGACAACGGGCGGACGCTCTTTCTCATAGCGCAGGAACCGCACCCCGGCCTTCCGCGCCTTCAGGTAGTACTTCTCCAGGAACCCGTAAGTCATCACGTCCCTGAAGAGGATCACGACGTCGAGGCCGGCGTTCGCCTCCTTGAGCTCTATCGCGTGTTTTATCGCGTTGGAGCAGCAGATCCTGCTGCAGTAAGGGCGTTCTTCGTTCCGTGACCCCACGCACTGGATCATGGTAAGCCGCTCTGCCGGGGGCAGCGTCTGTTCCGCCAGCCGCGCCTCCAGCTCCATCTGGGTCATGACCCGGCTGTCTTCTCCGTACCCGTACTGCCCTGTGGGCTTCAATTCCTCGCCTCCCGTAGCCACCACCAGTATGCCGTGTTTCAGCTTTGTAATGCTCTTTGTCGGCATGTGCTGGAGGCCGGTCTCGAAGTTACCCTGGAAACCGGAATGGTCGACCGCGGTCGTTTCCGTCATGACGTGTATGAGCGGGTGGCTCACGACCTGCTCGGTCAGGTTCGCGAGGAATTGCCGGACGTCCGTCCCATCCAGGGTCGTATGGAGATGGCGGAGGTTGCCGCCGAGGGCGGTCTCTTTCTCGACGATGGTTACTTCAAAGTTCTGCGCCGCAAGTTTGAGGGCCGCGGTCATGCCCGCCAGGCCGCCGCCAAACACGAGGGCGCTCTTGTTCACGCCGATGGCGACCTCCTTCAAGGGCTTGATATAGTTTGCGTTGGTCACCGCCGCCCTGACCAGTGTCTTCGCCTTTTGTGTGGCGCCCTCCTTGTCCCTCATGTGGACCCAGGAACATTGGTCCCTGATATTGGCCATCTCGAAGAGGTACTTGTTGAGGCCCGCCTCCCTGATGGTCGAGCGGAAGAGGAATTCGTGCGTGCGCGGCGAACATGAGGCGACGACCACCCTGTTGAGGTTATACTCGTTGACGAAGTGCTTCATCTTCTCCTGCGTATCCTGGGAACAGGTAAAGAGGTTGTCGTCGGCGACCACTACGTTGGGAAGGCTTTTCGCATACTCTCTCACCTCCGGCACGTTGACCACCGAGCCGATGTTCACGCCGCAGTGGCAGATGAAGACACCGATCCGGGGCTGCTCAAGGGCAGGCACCTCCCGCTCTTCGGGCAGGGGCGTGACCGTGAAATCCTTACCCCGCACCTCGCAAATGACCGAGGCTGCCTCGCATGCGGCGCCCGATGCCTGGGTCACCGTCTCGGGGATATCCTTCGGCGCTTCCGATGCGCCGGCCACGTAGATACCTGCCTTTGTCGTGAGCACGGGGTTGTCAGGGGACGACTCCACGAAGCCGTATGCGTTGAGCCCGATACCGAGGCTGCGGGCGAGGCCCGGAAGGCTCCGGTTCGGCCGTATGCCCACGGACAGGACCGCCATGTCAAACATCTCGGAAGCGACCAGGCCCTCCTCATCGACATAGACCAGTTCGAGGTCGGTCGTCTCCGGGTCCTCCAAAATCCTCGATATGGAAGATTTCACGTACCTGACGCCGTGCTCGTGCCTCGCCCTCTCGTAGTACTGGTCAAACCCCTTGCCAAAGGCCCTCACGTCCATATAGAAGATCGTCGGCTCTATGTCAGGCTGATGCTCTTTCGCGATGATCGCCTCTTTCGTCGCATACATGCAGCAGACGGACGAACAGTACTCGTGTGTCTTGTCCCGGCTTCCCACGCACTGGAGCCACGCCACCTTCTTCGGCACCTTCCCGTCGGAGGGGCGCATGACCATGCTCGCCGTAGGCCCCGTGGCGGATAAAATCCGCTCGAACTCGGTGCTCGTCAGCACATTCTTATAGACGCCGTAGCCAAGCTCCGGTCTCTGGGAGGGGTCGTACTCATCGAGACCCGCCGCGACAATCACGCTGCCCACCTGGATGCGCACCTCTTCCGGCCCCTGCAGGTAGTTGATGGCGCCGGGCTTGCATGCCTCTTCACAGAGCTTGCATCCGAGGCAGCGCCTGCAATTGAGGCAGCGCTCCGCCTCAGCCCTCGCCGTCGCCTCGTCGAAGGCCAGCTCCACCTCATCGAAGCCCTTCCTGCTGTCGACAGGTACAGAGGGGGCAAGGGCACGGGCGCGCCGCTCGATGTCCTCGGGCACCTCGACAACCAGTTCCGTCTCTTTTGCGCACCGCCCTTCTTTCAGGTCCCTCCCTTCAAGATACCGTATGATCGACTCGGCCGCCTCTTGCCCCTGGCTCACGGCGTCGATCGCCATTTTCGGGCCGGTCACGATATCGCCCCCGGCAAAGACGCCGGGAAGCCCGGTTGACAGGGAGACCGGGTCTGCCTTGATCCATCCCCCGCCGAGCAGCTCCACTTGCGGCAGTTCCTTCACAAACTCTGTTTCCGGGGACTGGCCGATGGCGAGGATGACCATGTCGGCATCGTAGGTCCGCCTGACGCCCTCCGCAAAAGAAGGGTTGAACCGCCCGAGGTCGTCGAACACGGCAGTGCACCGCCTGAACTCGACGGCCTTGACGTTTCCCTTCTCCAGGAGGATCCGGCAAGGGCCCCAGGAGGTATGTATCTTTATGCCCTCTTCGACGCACTGCTCGACCTCCCACTTGCTGGCGGGCATCTCGTCCCACTTCTCCAGGCAGATCATGTGGACTTCCGCCTTGCCCAGACGCCGCGCCGTGAGCGCCACATCCACCGCCACGTTGCCGCCGCCCACCACCACTACCTTGCCGCGGACGTCGAGGGGCTTTTTCTGATTGGAAAGGCGCAGGAACTCTACGCCGGTCATCACGCCGGGGGCGTCCTCGTCCTCGAGGCCGATCTTTCTGCCCCCCTGGGCGCCGCAGCCGGCATAGACCGCGTCGAACTCTTTCCGGATATCTTTCAGGGACACATCCTTGCCCACCCGCGTTCCATAACGGACTTCTACCCCCATGGCCTCGACGATCGACGTTTCGCGGTCGAGCACGTCTTTGGGCAGGCGATATGCGGGAATGCCCCAGTAGAGCATGCCGCCCAGCTTCTCGCGGGCTTCAAAAACGGTGACGCCGTAGCCCGCCTTCCGAAGCTCTATGGCGCATGCCATGCCGGAAGGCCCGCCGCCGATCACCGCCACTTTCTTGCCCTTGTCCGGCCCTGCCTTGGGCACGGGTATTTCCCGCCGGCCTGTCTCGTAGTCGGCGACGAACCGCTTCAGCGCGCATATGCTCAGAGGCTGGTCGACCTTTTCGCCCCTGAGGCATGCGTCCTCGCAGGGATGGTTGCAGATGCGGCCGATAGTGCCGGGAAAGGGCAGCTTCTCGCGGATGACGTCGAGGGCTTCAAGAAATCTGCCCTGGCTGATCAGGCCCACATAGTCGCGCGCATTGATGTTGACGGGGCACCTGTTGACGCAGGGCGGTATCTCCCGGTCGATAGAGTAGGTGGAGGGGATGGCCTGGGGAAAGTTGATGAAGGCCGCGCTCCTCCGTGAAAGCCCTTCGTTGTAATCCGCCGGAACTTCGAGGGGACAGTAAGGCGCACAGAGGCCGCAGGACGTACACTTCTCCTTGATGATCCTTCGCGGCCGCCTTTTGATCACGGCGGTGAAATTGCCCGGCTGCCCTTCGAGGGCCACCACTTCGCTGCCCATGAGCAGCTCGACGTTTGCGTTCCTGCCCACCTCGACGAGCTTTGGTGCCATGATGCACATGGAGCAGTCATTGGTCGGGAATGTCTTGTCGAGCTGCGCCATCGTGCCGCCGATGTTCGGCTTTTCGTCAACCAGATAGACCTTGAAGCCGGCTTCCACGAGGTTGAGGGACGCTTCCATCCCCCCGATGCCGCCTCCGATGACCAGTACTTTTCCGACCTTATCCATAACCCTTACCACCTCTTTTTGAAGACGGGGTGTCTCTCGTCGAACCCTGCGATTTCTACCATGTTCCTCTTGACCAGGTCCAGAAGGTGCGCGAAGACACGCGCCTTATCCATGGAAAGCTGTGCTGCAAGGGATGCGACTTTCTCGTCCTTCACGCTCAAAAGTTCCAATATCTGCGCCTTTTCATAGGCGGAACGTAAAAGCGGATCGAAAACCAGGCCAAACTGACGCTCGGTAAAACGTTCGCCGTAGACATTCCCGTCAGCCAGGCTGGATTTCTTGTCGAGCAGACGCTTCAGACGCTCGCCCCCTTCCGGGTCCTGGGCCTTGATGAAATCGAGTGTCTCCTGCACCTCCATAGCCTCACGCCTCCTTGATCTTGTTCAGTACCGGGTTCGCGGGAACGAGGTGGGACGCCATGCCGGTCATCAGGCCGTAAAGGGCAAGCTCAAAGACCTCCGACAGGAAGAGCGTGGGGATCACCGGGGCGGTGCTCCCGAGGCTCGGCAGCAGGTCGAGGTTCATCTGGCACAGCGGGCACGGAGTGACGATTGCGTCCGCTCCCGCGCGTATCGCGCGGCCCATGATCCGCTCGGAGAGTCGCACGGTCATCTCTTTGTCTGTCGCCGTCTTGGCGGCCCCGCAGCACTCCATCTTAAAGGGCCAGGGGAGGACGGTAGCGCCCGAGCGCCCCAAGGAGCCCGTCCATGCTCCGGGGGTCCTCCCTGTCGTCAAAGGGCTTCACCCGCATAAGCCGCGTGAGCACGCAGCCGTAATAGGGCACTACCCGCAGGCCGGACAGGTCGAAGCGCCTTTTTTTCGCAATAACGGAAAGGCCGACGTGGTCGTCGAGCACCTCGATAATATTCTTTACTTCCAGCGATCCGGTGCACTCCAGGGGGGCGATGATGCCGTTCAGCCGGTCCTGGAGGCTTATATCGTTGCGCACCGTGTCGTTGGTGATCTTTGAGCGGCTATAGCAGCCCGAGCAAGGCGCGAAGAACGCCAGTTCCTCCTGTTCGGCAAGGGCGAGGTTCCGCGCCGCGAGCACGTGGGCAAGCTCCTCGTCGACCGTGTGGGCCGCCGATGTGCCGCAGCACGACCAGTCGGGAAGCTCCCTGAGCTCGATGCCGTAGGTAGAGAACACCTTCAGGATCGAGGTCTCATAGAACTTGCTCCCCGTCTTGAGGGAACAACCTGGGTAATACGTCAACGTCACCATATCGGGCCACCTCTGTCTTTGCCGCGAAAATGCCTTCCCTGCCTTATGCTGCGGGGCACTATTATATCACACTATTCATGTTTTCTTGGCCAGCTTGTCGAGCGCCCTTTGCAGCCCTTTCTTGTCCTTGATGTTGTGCGGAAAAAGGGCCATCCTGCCCTTTTTCATCATGTCCAGGCCCATGCGCGTATCGGAAAAGAGGTCCTTCTTCTTCAGCTTGTAGCGCATGATCGTTTCCATCTCATAAAGCCGGCCGTGTCTGCGGACGCTGTCGAGGAAGAGCGTATCGAAGGTCCAGACGTCCGAAGAGGCCTTTTTTTCGCGGATGGCGATCTTCCTTGCCGTATCGAAGACGTGGCCTATGTGTATGTCGTTGGGACAGCGGACGCTGCACGTATAGCACTGGAGGCAGGACCAGATGGTCTTCGAGGAGAGCACCTTCTCTCTCTCGCCCAGCATTATGTACCGGATGACCCGGTGGGGGAGGATGTCCATCTCCGGGAGGGCCGGGCAGCCGGTCGTGCAGCGGTAGCACTGGTAGCAAGCGGATATCTGCTCTGCGCTCTCTTGCTCCATCTCTTTAAGGAATGTCAGGTCGTCCATGGCTTACAGGTCGAGCCACGAGTCGGAGTAGAGCGTCTGCCCTATGAGGACCCTGGCTGTCTTGACATAGTCGGTCTCTTCTTTCGAGAGGCCCGCGAGGCTGACCGCTTCTCCATCCATCACCTTGTGGACGAGGGCCTCGATCTCGGGTCTCTTGCCTTTCGCAATCGCCTGAAGCTCCTGGTCGAAGGCATCCGCGATAGCGGAGTACATGCCGTAGCGCTTCAGAAAGATGGCGTAGGTCCTGTTCAGGATGGGGCGGAGGTGGTCGGGGGCGCCGTTCGAGATGTTCGAGAGACCGCAGGTGGACTTACTGGCAGGGGCGATGTCCCCGAGCATCATCATGAACTCCGTGCACCCCTGCACCTGGATCTGCTGGGTGTTCGTGGGAAGAACTATGGGGTCGATCCACATCTCCTCTTCCGGGATGCCGTACTCGGCGGCCTTGGCCAGGTGCTCGGCCGTAAGCAGTGCGCGCTCGTTCGCATCTCTGGGTATGCCTTCCACGCCTAAGCTGAGGGCGATGTAGGCGGCATTATATTTTTTTGCGAGGGGCATAAGGGCCTCCTGCCTCTCGGGTCGCGCGGAGATCGAGTTGATGAGGGCCTTCTTCTTGCATGCCTTTAGGCCCGCCTCGATGGCCTCGACGTTCGTCGTGTCGAGGCAGAGCATCACATCGGTCACCTCCTGCACGGTCTTGACCACCCACTCCATCAGCTCGGCCCCTGCCTTGCGGGCCGGTCCGAGGTTGAGGTCGATCAAGTCGACGCCTGCCTTGGTTTCGGCCTCCGCCATCTCCCTGATGGGCGCCGGATCCCTGTCTTTTAATGCCTGGCCGATCTTCTTCGATATCACATTCAGGTTTTCACCAATAATCAGCATCTCTCCACCTCACCTGTTTTTTAAGAAAGCCGGTATATGGGCGGCCTCACGGGGACCGACAGTGATCTCCCAGCCGGGCAGCTCTTCTTCCAGATCGCCCAGGATGCCTGCCGCATAGCCGGGGATGATGAGCTTTTTGTGGTTGACCTTTTCCGCGATGCCGCTCTTTTTGAGGAAGGGGCCGACCGTATCGGCGACGAACTTGCCGGCGGCCCAGGCGGTCATGACCGAGAGACCTTCCGTATCCATGACGCAGAGCCATGCGGGCACCCGTGAGTTCTCTATCTCGCCCGAGACGATGAAGTAGGTGAGGGAGAAGTTGCAGGTCACGAGCACCGGCGAGGAGGCGTCGGGATTATTGATGGGGTAGATACCCTGCTCGGTGGTCATGGGCCGCTGTGGGTCTGTATAGATGTTGAGCCTCTCCAGCAGGAGGGGGAAGACGTTCTCGCCCGCAAAGTCGGACAGGATGATGATGCCTGCGTACTTCGCGATGAAGAGTGATGCGATGAGCGTCTCTTTCATGGGATCATCGGTCATCTCGCAGGGCAGGGTGATGGTCGGGAAGCCAAAGGGCTTGAACTTGGACAGGAGGGCCGCCCTTCTGATGGCGACCTGATCGGCGAAGGCGCCCTTTACCGTCCTGGCGCCGGAATCGAGGACTATGTCCTTGACGCCGAGAGCGACGAGCTTTTCGCTCAAACCGGCAAGGCTTTCGAGCCCGTCTGCTTTTGCGGCAAGCGGGCAGGCGTACTCTTTTGAAAGGGCGGCCATGGCGTCTGCGTTCTCACTCGTCGCGGCATAGATGAGGGGTTTTTTCTGCTTTGCGGCCTCCAGCGCCTCTTTCATGACGGCGGGGTCCGCGGACATCAGGATGAGGCTATAGGGCGTGGCCGCTGCCTGTTTCACTATCTCGAGGAAACGCGCTTTGTCGCCCTCGTCCTTGACGGCAACGATCTCGGGTCTCAGGTTGAGGCCCACGCGCTCGTACTGGAGCTCGGAAAGCACGGCGAGGCGGCGGGATACCTCGTTGTCGTCCATGCCGCCGGTGATGAGGATCGCGAGGCCCGGCTTATTGAAGAAGGTCTTCTCGTGGCGGAACAACACCGTCTCACCGCCGAGCTTCACGGCATAGTCGTCGATGCCGACGGTCAACTGCCTGATGGGCGGGGCGCTCGCCTCGCTGAGCTGTGCCTTTGCCTCATCGGAGATGGTCGGACATTTGTCCAACTCCGCCTTGCCCGCGGCAAGGGCCATGGCAAAGGCGAGGCAGGTGGGGGAGCCGCACTCCCCACAGTTGGTCTTGGGAAGAAGCTTGAATATCTGGATACCGGTAAGTGCCATAGCAGTCTCCTTATGAAATGAGCCTCCTTTCCCGACCGCGGGGAGAGGGGTTTGGGTAAGACTGCCAGGCAGGTTTTCTGACTTCGGGGTTCATCCTTACCGAGCGCACCTTCCCGGGGGTTTCCCCAGTGGTCTCTTGCGCCCTTCGTCCCCCCTCACAGCGGCGGGCCCGTGACGGAGTTGCACCGTCTTCCCTTTTCAAGCGCGTGACGCGCTGCCTTTTCAGTCTTGCTGTTTTTACATAATCGACTCCATGGTGATCGCCGGATGTCCTTTTTCGGTACAGTAGGCGATGACCTCTTCCTCGGTCGTCGCCACCGTCTCATCGGCGATCTTGTCGATGAGGTCCGGCACACCCATCTCGGCTGCCCGCTTCGCAAGACGTTCACCCAACTCTTCTTTCAGCCTCTTCGGCATCCAGACGATTCGCAGAAGGCCGCCGTCGCCGACAAGGAACTTCTTCTGGGTGACGTTATACTTGCTGTGGCCCAAAAACCCGGGCGACTGCGCGCCGCCGCCGACGGAACCCGCCAGCGTCGTGAACTTCATCCCGCAGGGGGTCATGCCCGTATAATCCCGGTCGACAGTCATGATGCCGTTCGCCATGGGCAGCACCGCGGCGATGCACTCGCAGCAGCCGCAGGTTGTCATGGGATCGACCATGAGGCTGTAGAAGCTGACGTTCTCCACCTTCTGCCGTGACGCCTTGTAGACGAAGTCGTTGGCCCCCTTGAACTGGCCGTATCTCGCATCGAGGACCTCCCCCTTCTGGATGGGCTGGTTCGGCCCTTCGGGGTTGATCTCATTCGAGGCCTTGCAGTCGAGCCAGTTGTAGGCGCCGCAGAGGCCCGTCCTCTCGGGGGCTATGACGCAGACATGGTTGGGCGCGAACGACTGGCAGAGGGTGCAGGAGTAGAAGGTGTCCGTCGTCTCGTCGGTCATGTTCTCCACGCGGGCGTCCCTGTGATTGTAGGACGCGCGGGCCATCGCCAGGACCTCTTTGACCTTCTCCTCCTCCGTATAGATCTTTACCTGGATCTTGTCGAAGATGGCGCCGAAGTCCTGATGGTACTTGGCATGGATGATCCTGCCTATATCGGCCAGCGTGAAGCCCTTCTCCACCGCCTGCTTGGAGACGCGCAGCCAGGCGATGTCGCGCTGGCCTATGTGCATGATGCCCTGGGCCTGGTTGATGAGGTGGTGGTTCTGCCGCTCCAGGATGGGCTCGAAGTCCTCCTGGAAGCCCCTGCCCGCCACCTCCGCCACCATGGCGAAGTGGAGGCGGGTGCCCGCGGCCACGTCTTTGACGTCGGGTCCTATCACCTCGACGCGCCCGTCTTCCACCTCTTCCATCCGTTTGGAGGTGGTCCACTCGACAGCGATGGTCTTGCCGCCGCCCATCTCCAGATAGATGTCTTCGCCGCGGACCCTTTCCCCCTCGAAGGCAGGACCGTAGGAGACGGGGATGGGGACCTTCGCGACCTGGACCTTGAGGCCCCGGACCTCTACCGCCTTCTCGGTGATGTGGGAGTGGGCGATGTTGGAGACCACGTGCTCGTAAGTACAGATGCCCGTAGGCAGGACTTCCGGGATCGGGGTATCGGCGACGGTGGGGAAGCCCCAGTTTATGGCGCCCGCGGCATTCGCGTACCACTCGTCGGTGACGTCTCCCAGGGCCATGACAAAGGCGTAGGTCCTGTCCTTGTTGTAGATGAGGTTCTTTCTGAAGTCGCCCGGCTTGATGCCGCCGAAGGCCATGGCCACACGGCAGGCAAAGCCTATGGCGAAGACCGCCTGCTCGATGTCGGGTCCGAAGGGGACGAGGCGCGTGGGCCAGCCGACCTGGACGCCGGCCTCCACGAGCTGCTCGGAGAACCTCTTGCCGCCGTTCTCGCCGCACATGAAGACGTAGAGGTTCTTCTCCTGCAATTCGAGGGCGATCTTTGCCGCGGTCTGTGCATCGGGCGCGGCGCCCGCGATGGCGGCAAAGCCGGGGGCAGTGCCGTCGACGAACTCGACGCCCCTCTTCCTGAAAATGAGGTCGGAGGCGGCCCCCAGCCAGATGTTGCCGGGCGTGGGGTCTTCTCCGGTGACGTAGCAGTCCGGGTTTTCCAGGTACCTGATCGCCTCCGCCATCTCCTCGACGAAAAAGGTTGCCATGCCCGCGTCGAGGGCGGGGGCGAGATAAGGCAGGGGGGTAGTCTCCTTGACGGGGAGAGGTATCAGCTTCTTGCAGAAGTCGAAGACCTTCTGCATCTCGGAGAGCTTCGCGATGGGTATGCCCGTCATGGCGTAGATGATAGGGAGATAGTACGCGGTGTTGGGAAAACCTATCTCCTGCTCGGGTCCGTATTTCTGAAGGGCATTTTTATAAACCCCTTCCGATCTCTCATATATCTTCTGCGCCCCTCTTATAGCCGCAGAACAGATGATCTTTGACATATCGCCTCCTCAGTGAATGCGAGGACCTATAGGACGTATAGGACCTATTAAGAACATCTCACGCCCTTCCTCTCTCACGCCATCGCCCTTCTCATTGCCATATCGAAGAGCACCCTTTCCCTGGCCTTTTCGAGGCCGAGGGCCTTCCTCTTCTTGTCGATGTGAGCGATCATGAGGGCGGCCGCCTTCACGGGGTCGGCCTCGAAGGCCCACATACCCTTGTACATCTCCTCGTGTTCTTCGAAGAGATGTTTTGTCACTGCATCACTGCCGAAGGTGGGCCATGTGGTGCCAAAAACGGTGTAGACGCCGGAAGCGACAAAGTACTGGCCGATGGCCAGCGCCTTCTCGCTCATCCACTCGGGGGCGGCGCCTGCCGCGGGCAGGTCGGAGATGTCGTCGCCGAGGCCTCCCTCTTTCACCATGGCCGTTGCCGCGATGAGAATGCGCGAGTTATCGACACAGGCGCCCATGTGGAGGACAGGGGGGATGCCGACCGTCTCGCAGACCTCCGCGAGGCCCGAGCCCGCATAGGCCTTGGCGGCCTCGGGGGTGAGTAACCCCGCCTTGCCGCAGGCCATGGCCGCGCAGCCCGTGGAGAGGACGATCACGTCGTTTTTGAGCAACTCCTTGATCATCTCCAGGTGGCCCTGGTCGTGGGGGGTTCTTGCATTGTTGCAGCCCACCACTCCCGCCACGCCCCGGATGCGGCCGTTTATGATGTTGTCGTTGAGCGGCTTGTAGCTCGCGCGAAAGAGTCCGCCCAGCAGGTAGTTAATCGTCTCGTGGGAGAAGCCGACCACCCCGTCCTGAGAGTGCTGCGGGATAAAGACGTTGTGGCGCCTGTTCGGGTAGTTCTCGATGGCCATCATGAGGATCTTCTTTGCCGTGTCGAGGCCGGTCTCGGGGTGAAACTCCATGTGCTGGGCGCCCTCTATCTTGGCCCTGTCGGACGTGGTGATCAGCCTCGTATGGAAGCACTCCGCCACATCTTTGAGGCCCTGCATCTCGCATTGAACATCGACCGTCATGACCTCGACCGCGCCGGTGACAAGCGCCAGCTCCTGCTGGAGGAAGTTCCCCGCACAGGGGATGCCGTGGCGCATGAGCACCTCATTCGCGGAGCAGCACATACCGGCGAGGTTGATGCCTTTTGCACCTGCCTTTTCCGCCATCTGCTTTATCTCGGGGTCGCGGGATGCGATCACCAGGAGCTCGGGCAGGAGCGGCTCATGGCCGTGGACCACGACGTTGACCTGGTCTTCTTTCAGCACGCCCAGGTTGAAAGTGCCCAGCACGGGCACGGGGGTGCCAAACATAATATCCTGGAGGTCCGTGGAGATCATGGAGCCTGACCAGCCGTCTGCAAGCGCGCAACGCGTGGCCTGGAGCATGATGTGCTTGTAGTCCTGGTCGACGCCCATGTGGGTGTGGTGCATCATCTCCACCACTTCCCTGTCGATGCCCCTGGGGACAACGCCGTGCTTCCGCCAGATCTCCTGCCTCTTGAGGGGCGCCTTATGGATGTAGGCGGCCTCTCCATGCTGCCTGCCGAACTCTGCCAACGCCTTTTCCCCGACATCGATGGCGATCTCTTTCGGGTCCCTCCCTTCTATCGGGATGCCGAAGTCGAGGGCCACTTCCAGAAGCTTTACCTCGTCCTTGATGGCAAACCCCTGGGCCTCGCCTTTGGCTGTCTTCAGGAAAGTCTCCACCACCTCCCGGGCATGGTCCGAGTGGGACGCGGTACCCGCGGCTATCTTACGGGCGAAGTTCCTCGCCACGACAGTGTCGATGGTGGCGCCGCAGACCCCGGTGCGCTTCTTCTCGTCGCCTTTCTTCGACCGGGGCATCCTGCACGGCCCCATGGCGCATATCTTACAGCAGCTCTCCTCCACCCCTATGGGGCATGGCTTCAGATCGTCCGCCCTGGTGAAGGCGGTGGAGATGTTCTCTTTTTCCGCTTTGTCAAGGAGCTCGAGGGTCGCCTTATCGACGCTCCGTATCTTTTCTTCGGACATTGTTCCCCCCCTTTTAAACCAGTTCCCCGAACATCTGCCTGGTGTAGGAGATGGCCTCGGGGTGTCTCATGATGAGTATATCGGCGCCTGCCATCGCAAGCGTCATGGCGGCCACCGATTCCATGAGGACGGCCCTCTTCTTCTCGTCGCCGAGCTTCGGGTTGTCCTCCTTTTTCGTCTTCGCCTCTTTTGTCTTCCACACCTCGTTCGCAAGGTTGCAGATGATCGGCGTCTGGAGCTTGACGTCCTCCTGCGTAAGTGCAGCCATGCGGTCGCGCTCCATCACCGAATAGGAGTATTCGAGACCGTAGCCCAGGCCCCCTGTGGTGGGATCGATGAGGAGCCGGTTCTCGGGCACGCCCAGGTTCCCAAGGAGGATGTTGAGCTGCTTTGCGAGGTTCACGTCGATAGGCGTGGAGGCGATAACCACCTGATTGTAGCCGATGGCCATGGCCCCGATCTGTTTGTAATTCTTCTCCGTGACCGGGCCAAGGGCCACGTTTTTGCCCTCACAGACCTCCGCCACACGGCGGAGCATGAGGGCGTCCTTCTCGTCGTTCGCGCAGCCCCAGACGATGAGCGGCACGGAAATGGCATCCGAGACCGCCTTCACGGAGGAGACGACCTCTTCCACGGGCCGGTCCATGCCGTTCGGGTCGGCGCTCTTCAGAAGAAGGGCGATCATCTCCGCATGGTACGTTTCCACGGACTTGCGGGCCCAGGCCGCAGGGTCTGCGATCACGTCCTCATAAGGCTCGACGGCCCAGGCAGGCCAGTCCTCGGGCGCATAGTCCCACACCTCGAAGGCGACCCGCGGCGGATGGGGCATGGCCCCCTCGAAGGTGTAGAAGGGGTAACAGGACCCGCCCCCTACCGTGACGGCAGAGGCTCCGCTCCCGATAGTCACTTCCCTGATCTTTCCGGTATAGCTGATTGTGGGTATCGCAAAACTCATGGGTTGCCTCCCTTGTAGCAGTCGTCACTTTCACGCATCCTGCTTTCTCTTCGCAATTACTGGGGCTAGCGTCGCCCCCTCCACCGGTCAAGACCGGCGTAGCCTCCCCCTCATACAAAGAAAGGGGCGTAAGTACCTGTACGGCAGTCGTCACTTTCACGCATCCTGCTTTCTCTTCTCGCTGCCGAACCAGTCTGTGCTGTACCAGTACCGGAGGGCGCTTTTCAGGTAGCCGAGCCGGTCGCTCTCGCTTCCGAGCTTCTGCGTCCAGTCGCTCCTTTCTTCGGGTTTACCCGGCTCATAGGTCGGGCCCAGCACCCGCACTTTCTTGCCTTCAAAGTCTTCCTTTTCTTCGTACACATAGTCCGCCATGGACGTCCTCCTTGGTTAAACTCCTCCCGCCACTTTTGCGGCCTTCACCGTGTTGAGCATGAGCATGGTAATCGTCATGGGGCCGACACCTCCGGGCACCGGGGTGATCAGCGAAGCCTTTTCCTTCACCGACTCAAAGTCCACGTCGCCGGAGAGCTTGGCCTTCCCTTCGGGGGTCATGCCGATCCGGTTGACGCCCACATCGATGACCACCACGCCCTCTTTTACCATGTCGGCGGTAATCGCCTTGGGTCTCCCCGCGGCAACAATAAGGATGTCCGCCCTCTTCGTATGGAAGGCCATATCCTTCGTTGCCGTATGGCACACTGTGACCGTTGCGTTGGCCCCCTTTGCCTTCTGCAGCATCATATTGGCTATCGGTTTGCCCACGATGTTGCTCCTTCCCACCACGACGACCTCGGCACCCTCGGTCTTGACCCCGCTCCTGACCAGGAGCTGCTGAATCCCGTAGGGCGTGCAGGGATAGTAGTTGGCCTCCCCGATGACGAGCTTGCCCACATTAACCGGATGAAAGGCGTCGACGTCCTTATTCGGGTCGATGGCGTAGAGCACCCTGGTCTCGTTGATGTGCTTCGGCAGCGGTAGCTGTACAAGTATACCATGGATCTTCGGGTCTTTGTTGTACTTGTCGATGAGTGCCAGGAGCGCGTCTTCCGAGAGGTCTGCCGGCTGGCTGTCCTGGACGGAATAAAAGCCTAACTCCTTCGACGTCTTGCCCTTGGCGGTGACATAGCTCACCGAGGCCGCGTTCTCGCCGACGAGGATGGTGACAAGACCCGGCACCAGGTTATGCTGTTCCTTGAGCCGCACCACGTCCTGCCTGATCTCTTCCCTGATCTCTGCTGCGATCTGAGTCCCGCTAATAATCTTTGCGGCCATATCTACTCCTTTCTTTTCGGCGTTTTTTCGCCCTACAAGGCATCGGAAGAACCGCCTCACATGTGAAAGTACGTCCGGCGTTTTGCAGCCGGACGCACTGGTCTTGGTGCTTGTCTAGAACATCCCCGTTACCCTGCCGGTGTCCACGTTCACGTCGATCCTTCTGAAGGCGGGGTCGGAGCTGGTGCCCGGCATGAGGCTGATCGCTCCGGTCACGGGACAGAGGAACTTGGCGCCGGAAAAGATCAGGATATCCCTCACGGGCAGCACCCAGCCCTTGGGCACACCCTTCACCTCGGGATTGTGGGACAGGCTGAGGTGGGTCTTCACCATCATGGTGTAATAGTCCCTTTTGTCGGGGTCTGCCTCGAAGGCCTTTGCCTTTGCCTCCGCCTCGGGCGTCCAGGAGACCCCGTCGGCGCCGTACACGTTCTTCGCCACCATCTCGACCCTCTGGCGGAGCGGCATTTCGAGGGGATAGAGGAACTTGAAATCCGACTTTTCCTCGCACGCGTCATGCACTGCGTCGGCAAGCTCCAGGGCCCCGTCGCCGCCGTTCAGCCAGTGGGTCGACACGGCAACGCGCGCGCCTTCCCCTTCGGCAATCCTGCGGAGCAGCGCGATCTCGTCCTTGGTGTCCGTGTGAAACCAGTTAATGCAGACAACGGGCTTCATCCCTGACTGTTTTATGGTCTTTATATGGTGGGCCATATTGGCGGCGCCCTTTTCGAGCAGGCCCAGGTTCTCCTTCTTGTATTCCTCGGGGAGAGGAAGCCCCGGCGCCACCCGCGGCCCACCGCCGTGCATCTTGAGGGCGCGGATCGTCGTCGTGAGGACGGAGACGTTCGGCTTGAGGCCGCTGATCCTCGATTTCACGTTCCAGAACTTCTCGAAGCCGATGTCGGCGGCAAACCCGCTCTCCGTTACGTTGTAGTCGAAAAGCTTCAGGGCCACGCGGTCGGCGATGATCGAGGACTGCCCCACGGCGATGTTCGCGAAAGGTCCCGCGTGGACAAACACGGGCTGCCCCTCGACTGTTTGCAGCAGGGTCGGGTTAACGCTCTCCCTCATGAACGCGGTCATCGCGCCTGCCACTTCGAGGTCTTCGCAGGTTACGGCCTTGCCCGACTTGTCATAAGCCACGGTGATCTTGCCGAGCCGCTCGCGCAGGTCCTTCAAGTCTCTCACGACGGCAAGGATGGCCATGACCTCCGAGCTGACCGCGATGTCGAAGCGCGACTGCATGAGAAACCCGTCCATCCTGCCGCCAAGACCGATCACCATATTCCGGAGGGACTGGGCGCAGAAATCCATAATCCATCCCATCTGGACGTTCCTGGGATCGACGTCGATCCGCTTCAGCGCTCTTTTTGCAAGCTCCGCATCCGTATAGTTTCTTTCGTGCTGCATGCGCGCGGTAAGGGCCACCATGGCAAGGTTGTGGGCGTTCATGATGTTGTTGATGTCCCCCGTAAGGCCGAGGGAAAACTCTGTCAGGGGGATGGCCTGGGCATTGCCGCCGCCCGCCGCGCTCCCCTTGACGTTCATGGTAGGGCCGCCCGAGGGTTGGCGGATCGCGCCGCAGACTTTCCATCCCCTCTTGCCCATGCCTTCGACGAGCCCCATGGAAACCGTCGTTTTCCCCTCGCCGAGGGGGGTCGGGGTAATCGCGGTGACCTCGATGTACTTGCCGTCCGGCTTGTCCTTCAGCCGGTCGATGATCTTCATGAAATCGACCCTGCCTATACGGCCGTACCCGATTACCTCATCCTTTTGCAACCCCATCTCTTCGCCCAACTGCCAGACCGATTTCATGTGCTGCTCAGCCGCCTCCGAAATCTGCCAGTCTGCCATCTTTGTCGCATCGTACGCCATATAAGACCTCCTTAAAATGGTGGTATCCTAAATATACGGGTCGATCGCGTCTTTTTCGATGACCCTTGTGCCGTCCTGTGTTCTTTTTTTCTCCTTAACGACAAGCATAAAGCATGCCGCAACCGCATGACTCCGGAATTTCACCGTAGATGCCTTATCGTCCTGCTCGTAACCATAAAATATGATAGCCGTCACCTGACACAATTGCAAGAATGGGAGACCGAACTATCACATGTAAAGGGCGATCGGCAGCAGTCGGAAACGGGCAGGGCAGTGGATTAGCGGCGCGGGAATGTGCTATAAATGTGCATGTTCGTCGATTCCCACTGCCACCTGGAGATGGAAGAATATGATGAGGACCGCCGGGCGGTGATAGACCGCGCAACAGGTGCGGGTATTTCCTGCATACTCACGGTCGGGACGGAGGTGCGTTATTTTCCCAAAGTCGTGGAGATCATAGAGGCATATCCCCACATCTACGGCGTTGTGGGCATCCATCCCCACAACGCAAAAGACTACTCGCCCGAAATCGAAGAGACCGTCAAGGGGTACCTGCAGCATCCGAAGGTCGTCGGCTGCGGCGAGATCGGTCTCGACTTTTACAGGGACTATTCACCGAGAGGGCTTCAGATCGAGGCATTCCGACGGCAGATAGAGTCTGGCCCGGCTCGCCGGGCTTCCGGTGGTCATCCACTCGAGGAACGCCAGGCAGGAGACCCTTGAAATAGTGCAGGAGGCGCACCTGGAGGACCACAAGACCGTGGTCCACTGCTACTCCTATGACCTTGACACTGCAAAAAAACTGCTCGATATGGGCATCTACCTTTCTATCCCCGGTACGGTCACCTATACGAACACCGGACTGACAAAGATCGTAGCCTACGCGCCGCTCGACAGGCTGCTTTCCGAGACAGACGCCCCATTTCTCACCCCTGTGCCGAAAAGGGGCAGGAGAAACGAGCCGGCCCTCGTGAGACTCGTGGTCGAACGGATGGCCCTGATAAAAGGGAGGCCGGTCGAGGAAGTGGCTTCCGCCCTGGCCGACACCTTCAAGACCGTCTTTCTGTCGGATAAGAAAAAAATGGATAACGAGGAGATATGCGCATGAAGCCGGCAGTCATAGTCGTTGATATGCTGGAGGACACCTACGGAAAAGAAGGGGGCGCGCCGAAAGAGCTGACTGCCGATCGTTGGGCCTGTGCGGGCATTTCTCAAACGCTGCCGGGCCCTCTCCGTCCCTGTCATATTCGCCTGCGACAGTTTTCTGGAAGGCGATTTCATCTTCAAGGGGAGGATGAAGCCGCATTGCATAAGAGGCACCGCAGGAGCGCAGGTAGCCGCCGGCCTGGAGGTCATGCCCGAAGACATCATGCTCCCGAAAAGGAGGTTCAGCGCCTTCTTCAAGACGGACCTCGACCAGACGCTCCGCACCATGCAGATAGATACGGTGGCGGTGGCGGGTATAAACACCCACTTCTGCGTCATCTCCACCGCCCTCGACGCCATCTGCCACGACTTCTGTACGGTCCTCCTGGAAGACCTGAGCGCCGCCTACAAGAGGGAGATCCATGCGAGTTTCATGGACGCCTATCGGAATTCAGCCATATATCCCCTGCTCACGGTCGCGACGGGAGATGAATTTCTCAGCACCATAATAGGATAACGAGGTGAGGCGCTTCGGGGTGATATTCGGTTTTCTCGTCCTGGCCGCAGCCGGTCTCGGCTGGTATCTCTACAACCGACCCGGCATGCCGCCCGTCCGGCGCGCCACCGCAGCGGAGAAGGAAGTCATCTCAGTCTTCTTTCCTGATGAACAGGGAAAGCTGGAGAGAAAAGCGGTGGAGGTGGGAAAGCAGTTATCCGACAAAGCGCGGGCCGGCATCCTGTTCAGGGAGCTGAAGGAGGCGCGGTCCATACCCGACCGGCTCAGGTTTTACGATGTGGCCGTGGGCGCGGAAGGTGTGCTCTACTTGAATGTGTCGAAGGAGTTTATCGACCCGGGCAGCCCCGCAAGGGAGGTCGCCATGGTCTACAGCATCGTAAACTCCTTTGCGGCAAGTTTTCCCAAGGTGAATCGCGTCCAGTTGCTGGTCGAGGGAGAGGCTATCTACACGAGAAGCGGATTGCTCTATACGCTGAAGCCGCTGGAGTACAACAAGGAATTGCTGGAGGACTAAATGCTCGATCCGAAATTGATAAGAGAAAAGGCGGAACTGGTGAGAGAAAGCCTCAAGAAAAGGGGGTCCCTATTCGACCTTGAAAGACTGATCGGGCTGGATGAGAAGAGAAGAGAGCTGATCAGGCACGTAGAAGCAATGAAGAATGAGCGGAATGTCACCTCCGATGAAATAGCGCGCCTGAAAAAGAGCGGCGTCGACGCGCAGGAAAAGATAGAGCAGCTCCGGGCCGTCGGGAAAGAAATCGAAGCTCGGGAGCAGGATCTCAGGGCCGTGGAAGGCGAATGGGACCTCCTGAGCCTTGAGATACCGAACATCCCCCATGAGTCCGTACCCCTTGGGGCGGGCGAGGAGCAGAACGAGGTGGTTAGGACATGGGGAGAGAAGCCGCGCTTTGACTTCCAGCCCATCGCCCACTGGGACCTGGGTGAAAAACTCGGCATACTCGACTTCAAGCGGGCCGCAAAGATCACGGGCTCCAGGTTCACCCTCTACAAATCCCACGGGGCCCTCCTGGAAAGGGCGCTCATCAACTTCATGCTCGACCTCCATGTGCGCGAGCACGGCTATACAGAGGTGCTGCCGCCTTTCATGGTGAACAGGGACAGTATGACGGGCACCGGACAACTGCCGAAGTTCGAGGAAGAGCTTTTCAAGCTTTCCGATCCCGACTACTTCCTCATACCGACTGCCGAAGTGCCCGTGACGAACATCTTCAGGGACGAGATCCTGAAGGGAAACGACCTGCCCGTCAAGTATGTCGCCTACACGCCTTGTTTCAGAAAAGAGGCCGGAGCCCACGGAAAGGACACGAGGGGTCTCACCAGGCAGCATCAGTTCAACAAGGTGGAGCTGGTAAAGTTCAGCCTGCCCGCAGACTCGTATACGGAGCTCGAAGGTCTGCTCCTCGATGCCGAGGACGTCCTGAAAAGGCTCTCCATTCATTACCGTGTTTCTCTCCTTTCCACCGGCGACCTCGGGTTTTCCTCGGCAAAGACCTACGATATCGAGGTATGGCTCCCCGGGCAGAACATCTACAGGGAAATCTCCTCGTGCAGCAACTTCGAGGCATTCCAAGCAAGAAGGGCAAAGATCAGGTACAGGACAGGGGCCGGGCGGACGGAATTCGTGCATACCCTGAACGGCTCGGGGCTTGCGGTGGGCAGAACCGTCATGGCGGTCATGGAAAACTACCAGCGTGCGGACGGGACCATTGCCGTGCCGGAGGTGCTGAGGCCGTACATGTACGGCATGAACACCATCCTCTAGTTCGCGCCACGAAGGTTCGCCATTGCCGCTCGGACTCATCGATGAGAAACCCGGTTCTTGGAGTGCTCGACCACAGAAAGGGTTTGAATGCCTCACAGTACCATTGTCGCTTTCCTTGACATTGGTACGTGGTGGGATTAAACAGGTATAAGGGTGACAAGGCTTATCAGAAGAAAGCTGTAAGGGCCGCGAAAGAGGGAACCGCAGGTGGACAAGAAAGTGTGCCGGGGACCCGCGTACGGAAGAGACACGGAGACCGCCGACGAGACAGACCAACGTTTTCGCCTGATTTTCGCGCACCATGACGCAGTCATGCTCCTCGTAGAACCCGAATCCGGCGCAATTGTCGATGTCAACGAGGCAGCAGCCCGATTCTACGGCTACAGCCGGACGCAGTTGTGCGCGATGCACATTACCGACATCAACACGCTGCCGCCGGAGCAGGTGGCGGCCGAGCGACAACGCGCGAAGCGTGAGAAGCGGAATGTATTCCTCTTTCCTCACCGGCTCGCAAACGGTGATATCCGAACGGTAGAGGTCCATTCATCGCCCGTTGAGGTGCGCGGCCGGCTCCTGCTCTTTTCCATCGTGCACGATGTGACCGATCGAAAAAGGGCGGAGGAAGGACTCCATCGCCATCAAGAGCACTTGGAGGAATTGGTCAGGGAGCGCACCTATCAGCTCGAGATGAAGAACGAAGATCTCGAGCGGGAGATCGTCGAACGCACGCGGACGGAAGAGGTGCTGAAAGAAAACGAGGAAAGATATAACCGCTTTTTCAGGACATCCATGGACTGCGTCTTTATCACATCGAAAGACGGCCGCTGGATCGACCTGAACGAGGCATCCGTGGGGTTGTTCGGCTACGCAAGCCGTGACGAGCTGATGCAGGTGGACATCTCCTCGCTCTACGCAAGGCCGGAGGAACGGGAAATGCACACCCGCATGATCGTCGAGCGCGGTTGTACCTTGGAATTTCCCGCACATCTGCTCAAAAAAGACGGCACGGTCATGGATACGATCATCACGTCCGTAGCCATCCGCGACAAACAAGGCGACGTGGTGGGATTCCAGGGAACAATCCGCGATATTACCGCGCATGTGGCCGCCGACAGGGAGCGGGAAAAGCTTATCGACGAGCTCCAAAGGGCCATTGCGAAGGTCAAGATGTTGAGCGGACTCCTCCCCGTGTGCGCCTGGTGCAAGAAGATACGCAACGACGAAGGCTACTGGCAGCAGATGGAGGCATACATACGCGATCACTCCGAAGCGGATTTCACCCACGGCCTTTGCCCGGACTGTGCGAAAAAAATCCGCTCCGAGTATCTCGAAGGGAAATGACGGATGGCGACGAAGGGCGGGCTGCACCCCTCTCACTGAAAGAATCTTCTCCGCAGTCACGCAAAGAAAACCTGGCGGAAATTCCCGGCCGATCAGGACGCGCAGGACATAAGCGAATAGTCGTTCGATACGGTGAAGTCCAGAGGCCTATTCCCCGGCTTGCTGCTTTTTCTTGTAGTCTTCGAGGGCGGCCTGGAGCGCCTCTTCGGCAAGCACCGAGCAATGCTGTTTTGCGGGCGGCAAGCCACCAAGCGCCTCCGCAACGGCCTCGTTTGATATACGCAGGGCCTCATCAACCGATTTCCCTATTATCAGCTCCGTCGTCATGCTGCTCGACGCAATTGCGGCGCCGCACCCGAATGTCTTGAACTTGGCATCGACGATCATGTTATGCTCGATCTTGAGATAAAGTTTCATCACATCGCCGCAGGCTGGGTTTCCCACTTCCCCCACGCCGCTGGGCTCTTCTATTTCACCCATATTTCTCGGGTGCATAAAGTGATCCATCACCTTCTCGTTGTAAGGGCCTTGTGCCATCACGTACCTCCTCGTGCTTTTAAGGGAGACATCTCTTCAGCCTTGCCACTATCTCGGGCAGTATGGAAAGGGTGAAGTCAAGGATAGAAGAAGGATTTCCAAAACATTCGCTGAAATAGGGGCGCAT
Organism: uncultured delta proteobacterium; assembly: GCA_963768735.1. GTDB lineage: Bacteria > Desulfobacterota > Syntrophorhabdia > Syntrophorhabdales > WCHB1-27 > BOG-1155. The sequence continues at coordinate 333,289 of CAVYJH010000003.1, read as the reverse complement.
CGATTCCAGGACTCTCGGGTCCACCGGCGTGGCAGAGGCATGATCGAAGTAAATCCGCTTCATGGGACAAATATAATACCATATATTGCAGGGCCGTACGGCAATGTTTTTGACGGCCCGCCGCGGCATCCGGCAGGTGCCGACCCGTCGCTTTCCTTGACGCCATTTGCGCAAATCCGCTACAATAGGTATACTTTTTGCGAACTTCGGAGCAAGAAAGGGAGACGCACATGGATAAGAGATATTTGCTCGCACCCGGCCCCACCGCAATACCGCCGGAAGTACTCCTGAAAATGGCCGAACCAATGATCCATCACCGCAACCCGCTTTTTGAGGCAATCGTGCAGGAAGTGAGGGACGGCCTGAAGTATGTATTCGGCACGAAAAACGACGTGCTCCTCTTCACGTCGTCCGGTACGGGGGCCATGGAGAGCGCCGTCACGAATGTGCTTTCTCCTGGTGACAGGGCGATCTGCATAAGGAGCGGAAAATTCGGTGAGCGCTGGACCGAAATATGCGAGGCCTATGGCGTCGAGCCGATTAATATAGACGTGCCCTGGGGCGATATCCTCGACCCGGCCCTCGTCGAGAAGGCCCTCAAGGCACACGGCGACGCGAAGGCCGTGTACATGCAGGCAACGGAGACCTCAACGGGCGCCATGTTCCCGGTGAGAGCGGTCGCGGCCATCGTCGAGAACTATCCACGCACCCTTATGGTGGTCGACGGCATCACGGGGGTCGGCATATTCGAGCTCCCCGCGGACGCATGGAATATCGATGTGCTTGTGGGCGGCTCGCAGAAGGCGCTGATGCTGCCCCCCGGACTCGCCTTTGCCTCTGTCAGCGATAAGGCATGGGGGTTCAACAAGACGTCAACAGCTGCCGAAGTTCTATTTCAATTGGGCGAAGGAGCGCTCAAACCTGGAGAAGAACCAGACGAATTTTACCCCTGCCATTTCACTGATCGCAGGACTAAGGGAGTCTTTGGCCATGATCAGGGAGGAAGGGCTGGAAAACGTCTACCGGCGGATCGACACGCTCGCGAGGGCCACGAGGGAGGGCGCGACTGCCCTTGGCCTCAAGGTCTTCGCCAAATCTCCGAGCCCTGCGGTCACCGCCATCGTTTCACCCGAGGGCATCGACGGGCAGGCTGTGTACAAGACCCTGTGGAAAAAATATGGCGTGACCGGGGCCGGCGGGCAGGACCAACTAAAGGGGAAGGTCTTCAGGATCGCAACCCTGGGCTACGCCGACAGGTATGACGTGATCACCGCCATGGCAGCCCTCGAATTCACGCTGAGAGACCTTGGGTACAAGTTCGAGATGGGGAAAGGGGTAGCTGCCGCCACCGACGCGTTGAAAGACTTCTAAGAGCAGACGGCAGGGACTGCGAAGAATAGAGGAGCACCTCCCATAAAGCGCTTCGCCGATCTACTGATAAAGAACGGCCTTCTGGTCGACCCGCTGCGAGAAACGGCCGCAAGGACCGACCTTTCCATCAAAGACGGACGGATCCTGGCTTTTTCGGATCACGGTGCGCGGGAAGTTATCGACGCGGAAGGCTGCTACGTCTCATGCGGCTTCATCGAGAGCCATTTGCACGTGGAGGGCCTGCACCTTCTGCCCGGACACTACTTCCGGGCTTTTCTCGCCCATGGCACCACCACCCTCGTCACCGACCTCCACGAGATCGCCAACGCCGGCGGCATGCATGGGCTCCTATGGTATATATCGCTTTTTGACAAGGTCCCCCTCGACCTGCGTGTGATGGCCCCCTCATGCGTGCCGTCGAGTCCCCACGAGTGCGGCGCGGCAAGGATCGGGGCAGGAGACCTGCGCAGGCTCCAGGGCATGAGGCGGGTGATCGGCCTCGGAGAGGTAATGGACACGCGTGCGGTGATGCGCAGGCAAAAATCGATAATGCGCAAGATCGCGCTCTTTGAGGGCAAGCCCGTAGACGGTCATGCGCCGGGACTGACAGGTGACGCACTCGACCTCTACATGTCGGCGGGCATCCACTCGGATCATGAGACCACCTCCCTCCGTGAAGGCAAGGAAAAGCTGAAGCGGGGCATGCATCTTTTTTTAAGACAGGGCTCGGTGGCACGGGATCTCGACAGATTACTGCCCCTGGTGCGGCCCGCGAACATGGCCAGCCTCTCCCTGTGCACAGACGATCTCTCCGGCGGGGACCTCTATGGATCGGGCCACCTCGACCGGCTCGTGAGCCGGCTCGTGCAATCGAAGGTTCCCCTTTTCCGCGCCCTCAGGCTTGTGACCCGGAACCCCGCGGTCTACTTCAACCTGAGCGACCGGAACGCCCCGGCCCTTGGGAGGAAAGCCGATCTCGTGGTCTTTGACAACCCGGCAGACATGCGGGTGAGGGCAACGGTCAAAGACGGCAACGTTGTCTATCGCGAAGGGGCGGATATGGGAGCAAGCAAGGAGATACAACCGGCCCCGACTTTCTCGGGACTCAATGTGGCGCCTTTCCGCAAGGAAGACCTGCGGAGAAAGGCAACGGGAAAAAGGACACGCGCCATAGGCGTCGGCGAAGGTACGATCATTACCGACGATCTGGCAATCGATGCACGGACGGAGAACGGCTATCTCATCGCGGACCGCGAGAGGGACCTCGTCTTTGCCTACGTGTTCGATCGGTACAGGGCGGACAGTGCCTACGGGTCCTGTATGGTTCACGGATTCGGCCTGAAGGGCGGCGCCCTCGGCACTACCTACAGCCACGACAGCCACAACCTGCTTGTTGTAGGCGACAATGTGGAAGATATTTATGAGGTGTTTTGCCTCCTGAGGGAATGCGGAGGCGGGATGGCCGCATCACGCGGCGGATCGGGCCTCACCATACCTATGCCGTATTTCGGCATCATCTCGCACCTTGACGCACCGGCTTTGCTCGAAAAGGAACGTGAGCTGGATGGCATGGTGAGGAGGATGGGCGTGCGCCTGTCGAACCCCTTCTTTCAGATGTCCTTCCTCTCTCTCCCTGTCATCCCGGCCCTGCGCCTCACGACGAAAGGTCTCTTTCACGTCGAGACTTCGCGGTACGTCGAGTGATCGCTTCTTTCTCTCTTTCGTCGCCCACCCGATCCGACACCGACTACAATTCAAGGATATTGGGGAAGGAACGTCAGCCCCCTGGTCTCCTCGATGCCCAAGGCGATGTTCATGTTCTGCACGGCCTGACCGGATGCGCCTTTGACGAGGTTGTCGATCGCGGAGACCAGTATGAACCGGCCGTCTTCGAAGGTCTTGAGGCCGATATCGCAGTAGTTGGAGTACCGGACGAACCGCGTATCCGGATATGCACCCTCGTCGAGGACGCGCACAAAAGGCTCATTCCGGTATGCTTCTCGGTAAAGATCGAGAAGCTCCGCCGTCGGCACGTACTTTCTGAGGCCGCCGTATACGGTCGTCAGTATGCCCCTGTTCATGGGGAGCAGGTGGGGCACAAAGGTTACTTTGACGTCGGCGACCTTTTCAAGCTCTTTCTGGATCTCGGGCTCGTGCCTGTGGACACCCACGCTGTAAGGCCGAAATCCCTCGGCCACCTCGCAGAAGAGGTTTCCCACCTTTGCGTCGCGGCCGGCGCCGCTTACCCCTGATTTGGAATCCACGAAGACATGTCGTTCTGCGAGGCCGTGTTTGAGCAGGGGGAAAAGGGCCAGGATCGCGCTCGTAGGGTAGCATCCGGGGTTTCCTACGAGCCGCGCGGCTTTAAGTTTCTCGCGATAAAGCTCAGGCAAGCCGTAGACGGCATGAGGGAGAAGCTCTCGTGCGGGATGCGCCACATACGTGCGCTCGTACAGTGCGACATCTTCGAAGCGCAAGTCGGCGGCCAGATCGATGATAAGCGCCCGACCGTCGAAAAGGGTTTTTGCCTGCGTTGCGGAAACACCATGGGGCAGGCAGAGAAAATAGACATCGCACATGCCCCGGTGGTCGTCATCCGTCGCCTCGAGAGAGATCTCCAGGCGACCACGGAATTGCGGGAAGACGTCCGAGATCTTCTTCCCCCGATGGGTGTTCGACGTAATGAGGGCAATATCGATGTCGGGATGGCCATACAGGACAGACAGAAGGACCGCCCCCGTATACCCCGTGGCCCCGAGGACCCCTGCGCGCCACATCGATCTTATCTCTTCGAGAACTGGAAGCTTGCCCTTGCGGCCTTCTTCCCGTACTTCTTTCTTTCCTTCACCCTGGGGTCCCTCGTGATGAGGCCCTGTTTCTTGAGGAGAACCCTCAAGGCGCTGTTGAATTCAAGGAGCGCCTTTGCGATTCCGTGTCCGAGGGCCCACGCCTGGGCGGGAATCCCTCCGCCGTAGATATTTGCGACGATATCGAATTTATCCACGTTCTCGGTGACCGCAAACGGCTTGTTGACCATCAGTCTCCATTCTTCCAGGGGAAAATAGTCTTCCAGGACCCTCCCGTTGACAAGGTACTGCCCTGCGCCCTGCTTGATCCAGACCCTTGCCACCGCAGTCTTTCTTTTCCCCGTCGCGTAATACCTCTTCTCAGGCACGTTTTACCTCCTTCATAACCAGCGCCTCGGGCATCTGTGCCTTGTGAGGATGCTCACTCCCCTTGTACACCTTCAATTTCTTCAACATCTTCCTTCCGAGGGCGTTTTTCGGAAGCATGCCCCTTATCGAAAGCCTTATGATATCTTCCGGTTTCGTCGCAAGAAGCGTCTTTGCAGTAACGGACCTGAGGCCCCCGGGATAACCGCTGTACCGCTCGTACGTCTTCTGCTGCAGCTTGTTGCCCGTGAGCCTCACCTTGCTTGCGTTGATCACAATTACGTAATCACCGGTATCGGTGTGCGGCGTATAGATCGCTTTGTGCTTGCCCCGCAAGATTGCGGCTATTCTCGCCGACAGCCGTCCGAGGACAATCTCCTGAGCATCCGCCACGTACCACTTCCTGTTCAAATCCCCTTCTTTCGGGAAAAATGTATCCATCTGCACACCCTTTGCTTTAAAGGTAATATACGTGTAACGTCACGTCAAGGAAATTAAAGGTTACTTCTTTCCTGCGGCTCTCTTCGAAGCCTTCAGAGGATTGATCTTCTGCTCCTCTGCCTTTTGGGCCTTCTTTACGTGCGTTGCCATGGTACAACTCGCGTTCTGCCACTTTTGCGCCGGGTAGGGGAAGCTGCTGCAATATTTTCCTGCGGGAAACTCCAGCGCCCTGGTGCATCCTTCACAGCTTTCCACAATGGTATGGCATTTACCGCCATTATATGAGCAGCCCGCCTTTTTCATGAACAGGCATTCAACACCCGGTTTTTCGGTCTGACACTGCATGACGACATCACCTCCTTACTTAGATTGCAAAGGACAATATGTAACTATAAATCGGTGTAATTGTCAAATTGTTTTTGCGCGAAACAGCGACATGTCTTAGCGCCGTTGCGTCCAAACCCTGAAGGGGCCTTTTTTTACATTCCCCTTTTCTTTAAAATGATTTTGATGTATACTACAAAGCAGCCCCGTTTCTGAAAAAGGGAGTTGTCGGATATTCGTCTATTGATTTTGCCCGGCGCTTTATATTATAATACCGGTTTAAGTAAAGCTGGTGTAGCTCAACAGGCAGAGCAGCTGATTTGTAATCAGCAGGTTGCGGGTTCGAGTCCCATCACCAGCTCTGGAGGAGAGGTTCCCGAGCGGCCAAAGGGGGCAGACTGTAAATCTGTTGTCTCAGACTTCGGAGGTTCGAATCCTCCCCTCTCCACCATTAATTCAATGACCAAAAGCGGGCGTGGAGTTTTTTGCGGGGTCCTCGCTTCTTTTGATGGATGAGTCGGGGTTGCAGTTTCGGGGGCGTCGGTCCGGGGCACGTTTTGTGGCGGTGTATGAAGGCTCCGAGTTGGCAACTCTTTATTAGGTTTCCAGTGGCGGGAATAGCTCAGCTGGCCAGAGCGTCAGCCTTCCAAGCTGAGGGTCGCGGGTTCGAATCCCGTTTCCCGCTCCAGATGCCCGCGTAGCTCAGTGGTAGAGCACTTCCTTGGTAAGGAAGGGGTCATCGGTTCAATCCCGATCGTGGGCTCCACTAATTAAAACGGAGGCTCTCTATGGCTAAGAAAAAGTTTGAACGGACGAAACCCCACGTCAATATCGGCACCATAGGCCATATCGACCACGGGAAGACCACCCTGACGAGCGCAATCACGAGATGCCTTGCGAATACGGGAAAGGCGCAGTGGATCCCCTTCGATCAGATAGATAAGGCCCCCGAGGAAAAGGAAAGGGGCATCACGATTGCGACGGCCCACGTGGAGTACGAGACGGACAAGCGCCACTACGCGCATGTCGACTGTCCGGGCCACGCCGACTACATCAAGAACATGATCACCGGCGCCGCCCAGATGGATGGGGCGATCCTGGTGGTGGGCGCGAACGACGGCCCCATGCCCCAGACCCGCGAGCATATCCTGCTTGCCCGCCAGGTGGGCGTCCCCTGCATCGTGGTCTATCTCAACAAGGTGGACATGGTGGACGACCCCGAGCTTATCGAGCTCGTCGAGCTGGAGCTCAGGGAGCTCCTCACGGCCTATGAGTTCCCCGGAGACAAGATACCCATTATCAAGGGCTCTGCCTTAAAGGCCCTCGAATGCGGCGACGGGAAGCCCGACTGCCCCCACTGCAAGAGCATCTTCGAATTGCTCGACGCCTGCGACTCCTACATCCCGGAGCCTGTCCGCGATACGGACAAGCCCTTCCTCATGCCCATCGAGGACGTCTTTTCCATCTCCGGCCGCGGCACCGTCGTGACGGGCAGGGTGGAACGCGGCGTGATCAAGCCCGGGGGAGAGGTGGAGATCATCGGTTTCAGACCCACCCAGAAGACCGTGGCCACCTCCGTCGAGATGTTCAGGAAGATCCTCGACCAGGGCCAGGCCGGCGACAACATCGGCGTGCTCCTCCGGGGCACCAAGAAAGACGAGGTGGAGAGGGGCCAGGTGCTTGCGAAGCCCGGATCGATCACCCCCCATACCAAGTTCAAGGCCGAGACCTACGTGCTCAACAAGGAAGAGGGAGGCCGCCATACCCCCTTCTTCACGGGATACCGGCCTCAGTTCTACCTGCGCACCACCGACGTGACCGGCGTGGTGAAGCTTCCCGAAGGTGTGGAGATGGTTATGCCCGGTGATAACGTCACCATTATCGTAGATCTCGTGACCCCCATCGCCCTTGAGAAGGAGCTTCGCTTCGCCATCAGGGAAGGCGGCAAGACCGTAGGCGCAGGGGTTGTCACGGAGATCATAGAGTAGAAAGAGGATATGAGATGAGGCAATTGGTGATACTGGCCTGTTCCGACTGCAAGAACAGGAACTATACAACGTCGAAAAACAAGCAGAAGACGCCGGACAGACTGGAGATGAAAAAGTACTGCAGGTTTTGCAAGAAACATACTGCGCACAAAGAAACAAAATAGATAGGCCAGTAGCTCTAACGGATAGAGCACCGGACTCCAAATCCGGGTGTTGGGGGTTCGAATCCCTCCTGGCCTGCTTGTACTGGAGACGCGATGAATGTAAAAGAGAACGTTGAAAAGGTCAAGGAGTATTTTAAAGAGGTTTACGTGGAGACGAAGCGCGTGACCTTTCCTTCGAGGAAGGAGACCATGAAAGGCACCTACGTGGTCCTTATCACCGTCGTCATCGCCGCCGCCTTCCTTGGCATAGTCGATGTGGGGCTGGCTAAAATCATCTCGGTGCTGTTCCGTGGATAGCTCGATGGAAAAGATCGATAGCTCGATGGAAAAGAAATGGTATGTGGTCCATACCTACTCGGGTTATGAGCAGAAGGTCAAGGAAGCCCTGGAAGAAAGAATAAGGACGGGCGGCATGGAAGACCGCTTCGCCGAGATAATCGTACCCTCCGAAGTCATCATGGAGCGGGTCAAGGGACAGGCAAAAAAATCACAGAGGACCATTTTCCCCGGTTATATCATTGTGCAGATGGATATGAACGAAGATACATGGTACCTCGTGCGCAACACGCCGAAAGTGACCGGGTTCGTGGGCTACGGCATGAAGCCTACGCCGCTTCCCGATGACGAGATCAAGGATCTCGTCTCCGCCATCCAGGAAGGAAAGGGGAAGATAAAGCCGAAGATTCGCTTCGACAAAGGCGACAATGTCAAGGTGATCGAGGGGCCTTTCTCCAATTTTACGGGGAGCGTGGAAGAGATCAAGCCCGAAAAGGGGAAGGTGAAAGTGCTTCTCAACATTTTCGGAAGGACGACGCCTGTAGAACTGGATTTTATGCAGATAGAAAAAATGTAAAGGAGTTGCAAGATGGCGAAGAAAGTTGCCGCTATGGTCAAACTGCAGTTATCGGCAGGGCAGGCAACCCCGTCACCGCCGGTCGGACCGGCACTGGGTCAGCACGGGGTCAACATAATGGAATTCTGCAAGGCTTTTAACGAGAGGACGAAGACACAGGAAGGGACGATCATTCCTGTGCTTATCACGATATTTTCCGATAGGACCTTCACGTTTATCACGAAAACGCCCCCCGTCTCCTTTCTTCTGAAAAAAGCCGTAAAGCTCGCGAAAGGCGCGAGCAACCCCAGGAAAGAAACCGTGGGGAAGGTAACCAACGCGCAAGTCAGGGAGATCGCGCAATTGAAGATGCCCGATCTCAATGCAAAAGATCTGGCGGGGGCCGTAAAGATCGTGGAGGGGTCTGCGAGAAGCATGGGATTGGAGGTAGTAGAGAGCGAATAGGGCGCAGAGAACCCATCGATGTGAAGGCACAACCTTAGCCGGGCGGTAAAGGAAGATTACTGTTCCGAGAGCTATTATTTTTTTGAGGGGTGAGAGAAATGGCAGAACAAACAAAGATATTCAAGGAAGCTTTGAAGAAGGTCGATAGGGAAAAGAGGTATACTCTCGAAGAAGCCCTCGAAGTGCTCTCTGAAATGCCTCAAAGAAAATTTGACGAGACTGTTGAAGTGGCCATGCGGCTCGGCGTTGACCCGAGGCATGCCGACCAGATGGTCCGGGGCTCCGTGGTGCTCCCCAATGGATTGGGGAAGAAGGTGAGGGTCCTCGTCTTTGCGAAAGGACAGAAGGAAAAGGAAGCTGAAGATGCCGGCGCCGATTATGTCGGGTCCGACGACCTGATTGAAAAGATTCAGAAAGGCTGGCTCGATTTCGATAAGGCTATCGCAACACCGGACATGATGGGAGCCGTCAGCAAGCTCGGCAAGATACTGGGCCCCAGAGGGCTTATGCCGAACCCCAAGGTCGGCACGGTAACGTTCGACGTGGCGAAGGCCGTGAACGAGGTGAAAGCGGGCCGCGTTGAATTCCGTGTAGACAAGGCGGGGAACCTCCATGTCCCCGTCGGGAAGGGGAGCTTCGGTAAGGAAAAACTGACGGAGAACATCAGCTCGCTTTTTGATGCGGTTATCAGGCTGAAGCCTGCCTCAAGCAAGGGCACCTACGTGAAAGGCATCGCCATTTCAAAGACCATGAGCCCGGGCGTCAAAATAGATCCTACCTATGTGAGAAGCTTAGCGAAGTAGGGAAAGAGTCAGAGACAGCAGGTGCCGGTTTTGGTTAAACGCATGCGGCCTGCCGAGACAATTAGCGTTGCAGTTTCGTCTCTTCTGGCTTTCCATACATAATTCTATTTGAAAGGAGGGATGAAAACCATTGGAAAGAAAGGCAAAAGAAAAAGTAGTGGAGGAGCTTGACGACAAGCTCAAACGCGCCAGCGCTATGTTCCTTGCCGAATATAGCGGCATGAACGTGGCTCAGATTTCGAAGCTCCGGAGAGAACTCGACAATGTGGGCGGAGAATTCAAGGTTGCCAAGAACACGCTCCTGAAGATAGCCGCCGCGGGGACACAGGCGGAGGCGCTCAAGGACGAGTTCGCGGGTCCCAATGCGATAATTTGCAGCTACAAAGACCCGGTCGGCGTTGCAAAGGTCCTCGCGACAATCGCGAAGGATGTGCCGAAGCTGAAGTTGAAAGCGGGCCTGCTCGGGACACAACGGATCAACCCGCAGCAGATACTGACGCTTGCGACGCTTCCATCGAAGGAAGTCCTCATCGCTAAGCTGCTCGGCCTGTTGCTCGGTCTGCCTCAGAGGCTTGTCGGCGCTCTTTCAGGCAACCTCATGCAGCTCTTGCTGACATTAAACGCGATCAAAACAAAAAAAGAAACGGCGTAAAGGAGGATAAAGTAAATGGCTGTGACAAGAGAAGAAGTAATCACCTATATTGAGACCATGACTGTTCTCGAGCTCTCTGAATTCATCAAGGTGCTCGAGGAGAAATTCGGCGTGCAGGCAGCGATGCAGATGATGAGCGCGGGAGCGGCAGGTGGCGCGGCCGCAGCAGCGGCGCCTGAGCCCGTGGAAGAACAGACGGAGTTTAACGTCGTGCTCACCGGGTACGAAGCCGATAAGAAAATCCAGGTGATCAAGGTCGTGAGGGCAGTGACGAGCCTCGGGCTGAAAGAGGCGAAAGACCTCGTCGAAGGCGTGCCGAAAGCCGTCAAAGAAGGCGTGTCGAAGCAGGAAGCCGAGAACGTCAAGAAGCAGCTCGAAGAGGTCAGCGGGCAGGTCAAAGTCGAGTAGAATATGTGGCATCGGACTATCGGGGGGCAAAGGCGAGCTTTGCCCCTGTACCTTTAAACTAGAGGTGAAAAGGATATGAGGCAAACCTTTCATAATAAGATTGTGAGGAAGAGTTACGGGAAGCTTAAAGAGGTTCTCGACATTTCCAATCTTATTGAAATTCAGCTCAACTCTTACGAGAGCTTCCTTCAGAAAGACATTCCGCCTGAAGAGCGGGCTGCTGTAGGGCTCCAGTCGGTCTTTACCAGTGTCTTTCCGATCAAAGATTCCCACGAGACAACTTCCCTGGAGTTTGTTAAGTTCGAAATCAGTGACCCGAAATACTCCGAAGAGGAGTGTATTGTGCGGGGGCTCACCTTTGCCTCCCCCATGAAGGTCACCATACGGCTCGTCGTATTCAACATCGATCCCAATACGAAGATAAAAGATATCAAGGCGGTAAAGGAACAGGACGTCTACTTCGGAGAGATCCCCCTCATGACGGAGAGAGGGACATTCATCGTTAACGGGACCGAAAGGGTTATCGTCAGCCAGTTGCACCGGTCGCCGGGTGTCTACTTCGACTGCGACCAGTCAAAAGCGCCTTTCAGCGGCAACTTTGCCTACACGGCACGCATTATCCCTTACCGGGGTTCCTGGCTCGATTTCGAGTTCGATCACAAAGAGCTCCTCTATGTGCGTATAGACAAGCGCAAGAAAATCCCAGTCACCCTGCTCCTCCGGGCGCTCGGTTATTCGGAGAAAGGGATTCTGGACTACTTCTACGAGAGAGAGACGGTCATCATAAAGGATGGAAGGGTTTTCAAGGAAACCCCCTTCGAGCTTCTCCTCGGCCAGAAGGCCCCTGCCGACATCGTCAATACCGAGACGGACGAAGTGCTGGTGAAGAAGCACAAGAAGATCAGCAAGGCGGTCATCAAGAAGATGGAACAGGCGAATATTGCGAAAATCCCGGTAGAGGAACAGGATGTCATCGGGAAGATCGCTGCGGCCGATATCATCGACCCCGAGACGAAAGACATTATCGTCCCGATCAACAAAGAGATCACCGAAGACGATCTGGGAAAACTTGTAAGCCGGGGCATAAAGAGCTTCGAAGTGCTCTTTATCGACAACCTCAACGTGAGCTCCTCACTCAGGGATACGCTGCTCATCGACAAGGCGGGCAGCAAGGAGGAGGCGCTGCTCGAAATCTACAGGAAGCTGAGACCGGGCGACCCGCCCACATACGAATTTGCCGAAGCCCTTGTCCATAACATGTTTTTCAGCCCGGAGCGCTATGACCTCTCCAAGGTGGGAAGGCTCAAGATGAACCACCGCCTCGCCCTCGGCATCCCCCTCGACGAGACGACGCTGCGGAGGGAGGACATCATCGAGGTGGTGAGGCAGCTACTGCGGCTCAAGGATTCCCGTGGGCCTGGCGATGATATCGATCATCTGGGCAACAGAAGGGTGAGGACGGTAGGCGAGCTCCTGGAGAACCAGTTCAGAATGGGTTTGGTAAGGATGGAGAGGGCCATTAAGGAAAGGCTCACCTTCCCCGAGATGGAGACGCTCATGCCCCATGACCTCGTGAACCCAAAGCCGGTTGCGACGGCAGTGAAGGACTTTTTTGCGAGCAGCCAGCTTTCCCAGTTCATGGACCAGACCAATCCTTTGAGCGAGATCACCCACAAGCGGAGGTTATCTGCCCTTGGCCCCGGCGGCCTTACGCGCGAGAGGGCCGGGTTTGAGGTGCGCGACGTTCATCCGACCCACTACGGCAGGGTCTGCCCTATCGAGACGCCTGAGGGGCCGAACATCGGTCTGATTGCGTCGCTCTCCACCTATGCGCGGGTCAACGAATATGGGTTTATCGAGACGCCTTACAGGGAAGTGATCAACGGGCGCGTCACGAACAACATCAAATATATGAGCGCCCTCGAAGAGGAGCCCTATTTTATCGCCCAGGCAAATGCGCCCGTCGACGAAGAAGGACGGTTCACGACGGACCTGGTCTCCGCCAGGAAGGGCGGAGGCTTTTTCTGGATAGACCCCATGAGCATAGACCTCATGGACGTCTCCCCGAAGCAGCTCGTGAGCGTTTCCGCATCCCTCATCCCCTTTTTGGAGCACGATGACGCGAACCGCGCCCTCATGGGTTCGAACATGCAGCGACAGGCCGTGCCTCTCATCAAGACGGAGGCGCCCCTGATCGGCACCGGCATGGAGCGTATCGTGGGAAGGGACTCGAGGGTCAGTATAGCCGCCAAGCACGACGGGGTAGTGGAAAATGTCGACGCGAACAGGATCATCCTCAAGTATGAGGAGGCGAAAGACGGCGAAGAGCCCGTCACTAAAATTGACGTCTACAACCTCTTGAAGTTCAGACGGTCCAACCAGGATACCTGCATCAACCAGCGCGTGATCGTGCGGAAAGGGGATTACGTCAAGAAAGGGGAGGTCTTGGCTGACGGGCCTTCCACGGACAGGGGGGAACTGGCTCTGGGCAAGAACGTCGTTGTTGCCTTCATGCCCTGGAGAGGCTATAACTACGAGGATTCCGTCCTCATTAACGAGCGGCTCGTCGCCGAAGATGCTTTCACCTCCATTCATATCGAGGAGTTGGAGTGCGTGGTGAGGGATACGAAGCTCGGCAAGGAAGAGGTCACCCGCGATATTCCGAATGTCGGGGACGAGGCGCTCAAGGACCTGGATGACAGCGGCATCATCCGCATAGGCGCGCAGGTTCGGGCCGGGGACATCCTGGTGGGCAAGGTAACGCCAAAGGGGGAAACCCAGCTTACACCGGAGGAGAAGCTGCTCCGTGCGATCTTCGGCGAGAAGGCCGGCGACGTGAAGGATACCTCACTCAGGATCCCCCACGGCATCGAGGGGATTGTCATCGACGTGAAGGTCCTTTCCAGAAGGGGCATCGACAAGGACGAGCGGTCGAGGCTGATCGAGGATATCGAGATATCGAACATCCTGAAAGACCAGGAAGACCAGATCAAGATCATCCTCGACTCCACGGGTGAAAAACTCCAGGATCTGCTTTTGGGAAAAATCGCGCCCAAAGAGATAAAAGACGGAAAGGGCAAGTCGATCATCAGAAAAGGCGAAACCTTTACAACGGAAAAGATCAACGGCATCAACCCGGACAAGCTGCAGGAGATAGATTTTGAGGACGAGGACCTGGAGTCGAGGATCGCCAAGATCGTCGACAGCAAAGAAAACCAGGTGGAGCTGATAAAACTCTACTATGAAGACAAGATAAACAAGATCAAGAAGGGCGACGAGTTGCCGCCGGGCGTCTTGAAAACGATCAAGGTATATGTTGCCATGAAGCGGAAGATCGCGGTGGGAGACAAAATTTCGGGACGACATGGGAACAAGGGGATCGTCTCCGTAATCCTGCCTGAAGAGGATATGCCCTTTACCGAGGACGGGACCCCCGTCGACGTAGTGTTGAACCCTCTTGGCGTGCCGTCACGTATGAACGCGGGCCAGATACTGGAGACCCACCTTGGCTGGGCGTCCAAAGAGCTCGGCAAGATGATCGGCAAGCTCATCGAGACGAATAATGCGTCCCTCCTCCGGAGCCGCATCAAAGAAATCTTCGAAGATCGGGAGATGCAGGAATTCCTGGACAAACTGAGCGAGGACGAATTGATCGAGCTGGGGAACCAGATCACGGATGGTGTCCATATTGCGGTTCCCGTGTTCGATGGCGCAAAGGAGGCGGAGATCAGTGAGGCTTTCAAGATGGCGGGACTGCCCGAATCCAGGCAGATTACGCTGTACGACGGCAGGACGGGCGACCCCTTCCACCACAAGGTGACCATCGGCAATATGTACCTTCTCAAGCTCCACCACCTTGTAGATGATAAGATACACGCCCGTTCCATTGGACCTTATTCGCTGGTGACCCAGCAGCCCCTCGGCGGGAAAGCACAGTTCGGCGGTCAAAGGCTGGGCGAGATGGAGGTGTGGGCGCTGGAGGCATATGGGGCTGCCTATTCCCTCCAGGAATTCCTGACAATCAAGTCGGATGACGTGAGCGGCAGGGTGAAGGCGTACGAGTCGATCGTAAAAGGTGAAGACGTGCTGGAGCCAAGTCTCCCCGAATCGTTCAACGTGTTGGTGAAGGAGTTGCAAAGCCTCTGCATCAATGTCGATTTGATCAAAGAAGAAGAATAAGGAGGTCGTTTTGGACGACTATTTTAAAATTTTCGATAAGCAGAAAGACCCGTTAAGTTACACGGCGATGAAGCTGTCTCTGGCTTCGCCGGAGCTCATCGAAAAGTGGTCCTTTGGCGAAGTGAAGAAACCGGAGACCATCAACTACCGCACCTTCAAGCCGGAAAAGGACGGCCTTTTCTGCGCGAGGATTTTTGGTCCCGTGAAAGACTATGAATGTATTTGCGGCAAATACAAGAGAATGAAGCACCGCGGCATCATCTGCGAAAAATGCGGCGTCGAGGTGATACAATCAAAGGTCCGCAGGGAGCGGATGGGCCATATCCACCTCGCTTCCCCCATTGCCCATATCTGGTTCTTGAAAAGCATGCCGAGCAAGATCGGCACACTGCTGGAGCTGACCATCAAGGAAGTGGAGCGGGTGCTCTACTTCGAGATGTACATCGTGGTCGATCCCGGTCCGTCCCAATACAGCTTCTGCGAGTTGATCACCGAGGAAAAATACCTGGAGGCAAAGGAAAAGTTCGGGGACAAATTCCTGGGCGGCATAGGCGCTGAGGCGATGCGGGAATGCCTCAAGAGAATCGATGTGGACCAGGTCGGGAAGGCCATCAGGGAAGAAATGAGAGAGACCGCGTCCGACGCCAAGAGGAAGAAGCTTGCGAGGAGATTGAAGGTTGTCGACGCGTTCCGCATATCGGGGGTCAAGCCGGATTGGATGATCCTTGATATCATACCGGTCCTCCCACCCGAGCTTCGTCCTCTGGTGCCTCTCGACGGCGGCAGGTTTGCAACCTCCGATCTCAACGACCTGTACCGGAGGGTCATCAACAGGAACAACCGGCTGAAACGGCTGATGGAGCTGAATGCGCCGGAGATTATCATCAGAAATGAAAAAAGGATGCTCCAGGAGGCGGTCGACGCGCTCTTCGATAATTCAAAGCGCGGCCGGATCGTGACGGGGACGAGCAAAAGGCCGCTCAAGTCGCTTTCCGACATGCTGCGCGGCAAGCAGGGCCGTTTCCGCCAGAACCTCCTCGGGAAGAGGGTGGACTATTCCGGAAGGTCGGTAATCGTGGTCGGTCCCGAGCTGAGGCTCCACGAATGCGGCCTCCCCAAATATATGGCCCTGGAGCTTTTTAAGCCCTTTGTCTACAATAAGCTTATAAAGAAAGGCTTTGCCACGACCATAAAGAACGCGAAAAAGCTCGTCGAGAAGGAGCGTCCGGAAGTATGGGACATGCTCGAAGAGGTGATCAAGGAGCACCCCGTGCTTTTAAACAGGGCCCCTACCCTGCACAGGCTCGGCATTCAGGCCTTCGAGCCGCAGTTGATCGACGGCAAGGCTATCCAGTTGCACCCCCTCGTCTGCCCCGCGTATAACGCCGACTTCGACGGGGACCAGATGGCCGTGCACGTGCCTCTGTCGATCGAGGCCCAGTCGGAAGCGCGGGTCCTCATGATGTCAACGAACAATATACTTTCTCCCGCGAGCGGCAGACCGATCATCGTGCCGACCCAGGATATCGTGCTTGGGCTTTATTATCTCACCATAGACCGCAAGTACAGGATGGGAGAGGGGAGGATATTTTCGGACCCCGAAGAGGCGAGGATCGCCTATGATGCCGGGGAGGTCGATCTTCACGCGCGGGTCAAGGTGAGGATGGACGGCGAGCTGGTCGACACGACCCCCGGAAGGATTCAACTGCGCGAGGTGATCCCGGAGATGATCCCTTATTCCGTGATAAACCGGGTCATGGACAAGAAGTCGATCGGACAGCTCGTCGACATATGCTACAGGCAGGGCGGCGAAAAGGCAACGGTCATTCTCTCGGACAGGCTCAAGAGCATCGGCTTCCGCTTCGCCACGCTGGGCGGCATCTCCATCTCCATCGACGACATGATTATCCCCAGCAGGAAGGAAGAGTTGATAAATAAGGCCTATGAGGAGGTCAAAATCGTCCAGAACCAGTATTCGGAAGGGCTCATCACCGACGGCGAGCGATACAATAAGGTGATCGACATCTGGGCGGACGTGACCGAAAGGATCGCCGACGAGCTTATGAGAGAGCTAGGGTCGGAAAAGATTATTGCGCCTGACGGTAAGATAGAGTACCAGAACAGCCTCAACCCGATGTTCATCATGGCCCATTCGGGCGCAAGAGGCAACGCGCAGCAGATCAGGCAGCTCGCGGGCATGAGGGGCCTCATGGCGAAGCCCTCGGGCGAGATCATAGAAACGCCGATCACGAGCAATTTCAGGGAGGGCCTCACCGTCCTTCAGTACTTCATCTCCACGAGCGGCGCCCGGAAAGGTCTTGCGGATACGGCGCTGAAGACGGCCAATTCCGGTTATCTCACCAGGAGGCTCGTTGACGTGGCCCATGACGTGATCGTGGGGGAAACGGATTGCGGCACCTTCGACGGGATAGAAGTGACGTCCCTCATCGAAGGCGGCGAGGTGATCGAACAGCTCGGGACAAGGATCCTTGGAAGGGTCTCCCTGGAAGACTTACGGGACCCCGATGGAGAGATCATCGTCCGAAGGAGCGAGGAGATCAGGGAAGAGCACCTGCCGAAGATAGACGAAGCAGGCTATGAGACGGTAAGGATCCGCTCGGTCCTCTCCTGCAGGTCGAGAAGGGGCGTGTGCGCCCTCTGCTACGGCAGGGACCTCGCGCGAGGCAGACTCGTGAGCATCGGCGAGGCCGTGGGCATCATCGCGGCCCAGTCCATCGGCGAGCCGGGAACGCAGCTCACCATGAGGACGTTCCACATCGGCGGCGCCGCGTCGCGGCGGGTCGAGCAATCGACGCTTGAGGTCAGGAACGAAGGGTACGTGAAGCTCGTCAACGTGAAGATGGTCCTCAACAAGGAAGGCCAACCTGTCGTCATGAACAGAAACGGCGAGGTCCTCCTGGTGAATGAGGCGGGCCACGAAAGGGAGAAGTATTCGATCATTTACGGGGCCAAGCTCAAGGTCGTTGACGGGCAAAAGGTGACCGAAGGACAGACGATCGCCGAGTGGGACCCTTACACCACGCCTATACTCTCGGAAGTTTCGGGGAAGGTGAAGTTCGGCGACATCAGTGAAGGCACCACCATGCAGGAGCGCGTCGACGAAGTCACCGGCCTCGCGTACAAGGTTATTATCGAGTCGCGGGACCCCGACCTGCGGCCTCGCATTTCCATAAAAGACGAGAAGGCAAGGACGATAATGATACCGGGCACGCAAAGCCCCGCCCGTTACATCCTGCCCATCGGCGCTCATATTGTCGTGAACGAGGGCGATCAGATTTTTGCAGGCGACACCGTGTCGAAGATGCCCAGGGAAACTACCAAGACAAAGGACATCACCGGCGGCTTGCCGAGGGTTGCGGAGCTCTTCGAGGCGCGCCGGCCGAAGGAAAGCGCGACGGTGACGGAGATATCAGGTCTCGTCTCCTTCGGCAAGGTTTCCAAAGGAAAGAGGGAGATCGTGGTGACGCCGGAGCGCGGCGAGACCCGCAAATATACCATCCAGAGGGGGAAACATATCATCGTGCACGAGGGTGATTACGTGCGGGCGGGAGAAGCGCTCATCGACGGTCCCGTCAATCCCCACGACGTGCTCAGGATCCTCGGCACAAAGGACCTCGCCCGTTATCTGGTCGACGAAATCCAGGAGGTCTACCAACTCCAGGGCGTGAAGATCAACGACAAGCATATCGAGATCATAGTGAGGCAGATGCTCAAGCGCGTGCGCATAAAAGAGGTGGGAGACACAAATTTCATCATAGACGAACCGGTCGAGTGGTGGGTATTCGAGGAGGAAAACAAGCGGGTGATAGAAAAGGGAGGCACTCCGGCAACAGCGGAATCGCTCTTCCTCGGCATCACGAAGGCTTCCCTGATCACGGACAGCTTCATTTCAGCGGCGAGTTTCCAGGATACCACCAAAGTACTGACCCAGGCGTCCATCGAGGGCCGGGTAGACTATTTGCGCGGACTCAAGGAGAACGTGATCATGGGCAGGATCATCCCCGCGGGCACCGGCTTCTCGAAGTACAGGAATTACGAAATGGTCGCCCTCGACAAAACGGAAGAGCCGGCCCAGGAGGAACAGCCGCTACTGGAAGGTGCCGCTCCTTAGGGCCCTGTCCGCGAGCCGGGCTTCCTCGGTTTTTGGAAAAAGCTCTATGACCCTCTTCAGGTCGGTCGTAGAGCTTTTTTTATCGCCGATGGCGGCGAAAGCCTCCGCCTGGCTGAGCATGGCCCTTGCGGCCTTGTCGCTCTTCGGGAATCGGTCGATGACCTCCTGAAACTGGACTATCGCCTTCTCATAGACCTTCAGGTTCATGTAGCTCTCGCCCGTCCAATAATAGGCGTTGGGGGCGAGCGGCGCCGTGGGGTTCTGCTGCACGAACTCCATGAACAGGGACACCGCATCTTTGTATGCCCCTTTTTGAAAGGCATCGAATCCCTGCTTATAGAGGTCTTCAGGGGCGCCCTTTGCTCCGTTTCCCGGGTTGGCGGCCTGCTCTTTTGACTTCAGCTCTCTGAGCTGGACCTTCATGTCTTCCCAGTAGGCGTGAAGCTGCGAATCGAGCTCATCGAGCCTGCCGAGGATCGTCTTGATCTTCTCGTCCCTGCTCTCGCTCGCAACAGACATGTCGGCCACCTGTTTCCTCATGCCTGCCTCATCCTTTTCCAAGCTGGAGAGGCGGTTATCGGTCTTTTGCATGTAGCTCGTCTGCTCCGTATAGACGGAGGTCACGTCCTCTTTGACCTGACTCACCTCACCGCTGGAAGCGCAGCCGAACGCAAAAAGGGCAATCAAAAGAAGTGGGGCGAATCTCATGTGTTTCCTCCTCCTTTATTGGCTCGCAAAATGGTCCCGCCTGTTCTTCGCCCAGGCGTTTTCCGTATGACCCGCGTCAACGGGCGCCTCCTTGCCGTAAGAGACCGTCCTTATCCTGCTCCCGCTCACTCCCGACTTTACGAAGTAGTCTTTTGCCGCCTCGGCCCTTTTCTGTCCCAGGGCGAGGTTGTATTCGATTGTTCCCCTCTCGTCGCAATAGCCCTCGATAGTCAGCTTTATTGCCTGGTTGGCCGCCAACCAGTCGGCCATCTTCTTCAGGATAGGCACATCATCGGGTCTGACGGTGTAGCTGTCGAAATCGAAGTAGATGTCCTGAAGGTGCGCAGCGACCGCTGCCTCTGCAGCCGCCCTTCTCCTCTCCTGCTCCGCCCTCGCCAATTCCTCCTCTGAAATCGCGCCCTCGCCTCCCTTTCGGCTGACGGCGCCTTCCGGGGAGGTCGGCTGCGCTCCCGCGCTTACGCCCGGTTGTATGCGCTCGGAAAGGGGCGCAGATGTCTGTTTCGAGGCGCATCCGTAAAAAAGCAGGATCATGGCCGCCAAACACAATGGAAATAGGTAGCTCTTCATTTCCCCCTCCTTAAGGCATAAAACAAAGAAAAGTTTTAAGGCATAAATCTTGGCTGGGTCTCCTCGGCGCCGGTGAACTTGAGCTCCCTCTTGTTCTCTCCGTTGAGCAGCATCAGGCAGATCGACGTTTTCGGTCCCTTTTGGCAGGAATAAAGGATATACCTGCCGCACGGCGAAAAATAGGGTGAATCGTTTATCCCCCCCTCACTGAGCACCCGCGCGTTGGACCCGTCGGTTTTCATGACGCACACCTCCAGGGCGCCCTCGGTTTTCGATACGAAGGCGATGAGATCGCCCTTGGGCGAGAAAGCCGGAGACGTATTATAGTTGCCGAAATAGGAGAGACGCTTTATGTCTCCCGACGCCATATCCCTTATAAAAATATTCGGCCCTCCAAACATGTCGGAGACAAAGACCATTTTGCTGCCGTCGGGACTGAAGGTCGGTGAGCTGAGAATCCCTTCCTTCCGGAGCAGAGAGGTCCGCTCCTTTGTCTCCACGTTGACTGCGTAAATGGTCGAGAGCTTTCCAAGGGTATGGGCATAGGCGATAGTCTTCCTGTCTACCCAGTTTGAACCGACCTTCATCCCTTCCTGCTTGTCCGCGTAGACTTCCCTATTCGTCGCAAGCTCTACCACGTAGAGATTCGGCCTGCCTTCCTTGTAAGAGGTGAAGGCCAGATATTTCCCGTCGGGTGATACCGAGGGCGAGACGATGATCTGTCTCTGGTTGGTAAGCTTCCTCGCCCCGGTGCCGTCAAGGTCGGCCACGTACACGTCTCTATGGCGCCTGTCCCCCGCCACGAAGAGGACCCGCGAGCTCATGATGCCCTTCTCCCCGGTCACCGTCAATATGATTTCATCGGCGAGCCGGTGAACGACCCTCCTCCACTCCGGCGGTGTGGCCCGGTACCTCTTCGCAAAGAGCAGGGTGCCGTCGTTCGCGTCATAGAGGTATGCCTCCAGGGAAAAGTCATCGCCCTTCTCCTGCACGACGGTCTTGCACAAAAGCTCCACACCCAGGGCGTGCCATTGATCGAACCTGATGCTCTTCCTGTCTGCGCCTTCACTCAGCAGGCCGTTATCCATGAGGGACCGCGGCGCCACAACGAAAAACCCCGACATATCGAGGTCCTGACCCAGAAGGTCGCTTATCTCCGGTCTCGGCTTGTCGGCGCTTGCGCACGGCGGCGCCGCAATACTGACTTTCTTGTATGACTGCCCGTATACATCGAGATAGACCTTCGCCTCGGCAGCCCCTGCAATAAAGATCAAGGCGACCGGCAACACCAACCATTTGAGCCTGTTCATGCTTTCTCCGTTTGTTCGATGTGGGCAGAACCTCTTTTCGAGGCCCCATGCCCCTGCCTTTCTTCTCTCACATCTTACCCTGAAGCGCCTGAAACGTCAAGAAACAGGGCGACAGGGCAAAAACCGGCGGAAGGGACTGAAAAATAGTATAATAGACAGAAATGATGGGAATAGACTGCGGGGGCGGATGAAAGAACGAGAAAACAAGGAAGAGGGGATTCGGCCCGATCCCGACGCCCTTCTGAAAGAGATCGGCCGCGAGGAGGCGAAGAGAGGGAGACTGAAGGTATTCCTCGGCTATGCGCCGGGCGTGGGCAAGACCTATGCGATGCTGCAGGAAGCCCACGTGCTGCAAAACAGGGGGGAAGACGTGGTGGTGGGTATTGTGGAGACCCACCGCAGGGCCGAAACAGACGCCCTCCTCGGGCAGTTGGAGATGGTGCCCCGCAGGCAGGTCGATTATGAAGGCATGGTGCTCGAGGAATTCGACGTGGACGCAGTGCTTCAGAGAAAACCGGCCATTGTGCTTGTGGATGAGCTCGCCCACACGAACGCCCCCGGCAGCCGCCATCCGAAAAGATATCAGGACGTGGAGGACCTGATAGAAAAAGGCGTCGATGTGTATACGACCGTCAATATACAGCACTTCGAGAGTCAGGTCGACGTGGTGGCGCAGATTACGGGCATCCGCGTGCAGGAGACGGTGCCCGACAGCATCCTTGAGGAGGCGGACGAGGTCCAGGTGATCGATATCCCCCTGGAGGAGCTGAACCAGCGGCTGAAGGAGGGGAAGGTTTATATCCCCGAGCGGGCACACCAGGCCATGGACAATTTTTTCCAGCGCGGAAATCTTGTCGCCCTCCGCGAGCTCACCCTGACGCTGGCCGCGAGAAAAATGGGCACGGAGCTCCTCAACTACATGAGGGCGAAGGCGATCTCCGGTCCGTGGCCCGCGGGCGAACGGGTGATGGTCTGCGTTGCCGCAAGCCCCTACGCCGCGCAATTGCTGAGGAAAGCATACACGATCGCGAAAGCCGCCAACGCGGAATGGTACGCGGTCTACGTATCTCCTTCGAGTCTCAGGGAGTTGTCCGACAGAGAAAAGCTCTACCTGTCGGAGGCGCTTAACCTTGCCGAAGAGCTGGGCGCAAAAGTGGCCACCCTTCAGGGGACGGACGTCGCCGGGGAGATCCTCAGATTCGCCCGGGAGAATAACATCACCCGTGTAGTTGTGGGCAAGCCCCTTCGCTCGAGGCTCAGCGAGCTATTCAAAGAGTCGCCGATCTACCGGCTGCTCCGGGCGCCTGCGCAGTTCGAGCTGCACCTCGTCACCCCCCTGAAGGAGCGGGAGCATGCAGCCGTAAAGCACCCCGGGAAGGTGAGCTTCGATCCCACGGCCTATCTCGTCACGCTCGGCATGGTCGGTCTCATCACCGTCATAGTCTTCCTCCTCCAGACATTTATCCAGCCCGCATCCCTTGTCTTCATCTACCTTATCGCGACGATCGGCGCGGCCCTCCGCTTCGGCACGGGTCCTTCCCTTTTCGCGTCCGTTTTGAGCCTGGCCACCTTCGATTTCCTCTTTGTCGAGCCCCGCTACAGTTTCGCGATGTACGGCGCCCATGACGTCATAAACGCCGTCGTGTTCCTCCTCACCTCTCTGGTTGTCGGTCAGCTTGTCAAACTGACGAAACGGCAGAATTTTGCCCTCAATCTCCGGCTCCAACGAGTGGCGCTCATAGAGCAGATGAGCAAAGAATTTCTCATGCTCCCGCCGGTAGAGCAGTTGATAGGCGGATTCTCCCAGAATGCCGACGAATGGAAAACCGTCCTGCCTCTGCTGCGCACCACGGTGCTCGACGATGTGAGCCATATCGTGATCAAGTACGTGGTCAAAGTGGTAGATGCCCCTTCTTTCGTGCTCTTTAACGGCCAGGACGGCAAGCTCCAGGTATGGGCAAAGAGCGGCAACGAGGCGGAGCTTGACCCGCATGACATGACCGTGGCGCAATGGGGCATGATAAACGGGAAGATGGCGGGGGCCGGTACCGAGACACTGGCCAACGCGAAGACCTGTTTTTTGCCCATGAAATCGGGAGACGACGTCGTCGGCCTCATAGGCATCCGCTATGAGTTCAGGAATCTGCTAGCGGACCAGCGGCGCCTCCTGGGGGCGATTGCGAGCTTGAGCGCGCTCGGGGCAATAAGATGGGCCAATGTGTAGGGGCGGCCGGGTTAATTTCGCGCCATGCACCGAAATTTTCTCCGGCCGCGAAACGACGCCTGCTCGCTGCACCTGCAAATATCGATAGCGGGTCGGAACGCGCGGAAAGCACTTGTCGCCTGAAAGACTGATAAGGAAGCTTGAGTCACTTTGCTCGTCAGTCAACTACCTGATACAAACATTCATGTTGATATTCTCTATGATCTATTCTTTGGCTTGCTGCTTCGGCAAGCGAATGATGAACCGCTCGCCATCTTCGATCAGTTCTGGCATAATCCCGTTTTGTTCAAGCATCTTCCTCACAATCTTTCTGGGTACACCCATACCCATATGCTCAAGATATCCGTAATCTCTCATCACGTCTTTAAGAAGCTGGTTTCTCGCCGCTCGACAACCGACGATCATACGTTCCGGAGTGATCCCATTAGGGAGTCGCCCCGGTGAGATCACCTCAAGTCGGTCTTCATAGATCGAGAGCTCGATGTCGGTGCTCGAAAGGAGGTAGTCCCGATGGACAAGAGCATTGACAACAGCTTCACGGACGGCTTCTTCCGGATAGTCCGACCGGTTTTCTCTCCTCGCCCCGTCGACGAGCCTAGCCGAAACGCTTATGTTCCTTCTCAGGAATTCCATCGCTTGTTCGACCAGTCCATTCTCCACCAATCCCTCCGAACCAAACAACGGCGTCAGCGGTCCACGGATGGCCAAGCGTTCCTTGGCAGCGTAGTCTTTTCCCTTGCCCATGTAGGCCACGGCGTCAATACCGGCCTGGGGCAGGAACTTGTTGGGATTGGGGCAAAAGAGGAGAAGACCTGCCACGGTGGCCGCTACTCTATCGTTTTCCTGAGAGAGGAATTCGGTGTTTATCAATAATGTCCTCCACTGTTCCCCAGTTTTTCGAACCCATTCATTTTCCATAGCCGCGTAGATTTTGCTGTAATTAGATTTCCAGTCATTCTCACCGCCCGCTTCCATTGCATTCGCCTGATCTTCTGCTTCTTTACGCAAACTCAAAGGAACTTCTTTTGCGGGGACTTCCTGCTGGTTGAGTCGAGTGAAATAATCACGAATGCGGCGCATATCGAGGTCTTCTATGGATGTTCCGGACACGGGCCGAATCTCCAAACGGAATACCCCTCGTTGCTGAAAGAGTCTTTCGAGTTCCTCAGGGCTGGCCTCCCTGCTCTCAGTTCCCACGCGTAGGTAGTAAGATTCTGTGATTGTCGTGCCAAACGCAATGGACCGACCATCCACGCTCTACTGTGATAACCGCCACATTTTTATCAGGCTCCACGTCTCTGAGGATCTCAAAATAGGGAATGATCTCTGGCCTAATCTTGGTACGACAGGCAGTCATTACCCACTCTTCCAATCTCTCACGCATGATGCCATCAATGGTCCCATCATCAGCCACCCCGAGTAACACTTTCCCGCCTTGAAGGTTGGCGAAGGCCACAAGCTCCTTCGCTAGGGCACGGTTGTCTATAGTGTCGCCCTTGAATTCTACCCCGGAGTTTTCGCCATTCTTAATTAGTTCCAGAAGTTCTGTTCGTGTCATTCTTTCTCCTTCTAAAACCCGTACTTCAGCCGTCGAAACTCAAAAGCGGCGCGCCCTCCCTCTAGCACTTCCTTTACGAGCTCGCTCACGCGATGGTTGTCTATGGAACCCATATGTTCGGGCGGGAGGCTGGCATGACCTTGTCCCGCTTCACCCGCTGCGGATAACCCCACGATGAGCTCAGCATCTCCCAGTACCGGGATATTGGCGTTATGGGTAGCAAAAACAAACTGTCGCCTGCGTTTCTCCTCACGCATTTTGGGGACAATGCCTTCAGTGATAAAGCGATTATCAAGGTCGTCTTCGGGCTGATCAACTATCAGGGGCCCCTCTGATTCAAGCAATAGAAGCAGTAAGACTGCCGTAGCCTTCTGCCCAGTGGAAAGATCCTCCAGCCTTTGCCAGACAGGCATCTGGTCGTCACTAGCCACATTGAGTTTGATTGTGGTTGTGGGGGGCAACTCCAGTTCCTGAGCCCGAAGGATAACTTCCAGCCCAGCTTCAGCCATCCGTTCGGCCTGCCCTGGTGGAAGGCCAAATTGTGTTGAGAGCACGTCCTTTCCCGCAAGCCACGCAGCGACGAGAGCGGGAAGGGAGAAATCCGCCCGTTGTTTCAGCGCATCGACCGCCTCCGAAAGGCGACCCCCGACCTTCTCTTTCAAGAGTTGGACAAGGGGCTCTCGGTTTCCGGCCGCCGTAACATCCACCAGCACCTTGTCCTTCAGGGCCCTGCTCACGCTCTTTGCCGCCCGCTCAAGTCTCCTGAATGATTCGGCCTTTACGTCCTCCCACTCCGCCACCAGGCTCTGTCTCTCGTCCCCTATTGTTTTCAGATCGCGCTTCAGAAGCTCCTCTCGTTCCCTGAGCGGCTTCAGGTCTTCGATCTGCCTTCGTAGTCTGATGAACTCCTCCCCGTCAATTTTGGACTTTTGAAGTTCCCGCAATATGGCTTCATATGCTGCTTGCGCTGACTGTTTGCGAGCCTGCCAGCGCCCTCTAATGTCCATCAGCTTAGACCGTCCCGTATCAATAGCGCTCCCCATCTGCTGAGCTATGGCTTCTACATCACGGTCCAAATCAACCAGGATCACGTCCGCCTCTTTCAAAAGGTCTTTTCCGGGTAGGTCGTCAAGGGCCTTATCCGACAAGAAAGCACGGTCTACGGGCAGATTCCCCTTCACTACAGCAAGCCATTTTTCAAAAGGTTCTATTCGCTCTCTGGCCGTGTTTAGGGTGCGCTCTTCCCGTACCAACAGGGTCTGTTCTTTCAGTTTATCTTCGAGACCGGCCTGCTGATAACTGCGGAGGGTCACTTCAAGAGCCGGAAGACTTGCCAGCCGCTCAACAACTTGTGAAAGCTCTCTTTGCGTATCCAGGAGACGGGTCCTTGAACGTTCGAGATGATGCTGGAGTTCCCTCTTTCGGTTGTCCAGATCGTCATCGCGAGGTACGAAACGATCAAGCAGTTTTGTGAGCTTTTCGGGGCTCTTTGTAAGCTCCGATATCTCGTGCTGGCCATATACCTCAACCTGGGGCACTACTTCTGAGGGGCCGACGTTGAGCATTTGGCCATTTTCATCCCTTACTACTGGCGGGTTGGGAACGGTTCGCTCGATTACATAATGCCGGACAGACGGCTGATGCGACCGGAGCAAAAGGGAAATCTTGGTACCGCTCTTCAGGACGTTACGAACTATTCCCTCGTGGGCCTTTCTTGCCTCTTCTCCCATGGGCTCAAGCCCCAGCACATACCTCAGGCTCTCGATGATTGTGGATTTGCCAGTACCACGGCCCCCGATCAATACATTCAGATTTTCATTGAAGTGAATCGCTGCGTCTTCCAGGAAGCCGCTGCTCTGCCAGGCGGCCGCAACGAACTCCGTGTGGTCCTCGGGTTTCGGGTCGCTCTCCAAGCGAATACGAGAAGCAGGATCCAGGAAAGCCTGTCGAAGTCCTTCGACAGATACATCAGACATCTTGATCCAGCACGTGGTTCCCGGCTTGACGAGACTGTCGGGACCGGTTGCGTCCTGTGCGTTAATGATGGCCACTTGTTGATCTCTTTTGTAGTCCGAGTTTTTGTTTTGGAGGATCGGCCTGAGATTATCAGGAGCGTCATCAACAGGGCCGGGCAGGGAGCACGCGAATAGATGAGGAGATTTCCAGGCGGCTGCGCGCGCCTGATTATCAAGGACTCGCAGCAATCCTTTCTCGGCGGCCACATGTGCCGCTATACATACACAGGGCCATCGGGGGGACCCGCACTCCTGCAAGAGTTCATGAACATCATATTTGATAGCCCTTGGCGGGTTCGTCTGATCGTGTATACCGCAGTCGCCAAGGATTCCAGAACATTGGTCTTTTGACGCCTTGGGTTCGAAGAGAAGGAGGAAGTGTACGCCTTCCTTTGTCTCCAGCTCGGCGCCGGGAAAGACGAGGATGCCTGCCTGCCGGGCTGCTTCGGCAAGGGTCTCGCCAGTGCTGCAACGATGATGATCCGTAATGGCGATGACCTCGATTCCGTTCTCCCGGAAGGCTTGTACCATGGCTAGATTATAGGCCACCTCATCGGGGAACTGACCCGTTTTCATTTGTCGGCGGGTGTACTCAAACGGGTTTACTTGCAGGGCACAGCGGTAGAACCGCGCACCGCTCGGCAATTTCAGGGCCTCCGTAATTGGTCCCGGGAAGTTCATTGTGGCCTCCTTCATTGCTGGTTTCTCACGTTGGGTACCTTGGACGGGTATGTATCCATCATCACCGCTCTGGCGAATCATTACCATGAGAAATCGATAATGGCAAGCGAAAAACAGGGGCCGTGGAAAGAAAAAGGGGACAGGCTACTTCTTTTGTCGCGTCCGTCTTCTTCTTTTGATCCGGCCATTTCTATTATGAAGCATTCGCTGGCGGGCGGAGTATTCCCTGAACCATTTCGTGGCTTTCCCACACGCCTTCCCTACCGACTGGCTCTCCAGGACTGCCAGGATTGCACGCTCCTGTTTCCCGCTCAATAAAAAGCACCTTGCTTTCGCCCTTTATTGCTTTCCGCTTCCTGCGCCATGACGCCCCTCCGGTGCTTTGTGCTCCGGCTCTCTCGCCGCAACTTAGAGTATGAAACAGTTCAGCTTTTTCTGTCAAAGTGACAAGGAGGCATGACAACCAGAGGTGACAAAAGTAGAAAATGAAAAATATTTTTCTCGCTAAAGGCCACCTTGATTAGAGTAAGTAACCTCCTTCCTTGCCCTTTCTCCAGTAGCTTATACCGCCGGTCGTCGGCGATTCTCTGCCCTCTCGTGACGGCATAAGTGAGCGCTGACGCCGTTAGAGAAAAGCGTTCCGCAAGCGCCTTCTGTGGTGGTGCCGGTTTCCGCACCGCCCATAAGGGTGGATACGCAGACGTTTCATATGAAAAATCAGTCCTCGACAATTTTAAGTTCTCTCAAAATAGAGGCAAACCCAGCTTTGTTCAGCGTCCCTGAAGCAAGAGATACTAACTGGCCGGGCAGGAAGGGGACGACCGTAAGCAAGTAAATAAGTTTAATTCCACAAGCAAAAACAGGGCAAACTGGGGACATGTTGGGGACGTCGATTCCTCACGTTCATTATTTGTTTCCCTCCCTGCCTCAACTTCTGCCTTGCTCTTTCTATAGCCTTGGTGACGGCTGACGTGTTCACTCCCGCCTGAATGCCCGATTACGCGGTCCTTAATTGATTTACGAGATTGTTATAATCCCCATGTGAACCTATCCAAAACCATAGTATCTGCTTATCTCGCTGTATTCCGACAGCACGATAGTCCTTTGTGATACGAACGGAAAAAATGGGCCGACTTGAATGTATTCGCTTGAAATGAAGACTGGGGTGGTATGGGTCCTTTTTGAAACTTTGGTAAGCCTTTTTGGCCTCTTTTCTCGTCTGTTCCGGCAATTCTCTATAGCATTTCCAGAAACGATCAGTAGTCCGGGAAATCATAAGTCCTTGATGTTCAACGGTCTTGTCTTCCCATGCTCATATGCGTCAAGGGCTTCGTCAGCAAGCTTATCCAGGATATCTTCGGACCCTGCAAAAGCTTTCTCCCATTTTCCTTCAGCTTCAAGCTCCTCCAATACCCATTTCGCCAAAGTATTCTGCTCGACTTCCGGAAGCTTAGAGGCCTTTTTGAATGCCCTTTCCAACAGTTTTGTCATGTGTTACCTCATCTTGTGTTTTCAGCCGGTCATATTTTATCACACCGGGACGATGTGATGTTGAAATTCGATCTCATTTCCCGAAGCTGCCGGGGTCACCATTAAGGGCGTTTGGTTTCCAGTACCCTTTGAGCATTCTTCGGAGGGGTTCACCGTATTTTTCCGGCGCTGTCATCAGCCGGGTCTCAATGGCCCTCCTCATTCGTGTTTTGACCGTGTTGTCGAGTTTCGGTATGTCTTCACTCTTGACGAGATGGTGATAGCTGATGGTGTACGCCACCCTACTCCCAGACCTCTTTATGGGTCAATGCCTTTGATTTGTCGAAGGATTTTCCCCGTTCATCGGCAAGCCTGGCAAGGACTTGGTCTTCTCTCAAATCGATGGCCTCTATGATAAGGTCTCTTACAAGCATGGATTTGGACATACCTCGCTCCTTGGATATTTCATCGATTAGCGCGTAGAGTGGTTTCTCCACGACCACATTGATCCTCGCATTTTTTGTGGGCATGACGGCCTCCTTGTGATGCTTCAGTGTATCACTTATGGCACACCGGACTCAATAGAGATAGCGCCTTGCAATGACATCACACTCTTTTTTTGTACGACGGGGCGACGGGGACGCTCTTCACTGCTTTCACTTGAACGATACCAGTCGTCTTCCCGGCCGGAATACACGGGCCCCACCCCGGCCTCTCCCCACAACGCAGGAGGAGGCCTCCTGCGCAGGAGGCGTTTCATCCGATCCCAGGGCAGACGGTGTCTATCTATGGCTGCGCCGTTTGAGGGCTTTCCACCACAGCCGGTAGCAAGCCACGACCCAAATTTGGACGGGTCCTAGATGGGGGTTTTATGGGTTCGCAGCCTTTTGTGACCCGAGATCGGCCTTTCCGTCTATCTTGTCTTGCTCAACCGTCACATTCACCTGACAACCCAACACAGTCAGCAAGGCAAGCATCTGATCGACGGATTTCCCATAATATGTTTGATCCAACAGTCTGTAGAACTGGCTGGCTGATGTGCCGAGGCGTCTTATGATTTCTCGACGGGATAATCTGCTTTCTTCCACACGTTTTTGGACCTCTAAGGTAAGGCGGTAAAGTAAAATGTCCCGCATGTAATTCGGGTCCTTGTTGTATTCGAGAACCTCGTCAACGTGAACGCTGTCCTCTCGACCATCGTCAAGACTGTATGTGAATGCCTCATTCCCCAACTCTGGATCCACAAAAACTCTTTTGATACGATTCTGAGCTTCTGGCTTGAGTCGCAACAGCGTAAACGGAAACAGCAGCGTTTTGCCGTCGACAACCAGTTCAAACGCCTTTTTCCGATTGTTCGGAGATATTTTATCAATCTTCATAAACGGCCCTCAGACAAAAGCTCCCTTAAAAGCCTTGTAACCTTTCCTGTTGCCTGGCCCTTCATCGGTTTCCAGTTCTCTACATCCCATTTCACTACGAACTCTCCATCATGGAACACGTGAACATGTCTTCCATGATCGCCCTTCCACGTTATAAAGATAAAACCCCCTCGCGCGATCTTACCCACGACATCCCCGGATATCGTTTATTTCTTCACAACTATTATGTTACCAGTAGTGGTAACATCTTGTCAATAGTGCCCAATAATTTGTATTAAATGGCCCTCGCCGGGACTTAGGGGAGGCCGTCCACGCGTTTAACAGGTACGACGTACCAGGAGATTCGCCATTACACCAATGGAAAGTCGTCGTACCGGACACGTTGGGGACATTGTTTCCTAACGTTCATTATTTGCTGCTGCCCGCCTCGCGGCTTCGCTTGACTTCCGTTCTTCAAAACAAATCACTCTGGGAACCAACGTTCCCGACTCCCCTGTTGCCGAACCGCACACAATGTGCTAAATTTGTAGGGGATGAAAAGCATTAATTGGAATACGGAGAAAAGCGAATTCCTTAAGAAATCAAGAGGAATCTCTTTGGGGGATATCGTGTTTTACATTGAAAAGGGAGACACGCTGGACGATTACTCACACCCCGATCAGCAAAGGTATCCCGGTCAACGCATTATGGTTATCGGTGTTGACAACTATGCCTATCTTCTTCCGTATGTCGAGACGGAGGATGAGCTATTCCTGAAAACGATCATCCCGAGCAGAAAAGCAACCGAAAGGTACTTTGGAGAAAGACATGAAGACAAAACTGTCAAAAGAAGAAAAAGAAATCCTTGAGAGCTTCGAGAAAGGCGAATGGGTTCCCGTGGCGAATTTTTCTGAAAGAAAGAAGGCACTATCCGAATACGCGCGGAATACTTTGAAAAAGGATAAACGGCTGAACATACGTATTTCCGAACGAGATCTCGTAGAGTTGCAAAGAAAAGCGGTCAAGGAAGGTCTACCTTATCAGACTTACGTTTCAAGCATTATTCATAAGTTCGTGAATGGAACCCTGGTAGAGACAAAATGACCGGCTAACCCGGCGCTGCAGCTTCGGGTGACTCAGTCGCGGTAGGGGGTATGCTTGTTTTTACGACAACGCATTATGCCTATAGCCGTTCTGGTCATCACGACCTCCCGATGCTGATTCATTGTTTCCACCAAAGCCTGGACAATTCCCCGGTCAGGCTTTTTACGGTGTTTGCTGGCTTTCAGTATGGTTACCCTGATCGAGAGTTCATCACCGGGGCGAACGGGCTTAAGCCATTGAATAGGGCCGGAACCGGGAGATCCGACACCGGCGACGCTGGAAACGTAGTGATCCACGAGAAGTCGCATGGTGAGGGCGGCTGTGTGCCAGCCGCTGGCGATAAGACCGCCGAAGGGGCTCTCTTTGGCCTTTTCGCGATCCACATGGAAGACTTGGGGGTCATAGCGTCTGGCAAAATCAAGTATGTCGCCTTCCCGAACTATGATCGATCCGAACTCATAGACAGATCCTACTATATAATCCTCGAAGTAACGGTCATCAATTGGCGGATAGAATACGGATTCCGTCATTATAAACCTGCCTTGTCTGAAATGCTGCAAC
Organism: uncultured delta proteobacterium; assembly: GCA_963768735.1. Classification (GTDB taxonomy): domain Bacteria; phylum Desulfobacterota; class Syntrophorhabdia; order Syntrophorhabdales; family WCHB1-27; genus BOG-1155. The sequence goes on along the minus strand of CAVYJH010000003.1, from coordinate 300,780 downwards.
TACTCACCGAGGAGGCCCAATTTCCCTCATGGGGGCTGGCGACGGTGACGTTCTTCACCGCTTTCACTTGAACGATACCGGTCGTCTTCCGCGCCGGAATACACCGGCCCCGGCCCGGTTCCTCTTCGCCACCCTATTGATAATCATAAAGAAAGTTCTGCAAAAAGAAAAGCAACATTATCGATTTCGAGGACACTGCCCGACAGTTTCACGGACTGTTCCGAGTTGGGCAGCGATTCGGGAAAGACGGACGGGTATTGCGGCATAATCGGCGGTTGCACCTGATGGCCCGGAGATCGGGTTCCAGGTGACGCGTACCCGTATCATTCGAAGATATCGACAACCGACTAAGGCTTAGCTGGACGAATAGCTGATGAAGGGGGTATAATTAGTAAGTACGGAGGACATATGGGTGCATTTGCTGATAGAGCCATCCTTGACCTAAGCGTACCGGAGCGCATTCAGCTTGCTCAAGACATCTGGGACAGCGTTGCCGAGGTGCCTGAGACCCTGATCCTGGCCGACGAGGAAAAGGTCGAAATTGATCGTCGGCTCGATGCTTACCACAAAGACCCCGGTACGGGATCTCCTTGGTTGGTAGTGCGAGAGCGCATCAAAAGCCGCAGATGACTCGCCAACTCATAATCAGACCGGAGGCCGAAGCAGACATCGCACAAGCCTTCGACTGGTCTGAGGCTCGTGTTTCCGGACTTGGTTCGGAATTCCTGCGTGTTCCGGACGCCACCTTCAACTCAATCCTCAGAAACCATGATATCTATCCTGAGGTCCATAGAAACATTCATCGCGCACTGACCAGAAGATTCCCGTTTTCCGTCTTTTTCGTCGTTGAGGAGAATAGGATCGTAGTTCTTTCTGTATTCCATGTGAAGCGGAACCCTCAGGAATGGGAAAAGAGAGTATAAGGGGTCGGGTAGGGAAGCCGGAGTCGACGCGGACGGATTTCAGCAGCTGAGGCCCCGGCAAGCGAAGGCTAAAAGAATCCCGCCCGGGATCACATCGAGGCCACTCGATGGAGCAGCAGGCCGGCCATCAGCAGCAGGCCGAAGATGGTATTAAGCTGGGCCGTGATCGCGTCGGCTGCGTCCGGGACTTTTCGGGAGAACGTGCGGACGAGCCCGAAAGCTTTGGGGACCGAGAGCAGGACAAGGAGGGCCCAGGGGCTCACCATGCCTGTAGCGACCATGGCGATCACGTAGAAGTATGCCGCCGCAATCATCGCCATGTAGAGATGGAGCGACCGCAGGGGGCCGAGGAGTATGCCTAGGGTCAGAATGGGTCGGCGCGAGTCGTAAGCGATATCCCGGATGTTGTTGGCGAAGAGGACGAGGGCCACCAGTACGCCGAAGGGTATCGAGACAATAAGTGCCTTGAGCGACAGGACGTGCCGCTGTACCACGTATGCCCCTTCGAACATGAAGGGACCCCACATCAGGAATACGGCCAGTTCTCCCCACGCTTTATACTTAAACTTGACCGGTCCGGCCGTGTAAAAGACGCTGGTTAACAGGCCGGCCAGGCCGATCCAGAGGACTGTCACTGAGCACGCAAAGGCAAGTACAAGCCCGATCACGGCAGTTGCCGCGGCAAGAAGCACACCTTCGAGAAGGAGGCCACCCGGCGTGAACATACCGGACAAAATGGGCTGCGGGCGGTAGAGTGCCGTGGGAGAATCAGGCTGATCAACCTGATAGCGAACGTCGAAGTAGTCGTTCAGGACGTTCGCCGTGGCATGGAAACAGACGATGCCAAGGCATACGAGAAGAAAAAAACCCCAGAGCACCGGACCGTCCTCTGAGGCGATGAGCGTGCCAAGGGCGACGGAAATGAGGGACATTGCGAAAGACCACGGTCTCGTCGCAATAAAGGCATTTCTCACTTTTTCCATAGTTTCTTCACCTCCGTCGTGTGGGTCCCGCTCCAGGGGCGCTGCGCGGTTCTTTCATGCGCCCGCTCTTATTAGACTACCAAACGGCGCGAAAGTAAAGGGCGCCCTTCCCGATGTTTCTTAAAAAGTCCTGGACTCGGCCTCAGGAAGGGACTAAAATTGATACACAGTTTTCCTCAGGCAGGAAAACTAGGGAGGGGCATATTTTCGCGGAGCCTGAACTTTCTTCCCGTGAACGTTTTCCTTGACATCGGCGACAGACCGTACAAGAATAGAATCACATCCGGAAAGAATCTTACCCTCGGCGATGCAGACCGGTATCGCTATGAGTGAACGACTGCAAGTCCCGGCCCGCGGCATCTTTACGGACGCCGATGAGGGAGAGGAACGACGGGGACAATGATCGATGATGCGGTACAGGCTCCACGGTTCCTGGCGTAGGTTCTCGCGCGCGAAGGATAGAGCGGATTTTTTCAGCACCGCATCGGTCGTCGTCCGTGAATCGGTCCGTTCCTTTCTCCGGAACCGGGGGTTTGAGGTGGCCGGGGCACTTTCCTCTTATGCTCTTTTTGCCTCTATTCCCCTTTTCTTCTTCATCACCTATCTCCTTGGCAATTATGTGGTCCCCTCGAATGTCGCGCTCCAAGGTGTCGCATCCCTTGCCACCCACATGTTCCCTCCCCTGAGCAAGACCATAATGGACGAGATCGCTTTCCTGAGCCGGAGTCAGGAGGTCTGGGGCCTCGTGAGCCTCCTGATGCTCCTGGTCTCCATCATCCCCTTCATGGACGGACTGGGGTCAGCCTTCTTCGAGATTTTCAAGACAGGCCGCAGGGTATCCTTTTTACGGGCCCAGGTGTTCAATCTCCTGGCGGTCCTCGCGGCACTCTGCTTTTTCGCCCTGCTCATCGCGGCAGAGATCGTCTATACTTCGCTGACGGCCGGTATCTCAAGGCAGGCCCCGGTTCTTGCCGGCGCCGCCGACCTCGCCGCTTCCTTTGCGCTTGCGCTGATTTTCGTGCTTGTTTTCTACGGTATAGTGGTGCCGGTCAAAATCGACAGAATGCACCTGCTCGTCACGTCGGCCGCCGTCGGGGCGCTGCTCCTGTGCTTCAAGATTGTCTTCTCCTGGTTCCTGGTCCGGGATCCGGGGTACGGACTTGCCCTGGGCTCCCTCAAGATTGTGGGCGTCATCATGTTCTGGGTGTACTACTCTCTGGTGGTGATCCTCTTCGGCGCAGAGATCATGGTATCCCTGAGCAAGAGAGATGCGCTCCTGCTGAAGAAGCTTTTCATCGAGGGGCCTCCAGGCTTCAGCGAGTCCGGATCGGTCTTCAGGAGGTTCGTGAAGACTTATGCGGCAGGGGACGTCATCGTGCAGGAGGGTGAGAGGGGCGATTCCCTCTTCTACATCCTTTCGGGATCGGTCACCATCGAAAAGAAAGGCCGTCCTATCGGCACGATGCAGAGGGGCGATTATTTCGGTGAAATGTCGATGCTTCTCGATGTGCCGACTACGGCTACGGTCATCGCGGGCATGAAACCCGTGAAGGCCATCGTCATTTCTCATAGCAATTTCGAGATTATTCTCCGGGAAAACTCTCGTATCGTCACGACCATCCTCAGGGACATGGCTTTGAGGCTGAAGGCGACGAGCGAGAAGGCGTCATCAGGGTGAGCGGCAAGGCGCGAAATTACCCGGGGCATACGACACACCAAGGATTACAGTCTTATCGCAATCGTCTTCGACACCCCCGCATCTTCCATGGTAATGCCGTAAATCGTGTTGGAGGATTCCATGGTGATCCTGTTGTGGGTGATGAGGATGACCTGCGTTTTTCTGCTGATCGTTTTCACTATTTCAAGGAGTGAGAGGAGGTTGGCGTCGTCAAGGGGCGCGTCTATTTCGTCCATCAGGGTGAAGGGAGAGGCCTTTGTGTTCATGAGAGAAAGCAGGAAAGAGAGCGATATGAGCGCTTTCTCACCTCCCGAAAGCAGTCTCCATGCGTATCACCTTTTTCCCCGGCGGCTGCACGTAGAGGTCTATGCCGTTCGTCTCGGAATTGAGCATGAGCATCCCCTGCCCCCCCTTGAAAAGCGTATGGGTGAAACTTTTGAACGACTCGTTCACCCGTTCAAAGGTTTCGAGGAACAGCTCCTGCGAGACGGAATCTATCCTGGTGATGGTTTTTTTGAGGGATTCCATGGCCTGGGCGAGATCTGCTTGTTGCTTTTCAAGGAACTCGTGCCTTTCTTTCAGCTCGGCGCACTCCTTTTCGGCCCTGAAATTTACGTCGCCCAGGGCGGCAAGCTCTTCAAGCATACTTTCCCGCTCGGTCTCGTCCTTGATAACCGGCGCGTCTGCCTCCTCGGGCGTGTCCACGCCGTACTCCTCGCGCAGCTTTTTGCTTATGGCCTCCCTCTTTTCCCGGAGTACAAGTCTCTCCCGCTCGACGCTCTCCCTTTTCGCCCTGATTTTGTCGTTCTCCTCCGTGAGGGCCTCGATCTCTCCCTGAAGCGCGGACCTTTCCGCGTGCGCGTCTCCGAGCCGCCTTTTCATTTCTTCATAGCGGACGACCGTTTTCTTGCAGTCTTCCTGGAGCATCCCGTAGCTCTTTTCCAGTTCTTTCGCCCTCTCCGACGCATTCCGGGACTCCTCATCCACCTCTGCCGCCCTGCGCTGCTTTGACTGCTTCTCCTTGCGGAGGGCCTCGACTGCGGCGTTCTTTCTGGTGGTCTCCTCCTCGTCTTTTCTGAGCTGGTTCTTCACCCTTTCAATGGCGATGGATGTCTGGTGGAATGCCGCGTCGGTGCGGCCGTAACTCTCCTTCGCCTCTTCAAGCTTCTTCTTCATGTCGGACAGGGCGGCCTCAATCCTGCCTTTCTCATGCTCCCACTTTTCTTTTTCCCTTGCCTCTTCCGCCGAGGCCGAAACATCGTTCTCTCCGGCCGGCGTCTCGAACCCGGACGCCCTTTCTCTGAGTCTTTCCTGCATCGACCTGATCTCCGCCTCGTTCTGCACGATCTCCCGGTCCAGAGCGGCCAGGCCGTCTGCTTTTGTCCTCTTTTTCTCCCTCACCGCCTGCCGGCCCTTTTCGAGCGTTTGTTGGGAGAGGAGCAGCTCGCCCAGATTCGATGCCTTTATCTTCAATTGCTCTTCGATCTCGGCAAGCTCCGATTCGAGCTTCATTTTCTCCCGGAATTCCCTGATCGACAGTGCGCTCTTGTCCAGTTTCCTGCGGATGAAGCCCCTTGAATCGACGAGGATGTTCCCTGACAGAAAGAGACCTTCCTCGCCGCCATGTATCCTTTGGAATGCCTCGGGCAGGTTTTCTACCGGGATGAGCCTCACGTCCGCCTCTTCTCCGTTCAGCTCGAACATGCCTTGTTTTGAAAAGAAGACAAAGTTACCGCCATATTCCCTGGCGATGATGGAGAGGCTGTAGGGGTCTTGCTCCGTCAGCACATGGTACTCCATTTCCCTCGGGAAAAAGTTCTCCATGACGTGTTCGGTTTCCTTGGACGGTCTGAGCATCGTTATCAGTTGCTTATAGGGGTTCGGCGACGTTTTGCGGCCATCGCCGTAGTTTTTCATCTGGCGAAAGATCTCTTCTTTCCCCTTTCTTAGGCCCTTCAATCCCTCTGTGGCGCTCCGCAACTGTCCGATTTCCCGCGAGCCTTTTTCGCAGCGCTCGGCGAACTCCTTTTCTTCCGCCTCCAGGTGAGCAGCTTCCGCGGCCGCCTGTTCCCTGCGCAGCCGCAAAGATGACAGTTTTTCCTCAAGGATTCGGAGTTTCTCGGAAAGCACCTTTTCTTCCTCAAGCCTTCTCTGCTGTCGGGCCAGGCGCTCCTTCAGCATCCTTTCCTTCTCCGTGATGCTGTTCTTTATCTCGGTGAGCCGCGTCATTGCGCCAAAGAGGAGATTCCTCTGCTCCTCGACTGAGTTTTCCAGCGTTTCCCTTTCCGACTTCTGCCCTTCCCTTTGTGCCTCCAGACTCCTGCCCTGTTCCTCGGTCCCGGCAAGAGCAGCCGCTTCCGCGTGCGCCGACCTCAAGAGGTGCTCGATTTCGGCACCGTAGAGCCCGATCTTCCCGTCAAGGGCGTCGATCTCTTTTCGCAGCTCCCCGGCCGTCCTCTGAAGCCGCTTTTTTTCCTCCTCGGTGTAGTTGAGCTCCAGGAGCCTGTTTTCCATATCCTTTTCTTTACCCCTGATATCGAGCTCCACCTGTCGGGCGACCGAGTCGATCAGGCCCGTCTCCTCGTCTTTCGACCGCATCTTATCTTTCAAGCCCTGCCCGTGCGCAATCCCTGCCTCCAGCTCCCGGGCAAGGGCCTCTTCTCTTTCCTCCAGCTTTGCGGCCCTCTTCTGAAGCTTGCCGTAGCCGTCCCGCAGCAACGCGATGTCGAACTCCTTCAGCCTCTCCCTCAGGCCGTGGTAAACCTGCAACCTGGCGGACTCCTCCCGGGCCTTCTCGTAGTTTTTTATGACCTCCCGATGCACGTCCTCCACCCGTTCAAGGTTTGCCTTCACCTCTTCCATGCGGAAGTACGCGTCCCTCTTCTTCTCTTCGAACCTGGTGATGCCGCTCGTCTCCTCGACCGCGATCCTGCGCTCGTGGGGCTTCATCTGCATAAAATACTCTATATTACCCTGTTCGATAATCGCATAGGAATGGAGGCCGACGCCGGTGCCGAGGAGAAAATCCTGTATGTCCTTGAGGCGCACTACCTCCCCGTTGAGAGAGTACTCGTTGGTCCCGTCCCGGTAAATACGCCTCTTTATGGCGTACTCCTTCTCCTCGTTCATGAGGCCCATGGTGACTTCCGCCATGTTCACCTGCTTTTTGGCGCTGCTGCCGTGGAAGATCACGTCGCCCATCTCTTTGACGCGCAGGGACTTCGTGCCTCTTTCCCCCAGCACCCAGGTGATGGCATCGACGATATTGCTCTTGCCGCAGCCGTTCGGACCCACGATGCAGGTGATGCCTTCATTGAATCGGAAGGTGGTTCGATTGAAGAAGGATTTGAAGCCCAGAAGATCGAGTGTGGTCAGTTTCATGTGATCGAGGAGATGGCTTTCCTGACCCTCTTTTCCACAGTCTCTTTTCCGAGGATCTCGATGACTTCAAAGATCCCGGGGGTTACTTCCCTGCCTGAGAGGGCCACCCTGACGGGCTGTACCACATCGACGAGCTTCTTGCCGAGGTCTTTGGCGATGCCGTCGACAACGGCCCTCTGCCCTGCCTCTCCCAGGTCCGGAAGGCCCGTAAATGCCTGAAGGAAGCGTTCAAGGACAGGCTTGGCGGCCGGAGTCAGGTACTTATCCCTGGCCTTGGCCTCGTAGCCGACATCTTCCTTAAAGAAAAACTCCGCCATCTGCGCCATTTCTTTAAGGGTTTTTGCGCGCTCCCTCAAGATGAGGACGATCTTCAACAGTTTGTCCGCGTCCGGCGCCCCGTACCCCATCCGTTCTATAAAAGGGACGAGCCTCGAAGCGATCTCGCCGGGGGATATCGTCTTGATGTAGTGGCTGTTGAGCCACAAGAGCTTGTCCATATCGAAAATCGCGGGCGATTTCCCCACGTGGGTAATGTCAAACTTTGCGATGAGCTCGGCGCTCGAAAAGATCTCTTCGTCGCCATGCGCCCATCCAAGCCTGGCAAGATAGTTCATGAGCGCCTCCGCAAGAAAGCCTTCTTCGCGGTATTCGAGAAGCGAGGCGGCCCCGTGCCTCTTGCTCAACCTGGCCCTGTCCTTGCCATGGATCAGGGGCACGTGGCCGAACCGTGGGACATCGAAGCCAAGGGCCCGGTACATGAGGATCTGGCGGGGCGTGTTATTGATATGGTCGTCTCCCCGAAGCACATGGGTGACACCCATAAGGGCGTCATCGACGACGACCGTGAAATTGTATGTGGGCGTGCCGTCATTGCGGAAGATGATAAGATCGTCCAGTTCTTCGGCCTGGAAGGAAATCTCTCCCCTCACCATATCGTCAAAGGCGATGGCGCCGGAAAGAGGGGTTTTGAAGCGGACCACGTAGGGGCCGTCCGGGTACTCCCCGGCGCGCTCCCTGCACGTCCGGTCGTAGGACGGCTTACGCCCTTCCGCCAGGGCCTTCGCCCTCTTTTCCTCAAGCTCCCCGGGGGTGCAGTAACATTTATACGCGTATCCTTCGTCAAGGAGGCGGTAGGCGTTCGCTTTGTAAAGGTCTGTCCTCGCGCTCTGGAAATAGAGGGGATCGTCGTGGGTGATGCCGAGCCATGCGAGGCCGTCGAGAATATCTCTTGTGTACTCCTCCTTCGACCGCTCCCTGTCCGTATCCTCGATTCTCAATATGAACATGCCCCCATGATGCCGGGCGAAGAGCCAGTTGAAGAGGGCGGTGCGGGCGCCCCCGATGTGGAGATTCCCGGTCGGACTTGGTGCAAATCGTGTCTTGACCATTGGATGTCCCGTTCTTTCAGAAGTTTTAGTGATTATAAAGAATATTCATCCATTCATCAATCTATATTTTCCCGCACCCGTGCGAAGGCGCACGCACCGGGGAAGAACAGGCGGAAGGCCCGCGGACGGGAACCGAAACTAGTGTGATGACGACTGGTTATTGAATTTGTTTGTCCAAGCTGGTATAATAGACAACAACACGGGATGAACCCGTGATCGGAGGCCAAATGCTAAAAATTGGAGAAGTGGCAGTGTATCCTGGTCATGGGGTGGGGAGAATAGAGTCTATAGAAGACAAAGTGATTTCGGGAACGAAACAGTCCTTTTACATCATGCGCATTCTTGATTCCGATATGACGATTATGATACCTGTCGACAGCGCCCAGCATGCGGGCCTCCGCTATGTCATCGATTCCGAGCAGGTCCTGAAGGTCTACGAGATACTGAAAGACAAGACCTTTATCCACGATACGTCTCCGTGGAACAGGCGGTACAAGGAGTACATGGAGCGGATCAAAAGCGGCTCCATCTTTGAGATCGCTATGGTGCTGCGGGAGCTTTACAACCTCAGGATGTGGAAAGAGCTCTCTTTCGGCGAAAGGAAGATGTTTGAGACTGCACGGAACCTCATAAAGAAAGAACTATCCATTGCGCTGAGCAAGGACGAGGAAGAGATAGTTACCGACATAGAGAGTATATTCATCCGTCCAAAAGGTTAGATTCGTTGACCATCATATCTCAGCTTGTTCTGGTGGCGGTAACAGCCGTTGCCGGCTATTTTATCGTAAAGGAGATTTCTCCGAGCCCGCTTTACGGTCTGATCGGGGCGGCCTTGGGCCTGGTGCTCGGCTATCTTGTCATTAAGCTCGAAGAGAAACTGAAGGAGATACCCCTCAAGATCATCATCGGCACACTGCTGGGCATTACCATAGGTTTGTTTGTCACGAACCTGTTCATCTCAAAGCTTCTGTTGACCCACGCAAAGGATGTTCCCATCACCCTGCCTATTTATATTTTGCTCTACTTCGTCATGGGGTATCTGGGCTTCCGCATCGGTGAGAAAAAAAGCCACACCCTCGATTTGTCAAAAGTGCCGCTTTTCGGGACGATGGAAGCGAGTGAGGGCAACAAGATCCTCGACACGAGCGTGATCATCGACGGCAGGATCGCAGACGTGTGTGAAGCGGGTTTCATAGAAGGCACCTTCATCATTCCCCAGTTTGTCCTTTACGAAATCCAGCACATCGCGGACCTTCAGGATCCGGTGAGGAAGACAAGGGGCAGGCGTGGTCTAGAAATATTGCACAGGCTGCAGAAGCAGACCCAGATCAAGGTCAAGATCGTCGATATCGATTTTCCCAAGCAGAAAGACGTGGACTCAAAGTTGATAGCCCTTGCAAAAAGCCTGCAGGGAAAAATAGTGACAAACGATTATAACCTCAATAAGGTTGCCGAGCTGCAGGGGCTCAGCGTGCTCAATATGAACGAGCTGGCTGCTGCGCTGAAGCCGGCGATCCTTCCGGGAGAGCAGCTCAACATCAGGATCGTCAAGGAAGGCAAGGAGTTCGGACAGGGCATAGGGTATCTGGACGACGGCACGATGGTGGTTGTCGACGATTCAAAAAAGCTGATAGGAAAAACGGTAGATGTGGTGGTGACCAGCCTTCTGCAAACAACTTCCGGCCGGATGATTTTCGGCAAGCTCAAGGAGCAGGCGGAGAAAGGAGTCTATTTTCCCGAAGACTACAACTACGAAGAGCATGTGAGGTAGCATGAGAACTTTGGCGATAGTCCTTGCCGGCGGCGCGGGCAAGCGCATGGGTTCTTCCACCAGCAAACAGTTCCTTCTCCTCGACAACAGACCCATCCTTGTGCACACACTGCAGATCTTCCAGGAGTGCAGGCCCGTCGACGGCATCTACCTCGTGGTAAACCACCGGGATCTGCCTATCATACAGGAAGAGATCCTCGAGACGTACCACTTCAGCAAGATCATGAAGCTCGTCATCGGCGGCCGGCTCAGACAGGATTCCGTGCGGAACGGGATCGAGGCAATAGACGAGTCCTGCGACGTGGTCATCATTCATGATGCCGCCCGCCCGTTTGTATCGCCTGCCTTCGTCGAGAAATCGATATTTCTGATGGAAATGTTCGACGCCGTTGTGCCCGCGATTCCCGCAAGGGATACGATCAAGGTGATCTCGAAGGAAGGGTTTGTCCTGAAGACCCTGGAGAGGGATTCCCTTTGGCACATACAGACGCCCCAGACTTTTAAGTATGACCTGATCGCGAAGGCCTACAGGGAAGGCATGGCGAAGAAGCTCTGCGGCTACGATGACTCGACGTTCATAGAGTATCTGGGCAAGAAGGTCAAAGTGATCGAAGGCTCTCCCTATAACATCAAGATAACGACTCCTGAAGACTTGCTTATTGCGAGGGGGATCCTTGCACAGTTGAAAGGACATGCATGAGGGTCGGCCTCGGCTACGACGCGCATGCATTTGTCGCAGGCAGGCCCTTGTTCCTCGGCGGGCTGCGCATTGCGTATGAATTTGGCCTGCTCGGCCACTCGGATGGAGATGTGCTGCTTCATGCGATCAGCGACGCGATATTGGGCGCGGCCGGTGCGGAGAACATAGGTGTGCATTTTCCGAATACGGACAAGGGCATAGAAGGTATAGAAAGCGCCCGGATCCTCGCCCGTTCTGTCGAGCTTGCGAGGGAAAAGGGCTACGAGATCGTCAACGTGGACGCGGTCATCGTGTGCGAGGCGCCCAGGATCCAACCGTACAGCGTGGAGATGAGGGCGAATATTGCCCGCATCATGGCGGTGGACGTCGCGAGGATAAGCATCAAGGGCAAGACGACAGAGGGCATGGGCTTTGCCGGGAGAAAAGAGGGGATCGAGTCTTTCGCGGTCTGCCTTCTGGAAGCGGTAAGAATCTCATGATAAGGTGGGTACTTATGCCTCTTCCTTTTTATGAGGGGGTGGCTCCGGCAGCTTTGCTGCTGGAGGGGGCGACGATAGCCCCGGTAATTGCATGGTAAGGGTACGGTTTGCACCAAGTCCCACGGGAAACCTGCATGTCGGCAATGGAAGGACTGCCGTCCTCAACTACCTCTTTGCCCGGCACAACAGGGGCCGCTTTATCCTGAGAATAGAGGATACCGACCTGGAGCGGTCGGAAACGCTCTTTGAAGATGCCATCGGGGACGATCTGGGCTGGCTTGGTTTGGCGCCCGATGAGGGGCCGTACCGGCAGTCGGAAAGGCTTGATATTTACCGGACTTACGCCGGCGAGCTTCTTGATAAAGGTCTTGCCTACAAGTGTTTCTGCTCGAAGGAGGAACTGGAAAAGGCCCGCGCCGATGCACAGCGCCTGAAGATACCGCCGAGGTACAGGCAGACCTGCCGGAACCTGACCGCAGAAACCATCAGGGGGCTTGAGGCGCAGGGCAGGCCCTTTGTGCTCAGGCTCAAATCACTCGAGAGAAGGATCGCCTTCAGGGACGTGATCCATGGAGAGATGGAATTCCCTGCCGACCACGTGGATGATTTTATCATCATGAGAACAGGCGGGGTGGCCTCTTACAATTTCGCCGCCGCGGTAGATGACCTTTTGATGGATATCACCCACGTCGTCAGGGGGGCCGATCACCTCTCGAACACACCCAAACAGATCATGCTCTTTCTCGCCTTCGGGAAAGAGCCGCCCGCATATGCCCACCACTCGCTGCTCACGGGCAGCGACAGGAAACCGTTGAGCAAGAGGCACGGCGCCACCACAGTGGCGGAGTTCAGAAGCTTGGGCATCCTTCCGGAGGCGATGGCGAACTATCTGGCAATTATCGGCCGGAAAACGGACAGCGAGTTCATGGACCGTGACGGCTTGATAGAAACCTTTTCCCTGGAGTCTTTTTCATCGTCGGACGCCCTGTTCGATCTCGACAAGCTGTTTTGGCTGAACAAAGAACATATGCGTGCCATGGAACCCGGCCTTCTCGCGGAACGGATGGGCTTGCCGGGAGTGGACGGTGAAAAGGTGGCCGTTATTCGGGAAAATGCAAGGACGTTATCGGAGATGCGCTCGATGTTGGCCATATTCGACAGCGCCGACGTGGAGGAAGAGGGGGTAAGCTTCCTTTCGTCCTTGAAGGACTCATCGCAGGTACCGGCGCTCCTCCGAAAGATAGCCGAAGGGGACCACGAAGATTTCGAGAGGCTCTTCAGAGAGATGGAGAAGGGGGGCACCCTTTCGAAGAGGGAGCTCTTCATGCTTCTCCGTATAGCGATCACCGGCAGGCGGAGCGGCCCACCACTGAAAGAACTCTTCCGGTTGATCCCGAGAGGTAGTATACTTGAGAGAATAGCATGGTTGGAACAAAGGTTTTCACCACCATTAAACGCCTGACCAACGTCAAGCCCCTCTTCCGGCGTTTCTCCCTCAGAACGCAGCTTCTCCTGATCCTCCTTTTTATCCTCCTCATATCCATAAGCTCTCTCTCCATTATCTCGGCACGGAGCGAGGAACTGATCATCGATAAGGTGACGGACGACCTCGATGAGATTACAAAGGCGATCCAGATAAGCGTGGAGGAGCTGACGTACAGGGGTGACAGCACGCAAAGGCTGAAGAGCTACGTGGATATGCTCAACCGGAAAGGGGTAAAGGAAATATCGATCATAAGCGATGACGCCCAGGTGATAGCGAGTTCGAACCCGAAGAAGATAGGCACCACGGAAAACCCGAAGAAGATGGCAGGACAGAATAAGTTCGGGCAGAAAAAAAATCTCATCATTACGGCCAAACTCGGAGAAGAGAGCAAGAAAGAGGGGCAGCGCCTCTACAACGTGATCATGCCCGTCTCCATCAAGGGCCAAAATCTCGGCTACATCCACATCAGCATGATCCTTGATGATTACAGATTCCTGCAGAGGCGGAATCACCTCAAGAGGATATTGAGCACTCTTTTCGCGTTCGGCATAGGCATCATCGCGTCGTTGATCCTGGCCGACCAGTATACCGACCCCATCAAGAAGATTGCGAACGCAGCCAGGAAGATTGCCGAGGGGAAACTCGTGAAGATACCGGAAGACGAGCACAAAGACGAGATAGGGGTGCTCGTGACAAGTTTCAACGAGATGGTCGAGAAGCTGGCCGAAAGGAAGGACCTCGAAGAAAAACTAAAAAAGACGGAGCAGCTTTCAATGATAGGCCAGCTCGCCTCGGGGATTGCCCACGAGATACGCAATCCCCTCAACTTTCTCTCCCTCTCCATCGGTCACATAAAGGAAAGGCTCGCGGAAGAGGGCATATCGGAAAGCGACGATATCAACAACCTCCTCGATAACCTGAAGAAGGAGCTCTATCGCGTCAACGATCTGATACACAATTTTCTTTTCGTGGGAAAACCGATCACCCTTAACAAGGAATGGGTAAGCGCCGAGACCCTCATGCACGAGGCGTTGTATATGGCGACCGACAAGGTGAGGGACGGTATAGAGATTACCTGCGTCGGGCCTTGAGGAAGATATACGGATTTACTGCGACAGGGAATACATGCGGATGTGTCTGATCAACCTTATCCTCAATTCCGCCCAGGCGATCGAGGACAAAGGCACCATTGTCGTCACGTTTGCGGCAGGCGACGGCATGACGTCCATTTCGGTTACCGACAACGGCAAGGGTATGGAGGGGGAAGACATCGACAAGATATTCGAGCCGTACTACTCAACCAAGAAGCTGGGCATAGGCCTTGGGCTCACCATAACAAAACGGCTGGTTGAAGAGCACGCAGGCGCGATCTCGGCGGAGAGCATCGCGGGAGAAAAGACGGTGGTCACGATAAAGGTACCCAATGCGGTCTCATAAGGGGACGGTCCTCGTCGTAGAGGACGATGCGAACCAAAGGGGCATCGTCAAGACGATCCTTGTGAAAGACGGTTTCTACGTGGAGGACGTGGAAACGGGGAAAAAGGCGCTTGAGCTCGCCAAGAACGGCGCCTTTGAGGTGGTGCTGACAGACCTTCGTCTGCCTGATATGGAAGGCACCGACATACTGAAAGAGGTAAAATCCCAAAACCGTCCCTGCCACGTGATTGTAATGACCGCCTATGGTTCTATCCCCTCCGCCATAGAGGCGACAAAACTGGGCGCATTCCACTACCTCGAAAAACCGCTGGAAAAGGACCATCTCCTCCTGGTCATAAATAACGCGATCAATCAGGTGAATCTGCTCAAGGACAACCTGATGCTCAAGGACCAGCTTTTTGACAAGTTTCACCTCGACAATATTGTCGGCGATCACGGCAGCATGCGCGCCCTTTTTGCCATCGTGAGAAAGGTGGCGCCCACCAACTCCACCGTGCTCGTGTATGGAGAAAGCGGTACGGGAAAAGAGCTCTTCGCAAAGAGCATCCATTACAACAGCCCGAGAAAGAATAGCCCCTTTTTTGCCATAAACTGCGCGGCGATTCCGGAAACTCTCCTCGAAAGCGAGCTGTTCGGCTACGAGAGGGGCGCCTTCACCGGCGCCCTCACCCGCCACATAGGTCTTTTCGAGCAGGCAAACGCCAGTACCCTTTTCCTGGACGAGATCGGAGATCTCACCCTCGCCATGCAGGCGAAGATATTGAGGGCGATCCAGGAAAAAGAGATACGGCGAGTCGGAGGCAAGGAGACCTTAAAGCTGGATGTGCGCATCATCGCGGCCACGAATAAGAAGCTGGAAGAAGAGATAGCCATGGGGAATTTCCGCGAAGATCTCTACTACCGCTTGAACGTGATCGCTTTTACCATCCCCCCTCTCAGGGAGAAAAAGACCGATATCCCCATCCTCGTCGAGCATTTCCTGAAGAAACTGAACGAAACCCACGGTCACAAGAAGACTGTTTCAAAAGAGGCACTCCAGGCGATGATCGATTATTCGTGGCCGGGAAACGTGAGGCAGCTCGATTCCGTGCTGGAGCGCGCCTACATCATGTGCGAGGAAGAGACGATCGGCGTCGAGCATATACCGGAGGAGATCAAACAGGCAGGAATGGAAAACGCTTCCGAGAAATTGCGGGCCGTGGTCGACCACCTGATCGATGCGAAGCTGACCGCTGCCGAATACCGTCTCTACCTGTACCTGACGAAGCTGGACGGCGAAGGGGCGGACGGATGCCGGGCCGCCGGAGCCGAAGGTCATCATGGAACGGCTCGGCATCAACAGGGATACGTTTTTTGTCGGCATCGCCAAGTTGAAAGAGACGGGATTGTATGATTTCAAAGCGAGGCGAAGCCAGGCGAAGCGCCCGGACGTATAGAGCGCTTTCCCTCCTTCTGCCCTCGGACGCGGACCGCCCCTTATGCCTTCTTGTCCATCACCAGCGTGCCGGCCACCGCGTAATCGTCCTTCGCCATCTCCTGCAGAATGATCCGCACATCCTCATTTTTCACATCCAGACTCTTCACCACGGCATCGGTGATGCTCGCCACGAGCGTTCTTTTCTGGTCTACCGTTCTTCCCTCGATCAGGTGTACCTGAATGATCGGCATAAACCCTCCTTCCCGTATCGAAATACTTTTACACTCTACGTCTGTCATACACATGATCGGACGATTCCCATCGATCGGTCCGATCTGAAATACTCTTACGCCGTATGTGTGCCATAAACCCTTCTTCCCCCGGCTGCGGCCGGTGTCGCTATGATGGCTCCCCTTCCATGCCTTTTGACCGGGCCTCCTTACAGAGGTCCTGGAGGGTCACCGAATCGAGATACGTCATCAACCTGTCGGTTGCCTCTGCCCATACGTCGCGGACCACGCATTGCTGCATACGGTCGCACGTCCTTCTGCCGTTCTTTGCCGAGTCCGTGCAGTGGACAAGCTGGATGGCGCCCTCGGTAGCCCTGACGATGTCCCCTACGCTGATCTCGTCAAACTTCCTTGCCAAGTAATATCCTCCCGCAGGCCCCCTGATGCTCTTGACGATTCCGGCACGTTTGAGCTTTTGAAAGATCTGCTCTATGTAGCGGGGAGAAATGTCCTGTCTTGCGGATATGTCTTTAACCTGAGTGGATAGACCGGCAGAGTGGTAGGCGATGTCGAGGACCGCCCTGAGCCCGTACCTGCTCTTGGTAGAAATCTTCATGCGCATAGGTTAGATTGTTGTACTTTTTTTGTCAAGTATGTAGGCGAGCCCTACAGGGCAAGGATGGCACACTCTTTCAAGGAGAGCCGGGAGAGGAAACCGGTCGGGAAGAGGACGTTATATGACGGTAATGCGGTCATCTACATCTGAGAGGACTCTGTAACCTGTCTTTTCCATGAGAACCGTGTCTTCTATGCCGCACGCGCCCTTCCCGGGAAAGACCATTTTCGGCTCGATCGCAAAGGTCATCCCCTCTTCCAGGGGATAATCATGTCTCGGGGCAAGGAAGGGGAGTTCGCTTAGCTCAATGCCTATGCCATGTCCGAGAAAACGGACTTTGTGGTGCTCGTATCCAAGATAATAGGGACCAAGCCCCGACTTTTCGGCAAGCTCCTCCGAATACCGAAAGAGCCCAGAGGCGGCCGTTCCCTGAAGCGCCCGGTCAAGCACCGCATATTCGATCTCTTTGCACACCTCGTATGCCCGAACAAATTGATCCGGCATGTGGCCGATCGCATACATCCTGGTGAGGTCCATATGGTAGCCGTGATAGTTCACGCCAAAATCGATGAGAATGGGCTCGCCTTTGCGCATCTTCTTCCTGCTCGCCCCTACGGGAAAGGCAGGCGATAAACCCAGCCCCCCCATGGGAGAATCGGCCTGGCTTACGATGCTGCCCGTGCGGCCGCTCAGTATGTGCCAGGTATATGGTTCGTAGTTGAGAGACCGCATCCGCAGGATGCCTTCATGGCCGAGCGGCTTGGCACAAGCCTCCAGCATGCCGCCCAACTCGATCTCGCTCATCCCTTCGTGCAGGAACTCGGGGATTTTGGCGTAGACCTTCTTCGCGATCGCCGCCGCCCGTTCCATGATTTTGACCTCGAAGGGTGATTTCGTTTTTCTCGCCTCCTTCACCATGGGTGACACGTCGACGAACTCCGGTCCCGGCAGCAGACCCCTGTACTTCATCACCATGTTGTAGGGCATCACGTCGAGCTGCAGCCCGATCCTTTTCATGCCCGCCACGTAAGGCTTTATCTCGTCAAGGGTCTTGAGCGGTATTACCTCTTTCAGAGGAGATTCCCGTCTCGCCCTCTTCAGCTCCCTTTTGACAAAGAGCACGGGGTCGCCCTCTAGGGGTACAAGGAGAAACACGTCCTGCATGGTGCCGGAGAGATAATAGTAATCGATCTTATAATGGAAAAAAGCCGCATCGAGGCGGCCCTTTTCCATCAGTGGTCTTACCCTGTCGATCCGCGTTCGGATCTCTTCTTCCGGTGTGAATATCATGGCGCTGGAACTGCTACTCATCCTTCCAGACAGCCTTTCTCTTTTCCAGGAATGCGGTGATGCCTTCCCTCGCGTCGTGCGTGGCCATGCATCCCTTCATGTAGATGATCTCCGACGCCTCCAGGGCCTGGCTGAAGTCGAGACTCAATCCGGCTTTGATCGCCCTCTTCGTCCAGATGCTCACGGGCCTGCTCTTGTTCAGCAGGTCGGCGAGGAACTTATCGACCCCTTCCCTGAACGTCTCGGTCGGCACCACTGCGTTGACGAGCCCTATGGCTTCCGCCTCTTTTGCGCTGATCATCTTTCCCGTCAGCAGAAGCTCATAGGTCTTTTTCAGACCGATGATCTTCGGAAACCAAGCCGCTGCAACGGGTGGGAACACGCCCACGGCGATCTCCGGTTGCCCGAGCCTCGACTTCTCCGATGCGATCACCATATCGCAAAAACTGATCAACTCGCAGCCTCCGCCGAGGGCAACGCCGTTCACCACGCCCACTATAGGGATATCCACCTCGACCATGAGCCGGAACATCCGGTGGAAGCAATCGATCATCTCGTCCACCTTGTCCGGCGTGTGATCTTCCACGGCCGCGCCGCTGGAGAATGCCTTTTCGCCCGCATGATCGAAGACCAGGATCTGAAGCGACGTATCCTTCATCACATCCCCAAGCGCTTCGTTGATCTCTTTCATCATCGCAATCGTCAGCCAGTTGAGCGGAGGCGCATTGAGTGTGACCGTCGCCACCTTGCCCTTCTTTTCGTACGTGATCAATTGAAAAGCCATGCCCATTCCCCCTTCTCTCTATGCTATCGCCCCGGCTGCGGGGCTTTTTGACACGTTTTCATCGCCCTTAAGTGCTTCGTACCCGCCAATCTCGCTCATATTTACAGGCTTTTGACCGGTCGGAAACCCTTGAGCCCTTAAAAAAAATGGGGGGCTAGAGCCCCCCATTTCGTTGATGCTTTCTACTTCGCCTGCGGTTTTCCCATAATTTCTTCCATGTACTTCTCGTCGTTCAGTGTCCCCTGGGCGATAAGCTGGCGGTTCTTGATGAAATCGATGGTGTCTGCGCCGGTGATCCTCTTCGTGTTGAAGGCGCCGAAGCCCAGGAAGGCCTCGCCCATCATGTTGGTTGCCAGCCAGTACCTGTGGTCGTTCTTCATTTGATCCCAGAAAGACTTCTTCTTCTGCCTGATGCCGTCGATTGACTTCATGAGACATCCGGGGAACAGGTTCGCGAATATCCAGACAACGCGATTGACTTCGGCATCGATCAATGAGAAATCGTAGTCGTTGTTCTTCAGTTTGTCGTTTACCCAGTTGCGTGCCTGCTTGGCCTCGTCACCCGTCTTGTACTCGCCGTACACGATCTCGCCGTTCTTGACGAAGGTGTCGGTAATGATCTGCGGGTTCCGCACCCAGACGCCCTTGTCGTCCTTCAGGACCGGAAGGGCCTTGGAGATCAGGTTCTTTGCCTTCATCTTGTAGGCGGACCACATTTCGCAGCTCACGCAGTTCCACATTGCATCTTCCGCGGACAGGAACCACGGCAGGAAGTCGGACGAGCCGCCGACCGGTGCGGAACCATGACGCGGACCGGCCTGGCCGTAAATGGCAAGGTCGGAAGATATCGCGAGGTCACAGGCAAGGCCGATCTCCTGGCCGCCGGCGACCCTCATGCCGTTCACCCGGCAGATGACCGGTTTCTTGCACATGAGGATGGAGTCGACCATATTGTTGAAGAGCTCCATGTAGGCGCCGTACTCTTCCGGGCGCATGCTGTAATATTCCGAATACTCTTTTGTGTTGCCGCCCGTGCAGAAGGCGTTCGGACCGGTTCCCGTAAAGACTACAGCAACGACTTCGCGGTCCGTCGAGGAATTCTCGAAACCGGCGATGACGCCCTTCACCATCTCGGTGGTGTAGGAGTTATACTGGGCCGGGTTGTTCAGCCTGATCCAGGCCGTGTAGAGGCCCGGGACCACGTTTCCCTTCGCGTCCAGCAAAGGCTTCTTTTCGTACACCGTACATGGGGCGTCAGTACCCCAGTTCTCTTTGCCATGTCTGTCATGGTCCTTCAATCCATGTTCTCTCGGCATCCAACTGAGTGACATAGTGCTCCTCCTGATATTTTATGGTTTTCTTAGAAATCCGGCGTCAGGACAACCCTCTTTGCCGGCGATCCAGCCTTGTGAATCTCGTCGAACGTCGCTGCGATCGTGCTCATCGGCCGCACATCAACAAACGGGTCTATCACGATCTTCTTCCTCAGCACCATATCGAGGACGATCGGATAGTACTCGGGCAGGCAGCCCCATGTCCCTATGATCTCGGCATCAAAGGCCATAAGCTTGGACATCATGTACTCGCTCTTCGCCATGCCGAAGCCAACGAGAACCAGCTTGCCGACAAAGGAAAGGAGATCGAGCGCGAGGTCCTGCCCTGCCTTTGTCCCCGTCACCTCGAAGATCTTCCACCCCGTATTGGCTAGGCCCTTGCTCTTGCAATAGTTTCGCCATTCTCCGACGACGTCCTTGTTTGTCTTGTCCAGGGTGCTGATGACGTGGTCGCAGCCGTACTGAAGGGCCCTTTGCAGTTTCTCGGGGTTCCTGGCGATGCCGATCACCGTCTTCGCCCCAAGGGCCTTCGCCATTTGCGCCATATAGACGCCCACTCCGCCGGTGGCTCCAGATGACGATGACGTTGTCGCCGGGCTGCAGGTCGCCTCTTTTCGCCGCCTGATAAGGGGTAGTCGCTGCATCGGCGATAACAGAAAGCTGATTGAGCTGATATCCCGCTTTGTCGGCAACGAGACAGAGGTCGACGGACGGCACCGGTATATGGCTCGAGAAGCCGCCGTATACCCCCAGGCTGTTACCCGGCATCTTCTGGGCGAGGCATCTGTTGCCGCGGCCCGTTTTGCAGAGGATGCACTGCCGGCAGGGCATGACCGCAGGGATGATCACCTCTTTTCCCATCCATGCCGCATCGCCCGCCACAACAGTCCCACTGATCTCGTGTCCGAGGGTCAATGGAGGCTTGCTGACGGTGGGGACACCATCATAGAAATAGCCGAGATCGGTATGGCAGACGCCGCAACCGGCCACTTCCACAAGGACCTCTCCATCCTTAAGCGCGGGTACGGGTATCTCGGTCATCGAAAGCTTGCCAGGGATGGCCTCGCCCGTCTCCTTGTTTTTCGAGCACGGCGCCACCATCTGCCATGTCTTTATTGAACTTGGTACACCAGCCATGAAACACCTCCAGGAATTTTTATTTCAACACTGCGTTACTTTTCACCCCCATCCCTACGTCATTCCGTAGCCGCCGTCAACACACAGGAGCTGACCGGTGATATACCCTGCGTCGTCGGAAGCGAGGAACACGAATGCGGGCGCCACATCTTCCGGTTCCGCGTACCTGTTCAGCAAAATCCGTCTCAGATATATCTCCTTGAGCTTCTCGTCGTTCTGCAAAGTGCTGGTCATTTCCGTAGTGACAATGCCGAGGGAGATCACGTTCGCGGTAACATTATAGCGTGCAAGCTCTCTCGCGGCGGATTTGGTGAGGGTGACCACGCCGCCTTTTGCGGCGGCATAATGGATCTGACCCGTGGTCCCCACAATGCCCGCCACCGAGGTGACGTTGACGATTCGTCCGTATTTCTGCTCCATGAAGTACTTGGAAGCGGCTTTGATGCAATGCCACGGACCCCTCATCTGCACGTTCACAACCTCGTCCCAAAGCTCGTCCGACAGCTTGTGGAGCATAGCGGGCTTCGAGATCCCGGCATTGTTGACGAGCACGTGGATGGAGCCGAACGTCTGCACGCAGGTATCGACGATCTTCTGCGCATCCTCCCATTTTGCCACGTCGCCCTGGACGGCGACCGCCTTTCTCCCCAAAGCCTCGACCATCCCCACTACTTCCTTGGCCGCTTTTTCGTTACCCGCATAATTCACAACCACGTTTGCGCCTTCCTTGGCAAAGGCCACACAGAGCGCGCGTCCCACACCCCTCCCACCGCCGGTTACGACTGCATTCTTCCCTTCCAGCTTCATGAGGACCTCTCTTTTTCTTTGTGAAAGTTATTACAAAACTATGAAGCAGATTCTATATGCAATAAAAATTTATGTCAAGTGAAAATAGCAGATAAAATAGCACGGTGATTTAGAGATAAGCTCATGGAGTTCGTGTAGGAGGGGGAACCTCCTTTGGTTGACCGCCGTGGCCGGCCATAAGCCGGTCCGGTGTGAGTCGCTGAGGGTCGCCGCGTTTGACAGGTCCCCACTGTCATGGTACTCTAGCGCTCGCATGTTGGAGCCATTAGAGAGGCAATGGAGCGGTTTTGTCATGCTGGGCGTCATCCACGGGGAGAGAAGCGGCAGGGCCCTCCTGGAGGGCTGGCTGGAATCTACCGGACCCGATATGGTTACCCTTGAATTCTCCTGTTATGGGCTCAATTTCAGGCGGGCGGCGGGTACGGCCAAACGAAAGGTGGGCGAAGCCATAGATGAGTTGAGGGCGGAAGGCTTACGCATCGATGAGGCCGCCCTGGACGCCCTCTTTGCTTACATCGACCTCCCCTTGGAGTTCACTGCCGCATCCGAGTACTGCGCGAGGCGCGGGGCACACCTTTTTCTCGTCGATATGGACCGTTTCTCCTCGGCACATCTCACGCGGATGGATGAGCTGATTGCAAAGGAAAACCTGCGGGTGCTCCTTGAGCCCGATCGGTGCAAGGGGGGTCGCCAGAAAGCGATGGCGCGACTTTTTTTTGAAAAGGGCATAAAGACTTTCCCCTATACCGAAGAAATGCGTCTGCGGGACCGGCACATGAGCGGGAGGATCGGACGTCTGATAAAGCGTTATGCCCCATCACGGGCGGTCCACATCTGCGGGTGGCAGCACCTTTGCGACCCCCTCGGTCTCTACACCGCGCTCGGCCCGAAAAAGGCATTCATTTATGATAAAGCTCTTTGTGTTTGAAAGGAGCATGAAATCTCTCTTATGATAAAGCTCTTTGTGTTTGACCTGGGAAACGTGATTCTTCCTTGCAACCACTGGGGCTCGCGTCGCCCCCTCCACCGGCGGAGCCGGATGGAGCCTCCCCTTCATATAAAGGAAGGAGCATGAAATCTCTCTTATGATAAAGCTCTTTGTGTTTGACCTGGGAAACGTGATTCTTCCCTTCGACAACCGGCAGGTCGCCGAAAAGCTCTACGCCCGGTCGGCGGCAAAGGACCTCTGCTGTCCCGCCGACATTTTCCGATACCTTTTCGACCTTTGCAGCGGCTCCATCAATTCTTATGAAGAGGGACTCTCTTCATCTCCGGAGTTTTTTCTGGATGTGAGAGACCGCTTCAGACTGGGGCTGGATTTTGAAGAATTCAAGGATATATGGAATAATATATTTTGGGAAGACCTTGAGGTAAACGAGATAATCGTCTACCTCAAGGCGAAGGGCTTCCCCCTCTTCCTCCTCAGTAATACAAATGAGCTTCATTTCACGCACATTATAGAACGTTATCCTATTGTGCACCTCATGGACGAGTGGATACTCTCTTTTGAAGTAGGTGCTAAAAAGCCGAAAAAGCGCATATACGATGCCATATTCGAGAAGGTGGACGTGAAAAGGGACGAGATCTTCTATATCGACGACACGAAAGAGTACGTGGAGTATGCCCGGAGCATGGGCATACAGGGACTCGTCTTCAGAGAGGCGGCCGACCTGCGGAAGACGCTTGAGGTCAATCATCTGTGATACCTTATCCGCAGATAGCTCCGGAAATATTCAGAATAGGCCCCTTTGCCGTCCGTTGGTACGGCATGATGTATGTCCTGGGCTTCGGTTCGTCCTATTTTCTCGTGCTTCATCAGCTTAAAGACTCCGCAAAGGGCATAACCAAGGCGCAGATCGACGATATCTACTTCTATGTGGTCCTGGGGCTGCTCGCCGGCGCCCGTCTGGGCTATGTGCTCTTTTACAACCTCCCCTTCTATCTGGCCCATCCGCTAGAGGTATTCGTGCTGTGGCACGGCGGCATGTCCTTCCACGGCGGCGCCCTCGGCACCTTTGTGATGGGGTACTGGGCCATGAAACGACGGGGTCTTTCGTTTCTCAAAACGGCAGACCTCATGATCCCTACTGCTCCGATAGGGATATTTTTCGGCAGGATGGGAAATTTTATCAACGGTGAGCTTTACGGAAAGCCGACAAACGTGCCCTGGGCCATGGTGTTCCCCGACGGGGGGAACGTGGGAAGACACCCTTCCCCGCTCTATGAGGGCATGCTGGAAGGGCTTCTCCTTTTCGTCATTTTGTGGGTGTATCGGAACAAGAAGAAACGGGACGGGGATGTTTTTGCTGTCTTTCTCATATGGTACGCCCTCTTCCGCATCTTCTGCGAATTCTTCAGGGAGCCTGATCCGCAGGTAGGCTATATCCTCGACGTCCTTACCATGGGACAACTGTTGAGCGTAGCCATGCTTGTCATCGGACTCATCCTCAAGTTTCTCCCTTTGCCCCGACGCAACGGGCCTGGAGCCCGAGTATGAGCATGTCCCTCGCCTTTCGGCAGCGATAGGTAATTTCGTCGACCACTTCTCTCCCCATGATCTCCCATTGCTTCATTCCGGGAGCCCGGAAGGTTCTTGAGAGGGGCGCGAAAAGCCCCCGGCCGGCATCGAGCTGCCGCTGTTACACGGAGAAAAAGTGTAGTAGACTACCCTTATGTCTGTCCTGATAAGAACCTGGCATCTGGCAAACGGCCTGAAGGTGGAAATCCTGGACCACGCGGTCAGCTACTATGCCGAGGCCTCGACCATAAAACTGACGATATGCTGCGATGTCGAGGTGAAGAAGGAGTACCTCCGGCCTTTCGAGGGGCAACCCCATTACGAGCAGATTGTGGAAGCCCTGGGAAACACGGCCGCCTATCGGAGAGAAATCGTGAAGGCAGGGGTGCCCGCCAGGCAGCTTTCCACCATGAAGAAGTTCCTCGTGGACAGGTTCGAAATGAACGCGTTGGCATATTTCGAGCGGGAGGATTTCCCCGAAAAATACATAGCCAAGAGGTTCACGGAAACGGCCGGGGAATTTACGAAAAAGGACCCCCTCTAAGTATGGAGGCTGACACGCGGGTACCCGTGACACTTCTTTCCGAGACGAGGAGAGGGGCGGTCGTCACCGTGAAAGGTGAGGAAGGCCGGGAATACAGGGGGAGGGTGTTGGCTGTTGAGGGGGAGACGGCCCTGGTCCGCATCTTCCAGGAGCTGGATTTTCCGAGCGAATCTCCCCTCCTGATGACGTTGCTGCAAGCGATTCCCAATCGCGAGCGCATGGAGCTGATTATCCAGAAGGCAACGGAGTTGGGCGTACAAGAGATCATCCCCTGCGCCTCCGGAAGGAGCATCACGCCGGGAAAGACGGGTCTCGGCCAGGACAAATCGCACCGGTGGCCGCAGGTAGCGCGGCGGGCTGTGGCACAGTGCAGGAGGCGCACGGCGCCCCTGGTTGCCCCCTGCAGGAGCTTGTTTGACGCCCTTGACGCGTTCTCGGCTCGTGAGGGCATAAAACTTATCCTTTACGAAAAGGAGCGCACGATGAGACTCACGGACGTCGGGCGGCAGCCTCGGGAAAAACCCGGATGGGTGGTCATTGCCTGCGGGCCCGAGGGCGGCTTTACCGATGAGGAGATCTGCTTTGCCCGTGCAAAGGGCTTCGTGCCGGTAAGGTTAGGCGGGAGGGTGCTCCGGGCAGAGACTGCCGCGTTGGCGGCAATCGCGATCATACAGCATGAATGGGGAGATCTGTAAAACTCTTCCCCCTTTCTGCCCTATTTCTTTTTCTCTATTTTTCTGATGCCGGCGTAGTAGCAGCAATTCTCGCTCCTGAAGTTGTTGTCAAAGACGCGTGTGTTGCCGTCCCTGAAGCTTATACGCACGTAGCAGAAGCCGCCCGGGACCTCGGACCTTCTCTCCTCCACAACCACGCCCATCCCCCACTTCACGTACCGTTGATGGAAAACCTCATCACCTACCTTCAGGTAGAGGACATAATCCCTTTCCATAGCCAAAGGATATATCATCGATCAGCCCATTTCAAGGGTGTCGACTCTGCCCGACAGTTTGATTTATTTGGGCGGTTGTAGCATAATCAAGCAGAAAGTATGTCGATGACGTACTTTATGTGAGGAGGGGGTTGAGTGATGGGCGACGAGACCATACTTTTGACCGGGGCAGCGGGGTTTATTGGATGGGAGACGGCCAGGAGGCTCTTGTCCGGCGGGAAACGGGTGCTTGGCGTTGATAATCTGAACGATTATTACGATGTGAGGCTGAAAGAATACCGGCTGGAAGACCTGAAAGGCCATGAAAAGTTTTCCTTCCACCGGGCCGATATAGAGGACTTGCAGGCCCTGGAGGGCATCTTCCGGGAGAACCGGATAGATGCGGTGGTCAACCTTGCGGCGAGGGCCGGCGTAAGATACAGCATCGAGAACCCTTTTGTCTACATGACGACGAATGCCTATGGGACCCTGAACCTGCTCGAGTTAATGCGGAAGTATGAGGTGAGGAAGATTGTGCTCGCCTCTACGTCCTCCCTTTATGCGGGCCAGAAGATGCCCTTCTCGGAAGAGCTGCCGGTCAATACGCCGATCTCTCCTTATGCGGCGTCGAAGAAAGCGGCTGAGGTGATGATCTACTCATACCACTACCTATTCGGCATCGACGCCTCGGTGGTCAGGTACTTTACGGTCTATGGCCCGGCGGGCAGACCAGATATGAGCATGTTCAGATTCATCAGATGGATCGACGAGGGGGATGAGCTGGTCCTCTACGGAGACGGTTCCCAGAGCCGGGATTTTACCTTTGTGTCCGATATTGCGGAGGGAACGGTAAGGGCACTCAAGCCTGTGGGGTTCGAGATCATCAACCTTGGCAACAGCCGTCCCCATGAGCTTGCCGAAATGATCTCCCTGGTGGAGCACTATCTGGGGAAGAAGGCCCGCGTGAGGAAGGAGCCCTTTCAGAAAACCGATATGATGGCCACCTGGGCCGATATCGGAAAAGCAAAGCGCCTTCTCGACTGGGAACCGCAAGTTCCGCTCTCCGAAGGGATCGGAAAGACCGTGGACTGGTACATCAAGAATAGGGAATGGCTGCGCGACATCACGATAGATATGAGCAAGTAGGGAATGGCGCACTCGGTGAGGCGAAGGGCGCCTATGGTATACTAGAGGAATGAAAAAGGTCATCTCCTTCGATCTCGACGGGACGATCGTCGACGGCCGGTACGGCACTATGGTGTGGCTGGAGGGCGTGCCCGAAAGGTACGCCGAAAGGTACTCCCTGCCCGTCGCCGAGGCGTTCGCCGAGGTAAAACAAGCGTACGATTCCGTGGGAGAATCCCATCTCCTCTGGTATGATATCGATTACTGGCTCCGAAGGTTCGATCTCACTCTTTCCGTCCCGGAGCTGCTCGACCGGTATTGCGGCTATATCCGCGCGCTTCCACACGTCACCGAGGTGATAAAGGCCCTCCACGGGCGCTATCAGCTCGTCATCGCGTCGAATGCGGCGCGTATATTCGTCGAAAAGGAATTGAGCCACACCGGCCTTGAACGATACTTCGGCCCTGTGATATCGGCGACGTCCGATTTCGGGATGGTCAAGAAGGAGGAGGGGTTTTACCGGCGCTTGTGCGCCGTCCTCGGTGTGTCGCCTGCGGAAATGGCGCACGTGGGAGACCATGCCGTCTTCGATTTCGAGATCCCCCGTCTGGCCGGCATCGACTCGTACCACTATAACCCGGCTGCAGCCGCAAATGGACGGGTAATAAACGATTTCAGGGATCTTTTGGAAAGCCTATGAAGAAATGCCACCGGTGCGGTGCGGCTATCGTTGAAGAAACGGTGTCGAGGCATGGCGAATGTCCAGGGTGCGGCTCAGATATCCGTGTGTGCCTGAACTGCACCTTCTATGACGAAAGCAGGGCGAACCAGTGTTTCGAGCCCCAGGCAGAGAGGGTCAAAGAGAAGGACAGATCGAATTACTGCGACTACTTCCGTTTCAAAGAGGAGGAGCAAAAGAAATCACCTAAGGAAGACGCACAGAAGCTCTGGAAGGACCTCTTTAAGAAGGCTTAGAGCACGTCCACGGGACGGGTGTAGATAATCCGGTATCTCTCCGGGTCGGCTTCGAGGCAGACCGTACAGCCGCTCTCCGCGCACCCGCCCATCTCCTCCTTTGGCGGCAGCGGCTCCAGGAGCACCTCGAATCCTATCGATTCATAAAGCTCCTTCATTTCCGAAAGCCGCGGCTCATCTACCATGAAGCGCTTCTCCCACCCCTGACTCGCGAGTTCCTCTTCCCTTCTTATCATAATGGTTATTATAGCAGAGTTCGGGTATCGCGAGAAAGGTTCTTAAAATAGTCAATCGTCTTTTTCAGCCCTTCCTCCAGGGGTACCTTTGGCTCCCATTTTAAATAATTCCGGGCCTTTGATATATCGGGGCACCGCCTTCTCGGATCATCCTCCGGAAGCTTCGCGAAAACGACCTTTGCCCGCGACCGGGCAAGATCGATGATCTTTTCCGCGAGCGATCGGATCGAGACCTCTTCGGGATTACCCAGGTTGATGGGTCCGGGGAACCCCGAAAGAGAGGGTTTCGTATAATCCGTACCTTTCGGGGTCCCATCCGTTTCGTAATCCATCATGCGTATCATGCCTTCCAGCATATCATCGACGTAGCAAAACGATCTCGTCTGCTCCCCGGTGCCGTAGACCGCCATGTCTCTGCCCTGATGCGCATCAACGATGAAACTGCTGACGACCCGGCCGTCATCGGGTCTCATTCTGGGTCCGTATGTATTGAATATCCGCACGACCTTTATGTCCACCTTGTTCTGCCGCAGGTAGTCGAAAAAGAACGTCTCGGCTACCCTCTTCCCCTCGTCGTAGCAGACTCCTTTTCCCGATGGGGTTGACGTTGCCCCAGTATTCTTCCGTCTGGGGGTGCACATCGGGGTCCCCGTATACCTCGCTCGTGGACGCCTGCATGATCCTTGCCTTCACCCGCTTCGCCATGCCGAGCATGTTAAGCGCCCCCATGACGTTGACCTTTATCGTCTTCACAGGGTTATATTGGTAGTGGATAGGGCTCGCCGGACAGGCGAGATTGAAGATCCAGTCGACTTCGAGGAGGATCGGTTGCGTAACGTCGTGCCTCACAAATTCGAAGGCGGGGTTGTCAAGGAGGTGAGAGATGTTCCTCTTCCTCCCCGTGAAGAAATTGTCCAGACAAATTACTTCGTGGCCGTCCCGGATGAGTCGCTCGCAAAGGTGGGAACCGATGAACCCGGCGCCCCCGGTGACGAGAATACGCTTCGGTTGCGTGTAGCTATGGTAGACATACATAGACACCTCTTCGCTTCCCGACGGTTCAGCCTTCCGGCTGCCTTTGACGTGCGGGCCTGCCTATGCGGATACAAGCGAAGCAGGCGATCGCACGCAATGAATCGATGCTGCCCGACTTTATTATATTCGAAGAAATAAGCGGCGTCATCCTTTATCTGCCAGTCGGCTTACTTATCTTCGAGCATTTGTTCCGCCAGGGCCATCTTTTCGACGGCGTCGCTCTCGCTGACGTAGACGCGCCCGCAGGAGGGGCACGCCGGCATATCCGCTCCAAAGGTCTCGTCGAGGTAGGCCAGCTTGACCGTGGCCAGCTCCAGCACAAGGTCGCATTTCACGCAGGTCCATTCCACGGCTTCCTTCCGCTTCGCGGGCATGTTGAATCCGTGGAGGATTTGCATGCGATGGGAGTATGCGTTGTGGATCCGATACGACCCGCCCTCAAGCCCATACTCCACCCAATAGGTGATGCTCGACGGCCGGTCATAGGCCAGGTGATGGCCGGTGACGCGGTGCCTGTAAACCTCCCCCGTCTCCACGGCATGAACCAGTACCTTCCGGATGTCCTCCGCCCTGATTGCCCTCTTTTCGATGGTCGACTCCACTTCGGGAGCTATGCTCAGGTTTTCACACCGCTCCATCTATCGCGCCCCCGGCGGCCACGGCAGAGCCGCGCCGGCCCATAACCCCCCGCAGGGGTTCCTCCCTGCAAAAGCCGTTTCCTGAGAGATAGGGCAATACCCCGCCCTTGCAGGCGGGGCAGATGGCGCCGTCGGCGGCATGATAGGCTTCACCGCACGAGGGACAAAGGGAAACGGGACCGCGCTGTTGTTTTTTTAAGAAGCCGGGAGAGACCTCTACCCTCCCGACGCTGCACATCCCCCTTCCCGCTTCCCTGATCTGGCGGAGAAGCAATTCGTGGTCCTGCGCGTGCTTTGGCTTGAGCTTCAGAAACCAGGCCCTTATTTCCGGCCAACTCTCCAGCTTGGCGCAATCGAGGTGGACGCGTACCCCCGCCCCCGTGCTTTTCTCATAGAAAGTCAACGCATATCGACCCACGTCGATGATCCTGAGCCATCGGTTCCCGACGGAGCAGGGGGTCAGGAGCTGGACTGCATCGGGCAGACATTTTGCCGTCTCGCAGATGACATCATACGCTCCTCCCTCGGGCAGGCTCCTGTACGCAAAGTCGACCATGAAACCGCCTATTATGACGCCGGGGGCCGCATAGCCGTGAAAAGACGTCACCATCGCTGCGTATTCTTCAAACCTATGGGAAACGATACTATCCATGTCACCTCCGCCGAAAACGTGGCTTTCTTATACCTTTAAGGAGACTGCCCTCAAGGCATGTCCGCTTTTCTGATGCTGCACAGGAGCCCCTTCCACTGGGGATACCCCATGATCGGCTCCCGGCAGTTGCAATCTGTGAGGAGGTTACAGTTGCCTTCTCCCGGCCACCCGTGAGGCACGAGGACGACCCCCTCCATGGTCCGCTCGTCGACGGATGCCTTCATCTTGACCCACCCCCGGTCCGTCTCGACGACGACGTCGTCTCCATGCCCTATCCCGTACTCCTCGGCGGTTTTCGGTCCCAGCTCCGTTTTAGGGAAAGGCGACCAGAGCTGCAGGGATTTCATGTTGTGGAGCATGCTGCCGTTAAAGTAGTAATCCCGCGTACCCGTAGAGAGGATAAGGGGATATTTTTCTCCCAGCTCTGCCCACCTCGACCCCTGGGGACTCTTGTCGGGTTCGCGGTAGGTGGGGATAGGGTCGAACCCGACCTTCGCGAAGGCTTCGCTGTATATCTCGATCTTGCCTGTCGGGGTCGCGAAGGTGTGCTCGCCGATGGAATATGCCTTTTCCTGGTAGATGGCCCCTTCGGGTTTTTCGCACAGGGTCTCGAAATTGAGGGAACATGGCGCGAGCTCGTGGGCCACCACCTCTTCGTCCGATTTCCACGGGAACTTGTCGCCGAAGCCGAGCCTCGAAGCCAGTGCGGTGTAGACGTCCCGGATGGACCGGCATTCGTAGTACGGCTCTATGAGCGGCCGTCTCAGCATCAGGTAGGGGACGCAGTGACAGACGTTGTAGTTATAGGCAAGGCCCCAGAACTCGAGCTGGTTACTGGCCGGCAGCACGTAGTGCGCGAATTCCGCGGTCTCCGTCATGAACTGTTCGTATACCACGACGAGGTCCAGCTTCCGGAAGGCCTCCCTCAGGGCGTTGGAATCAGGCATGGTGACGAGGGGGTTTCCTCCGGCGACGATAAACGCCCTAAGCTTGTCGGGCACGCTCTCGGGGACCATGTTCATGACCGCGTAAGGGCTCGTCCTCCCCCACAGCTCGTAAAAAAGCGGGTACTCCTCCGCTCCGAGGGGCTTGCCGGGGAAGGGAAGGCTCACGTCCTGGAGCCTCAGCCGGGGACTTATCACCCACCCCCCCGGCACATTGATATTGCCGGTAAGGACCTGAAGTATGGCCATGGCCCGGTCTGTCTGGCTGCCGTTCGCGCACTGGTCCTGGGTGCAGGTGCCGTGAAAAATGCTTGCCCCCCGGGTCGACGCGAAGCGACGGGCGAGGACCCTGATGTCATCGGCCTTTACCCAGGTGATCTTTTCCGCCCATTCAGGCGTGTAGGGCTGGACGTGGGGGACGAGCTTGTCGAAGCCGTAGGTATATTTCTCCACGAAGTCCGCGTCGTAGCGTTTTTCGTTGATCATCACGTTCATCATCGCCAGGGCCAGGGCGCCGTCGGTGCCCGGCCTTATGGCCACGTACATCTCCGCCTTGTCGGCGATGGGGATCCTTCTCGGATCGATAACGATCAGCCTCGCGCCCTTTTTCAGGTTTTCCTCCAAGGCGAGGGAGAGTGGGAAGTCAGAGGCCGCCGGGTTATGACCCCACAGAATATAGAGGTTCGAGTCCATCTCTTCCACGGGGTATTTCCCGAAGGTGATCTGTCTCGCCCTGATCCTCATCCTGTAACAAATGCTCTCCACAGAGAAGAAATTCGGAGAACCGAAGGCGGCCTTGAACCTGTGGGTCAGGGAGATCATCTCCAGGTTCTCGACCCCGATGGAGCCGCAGAAAAAGGCGAGCACCGAAGGGCCGTACTTCTCTTTCAAGTCATTCAGTTTGGCCGTGATTTCAGAAAGGGCCTGCTCCCATGAGACCCTTTGCCACCCGTCTCCCACCCTCTTGAGGGGATATTTGAGCCGGTCCGGGTGATACAGGTGCTCAACCATCGCCTCTCCCTTGGGACACAGCCTGCCCTTGTTGACGGGATGGGACTCCTGTCCCCGGACGGCGATCACTTTTCCATCAGAAACCGATACCTCCACCCCGCAACTGTGGTAACAGAGCGCGCATCCGGTGAAGGCCTTTTTTGTGCCATTTTCCGTCATCATGAGCCTCCTCTTGTTGTGTTACCCTGTGCCTTTTATCCGAGCGCGGCCAACCGGAGCGACCCGCACCTTCGTATCGGTGGAAGGCCCCCGTGTCAGTCCCCCGCTTTCTTGCTCTTTAATGCGCGCCACACTTTTTCATACGACAGGGGCAGACTGTCTATCAGAACCCCCGTGGCATCGAGGACGGCGTTCGCCACGCAGCCTTCGGTGGGCACGCTGGACCCCTCGCCGACTTCCTTAGCCCCGTAAGGTCCCATCGGGTCGTAGCTCTCGACGATCACCGAGTTAAGCATCGGTATGTCCAGGGCCGTGGGCATTCTATACTCCGAGAGGTTTGGGTTGAGGATCCGCCCTTTTTCATCGAACCTGACCTCTTCCCAGATCGCTTCGCCTATGCCCATGTAGAGACCGCCGTGCACCTGCCCTTCGACCAGGCCGGGGTTTATCACCGTGCCTGAATCGTGGACGTCCCACACGTTCCTCAGCGTTATCTCGCCCGTCTCCTCGTCTACCTCGACCTCCATGACCTGGGCGGCGAAGCTGTAGGCAGGCGACGTCCCCACCGCGGCCCCTTTGAATTTTCCGCCAAGCTTGGGCGGCGTGTACGCGCCATGTCCCACGAGGAGTCCTTTCCTGACAAAATGCTCGCGGGCCACCTTTCCGAACGGTTCTCCAACGGCGGGATTGTTCTTCACGAAAACCATCGCGTTCCTGCAGTCCAATTCTGCCGGATCGACCGCCATCATCTCCCCGGCCGTTTCCAGCACCTGTGCCTTGATCATCTCGCCGGCTTTCTTGACCGCCGAGCCGGACATGACCGTCTGCCGGCTGGAATAGGCGCCGAGATCGTGGGGCGCCCTTTCGGTATCCGCGGAGACCACCGTCATATTCTCATATCTGAACCCCATGGCTTCCGCTGCTATCTGACAGAGAATCGTGTCGGATCCCTGCCCGATGTCCGCGGCACCCGTGTAGAGGGTTGCCGCAGATCCGTCGTCATTTACCTTTATGAGCGCCGAAGAGTGCGGCAGGTTCGTGCGGTAGATTGGATAACCCGCGCCGGATATGTAACCGCTTGCCGCCAAGCCTATCCCTCTGCCTCGCGGCAGCTTGCCTTTCTTGTCGTCCCAGCCCGAGACCTTCCGTGCGGTTTCGAGGCAGGTTTCGAGCTCGCACGAGTTGATGCGAAATTCGTTGACCGTGGTCGTGTCGGCCTTTCTCGCGTTTCGGAGCCGCATCTCCACGGGGTCGATGTTCAGATCCCTTGCGATCCTGTCTATCTGGCTTTCAAGGGCATACCGGGGGTGAGGCGCACCGTGGCCGCGTTGGGCCGCGCAGGCCGGAAGGTTCGTGTATACCCTGACCATGTCGAATTTATAGCTGTCGAAATCATAGGCGAGAGTCAACAGCGCCCCCGAGTAATATGCAGTGGCAATACCGTTGGCAGTGTACGCACCCCCGTCCATGACGAAATTTGCATGAACTCCAAGGATCCTGCCGTCCCGGTCCACACCGGTAGTCAGTTCCATGATCTGGCGGTGGCGTCCCCTGTTATAGGTGAACATATCCTGGCGGTCGAAGAACATCTTTACGGGCCTTCCCGTTATGCGGGCCAGGACGACGCCGGCAAAGTCAAGCGACATAGCCGACTCTTTTCCTCCGAATCCGCCGCCCAGGTAGGGTTTGATCACTCGCACGTTGCCCATGGGAAGGTCGAACTGTCGGGCCAGGTCGTGCTGAAGGTAGTGAGGCTTCTGGTTGGCCACGTGCAGGGTAACCTTGTCACTCTCCCACCTCGCGATGGACACGTGGGGTTCCAGCATTGAGTGATACGTGCGGTGAGCCACAAATGTGTCTTTCCTCACGTAAAATGCGCGGCTGAAAGCCGCCTCGCAGTCTCCGAAAGCCTGGTGGACCTCGACGTTGAGGTTCCCCGGGTACTCTTCGTGAATAAGCGGCGCACCTTCGGTCATCGCTTCGAAAGGGTCGAAAACAGCCGGCAGCACCTCATAGTCGACCTTGATCAGTTTCAGGGCCTTATACACCGTCTCTTCATCGATTGCCGCGACCGCCGCCACCTCGTCACCGACGTACCGCACCTTGTCGATGCAAAAAATATTTTCGTCGGTACGGGCCGGTGAGACCCCGTACTTTTTCGAAGGTACGTCCTTATGGGTAATGACGGCCTTCACTCCGGGAAGCCGCCCGGCCTCGGACGTGTCTATCCGCAGGATGCGCGCATGGGCGTGCGGGCTCGTCAGGATCTTCCCGAAGAGCATATTGGGAAACGTGAGGTCCCCGGTGTACAAGGCCTCGCCGGTGAGCTTCACGCGGGCGTCTATCTTCGGAACACTTCTCCCTATAACTGCATAATCCCCCTCGTTCATGTCATGCCCCCTTCCCTGCCCGGCTCACCGACAAGACGGCCTTGACGATGTTCACGTAGCCGGTGCACCGGCACAAGTTACCCGCGATAGCCTCCCGCACTTCCTGTTCGGTGGGATGGGGATTACTCGCCAGAAGGGCCTTAGCGGAAAGGACCATACCGGGGATGCAAAAGCCGCACTGTACGGCCGCGTTGTCGGAGAATGCCTGCTGCACCGCGTCCAGTTCACTGTTTTGCGCCACTCCTTCCACGGTAACGACTTCGCAGCCGTCCGCTTCCAAGGCCAGGACCAGGCATGAATCGACGGGTTCCCCATCCAGCAGCACCGTGCACGATCCGCAGTCTCCCAATTCGCAGCCCCGCTTGGTGCCGGTGAGACCCAGTTGGTCCCGCAGCACGTTGACCAGCAGCGTATTTGCTTTTACGACCACCGTACGGGGGTCTCCGTTCACCGTTAAATCGATGGCGTAGCGCCTCACGCTCCCTTTTGCGTCCCGTATATGTTCCATCACCTGGTCCCCCTTGTCTCATCGGCCGGGTCCCGTTTCAGGGCCTTGAGCAAGGCACGCCTGGTGAAAACCGCGACCATGTCCCGCCGGTATTCGTCCGAGCCCCTGATATCCGATATGGGCCGGCACCCGGCCGCGGCAGCCCTGCCCACCTCCTCCAGCAAGGGTCCCGTCACCCTATTTCCCCTGAGCAGATTTTCCGCCTCCCACGCCCTCACCGGGGTCGGGGCCACGGCACCGAGGACGATGCGCACCTCTTCAACGTGCATGCCCTCTGCGACAACACTGGCCGCAACGCCCACAAGGGCCAGGGCTCCGGAGCGGCGCAGCCCGAACTTGAGGTAGGCGCTCCCTGTCGTCACCTGATCAGGAATGACGACCTCGGTGAGGATCTCGTCGGAGGCGATGACCGAACAACGGGGTCCTACGAAAGAACTTTCCAATGGAACGGTCCTCGTCTCCACGGGACCGGCCACAGTGACGCTCGCTTGCAGCGCGATCAGGATGGGCGGTAGATCGGCTGAAGGCACAGCGCTTACCAGGTTACCGCCTAGGGTGCCCCGATTTCGAATCTGGTTGTTCGCCATCGAGTGGGCAGTCTCGCAGACCGCAGGATAGTGTTCTTGAAGCACCGGAGAACGCACAAGCCCGTTCTGTGTTGCCAGTGCCCCGATAACCACCCCCCTGCCCGGCACGTATGCTATTTCCCGTAGCTCCCTGATTTCCTTCAGGGAGACGAGGGCAGTGGGAGCTATTGTCCCGTTTTTCATTTGGGGGAGAAGGTCCGTGCCCCCGGCGAGCGCCCTCCCGACGCCATCCAATCGGGCGAGGATGCGGCAGGCTTCGTTTACGGTCGCAGGCGAATAGTACTCAAAATCAGGTAGGTACATAGGTCTCTCCCTTCAGGCTCCCCGGGGGTTTGTGCTTCGGAGCAATGCTCTCTCCCGGTACGAATTTATATCAAGGTAATTGCGGATATGAGCTCATGATTGACCCTCAAAATTGTTGATGGTTCATCACCTGGAGGCCGGCCGGGAGGGGTTCAAAGTTCATTGCGGGGACCCTTCCAAGACTGATTATCGACAATAAGCGTACCCGGAGAAACATTGCGAGGCGCGCAGCAGGGATGACACTTACCATGGAAGAGAAAAGAAATCCGCCCGTCCAGCTCGCGCTCTTCTGTCAGGCTATCCAGATTACCGACGCCCTTCGCAACTATGAGGTCGGCATCCATAAGGAGACGCCGGACTTCGGCCGAGACAAGGTGCAGCCTTGTTCCGGGAAAAGCCCCGGGAATGCCGTTCTCGATGACCGGCGCTACCGCAGACAATCCGACCGATCTCGCTTCCGCCATCGTTGCATCATTCAGGATTGGCCGGCTTCGTACTACCACCGAGACCTGTCGCTCATACGTCTCCCTGAGAACCTCAAGAAAGAGCCTGTCGAAAACTATTTCCCCACAATTATCGAGGAGATACACGATCTTCGTTGCCTCGTGCAGCCGATTCCTCAAACCTTCGGCACCCTCATCCGTCAGGACCCAATCCCCGGCGGGGTTGCCTTGGAACGAGCCGGCTGATCGATCACGGCGAACATCGACCATGGCATCCATGGAATTGCCTGCAATGGCAAATTTAAGGGCGGCCAGGAAAGGGTCTGCACTTTTCCTCACCCGATCTCTCGCAGCATCGTAAAGATCGAGGGCCGTTCGGTTCTGCCCGGCTTTTGTCTCCCTCAGTGGGTCCTCGTCCTTCGTGATACGCACCATCCTCTCCCAAATCCACTGAACGATCTCGGGGGACGTGATGTTCCATTGCTCACCCCTGAGCGGGGGCAGATGAACGATCTCGTCCATGAATGCCTTAACCGTGCGCTCTTCCTTCATGGAGAGGCGCGCGATCTCCAGGGACATTTTGAGGATACAGGGGATGCAGTCAGGCCAGATGAACATAATTCTCCTCCCCGAACAGGGTCTTTACCTCACAAAGGTACCCGCAGCGAGACCGGGCAGGAACAACGAAAGGGGGAAGGGGTCAGGGCCGGCATCGCCGCAAGTTCCCTACTTATATT
The DNA here is from genome assembly GCA_963768735.1 of uncultured delta proteobacterium. Classification (GTDB taxonomy): domain Bacteria; phylum Desulfobacterota; class Syntrophorhabdia; order Syntrophorhabdales; family WCHB1-27; genus BOG-1155. Next base: position 263,206 of record CAVYJH010000003.1, on the reverse strand, counting down.
CGTAGAAACCCCTGCCCGTCTTCCTCCCCAGCCACCCTGCGGTGACCATCTTCTTGAGGAGGAGAGGCGGGGCGTACTTTGCCTCCTTTGTCTCCGCGTACAGGCTTTCCGCAATGGAAAGCTCCGTGTCGAGACCGATGAAATCGACTACCTCAAGTGGTCCCATAGGATGATTGACCGCCAGTTTCATGGACACGTCGATTTCATCCCTGGTCGCAATGCCCGCCTCGAGCATCTTTACAGCCCCGAGCAGGAAGGGGGTAAAAAGCCGGGTGACGATAAAGCCGCCCACGTCAGGCGCCACGACCACCGTTTTCCCGAGCGTCGCTCCCCACTGTTTCACCGCGTCAATCGTTTCCTGGCTCGTCATGATCGTGCGGACGACCTCCAGGAGCTGCATGACCGGGGCCGGGTTGTGGAAGTGCATGCCTATCACCTTGCCACCCCGTTTTGTCGCAACTGCCATGTCTGTTACCGAGAGACCCGACGTGTTGCTGCCGAAGATGGCTTCGGCCTTGCACATCCTGTCCAGTCCCGCAAAGAACTTCTTCTTAAGCTCCAGGTCTTCAGGGATCGCCTCCTCGATCAGGTCGCAGTCGGCCAGATCTTCCATCCTGGTGCTCGTCCTGATCCGGCCCATAATGGCATCTTTCTCCCCCGCATCGAGCTTTCCCTTCTCGACGCGGCCCATGAGCCGCTTTTCAATGCCTTTCAGCCCTTTTTCGAGCATTGCGGGTACCGTGTCGACGGCAACCACATCGTAGCCTGCCTGGGCAAATACCTGGACGATGCCCGCCCCCATCTGGCCACATCCCACTACGCCAAGCTTTTTGATTTCCATAGCTCCTCCTTTATCAGTCACGGTCGTCTATGCCTTTCTGATCGCGCACAGAAGTGATTTTACCTCCGGATATCCCATGATCGGCTCCCGGCAACGGGTATCGGTAAGCAGATTGGCGTTTGCATCCCCCGGCCACCCGTGGGGCACCAGCACGACACCTTCCGAGACCCGCTCGTCTACACGGGCCTTCATCAGGACCCTGCCCCGGTTCGTTTCGATGATAACCTGCGCTCCATCTCCTATGCCGTACCGGGCTGCCGTCTCCGGACCCAGCTCCGCGTGCGGTTCCGGGTTCTTCTCCCTCAGAGCCTCTATGTCCCGGAATTGTCCATGCGTGTAATACATGTTCCGGTTTCCCGTTGAAAGGATGAGCGGGTATTGTTTAAGCAGCTCGGGCGATGACGCCGGACTTCGCTCCGGCTCCAGGTACGTGGGGAGCGGGTCGAAACCGATGTGCTCCAGGGCGTCGCTGTAAATCTCGATCTTCTTGGTCGGCGTCGAAAAGCGGGCGCCTTGCATACCGTAGTGCTTCTGCTGATAATACGCGCCCTCCGGTTTGTCCTCCAGGAGTTCCCTGAAGGTCAGACCACTCGGCTCCAGCTCGTACTCAATTAACTCCTCCTCCGTCTTCCAGGGGAACTTGTCACCCATACCGAGCTTGCCCGCCAATTCCGTGAAGAACTTCCACTCGGACCAGCATTCACCCAAAGGCTCTATCGCCTGTTTTCTTAGCATCAGGTAGGGGAGGCAATGGCACACGTTGTAGGTATAAGCGACTCCCCATTTCTCCAGGTGCGAGCAGGCCGGAAGCACGTAATGGGCCGCTTCCCCGGTCTCGGTCATAAAAAGATCGTGGACGACGAGCAGCTCCAGCTTCTCGAAGGCCTCCCGGAAGGCGTTGGAGTCGGCCATGGAAACGAGTGGGTTGCCGCCGCTGACAAGAAATGCCTTGATCCGCCCGGGTACACTCTCCGGTACGCACGTCACGACGCCATAGGGGCTCTTCCTGCCCCACACCTCGTAGAAAAGGGGATACTGATCGGCGCCGAGAGGCTCCCCCTCCACGCTCATCCCCACGTTCCCGAGAGGCAGCCTCGGGCTGATCACCCAGCCGCCCGGATTATTAATGTTGCCCGTAATGATCTGAAGGATCGAGAAGGCGCGGCTGTTCTGGGTGCCGTTGGCTGTCTGGTCCTGCGTGCAGGTGCCCTGGTAGATGGCCGCCCCCTTTGTGCGAGAGAAGAGGCGGGCCAGCTTCCGGATCGCCTCCGCGCTCACCCACGTGATTTTTTCCGCCCACTCGGGGGTGAATCGCTGGACGTGCGGGATCAGCTTGTCGAAGCCCGTTGTATACCTAGCGATAAACTCTTCATCGTAGATCCCCTCGTTGATTATCACGTTGATCATGGCAAGGGCCATGGCACCGTCGGTCCCGGGCCGTATCCGCAGATACATCTCCGCGCGGTCTGCCAGGGGGATTCTCTTCGGGTCGATCACCACCAGCTTCGCCCCCTTCTTCAGGTTCTCCTCCAGCGCGAGTTGGAGGGGGAAGTCGGATTCGTCAGGGTTGTGCCCCCAGAGGATATAAAGATTCGAGTCGAGCTCCTCCGTGGGATATTTGCCGAAGGTGATCTGCCGGGTGCGGATGCGCATGCGATAGCAGATGCTTTCGACGGAAAAGAAGTTGGGCGATCCGAAAGCCGCCTTGAACCTCTGGGTCAATCCCGCCATCTCCAGATTTTCGACGCCGATGGACCCGCTGAAGACACCCAGTATCGCGGGACCGAACTCGTCCCTGAGGCGCAGCAGTTTTTCGGCGATCTCCGTAAGGGCCTGATCCCAGGTGACCTGCTCCCAGCGTCCGTCGGCCCTCTTCAATGGATGCATCAACCGGGCAGGGTGGTAGACGTTGTCGAGCGCTGCCTCGCCCTTGGGACAGAGCTTTCCCTTATTGAGGGGATGTGCGTCCAGGCCCTCAACCTTGACCGCCCTCCCATCCTCTACGGTCACCCGTGTGCCGCAGGAATGATAACAAAGGGTGCAGTCCGTCAATACGACCTTTGTCTCCCGTGCCATTTTCCTTTCTCCCATAGATATCCTTAACGCCGCCTATTCTATCCCAAGTCGCTGCCGTATGTCTTTGCGCAGGGCCTTCTTGTCATGTTTTCCCGCTTGCGTGTGGGGGAGCGTCTCCACCAGGACCAGGTACTCCGGGATCAAGAGCTTGGAAGCGCCTTTATTCTCCATGAACTTGCGTATCTTGTCCAAATCAGTCGTCTTGCCGGGGGCCAACCGTACATACGCACAGACCTTTTCGCCCAGTTCCCTGTCGGGCATGCCGATCACCGCCGCATCGGCGATCTCGGGAGACTGGCACAAAAGGTCCTCCACCTGAGAGGGCGTCACATTCTCACCGCCCCTTATGATGAGGTCCTTGATCCTTCCGGTGATGCGCAGGTTGTCCAAGGCGTCCCTCCGTGCCTGGTCGCCCGTCCTGAAGAAGCCGTCAGACGTAAAGGACTTTGCGTTCTCTTCCGGGTTGTTCAAGTACCCCGCGAAGATGCATGGCCCTCTCGTTGCCAGCTCGCCGTCAGAGCCAAGTGGTACCTGGCCTCCGTCCGTGTCCAGGATTCGCACCTTATCGTACGGGCAGCAGGGCTTTCCTACGGTGGTGCAGATCGTCTCGATATCGTCCGTAAGGCTTGTCCGGCAGAGGAGACCCTCGCTCATGCCGAACTCGTTTATGTAGGTGCAGCCGAGCTTTTTGTAGAGATCGCGGATCAACTCCGGCGTGCTAGGCTCTCCGCCGGCGGATATCTTTTTCAGTGACGACAAATCACAGGTCCCCAGCTCGGGCTGCTCCAGTATTCTCCGTACGAGGCTCGGCACTGTCGGTATATAGGTCACCCTTTCCGCCTCTATGGTCGCGCAAATATCGACCGGCTTCGTGGAATCAAGGAGCACCAGCTTGTAGCCGAAGAAGATAGACCCCACCACGTTGAGGAGGGCGAGGTTATGACCGACGGGAACAACGATAAGGGCAACATCACCCGTGTTCATCTCCCATCCCTTATGCATGTACTCCACATTACAAATGTAATCGTTATGGGTCCTGGGTATGCCCTTTGGCAGGCCCGTGGTCCCCCCCGAAGGCATGATATGGGCCGCATCGGCGGGATTTGGTCTTCTCCTGGTAAGCTCCGCCCGCTCGGCCTCGGTGACGGGCAGCTCCATGAGCGCCTCAAGGCTGCTCGTGAACCCCGGCGTGCTTCCGGGGGCCCTTACGGAAATCACCTGTTTCAACTGGGGGTTGAACGACCGCACTTCGCCCAGGAACGACGCATAGTTTATTTTACGGTAGGAAGTCGGGACGATCCAGGCGGTCGCCTCGGTCAGTTTGCCCAGGTGACTCACTTCGAGTCTGTTTATAGCCCGAAATCAGGAGCACCGGGATAGCTCCGATCTTCTGAAGGGCAAAATATGCATAGACGTACTCGCCCCAGTTGGGCAGTTGCAAAAGCACGCACTCGCCCTGCTTGATGCCGAGCCGCATGAGGCCCGCGGCCAACCGCTCCGCCCTCTCCCTGAGACCGGCGAAGGTGATGCGGACCCTATCGTCGACGACCGCTTCTTTATTGGGGAAAACGTCGGCGACCCGGTCCAGGATATCGCCCAGCGTAAGGCCGAGCCACCACCGCTTGTTTACGTATGTTTCAATCTGATCCTGACTGTGTTTCGGAAATTCGAGGCCCATATGTATAGACTCCTTAAAAGCGGGGATCGCCTTCTGGAGCGACCCCTCGGGCAACGGCACCTATAGACTACATATCCTCTTTCTTGAATTCGGCCGGCCTTGCCATGGAAGGCGCAAAGGGGTCGGGCGCATTCAACATGCCCTGGGGCCAGCGATTGCAGTTCACCTTCTCGTAGCGGGAGTCGGCTTCCAGACACCAGTTGCAGGCAACGCAGCGGACGAGCTCCTTCTCCCGGCCTTCTCTTGCCTTGACGGGCCAGTCGGGGTCGGCAAGGAGCGCCCGGCACAGGCCGATGATGTCCGCCTTCTCCTGCTGCAAAATCCTCTCGGCATGTTCCGGCTCCCTGATCTTCCCGGCCGTGATAATGGGCGTGGTGAAACCGGCTGCCCTGACCGCCTGCCTGATCCCGTCCGCCAGAAAAACATGGGTACCGTCGGGCCACCAAAACCAGGGGCTCATCCGATGACCGCTGTAACCGGACATCGGATCGGGGGGACTTCCTTCCGGCGGCGTGAGGGCATCTTCAAAACGGCTGCCCGCTGATACGCTGATATAGTCCGCTCCCAGCTCCGCAAGTTTCACGGCGATCCTCGAGCTCTGGGCCAGGGTGTTGCCGGAGACATGGAAATCCTCGCCATTTATCCTGACGCCAAGGGGGAAGTTCTCTCCAACCACGGCGCGGACGGCCTGGAATACCTCGATGGGCAGCTTCATTCTATTTTGGAGGCTGCTTCCATACCCGTCGGTCCTCTTGTTGACGCGGGAGAGGAAAGATGAGAGCACGTAGGCATGGGCCATGTGGACTTCGATAAAGTCGAAGCCGCAGGCCACGGCGCGCTTGGCTGCCGCAACGTGGTCCTCCACAATCTTCGGCAGCTCTTCTGTCTTGAAATCCTCGACCTTCTGCCTCCAGCCTGACTTTGCAAGTTTCAGGTGCTGCATGATCTGGATGCCCATCTTGACGTCCTTGTTCACTTCACGGACCGCCTTGACCACGTCGGCGATACCGGGCACGAACTCGTCGCTTGAGATGCGGAGGTTGTAGGGACTCTTCGAGGGAATAACAACGGCCGCCTCCACGACGATGGCCCCGACGCCGCCTTTCGCCTCCCTCTGGTATCTTTTCTTGAGATCCTCGGTGACAAATCCTTCCTCAGTGGTGAGCCCCGATACCATCGACGTGCGCTGTATCCTGTTGGGAAAGGTGACTCCACGCATGGTGATCGGCTCAAATAACTTCTCGTATTTCATCGCTCCTTCTCCTTGAGAATATTTCTTAGTCAACCCTGTTTTCGTGCCCTCTACCCGGCCCTCGCGAGCCGGGTAGAGGGGGGTTATCATGAAGCCTTCTTAAGTATCTCCACGGTGCCCGTGTTCCCATTCACCCTGATCAGGTCGCCGTCGGATATCGACCTTGTAGCCCTCCATGTTCCTACAACCGCCGGGATCCGGTACTCCCTGGCCGTAATGGCTGCATGGGTGAGCATGCCTCCCGTATCGGTCACGACGGCTTTGATCTTCGGGAAGAGCGGGGTCCACGCGGTGGCCGTGTAGGGACACACGAGGATGTCGCCCTGCTTCAAGGTCGAGAAGCCTTCGAACGTTTTCACCACACGAGCAATGCCTTCAGCAACACCGGGTGCGCCGGGATAGCCTTCAAAGACATCCATCACTTCCATTTCCTCAACTTTCCCGGCCTTCAGCATCTCATCGACCATCCCGAAGACCTTCATCAATATGGGGTCCTCCGCCTTTTGCGGGATCGTGCCCATCGTCAGCGGCGCTTCCTGCGCTACCGCGACCTGCTCCCATCCCTCTCTCCTTTCCTTGATAAGGGGAAGGGTCAGACGGCGGTAGTGATAGATTGCAGGGCTCCTGTTCATGGAGAGGGATTCCATAACCTCAGCCAATTCGTAGTAATTAAAGAAGAATACATCATCGGGTTTTTCAAGGAGACCATATTTGACGAGCCTCCTGCCGCAGACCATGGCCACATCGTGCAAGCGGGCGGTTGAGGAGCCATCGATATAGAAGCCGTGGTCCTCCTGAAACTGGTAGATTTTCTTGCCTATCTCGAGCTGTTTCTCGAACTCCGGGCGCTCTGCATCGCTAAGGGTTGTCTTGAAGGCATTGGCTGCGGCCTGCCCTTCCCCGATCATCGCCTCTCTGTCTGCCTTTATATCCCACCCCTGTCTCGTCTTGGAGATGTACGCTTTCAATGTCTCCATAACGGGAGAGGGGTCCTCGATCCACGTGGGGAAGATGACATCGAGGTGGGCTGCCGAAATCCGGTGACCGTACGTGTCGAGGAACCTGTCGAATGATTTGATCCAGGTCACGCCCTTCGGGTCTTTCTCCAATTCGGAGAGCACGACTTTGGGGTCGCCATTGAGGATCTTGTCGCCTATCTCGTATCCATCCGCCAGCTTGGCAAGCTCCCAAAGTGCCGTATCAGTGCTTGTGGCCATGGTCTCAAGCCCCTTGAGCATAGTGGTAAAGTCCTTTTCCTCAAGCCCGTGTCCCTTACAAAAACCCTCGAAACCGAAATAAAGCACATCGGCCATGTACATGGTGGTGAAGTGGATCTCCCAGTTCCTTCTGTTGATCGCCTCGCTTCTCTTGATCGCATTGTACAGGTCTGTGTCGGACATGCCGTCGTTGACCGACGCCATAAAATTGAGACCTTCCTTTACCTCGTCGATGTGATGGGTGTACCATTCATCCCAGTGGGCCCCGCAGTGCTCCAGCAGCCTGCCGAACTCAGCGGCTCTTCTGCCGATCTCGTCCGGGTCGGTAAGCGCCTCGAAGCCGAGCATCACCCGGCCCTTGTGAATCTTCACGTGACCGCCCTTCGAAGGCGGCAGCTTCGTCACCTCGGCCCCGACATGGTAGCCCCAGGCGTGATGCTTCTGTATGGTCGTCATACCGAGAGGCGATATGGGAAAAGGCTGGTGAAGATCGTCGCGGAACCAGAAAATATCTTTGTCCTCAGGCATCCTGAGAGTCCTTAAACCAGAAATGCTCCTGTCGTGCGCGTCAAGGTTCAACTTGTCGTACATAATCCCCCCCTTTTCTTATTTTTCATGCGCGTTTCTCATCCAGCTTCTCTAAGGCAAGTTGGAGAAACTCATAGACATCCTGCTGACACCGATTCCCCCTCAGGCCCAGCGCATGGGCTATATCACTAAAGAGTTGCCGGCGTTCCTCCTCGCCCAGGGCGACTACGCCCGAACCCCGCAGCCCCTTCTTCTGAAGCTCTTCAGTCAAAAAATCGAGTACCGCTGCAAAACGCGTGGAGGCCGAAGAAGCATCCTCCATCTTGAAACCGGGTCTCTTCTTGTCATAGAAAATGTGCTCTACCTTACCGCCTTCTTTCACCGTCACCTTCTCTTCCAGAACATATGCCTGGAGGGACTCCCTGCCGACAAACAGGATGTTCTCGATGTGGCGGGGAAGGCGTTTGATCTGAAGCAGCTCGGGATAGGCGTCCGCTACCTCCAGCGACAGCCTGCCCACTTCTTCGACGCGCTCCAGTGTGTAGAAGCGGAGAAGCTCCGAGGCCCGCCCATCCACGGCCGCAACCTCCTTCCATCCGTCCTTCCATTCCAGGAGGACGAAATTCTTCGCTGTCCCGGCCTCCTCGCGGGCTCCCAGGCTGGAAAGCTCCGCCTGCACCTGCCCGCTCAATTCGTTGAAGGGCGCTTCCCTGCGCGTACCGTCCTCATACTCTAGCACTATGCGTTTTGGCCCACTCATATCACACCTTCTTCCTGATCATCTCTTTGAGCTTCAGAAAATCACCTATCCGGTAATCCGCCTCATGGGGAGTTGAGTCGACATAGCCCGTGTACTGTATCGTGATGAAGCCCCGCTTCTTCGCGGGGATGATATCCGTGGCAGGCTTGTCCCCCACTATGGCGCCCTCCTTTGGATCGATGCCTCGCTTCCCCAGCGCCAGAATCAACTGGTCGTAGAGCGTTCCCTCCTCTTTCGTCTTTCCCTTGTACGCCAGATCGATCGATCCGGTGCGCAGGTCAATCCTCCCCTGCGGTGTCACCAACTCTTCGAAGTAGTCTGTCAGGCCCTTCGTCTGCAGAAAGCGGGTCACGATATCAGTGCCCATCGCCCCCAGCGTCTTTTTTAACTCGGCGACGACTGCGAGGTGAATCCCCTCGTCCTTCAGGTAGCGGAGCGCCTCTTTCAAACCGTTTCCCATGAGCAAGTGCTCCTGTTCCTTGGCGGAGAAGACCTCCATGGCCCTGTAGTTTCCACCGAAGACATGGGTCATGATCTCGCTGCGATGGCCCTCCTTGATTGCACTGTAGCTGCCATACATTTCCTTGAGCTGCCGATACCTGTATATACGCTCCTCAACGAGGTCGGGCTCCCCGATCTCTTTTGACACGTCACCCACCACGAGGTAGTTGCGCAATCCCGTCGGGTCCATCATACATTGACCAAAGTCAAAACCGATCCACTTCAACTCAATAGCCATTCTAAAACCTCCCGACCTTCGAGGGATCTTTTCGCCCGGATCATCCTCACGCGTCGGGGGGAGGGAAGAAACCCTCCCCCCGGCCGGGTCCGTTCTACTTCTTCATCGGCGGCAGATGAAAGATCCTCTCCGCGTTCTTCCCCAGTATCAAGTCGATCTCGTCCTGCTTCAAGCCCGCCTGGGTCTGCAAATCCTTTATCGCCTTGATTGCCCCTTCCGGGTCGCCAACCCTGTGGGCGTAGTCCGTGCCGATAATCATCTGCCCGGGGCCGACCCATTCGAGACAGCATTTCATTGCCGGCAGGTAGAACGACGTGGTGTCGGGATAGACCCTCGTCTTGTACGTCACGTCGGGCGGCTCCTTCAGTTCCAGCCCCCATTCCTTCCCGTAGCCCTTGTACGCATCCTGGATCCTGCGGACAAAGTAGGGAACCGTTCCGCCCAAATGCCCGTGGACCAGCGTCATCTTCGGGAACTTGTCCATAACACCCTGGAAAATGAGGCTCATGACAGCCATGCTCGTGTCGAGCGTGTAGCCCCAGAGCTGGTAAGGGAGCCGCATCATGTCCATGACGGGAGCGGTCAGGGGCACTGCCGGGTGTACCAGGAAAGGCATGTCGTACTTGTTGGCGATCTCATAAATCGGATGGAACTTCTCGAGGTAAACGGCCTCGCCGTTGACATTCGAGAACATCTGAATACCGACGGCACCCAACTTCTTGCACCTTTCCAACTCTTCACACGCGGCATCGACGTCCTGATAGGGCAGGGATGCCATGTGGAAAAAGCGCCCCGGGTATTTCTTGGCAGCCTCTGCAAGGGCGTCGTTGCAGAACTTGGCCCAGTGAATACCTGCATCCCGCTCAAGGGTCTCCGGGCCAGGGATGGTGACGGTGAGAAGCTGCGTGTCGAGACCTGCGGCATCAAGGTCCCTTATCCGCGCTTCCAGATCATAGTGGCCCGCCCTATCGATATGGGCCACAGGCACACCCTTGTAGTACATCCTATAAGCGGTGGGGCCATCCTGGATGCAGTAGGGGGTCTTGTCCTTACCCCTCGATATCAGATAGTCGATGTATTCCTTCGGATAATAATGACAATGCACGTCTACGGTTCTCTGCGCCATATAGGCCTCCTCTTTTTTTTAACCTTGCCGGGTCTCCTCCGGCTTTGGCAGAACCCGTCTGCCGATCCACTCTTCTTCCTGCGCCGTTTTCGCGGATCACCCCCCTTGCTTTTTTTCGTTACTCACCGCCGGCCTTTGCCCTTCGGGCCTGCAGGATATACAGGTTGTCCTTTTCGTAGGCAAACTCGATGTCCTGGCAAAAGCCATAATGGTTCTCAATGACGCCAGCGATCCGACACAACTCTTCGATCTGCGCGTCTGTCAAGGTTGGCTGGCTCACCTTCTCACCCGCTACCTCTGCCCATTCCGCGCCGCCGCCTTCAGCTTGACGGTACGTCTCATACTTCTTGGCAACCCTCTTGTTTTTAACGGCGACCGGCTTCTTTGTGATCACATATTGGTCGCTCTGGCATCTGCCGCAGACCACCGTTTCCCCCAACCCCCAATTCGATTCCACCACGATCTCATCCTTCGACCCGGTTATGGGATTGAGGGTAAAAAGCACGCCCGCCACTTCCGAGTTAACCATGAGCTGGATCGTGGGGGCAATGACAGCCTTGTTGTGGTCGAGCCCTTTTGAGTGGCGGGCAAAGGCGGCGCGTCCCGACCAGACCGAGGCCCAGCATTCCTTCACCTTCTGTACCACGTTCTGCGCTCCCCGGATGTAGTGGAAGGTGTCCATCATACCTGGAAAGGACGAGACAGCCGAATCCTTGATCGCCACCGACGAGCGGACGGCTACAAAGGGATCCGCTCCGCCTTGAGAAAGCCTTGCATAGTTATCGATGATCTCTTTCTCTATCTCGGACGGCATTGGAGCGGCGATGATCATCTCACGGATCGGTTTTGTCTTGGCTTCCAGGTCCTGAAAGTCATCGAAGTTGATGGTCGCCGCAGCCGCGTCTACCTGTTCTTTCAACCCATTGACTTCCAGGTGATGGTAGTACGCATCGCCGAGCACGCTGAATCCACCGGGCACATTCAGCTTGAGGCTCGTGAGCTCACCCAGATGGGCTGCCTTGCCTCCGCACTCCTCGAACAGGTCTTTGTTTAGTTGTTCAAACCTCTTGACAAACATTCATTTCACCTCCAATAGTCTTACATCTGGCTTCCTGCGGCTGCCTTGGCCTCACACCCGGAGGCAGTTCTTCATCGGCTCCGCACAGAGGCGGGCCTGGGATCGAAAGCGGAGCGCGCAGGAAGAAGAATTGATGGACGAGCAACGACAAGGGCGGTCACGTGAAGCGTATAAAAAGCCGTCCACATATTGATGTCGAAGGGCAGACCTGCTGCCTGCGCCTTACGCAACGAAAGGCTGGAGAATAACGCGCAGGATGGCGATCCAGACGGCCGTAATGCACGACCTCTTCCAGCAGGAAGCACTGCACATCCCCGTTTAGGCTGAATGGAGCCGGCGCAGGGATACATCTCGAAGGCCACGGAGTGCATGAGGACCAGCCGATCATGCTCGCTCCTATGGCGCCGAACCAGAATGTAGGCGGTATCCCCGAGAGACAGACCACCCTGCCAGAAGACATAACCGAGGAACACGCATACCGCGGCAAGCACAAGCTGGTAGAGACCTTTCGGGAGCTTGTAGAACGGCCATCCCTGAAGACACATGGGAAAACCCCATACCTGTATCCACACGATAATCCAGACACATAACCCAAACCAGTAGTCACCCGGGAAGATCCCTTTCGGATCGAAGGGAGCCCCTTCAGCCGGCGTGCCTTTCAGACTGACAAAAATGGGCCAGATAATGAGGGACAGCACCATTATCAGCGACGGTGCCGAAAAGCCAATTCGCCCACGGGGCCTTGAATGGGTGAGGCCCAACCCCGTCAAAGGCGTACCAGAGGGTCGCCATAAAGACGATGATGCCGAACCAGGGGGTCATGGGCATCTTGGGATAGACATAGCCCACGAAGAAATAGAGTATAAATGCCATGAGGACCCAGACAATCATCATACCGATGCCGGTCAGCACCTTACTCGTGCCCGGCTTCCACGTACCTCCCGGCACGCCGAAAGGCCAGCCGAGACCGAGCACGCCAAAGGTGACGCTGCCCATAAGTAAGAAGAATGAAAATGGAAGATATGCCATGACGAACCACTTATGGGTAGGGCATACATGAAGACCCATGAGATTGCCATGATAACGACGAACCGTAGTAACGCTTGTGCTGTTGTCATTCCCCAACCCTTCCCTTTTTATTCACCCCTGAAGAATCAGGAGTTCGATCACAGCACTTCTGTCAGTAGTTGTTGCCTATCCTTGCGTCGCAGAATCACCGCTATTTTCCACGAAACACCGGCTTTCGCTTCTCCATGAACGCCGACAGCCCCTCTTCCGCATCCAGGGAATTGGCCACCTTATCGTAGATCTCAAGCTCAAACCGGAGTGCCTCCTCGATGGGCAGCTCCAGACCCACGTCTATGGCGCGCTTGCATCCCCGCACGGCAAGTGGACCCGCCGAAGCGATCCTGCCTGCTAAATTCCTCACCTCCTCCATCAACGTCTCTCTCCGGCACACCTTCTCAACAAGGCCCCAGGCATGGGCCTCTGCCGCCGTCAGCATCGTCCCTGACAGCATCAGATACTTGGCCCTTCCCGGACCTATCAGGCGGGGCAACAACTGGCTTCCCCCGTAGCCGGCCATCACACCCAGCGTTGCCTCCGGCAAGCCGAATTTTGCGTCTTCCGCCGCGATCCGGATATCGCAGGCCAACGCCAGCTCGCATCCGCCCCCAAGGGCATACCCGTTGACTGCTGCGATTACCACCTTGTTCGATTTTCTGATTTTAGAGAATATTTGTTGCCCTCTTGTGATAAAGGCCGTTCTTCCGCTTCCGGCGTCCTTGATCTCTCTCACATCGGCCCCTGCAACGAAGGCCTTGGAGCCTGACCCGGTGAGGATCACCACCGCGGACTCTTCATCAGCCTCTAGCGTCTCGAATATCTCCTCCAGCCTGAGCATTATTCGATTGTTTAACGCGTTGAGAGCCGCCTCCCGGTTGATCGTCAAGAGAACCACGCGATCCGCCTTTTCCACTAGCACTTCCTCTTCAACCACGTTTCCCCCTTTCCTCGCCGGCAGACAGGCCGGCCTTCCGTTCGATGCATCCCATGGCCCGAGAGATGGCCACGGCCGCCCTCTGGGTCTCCTTTACGATCCTCTTGACACCTTTGTCATCTTCCGCTGAGGAAATAAAGCCAACTCCCACGGTTCCTACAACCTCTCCGCTGAAATCACGCACGGGGGCCGCAACTCCCGTAATGCCGTCAATCGCCTCTTCCCGGTCTATGTAGTACCCCTGAGAACGGATAAGCCCGAGCCTCTTTCTGAAAAGCGTCTCATCGGTAAGGGTTTTCTTTGTTGCGGCTGCGAGGGGATGCCTTTTCAACAACTCCCTTACGTCGTTATCGGAGAGGTGCGCCATGAGCATATTCCCCAACATGCCGAAGTGAGGCGGCCGCCTCGTTCCGATGTGAGATGCGAATCTGACGGGATTGACGGGGTCTTCCTTCTTGTCGATATACACGAGGTCTCCATCCTCCAGGATCCCTAAAAAAATGGTTCTGCCCACCCTTTGTTGCAGCTTGACGAGATACGGAACGGCAATCCTTCTGAGAGAGAAAGAGGCGAAGACTACACTGCCCAATTCGAAGAGCTTCAGTCCCAGGGAGTATTGCTTCGTATCCCGTTTGAACCTGAGGAATTCACGCTGCACGAGGGTCGAGCAGAGCCTGAGCACCGTGGTCTTCGGTATGGCTAAGGTCTCGGAAAGCTCTGAGAGCGTGAAACTCGGCCGCTCCGCGTTAAAAACCCCAAGTATCTGCAGCGCCCTCTCAAGGGATTTGTTGTTGTAGAAGGTACTGTTTTCTGATTCGGTCACGTAATCACCGTTCCGATTACCGAAATGCATGTCCGATAACTGAAATGGTAGCACTCCCACTTTTCTCTGTCAAGAAAAAAATGCATGTAGATAAGAACAAATTGAAAGTGACGGGAATTATTGTTATTTTTCCTTCTGTGTCCTTTGCGCCACGGCGTCCGATCCCCAACAACTGCCTTCTTTTCACTCCTGACCATATTCTTTTCAAGACGGACTCAAAAGAAAGTCATCGAGGCAAAATATTTATGGACTGGGGCTCGGCGGACCGGCGAATGGCGCAAAGGGCCACGCTCGCCCACGATAGAAAGGAAAGAGAAAGACCCGTACATGGAAATCAAAAACAAGAAACTGGGGATCCTGGAATTTGGCCTGATGGGAGCGGGCATAGGCCAGGTCTTCGCTCAAGCGGCTTACTATGTGCCGGCCGTCGATTCATGCTTGCGAAGGGTTTGAAGATTATCGGGAAGCGGCTCCTTGGGCGGGTTAAAAAGGGGCCGGGGCGGCCTTCTGCTCGATGTATCCCATGGCCCGAGAGACAGCCTCGGCCGCTCTCTGGGCCTCCTTTACGATCCTCTTGACACCTTTGTCGTCTTCCGCTGAGGAAATAAAGCCAACTCCCAGGGCTGCTACAACCTCTCCGCTGAAATCACGCAAAGGCGCCGCAACTCCCGTAATGCCGTCAATCGCCTCTTCCCGGTCTATGTAGTACCCTTGAGAACGGATAAGCCCGAGCCTTTTTCTGAAAAGCGTCTCATCGGTAAGGGTTTTCTTTGTTTCGGCTGCCAGGGGATGCCTTTTCAGCAGCTCCCTTACGTCGTTATCGGAGAGGTGCGCCATGAGCATATTGCCCAACATGCCGAAGTGAGGCGGCCGCCTCGTTCCGATGTGAGAGGCGAACCTGACGGGATTCAGAGGCTCTTCCTTCTTGTCGACGTAGACAAGCTCCCCATCCTGTAAAATCCCTAGGAATACGGTCCGACCCAGTTTTTCTTGGAGCCTCAGGATATAGGGAACTGCAATCCTTCTGAGAGAGAAAGAGGCGAAGACTACACTACCCAATTCGAAGAGCTTCAGTCCCAGGGAGTATTGCTTCGCATCCCGTTTGAACCTCAGGAATTCATACTGCACGAGGGTCGAGCAGAGCCTGAGTACCGTGGTCTTCGGTATGGCTAAGGTCTCGGAAAGCTCTGAGAGCGTGAAACTCGGCCGCTCCGCGTTAAAGACCCCAAGTATCTGCAGCGCCCTCTCAAGGGATTTGTTGTTGTAGAAGGTACTGTTTTCTGATGCGGTCATGTAATCACCGTTCCGATTAACGCCATCTGTTTCCTGCAGATGACAAGTTCCACTATTCGCGCCTTCTTTGTCAAGTACAAAATGCACACAGAAAAAATGCACACAAATTACGAAAAGACTGGAAAGACCGGGGCTATGGTGAATTGCCTCCGCTCTTGCCGGGTTGGGGGCACTTCCCAATGTCAGCCCCGGCTGCACATACAGAATTTGCCCTGCCGGAGAGAATCTGGAGTATACTATCCTTCGTCATCTTAGGGAGACGACAATGATCGAAATCGAGGGCCTCGAGCCTTTCCCGCCAGTACGCCCATGATATCGCGAACCATTTTCCCGTCGATAGTATTCGCCCTCGCAGGCTTTCTCTGTCTTGCTCATGCAGCCGATGCGCAGACTCTGACCGCAGACCAGCTCTTGATCGTCACAAACAAAAGGGTCCCGGAGAGCGATCAACTCGCCCGGTACTACATGAAAAGGCGCTCCGTGCCGGCAAGGAACCTGGTTCGACTCGATACCTCGGAGAAGGAAGATATAAGCAGACAGGAATACGAGAAAAGCATAGCCGGCCCCATACGGGATTTCCTCGCAAAAAGCGATCCCCAGGGGAAGAAACTCAGGTGCATTGTACTTATGTACGGCATACCTTTGCGCGCCGGTCCGCTCATTCCCAACGACGAAGAGAGGAAACAGATCGGTGAGCTTCAAAGACGTCGTGCAGAGGTGGAAGCCGAAATGAAGGCAGCCGAAAAGGATGAAGCCACACTTAAGGTGCTGCGGCAGAGGCAAACGGCTGTACGGAACGAAACCGCACGGATGGGCAAGTTTCTCGGGGGCACCTCGGTCGATTCCGAGATAGCCCTTGTCATGGACGACCTCCATTCGCAACAATGGCTTCCGAACAAGTACTTCGTGGAATTTCGGGGGAAAGCGGTCGAGAACATGCCCCAAAAGGTGCTGTTGGTGAGTCGGCTGGACGGACCTTCCGACACCATTGTACGTCGCATCATCGATGACAGCATCGAGGTGGAGAAGACCGGTCTCTCGGGCAAGGCATATTTCGATGCACGGTGGCCTGAGAAAGACGACAAAGACCAGTCATACTATCAAGTCTACGACCGGTTGATACACCGCGCAGCACACCTTGTTGAACACAGCGGGAAGATGGCCGTCGTCCTCGACGAACGAGAGAGGTTGTTCCAACCGGGAGAAGCGCCCGATGCCGCCCTGTACTGCGGCTGGTACAGCGTGGGAAAATACGTCGATGCCTTCACCTGGGCCAAGGGTGCTGTCGGGTTTCACGCAGCCAGTAGTGAGTGTACAACCCTGAGAAACGGGACAAGCACGGTGTGGTGCAAGTCAATGCTCGAAAAAGGGGCTGCTGCTACCCTGGGACCGGTAGCAGAACCCTATCTGCAGTCCTTCCCCCTCCCGGACGTCTTTTTCGCCTGTCTCACCGACGGGCGCCCAACCCTTGCCGAATGCTACGCAGTGTCGATTCCCTTCTGGTCATGGCGGATGGTGTTGGTCGGCGATCCGCTCTACCGGCCGTTCGCCCATCCGCGCGCTACTGCAAAATAGGTCCTTTGCCCGGCGCACGGTCGAGAACACTATCCGGACCGTCGGTCCTAGAGAGCCTCCCGCCCTTTTTGGAATGCCTTGACGTTGAGTTCCTGAATCTTTTTCGGGAGAAGGTCGGACAAGGCGTTCAGCCACATCCCATCTTCTATTTCGGGAATGAGCTTTGAAAAGGCGCCCACAAGCACGACGTTGGCAGCCTGCGCATTTCCGAGTCCCAGGGCTATCTCCTGTCCCTTGACCATATGGATCCGGTTCTTGAAATGCTTCTTGAATGTTGCGGGTATGTCCTCGGGATACTTCGCAAGTCCCAGGGTCACCGCAGGGGGAAGGATTTTCTGGTCGTTGATGACGATAGCCGCCTTGTCTTTGCAATAGTTGATGTACCTCAGCGCCTCGAGAAGCTCGAAAGCAAGGAGGAAATCGACCTCACCGAACTTGATGAGGGGCGAGTAGACCTTCTCGCCGTACCTGAAATGGGTGGTCACATCGCCACCCCTCTGGGCCATTCCATGGACTTCGCTCTTTTTCACATCGTAACCCGCCTGGACAAATACGTGGGCAAGGATATTGCTGGCGAGAATAGCGCCTTGTCCGCCGACACCCGAAAGTAATATATTGGTGACCTTATTATCCGTCTTCATCGGAACCCCCTCATGCCTTTCCCGGTACGATAGACTCGAATTTGCAGACCTGGGCGCACACGCCGCACCCGGGACACTGAAGCCTGTTGATCGACACGATCCCTTTTCTCTTCTTTCCGCTTTTCGTGGTGCCTTTTTCATCGACCCAGCTTATTGCCGGGCACCCGAGCCTGGAGGCACGTCTTGCAGCCAGTGCACTTTTCTGCATCTATGGCGTAGTACGGGTGCCGGAACCGTCTCTTTTCCCTCCTGTGGAGCATGCACGGGCCATTCTCCGTAATAATGACGGATGCCTCATCCCTGTCAGTCTCCTCTTTTATGGTCTCGAAAGTTTCTTTCAGGTTATAGGGGTCCACGGTCCTCACGTGCTTGACGCCGAGGGCCTTCACAAGCTGTCCGTAGTCGATCATGTTCGCCGGCTCGCCCTTGATTGTGTAGCCGGTCCCCGGGTGCTCCTGCAGACCCGTCATCCCCGTGATGCGGTTGTCGAGGATGATGGTTGTCGCATATCCCTTGTTGTAGACCGTATCCATGAGGGGCGGGAGGCCCGCGTGGAGAAAGGTCGAATCGCCGATAACGGCGCACACCTTGCCTACCGCGTCCTTACCAAGGGCCTTCCCTGCCCCGTAGGCGAGACCTATGCCTGCTCCCATACAGAGGTTCATGTGCATCGCCTGGAGCGGGGGCGCCGCGGCCAGGGAGTAGCAGCCTATGTCGCCGAAGACGTAAAGACCCAGCTTTTTGAGCGTATAGAAAAGCGCCCTGTGCGAGCAGCCGGGGCACATGTTCGCCGGCCGTTTCGGTATGTCCTCCACGTCGACCCTTATTTTCGGGGGCTTGTATTTTGCGCCGAGCAGCGACCTCTCGACGATCTCCGGTGAAAGCTCGTACATGTTCGGGATGAGGTCCTTGCCGTGAAATATCTTATAACCAAGCGCCTTGATCTCCGTCTCGAAAAACGGATCCAGTTCCTCGACGACGATGACCTTTTTCACCTTGCCGAAGAAGTCCGCTAGGAGCTTTTTCGGCAAGGGCCAGACCATGCCGAGCTTCAAATAGGAGTACCGGGGGAAAACCTCTTTCGTGTACATATAGGCTGCACCTGCCGCGATCACGCCCACGGCGGGGTCGTTGATCTCTATCCTGTTCCCGGGGAACTCATCCGCATACGCCTCGAGATCCCTCATCCGTTTCTCGATGACGCGGCGCGCCACCCGCACGTTGACCGGCACCATGACATGCTTGGGGATCTCTGATCGATCCAGACCGAGCGGCATTGACGACGCCTTCCTCTCGCCCTCTTCCACGAGTGAATCGGCGTGCGATATCCTCGTCGTGCCCTTCACGAGAACGGGGGTATCGAATTGCTCGCTGATCTCGAAGGCAACCTTCGTAAACGCCTTGCATTCCTGGGCATCCCCCGGCTCGAGCATGGGCACCTTGGCAAAACGCGCCCAGTTCCGGCTGTCCTGCTCATTTTGAGAACTATGGGCAAAGGGGTCATCGGCCACGACCACGACGAGGCCCCCCTTTACGCCCGCATAGGAGAGGGTCATGAACGCGTCGGATGCCACGTTCATCCCTACGTGCTTCATACAGGCTATGGCGCGGGTCCCGGCAAAGGCCGCACCCGCAGCCACTTCCACCGCAACCTTTTCGTTCGGAGACCACTCCGCATCGATCTCCGGGTACTTGGCGATCTCAGCCAGTATTTCGCTGCTTGGCGTGCCGGGATATGCCGCGGCCACCGTGACCCCCGCCTCCCAGGCCCCTCGCGCGATCGCCTCGTTTCCCTGTAATATCTTCTTCATATCGCCCCCTTTTCGTGATTCTTATCCGTCCCGGAGGTCTACCCCACTACTGGTGGTCCTTCCACATACCATATTTCTCTCTCAGCACGCGGTGCAGGATCTTGCCGTTGCCCGTCCTCGGCATCTCCTCATCCTTGATGAAAACGACGTTCTTGGGCACCTTGAAACCGGCGATTTTGCCTTTGCAAAACTTCGTGATCTCTTCGGGCGTGGCTGTCTGCCCCTCATGGAGCACGACGACGGCAAGGATGGTCTCTCCCCACTTCTCGTGAGGTATACCGATGACCGCCACATCCCTGACCTTCTCGTAGCCGCCGACCACATTCTCCACCTCCGAGGGGAAGATGTTCTCGCCGCCTGAGATGATCATGTTTGCCTTCCTGTCGACGAGGAAGAGGTACCCGTCATCGTCCTTATAGCCCATGTCGCCGGCGCTGAAGTACTCGCCCTTCATTGCTGCCGTGAGCTTCTCGGGCTCTTTCCAGTAACCGGAAAGGAGCATGGGGCTCCTCGAATAGACCTCGCCCACCTTGTTGGGCCCGTTGATCAGCGTTCCGTCCTCCTCATAAAGCCTGAGGAGGTCTGAGCCGATCACCTCGCGTCCGCAGGAGCCGAGCTTGATAAGCTGCTCCTCGGGCTTCAGGACGGTGACGATGCCTGCCTCCGTCGACCCGTAAGCCTCGTCCAGTTTCGAGTTCGGAAACATTTTGAGGATGCCGATCTTCGTATCCTTCCGCGCAGGGGCTGAGGAGATGAGCAGTTTCTTGATGGTGGTGAGGTCGTATTTCTTCTTCACCTCGTCCGGCAGGGAGAGCATCATAATGTAGTGGGTCGGGACGAGGGAGGTAAAGGTGATCTTGTGTTCGGAGAATGTCCTGAGGAGATCTTCCGAGTCGAAGCTCGCCATGTTGTATGCCATGACCGTTCCCCCCACCCACGTATTGACGAAAGAGTAGTTGAGCGAGTTGATGTGGCAGCACGGCATAACGAGCAGCGTGGTATCGTCGAAGCCGAAATCATGGTCGTAGATCATGATGAAATACTGGGCAAAAAGGGACCTGTGGCTCTTCATGACGCCCTTCGGCTTGCCCGTGGTGCCGCTCGTGTACATGATGATCCAGATGTCCTCGCCGTCGACCACGGTGGCGGGTTCTTCGGGGCTCGCCGCCGCTATCGCATCCTCATAGGAGATAAAGCCGTCGTAGTGGGGATTGTCCACGGCATAGGAGACGTACTTCTGGACGGTCGGAAGATTCTTCTTCATCTTGCCGGCCATATCGATCCAGGGGAAGTCCTTGCCGTCCTTCTGATCCTTGCCGCCCTGTACGAGCAAGACCTTACACTCGCTGTGGTTGATGTTGTACTCCATTTCCGGGGCGGAGAGCCTGAACATGATGGGCACGACGATGAAGCCGCCCTTGGCGGCGGCGGCGTAAATCTCCAGCCACTCCACACAGTTGTAGCCGAGGGCCGCGAACCTGTCGCCCTTCTTCATGCCCATATCCGCCAGAGCGTTGGCGAGGCGGCAGGCACGTTCGTTCCATTCCTTGAAAGTGTAGGACTTGTAGAGGTCCTTGGCGCCTATCTTGTTGGGCCACTTGAAGGCATTGACCCGCATTACGTCCTTCACCGTCATCCACTGATAATAGCTCATAATGATCCTCCTCTAAGAGTGCTTTATCGTTTCTTGAAACCTCTATTTACTCCACCAGCTCCAGTAGGTGGTAGACCTTCTGGGGCATCTTGTTCAGCAGGACATTGTCGAGCAGGTTGATCATGCACCCCGGGCATGCCGTCACCACGATGTCCGCGTCCGTCGCCTTTATGCCTTCCATCTTCTTTGCCGCTATCTTCTTTGTGATGTCGTAGTGGGAGACGCTGAAGGAGCCGCCCATGCCGCAGCAGAGGTCGGCGTTCGGCATCTCCACGTACTTGAGACCTTTCAGGCCCTTCAGGATGGCCCTGGGCTGGTCCTTGATGTTCTGGTATCTTATCAGGTGGCAGGGGTCGTGCCAGGTGGCCGTCTTCCCCTGGAATTCTTTTTTGAGGGTCAGCTCCTCGGGCTTGACCTTAAGGACGTCGATGATGAACTCCGTCATGTCCTTCACCCTCGATTCCAACTCCCCGTACCTCTTCTCCTGGTCTTCACTGCCGGCGAGGTACTTCTTGTAGTCTTTCAGGGTAGAGCTGCACGTGCCGCAGGCAGTGACGACGTAGTCGACGTCTTTGAGGGCCTTGACGTTCTGGTCGGCTAACAAACGGGCTGTCTCGAAGTCGCCGGAGAAGAGGATCGCCGCCCCGCAGCAGTTCTGTTCCAGGGGCACCCTCACCTCCACGCCCCTGCGGGTGAGGAAGGTGATGAGGGCCAGACCCAGCTCGGGGTAGACGAAATCGGTGGCGCATCCCATAAAGAAGGCGACCGTCATCTTCCGCGGGCCTAAGGGTGCATAGACCGGCTTTACCCGGTCCCTGAGGAAGGTCTTTGCAAGGGCGGGGAAGTTCCTGCCGCCTAAGGACTTGATGAAGTCCGGCAGGTGGCGGACGGTGCCTTCAGTCTTCGGCATGAGCCACTGGAAGGTCTGCATGAGCCTCGCATAGCGGCCCATGGCCTTTCTGCTCGCCATGGCCCTGCGGAAGACGAAGTTCTTTATGAAGCCGAGGCCCTTCTCCTTCACCATCTGGGCGCGGGCCGCCACCACCACCCTGTCGATCTGGGTCTTCGAGGGGCAGTTGGCGACGCAGCGCTTGCAGAGGAGGCACTTGCCGAGGATCTCGGCCATCTCGGGCGTGAACTCCTGCTCGCCTTTCAGGATGAGCTTGGTGAGGTAGTTCTTGCCCCGCGCAACAGAGGTCTCCGTCCGCTCTTCCTGGTAGACGGGGCAGAAGAAGCTGCAGAAGCCGCACTTCATGCACTGGTCCGCGTATTGCCCGACTTTTTTAAGCTCTTCCAGGTCCTTCATGGTAAGCCCCTAATCCCAGATCTTGCCCGGGTTCATTATGTTGTTCGGGTCAAAGAGCGCCTTTATGCCTTTCATCATGTTAACGACGACGGGGTTCGTCACCTTGTTGAAGAACTTCTGCTTCTCCAGGCCGATGCCGTGCTCGCCGGAAAGCACCCCGCCGAGCTCGACGGCCCCTTCGATGATCTCCTCCATCGCCTTGATCGACCTCTCGTAGTGCTCCTTGTTGTCTATATCGGTCAGGATCGCGGGGTGGAGGTTGCCGTCGCCCGCATGGCCGAGCACGGTGATCTCCACGTTATACTTCTTTGCCAGCTCCTTGCACTTGTTGATGAGGTCGGGTATCCTGCCCCTGGGGACGGTGACGTCTTCGGCGAAGACCGTCTTGGCCTTACCGAAGGTGGCCGCAAACCCTGCCTTTCTCGCCATCCAGTACTTGTCCGCCTCATCCGCGTCACGAGCAATCCTGACTTCCTTTGCCCCGTACTTTTTCGTGATCTCCACGATCTTCTCCGTCTCCTTCTCCACGGCCTCGCTTATGCCGTCGCACTCGAAAATGAGGACCGCGTCGGCGTCCTTGGGGAGACCCATGGGCATCATCTCTTCTATCCTGTTGATTATGTAGTTGTCGAGAAGCTCGATCTTACCGGGGACGACCCCGTTCTCGAGGATCCTGTAGACGCTCTCTCCTGCTGCCGCAATGTCGTCGTAGACCGCCATGGCGGTCTTTTTGGCGGGGGGTATGGGGTTGAGCTTCAGCTCTGCTCTTGTGATGACGCCTAAGGTGCCTTCGGCGCTGATGAAGATGTGGAGGAGGTCGTAGCCCACCACGTTCTTGAGGGTCCTGCCCCCGAGGTTTATGATGTCGCCTGTCGGGAGGACTACCTCGATGCCCAGGATGTACTGCTTGGTCACCCCGTACTTGACGCAGGCGGGGCCGCCGGCGTTCTCGGAGATGATGCCCCCCATGGTGGCGCCTAAAAAGCTCTGGGGGTCGGGGGGGAAGAAGAGGCCGTCTTTCGCGAGGCGGAGGGTGAGGTCCTGGAGCACGACGCCGGGCTCGACGGTGGCGGTGAGATTCTCCTTGTCGATCCTTACTATCTTGTTCATCTTTGTCATGACCATGGCGATGCCGCCCATCCAGGGGACGGAGCCGCCGCTCACGTTGGTGCCGCCGCCTCTGGGGGTGACGGGGATCTTCTCCGCGTTGGCTATCTTAAGGATGGCCGAGACCTGCTGAGTGGTCGTGGGGAAGACCACGACGTCGGGCTCATGGATCCAGTTGGTGGTGCCGTCATAGGAATAGGCCTTCAGTGCCTCGGACGAGGTGAGTACGTTCTCCTTGCCGACAATCTGCTGAAATTCCCCGATAAGGGATGCGTTGATCATTGGATACCCTCCGAATTAGGTATTTTCCTAGACTCCTCTGCCATACTTTTCCCGCAGCTTCGGTTTCTCTATTTTCCCTGTCGCGTTTCTCGGCACCTTATCGATAATGATGTGATACGGCCGCTTATACCGGGGCAGGTGCTTCTCGCAGTATGCGCGGATCTCCTCCACCGTCAGAGACTCCCCGTCAAGGGGATCTACCACCGCACACGTCACCTCCACAAGGCGATCGTGGGGCACACCGATCACCGCGCAGTCATGGACCTTGGGGTGCTTCAAGATGACCTCTTCCACCTCGACAGGATAGATATTCTCTCCGCCGCTGATGACAAGGTCCTTTTTCCGGTCCACAAGATAGATGAAGCCCTCTTCATCAAGCCTCCCCAAGTCGCCCGTGCGGAGCCATCCGTTTCGTACGGTCGAGGCGGTCAACTCCGGATTCTTGTAGTAGCACTTCATGACCCCCGGGCCTTTCACGATGAGCTCACCCACCTCTCCCTGGGCCACGTCTTCTCCCGCATCGTTGACTATCCGCGCATCCCACATGAGGCCGGGCTTGCCGATGGCCCCGACTTTTCTCTCATTCTCCATCCCCAGGTGGACGACCCCGGGGCCCATGGTTTCGCTCAATCCGTAATCCGTGTCGTACTCCATGTGGGGAAAGTACTCCTTGATCCGCTTCACCAGGCTCGGGGGAATCGGCTGCGCCCCCATATGGGTCAGGCGCCACCGGCTCAAATCGTACTCCTCGCTCTTTATCCGCTGCTTGTCGAAAGCTTCCAGGAGGTCCATGGCCCACGGCACGAGCAGGAACGCCACTGATATGCGCTCCTTTGCGATGGTGTTTACCATGGACTGGGCGGTTATCTGCTCGGTGAGCAGTACGCTGCACGCGCCCGCCGCCATGGCGCCGAGCGCGTGGGCGATGGCGACGTGGTACATGGGCGGCATCATGATAAAACGGTCGGACTGGACCAAATTATGGTTCATCGCCTCCGTAACGGCTGCGGCCATGAGGCTCTTGTGCTGAATGAGCACGGGTTTCGGGGCCCCCGTGGTGCCCGACGTGAAATAGAGGGCTGCCTCGGCTTCATCTTCAAGCTCGATATTCGGGGCATCGGATGGACCCTTTTCGATGAGACCCTCCATGGTCCTCACGGTCTCGTTGCCTTCTCCGCCGATAACGATATAGGACCTGACCGTGGGCAGCTTCCCCTGAAGCTTTTGAATGCGGTCCGCAAACTCCTCATCAAAAATGAAGATCACGGGCTCGGCCGTTTTTGCGCAAAAGAGGATGTCGTCATCGGTGAACCTGAAGTTGAGGGGAGCGGCCCATGCGCCGGTCGCGAGAATTGCGAAATACGCCTCCAGCCAGTTTAACGAATTTTTGCCCAGGAGAAAGACTTTTCCCCCCTTTCCGGCGCCAAGCCCGAGAAGACTATTGGCAAGCCTGTTGACCCTTTCATAAAGCTGTCTCCAGCTTATCTCTCCCCTCACCCCCGATACCGGTCTGACCTCAACGAACACCGGCTCCTCCGGAATGAAACGCGCCTGTTTTGCGATGACATCGATAATATTCATCCCTTACCCCCTTTCCGAGATCCGACTAGATAGTCGTGGACAATTGCAATGACCTGTAGAACACTTAGTTAATATCACATGTACCGGAAAAAAAAATGATAGTAATATGGGGTGAGACTAGTACGCAAAATGTACCATTATAAAATCGGCAAAAACTCTTGACCGCTGAAGGTTTGCATACATAGTGAAGCCAGCGTGATCAGCCGAGCGACATGAGGTGGACCTTGAGACTGACTTTCTGTCCGTTCAGTCCCAACTTGTTTCTGATATTCTGTCGATGCCGGTTGACCGCGTTCTCCGATACCCCTGATATGCCCGCAATCTCTTTGATGGTCTTGCCGTCCCTGATCAGGTTTGCCACGAGAATCTCTGATCGGGTGAAATCCGCGTAGGCGGAGGCCATCTTCTGGACAAAGGGCGAGACGATATGCTTCAGATTCGTCTCGAGGATATCCAGGTACGCCTTTTGTTCTTCATCGAGTCTTTTTTCTCTGAGCCTTTCGATATATGGCAGGACAAGTTTTCTTACGTTGTCCAGAATTCTGCCTTCCATCTCGTTCTTGTCCTGTTCCCGCTGGCGGAGCAGCACCCTTAAGGCAGCGTTGACTTCCTCAAGGTTGAGGGACTTCGTTTTCAGCTCTTCCTCCGCCTTTTTCCGCGAGGTGATATCCCTGACGTAGGCGCCGATGCCTCTCGTGTTTTCGGTAATAGTCACCGGGAACTTCCGTGTCTCGTAGATCCTGCCGTTGACAGCCTCCTCGGATATCACGATGGACGACGAGTTGAAGGCCTGTATATCCGTTTCCCGGCGTCTGTCCGCGTCTACAGAGAGTATTTCGAAGTCCGTCCTCCCGATAATCTCCTCTTCCTCCTTTTTGAAGTATGACCTTAGTCGCTTGTTAACGATAAGGTAGCGGAACTCCTCGTCCTTGAGGAACACACCGTCGGACGTGGCGTCGATGAAGGTGCGGTAGCGTTCCTCGTTTGCCCGCAACTTGCGCTCTGCTTCCTTCCGCTGGCTGATGTCGCGGATGATCGCCTGAAGGAGGACCGTATCTTCGTTGATCTGCACGCGGGTCAAACTCACTTCCGCATCGAAGAGGCTTCCGTCGTAGCGGCAGTGTTTCCACTCGAAGGACTGAAGCTCGCCGGCAATGGCCGCCTTTTCCATCTCCAGGGCCTTCACTTTTGAAACCTCTCCGTCGGGCTGGAAGGGAGGAGAAAATCTCAGAGGAGTTTGTCCGATAATCTGCTCCTTGGTACACCCGAAAATAGTCAGGAACATCTTGTTGCAATCGATGAAGATACCCTTTTTCATGAGAAATATCCCATCGGTGGCGTTGTCGAAGAGCGTCCGGTACATGATCTCGCTCTCCCGAAGCTTATGAGGGGCAAAAGGGTGCTTCGCGTTGTATCGTTTTTCAGCTTTCATGCCCTTTCTCACTTCCGAAAGAGTTCCGATGCACGCTCATGCGCAGCCGGTGCAGCGACGATTTGGTGGTGGCCCGAGCCGGACTCGAACCGGCACGCCCTTGCGAGCGTCAGATTTTAAGTCTGATGTGTCTGCCTATTCCACCATCGGGCCGAAGATGGTGCGTGCCGTGCGCCACCTTAACTTATAGTAGGAATCGCCATTCTTGTCAATATTTAAGGAGATGCGCGGGGCGCGAGAAGTCAGCCGGGAATAGCGCTCAAACCCGGCGGGTCAGGGGGTGGCCACAAACTTGAAGGGCGAGGAAAAAAGCTCATTCATCGTCTCTCTCGAAAGGGCGCCGAAGACCCATTTCGAGAAGGAGAAAGGCTTCTCCGCGTAAACCAGGCTCGGCTTCCCCTTGATCTTGAGGCTGGTCTTGAGCGCATCGACGGTGTCATAAAAATTCCCTATGCCGTCGATCAGACCCAGGTCCTTTGCCCGGTTTCCCGTGTAAATCTTGCCCCCGGCCAGCTCCTTCACCCGTGCCGGGTCCATTTTTTCTCGCCGTGGCGATGTCCTTGATAAACTGCTCATAAATGCTCTGGACTATATCGTCCATATACGCCCTTTCGGACGGTGTCATCTCCCTGAAAGGCGAGCCCGCGTCTTTGAATTCACCTGCCTTGATGGTATTGCTTTTCACGCCTATCTTTTTGAGCACGTCCTCCACTATCATAAGCTGCATGATCACTCCGATGCTCCCCGTGATGGTCGACGGATTCGCATACAGTTTTTCCCCGGCCGAGGCGATATAATAGCCCCCCGATGCGCAGGTCGAACCCATGGAGACGTATACCTTCTTCTTATCCTTCAGTTTTACCACTTCCCTGAAAATTTCCTGCGTGGGGCCCACCCCCCCTCCGGGAGAGTTTATTCTCAGGATAACCCCTTTTATCGAAGGGTCTTCCTTGAAGCGTATGATATCCTCCATGGCATCCTTGGAGCCGGATATCAGGCCTTCGATCTCCACGACGCCTATCTGGTCGCCCGAGGGTCTGCGACTGAAGCCGGAGATGAGGGACACACAAAAGATGAGAACGATCAGCGAGAGAATAATGACGAGGGCTTTCCTTTTTCGACTCCACGGCATGGTCTCACCTTCTCCTGAGCAATATAGTTCCGAATGGACGTTTTTGCGAGATAATTGCCTTTTTCAGCTTGGCAATCTCCAGCATCGCCAGTACCGTTGCCACCCTGTCGCGCAGATCCTGCTCCAGGTCCATACTCCAGGTATATTTCCCCTCCCGACTGAGCTGCCCCATGATCTCTTTCAACTTCTCTTCCAGTGTCGGCCGTATCTCCAGGACTGTGAGGAAGCGCTCCTCTTTGCTCTTTATCAACTGAAAAAACAGGTCGGCCAGGGAGAACACGTCCCCTTCCTCCTCTTCTTCCATGACTGAATTACGCGCAAAGATGTCCTTCCCGAGCACGGGGAAGTTACCAAGGCTCTTCGCCATGGCCTTGAGCTTTTCGTATTCTATGATTTTTTCGACAAGCTCCTCTCTCGGATCCTCACCCTCCACAGGAAGGAGCATCCTCGATTTGATGAAAATCAAGAGAGATGCCATCTCAATGAAATCCTCGGCGATCTTCAGGTCCATTTCCCGGGCAAGATCGACATATACAAGGAACTGCTGGGCGATTTGGCCGATGGGGATATCGAAGATGTCGATCTTGTTTCGTTTGATGAGCGTGATCAGAACCGGGAGTGGGCCTTCAAAACATTCGGTCTGCAGTTCGAGAGTAGAGGCGCTGAAGTTGATCACGCCGTTCGCCCCTCTGCTCCGGAATGGTGTTCTTCAATATACTCATGCACAAAGGCCAGCTCCTGCTGTTTGGTCGCAAAATTCCGGTCGATTTTGGCTTCCTTGAGGGCCTCGAGGATTTCCCTGAAGACGGGGCCTTCCTTGATTCCCATGGCCAGTAGGTCAACTCCGGTGGTCAGGGGACGGAAGCTCTCCACGTAGGTGATATAGTTCGAGACCGCCTTTCTCAAATCCTGCGAATGGGCCTTGGCCATGACGAAAAGCCGACCTTCCTGGCTCAACATTTCAAGCTGTTTGTATACCTCGCTCTTCTTCATGAAACGGATAGCCGTCGACAGTTTTCCCGTAACCTCCCGCACATTGGTAGCCTCATGAGGAAGTTTCCTTCGCATTGATTCGGACGCCACGAGCCTTCGTGAAAGATCGCCCACATCCGCGAGGGACATGTGGTCCACAAGACCGAGGAGGTAGTAAAAAACGCGGTTGTACCTGCCCTTGTACAGCAGGTTGTACCATTTGAGGACCGTATCCATCTCGCCAAGGAGCTTCTCCTTTTCATGGTCGAATGTCAGGGCGGGGTCGATAAACCTGAGGAGGTCGAGCTCCCGGAGCCTCCTCATGATCCGCCCGGGGTCGGCCTCCGAGAGGATATGCACGAGTTCCCTCCAAATCCTTGGACCCCTTATTTTCGAGAAAAAGCTCATTTTGACGGCATTCTTTATGAGGTTGACGGTGAACTTGCCGATCTGGAAACCGAAGCGCTGCTCGAACCTTACCGCCCGGAACACCCTGGTAGGGTCCTCCACGAAGCTGAGGCTGTGCAGCACCCTGATGCTCTTCTTCTTTATATCCCCCTGGGCTCCGAAAAAATCGATAAGCTCGCCGAAGGTGTTCTTGTTGAGCGAGATGGCGAGCGTATTGATGGTAAAATCCCTGCGGTAGAGATCGAGCTTCAGTGAGCTGTGCTCGACAATGGGCAGGGCCGCCGGGGCTTTGTAGTACTCCAGTCTGGCTGTCGCCACATCCACCTTGAACCCGTCGCCGTAAAGGATCTTTGCAGTCCCGAACTCCTTGTGCATGCGGATTTTGATGCCGAGGCGCTTCCCCAGTTCCTCCGCAAACCGGATGCCGTCCCCTTCGATCACCACATCGATATCGAAGTTCTCGTCGCGCAGCACCAGGTCCCGGACAAAACCGCCCACCAGGTACGCATGGAAGGCCATCTCGTCGGCGAGGCTGCCGATAGTGATGAGGCGGTCGAGCACGGGCAGGCTGATCCGCTCCTCCATGAGCCTCTTCACGTTTTTACGCTTTTCGTACACGTCGTGATAGTCAAGCTTCCCGAGGACGCTTTTTCTGATCTCGTCTTCGAGTATGCGGAGGAGGTCGGTCCGCGTCACTGCGCCGATCAGCCGCCCTTCCTCCGTGACCGGGAGAAACCGCTGATTCCCGCCTATGACGATCTCCTTCACGCGCTCGATGGAATCGGTGGGCCGGGCAGTGGAGAACTCGGTGATCATATACTCCCTCACGGAAAGCTCTTCCAGCCTGTGAAAAACGGCCTTCTCGACAATCTGCCTGGTGACGATGCCTGTCACTTTATGGCCGGAAGTGACAGGCAGGGAATTGACATTATACTTGGTGAGGATGTCCCGTGCTTCACGCAGCGGCGCATCTTGGTCCACGGAGACGACGGGAAAAAACATGATGTCCCGAGCTGTCCACAGGGGCTTTACCAGAGTCGCCAGACGCTCGAGGAGCACTGATTTTGCCTCTATAAGGGTGACCTCCTTCAGTGTGGCGGAAGCGGCCTCCTTGTGGCCGCCCCCTCCCATAGGGGCGAGGATCCGGCCCGCATCCACTTCCGGGATCCGGCTTCTGCCGATGATGTAGATCCTGTCATCCATGCGAAAAAGGGCAAAAATCGCATTCAGGTTTTCCATGTCGCGGAATTTCTGGACGAGCGCGGCGAGGTCGCCCACATATCGCTCGGTGCTGCCCTCGGTGACCACGACGTCTATGCCGTTGATGTTGTGCACCGTTGCAGCCTCTATAAGATCGTGGAGCAGGTAAACCTGCTCCGGCGACATCTCCTTGACGAGGATATCGGAGACCATATCCACGTGGGCCCCTTTGGAGAGCAGGAACGCTGCCGCCTCAAAGTCACGCTGTCCTGTCGACGGATAGCGAAAACCGCCTGTCTCTTCGTAAATGCCGAGCATCATAATCGTCGCCTCTTCAGGCGATACGTCACAGCCCTTTTTCTGCAGCAGCCCGACGAGCATGCTCACGCAGGCGCTCCCCGTGCCTATGACGTTGACCTCGCCCACGATGTCGTCCTCCGCGGGCGGGTGGTGGTCATACACATGGACGGAGACGCGCGCCGAATCCACGAGCCGCGCAAACTCCCCAATCCTGTTCTTCTGCCTTGTGTCTACAAGGATGAGCGTCTCCACCTCGTCATAATTGATGTCTTTCATTTTCGCTATGCTGAGGAAATAGAGGGTTGAGCGAATGAGGAAATCCCGGACGCTCTTTTCCTGAGAGCCGGGAAACACGAGGACCGCGTCGGGATATAACTTTTTGGCCGCCACCATGGAAGAAAGGGCATCGAAGTCCGCGTTGAAATGGGTGGTAATGACCTTCATTCCCGGAAAGATTAAAGCAAGGGCAGGGTGATGTCAACCATGTGGCGGCGGGCGGTCAAATCGGTCCGCTCTTCGCAAAACATGTGGGTGCCGATCGGTCGCCGACGGACAAGTAAGATTGTATACAAAAGAATTGCGCAACAAATATTTCTTGACAAGACGCGGTTATGTGATCTACCTTTGACTATTCTGAGGTAATCCGACCTTTTGCACGGCATGAGAAAACATTTGCGAAAATATGGGCTTCCCCTTTATTTGAGGGCAAAGTGAGACGCGCAATTCGCCGGTGACAGGGATGAAGACTGGTCGCACGCACGATTACAGATATGACGAAGTCGCCATTATTTTAGTAGTACATTCGATGTACCAGTATGCACCCATATTACTATTGTTTTTTTTCCCGGTACCTGTGATATTAATTAAACGCCCTGCATGTCATCACGAATATGGGCTTTCCCATGCGGGAAGTACCAAAGTCGGACACGCGGTTCATCGATGACAGGGAAGAAGACGTGCCGCACGCACGATTACCGATCCGGGGAGGGGGGAATTTATGGAAGTGTTTCTTTCGATTGTGCAAAGGCTGAGCAAGTATATGCAGTGGATAGCGGGGGCTGCGCTCATATTCATCATGCTCCTCACCGTCGCCGATGTCGCCCTGAGACTCTTGGGCCGCCCGATCGTGGGCACCTATGAGATGGTGGGGCTCGGCGGGGCAGTGGTGATAGGTTTTGCGCTTCCTGTCACTTCCTTGCTCAGGTGCCATATCTTTGTCGATTTCTTTATACAAGGTCTGTCTGCCTTTTGGAAGGGGGTCTTCGATGTCTGCACCAGGGCGCTCTCTTTCGGTCTTTTTGTGCTCATAGGCTATAACCTTTTGGCGTATGCCTTCGAACTCTTTAAATCGGGCGAGGTCACGGCTACCCGTCAGCTCCCGTTTTATCCGGTGGCCTTCGGCATCGGCTTCTGCTGTTTTATCCAATGCCTCGTGCTTATCGGCGATGTCGTGAAAATAGCGGGAGGCCGTTATGAATGAAGTCACCGTAGGCATCATAGCTCTATCGATTGTCCTGGTCCTTTTTCTCACCGGTATCGAGCTTGCCTTCGCCATGATCCTTATCGGCTTCCTCGGCTTCGGCTATCTCATCTCCTGGCACGCCGCATTGAACCTGCTGGCAAAGGACTTTTTCGACGTCCTCGATACGTATGGGTTCACTGTTATCCCGCTCTTCGTATTCATGGGACAGGTCGCCTTCAACTCAGGGATCGCAAAGAGACTCTTCGACGCGACCAACAAATTTATGGGTCATGTGCCCGGAGGGATGGCCATGGCTACCGTGGCCGGCGCAACGGCTTTTAAGTCGATTTGCGGCTCATCGCCTGCAACGGCTGCAACCTTCGCGAGCGTCGCCGTCCCGGAGATGGACCGCTACGGCTACGCAAAGAAGCTATCGACCGGGATTGTGGCCTCCGTCGGCACCCTCGGGATTCTCCTTCCCCCGAGCGTAACCCTCATCGTCTTCGGCATCATCACGGACCAGTCCATAGGACGGCTCTTCCTCGCGGGGATAATCCCCGGGCTTATCGTCGCCTTTTTCTTTATCTGCATTATTTATGCGTGGGCCAGCATATATCCCGACGTTGCGCCGAGAAGCAAGAAGTACCCCTGGCCGGAGAGGTGGAGGGCCCTGCCAGAGATCGTCTGGGTAATCATAGTCTTCGCTATGGTGATAGGGGGCATTCTCAAGGGCTTCTTTACCCCGACCGAGGCCGGGAGCGTGGGGACGTTCCTCGTGCTCGTTCTTACCGTCCTGAGACGGGACATGAATTTCACGAAATTCTTCAAGGCTGTGGCGGAGTCGCTCACTACTGCCTGCATGGTCCTCATGCTCATTGCCGGCTCCACCGTGCTCGGCCATTTTATCGCGGTGACGAAGATACCGATGATCACGGCGACCTGGATCACCGGTCTTCATATGGCCCCATGGATCGTCATGATCTTTATTACCTTCATCTATCTGATCGGCGGCTCTTTTATCGACGATCTGGCCTTCATGATACTGGCGACGCCGATCTTCTACCCGGCCATCGACAAGCTGGGTTATAACCCGCTCTGGTTCGGCATCATGATCGGCGTTACCGTCATGGTCGGGGTGGTGATCCCCCCGGTTGCGATCAACGTGTTCGTGGTCAAGCAGATCACAAAGGTGCCCTTCGGCGTGATCTACGCGGGCGTTTATCCATTTCTCATCAGTCTCGTCGTTGCCGCGGCCCTTCTTTTATTTTTCCCGGGCTTGCCACCTGGCTGCCGGGTTGGCTGATGCCGATAGTAGGCCAGTAGGCGACGGCAGGTGACAATAAAATGAAATGCACAGGCTCTGTGTGCTCCACAAATACAAAACAAAGGGGGAGTAACATGAAAAGGCAGACTCTGATACACCTCGGTCTGTTGGTTTTTGCGGCATCTATCGGTTTTCTATTGTTCCCGGCTGCTTCCTCGGCGCAGAAGGTAATTACCCTCAACTTCTCGAACTTTTTCCCCGCGCCGCATAAGAACAGCATCCTTTCTGAGCAGTGGTGCAGGGAGGTGGAGAAAAGGACGAACGGCAAGGTCAAGATCACCTATTTCGCCGGCGGCACACTCACGCCCGCCGCGCAGACCTACGATAACGTCGTGATGGGCATTGCGGACATCGGGGAGAGCGTGCTGGCGTACACAAGGGGGAAATTCCCCATGATGGCCGTGATCGACCTTCCCCTGGGCTACAGGAGCGGCGCTCAGGCGACCGGGCTCATCAACGCGTACTACAGCAAGTTCAAGCCGAAGGAGCTCGACGAGGTGAAGGTGCTCTTTCTTCACGCCCACGGTCCCGGCATCGTCCATACGAAGAAGCCCGTTTACAAACTCGAGGACCTGAAGGGCATGAAGATAAGGGCTCAGGGAGCAGTGGTACCTATCGTCACTGCCCTCGGCGCGTCGCCTGTCGGCATGACGATGCCTGAGACCTATGACGCGTTGAGGACCGGCGTGGCGGACGGCTCCATGGCGCCCTTCGAGGCCCTCGAAGGCTTCAAGTGGGGAGAGGTCATATCGTCGAGCACGGAAGACTACGGCGCCGCGTATACCTCAGGCATGTTTGTGATCATGAATAAGCAAAAATGGAACGCCCTGCCGGCCGACGTCCAGGCCGTGATGGAACAGGTCAGCCGCGAATGGATCGAAAAACAGGGCAAGGTGTGGGATCAGATCGACAAGTCAGGGCTTGAGTTCACAAAGAAGAGGGGAAACAAGGTCATAGCCCTGTCAAAGGAGGAAGACGCACGGTGGAGGGCAGCGGTGAGGCCCGTGATCGATGCCTACCTGAAGAGCATCGATGCGAAAGGGTTGCCGGGCGATGAAGCCCTCAAGTTCTGCCTCGACTACCTGAAGGCGCACTAGAAGCGCCGCACACACCGAAGGGGGGTGGGCGCTTTCCGCGCCTCACCCTCGGTTGAATGAGCCGACTACGGCTCCTGCCGAAGGAGGTACTTTCGGTAGAAGCCCATTTCGGCGATAGAGGCTTCCACGTCGTAATGGGCGTCATGACGGCTGCTCAGGTTGAGGGTGGCCTCCGGGAAATATGCGCGTATCATCTCCCGGTTCTCTTTTTGAAATTCTGCGTCCGGGTGAATGCGCTTCCACTCCAGCTTAAAGGCCGTGACGTCGAGGAGACGGTAATTCAGGCGGCTCAGGAAGCGGGGCAGGAAGCGGCGGGCAAGCCGCCAGTCTGCATGGATGCTATTCCCCGCCAGTATCGCTCCCTCGCCTTTGCGCACCGCAGGCGCGCCTTGGGCCGCGTCCACGTAGGCGGATAACAGTGTGTCCGCCTCGCTTGCATCCAGGGCAGCGGATGAGCGACACGCCTTGAGCAGGTCCGGCAGGTTCTGCTCGACCCACGCGCTTACCGCTATCCCATGTGGCAGCCGGACGGCCAAGGAGACATCGCGCTCCCGGGGCAACACCCGTCTGAGCGACGCGTCCGTGATGATGGCGGCAACCTGCAAAAGCACCGCTGTGTCGAGATCGAGGTCCGAGTATTCCGTGTCGAACCACAGGTAAAGGTTATCTTTCATGGGATGCATTCACCCGCGCCTTCTTCATGGAGAGGGATATCCTCTTCCGCTTCACGTCCACGTCCAGCACGGTCACCATCACCTTTTGACGCACCTTCACCACGTCGGCCGGGTTTTTTACGTAGTTGTCCGCCAGCTCGCTTATATGGACAAGGCCGTCCTGGTGGACTCCTATGTCCACGAACACACCAAATCCGGTGATATTGGTGACAATCCCGGCCAGCCGCATGCCCGGCCTGACGTCCTCGATTTTTTCCACACCTTCTGCAAAACTCACCGTCTCGAAGCTGTCGCGCGGGTCTCTTCCGGGTTTCGCCAGCTCGGACATGATATCGTTCAGCGTGGGCAACCCCGTTTTTTCGGTCACGTACTTTTTGAGATCGATGCGGCCGCGCAGCCGTGCGTCCCCGATCAGATCGTCAATTGAGACGCCCAGGTCCCGGGCCATCTTTTCCACTACAGGATAGCTTTCCGGGTGTACCGCGGTCCTATCGAGAGGCGTCTCTCCGTCTCTGATCCGCAAGAATCCCGCCGCCTGCTCGAAGGCCCTGGGACCCAGCTTCGGCACCTTCCTGAGATCGGCCCTTTTTCTGAAAGGGCCGTGTTCGTTCCTGTAGCTCACCACGTTCGCGGCAAGTTGGGGCCCCAGACCGGATACATAGGCGAGGAGCTGCTTACTTGCCGTGTTCATCTCTACGCCGACCCGGTTCACGCAGCTTTCCACCGCATCGTCGAGGCTGCACTTAAGCATCCTCTGGTCCACGTCATGCTGATATTGTCCGACGCCTATAGATTTGGGATCGATCTTCACGAGTTCCGCAAGGGGGTCTATGAGACGCCTGCCTATGGAGACCGCACCCCGCACCGTGACATCCTGATCAGGGAACTCCTCCCGTGCCACAGCCGATGCCGAGTAGACGGATGCCCCGCTTTCGTTTACCATTACCACTACGATATCCCGGGGGAGTCCGAGCTTCCTGATAAAGCCCTCTGTTTCCCTCCCTGCCGTTCCGTTTCCGATAGCGACAGCTCCTATGTCGTGCAACCGGCAGAGCTTCCCGACCGTTTCTCCTGCGGCAGCTTCCACCGATACCGTATGGGGATAGATGGTCTCCGCGTGCAGAAGCTTTCCCTGGCTGTCGAGGCAGACGACCTTGCACCCTGTCCGGAATCCCGGGTCGATGGCCATCACGTTCCGCCGGCCGAGAGGCGGCGCCAGCAGAAGCTGTCTCAGGTTCTCATTGAAGAGCCGGATCGCCTCCTCGTCAGCCCTTTTCTTCGTCTCCAGTTTTGTCTCCGTCTCCATGGAAGGCGCAAGGAGCCGCTTGTAGGCGTCGTGAAGCGCCAGTTTCACCTGTTGTGACGCTTCGTTATTACCTTTTAGAAATAGGGCTTCGAGAAAGGCAAGAGCTTCATCCTCGGGCGGGGTCACATGCAGCACGAGTACGCCCGCGCTTTCTCCCCGCCTGAGGGCCAGGACCCTGTGGGAGGGCGCCTTTGTGACAGGCTCGCTCCAATCGAAGTAATCCCTGAATTTCTCGCTTTCCTCTTCCTTTCCGGGCGCCTTTTTCGAACGGAATGCCCCCTTTTTTGCAAAAAGCTGCCGCAGCCTCGCCCTTGCCTCTCCATCCTCGTTGACCCATTCGGCAATGATGTCGCGGCTGCCTGCGAGCGCCTCTTCTACCGAGGCAACACCCTTTCCTTCGTCGACGAACAAGGCTGCCTCACAAGGAACATCGAATGCAGCCTGGGAAAAAATTCGCTTTGCCAGGGGCTCAAGACCCCTTTCCCTCGCCACGGCCGCCCTCGTGCGCCGCTTGGGCCTGTACGGAAGATAAAGGTCTTCGAGGACCGACATCGTCTCGGCGCCGTAGACCTGATCCTTCAGCTCCTCCGTCAGCATCCCACTCTCCTCCAGCGTTTTCAGGATGCCCTCGCGCCTTTTTTCCAATTCCCTTAGCGCGTCGAGGCTGTCCCGGATGGCCGCAACCGCTACTTCGTCGAGGGAGCCTGTAGCCTCCTTCCTGTAGCGCGCGATGAAGGGTATGGTGGCGCCTCCATCAAGGAGGGCCGCAGTTGCTCCTACCTGACGCATATCCAGATGGAGGCTTTCGGCAATCTTGGCTATCTGTTTTTCCTCTGACATCTATCGTCCCTCGCCCTCTCGCCGCAGGCAGCTATCTCCCCGTGAATTCCGGCGCTCGTTTTTCCATAAAATGGGCGACGCCTTCTTTCACATCTTCCGACTCAAAACTGAGGAGAAGCTCCTCGTCGGCCACCCGACATGCCTCGGAAAGGGTCTGGAACTGGGCGTCGTAAATCTGCCGTTTCATCACCCTTAGGGAGCGCGGAGAAACGGATGCTGCAAGCTCGCGGGCATACGCAAGAACGCCTTCCATAAAACGCTCTTCCGGAAACACCCTGTTGACAAGGCCCAGGCGCAGGGCTTCCTCTGCATCTACCATACGCGCCGAAAAAAGCAGGTCAAGGGCTTGAGACAGGCCTATTATCCGCGGCAGCATCCAACTGATGCCATGCTCCGCTATCAGTCCCCGCCGCGAGAATGCGGTGGAAAAACGGGCGCTATCGGCGGCGAAACGCAAATCGCAGTAGAGGGCCATAATGAAGCCGAGACCTGCGGCAGGGCCGTTCACAGCCGCAATAATCGGTTTCGGAATGGCCGGAAGATAGGAGTAGCGCTTCCTGAAATCGGTCCGCACGTTATTCGGGTTTTGGTCCTCTATCTCTTCTTCTGTTTTCGTGCCGGTGAGCACCGACACAAGCTGCTCCACACTCTTGCCGCTCTCTTCGTCAGGCGCTCCTTGGCTTGCGGCATTTTTCAGCTCGGCCATATCGGCCCCTGAGCAAAACCCGCGCCCTGCCCCGGTTAAAATGATCGCGCGTACCTCGTCGTCCTCTGCCGCCCTGTACATCGCGTCCCGGACTTCTTCGGCCATGAGCGGGGTCCAGGCGTTGAGCCGGCTCGGGCGGTTAAGCGTCACCGTGGCAATCCGGTCGGCCTTCGTGTAAATGATCTGCTGGTACTCCATGAAAAGCCCTCCTTTCTCCAATGTAACATAGCAAGGAAGTCGGCATGTGTAAAGTACTCTTATGATCGACCCTTCTTTCCTCTTACCGTCGGGCGGCCGACGGCCCGATGGAATCGTGCCCCCCCTCAGCGCATGAAGAGCTTGAAAAGAAAGAGATTTGGTGTTTTCAATTCTTATATGGAAATTTTGAATCCGGAATGGTAAATAGACACAGGAGCAGGTGTCATGAAGAGTCTTCTTGCGGTATTGACGATTGTCACATTGTCGGTACTCGCAGGATGCGCTCCGGCGCAGAGCGGTAGATCGGTATTTACAGACAAAGCTAGTCAACAGTTGCAACGAACCAACACAATCGGACTCGATTCAACGGGAGTCGCAAAAAGGGGGATCCCCGGCAACTAAGAATTAGGGAATGGTTCTCGTAATAAGTCCAAAAAAGATCATTTGTGCGTGTTTTTTCGGCACGGCGAAGGCCGGAGGGCAGGGATTGTAAAGGTCGGTGGCGGGATTTGCATTCGCCGCTCGTATACACTTATACTGTAGGGTGAAAGGCATCGTAGAGCGCGTGTCCACGACTATCTCCGTCCCGACCATCCCCGATGTGGAAGCATTCCAGGACGTCATTTACGACCACTACCATAGGTACGGCCGTTGCCTGCCCTGGCGCCTTACCAGGGACCCCTATCGCATTCTGGTCTCCGAGATAATGCTGCAGCAGACCCAGGTAGAACGGGTTCTGGGGAAGTACGAGGACTTCGTCACTGCCTTTCCCGATTTCCCGTCTTTGGCGGCTGCCCCCCTCGATCGGGTCCTCCTTCTCTGGCAGGGCCTGGGCTACAACCGGAGGGCACTGTCGCTGAAGAGGACAGCGGCCAGGATCACGGAGGAATTCCAGGGGAGGCTCCCGCCTTCTGTCGATCTTCTTCTCACATTGCCGGGTATCGGCGCGTCAAGCGCGTCCGCCATAGCAGCCTTTGCCTTCGACATACCGGTGGTCTTCATCGAGACGAACATCCGTACTGTGTTCATCCATTTCTTCTTTTCCCATAAGGGGCATGTGAGCGACCGGGAGATCGTTCCACTCCTCGACAGGTCGCTTGACAGGGCCGACCCGAGGAAGTGGTACTATGCGCTCATGGATTACGGCTCGATGCTCAAGGGCTCGGGAGAAAGGGTCCATAGAAAAAGCACCGGATACCGGCGGCAATCCCCATTCAAAGGCTCGGACAGGCAGGTTCGGAGTGCCGTCCTGAGAGCGCTCTTAGCCAACAAGAGCGTTTCGGAAGCGGCATTGGCAGGGATGCTCGGGGAGTCTCGGGAGAGGGTGCAAAAAGTCCTTGCCGAGTTGAAGAACGAGGGATTTATCGGTACGCGGGACGGTGGTTTTGCCATAATATCATAACTGGCAGCCCGTGAACGGCAAAAGGTGCTTCCTTGTCGAGCAGGTTTAGAGCGGCACACGCCGCATATTTGGTTTCCCGGAGCTGGCAGGTAGCCTGGCCGATGACACTCATCATGCTCTTCGAGTTCCTCATCGGCTTGACCGACGTCTATGTGGCGGGCAGGGTGGGGAAGGATGCTCAAGCCGCCTACGGCTTTGTCATTCAGCTCTACTTCATGTTCATCGTTGTTGCCAATGCGCTGACCGTCGGTGCGGTATCCGTTATTTCCCGTCTCCACACGTCGAAAGACAAGAACCGGTTGACTGCCGCGATCTTCTCGTCCCTCGTTGGCACCGCGGCGGCGGGCACGCTTACTCTGTTCGTGGGCATTGTTTTCGCGCCCCTCCTGATAAGGCTGCTCAATATCCCTGCCCAGCTCAAACCCTTCTGCATACCCCTCATCAGGATCTACTCTGCCGGCCTCCTCTTCGAGTACATGCTCATCAACGGTAACGGGATACTCAGGTCCTGCGACAAGATCAGGGTCTCCCTTGGGACCATGGCCGTTGTCTGCTTCGTCAATATAGGTCTTAACATTTTTTTTGTCTTCTACACCCCCTTGGGTTTCAGAGGGATCGCCCTCTGCGACGGCCTCGAGCGCACTCATAGGAAGTCTCATTATTTTGTCCCGCGTGCGAACCCTTATGACGGGCATCCTGGTTTTCTCAAGAAGCACGATCGGTCGGATCATGGATATCGGGTGGCCCATGGCTGCGCTCCAGGTACTCTGGCAGTTAGGCAGCATCGCCCTTTTCCTCATCATCAGCGAGCTGCCGGAAAACAGGGTCGAGATCCTCGCGGCTCTCACGGCCGGCCTTCGCATCGAGTCTGCAATCTACCTGCCTGCCTTCGCCTTCAATATGGCCAATGCGGTGATCGTGGGGAACCTCCTGGGTGAAGAAAAGCATGAAGAAGCCTACCGGAGCGGACTCGTCACCGCCCTCATAGGGGTCATCCTCGTGACCCTCCTTGTGGTCATCGTCATCCTCAACGCCCGCCGGATCGCCTCGGTCCTCTCAAACAATCCGATCGTGGTCAGGGAGAGCGTCCGGTATCTTTACATCGCCATGATCAGCGAGCCTTTCATGGCATGGGGCGCAATTCTCGGCGGCGGGTTGAGCGGGGCCGGCGACACGAGAAATGTCCTCATTCGTGTCGCCTTCGGCATATGGGCCGTCCGGATACCGCTGGCTTATCTGTGTGTGGTCATACTCGGCTTCGGAGCAGCCTCGGTTTGGTGGTCAATGAATATCTCCCAGTTCATCCAGGCCTATCTCCTTTACCGCTGGTATGCCAAACGTAGATGGCTCGGTCAGCCGTGGATAGCCCCTCCTCTAAAAATGTCTTGAAAATTGGGACCAAATAGCCGAAAGTGTATGCAAGGAGCCATACGTTTGAAAACAGCGCGTCCCGCGGGGCGAACCAGCCGAAAAAATGACGTAAAGAGGCATGAAGATTACCCGCGCCGGTCGGTCGCGCACACAAAAACATCGG
Source organism: uncultured delta proteobacterium (assembly GCA_963768735.1). Lineage (GTDB taxonomy): Bacteria > Desulfobacterota > Syntrophorhabdia > Syntrophorhabdales > WCHB1-27 > BOG-1155. The sequence continues at coordinate 221,852 of CAVYJH010000003.1, read as the reverse complement.
CGAGAAGGGTTACCGTTGAAAAGGCCCTCCGTGAATCGGAAAGGAAGTTTCGCGATCTTTCCGAAAAATCCCTCGTGGGCATCTACCTCATACAGCACGGCCTGTTCAGGTACGTGAACCCGAGGTTTGCCGAGATATTCCGCTATGACGTCAAAGAAATTGTCGACAAGAAGTCCCCCAGGGACCTGGTCGCGCCCGGGGACGAGGACATGGTGGAAGAGAGCATACGCAGGAGGTTGTCGGGCGAGATCAAGTCCGTCCGCTATGAATTCCTGGGGCTCACGAAAGACCGGCGCGTGGTGAGCGTGGAGGTCTACGCGTCCAGGACACAATACCAGGGGGAATCGGCCGTCATCGGGACGCTGCAGGACATCACCGAGCGAAAGCGCGCGGAAGAGCTGCTGCGGAGCGCGGAAGAGAAATACCGGGGCATATTCGAAAACGCGGTGGAGGGTATCTTTCAGAGCACGCCCGCGGGACAATTCATCGTGGTAAACCCGGTGCTGGCAAAAATGATGGGGTATGGCTCTCCCGAGGAGTTTGTCACTGCGGTGACGGACATGAGCCATCAGTTGTACGTTGAGCCCGGACGGCGCGACCAGTTCATGCGCATCCTCGAAAGGAATGGGATAATCCGGGGATTCGAGTGTGAGTTTTACAGGAAGGACGGGAGCAAGATCTGGGTTTCCATCAATGCCCGCGTGACGCGCGACCCCTATGGGCCCGACATCCGTTACGAGGGAAATATCGAGGATGTGACCGAAAAGAAGAAGTCGGAATATGAATTGCGTCTCGCCAACGAGCTCAACAAGACGATAGTCGATCACGCGCCGGTGGCGATCTTCACCCTGAGCAGAGAGGGTCTCTTCACGAGCGTCAATCCCGCACTGGGCGCCCTCACGGGTCTCGGCGCGAAAGCCGAGGAGAAGTTGATCGGCTTCAACTGGTTGAAGAACCCCTTTACGATAAAATCGGGCCTTGCGAAGCACATCAAGAAGGGTTTGCAGGGGAGGCCTTTCCAGCTCTGGGACTCTCCTTTCGTCAATTGGAGAGGCGATAAGAAACTCTACATCGACTTTAAGGGCGTTCCCCTTAAAGGGAAGAACGGAAGCGTCGAGGGCCTTCTCTGTATCATAGAAGAAACAACGGAGAGGGTGAAGACCAGGGCCAAACTCATGCAGGAAGCAAAGATGTCGTTCATAGGGAAGCTGGCGGCGGGCATCGCCCATCAGCTTAACAACCCTCTTGCCATGGTCGTCGCCTATGCGGAGCTCGCAAAGAAACATTTCTCCCAAAAAGGTCAGAAACAGGCCGAGCGGGAGAAGCTTTCCGGCTATCTCGACATCGTTGCGGAGGAGGCGTTCAGGTGCAAGATCGTGATTGACGACCTCCTGAGCCTGCCCCAGAAAGAGGGGTCTGATGTGACGGAGGTCGATATAAACGGATTGCTCAACGGCCTGCTGGAGCTGATCAACGTGGGCAAGTCGAGCGTCAAGGTCGTCAGAGAGCTTGGCCCTGGACTGCCCCCGGCGAAGGCAGATATCTCCGGCCTTCGACAGGTCTTCCTGAACCTCCTTACGAATGCCCTCGACGCCGTCGAAGGGAGACCGGACGCGGTGATAGTGATCCGGACCGCAGCGGGAAAGACAACACTAATCGTCGAGGTGGAAGACAATGGGATAGGTATCCCCGCATCGGTTGCAGACAAGATCTTTGAGCCGTTTTTCACCACAAAGGAGCGAAAAAAAGGCATAGGCCTCGGGCTCTCGCTCTGCCGGGAGCTGCTCAGCAACATGGGGGGCACGGTGAGACTGGAGGAGAGACCGGGATGCGGCACGATATTCATGGTTACTCTTCCCCTGTCGGGGGAGCCGGAAGATGAAAGGTAGACAAAAATGATTCGCGTATTGATCGTTGATGATGAAGTGCGCCTGGCCGAGGCTTTCAAGGAGCAGCTCACCGATGAGGGCATGGATGTAGTCATTGCTTCGAGTGCGGGAGAGGCCCTTTCCCTCATCCCGAACGAGATGTTCGATGTGGCGGTCGTCGACATAAAACTCCCCGACCTCGATGGTGTGGAGCTCCTCCTGCGCCTCAAGCAGATGGAGCCGACCATGGAGGTCATCATGCTGACGGGCTATGCCTCGGTCAATACCGCCATCCAGTCCATGAAGCTGGGCGCTTACGACTACCTCACAAAGCCGTGTAAGTTCCCGGAGCTCGCCAATGTCATCCTGAAGGCCCACGAAAAGAAGGCCCTGAAGGAAAAGAACATACTACTCGAAGAACACCTTCAGAGGATACATGCCCACGACGAGATGATCGGCGCGAGCGTGCAGATGAAGAAGGCGAAAGAGCTGATAGCCCTCGTCGCTCCTTCCGCCGCCCCCGTCCTTCTTATAGGGGAGACGGGCACGGGAAAGGAGCTGGCGGCGAGGGCCATACACGATTTGAGCCCCCGCTCCGGGAACCCCTTCGTGGCCATCAATTCGAGCACCTTGCAGCCGCCCATCCTTGAGAGCGAGCTCTTCGGCTACAAAAAAGGGGCCTTCACAGGGGCAGGGGCCAGCAAGATGGGACTCTTGGAGATCGCCCACGAGGGAACCTTCTTTATCGATGAAGTGGGCGACATGGAAATGAGCATACAGGCGAAAATTCTGAGGGTCCTCGAGACGGGCACCTTTATGAAGCTGGGGGATACGAGGGAGACGCAGATCGACGTCCGCTATATCTTTGCCACGAACGCAGACCTGAAGGGCGCCATAGAGGCGGCCAGGTTCCGGAAGGACCTCTTCTATCGCATCAACGGTTTTACCATCACCCTTCCCCCTCTGCGGAAGCGGGAGGAAGACATACTGCTTCTGGCAAGTCATTTTGTAGAGAAGTTCGGCCGTAAAGCCGGCAAGAATAAACGTCTCTCGAAGGAAGCCATGAAGGTCCTCATCTCATATGACTGGCCGGGCAATGTAAGGGAACTGGCCATGGTCGTCGAGAGGTCCGTCCTCCTGAGCGGTAAGCGCGAAGAGATCGTTGCCGACGACCTTCCTGAAGATATGCTCATCCATGTCGTGGCGGCCGGGGACCATCAAAAGCCGAAAGCCGAAGGGCTCTTGAGCCTGGCCACCCTTGAGGCGGAATATGTGGAGAGGGTACTCGGTTCCGTCGGCGGCAACAAGAGCAAGGCAGCCCGTCTCCTAGGCATCAGCAGGAGAAAGCTCTACAGCAAGCTGGGCGCGGGTCTGCCAGGAAACGAAAAGTAGGCCGGCGCCCACAAGGGGTGCAGACTGTCCGGGCAGGGACTCGGCCAAACGTCACTACTCTGTTTTCTTCAACTCTCGCCGGAGAATCTTCCCTGCGGGTGTCTTCGGCAGCTCGGCTTTGAAATGGACAGCTTTGGGCACCTTGTAGCGGGCCAATCGGCCTTTACAGAAAGAGATGAGGGCCGCCTCGTCCGTTGTGTTGCCTTCCTTAAGGGTCACGAAAGCGGTCACGGCCTCGCCATACTCAGGATGGGGCAGACCGACAACGGCGCATTCGGCCACCCCTTCGTGCATGTAGAGCACGTCTTCCACCTCTTTCGGGAAAACGTTCTCTCCACCGGTGATGATGACGTCCTTGATGCGGTCTACTATGTAGAGATACCCCTCCTCGTCAAAGACGCCGACGTCCCCAGAGTGAAGCCATCCGTTGCGGAGGGCCGCGGCCGTCTCTTCGGGCCTGTTGAAGTAGCCTTTCATCACATTGGGCCCCCGGATGACAATCTCACCCCTTTCTCCGTCATTCACGTCGTTGTCGTCGCCGTCGACGAGCCTCACCTCGACGATGCCCGCGGGGGTGCCTATAGAGCCTATCTTGTGGCGAAAGATATGGTTGAAGGTCACGCAGGAAGCCGTTTCCGTCATGCCGTAGGCTTCGTGGATCGGAATGCCGAAGGCCTCTATCCACCGGCGCACGATCTCGGCCGGCATGCTTGTGGCTGCCGAAAACACGTACCTGAGGCTCTTTAGACGCTCCCTGCTCGTGGGATCGTTGAGAAAGCGTATGTATATTGTCGGCACCGCGTAGAAACGGGTCACCCGGTGCCCGGCCACCGCGGCGAGCACCCTCTCCATATCGAAGTTTTGAAAGAGGACGAGAGTGGCGCAGCTGTAGAAGAAGGAATTCATGATATGGCACTGGGCGAAGACATGGTTGAGAGGCATGAAGCAGACGCCCACGTCCTCGGGCACCATCCTCTCGTGGTATGAAACGTTCTGCGCGCTGGAGATGAGGCTCCTGTGGCTCAGCATGGCGCCCTTCGGCACGCCCGTCGTCCCGCCCGTATAGAGGATCGCCCCCGTATCGTCCCCGGAGGTCCGCACCCGGGGGGCCGCGAACGTGCGTTCTCCCCGCAGGATCGACTGAAAACCCGCGTCATCGTCGACAACGATCACCTTATTTAACGACGGAATGGCCGGGGAAAGGGGCAGCTCGGACGCGAGCTCGGCGGAGGTTACCAGCACCGAGGAAAGCGAGTCGTTCACCAAGCCCACCATCTCCTCTCTCTTGTACGCGGCCGGGACGCAGACGGGCGTTGCGCCCATCCGCGCAATGCCATAGTAGAACATGATCCATTCGGGCCTGTTCGGCATGTAGAGGGAAACGCGGTCTGCGCCGGCAACGCCGAGACCCGATAGGTATCCCGCTACACCGTCGATGATTCTGTCCATTTCGGCGTACGTATAGACCCTGTCATTGAATATGAGGGCCTTTTTGTTCGGGTAAGAAAGGGCGCCCAGAGAAAACGAGTCGGCGATGTTCATGAAAATCATCTCCTAAATCAAGGTGAACCAAAAACGCGCCATGCTCCGTATTGCCGGTCATAGGGCCCGGGCTAGACTCCCCACTTCACGCCCTCGTTGGTCAGGGTGGCGCCCGACACATCGACCACGGCGGAGCCCCCGTCAATCAGGAGGACCGACCCCGTCATGAAGGAGGAGTCATCGCTTGCCAGGTAGCTGCAGATGCCCGTGATCTCTTCGGGGGCCGCAAACCGGCGCAGGGGGAGGCCCGATGAGACGACCTTGAATACGCCCTCCAGATCGGTATTGAGCGTCTCTTTGAGGCCGCCCAGTGAGTGCTCTATCATGGCCGTCCTGGTACCGCCGGGACATACGACGTTGCTCCTCACTTTGTAAGGACCGTAATCCAGTGCAACCTGCTGGGTAAGCATGATCAGGCCCGCTTTTGACGACGCGTACGCCGGCATACCGGGGAGGCAGCGCAAGCCCCCCAGGGAGGCGATATTTATGATCGAGCCTCCTCCATTCTTGATCATATATGGTAGTGCGGCTTTCATAAGGAGGAAGGGGCCGGTGAGGTTTATCTCGATGACCTCGCGCCACAGTCCGGGGTCGAGGTCGACGACGCTGCCGCCGGGGTCTATGCCCGCGTTGTTCACCAATACGTCAATTTTGCCTCCGAAGTTGACTGCCGCTTCCACCATGCGGACGGCATCTTCATATTTTGAGACGTCGCCGGCGCAGGTTGTTACCGAGCCTGAGGGAAGGGAGCCGGCTATCTTCTCCAGCTTTGCCCCGTTTCGCCCCGTTATACAGATTCTCGCGCCATCCGCGACGAACCGCTGCGCAATGGCGCTCCCTATGCCCTGACCTCCTCCGGTGATGAGTGCTGTTTTCCCATTCAAATTCATCTCTCCATCTCCTTTCAAGAAATAGAACCAGGGACCGGGGCTAAAAAATGTGCTCAGCGCCCCCTCTTTACAGCCCCAGGTATGCTTTTCTCACGTGATCGTTCTCCATGAGCGTGCAGCACGGCCCTCCAAGGGTGAGCCGGCCGTTTTCGAGTACGCACGCGCGATCGGCCATTTCCAGGGCCTGTTTGACATTCTGCTCGACGAGCAAGACGGTGATGCCCTGTTCAGGCAACAGCTTGATCACCTTGAATATCTCCGCCACCGCCTTTGGTGCGAGGCCGTAGGAAGGTTCGTCAAACATGCACAGCTTGGGTCTCGCCATGAGTCCCCTGCCGATGGCCACCATCTGCTTCTCGCCGCCGCTCAGGGTGCGGACGATCTGCTTTGTTCGCTCCTTCAGCCGGGGGAAGATCCCATAGACCCGTTCGAAGGTCTCCTCCCTCAGTCGCCATGCGCTGCTCTGATACGCACCCATCTCCAGGTTTTCCCTCACCGTCATGTCCGGAAAGAGCCTTCCCTCTTGAGGGACCTGGGATATCCCGTGCTCCACGATAGAGGCGGCTCCCTTCTTCTCTATCCGGACGCCGAAGAGCTCTATGCTCCCCGATGTAGGACGCACTATGCCCGATATCGTATTGAGGAGCGTCGTCTTGCCTGCCCCGTTCGCCCCCACCAGGGCGACGATCTCCCCCTCGTGGACCTCGAAGCCGACGTCCCACAGGGCTTGGATCTTTCCGTAGAAAGTGCTCAGGTTCTTGACTACCAGCATACGCTCATTCTCCCAGGTAGACTTCGATCACCGTTCTGTTCTGCACGATCTCCTGAGGTGTGCCCTCGGCGATCTTCACTCCATGATGGAGCACGATTATTCTGTCGCATATGCTCATGATCGCCTTCATCACGTGCTCGATCATCACAATCGTCACCCCTCTCTCACGGATGCTCTTCACCAGATCCATGGCTTTCGCCACTTCCGTGGGGGTGAGTCCCGCCATCACCTCGTCGAGGAGGAGCAGGTCCGGATGGGTGGCGAGCGCGCGGGCCACCTCAAGCCTCTTCTGGTGCGCGAGGATCAGGTCCATGGCGCGGGCCTCTTTCAATCCTGCGAGCCCGACAAAATCGAGAATCTCTCCGGTCTCTCCCCGTGCCGGGTCCGAAACGACGGACCCCTTGGCCCTGCCGAAAAGATGGCCCAAAAGCACATTCTCGGAGACCGACATCTTGGAAAAAATCTTGACCGATTGAAAGGTCCGTGCAATGCCCATTCTCGTGATCTGGTGGGGCTTGAGACCCGCGATGCTGGTGCCTTTGAACCTCATCATCCCCGAATCGGGCAGGAGGGCACCCGATACGAGGTTGAATACGGTCGTCTTGCCGGCTCCGTTAGGACCTATGAGACCGACTATCTCGCCCGCCTCCACGTGGAAGTCCACCGCCGATGTGGCCGCCAGACCTCCGAAGTGTTTGCTGAGTCCTTCAACTTCTAGCAGTTTCATCTCTTCTCCGCGTCGTAGGCAGCATCAACGGGCCCTCTCTTTCCCCTTTTTCGCCATTTCTCGACAACCCCTTCCAGGCCGTAGGGCATAAACTCGATAACGACGAGCATGGTGAGGCCGAAAATGAGCATATAGTAGTAAGGGAATTTCGTGGTGAGCAGTTCCTCGAGAAGGGAGAAAATGGTTGCCCCCAGGACAGGGGCGTAGAGGTGTCCCATGCCCCCGAAAATGGCCATCAGCACCGGCATAAAAGAGTACTGGATGCTGAAGGCGGTGGTCGGGTCGATGTAGCTCCACCGCATGCACATGGTCGCTCCCGTGAGGCCCATGAAAAACGCGCTCACCCCGAAGGTAACGGCTTTTACCCTGTTCACGTTCACGCCTGTATGGGCGGCGGCCTCCTCGGACTCGCCTATGCTCCGCAGGGCCAGGCCGAACCTGGAGCGCTTGATGAGATAAGAGGCGAGGAGAACCGCAAGGAAGATTGCCACCATACCGTAAAAGACGGTTATAGGCTCCTCGGAAACGATCAGTCTGCCGACCGTGCCCGTAATGTTGACCTCATACCAGTGGACAAGATTCCTCACAAGCTCGACGAGGCCGAAGGTAAACATGGTAAAATACATCCCCCGTAGTCGCAGGGTCGCGGAGCCGACGAGATAGGCGAGAACGAAGCTTGCGAGACCGCCGATAAAGATCACCAGAGGCAGCGGCAGGCTCTCGCTGAGTATGGCCGAGGCATAGACGCCAACGCCGAAAAATGCCGCCGGCGCGAGGGATATGTACCCCGTGGGACCGGAGAAGATGGCCCAACTGAGCGCCATAACCACGTACATGAGGATGTTCGTGACGAGGATGACCGTGTAGGATGACGATGAAATGTAGAGAGGAAGCCCGACCAGCAGTACGAGCAGGCCGATGAGCATGATGGGTGAGCGGTACCTTTTTCCCGTGCTATTCATGACCGATGTTTACCTCATTTCCCCAGGAGTCCCGTGGGCCTTACCAAGAGCAGGAACAGAAAGATCACGTAGTAGGCAACCATCGAGAGACCCGGTTGGATGGAGCTGACTACGTAGCCGACAAGACCGAGTATGAAGCCCCCGATGAAACTGCCCTTTATGTTGCCCAATCCGCCGAGGACCACCACTATTATGGCGATCAGGGTGTACTGCATGCCCATGACGGGTGTGAGCATGATCGAGGTCATGCTCAGCAGCAATCCGCCTAAGGCCGCCATCATGGTGCCGAAACCGAAGCAGAGGGCCAGCACCCTGCCGATGCGCACGCCCATCAGCTCGGCGGCGTCCGCGTCCTGGGCCGCGGCCCGTATGGCCTTCCCTGTGCGCGTGCCTATGAGAAAGACGTAGAAGGCCGCGCCGAGGATCACTGAGGCAATGAGGGTGACGATGCGGTTTGCCGAGAAGACGGCCCCCAACACATTGATAGGAAAAGCGAGGTACGAATAGCCCTTGACCGGGGCCCCCCAAATAAGGAGGGCGACATTCTGGACGACGAAGAGCAGGCCGAATGATGCGAGCATGGAATTGCCCTCGAAGACCGCGGCAGATTCGGAGGAAGTCCTCAAGGGGTTATAGAGTATGCGATAAATGACAAAGCCGACGGCAAAGAAGAAAGGGGCGCAGATAACCATTGAAAACAAAGGCGTGATACCCGCCCTGGTGAAGAACGTCCAGGCGCAAAAGGCGCCCAGCATGATAAACTCGCCATGGGCTATGTTCAAAACCCTGGCTACGCCGTACTGCAGGCCGAAGCCGACGGCAATGAGGGCGTATATGCCGCCCGTGAGCAGGCCGCCGATCGCTATGTCGAGGAACCGTACAAGCATGATGACTCTCTCCTGAGCGCAGGCCACGCAAAGATTTTAATAGGTCCTATAGGTCCTATAAGACTTATAGGACCTATAGCGGCCTGCACTGCGTGAATCGCAAGATCCTAAGAGCCCCGCTACTTCTTGGCCGGGGGCGGCGGCGGCGCCCACTGAGGCTTCGGGTAGATCGGTTTCGCAGTCCTCTTTGCCCCCACGTCTATGACTTCCCACTTTCCGTTCTGCCACTGCCCGACGAGTCCGGGAAAGTTCTGGAAGACGTGGTTGGGAAAACTAAAATCGCCCAGGGCCGTATGGTAGGTCTTCTTTGCCATGACGTCCCTTATCTTCGTCTGATTCAAGGTCCCCGCCTCTTCGATGGCCTGTCCGAAGAACTGGAGAGAAGCGTAGTAAATGAGCGTGCCCCAACCCTCGGGCTCATGCCCCCATCTCTTCGTATATTTCTCGAAGAACTCCTTCGCCTCGGGAGAGGTCTTGACGTTCCACGCGCCGGCGCCCATGACGCCGTCGATGCCTTTCGCGGTAAAGGCGTCACGATACCCTGCCAGACAGGGCCCGACGGTCATATAGAAGGCCTTCGGGTTGTAGCCGACCTCCATGGCCTGGCCGGTGGCGGGAAATGCGTTCTGAGGGTAGAGAAAAGCGCAGAACGCGTCGGCTCCCGATGCCTTGGCATCTTTAAGAAGAGGCGTGAAGTCCTGCTGGTCGAGGGGAAAGCTCTTGGCCGCGACGATCTTGATGCCCTTCTTGGGGAACACTTTCTGGGCCACCTCGTTGTACTCCAGACCGTGAAGGTCCTGGATATACGCTATGTACGCCGTCTTTACCCCAAGCTCGGCAAAAAGGTCTGCCAACGCAGGTATGTGGTCGTCAGCACCATTCAACACGTGAAAGTAGTAAGGGTACTTGCTGATCACCTTCTTCAGCTTGACTGCTCCGCCCGACGCTCCCATGAGCACCATCTTGTGCTTGTTGGCTACGGGTGCGGCCGCGAAGTGAAAAGCCGTATCCCACGGGGCGAATATGAGGTCGACTTTGTCCTCCACTATGGTCTTCTCGAGCAGCTTCGTCATGGTGCCCACGTCGCTCTTGTCATCATACATGGTGACTTCGAGGGGCAGCCTCTTCCCGTACTCTTTGATGTACAAACCGCCCTTCGCGTTGACTTCTTCGACCCACATCTTGTAGACATTTCCGCTCGTGTCCATCACGCCCGGGGCATTCACCCCCGAGAGGGACGTGACCCATCCTACGCGGATCTTGTCTTTCGCGGCCGCACCATGAGCAGGACCGGTAAACATAAATGCAACAATCGTGAGAGTCGCAACCAACCCAAGGAACGCAATTTTCTTTCTCATGATACCTCCCCCTTTTTTTGATTGATCCCCGCGGCCTGACGCATTCGTGTTCAGACCCGATTCAAGCCAAGAATTCCTCTTACGCCACTCACTAATCCCGTCGATTCCCTCTCCGATACGTCGAATAGACACCCCCTCGGGCACTCGTTTTTCGGTTCCGGACGTCTTCATATCTTTCACCGCCCTCATAAGGGCTGAGCATCCTGAGGATAAAAGGCCATTGACAGTTTTGTAATCAGGGCGCCCGCAGGCGTATTGGCCATGGCGCCGCCTTCACCGATCGCAAAAAACTTGCCTGTCTCCCTCATCTGATCCCAGTTGTGAAAGAACACGGTGGAAACAGGAAGGCCGAACTCGCGAAAGGCAAAGATATACTGGTTATCATCAAACTTGTAGGTGGTGTGAAAATCGACGTCCGCCTCGCCGCGAAGGGGTCCGACGACGCAGTGCCACACGTAGCGCTGAGTATTGAGATAGACATGTTCGAAACACTGATTGGGGTTGTATGTGTAGAGGGCCCTCAAGCCTATCAGGTCGCGCGTCGGCGCCGGTGAGCGGCCCGCCGGGGGGATCGCAAAGTCGCCCAGGACACCCGGCGAGAATTGATGGACGGCCCTGGGCTCTTTCCCGACATCGCCTTCGCGCATGATGGTGCGGATACCGAGGACACGCCGTGTTTGGGTGTTCACTATAAAGGTCTGCGACTGACGGGGCTCGTCGACAAAGGTCATATCGATGAAATAGGTGTGAGGCGCCACTTCCACTGCCTCGTACCAGTCCGTGCCCCCCGTGCCGCCCTCCTGCCACACCACCTTATTGCGGTCGACGAAATTGAGATCGAAGACCGGCCCCGTCTCGAGGGCCAGCTTCATCGTCCGATTGACCAGCGCCTCTGTCTGGGGAAGACGGTGGAAGGCCATCTCGGATGCATAGTCTTCATACTTGTAGTTTGTTTCGCCCTCACGCTGTGACATGCTCGTACCTCCGTCAGAAAGAATTGCGACCCTTGATCCCCTTGTCAAAAAGGCAGTGGCCGTTTTGCCTTAAGAATCGTCACCCACTTGACCTCGGTCAGTTTGTCTACCGAATACCGGCCGCCCTCTCGTCCCTGGCCGCTTTCTTTGCAGCCGCCGAAGGGGCAGCAGGCGTCGGCGTCTATCGAACCGTCGTTCACGTGCACCATACCGGCTTCCAGACCTTCGGCAAGAAACATGGCCTTTTCCAAATCCTTGGTAATGACGCCCGCGGAGAGCCCGTAAGTGGTATCATTGGCCACATCGAGGGCCTCCTTTTCGTCATTCACGGGGATGATCGAAGCAACGGGACCAAAGGTCTCTTCGTAATAGATGCGCATATCGGGTCTGATATCGGTCAGGACCGTAGGCTTGTAGAGCCGGCCCTCGTGGGTCCCTCCGGTAAGCAGTTTCGCCCCCTTGGCGACCGCATCCTTCACATGGGCGTCAATGCTCTGAACCTGCGTGTCGCTGATGATAGGCCCTATGAACGTGGTCGGAAGGCTGGGGTCGCCCACCGGCAGATTGGCTGCCAGGCCGACGAGTCTTTTCGTAAACTCCTCAACGATGGGTTTTTCTACAATGACCCTGTCGACGGACATGCATATTTCGCCCTGGTGCAGGAACGCGCTGAAGGCGGCAGACTTTACGGCGTAGTCGATGTCTGCGTCGGCAAGAATAACGAGGGGGTTTTTGCCGCCCAGCTCAAGGGTATACTCCTTGAGCCTGGCTGCGGCGCGCTGCGCCACATGCCGGCCGGTAACCGTCTCACCCGTTATCGCGACAAACGAGCACCGGTCATCGTCGATGAGTGCATCGCCGAGCACACTGCCCGGTCCCGTGATGACATTGAGGACTCCCGGGGGAAGGCCCGCTCTCTCGAAAAGTTCCCCGATCTTAAGGCCTATGACGGGTGTTTCGCTGGCCGGCTTGAGGACGACCGTATTGCCTGTCGCCAGACCGTATGCCACCTTGTACATGGAGAGGATGAGGGGGAAATTCCAGGGCGTGATGGCAAGTATCGTCCCTCTCGGCTTCCGCATTGTCATGGAGAGCTTGCTGGGGTCGTTATGGAACGTTTCGCCCAGGACATACCTGCTGTCCGCGGCAGCGGTCCCGAGCAAGTCCACGGTTTGAGAAATCTCGAACATGACCTTTCCGAATATGCCCCCTCCTTCCTGGGTCAGGACATCTGCGAACTCCTGCCTGCTGGCCTCCAAGACCTGAGCCGCTTTAAGAAGGATCGCCGACCGCGCGGGAGCCGGCGTTGCTGCCCATTGCTTCCGGGCCGCGTAGGCGGCAGCCATGACCCGGTCCGCGTCGCGGGCGTCCCCTTTTGCCACGCGTCCGTAGAGTTCCCCGGTGTAAGGATTCATGTCGTCAAAGGTTTCGCCGGATACGGCATCCACCCATTGGCCTCCGATGAACATCTGATATGTTTTCATCGCATCTCCTTTTTTGTGGGCCACTGCCCTTCGCCTCATTATCGCCGGCGTCGGCCCGGAATTTATCGAGGGTCTCCTCCGACTGTCTCATAAGCCTGTTCCGTTCCCTTAGGGACGTATCACGGCTTTAATCGTCTTTCCCTTTTCCGAGTCTTCGGCAGCTTGATTGATCTGGTCGAAAGGATAGAACTTCAGCATCTTATCGAAGGGGAAGCGCCCCTGGACATAGAGATCGATCAACTGAGGGATAAAGATCTCCGGAACGGAATCCCCCTCGACGATGCCGAGAACGGTACGGCCGTTGAGGAGCGTTATCATGTCGAGGCTCACCTCGGCCCCCGCCGGCGCCGCACCGATCAGTCCGGCCACGCCGCCCCACGCGAGGGAATCGACTGCCTGACGGAGCACCTTCGGGATACCCGCGCACTCCAGGGCGTACTCCACCCCACCCCCCGTCATGCGCTGAATCTCCTCCACCGGGTCCGCCTGGGAGGAATTGACGGTGTGGGTTGCGCCGAAGCCTCGCGCGGTCGTGAGCCGACCTTCGTTGATGTCCACCGCGATGATCGTGGTGCAGCCGCACAGCACAGCGGCCATGATGGCGCTCAACCCTACCGAGCCGGCGCCGAAGACGGCGATCGAGCTGCCCGGCCGGGCTTTCAGGGAGTTGATTACCCCTCCCGCTCCCGTCTGGATGCCACAGCCCAGAGGGCCCATCATTTCAAGAGGGACGTCCTTTCTCACCTTCACCACGTTTCGTTCGGTGGCAAGGGCATAAGAGGCGAAACTGGACTGACCGAAAAGAGAGCCGTGGACCGTCTCCCCGCCCTTCCGCATGGTCACGGAGCCGTCCGCCCGGGCCCCTCCGAATTGAAGGGGGAACCACGTGGCGCAATGGCTTGGGATGCCTTTGCTGCACGCGGGGCACGTGCCACAAGAGAGGTAGCTCATGACGACATGGTCCCCGGGTGCGACCTTTTTCACCCGCGCGCCCACCCGCTCCACCACCCCCGATCCTTCGTGGCCGAAGACTGCGGGCAAAGGCGTAGGCAAATACTGATCCCGGCAGACAAGATCGGTGTGGCAGACACCACACCCGACAACCCGGACGAGGACCTCATCGTCTCTGGGCTCATCGAGTTCTATCTCTTCCATCACAAAGGGGCCTGACTTTTCGCGTACAACCGCTGCTTTGATCTTCATGGCCATGCTCCTCTCCTTTTTTTCGCACGGAGACAGGGGCTTCTCTGTACGAACGACTGTTTTGTCAATGATTAATGATAGTATGGCGGGCGCATCGGGTCTATCCGTGGTGCCACGGAAATCTTGTAAAAACGGTACGGAACCGGTGCCAAGGGACTTTCGAGACGACTTTCCGTTTTACTTCAGACAGAGGCCTCTTTTCAGGGCGTAGGCGATGAGATCGCCTCGCGAGGTGAGCGAAAGCTTCCGCATCATCGTCGCCCTGTGGGACTCCACCGTCCGCTCGCTTATAAAAAGCTTGTCGGCGATTTCCGCGTTGGTGTTGCCCTCGGCAACAAGCTGGAGGACCTCTCTTTCCCGCGTAGTGAGGGTATTATACAAATCGAGAGAAACGCCCTTTGTTTTTTCCTTGTAGGCTGCTATTGCCAGCTCGGAAAGGGGGGAGCTGAGATAATGGCGGCCGGCGGCCACGTCGTGAATCGCCTTTACCAGGTCGGATATGTTCGATTCTTTCAGGACATAGCCGCATGCCCCGTTTTGCAGCGCCTCAATCACATAGGCTTCGTCCTGATACATGGAGAGGACAATCACCCTTGTATGGGGAGAGAGCTGCCCTACCTGGCGGGTCACCTCCAGCCCGTTGACCCCGGGCATTATCAGATCGACGACGAGTATGTCGGGCTTCATGCGGGCGGTGATCTTCACCGCCTCAAGCCCGTCGCCCGCTTCGGCGATTACGGAAAAATCCTCCTGGCGCTCGAGCAGCGCCTTAAACCCCTGTCTCACCACATGATGATCATCGGCGAGAACGATAGTGGTGGTTTTCATGAATGTCCGCCTCCCATCTCAGTCGGCAGCTCAGCGGTAAGACGGGTACCGGCGCCCTGGTGAGCATCGACGGAGAATTGGCCGCCCAAAAGCATGACCCTTTCGCGCATGACGTTCAAACCGTTCGTTTCCCCGGCCTTCGAAGCGGACGGCAAGTCAAAGCCGACGCCGTGGTCCTCGACCTGTATACCGAGGGTCTTCTCGTGAGACCACAGGCGGACGGTAGCCCAGCTCGCCCCGGCATGGCGAGCCACATTAGTCAAAGCCTCCTGCACGATCCTGTACACCGCTGTTTCCACCTCGCGGGAAAACCGCTTTTCATCAGATGGTGTATGCTCGAAGACGACCTGTACGCCCGTGTGAGTCGAAAAACGCTCAAACAACGAGCGGAGGGCGGGAAACAGGCCCAGGTCGTCGAGCATCGACGGGCGAAGCTTGCGGGAAAGCTCCCGGACGAGCCCTGTGAGTCCATTTGCGAGCGATTTTGCCTCCATCAGGTTTGCTGTCGGTGCGACCGTCGATTCCAGCGCCATTTCGATAGCAAGCCTGAGCCCTGTGAGGGACTGCCCGATCTCGTCGTGAAGCTCTCGGGCAACATGCCGGAGCTCATCCTCTTGCACGCGCACCAGTCGAAGGGAAAGGGCCTTCATTTCTGCGTGTGATCGTCGCACTTCCTGAAAAAGACGCGCGTTCTGCGTCGCTATTCCGACCTGCTGCCCGAGCGTTTTATAGAAGGCGATCTGGTCGTCGTTGAAGGCATCCCGTTTCCTGTCCACGAGGAAAATCATACCCTCCATCTCGCCTTTTGCACGTAAGGAGATGCAAAGGTAGCTACGGAATCCTGCAAGTTTGAGCCTTGCGCAGGCTTTTGTTTCGGAGCCGCCCGTCTTATGCCTGACCAGGACAATATCGCTTTCGTGAAGCACCTGCCCGTCCTTACGGCATTGCAGTGCGAGAGCGCCAAACGCTTCCTGCAATGACGCGGGCACCCCCCACGACATTTCGGTTTCTATCCGGCCGTCGCCTTCACGGGGAAAAAAGATGCCGCCGGCGCTGATTTTCAGTTTCTCAACGAGGACCGTCCGCAAGGGCTCCAGAATTTCGGACAATTCGAGCGAACGCGTCATAGAGGCCATGATATCGTTCAGCACTCCGAGGACGAGGTTGCGTTCCCGTATCCTCTGTTCCGCCTCTTTGTTCTTTGTGATGTCCCAGCAGGCCAGCAGGATCTCGTCCACCTGGAGCTGCACGGGGATAAACTTCATGTACCTGGGAGACCCGTCTTTTCCGCTCAGTCTCCTTATATATGATCTATCGACGCCGGGCTTGATGGCGTTCAGGATATCGAGCCATTTCGACCCTGCCCTCCGGCATGCGACGGGTTCCGGATATACCCGCGTCAGCCACGCGGCCATGTCAGGGACCTGTCGTATGTCACAGCCGAAGAGTTCCTTGAACTTGGGATTCATGTACTTGAACTTGAACGCGCTGCTTACGTCCAGCACCGCCATGCCTACGGGAGAACTCTTCCGACAGGGTTTGAAACTTCTCCTTTTCTGCCTGTAAGCCTTCTTCGGCCCGCTTTCGGGCAGAAATGTCACGGATGCTTGCGAGGACGCAATCCCTCCCGGGCAAAGGGAGCCTCGTCATAAAAGCTTCCACATCAAATTGATAGCCGTCCTTCGGCCGCCTCCCCGTACACTCTATAAACCTGTCTTCACCCGCCACGACCCTCTTCCAGATAGCGGGCAAGTCCGGACGGCCTTCTTGTACGGTATAGTCTTGCATGATTGAAAGACCGATAGCCTCTTCACGGGTGAACTGATACATATCCAGCATCTTGTCGTTCACGTCCAGCACCTTCCCCTCAACGTCATGAACGAAGACGGCATCGTGTATGTTGTTGAAGACGGTGTTCAGATAGTCCCTGGTGGCGGTTAGCTCCCGCTCGGCCTGCTTACGGTCGGTGATGTTTCGGACAGTCGCAAGAATGCAGACATCCCCGGGCAAAGGCAGCCTGGTCAGGAACACGTCCACGTCGAACTCATAGCCGTCCTTCGGCCGCCTGCCCCTGCATTCGAAAAACCCGTCTTCTCCCGCCGCCACCCTCTTCCAGATAGCGGGAAAATCGGGACGACCCTCCGGCGTAGTGTAGTCGGGAATGATCGAAAGCCCGATAGCCTCTTCACGGGTGAACTGATACATATCCAGCATCTTGTCGTTCACGTCTATTACCTTGCCGTTGACATCATGGACAAACACGGCGTCGTGGATATTATTGAAAACGGTCGCCAGATACTCCTTTGTCGCGTGAAGCTCCTTTTCCACTCTCTTTCTCTTGGTAATATCGTGGACGCTGCCGAGGATGAAATCCCCCTCCGGCAAAGACAATTTCGTCAAAAACGCGTCCACCATGAACTCGTACCCGTCCTTCGGCCGCCTCCCCGTGCATTCAAAATACTGGTCTTCACCGGCCATCACCTTCTGCCAGTAGGCCCGGTGGTCTACCGGGTCGCCGGGGACCGTGTAATCCGGGATAATGGAAAGACCGATAGCCTCTTCACGGGTGAACTGATACATCTCCAGCATCTTGTCGTTCACGTCTATTACCCTGCCGTTGATATCATGGATAAAGACGGCGTCGTGTACGTTGTTGAAAACAGTGTTCAGATAGTCCTTGGTGGCGGTCAGCTCCCCCTCGATCCTCCTGCGGTCGGTGATGTCGCGGGTGGTGGCGATGATAAACGTCCCGCTCCCCATGGCAGCGATCCTCACGCTTACCTCGACCCAGAAGATTCCGCCTCCTTTATGCTTTGCCGGCCACTCAAAGAGCTGCGGCCCTTCCTTTGCGGCCTTCACAATACGGCGATTTGCATCTTCCGCCGTGTATGATGGGAAACCGCCGCTTGTGTCACCCCACTTCATGCGAACTGCCTCCTCCGCGGAGTATCCGTACATCTCGCACATCTTTTGGTTCACGTCGACGATGCTGCTACTTTCGAGGTCGATGATAAGAACAGCATCATTGATTGCGTCGAAGACTGCTCGATAGTCGCTTACAGATTTCAGGGCGTTTTCACGGGTCGATTTGTGCTGTTTTCCCATTGTTTTCCTTCGGGCGAGCTCTTCGCCGACATGTAAAAAGGTATAGACATCGTGCGGGTTGTGAATCTATGGTTTTCGGCTGCGGCGCACTGCTGCATAATTGCACCCTTCCCGGCGCGCATTAACTATAATAGGACAAGAACGGCCCTCTTTTCAAGAGGCGGCAGCCGACCCTGAGCATGATCACGAAGATGACCCGATGCCCCTGCCGCCTCTTGGTGCAGGCGGCAGGGGCCTGCTAAAGCACACGTCGGAACATGCAGATGCGTGGTAAATGGACGACGTCAAAGGGGCAAAGACATCCGTGAGTCCCGTAATCTCGAAGAAGATGGTTGCGGACTGCATAAGGGGGCTGTGGTAGGGCAGCCCGCCTGTCAAAGCTTTGGAAAGCAACCCACGCGACAGGCTTACGGCCCTTCAGAAAGAAACCCTGACAGTGATCGTCCTGAGATACGCAATGGGAGAGATCACGTGGAACTTGAAGGTGAGTGTTAACGCCGTTAGGGTGCGTAGGACAAATTTTATTGAGCGTTCATGCTCATGATAGAGCCGGTCTTGTTCGTCATGCCATAAAAACAGGCACAAGGTACTGCTAACGATCTCAAAGAGTTATGGCGGAAGCGCATGGGAATCGAACCCACCCACCAGCTCGTCACCGGTGCACTGGTTTTGAAGTGCGAAAAAGTTGAATTTCGAAGCCCTTGGTATTCGGTCTTATTTCCCATAACTAACTGAAAGACTTAGCGTTTATGCTTTCCATGTAGTCCGGTTTGTTCTACCTGCTTCGGTTTTCTTGAATCCATTTTATCACAAACTTATCACACGAAAACTCCCCTGGGACGCGCGTCAATCCTCGTTCGCGTCTTCTTGCTTTGTGTTATCAAAATTGTTATCATCATACATGTGGACGGTCAGCTACGATGAGAGACTTGAGGAGTGGCTGCAGGAAATACCATCTGACATAAAGGCAAGGGTGTTGCGTATCGTCGACATGCTGGTGCAGTTCGGCCCTGGCAATGCGCGAGAACCCTATGTGAGACCCGTCAAGGGGTATAAGAAACTGTTCGAGATACGGGCAAAAGGAAAAGACGGAATAGCAAGGGTCTTCTATTTCACGCATCAGAGCAAGACCATAGTCTTATTGCACGGGTTTACCAAGAAGACCACAAAAACGCCACAAAGAGAGATCGAGGTGGCGATTCGTAGGATGAAGGAGTACCCGGAATGGCACGAGTGAAGAGCTTTGACAAGATCAAGGAACAGTGGCTGGAAGACCCTGAAGTCAGGAAAGAATACGATGTTCTTGGCCCTGAATTCCAAATAGCGGCAGAAATCATCAAAGCCCGGATGAAAGCCAAGATGACTCAGGCTGAATTGGCGGAAAGAATCGGAACAAAGTCGACAGCAGTTTCTCGACTTGAGTCGCCTCATTACGGAAAGGTATCTATCTCAACACTTCGTAAGGTGGCAAACGCTCTCGGCTGCGAACTTCACGTCCACCTGCTGCCGAAGAAACGCCGTACATCGTAGACGGGGCAACCGTACGGTCAGGTTTTGATCTCTGAGAAGTCATTCGGACCGGATAATCTTCCCGGGGACATCGCGAAATCGGAGACGAGAAATGAGCGAATACCAGTACTATGAATTCCGGGCCGTTGATAAGCCGCTGACGCGACAGCAGATGTCGGAGCTGAGAGGACTCGACCCGCGCTGAGATCACCCATACCCGCTTCGTCAATTTCTACAATTTTGGCAGCTTCAAGGGGAATGCGAAGCAGTGGATGGAGAGGTATTTCGACGCCCATCTCTGCTTTGCCGACTGGGGCACCCGCATCCTGATGCTGCGAATTCCGGAGAGACTGCTCGACAAGGAGGTTCTGGAGGAGTACTGCACAAAAGCCGGTCTTTCCTTTTGCCTGGCAACAGATTCGTTTGCCCTGTCCTTCACGTCTGAAGTCGAAGACTATAGCTCCTATGAGGGTGAAGGTGCGCTCTCTTCGATCCTGCCAGTCCGGTCCGGCCTCATGCTGGGCGATCACCGTGCCTTGTACCTCGGCTGGCTCCTTGCCGTTCAGGCTGGAGAGGTGGATGGCGCGGCGCCCGAGCCGCGCCTGCCGGCGGGTCTCGGCCAGTTGGACTCCTCTCTTGAGGCTCTGGCGGATTTTCTCCGCATCGACCGGGATCTTGTGGCTGCGGCGGCGGAAGCAATCGCCGATGGGCGCACGGAAGGCCTTTCCCGCGCCGAAATCGATCCCGGCAAGTCCGGGGAAAGCCATGGAGAGTCACCCTTATCCTTTTCGCAGTCCATCCTTCTGCAGCCGATTTTCTCACTCGGCGTCCATCTATCACTCTTTACAGTTTGACCATCCCATCGGTTTATCATAAGATACGGGACACACAATCTATATGGAGGAGTAACCCGATGGCGTTCCTATGGAGTCCCGAGAGACTTATTTCGTTGTGCAGTCATAGAGACGGAGACGTACGGAGCTGGGCCGCAGACAGACTGGCGGGTCTTTTTCCCGAAGAGGCAGCGGCCACCATGGTGCGGCTGCTCGCCGATCCCGAGCGGTCGGTTGTCGTTGAAGCCATCGGCTTCTTCCGCGACCATCCTGAAGAGAGGTACGCCGATGAACTGCTCGCTGCCTTAAAGAGATCATCCGGCAGGATCGCGGGGCGGCTGAGCAAGGCCGTGGCGCTGCTGGGAGACAATAGACTCCTGGATGTCGTGCAGGAGAAATACGCCCACGAAACCGGGGATGACATGGTGGGATTTGCCCTTGCCCTTGTGGGGGTTGCATTGCTCCGGACGGCTCCATCACAGGAGTACGTCGAAAGGTCCCTGCCTCGCCTTCTCTCGTTGCCTTTAAAGGAGAGCTTCGCAGGGTCCTTTTTTGCGGCGAACCTCATCGCCGGGACGGATATGGAAAGGCTGCTCCTCTTCTGCGGTCAGGACGAGACAAAAGAAATGCTTCCTGCGCTCCTTTTCGAGGCATTGTCTCTGTGCGGATCATGGGTGTCAAAGGACGATCTCACCGAGAAACCGGCGAAAGGCAACGGTTCAAAGGCCCTTCCCTTTGTGGTTCAGGATTCCCTGGAATGCCTGGAAGAAAGTGGATACGCGGCCGCCGGGAAATCCATGGAGAAGCTTTTCGAGAAGCGGCGATTCGACGAGGCGGTAAGGAAGTCACAGGAAGTCTGCGCTGCTATTCTCGATGCGAGAAGGCTCGTCTCCGACGAGGAAGACATGCGCCGGTGGGAAGAGAAGAGAGATATACCGTTCCTCTACGGCTCCCTCCTGTCCGCCCTTGGCGCCACCCTGGACAAGATACCGAAAAGCGGCAGGGAAGCGATAGCCCGGAGCACCCTTGCAGCAGTTGCAGGGCTTGCCGAGCTTCGGTCTCTCATTGGAGTAAACCCCGAAAAGCTGGGTAAGGAAACCGCGCTCGCTCTCTTTATTGAAGACAGACCTACCACGCCGCAGGACGAACAACTCATGGAAATCCTTGCTGCCGATGGGCAGGCAGATGCCGTTGTCAATTTCTGCAAGGAGCACCTTAAAGAACATGCCTATTCCGATGCGGCACCCAGGGTTGTGGCGTTCCTGAGCAGGTTTATGGACGAAGGGCTGGCCGGCGACCTGCTGGATCTCGACTTTGCCGGCGAAAGTCTCGATGCAGCCATTCTCCGGGCGGTCGGCAAACTGGGCGCCCCGGCAATCCCGCTGCTGCGCCCCTTTTTTCAAAAGAACGACCGCGAGAAAGTACCTCTGGCGTTGGAGATAATGGAGGACCTCCCCTGCGAAGAATCGGTCGATCTCATCCTCTCCTACTGGCCCATGCTATGCGAGGACCACCAGGAGTGGCTGCTCGATGCAGTGGAATCCCTGGGGGATATGAGGTTCATTCCCCTCCTGAGGAGGGAGTCTGAGAGAAGGAGAGCCAGCGGAAGGCGAGGTCTTCCGCCTCCTTTGCCTCATCAACGGTGTAGCCGATCCAGAGCTGGAGCGCATAGATCGCGAAGCCAGCGAGAGACGCCGACAGGAAGAGAGGGTCGAGGAAGCGATCAAGGCAGGCGACTTCGGAGCCCTCTTATCCGAGCCGCTCGACGTTTCCCTCGTATGCCGATCCTGCAATAGCGTCTTCCATTACAGGGTCGGCAGGGTCCAGGTAGGCATGGACTCGAAGGATATCGTGATCGACGACCCCATAGTCTGCAAGAAATGCGGCGCCCTGGACCATTATGAGACAGGGGACGATCTGATCCTCGCCGTGACCGCCCGACTGGGGATGCTTCATGCCCTTCCCAAGGATGTAACGCCGGATCTCGACAGCATGACGGTTGTTCCGGTCATGACGAAATCGGCTTTTGGAGAAGGGTTGTCGGGCAAGGAGTCTCCTCGCAAAGTACGAGAAGAAACTGGCGAAGGAACCGGAGAATGCCGAGTTCCTCCTCGGATACGCTAACCTCCTCAGACAGATGAAACGGGCGGAAGATGCGGTGCCCTTCTATGAGCGGGCCCTCGAAAAGGATCCCCTTGCAGTCGAAGGAATTGGCTGCCTGGGCGACTACGCCTTTTTCAAGGGAGATTTCGAAGCTGCCTTCGCCCGCTACGGCAAAGCCGTGGAAATCATGGACAAAGGCAACTATTACAGGCTTAGGGCGGATGTAGACCAATTCAAAGAGGCAATTCTTGACCGTCTTGCAGAAACGGCGGAACGGCTGGGAAGAACCGTGCCCCTTCCGGACCCCTTGGGCGTTAGGCCCGGACAGGCAGGAGGCAGGCAGAAAGTCGGCCGGAACGATCCATGCCCTTGCGGCAGCGGGAAGAAATACAAGAAGTGCTGTCTCCTCAAGGAGTCTGCTCCGGCACCTGACTCGACGGCGCCCCGGCAGCCCGCCGTTGACTCAATCTATCAAGGACTCCAGGAGAAGCTGGACGTCTATTCGCGCGCCGCCATCCATAGAGAGGATTTCTTGAGGGGCTCGGGCGTCTATTGGGATACGGAACCGAAAGAACCCCTCGTGCTCCCGGAGGGCGCAGCCGAGGACAAGGGGGAATTCCACGAATGGTTTATCACTGACTTCCGGCTGGGCAACGGCAAGACGGTCATGGAGGCCTTTCTTGAGGAGAGAGGGAGCGTTCTCTCGGAAAAAGAGCGCGCGATAGTCGGAGCCCTTTCCGAAAGTTACCGATCCATCTATGAGGTGCAGGAAGTCAGGGAGGGATCGGGCGTCACGATCAAGGATGTCTTTACGGGTGTTGAGATGGATATCGAGGAGATCTCCGGTTCCTATTCCCTGGCTCAATGGGATATGGTCCACATGAGGGTGTACGCTGCGGAAGGCATTCGCAAGTTTGCGGCAACCGGGCGGCTTCTCCCGAGGAGAAACGCGAATGACCTGATCGCGTACCTTCGTGATGCCTACAGGGTTTTTCACAAGGAAACAGGCGGGGCGCCGTGGTCTGTATTTCTAAAGGAGAGGCCCTTTCTCATCGGCCGTTTCTTTGATAATCTTGTCGAGAACCCACCCGTATTTCTCACCGAGGAAAGGCATAGGGTAATCTCCTCGAAGGCCCATTTTACCGTCTCGGGCTATGACCGTGCCCGGAACATCCTTTTGCGCCAATACGATTTCAGCGATCCTCAAGAGCTGCGGCCGCGGGGGATTCGCCTTTCGTGGCTTAAAAGAGGCGCGTCGAAAACATGGGAGATGGGCATCGAGACGATTGAACACGCAATAGTTACCACTTCCAACGTTGTTCACCCCTCGGGACGGCTGGGCTGGACCGTTCTCGGCACGGTGAATCTCTATCCCGACAAGCTCACGTTGGAATGCATGTCCAGGGAACGCCTCGAAAGGGGCAAGAAGAGGTTGGAACAACTGACAGGGAGCTTAATCCGCCACCGGGCTGACGAGTTCGAGGACATCCGCGTGGGAATGGAGCGCGCGGGACGGAAGAGGGGATGGAAGGAAAAGCAGGCGCCGGACGAGAAGGCCCGGGCCATGGTCGCGTCTTTCATGAAGCAGCATCTGTCCACGTGGCCGGATCAGAGACTGCCCGCTCTGGAAGGCAAGACCCCTAGGGACGCGGTGGCCACGAAAGAGGGCAGGCAGAAAGTGCTCGACCTCATCAAGGACTTCGAAAATATGGAAGCCAGGAAAAAGAAGGGGGGGAAGTCTCTACGGATGTGAGCTTCCTGAGGAAAGAGCTGGGACTGTAAGAAGGAATCGAGCGTGATATTGGTTATGTTTGATATCGATGGGACCCTTACAGAGTCAAGCGACCTCGACAGCGTGGCATATCTTCAGGCGCTCGACGACGTCTTCGGCTTCAGCTCAGTCTCGGGCGATTGGGGTTGCTACCAACATGTCACCGATTCCGGAATTCTGAAAGAGATTTGCCGTCTTCGCCGAGGAGACGGTCCCACTATGAAGGAGATCGACTGCTTTCGCACTCGTTTTTTGGAATTGCTTGCCAAGGGGGCATCCGCGCGCAGCGGCATACGGCCGATACCGGGTGCGTCAGCAGTATTGTCACGTCTTCTCGCTTCCCAGGAGTACGCCGTCGCTTACGCCAGCGGCGCGTGGGCTGATTCGGCCCTCCTCAAGCTTCGCTCGGCGAGTCTGCCGACAGAGGGTATTCCTTCTTGCTTTGCTGATGACGACGATTCTCGGGAAGGCATCTGCAAGCTGGCACACCGTCGGGCTGAAATCCACTATCGAAGCCTCTTTGAACGGGTCGTCTATGTAGGCGATGGCGCCTGGGATGTCCGAACTGCTTTCAAGCTCGGATATGCGTTTATTGGCGTGGGTCAGGGTCTCTGTGCCGCCGGGATAGTCGCGCAAGGGCTCGCCCATCTCCTCCCCGACTATCAGGACACGGAGCGTTTCTTCCTTTCTCTGCAATCGGTTGAAAAGGCATAGTGCGTGCAGGTCGCGAAGCGCTGGGCACATCAAGGCGGGAGCGCTCAGCCGATGGCAGCGGATTCTTCGCTAAACTTCCGAAGAATCACTTGTCGCTAGTCGTCTTGTTTTCTGCCGGTAACACTCCCTGTGAGGCTCGGCTGTCGACGCGCTCTCTGTAGGTGCACCCTGCGTCTCTATGGGGAGCGGTTTTCCAACGCATACCGGGCAGTGAATGTAATTGGCGGAAGTGCATGGGAATCGAAAACTTACCCCCATATGCAAATACCTGAAATAACAGGCCCTTTTTCACGCTTTTCTGAATCCTGGAACGAACCTGCACGAGTCCCGAAAAAACCACCACCCCTAAGCCGGCCATCATGCCGGCTTTTCGTCTCAACCAAGAGCTAATTCAAGACGAATAAAAAAAGCCACCGGAAGGGCTTTGGCGGGCGTCTCCGGCGGCGGGGGTGGTGAAACGTGGTGGTCTCACCTGTCTTCAAGTATATAGCAGAAGAACGGGCATGTAAAGGAAGGCTTAAGCCTGCCCCGAGCTTGTCCCCCGTCTCCCGCGCGGACGGAGGAGCACGGGGGCGGGGGCGAGATCGGGGCAGGGCTCGCCGCGAAGCGGCGAGGGTCTTTCTAGATTTATACAGAGGACACATCTCGTTAAAGTGTGAACTGACCGGGGGATTGCCATGATTCCCCGACATAAACTCACACTCATTGACTATGGAGAACAGGACGCAGAAATCACGTGGGGAATATCAGGCGAAAGGAAAAGTAAGAACACAGGACAAAAAAGAGGAGAATCGAAAAACAGATCCATAAATCTTGATAGGTGCATACGCAGGGCGAAGGCGAAGATCAGACGGAAGGTCATGGCGGCGGGATTGGATCACCTTCTTACATTGACGTATAGGGAAAATCTAACGGAAAGGTGGAGGGCCTGGGCGGATTTCGAAAGGTTTATCCGGTTCGTTCATAAACATCGCTGCGAGTGGCCTTGGGTTGTTGTAGCTGAAGCTCAGAAGAGGGGGGCTGTACATTTCCATCTCGCGGTGAAGGGATACCAGAATGTTGAACTGCTGCGGGGACTGTGGCGCTCCATTGTGGGAGAGGGGAACATTGATGTTCAGTACAAGAGGTCGGGCATCGGGGTGCAATGGAAGAAATCGGCTCTGGCCTGTTACCTGGCAAAGTATATCGGCAAGGACATGGAGACGGAGTTGAACGAAAAGCGTTTCCGCTGCTCCCTGGGGATCGAGATCAAAGGGCAGGTGATATGGGTTCCCATGAGGGTCCCGGCAAAGGATTACGCGTTGTTCAGGCTTGAAGCTGCGGCCGGTCGGGTCGCGTATGTATGGTGCCCGGAAGAAAGCAACGGTGAGTATGGATGGGCGTGTTCTTGGGGATAGTTGGAAGGACATTGGGGCGTGGAATTCTGTCATGCTCAGGGTAAGCAGCTTCGGGAACTGTGGGTGATGGTGTGATGATGCAGTCGGGTCGGATGATGAATTGATTAAAAGGCGCTTGACCAAAATATTTATATATTTCATTATGCTTTGTGTAATGATATAAAGATAAAGCGCCTCAAGGGTGGAGGAGAGGCCGCGTATATACCCCAGTAGAAAACTCAGCCTGGCGGTGCGAAGGCAACACAATCTATCCAAAGGCCCGGAGGACTTAACGTATGTCTCTTTCAAAAATGTGGCAACGTTTAGCTGTGGTGGCTGTTTGCCTTTTCGCCTTTGGTACGGTGGTTGCCAGTACCATATCACTGGCTGCAAGGAATTCGCAAGAAACGAAAGGGCGGCCATTGACCAGCATTGCATTTGATCCAGCTTGGACGCGAGTCCCGAAGGCGTTCAAGGGTAGCGACATCAAGGCGATCTATAGCGAGCTTTTTCAGAGATTTTCCGCACGCGGAGAGTTTGAAACCTCAGCGGATTATGAGAACCGGCTTGCATCACAGAAGGCGGCCGTGTCAACCTATCGGTTTGCCTTTAAGCCTGTCGAGGCGGAGAACAGGTATGAAGCGGACGCGGGAAAACTCTATGTGACTATCAAAGGGCGGCAGGACGCAATAGGGCGCTATGATTGGTTCACGATAGCAAAAGAGGCGAAACAACTCCCGTCATTCGCGGCGCAAAATGCTTTCGGCGCTACAATCATGGCTAAGCGGATACGTGAGTCCCTATACGATGCTGTGCTTTCCAATATTGTATTCTTCTCTGAGAAAGCCCGTGCCAAAGGGGAGGACATTGGCTGTGGCGGCGGTGAGATCACTCTTGGCATACCCTGCACCACGTCCGAGGCGAAGGCGATGAAGGACCGGCTAAGTGTCCTTTTCGTGGTAGCTCCGGCGGAGCCGTACCACGCGGTGGATTCCTGGGAGGGCGGGCCGAGTCTCGATATGCCTGTACGAATTGAGTTGTCTTCAAGGGCGGTCTATACAACCGTCTTGGAAATATGGGTGTACGACTCGGTGACAGGCGCTGTGTTGTTGAAAGTTATTCAGCCGGGCGGCTCAAGTGAGCTATAGGAGTCCTGAACGATGATGATTCAGGTTCCTCTTCCTAAGTCCGATATGGTCACTGAAGACTTGATCGAAAAATGTGAGCGTTTGATTAGGTTGGGTACTGACGTGTTGAAAACGCAGGTTGTCGATCTGCATCATACAAGCTGGGTCTCCGCAGAGCTTTTTGGGGAATTCAGGTCATCCTGCCTTTCGTATCTTCGCAAGGTGTTTGGAGAAACCCATCCATATTATCGAGAATTCAATGAGAAGCTGACTAAACCGCACAAAGGTGCAGCCGACTGGGGTATCGGAATAATCAGAGCTGCAAAGAATGAAATTGAGTCCGGCTGGTTTGCGTCCCTGAAAGGAATTGCATCGGCTGAAGTGTTTTCCGGCTTTCTTGAAATGGCTGAGTATCTTCTCGACGAGGGATATAAAGACGCTTCTGCCGTGATGATTGGGGGTGTCCTAGAGCAACACCTAAAGGAATTGTCGGCGAAAAACGGAATAGAAGCCAGTAATAGCGACAAGACGGGAAAGGTAGTTCATCTGACGACAGCTTCGTTAAATGCCGAATTGGCGAAGCA
The DNA here is from genome assembly GCA_963768735.1 of uncultured delta proteobacterium. GTDB lineage: Bacteria > Desulfobacterota > Syntrophorhabdia > Syntrophorhabdales > WCHB1-27 > BOG-1155. The sequence goes on along the minus strand of CAVYJH010000003.1, from coordinate 193,843 downwards.
AGAGGTGTATGGCAAGCTGGATCATAAAAGCGTGACGGCTTGGCTGGATCTGCGGAACAAAGCGGCGCATGCCAATTACAACGAGTATAATGCAGAGCAGGTCAAGAAAATGTGTTCAGGCGTTAGGGAATTTGTGGCGAGAACGAAGGGGTGACTTATAACCAGTGGTCGCACCGGATACCCAGAAACGGCTCTGCTCTTGTGAAAACCGGTTAGGCTTACTGAAGAATTAGGGCTGGGCAGTGAGCGAGTCGAACACCATCTCTCAGGTTGGAGTGGAGATGTGGAGACTCGGCCACCCTACCGCCCTGTCGGATAGTCAACAAGACCCGCAGTATAGATGTCCTGGTGTTCCAACGTTCTCTCTATTTCTGCGTACTTCCCTGCTACACGAATCATCTTGAAAGCAATATTGTGCAGGCGTATCCTACCTCAAGATGACACCACTATTAGAACTACCATATGTATTAAAAAAGAACAAAAGAGAAAAAATGAGAAAGAAACTCACCCTCACGATTGACGGTGACGTCTCTGACGAGATCGAAGAGCTTCCAAAAAAGGTGTCCGTTTCAGAATTCGTGAATTCCATGCTCAAGGGATATGTCGAGACGTTCAAGAAAGGCCGTGTACTGAGCAAGGAAGAGGTTGACGAGATCGTGGCGACGATGGGCGGGGAAGAGTTCAGTGAACGGATAAGAAACACCTTTCCTACGTTGGATAGGGCTGTGGCACTGGCACAGTGGGTAAAGGACGCGGCCCGGAACGTGGGCAAGGAGCCGAAAAAGGCGTAATAGGGAGATGATTATAAATTGACTATCGGTCCTCCCCAAAATATAATTCCCCCAGGTAAATTCATTTCTGGGGGTGTCTGTATGAAAGGGAAGATCGGCTATGCCGCACACGTCAAGAGGTTCTATGTGTCCTGGTACAATTCTCAGGATCAGAGGACGTACAAGGTTTATCAGTACAAGGGGTTCAAGCTGTCCAGTAGGGACCTGGCTGAAAAGCTCCTTGCGAGCATGCAGGGCGACGTCGAGAAGGGCGTCTTTCGCATCGAGGCATATACAAAGGCCGGGGGCGAGATCATTCCTTATCTCAGGGAGTGGCTAAAGGCTATAAAAGGCACTATTACACCGGCCACCTACAAGGACTACGAGAACAGCATCGAGAACCACCTTGTGCCCTTCTACGAAACAAGGCCCTTCCTTCAGCTTCACGACATTCACTTTGACACGAACATGGAACTGCTCGCCGCTATAAACCGGGACGGCCACGGGAAACAGAACGTCATGTTTTGCCTGCACGCCTGCCTTGTCTACGCGTGGAAAGCGGAGCGTATCCCGTCAGTGCCGCCGTTTCCGGATAAGAAGGATTACAACATCATCGAGAAGCCTATCGACTGGCTGCCGGAAGCAAGGCAGAAGGCGGTTATCGAGGCCATTCCCAAAGAGCATCAGCCGATCTTCTGGTTCATGAAGTTCACTGTTCGCCGTCCCGCAGAGGTGATGTCCCTGCATAAGGCGGATTTCAATGGCGAGGTCTTTCTCGTGCATCGGTCGTTCTCAAGCCGGAAGCTGATCGCCAAAACGAAAACCGGGGAAGTCCACCATGTCCCGCTGACCGACGATTTCGCCCCATACCTCGATGTAGAACGGGAAAAGCAAGTGTCTCTGTCGATCGTGTCGCCGTTCGTCTTTGTGAATCCCGGTGGGAAGACACCCGGCAAGCCGTACACACACAAGGTGCTGTCCGATCTTTGGCACGCCGCGTGCGGAAAGACCGGCGAATCGATAAGGCTGTACCAGGGGATGAAACACAGCACATGCTCGCAGTACATCAACGAATATGGGTATTCGATCTATGAAGTGCAGATGGCGACGGACCATGCAAGGCTGGAATCGGTAAAGAAATACGGGAAAGTCGAGGTCGCGACGAGGAAGGCGCTACTTGAAAAGAAGATCGTAAAGTTCCAGAGTCCTGGAACGAAGCTGGAACGAAAAGGAGAACAGTAATGCTAATTATATCAAGAAGTTATGGCGGAAGTGCATGGGAATCGAACCCACCCACCAGCTCGTCACCGGTGCACTGGTTTTGAAGTGCGAAAAAGTTGAATTTTGAAGCCCTTGATATTTGGTCTGATTTTTCATAACTCGTTGGAAGACATAGCTTTTATGTCTTCCATGTAGTTTGGTTTGTTCTGCCTGTTTCGGTTTTTTTGAATCTGTTTTATCACAAATTTATCACACGAAAACGCCCGGGGACGCCCGCCAGTTCTCGTCCGCATCCTCTTGCCGTTTATTAACACAATTGTTATCATTATACATGTGGACGGTCAGCTACGATGAAAGGCTTGAGGAGTGGCTGCAGAAAATACCATCTGACATAAAAGCACGGGTGTTGCGTATCGCTGACATGTTGGTGGAGTTCGGCCCCGGCAATGCGCGAGAACCCTGTGCGAGACCCGTCAAGGGGTATAAGAAACTGTTCGAGATACGGGCAAAAGGAAAAGACGGAATAGCAAGGGTCTTCTATTTCACTCATCAGAGCAAGACCATAGTCTTATTGCACGGGTTTACCAAGAAGACCGCAAAAACGCCACAAAGAGAGATCGAGGTGGCGATTCGTAGGATGAAGGAGTACCAGGAATGGCACGAGTGAAGAGCTTTGACAAGATCAAGAAACAGTGGCTGGAAGACCCTGAAGTCAGGAAAGAATACGACGCTCTTGGCCCTGAATTCCAAATAGCGGCAGAAATCATCAAAGCCCGGATGAAGGCTAAGATGACTCAGGCTGAATTGGCGGAAAGAATCGGAACAAAGGCGACAGCAGTTTCTCGACTTGAGTCGCCTCATTACGGAAAGGTGTCTATCTCAACACTTCTTAAGGTGGCAAACGCTCTCGGCTGCGAACTTCACGTTCAACTGCTGCCGAAGAAACGCCGTACGTCGTAGACGGGGCGGCCGTGCTGTACGTCTGAGGCCCTGACAAATCCTTCGAGCCGGATAATCTTTCCGGAGACATCGCCAAATCGGAGACGAGACATGAGCAAGTACCAGTACTATGAATTCCAGGCCGTTGACGAGCCGCTGACGCGACAGCAGATGTCGGAGCTGAGAGGATACTCGACCCGCGCCGAGATAACGCCCACCCGTTTCGTCAACTCCTACTTCAAAGACAAAAGACCAAGGGAATATCCAAATCTATACGGCAATAGGAGTAAGCTTGTAGAGACGGGCCTGGCGCGAAGCTCGTCGCAGATCGCCGTGGCGGAGGGCGTCCCGAACATCATCTAGCTTATAGGCGTCATCAAGGCTCAGGTAGGGCGACCACCCTTCATCCGATTCGATCAGATCAAGCTCCACTTCCGCCACATAACCACCTTCCTGCACGAGCTTGGCGTATCGTTTCTTTCTCATCTTCTTCTCTCCTTGAAGTCTTCATCCCAGAGATCCGGGTTGGGCCGATAAGCGGTTACAACCACGGCCGGCGCCGTTTTACCTTTTGGTATCCCCCAGACAACGTGAATCGGCCTCCCCTCACGGTCCGATTGAAGAGTCAGGATGCACGGCCCCTTAGCATACCTCGGATAGTCTTCGACGACGATCGCCTCCGCGAATCCCTCCACGATTTCCCTGGCAAAGAGACTGTCATTCGCAAGTTCGTCATAGCCATGTTCGGATACCACGACTTCCCCGCGTGCTATCAGGTCCCGGATAGCCCTCTGTGCCAATATAAGTGAGACACTTCCCACCCAATAGTTTAGACTCTGAGGGCGGGAAGGAAAGAACGATAATGGACGACAAGAATTCAGTGATGGCGCACCCCAAGGTAGTACCCGATCCGGAGGTTCCGGAGAAAACAATGCGGCGGAAATTCACGGCGGCGTATAAACTCCGTATCCTCAAGGAGGCGGAGAGCTGTACCGAGCCCGGCCAGATCGGAGCCCTCTTGCGCCGTGAAGGACTCTATTCGTCAAGCCTCACGCTGTGGAGACGCCAGGTCAACCAGGGCCTCATTCCCAAGAAGAGAGGACCTGCCACTCAAAAAGCGGATCCCTATATCCGTCGTAACGCCGAACTTGAACGGGAGAACGCAAGGCTCACCCATAAGTTGAAACAGGCAGAGCTTATTATCGATGTCCAAAAAAAAGTGGCCGAGCTGCTCAAGGGGTCCAGCGAGGAGAAGTCATGAACATCACGACGTCGCTTGCCCGTGAAGTGGGTATCCGCCCGGCCTGCAACGCCCTCGCCGTATCCCGTGCGGGCTTTTACCGGTGGCGGCATCCAAGAGAGAAAGAACCTTCGTGTCGGCTCTCTCCTTTGGCCCTCTCCTTCGAAGAACGGAATGAGGTGCTCGATATCCTTCACGCCGATCGCTTCATCGACAAGGCACCCCGGGAAATCTACGCGGCCCTTCTCGACGAGAAGAGCTATCTCTGTTCGGTGCGCACCATGTACCGGATCCTTGAAGAAGAGGGTGAACTGAAAGAGAGGAGAAGGCAGGTATCCCGTCCCCAGTATACAAAGCCGGAGATTCTTGCAAGAGCGCCCAACGAAGCGTGGAGCTGGGACATCACGAAGCTAAAAGGGCCGGCAAAGTGGACCTACTTTTATCTCTACGTGATCCTCGACATCTACAGCCGCTATGTGGTGGGGTGGATGGTAGCCCACCGGGAACTTGCCGCCCTTGCCCGTAAACTGATCGCGGAGACCTGTGCCAAGCAAATGATCCAACCGGATCAACTCCTGATCCATGCGGACAGGGGGTCGAGCATGACGTCAAAACCCGTTGCCTTGCTCATGGCCGATCTTGGCGTCACCAGGAGTCATTCGAGACCCTCGGTCAGCAATGACAATCCCTATTCCGAATCTCAGTTCAAGACGATGAAGTACCGGCCTGAGTTCCCGGAAAGGTTCGGTTCCATTCAGGATGCCAGGGCCTTTTGCCAGACATTTTTCCCCTGGTACAATGCCGAGCACTACCATTTGGGGTTAGGTCTTCTCACCCCCGAGGATGTCCATTATGGAAGGGCGTCCAGGATCATCGACGGTCGTAAGGACGTGCTGCGGGTTGCCTATGAAAAACATCCGGAACGGTTCAAGGGGAGAATGCCGAAACCGGCGTCACTGCCTGACGCCGTGTGGATCAATAAACCATCGCCGGCGAGCGATGGGGAGGTACACTAAATATTTTATGGAAGTGTCTCATTTTCATTGACACGCTCCGAGTGGCGAGTATCTCATTTGTGGCAGTCATCACGAGAAGTCCCCAAGAGTTTGCCTTCATTTAATATTAGCAGGGTAGCCATGAGACGTCAACTGAGCCCGCGTCTCCCGAGATCGTATTGACAAACCGGCCGGGCCCGGATAACCTTCCCGGAGACATCGCCAAATCGGATACGAGACATGAGCGGGTACCAGTACTATGACTTCCATGCCCTTGATAAGCCGCTGACGCGACAGCAGATGTCGGAGTCTGAGAGGATACTCGACCCGCGCTGAGATTACCCCAACCCGTTTCGCCAATTCCTACAACTGGGGCAGCTTCAAGGGAAATTCGGAGCAGTGGATGGAGAGGTATTTCGACGCCCATCTCTACTTTATGGCTACTGTTACCGCCTGGAGCGGGAAGCGGTCACGGTGTTTGATTGCGAAGGGCTCGAAGCCTTTGGCCGCTTCGTCCATGGCAGATATCAGACTGCACAAGGGCAGAGGTACGCCGAACAAGGAGAGATTCCTCCGCCGTGCCGGTCTCGCTCTCCGGCTTCTGCCTTGCGGTAAATGCGGCACCCCTCGGCATGAACAATGATGTGCGGACGCCTTTCCCCTTAGACACCCTCGGGTCCGCCACTTTCGTCGCCGACGTGGTGACGGAGCCGGAGATCACCCCCTGGCTCAGGGGGGCGAAGGAACGAGGCTGCCCTATCCAGACCGGATATGAGGCGACCCTGGGCCAATTTGCCATAATGGGCCGCCATATGGGCATCGATATCGAACCACGCAAGTGAGGGAGTCCGAAAGAGGAGCTATGTCATCTTAAGCGGACATCCGGGGCCGCAAAACCCACACGCTGCGAGACGCCACGGAGGCCGAGCTTGCGATTCCGCCCGTGCGGGTATCGAGTAAATGCCTGCCTTTAGTAGTTCCCGTCTATCACTTCGGACAACACACCGTAGGTCCTGGGGTGGAGAAAAGCGAAGTGCCTGTTCAGTTCCTTCGAGAACCTGGGCTTATGATCGATCAGGTCGGCCCCATTGCTTTCCAGGGTCTCCAGCTCCGCCGCGCAGTTGTTCACGTTGAAGGAGAGCACCATGACGCCTTCACCGCGTTTGGCGATGAACTTCGCGACCTCTCCCGTCCCGTCGAGGTCCTCCATGAGTTCAACTGCCGTAGGGCCAACCATGAAATAGCTGACCCGTATCTTTTCGGCCGAATCGATATAGCGGCCGTTCACCTCCCACCCGAATGCCCTCTTGAAGGCCTCTTCGGTTCTGGCTACATCCTCGACAGCTATGCTGATATGGTCCACAAAATTGGCACTCACCCGTTCACTCATCTGCTCTCCTCCATTCTCCTTTGAATTCTTCAAAAACCTGTTACGCCTCAGCAATTCTGCAGGCAATCGCGCGAAATCATCACTTTCCAGGTCTCCATGGTGATTGTCAGATAGATATCACAGGCCATGAATTCCCACAACATCATCTGCATCAGAACACTTCTCTCAAGATAATGGGGGCAGTGCCTGGAAGAGCGATCGCTTCCTCGTGAGTAAATAGGCTTGAAGAAATCGGGGAGAGCGTGTACACTTGGAGAAAATGACGAAGATTACTGACACACTTCTTGGGGAAATGACGAGAACAATTGTCGAGACCGTGAATCCCCGGAAGGTGGTACTTTTCGGATCCCGGGCACGGGGCGATGCTCGTCCCGAATTGGACGTCGACATCCTCGTAATAGAGGACGAGCCCTTCGGTGCTCATAGGAGCCGCAGGAAAGAAATGACCAGGTTGTGGCATGCCCTGTCGAAATTCGACATGGCCAAGGACATTCTCGTCTATGCTCGCGAAGAGATAGAAAGGTGGAAGAAGAGCCGCAATCACGTCGTGGCATACGCCCTCAGGACTGGCCGGACACTCTATGAAAGAAACTGACCTCGCCCACAGCCTTCCCTCTTCCGCAGAGAAAGACCTCAAAGCCATCAGAAACATGACGGATCCCGGTTCATTCGCAGACGAAGTCTTCGGCTTCCACGCCCAACAGGCGGTAGAAAAGACCCTTAAGGCATGGACAGCGCTCCTCGGTGGGGAGTACCCGTTTGTTCGCGATCTCGATGCTCTCCTGAACACGCTCAAGAGGCTGGGCACCAACGTTGACGCCCTTCGGGACCTCGTGGAACTCAACGCCTTCGCTGTCCAGTTTCGTCATGACGCATTCGAATCGCCGGACGAGCCCCTTGACCGCCGGTCCGTGACGGTCGCGGCGGTGGCCCTGTTTCAAAAGGTGTCTGCCTTATTGAAGGGCATGATGTCCGGCTCCTGAAACTTGCCGCAGCCTTCGGGATCGTAACCGTCTCTTGGATATGGCATGGTACGGACGATAGTGTTCTGGTGCCGGGGCGAAGGTCGACTTCAAGGTCAATGACCGGTTTCAGAAGATGATCGACATGGCGGCCGTTTGCAAAACGCGCGATAAAGGACAATCATATAGCCATGGAAAGGATGACGTGGTAGTCGACAACCGGTTCACCTGGCGCGGGCCATTAGCAGTAAGCTTTCTGGCAGTGCTCTTTTTCGTTTTGACCAGTATAGGGGACTTCAGCTACGGCCCCGGAGTTGCCCACGCCCAGGTACTTCCGAAACTACAGCCAGGCACGGCGCCTGTGATGGAGCCGCCGAAGCCGGAAAACCGACAGGTCCATGAACCGGTCCCGATCGCCGTGGCCGACATCGCCCGGGCCGCGGAAGAAACAGCGGCGAAACTGAACCTCCTGCACTCGACCGGGCTGGTCCCCGACACCCTCGTTGAGCAGATCAGGACTGACCTCGACCCCGTCTCGCGCTCGGTTGATGCGTTGCGAACCTATGCTGAGCAGAGAAGTTTTGAGCAATTGAGCGGCACCGCTCTCTTCAACCTTCGACAACAGGGGTCGTTCTACAACGCCAAAGTCGGTAATTGGCAGAATACCTTGAATGAGCGAGCCGCCATTCTCGAAGGCGTCGTGGGTCAGCTCGATGAAACGGAAAAGGTCTGGGTGCTCACCCGGGACACCGCCCGTAAGAACGTACCTAGGGCGCTGATGGACCATATCACTACGCTGCTCAAAAACATCGGTGCCACCAAGAAAGAGGCGAAGGAACGACTCGATGATCTTTTGAGTCTTCAGGAGCGTGTCTCAGAGGAAGCAGCAGCAATCACTGACATTCTGGCCAGGATTGATGAAAGCGTCGCTCGCGGACGGAAGAGCTTGGTCCAGCGGGATAGTCCACCGCTCTGGCGCGCTTTTGGCGAAACTCGGCCATACGGCGTCCCCTTACACAAGCAAGTCAGGGACCTCGGGATGGTGTTCTGGACATCCGTCCTCGTCTTCCTGGAAAACTATGACATTCTGGTCGTAGTCCACCTTCTGCTGTTCATCGGCCTTACCGCGCTCCTGTTACTCTTACGGAGGTATCGTCTTGAGACCGGGCGGGTCGCCGCGTCTTCCGGAGGCAACCTCATGGTGGTAGCCCGGCCCTATTCCGCGGCATGCCTGCTTGCGCTCGCGTGGACTCCACTTCTGTATCCGCTGGCACCCATGGAGATCAGCGAACTGGTCTTCATCATCGCGTATGTGCCGCTGCTACGGTTGTCACCTCCGGCCATAAGACCAGCCTTATACGGCCTTTTTGCGGTCTATTTGCTGAACCAGTTTGTCGATCTCTCTCTGCAGCAGAAACTCCAGATGCGCCTGCTCCTGCTCTTTAACACCGCCTTCGCCATGGCCCTTCTCGTCTTGCTCACCAGGCTGGGGACCATGACTTACAGCACATTTTCCATCCGGCGGCGGTGGATTTTTGGCGCGCTCGTCACACTGTGCTATTTCGGCCTCGCGGCGTCTCTCATCTCCAACGCGGTGGGTAACGCTGCGCTGGCCGAGTTCTTCACAGAAAGCATTATCGTCGCGGCCTGCCTCCTCGTGATAATCGCCACCCTCGCCCGTGTGATAGTCGAGTTGGTCGATGAACTGCTGCGGATGCCTGCCATGCAATCCTTTCACATCGTGCGGCACCATGGAGAGTGGCTTAAGCAAAAGTTTTCGGTCGCCGCACGCGTAGCCGGCAAAGTCCTCTGGCTGGTCGGTGCCCTTACTGTGTTCCAGCTCGCGAACGTCCTTGGCTCAGGGCTCGTCGAAGTATTGAAGAAAGAGTGGACTTTCGGTACCGCAGTGATATCGGTATGGGATATCCTCGCCTTCTTCCTTGTCTTTATCGTCGCGATCCTTCTGTCCCGACTCATCCGGTTCTTGCTGCGGGAAGAGGTCTTCCCGCGATTGAGCGTGCGGCGCGGTCTCGCCGACGCGGTCTTGATGTTGACCAATTACGTGGTCTACGGCTTCGGTCTGTACCTCGCGCTCTCGGCCGCCGGCATCGGCCTGAACAGGTTTACGCTGCTGGCGGGAGCCCTGGGCGTCGGCATCGGCTTCGGCCTGCAGAACATCGTCAACAATTTCGTGTCGGGTCTCATCCTCGCTTTCGAGCGCCCGGTGAACGTCGGCGACGTCATCCAGATGGGTACACTGGCGGGTACTGTGGCCCGGATAGGCGTACGCGCGTCTGTGGTACGGACCTTCGATGGGGCTGAGGTAATCATCCCGAACGGAGATCTCATCTCCAAAGAGGTGACGAACTGGACCTTGTCCGACCAGGACCGGAGGATCGAGGTGTGTCTTGGAGTGGCCTATGGCTCCGACCCCCACAGTGTCATAGGGCTGATGACCCTGGTTGCGAAAGGGCACCAGGGTATTGTTGCCGATCCGGCTCCCATTGCCTATTTTGACGGCTTTGGTGAGTCGGCGCTCAACTTCACACTCCACTGCTGGACCCGCGACTTCAGCAACTGGCCCTCTATACGGAGTGGCATCGTGCTGAATCTACACGATGCCCTGAAAGAGGCCGGGATCAGCATACCCTTCCCGCAACGGGAGGTGCATATCCGATCGATGGATCATATCGTGAGCGAAGCGACGCCAGCGAAAAAAGATGATGACTGACCGCGCTATGCGGCCGCTATGCCGTGCCGCATGAGTTCTATGCTCGCCACGACCGGCACAGACCCTGCTTCGGCATATAATTTCCGATCTCAACGCCTGTAGCAATAATGATGACACGCTCGTCCATGGAAGTGCTACAAAGGATTTCTTGCTTCTGCGACAGACCGGACAATCTATTTCTTGTAACATAGGCAACATGCAAGAGAATCTTTTAAGGCGGACCCGGTAATGAAAGTCTTATGCCGAAGGATATTCCCGTCACTGTGGTGGATGAGCAGGCAATAGCCTCTGAATAGTTGTACATTTACTTAAAATGGTTTCCTTGCCATTGGAAATGTCACCGACTTGGAGCTTAACAGATGAAACGAGATAAAGAATTTAGCGCATTGAAAGCGTCTGAAACCCGGTACCGGAGACTCTTTGAAACCGCCCAGGATGGGATCATGATCCTCGACGCAGACACGGGACAGATAGACGACGTGAACCCGTTCCTGATAGATATGTTGGGTTACACTTACGCGGATTTCCAAGGGAAGAAGCTCTGGGAGATAGGCGGGTTCAAAGACGTTCAGGCAAGTAAAGAGGCGTTTAGGGAATTACAGGACAGAGGCTATGTGCGTTACGACGATTTGCCGCTGAAAACAAAAGGGGGGCAGAACATCAGAGTGGAGTTTGTCAGCAATGCCTATCAGGTTGACCATCACAAAGTTATCCAGTGCAATGTACGGGATATCACCAACCGAAAACATACAGGTGTTGCAGCTCAGGAAGCCTCCACATACGCCCAGGCGATAATCGACACGGTGCGCGAACCCCTTGTGGTTTTGGATAAACACCTGAAGGTGCTCTCCGCCAGCCGCAGCTTCTACGATACCTTCAAAGTAGCCCCTGGCGAGACTGTGGGAAATTATATCTACGACCTTGGAAACGGGCAGTGGGACATCCCCCGGCTCCGGCAACTGCTTCGGGACATCCTCAAGAATACCAAGCTCGATGACTATGCGGTCGACCACATATTCCCTGCCATCGGGCATAAGTTCATGATCCTCAGTGCCCGCCGGATCTACAAAGAAAACGTCGGCACAAAAATGATCCTCCTTGCCATTCAAGATGTCACCGCGTTGAGGCAGAGAGAGGAAGCATTGAAAGCGTCTGAAACCCGGTACCGGAGACTCTTCGAAACGGCCCAGGACGGCATCCTGATCCTCGACGCAGACACGGGACAGATAGACGACGTGAACCCATTCCTGATAGATATGTTGGGCTATACCTATGCGGATTTCCGGGGAAAGAAGCTCTGGGAGATAGGCGCCTTCAAAGACACCAGGGCAAGCAAGGCGGTGTTTACGAAACTACAGCGTAAAGGGTACGTCCGGTACGAAGATTTACCGCTCACCACAAAAGACGGACGGGAGATTGACGTAGAATTTGTCAGCAATGTGTATCCGGTTGACCATCATAAAGTCATCCAGTGCAATGTCCGCGACGTTACGGACAGAAAACTGGCCGAAGAAGAACTCCTGAAGGCACATGATGATCTGGAGAGACGGGTAACGGAGCGGACCGCTCAGCTGTCTGAATCAAACAGGCTGCTCAGGCAGGAAATCGCTGCTCGTAAGATCATCGAAGAAGAATTAAAGGAGTCCCGGGAACGACTGCGCTACCTCAGCATAAATTCGCGGAAGGTCAGAGAGGAGGAAAGGACGTCTCTCTCACGCGAGCTCCATGACGAATTGGGGCAGGTCTTAACAGGCATAAAAATGGATGTCGCATGGATAGGAAGAAGAACACCGGAAGACAATACCCTGGTCCGCGAAAGACTGGATTCGTTGCTCGCGCTTATCGATGACGCCATCGTTTCCGTACAGAGAATCTCGATGGCATTGAGACCGCCCGCTCTGGACGATTTTGGCCTGCAGGAAGCGATGAGACTGGCAGCGGAAGATTTCGAAAAAAGGACAAAGGTTGCCTGCGAGATTATTTCGAAGCCGCGGAATATAGTCCTCAAAGAGGAAATTTCTACGGAGGCCTTTCGTATCTTTCAGGAAGCGCTTACGAACGTCGCCCGCCATGCAGGCGCGGCGCAGAGCGTCACCGTATCCCTGCGGACCGCAGGAGACAAATTCATTATGGAAGTCAGAGATGATGGGAGGGGCATTACAAAAGAACAGATCTCCGATCTGAAGTCTATCGGATTAACGGGCATGCGCGAGCGGGCCTTTGCCATGGGGGGAACCCTGACCGTTGCCGGCAGGCAGGGGAAAGGGACGACCATCACCTTGAGCGTTCCCCTCAGTGAAGGGAAAGAAAAGCCCGGCATAATAAAACGCCGGAGGAGGAAGCCGGAGGAGGGGTGATGCTCCGTATCGCTATTGCCGATGACCACCCGGTCGTGCTCAAAGGTCTGAAAGAGATCCTTTCGGAAAGCTTCGACGAGGTGATAATTGATGGGACCGCCACGGGTTATGAACTTATCGGCAATGTGCAGAAAAATCAGTACGATTTGGTCCTTCTCGATATCTCTCTCCCTGACATAAATGGTCTGGAAGTCCTGAAAGAGATTAAAAAGATCAAGCCGAAACTCCCCGTCCTTATCGTAAGCATGTACCCCGAAGAGCACTACGCACCCCGTGCCATCAAGGCCGGGGCACAAGGCTATCTCACAAAAAGAAGCGCATCGGTCGAGCTGGTGCTGGCGGTACGCAAGATATTGTCCGGCAAGAGATATATCAGCCCGACATTTGCCGAAAAGATGATGTTTGACTTCGAGTCGAATGCCGAAAAGCCTCCACACGAACGACTCTCCGACCGGGAGCTTCAAGTGCTCTGTATGATCGGCAAAGGAAAGGCATTGAATCAAATCGCGGAAGAGATCCATTTGAGTGTAAACACGGTGAGAACGTATCGCACTCGTATCCTGGAAAAGATCGGCGTGAAAGGAACCAGCGAATTGATTCATTATGCCATTACACACGGCCTGGCAGAATAGCCGTTTCAGCCGGACAATTGCTCATGCCGAGGCCCAGCGTCCTTAAACCCAAAAAATTACATCTGCTCGGCCCCTGCTTTTTATTATCCCCGTAGTAAAAACGACGACAGGCCCGTACGCAAAAGCGCTACAAAATAATTGTTGGGCCAGCGACAGACGCGGGTCAGCGCTTGTCGTATAGTGCTGCAGATGCCTTTCATACAACACCGTCTTTGAATTCTGTTGCAACCTAAGGAGGCACTGTATGACGTTCCTGTGCTCAGAGAACTCAATCTTGTCCGAACCAGAATCCGAGACCTCGAAAGTCCGTGATCCCTTCAAGGCATACCTTCACGAGGTATCGAAGTATCCCCTCATGACAAAGGAAGAAGAACAGGAAATGGCGCAGCGGGTGCAAATGGGAGGGGACAAAGACGCCGGGCAGAGAATGGTCCTCGCAAACCTCAGGCTTGTGGTTAAGATAGCCCTTGATTATCGCACCCACCTCGACCTCCTTGATCTCATCCAGGAGGGGAACATGGGACTGGTGCGTGCAGTCGGGAAATACGATCCTGAAAAGGGAACGAGATTCTCAACATATGCATCCTTCTGGATACGCGCCTACATGCTGAAATACCTGATGGACTCGTGGAGCGTGGTGAAGATCGGTACCAAGGACAGTCATAGGAGGCTCTTTTACAGCCTGAACCGGGAAAAGGAGAAGCTGGAGAGAGCGGGGATCACCCCTTCGGCAGAGGTCCTTGCAATCAACCTTGGGGTCAGTACCGCTGAGATAGAGGGTATGGAGCAGCGTCTGTACAACGGAGACCTTTCTCTGGAAGCGCCCCAATATGAGGACGGGGACCCGCTCATGGATAAGATAGGAAGCGGTGAGAACACAGAGGAGACATTGATCGAAAAAGACTACGCGGAAGTGCTGCACAAAAGGCTCGATCAATTCAAGAAGCTGCTCAACGAGAAAGAGTGTTTTATCCTTGATAATCGCATCATGGCGGAGGACCCGTTGACGCTAAGGGAAATCGGTGAACGCTTCAACACGTCAAGAGAAAGCGTCAGGCAAATACAGGTGAAAATATCGAGGAATCTGGCAAGTAACCTGAGATCGAGTGACATTCGGCCGTCCATATGAAAGGGCGGTTTGCATAATCACGGCGGTGTTGAAGTCGTGAGCCATTGGCGCCACATCACCCGAAGCCATAAGGAGATAAAGCATGACTAAGCATAGTGCAGTAGTAGGTATCTTCGACTCTCATGTCAAGGCGGAAACGAGCATCAAAGAACTCCAGCGGGCGGGGTTCGACATGAAGAAGCTGTCCATCGTGGGCAAGGACTATCACCCCGAGGAGCACGTCGTCGGCTACTACAACGTCGGCGACCGTATGAAGGTCTGGGGCAAACTGGGGGCTTTTTGGGGCGGCCTTTGGGGCTTGCTGTTCGGGTCGGCGTTTTTCTTTATTCCGGGCATCGGTCCCCTCGTCGTGTTCGGCCCGCTCGTGAGTTGGATTATCGGAGCACTGGAAGGTGCCGTGGTGGTCGGCGGGCTGGGTGCGTTGGCTGCCGCGCTGTACAACATCGGCATTCCCAAGGACAGTGTCGTGAAGTACGAGACGGCGGTCAAATCTGACAAGTTCCTCGTTATCGCTCACGGCACAGCGGACGAGGCGGCCAAGGCCAGGAGCATCCTCGAGACGGCCGGCGCGGCGCAAATAGCCGTCCATCCGGGAATACGCAGCGAAATCGTGGACGGTTAGACTCGAATTAATCTCCATCTGTCGTTCGAAATCCGGGGCGAGACGGAGAAACGCATGTACGGCGGACAACGCGGAACGTAAACGTTGCTCCGTTCTTCGGCGCAGTAACTCGGCCTTTACTTTTGAGGTGTGAGAAACGCAGCATTTATGCCGCCGATCAGGAACTGGACGGCTACAGAGAGCAGCATAAGCCCCATGATTCTGATGGCGACCGTAGTGCCGGTCTTTCCCAAGTACTTAAGAATTGTTGCGGATCTCACCAGGATAACGTAGGAAACGAAATAGACCATTGCAATGGTCAACAGCAGAATGATCCGGTTGACGAGCGTGCCCGCCGTGTCAAAAAGGACTATGCCCGTGGTGAGCGCACCCGGCCCCGTCAGCAAAGGGATGCCAAGGGGCAGAATACTGATCTCGTCCCTCTCGGCATAGTACCGTTCCTCGTCGGCGGAGGACTGGGTCTGTGTTTTCCGTCCATACAGCATCTCGATAGAAACTATGCCGAGCAAAATTCCTCCGGCGATCCTGAATGAATAGATCTCTATGCCGAGGAGTCGAAAAAAGATATTTCCCGTCAGGGTCACTATCAGCAGCGAAGCACAGGCCACCAGAATCGCTTTCTTTATGATCGTCTTTTTTTCACCCTCGTCATATCTTTGAAGAAGCGTTAAGAAAACAGGGGCATTCCCAATCGCATTGACGATAACGAATAGGGACACAAAAGACCTTACAAAAAACGAAACCGCGCTGGAAGCTTCAATCGATCCGAAAAGATTAACGACCGACTCGATCACTGGAGAGTCCCTCCTCACGTGCTATACAGCAAAGCTTTTTGAGACCCGAATTTACTTATGGTCTGAGAGACGTGCATCTAAGCCCCAACCCCTGGGGCAACCCGCTTTAAGCATTGTTCCCAAAAGTAACTTTGTCAAGTTTGTTGCTTTCATCATTTCACCAATTACCGGGTATTCCTAAAGGCGACTTACATGCCTTACATGACTTGAAGTACAAGTGGTCACCCACTTCCGCCAGTCACATATAGCGAATATACGTTTGCCCGGCCCCTGCTTTTTTCAATCCTCGTAGCAAAAATGATGACACGCTCGTGCGCGGGATAATGGCAAAATTATTCCCGGTTTTGCGACAGACTTGAGTCAACAGTCCGTCTTACACTATTTCTATGTGTCTACTCTTACCTATGTTCAAAAAGTGGCATCTCCGGGAAGAAGATGGCATGTTGCTTCGACGATGAGGAGGATTGACCATGAAGATCAGTAAGCCCATTTTCATAGGGAAAACCGACAAGAGGGGCGTGCCGAAAAAGAGGATTCTGTTCATTGACGATGAGTATTTCCTTCGGAAGATCATATACGAGATGCTCACGACGATAGACTACGAGGTGAAAGTGGAGGAGAGCGGCGAGAGGGCCGTCAGGACCTTCATCGAGCACCCGGAGGAATTCGATCTCGTCCTTACGGATCTCATGATGCCCGATATGACGGGAGACGAAATAGCGAAGAGAATCAGATCTGTCCGTCCGAACATGCCCGTTGTCGTGATGACAGGCACGCCGGACAACCTCCCCCGCAGCAGGGCGGAGGCGGCGGGTATCTGTAAGGTGCTTTCTAAACCACTCACAATAGGGGAGTTGCGTGAAGGGCTCCAAGGAGTTCTCTATCCCACAATTCAGGTTTAGCGCCCGGCCCTCACAACCGTTTTCTGTAAAGCATGAAAAAACTCTGAACACAGGTAGCAAGAATGATGACATCAAAATTGTTGGTTATGGGACAGACAAAGAACGTGCGGCTTGATAGAATTCAATAGTTACCATAAACGGGTAGAGAGAATGCAGCACTCCCAAACTCCTTGCCCACTGGGACGCAGGGAATTAATCTTATAAGGAGACAGAATCATGAAAAAACTTTCCAATCAGTTCCTTTATCCAACTGCACTCGCTCTTGCGGCGGTACTCCTCGCTTTTATGGTTCTCGCAAGCCCGAGCCCAGCGCGGGCGGCCTCTGGAGATCAAGGTCCCTCAACCTCCGTCGCGACCCCTCCATCCGACCGCGTCGAGGCACGCATCAAGGAGCTTCATACCAAGCTCAATATCACCCCGGCGCAGGAAGAGCAATGGAACAAAGTCGCCCAGGCGATGAGGGACAACGCGAAAGCAATGGAGCCGCTCATCAAGGCAAGGTTAGAAAAAGCAAGTACTATGACCGCTATCGACGATCTCAAATCCTACAGCGAAATTGCCGACGCGCATGCAGATGGTCTCAAGAAATTCATCCCGGCCTTCGAGCCACTCTATGCCGGCATGTCGGATGCCCAGAAGAAGAGTGCCGATATGTTGTTCCGCCAGCACGCCCGCATGAAAGCAAAGGGAAAGGGCAAATGATCGCGACCATCATGACGTCAAGACAGTAAACCCTATTTCGCGATAGGGAATCACTCGGACATATGGAAGGTCACTATGAGAATCTCGAACACGCAAGCCAGCAAGTTTAGGTCAACAATCGGCAAGATCGTGATGGCCCTCATCTTCGTCTCAATGATCGTCGGTATATCTGTCGCGCCGGCCTTCGCCAGAGACGGCGGCAGAGGCCACCGCGGCGGGTATTACGGGCGCGGGTATGGGTATGGGTATGGGTATGGGTATGGGTATGGTATGTATCAGCCCTATGGCTACTACCCGGCACCTGTTTATGCGCCCCCACCGGTCGTCTATGCCCCGGCCCCGTATATGTCGCCGGGCATCAGCCTTGTACTTCCCATCCACATTCGGTAGGGAATACCCGGCGTCGACCGCTATAACGCTTTGAGGCTTTCGGTGCTCCAGCCCGTTGCGCGCAGTGCGGTATAATCGTGGCGTCATTACCGGGGTCCCCGACAAAGACCTGAGTCGAGGCCCTTATGTGGTGTGTTGGTGGGTCACATAATTCACATGCCTGTCGGCTAAATGAGAAGGAGAGACAATGAAGAGAATCATTATGTTGACGATGGTCTTAGTGGTGATGCTTGTATCCCTCGGGGGATGTTTTTGGGGAGGTGAAGGGCACGACCGGGGCGGAGGACATGATGACCGGGGCGGAGGACACGACCGGGGCGGAGAGCACGAAGAACGCCGTTAGGAACAGATGACTTCCCTTGACCGTATAAGCGTGAGCCCCCTGATAACCGTGCTCACGCTCGTCGGCCGGGCGACCCTGCGCCTGCTGGGCAATTTCGGTGCAATGGCCATTTTCTTTTCTTTGGCCTTTATCAACATCTTCCGAAAAAAGCAGCTCCGTGAGATCGTGAACCAGGTGTTTTATATCGGGGCGAGGTCGTCCCTGATCGTGATGCTGGTAGGTCTTTTTACCGGTATGGTGCTAGGATTGCAGCTTTTTTACACCCTGGTAAGGTTTGGCTCCGTAGGGGCACTCGGGTCTGCCGTATCCCTCTCCCTTGTCAGGGAAATGGGGCCGGTACTCACCGCCATTATGATCACAGCACGGGCCGGCTCCGGCATGGCTGCGGAGATCGGGATCCTTCGCATCTCGGAGCAGGTCGACGCCCTCTACACGATGAGGGTCGATCCCGTACGGTATCTTATCAGCCCGCGAATCGCTGCCGCAATAATCAGTTTTCCCTTACTCACCGCCTTTTTTGATCTCATCGGCATCATCGGAGGGTATCTCACCGGTGTTCTGTTGTTGGGGACAAATGGAGGCACGTACATGTACCGCGTGCACTCTTCCCTGAATATGGTGGACGTCAGAGGAGGCTTTATCAAAGCCCTGGTTTTCGCCGCCCTCGTCTCGTGCATCTGCTGCTTCCAAGGCTATTTCTGTCACATGAGGACCGACGGTTATGGCGCCAAGGCTGTAGGTCTTGCGACTGTCTCCGCAGTCGTCATCTCGTGTGTGATGATTCTCATTTCTGATTACGTCTTAACGTCGTTTCTCATGTAGGACCCGACCATGGACGCCCCTTTAATAGAATTCAGAAACGTCACCAAGCGCTTTGGCGACAAGACCGTACTCGACAAGGTCAACCTCAAAATTTATGAGAACCAGATTACGACGATTATCGGGAAGAGCGGCACTGGCAAAAGCGTGCTTCTCAAACATATCATCGGGCTGCTCACCCCGGATGAAGGCGCTATCCTCTTTCATGGAAAACCCGTTGCGACCATGAAGAAGCGTGAATGGGAGGACTACAGGAGCCGGGTCGCCTACCTGTTTCAGAACAATGCGCTCCTCGATTCGATGACGGTCTTCGATAATGTGGCCTTTCCACTCAGGAGGACGACAAATCTCAGCAAGAAGGAGATTGAAAAAAGGGTAGTGAAAAGGACCCGGGACCTGGAACTCACCGAGTCGGTCAAAAGATATCCTTCGGAGCTCTCGGGTGGTATGCAGAAACGCGTGGCCCTGGCGCGGGCCCTGGTGACGGATCCAAAGATTGTGCTTTTCGACGAGCCGACCACGGGCCAGGACCCCATCCGGAAAAACATGATCCTCTCCATGATCGTTCAGAACAGGCGAAAATTCGGGTTTACCGCCGTCCTGATCAGCCATGACATACCCGATGTCTTCTTTATTTCGGATCGGATCGTCATTCTCTGGGAAGGGGCGGTCGGCTTTGAGGGGACCTACGAAGAAGCCGTCAAGCTGAAGCTTCCCATGATCGACGAGTTTCTCCGCAGCCTTGAAGGGTTCCAGGACGAACTTACGGGCTTGCTTTCAAGGGAGGCGTTCAGGGTGCACTATGCGGCAATGCTAGGTGGTACACCGATGGTAGCAGCCGTTTCGGTGGCGCTTTTCAGTGTTCGGCTGAATCTGCTGCACGAGGCCCTGGGACCGCAGGCGGCAGTGGAAGTCCTGAGGGCGCTGGGCGAATATACCAACAGGCGCTTCAACCCAATTGGAGGGTTTTCCGCCCGTCATAGCAGGGACGAGATTCTGACGATATTCCCTCACACGAGCATCGATGAGGCACGGCAACTGGTGGCGGACTTTGCACAGGAGTTGAAGCATGAGGCCATCGACCGCATTCAAAGCATTGCAACGGCAAGGGTGGGCGCGGCAACATGCTTTGACATCTATATCCGTGCCGGGGTTGCAGAGGTCCTTCCCGCGGACGCCATCGAACAGATAATCGAAAAAGCCCGGGCAAAGCAAGAGATTGTCGCAACACACCGATGCACATCCGGAGGCAACGAGCAATGAAAAAATATTCAATAGAAACTGCTGTCGGCATTTTCGTGGTGGCCGGTCTCATATGCGTAGGCTATATGACCGTGAAGCTCGGCAAGGTCTCGCTCTTTGGAGCGGAGACCTACCCGCTTATGGCCCGGTTCGCGTCGGTCTCCGGACTCAGGGTCGGTAGCGCGGTCGAAGTCTATGGCATCGAGGTAGGCAGCGTGACAAATCTGGACATAGACCAGCAGAGGCAGATGGGGGTCGTCAGTATAAAAATCACCCAAGGCGTGAAAGTGTACGATGATGCGGCGGCGACTATCAAGAGCGCCGGACTCATCGGGGACAAGTATGTGAACATCGATCCCGGGGGAGCCGGCGCGGTCCTGAAGCCGGGCGGCGCGATCACTCAGACCTCTGCGCCGACGGATATAGAAGATCTTATAGGCAAGTACGCTTTCGGAGACGTGAAGAAAGAGGCTGATAAGGCCCCGGAAAAACCTACCCGGTGATCCAGGAGGATATCATGAAAAAATGGCCGGCCCGACTGATGCTTCTGATCCTGTTGGTGGTTCCTTTCCCTGCTTTTGCAGGTGTCCCGCTCGATACCGTCAAGAGCAACGTCAATGGCGTGCTCGACGTGCTGCGCGACCCCAAACTGCAAGGGGAATCGGGGAAAAAGGTAAAAGAGCAGAGAATTACGGCCGCGGCCGACAAACTCTTTGACTTCGTGGAGCTTTCGAAGAGGACGCTGGGCCTCAACTGGAACAAGCTTACTCCGGACCAGCGCAAGGAATTCGTCGAGCTTTTCAAGACTATCCTCAAGGATGCGTACGTGGATAAGATCACTGCCTACACCAATGAACAGGTCAACTTCACCAAAGAAGTGCCCCTTTCGGAAGCTACGGTGGAGGTCCGGAGCAGCGTCGTCACAAAGGGCGGAGAAACGCCCATTTACTATAGGGTCATTAAGAAAGATAACCAGTGGAAGGCCTATGACGTGGTGATCGAGGGGGTGAGCCTGATCGGCAACTACCGCACCCAGTTCCGGGAGATCCTTGGGAACAACCCGCCGGAGCAGTTGCTGCAAACCCTGCGCAAGAAGGTGGGCAAGGGATGAGCCGGGAACCGGGACGTGACCGAAGAGGAATATGCGTGATAGGATGGAACGCGTGCCTGGTTCTCCTGCTCTTCTCGTTTCTTGCCCTTACACCCCTCCATGCAGCCTCCGATAGTCCCGATCCCAACGCTAGTGCCGGTGTAAATGTTCCGGCGGCAGAAAAACAGGTAGAGAAGGCCGGGTCTACTCCGCCTGCCTCTACCCCGTCCGATGACTACGGAAACGTCACGGAGGATGTCGGCGGCGGCGAAGAGTCTGCGTATTGCCGATCCCATTGAACCATGGAACAGGGCGATGTACCACGTGAACGACAAGTTCTACTTCTGGCTGTTGAAACCCATTACCAAAGGCTACAAGTATATCGTGCCGGAAGACTTCCGGGGCCTGTTCAGCAACTTCTACCGGAATCTTAGGGCACCCATCCGCATCGTCAACAACTTCCTGCAAGGGAAGCCGGGGTACGCGGGTATCGAGCTGGCCAAGTTTCTCATCAACTCCACTGTCGGCCTCGGGGGCTTGACGGACTGCGCGACAGAGTGTTTCGGCATCAATGGCCGTGATGCTGATTTTGGCCAAACGCTCGGCAGGTATGGCGTCGGTTTTGGTTTCTATATCGTATGGCCTGTGGTCGGTCCTTCCAGCCCTCGGGACACAATCGGGTGGATCGGCGACTGGCTTTTGAAACCTCAGAGCTACGTCAGCTCCGCATGGATCAGCCCGGAAGGCGTAGGGCTCTATGTCCACGAAAAGGTTAATGACACCTCCTTCCATATAGGAGACTACGAGGCGATCAAAGAGGCAGCGATCGACCCCTACGTGGCCATGCGCGATACCTATGTCCAGTACCGCAAAAACTTGATCGAGCGGTAGGGATCTGCACTGCAAGATTCCGGTATCTCAAGACATAGCAAGGGGGACAAAAGAATGAGCCGTATACAAGTGATGTTTGATCCAAAAACAATAGCCCTGATCGGCGCAACCGAGAAGGAAGGCGCCGTCGGACGGACAATCCTCGAGAACCTGCTCCGGTCAAAGGAGAGGAGGATATTTCCGGTAAACCCCCATGTGGATAAGGTGCTGGAGGTGAAGAGCTACCCCGGTATCTCAAGTGTTCCCGCGCATGTGGATCTGGCGGTCGTGGCAACGCCTGCCAGGTCAGTGCCTCTTGTAGTTGAGGAATGCGGCCGGGCAGGCGTAGAGGGGGTAGTAATAATCTCCGCCGGGTTCAAGGAGATTGGTGAAGAAGGAACACAGTTAGAGAGCGAAATAGACCGGATCAGGAAAAAGTATGGGATGCGCATTATGGGACCAAACTGCCTCGGTTTTGTGCGGCCCCCACTGGATTTCAATGCGACCTTTCTCCGCGGTAAGGCTCCACCGGGAAATATCGCTTTCATCTCTCAAAGCGGCGCCCTCGGCAGCGCGATACTCGATTGGGCGGTCAGCGCCGGGATAGGCTTTAGCATGTTTGCATCACTCGGCTCCATGCTCGATGTCGATTTTGGCGACATGATCGACTTCCTGGGAGATGACCCGGCTACCAGGAGCATCCTGATCTATATGGAGGGAGTGGGCAACGCGAGAAAATTCATGAGTGCGGCCCGGGCGTTCGCCCGCCGCAAACCTATCATTATTTTGAAGCCGGGACGATTTGCAGAGAGTGCAAGGGCGGCCCATTCCCACACGGGTGCCATGGCAGGGGACGACGCGGTATATGAAGCGGCCTTCAGGAGGGCCGGCGTTGTGAGGGTCGGGGAAATAGCGGAGCTCTTCGATGCTGCCGAGGTTCTTGATTCGACGAGATTGCCGGGCGGTCCGAGGCTCGCCATAGTCACGTCTGCCGGCGGACCCGGCGTGATGGCCACCGACGCCCTTATCCACCTAGGTGGGGAACTTGCGAAACTCTGCGACGAGAGCATGAAGCAACTCAACGCATTTTTGCCACCCTACTGGAGCAAGGCGAATCCTGTCGACCTGCTTGGAGACGCAACCGTCGACAGGTTCACGAAAGCGCTTACCATATGTCTCGGTAACCCCATGGTGGACGGAGTACTCGTCATTTACACACCCACGGACTCTGCCCCTTCAACCCAGGTTGCGCACGCGGTGGCCGATAGCGTGAAAAACGCCTGGAAGCCCGTCATCGCGACGTGGATGGGGGGAGAGGACGTAGAAGAGGGGAGGCACATTTTTGTTGAAAACAGCATCCCGAACTACGACACCCCTGAGGAGGCTGTCAGAACTTACGTGAATATGTGCAGATATAAGAGACACCTCGATCAGCTCTATGAGACCCCTGACGAGTTGCCGGCGCACGTTGCCCCCTCGAAGGATCACCTGAAAGAGCTTCTCAAGATGGCCCTCGGGGAGGGACGAACGCTCCTCAACGAGGCGGAGTCCAAGGATTTCCTCCTGACCTACGGTATCCCGGTGACGCCGACTCAGGTCGTTCAAGACCCGGAAGCGGCGGTGAGCATAGCAGAAAAGGTGGGTTACCCGGTCGTTATCAAGATCGTTTCACCTGGCATCTCTCACAAAAGCGATGTCGGTGGCGTCGTCATGGGAATAGATTCAAGTGCAGCCCTGAAAGGGGCATATGAGAAAATGATTCAAAGTGTGAAGAAACGTGCACCCGCGGCTGCCATAACGGGCGTAGCTGTCGAAAAGATGGTCACAGATGTTGATTACGAGCTCATCCTTGGGACCAAGAAGGATAAGGACTTCGGTTCGGTTATCCTCTTCGGGATGGGAGGGACCACGGCGGAGTTCATCAAAGATTTTTCGATCGGGCTTCCCCCGCTCAATCAGACCCTGGCGAAGATGTTGATGCAGGATACCAAGGTATATAAAATGCTCCAGGGCTTTCGGGGCAAGCCGCCGGCTGATTTTGAAGGACTCGAGGAAATCCTTGTCAATTTTTCCAATCTTATCGTCGACTTCCCCGAAATAGCTGAGATAGACATAAATCCTCTTGCCGTATCGAATGGCAAAGCCTTTGCCCTTGACGCACGAATCGTTATTGACAAGGATTATAGCGCGACCGCTCGATCGCCCTATCCTCACCTGATTATCACTCCCTATCCGACCAGGTATATTACACCCTGGCGACTGTCGGATGGCACCGAAGTGCTTTTGAGGCCCATACGGCCTGAGGACGAGCCCGCGGAGCACGAGATGCTCTCTTCGTTGTCCGAAGACACGCTCAGGACCAGGTTCTTCTCCGTTATCAAAGAAATGTCCCATGAGTGGCTTATTCTTTTCTGTAATATCGACTACGACCGGCACATGGCTATAGTTGCGGAGATGGAGGAAAATGGAAAGAAAAAGATGCTGGGGGTTGCGCGACTTATTATGGACCAGGATATGACGTCCGGCGAAGTGGGCGTTCTCGTGCAGGATAGGTTCCAGGGGAAGCACCTTGGGACCAAATTCGTAGAGATGCTCATCCGGATAGCGCGCGAAAAGGGTCTTGAGAATATCCGGGCAGATGTCCTCACCGAGAACGAGAGGATGCTCAACGTCTTCAGGCGGTTGGGGTTTACTACTCATTTCGTTCCGGGCGGCACGAGCGAAGCCTTCTTAAACCTGAAAGAATAAGCTGTTGGGTTGCCACGGAAAAACCGCATTTTGTGGTCCCGATTCCTGTAGCAAAAAAGACCACAAACAGGTGTGTAAAAGTACCACGAAATAATTGTTGCTTCTGCGGCAGACATGAGAGGGTGTCTTCTGTAAGATTAGGGTGAACCCATGGTAGAGGCGCGGTCTCTCTTTCAAAGAGGAGGCCAAAAGATTGTGAAGTCCATCAGTACCAGGGGCATATCCGTATTCGGATGTGCCTACTCAACAAGAAAGGAGTATTTATGAAAACGCGGTTTGCAGTTCTTTTACTCGTGGTCGGTGTCACCGGATTATTCTTGGGTGGATGCAGTAGTTGTTTCACGCAAGCCCAGCAGGGCGAAACTGCTCCTCCACCTCAGGCAGCAGTTCAGGAGACGGTAGTTGTCCTTGCATCTGAGGCGAAGGCTGAGGAGCAGGTGGTTGCCGTTGCGGCTCAGCCGACACCAAAGGTAGTTGTCCTTGCCTTTGAGGACATACATTTCGATTTCGACAAGGCGACCCTCAAACCGGAAGCGCAGACGATACTGAAAAGGAATATCCAGCTTCTGAAAGAAAACCCTAAAGCTCAAGTCCGTATTGCAGGATATACTTCCGCGTCAGGGAGTGACGCCTACAACCAAAAGCTGAGCGAAAGAAGGGCAAATGCCGTCAAAGGATACCTCGTGAGCGAAGGGCTCATTTCATCGGACAGGCTTTCCATTATCGGATTTGGCAAGAGGGATCCGGCAATACACGAAGCGGCCCCGAAAGAGATCTACTCAGCGGCGGCAAAGGCAAACATGAGAGCTCTTTTTGAAATCGTCGTGCAATAGGAGCACGGGGGTAAGGGTCAGGAAAGGGCGTACGGAGGATTAAAAACATGCAATTCACTTATCGTCATAAATTAATGAAACAGACGCCACCGGCTCGATATTATGCTGAAACAGGCACGTTTTCCCCCAGCGGGAATGGAAAGGGAGAAAACGCTGTCTCTGGTGCGTTGCATAGAATTCTCGCATTAACGTTAGCATGTTTCGATACGTGGCTAAAACCCCTGTTCTTAAGAGCACAAGGGCAGAACCTGAGTCCCATTCAGGAGCACGATCCTTATGTGAGTGGCTTGGCGCGATATCTTCAGAGCCAGAGAATGGGTTGAACCACAAGCGTTATGAAAAAAAGGAAGTATTAAAGGAGGACTAAATGAGACACGTATCCGGGATCGGAATCATGGTGTTTGCCGTGGCCGTCATGGCCGCCGCAATCGTCGCGGGATGCGCAAACACCCCGCTGCAAACGGAGGCGTCAACGTCGGGGATCCGCGGCGCCGAGGAGGCCGGGGCGGCCAAAGTGCCGCAAGCCTCGCTTCATCTGCAACTAGCCAAGGAGGAACTGGAACACGCCAGAGATCTGGCCGCGAAAGGCAAGAAGGAGGAAGCCGCGTCGATGCTGCTGCGGGCCGAAGCCGACGCCGAACTGGCTATCACGCTGTCTCACGAGGATGCCGAGAAATCGGAGGCCACGGCGGCAGTGGCGCGCGTGCGCCAGCTCCGGCAAGACAACCAAATAACCCCATGACCCCGAAGGAGGTTTTAATGAAAACGCTGCAAGTTTTGATCATAGTCGCGTTCGTCGCGTTCTTCGCCGGTTGCGCATCCGTGGCGCCAAATGAGCTCGTCAACGCCCGTTCGGCCTACCAGCTTGCGAACTCGGGGCCTGCGGCGCAACTCGCGCCTGCGGAATTGCACAAGGCACATGACGCGCTCGCCCTAGCCGAGGAGTCATTCCTGAAGGAACCGGACTCGCGCAAAACGAAGGATCTCGCTTACGTCGCCCAGCGCAAGGCTGAACAAGCGGGAGCGGTCGGCGCCATGGCCGCCGACAAGGCAGGCAAGGATACAGCGAACGCCGATTTCCAGAAGACACAAACCGAGATCGTAAAGCAGGGGAAACAGGACTTGAGCGACTCCGAAAAGCGGACCGCCGAGGCACGGGCCGAACTCGACACGCAGGCCGCGGTCAAGGCAAGCAAGGACAAATCGGACGCCGATCTCCAGGCGCAACAAGCCGAGATCGTAAAGCAGGGGAAACAGGACTTGAGCGACTCCGAAAAGCGGACCGCCGATGCACTGGCTGCACTGGCCGCGCTCGCCACGGTCAAGGAGGAGAAGCGCGGACTGGTCGTCACGCTCTCCGGAAGCGTCCTCTTTCGATCCGCCGAGTCGACCTTGTTGCCCTCCGCGCAGGTCAAGCTTAGCCAGGTGGCCGATGCATTGCTGGCGGTCCGCGCGCGCAACCTCATCGTTGAGGGGCACACCGATTCCCAGGGCTCTGGGTCATATAATCAGGGTCTCTCGCAGCGCCGGGCCGACGCGGTTCGCGATTACCTCGTGCAGAAAGGCTACCCGGCCGACCGCATCCAGGCACGCGGAATGGGCAAGGGCAACCCGATCGCCAACAACGCTTCACCTGAGGGGCGCGCCAACAACCGGCGCGTCGAGATCATCATCGAACGTGAATCCCGGACATCCACCCGGTAGGCTGGTTAGGAGAATTATGATCCTGGATCAAGCCGAAGGCAAGCTGGGTCACATCAAGCGGTGGTCAGCGGATCTGAAAGGATTGAGTGAATGTGTGGCATCTTTGGCGGAAAAGGTCTTGCAATCAATCGGTTCCAGCATCACATTTATAAAAAAGGAGCAAACGTTATGAAAAAACGGAATGTGTTTATCGGGTACTTGGTCCTCCTTTTGCTTGTCGCAACCTTTGCGGCCTGTGCATCGACACCCCACCATGAAGGTACAGGTGAATACGTGGATGATTCCGTCATCACGACCAAGGTAAAAGCCCTGCTTGCGGAAGATCATTTTCTCAAGTCGTTCGAGATCAGCGTTGAGACCTTCAAGAGCACGGTCCAGTTGAGCGGCTTCGTTAATTCTCAGCATGCCATCGAGAAAGCGGGTGAAATTACATGGAGCGTCAAAGGAGTCAAATCCGTGAAGAATAACCTGATCGTGAAATAGACGGTTCTTGCCCTTATCACGGATGGAGCTAAGGCGGCCGCGGGTGGACATTTCTATGTTGCCTCTCCGGTGCATGCGGCCGCCGGGCGAAAGGACGCTGAAAAAGGAAAACGCGATGCGGGCTATTGGCAGCCTGCTCTGGTTTCTTCTCTCGGGGACATGAACGAGGCTTGCACGGTATATTGCCGGCCTGCTGAGCACCGGAGGGGGTAGCCTACCCTCGGTGCCCACATCGGCCGCCATAGGCCTTTCGCCGGGTTTGGCGGCCTGCTTTTTGAAAGCAAGAGAGGGAGGTCAATTAATTATGCCTTTGGTTCAAGTAGTGATCGTCCTGCTGGTGGTCGGTGTTCTTCTCGGGCTCATCAACCGTTTCATACCAATGGCGGGCTCCATTAAGTCGATCCTGAACGCCGTCGTGGTCATTGTCGTTGTCTTGTGGCTCCTGAGCGTTTTTGGAGTTCTCAGTTCCCTCTCTAAGATCCACGTGGGAAGGTAACCGTCTACGTTCGGCGCTTATGGGGCGTAATCGCCACGGCCCCATTCTATCCTGTCCCCAAAAAAGGACCGACGGGAGGACGTTCCTTACATGTCAGAGGCATTGCACCCTCGGCTCCAAAGCTATCGCCGCCTATCCGCCGGCCGACCTCACCATCGATGTCATCGGTAAAACTATGCTTTCGGACATGCTGGAAGGCAGGGAGAAGATTAACAGCGAGCTGCAGAAAAATCATTGATAAGGGCACCGGGCCATGGGGCATTAATGTTATCTCGGTGGAAGTCAAGGATGTCCTTATTCCCTCGGCCCTGGAGGATGCGATGTCGATGCAGGCCCAGGCCGAAAGAGAACGCCAGGCCCGGGTGATCCCGGGGGATTCGGAGCGGTGAGATCCGGAAAGATGCGGAGGTATCAGAGATGAGTGCACAAGAGCTTATAGCTACTGCCGAGGCGATGGTCGCTGAAGGCAAAGGCCTTCTGGCCATGGACGAGAGTACCCCCACCTGTAACAAGCGCTTTGAAAAAGTGGGGATTCCCCAAACCGAGGAAACGCGCCGTTCTTACAGGGAAATGATTTTGACCACTCCCGGGTTGGGTGAGTTTATCAGCGGCGCCATCCTTTACGACGAGACCATCCGTCAGTCCGGGAAAGACGGCACTCCCTTTGTTAAAGTCATCACCGACGCGGGTATCATTCCCGGCATCAAGGTCGACGCCGGCGCTAAAGATATGGCTGCTCACCCCGGTGAGAAAATAACCGAAGGCCTGGATGGATTGCGCGACCGCCTGGCGGAATACTCTCGGATGGGCGCGCGTTTTGCCAAGTGGCGCGTGGTGATTGCCATCGCCGATGACATTCCCAGTCGGGGTTGTATCGAGGCCAATGCACATGCCTTAGCTCGGTATGCTGCTTTGTGTCAGGAAGCCGGTCTGGTCCCCATCGTCGAGCCTGAAGTGCTCATGGAAGGCGAGCATTCTCTGGAGAGATGCTTCGAAGTGACGGAGGAAGTCCTGCGGACGGTTTTCTGCCAGATTTACACCCAACGGGTGGCCCTGGAGGGTATGATCCTGAAGCCCAATATGGTACTTCCAGGAAAGGATTGTCCCAGGCAAGAAAGCGTGGAGGAAGTGGCGGACGCCACCGTGACCTGCCTCCTGAGGGCTGTCCCTGCCGCCGTACCGGGGATCGCCTTCCTGTCGGGGGGTCAGCCCTATGAATTGGCCTCCGCCCGCTTGAATGCCATGAATGTGAGATTCAAGTCGCGACGGCCGTGGGCGCTGACGTTTTCGTTTGCCCGCGCCATCCAGCAACCCGCGCTGGAAATATGGAAGGGCAGGCAGGCAAATGCAGCCGCGGCGCAGCAGGCTCTCTACCATCGGGCCAGGTGCAATGGTGCCGCACGCCTTGGCCGGTACAGGACCGAGATGGAAAATGATGTGAACTCACGGGCAAGATAAGCAAAGGCCGTTTTCCGATCGGCTCGGGTCTCGTACGTTTAAAGCGAAGGGAAGGACGAACTCATGAGTTTAATCATCTATTTTTTGCGACACGGGGAAACCACTGCAAGCCAAACAGGCGGTTACTGCGAAACTCTCGAACCGGACTTGACCCCGGCAGGTTATCAGGTGGCAGAGGATTTCGCCGATGCTTACAAATCTCTTCCATGGGTCGCTGTCTTTTCCAGTCCGCTGCGCCGTGCCATAGCCACGGCCAAACCTCTTTGCGACGCGGCGGGGATACGCATGCAACTCAAGGAAGGGTTGAAAGAAATTGCTTATGGTCAATGGGAGGGTAAGACTCGGGCATCAATGAAGCGACTCTTTGCGGACCTATTTACCGCATCGCAATTTGGAAAGGGGCCGCAAAAAGGATTATTTTTAGGGAGACGGCAGAGTGGTGTTTCTGGGTTTTTGAGTTTCCCCCTCCGGAATTCACGTATGACTTTGCATGGAACGTTAACATTGATGTAAGGTGCAGTAGAAGTTCCAACTATAAACTAAAAAGGAGAAAAGGGAAATGGCATAGATATTTATAGTAAGAATCGAGGACGACGATGTTCCATCGTTCCCTCACTCTGAGAGAAGGGTGGGAAAAGGTGTGTGCAGAAAGGGAGGCAAAACATGATTCCTGAAATCAGGAAGATTCTTTATGCGACGGATCTCAGTAAAAACTCAGCCTATGCCTTTTTTTATGCAGCCGATATGGCAAAGAGACATGATGCAAGAATTGTCATTTTACATTCCGTTGAACCTGGTCATTCTCTATCTTACGCAGGATCCATGGTTGAAGGGTTGGCACAAAGCGCTAGAAGGGAAGAACACGAAAAGGACCTCGAGGAAATCAAGAAAGGAATCGAGGGCTTTTGCAAGAAAATAGAGCCTCAAGCCGGCCATGCATGTGTTGAACTGGTATCCAAAATCCTCGTACTCTTGGGCCATCCCGTCGAAGAGATTCTGAAGGTAGCGGATGAAGAAAGTTGCGATGCTATCGTCCTTGGAACTCATGGAAAGGGATTCTTGAGGCAGACCTTTCTCGGAAGCGTGGCTGTCAAGGTTCTTGAACGCACTCGGAAGCCGGTTTTCATCATACCGCTGCCCTCTGAGAAAACCAATATTGATTGGGATAAAATATGACATACTGACCGGAGACGGAGAGTTGACGAAGGCGATTCGGAAGCACGAGGAGAAATAGGGTATCTGTTGCGGCAGGCTCATGCCGGATGACATCGGCAAAAGCCATGATTCCTGGCATGCCGGACATGCACGCAGGGTCTAGGGACACCCTTTAAAGATGAAAACTGTTATTGTCATGGTTCTGTACCGGATGGGATCTCTCAAAATCACTAAGCCCGCCATATGGGGTAATTTGAGCGGATCTCGATGGCTCAAATGCCCATAGGGAGGCAAGCATGAATAAAATCGAAGACGAGGATAACGGCCTTGCGGTGAACCTATCAGAGGGCAAAGAGCCCCGTATCCCTTCGGAGCGCATCGGGTGAAAGCAAGGAGGCTGCGTGGAAGCGGCATCGTTTTGGTTTTTATGGTGCACCACGTCCGGGAATAGACACCTTTTCGAGGGGGTGCGGCGTCTTATCCCATAAACGAACGAAAAATGTAAAAAGGTTACCGGGCCGACTTTTCGGCTTCGTGCTGAGGGTAGCGCGTGGTTTCATGCGCAATCAGGGCCTGCTGTTATCCGGTGCCATTGCCTATTACACCCTGCTGTCGATCGTGCCCATGTCGATCCTCGCGGTTATCGGGTTGTCGCATTTTGTAAAAGAGGACTCGTTGTTTCAGACCCTATCGACCTATACAGGAATGGTGATGCCGGGGTACGCCGCAATTTTGAACCAGCAGGTGCGGGTATTTCTCGGGCACCGCCACACGGTCGGTATCATTGGAGCCCTTGCCATGCTGTTTTTCAGTTCCATGGCCTTCGGAGTGCTTCAAAGCGCCTTGTCGATGATCTTTGGTCACCGCGCCAGAGATCAACACCGCAACTTTCTCGTTTCCGCCGTCATTCCTTATGTGTATGTCTTTTCAATCGGTCTTGCTATAGTGCTGGTTTCGTTTATTACGGCAGCATTGGAAATACTCGAAAATCGGCAGTTGATACTCTTTGGATGGAGCCTGAGTCTTGAACTTACTTTCAGGGTCGTGCTCTATATAGTGGGGGTAGCGGGTGAGGTGCTTATGCTCACGTCCCTTTATCTGTTCATGCCCGCGGTCCGTGTCAGATTTCTTCACGCGCTGATCGGAGGGATAACCGCGACGATTCTATGGGAGATCACCCGCCGTGGACTTATCTGGTATTACTCCACCCTGTCGATGGTAAACCTGATTTATGGCTCCTTCGCCACCCCGGTGGTGGCTCTCCTCACTGCCGAAGCTATAGCGCTGATTGTTTTGTTGGGCGCCCAGGTTATTGCAGACCTTGAGCTCAAGACTATCTGAAAGCAGGCGGTTTGCATGCAGGATCACCCCTTATGCCTTCAGCCGCGTGAGGGTAATGGCGTCCCATGGCGTTTTCCGACCGCTGTATTCACACAAAAAGCAGCTTGTCAGTATGCAAACAAAGAAGGCATATAAGATCGAGACAAAACAACAAGGGCTGGACGGTTAAGCCCAGCCCTTGTTGTGGCAATGGAAATTATGCTTCCTTCTCACTTCAAATGGGTAACCCAGCTTTACTGTAGTCCAGCTTCCCCGTGAGCATGTAGATCATGATCTTGAGGTTCTTGAAGGTTCTGTAGCCCCGCGCCTTCGCCTTGGCCGCCTGGACCAGGCTGTTGAGTCCTTCCAGGATACCGTTGTTGATCTTGCTGTCATACCACCGGAGCACGCCGGACCAGTGACGCTTTATGGTTTTGGCTGCGTCTTTGACGGGGTCGATGCGGCTGTGGGTTGCCCAGAAATACCATTTCTTGAGGGCGCCCTCGAAGTCTTTCTTACTCTGTTCTTTGTAGATCTCCTGGAAGTTCTCGCGGATATGGTAGGCCCTCACTGTTTTCAGGTTGAGCCGCGGCATGGACTCTATGGTCTTTAATGCAGCGCGTTGGGATTCGGTAAGGTTCTGCCGGTTCTTGAGAAAGAGGTACTTCTGCCCGCGTAAGAGGTCCTGCTGTTTGACCTCGGCTTTCCGTACGTCGTCGACCGCCGTGCCGATGATCTTCATGATGTGGTATCTGTCGAAGGTAATTTCCGCGTTCGGCAGGTTGTCCTCTACTCCCTTGATGAAGGCGGGGGACATGTCGATGGAGACGTCCGTGATACCGGCAGGGTTCCCGTGGTGTTCCTTGAAGTCTCCGGTAAAGGCAGCCATTGTCTCCGAGCCCTTTCCTTCCGCCACAAAGATGGTCCGCCTTTTCTCAAGATCGACAAAGAGGGAGACGTAGTCATGTCCTCTTGCCTTGGAGGTTTCATCGACCCCCAGCTGTTTCACTCCCGAGTAGTCCTCCTTCTGACGGGCTGCCTCCGTATAGTGGTGCATCATCCTCCAGAGCTTGTTGTCATCCACACTGATGATTCTGGACACTTTATTGACCGGCATCTCCCGTACCAGGGTCATGGCAAAGGACTCAAAGAGAAAGGTGAAGTCCGCCCCTTCACGCGCCCACGGCACATCGATCTGGAGCACCCCGTCGTCGGGACAGTTAATTCTCGGGACCCACACTACCAGATAGCAGGCATACTGGAAGAAACTGAGATGCCTCCATTCCTTTTCTGTGGTGTCGTAGGCTTTTACCGGTTTTCCACAGACGGGGCAGGGAAACATGCTTCCCCGGGGAAAATCGATGAAGACCCTTATGACACCTTCGGCTTCATCAAACTCCACCTTTGTAATCATCCACGGCGGTTCCAGCTTGAGCGCTTTCGTAAACAATGACTCCAGGGCTTGCATCGTGTAGGGGCTCCTCTCTTTTTTGCTATAGTCTACCTTACCCACTCAGGATGAGAAAGAGCCGAAATTATTAAATGATTTTCTTCTTCCTTAATACCAATCCTAATAACCCTGGTCCTAAAAGAAATATAGTGGCGGGTATCGGGATCGGCGAGATAGCGCCAGGAGCCTTATAATAAAGGGCTTGGTCGTAGCCGGGGCCGCCGTTGGGGCAGACGATACTGATGGTGTTGGTATCCATCGTCACCGTGGCGGTTTCGGCCAAGGCTCTGCCGTTTAGAATTGTAGCGCCTGTCTGCAAGACGACGCTCGTGCCCGCGAGGATATTCCCTTCGAAGGCAGTGGTGGTACCGAGAGTCGCCTGGCTGCCGACCACCCAGAATATGCCATATGTTGCCGTATTTGATGAACCGACATTGGTCACCACAACAGACGAGGCGCTTCCGGTCGTGAGCGCGAACGGTATCTGGAAAACCCAGTACGCATTGTTCATGCCTTGAGCGTTGAGATAGAGTGTTCCGCTCGTGTCTAACGTAACCGCCGCAGGGCTCCCCGCAAACGCATAGACGCCCGAGGTGAGGGTGCTTCCAGTAAGGTCAGGATTCGTCAAGGTTTGAGTAACCGCCATACCATTCAGAGCAGTGTACGCGGTAGAGAGATCAGCCTTAGCAGCAAGCGCAACACTATTAGCTACGTCGTAGCCGTACGTTCCTGCCGTGAAGGTGATCTGGTTTGCCCCCGGCCCCGTGCCAGTGACCGAAGCGGCTGGGTAAATACCCACATTTCCGGTGATGATGGTCGAGCCCGTATTAGTTATGTTCGGCGTGGCAGCCAGGACCGCGAAGTTCGCCGCCGAACCCAGTATTGACGCGGCCGATACCCAGGGAACGTAAAGAAGCGCGACCAATGCACCGATTGCCAAGATAATCAAGTATCTGTGTTTCATCTTGAACCTCCTTATCTCGAGTCTTTTTGCGCACTCGCGCCTTATACTCCCCAGGCGCTCGCCCATCTCGGCAATAACCCTCGATGAACGAACATCGCAGGATGAGCTTTTTTTATGCATACGACTCTTCCGAACAACCGAATAGTTACCCTGCTCATGCAAGAAAACTATTCTCTCTCATTCGGTGTCGCGACAACGGAATAGTCCTGTCTGCCCATCCGTCACGAGCCACATGATTGGATTCCTATGTTTTGAACATAATGCGATGTCTCACCCTTGTCAAGTGCTTTTCTGTTTTTTTTAAAACAAAGGCACCGGTGCCCCTGGAGCGGTTTCCTTTATGGAAACGACGTGCAGCATCACGATTCAGGATACATAATTAGAGATACGGTCAGATAAGACCAAAGCACAGGAGGCGGCGGCCGGCGCGTTTGGAGTCTGTTAACTGTATGTGTGATTCTCCTAACCTTATGGCTTTTCGGGTTGATGAGCGGCTACACGATGGGCGGAGTCATTCATATCCTGCTGCTTATCGCCGCCGTCGTCTCAGTGGTCCGGCTTATCCGGGGACGAAGAGTACTGTAGCCACCTACATCCTCGTCGCGGAGAGCATCTCAAAAGAAGCCTGAACGACGACAAGATATTGCCGCGTGGGAGCCATACCCGGTGCAAAGGCTGTAACCTTTCTCGCATGGTTCCCACGCCGCAAAGGGTTACGTCACCGGAATCTTCAGAAAGACGTCCGGCACGGAGTGACAGCCATGAGACCAAAAAGAAAATGGGGTCTTGCTATCGCGGGCGGTATTGTCGCCCTGATCATAATGGCCGGAATAGTTGCTGCCCTGCTCTTCAATATCAATGCGTATAAGTCGAGGATCGAAACTGCTGCCTCCGAGGTGACCGGTCTTGATGTCCGGATCACCGGGAGGATGGGACTTTCGTTCTTTCCCCTCGGCGTGTCGGCAGCGAATATCCACGTCACCGGCGAGGGAGTCGAACTCCTCTCCCTTGAAAACCTCAAGATAGGGGTGGAGTTTATGTCCCTGCTGAAGAGGCAACTCGAATTCACCAGTTGCGAGCTTGCCAAGGCTTCTGTTACTATCGTGAAAACCGCCGGGGGGAAGTACAATTTCGAAAGTCTTGAAAGGAAATTGGCGGAAGGGCCGAGCGCGGCTTTCGGCTTGAAGGATCTCAGGCTGGCCGAAGGAACGCTTGCATGTCTCGATAAGAAGACGGGTGAAAAAACCGAAGTGAAGGGAATCAA
Source organism: uncultured delta proteobacterium (assembly GCA_963768735.1). Taxonomy (GTDB): domain Bacteria; phylum Desulfobacterota; class Syntrophorhabdia; order Syntrophorhabdales; family WCHB1-27; genus BOG-1155. Next base: position 157,828 of record CAVYJH010000003.1, on the reverse strand, counting down.
TCTGGCCTTTAAGAATCTCCTGATAGCCGACACCTCAGGGGAGATTATCAAGAATGTCTCATTCGCGGGAAGCTTCGATTGCAAGGAGGTAGTGCGAAAGAACCTCAGGATAGAGAACCTGAAGGCTCCCATGAAGGCGGACAAGGGAGTATTCTCCCTCAAACCCCTTACCATAGACGTCTTCGGCGGGAAGGGCGAAGGAGATGCCACAGCAGACGAGTCGGCGGTCGACCCTGTGTATACACTCAATTTGAAGATATCGCAGCTAGACTTCGAAAAGCTTGAGGGGATCCTTCGGCATCAAGAAAGTGATCGGCGGGAAGGGTGATCTTTCCGCCTCCCTGACAGCAAAAGAAAGGGGAGGCCGCAATCCGATGAGCAGCCTGGACGGCACTTTCGCACTCAGGGGCGATAATCTCGTCACGTATACTATGGACCTCGACAAAGTCCTCCCAGCGTATGAAGCGAGCCAGAAGTTTCACCTCGTCGACCTGGCCGCCTTCTTCTTCGTCGGCCCTCTCGGTACTGTTGCGCTCAAGGGATACCGTTATGGGGACGTGTACTACCAGACCCAGGGAGGAAAGGGCACCATCACCCGGTTTATCTCCCACTGGAAGATAAAGGACGGGGAGGCTGACGCCACGGACTGCGCCCTTGCGACGCACCATGATCGAGTTGCCCTTAAAGGCAAACTCAACCTTGTCCGCGAGCGATTCGACAATGTCACGGTGGCACTTCTCGATGACAAGGGATGCCCACTATTCAAACAAACGATCAGCGGTCCCTTCGACAACCCCCGGGCCGGTACGATGAGTGCGGTCGAGTCCCTCGCCGGTCCGTTCTTCGACCTCTACAGGAAGGCAAAGCGATTCGTTCAAGGCGGCAAATGTGAGGTCTTCTATAACGGTGCCGTACAGCAACCCCGCTGACACGCTTCCGGCGTACATGCGGGGCACACACTTCTATCGATCGCCAACCATCTTCGCGAAAAAAACGCAAAAGAGAAGCCACGCAAATCCTGTTATATACCCTGCGAGGACATCTGAAAGCCAATGGACACCCAGATAAATGCGACTAAAACCTATGAGGAGGACCAGGAGGGCTAGCAATGCAGACGCTATCCATTTCACTGTCGCTTTATTGATAAAGCGGAAGGCCAAGTATATGCAGAAACCATAGATCACGGTAGCGGAAAAGACATGACCGCTCGGAAAACTGGAACCAAAGACGAACATCTCCGTCTTTGGCCGAGGTTTTTGAAAAGCAATCTTGAGGATATTGAGCACAGCCTGTCCAATGCCGACAGCAAGAAAAAGAGACAGGAGCCTCCACCAGTTCCTTCTGATGAAAAGGATTACGCCGACCACTAAGGCCACCATTACTATCAGGTAAATGCTGCCAAGATCGGTTATAGTCCCCAAAAACCGGGTCAATCCCGGACTTGCCATTTTGATCACATATGCGTTGATCTTAAGATCAAGATGAAAAAGCGTTCCCTTCTCAGATAATGAGTCGGCGATTGCTGCGAAGGAAAGAAGACTGAGGGCGAAGCACGTCGTGCCCACGGTGAGGCCTAGTCCATACCAGTTTCCTCCCCGAAACCTGTCTTTTATGAAACCCCATACCTTGGACATTCGAGGGCCAAGGTCGATATCTCTCCCGCAGATCGTCTTCAGGGCCATATGCGGTGTGATAAGCCTTATTTTCATCATTCGGACCCGGTGGTACCATTGCCGACGGGTCTCGAAACGCCCCAGCCCGCATCCGATGGCGTAGGTAGCATCTTCACCACGTAATCGCCCAATCCATGAAGAGAGCCGCTCATATAGTAACGCACTCTGTTGTCCTCGACCGTCAAAGAGAAAATCGATTTATCGTAAGGGCGAACCCGCAAACGCATCGGTACGCCCATCAGATCGAGAAGGGTCGCGAAATTGTTGAGATGGGAAACCCTGATGCCGGAGGGAATGCCGGCTAAGAGCCCTTTCTTGCCGTACCGCTCACCTGATACGAGGAAATCGGGCACATCGACGATCACCTTGTCGGGCTTCATATGGGTATACACCTGCCCATGCTCCGCCAACGTCTGACCATGGTCGGATGTGTACAGAATGACATAGTTCTGATTTGTCGTTTCAGAAACGAAGACCCGGAAGAATTCATCCACCTGAAAGCGAATCCCGTTGTCATAGGTATTGACGAGCTTTTCGCGTCCCGTCGCGCTGGGGTCAATGGTTTCCGATGCTTCCATAACCGGTCTCCAAATCGTAGAGGCCGGATTGTCCGGGTATCTATTACGATAGTGAAAATGAAGACCCTTCTTGTTCACGAGCACGAAATAGCCGCCTCTTTCATTAAGAAGACCGCTGAGAAAGCGGGCTACGCACAAATCCTTCGTGGTCTTAATATCGATGGAACGCTCCCTGAACGACTGCTCGGTCATCCACCGGTCCAGGGACCTCACGGGACCCTTCCGGGCCGCTTTCATGAGCGGAAATAGGTAGCCTTGATCGATGTCAACGTAGATCGTCTCGTAGCCCATTTTCTTTGCGTAATCAAAGATGGTCGGGTTCTTGTCGGTTCGAAAGTCGTTGTCGGGAAACGCGTTGTGACCGGAAACGAGATAGGCATTGCTGATGTGGGAAAAGGAACCTGCCGCGACGCAAATGCCGAGATTCTTGAGGAGGCCCCGGGCTTTGAGGGATTGAAGGAACGGCGTAGTGGGGCGCGGGTAGCCGTTCAGGCTGAGTGACCCCAGCTGTCAATAGTAGACACGAAACATCTCCTCATGCCGCAGCCCGCCTGACATAGTAGCGCCTCAGGTAGGCAACGGGGGATAGATAGCCAAGCCGTGCCTGGCGCCGCTGCCGATTGTAAAAGACCTCGATGTACTCCGTGATCGCCTTGATTGCCTCCTCTCTGGTGCGGTAGCGATAGTGATAGATCAGTTCATTCTTGAGCGTGCCCCAGAAACTCTCCATGGGGGCATTGTCATAGCAGTTGCCCCTCCTGCTCATCGAGGCTTTCATGCCGAACTGCTTGAGCAACTTCTGATATTCGGAACTGCAATACTGGCTGCCGCGATCCGAATGATGGATGAGACCTTGAGGGGGATGATGCGCAGCCACGGCCCGAAAAAGCGACTGGCTGACGAGGCCCCGTGTCATACGGGCGCCCAGGGCATACCCGACAATCTCTCCGTTGAAGAGGTCTTTGTGGGCGGCACAGTAGAGCCACCCTTCATCCGTAGCGATATAGGTGATATCGCTGACCCACGCCTGGCGGGGCTCGCTGACCGTGAACTTCTGGTCAAGCAGGTTGTTTGCAACGGGGAGCGTGTGTTTCGAGTCCGTCGTGGCCTTGAACTTTTTTTTCTGCTTACACCGTATCCCCAGCACTTTCCTGATTCTCTTGATCCGGTGCACGCCGACCTTGACGCCATGCTCGGCAAGATCGGTCTTGAGTCGTTCGGAACCGTAAGTCCCACGGGTGCGCTTGTGGGCAGCTCTTATCTCCACCCGCAGTCGTTCTTCCTCCTGCGCTCTTTTTGAACGGGGACGCTTGAGCCAGGCGTAGTAGCCGCTTGCCGCTACTTTGAAGACGTGGCACATCCGGGGAATAGAATAGTCGGATCGCATTTCTTTCATGACCGCGTACCTGACAGCGACTCCTTCGCAAAGTACGCGGCCGCCTTTTTTAGTATATCTCGCTCCATTTTCACTTCAGCCAGTTCGCGCTTGACGCGTAAGAGTTCCATCTCTATCTCTGTGAACGTCTTGCGCTGCTTGCCTACACCCGAGAGCGCGCCCTTCTTATACGCCTTTACCCAATACTGCAGCGTTGAAGAGGAGATTGACAATCTCCGTCCCACCTCCGGCACGCTGAGACCGCCTTCAATGACGAGCTTCACCGCTTCCTCTCGAAGCTCCTTTGTATATACTGCATTCGGAATCTTCTCCATCATGACACCTCCGTCTCGTAGTGTACCTCAACTTTGGTGTCCACTAAATTCAGCTTACCTCAGAGATTGCTGCCACGGACAGACTCGTCGATGACATAGATGATGCTGTCGGGTGGCCGTTGGGAGGGGTGAAAGGTCGGCAGGTCGTCTCGCGGTCCATGATATTCGCGGAGGGTTTCAAACTCGTACTGAAGTGTTGAACGGAGGAAGGAGGTCAGGGGATTCAGATGGAAACTCTGTTCCGGCACGTGGAGGAAGAGGGCGTAATTGGAAGCGAGGAGGTAGAGTGCCGGCAGGATGCTGAGGGCGAGGGACTTTCGGAAGGTGGACCTCAGAGGGACGAGGACTAGTATGGAGAACACGAGTACATAGGGGAGAGCACACAAGAAGACGAGCGGGTTGAGGAAGCTTGAGACGGCTTCTGACCGATGGTCCCCGCCGACGGTCAGGGCGAGAAACATATCGGTGCCTGTCATGAACTGGGCCAGCGTCTGCCAATAGGAGAACTGGAGGACAACAACAAAAACGGAAAGAAGCAAGGCGACCATGCGGAGAGGTCTCGGGAGGAGGGCGACGAGATAGAAGAGGGCGACCACCTGGAGGAAGACCAGCGTGAGGGCGCCCGAGAACTCCACGGCGCCGACGACCGCGAGCGAGTCCGGTAGAGCACGGTAATCACTGAACCTGAAAACGGGGTCGATGAGGACGGCGAGCGCCGCTGCAATCAAGGCGGTCATGGCGCGGGGATAGGGTGCTTGAGTGATGGCGCGAAGGGCGTCCTTTGCGATCACCGGTTACTTTTCCACTTGTTTCCGTATTCTTTCAACGTCTGTATGATTCACATATCCAACGATTCGAAACCATAAACGATGGAATCCATATCCCCCGTTCACCATTTCCTGAAGCGCCTCCTCTTTCGTCCATCCCTGTTCTACCACCCTAAACATCGCGACCATAACACCGGCTCTATCTGAGCCATTCGAACAGTGTAGTAAGAAGGGACCGTTTTCCCTTTTGCGGATTATTCGTAGAACTCTGACTACGTCTGCATCTTCGATATCCCATACTTTTACGCTCAACTCTTCAACGAGTAATCCCGTCTCCCTGATCTTATCAGAATCAAAATAGAACGCCCGGAGGTTTATTATGGTCTTTATTCCCAGCGTCTTAAGGTTCTTCATCCCTTCCTCGGTTGGCTGCCCGCTTCTGTAAAGATAATCGGTGACCCTATAAAGATTAGGAACTCCCCGCAATTGGACCGGCGTCGCCCATTGTGCCGGTCGACTCGGTTCTACCCTGTTGAGAGCACACCCCAAGACGGAGGACACAAGAATCAATAGCAAGGAAATTGCTTTTGTCATATGAGTTTTCCCATTATCCTCTTTTGTTGCTAAAAGGTCTCTATAGCTATTATTGGAAATAAAATAGATTGTGTCAAGCAATGAATCCGTATTAAAGTCTAGTGAACGGGGAGTCGGCTCGTTGGGGTTGTTTATTATACACAACTGACCGACTCACTCTTTGTCAGGGCGAGCAAAAAGTTTTTTTGATGAAATAGACCATGAAAAGAGCCAAAACTTTCTTTTTCTTCTTTCTGTTGGTTTCCATCGTGACCCTCGGTGGTGGATGTGCGACCCTGCCGAACGTCTCTGAAATGATGGATGAGGTACCGACAACCCAGGAACCGCGTCAAATCGCTTCGGTTAAAGGGCTGTTATCCCCCAAACAGAGCAAGACCCTCATGGAACGGCTCAAGCGGTCCGTCGGGGCGACGGACATTCTGGAACGTTATACTGCCGTAATAGAATCGGTGAGTGAAAGCCCGTTGACGAAGGGAAACAAAGTTACGCTGCTCGTTGATGGTCCGGCTACCTACGCCGCTATGTTCAAAGCGGTGGAGAACGCCAGAGACCATATCAACCTCGAAACCTATACCATTGAAGATATTGAAGACGGGACGGGTCGCAAATTCGCTGATCTGTTGCTGCAAAAGCAGGCTGAAGGTCTCCAGGTAAATCTCGTCTATGACAGTTTAGGCAGTTTCACTACTCCTGCTGCATTCTTTCAGCGCTTGCGGGATGGCGGGATACGCGTGGTCGAATTTAACCCGAAAAATCCACTTAAGACCCACGGAAAATGGCGTCTGATCAAAGCGGACCACCGTAAGATACTTATTGTCGACGGCAAAGTCGCCATTACCGGGGGCGTCAACATCAGTCAGGTTTATTCAAGCGGGCCTTCCGGAGCTGGAGATGAAAAAGGGGCCCAGATGCCATGGCGTGATACGGATGTTCAAATCGAAGGCCCTGCTGTGGCTGAGTTCCAAAAACTGTTTTTCGACACATGGAAGAGCCAGAAGGGTGCGACACTCTCCGACCGGAACTATTTCCCCGATACGAAGGAACAGGGAAATACTCTGGTGCGGGTGCTGGGCAGTACCTCGGGAGAGGCCAACAGGCTCACTTTTATTATGTATGTGGCCGCCATCACGTTTTCAGAGAATTCGCTTCATATGACTAATGCCTATTTCGTCCCCGATTCGCAAATAATCAAAGCCCTCACCGACGCTGCTAAGCGCGGTGTAGACGTAAAGGTTATTCTTCCCGGAACCACCGATAGACCGCTGGCCTTACATGCAGGACAATATCATTTCTCCGAACTTTTGAAATCAGGGGTGAAGTTATACAAACGTCGTAATGTCCTGCTCCATGCGAAAACTCTGGTAATTGACGGCGTCTGGTCGACAGTGGGCTCCACTAATATGGAGTGGTGGAGCTTTTCAAGCAATGACGAGGTGAACGCGGTTATTCTCAGCCGCGAGTTCGCTACTGAAATGGAGAAGATGTTTGCCGGGGACCTTGCGGAGTCCGACCAAATTCGATGGGAAGAGTGGAAAAAGAGACCTTTGCTGCTCAAGATCAGGGAGTGGATTTCGCATCTGTTTGCCCGCCGCCCGGATACTCACGTCGAAAATGGGCTTGCTTAGGTCCTTGGTTACATTTTATAGCACTGCAGTCGGATGACAGCTCATCCGGGGATAAGAGGGTCCAATGGGCGAGATGGTGAAACGAACAGCCAAGGATAGAGTGCCCGTAATCCTGATCCTGGCCAGCTTTATCATCGTGGTGGCGGGGATGAAGGCGGCCAGCGCTATCCTGGTCCCCTTTTTTCTGGCGGTGTTCATTGCGGTCATTTGCGCTACACCTTTGTTTTGGCTGCAACGGAAGGGTGTGCCGAAGTTGCCGGCGCTTGCTCTCATTCTATTGGCCATCCTGATTGCAGGATTGTTGTTTGGGGCATTAATAGGTCCTTCGCTGAATGATTTCTTGAACTCCCTTCCCGGCTATCAAGAGCGATTGTCGACCCACATTGGTACTTCTATAAGCTGGCTGCGAGAAAGGGGCATTAACATTCCAGCAGAAGAGGTGCCTCGAACTTTCAATCCGGGGTGGGTGATGAGCGTGGCAGGAGGTGTGTTCTCAGCCCTGAGCAGTGTCCTTACCAATGGGTTTCTGATCCTGCTTGCGGTCGTGTTCATCCTTCTGGAGGCAGCAGATTTGCCGAAGAAATTGCAGATGGTGCTGAAAAATCCGGAAAGGTCGCTGTCTACCATTGAGAAATTCAGCCGGAACGCCAAGCGCTACTTGGTCATTAAAACCCTGCTCAGCGCCGCCGTCGGCTTGGTGATCTGGCTTTGGCTCCTCATCCTCGGGGTCGATTACCCGGTGCTCTGGGGAACGCTCTCGTTTCTGCTGAACTATGTGCCTAATATTGGCGCAATCCTTGCCGCACTGCCTGTCGCCCTTCTTGCGCTCGTCCAATTGGGGGTGGAGTCCGCCCTTTTAACACTCCTTGGCTTTGCCGTCGTGCATATTGTTGTAGGCAATCTCATAGAACCGAAACTGACGGGCAAAGGCCTGAGTTTATCGACGCTCGTTGTCTTCCTTTCATTGGTCTTTTGGGGGTGGGTTCTGGGACCGATTGGCATGATCCTCTCGGTGCCCATGACCAGCCTTGTCAAGATCGCGCTGGAAAGTTATGAAGAGACACGAGGGCTCGCTTTCATGCTGGGATCCGGGACTGAGACTGTGTGGACGGACGTGAAACCTCGGAAGAGATTAAGGCGCGAAGAAAAGAAGGATCTATGAACATTAAACCGCCTGGCGTTTCCCTTTTTTTGTCAGAGTAAATCATAGATTGCCTCCCTGGAGACATGCTAAAAACTAAAGGACTAGACGTGCGCTCGGCGGAATCGATATAAAAAGGGTGGGGCAAATACCCTGAATAATCGCGTAATTGCCTTAGAGATTTGCATCAAGACCGTGTACATACTAAACTTATAGTGTTTTGGTGATAACCACTCGAAGGGAACGATTATGGCCGGCATAGAGGTTATTGCTGTGGAAGGGGGGTCGGAATTAAAGAACTTCATTGACCTGCCATGGAGGATCTATGCTGAGTATCCCAACTGGGTCCCCCCCCTTAAGGAGGAGGTTCGCCGGATGCTGGACCCCGGTGGACATCCTTTCTGGGAGTTTTCCGAGCGCATCCTCTTTCTGGCCCGGCGTGGATCGGAGACGGTGGGAAGGATCGCGGGCATTATAGATAGTCATTACAACGAGTTCCACGGCGAAAAGATGGGCATTTGGGGATTTTTCGAATGCGCTGACGATCCGGATGCCGCCGCGGCCCTCTTCTCTTCCGTAGAGACGTGGGCTCTTCGGAAAGGGATGACCTTCATGAGAGGCCCGCTCAGCCCATCCACCAATTACGAGGCGGGATTGCTCATTGAGGGATTTGCTCTTGCGCCGGTCTTGATGATGGCCTACAACCCGCCGTACTACCAAGGGTTGGTCGAATGGTGCGGTTTCACCAAAGAGAAGGACCTGATGGCCTTCCTGATAGATGACAATTACCGGCTTCCCGAGTGGATGGACCGTCTTGCTGAACGGATCGCCAAAAAAGGTGTCCACATCAGGCCGTCTCGCCCAAAGGAGGTCGACTCCGAGTTTGCTCTGATCAGAGAGATATACAATGCCTCCTGGTCCGGCAACTGGGGTTTCGTCCCCCTGAGCGAAAATGAGATGCGGGACATTCAAAAGAACGTGGTGAAATTCGTGGATCCGGACTTAGTCTTCTTCATCTATTGCGATAATGAACCTGCGGCGTTCTGCGTGATCTTCCCTGACATTAACCCATTGCTCAAGCGTCTCAACGGGCGGATAGGTCTGACGGGTGTGCTGAAGTTCCTCATGTATCGGAGGGAGATTAACGGATTGCGATTGTTGATGTTCGGGATCAAGGAGAAGTACCAACAACTGGGACTCCCCATGCTGGCCTTCCACCACATCTATGAGGTGGTGAGGAAAAAAGAGAAATATCGCTATCTGGAGATCGGCTGGACCCTGGAGGACAACGAGGCGATCAACTCATTGATAGAGGAAGCCGGCGCAAAAATATACAAAAAATATCGTATATTCAGAAAATCTTTATAGTTTCAAAAGGTGGACGTATCGCCTTGAATGAAGGGGTTGGGCATAGTGGCTGAACATCGGGTTTCTCTCGTCGGATTTGTCTGGCGGCCTGAGGAGATCACCCCATCGGTGATTCAAATGGCAGAGCGAACAGGGAGCAGGGCCGTCTTCGATTTTTCCGTGATGGGGATGGACGGGTTACGTTCTTTCTTACGAAAGGCTGACCCTACCGGGCACGTGAGGGATATCAAGATTTCTGCCCCTGCTTTCTTTGACCCATATTTGGGAGAGTTGTTGAAGGAAACAGGGGTCCGCGACATCTGGGTAGAGTGCCAACCCCAGTTTGTTCAGGGAGATCCTTCCGTCTTTCTACGCAGATTGAGGGAATTGCCGGAAAACCACCGTTGCTTTCCAATCATCGGCGATGTGGATTTCCTGGCAGCGATTTTGAAGGACAGCCAGGAAATTGGGCGCATCGTCCTGAAGGGATGCGAGGCCTCCGGATTCGTGAGCGGCGAGACGACCACATCTCTCTATTCGATGGTCAAGGAATTGCTGCGCACACCCGCAAAGCCTCTCGACATCCTCATCTGGGGAGGCGTTTCCACCCCTGAGGCGGCAGCGGCATTCCTGTCGACCGGGGCAACCGGGATCGTTTTCGAGAGCGTCCATTGGCTGACAGACATGGTTGCCATTGATGATCTTCAGCGGCAGCGGCTCTCCAAACTCCGCCTGGATTCTACCGATCTGGTTGGCTTGGAGCTGCAGGTCCCCTGTCGCCTTTTCAACAAGGGAAACTCACGTGCCTTCAAGGAAATCAAGGCATTCGAAAACTCGCTGTACGGAGCAAAGATCGAGGAAGAAAGCCGCCGCTCCTTCGCAAACCAGGTGTTTGCCAGGGCCCTCCATCCCCTGGAGAGCCATTTCAGTCAGGACGAGGTCATACCTCTGGGCGTGGAAGCTGCCTTTGCTGTGTCATTCGTTGAGCGTTTTGGGACCGGAACCGAGGAGGCCGTGAGAGCCTTCATGGGCGAAATTCGTCAAGTATGCCGCCTGGCTGAGGCAAAAAAGACGTGCTTTCTGGACAGCCCTGCGGCCAGAGAGATGGGAACCTTATACCCCTTTATCCAGGGCGCCATGTCCTGGATCACAGATGTCCCGGAGTTTGCCTCAAGGGTCGCCGATGCCGGTGGATTGCCCACTATCGCCCTTGGCCTGATGGACGCGGAGGTCCTTGACCGGAGGCTGGGACGCCTGCCGGAGATCATGGGTGGGCGCCCTTATGCAGTGAATGTCGTCTCTTTGGCAGAAAACCCTTTCAGGGAGACGCATCTGGCCTGGATAAGGAAACAGAGACCCCCTTTTGTCGTGATCGCAGGTGGCGATCTCTCCCCCTTAAGAGAATTGATAGAATGCGGTACGAGGGTCGTGTATATCGCTTCCGATGAGGCCCTGTTGAGGCTCGCCCTGGAAGCCGGCGTCCGGTACGTGGTCTGCGAGGGATATGAGGCGGGCGGCCACGTAGGGCAGCACAGCACGCTCACCCTTGCTCAGATGCTGTTGGACTTCAAGAGGCGCACCCCATCCCTTCTCCAAGACTGTCGCGTGATCCTTGCGGGGGGAATCTTTAATCGGGAGACCGCATTCTTCGCAGCTATGCTGGGCGCGGACGCCATCCAGATGGGCACCGCCTACCTGGCCACCCGGGAGATCGTTGAAACGGGCGCATTAACAGCCTTCTATCAGCGGATGGTCCTGGAATCGCCCCCGGGTGGAACCGCCGTTTCGGGCCAGTATACCGGGCTTCGGGTGCGGTCTTTGAAGACCCCGAGAGTAGCAGCTATTTTATCCCTGGAGCGGGAGTTTGCAGCGGGTCAGCAGGACGAGGTCTCTTTCCGGACGAGTATGGAGGAAACGGCTGCGGGGAGCCTCTTCACCGCGGCCCGAGGCATGGATTGGCCAGGCGGGGAGGCTCTGGATGAGCGGGGCTGTCTGGAACGGGGGCAATTCATGAGCGGGACCTGCGCCGGCCTCATCCGTGAGGTCCGGAATATAGAGTCCTTTCACCGCGAGCTGGCCGAAGCTCCTCTCTTGCTGCATCGGCCCGTTGTGGGGTCGACTGAGAAAACTCCGGAAACTCCATCCTCCGGGGTCGGCCGTGGACTGAAGCAAGTCGTCCCCCACAGAGACGATCGTGAAAGGGTTGCGATCACCGGGATGAGCATAGTCAATGCCCTGGGGAAGAGTCCGGAGGAAGTCTGGGCCGCAAGCATTGCCATGAAGAGCGGGATTACATTGGTTCCGCCTTCGCGATGGGATCACGCGCTTTTTTATGATCCCCGGCCGCAGGCCCCGGACAAGACTTACTGCAGGGTGGGCGCCTTCTTGGACTTTCATATCTCCCGCAATGAACTCGGGATTCCTCCCCATGATTTCCGGACCATGACCGAGGCGACAAGGGTCACCATGTGGATGGCGGACAGAGCTATCCGGGCATCCGGCATCCTGGACTCGGACATCCCGCGCGAACGAATCGGAGTCCTCGTCTCTCAAAACTCGGGTGAGGCGGCGGGGACCCTCACCGATATGATCATCAGGGAGTACGTGCACGATATCCTTGGCGCTATCAAAAGGGCCATCTACCTCACGCCGGACCAGGAGAGCGCCATCGAACGGGAAGTGAAGTCCGGACGCATGGCCCCGGATGACACCACACTCCTGGGCAGGCTCAACTGCGCAGCGGCCGGCTTCATCTGCAACCGGTATGGGTTCATGGGGCCCAGCTATTCTGTTTCCGCGGCCTGCGCGACCTCGCTGGTCGCGCTTTACGGCGCCATCCAGATGATCAGGAATGGCATCATCGATGCCGCCATCGTCGGAGGGGGTGAAGATAATCTCTCCCACTTGCATTTTCTGGAATTCTCCGCGCTGGGTGCACTTTACGGGCTGTCCGGACAGGAAAGACCCGCTCGCGAGACCTCCCGCCCCTTCGATGCTGAAAGAGACGGGATGGTCCTCGGCGAAGGCGGGGGAATGGTCGTTATCGAGCGGGAAAGCGTGGCACGCGCAAGAGGCGCCTTTGTCCATGCCTTCGTGACCGGCATGGGAGCCAGCAACAACCATCTGGGTATGGTGGAGTCCTCCAATGTTACCCAACAGATGGCCATCCGCGCCTCTTTCCGGGACACACACTATGGACCCGATGCAGTGGACCTGGTGGAATGCCATGCCACAAGTACCCGGCAAGGAGACGTGGAGGAGGCCCGTGCCCTGAAGGCCGTTTTCAATTCCTCCAGACGCACCGTGATCACCTCATTCAAATCCCAGATTGGACACACACTGGGCGCCTCGGGTCTTAATAACCTCATTCGAGGAGTCACGGCCATGAAGGCGGGGGTTTTCCCTCCCACCCTCAATTATATGCATCCCGACCCGGAAATCGATTTGGAAGGATCGGGTCTCCTCATTACCCCGGAGCCGCTTGATTGGAAGTGCAGGGCCGGCGAGCCGAGAAGGTTTCAGGTCAACGCCTTCGGGTTTGGAGGCTCCAATTACGTTGTGCAGATGGAGCAGGCCATGGATCACGCGGATACGGTCCTGGTCTCACCGGGCAGAGAACCCGGTCTCGATCTAGAGGAGGAGGGTGGCCCTCCCATGCTCCGGGGCTTCTCTTTCTTCCGGACCGAGATGGATGGCCGTCACTGCCGGATGGCCGTCCTGGCGCAATCCGAAGAGGAGGCGCTTACGGTCATCGAGAGGTCGGCCTCCCTTGCCGAACCCGGAATCGCTTCACCAAAGACATTGAGGTCCCTGGCGCAAAAAGGCGTTTTCGTCGGCCGCGAGGATTTGCCGGCCCTACCTCTCGCCTTTGTATTTCCCGGACAGGGGTCACAGTATGGAGGAATGGGACGGGAGCTCTACGAGTCTTTTCCCGTCATCAGGCAGTGGATGGATAGGGCTGCGGCCGCAGCGGACTTCGACCTCCTTCACTTATTGTTCCACGATCGAGAGGAGAACCTTCAGAAGACCCGGTGGCAGCAACCTGCCATGTTCGCCGTGGAACATGCCATGGCTCGACACCTCACGACCCTCGGTGTCCACCCCGTGGTCATGGCCGGCCACAGCTTGGGCGAGGCTGACCGCCTTGTGTCTGGCGGGCGTCTATTCCCCGGAGGACGGGTTTCGCATCGTGAACAAGCGGGCTCTCTGTATGGACGAGGCCGCCGGCATGCACATGGACCCCGGCGTCATGGCGGCTGTAGACGTCCCCCTGGAATTGTTGAAAGAGATGATCCGGGGACGGGACGATGTCCACATCGGCAATATCAATTCACCGAACCAGATCGTCCTGAGCGGCAACACGGAGGCGGTCAGGGATCTGTGCAAAAGATTGAAGGAAATGGGTCACCGGGCCACCCTCTTGCGGGTCAGTATGGCCTTCCACTCCCCTATCATGAAGGTCATCCATGATGAGCTCGAGGCATATATTGCCTCCATTCCATTTCATTCCCCGCAGATTCCCGTCATCTCCAACACGACCATGGCGCCGTATCCGTCAGATCCCGATGAGATCAGGCGAATCCTTATGGCCCACCTGGAATCTACCGTCCATTGGATGAACAATGTCCAGACCCTTTGGAATGACTACGGAGTCCGGCTCTTCGTAGAGGTGGGCCCCGGCGAAACATTAAGCAATCTCATCGGAGACACGCTTCCTGAATCGGCATGTATCCCGACGTGCCTTCTTTCCGTGGAGGGTCTGACCTACAAGACCGCTCTTGCTCAGCTCTTCGTTCAAGGTCATCTGCTGGTCGAAGGAGAGCCGAGGTTTGTTTCTCTCTCTCCGTTCAGAAAAATTCCCGAATCCTCGCCGAATCGGACCCGATCCGGCAAAGACCTTCGCCGCGTTTACAAACGTCCTGGAACATCCAGAGCTTGACCCAACATTCCAGAGGCGATCTATCATCCGTTATCAAATCCATGCTTGGGTCCGGCCTCCCAGGCCAAACAGGTCTCTCCCGGGAACCGGCATCCCGCTCTCGATTCCGCCCTGCCTCACCTGCCCCCGGCGGCGCCTGAGGACGAAGATCTTGTGGAGAGGCTTGTTCAAATCATCATGGATGCTACAGGATTCACTAGGGACGAGATCCAACCCGATATGGATCTCAGAAGGGACCTCTCCATCCGATCCAGCCGCCTCCCCATCATCATGGATGCCGCGGAACGCCAATTTGGGATCACTATCGAATTGGAGGATTTCATCAATGTCCGTACGGTGAAGGACATCGCCCAGAGGATCTCCGGGATAATCGCCAGACAGGGAGGTGCCAGCTTACAGCCGGCCACCAGGGCTACCGACCCGGACCAGGTGCGGGATGAAACCCTGAAGTCCCGAGAGGATGAGGCGAGCCTAAAACGGCTCGTATTCAACCAGGTCACCGTAGAGTTGGCGGCCTCTATTCCGATGGAATTGAGCCCAGGCGAGTCAGTCCTCCTTCTCTCACCTGACAGGGATGATGGGATTGCCGGAAGTGCAGGGGACATCCTCCGGCTGGATCACGGGGTTGACACGTTTCCAATGCTGTTCATGGAAGGGAGCTTCGGTCCGGGCGCCCCGGGCCACGACATTCGAACCGATGAAGGGGCCTCCGGGGCTGTGGAGAGAATAGCGGGCCTGCCGCCCCTTTCCGGGATAGTCATCACCCTCTGTGAAGACGGGCCGGGAAGACTAAGAAGCATGGCGGATGTTTCGCGGCTTCTCAGGGGGCTCTTTCTCCTCCTGAAGGTATTTCTTCAATCGCCGGCCAGGAAATTCATGGTGCTGATCCATTCCAGGGAGGATACCGAAACTCTCGGTCGGCTGCTGGCGGAAGGGATGCTCGGACTTTTTCTGAGCGCGGCGCAGGAACACCCATCGGTCCAGTTTCGCACAGTGGAAATCGACAGGGATACCGACCTTCGCGTTGCGCTGCGCGGTGCTCTGGACAGAGGATGCGCCGTGGTGGAGATGATTCATCGTGATGGAAGGATCTTCACTTCCGAGGGGCACGTAGCCCCGTCGGTCTTCGGGGATTCGTCAGGTCTGAACCTGAGCGCCGGAGACGTTGTAGTCATGTCCGGGGGTGCAACCGGGATCAGCGCCCACCTGGCCCGCTGCCTTGTGCCTTTCACGCCCCGCCTGGTCTTTCTGGGCAGGACCCCACTCGATCCAGGCATCGATCCCGCAAAACCGCACCCCGAACATTCGTCTTCCGAGGCGTTCCCTTTCGACCACAGGGCATCGGAGATCGCTCGGACCCTGGCGGATTTGCACTCCTCAGGGATCGAGGCAACGTACCACACCTGTGATGTGACTGACCCCGAGGCGGTCCGCGCGGTCATGGGCGAGGTGGCAGACCGTTATGGCAGGATCGATGGGATCATTCACGGCGCCGGAGTCCTCAGGGACGGTCTTTTGAACCAAATGACCCCGGATGATTTCTCCATGGTCACAGACGTCAAATTCCTCGGGGCTTGGAATCTATTCTCGGCTGCGGAAGGGACCGGCTTGAGATTTTTCGTGGGCCTCTCCTCGGCGGCCGCGATCCAGGGGAATCCCGGCCAGGCCAACTACGCTGCAGCCAACCGGATGATGTCTGCGTTACTCAGAAGCCTCCGCCGGAAAAACAGCGCCATCCGGTTCAAGGCTTTGATGCTTCCCCCTGTCGAGGGGGCGGGCATGGCCGAGGATCCGGAGGTCCGGGAACTGATGAAGCGGAAGGGCGCGGCGTACATCCATGTAAATGAGCTTGCGGGGTTGTTCTGCCGGGAACTCTTTGTAGCCCCGGCCGACGACGTGTGGGTGATGTTCATGAGGAGACTGCCGTCCGTGAGGACGTCACTGCTCAATGATGCAACCCGTCCTTCGCCTAGTGGAGAACTGGATGGAGGCACCGTCTCCTTCAGCCCCGAGGACTTCCCCATGATAGAAAGGATCTCCTGCGTGGACATCCGCCGGGAAGAACTGGAGGCCTTCAGATCCTTCTCCCTGGAGAAGGATCTGTGGATCGCGGATCACAGGCCTTTCAAGTTCGTCAAGCATCCTCTGGTCTCAGCCGCCATGGTTCTGGAGACATTCATGGAAGCCGCCCGGATCCTGTATCCCCACCTGCAGGTGCGAGGAGTCCGCCAGGTGCAGCTCATGGACATGATCCAATGTCCTCCCGGGGTTCCACGGCCTGCCATGATCTCCTGCCGCCGAGCCGGCGCCGGTCTTCGGGAGGTATTGCTGCGAGGTCTCTCTCGCAACACAGGAGATCTCCCCCGCCGGGAGATTGACCGACCGCTTCATCCCGCACTGCAAGGGCCAGGTGATCCTTGATGGCGGGGAGGCGAGGAGGATATCCCGGGGAGGGGTTCCGGGATTTTCCTGTCCGGCCGGACGAACTGCGGACGAGGCCCATGGATCATAAAAAAGTGCTTAAATGGTACAAAGACCGCAGCGGCCTCGAAGGCAGGTATCGCGTGATGGAGTTCCTTGACGGTGCGGGCCCGGGGGTAGTGCGGGGCGGAACCACCTACCGGGAGACAAGTGATTTCGCAACGCTGCGGAACGCACGGTACCAATACTCTCCCTACCTTTTCGAGGCCCTTTTGCAGTTGGTTAACTTCTACATCGTTGCAATGGACCCATCGGAGCGGCGATCGATGATTCCCATGGAGATCGGGGAGATGAGGTTTTTGCGAAAATGCCGGGCAGGGGAACAGATAACGCTGGAGGCCCGCATGCGGGCGCAGAACGACGAAGGTCTCGCCTGGGACGCCAGAGGGATTGACGATCAAGGCCGCACCATCATGCAGGTTTATGGTATTCGCATGCACTGGGTTTCGGACTGAGCCAACAGGTCCCGGAAAGAACGCAGATCGGGAAAGATGGGAGTAGATGTGGCAAAGGATTGCCAAGGATTAACCGTTCATGCCGTGAGTTTCGCTCGTGGAAGGGGACCCGTCTTCTATGCATCCATGCCATGTGCCACTGAAACCCTCAAAGGGTGTGGGACGAACGGGGCAGAGGACAAGCACCGCCTTGTCTCCTTCCTGTGGGATCACCTTGCTGCGGCGATGGACAGTCCTCTTTGGAAAGGCTGCCAATCGTCCAACAGAGCTGCTTTCCCAATTCAAATGGTCTGCGACCTGCTTGGCAGGCCCCATCTCCTGTTGGGAGAATATCGGGGCCCGGCCATCTCCTTCAGCCACGGTGGAGGAAGAGTCTGGGCTGCTCTCTGTGGAGATGAGTCTGATATCGGCATCGATGTGGCAGGGGCCGATGAATTCCAAGGAGAATACCCCTTTCACCGGGTCTTCCATCCGCAAGAGCTTCAACATGCCTTGAGGTTGGCGGGCAGAGATGTGGAAAAGGCATCAGCCCTGCTCTGGTCTATCAAGGAAGCCGTTGTCAAAGCGCTGGGATGTGCATTCCATCTCGTGGACCCGCGGCAAATCACCGTCTATCCGTCGGTAGTGGGGGACGGCGGGTATATCTTTCCGGTGGGCTTATCAGGGAAGGCCCTGGCGCGGTTTCCCCTAGCTGCCGGCCGGTCGTCCCTATGGGTACGTTCGCTTCCTCAGAGGAAGATGTGGCTTTCCATCGCCCTTTTAAGTCGGAGACCGACAGGCCGTGAATAACCTTACCTGCAATTGCGTGCCGCGGTTAGACGGAGTGCAGGCGGCGGAACTTGGACGGCTTTTCCCGGAGCCTTCCGTCACCGCCCCTCTTCTTTCTCTGTTGCAAGAATCGGGTATTGACGGTTTTAACCTGCGGAGCATCGTGGTGTTAAAAGATGATGTTCCTATTCTCTTATTGCCGTTGTTTGAAACCCGTTTTGATTTGTCCGCTTTTGTGGAGGGATGGATCAAGAAATCGCTAAAAGTGGCAGGCCGTCTTATCCCCTCGCTTTTTCAACCCCGTGTTTTAAGCGTTGGGTTGTTGATAGGGGAATGGAGTGAAATCGGGGTTGATCCTGACCTCGATGCCGGCACCTTCGAGAGCGGCATGCAACATGGCGTTCGCCGCCTTGCAAAGGCTCGCGGCCGAACTTAAAAGCGACGTCGTGGCGTTTTACAACTTTAATCATTACGGCAAACTTCCCGCGGAAGTAGTCAAAAACTTCAACCGGGTGCAATGTCAGTCGTGCGCCCGACTGCCGATCAATTTTAACAGCCTGGAGGAATTCTTAGCCCGCCTTTCAAGGGCCGCGAGAAAAGACCTGCGCCGGAAAATGCGCGCCTCCCACGAGGTCAGGGTGATTCGAAGCCGCACTATTTCTCCTTTTCTGGACAGGATCTACAAGCTTTATCTGGAAACGGTGGCACGGGGCCCCATGGCGTTTGGCGCGCACAACCGTCTATTTTTTGAAAAAATCTGCGAGAGAATCCCGGGCGTCGAGTACACGCTCTATTTTGTGCAGGAAGAACTCGCCGCTTTCAACCTTCTCGTCGTAAAACAAGAGGCGATAGTGGATAAATATTTCTGCATGGATCACGAGCTCGGTCGCAAGTACAACCTTTATGTGTTGTCCTGGCTTGAAAATGTCCGCACCTGCGTGGAGCGAAAACATCCCTCTCTATTACACGGGCCAAGGCACGGAGAGGACCAAAGCGCATCTGGGTGCGACGTTTATCCCTAGCTTTATTTTATTCAAACACCGCTGGCCGGTGTTTGACCGCATTCTTGTCGGGCAGCCGGCGGTAACCGAGAAGATTCTCAGCCGCCTCGGGTTCTGGCCCGAGGCCGACAGGAGCACATCCTTCCTCGCCGCCTTAATCAGGCCGCGCAAGGTGAATGAATTCGGGCGGAGAGAATGTCTTTAGCGCCCGGAGAAGGTCTGACCTCACGACTTTTACTGCTATTGCCCCATAGAGGCAAAATGTTGATCGATGACGAAAGAAGCTGAACACACAATCGAAGTCCAGAAACTGACGAAGCGCTACGGGGAGTTACTGGCGGTCAACGACATATCGTTCAATGTCAGGAAAGGCGAGGTTTTCGCCCTGCTCGGCCCGAACGGCGCCGGGAAGACCACTACCGTCGAGATCATCGATACAATCCGCACGCCCACGTCGGGAAAAGTGACCCTTCTTGGAATGGACGTTACGAGGAAGAAGCACGATATCGTCCCCCGCATCGGCGTCCTGCCGCAGGGGTTCAGCTCGTTCGACAGGATAACGGTGAGAGAGACCTTGCAGTACTACTCGCGGCTTTTCTGCTGCATGAACACGGATATCGACGGGCTGATAGGGCTCGTGAACCTCAAGGACAAGGCCAAAGAGCAGTGCAAGAACCTCTTCGGGGGCCTGAAGCAGCGCCTTGGAATCGCGATTGCCCTCGTGAACGACCCCGAGGTCGTGTTCCTCGACGAGCCGACGACAGGGCTCGACCCCCGTGCAAGGCGCGAGGTGTGGAAAGTACTGCTCGGCCTGAAGAAGAAGGGGAAGACGGTATTTCTCACGACGCACTACATGGAGGAAGCGGAGCTTCTTGCAGACACGGTCGCCATAATCTCGAAGGGGAAAATCATCGCGATGGGCTCTCCCGAGGCGCTCATAGAAAGCAACGCGAATTACCTGGTTCTCACGCTAGGGTCCGTCGATGAAAAAGCCCTTGAAATTGTCCGGAAGATGGGCTTCGAACCGGTCTATGACAACTACAAGGACATCAAGGTCAGGGTGGAGCACACGGACGACGTGCGGAAGATACTGAATACCATCAAAGACGCCGGGCCGTCGCTGCTCAGCCTGGACGTTCGCAAACCCAACCTCGAAGAGGTCTTCCTCAGGCTTACCGGCGAGGCGCTCCGCAAAGACCCCGCCGGAGAGGTGGCGGAATGAATCTACGCGTCGTCGGCGCAAATCTCATCGTCAGCATCAAGAGCTTCTACCGCGAGAAAACTGCAATGTTCTTCACGATTGCGTTCCCCATAATCCTGATACTCGTGTTCGGCGCCCTTTTTATGAACCAGGACGACATGAGCTTTGACCTTTGTGTGCAGGACCTCGACCAGACCGGCTCCTCTGCGCAGATCGTCAAGACCCTAGAGCTCGACGGGAAGTTCAAGGTAACCAAGCTCGACCCCGCCATCAACGCTGCGCAGTACGCCAGGAACAACAAGCTGAACCTTGTCCTCATGATTCCCAAAGGCTATGGAGGATCCTTCCTGCAGAGGATGGCGCTGAACGACCCCAACGCATCCGTTGCCCTCACATACCTCTATGACCCCAGCTCTATTCCGGTGTTCATGAAGATACAAATCATGAACTCGGTGTTCACCGGGATAAACCGGAACATGTCCGGGAATCCTCCGTTCATCCGATTGGCCGAGACATCGGCACTCACCAAGAAGTACCGGTTCATAGAGCTTTTCATCCCCGGCATTATCGCCATGTCGGTGATGACTTTGAGCCTGTTCGGCACGGTGAACGTGAACACGGAGCTACGGCAGAAGGGTGTTATCCGGAAGCTATCCACCACGCCCATCACCCGCACCGACTGGATCCTGTCCAACATCCTGTACCAGTTCATACTCGCGGTCATATCCACGATTGCGATGCTGCTGGTGAGCTACGCCGTGTTTCGCGTGAAGCTGCAGATAAATGCCTGGCTCCCTCTGTTCATTGTGCTTGACGTTTTCGCGTTCGTTGGAATCGGGATGATCCTCACCCGCTTCGTCAAAGAGGCGCAGAGCGCCGCGGCGGCGGCAAACGCCATCAGTTTCCCGATGATGTTCCTCTCGGGGAGCTTCTTCCCTCTCGAGATCATGCCGGGCTTCATGCGGACAATCGCCCGGATACTGCCTCTGTACTACGTGAACGAGGGGCTCAGGGCATCCATGGTATTTGACGACCACATGGCCGCGCTGAGATACTCCGCGATCATAGGAGTTTTTGCAGCCGTAGTCTTTATCTTGGGCATAATAGCCACTAAATGGGAAGAGGGCCGGTGATGGCAAAGCACTCCCTTCGCGCCACCACTCAAACACCCTATCCCCGCGCCATGGCCGCATTAGTTGCAGCACTATATGAGCGGCTCTCTTCATGAAAATAAAACTTATCGCACCGCGTGAGCAACGTGAAGACACCTTATCCAGCCCTTTCAGGCTCCAGAGGGTAAACCTTCCTCTTCTGGCAGCGCTCACACCGCCTGGTCATACGGTTATGATTGTCGATGAAGCCTTCGCTCCCGATGACACGAATCGAGATGTGGATTTGGTGGGTATTACCGTCATGACTGACCTTGCGCGAAGAGCCTATGATATCGCCGACACCTATCGCCGGAAGGCGGTGAAGGTGGTGATGGGAGGAATACACCCCACGGTGTTGCCTGACGAAGCCTTGGAACATGCAGACGCGGTAGTCGTGGGAGAAGCGGAGGGTGTCTGGCCAAAGCTTGTATCCGATGCGGCCTCGGGAAAGATGCAAAGACTATATCGGGCCGTTCAGATGACAGATCTCAAAGACCTGCCGAAACCACGGCGAGATCTCTTCCCCGGAGCCCAAGGTAATGGTTATGCTCCTATCCCTATCGGCGTCGAGACATCCCGAGGGTGTCCGAATGATTGCGAATTCTGTTCCATCGGCCGGACATTGGGGCATCAGTATCGAGTCAGGCCGGTTCAGGACGTGATTGCCGAGATAGAGGCTATTGATTCACCTCACCTCTTCTTCGTCGATGACGCCCTTGGGCTGAACCGGAATGCAGCCAAAAAACTTTTTACGGAAATGATACCTCTTCGGCGGCTATGGCTGGGACAGGGAACAGTGTCGTTGGCTGAGGATTTGGAGCTGCTAAGGGTGATGAGACGTTCAGGGTGCATGGGGCTTTTGATCGGGTTCGAATCGGTGCAGAAAGGAACACAGGACGAGGTGAAGAAAATAAGGAATCTGAGGATCGATTTTTACGAGGCAATGCGTCGATTCCATGGCGAAGGTTTCGGCATACTGGGCGCGTTTGTTTTTGGCTTTGATTACGAAAACAAGGATGTTTTCGAACAGACCCTTGAGTTTACGATGAGGAGTCGTATGGATTGTGTCGAGCTGAGGATTCTCACTCCTTTTCCGGGAACCAGGTTATATGAGCGGCTCTTACGCGAAGGCAGGTTGTTCGTGCACGACTGGTGGCTCCGTGGATACCCTCCCGATACACTCCTTTTTCAACCCAGGGGCATGACTGCTGACGAGCTCGTTCACGGTTTTGCCCGCTTGAACAGGCAAGCCTATTCGTTCGGTGCAATGGCAAAACGATTCTTTGGCATGAGCCCATGGAAACGGACTTTCCTCGGCTGCCAGCTATACGCCGGGATCAATCTATCTACCCGCACACGTTATCTCAAAGGTCTGAGGAATCCACAGCCCTTTGCAGGGGCTTGCAACTCAATGGGGCAGCATGAGCTGTCACATGTGAAAAAGCAGGAGAGATAGTACGGTAGTCCGTCCAAAAAATGGTTAGGATGAAAGCCAGAGGACGTCCCCGAACAGATTGGGATCATGGGGACGGGAGGAAAAGATGGCGAGTTCTGTCTTTTCTTTTCTCACTGTGGTGGGGTCGCCGTGGCCGGGGTATATCCCTGTAGCATCAGGCAAGACAAAGACCTTACTGGTTATGGATTCGATTATTTGTGTTAAACCATCCGGCGACTCCGTCCTACCTGGGCCTCCGGGGAAAACGGTATCTCCCGACATAAGATATTTTCCTACTAAGAAGCACACACTACCGGGTGTGTGACCAGGCGTGTGAAGGACTTTGAGACGTATGTTTCCAAAGGATATTTCTTCACCGTCATCCAGGAGAAAGTCTGGTCGCAGAGACATACCATCGGCGTCCAGACGATGGGCGCCAATAGGAATCCCGAGCTTCGATTTTAGCTCGTATAGTGCGCCGACGTGATCCGTATGGCTATGAGTTATTAGTATGTA
Source organism: uncultured delta proteobacterium (assembly GCA_963768735.1). Lineage (GTDB taxonomy): Bacteria > Desulfobacterota > Syntrophorhabdia > Syntrophorhabdales > WCHB1-27 > BOG-1155. The sequence goes on along the minus strand of CAVYJH010000003.1, from coordinate 134,446 downwards.
TCTGGGATTGGTCCCTTTCAACTGCTTCAGAATTTCAGATGCCTCTGCGGGAGCGTCTACCAACACACTATCTCTGGTGTGGGGACAGGTAATTATGTAGCAATTGGTGTAGCAATGAGGATCGCAGGCAGTAGTGAAGGGTCCCAGCGTGCGCCTATCGATCTGAACGTACTCATTTTTTGCCACACGAGCCACTCTATTCCTGCCCTTTCATCTTCCTGGCAATGAGCGCCGCATTGGTTCCTCCAAAAGCGAAAGCATTTGACATCACGGCATTCACCGTCACCCCCTTGCGGCCGATATTCGGAACATAGTCGAGATCGCACTCCGGGTCAGGTTGATCAAGGTTAATCGTTGGGGGAACGGCTTGATTTTTTATGGCAAGCAGTGACACAATAAATTCAATGGCGCCGGCTGCTCCCATGGTGTGGCCATGCATCGATTTTGTAGAACTGACGGGAACTTTGCAGGCATAGTCGCCGAACACCTTCTTGATGGCCTGTGTCTCCACAAGATCATTCCACTCAGTTGCTGTCCCATGAGCGTTGATGTAGTCTATATCCTCGGGCAGTAAGCCTGACTCTTTGAGTGCTTCCGCCATCGCCCGTGCCTGCCCTTCGAGAGAGGGTCTGGTAATATGGCCGGCATCGGATGTGGAGCCATAGCCGATAAGCTCTGCATAAATCGGCGCTCCCCGTCTTACGGCCCTTTCCATCTCCTCAAGCACGACTATGGCGGCACCTTCACCCGGCACTAAACCGGTACGGTTTTTAGAGAATGGCTTACAGGATTTTGACGGGTCTTCAGGGTCTTCAGCAGCGAGCACCCTGAGAGATTCCCAGCTTCGGAAGCCTCCATAGGTCAAAAAGGCCTCGGTCCCTCCTGCGAGCATCACGTCGACATATCCGTCCCTGACCTGCCGGAAAGCCTCCCCGATAGCGTTTGCCGAGGAAGCACACGCAGTGGATAGCGTCAAACAGGGCCCTGAGAGGCCATACTCTATCGATATGTGGGCGGCGGAAGCGTTATTCATTATCATGAGCACCGTGAGTGATTTTACCCTGTCGGCGTTATGCTTAAATACCTGATCGTATAAATCCTCTATGGTATTTCCCCCACCCATGCCGCAGCCGATATAAACTCCCGCCCGCTCTTTCTCTTTCGCATCGAGAGACAGTTCTGAATCTTTCCAGGCTTGAGAAGCGGCAGCTAAAGCGAATTGGTTGACACGGTCCATACTGGCTACTTGTTTCTTAATGAAATAGTCGAGAGGATTAAAATCGACTTCAGCGGCAATTTTTACTGAAAGCAGGCTTGCATAAGCGGAAGAGATTCTTCTGACTCCGGACTTACCGGCCATGAGATTGAATGAGAAATCGCCGATAGTATTCCCACAAGGGGAAATAATGCCCAGCCCGGTGACGGCAACTCTCCGCTTCATATATGACTCATACTGAGCTCAATCATGGCTTGAAGACCCTATATCCTGTTCCGAATCTTGTTCCGAGATGAACCGGTCCAGGGCATCTACCATGTCCTGTATCGTTGTTACCTTAAACTCGCGGTCAGGAATTTTAATACCGAATTCATTTTCGATATCAAACATGAATTCTATGATATCGAGAGAATCGAGGCCCAAATTTTCAAGCGTCGTCGTGGCCGTAAGTTCTTCAACGTTGTAGTCAAAGTGGGCTATGAAAAGTTGTTGTAGTCTTTCGAACGTGGTCGGCAAAGCTTTTTCCTCCGGTTTCAAACCTAGTGTAAAGTACTATAATCAGGAATGATCAAAATCTCAAGCCAAAAAACAGAGTGCAGCACCATCGGTCTGGACAGCGCTCACGGGTAGAAACCGCCCACGCCGGAGACGACGGCGCCTTTCTTGCGGAACTCCCTGCTGACAGCAGGGCCTCAAAAAAGGGGTTAATTTAACTCTGGAACTGGTACAATGAGTGGAGGCAGACCAGTCGCATATGGTGTGGTTTGCAGCGAAGCCCGTATCCAGGAAGGAGGTCCCATGAAAAAGACAATCTGGTGGTTCGCCGTTCTGGCGCTGCTGGCCGCGCCGGCCGCGGCCCAGATAAAAACTTCGCCGCTCTTCATCATCGAGCGGAACATGAACGCCAACGTTGTGCATTACGACGCCCGGTTTATCGCCGACGGCACACTGGATCCCAAGGAACCGGTGACCGCCTACTGGATCATGCTCGCCGGGGACGGTCACCGGCAGAAACTCAACTGGATCGAGAAGAAAAAGGCCTACGGGTTTACCACCAAGCCGGACCCGTCGGTAAAGGGCTATAAGATGACCCTGGTGGCCGCCCCCGAGCGGCAGATCATCGTAAGGAAGGAGAAGGACGCCGTCCGTGCCGAGGCGGTCATCGCCGGCCGGCCGGCGGTCTTAGAAAAGATGTACATCAACGCCTCCGAAGGGCTGATGGGGCCCAAAGTCCATTATATCGAGGTGTATGGCAAAGACCTGCAGACAGGGGAGGAGCGCCGCGAAAAGATTGTGCCGAAGTAGCCGCGCTTATAGTGATCCCTTACATTTCGGTCCGCTATTTTGCGGTCACCCTTGACTCCTTGCACGTTCCCCCATGGGTCTCATCGTCATAGGGGTTTATGTCCACCCTGTTAAACGCAACTACTGCGAGCACCCCGAGGAGCAGCCCTCCAATCACATCGACGGCATAATGAAACATGCAGTAGACAGTGGCAATTGACAGGAACAGACAGGTCAACCAGTAAGGGATTTTCATCCTCTTAAAATGCGTGCTCCCCCACCACGCTACAAGAAACGTCGCCGCAACGTGGGAACTTGGAAAGGCTGCGCCAGGATTTTCTCCCCCTGCGTAGATGAAATCGACGATTGTCTGAAACAGGCCGCCTTGATGATAATATTCATTTCGCACTGCTATCGGTCCCTCGACCGGCAGGAATATGTAGATGAGAAAACACAGGTAGAACAAAAAGGAAAGCTGGAAAATAAATCGCTCGAAGAGCTTTGCATCCTTCCGGAATAGTAAAATGCCCGTCAGGGGAATTATCAGATAATAACTGAAATAAAAAAAGTGAAAAAACTCGTCGAGAAATGCATTCCCTTGTTTCCCACGGAGGAAAAAGGCGGGAAATTCGCCGAAGATCCGGACATCCAGATGCATAAAAAAGCCGTCAAGGAACTGGGGCACGACAACCCTGTTGATCAACCCGGTCTGATAGTAAAGCAGACCGTAGAAGACCAATGGATACCACAGGCTCACCGAACGAACCGGCAAACTGCCCCTCCTCCTGCAGCTTAATAAAAGAACTATAAGGATAACCGAGAGGTTGAATGCGAGATGGTACGCGTAGGCTGTGATCTTTACTCTGAAGATAAGGGTGAAAATAACCAGGATGAAGTTATAGAGTATAGTTATTCTGTCCGTTGCATTTAAGCTCACAGCCGGCCGGCCTTCCCACGCCGGCGGCATGTCGTTGTGTAGTCGGTTTCCGTCAGATCACTCCCACTTGTTTTCCCACCTTTTCGAAGGCAGCCAGGACCTTATCCAACTGTTCCTCCGTATGGGTCGCCATGTAACTTGTCCGAAGGAGTTCTCGTCCCTGCGGGACTGCAGGGCTAATGACCGCATTGACAAAGACCCCGTTTTCGAAGAGCAGCCTGCACATCTCGTAAGTTTTCATGGTGTCTTTGATAATGACGGGGATGATCGGAGTTTCGCTCGTTCCTGTGTCGTACCCGAGCGCTTTATATCCTTTCAGCATCTTGTGTGTATTTCTCCAAAGCCGGGCTCTTAATTCGGGCTGTTCTTCAATGATGTCCAAAGCGGTGCTCACCGATGCCACTAAGGAGGGGGGGAGGCTGGCGCTGAACATCATCGACCGAGCAAGGTGTTTGATCCAGCTTATCACCTCTGATGGTCCTGCGATAAAGCCGCCGATCGCGGCAAGGGATTTGCTGTGGGTTCCCATGATAATATCTACTTCGTTTTCCAGGCCAAAATATTCCGCCGTTCCCCGTCCTCCATCGCCAAGAACGCCGATTGCGTGGGCGTCATCCAGCATGATCCTCGCCCCATAGGCCCCGGCTAGCTTCACGATGGCAGGGAGATCGGCGATATCGCCTTCCATGCTGAAGACGCCATCGACGGTGATCAGTTTAGCTTTTTCCTTGGTTCCTTCGAGGGCTCTTTCGAGAGCGTCCATGTCGTTATGCCTGTATTTCTTGACCTCGCCGAAGGAGAGACGACAGCCGTCCATGATGCTTGCATGATCGCACATGTCGATAATAGCGACATCGTTCCGGCCCACAAGAGCAGAGATCGCTCCCAAATTGGTTTGGTAGCCGGTTGCGAAGACCAGAGCAGCTTCCTTGCGCAAGAACCCCGCCAACTTCTTTTCCAGTTCTTCGTGGATATCAAGATTCCCATTGAGAAACCGTGAACCGGCACAGCCGGTGCCATATTTTTCAATGGCTTCGATCGCTGCTTCCTTCACCTTGGGGTGGTTGGTAAGTCCAAGATAATTGTTGGAACCGACCATGATCACCCTCTTCCCGTTGACCACCACCTCAGAATCCTGCGGGGATTCGAGCTTCCGAAATAAGAAATAGTGGCCGCTTTCCTTCAATCCCGATTCATACTCCGCAGCTTCTGCGCACTTTTCAAAGATATCCATGGACGACCTCATTCTGACGACCTCATTCTTATGTTATAACCATTTTTCTTTTTTGTACCATTCGAAGGTTAATCCGGCCCCCTCCAGGAGTGGAACCTTTGGTTCAAAGCCTAGGAGGGCTTTGGCTTTTGTGATGTCGCACACCCATTCTTGTTGGACTATTTCTTTCGCTTTATCTTTGTTAAGGAGGAAAGGCCTCCCGCACAGTCGGGAAAGAACGTCCGAAAAACAGGCGATGCCCACTACCATTCGTTCGGGAACACGGATGCGTAACGCGGTTATCCCCAGTGCGCGTGCAACAATGTCACCGATCTCCTCGATCCGGTAGTCATTCCCATCAGAGAGGAAAAAGGTTTCTCCGCTCTTTGCCTGAGTCTCGACGGCCAACAGGATTCCTTCGACAACATCCCCCACATAACAGAGGCTAAGACGTTGGCGCCGACCTGTAAGACAGGGCTTGATCCTTCTGGAGAGGCATTTGAACAAGGCAAAGACGTCCTTATCCCTTGGCCCGTAGACGGCAGAAGGCCGAAGGATGACAGCGGGGAGTTCGTGGGCATGGGCCAGAACCGATTCCTCTCCCATGCGCTTGCTCCGGCCATAAGAGGAAACGGGTTCACAGGGATCCGACTCCTTTCTGTTGCTGCCGTTTCTGCTTGGCCCTGCCGCTGCTTGGCTGGAAACATAGACGAATTTCTGAAGACGGGGATTATTTTCGAGGCAAGCATGGATCAGGTTTTCTGTTCCAAGGCCATTTACCTGAAAATAGGTTCCCTCTTTGATCGCCTTGGTCGTACCTGCCAAATGGAACACCCAATCGACACCCCTTACGGCCTCTTCTAAAGAGGTCTTATCATTGCAATCGCCAGGAACGAATTCGATAGAAAGATCTTTCAGCCACTTCAAATCGCTGGTTTTTCGAAGGAGACAGCGAACGTGCACTCCTTTTCGAATAAGCGCTTCCGTCAAATGGCTTCCGATAAATCCCGTGCCTCCGGTGACAAGAGCTTTCAATAAATTCTTCTTCCTGACCCGTAAAAGTTTTGGCTCCCCACCCCTCCTCCCCGTTGATGGGGAAGGGTGAGGGGGCTGAAGTTTCTAATTTTATCCGTTTTCTTAGGATTGTCAAGGAGCAGCGGTCCGCATGGCCGGGTACCCCCGGCGTTCCTGTCCCGCCCGCTGGTTGACAGTGCGCTTCCACCGTACCTACCATGTAGAGGTCTTATACTGCTTATATGACCTATAAACCTTTGAAGCGCTAAACATCAACCGACATGAAAGGAGGAAAGGATCAATGAACATATCAAACTGGTTGGATGGAAAGGAAGCAGAAGGCTTTGACGTATCTCAAATTGTATTGCCTGATGGCCTGTCTTATGACGAAGCCCCCGACGAAACAGTTTTTTTTGAGGAGATTAATCATTGCGGAATCTTCTGCACAGGCAATCACCCGTTTTCTACTGTCGAGCGCTTCGGACACTGGTATTATTGTAGAGGTCGAGACAAGGAAGCCGGTATTCACTCCTCGGGAATGGAGTGGAGGTTGTTTACTAAGGATAGAGAGCTCGCCGTCAAAACGGCTAAATCACACATAGAGTAAAGCGGAGACATCTTCCGCACGGTGGAGTATGACCTTGCCCACGACCGGAGGAGGACTGTAAGGGAGTTTGCCCCGGTTTGAAGAACAGAAGGCCTATTTTGAACCGGCCGGATGAATGTCCATGCAAAGTTGCGATGGAAGGTAGATAATTCAAAACAAGGGGAGAAAAAGCAGCACGGTTTACCGTTCATCCGCTGAAAAGGAGATGCCAATGCTTTGGACGATCTGTGTGATTCTCTTGATTTTGTGGCTTCTGGGACTGGTGAGCGGTTATACGATGGGCGGAGTCATTCATGTTCTGCTCGTCATCGCCATCATCGTGATAATCGTCCGCCTTGTGCAGGGCCGAAGAGTGTTATAGCGACCTGGACCCTCACGTTTACGCTTCAATCCCGAGACCCACGCGCTTCAACATGGAGGAGCCGTGTGTAGTCGTCTTTCCGGAACATGTATGCAGAACAAGACCCGAAAAGGAGGTAGAAACCATGCATCATAAAATGTTGCTGTTCACCACTCTCATGTTTCTTTTTATTACGGCCCCTGCTTTTTCTCCGGCCTCAAGAGCCGAAGCCGCGCGAGAACCATCCGTGAAAGGCGGCGAGCCGGCATCTCACTTCCAAAAAGCGGATGAACTTTTCCTGAAGAAAGACTTGAAAACAGCCGCATCTGAGATTCGAAAAGGGGCAGGATTTCTCACGCGGAAAGCAAAGGGCGCCACAAAGGACAGCAAGGAGGCCATCAATGCGTCCGTCCAAGAGTTAGAGAAATTGGCTAAGGATGTCGAAACAGGGGGTGTGACCTCTGAGAAGCAGCTCAAGGATACCTTCGCAAGATCATACCATGCCTTATCCAATAACGAATACCGGAGGGCTTCTGAATCCTGGGCCAAGAAAAAGACAAGAGAGACCGGCCAAGCCCTTACGGATGCGGCGCAATACATGGAGCAGGCTGCAAAGTGGTCCGGCCGCGAGTTGGAGACAGGCACGGCAGATACCATAGACTACGCGCATGCGGTTGGCGGTAAACTCGTAAAGGGAGCAGGGTGGACTGAGGGTGAGGTAGACAAAGGCATCAAAGGAATAGGTAGTGCACTTTCAAAGTTTGGTGAAAACATGAAATCCAAAGATTAAGTGGCGAGCGCTGTTATGCCGTGACGCCGGGTCTGCCGGCTCCGGTTATGTGTGTCGTAGCCACTCTGTCTTCTCCCTGCCTGGAGCAAAATGGTAGACTGAACCTCGCTCTCTGCCATTTTGCCGTCGTGGCGGCATGGTCTTATCTTTGTTGCAGGGGTGAGCGTAATCCGCACAGACGTTCCGTCGCTTCGTGGCGGGAAAGGAGATAAAAGTAATGTATAAGGAGGAATCATTTCTCCGAGAGCATGCAAAGGAAATTACCGAGATTATCGAGGCCACGAGGGAAGATCCTGAAAACGAGGAGGTCAGGGCCGAGATCACAGCTACCCTTTCAGATTCACTTCACAGGAAAAAGATGAGGGCCCGATCGATCAAAGATACCGATCTTTACAGACTGGCTCAGGCGGTGAAACAGGCAGGGGACGAACACGAGTGTGCCGAGCTTGTAAAACGCGTATTTCCACGAAGATGGAGTATTATCTTTGAAAAGTACAACTTTGCCTGGAAATTCTCCTGCAAGGAGATGAAGCCGACAAGACGGAAGGGACCGCCGAAGAAGACAGCAAAAAATCCCACAAGCGGGATGGAAGCGGAGATTCAGGGTCCGGAGAAACCATGAACATAAGGCGGATAACCGGGTCGGCTGTTCAGCTTCTCGCTGCACGTTCCCGCTATCCGTCACTCCTTGTTCTCGTATGCCTCTATGCCTTTCTGGACTGCCTTTGCGATAAGCTGTTTCTTCTCGGCAACAAGGTCCTTCCCGTGCTCTAAGGCTGAGGTAACCGTCTCCTTGACCTGTTTGTAGTAGTCTTCAGCTTTCACTTTGACGTTTTCAGCCGTCTCCTTGATCTGCTGCCTCGTTTCCTTTCCGGCTCTAGGAGCGACCAACAGCGCAACAGCTGCGCCGATGAATCCGCCCAAAAGGAACGAAGACATCACCAAACAAGCTCTGCATCTAGACCCTTCACTTTTCATCTATATCCTCCTTTTTTGCCTGCGGACGTAAAAACATGACTTTTTCCGGCCCTTCCATTCTTAGGTCAACCTGCCGCCGCAAGAACGGGAATCCTATCCATCCTGCGAAAAGATCACCACCGTATATGGCCCAATACCGATTTCGCCTGAGCAGGGCAGTCCATCGACCCCTTCCTCATGAGTTTCCACGTCGGGCGTAGGATGATTGGCGAAACTAGGGCCGTAGTTGTAAGAGTCGCTGTTAAAACGCGTTTTCCACAATCCGGCCCGTGGAAAACCTATGAGATATCCATCGCGGTTCTGATTCGTCATATTGACCACGACAACCACGCTATCGGCCGGACCCTGTGTGTCCCATCGATGGAAAGCGATGAGCTTGGCCCCATCGTCAAAATGGAAGATATGGAGATTTTGGCCGCACAACCCCCGCGTTACACCCGACAGATTGCGCCGCAGGGCGATCAGATCCCGGTACATTCCGAGAATGCCATGTTCGTCTTCGGCTCGTGACCAGTCGATCGGGTCTTTATCCTGAAACCAGCGATCTTCCAGCAGCTCCTGCCCTTGAAAAAGCATCGGGATGCCGGGCGCAGTGAGAACAAGTGCAGCGCCCAGGGTGGAGCGTTTCTTGGAAAACCAGCTATCCACCTTGCCGGGCCAAATCTCCTCCGGCACGCGGGCCCGGCCATTGGCGACCTCGTCGTGCGACTCGGTATAAATGACCCGCTCAAAAGCGTCCGACTCGTAGCGATGCTCGATCGCTCTACTGACTGCCCCCAGATCGCGCTGGTTATCATCACGGGAGATGACGGCCTGGCGAACAGGGTGAACAAATTCGCTGTCCCACTGCGTACTGAAGCCTGCACCGCCAGCCCCCGTATCTTTGTTGACCCATACGTTATTCTTCAAATCTTCGGCGATGCTGATTTTGCCCGGAAAACGTTTTTGGATTTCCTCATTGATCCATTGCATCAAGTTCCAGCCTTCGGGGATGTCATTAGCCGGATTCCCTTCATTGCCCTCAATGTTCTTGATATAGGTTATGGCGTCCCAGCGCAACCCGTCGGCGTGGTATTCCTCGAGCCACATCAGGGCGTTGTCCCGCAGATATTGGCGCACTTCGCCCCGGCCATAATCGGGGCGCGTGTCGCCCCAGGGTGTTGACGACCGGTGGTCATTGTAGAAGTAGATTCCCCCTTTCTCATTTTCGCTCCAGCCGTCAAATTGCCACAAATCAAGATCGGAAGGGCCAAAGTGGTTGTAGACGACATCGACGATCACCGCGACGCCATGCTCGTGGGCCGCCTTCACAAATCGCTTGAGCGCATCCGGCCCCCCGTAAATACCCTCAACGGCAAAGGGATGCGCTGGATTGTAGCCCCACGAAAAATCGCCCGAAAACTCCATGATCGGCATCACCTCCACAGCATTGATGCCCAGTTCCCGAAGATAGGGCAATTTTTCGATGGCGCTGTCCAGCGTGCCCGGATGTCCCTCTTCTTTGACGTGAAAGGTACCGACGTGCATCTCGTAAATGATGAGCTCATTCCACGAGGCAATAGTAAAGGTATCATCACTCCAGTTGAAGGCTTGAGGGTCATAGATAACGCCATTGCCGATCGAGCTGGTCACCTTTCTGGCATAAGGATCGACACGAGAAAGAGGAGGGAGGTTCCACTCGGCAGGGGTGTGAATTAGATATCGATACTCGTCACCCACTTTTGCATCCGGTATGTCAGTAGACCAGCATCCGTTTTTCTCTTTGACGAGGGGTGCCGAGGTCTTGCTCCACTCATTGAAGGTTCCGGTGACATAAACCTTTTCAGCATGGGGTGCCCATACGCGGAAGGTTACACCCTTTGCCCCGGGTATGGCTCCCATCTGGGAATGCATTGTTGCGGCGTGGGCTTTTTTTGACATGCTCTCCTCCCCTCCCCCCGACAAGGGTCTGCATCGCTACAACAGTCTTCGTCCCTGAATAAGCCGGACCACCAATCCCTCCTTTTCGTTATTAATAAATTGTAACCTTGACGGCCTGCCGCTTCATGCACTTTGATCCTTCTCTGACCTCATTTCTAATTATGTATCCTGATTCTTGACGCTGCAATCCACCTCAACCGCCTACCTGTAGGAGATTGAAAAGCATGTGGTCTTCAGTTTTTCGTGTATCAACGAGGGACATGGGGTAAACCGCTATCGAAGAGACGACATTGCCGGCCAGTGTGGGAAGGCGCGGACGTCAGTGAGATTGTGCCGGCCTACGGGGTAAATTCTCTCGGCATCATGGCTCCTTTGACGAAGCATAGGAGGAAAGGAGATCTGGCCAAAGCGATACGCAGGGTATATCTTATATAAAAACAGCCCGTGAGTCTTCTCTCACGTATACTTTATTGAAGCAGGATACTTCAGAACATGATGCGCAAGCAGATTATCAGTCGAACTGCGAAGGATTCCGTATCTACCGATCATGTCTGGCTGGACTTGGAGCGTCTGGCGCGGGTCGAGATCACCTCTGAGGAGACGGGACACCCCATCGAGTCGGCCTTGACAACCGGCGGTGGGCCGGGCTGGCTGGCTGGTGAAAACGGGAAGCAAACGGTTCGCCTGTTTTTTGACGAACCGCAGGCACTCGGACACATTCGTCTCGTATTTGAGGAAGAGAGATGGGAGCGGACCCATGAGTTTGTGCTGCGATGGTCGAAAGACGGCGGGACATCATACCGGGAAATCCTTCGCCAGCAGTACACCTTCAGCCCGCCGGGCGCGACCCGGGAGGTCGAAGACTACACCGTTAACCTTGACGGGGTGACGGCGCTGGAGTTGACCATTGTACCGGATATAAGCGGGGGAGACGCCCGAGCATCCCTGATTTCATTGCGCCTAGGATAACCCCGATTCGCCCTCGGTGTTGCCGTGGGCAATGGGGTACACGATAAACCCCGTTTATTAAGGCGGGGACCTCCCTCATCAAGCCTCCCAACTTTTTGTGATCCTATTTTTGATGTTCTCTTCCCCCCTTAGGTTTTCCTTGAGGCTGAGCTTGTTGCAGTTTCTGAGCCTGAGGTCTTTGCTCTTGTCTCTGTGGCTGCTGAACCCTCTCCTGAGGTCATTCCGTTCTTGCATGCCTGCCGCAGACAGATGTCCAGGGAATTGCCTCGAGGCGCTCCGCCTCGATGCCTTTTCCACAGACCTCACAGGAGCCGTATTCCCCGAGTTCCATCCTCGCCAGTGCCCTGTTTATGGCCTGGATCTCTTTCTGCTCGTTTTCGTCCAGTATTGCCAGAACATCGGCGATAGCCTCCTTCTGCGCTGTTTCTTCAGGTTCGATATCGTGCTCCGACAAAATAAGGCGTGCTTCATCACTGAGCCTATGGGCTTCGAAGACTTCATCACGTTTTTTCATCAACCGCTCGCGAATTTCCCCCATCTGTTCCGATTTACTCATAGAATATCCTTCGACTCAAGGTGTCTCATGAGTAAGTATCATCACCGGCTTCCATGATTGCAAGAATCACCGGGCATCCCACAGGCAGCCTGCACGTCTTACATGGCTTGCAAGAGTTCCGATGCCGGAATGGAGATGCGCTCGGTGCTTATTTCGGTGGCTCACACCCCTAACAAAAGGCGTGGAAATGTATCCCTGAAAAGCATTTTCAAAGACCTCCGCAGAATCGCAAAACCCACGCCACGTCACTGTTTCATTGATCCCGGCTCGGCCGGAAAAATCTGCATAACCGTGACCGAGGGATTATCCTTAAACTGATCTTTAACACTTGCCCAGGCATTCACCTTCCTAACCCCTTGTAATTGTTAGGAGGGCTCTTGGCGACAAGTCGAAATTAGCCAATATCGTGGTGCCAATAAATAGACGCATTTACCTTGACTATGGTGGGGCAGACCTGGTATATTATGGGTGTCATAAAGGAGGCGCTCATGTTTGCCAGAGTAAAGAAGGCAGGTCCTTACCAGTACCTCCAGATCGTCGAGAACCGCAGGGAGAACAAGAAGTCCGTTCAGCACGTCATCGCCACCGTGGGGCGCATGGATCAGATGCAGGCCAAAGGCCAGATAGAAACACTGACTCGTTCTCTTTCCCGCTTCTCGGAGAAGGTGCTCCTCATACTCTCCGAAAGAAGCGACATCCAGGCCGAGGCAAAGAAGATGGGGCCGGGTCTTGTTTTCGGGAGGCTCTGGAAGGAGCTGGGGATCGACGCCATTCTCCATGGCCTTCTCGCAGACAGGAAGTTTGCCTTCCATGTGGAACGGGCGGTCTTCCTCACGGTTCTGCACCGGCTCTTCCCCTCAGGTTCCGACCGGTCCTGTGATAAATGGCATCGTGATTACGTCATCCAGGGTGTGGATGACCTATCCCTCCATCATCTCTACCGTGCGATGGCTTTTCTGGGGAGTGAGATCGAAGACCAGAAAGACCGCACCTTCTTGCCGCGCTGCACCAAGGACGTCATCGAAGAGGAGTTGTTTCATCGTCACCAGGATCTCTTCGGTGCTCTTGACATCGTCTTCTTCGACACCACCTCCCTCTACTTCGAAGGAGAGGGAGGCCAGATCGGCGAACTCGGTCACAGCAAGGACCATCGCCCCGATTTAAACCAGATGATCGTGGGCGTCGTGCTCGACAGGGAGGGCAATCCTGTCTGCTCTGAGATGTGGCCGGGGAACACCGCAGATGTCACGAGCTTACTTCCCGTCATACAGAGGATCAGAAGTCGCTTCCCCATCGACAAGCTCTGTATCGTTGCCGACCGGGGGATGATCAGCGGGGATACCGTGGCCTATCTCGAAAAGGAGAAGATCCCGTACATCCTCGGCGCCCGGATGAGAAAGGTAAAAGAGGTCAGGCAGGACGTGCTCTCCCGTGCCGGCAGGTACCGGGAGGTCTACCCCGAAGGCCAATCCAAAGACCCTTCCCCCCTCAAGGTGAAAGAGGTGCTTGTTGATGACCGCCGGTACATCCTCTGCCTCAACGAACGACAGGCCCGCAAGGATGCCGCCGACCGGCAGTCGATCATCGATGCCCTCAGTGAGAAGATCAAGAGCAATCCCAAATCGCTCGTCGGCAACAAGGGCTACAGGAAGTACCTCTCCCTGGACCGCGATACCGTCTCTCTCAACCAGCAGAAGGTGGAAGAGGAGAAACGGTTCGACGGGAAGTGGGTGCTGAAAACCAACACCAGTCTCTCGGCCGAACAGGTGGCCCTCAAGTACAAGGAACTCTGGCAGGTCGAGCAAGTCTTCCGGGATATGAAGAGCGTCCTCGATACCAGGCCGATCTTCCACCAGAGAGATGAAACCATCAAGGGTCATGTCTTTTGCAGCTTCCTGGCCCTGGCGCTTATCAAGGAGTTGTACCGAAGACTTGAGAAGGCCGGTCACGACTTCGAGTGGGCAGACATCAAACAGGACCTCTCTGCCCTGCAGGAGATCACCATCGAGGACAACGGCAAGAAACTGGCCATCAGGAGTGCATGCAAGGGCGTCTGCGGCAAGGTCTTTCAGGCTGTGGGCGTCGCGCTCCCCGTTACCATCCGGGAAGTATCATGATGCCGATAGGGGGTTCAAAGAACGGTTTGTGGTGCCAAGAACTTTTTCAACGTACCTATCTGCCTGAAATAGCTAAACTATTTTTTGGCAGGTGTTAAAGATCAGTTAAAGTGACGCCGGCGGCGTTGCCCGAAAGGGCGCCTCCCCTTTACAGGCGTCGCTGGAATTTCGAGCGCCTGTTCGCCGCTTTTGAAAATGCAGGGGTTCAATCCGGAGTCAACCAACATGACGGATCCCTACAAGCTGTCCACGTTGCTCGCCATTCTCGCCATAGCATTCCGCGCAGTGCAATGCGAGGGGTTGGGAGATGGAAAAGGAGATTCCCATTGACAGCCGACGCTAATGACCATTCAGCCATCAGTCCCGACCATCAACCCCCGGCTCCTGTTCCGGCGCGTCCCCGGCGTAAGGTGCTGCGTGTCGTCATCTGGAGCCTAGTGGTGCTGGTCCTTGCGCTTGCGGCCGTACTGGTCTTACACCACCACGAGGACGCCCAAAAAGCGGCGTCTTTGATACACCCTGGCGCGGCGGGGATCACCGTGACCAGTGCGACGGCTCAAAAGGGCGACATCGGCGTCTACCTTGACGCAATCGGCACAGTCACCCCGGTCTATACCGATTTGATTACCAGTCAGGTGAATGGCCTCGTCGTTGCCGTGCATTATGTGGAGGGTCAGCGGGTACGTAAGGGCGATCCGCTCATTGACATCGATTCGCGTCCGTACCGCGCAACGCTGTTGCAAGCACAAGGGGCGCTGGAGCGAGACGAGAATCTGCTCGCCCAGGCACAGATGGACCTTGAGCGCTACCGTGCCGCGTGGGCACGCAACGCCATTGCAAAGCAGATCCTGGATGACCAGGAAAAGCTTGTCCTGCAGTACAAGGGCACGGTAAAAAACGACCAGGGAACGGTGCAATTTGACCAGATCCAGGTCGACTACTGCCATATTACCGCTCCAATCGCCGGCCAGGTGGGTCTACGGCTGGTGGATCCGGGCAACGTAGTGCAGTCTGCCGGGGCCGTAACCCTTGCAGTCATTACGCAGTTGGACCCCATAACCGTAATCTTCACCATACCGGAAGACAGTATAAGCCAGGTTGAAGATCGCCTGCGCCAGAAGGCCAAGCTCACCGTCGATGCCTTTGATCGTACTGCACAGACGCGGATTGCATGCGGGGAGTTGTTGACTCTCGACAACCAGATCGACACAACAACCGGGACGGTAAAGGGACGAGCACTTTTCGACAACAAGAATTATGCACTCTTCCCGAATCAGTTTGTAAACACACGCCTGCTGGTGAATACGCTGCGGGGAGTGACGCTGATTCCGGCTTCAGTCATTCAACAAAATGGCCAGGCGTCGTTCGTCTATGTGATTCAACACAATGTTGCTCATAGGCGCGGCATAAAGCGGGGAGTTACCGACGGCGGTGTGACGCAGGTTGAAGGCATTAACCCTGGAGACATTGTCGCCAGCAGCAGCTTCGATAAGTTGCAGGACAACGCAGCAGTCCTCGTTTCGACGAAGCCTGCCCCGGCTGTCACGAAGGGGAGCAGCGTCCCGTGAGTCCATCCCGTCCGTTTATCGTGCGGCCGGTTGCGACCGCTTTGCTGATGGCCGCAATCCTCCTGGTCGGTCTTGTCGGCTATACACAACTGCCGGTTTCCGCGTTGCCGGAAGTCGATTATCCGACCATTCAGGTGCTCACGTTTTATCCAGGCGCAAGCCCGCACGTGATGGCGACGACGGTGACGGCGCCGCTGGAGCGTCAATTCGGCCAACTACAGGGCTTGAGCCAGATGACCTCCTCAAGCTCCGGGGGCACTTCCGTCATCGTGCTGCAATTCACCCTCGCTCTGGCTATCGACGTGGCCGAGGAAGAGGTACAGTCCGCGATAAACGCGTCGCAGAGCTTGTTGCCATCCAACCTCCCCTCACCGCCTGTCTATAGCAAGACGAATCCAGCCGATGCCCCTGTGCTGACTCTGGCCTTCACCTCAAGCTCCATGCCGGTTTCTCAGGTCGAGGACCTTGTGGACACGCGCGTTGCGCCAAAGATCTCGCAGCTCAACGGGGTCGGCCGCGTCACCATCAGCGGCGGGCAAAAACCCGCGGTGCGCATCCAAGCCAACCCAACGGCGCTGTCATCCTACGGTATCAACCTGGAAGACCTGCGCACCGCGCTGACACAGACCAGTGTAAACGCCGCCAAAGGGAACTTCGATGGGCCGCGCCAGACCTTCCAGATCGACGCCAACGATCAGCTGGTCACCAGCGACGATTATCGGAACGTTGCAGTTGCGTACCGTAACGGTGCGCCGGTGATGCTGACCGACGTCGCACGCATCGTGAACGGTGTAGAGAACGATAACCAGGCCGCGTGGATGAACCAGACCCCTGCGGTGATCCTGAATGTGCAGCGCCAGCCCGGGGCCAACACAATCAGCGTGGTCAAGAGCATCAAGCGACTGATGCCGCAGCTGGAGGCGAACCTGCCCGCGGGCATTCAGGTGACTACGCTTACCGATCTTACAACCGCTATCGAAGCATCGGTTTCCGACGTTGAGTTCGAATTGCTGTTGACGATCGCACTCGTCGTGCTGGTCATCTTCCTCTTCTTGCGGAGTATCTATGCCACCATTATCCCGAGCGTGGCTGTGCCGCTGTCGCTGATCGGCACCTTCGCGGCCATGTATATCCTTGGTTACAGCCTGGATAACCTATCGCTCATGGCGCTCACCATCTCCACCGGCTTCGTTGTGGACGATGCCATCGTGATGATCGAGAACATCTCGCGGTACATCGAAGCGGGCGATCCGCCCATGGAAGCGGCGCTCAAGGGTGCGGAGCAGATTGGCTTCACCATTCTCTCGCTGACCGTGTCACTCATCGCCGTACTGATTCCCCTACTATTCATGGGCGATGTGGTTGGGCGTCTATTCCGCGAGTTTGCCGTGACGCTGAGCGTCACTATCATCGTTTCGGCTGTGGTTTCCCTTACGCTCACGCCCATGATGAGCGCGCGAATCTTGCGGCGCAGACCGAAAGAGCAGCAGGGGCGCGTCTATAGAGCCTCGGAGCGCGTTCTCGAACGGATGATCGCGTTTTATGGGCGGACGCTGAAGTTTGTCCTTGGCTACCGGACGATTACGCTGTTGGTCGCATTGGCTACACTCCTGCTCACGGTGTGCCTTTACGTGATCATCCCAAAAGGTTTTTTCCCGGTACAGGACACGGGCGTAATCCAGGGCATATCGCAGGCGCCGCCGACGATTAGCTCAAAAGCCATGGCCGAGAAGCAGCAGGAGCTTGCAAAGGCGGTTCTGGAGGACCCCGCCGTTGAAAGCCTTTCGTCGTTTATCGGCGCGGATGGCACGAATATCACGACCAACAGCGGTCGCATGTCGATCAATCTGAAGCCGCTCGACCGGCGCAAGATCGGCGCTTCGGACTTGATTCGCAGGCTCAAATCGAGATTGGGCCGGGTTCAGGGAATACAGCTTTTTATGGCGCCTGTGCAGAACATTACCGTAGATGACCGGGTGAGCCGCACGCAATACCAGTACACGCTCGAAGACGCCGACGCCGATGAACTGAATGTCTGGACCAACCGCTTCGTCGACCGGCTGAAGCAGTTGCCGGAGCTGGAAGACATCGCGACCGATCAACAATTGGGAGGGCTGGCCGTATCTCTGGTGATCGACCGGGTCACCGCCTCGCGATTGGGCATCGCGCCGTCGACCATCGATAACACCCTGTATGACGCTTTCGGCCAACGGCAAATCAACACCATGTATACGCAGGTGAATCAGTACCACGTCGTGCTTGAGAGTGAACCGCAATTTCAGAAGGACCCGAACAAGCTGAACAAGCTGCACATCCAATCCAATGCGTCTTCCGGCGCAACCGGTCCCGGCGCCTCTTCCTCTTTCGCGTCTTCCGGATCGGCCTCGGCGGGATCGAACGCGCTCACGAATTCGGCACTGTACACTTCATCGGCAGCTACGCTTACTCCTCCCGCGAACGCGCTTTCGGCGAGCAGGGGGCAAGCCTCTGCAAGCGCTCCCAGTTCGGCCGTGAGCAGCGCCGTACCGCTCGCCGCTTTCTCGCACTTTGAGAACACGACGGAGCCGCTCGTCATTACACACCAGGGTCAATTTCCGGCGATCACCGCGTCCTTCAATCTCGCGTCGAATGCCGCACTCGGCAACGCCATTGGGGCGATCAACAAAGTGCAGAAAGAGATGCACATGCCTCCCAGCCTCCAGGCCGGTTTTCAGGGCACCGCGGCATCATTCACGAATTCGCTCGCCAATGAGCCGTTGCTCATCCTTGCCGCGCTGGTCACGGTGTATATCGTGCTCGGCGTTTTGTACGAGAGTTTTATCCACCCGATTACGATTCTGTCCACGCTCCCGTCAGCGGGCGTTGGCGCTTTCCTCGCGTTGATTCTTTTTCACCAGGATTTAAGCGTGGTGGCAATCATCGGCATTGTCCTGCTGATAGGCATCGTGAAAAAAAACGGCATTATGATGGTCGACTTCGCGCTGGAAGCCGAGCGGAAGCACGGAAAGAACGCGACGGATGCAATTTACGAGGCCTGCCTGCTCCGCTTCCGCCCCATTATGATGACCACCATGTCCGCGCTGCTGGCCGGGCTCACGCTGGCGCTCGGTACCGGTTTCGGTTCCGAGCTGCGCAGGCCCCTGGGCATCGCCATGGTGGGCGGACTGCTGCTCAGCCAGGTGCTCACGCTCTACACCACGCCCGTCATCTACATTTTTTTTGACAATCTGGCGCAGCGCTTTGCACACAAATCGAACGAGCCGGGAACGGGAGGCACGGAACCGGCATGAATATTTCCGCGCCCTTCATTCGCCGGCCGGTGGCTACGACGCTGCTCACAATGGCGATTGCCTTTGCCGGGGCGATTGCGTTCGAGGTGCTGCCGGTTTCGCCCCTGCCGGAAGTCGACTTTCCGACTATTTCAGTCAGCGCAAACTTGCCTGGCGCCAGCGCCGACATTATGGCGTCGTCCGTCGCCACTCCTCTGGAGCGGCAGTTCGGTTATATCGCAGGTGTGACGGAGATGACCTCCTCAAGCACGCTCGGCAGCACATCCGTCACCATTCAGTTCGATCTCAGCCGCGACATTAATGGCGCGGCACGTGATGTGCAGGCCGCCATCAATGCGGCGCGAACCTATCTGCCCGCCAACCTGCCGGCCAATCCGACCTATCGCAAAGTCAATCCCGCCGATGCGCCGATCATGATCCTCGGCCTCACCTCAGACAAATACGCCCCCGATAAACTGTACGACGAAGCCTCGACAGTCATACAGCAGAAGCTGTCGCAGATACGGGGCGTAGGGCAGGTCATTCCCGGCGGCGGCGCGCTGCCGGCCGTGCGCGTGGACGCAAATCCCACACAATTGGCCGGCTACGGACTTACCCTTGCAAATTTGCAGTCCGTGCTGAGCGTGCAGAACGCTGACCTGCCCAAAGGCCAAATCTCCGACGGTATCGTGACCGCGGACATCCTTGCCAACGACCAGATCTCGCACGCGGACGACTACAAGCCGCTCGTCGTCGGTTATAACCACGGCGCGGCTGTCCGCCTGTCCGATGTCGCTCAGGTGACAGACTCCGTGCAAAACGTCCGTGCCGCCGGCTACTTGAACGGCAAGCGTGCGGTTACCGTCATCATCTTCCGCCAGCCCGGCGCCAACATCATTGCCACGGTCGACCGCATACGCGCGCAGCTTCCATTCATCAAGGCATCCATTCCCCTCGGCATCGATACCACCATTGTTCTCGATCGCACCACAACCATCCGCGCCTCTGTCGGCGACGTCGAGAAAACGCTGCTCATTTCCATCGCCTTCGTCATTGCCGTGGTGTTCGTCTTCCTGCGAAACGGCCGCGCAACGCTCATTCCCGGCGTCGCCGTGCCGGTCTCGCTGATCAGTACGTTCGCGGTGATGTATCTGTTCGGATATAGCCTTGACAACCTCTCGCTGATGGCTATGACCATTTCAACGGGATTTGTGGTCGATGATGCCATCGTGGTGATGGAAAATATCGTGCGCCATCTGGAAAACGGCATGAAGCCCTTTGCCGCGGCCTTGAA
The DNA here is from genome assembly GCA_963768735.1 of uncultured delta proteobacterium. GTDB lineage: Bacteria > Desulfobacterota > Syntrophorhabdia > Syntrophorhabdales > WCHB1-27 > BOG-1155. The sequence continues at coordinate 114,374 of CAVYJH010000003.1, read as the reverse complement.
AGGCGCGGAGGAAATCGGCTTCACCGTCTTCACCATCAGCATTTCGCTCATTGCCGTCTTTATCCCTCTTCTGGTGATGGGTGGAATCGTTGGCCGTCTCTTCCGCGAATTTGCCGTCACTCTCTCGACGGCCATTCTCGTGTCCATGATCGTCTCACTGACCACGACGCCAATGATGTGCGCCTACCTGTTGAGGAACGAGCGCGCGGAAAAACATGGCCGCATGTACATGACGACCGAAAAATTGTTCGACCGGGTGCTGTCGTTGTATCGCAGCAGCCTGCATTGGGTGCTGGACAATCCGACCCTCACCCTCGTCGTGCTCTTCCTCACCATAGCGCTCAATGTGGTGCTGATCGTTAAGATACCCAAGGGGTTTTTCCCGGAGGAGGACACAGGAGCGATCGCCGGTGCAGTACAGGGACCGCAGGATTCATCCTTCCCGGCGATGGACAACGCCATTCAGCAGATCGTCGGCGTAGTCAAGAGCGACCCTGCCGTCGCGAATGTGATTGCCTTTACCGGCAGCGGGGCCACAAATACCGGCTCCTTTTACGTGGCGCTCAAGCCGCTGGCGGCACGCAAAGCAAGCGCCGCTCAGATTATCGACCGTCTGCGCCCCCAATTGAGACGTTTGCCGGTGGCTTCTGCGTTCCTCCAACCCGTGCAGGACCTGCGCATTGGCGGCCGGTCCGGTAATGCGCTGTACCAGTACACGATCCAGTCCGACAATGTGCGGGATCTTTCCAGGTGGGGACCGGTCCTGCTTGGTGAGATGAAGCGCCTGCCCGGCCTGCAGGACGTGAGCTCGGACCAGCAGAATGGCGGGCTTGCCGAACTGATGAGCTACGACCGCGTCATCGCGGCAAGACTGGGCCTCACCGTGCAGTCGCTGGACTCGGCGTTGTACAGCGCATTCGGCCAATCGGAAGTATCCATCATCTACACGCAATTAAATCAGTATTACGTGGTGCTGGAAGTCGCTCCCCAGTACTGGCAAAGCCCGGAAGGATTGAAGGACATATATCTTCCTACATCCGGCAGCAGCAGCATTCCGCTGCGCGCGGTGGCTGGAAATAAAGCCACCACCACGCCGCTGGCCATCAACCATACAGGCTTATTCCCCTCGGTCACCGTCTCCTTTAACCTCGTGCAGGACGTGTCTTTGAGCGATGCCACATTGAGCATCAATGAGATGCAAAAGCGGCTCGCCACGCCTTCCACGCTGCGAGGATTTTTTGCCGGCACGCTGCTCGCCTACCAGCAGTCTCTCGGCACTGAGCCCGTGCTGATTCTGACGGCACTGTTGGCGGTGTACATCGTGCTCGGCATCTTATATGAAAGCCTGGTCCATCCACTGACGATCATCTTCACTCTGCCGTCGGCGAGCCTGGGCGCGATGCTGGCATTGCTGCTCTTCAAAGAGGATCTGAACATCATCTCCATCATCGGCATTGTGCTGCTGATCGGAATCGTAAAAAAGAACGCCATCATGATGATCGATTTCGCCCTTCAGGCACAGCGCCAAGAGGGAAAGAGTACGGCGGACGCGATTTTTGAAGCGTGCATGTTGCGCTTCCGCCCGATCCTGATGACGACAATGGCTGCGTTATTGGGCGCTCTGCCGTTGGCACTGGGGACGGGCATGGGGCACGAGCTCCGCCGGCCCCTTGGTATTACGATTGTGGGCGGACTGCTCTTGAGTCAACTGCTCACGCTTTATACGACGCCGGTGGTCTACTTGGCATTCGACCGGCTGAGGCTACGGATGCAGGGAAAGCGAACGCGACATCCCTGACCATGGGGATAGGCTATCCCCGAGAGATGAAGGTTGATGGGATCTATCAAGGGGTGCACAAGATTATGACTTCTTTCCGTCTAAGAGCCACAATGTGTCTCGCCGTGACATTTTGCCTCCTCGCAGGGTGCATGGTCGGCCCAAAGTACCATAGACCGCCCGCGGAAGCCCCTGCGGCATACAAGGAACTCACTCCCGCCGATTTCAAAAATACGGAAGGCTGGGAAAAGGCGCAGCCCAAAGATGATGCGCTTCGCGGTAAATGGTGGGAGATTTTCAACGATCCTCAGTTGAATGTACTGGAAGAAAAGGTCAATGTGTCAAACCAAAACATCGCGGCCGCTGCGGCGAGCTTGTTTGCGGCGCGCGCCCTGGTCAAGGAAGCCCGATCGCAGCTTTTCCCTACGGTGACAACCAACCCGGCCATCACCAGGCAACGGGTGCCGTCTACATTATCGAATAGCACAGCGGGGGGCTCATCTTCCCGGGCGGTCACATCTAACGACTACACCCTCCCGTTTGATGCGACCTGGCAGCCGGACTTGTTCGGCCGTATTCGGAATACCGTCAGATCGGCTGCGTACGGGGCGCAAGCCAGTGCGGCGGACCTTGAAAATACCCGCCTGACCCTCCAGGGCGATGTTGCTGCGGATTACTTCCAACTTCGCGGACAGGATGCGTTAAAGCAGTTGTTGGATTCTACGGTGGTCGCTCATCGACAGTCTCTCGATCTGACGAAGGCTCTGTACGAGACAGGCATCGACTCGGACGAAGACGTGGCGCTAGCCGAGACTCAGCTCGAAACCACGCAAGCACAGGATGCCGCCCTTGGCGTCCAACGGGCGCAGTTTGAACATGCCATCGCGATGTTGACCGGACAGGCGGCGTCGACGTTTTCAATTCCTATCGAACCGCTCAAATCGAGTCCTCCGGCGATTCCCTTCGGCGTTCCATCCCGGCTTCTTGAGCGGCGTCCCGACATCGCCGCCGCGGAGCGTCTGGTTGCTCAGGCCAACGCACAAATCGGCATTGCGAGAGCAGCATACTTTCCGGCGATTACGTTAAACGCAGCAGCAGGACTCGAAAGCATGTCGACAGCGACCTGGCTTACGTGGCCGGCCCGCTTTTTCTCGATCGGCCCGGCAGCCGCGGAAACCATTTTTGACGCAGGGCTGCGCCGGGCCACGGTCGAGCAATTCAGGGCCCAATATGATCAGACAGTGGCGAACTACAGGCAGGCGGTGCTCACGGCTTTTCAACAGGTTGAAGACAACCTCGTGTCTCTGCGGATTCTCTCTGTGGAGATTCAATATCAAGATAGGGCGGTCAAATCGGCGGAAAGAACCCTCGCGCTCGCCAAGGATCGCTACAGATTGGGAATCGATCCTTACCTGAGTGTGATTATCGCGGAAACCTCACTACTATCCAATCAGCAAGCTGCGGTCAGCCTCCGAATTCAGCAGATGACGGCCAGCGTCGGGCTGATCGAGGCGCTCGGCGGAGGTTGGGATGTCTCGCAGCTCCCATCGCCTGCGCAACTGACTGGCAAAGCACCATAAAAGTTAACACTGACTTATTAACAGTCTGACCCTTGAGAAGGAACTCTCCCCTACAGCCCGTTTTTCCGCAGGCCCCGAGCATTGCTTTGAACGACTGCAAATGCGCCTGCGAGACGAAAAAATCATAAAACGATGCACCCATGATCTTGTTCAGGGACAGTTCGACGAGCTCCGAGAACTGGTTCTTGCAGTAAAGGACCGCACCATCGGGTGTCATGGTGAGCGCACCCTCGCTCATCGTCTCCACAAGAACGCTGTAAGGGTGTTCGGCACCGTGGAGTGTATATACCTGATCACCATCGGGTCCTTCAACAACAAGTGCATCCACCTCGTGGTTACGTATGGCCCAGAGCGTTTCTTCCGCCTCCTCTAAGCGCGCACGTATTGCTTCGTACGTGGAGAGGAGTTCTTCATGCGACTTTTTGCTTTTCATACTCCTGTCTTAGGGGCCCCTTGTGCCCTTTCTTTTGGGGGGCTCTTCCACGGACTTTACGCCGAGGCCCACAAGGATTCGCTGCACATCGGCCATGCTGCCGATGAACCGCCGCAAGGGTAGCGGCAACTTCTTGATGAGTGTCGGAACAGCGATGATCTGCTCGTCTTTTGCGAGGACAGGCTGCTGGTAGATGTCGACCACCTCAAGGTCGTAGCGCCCCGAAAGGTGCTCTTCGCAGATCTTCTTGACGTTCATGATGGCCTGGGTAGACCTGGGCGTAGCGCCGGCAACGTAGAGCCGGAGCAGGCATTTTTTCTCTTTCGCCTCTTTGACCGCCTGCTCGAAAACTTCCACGTCGGGGGTTTTCCTCATACGCCCCTCCTGGTTCCCGCGATACTGGTTCGCATGGGTCGGCATGTTCGGCTCTGGCCACGGGCTGATGGTCCTGATCATGAATGAGCTTCGGTAACCTGTCTATGTTCTCGATCCCTCTATCTGTTTTTCGTTGCTGCCAGGGTCACGATATCTGCTTTTCATTTCTGAAAAAAGAAGTTTCAGCCACCTGTTTTTCGTCGTTGCCAAGGTCGCTATGAGCAAGCTAACAAGGCTATAACAGGCAATCCCACGATCATGATGAGCCTCTATTATTTGCACGATGTAAGACATCTACGATAAGATACGACAATGCGATAACTCACGTCTGTCAATGAACCAACAATTATTTTATAGCGCTTTTGCACACGGGCCTGTCGTCGTTTTTACTACGGGGATAATAAAAAGCAGGGGCCGGGCAGATGTGATTTTTTGGGTTTAAGGACGCTGGGCCTCGGCATGAGCAATTGTCCGGCTGAAACGGCTATTCTGCCAGGCCGTGTGTAATGGCATAATGAATCAATTCGCTGGTTCCTTTCACGCCGATCTTTTCCAGGATACGAGTGCGATACGTTCTCACCGTGTTTACACTCAAATGGATCTCTTCCGCGATTTGATTCAATGCCTTTCCTTTGCCGATCATACAGAGCACTTGAAGCTCCCGGTCGGAGAGTCGTTCGTGTGGAGGCTTTTCGGCATTCGACTCGAAGTCAAACATCATCTTTTCGGCAAATGTCGGGCTGATATATCTCTTGCCGGACAATATCTTGCGTACCGCCAGCACCAGCTCGACCGATGCGCTTCTTTTTGTGAGATAGCCTTGTGCCCCGGCCTTGATGGCACGGGGTGCGTAGTGCTCTTCGGGGTACATGCTTACGATAAGGACGGGGAGTTTCGGCTTGATCTTTTTAATCTCTTTCAGGACTTCCAGACCATTTATGTCAGGGAGAGAGATATCGAGAAGGACCAAATCGTACTGATTTTTCTGCACATTGCCGATAAGTTCATAACCCGTGGCGGTCCCATCAATTATCACCTCGTCGAAGCTTTCCGAAAGGATCTCTTTCAGACCTTTGAGCACGACCGGGTGGTCATCGGCAATAGCGATACGGAGCATCGATCATTTCTCCTCCGGCTGTTGATGAAACATCATGGCTTCTCCTGTTGTCCGGGCTCCAACTTAGGTTGCTTCTCGTGGCCTGGCTTGCCGGAGCGATACGCTCGGGTGCTGGTCAGGCCGCTCTGGGCTGGACCTGGGAAGCTCTCTTTTCGCCACCTTTTATCTCCCTCTGCTGGAATTTTGTTTCCGATGTCGGCCGGTCAGCATCACTGGCCGGAACGATCGAGTCACCTTGCAGGTAAGCTTTAATGTTCTGTTCCATTTGAGCCGGGAACTCCGGCACGGGGCCTATTATGTTTTCACGGTAGATTCCGAGCATGATTTCTCTGAACACCGGAAGCGCGACCCTGCTGCCTGTTTCTCTCGGTCCGAGGGAACGGTTGTCGTCAAAGCCTATCCGGACGGCGACAGTGATTCCTTCGGGCCCGTAAGTCGAACCTATGAACAGCGCATCCCTGAAGTCATTTGTCGTCCCTGTCTTTCCCATAACGGCGATCGGGAACCCGCCGGAGTCAAGCGCATGAGCCGTGCCGCCGGGAATGCGCACGACACCGCGCAGACCTTCCTGAATGAGCGAAAGCGCGCTGTCGTCGAGGTCTACCGGATACCCCCCGTGTTGGTTATCAGCCGCCACTTCGCCCGAATCGCGGACGATCCTCCGTATCACGTACGGCTCGGCGAGGATGCCCGATGCCATAGTGCGGTACGCATTAGCCAATTCCAGTAACTTCACTTCAGACGCGCCCAATGCCGTGGCGGCGTATGGCTGCAACGGCGTGTGGACCCCCAGATTTCGTGACATCTGCAGGACACTGTCAATCCCAATTTGCTCTGTGATCCAAATCGCCACGGCGTTGCTGGATTCCGCCAGCGCTTTCCGGAGGGGGATCATGCCCTTGAATCGATCATCGTAGTTTGAGATCCATTTCGTAGTCTGCTTCCCTCCATCGGGAACGCTGATGGGCTGATCGGGAACCATGGTGTCAAGATCAAATGTTCCCTGCCGAAAGGCAGCAAGATAGACAATAGGTTTCATTGCGGACCCAGCCTGTCGCAGGGACTTCGTGACGCGGTTAAAGTCGCTGTATGAGGTGGAGCGGCCTTCGTAGAACTGACGACCACCCGTCTCGGCGAGGATGCCTGCATCTCGGTTCCTCAGCACGACGACAGAACCTTGGGTTAAACCTCTGGCGCTCGGGTGTCGCTTCTCATAAAGCTCGAGGCCGTGCTCCAGCGCTTCGTTCACAATCTGCTGCACCCGGGCGTCCACCGTCGAGTAAACCTGGATGCGTCCATGACGGAGGTCTTCAGAGGTGAGGCCGACGCAGCCTCTCAGTTCCTCAAAGACATTTTCAGCGACCGCAGCCGTCTGGAGCACCTTGTCCTCGGGCCGCGCTACTTCCGGGATCGGGCGCCGCTCGGCTTCCTTCGACTTGTCCCGAGATATAAAACCGTTTCTCACCATAAGCCCCAGCGTTTGATCTCTGCGGCGCAAGACCCGCCCGGTTTCCTTCGCACTGGGCGCGTAGTGGCGGGGCGACTTTGCGATGCCTGCCAGCAGCGCTGCCTTGTCGGCATCATATACGGTGAACGTGGTGAGAGACCGGTTAAAATAGTAATCTGCTGCTGCTGCAAACCCGTACTGGTTGTTTCCCATGTAAATGAAGCTTACGTATCGGGCCAAGATTTCTTCCTTGGCGCGGCGTTTCGAACCAAAACGTTCCTGCATCTCTTCTTCTACCCACAACGATAGCCTAATCTCCTCGATCTTCCGAACCAGCATGAGGACGCTTCTCGCGCCGATCAAGCAAGACAGCGTGCGGGGCAAGAGCACCCCCTGTCGGAGCCGGTTGCTATTTTCTTGAGCCGTCAGATTTTGAAAACCCGTGAGAGTTTTGAGAAAATGGCCCCGTACGAGTTGTTGTGTGATTGTCGATCCTCCTTGCGGGAAGATCGCCGGACCATTGACCTCGTTCTCTCTTCCCAGTTTTACAAGACGTGCCACCAGAGCTCCAATCCTGACTTTGCCCAGCACGCGAGGAATTATAGAATAGTCAACTCCGCTATGTGAGAAGAAGTTCTTGTCCTCGGCGGCAAGAATCGCATCACGAACGATAGGCGGGATGTCCTCATACTCGGTGATCCGCCGGTACTGCCTTGCTACCTCAATGAGCGGCTTGTCGTTGGCATCGTAGATATGGCCGATCGTAGGGAACTCAAAACGGGCGAATGGTTCTATGTCAGGCAGGTTGCTTCGGTCAAAATAAATATGATGGAATCCGACTGCAGTAAAAACGGCCGTGACGACTGTCATGGAAACAAGCAGGTAAACGACACCCCTCTTCCAACACAGTCTGACTAAGTGGGTATTGGGAGTTTTCCGGGTAGTCCCTATGGCGCCCACCAGAACCCGTTTTGTGCCAAGGTGCCTGACATCGTTTAGCTCCCAGGTGCTTGATTTTGCGCCCAGACATAGGCATCCGGCCCATCCCTGTCCGGGGGGTAAACATAGAACGGAGCCGCCGCAATTATGCCCCATGCGCGCCGAACTTAGACAGTTACTTTCCCATGGCGGCTCGACTTCTGCTCCCGTTTTTTCTCGATGACACCTCGATGGTGACCATCTCTCCGCAGTAATCGCACAAGCCCTGCTCATCACGGAGGTCCTCGGAGATCGGTTTTCCACAACGGGAACAGATCTTGTGGCAGGGCCTGGCCGCAATGTGCGTGGCTTGCGTCTTACTCTTTTCTCGCTTCATACGTTACATAACATCGGATGACTCCGATAAGACCACATCATCCATAAGGATGGGCCGGAAAGCCGCTAGTATCGACCCATATGAAAACGTTGATCGGATATTTTCGTCTATTCTTTTGGCTTCCTTGAGCTTCGACACAAGAACTCTTATGGTCGCGCTGTACCGAGCATCGGAGAACTTACGTTCCAGGTAGGCATCGTTAACCGCAATCAGATCATCCGAGACTTTGACGATGGTTTGAAGGCGCTCTATGGTCATCTTTCCTCCCATATTTCGTCATAACCGCATCTTGGACCGCCCCGGATCATCGGCAGAAGCCTACCATCGTCTCCTCCAATAGTAACCGCCGCCTCCGCCGAACACGAGGACCAACAGGATGATGAGAATGATGAGTGTCATGGTAATTTCCTCCCCTTATTTTGTTGAACATTTGTGTCAGTTTCGGAGTCTTCCGGCGACTGCATGCTTCGCATCCTTCACCGCGCCTTCGACTTGGCCTTGCGTTCGCCGCTCCCGCTTGAGCGTTTCGTTGCCGGTCAGGTCGTCTACAGCATGCTTGATCTTGCCTTTGGTCTTGTCATGACCTGGCCCAATATTTGCCTCTGCTGGTGTATGATACGCCGCATCCGCTACTTCCCCAGGACCTTCTTTACCTGACCGACCTTTTCCTGCACTTTGCCGGCTATCTTTTCGGCTTTGCCTTTGGCCTCCAACTTGGGATTATCGGTGATTTTTCCGGAGACCTCCTTGACCTTGCCCTTCACTTCGTGAAACGTTCCTTCCGCCTTGTCCCTAATACTCGATTTCATGGTATGCCTCCTTAAGGCTGATGTACAAGATACGCGTAAATGTTAGGGTGTTCGATTGTGAACATACTACTATTATCCCAGTGTCTACTATACAACAGACAATCACACGTGTCTGTCGCAGAACCAACAATTATTTTGTAGGGTTTTTGTGCGCGAGCGTATCGTCTTTCCTGCTACAGGGATTGGACCGGTAACAGGAAGCAAGATCTGCCTGAGACGCAATCTTCAAGGTCAAAGTATTCCTGCTTTCCGACATCTTTTTGCGAAGCACTGAATTAAAGGAAACAAGAATGGCAAGGATAGACGGCCAATTGCACGATAGCGATGTCTCATATGGTCGGTAATATCAGATAGAAAGGAAGGGCGGTCTTTACGGGGGTTTTGTCCGAACACGGCCCTGAACTTATATACGCCATAAGCTTCACCGCATCCTCATGAAAACCGGTTTCGTGCCCGTGATGACCTGCCTTCAACACCCAACATGTCTTGAGAATATTCTTACAGTTGTCATATATATCGTCCCACGTTGGCGTGGCCCGGCCGTCACCTGCAAGAATCACCGAGCGGCTATTTACCCGAATGGACAGCGCGTAGGACATTTCAGCAATCTCTACCGGGTCCTTTCGCGATCCGTCCTCCTTATAGTGGGCGTACTTAATGAGAGATGCCGAGGGCGAGAGAACCGTAATTCTGTCGCCGTCCTCGCCCCAAAACTGTTGTGGCGTTGATTCTCTCGCTTATTTCAGTGCTTTGGGCGACGACGACGAACCCCCAATAACTCCAGCTTGAAGCACTGAAAGACGTCCCTGTCATGTCCTCCATCACATGATGGAGGACACCTTCCAGATCGAGTCGGGGTTTTCACGGCATTATAGAATCACAGTCGACTCACGATCATCTGTCAACAGAATAAACCGAACTACGTACCCATAGTCGCCTATACGTACCCATAGTCCCCTACTCATGAGGCTTGGCAACAGGAGCCTTATGCGCAGGTCCAGCGGCCTTGGGTGCTGGTGCGGGAGCCTTGGGTGCTGGTGCGGGAGCCTTGGGTGCTGGTGCGGGAGCCTTGGGTGCTGGTGCGGGAGCCTTGGGTGCTGGTGCGGGAGCCTTGGGTGCTGGTGCGGGAGCCTTGGGTGCTGGTGCGGGAGCCTTGGGTGCTGGTGCGGGAGCCTTGGGTGCTGGTGCAGTAACTTTTGGCGCGGGCTCAGCTTTTGGCGCTGATGCAGTAACTTTTGGCGCTGATGCAGGAGCCTTGGGTGCTGGTGCAGTAACTTTAGGCAAGGCTGCGCCCTTGGCAAGAGAAGGATTCTTTTTTATGGTATCGTTGTGCTGTTCCGCAACAGGGTTACGAGGCCCCGCCTGCTTAGCCGCAACAACGCCATGCGTAAAATCACCCGCTTTGGCTGTTGCCGCAATAGCGGGTTTGCCCTGATTGGCCGAAGCCGTCAAAGCCGGGTTCTTGCTTGCTGCCTGCACATGCGCCGCCTGATCTTTGGTCGGCGGAATATGCTTTTCATTGGCAGCAGCCTGTTCCTGGGCAGTTGGTGCGGCAACAGTGCCGCCAGGTCCACCGTTGAAGCTGGCGTTGCTCGTGTTGTTAACAGTTGTATTATTCGTGACATTTGTGACGTTCGTAACGTTTGTCACATTGGTTACAGAACGGTTAACGTTGTAAACACCATCTTGCCATCCGCCGCCAACAAAGCCGGTACCGCCATAGCCACCGCCATAATTCACGCCGCCATAGAAACCGACATGGGTACCCCAGTAGCCTTCATGCCACAGGAATGCATCGCCACTCCAACCCCAATAGCCGGGAGTCCACAAGACGCCGACAACAGGCGGCTGTACCCATGTGCCCGGAACCCAGAAATAGTCGTATTCATTCCAAAGCCAGTGGCCGGGCGACCAAATATAGCCCTCCATAGGAGGAGACGGTACGACGTAAACCGGCATCGGCGGCGGTGCGACGGCAACGGGAGGCGGCGAGAAAAGATCAAATGAAATAGAAATATCAAGATCGGCACGGGACAGAGTCGGCGTAGCCATAATACCGATTGCGAGTAAACACAAAGCAAAAAACCTAAAAAAACGCATATCCCCTCCTGTCAGGCGATTGTTATCCAAATGCAGCGAATGTGCAAGCAAGCCCTATGTCATCCCAGAATTTCTATTCTGTGTAAAGCGCAAATAGGGCGACCTAAGTATCCTAATAAGAGGGCTATGTCAACCAGGACCTTCTTGCGCTTTGCCTACTACCTTTTCGGTTTTGCCCTTGGCCTCCAACTTGGGATTATTGGCTATTTGCTCGGCCATTTCCTTGACTTAACCCTTCGCTTCGCGAAACGTTCCTTCCGCCTTATCCCTAATGCTCGATTTCATGGTACTCATTCTTGCTATTACTTCTTTATGCATAATACAGCAGACACCTTCTCATGTCTGTCGCAAAACCGACAATTGTTTTGTAACGCTTTCTATAAAGAAGTTTGTCGTCTTTTTTGCGACAAGAACTCAGAATCTATACATCCTGCGAGAAAATCACCACTCTGTATGGAGTACCTCTAGGGTGTAACCAAATTATTGGACCCTGTGTATTGCGCGCTCATCAACGGATTGATGCCGCCCCAAGCATTTCCGTAAAACATGTTGTTCTGGACGATATGTCCCCCGCCATCACCGTAGAAGTCCAATCCGTAGCCGGCACCGCTGATCACCGCGTTGTTTTGGATGACGCAGCCTTGGGCGCCGGCCTGCCAGAGGATGATGCCTCCTCTGTTCTGTTCGGCGACTATCGCATTGTTTTGCACCAGGATATTGCCCAGGCTCACATATCCGGCAACCTGTATTCCATAGGCCTGGTTTCCGTATATCAGGTTGTCTTGGATGGTGGAATTCGGACTGCAAAGGTAAACCCCTTGATCTTGATTACCGCCTACGGCCGTTGCGGCCAGGGAGAGCCTGCCGTTTGCGTAGACCACATTGCCGCTGATCATGCAGTTTGTCACGCTTCTATCCGTATAAATCCCGTTATGGCCGTAGACCGGGTTCACCGTGGTGCTGTTCCCGTTGTTATTGACGATGTTGCCCGTAATCGTCGCGTAGCTCCCGTACACGTCTATCCCTTGAAAGGTGAAGTTCCTCACCCGAAAGCCTTGAATCTGCACATAAGGGGCAGAGACGTACACCCCTATCTGGACCGCATTGTTGCCGTCGATGATCGCCGCGCCGGTGCCGGCAGATTGAAACACGACGGGACTGGCCGAGTTTCCTCCTCTGCGGACATAGAGACCTACCTGCCCTCTCCCATAGTCGTTTTCATAGTAAATGCCCGGCGCAGCGATAACCGTGTCGCCCGGATTGACGAGCCCGGCCGCTTTGCCCAAGGTTGCAAACGGGGCGCTCACAGATCCTGCATTGCTGTCGCTGCCTGATGGTGAAACGTAGTATGTTGCGGATATCGCTGCGTTCGCAAAAAATAGCAGGAATAGCATAGAAATGGCTGCTGTGTGGAGTCCTTTCACTTGTGCCCGCCTCCCTGGCGGATTATGCTGTTTCTATGGTGCCGTTGTCGCTCCGCTTTTGAATGCTTTCCTGGCTCTCTGCATGGGCTTGAACACCATGCACCCCGGTGATTTCAGCGGTCCTTCGGAGCGCTGTTTTCCATGCCGCCGCCGCCGCCCGCTATTATTCACCTATGAGCAAATAATATCATTCGGTGGGAAACCACATCTAAGGCGCATGGCGCGCGTGTCGTCATTGTCTAAAAAGCTTATGGAAATCCATAGCAAGCACGAAGGGCGGCTTTGCGTTCCACCCTTTCGGACGGTGTGCCCTTTTCAAGCCGGTGAAGAGCAGCACGGGGACCGAAAGGAAGAGGAGAAGAAAGAGTAGAATCGGGCTTTTGAAAGGGCCGGTAAAACCTGGTTTAGAGCTTCTTGATAGAGATCGGCTCATGATACCACCTCTGATGTATTTTATTTGCTCTAATGTCGACGAAAGATCCCTCGAAGAAGCGGGGAGCCCATAAGAGGAAAACCAGACGCGAAAAGAGGCATTTAACTGCCGGATAGCTGCTCTTGAGCTTTCCGTTACTCGCCCGCCATGAGGTTTTCCAGCAGGAGCATTTTCTGGATCGCGGACCCTAGGTCAAGGAATCCCTCGCCCCGGCACATGCTTTCCATTCCTTCCTTCAGGACTTCGAGTGCCTCGTCGGCGTCGTCACCGTAGCCGAATACGGAGATGCCCGCCACATGCGCCACGAAGCCGGGTTGCGTAGGCTCGACTACGGCGACGAGCGGCTTCTTGAGCCGCCTGCCTCGGAAACGGTCAATCTCGATGCGGCACGGGGTGGATTCTTCGAATATAGACTGCATTTAACTCTCCTTCATAGTGTCACGTCACTGCTCTAATGTTGGGTAAGGACAGCGTAATTTTACTCGAGCATCTTGTGTCGTAATCTGCCAGTTTACCTTTTACGGACGCAGTCTGCGCTGAAAAGAGAGAACAGTACGTTGCCGAGCCGGCGGCCCTCCTTTAGGGCCGGCTCGTGAAACTAGGCCGCCTTATGATAAGTGCCTAGAAACATATAGAGAAGACCCATGAGATCCGGATCGCCTGCCTCGTCGCTTATATCCCCGAGCTGGCGACGCATCTCCGGGGCTCTCTCCTGGAACCTGACCGCATCGAGATATTCAGGAGGCCGTTTGTGAGCAGCACTCATATGACGGAGGTACCTCCTTCGCCTGCTGCATCCGGACGGCTGCGGTGACCGGTCCCCGAAGAAAAGCGGGGCGTAGCAAGATCCCACGCATTAAGGGCAGACCTTTTGGCCAGGCAGACTCTCTGATTCCGGTAGTTTTTTGTACTATGCAACTTTCGTTCCCTAAAAACGACCTTGTGCATTTCTCCCGGAAAATCATTGTGTCGAAGGAATTGCAGGGAAAGAGACGTGACTTTTTCGCTCCTGGCGCAGGAGCGGGGTCTGTCAGGATTCCCGTATATCACTGAAGGGATTTTATGACACCCGGACGCGGTCTCTCTAAGCCTTCGGGCCGGCCCCCTGCCGTCGCCGGCTCTTGGTCTTGAGAGAGTATGCCCGGATGATAGCCCTATCTAAAATCTTGAGGATCGAGCCCGTGCTTCTTCAGCAGCGTGTAGAAGTCGGCCCGATACCTCCCCGCAAGGTCCGAGGCTGCGGTCACCTTCCCTTTGCACGACTGGAGAAGTTCGATGAGATAGCCTCTTTCGAAGGCGTCCCTGGCTTCCTTCAGGGGCCTCAATGAGTCTTCGGCCGATAACGGACCGGGCTTGAGGATAAATTCATCGGTGATCACCTCTTCCCTCGTCATCGCCATCGCGTACTCCAAGGTGTTCTGTAATTCTCGCACGTTTCCTGGCCAGTCATGGGCCACCAGCCTCCTCATAGCTTCGGGGCTCACCGCCTTTATCTCTTTTTTCATCTGCCGGTTGAGCCTTGTAAGCACATGTTCTACGAGAGGCGGAATGTCCTCTTTTCGCTCCCTGAGAGGAGGAAGGTGGAGGGGAATCACATGGATCCTGTAGAAGAGGTCACTGCGAAAAAGCCCTTTTTTTACCTCTTCTTCCAGGTCCTTATTCGTCGCGACGATTACCCTGACATCAACCTCCACCGGCTTCTCGCTTCCCACAGGATAGAATCTCCTCTCCTCGATCGCGCGCAGTACCTTTGCCTGAATCGTCAAGGACATATCGCCGATCTCATCCATAAAGAGCGTTCCCCCGTGAGCCTGTGTGAACAGGCCTCTGGCAGCCTGGACGGCGCCGGTGAAGGCCCCTTTTTCATGGCCGAAGAGCGTACTCTCGAGCAAAGGCTCAGGGATGGCCGCGCAGTTCAGGGCAACAAAGGCATTGTCCTTCCGTGAGCTCGCAAGGTGTATGGTCTTTGCAACCAACTCTTTGCCCGTGCCGGTTTCTCCGCTGATATACACGGTGGAATCACTCCCCGCAACACGGGAGACGACGCAGAGCACCTGCTGCATCTTCTCGCTGGTGGCCACTATATCGGGGGAGGCGTACTTCTCCTTGAAGAGTCTTTTCAACTGGCTGATCTCTTTGGTCAGCCGTCGGCTCTCGAGGGCCTCTTTCAGGTGAGAAAGAAGATCGCGGGCATCGAAAGGCTTTGTAAGGTAACCGTATGCCCCCTGCTTCACGGCCTGCACCGCGCTTTCGATTGTGCCAAAGGCCGTGAGGATGATGACGGGCATATCGGGGAGGAGGAGCCGGAGCTCCTTCATGAGGCCGATTCCGTTGAGACGCTGAAGCTGCAGGTCGACGATCGAGAGGTCGAAGCTCTCCCGTCGGGCCGCCGCGAGCGCTTCCTCCTCTTCCGCCGCGGTGGTGACGACGTAGCCTGCGGATTCGACCCTGGCCTTCAACACCTCGAGCAGGTTCCGGTCGTCGTCGACTATCAGGATCTTTCCCAAAGCCGTACCCATCCCCCTATCGTACCCTCCTCTTCTTCTCGAGGTTTTATGCCTGACAAACCCATGAATTAGGGCGAGTCGGGTTCGTCAAGCATATAATCCCGTTTCTTTTTTTCTATCCCCGTATCCACTTTTCCCAAGGCCTTGATTGTCGCGCTCAACCTCTCAGCCGTCCGGCTCAACTCGTCATTTTGCTCTAAGATCGTCACCACGATCCGCGCCAGTTCCGCAAACGGGCTGTTCGGGTAATTCTCTGCCGATTCCCTCAAACAAATGACCGATTTTGCATAATCTCTCTCCGGGTTTGCAGGATGGGCATAGATCAGGCCCATGTAGAGAAGGGCTTCCTGGGCGACAGGCCCGCGGGCGGCAAGGGCGACCGCCCTTTCGTCTTGTCTCAGGGCATTTGCATAATCCCCCTCCGCAAAAAAGCTCCGTCCTAGAGCGAGATGGGTCCACGGATCCTCCACCTTTGCCCCGACGGGCCCAAGGGCACAACAACCGGCCGCCGCGAGAAAAATCAGGACGGCAACACAAAAATAAACCTGCTTCCCTTCCCCGGCGTGCTTTCTGCCCATACCTTACCTCCGTGCATGTCGATGACATGCTTCACAATCGCCAGACCCAGGCCCGTGCCTCTGCTACGGTCAGAGCCGCTGAATTTTTCGAACACGGTCGCCAGCTTTTCAGCAGGGATGCCGGGACCGGAATCTTCCACGGCCACCTCCAGGCCCTCGCTTGCGCGGCGGGCAGTGACCGTTATCCTCCCGCTCTCCGGGGTGAACTTGACGGCATTCCCGATCAAGTTTCGGAGGGTCTGCAGCATGCGGTCCCTGTCCAGCCTCGGAGGGGCGAGATCGCCGCCTATCTCTTTTTGAAGAAGAATCCCCTTTGCCTCTACAAGAGGGGTAACCTCGGTCATCACCTGATCGATCAGGGGGACGATACTCCTCTCCTCGAAGGCATAAGTCATCATCCCGGCCTCCATCTTGGACAGATCGAGTATCGAATTGACCATTTCTATCAGCCGGTCGGTTTCTTCGCTAAGGATAAAGAGGAGCTTCCCCTGTTTTTCCGTGATCTCTCCGCCTATCCCCTCGCGAAGAAGGCTTGTTCCTTCTTTTATCGTCGTGAGAGGTGTTCTCAGTTCGTGGGAGATCATGGAGAGAAAATCGCCTTTCATTCTATCGACCACGGTGAGCTTCTCGCACATCGTATTGAAGGCCTTCGTTAGCTCCGAGATCTCCGGGGGTGATTTAATCTCGAGATCGCCCTTGAACACTCCGGCGGAGATTTCCCTGGTTTTACCCACCAATCTCTTCAGCGGGCTCGTGACGCTTTTCGTCACGAAGAAAGACATTAAGAGGGCGCAGAGTATCGTAACTAGAGATGACCAGGCGGCAATCCTCAGGGTGGAAGCCCCTGCCTCGCTCACCATGCCGATTTTTCTATTCACGTCATGCCACGCGTAATTCTCCAGGTTATTCAGTTCTTGGAGGACGGCATCTGACGCCGTGTCCTTTTCTGTTCCGTACTTGCTCGCGTCGTAGGATCGACGCTTCCTCACGCGGCTCACCTCCGCTTCAACCAGGGTTTCGTACCTCTTCTGCAGGGCCTCGATACTTCTGAACGAACCCCTCTTCGCGGCCGTGTCCGCTAAGAGAAGTCCTTGTGCCGCGTATCTGTGGAACTCGCGGCTCGCCTCAAGAAACTGGTCATGGAGACCGGCATCTTTCAGAAGCAAGTACTTCCGCTCGCAGCTCAACTGTAAAAAGAGGAAATCGACGAGCTTTTTCTTACAGTCGAGAATCCTGATCTCCGCACTCACGCTAGGGATCGTAGTCGCCCCAAGTTGATGGAGCTTCCAGACGGCATAGAAATTGGATGCTGCGAGGGAGACAAACACGGCTAAAGACCCAGCCGCCCAGCGTGCGAGTATGCCCACCTTCATGAGTTAACCCTGACCGGAGGCATGGGACCCCCCGCTTCATGCGTCCACTGCTGTTCCCAAGGATTGAAAGTAAGGTAACACACCGGGTGAAGAAATGTCAAAAGGCCCCGGACCGAAAAATCGGGAATTATTTTGCGGTTATCACGCGTACGGGCCTGTCGTCGTTTTTACTACGGGGATAATAAAAAGCAGGGGCCGAGCAGATGTAATTTTTTGGGTTTAAGGACGCTGGGCCTCGGCATGAGCAATTGTCCGGCTGAAACGGCTATTCTGCCAGGCCGTGTGTAATGGCATAATGAATCAATTCGCTGGTTCCTTTCACGCCGATCTTTTCCAGGATACGAGTGCGATACGTTCTCACCGTGTTTACACTCAAATGGATCTCTTCCGCGATTTGATTCAATGCCTTTCCTTTGCCGATCATACAGAGCACTTGAAGCTCCCGGTCGGAGAGTCGTTCGTGTGGAGGCTTTTCGGCATTCGACTCGAAGTCAAACATCATCTTTTCGGCAAATGTCGGGCTGATATATCTCTTGCCGGACAATATCTTGCGTACCGCCAGCACCAGCTCGACCGATGCGCTTCTTTTTGTGAGATAGCCTTGTGCCCCGGCCTTGATGGCACGGGGTGCGTAGTGCTCTTCGGGGTACATGCTTACGATAAGGACGGGGAGTTTCGGCTTGATCTTTTTAATCTCTTTCAGGACTTCCAGACCATTTATGTCAGGGAGAGAGATATCGAGAAGGACCAAATCGTACTGATTTTTCTGCACATTGCCGATAAGTTCATAACCCGTGGCGGTCCCATCAATTATCACCTCGTCGAAGCTTTCCGAAAGGATCTCTTTCAGACCTTTGAGCACGACCGGGTGGTCATCGGCAATAGCGATACGGAGCATCACCCCTCCTCCGGCTTCCTCCTCCGGCGTTTTATTATGCCGGGCTTTTCTTTCCCTTCACTGAGGGGAACGCTCAAGGTGATGGTCGTCCCTTTCCCCTGCCTGCCGGCAACGGTCAGGGTTCCCCCCATGGCAAAGGCCCGCTCGCGCATGCCCGTTAATCCGATAGACTTCAGATCGGAGATCTGTTCTTTTGTAATGCCCCTCCCATCATCTCTGACTTCCATAATGAATTTGTCTCCTGCGGTCCGCAGGGATACGGTGACGCTCTGCGCCGCGCCTGCATGGCGGGCGACGTTCGTAAGCGCTTCCTGAAAGATACGAAAGGCCTCCGTAGAAATTTCCTCTTTGAGGACTATATACCGCGGCTTCGAAATAATCTCGCAGGCAACCTTTGTCCTTTTTTCGAAATCTTCCGCTGCCAGTCTCATCGCTTCCTGCAGGCCAAAATCGTCCAGAGCGGGCGGTCTCAATGCCATCGAGATTCTCTGTACGGAAACGATGGCGTCATCGATAAGCGCGAGCAACGAATCCACTCTTTCGCGGACCAGGGTATTGTCTTCCGGTGTTCTTCTTCCTATCCATGCGACATCCATTTTTATGCCTGTTAAGACCTGCCCCAATTCGTCATGGAGTTCGCGTGAGAGAGACGTCCTTTCCTCCTCTCTGACCTTCCGCGAATTTATGCTGAGGTAGCGCAGTCGTTCCCGGGACTCCTTTAATTCTTCTTCGATGATCTTACGAGCAGCGATTTCCTGCCTGAGCAGCCTGTTTGATTCAGACAGCTGAGCATGGGCCTCTTTTTGCGAAGTCAGGTCGGTCACGACCATGGAGACCACCTGGCGATCATCAAGGCAGACCATACGTGCCGAGATGTAGGCCGGGATCTCCGTTCCATCCCCGGTCTCCAGCGTCATTTCTTTTCTGTCTCCATCCCGCGCGCCCAGCAGTTGCTCCAACAAAGGCTGGTCGCCTGCCGCGATGAACGTCGGGAAGGCGGCCCCAATGATGAGGTGGAGTGGTCTTTTGATGATCTCCGCAAAGCGGCGGTTGCAGTAAAGCACGGTCTCGTCCGGTGCGATCGTCACCGCGCCTTCACCCATGGCCTCAACAATAATGCGATAGGGCTGTTCTGCGCCCTTGAGGGTGAAAACCTGTTCGCCTTCCGGCCCTTCGACCATAAGTGCGTCGACCTCATGGTTGCGGATGGCCCGCAGCGTCTCTTCCGCCTCTTCGAGACGGGCACGCAGTTCCTCGTTCTCGAGGAGCAGTTCGCTATGTGTCCTGGCCCGTTTCATGCTTGTATACTGTCGGTCATGACCTATGACCGCTCAGATTCCTGTCTCGGCTTCAGATCGAGCCCCACGAGGATCCGTTCCACGTCGGCCATGCTGCCGATGAACCGGCGCAAGGGTGAGCGGCAACTTCTTGATCGAGTGTCGGAACGGCGATGATCTGCTCGCCTTTTGCGAGGACAGGCTGCTGGTAGATGTCGATCACCTCAAGGTCGTAGCGCCCCGAAAGGTGCTCTTCGCAGATCTTCTTCATGTTCATGATGGCTTGGGTAGACTTGGGTGTGGCGCCGGCAACGTAAAGCCGAAGCAGGTACTTCTTCTCCCCGGCTTCTTTAACTCGCCTGCTCGAAAACTTCCACGTCGCGGATTTTCTTCATGCGCCCCTCCTTGTTCCCGCGAGGCCGGGGCGCAAGTCAAGCCCCACGAGCACGCGCTCCGTATTGGAGAGGTCGCCTATGATCTTTCTGACCGGCTCCGGGAGCTTCCTCACGAGCGTCGGGATGGCAAGGATCTGATCCCCCTTCGCCAGGGTCGGGCTCGTAAGGAGGTCGATAATCTCGATCGTATACTTGCCCGAAAGGTGCTCCTCGCAGATATTTTTCAGGTTCGCGAACGCTGCAAGGGACCTCGGCGTCTGCCCGGCGACATAGAGCCGTAGCTCCCAGAGCCCTTCTTTTGTTTTGTTATTTCTTGTTGGCACGGCCACCTTCCTTGTCAGCTTTGCGCAGAGAGGATATTCTTGCCCGCTGCAGCGCGGCAGCCTGTTCACGGGCCTCCATCTCGGTAATGTTTTTCTTTAACTCCTCTTCCTCTGCTTCGTAGTCGGCACGCAAAGCAGCGATTTGGGCGTCCACGACCGAGCGCTTCCGCTCGATTTGCCGCTTCTGCCGTTCCATCTCTTGTGCGCGGGCAAGGGATGCAGCAGCCTCTTCGGCTTCCAGGGCGGCCCGTGCGGCACCGGTGAGCACACCCTGCGGACCGAGATAGACATCCTCCAGGTGGACGCCGTTGGCGGTCAGGCGGTACTCGCAGAGTTGGTTGGAGTGCGCCATGCCGCGGGATTTGACGATGGTCAATCCGTGGTTGCGTTCCCCCTCGGCCTGGATATCTTTAAGAACGATCCATGTGTCCATGAGGGAGGAGACGACGATGTCCGTCTGTTCGGCGCCGTCATCAGAGGAGCTGAGGCTCGTAAAGAAGGCGGTGATCTCCCGCGTCTTGAGATAATCGACGAGGCGGGTCAGCATTGACTTTACGTCAGCGGCGAGGCCCACCGTGACGAGGTTCGTGATAGGGTCCATCACGACCACCTCGGGGTTGAACGTGTGGATCAGCCTAGTCATTTCCAGAAGGTGCCTCTCAAGACCATAAAAGGTGGGACGGGCTGAGCGGACCAGAAGGTTCTTCTTCTGGAGCCACGGCTTCAAGTCTATGCCAACGGAAGCCATGTTCCTCGTGATCTGCTGGGGTGATTCTTCGAAGGCGAAGTAGAGGCAGCGTTTATCCTTTCTGCAGGCTGCTTCGGCAAAGTGAGAAGCGACCGTCGTTTTACCGGTCCCTGCGGTGCCGGAGACAAGGATGCTTGAGCCCTTGTAAAAGCCCTTGCCACCAAACATCGCATCCAGCCGGGGTATACCGGTAGATATGCGCTCTTCGGGCACATCGTAGTTCAAGCCCAGGGAGGTGACCGGCAGGACCGAGATACCCGCTTCGTCGATGAGGAAGGGGTATTCATTGGTGCCGTGGGACGAGCCGCGATACTTGACGATACGAAGACGTCGGGTTGACGTCTGGTCGGTGATCCGGTGGTCGAGCAGGATGACGCAGTCGGCAACGTATTCTTCGAGGCCGTAGCGGGTGAGGGAAGTTTCCCCTCGTTCCCCGGTGATGAGGGCGGTGACTCCCTTATTCTTCAGCCAGCGGAAGAGGCGCCTAAGCTCGGCCCGCAGGAGACCCTCGTTAGGCAGGCCTCCGAAGAGCACCTCAATGGTGTCGAGTACCACACGCTTCGCCCCTATGGAGTCGATCGCATAGGCGAGGCGGACGAAGAGCCCTTCCAGGTCGTATTCGCCCGTCTCTTCGATTTCGGAGCGTTCTATGTAGACGTGGTCGATGGCGAGCTTCTTCTTTTTGGTAAGGCCATCCAGATCGAAACCGAGGGAAGCGACGTTAGTGGTCAGGTCGTCGCTTGTTTCCTCAAAGGCCATGAAGACGCCCGGCTCGTTATACTCGGTAGCACCCTTGACGAGAAACTGCAGGGCAAGGAGCGTCTTGCCCGAGCCAGCGCTTCCCGTGACGAGCGTGGGGCGGCCCCTTGGCAGCCCGCCTTGGGTAAGCTCATCGAGACCGGTGATGCCGGTGGGGCACTTCTGGAGGTGGAATGGCTGGGGTCGGACCGGCTGTTTTGCCACTATGGGTGCCTCCTGGCAGGGTGGTGTCCAAGAAACTCGCCATATTTTATCTGCCATGCTCTTCCTTGTAAAGCGAAAAGTGCGCAAGTTCCGCGAGAGGAATGTGGCAGGGGGAATCGTCGGCCTCGATTTTTGCCGGTGGCTTTCTGGGCCCTCTCAACCACGTAGGGACCATCCTTGAAGGAGGAAGAACGATGTGGCCCTCCGTATGAAGCTTGAGGAGGAGACCCCGGAGCACAACGTTCGCTGAAAATGACCCTAGTGAAACATTCAGCTTCTCAAGCCATACCGGCAGATAGGGATCGAAACAGCCAACTATAGCCGAGATGATAGCACGGGAAGGAACAACACTTCTCGGGATGGCCCTTCCGGGCCTCGATGGTGCACAAACTTCGAAGAATCGCCCCCGATTCCAGCATGGACGATGGGTCATGGCTGTTGGAGCACGGACGCAAAAGCCTTGGCGAAGAGGATAATCGCGAAGAGCATGACGGCCAGGTAAATCGTCATTTTCTCCTTGATCTGGATGAGCACCAACTGGACTTCCAGCCAAAGAACTGGCGAAAAATTTCTTGACAACCCCCGCCCAGTATGACATAGTGAAGTATTATTAGTATTTTTAGTAGGCTCTGCCGAAAAATCCCAGACGTCTTGGGAAACCCAAACACCCTGCGAAATCGGGGAGACCAAATTCGAGAGATCCGTTAATCGGAATGGAGTGTTTTGTTTATGCCCACGTGGGCGATTAATGCTGAGAGCCAGTAAAGGTCTCAAGCGAAATGAATGTAGGATGCATAGCGAAGAGGATACACTCATTAGCCGCAGGAAGGGGAGTCCTGCAGGGAAGAATGAAGCGCACGGCATGTGCGAGGACAAACTGACGTATGAAGCAGCAACAGGAAAAGCGCTGAACCAGACTCTTCCTATTCGGGGCGCTTACCGAACTGCCGCTCATACGTCGCGTCGGTAAAGATTTTTCTCAAGAAAGAGAAACCTATCTTGATCTTGTGTGTTTCATAAAGGTAGGTTTCCAGCTCACGCCAGCTTAAGCCCTTCTCACGGAGGTCCTTAAGCTCATGATAGTGCAGGCGAATGAAGGCCGTCTTGACGTTCGGTTTATTTCGCCTTGCCCCTTTGACCCTCCATAGCCTGATGGCTGTCCCCAGCCTTTCTGTTTCTTCGTCGCGCTCCCCGCGACGGGATTCAGAAAGCTTCATGGCATGGAGGGCTTCCAACAAACCCTTATAGGCAGCTTCAGCCGATTGCCCCTTGTTCAGGCACATCTGGTGGGCATGTATCCTCGCCTGCTCAGGGAGTGCTCCATAGTACCGGGCAAGGACACGGCGGTAGTCGGCGGTGAAGCCGGAGCTTTCTACAATCTTCAGATCGTAGTCCATTGATCTCTCCTTGTGGCCTACTGTGTGTACTACACATAAGGCAGTATGACACGACAAAAGGGGAATCATCAAGGGATTTATGAGAACGGAGAGAGTAGACCTAAAGTGCGCGCTTGTCAGCGCACATTGACTAAATGGAGGATTCCAATGAAGATGAATCCCGTAACCCTGGCTGTACCGGTTCTCCCCGCGGTTGTTCACGGGCAGCCATTTTTGAAAAAACAAGCCGTGGAAGTGGACGGTGGCCACTTCAAAAAAACACTGGATGGACCCAAGATGATCCGAGCCGGCGGATCAAAGAAAGCCGGCACACTAACAAAAGGAGATTGCCATGAAGAAAGGTTCTATCCATTTTCAGATACAGCAGGTGTTCTTGAAGAGTGGTATCTTCACCCCGGGTTTAAGCAAACACGAGGCGAAGCTCCGGGCACGGGAGAGGGGTGTCCACTCCTGGAAGGAGATGGGCGAGGAGCATACGATCTACAGCTTCGAGACCGCCGAGGCCTATCTTGCGGTCTGGCACCAGC
Source organism: uncultured delta proteobacterium (assembly GCA_963768735.1). Taxonomy (GTDB): domain Bacteria; phylum Desulfobacterota; class Syntrophorhabdia; order Syntrophorhabdales; family WCHB1-27; genus BOG-1155. The sequence continues at coordinate 90,578 of CAVYJH010000003.1, read as the reverse complement.
TCGGGCGATACGCGCACCTCCACGGCCTGAATTCCATTGGCAACCTTACACCGGAGCATGTGAGGTCCTACCTCTTATCGAAGATAGGGGAGGGGGCGGCGCGGAGCACGTATCGCCTGCACACCGCCGCCATCATGAAGCTGGAGAAAGCTCTACGCATGCAGGGTATGGCCGTTTCTTTCTTCAGACCCGTGATCGACGACTTGGCAAAGGCTGCGAGGGCCTTAAGGCAGAACCACGTTCCCCGCGCCTACGTCGACCCTTCCGCCCTTATCCAGGCCGTCACCCGCGGGCCCCTTCATTTGGTGGCCCGCCTCCAGCATGAAGGCGGCGCCCGTGTACGGGAGGTTGCACTCATCAAAGAAGTGCAGCTCCTGGGGGAAGAGAAGGACGGGCTGACCGGGACCGTCATGGGCAAAGTCCATCTCATCCACTGCAAAGGCGGCCTCGAACGGGACATACTCGTCTCTGTCCCCACCCACGAAATGCTGCTGAAAGCCCTGAACGACGGAAAAGGCCTCTTCAGAATCAATCAGGAGGTATACCGGCGCTCTATCGTGAGGGCAGCCCATGACAGCTACCAGGATTATCAGGGTACCCACGGTTTACGCTGGAACTTTGCTCAAAGGCGATTTCTTTCCTGCCGCGACCTCGGATTCTCCAAGGAGCAGGCGCTCAAAAAGGTGAGCTTGGAGATGGGCCATCAAAGGGCCAGCATAACGCTCCGCTATCTGCTTCCGACGCCCTACTGAGAGGCCGATATGGACGAGCTGTGGGACATAGGAAGGCTTTCTCAGTATCTCGGTATCAAGAAGTCGACGCTCTACGCCATGATAGAGCGGAAGGAAATACCCTTTTACCGCATCGGCAAGCTTGCCCGCTTCAGGCCTGCGGAGATCGATGAGTGGCTCCTCGGGAAGAAGTGTCAAAGCCGGCAGGAAATAACAACCAGGCGGGCTCCCAGGAGACGGGGGAGCCCTTCCTCTCCCCCGGCACAGATAGTGAGAGCCGCCATTGACGAGCTGAACCCCGGACGGTATAATCATTCCAAGAAATCAGACCGTATCAAGGGCCTCGGAAAGGAGGGATGATATGGGATTGTACAAAAGAGGCCCGACATGGTGGATCAGCTTCACTTACAACGGACGGCAGGTGAGGCAGTCCACCGAGACAGACGACAAGAAGATGGCGGAGAAGATCTATCGCAAGGTGATGACGGATGTGGCGGAGGGCAAGTGGTTTGAAGAGGCAACGAAGGTGAAAGACGCGACCTTTCAGGAACTGGCGGATGACATTTTCGACGACTACAAGGTGAACCTACGCAAGTCGCTCTGGAGGGTCGAGATATGCGTCAAGCACCTGGGGGGGCATTTCAAGGGCTATCCGGCAAGGGAGATAACAACCCAGGACATCCGGAAATATACCTCGGCGCGACTCGGAGAGGGGGCGAAAAACGGGACGATCAACAGGGAACTGACGACCTTGAAGAGGATGTTCTCCCTGGCGGTAAAGCAGACACCTCCAAGAGTGGCGGCCGTACCGTATATCCCGAAGCTGAAAGAGGCCAACGTCAGAACCGGATACTTTGAATACGGCGAGTACGCAAGGCTGAAGGACGCCTTGCCCAACTACATTAGGCCGGTGCTCATCATGGGATACTACACGGGCATGAGGAAGACGGAGATTCTCTCTCTGACCTGGCGGCAGGTGGATATGGCCGAACGAAGCGTAGCCCTTGACCCGGGCACGACGAAGAACGACGAGCAGCGCGTGGTCTATCTGAGCGGTGAGCTTTTTGCCGCAATCCGCAATCAGAAGAGGATACGGGACAGCCTGTATCCAACCTGCCCTTATGTGTTCTTCCGGGAAGGCCAGAGGATTAAGCACATACGGAAGGCATGGGCCAGCGCGTGCGAGGCCGCTGGGATCGAGGGCAGACTCTTTCACGATCTCCGAAGGACGGCCGTGCGCAACATGGTCAGGGCCGGCGTCTCAGAGAAGGTCGCGATGAAGATCAGCGGCCATAAGACGCGGGCGGTCTTCGACCGGTACAACATCGTCAACGAAAAGGACCTCAAAGACGCCTGCGAGCGGGTGTCCCGGCTGGTCGAAAACGCCGCCAAAGACCTGCGTCGAGATCAAAATTATCACAAATTTATCACAATTGACGGTGGGGGGTAAGAATGCATATCTATTTCCGTACACTGCCTGTTTGTAAATGGCTGATATCATTGAATGGCGGAAGTGCATGGGAATCGAACCCACCCACCAGCTCGTCACCGGTGCACTGGTTTTGAAGACCAGGAGGCCCACCAGGCGCCTTGGCACTTCCACTTATGGTTACAGTCTTACATAAAAAGGTCTTGTTTGCAAGAAGCCGCAGCGGGTGAGGCGCCCTCCATCGCCTAGTCGTGAAGAGGTGCCGCCTGGTGGAATCGGTACATTGTTTCCGGGAAATGCTTCGTGCATGCGGGGTGCATAATTACTTATCGGAAGAAGCAAAAACAGAGTAAAATAAGTGGGTGGGCGGTAAGACAAAGAAAAAGAACGGGGCAAGAGAAGATGAAAAACCAGGGTTTTTATACGGGCACGCTGAAAATGGAGCAGCCGTGGTATCACCGCAGCATGAAGCATGCGGGCCTGCCGGAAAAAGGGCCGGGCGAGTACTGGTACGACTATCAGGGTTTCTATTTCCTGCAGGAAAGCACGCGCCGGGGGCTCGTGATTCCAATGAAATCGATCATCGAGGTCACGATAGCCTTCCGGCACGGTATGACATTTTCCCGGAAGAAAATACTCACCATAGTCTGGAAAAACGGTGGTGGAAGGGTAAGCTCCGGCTTCATCGTCGAGGGTCCGGAGCAGATTAAGCAGGCGCTGACTACGATGGGGTGGGCCTGACCGAGATAAAGGTCGTTATGAGGGGGGAGACTCCACGAGCTTGCTTGTGGAGGGGGCGCTGAGCCCCAATAATAGCCTTCATCGTCGAGGGTCCGGAGCAGATTAAGCAGGCGCTGACCACGATGGGGTGGGCCTGATACCGAGTCCGGTGGGCGTACCCAAAAACATCATACGGTAATGGCCCCGGTGGGACACATCTCATGGCAGCAGTAACACCTGATGCACGCCTGATGATCGAAAAAGAGGCCCTTTGCCCCTATACGGAGCGCGCCGGCAGGGCAGACAGTCACGCAGGTTCTGCAGAGGTTGCACCTTTTGCGCTCCCATTTCGGCTTTCTCGTAAACATGTGCCTTAGGGTCTCCCGGACGAAAGGGGGCAGGTTCCAATCTACTTCCATGGCTGCCGGCATGACGAAATCCCGTATCTGCGGGGCGCCTTGGTCCACCAGTATCGCTTCTTTGAGGAGACCCTTTTCCTCGGCCAAGGAGGAGATGGGCAGCGGGGACCGGATGGAAAGCGCCTTTTCAAGAAACGCGTCGAGGGACAGGCCGTCATCGGAAACAGCAACCAGACCTAGGTCGCGGGCCCGTCCGTGGGCCGGACCATTGCCATCCATGCCGACTATCCCGTCGAGGATGGTAAGAGCCGGGTTGACCATGAAATGGATATCCATGAGAAGGGATGCGAAAAGTCGCTTGTCCCCTTTGCATCGGAGGTGCCATCTTGCCTTATCCAGGGAAGGCACAAAGCCGAAGGTATTCTTCACGCCGGCCGTAAGACCCATCATCACATGGGTCTTCAGCTTGGGCATATTCAGCACCAGGTCATAGCCGAGAGGGTCTTCCCCGAACACCAGTTCCCTGTAAGGGGAAATACCGGCGTTGACTTTTCTCACCCTCTTATTGAAAGGTGCAAGCCCGAGATGCAGGTCTCGCATGACGTCCATGATGCCAGATTTTTCAAGGGCCTTCTCGGTAGACTCAAACCCGGGACTATCCCCCACAAAAACAGCGCACCCGTTCTCTACCAGTATCTCGGCGACGGCACGCACAAAGAGAGGGTGGGTATTTACCGCCAATCCATGCGCCCTACCGCTGAGCAGGTTCGGCTTCAAGAGGACTTTGCACTTGGCGGGCAAGGCGCCGAACTGGGCGAGGGCCTTTAAGAGAAACTCTTTCAGCACCGGTACGTCGTAGCCGCAGCAAGCTCCGGCGACGATCTTCGACATCACGACCCGGCAAACGTGAGTGCATCGAAGGTGAGGCAGATCTTGCCGTCTCCGCTCTCCCAGCAGATTTGTCTCCTGCCCCGCCTGTCCTGGCCATAGTCAACCCGGTAATTGTCATGTTCCACAGTCCACCCCTGGGGCGCCTCCTGCCTGTCTCCCCTCATGGCAAGGTCGTCTATGAACCGGCTTAAGGGAAAACCGTATCTCTGCTCAAAAACCGCTTCGTCGGTGGTCTTCTCATCTCCGGCAACAAGGAGAAATTGACCTGCTTCCTTTCGCACATAGATGAGCGTCTGTCCGAAAGGCCCGTAGACCTCCAGGAGAAACCGGTCGGGATATGCCAGGCTCACCGCAAAAGAACCTGAAAAACGCTCTTTCCTCCACGCCGCGTCAAGGTCTCCCTCACCCTTAAGGGAGGCTGACGTCGGACGGCCATTGCACGTTCTCACCTTTTCTCTGAAGGAGGGCGCATCCCGAAATGAAGACCAGGAAGGAGACGAAGAGGAGTCTTTTCACTTGAGCTTCTGCTCGACCGTTTTCAACTTCTCTTCAAGGACCTTCTTTCGATCGTTCTTTTTTTCAAGGTCTATCGCTTGGCGCAGGAGTTCTATTGCCTTGTCGCGCTGGCCGAGCTTGGCATATGCATCCGAAAGATGCTCCGTGATAACGGGGTCGTCGGAAACCAGGTCCCGGGCCTTCAGCAGCTCGTCTCGCGCCTTTGTGTATTCTCCTTTGCTGTAGAAGACCCAGCCGAGACTGTCGCGTATGTAGCCGTCGTCGGGTCTTTTCTCCAGGGCCTTTTTTATCATCGCCTCAGCCCGTTCCAGGTTGATGCCTTTTTCCGCAAAGCTGTACCCGATGAAGTTGAGCGCACCGGGGTTGTCGGGCTCCACTGCGACTACCTCTTCCATATTCTTCAGCGCCGTGTCGTTATCCCCGTTCTTTTCGTAAAGCATGCCCAATTGATAAAGGAGGTCGACATTTTTCGGCTCCAGACGTTTCGCCTTTTCGAGGGTGGCTATACCTTTGCCGTAATCCATCTTTTCTTCGAGCAGTCCCGCCAAAAGCTGGTAGAGAGGAACGTTCTTGTCATTCTTTTCGATCAGTTTCTCTATCTGCCGAACGCCTTCATCGACGGCCCCCGCTTTCACGTAGAGGATGAGGAGATTCCGCGAGGCCGACTGGAATTCTTCTCCCTGCTGGTCCACCCTCAGGAGCTCTTCAATCGCCTTTTTCAGGTCTCCCTTTTCCTGCAGCGCTACCGCCAGATAAAGCCTTGCCTTGTCGTCCTTGGGCCTGGAAGCGAGGATCAGGCTGAATTCCCGGATCGCCTCCTCATACCTCCCCTTTTCCAGGTGGAGAAGGCCGATATTTTCTCTGATAGAAAGGTCTTCCCTATCAAGGTCGGACAGCTTCTCGAATTCGGAGATAGCCTTGTCGTAATCCTTTCTCTGCACATAGATCGCGGCTATCCTCGCCCTCGCCTTTTTGCTCGCCGGGTTGGCCTGCACGGCCCTCTTGTAGTAGCCCACCGCAGCGTCGAGTTTGCCCTCTATCTCTGACAAAGTACCCATGTCAAGCAGCGCCAGTTCAAAGTCCGGCTTTACGGTAAGAAGCCTCTCATAATATGACCGCGCTTTCTCGAAATCCTTCATCTCGCCGTGAAGTCTGGCCGTATAGTAGAGAGCCATGAGGTTTTCGGGGTCATAGCTCAGCACCTCTTCGTACGCTGCGGCTGCCTCCCGGAATTTCTTCTGGGCGATGTCGATGGAGCCCAGGAGCAGGTAGGCGTCCGTGTCCTCCAGGTTCATATCGATGCACTGCTCATAGAGCTGCCGTGCCTTGTCGAACTGATCCTTCGACGAATAGATGCCTGCGAGCAGCATGAGGCTTTGACGGTTTTTCGGCTCTCCCTGGATCGATTCCTTGAGGAGCGTCTCCGCCTTGTCCAGCTCCCCTTTCTTCACGTACAGGAGAGCCATCTCGTTCTTTATCTGCGCAGAGCCCGGATCAAGTGAAAGCGCTGACTTGTAGTGTTGAAGCGCCTCATCATACCTGCCGGCCTGGCTGCTCCTGTAGCCCTCCAGGAAGTAGAGGAACGAAGAGCCGGAGCCTTTGGCGGCAAGAGCCGGAGAACAGGTGAGTAAAACGAGGAAGACGACCGCGGGTATCTGTTTCATATGATACGTGTGGTACCTCTTTTTTTGAAAATAGCGCAGTCACACCGGGGCCGCTAGGGTATCAGCCTGCCGAACCTTTCCCAGCGCACATAGTGGAAGACGTCATCAGCCCGGCCGTTCCACGAGAAATAGATGATGAGGGCGCGTCCGACGAGGTCTTCCTTCTTTACGAATCCCCAGAACCTGCCGTCGAGGCTCCGGTCCCTGTTGTCGCCCATAACGAAATAAGAACCCTCGGGGACCTTGATAGGTCCGAAGTTGTCACGCTGGGAGAAAACCCCTGGGACAATGCTGTCTTCCGCGAAAAAGGCATGGGGGTCATTCATCTTCTGCCCGTTGAGATAGATTACCTTATCCCTTATCTCCACCACATCTCCCCCTATCCCGATCACCCTTTTGATAAAATCCTTGCTCCTGTCGACAGGATAACGGAACACAACCACGTCTCCCCTAGAAGGATTGCCAAGGTTAAAGATGACAACATCCGTGAAGGGTACCTTCATGACATAGCTTAGCCTGTTGACAAGCAGGTGGTCGCCTACCAGGAGCGTCGGCTCCATGGAGCTGGAAGGGATTTTGAATGCTTGTACCACAAAGCTGCGGACAAAGAAGGCGATGAGAGCCGCGATCAGGAGTGATTCTACATATTCCTGTGTCTTGCTTTTTTGCCTCATTTATTCTCCCGGAAACATGTGCCCGCCCGTGCCGGGCACATGTGCATATAATAACCTAAAATCAAGAATTTATCACGCCGCCATCCGCCGCCGCCCTCTCCATCTTCTCCGGGGCCGAGACGCCCAGTATATGCAGACCTTCCCGGATCACCTTTTGCAGCACCCCGAGCAGGGCGAGCCTCGCCAGGGTAAGCCCGGTCTCGTTCCCCAACACCCTGACTTTGTTGTAGTAGCCGTGGAACCTGCCGACGAGGTCGATCAGGTAAAACGTGATGCGGTGAGGCTCGAAGCTTCGCGCGCTCCCCTCCAGGACATCGAAGAAATTGAGAATGTCCTTTATCAGTCCCATCTCTTCCGGCAGGACGAGGCGGCCCACATCCGCGTGCCGGATTGCGGCCGGGTCCATGCCTTCACCCTGCGCCATTCTGAATATCGATTCGATGCGGGCATGGGCGTACTGCACGTAATAGACGGGGTTCTCGTTGGAGGTCTTCTTTGCGAGGTCGAGATCGAATTCAAGGTGGGCGTCGCTCTTCCTCATGAGAAAGAAGAACCTTGCCGCGTCCATCCCCACCTCATCCAGGACCTCTCTTAACGTGGTGAATTGTCCCGACCTTGTGGACATCCCTATGGGTTTCCCCTCTTTGAGCAGGGTCACAAACTGGATGAGGAGCACCTTGAGGGCGTCCCTGTCTCTGCCCAGCGCCTCAAGAGAGGCCTTGAGCCGATCGATATACCCGTGGTGGTCGGACCCCCAGATATCGACGAGCGTATCAAAACCGCGCTCGAACTTTTCCCGGTGGTAGGCGATATCGGACGCAAAATAAGTCTTTTCGCCACCTGACTTGATGATCACCCGGTCCTTTTCATCGCCCAGGGAGGATGTCCTGAACCAAAGCGCCCCATCCTCCTCGCGGAGCCAACCCTGCTCCCGGAGCGCCTGTATGGTCTCATCGACGAGCCCCCTTTCAAAAAGGGTGGTCTCACTGTAGAAAGAGTCAAAGAAGACCCCGAACGCTTCAAGGTCTTTCCTTATACCCGCCAACACCAGGTCGGCGGCAAACCGGGCCATGAAGGCGACAGCCGGACCGACTTCAGCGGACACCTCAACCTTTCCGGTGAGGAGCATCCCCGCGATGTCCCTCACGTAGTCGCCCTGATAGAGGTCCGACGGGTAGTCGACACTCTCCCCCTGCAGCTCCTTCCATCTGAGATAGACGGAGCGTCCCAATGTCTCAATCTGCCTGCCCGCGTCGTTCACGTAATACTCGCGGACTACCTGATAGCCTGATCGTTCGAGTACATTCGCGAGCACGTCGCCTACGGCCGCACCCCTTCCATGACCTATGTGGAGAGGCCCGGTGGGGTTGGAGCTCACAAACTCCATTAATACCTTTTTCTGCCCGCCGACGTTGGTGAAGAACTGATCCAGGTCTCCCCGCGAGATCTCTGCCAGCTCCGACCTGAATGCGTCGTCACGCACGCGAAAATTGATAAACCCCCTGGCGGCTATCGTCACGTCGCTGCAAAGGGCGTCTGCAGCCATATGCTTTATAAGGGAACGGGCGATCTCCTCGGGGCTCTTCCTGGCCTTCCGGGCAAGCAGGAAAGCGAGGGCGGCGGCATAATCGCCATGCTCCCTTTCCCTGGGTATCTCCACAAGCGGATCAACCTCCAGGTCTCCGGGAAGGACGCCTTCATCTTTGCAGCGCTGCCAGTGACTCTTTGAGCATCTCCGCGATCCGCTTTCTTATCATCAACCGTCTCCTCCGCGGTCGCCACATTCCGTCGCACATCCCGCCCTTTCCGGCACGTATCCGCTGAGCAGTATCTCCTCATACAGGTCGGGGCGTCTTTCTTTTACGATCGGCCATTCCCGCCGTATTTCGGCCAATTTGTCGCTGTCGATGTCGGCCAGCATGATCCCGTCGGCCCTGCCTGTGGGACCCCCTATTATTTCACCTTCCGGACTCGCGCCAAAGCTCATGCCGTAAAAATCGTGGTTCTCCTCGCTCCCGACCCTGTTGACCCGCAGCATGAAAACCCCGTTGGTAATGGCGTTACTCATAATGACCGTTTGCCAGATATGTTGCGATTTGAAGGCGCACGCAGTTGGAGCAAACACGATATCGGCGCCTTTGAGGGCGAGAATCCTCGAGCCTTCCGGAAACAGATTATCCCACGATATTTGCACGCCGATACGGCCGTACGTGGTGTGAAAAACAGGGAAACCCAGGTTTCCCGCTGAAAAATAAAACTTTTCCTCCCACAACGGGATGTCAGGCACGTGGATCGTCCGGTATACCCCGGCCACATGCCCATCGGCGTCAATTACCACGGAGCTGTTATAATAAGCCCCATCAGCCTTCTCGAAGAAAGGCAGCACAACCACGGCAGCCGATTCCGCCGCCTTCTGCCTCACGCGCTCCACCGTCGGACCGGTTATCTCCTCAGCCAGATCAAAGGCAGACTCGCTCCGGCTCCTCGGAAACCAGCACAGGTTGAAAAGCTCCTGAAAGCAGACGATCCGCGCCCCCTCTCCAACGGCCATATCCAACATCTTGCATGCTTTTTCCGTGTTCTTGTCCTTGTTGTCCGAACACGCAAACTGTACACCGGCTATCTTCATTTCACTTGTTGTTTGTTGCGATGATGATGGACCAGGGGTCGAGTCTGTTTTTTTTCAGCACCTGGTTGATCTGAAGGCTGCAATGGTTGGAAAGGAGATCCAGGGAGATATCAGACCTCCAGCCCCATTTTTCACACAAGGGGGAGAAGACCTTTTCTACTGTCGAAAGGAAGGCGTTGTTGCTGCAGAAGTGGTTAAGGATCACAATGTTGCCTCCGGCTTTCGTCACCCGCTTCATCTCGGAGACCATCTTTTCAGGGTTAGGGACCACCGTCACCACAAAGGCGGCGACGGCGTGGTCGAAACTGTTGTCCTCGAAGGTCATGTTTTCCGCGTCCATTTCGATCAGCTCGACGTGGTCCAGCTTGTGTTTCTCCTTCTTTTCCCGTGCCTTTTCAAGCATCTTTGTCGTGACGTCGATGCCCACGACGTTGCAGCCGCCGGGATATAGGGGGAGTGACAGTCCCGTTCCGATGCCTACCTCGATAACGCGGTCGCCTTTGCTGATCCTGGATTTATTGATGCCCAGTTCTATTCTCGGAAAAAAAAAATGAGAAAAAAGCTTATCGTAGACGGAGGAATACCACGTATAGATGTTCTTGACCTCTTCCTGATTCATCGCCTCACAATAACAAATAAGATGCGACGAGTCAAGGGAAAATCAAATATCCCGCTCAAAAAAGTCGATTCGCCGCCTCTTTTGTGCATATCTTTACGTGCAGTCTTACCTTTACATAAATGTAGGCATCAATTGAACTGTTCTGCAGGGGGAAGGCCATGGAAAACAGTACGACAACCGAGGCAAAACAACTGGCGGGCCTCGCATCATATCAGAAGGACGCCATAGTAAGCAGGGAGATACTCAACAAAGAGACAGGCACCATTACCATTTTTGCCTTTGACACGGGGCAGGGTCTCAGCGAGCACACCGCTCCCTTCGATGCCTTTGTCTATGTGCCGGAGGGACGCGCCGAGATTACCATCGCGGGCACCCAGCATCTCCTGGGGCAGGGCGACACGATCATCTTGCCGGCCCATGTTCCCCACGCGGTAAAAGCCGTCGACTCGTTCAAGATGCTCCTCGTCATGATCCGCTCGTAGGTTTTCCGCAGGAGGGTCGACGCGTGCCGGGTCTTCCTCGGGTTTCCATTGACATCTGGTGCTTTCACGGCCCTAAGCCTCCCGGTCTCATTGAGCCGGCACGACCCTGCATACGTAGCACTTAAGCGGCTCCGCCCCCGTGTCCGGGTCGAAAAGGTCGTCCCCGAAGAGCAGGTTGGCGCACGATTCCTTCCAGCGATAGTCGGGCGGGCTCGCCTCAGGGCGCCACCATGCGTGCTCCGCATTGACGACATCGGGTGCGATGCCGTCGAAAAGCCTTGCCCTGAGCTTGACCTTTGCGTGGGGCGATTCTACCCACACCCAGTCTCCCTCCGCTACACCCAGGCCGGCTGCCGTCTCGGGGTTGATCTCCACGAGGGGATCGGGATGCCGCGGCCGCAGGGAATCGATCTGGTGCAGCTCCGAATGGAAATAGTAAAGTCCCTTCGTACCCGTCATCAGGATGAGCGGATAGTCCCTGCCCGGAGACAGAGGCGGCTCGACATAGACCGGCAGAGGTGGGCGGCCCGCGTGTTCCATGACGGTCGAGTAGAACTCGAACTTGCCCGATGGTGTGGCGAATCCGTGCTCGCGATATTTTCTGTAGCGCATCTCGCCCATAACGAGATCTTTTTCCTTAAACTCCTGAAAGCTCATGCCCGTCCCCTCGCAGAGCCAGTCGAGGTAGGCGTAGCGGTCCGGCCAGGGGAAGGCATCGTTGAGGCCGAGGCGGTGGGCCACCTCGAGAATCACGTCCCTGTCGTCCCTGGCCTCGCCTATCCGGGCGAGCTTCTTTCTGCTCATGGCGCACCAGACCTCGTGCATGAAGACGACGTCGTCCTGTTCGAGCCAGTGCGCGGCGGGAAGCACGAGATCGGCGAGCTGGGCCGTGGGCGTCATGAAGAGGTCCGAGACGACGGTGTATTCCATGTAGTCCTTGAGTGCCCGCTCGATCGTGAGCCCCTGCGTTGCCGTCAGGAGGGGGTTGGAGCCGACGATCCATAGGGCGCGCACCCGGTAGGGCTCGCCCGTGATCACCGATTTCCAGAACGTGGGCACGTGGCAGTCGGGCGTGAAGGGGAACCTCTTGCCGCTGATGACGGCTGCCTTCTTTTCGGCGGACATGAGGCCGTGTCCTCTCTTACTGCCGAGTTCGTGCAACCCGGACCTCATCCCCTCGGGCGGCACCCAGAACACGTTCCCGCCAGGCACGTCTATATTGCCCGTCATGCCCATGAGGATCAGCAGGGCCCTGCCTGTCTGGAAGGCGTTCGTGCTCGTGTCGATCCCGTTGCCCCATTGGATACAGGCGGGCTTGATCGTTGCAAAGGTCCTCGCCGCGTCCCTTATTGTGGAGGCGGGGATGCGCGTTACGGGATGCGCCCATTCCGGCGTGAAGGGCCGGACATGGTCGGCCAGGCGGTCGAAGCCGAAGCCGTATCGTTCCACGAACGCACGGTCGTAAAGGTCCTCGCCGATAATCACGTTCATCATTGCAAGGGCAAGGGCACATTCGCTGCCTGGTTTGAGCTGGAGCCAATAGTCGGCATTTTCGGCCAGCCCTATGCGCCTCGGGTCCACGACGATCTTCTTTTTGGCCTGCATGAACGCCCTTTTGAACATGGCCCCGCACATGCCGTCGGACGCCCCCGTCTCCGCGTGGTTGCAGCCCCAGTTCATGACGCACGCCGGCATATCGCCCCCGAAGCCATAAATGTCGGCGATAGGGAGGCCGCCCGCCGTGATCGTGCTCAAGATCACCCTCGGCAGGAAGCAGTTGTGCCCGGGCGACAGGAAGTTAGGCGTGCCGAAGGCCTGGGCGAATCGGTTGGTATACTCGGTGTAGGGCCTGCCCGTGCCCTGGGCCATGGCGAAATACTCAGTCCCCGATTCCCGGCGGACGCGGTCGAGGCGGCCCGCTATCTCAGAGATCGCCTCATCCCAGGAAATCCTTTCCCATCTATTCTCACCCCTGTTCCCTGCCCTTTTCAAGGGATGGGTAAGCCGGTCCTTATGGTAGAGTATCTCCGGGCCGGCGGCCCCCTTCGGGCAGAGGTAGCCCCGGCTCGTGGGACTGTCCGGGTCGCCTGCAACCCTGACTACCCTGTCGCCCTCCATGTGGACAAGGACCTGGCAGACACCGTGACAGCCCCTGCACGACGTTCTGACGACACGAGTTGCCTGAGACATAGATCGCCCCCTCACATGATCGAAAGGTGCTTACGATATCGTATCAGAAACAAGCCCTCCATACTATACGCATTTCTCCGGGAAGCCGCTATGATCATAACGCGTTCTTCCTGGAAGACAGTTTTCGACCTCGCGCCCATGAATACCGCCGTTCTACTCACGGAAAGCGTGAATATAGTTGTTGTAATTTTGCGGCACTTCTCTGATAATGGAGGATAAGACGGAATGCGGAAAGGCTGGACACGCCGGCGCGGTGATTGAGAACGTACGGAATGATGCAACGTCCCTAGCGCCCCTCTCTATCAGCGAGACCCCCTTGTCGTGCTTCCGCCTCTGTCAAGCCTCGGCGTCAACATTGTTCCACCTCGAACTGCTTCGCCAGAGTAGCGAAGCTCATGTTCGTCATCACGGCGTTGTGGGGGATGAGCAGGTACTTCCAGGGCTTACCCCCGTTGCATGAGGTGAAGTCGGTGGCGTGCTTGCAATAGAGGAGAGCAGCCATAGTCTTCTCCTGAACGTCCGCCGTTTCCATGTCGCCTTCTTTCTTGGTTTCCACCATGTAGATCGCGTTCCCGGTCTCCACAACGAAATCGGGATGATACTGCCTTGTATTCTGCTTCCAGTAGATCCTGAATTGTTTTTGCGCCGGCCTCAGCCACTTCATGACCACGGCGTCCTGCTCCAGGATGATCGCAAAGTCCTTCTCCGTCTTCGAGTCGAATTTATAGCAGTCGTGGCAGGCCTTTTTGAAGCCCGTGAATACCTTCGATGGAATGGCGCTCGTCGGCACTATGGTCTCAGTGTAGAGGCGGATGGCGTCCGCCGTATACTTAGCAAAATTGTGCTCCTCGATTCTGGTAAAGGGCTTGACCACAGGGTTCTCGAACACCGGGGCCTCACAGTAGAAATGCGCCATCATCTGCGAGTAGATGTACCGGGCGATCTCTTTCTTGTGATACTGGACGACGTTCATGAGCTGGTCGTCATTGAGATAGGAAGCAAACCTCTTTACCGCGTCCCCTGTCAGTGAGAATACCAGCTCCGACTGCTCGTCGTAGTCTATCTCGGGGAAATTGATCAGCTCGTTGACGATGATGTTTTCCGGGGTATCGATGATTATGCGGCCCGTTCCTATGACGATATCGATGCCGTTCTCCTGTTCCCGGAGCTTTTTCACCAGGATCTCCTCGGACACCGGCTGATAATTGAGGTTCCTCGTGTCGAGGGTAAAGCTGTGGAAGCCGGACCTTACCTCGGCCCTCTGGGTAATCATGATCCTGGGAATCTCGATGATGTTGCCCGCGAATTCGTCGACGAGGGCCTCGTACGCGTCTTGCGCCTCCTTGATGATCTCATTGGCAAAAAGATACTGCTGCGGCGACTGGAGGACATTTTCCTTGATCTTCTCGTAGGCGATCCGTCTAATCTCATCGGTCTTCAGCTCGCTGACGCTCTTCACCTCGTTGCTCATCTCCGGAAGGGCGGAAAGAACGGCTTTTCTGGCCTCCAGGCTTACTTGGGCCTTCTGCTTTTCCTCGGGTTCCTCAATCGCGTCGATGCGGCGCTGTTCCTCTTCAGTCCTCCGTTCTGTGGCGGAGACGACCGTCATGACCTCCTTCCGCTCAACGAGTTCCTCCGGATCGATGGTGATGATGTTTTCTCTCCTGATTATGGAATCCGGCCTGTTCGCCTCGTCGATAATCTCCTGGAACTTGTCGTGGGCGACAATGGTGAGCTTGTCCACCTTGTCGTCGCCCGTTCTTATGCCGTAGGGCAGGCGCAACCCCCTCCCTATGGTCTGCTCCCGCAGGGTCATTGATGTCGCGGTCCGCAAGGGGATGATGGTGTAGAGGTTCGTGACGTCCCAGCCCTCTTTGAGCATGTTCACGTGGATGACGATCTCCATCCTGTTCTGGGGGTCCTCCAGTGAGATCAGCCGGGCGATGTTCTCGTCCTTCTCCGCCCCCGACTGATTCGAGTGGATTTCCATCACCTTGTCGGCATAGCGCCCATCGAAGAACCCGGGGGAACATATCATCTCTTTCAGTTTTCCTGCATGGTCCGTGTTCTGGGAGACAACGAGGACAAAGGGCTTGACGGGCCGGGCATTCGCGTCCCTGGCATAGATGTCAAGGGCCACCTTCGTGTCCTCGTGGAGGCGTATTCCATCTTCAAGCTTTATCCGGTCCAGGTCCTCGGCCGTATAAGGGGCAGGATCGAAATCCCTCCTGGTCGCCACGGCCGGCTCTTTCACGAACCCGTCCCTGATCGCCTTGGCGAGGGAATACTCGTACACGACGTTCTTGAACTTGATTGCCCCGCCGCTGCGCTCGATTTGGGGCGTAGCGGTAAGCTCAAGGCCGAGGATGGGGTTCAGCTCGTTGATGACCTCCATGCCCCTGTCGGCGCGGTAGTGGTGCGACTCGTCCATGAGAAGCACCAGGTCATCAAGAGTTGAGAGATAGTTGAAGTAGGAATCGCCGAGGTACTCCCCCAGTCTCTTAATGCGGGGAAATTTGCCGCCCCTCGTCTCCGCGTTGATCTTGCCTATGTTGAAGATGTTGACGTGGGTCTCGTACTTGAAAAGCTCCCCTTGCCGGGTCTCCTCGTAGTTGTCGCCCGTGATGATGCGGGGCCTCCTGTGAACGAACTCGCCAATGCCTTGAAAAACATACTTGGGGCTGAGGGGGTTCGAGAAATCGTCGATGAGTTTGTTGTAAACGGTAAGGTTGGGGGCCAGCACGAAGAAGTTACGGATGCCTTTGACAAGATAAAGATAGGCGATGAAAGCGCCCATCAAACGGGTCTTACCGACTCCTGTCGCAAGGGCGAAACAGATGGAAGGGAACTTCCGCTCGAAATCGGTGCAGGTAGGGTAAAGGCTTTTCACCTTCTCCAGCTCTATTTCAAGGTCTGCATTCTTCCGTAGGGAGAGGCCATCGGCAAGCCCTGAAAGTATACGAAGGCTCTCCTCCTGAGGTGCCCTAAGACTCAGCCGGTTTCTGATGGAGGCGGCGATCCGGTTCATCTATTCACCCCCCTTGTCGAATAAACCCGGCTGGTCAGTCGCAGGTTTCCTCCGGGCGGGCTTTCTTTGGGCTTCTTCCGGGACGCCCTCATCGTCGACTGTCCCCACATTTGGTTCGGTTGCCGAAACATTGAGGCTGTAGTCCTCTTTGCCGAATTCGCAACGCCCCAGGAGCATATTCGGGATCTTCTTGACGGTGATGTTCTCATACCTGTCCCGGCAGGCGTCTTGAAAGGATTTGCAGCAGATAAGCAAGCTCTCGTCCGGCTGCATCTCCTCGCGGATGCTGTCCAGGTATTCGATGGTGATGAAGTTGGTGATGGTGAAGATGTAATCCTTTTCCGTGGACTTTCCCTGCTTCCAGTAAACTGCCTCATCGGGATTGTAGACGAACCCTTCGTGCTTCGCCATGGCGGAAGCGAGCATGACGGCGTTGTACTCCTTGCTGATTATCCAGTTGCCCCACGTATCTTTTTCGAGGAGCGACGGTGCAAGACGATAGTAATGGAAACCGCCGCCGCCCTGCCAGTTGACGGCTTTCGTAATGCCGCCGGGGTCCTCCCCGTCGATGACCTTTTTCATACGCGGGATGATGTGGGTATGGCAGTGCTCGCCCAACTCCACCATGATCCATCTTCTGCCCATCTTGTGTGCCACGGCCCCCGTCGTGCCGGAGCCAGCGAAGGAGTCGAGAACCCAATCGCCGGGAGCGGTTGAAATATCAAAAATCCGTTTGATTAGACGCTCTGGTTTGGTAGTTTGAAAAACATCAGGCACCTCGGGGACAACGGCGATGACCTCTTTTTTTGCTTCTTGTGTATTGCCTACCTCTTGATGAAACCAGATAGTTTGCGGTACGACACCTTCCATAACCTCGGACAAAAAGCGCTTTATACGTGGCTGATTGTTACCATCCTTGCCCCACCAAATCCGATTATCTCGGTCCATCTCCTCAAACTTTTCTTTCGAAACCCGCCAATACATGCCTTTAGGAGGTCCAGAAACCAAGCGGCCGGCAGGAGTGGTTATCGAGTATGTTCCTGCACCGTAATAGTTTCGGGCGGACAAGTCTCCGGATGTCCATAGACCCCGAGGATCGTTATCTGGGTTCTTGTAATTCTTGTCGTGTTCAACCCTCCGGGGCAGTAGATTGCGCATCCATCTCTCTTTGTCCTTGGCATACAGTAATATATGGTCATGCATGTCAGAAAGATGTCTGGCCGTACTTTTGGGAGAGAAGATTTTTTGCCATATCACGTTGGCCACAAAGTTGCTGCGCCCAAAGACTTCGTCACAAAGAACCTTCAGGTAGTGGGCTTCGTTATCGTCGATACTGATCCATATAGAACCATGATAGGATAACAAGGTACACAGCAACTCCAGTCTATCCCTCATTAAACTCAGCCAAATGGAGTGTTCCAGACCATCGTCATAGTGAGTGAAGGCAGATCCCGTATTGTACGGCGGATCGATGTAGATGCATTTTATCTTCCCCGCAAATTCCTGCTCCAGAGCCTTGAGGGCCAGCAAGTTGTCCCCGAAGATGAGCCGGTTATCGAAGATGGGAGGTGAACCCACCCCTTTGTCCCCTCCAAGGAGGGGATTTACGTCGCGGTCTTTCCCCTCTTGGGAGGGGCCAGGGGTGGGTCGTCTATAGGACTTCTCCGAGTCCTCCAGCAGAATCCTCGGCTCCAGTTTCGGCCTGTTCTCCTTCCCAATCCACGTGAGTTCAAGCTTCTGTTTATCCTTCATCATCAGCCATCCGGTGTCCGCTCCTATTCCTCTCCCTCTTCGCTTCCTGCAAGCTCCGCTTCGATCTCCTCAATGGTGGGCAAGCTGGATTTGAGCTCTTCAGGAAGGGATTGCGTTATCTCTCTCTGCCACTGTGCTACTCCGATGGGCTTCCTGAAACCGGCGAGAGAGTATTCCACGATTGTCTGGTTCTTCTCTTTGACGAGCAGGAGTCCTATGCTGGGCTTGTCGTCGGGATGCCTGAGCAGGTCATCCACGATGTTGAGGTACATGTTGAGCTTGCTGACATAACCCGGATCGAACTTGGTTACCTTGAGCTCGACCACCACGTAGCAGCGTAGCTTGAGATGATAGAAGAGAAGGTCTATGTAGAAATCCGAGTCGCCGACCTCCAGGTGGACCTGGCGGCCCACAAAGGCAAACCCTTGACCGAGTTCGAGGAGAAATTGCTGGACGTGGTCAACCAGCTTTCGTTCCAGCTCGGCTTCCCGTCGCAGGTCCGCGGTGCCTAAGAAGTCGAAAACATAGGGGTCATTGAACACCTGCTGCGCCATGTCTGAATCGATGGGCGGAAGGGCGACCGGAAAATTGTTGATGGCTTTGCCTTCGCGCTCGTGACGTCGGCTATCTATCTGGACAGCAAGGATGTTTCGGCTCCATCCGTACTCCACCGTCTTGCGGGCATACCATAGACGGATTTCCGGGGTAGATGCCTTTTCCAGCAAAGCGAGATTGTGATACCAGGTCAATTGTGCAAGCACCTCTTGCACAATTGACCGGTCGGGCCAGGATTCCGCGAATTTCCTCATATACTTCAGGTTGCGCGGCGAAAAGCCTCCCATATCTGGAAAGGCGCCCTTCAAGTCATGCGACAGATGATCGATGACTTTGGCACCCCAGCCGTCCATCTGCTGCTTCTCCAGAATCTGGCTACCTATGTCCCAGTACATCAGCACCATAGCGGCATTCGCCGCCAGAACGGCCTTGACGCGTTCCCGGGCAATGCGCTCTCTTATTGCCGCAAAAAATGAGGCATAGCTCTCCGGCATTGCTGCCAGGGGCTCGGCAACCGGTATGGCTGCACCTTCCCGTGGCCGCCCCATGAGTTTACGTTCATCCTTGCTCGTCTTGACCGGTGAGCTTTTCCTCGTTTTCTTCATTCACGCTTCTCCGCCAACGCGTTTTCCCATGTCAAGACCTTTCAGGAACCGTGCGCTTCCCACGTCCACCCTCACTCTATCGTCCATCTTACCAGAAAAAGCCGGTCTTTCGTTACTTTCTGTGTCAGCCGCGCCTCGATTTCATCGATGAGCTTCTCCTTTTTCGCATCAACCTCGTCCTGAGCCTGGAAGAGGTTCTGCCGGAGGGCGTTCCGCGTCTTTTCCATCTCCTTGATTTCCCGTTGGGCCTGAACCTTTTCTTCGAGGCTCAGGATCTTCTTCGCTTCGGTCTTTCTGGCCTTGATCTCCTTGTCGAGATCCTTCAGCTCAATCTCGATGCTGTTCTTCACGTCTTCCGCCCACTTATCGAGCTTTTCCATCTCGGCATCGAAGAAGCCGCCATTGCGCTGGGTGTTGGCCGCGAGTATATCCACTTCCCTTGCCTGGTTGAGTTCGGCAATACGGGCTTCAAGCCTCTCCGGACATTCGCCCGATCCCCTTTTGTCAAGGGCCGGCGAGGCGCCGTCTGCGCCCATCACCGCGGGCAGAGAGAAGAGCCGCCTGCATTGCTCGGCGTCGAGTTCCATGCCGTCGCCGGCGAAGCCGGTGAATATGATGTGGTCTTCCGTCTCGAAGGAGCTAATGGAGACATTTGTCACGCACATCCACCCCGATGAGCCGACAAAGGGTTCCAGGATGGTAATCTTCTTGGGGGTGGTAGAGTACCGGAAGACGAGTTCCCCAATGGGCAATGAGGGTGAGGCGCAGGCCTCGATTATTCGCCTGGCGAGAGGATGGCCCACCCTGTATATGTTCGCGTCCTCGACGTTCTTTCCAATTCTATAGGGGCCGGGATGGATGGGCTCCTCAGAGAAGGGGTTCCTGTTGAGCATGAAGGAATGGTCCTCCGAGGAGAAGTCGGCGTAGGACGCGAGGTAGTACCGGGTGACCTCCCACAACCAGCTTTCGTACCGGGAAAGGTATTCCCGGCTTTCCCGCAGATTGACCTTGAGCTTCTCGTGAACCTCTTCGTCGAAATTCTCCAGCAGCTTCTGCCTGGTGATATTCATCGTTTCGTCAATCTCGGCCTCCATGTCCTTCTGGAGGGCGTCGAAGGCCAACTGTATCTCTTCTTCCGTCCGGCAGTCCTGGTATATCTGAGCAATGCGCCTTTCGAAGTCGACCCCCGATTCTATCGTGCCGAGGACCTCGTCGCTCGCACCGAAGACGCCTTCGAAGAGCTTGAACTTTTCGGAGAGCAGCTCGTAGACCCGCTGGTCGGCGGCGTTCTTCTTGTTGAGGAAATTGACCACCACCACGTCGTGCTTCTGCCCGTAACGATGACATCTCCCTATCCTCTGCTCAATGCGCTGGGGGTTCCATGGCAGGTCGTAGTTGACGACGAGAGAACAGAACTGGAGGTTTATCCCTTCCGCGCCGGCCTCGGTGGCGATCATAATTTCCGCGTCGTCGGCAAAGCACTCCACAATGGCGGCGCGCATATCGGCGGTTTTCGAGCCTGTGACCCTGTCGGTGCCCTCGTGCGCTGCCAGCCATTTCGTGTAGATCTTTCTGGATTCGGAATCGGTGTTCGAGCCGTTGAACAGGACCAGCTTACCCCCGTAGCCCTCATCTTCAAGGATCCGCTTCAGGTACTGCTGCGTCCTCGTCGATTCGGTAAAGATGACCGCCTTCCTTCGAGCCCCTTTCTCTGCCGCCATGGCAAACCCTTTCTGGAGCGCGGTGAGCAATACTTCTCCCTTCGAATTCTTCTGTATGGATCTGGCAAGAGCGTGGAAGTCCCTGAGGGAAGTTATTTCCTCGCGTATGGTCTTCAGCTCGTCGGGGGAGTAAGCCTTCTCGGTGTCGTCGACGGCCTCTTCCCACTCCTCTTTTTCTTCGTCGTACCCCTCGAAGTTCTGAGAAATGGCTTCATCGAGCGCTTGAGGCTGAACTTTTTTACTCACGATTGTCTCCAAGCGTTTGGAGAGGACCTCCAGCGTGCCCGAGATTGCGTAGGTCGACGAGGCGAGGAGCCTCCTGAGGATGAGCGTCATCAGTTGTCTCTGGCTCGGGGGCAGGGCATAGAGGTTCGGCCTTTGAAGGTACTCGGAGACCAAGTTGTAGAGCCGCTCTTCGTTCTCCGTGGGATAGAACTCCTGGGTGATGGGAATACGGTTCGTGTACTTTATGTATTCGAGGACCTGCCTCCTCAGCGTTCTCTGGCAGATGGGCCTCAGCCGCTGCTTGAGGTCATCGAAGCTCTCAACGCTTCCGATCCTTGAGAATTGACTTTTGAAGCTCTTCAGGTCCCCGAAGGTGTAGTCGTCGATAACACTGACGAGACCGTAAAGTTCCAGGAGCGAGTTCTGCAATGGGGTCGCCGTGAGCAGGAGCTTCGGGCTGCGGGCAATGGCATCCTTCACGGTGTTCGCGATCCTGTTTGTCGGCTTATAGACGTTCCGGAGGTGATGGGCCTCATCGACGACAACGAGGTCCCAATGGACCTGCCGTACGTAGGCGTCCTTGCTCGTGGCGAAGTGATAAGAGCAGATGACTATCTCCGCCTGGTCGAAGGGGTTCAGGTTTCCCTTCTTTATCTCCTCGTTGAAGGACTTCGTTTCCAGGATCAGGGAGGGCAGGAAGAACTTCTCCAACAGCTCCTGGTTCCATTGTTTCCTGAGGGCGGAGGGGACTATGACAAGAAGCTTTCTTCTGCGCTCCGCCCATCTCTGGGAAAGAATAATGCCCGCCTCGATCGTCTTGCCGAGGCCTACCTCGTCGGCAAGGATGGCCCCTTTCGAGAGAGGAGACCGGAAGGCAAAAAGAGCGGCGTCGATCTGGTGAGGATTGAGATCAACCTGGGCGTCGGAAAGAGAAGCCGCTAACTTTTCTATACTGTTCGACGACGAGCGCTTCGTGAGCTCATAGGCATAATACTTAGCATGGTACGGAGTTAGCTGCATTCGACTTCATTTTACATACGTCTGTCCATCATTCGCAAATGAAATTCATATCGGTTGGAGTCCGAGCGCTAGTGTGATGTTGGATCGGACGGGTTACCCGGTCGCCCGCGGCTGGAAGCCGTGCGCCATAACTGCGTCACTTCGGTACGAACGGTAATGCTAAACCGCGAAGCATCGATCGGAGATATTCTTCGCACGTCAAAGGGAGTGATGTCATTTGCGGCCAGGCGCGAAAAGATCCCGGCCGCCCGTCCGCCCCCTGGGGTTGCAAAAAAGTTCTTGACATTATAAAACACTTGTTTTAATCTTTTGTTTGAAACATATGTTAGAGACTCAGCCACAGGATGATCCAATGGAAGCTCGCTCGGACGCGCAGCGACGCATAATCGAGGCGGCGGGGCAGATCTTCGCCGATTCAGGGTACAAATACACGACTATCCGGGCCATATGCAAGCTGGCGGGCGTCAACGTTGCCGCGGTCAATTATTACTTTGGCGGGAAGAAACAACTCTATCTGGCAGTCCTCAAGGCATTGCGGGCTAAGGTCGTGGAGAAGCACCCTCTGCACCTGAATGGGTATGCGGCGCGACCACCCGACGAGCGTCTTTATGCGTTTATCAGGATTCTCCTTTCCCGCATACTCGACGAGGGGGAAGGCGGGCTTTTCGCGAAGCTCATGGCCCAGGAGCTGATACAACCCACGGATGCGTTCAATCAGATCATAGAAGAGGTGATAAACCCTTCTTTCGCATTTCTTTCCGCAACCGTCCTGCAGCTCTTCAAGAAGCCCATGTCGAAAGAAAAGGTAGGGCTCTGCTGCCTCAGCATCGTCGGTCAGGTCTTCTACTTCTATATGAGCAAGCACGTGATACGTAAGCTTTTCGACAGGGAGCATTTCGGGGAGCGGGAAATCGATGCGGTTGCAAACCACATCACCCGGTTCTCCCTTTACGCGATCGACCGGATGGCAGCGCAAAATGAAGGAGACATCGAATGAGGAACGGGCTTCCCACCCTGGTGTGCGCCGTGTGTCTCGGCCTGCTGTTTTGCCCCCCTCCCTGCCTGGCCGGCGAGACAACTTTCGATCTTGAATCGACCATACAGTTCGCCCTGGAGCATAACCCGGGCTTGCGCATCTCGCAAAAGGACGTGGCAACCGAGAAATACGGGGTCGAGGCGGCAAAGTCCGAAAGGATGCCGAAGGTCGACTTCGGGTCGGGCGCCTCCAGGTACCGGTATCCCACACCGCTCACGCCCCTCGTTCTGCCCTCTGCCCTTACTCCGGCTACGCTGATGGCGCTCGCAATCCCCGATTTCGAAAGGACCATCTATGATGCCGGCGCTTCGTTCAGGCTCCCTCTTTACAGGGGGGGGCGGATCACGGCGAACATCCGTGTCGCCGAGATGAGAGAGGCCCTCGCCCGGGACAACTACCGGGTGTCGGAGCAGGACCTGATCTACAACGTGACGAGCGTCTACCATAAGATATTGCAGCTTCAGAAGCTTCTCGCGGCCCACGCGGCCTCGGTGACGCAACTCGAAAGCCACTTGCGCGACGTGGAGTATTTTCTAAAGGCGGGCGCGGCCCCCCGCCTGGACCTCCTGAAGACGGAGGTCGACCTCGCCCATGCAAAGGACAACCTCCTCCTGGCCAGAAACAACCTGGACAGCGCCTTCGAGCTCCTCAAGAACCTGATGGGCATGGAGGACGCGGGCGCAACCATTGCCGTTGTCGAGCCGAAGCCCTCCGTCTCAACCTGTCTGTCGGAAGAAGAAAGCATGAGCATTGCCCTTGCCAAAAGACCCGATTATCTGGCGGTTGCAAAAAAGAAGGCCATTGCGGAAGGCCGGATAAGGATCGCCCGGGGGAGATGGTTTCCCGATATCTACGGGTCCGGCCAATATGTAAAGAGGGCGGGGGATGGGACTTCCTTCCAGGAAGACTGGTTTTTCGGGTTGAGACTGAGCATCCCTGTCTTTGATGGGGGGCTCATCCGCTCGGAGGTGGACAGGGAGAAGACGGAGCTCGAAAGAGTGAGGCAGGAGGAGCGCCAGGTAAGACTCAACATATCCCGGGAGGTGAGGGACGCCAGGTTGAGCGTCGCACACACGTCAGACAGGATAAAGGTCGCGGAAAAAGCGATAGAAAGCGCCCGGGAGACGGTCCGGGTCGAGCACCTGAAGTTCGGCGCGGGATCGGGCACGACCACCGATGTGATCGACGCGCAGACGGCTGCGTTGAGGGCCGAAAGCGACTACTATCAGGCGCTCTACGACAGGGAGATCGCCCTCGCGTCGCTGAGGAAGGCCATGGGGGAGTATCCGGCCGGATATCGGGCGCAAGAAATGAGGGAGGGGGGGCGCTGAGCCAGCGGCAGCCGAGCGCAGCGAGATGAGGGGGGAGGCTCTGTGAGCTTGCTCACGGAGGGGGCGCTGAGCCCCGGTAATTGCAGAGGAGGTAATTAGATGAAGAAAAGTGCGGCAATTGCGGCCATCGCCCTTGCAGCGGCTGCTGCGGTCTTCTTGTGGTCGATCTATTTCGGGAAAAGGGGGGAAGAAAATGTGCTCCTTTTATCCGGCAATATGGAAGTCACGGAGACGAATACGGGCTTCAAGCCGGCTGGAAGGGTAATCGACCTGCTCGTGGATGAGGGGCAATCGGTGCGGAAAGGAGACCTCCTGGCACGGCTCGATAATGCGGAGCTATCGAGCGCCGTGGCCCTGCAGAGGGCGGCCATTCAGGAAGCCGAGGTCCGTCTCGCCGAGCTTGAGGCAGGGTCGAGGCCCCAGGAGATCGAAGAGGCAAGGGCGAACGTGCAGACTCAGGAGGCGGAGCTGGTCCGGATCAGGAAAGACTACGAGCGCTCGGAGATGCTTTTCAACAACGGGGCCATCGCGTCGGCCCAGTTCGATGCGGCGAAAAGCGCCTTTGAGAGCAGGACCGCCCAGCTCCGCAACGCCACAGAACATCTCAGCCTCACAAAAGAAGGTCCGCGGAAGGAGAGCATCGAAGCGGCCGCATACCGGGTCCGTCAAGCCCGGGCCCAGCTCCGGGTAGCGGAGGAGAAGCTCAACGATACGCTCATCTACGCGCCCTTTTCCGGGGTCATCCTGAGAAAGAATGTGGAGCTTGGTGAAACCGTGGCGCAGGGCGCCGCTGTCTATACCCTGGGCGATCTGGCGAGTCCGTGGATAAAAGTCTACGTGAAGGAAGACAAGCTGGGCCTCGTCAAGCTCGGACAGAAGGCGCAGGTGACCACCGACACATACCGGGGTAAAGTGTATAAGGGGTGGGTAAGCTTTATCTCATCGGAGGCGGAGTTCACGCCGAAAAACGTACAGACTCAGGAGGAGCGGGTAAAACTGGTGTTCGGGGTGAAGGTGCGGGTGGAGAACGTGAATAACGAGCTAAAGCCGAGCATGCCGGCCGATGTGAAGATCCTGCTTCAGTGACGCACGAAAAGAGACCGGAGCAGATGACGGACGACAGAACGATAAAGGCTTCTGGCCTGTTAAGGGCGTTCGGCGACAACGTGGCGGTGGATCATCTCGACCTGGAAGTCGCGTCGGGGGAGCTTTTCGGGCTTGTCGGACCGGACGGAGCGGGGAAAACCACCATAATGCGGCTCTTTTCCGGCATACTGCTGCCTACGGGCGGAGAGGCGTGGGTGGCCGGCCATTCGATTCTCCGTGACCCCGAGGCGATCAAGGAAAGGATCGGCTATATGCCCCAGAGGTTCGGCCTCTACGAAGACCTGACCGTGATGGAAAACGTGCTCTTTTACGCGGACCTCTACGGAGTGCCGAAAAGGGAGAGACCACCGAGGATCGAGAGGCTCCTGGCTTTCAGCAACCTCGCCCCTTTCCACGACCGGCTCGCGGGCAATCTCTCAGGAGGCATGAAACAAAAGCTGGGTCTCGCCTGCGCGCTCATCCATACGCCCAAGGTCCTACTCCTCGACGAGCCGACAGGGGGCGTCGATCCCGTGTCGCGCAGGGACCTGTGGCGGATACTCTATGACCTTCTGCGCGAAGGCGTGACGATTTTCGTCTCCACAGCCTACCTCGACGAGGCCGAGCGCTGTTCGAAGATCGGGCTCATCCACAAGGGAAAGATTCTGATTACGGGTGATCCCCGGGAGGTGAGGAGGATGCTCCATTTCCCCATGATCGAGATACTTACTCCTGCCGGGCGGCAGGCGCGAGCCGTCGCGGCCGGCGTTCCCGGCGTCCGGAGCGTCACCGCCTACGGGGACAGACTCCACGTGGGTCTCGATGCGGCCGATACGGCCGATGCGGTAGTGGCGGCCATGGCCTCCCAAGACATGGAGGTAACGGGGAAGCGGTCGATTTTGCCGTCCTTGGAAGATGCTTTCATTACCCTCGTGGCAGGACCGGAAAACAGCGCGGAGAAAGGTAAGGATCGCTGATGCACAGACCCGAGCCGGCCGTGGACGTACAGGCGCTCAGCCGCGCCTTCGGCAGTTTTATTGCCGTGGACAAGATCAGCCTCCAGGTGGCAAAGGGAGAGATCTTCGGTTTTCTCGGACCCAACGGAGCGGGGAAGTCGACCACCATAAGGATGCTCTGCGGGCTGCTCATGCCGACCGGCGGGGGCGGGACTGTGGGCGGGTACGACATCCGCACCGAGTCGGAAGCCGTAAAAAATATCATCGGCTATATGTCGCAAAGGTTCTCTCTCTACGACGACCTCACCGTGGAAGAAAACATCAATTTTTTCGGCGGGGTCTACAAGGTCCCTAAAGAAAAAAAAGACAGCCGCAAGGCCTGGGTGCTGGCAATGGCCGGGATCGAGGACAAAAAACATGTCCTTACGAGAACGCTCCCCACGGGCTTCAAACAGCGCCTCGCCCTTGGCTGCGCCGTCCTCCACGAGCCTCCCGTCCTGTTCCTGGACGAGCCTACTTCCGGCGTCGACCCCCTGTCGAGGCGCAGCTTCTGGGATCTGATACGGGAGATGGCGGAATCGGGCACGACCATCTTTGTCACCACCCACTACATGGAGGAAGCCGATTACTGCGACAGGCTCGCCCTCGATCTA
Source organism: uncultured delta proteobacterium (assembly GCA_963768735.1). Taxonomy (GTDB): domain Bacteria; phylum Desulfobacterota; class Syntrophorhabdia; order Syntrophorhabdales; family WCHB1-27; genus BOG-1155. Next base: position 63,706 of record CAVYJH010000003.1, on the reverse strand, counting down.
CAAGGGACAGATCATTGCGGAAGGGGCGCCCATGGAGCTGCGGAAGCACTACATGAAACGGGACATCCTGGAGATAGAGACGGAGAGCACCGTGGAGGCCCTCGAAGTCCTTCTCAAAAACGGGATAGACAACGCCATCTTCGGCAGTACCCTCCATGCCACTGTGGAAGATGCGGAAATTGCCGCCCCCCGCATAAGACAGATTCTGGCCTCTTCAGGGATCGCGGTAGAGCGAATGGAGAAGGTAGTGCCGTCCCTGGAAGATGTATTTGTGACCCTGATCGAGGCATCATGAAATGAGTCTCCTGCGCATCAAGGCGATAGCGGAAAAGGAGTGGATCCAAGTGCGTCGCGATTACCTGAGCCTCGCCATGGCCTTCGTTTTGCCGGTCATGCTCCTGCTCATCTATGCCTACGCAATCACCTTCGACGTGAACAACATCGTCATGGCCGTCTACGACCAGGACGGAAGCAGCATGAGCAGGGAGCTTGTGGCGCAGTTTACCGAGTCGGGTTACTTCACCACGGTGGCCCATCCCGCTTCCTACGGCCGGATAGACAGATACCTGGATTCCGACACGGCCAGGGTCGCCCTTGTCATTCCTTTTGATTTTTCAAAAAACCTAAGAACAGGGAAGCCTTCCTCGGTGGAAGTCCTTCTCGATGGGAGCAATTCCAATACTGCGACAATCGCCCTGGGGTACATCACCGGCATCGCCGGGCAGTTTAGCCAAAGACAGGCCATACGCCCCGTCGCTCCCGTCATCGACGTGCGCAACAGGGTCTGGTACAACCCGGAGCTTAAATCAAGAAACTTCGTCATTCCCGGACTCATCGCCCTCATTATGTCCGTCATCGTCTCGGTGCTTACCTCCCTCACCATCGCCAGGGAATGGGACAGGGGCACCATGGAGCAGCTCATCTCGACTCCGGTGAAGCCGGCAGAGATGGTCATCGGTAAGCTTGTCCCTTATCTGCTCATCGGCTTCGCCGACACGGCCCTTTGCGTGTTGATCAGCGCCTTTCTCCTGGGAGTGCCTTTGCGGGGCAGCATCTTTCTGCTTTTTGCGACCTCGGCCATCTTCCTCGTAGGGGGGCTCTGCTTCGGTATATTGATTTCCGCGGGCACGAGAAACCAGCTCCTGGCGAGCACAGTGGGGATGCTCACCTCATTCCTTCCCTCGTTCCTGCTCTCCGGTTTCGTCTTCAGCATTGCGAACATGCCCGCACCACTCAGGATCGTCACGTACGCGGTCCCGGCCAGGTATTTTGTGTCTATCCTTAAGGGGATATTTCTGAAAGGCATAGGCATGCGCTTCCTCTCGCTCGAAGTGGCGCTCCTCTCGCTCTATGCGGTCGTGGTGTTTATCCTCGCTTGCAGAAAGCTCAGGAAAAGGATCGAGTAGCGACATGTTCGAGCGCATAAAGTATTTGGCGATCAAGGAATTCATTCAGACATTCAGGGAACGGAGAAGGAGCGTCCTCCTCGTCATCTCCCCCCTCATCCAGCTCTTCCTTTTCGGTTATGTGGCCACCCTCGATGTGGACAACGTGTCCACGGCGCTTTTGGACCTGGACAGGTCGCAGGAGAGCCGGGAGCTCGTCCGGAGGCTGGAATCGTCGGGCTATTTCACTATCACGAGCCTGCCAGCCTCCGAAAGAGAGATAGGGTACCTCCTCGACAAGGGAGAGGTGCTCGTGGCAATCCGGATCAACAGGGGGTTCTCGAAGGATATCAAGAAGCATGAGGCCCCTGCCCGCCTCCAGGTGCTCGTGGACGGCACCGACTCCAATTCCGCCCTGATCGCCATGAGTCATGCCACCATGATTGTGGACCGGTTTTCACATGACCTGGCGCTGCCGGCGGCCGTCGGCGCCGCGCATACCGATTTTCGCACAAGGGTCTGGTACAACCCGGACCTGCGGAGCCGCAACTTCCTGCTGCCCGGCGTGATCGCGCTGATCATGATGCTTACCTGCCTTATGACGACGTCCATGGCGGTCGTGCGTGAGCGGGAGGTGGGCACCATCGAACAGCTCATGGTGACCCCCATCCGGCCCCTGGAGCTGGTGCTTGCAAAAATGGCCCCCTCCGCCGCAGTAGGCTTCGGGCAGATGATCCTCGTCACCGCTGTCGGAGTGCTCTGGTTTCATGTGCCTATCAAAGGTTCCTTGCCTTTCCTCTCCCTCTGCACCGTCGTCTACCTGTTCCCGGTCCTCGGCATAGGTCTCTTCATATCGACCATGTGCAAGACCCAGCAGCAGGCCATGATGGCCTCCTTCTTCTTCTTTCAGCCCACCGTGCTCCTCTCCGGTTTCGCGACGCCCATAGAGAACATGCCCCTGGGCTTCCAGTACATCACCTACTTCTCCCCCTTGCGTTATTTCCTTGTCATCGTCCGGGGCATATTCCTGAAGGGAGTGGGCATGGACGTGCTCTGGCCGCAAGTCCTCGCCCTCCTGCTCCTCGGCATAGCCATCTTCGCGGTCAGCGCGATGCGGTTCAAGAAAAGACTCGCGTAAGACTGGAAAGAAAATACGGGTCCGTGTTATTTTTGGAGATGCCCATCGCGATGGAAACAACCCTTGCCGTTCTCCTGTGCGTCTACGCGCCGGTGACGAACGGTTTTAGCGGGAGGTCCGAAAGGCTGAGGCCCATGAGCACACCCTTATGATACGGGTCGGCGTATGCTCCTGGGCGGAAAAGACGCTTGTCGAGAGCGGGGAGTTCTACCCCCGGCAGATAAGCAGCGCGGAGGCGCGCCTGCGGTATTATGCGTCCTGCTTCGATACGGTCGAGGTCGACTCCACCTACTACGCGATCCCGGAACAGCGGACGGTCTGGCTCTGGGGGGCAAGGACACCGGAGACCTTTACGTTCCACGTGAAAGCGTATGGCGCCCTCACCGGACACGCCATCGACCCTCGGACCCTGCCCGCCGACATAAGGGGATCTGCGGGCGGCCCTTCGACTAAGTCTGTGTATGTTAAGGAGCGTCAAGTGCTGCGGTTGATCGCGCAGCGGTTCAGGGAAACCCTCATGCCCCTCGCTCGTGCGGGGAAGCTGGGCGTTATAGTCTTCCAGTTTCCCCCGTGGTTCGACTGCAAAAGCAGCAATATGGACTATATGCTCTTCTGCAGGGAGATGATGGCGGAGCTGTCCCTGGCGGTCGAATTCCGGCACGGAAGCTGGCTCTCCGCCGCAAAGACACCGGAAATATTTTCATTCCTGAGAGAGCACGCGATCACCTACATCATTGCCGACGAGCCGCAGTACGGGTCTTTCGCGACGGCGCCTTTCGTGCCCCTGGTCACCACGGACACCGCCTATTTCAGATTTCACGGGAGGAATCGCGAGAACTGGCTGAAAAAGGGCGTAGCGACGTCGCTGAGATATGCCTACTCTTACTCCGACGCGGAGCTGCGTGAGCTTGCGCCTGCCGTGAAAGAGGCGGACAGGCAGGCGAAGAAGACCTATGCCATGTTCAATAACTGTCATCGGGGCAGCGCGACCACCAACGCCGCCCGGATGAAGGAGCTGTTAAGGGAGGCCTAGGCGGCTCCTTCTCTCACCTCCTTTCCTCCAAAGATCGCTCCCGCCGGGAACCCACGGCTCCACCTGAGTCCTTGCCTGTGGTCACCGGAATCCGCAAGAATCTCTTGACAAAACGTGACACAGGCTTTAATATATAGACATGATGTCTTTCAACTGGAAATGAGGTCCATATGGGAGTCCTGGAAAGAAGAAAACGGGAGAGGGAGGTAAGACGGGAGCTGGCCGTAGACGCAGCCATGAGCATATACGAGGAGGACGGCTACTATGCGATCACCATGGAAAGGATAGCAGAGCGGTCGGAATTGAGCCGGGCGGCCCTCTATCTTTATTTTAAGAACAAGGACGAGATCCTGATAAGCGCCATAGTATCCCATGCCGACTATTTTGCGGTTCTCCTGCAGGAACTCTATGACAACCGGGAGAAGGTTAAAGAAGGGCTATTGGAAAAGCTCTGGGAATGCTTTCAAAGGTTCTATGAAAAAGACCCCGTAGCCTTTACCGCGTGGCAGTATTTTCACCAAAGCGAAATGATCGGCAACCTCCCTGCGGAATTGCGCGATATCCTTTTTGAGGCGGGCTCTAGAGTGGTTGGCCTCCAGCATAAGATAGTCGAGTACGCCGTAGCGGAGAAGATTTTCATCGAGTGTGATTACAGGGCACTCTCGGAGGTCCTGTGGGCCTCGTTTTTAGGGATCGTCTACGTCGAACGGAGCAAAAACGTGCTTTCTCACAAAAGCCACATGACTACTACGCAGGATCTCGCGAGGAGGGTCTTGTTGGCAGGCGTTTTGAATCCGTCAGGGGAAAACGCATGGGTAGGACAGCAGATTTCGGAATGACTGAAGAGACCACAAACGAAAAAGGAGGAATCATGAAAACAAGCGTGGAAGTATGTGACAGGCTTTATGAAGAACCCGTGCCGGGCTCTGGAGAGGACAGACGGGAGACGGTTGTTTCCGACGGATACGCGGTTGCAGTGGTGATGAACGGCCGGGCAGCGTCAGCAGGAACGGCAATAGGCCGGGCCACGGTGGTAATCGACAGGAACGATATAGTCCGCGTAAGGGAGGGCGCGATAGTAATCTCCAGAACCGCTTCGCCTGATCTTGCTATAGCCATACCTAAAGCGCGGGCAATGGCCACTGAGAAGGGGGGCCTGGGAGCTTCAGCCTCGGGGTTTGCGCGAGCATATGGGATCCCCGCGGTAGTAGGCGTGGATGATCTTATCAGAACCGTCAAAGAGGGAGATCTTGTACGGGTGGATGGGACGAAGGGGACCGTGGAAATCATAAAACTTGTTGCGGGACACCGGCCCGCAGAAGGGTAGACCAAGGGCGTTTATTTTTCGCCTTCGGCGGAAGAAACTGCTTCATGGGAATGCAGCGAGTCGTTACAATAAATGGGAATGCACCAAAGGACGCTCATATCGCCGTAGCGCCGGCAGACGCCCGGCACACCGCCGAAGAGATGATGCGAGCACCTTTTGGTCAATGCGGATCTCGCCGATCTCGTTCTCGACGATGACGAGAGAAGGCCGCCCAGGCTTCTGCCTCATGGTAAGAAAATGGGCGAGCGAGAGTATGAGACTGGTTTTTCCCGAACCGACGAACCCGCCGAAGACGATCACCTGCATCGCAACATCCCCGGTTCACGACTGAAGGAGCGGCGTGGCGGCCCGGCAATCCGCCCCAGCTTCCCCTCCATAAATATGGTCCATGGTTATTGTCTCGCCCGGGGGGATCAGGACAAAATCCCGGTCCCAGGGACCGGTCAGAAGCTTTTTTATATAGTGGAGCGTCCCCCGGATCACCTGGGGCGTGAGCCCCAGCTCGCAGGCGATATGCCTGGCCCTTTCGACGACGGGGTCGAGCTCATAGGCCCCGGTGTCGATGATGCCCAGTCTTTGATAGTGCCGGAGCATCGATTTATAGATCCTGGCGGCCTTCTCTTTGCCGAAGTGCTCTGCCGACGCCTGGTATTCGACCCATATATTCCTCTCATAGTCGAGCCATCCCTTCGTGAGAAAGTAGGTCCCCGACTCGCGGGATATCTCGCTGCGTTTCTCGCACGAGCCCAGCATCAGGGTGATGCAGTCGTCCACGCGGGGGAACACGAGCCGGAAATCGGGCGCCCTGAGCCCGAGCAGGGCATTGCCGCAATAGCCGAAGGCCAGGAGGGCCTGCCCGATATTGCCGACGTGGTCAATCTCGTCCTGCAGACGTTTCTTGAGCGCATCAGGGCTGATGTGCAGGCCCGATTCTATCCAGAGCACGGGATACCGGCATCCGGTCTCCCGCAGCGCCATGAGCAATTCGTCCGCAATGGTGCGGCACGCAACGATCACGCTGTCCATTCTTTCTTTCTCTCTTTCCGCTTTATCGGTTCCCCGGCTCCGGGGAAACAGGATGGTCTGGCAGAGATCGAGGCCGACCCAACTGTCCCTGGTCCAATAATCGGCGTTCACGAACTTCCTTACCTGTTCGTTGACGAGACCCCCAATGACCACCTTGATGCCTTCTCTCAGGTTATTCCTCTGGAGTTCCTGTACGGCCAGCTTCATCGGCTCATAGGAAAGCGTGAGGAGTCCGGAAAGAAAGAGGACTTTGGACGCGTGGTCCCTGGCGGCCCTGACGAAATCCAGAGGGGCGACGTCCACGCCCAGGTCTATGACCTGAAAACCTTTGTACTGCAGGAGTTGCACCATGATATTCTTGCCGATGTCGTGGCTGTCATTCTTGACCGTGCCGATGACGACGGGCACACCCGGCGGCCCTTCGGAGCCAGAGACGCTTTTGATCCTTTTGAGCATCTGCGCCACGGCCGTGAAGATCTCCGCGGCCATCATGAGATCGGCCAAAAAGAACTTCCCCTGCTCGTACATCTGCCTGACCCTGGAGATCCCCTCCCGCATGCCGTCCATGATATCCATGGGAAGGGCGCCTCTATCGAGCATATTGGCCACTATGGTGAGGACCCTCTCCTCGTCGAGACGAAGCATAGCCCCTACCAGAATGCTCTGACTCATCCCATACCCCTCATCCTACAGGAACGATTTTGTAAGACCCTTAAGACGGTACCGTTCGCCGTCACATATCATGACAGACCACCCAAGACGCTGGTCATCGGCCCCGAATACGAGCTGCTCGATCCGGAGGCCGGGTTTCCCCTCGGCTGTGCCCAGGGTGAGCGCCATGTCGTGATCGAGCAGGACCGCCGAGAACGTCACCTCGTTACGGTTTGCCGCTAATCCCGTATGTCGTGCCACAAACTCAGGGAAAGCCGCGTAATGGATCTCCTTCTCTACGACGGGCTGTCCCTGCCGGTACACAATGAACCGGTTATCCGTCGCGATCGGTCTGTTCTCGAGAAGATAGAGCTTCCTGAACCGTATCACCTTGGCCCTGGTGCGTATTTTGAGGACGGATGCCACGCCGGTATCGGCGGAAATGACGTCGACCCCCAGGAGCCGCAGCTTTGTCTCGCCAAGCGGATTGTGCCTGGCGTCGGGTAGCTCTAGGATCAGTCGATTGAACTTGGGATGGGTGACGAAGGTTCCTTTACCCCGGAACGATTCAATCAATCCCTCTTCGGCCAGCAGTTTCAACCCTTGCCTGACGGTCATCCTGCTGATCCCGTAGTGACCGCAAAGCTGCGCTTCACTGGGGACCAGATCGCCCGGTTTGAGGTCCCCGGACGCGATGCGACGCCTGATGTCTTCGGCCAACCGAAAATAGAATGGGAAAAAGGACTCGCCAAGTTTTGCTGATTCCATGCTCCGCCTTCGACCTGACACTGCTGCCCTGCAAAACACGGTAAACCTGTATATACAATATAAGGATACAGAGTGAAACGCATGTTGTCAAGTCCTGAATGCGGCCGCTCCGCGCTTTCAGGAAACCGTCCTATTTCAGACGAGATTGCAAAACCATCCGCCCCGGGCCGTCCATGTTTCAGCGAGAAAAAAGACTTGACACGAAGGTTTCAAGTATCATAACTATAGATGTATAGACATGTCCCAAAGGAGGAGCGGTTATGAACAGAGAAGACCTTATCGAGGCAATGGCCGATCTCGACGAAGACGCGGTTGTGGAACAGGTGAAGGCCCTGCGAAACCTGAACGTGCCCGGGCTCGACATCATATGGCATCACAGGCGCTCGTGGGAAACGACAAGTTTTGCAGAAGATTCATCACGGCCTTTCGGCAGGGGTTGTACGGCAAACCTGGATGAGCGTGCTCATTTCGAGGAGCATGCGGGGTCAGGGGGCCACCCATCAGAGGGCACCCTGTCAAGAGATAAGTTTCCCCGGCTGCAAAAACCTCTCGGTTTTTTTGCAGTAGCATATACCCATAGCACCACAGCTGGTCCATGTCATCCTGACGTCCCCTTCCGCGCCAGTTATTTCGTATGTCGTGCTTCAACCGGCTCGTGCTCCGACTCGAGCACCAGTCACCCATCGGGATCAAGGCTCTTTGCGTGAGCCCCTGTCTTTTTTAGAAGACCCAGAAAATCGTTGGTTCCCTGCCGTGTCCATTCAGTTCAAATCTCGTGGTTACAAGCCAACCCGTAAGAGGCTCGCGGCAAGGGCAAAAGTCGCCTCTGATGACAGGGGGAAGGCGCCTGATCAAATCTTCTGGTTATGAGCCAACCCCACAACGAAGGCCTCCTTCTCCTCATCCGAAAAGCTTCTTCTCATCGAATACAGCCTGATCCCTTAAGACATAGTACGATGCCCGTGCCAACTTGTGAGCGATTGCTTTGATCGCGACGATGTCCTCCGGGGGGCGAGGGGGACGTTCTCCACCGCTTTCGCTTACTGAGTCTGTCGACCCCCAACCTACCATCTTCCCGTGGCCATGGAATTGGGAGAAACGCGCAGGGGATTGACACCGCAAGGAAGACCCCGATCAACTGATCGTGCTCCAGTGTTGTGTGCGGCAAGTTCCGGAAGCTTCAATCAGGGGACCGGAGCAAATTCAACGGGTATCCAGGTGTAGCTATTCCCGCTTTCGGATCTTATATGACCGATACCTGGAAAAGGAATATGCATGCCGCAGATTAAAGTCTTATCCTTGGCGGCTCTGTTGAAAAGGGCCTGCCTCACGGCAATTGCCTGCTTCTGATCCTTGTCGAACGAAAGAGCGGCGTCGGGGAATGCAAACTGGATTGCCGCACTGTGTACCATGTCACCGATAATCAGAAGTGCATCGTTGCCTGACTTTACTTCAAAAGCTGAATGTCCGGCGGTGTGTCCGGGGATGGGGACGGCCTTGATGCCCGGGATCGGTAAGTCGTTGTTGTCGAAGGTCTTCCATCTTCCCAGGACGACATAGGGATCGACGGTATCGTGCGCCGTCTTGAAATGCCTCTTCATCTCGGAAGGCGCCCTTTGGGCTTCAACCGGGGAGAGCCAGAAGTCGCTCTCGGCCTTGGAGACATAGACGAGGGCCTTTGAAAAGGCGGGCTTGCCTTCCGCATCGATCAAGCCGCCCACGTGATCCCCGTGCATATGGGTGATCAATACGGCATCGACCTGTGCGGGATCGTAACCGGAGGCCTTCATGTTGCGGAGAACATTCCCGAGGGACGGGCCGAATAATCTGCCGGCACCGGTATCGACCAGCACCAGGTGCGATCCCGTATTGATCAGATACGCGTTGACCGATGTTCTTATCTTGGGAAAGCCGGAAAAATTGCGGTCGAGGAGGTCCTTGATCCTTGCCTCGGGAGCACTGCTTATCAGGTGCGCGTCCAGTTCTACAAACCCGTCGGCAAGGGCTGTGATTTCAAACTGACCGAGCATCATGCGGTAATAACCGGGCACCTGCGTCCTTACCATGGGGGCTTCGGCACCGGCAACGGAGAGAATGCAGGATAGCAGCAGCGTGACTGCCGCGACGCAAAGAATAGGGAGAAACCGGGGAGAACGTCCCTGTCTCATATGAATAACTCCTTTCCATGAGTACCGGTACAAACTCCGAAGATGTGGACAAACCTCATCTTCAATGCCGGTGCGCTGAGCCATGTTTCGACGCACGGCGATCACGTGCACCTCATCCGCCTGCATTCTATGACCCCTCATGGGGTATAGTCAAGAAATAGTGCTCAACCGCTATTTCACCGATGTTGGCGGCGCTGAAAAAGATACCAAACATGGCGGGTTGGCTCCCTTCACCCCGGGAGGAAGGTCTTTTGCCCCGGGTTTCGTCTGAGTAAAAACGTCGCTATTTTCGATCCGACACTATTCGCCGCCTTCACAATTCCACGCACACGGGCTTCTCGGGCGAGTGAAGCATGCCATTCGAAAGCGGGAAGGACTTATTTTCCAGAACCTGGTGCGTTTCTTCCCGAGGCAGTGACGAGGCAGTGACGCATTGCAAAATATCAGTGAAAGTGGGATACTTATCAGCATTGCCTGTTTCGGGTATCCTTTGCGGAAGAGAGCAGGTTTCGCGGACAGTTTCGGGGGGCGAGCCGGTCCGCCTCAAGTCTAGATACCATGCCAGGTTATTGTGGCCTGAGAGAACAAAGGCCTCGTCCCCCACTTACCCAGACGAAGCAGTATCCTCTCGGGTCGAAGCACCATCTTTTACCCCGTGACGCTCAGGGAGCCTGTGCTGCTCTGGCTGGCCTGTCCGTATTGCATGTACTTGCTTATAGCCTCCAGCATGAGGGCCATGAAAGTGCTCATTGAAGTCTGCTGGTCGGACGTTGAACCGGTGGCCGTGCTGCTTGAGCCTGCTCGTCGTGCTTGAACTGGCAGCCGTCGTGCTGCTTGAGCTGCTGGTCGTGCTGCTTGTCCCTTCCAGGCTCTCGAGGAGACTGTCCAGAGACGACGTTGAGTCCTGCGAGGGGGGTGGCGGTGGGGGAGGCGCCATACCGGCCGTGGTCGATGATGCGGACGCCATCGCGGAAGCAAGCTTCGACATGTCGGTTTCAAACTCGCTTTTGCTTATCGAGCCGGTCCCGCTTGTATCGAGGGCGTTGAAGATTTGATCTGCCTCCGACTTAATGGCGCTGGAGGAACTGCTGCTCGACCCACTCTCCAGGCTCGACGCGTACTTCTCAAGCTCGCTTTCGGTTATCGAGCCGGATCCGCTTGTATCGATTGCGTTGAAGAGTTCATCGGCCGACGTAGTGGTACCCGTCGCCGAGTCGAGCTGCGCCGCATCCTCCATCAGTGCCACCAGAGACTGGGTAGAGTCGGCGCTCGAACTCGTCACGGAGCTTGAGGCGCTCGATTCCAGGTCGTTTAGGAACGTCGTCAACGTGCTCGCCGAGCTCTGACCGTTCGTACCGGTTGAGCTGAAAAGATTAGAAGATGATGACGTCGATGACGTGGAGCTTGCCTGCCGCATCATCTGCAGCAGGTAGTATAAATTACTCGAGACCGATCCGCTGATACTACTGACACTACTCATTGTAACCTCCTTTTGATGTTAAGGTAGGTCCCGGCCCGCCCCCGGAAGCAATGACATAGATGAAGATAACAGTACGGCTGCAATGGACATGCCGTGTTGATGGCGAGGGTGGGGCCTTTATATGTTCAGTAAGTTCGGCTAGATGTGGTATGGTTGGGGGGGAAGACGTGCCGGCCGAACCGGAAAATAATTCCCAGCACGGAAGATTTTACTCATGTTGTTTCCCGAGATCTACTCCATCTTCCTTGCTTCTACCAGACCGTCCATCCCCTCCGCCTCCTGGCCCAGGGTCATTGCGGTATCGGGGTGATCGAGAGACGGTTCACGAAGTAAGCTCTTTAACGTTTTCTCCGGGTAGGGTCAACAAATGGCTCTGCCCCCTCTATTTCTCCTGCTTTCGCGATTGCCGCTCAAAACGTTGAATGCGGGGACACACAACGGCCACCAGGAGGAAGGACACCTCCGGCGCTGAGCAACGCTGATGGGTGAAGATTACGCACCCGCAAACAATCAAGGCGTTTCCCGTGATACCTTACGAAAAATGGAACTATGAAGTGAGGCTAAAGACGGATTGCTACAGCCCGCGCGGGACGAGCAGCAATGTGATTCCCTCTACGATCTGGACGATTCGCGGGTCCGACAGTGATCCTGTTCGCTCAACGAGGTCCGCTTTGTCGACCGTGACAACTTGTGTGACATTGACCACACTGTCTTTTGGCAGGCTTCCCTCACCCTTTTTGAGCAACACGTTGCCGGGCGCCTTCGCCCTCTCCAAGTTGGAGGTAAGCGTACAAACCACTGTAGTGCCGAGACGACTCGCATTGAAGACGTTGTTTTGAACCACGACGCAAGGGTGCCGATACCCTGGTTCAGATCCTTTCGGGTCTTCGAAGTCGATCCAGAAGATGTCGCCTTGCCGGATGTCGCTCAATAGGGCTCCTTTCGAGTCCTCGCCCCGTAGTAGGCCTTTGCCTGTTGCCTCGACTCGGTCTCTTCGGGAGTCTCCGATCCCTCGTAAGCCTTGTTCAGGGCCTCTAAGAGCTTCTTCGATCTCCTTCTCTCGAGGAATTCCTTTACGGCCATTGCAAAGACCTGGCTGCGGGAGCACTCGCACTCCTTGGTGACTTCTTCGATCTCTTTGAACATCTCATCGGGGAGTGATATCGCTGTCTTCATACTATAAGTATATAATTTGGTATGAATGTTGTCAATACTATATTGGTGATGAAAAAGTTCTTGGGAGCCCGCGGCCCAAATGAGCATTGCCGCTTGAATTCGAACACTGAGCGATGAGGGCCCCCGCAACGACTTCAGGAAGCAAGAGGAATCCACGGCCTCATGGCCATCGACGGGTTGTTGAAGGGCGCCCGTCTCTTTCTCTGCCTTGTTCGCCCCTCTACAATTTGGTAATTCAATGACCTTCCCTCACGCCCCCTCATCTTTTTAGCTCTTTGTAGTCGACCCCCATTGCATCGATATCTTCTAGTGACATAATCGGCGCATACATGATGTCGGCAATATCGGCTGTGCGACGAAACTCAAAGTATTGTTCGCCAATCGTGCGTTTTGTCATTTTGTAAATGCGAAGACCCACTTGTGCCTGCGTTCCTTCGGCGCTCGGCGTAGAGGCAAACATTCGTGCGATTGAAATGACGGACGTTTGGATCGTCATATCATTCTTGGCGAGCAGAAAGCGCAGGGACTGTGACCGATCGTTAATGCCTCGGGTTGTAAGCGCAATTATTACGAACCGTCGGCTCTTGTTGGGTAGACGCAGACCAATCTCATGTGCTCGCGCGATGATGTCTTCGCAAGCAAGTTGGGAGCCATTGGGGAGATCCTTCAGGTCGCCCGCTCCCATCGGCAGTGATGCGCGCACCCTGAGATTCACGTCGGTGCTTAGCCTGCGGGCAAGTTGGTCAGCAAATTTGAATGAGAAGTCGTCGACTGGAAGCAAGTGGACGTCGGTCGGTGGCCCAAGCGACTCCGAGGGCGGCTTTGTCGCACACCCGGCAACCAGTACCGGAAGGATCATTGCCAAGATTGCACACAAACTCATGTTGCGCATGGTAAACTCCAATGATGCGTAACACAGGGTTCACCGGCAGTAGCCCGACAAGGCCGTGATCCGGTGGAACGTCTTCATTCAATGAGAAGCCTTTTTGTCTTGCAACGCGCTCACCGCACTTCAGCGTTATGCTCACTGTCGGTTGGGACAGGTTTAGCCGAGGGAGCATAGGGCTGTAGCGGTCATTCCTAGTTCCCGCGCGACAAAGTGGCAGGCATGTGACGAAAATGGGCCACCGCCCCCCTACCTGCTTTTTAGCGCGGGGAGCATAAAAGATAGGGCGGCGCACAGCATGGGCATAAAAGCCACGACGGCGATCGTCGCGCGGAGCCCGTGGTAATCGGCAATCCATCCGAGGAGAGGGGTCGTCAGTCCGCCAAAGGAAAAGGCAAGGCCCAGGGTGATCCCCGAGGCGAGACCCACCCTGTGGGGAAGGTAGGATTGCCCGAGCACAACCATGGGGCCAAAGGGCGCCGAGAGCAGCAACCCGATTGGAATGAGAAGCAACGTCGCGGCCAGAGGGTTTGACGCAACGAGCAGGAGCGGAAGAAAAGCCGAAAGGAGGACAAAACCGGTAACGGTCACCGCACGTAAGCCTATGCGGTCCGCGCTCCTTCCGCCCATAAAGTTTCCCGCGATCAATGCGACAAGCAAGACCGTGAGCGCCGAACCCCCGCGTGCCCTTGACTGGTGCAACACATGGATCCAGAAAAGGGGCAGGAATGTGTTGAGCCCGTAAAAAATCACCGAACGGCTCAGCAGGGCAAGGGCAAGGCAGATAAACGCGGGCCAGCGGTCCCTGCTGTCGTCTCCCGTCTCCAGGGACCGGAGATGCGCCTTTGGCTCATAACCCGCGGTAAGACGGGGCAGCATATAGAGAAAGAGCGCCGCCATCACCGCCGGGGGGACGATGAGACAGGCGGTACCCTTGATACCCCACCAAAGGAGGGCCGCCGTAGCGATAAGGGGACCAACGGCAAAACCGAGCTGGCCCCCGATGCCGAAGAGGCTCATTGCCGTAGCCTTCTGGTCCCCGGCCAGGTAGTTCATCAGCCGGGCGCCTTCCGGATGGAACATCGCGATGCCCAGTCCGCTGACCATGACGGAAGCGACGCCCACCCGGTAGGTGGGGGCAAGTCCGGCAAAGGATACGCCAAGCCCTATGAGGACCATGGAAAACGGAATCAACCACGGTTTCGACCATCGGTCGGACACGTAGCCAAAGACCGGCTGAAAGACGGTCGAGACGATGTTTACGCCAAAAACGATGGCGGCAGCCGCGGTATAAGAAAGGTGGTGTGCCGCAATGAAGAAGGGAAGGAGGACAGGTATAGCCCCCTGGTTAATGTCGGCGGATGCATGGGCAACGGTAAGAAACCCGATAGAACGCGTTTTCATAATGGCCCCATCACGGATGTTCGGGCAGACGGATCGCCTTTACGGTAAAAGGCTTTCCCCTTTTTGTCAAGAAGTTCCTGCCGGTGAGCCCAGATAAGCCGTGCGGACGTGAGGGTCTTTGAGCAGGCTCGCACCCGGCCCTGACAGCATGACGGCGCCGGTTTCCAGCACATGGCCGAAGGAGGCGTTTCGCAGCGAGATGTGGGCATTTTGTTCGACCAGCAGGATGGTCGAGCCGGCGCGGTTGATCTCTTTGAGGACGGAGAATATCTCCTGAACGAGGACGGGGGCAAGACCCATGGAGGGTTCATCGAGAAGCATCAGGCTGCCCCGGCTCATGAGGGCCCTTGCCATGGCGAGCATCTGCTGCTCGCCGCCGGACAGTGTCCCCCCCGATTGTTCCCTCCGTTCGTAGAGTACGGGGAACAGGGCGAATACGCGCCGGTAGTCTTTCGCTACCCCGTCCTTGTCCTTCCTGTGCCACGTGGCGAGCTTGAGGTTTTCACTCACCTTCAGATTGGCGAAGATGCCCCGGCCTTCCGGCACGTGTGCGATGCCGAGAGCCGCGATCCGGTGAGAGGGTACACCCCGCAGCGCCCGCCCCTTATACATAATGCTGCCCTCATAGGGCACCATTCCCGAGATCGCTCTCAGCGCGGAGGATTTCCCCGCGCCGTTCGCCCCGATGAGCGCCACCATCTCTCCCTGCCTCACTTCGAAAGAAATGCCCCTCAACGCCTGGATGCTGCCATACCATACTTTGAGCGCTTCTATCGACAGGATGACCTCATTGCTCATGCCGGCTCCTCCTGCCCGAGATACGCCTCGAGGACCCGACTGTCGTTGCGTATCTCATGGGGCTTGCCCTCCGCGATGGTGACGCCGAAGTCGAGCACCACAAGACGCTCGCACAAGTTCATCACGAGCTGCATCTGGTGCTCGATGAGAAGGATTGTCACGTTAAAAGCCTTTCGCACCCACTCGATCAGGCCCATCAGACTCGTTATCTCTGCCGGGTTCATCCCGGCCGCAGGCTCGTCGAGAAGCAGGAGTTTCGGGCGCGTCGCCAGGGCCCTTGCGATCTCGAGCCGCCGCTGAAGGCCGTAAGGCAGGTTCCTGGACGGCTCGTCGGCGTGGCCGTCAAGCTGGAACAGGGCAAGCAACTCCATCGAGCGGTCGATGATGGCAGCCTCTTCCCTGCGGCACCGACCGAGCCGGAACAAGGCCAAAAGGGCGCCATACGCCGCCTGCCCGTAGTTGGCGGCCCTCACGTTGTCGAGCACGGAAAGGTCCTTGAACAACCGGATATTCTGAAAGGTCCTCGCGATGCCGAGGCCTGCGATCCGGTTCGGTGTAAGACCGACAAGCTCCCTTCCCTCGACGCTGATGCTGCCCTTCATAGGGCGGTATACGCCGGATATCAGATTAAAGAGAGTCGTCTTGCCCGCGCCGTTGGGGCCGATGATGCCCGCCAGACTCGTTCTTGTCGAGGCTCAGGTTGAAATCTGACAGCGCGGCGAGGCCGCCGAAGCAGTGCGTGAGGTGTCCTATCTCAAGGAGGGCCATAGACCGTCCCTTTCTTTCTGTGCCACCGCCGGCAGGCGTTGAGGTCGGCGCCGGGTATGAACCAGGAGAATTCGCGCAAACCCATGATGCCCTTCGGCCGATAGATCATGAGCAGCACGAGCACGAGGGGCATGAGCACCATCCTCCAGACGCCGAGGGGCCGGAGCAGCTCCAGAAGGACCGTGTAGATGACGGCCCCGATAATCGATCCTCCCAAAGAACCGATGCCGCCGAGATAGACCATGATGAGGATGTCCGTCGACTTGATGATGTCAAAGACGCGAGGATTGATGAACTGGAGAAGGTGGGCGAACAGGGCGCCGGCAACGCCGGCGAAGAATGACGAAACCACAAAAGCGAGCATCTTGACGCGCCGCGTGTCGACCGTCGATAGCTCGGCGGCGATCTCGTCCTCCCTGATCGACAGGATGCCACGGCCAAAGCGTGAGTACACGAGGTTGCGGATAACCAGGATGGAGAGCGCCGTCCAGAAGAATACCCATGGCAGGGTCGTCAGTCTCTCCATTCCGAGAAACCCCCGTGGCCCGCCAAGGGCATTGATATTCTCGATCGCCGACTTGACGATCATGCCAAAGGCGAGGGTGACGATGGCAAGGTAATCGCCTCGGGTCTTGAACGACGGAAAGGCGACGAGCAGACCCGTGAGCGCGGCGGCCAGCCCCCCGGCTGCCACGGCGACGGGAAAGAGCCAGGGTCCCCATGGGGCAGGGAAGAGGTGCACCGAGATGACCGAGGCGATGTAGGCCCCTACCGCCATGAAGCCCGCGTGGCCCACGGAGAATTCGCCCATATAGCCGTTGATGAGGTTGAGGCTGACGGTGAGGATGATATTGATGCCGATATACATGAGGATGAGCTGGACGTATTGGTCGAGAAGGCCCGTTGCGGGAATAACAAAGGAGAGCAAAAAAGCGACGGCAACGAGCCCGCTCTTGAACCCTTGCCTGTCCGCGAGCGACCGGGCAAGGAGCATCAACCTTTTTCCGATGAGAGCGCTCGTCATGCCATCATACCTTCTGCACCGTGGGCTTGCCCAGAATGCCGTAAGGTCTGAAAACGAGCAGCAGGAGCAGCAGGCCGAAGGCGACGAAATCCCGGTAAGTGGAGGGCAAAAATGCAACGACGAGGATCTCGACGGCGCCGAGGATGTAGCCGCCGATCATGGCGCCCCGTATATTCCCTATACCGCCCACCACCGCGGAAATAAACGCCTTCCATCCCACCATGATCCCCATGTAGGGGTCGATCACCGGGTAGGCCAGCCCATAGAGCACGCCGGCGACGCCGGCGAGACCCGTGCCGATGGCAAAGGTCGCAGAAATGATCAGATCTACGGGCACACCCATCAGGGGCACCGTCGTCTTGTCCCACGAAATGGCTCTCATGGCTATGCCTGTCATCGTCCGCCTCACCATGAGATCGAGGGAGACCATCAGGACGAGGGAGCACGCGATCACGACGATCTGCAACAACGAGATCGACACGTCCCCGATCGTCCAGGAGATCTCCGGAATAAAAGAAGGGATATGCTTGGGGTACGGGCTCAGGGCGAGGGTAAGATTTTCGAGAAAAAGGCCTACCCCCAGCGCTGTAATGATCGCCGATACCCTGGGCGCCTGACGAAGGGGTTTATAGGCAAGCCGCTCGATGGTCACGCCCAGGAGGGCCGTGCCGAGCATGCTCGCGAGCAGGGTGGGAACGAAAGGGAGTTTCAACAACACCACAGAGAGAAAACAGAGAAAGGCGCCCACCATGAAAAGGTCGCCGTGGGCAAAATTGATCATGGTGAGAATGCCGTATACCATGGTATAGCCCAAGGCGATGAGGGCATAGATGCTCCCGAGCTGGAGCGCATTCAACACCTGTTGCAAGAGGTAGCTCATGGAAAGTCGCCAGGCCCTAACTCATGGGTTCGCATTGGCGAAGTAGACAAAAGCGCCATCCTTGATCCTGAGGACCACGGCGCCTTTTACGGGATCGGACGAGCCTTCCCTGAATTGCATGTCGCCGGTGACCCCCTCATATTTCTGGATCTTTGCGAGGGCGTCCCGCACGGCCTGCCGATCGATCTTGCCGGCCTCGCCGACTGCCTGCCGGAAAAGACCGAAGGAATCATAAGTCAGGGCAGCCACGTCGTCGGGCATGCCGCCGTAGGCCGCCTCAAAGGCCTGAATAAACCTCCTCGCCGGCGGGGTCGCTCTATCGGGCGCGTAGTGCGTGCTGAAGTAGTACCCTTCGCAGTCATTGCCGCACAGCGTGATCAGCTCCCGGCTCCCCCACGAGTCGCTTCCCAGGAAAGGCGCCTTGATGGCCAGTCTTTTCGCCTGCTGGATCTGGAGTGGAACCTCACTGTAGTAGTTGGGAAGGAAAACGACATCGGGCTCGGCCTTCTTTATCTTGGTAAGCTGCGCGGAGAAATCCCTGTCGTTTGTCGTATAGGTTTCAAAGGCGACGACTTTCCCCCCGTTCCGTTCAAAGGTCGCTTTAAAAAACTCTGCGACTCCCTTGTTGTAATCGGATGCGACATCGTAGAGGACCGCGGCCTTCCGCGCCTTCAGGCTGTCCATGGCAAAACGGGCCAGGACACGTCCTTGAAAAGGATCGGTGAAGCAGGCGCGGAAGACGTATTTTTTCGGGGCCCCCGTTCGCCCGTCGACGGTCGTCTTGGGGTTCGTGGACCACGGCGCGATAAGGAGGACTTTCGAGCCCTCGGCTATCTCCGAGGCAGGGATGGCGTAGCGGGTCGCGTTGGGGCCGATAATGGCGACCACTTTCTGCTGCGTGATCAGCTTCTGGGCGGCGGAGGCGGACTGATCGGCCTTGCCCGCATTGTCTTCGATGAAGAGCTCCACCTTGTAGCGCTTATCGCCCGCCTGAATGCCGCCGGCGTCGTTCATTTCCTTTACCGCCAGTTGGGCGGCCTTCTTGCAGGATTCGCCCACAGCCGGCATATCGCCCGTCAATTCGGCGATAACCCCTACCCTGACCGTGGAAGGGCTCTTCTCGCCGCAACCTGCCGCACAAAGACCGACCAGAAAGCAGATACACCACACAAGGCCGGCCCTCTTCATGACGATTTCCTCTTTAGCCGGTATTTCGTTTTCCGCTTTTTCATTCCCTTCACCTCTGTCTGAAAAGGAGTCTTATTGGGGTGCCCCTGAAGCCATATTTTTCCCTCAGCGAGTTCTCGAGATACCTCTTGTAGTGCTCCGGAATACGGTCCGGGTAATTCAGGAAGAGGATAAATGTGGGGGGGACCGACTTGAGCTGGCTCACGTAGAAAATTTTCACCTGCTTTCCGTCCGCCATGGGGGGACTCAGTCTCCTGGTGAACTCCTCGAAGGCCCTGTTCAGCTTCGGTGTGGATATCCTCGTTGTTAACTGCCCGTAGATGCGCGTATCGACGTCAAGAATCTCTTCCACGTGTTCCCCCGTGAGGGCCGAAGTGAAGATGACGGGCGCGAAGTCCGCATGGGGGAGACGCTCCCCGACCATTGTGCGATACTCGTCTTCAGTAACCTCACGGTCCATCAGATCCCGCTTGTTCACCACGATCCCGATCCCCTTGCCCGTGGAGACGATAAAATGGGCGATGGCCCCGTCCTGATGGCCGATCCCGAGCTGTCCGTCGATGACGAGGTTGACTACATCCGCCCGCTCTATGCTCCTCAGGGCGCTAGAGACCGAATACTCCTCCACTTTCTGGGAAATCCTGCCCTTCTTCCTCAATCCGGCAGTGTCGATCACCGTGAATGTTTTCCCCTCGCATTGGATGATCGAATCGATTGCGTCCCTCGTAGTTCCCGGCACGTCGCTCACGATCATGCGGTTTGAGCCGAGCAGCCTGTTCACGATGGATGATTTGCCCGTGTTGGGTCTGCCCACGATGGCGATTTTTATGCCTTGGGCAGCCTCTTCCTCCGGCTCTGCTTCCGCTATCCGGGCAATGTCTTCGAGCAGGTCGCCCACTCCGAGCCCGTGGGCAGCGCTGACCGAATAGAGCTTATCCACGCCCAGCCGGTAAAAATCGGCGGTCTCCGCCTCCCGTTTTTGCGAATCCACCTTGTTGACCGCGTAGAAGACAGGCTTGTTGTAGCGGCGCAGGATCGACGCTATCTCGTGGTCCTCGGGCAGGAGGCCGTCGCGTGCGTCCAGGAGGAATATGATCATCGATGACTCCTCCACGGCCCCGTAGATCTGCTCTTTCACGAGAGACGTGATCTTCTCGGCGCCCTCCGGCTCAAATCCTCCTGTGTCGATGATCGCAAAGGATTTGCCCCCAAACTCGAACTCGCCATAGTTCCGGTCCCTGGTGACGCCTGGAATATTCTCGGTTATGGCTTTCCTGCGGCCGATAATGCGATTAAAAAGGGTGGATTTCCCCACATTCTGCCTTCCGACGATGCTGATGACCGGCTTCATGTCAGTGCACCCTGGCCGGGCGGAACCTTCGGGTTAAAGGGCATCATCCTTCGAGTATCTGTCTGAGCTGCAAGAGCAGTTTGCATGTCGCTCCCCATATCCTTTCGCCTTGGTAATAGATTACGGGAGCCTGCATGGTTTTCCCCTGGTGTTCCGCTGTTGTCGTCTCCGGCTCATACTCCATCAGGTAGCGGAAGGGCAGGCAGATAATATGGTGCACCTCGTGGGGATTGAGCTTGAAGTCATAGGGATAGGGTATGAGGCCCACATACGGGGTGATCACAAACCCGGTTATGGTCTCCATGTCGTCCAGCCGACCGACGATCTGGATGTCTTCCGGCTGGAGGCCGATCTCCTCGCCGCTTTCCCGTATCGCCGTCCGCACCGTTTCCCGGTCCTCCTCCTCGTACATGCCGCCCGGAAACGAGATTTCCCCTCTATGATACTTCAGCGTGGTCGTTCTCTTCGTCAGGAGGATGCGCGTATCGTCGCCGTCTGCAGCAATGGGTATGAGCACGGATGCCCTCGCCTTGGTGTCGGAGTAAAGTGAAGAGGGACTATAGGCTGCCAATTTCTGTTCGAGCTGGGGGATCATAAGTTTAATTGTAACAGGTTAGCGGGTGGTAATCAACCGGCCGATAGACAGCGGCCGGAGTCTCTTTGCGCCAGGCTTTGTCGGGGTGCCGTCAAGTTTTTTTCTAAGCCGGCGATAATAGGGATTATCCGGAATTCACGGCCGATCCGGGCTGCGCCACCATCAACGGCAAGGTCGTCTGTACGGCCGCGACCCGGAACGATAGCTGAATGGAGGCATCTCTCAGGAAAACCACGATGACGCAAACCTTGAGGAATTTCATCAAACAATGGCCTCCCCTTGTCCTGTGGCTTTGCTTTATCTTCTGGATGTCGACGGGATCGTTCTCTTCCGAAAATACATCCTCCGCGGTGAGAGCGATTGCACAGTTCCTGCTTCCACACCTTTCAGCACAAGAAGCATTAGTGATCCATACAATGACGAGAAAAGCCGCTCACGTTTTTGAATACTTCATCCTCGGCCTCCTGCTGTTCCGGACCTTTCATGTCCCCGGAGCCGGCTGGAAATGGCGATGGTGCGTGGTGGCAGTAATCGGAGTGGTACTCTGGGCGCTGGGCGACGAATTCCATCAATCCTTTGTCGCAACGCGGGCCTCTTCAATCACGGACGTGGGGATAGACGCAGCAGGAGGTATTCTCTCACAAATCGTGAGCGCAGCATGGTACCGCAGCAGCGCATGACTTCGCGGTTTCGGCAGTTACTCACTCAGTTGCCCATCCGCTCAATAACGTCATCCAGAGGGCCCATGAAGGGACCGGCGGATTCCATCTTGATCGACGTGAGCGCTGCGGCGAACCGAAGCGAGTCTTCAACGGGATGATCCATCCTGCGTGCCAGGTACGATCCCATGACAGTGTCGCCGCGGCCCATCCTGCCCCTGGTGCTCCTGTGAGTAAATTTCACGAAAGCGGTTTTCCCCTTGCTCCGAGCCAGCACCCCCTCTGAAGAAGTTATTATAGTCTCGGAGCTTCCCCAGTCTTCCAGCATGTCTGCCTGGTCCTGCAGCACTTCGGCGCCCGTCAAGGTCTGCGCCTCTGTAGCATCAAGCTTTACGAAATCGGCCATGTCCAGGATCTCTTTTTTCTCCGGAACATCCTTAAGTCGGACGACCCCCGTCTCATCGTCCGCCTGGAGCACGAAGCTCTGCATGTCCACCGACAGACGGAATCCTCGCGCCTTCAGTGCCCGCATCAACTCCAACTGGAATTCGCGGACGCCCATACAGCAAAGACGGATCAGGCACGGTTCAAAAGAAGGTATGTCTCCAATAGAAAAATGTTCTGCGCCCTTTATGAGAAACGCCTGCCTTTGATCGACATTTGCGGTCGGGAAAACGATACGGTAGTGAGTAATCTCTCCGGGCTTCACGAAGAGATCAACCCCGGCGGCTTTCAGCGGTTTCAGGAGATATGCTTCGCTTTCGGATATTTTCGTCACGGCGGCAATCCTTTTCCCCACACAGGAGGCTGCTATTGCGGCAAAAAATACCGGACTGCCCTGTTCGACCAAAGGCGATCCCTCGAAAGGAACAATTATGCCCGTGCCGAAGTGACCGACAAATACAATATCGTAGCGATTCATCTTCAACCCTCCCGTTGGCGGGGGCAGATGGGATGCTCTCACGTAATTCAATAGCTAGTCGGCTACTCTTCCGCCTCCGCACGCCATGTTCAGCCTATTCTGGCACCCGGTCGAGATAAGGTCAACAAGATTCTGTCAGCAACAGATCACACATTTCCGTAACGGGCAGAGAGAGCAGCTTCTACGGCGACTTTTGGATCGAAGGCCTTGGAGATAATGTCCCCTTGCCGGTGCATGAACCAACCCCCAACAGTTCGGTAACCCTCTTTATTTCTGCCTCGATCCGGTCCGCCTCCTTGCTGAGGATAAAGCCTTGGGGGCCGAGATCTGCGGGCGTGTTGTCGATGAACCTGTCCGCCTTCGTCACGATGTCTACCAGGTCCGTCGGGTTCTCCGGCCCCCCATGGTGTGTCCTGATGACCTCGGAGAATTCTTCGGGGAACCTCCACTTCACCGACATGAAGTAACCTATCTCCTGGTGATCGATGCCGAAAACTTCCCTCTCAAGGGAGGCAATGTCCTTCCCCGTATCCCGCGCCTCCTCGGTGAGCTTGCGGTACCGGCCGCCATACATCAAGAGGGGCACTTTCCCTATGTCGTGGAGGATAGAGACGGTAAAGACCTTCGCCTCGTCCTCGGTCAACGTCCTTGTGGCGAGGATTTTTGCCGCGCAGGCCACGGAGAGTGTGTGTGTCCAGAGGGTCGTCAGGTCGGCCTGACTGAGCTTCCACTGGTGCAGCATCTCCTTGAGGAAGACGAGGCACATGACGATCCTGCTTATCTCGTCGAAGCCTATGGCTGCCATGGCCCTCTCCAGGCTGACTATGCGCATCCCCCTGCCGAAGTAAGCGGAATTGGCAATGCTGATGATTTTCGCGGAGATGGCGTGATCGTACCTGACGACGCCGAAGAGGGCGTTAAACGACGCATTCTCGTCCGCCAGGACCCGGAGCACTTCGTCGATAATCGCGTTCAGGGTGGGCAGGACTTTCAGTGTCTCTGCCTTTTCGAGAAGGTCCCGCCTCGATGATAAGGTCTGCATGTGACCGTTCTTTTCATCGGTAAGATCCAATCCGTCCTCCCGGTTAGAGACACTGTCGCTTTCTGCCAGCCGTTTTTACAAAGATGGAGACAAACACGTGGTGCGCGGCCTTCTGCGTGCGCTACCGATGAGGATATGGGCCGGACGTCCCCGCCTTCACCGGCTCGTCGCCTAGTTTTATCGGAAAGCATCCTTTTCCCTTAAGGCCGATCCGGTGCAGAACCTGAAGGAATCTCTGCCCAGCCACGTGTGCGGGGGGTTTGCCTTCACGGCGTCTATGCACCGAAGCGCTCCCGAAGGAAATCGTAAATCTTGTTTCCGATGCACAAACCGAGGTCGATGAACTCCGGACCAAAAACCCTGCCGGTATGGGATCGAAACGTGCCTTTGATGCGCGCTATCCCTTCCATCCCCTCAGGAAACCGAGGAATAACGGCGACGACCGACGCACGGGCGAAGCGAAGCATCTCCCAGAGCGTCACCGTGAAATTGTCAGGTCCCCAGCGAAACTTGTCTGCATCGTACAACGCATCGCTGACAAGCGTGCCCAGGGCCGATACTATCATGATCGGAGGCTCGACAAAGGCCTCGTGGTTTGCGATAGCCCGGACCACGTGCTCTCTGTCCTTTTCCGGCACGCCGAGGTTATCGAGCAACGAGCCGGCAGCGATGGCGCCGGAACTCGCATGATCTTTGCTCCCCCGTCGCATGTCGTGGAGGAGGCCGGCGACCTGGGCCAGAACAGCAATCTCCTTCGGGTCGTATCCTTCAAGACCGGTCCTCGCCGTTTCTGCCAGTACCAGAGCCCCCGCCTCGACGGCGACCTTTTCCGCGTGCTCCAGCCCGTGACTCGGGTTCCGGGCGAGGTCCCGCACAATGGCCTCGCGGCAGCGGCCGACAAGAGGGGCCTGTCGATAGATACTGCGTGAGTCGGCGAGCTGCGAGGCGCACGACTCGTAAAAGTGCGGATCGGGGAAGGAGGCTGCTATACCCCGCGAACAGATCATCATTTCGTCGTAGATATCCACCAGGACGTCCCCATCGTCGATAAAAATATACCCGTCAAGCGGTGTAATATCAAGAAACGTGCCGAAATCCAGCGGCTGGTGGCTGCGGTTGTCATGAAGGAGCCGCTGCGTCGTTGCGGCTCACGCCCCCGGGGCGCGGGCGTCCAGGCCGTTCAAAAGGCCGATAAGAAGACCGCCTATCCCTGCCGACCGTCCAACGAGTCTTTGCGCGGTTTATAGCCGGTCGGTCGCCATGTTCAGCCTGAGCAGATTCACCCTTGCCTCCCCCCAGGCATGCTGCCCTTCGGCCATGCCTTCGACAAGGTTTCTCAGGACCTCCTCGGAGACGGCCCGGGCCTTCGCCACCCGTGGTATCTGGAGAAGGGCCCCTTCCACGCTGATGTCGGGGTCGAGGCCGCTCCCCGAGGCAAGGACGAGATCGGCGGGTATGGCTGAATCAGGACTCAGGTTGTTCTCTCTGCGCGTGGCCTCCACCCGGCCCTTCACCTCTTGAAGAAACTTGGCGTTGGCAGGCCCGAAGTTCGTGCCCCCGGACGTGCTCGCGTCATAATCGACGGCCGATGGCCGGCCGTGAAAGTAGCGGGCTGTCGTAAACTTCTGTCCTATGAGGCCGGACCCAACCACATGCCCGCGATCCGTGACCAGGCTGCCTGCGGCCTTCCCGGGAAAGAGAAGCCTCGACAGACCGGTCATGAGTGACGGATAAGCGAGACCGGTCAGCAGCGACAGTACCACGAAGATGAGGAGCGATCGTATCAGTTCTCTCATGGAAACCTCCTCGTTCTACGCTAAATGCAGCAGAACCACAAAAAGATCGATTACTTTGATGCCCATAAAGGGCAGGATAACCCCTCCGATCCCATAAATGAGGAGGTTTCGCCACAGAAGGGCCTGGGCTGTTATAGGCCGGTACTTGATGCCCTTCAGGGCGAGCGGGATAAGGAGGGGGATGATGATCGCGTTGAATATGATAGCCGAAAGGATTGCGCTTTGGGGTGTGGCGAGGCGCATCACGTTGAGGATCGCGAGGACGGGAAAGACCTGGACGAAAATCGCGGGAATGATGGCAAAATATTTTGCCACGTCGTTGGCCACGCTGAAAGTGGTCAACGCTCCGCGCGTCATCAGGATCTGCTTGCCGATCTCGACTATATCGAGAAGCTTTGTCGGGTTGGAATCGAGGTCCACCATGTTGGCAGCCTCCCTCGATGCCTGGGTACCCGCGTTCATCGCCACGGCAACATCGGCCTGCGCGAGGGCCGGCGCATCGTTCGTCCCATCTCCTATCATGGCCACCAGGTGGCCCTCGCCCTGGTACTTACGGATGAGGCGGAGCTTCTCCTCGGGCCGCGCCTGGGCGACAAAGTCGTCGATACCTGCCTCCGCTGCAATGGCTGCCGCCGTGAGCGGGTTGTCACCGGTGATCATGGTCGAGCGGATGCCCATGAGGCGCAATTGGTTGAGCCTTTCCTTTATGCCTTCTTTCAGGACGTCCTTCAACTGGATCACGCCGAGGGCGCGGCCGGAATCGGCCACCACAAGCGGGGTTCCCCCTTCCCGTCCCACCCGGTCGGCAGCCTCCTCGACACTCTCGGGAATGGTGCCGCCCTTTGACGTCACAAACGCCGCAACCGCATCGGTTGCGCCCTTGCGTACCTCACGTCCGTCAACGGAGACCCCGCTCATGCGAAGCTCGGGGGTGAAGGGAACAAAACATGAGGGGTCGGGCGTCTTGATATCCCGCCCTCGCACCGAGAGGAGGTGCTTTGCGAGGGCCACGATGCTCCGCCCTTCAGGGGTTTCGTCGGCGAGCGACGAGAGGAGCGCCGCCTCGGCAAGCTCTTCCCTGGTCACATCGGACGCGGGTATGAAATCCGTGGCCATGCGGTTGCCCAGGGTGATAGTACCCGTCTTGTCAAGGAGGACCACGTCCACGTCGCCCGCTGCCTCTACTGCGCGGCCGGAGAGGGCGATCACGTTGTGCTGGATCAGGCGGTCCATCCCCGCGATGCCGATGGCGGGGAGTAAACCGCCGATAGTCGTCGGGATGAGGCAGACCAGAAGGGAAACGAGCACTGGCAGGGCGATCTTGACACCACCGTAAGCCGCAAACAGGGGAAGCGTCCCTACCACGACGATGAAGAGCACGGTGAGCCCCACGAGCAGGATCTCCAGGGCGATTTCGTTCGGCGTTTTCTGCCGTTTTGCGCTCTCCACCATGGAAATCATATGGTCGAGAAAGGTTTCGCCGGGATTTGCCGTGATCATGACCTGTATTTTCCCTGAAAGGATCCGGGTGCCGCCGGTCACGGCGCTCCGGTCCCCCTTTGCCTCCCGTATGACCGGGGCCGACTCGCCGGTCACGGCCGACTCGTCGACGAGGGCCACCCCTTCGACGATCTCCCCGTCCCCGGGTACCGGGTCGCTATCCTCTATGATCACCATGTCACCTTTCCGAAGCGAGAGGGCCGGGACCTTCTCGACCTGCCCGTCGGCATTTATCCTGCGGCCGTATGCCTCTGTCTGCGCCTTCCTGAGCGTCTCCGCCTGTGCCTTGCCCCTGCCTTCGGCGAGGGCTTCGGCAAAGGTGGCAAAAAGCACGGTGAACCAGAGCCACAGGGATATCTGCAGATTGAACCGGAAGGGTCCACCCGAAATGAGATTGCCCACCGAAATGAAGGAGGTGATGACTGAGACGGCCTCCACCACCAACATGACGGGGTTTCGCCACAGGAGCCGCGGGTCGAGCCTTCTGAAGGCGCCGGCGATGGCCGATCTGATGAGTCCTGCTTGCCAGATGGTTACTTTCTTTTCTTCCATGGCGGCCTCCCTAAAACGTCCTGCCCGCGCCGAGCAGAAGATGATCGAGAACGGGCCCCAGCACAAGGGCGGGAAAGAACGTCAGGGCACCGACAATGAGCACGACCGCAGCGAGCATCCCGACGAAAAGTGGGCCCTCCGTGGGGAATGTAGCCGTGCTCACGGGGATGCGCTTTTTTACGGCGAGAGAGCCGGCAATGGCCAGGGCGGGTAATATGGTGAGGAACCGCCCCACGAGCATGCAAAAACCCAGGGTCAGGTTATAGAATACCGTATTGACATTGAGACCCGCGAAGGCGGAGCCGTTGTTGCCTGCGGCGGAGAAGAAGGCATACAGTATCTCCGAGAGGCCGTGGGGACCCGCGTTGTTGAGGCTCGAAAGGCCGGCAGGCGTGACCGCGGCAATGCCGGCAAAGATGAGGGACGCGATAGCAGGGGCAACCACCACGATCACGGCCATGACCATCTCCCTTGATTCGAGCTTCTTTCCCAGGAACTCCGGCGTGCGCCCGATCATCAATCCCGCGAGGAAGAGCGCGAGGACCGCGTACATGAGCATGCCGATCAGACCGACGCCGACACCCCCGAAAATCACCTCCCCCACGGCTATATTGAACATGCAGACGAGGCCGGTGAGGGGCTTCATGCTGTCGTGCATGCTATTCACGGAGCCGTTCGAGGTCACCGTCGTCGCCTGTGCCCAGAGCACCGACGAGCCTATGCCGAAGCGGACCTCTTTCCCTTCCATGTTGCTTGTCACGCCCATTCCGGTGAGGAGCGGGTTCGGCTGCCACTCGGCGGAAAAAGCAAAAACCAGGCCCATCAGGAAAAGTACCGCCATGGCGGCAAAAATCGCCCGACCCTGGCGGCGATTGTTGATCATACTGCCCATGGTAAAGGGCAACGCCGCGGGTATAAGCAGGATCGAGAGAAGCTCGAGGAAATTTGACGTACCCGTCGGATTCTCGAAGGGGTGCGCGGAATTCGCGTTGAAGAAACCGCCGCCGTTCGAGCCGAGCTGCTTGATCGCCACTTGCGATGCAGCCGGCCCGACCGCGATCACCTGTTCGGCCCCTTCAAGGGTGTGCGCCTTTACGTAAGGCCCGAAGGTCTGTACGGCGCCCTGGGATGCCAGCGCGAGGGCCAATATAACGCTTAAGGGAAGCAAGATATAAAGCACGGAGCGGGTCATGTCGACCCAGAAGTTGCCCACCGTCCCCTTCAGTTTTGACGTAAAGGCCCTGATGAGCGGCAGGAGAACGGCCATTCCCGCTGCGGCCGAGACAAAGTTCTGGACGGTCATGCCCATCATCTGGGTAAAGTAGCTCATGGTCGTCTCGCCCCCGTATGCCTGCCAGTTCGTGTTCGTGACAAAGGATATGGCCGTGTTGAGCGCCGTATCCCAGCGTACAGCCGACAGATGCTGTGGGTTGAAAGGCAGGACGCCCTGGGCGAGCTGCAGGAGAAAGAGCGCTATGAGACCCACCCCGTTGAAGAGGAGAAAGGCCCAGGCATACCCTTTCCAGGACATCTCAACGCTCTCGTCTATGCGGCAGAAACGATAGATAAGGCGTTCCAGCGAACCCGCCACTCTGCTCAGGATGTGTGGCTTCCCCTCGAAAACCGCTGCCATGTAGCGCCCGAGCGGCGGCGCGAGAAGCAGCAGTAGCGCGAGGTAAAATATGATGACATAAATCTCTTTGACCATGGTGCGGGCCTCCGTATCGTTATTCCCTTTCGATCATCCGGAATGGCAGGTAAAGACCAACATTAGCATAGTATAAAAACCGCTCACACACACCTAAAAATAATATAAAGATTTGAACAGCATCGAGCGAAAACAGGGTGCGGGGCAAGGGGGTCAGGACGGCAGGGGCAGGGAAAAGGTGAAGCGGTTACCCCGTTCAAGGGGTGAATCAACCCAGATCGTGCCCCCGTGGGCTTCGATTATGCCCCGGCAGATAGACAGCCCGAGGCCCGAGCCGCTGATGTTTTTCGAGCCCTGCATGCGGTGGAATTTGTCGAATATGTGCCCCCGCTCGTCAGTTGGGATTATAGGGCCGAGGTCGGCGACGCTGATGAGGACCGCCCCCTCGACGGCCCGGGCGGAAACAATGATCTCGCTGCCTCCCGGAGCGTACTTGGCCGCGTTTTCCAGCAAATTGATCAGCACGTGCTCGACCAGGCCGAAATCTGCCTGGACGAGGGGGAGGTCCGGACCGATGTTGACCAAGACCGGATGTCCCTCCACCACATCGTGGACCTCTCGGAGCGTCACGCCGACGACATCCTGTATGTCGCACCACTCGCCGTGCAGCTTCAACGAGCCGCTCTGAAGACGGGCCATGTCGAGTAGGTTCGCCACAAAACGGTTCAGGCGGAAGGCTCCCTCCTTGATTGTATCGAGGAGGATACCCTTTGCCTCCTGGTCGTAGGAACTCCCCTCCGCGAGCAGGCTGGTCACCGCCCCCGTAATCGAGGCCAGCGGCGTCCTCAGGTCGTGGGAGATGGAATCGAGCAGGGCCTTATGGAGCTTTTCCGACTCGGCAAGTCGCTGCACCTGTTCGGCCTCTTCTGCGAGGTTGAGCCTGATAATCGCGACGGCAGCCAGGTTTGCGAAAGCTTCGATAAGCTGTCTCTTCTCCGTGGGGAGGGGCTTTCTCTCCGTGCCGAGATTGACGCAAAGGGCGGCGAGTGTCTTCTTGTCGGCTTTGATGGGAAAGATGAGCTCGCTTGCTTCCCTAAGGATTTCTGTGCCCCTGCCCGCGCTCTGACCGTGCTCCAACACCCATCGGGCGACTGCCATTTTCTTTTCGTCCCAAGCGCCGGCGCTCTCCGGATAGGAGGCCAGCTCCCGGACGACGCGGTCTTTCTCGCCCGCAAGGATCGACACCTGGCCGTCGACCGCCTCTGCCACCGTCCGTGCAAAGGTGGCGAGTACATCTCCCAGGTCTGCCTTACTCGCGATCTTTTCACTGAGCGCATAGAGGGCGAGGGTCCTTTTCTCCCTCTGTTGTGTCTTCTCCAACTCGTCGCGAACCCTCATTGCCATCGCGCCCGTTACCAGACCCACAAGGAGAAAAACGGCGAAGGTGAAGAGATACTTGATATCGCCGACGGCAAAGCTGAAAACAGGCGGCACAAAGAAGAAATCGAAGGCCAGCACGCCGAGAAGAGAGGCAAATAATGAAGGCCCCCGACCCCAGCGGACCGCGGCCACGAGCACGGGCAGGAGATAGAGAAGGATCACGTTGGCGATGTCAAAAAAGGAGATGATCAGGTGCCCGATGACGGTCACGAGCATGACGGTTAAGAAGGTCCAGACGTAGGGCTTTACGGGAGCCAGGTGTAGGGCCGCCGAGGACGCTCGCGAATTCGCCACTATTCCCCCGACGTGAACCGATAACCGACACCCGCTTCGGTGAGAATGTACCGGGGCCGGGCAGGGTCCTCTTCTATCTTGCGTCGCAATTGACCTATATAGACACGCAGGTAGTGGGTCTCCTCCTGAAAATTAGGTCCCCAGACGGCCCGCAGGAGCTGCCTGTGGGTAACCACCCTGCCTGCGTGGAGCGCCAGGGCTTTGAGGATCTCATATTCCGTAGGCGTCAGCTTCAGTTCCTCCCCTTTGAGCAGCACAAGGCGGCGGGCCAGATCGACGGAAAGGTCCGGGAATGTCAAAACAGGCTCATCTTCTTTCCCGGCCACGTGACGGATTGCGACGCGTATGCGGGCGAGAAGCTCCCCCATGCTGAAAGGTTTCGTCAGATAATCGTCCGCCCCCGCATCAAGGCCGTTGATCTTGTCGGTTTCTCCTTCCCTTACGGAAAGCACGATGATAGGTACCTGAGTCCACTCACGGAGACGGCTTATAACCTCTATGCCATCGAGATCGGGCAACCCCAGATCGAGGATCACCAGGTCCGGATGGAAAAGGGCCGCCTCGTGAAGACCTTCTTTGCCGGTCGCCGCCTCGCTGAGCGAGTAACCGTATCCGGAGAGCGCCACCTTCAGCATGCGGCGAATCTGCTGCTCATCATCGATGACCAAAATTCTTGCCCCTTCAGCCATGATTCTCTCTCCCTTTCCGGGACCGCAGGCTCACCGGACCTGCCCTTTTTCCGTTGTGTGCCCTTTTTTTCATTGTAGCACATCGCACACTGTTTTGCTTTACCCCCCCTTTGAGGCGGCAGCTTGCAGAAACAGCGCAAAAGGTATAATGTGTCAAATGAAAGGAAGGAGGGTGAGGCAGAGATGCTCTTGAAGGAAGAGATAGAGAAGATTGTTCATTCGGCCCACCAGGACCCTTTCGAGGTCCTTGGCGCTCATGTGATAAAGTGGGCCGGCAGGGAGTGCGTGGCTGTCCGCGCGTTTCTTCCCGACGCCGCCGGGGCGGCCGTGGTCGACCTCCAAAGGGGTCAGGAATATCCCATGAAGAGGCTCCACAAAGATGGTTTTTTTGAAGCCGTCATACGGAGTGAGGGCGAGGTGTTCCCCTACCGACTGAAGAAGACCGATAGGTCGGGCGGCGTGGAGATCATCATCGACCCTTATGCTTTTTTGCCTGTTCTGTCCGACTTCGACCTCCACCTTATGGCGGAGGGGACCCACTATGATCAGTACCAGAAACTGGGCGCTCACGAAATGGCTGTCGAGGGCATAGAAGGGGTCCTTTTCGCGGTCTGGGCGCCTAACGCCATCAGCGTGGGCGTTATCGGTGATTTTAACTATTGGGACGGAAGACGGCACATGATGCGCGTGAGGGGCTCGACGGGCATCTGGGAACTCTTCATCCCCGGTCTCAAGCAGGGTACCCCCTACAAGTTCGAAGTAAAATCGCGGTATAAGGGATTTCTCGCGCAGAAGGCCGACCCCTTTGCCTTCTGTTCCGAGCTCCGGCCGAAGAGCGCGTCCGTGGTATGGAACCTGGACAAGTACCGCTGGTCCGATGACAAATGGATGGGGGCACGGCAAGAGAGAAACTGGTTTGAGTCGCCCGTATCCATTTACGAGGTCCATCCCGGTTCATGGCGCAGGGTGGCCGAAGGGGGCGGGCGGTGGCTGACATACCGGGAGCTCGCCGACACGCTTGTGCCCTATGTAAAGGAGATAGGCTACACGCACGTCGAGTTTATGCCGGTGAGCGAGCATCCGCTTGACGAGTCCTGGGGCTATCAGACGGTAGGATACTTTTCCTGTACGAGCCGGTATGGGACTCCCGATGATTTCATGTACCTTGTGGACCGCTTCCACCAGGCAGACATTGGTGTCATCATAGACTGGGTGCCTGCCCACTTCCCGAAGGACGGCCATGGTCTGGCCTATTTCGACGGGACCGCCCTCTACGAGCACGCCGACCCCCTCCAGGGGGAGCACCGGGAGTGGGGCACGCTCATATTCAATTACGGAAGGAGCGAGGTAGCGAATTTTCTCATTTCGAACGCCCTCTTCTGGCTCGACAAATACCACATTGACGGCTTGCGGGTCGATGCCGTCGCCTCCATGCTTTACCTCGACTACTCAAGAAAACCAGGCGAGTGGATTCCCAACAAATACGGCGGCAACGAGAACCTGGAGGCGGTTGCTTTCATAAAACGGTTCAATGAAATCGTTCATGGACGGTATCCCGGTGTGCTCACCATTGCTGAAGAATCTACCGCCTGGCCCGCGGTCTCCGCTCCCACGTATCTCGGCGGGCTCGGCTTCAGCATGAAATGGAACATGGGATGGATGAATGATATCCTGAGCTATGTCGCCGACAACCCCGTCTTTCGCAAATATCATCAGAACAACCTTACTTTTGCGCTTCTATACGCCTTCACCGAGAACTTTATTCTCGTGCTCTCTCACGACGAGGTAGTCTACGGGAAGCGCTCGCTTCTCGATAAGATGCCCGGCGACTTCTGGCAGAAATTCGCCAACCTCCGGCTCCTCTTTTCCTATATGTACGCCCAGCCCGGCAAGAAGCTCCTCTTCATGGGAGGAGAAATAGGGCAGTGGTGGGAATGGAACTGGAATGCCAGTCTCGATTGGCATCTTCTGGAGTATGAGCCCCACAGGAAGCTTCAGACCTTCTTCAAAGACCTCAACATGCTATACCGGAAAGAGGCCTCAATGCACGAGGTTGATTTCAACTACCGGGGCTTCGAATGGATTGATTTCAGCGACTATGAGAGGAGCGTCGTCTCCTTCATCAGGAAGGCCAAAGACCCTGACGATTTTCTCGTCTTTGTCTTCAACTTCACCCCCGTGCCGAGGTACAACTACCGCGTGGGTGTACCGAAATGGGGTTTTTACAGGGAGATATTCAACAGCGACTCCGACCTCTACTGGGGCAGCAACATGGGCAACATGGGAGGCCGCCACACCGACCCCGTCTCCTGGCACAGACGCCCCTGCTCCCTGAGCCTCAACCTTCCGCCCCTCGGCGCCGTTGTGCTCAAGCCCGGCTGATACGCGTTTCTCACGGGTCCTCTTCCCTTTATCGCCTGCCGCGACCCGTTTCTTTATTCCCTGCCCCTGAACGTCTCCATCAGCCCGACTTTCCATCGATCGTGTGCTTTGAACATTTGCAGTGAACAAACAAGCGCACAACCGGGCATCATTTAGCATTTTCGGCAGGATTTACCGTCTTTAGCACGTATTTGCCACCGGCCGTCTCGGCGAGCTCTCCAGATTCGGCTCTCGCACAAGCCTTTCTTAAAGTGGGTGTACAAAATTGAACGAAACTTGACGGGTTTAAGGGAGGGGCAAAGAAAGTTGTGAGTGTTGAGTGAACGGCCATCGCCGTCGGGTGCGGCCATTGCGGCTTAAATTGTCAAAGAGCGGCCTCGGTTTACCGGACCTCCGGAAACCGGCTTAAACGGCCGGGCTTCCGTCATGTTTTCCGGCCTGACACAATGACTGTCCGGTCTCATAAGAGCTTCTCTCTTTTCCGCTCTCGTGTCAAAGCGACAAGGAGAGGTGACATGGAGGCATGTCATGCAGGGGTGACATGGAGGGGTGACAAAAAGCATAATTCGGTTTTCAGAAAAAACGACGGTAGGCGAGGGCGGAGCTGTCGAACACTGACTGAAAGGCGTATTCTGCCTCTCTTACGATCGGTAGAAGCTTTCAACCGGAAAGCCTGAAATAGTTGTTGTAATTTTGCGGCACCTCTCTCCCTTTTTATGCGGTATCTGTCCGAGCAAACAGACCTTAAGTCGTCGAAATGCAGCCTCTCGTTTACTTCCACACATCCTCCGTCTTGACCCTCCTGCCATAGCCAAAGAACTTGTCCATCCGCACAAGCAAGGGATTCAACCATGGTGTGTTCTTGATAGAGAATCTGACTGCGCCGTGCAGCCTGCCCGGTAGCTTGTTAAAGGAGCAGACCCTGACGCAGTTTTCACAGCTTCCATTGTTTCGCGCCCAGAAGTCGAGGCATTTCTCGGGATCGATGTACCACTTGTATATACCATTGTTATTGGAGATGGTGAGCCCTTCGGTGGTCGGCTTGCCGGGGCTGACCGCGCCCGAGGGACACTCTTCGGCGCACCTCTTGCAGCTTGCACAGAACTCGGCGACGCCGAACTCGATTGGTTTGTCAGCCACGAGGGGTATGTCGGTGAACACCTTGCTGAGCCTCACCCTGGGGCCAAACCTCTTCGTGATTAGCATCCCGTTGCGTCCCAGTTCCCCAAGGCCTGCGTCAATGGCGATGGGTACACTCAACGCAGTGTCATTGCCGGTAGGGATTGCCTGATATCCCAGGCTCCGGATATAGTGGGATAGCGATGATGCGACGAAGGCCATCATTGAATACCCCCGGCCTGTCGATGCGAAGCCGCCGTAGGCAGGGGATGTCTGCATCAACTCGTAGGGCATTTCGTGGGCCATGACGACGGCATATTGAAACTCTGCGGGAATCTCTACGGGGGTGTGTTCATGGGTGTGGGGGTGGAACCTGTGAGAGTAAAGCCAGCGCTGGTCGACCTTGCAGATTCCGACGAGGGACGCCCCCAGGTGCAGGGCCGCCTTCTTGATGTTGCGGCTCATCTCCTCAGGGTCAGAAACTTCCCACTTACCCCCCGGTTCCATGCGGTCCCGTAATGCC
Organism: uncultured delta proteobacterium; assembly: GCA_963768735.1. Lineage (GTDB taxonomy): Bacteria > Desulfobacterota > Syntrophorhabdia > Syntrophorhabdales > WCHB1-27 > BOG-1155. Next base: position 28,094 of record CAVYJH010000003.1, on the reverse strand, counting down.
CGTTCCGCCTGGTCGGGGAACCAGGTAAAGAGACCCTCGTTTCCTACCATGTTCCCGAAGCCCCACCATCGCTCCATATACCACATGGCCATACTGAAGGCCCAATCCCTCATGGTGTAGCCCGACGTTTTTCCAAAGTGCTTCGCGCTGTAGTGGCGCTTACCGATGTCCAGTATTCTGGCATCAGATTTTTCGGGGTCCCTTGGCCGCGAATACATGGTGTTTCTCTGGTCGAAGCGTCCTGCTTCCCCAGAACCGATCTTTGCCTTGAGCTTGGCCACCGGTGCGCCTCCTTCCAAGAGTCATCCTACGTGTATGCTTTCCCGGCTATCCGGAACCCTCTTCCCGGTATAGTGGCCTTAGGGACCATCCGGTACGCAATCACGAGATGCAATTTTTAATATCCTAGGTTTTATTTTACACGCAGCCGGCCAATGACAGAAAGACAAATAAATTGTTTTTCACATAACGTTTTCTTATAATTGACAAAATAGGGACGATAGCGATATGAAATTAGCTCAACTCAGATAGGACTTGCGAAGGAGCGCCCTGTGAATCTTAAGAAACTGGAGGCATTCTATCTCACCGCCAAGTACGGCACTTGTTCACAAGCAGCTGATAAATTACTGGTTAGCCAGCCGGCTGTCAGTATGCAAATTCGGGATTTGGAGCGATTTTATGGTGTGAGACTCTTCATGAGGCTTGGGAAAGATCTGAAGCTCACGGAAGAAGGGCAGACATTATACGCGGATGCGGAGAAGATATTTGAACTTTCCGCCTTGGCAGAGAATCACTTGTTGGACTTGCAAGGGAAGAGAAACAGCGTTTTGACGATAGGCACCACCCCGAACTATTCCAAGCGCGTATTGCCCGGGATTGTATCTCTTTTTCAAAGTCAAAATCCCCAGGTCAAGGTTGTGGTCAGGGACGGAACTGCTTCTCAGATGTTCGACAGCGTGCTCAAGATGGAAAATGAGCTGGCCATCGTGCCCCACCTGAGAGCCACAAAAGGCATATCCTCAATTCCTTTTCGAAAAGAGGAGGTCTTTCTTATAGTGGGTAAAACGCATAAATGGTTCGAAAAGGAGAGCCGGATAGATGTTGACGAGCTGGCAGGGGAGACTTTAAGCCTTAGAGGAAGCGGTTCTGCCGTAGGAGAACTCGTCCTCAAAGTACTCAAGAAGCACAATGTTACTCCAAACGTACTCCTGGAAGGAGCTACCGAATTTATCAAGGAAATGGTGAAGACAGGAAAGACAATTTCCTTCTTGGACCGCATGTCTATCATAGATGAAATTGAAGGCGGGATCTTTAAACCCTTACGCCTGTCATCAGAGAGGCTTTTCCTGCCGTTCAGGATTTTTTTTCTGGAGAGGGAATCTTTGTCGCCTCCGGCTAAGGAATTACTTACAATCCTGAAAAAGGAAGGTCTTAATCCCGGTCTAAATGGATGAAGCGTAGAGAGGGCAGAGAGGCACGCAGCTATACGAAGGATGCTGGATGGGACAGAGACCGGCGAATAGTTCTATTCGTATGCACTCTTTCACATGGCAATTCCCGGTTCTTGCCATTTTATGAAACCAATTCTTCGTAGGTGAATTTGGTACGTATAGCATTTTGAAATCGACTATCGCTGTCACCTACTATATCCTCGCGCACGGGCTTTCCTTGCGAGTGCGGACTTCCGGATGAAAGTGAGAGCAACTATTTTTCAAAGGTGACAAGCAATGCATCACTTTTTTCTTGACATTATGTATAACAGCGCATAATATTAAATCAAGCAGAAAAAGCCAAACCATCCGCGAGGGCGGGACGGAAAGCAACGGGTCTCTGATAGCTTTTCTTGAGTCTTCTCAAGTAGACAGCCGGGCTGCCAAAGTTCAAATCATATTCTATAAGGAGAAAGGGAGGAATTATGAAAAGGGTACTTTTTTTGTCGTGTATTTTCCTGCTATTGTTTGGATCGTTCGCTAAAGCAGCAACGATCAATATCTCCACCGGTCTAGACTCGTTTAACAACCTCATCACCACGAATGGTCAGGCGGACGCGCACTGGACCATCAATAATTCAGGAGCACCGGTGATCACACCTGGCGGAGCGGATTGGTGGAGCGGATCTCCGCCCTATATTGCCAACGGCCCAAACTCTAACTGGATCAGCAATAATGCAGGTAGTTCTTATAACGGGCCAGCGCCTTATTCGTTCGTACGCACCTTCGACCTGGGCTCTGCTAATTTAAGCGCCGTTTCCATTACCGGCTTCTGGAGCATTGCGGATGGAGGGACTCTGTCCCTTAACGGCAATGTCATAGCCAGCTTGGATGTAAGTGTATCGCCCTGGATGAATTTATACTCTTTCAGTATCACAGGTCCGTCTTACTTTCAAAGTGGGTTGAATACGTTGACAATGACCGTTACCCAGTCTGACCAATATTATGAGGGAGCCCGACTCGAGGGCACGCTGACGGGAAGTCCCGTCCCCCTACCTGGCGCCCTCCTGCTTTTCGGTCCCGGCCTCGTTGGTCTTGCGGCAATAAGGATAAGGTTCAAGAAGTAGGCGTCATTCACCCAACATCGTGGGCAGGGTCAGCAAATGGCCCTGCCTTTTTTGTCGTGCGTCCGGCAGGGCGCACTGACTTGGAGGTGAAAGTCCTCTATGGACCTTGATGGCGGGAACCATTAGCCGAACCGCAAGGGCTGTCGCCGCGAGGCGGGGGCATTGGCGGCATTGGGCCCTTCAGATTTTCGCTTTTCATGGCCTTCGAGAGAATATCCCCTATCCCTTGCTATCCTTTCTCCCCGCCGTACGCATGCTGAAACCCCTGCGGGTGAAATCTTCAGCGCCCTGGATAGGTAATCCTGGCTGAGGTCAAGTTCCCGTGCGGCCCAGTAGGATCGATTTGTACCTAATTCTGAAAGAGATGGCCGGCACGGGCGTGACGCCGGTTATGAGAGAGAGCATAGCCCGTCAACAGACGGCGCATGATCTGCGCTATCGGAACACAGCCGGTTTTCAGCAAAAGGCGGAAGTGGTTGGGGATGAGCGCCCAGGCGCAACATGATGTACCTGTTTCTTTGACAAGAGATCCGAGCCGGTCGGTAAAATTGCGGTAGTCCCTCCGGTCAAGAAAAATGGCTCCTCTCTCGATGCCCCTGACTATTATGTAATGCAGAGAGTTTGGAGCATCGATGCGAGATTTGCGGGGCATGACGGAATGGTATCAGAATGGAGAGAAAATGGAAAGTGAAAATCTGAAGGGCGCCCCTCAGTGGCCCCTCAGTGCCCCCGGCGGTCTTATCGGGCCGATGCCCTCCGTCATGGTGTGTACCGCCATAGATAGTTAAGACAATTATAGTTCTCGGTCAAATCGAGCCCAGTGCCGCCGAAGAGCCAGAAACTGCCGTTCGGATCAGTCCAGGAAACTGCGTTCTTCAAGGCGCCAGGGACGTTCGCTAGATCGGCGACGCCCATCTCGCCGAAGGCTCCGGGATCACCGCCCGCACTGCTGCCAGACACCCATGTCCAGTTCGTCCCGTCGAACTTCCACAGGTCGTTTAGGTAGTAGTTCCCGTAAGGCGTGGAATCGTAACCGTAGCCCCCGAAGAGCCAGAGGTTCCCACGGGCATCGATCCAGGATACCGCGCCCGACCTGGCGCCCGGTACATTTGACGGATCGCCGACGCCCTTCGTCCCGTAGACCCCTGCTTGACCGGAAGCGCTGCTGCCAGACACCCATGTCCAGTTCGTCCCGTCGAATTTCCATAGGTCGTTTAAAACATTATTGCCGCCAAAGAGCCAGAAATTCCCGTGCCCGTCGGTCCAGGAAACAGCGCCGGATCTGGCACCAGGAACGTTTGACGGATCGGCGACGCCCTTCGTGCCGTAGACCCCTGCTTGACCGGAAGCACTGCTGCCAGACACCCATGTCCAGTTCGTCCCGTCGAACTTCCACAGGTCGTTGAAGTAGCCGCTGAAGTATCCCGAGGCATTTCCGCCAAATCCCCAGACATACCCACCGAAAAGCCATAAGTTGCCTTGCGCGTCGGTCCAGGAAACAGCGCCGGACCGAGCGCCGGGTACGTTTGTCGGATCGGCGACGCCCTTCGTGCCGTATACGCCTGACTGACCTGACGTGCTGCCGCCAGACATCCATATCCAGTTCGTCCCGTCGAATTTCCATAGGTCGTTCAGGTACGTCCAATAATTATTATAGCCTTCGCCGCCGAAGAGCCAAAAGTTGCGGTGCGAATCGGTCCAGGAAACAGCGCCGGACCGAGCGCCGGGAACGTTTGACGGATCGGCGACGCCCTTCGCGCCGTATACGCCTGACTGATTGCCTGCAGTGCTGCCCGAAACCAGGGTCCACCTGATTCCATCGAACTTCCACAGATCATTGAATGATGGAGGTAAGTTGACTTGGGTGCAGCCATAGCCTCCGAAGAGCCAAAGGTTGCCCTGCAGATCGGTCCACGAAACGGCGCTTGCTCGGGCGCCTGGGCCAAACGACAGCCAGGTCCATTCCGGCAGGGTCCATGTCTCCCCCTCATTGACGTTCACCCAATAACCCTCCCCAGGACAGAGCTGGGCCAATGTGCCGGCCGAGCTGGCCGCATAGTAGAACTGCCAGCCCTGGGAAGGATAGCCCCACAAGACCTGAAGGTTTCCGGGCACCAGAGCGGAGAGGGCCGTAGTGCAGGCTGAGCACGATGTCCGATTATACCCTACAAGGTTCCACCCGGAAGTAAGCGAAATCGAGGCGGACGGCGCAGTTCCCGAGACTGACAGCGGCTTCGCAGGGGCGGAAGTCATCTTTACCCAGTATCCTTTACCTGCGTCCATCGTTGCAAGTGTGCTGCCAGCCGGGTCGTTGGGATCGTATACCTCCCATTTCTGGGTCTGGTAGGCCCAGACCACTTCATAGGCGCCCTTAATGCCGGAGAGCACATTGGCGATGCCATCGTCGGCCGGCTGCATAGGTAGAGAGACGAGGTTCCAGCCTTTTACAAGAGGCACTGTGCCGGTCGACTGGGCGATTGCAATGGAGCATGACAGGAGAAGCAGGAACGGTATAATTGCCGCAGTAAGGAATAGATTGACCAGATCCTTCACGGAAACCTCCTTCCGTCCCGTAGCCCCGCCTTTCTTTTAGGTGGACTGCTCTTCACGTTCGATTGAAAATTTGGGGGATGTGGTCTCCTGATGTCTTGACCCAGGTATCTTGTAGCATAGTTTCCCGGCGGCTGTCAAAGTTATTCTCGAAATCTCACCGGTCATTACCGTTCATAGTCTTGAACATTTTCGGATTCGGCGATGTTGAGGACTACAAGAAGGCGCCCTCCGATCCCCCCTCCTCAGCAAACCTCCAGAATTAAACCCTGTGGGCCACGGGGTCCGGGCGTTGACCATTTTCCGTGGCATTCTTTCGAAGCTCGGTTATGCCGGGCCTCCTTGGCTTGGCGGCCACTTTACTCATGGCATCCGATAAGAATCTTGAAACATCGAAAGTCACCAGCAGCAGGCGACATTGACGGCCCACTTGGCGGCGCCCGCCTTGTCGAATGTCTGATCCCTCTATTCTCCTGAACTATTCATGAGTAATTCATGAGCCAGTCATGAGCAAACAGAAACTGAAGCTGAAACTGAAACAGAAGCGCTTTCTGCGCACGGTCGGGCGGCTTAAAGTTTAGCGAGAAGAATATTTTTGTGAATTCTGCTTTTTGTCATCCCTGGTTGCCGCTCCTCCTTTTCACCCCTGGTTGACACCCCTCCTTGTCGCTTTGACAGCAAATGCGGAACCGGCCATACTCTTAACGGGGCAAATAGATGGGTTACGGAGGAGATGAGTCATGGCACAGGATTTGGGGCGTAGGAGGGGGCAAAAGCAAGGCACTTCTTCTTTGAGCGGGAAACAGGAGCGTGCAATCCTGGCGGTTCTGGAGAGCCGGTCGATAGAGGAGGCATGCAGGAAGGCGGGCATCAGCAAAACTCTTTACTACGGGTGGCTCAAAGACGATCCCGGATTTGCGGACGCCCTCAGGGGCCGCCGGGATGCAGCCGGCGCCGAGGCCCTTGAACGCCTCCACAGGGGCTTGACTATCGCAGTCGATGTCCTCGTCGACCTTTTGGCTTCGGAGAACGAGTGGGTGCGGCGGGTCGCCGCAAATGACATCATCTCCCGTTTTCTCAAGGCCAAGGAGTTAGGGGATCTCGAAGAGAGGCTGGCGCGTCTCGAAACCGCCGTAGCGAACAAAAATACCGGATAGGAGGGACGGATGGGCATCAGGAAGAGGGTGAAGAAGCTTGAGGAGCAGTGCGCCACCGCTTCGGGGAGAGAAGACCGGATGATTATCCGCGTCAGGCGCTTCTCGCAAAGCGCCACGGACCTGCCTCCCGTGGAGGAGCAGATCGCCAGGCAGCAGAAAGAGGGCAAGAAGATAATTGTGGTAGTTGATGCAGAGCGAAAGGCTCGATAGAGTCGTGTCTCGCCTATTCCCTGCCCCGGAACGTCTCCATCAGCCCGACTTTCCATCGATCGTCTTCTTTGAGCATCTTCAGCCTCGCCGGCATCTGTGCCTTCTTGTAAAGAAGGTCTATCTCCGCTTTATCTTTCCCGATGAAGCCTATCTCCCACGTGCTCTGCTCAAGTATATAATCGACCTGAAGATTATCCAGGTAGGCATCCCAGTAAGATCGGGCCAGAGGACCACCCACGCTGAAGTCTTCCTGGACGCGGGCCACGGAATACCCTGTTTCGCCGGCTTTCTCCAGGGCTTTGTAAACCTGTTCGGCTATGACCTTATGCGATGTTTTCGTCAATCCCACCCAAATCTCGCGGTAGTTCTTAAGTTTCATTGCCTTGAACAGGGATTCCGCCGAATCGAGGAGATCGCCTGTTTCGTCCTGCGCCGCCTGCGCCGAGGGCGCCGTGAAAGACCCCAGGAGCAGCGCCAGCAGTAGCACGCCGGCTGCCCGTTTCTTCATGCTCACCTGCCCGCCATGCTGTTCTCGTGTTGCAGAAATACCCTTGTGTCCCTGCCGATCACGTCAAAAAGGTTCTGGTACCTGTCGATATCCTGCGCCACGTCCCTCGTCCAGGGTGAGAGGACGTAGGTGTATGCGGATCTGGAATCCGTTCCTTCGAACAGCCGCATGGGGATTGCCACACCGATGCCTTTGTCGTGGTAGCCACGGTTGTTCGGGTCCTTAAATACCGCGGTATCCGTGACGCCGTACCAGGCAAACAACGTCACGCCCTTGATGTATTTTATCAGCGTTATCCGCGTGCCGAAGTCGCCCCCCAGGAACCTTCCTATCTTCACATCGAGGGCCATGTTTTTCTCCGGTATATTGAGGCGGGTGTTGAAGAACTCGACGTCGTAGTACTTCTTCACGTCATATGCCTTCAAGGCACACGCAGCACCGGGGTCCCTTTTTTTTACGAAAGACCCCTGTAGGCCCACCAGGAATCTCCCATCGGCCAAAGGCATGGCAACCTCGGCGTCTATCCCCGCATACTCGATTTCCAAAAACCCCGCAGCGAATCGGGCATAGGCATTTCCTGTCGGCTTGTATATCTGGTCGAACATCAGCCTTTCCAGACCCACGTCGCGTTGTTTGTAAGCGTAAATGTCACTTCTCACCGCCTCGGACGGGGGGATGTTAGAGCTGGATATGTCGTTCAGCGGGTACACTTGGAGGGCGCCTATCAGGGAAATGCCCTGCCAGGGATGATAAGCAAGCCAGCCTTCCAGGCCCAACCTGTATTTGAAATACCCGGATGGATCGTCCAAAAGGGTCTGGAATGAAGGCTTCCAGCCCGGAGTAAGCGGCCTTTTTTCTTGGGTGGGAATGTCCGGCGCCTTGTCGATATCCGTCACGATTTTCGAAAGGTGGAAAAACTCACCGCACGTCAGCCTGCCGGCATACAGGTCCCGGATATCGGCCGGTGTGGTCTCCACCCGAAAGATCGGCAGGCCCGTGTGGGTCAGCGTTATTCGAACCTGCCCGGTGGAAGGCGTCATCAAAGGCATGATCGCTTTCATGATTTCCCCCACCGCCTTCATGGAATAGAAGTATTTGTCATTCTGTGCTCTGATCGTGAGCGTCTCTCCTGTTTCGTCGATGCCTATATCGCTGAAGCCCTGCGCCTTGAGGGCCACCGCTATTCTTTCGCAAGGGCTCATTGCGGCAGAGTGCGGCGTTTCCTTGTAAGGCTTGTCGTAAATAGGGATAAAGGGCTGCCCGATGTCGAAGAGCATCGAGAAGTTGAGCCCTATCTCGTGACCCCGCTGATAGGTCACGTCGACTTCCATCCACTTTATCAGCCTCCATCGAAAGCCGAAATTGTAGGGCAGACCGACGGGCCTAGTGAAATACCGCGCCTGAGCGGGATCAGTCGTCTGAAGGTCGTATCTGATCGGGTTGCGCTCGATCATGAGAGAGTATTTCTCGAAAGGGGAAAACTGAATGCCCCAGAAGGGCCGGCCGTCCCTGGCCCATTCGCCGGGGCTGGAGAAGATCTCGGCCCGAAGCCCTTCTCCGGAGGAGGGAAGGGGCGCTTTTCCAAAACGGCCGTTGCCGAATCCCAGGGTGAAGTCGAAAGGGTATATCTGCTTGCTTGCAACAATGTACTGGCCGGGGTAAATACGCGTGCCCTGCGGGTCCATAATGCCGATTGCGAGTGCGGGAGCATATTTCCCTTCCCGCCGGAATTGATACTTCAGGTCCATCGCCTTGTCTTTGTAGTCGCCGTAGCCGGAGGCCGCCTGTCCGGCAAAGCCCGGTACCCCTAGGATCTCCGTCACCCGCCCGTTGATCTCCAGCCCGTCAAACAAACCCATCGTCCCGTAATAGTAACGGTAAGGGTAGACCTGGCCCACGCCGATGCGGAACGTATCCTCTTTCATCACCCGTGCCGTCGGGGTTTCCATGAGTCCCGTTGCCCCCCCGTTGGAAGGACCGGTGAAAGGCTCATCGGCCGCGAGAGAGGGCGCTGCCGGGAATCCGATCAACCCGAGAAGCAGGAACAGCGCGGCAAGAAGCCCCAAGAGGAATAAGAGGAAAGGGCTCTTCCTACCTGGTGATGAGGTAGATGATGCCCGTCGCGGTCGCCATGCTTGCCATGATCTGGGCAATGTCCTTTATCTCGCGGAGCCATGCGATCCGTTCCAGCTTCTCGGGTACGACGATGGTATCGCCGGATTCGATCGGTCTCTCGCCTGCATCGAAACCTACCAGCTCCCATCGCTCGTTCGAGCCGCTCCAGTTGATGGCGCCCTCCGGCAGCTTCTTCGCGCTTCCGTCTACCTTGAGCACGTAGGTATTCCTTACGTCCGCATACCTCGAATATCCGCCCGCCATCCTGACGTAATCTTTCGGCCCTGCTTTGTCCGTATAGACGAGGCTCGCATTCGACATCACGGCGCCCATGACGTTGACGACCCGGTTGTTCATGGGGATGTGGAGGGCATCTCCATCCTCCAGCCCGATATCGAACTCGCTCCCCTTCAGGAGTCTCAGGTGGGCGACCCTCACCGTCATCCTCCCCGTGGCCTTCAGCTTCTTAAGGGAATCGATGAATGCCTGCTTCTGCTGAAGCTCTATTTTCCTCGCTTCCACGCTCTCGGTCGAGGCCGACGTCACGGTGGAGCTTTCCGCGAGCACCTGCCTCTCCATCCTGCCGATCATCTCTTCCAGGTTCTTCTGCTGAAGCTCTTTGACGCTCTGTCGCGTGAAAACCGCGCCCCTCAGATACGCCGTCTCCTTGTAGCCGCCAGCCCGCTCTATAAGCTCCGAAAGTCGCTCGGTCTCCTTCAACACGTACGTGCCGGGAAACTTCACTTCACCGCTGATCGATGCAAACCGCTCCCTCCCCCAGTTGGAAAGTCGTTTGACAAAGACGCGGTCGTAGGGCGCGAGAACCACGTTGTCCTCCGGCGCACCCCCCAGGGCCTTCTTGAGGTTGACCTCTTTGTGGACCGTCAATACCCGCTTGTCGTCAACGATGACCTGAGACGATACTTCAGCGCCCTTCAGGTACGCGGATTCGAGTATGTTCCCTGCCGCAAAGATGAGGTCCTTCAACCGCATCTTTTCCGCGTAAGGGTATACGCCCGGCTTCACTACCGCCCCATCGACGGAGACCGTTTTCCGGTATTCGTAACCGAACGCCGAATGGACGACGATCCTGTCGAGGTCCTTGAGGGGAAAGTTGCACTCCCTATCCCCGTCCATCGCCTTCTTCAGATCGAACCGGATGAGGGTGACCTTCTTTGTCTTTTCATCGGTGCGATAAAGCTCGGCCGCAACCAGGTGCGCATCCCGCGTGAGCCCCCCGGCAGCCGTGATCGCGTCCCTGATCGTCATGTGCCCGGCGAGGTCTATCCTTATGCTCCGCCGTGTACGCTCCACCGGCCCCTGCCCCTTCGAAAAGTCCGGCTTCGTCCTCTCCATCTCTTCGGTCCTGATCCCGCGCATCCGCTCGGCCTCATCCCCGCCCGCGCCCCCCAACCTGGGTCCCTGTTCCCTTATCCTGCTCGGGAAATCGCCCGCAAAAGGTTTCTTGCTTTCCCGTTCCGCATCCGCGGCATCGAGGAGGCTCTCTCTGACGGCCTTCCTCACCTCGCCTTCCACGGTGACGAAAGGCCTGTCTTTGAAGAGCCATGTGGAGAAGACAAAGACCTGGTCCCGCGGCATCAACGCTATGTTGCCAGCCCCGTCGTTCTCGATGAGAAGCCCGGTAAGGCTGAAGGGGATAAGCTCCGACTTCAGCTCAGGGGGTGCCGATCTCTTTACCAGCGCATAGTCCAAATGCGTCTCCTGCAGGAGATCGGCGGGGTCCTTCACCAGGTCCTTGAGCCGCATCCCCGGCTTATACTCATACTTGCCCGGTCTTTTCACGTTCCCATTCAAATAGACGGCGTTCGTATCTTTGTCGACTATGGAGAATATCTTCACCAGGTCTCCCTCCTGAAGACGAAACTCTTTCGTCCCGATGAGGTTCTTGTCGTCGATGTCGATCACTATCTGTCTCTCGTTCTTCTGCACCCGCTCGACCTGTATCTGCTGCGTATAGGCGGTGGGTATGATGCCGCCGGCGAGATTGAAGAGGTTTTCCAGGTCATTCTTGTGCGTCAGCTCATAGATGGCCGGTCTCCTCACGTTCCCCGCCACGCCCACAAGGGGGCCCGTGACGGGCACGAAAACAACGTCACCGGCCTGCAGCATGAGGTCCTTCGACTTATCTCCTTTGATCAGGAGTTCGTAGAGGTCGAAGGTAGTGAGGACCTTGTCCTTCCGGCGGAGCTGCACATTCCGCATGGAGCCGATCTCCGAAGGCCCGCCCGCGATGAGAAGGGCGTCGGTGATCGTGGCAAAAGCACCCACCGTATACGCCCCCGGCCTTTTCACCTCTCCAAGCACGAAAATCGGGATGCTCTTGAGGGTGCCCATGGTAATGTCGATGTTGGCGCCGACTATCCGCTCCGACTGCTTGATGAGATAATCCGCCATCTGCTCGAAGGTCAAGCCGGCGACGTGAAGCGGGCCTACCTGGGGGACCGTGATGTTGCCCTTCCTGTCCACCACGAGGTTATGCTGGGCATTTACCCTGCCCCACATAAGTATTTTCACTTCATCGCCGGCCCCGATCACGTACTCTGCGGGCACAGGCACATCTTTTCTGTCCGTTGCAACCGTGACGCCCGTGCCGTTAAAAAACGCATAGCCAAAGGGCCTCAAGTCCGTCGAGACGGCTTGGTATCTGCCTGTGACTCTGTAGCGGTCAAAGAGGGAAGTCGCCTTCGGCTCCTCCGGGATCACGGTCTTTTCAGGCGGGGTCGATTCCCTTTTCTCCGGTTCTTTCTTCTCCGCGCCTTTCTCTTTCTTTTCGAGCAGCGCCTTTCCCTTTGCAATCTCTTCCGGACTCAGGTCTTGGAACTCCGGCCTTGCCCTCAACGCCTCCGTCGCCTGGGGTGTCATTTGCCCCCCTGTTGTTCCCATCTCGGCCTCCACGGCGCTCCTCTGGGCCGGCGTCATCTGCTGCACGGTCCCCGTCGCCTGAGCAGGCGTCACCCGACCCGCCTGTTCGACGGGAATCGTGATGGCCTGCGGCACCAGAGGCCCTCCCGTCCCATAGGCCCCGTACACGGGAGCGCCACCCTGGGCGTGTGCCGTACCGGCGGCTATGAAGAGGAACACTCCCACCAAGCCTAGCGTCGTCACCTTAGGACAGCGCTTCAAGCAACACTCTCCAGCCCTGTAACCCGCATTTATTCGACCCTTCTCGACTGCGTGCCCATCGACTTTTCGCACCGGAATCCCCCTCATCCTCTCGGCTCTTCCGCCTTCCCCCTCGTCTTCGCCGCATACTCGATCAGAAAGACAGCGAAAATCCCCGCGAAGAGCGACGCCACGAACATGGCCAGCACCATCGCCGTCCTCTTGGGACTGATTCGCTTGTCAGGCACCCTTGGCGGGTCGAGCACTTTAAACGTAAAATTCTCCTTGGCCTCGGCCATCGCCGAAGTTTCTATGTGCTGGGCAATGAGCGTATATAGTTTTGCCCTGATGAAAGGGTCCGACGTTCTTTCAATTTGGGCCTCAAGATATTTCCTGTTCGTATCCGCCACACGCTTGGCTTCGCCGCTCATATAATCGTTCAGTTCCGTAAGCATGGAGGCCACCAGATCACGCGCTTCCCCTGGGTCCTTGTACCGGCAGGATAGGGTGATCAGGTTGTCTTTTTGAGCAAAGTTGACGGTCGTCCTTTTCTCGAGGTACCTGATGCCGTCCCACATCAACTGATTTTCCGTCTTGCCTCGCATGCCCTTTTTCGTAAAGAAAAGAGGCAAGAGATCGTGTCTGCGTATGAGCCTTTCGCGGAGATTATTGCTCTTGAGCAGAGTGACGATTTCCGCCGAAGCAGGGGTGACGGGAGGGACAAAGCCGAACTGTACGGCAAGAAAGCCCGCGGCCGCGCCCTGGTCTTTGGACAACGCCCCGGTGGGAACGATGACGGCCCTGGACTCGTAGACAGGCGTCATTACCAGAGAGACTATGGCCGTTCCCGCCACGCCGGCCGCCACAATCACCGCCATCAACCACCTATGGCTCCACACTACCCTCACGCAGTCCATCGGGTCTATTTCATCGTCGCGTTGCCGTTCTTCCATTGCCTCTCCTCTGTGCAGAAGACGGCCTCCTTGGCCACACGTCGTCCGCCCTCATCTCATCGGAGCCGTTTACCGGCTCGTCGGGAAATAGTTGAGCACCTCAGCCTCGACCAATTCCCTGAATTCTCTCTTGAAGCGCTCGCTGCCAAACCTTTCGGCATTTGTTCGGATTGCAGCGTAATCGAACGTGCCCTGCGCCTCTTCGAACTCATCGACGGCCTTGATAACGCTTTTCACACTCTGTTCGTGGAATAATACTCCCGTCTTGCGCGGCAGAACCGTCTCCCGGACCCCGCCCTTGCCATAAGCAATCACCGGGGTGCCGCATGCCTGCGCCTCGACCGGGGCCAGGCCGAAGTCCTCTTCGGCCGCGATAACAAAGGCTTTCGCCCTTTGCATGTACCCCGCCACCACGCCGGCCGGCTGCCACCCTATGAGCTCAATGTTCCTTCCCGCTCTTGACTTTATCTTTTTAAGGTCCGGGCCGTCTCCTGCGACCACAAGCCGCTTCGTTTTCATCTGCGAAAATGCATCCACTATCAGGTCTATCCTCTTGTAAGGGACCATCCGCGAGGCCGTCAGGTAATAATCGTCTTTATCGGCGCAGTAAGAAAACCGCGCGACATCTACGGGGGGATAGATTACGGCTGCATCCCGGCGATATATTTTCTTGATGCGCCCGCGCACGAATTCTGAATTCGCAATGAATAAATCGACCCCGTTGGCCGTGCGTAGATCCCAAAGCCGCATCCGATGCAGCAGCCATCTGACAAACCATCCCCTGACCCCTTTGTCCAATCCGGCTTCTTTCAGATACAGATGCTGCATATCCCAGGCGTATCGGATCGGAGAATGAATATAGGAGATATGCGGCTGATCGAACCTTGTTAACACCCCTTTGGCCACAGCATGGCTGCTGGATATCACCACATCGTAACCCGACACATCGAACTGCTCGACGGCCAACGGCATCAAGGGAATATACTGGCGGTATTTGGCGCGCGCGAAGGGGAGCTTCTGAATAAAGCTGGTCTTGACCGCTTTTTGAAGAATGAACCCGCGCTCGCCGGGGGGCAGGAAATCGACGATGCTGAAAAGATCAGCCTCGGGATAGAGCGAGATAATGTTTTCCAGCACTCTTTCCGCACCCGCGTAGGTCACGAGCCAATCGTGGAGAATAGCGATCTTCATCCCTCCAGGGTCTCCCGGATTACCCCCCAGGTCTCACGGCTGCACTTTTCCCAGGAAAGCTCTTTCAGCCGATGGTCCGCCTTTGCGCGCAAAAGCTGCCCGAGCTTATCGTTTGTGAGGAGTTGCCTCACCTTTTGCGCTACATCCTCGGGGCTGAAGGGATTGCAGTAGAGTGCGGCATCACCGCATATTTCCTTTAAGGGAGCGATATCGGAAACGACCACGGGGCAACCGCAGGCCATGGCCTCGACTGGCGGGAAACCGAAACCTTCGTAGAAAGAGGGATAAACAAGGCACACGGCCTTTTCGTAAAGGGCCCGCAACTGCCCGTCCGTTACGTGGCCGAGAACGGCCGCGTCCTTGCCCCCTGATAAGGGGGAACCCGAAAAACTTTTGTGGTTCGGGCTTCCCGTAATGATAAGACGACAGTTCTCCCGGTCCAAAAGCCTGATTGCGGCCATGACGGAGGCCGCATTCTTATGTGGGTTCACGCCGCCCACGGCGAGAATATACCGACACTCTCTCAGGTGGTTTCGCTCGATCACCTCGTAATCCGCAGGCGCCGAGAGGATATGTTCCTTTCCGTGGTATATGGCCCGCATCTTTTGGGTACTGATCCCGCAAAATCGAGCCAGCTCCTCTTTTGAAAATTGCGACACGGAAATAATTCTCTCGGACATAAACCCCAGGACCGGCAGAAGCGCCTTATACCACGCTCGAAAGGCAAATGAATATTCCCCTGGAAAAGCGAAAACCGATGCGTCATGCATTGTTACCACCTGGCGTCGTCTCATCACGGGGCCGGTGTTGCACAAATTCACGATCAGCGCATCCGATGCAAAGACCGGCAGCTCCAATTGCTCCCACAGATGACCGCCGAGCACCCCGACCCGTCTCAGCGGAATATTGTTCAAAGGCAACCCCTGCCTTATCTTCTTCGGAACCAGGAGGGAAAAGGAGTATTTGGATTTTTCAATCACCCCCTGACCTATAAGGTTATCGATACCCTTCACCAGCTCCATGGCGTATCGTTGCACCCCGGTAACGGTTTGACTCAGGAACCGGCCGTTAAATGCTATTCTGAATAAGTTAGACATGCCTGCACCGTCGCCGTGTGCCGGGGAGAGACACCGTGCCGGCGTGGTCCCTGGGCAGCGATTATGACCCATGTAAGCACTATCCAGTGCAGGTTCTTCATCGGTGAAAAAAACAGACTCAGAAACGCGATGGAGAACATAGACTGAATGGCGGCAACCGAGATGCTGCCGTCCATGCCTTGCGCATCGCACCGGGACGCAGCGTGGCGAAAAGATAAGTACGTGAAGAAGAATATCGCGACAAATAATGCCAGTCCGATAATCCCCTCACTGCAGGCCAATTGCAGCAGGTAGTTATGCTCTGAGACCTGAAAACTTTGAGTTTGTTCGATAACGGTATCGGCCACACCGGTCCCGATTATGGGAGAGGAGAGGAACCTGTCGAGGCTGTCTGCCGATACCTGCTTCCTTAAGTCATCGCTTCTCTCTGCCATTTCACCGTACTCGCCCCCCTCGCTCGATGCAAAACCTAAACGGTAAAAGAGTAGTCTCGTATTCTCGGAAGACAGGACCAACACGGAAACAAGAAGGATGGCCGTTAAAAGGAAAAGGAAGTGCCTCACAAGGGTTTTGCGGGACCGCAGAAGATAGGGGATACTGTTTTTCAGATAAATGAGCAGCACACACGAACATCATGATCAGGACCTGCCTCGACCCTGCATTGAAAAGCAGGACGACAAGAAATATCTGGGACAGGTAGATCAGTCTTTTCAAGGCATCGCCTTTGATTTGATGAAGCATATAGATACCTTGGAGGAAGCCGAACAAAAGCATATAGGCAAATGAATTTTTATCTACCTCGCCGGGTATGCTGTAGGGCACGAACCGGGCTTCGATATTCATCAGATCCAAATAAGACCGATAAAAGAACAGCGCATAAATCGCAAGAATTATCGTGAAGGTGTACATGCCTGTAAGTATGTGCATGTTGAAGAACTTCTTCGGCCGAAGGATTCCGGCAACCGCAATGATGCAGCCGGCAACCGCAGAGGTGTAAATATTGAGGCGCTCCGCATAACCGCCGGAATCTGTAAGGAACATCACCAGACCCCATGCCGCGAAGCACGCAATCGATACCGCTACCGGAAAAGTCCTTCTATTGGTGAGACACGTGTCCCTACCCTTGTCGATAAGCACAGACAACAAAGACCAAAGTAACAATACAAGGATGACGTAGGAGGTACGGGTTTTTACTATTGCCTGAACCCAGTAATGGACGGTCAAGTCGAAAAAAAGAAAAGTGAGCAAGCCCAGATAGACGAAAGGTTCCGTAAGACTTATGAGATGTTTGGCCATGTGGGTCGATCCCGCCTTAAGGCTTCGTTACCTCTTCACGTTAAAGGACCTGCGCAGGAGAAACTTGCACATGTTCTTGATGACATGGGCCTTTGTGAGCATATCCAGATGTTCGGATGTGAGATAACGGCGGTTTATCTCGATTTCCTCCGTAAGGGCCCTTTCATTGATCGTCACGGTGGACTGGCCGCCGTGTCGTCGCCAAAGGGATAATACTTCGGGGATCAGCCAAAAATCATAGTTTCCCGCCAGCCTCAGCCACAAATCATAGTCTTCGACATAGGCGCAGGCTGGATCGAATCCACCGGCCAGGCCGACCTGCTCCGACCTCACCATGACCGAGCTTGCCGCCATAAAGCAGCCATACCTTAATAATAGCCGTCTATTATGCTTTTTCGAGAAAGACGAGAAAGGCAGGTCCGTTATCTTTGATCTGTTCAGGGGTGCACGTGTGCCGTCTGCGAGCAAAGTATCGGAATAACCGAAAGTCAATACCGCCTCCGGATGTGCCGTTAACGTTCGAACCTGCACATCCAGCTTCGTCTTGACCCAAATGTCGTCATGATCGATAAAGGCGATATATTCCCCGCCCGAAAGCGCGAGCGCCTTATTACGTGAATATGCCAGACCCCGGTTTTCCTGGTAATGATAGACTATCGGGCAGCCTTCTCTTCTGTACCCCTGAATAATGGTTTCCGTTGAATCCGTGGACCCATCGTTGACGACAACGAGCTCCCAGTCGCCATGTGTCTGGTCGACCACGCTGTCCAAAGTCTCCCGCAGGTATTTTTCCGAGTTGTAGCAGCACAGGTTGATGCTGACCTTCGGGGCCACTTTTCACCCTTTAAAGAAACGCGCCACGGATCAAGCCGATCGGTCCGATCCGACGGATCGTCGTTTACTTCTTACCTCTCGAAGAAGCCCGTCACCGATGCGATAACCAGATCGATATCGGCCTCCGCCATGTCATAGTACAAAGGCAATGTGAGGATCTCTTTCCATATCCCATCGGTTACCGGCAAGGGCTTATTGTAGGGGGCAAAGAATGGCTGGATGTGATTGGCTATATAGTGGATGCCCGTTCCTACGCCCCTCTCCCGAAGGAAATCCATGAGAGCCTGCCTCTTGTCTGCGGGCACCCTGACCATATAGGCAAAGGGGGCCGTTTCGTCCAGGTTCCACTCAAGGATCTTCACACCCTCCAATTTCTCAAAACGATCGTTGTACAGCTTAACAATGCGCCTCTTCTTTTCGACAAAGGCACCCAGCTTTTTGAATTGGGCCAGACCTATGGCCGCGCTGATGTTGCTCATATGGCAGCGATACCCCTGTGTCGTTACTTCATAGAACCAACTCCCCTCGTTCCCGTGCCTGTGCCAACCGTCCTTGTTGATCCCCAGCGTCCTTTTTCGGCGGATCTCCTCTGCGATATCGTTATCGGCAAGCACAACCGCCCCGCCTTCTCCGCAGGTGATAGTCTTGATCGGATCGAAGCTGAAGCACGCGACATCCCCGAAGCCTCCTATTTTCTTCCCTTTATAGGACGAGCCGAAGGCATGGGCGGCATCTTCTATGATAATAAGATTATGCCTTTCCCCCAGGTCCAGGAGGCTGTCCATATCGCACGCGTTTCCGCAATAATGCACGGGCATGATCGCCTTCGTCCGCCCGGTGATCCTTTTTTCTGCATCTGGGATGTCGATGTTTAAGGTGCGAGGACTGACTTCACAGAATACCGGCGCTGCGCCGAGAGCCGTTATTGCTTGTATGCTCGCGCAGAACGTAAGGGAGGGGACAATGACTTCGTCACCTCTGCCTATGCCGAAAGCATCCAGGGCGATATGAAGCGCAGAGGTGCCTGTATTCACCGCGATGACGTGGGCCGCCCCCAAATATTCCCTGACTTTCTTCTCAAATTCAAAGACCGCCGAGCCCAAGCCGAGCCAGCGGGTTTGAAATACCTTCTGGATTTCCTGGATTTCTTCCTGACCTAACGAAGGACAAGAGACGGGTATCATACAATCTCTCCTTCCATGACGAGGTGAAATAAAACGGGAACCGGCCGGCCGCTACTCTGCTCAGGTCTCCAGATACTTCAAATAATCGGCCAATATTTGAAAGGCAGGTTTTTGCGGGGTGTTTGTTCTCTTAATGAAGGATTCCTCATAACGCTCATACTTTGAACGATCGAACCGGCATTCCGCGTCAAAGTCCATTGTGTGAGGCTCCGAGATGTTTATCGGAGATTTTCCCAGGCGATCGGCCATTTCATTTGTTAATGACGCAAGACGCGTCCCTTTGAGCATATCCAGCGTAATGAATATAACCGGCTTCCTGTACAGTACCGCAAAGTTCAGCGCGACGCTGCCGTGCAGGAGAACGACTGCCGCGTCTCGCACCAATTCGACAGTTTTGCCCCTCGTTATTTCTCTGCCCTGAAAGAGGTCTCCCTTTTCTTCATAGTTGGATCTCGGATGGGCGGCAATCTTGACGTGCAAGCCGGTCTGCTTTTCAAAGACAGCAAAGTATTTTGAGAGCGTGGAGTAGTATACGTCCGGGTCGTAGCGCGGACTATTCTTGTTGTAGAGACGATCGGGATGGAAAGGCACATATTGGTCCAGAAAGACGGCGTAATCGCCGGAACGGCGGCGAGGGCCGGCGCTTTCCTGCTCCAGAGCCAGATACGAATCGTAATCCAGGGCGTGGCACCAGATTATCCGCGACGCCGTCGAATTGGGATATTCGAAGCAGACCGTTTCGCCGCCGCCTGCGAGAATAAAGTCGGCCGGTTTTAACCTCCACAGCCCATAAGGCGTTCTTCTGACCGCGTGGTCCAGGAGCTTGCCCGGCTGCCTGCGGAGACCCGCCAGCCTTGCAAGAATCCGTTGCTTTTGCGGCGCCTCGATCGCGGGCAGCTCGCCGACAACATGCTTTACATCAAAGACGTGGTTACTGACTCTTAGCGCACCGAAGATAGTGCGGTGCTTCCAGGTAAAATCCAGGTAGATCAACACAGCAGTATCCGCCTGTATCCCCCTGATTGCGTTCAGCGCGGCCTTTTCCGTCCGAAACACCCGGAGGCTATCAAAGGTAAACTTATCGGGCGGGATATATTTTTGGGAGATTTCCGGGTAGACGACGGGGCTGCAGTCCCAGGCCTCTACCGCAAATCCCGTACTTTCGAGGATTTCAAACCCAAATATCTTGTAGTCTCTATAATTAAACGGATTGTCGGTGAGAAAGACAACCTTCTTAATCATGTCCTGTTGCACGCACGGAGGTGTAGTTGACGGGGATTATGCGTGGACGCCCGCGATCCAGTACGTATGGTCAAGGGGTGGATCGACCAAGCCATCGGCAATTTCGCAGAATCCAGCCTCCCCCATAGCTTCGGTGAATTCGCGCCGGTTTCTGAGATATCCCCAAAACTGTCGTGGCTCTCCTAAGCCGATTCTTCTCCCGGGGACAGACAAGGCGTTCCTCATCCTTCGCAAGGCGTCCTTGAAGGGCGTTGTGTGATAGTCGAAGGAGACACTGAACAACAGGCAGCGCCCTCCGGGCGAGAGCCTCTCTTTCACCGCCTTGAGCAGATCGATCAGCTCTTCCCTGTCAAAACAGTATTCAACAGCCGACAGCAGAACCACGTCATAAAAGCTCCTCTCGGGCACGCAACCGGGAAACAACCCTCTATGGATGCGTGATTCGGAGATGTGTCCCGCGATCCAACATAGCGGGACGTCGGAGATCTCGGTGACCTCCAGGTAGTCATAGCCCTTGTCGATAAGCGCCTTTTCGATGATCCCCAGGCCGCAGCCGACGGAGAGTATCCTGGATTCCCTCGGAATCTCCGCGCTGTTTATCAAGAAATCGGCGACCGATAATTTCTCACGCACCCACTTCCGGTCGAGTTGGCGCCAATCCGCATATTTCTCAAAAAAAGCCTCGTAGAAACGCCGATAGAAATCGACGCCGGCAGGCTTTGACGACATTTCCGTAAAAGATTCGAACGGAATACCATGCCATTCAGTCTGGTAGAGTTTTCGCATACTACTCCCCGTCCTTTTCGTATGTTCCTATGGTTTCCAACCCGCCGCATTCCTTCCACCATTCCCATTTCCTTTTGGGTGTCCGCCAGTCCGGTCCGTATACAAACGACAGATATTTCTCCGGTTCCTCGGGGATATGCACACGCGCACCAAGGAAGTCGATCTCCTTGAAAACCCCAAAGACATCAAGCGGAACATGCCATTTGACGACTCCGACACAGGGAAACCGCAAATTCAAAAGCCTGATCCGGGGAAGCATCCACCCTCGTAAAAAGTCCGGCAGACCACGAAGAACCCCGCTAAGGGCCTTGGTGGCGACGGCCTTCGGGCTCTTGTTCCGGGTTCCCTCTTTGCCCCTTCCCGACTGCTCCAGGCAGTCCTTTGTCTTTCGAATCAATCTCCGAAGCACCCCTCCTTTTGGCGCCACCCACTTCGTGGTGGCCACGGCACCGTCTTTTTGATAGAAAGTGATATCCACCTTCTTTCCGGATACACCCAGGAAATGGATGCAATCCATCTCCCGAGGGATATCCTCCACGCGAAAACCCTTGTCCTCAAAATGACCGATCAACAGGTTCCGGTCTGCCTGATCTTTCCACACTCCAAAATCGATGTCATGATCCCACACTATCAACTGCCGGTCCCGAATACAGCCAAGCAGGCTCCCCTGATCCAACCAGAAAAACACCCCGATGTTTTGCAAGGTTACGACAGCCTCTCGGAAGAGTTTTTCGGTATCCGCGGAGCCTGCTCCCGGAGATAGGCTTTCACGCATCGCCTGATCAGCCTTTCCACTTCCGGCTGTAGTAGTGATCCAAGATTTCAACGATATTCTCGACGAGTCTATCGTTTTCATGGGGCAACCGGATTGCGATACGCAGATAATATTTGCCGGTGGTGAATTTGGCGGAGACATCTTTGACGTAAATCGAGTAACGGGCAAGGAGGAGCTTCGTGAGGAACGATAATTCACTGCGGCTGTTCCTGAATTCAACCAATAGGAAATTGGCGCCGCTTGGGTGCACCTGTTCCACAAAGCCTAATCCTCTCAGTTGGGCGGCCAAGGCCCCACGATCCCTGATCGTGGTTTTGTAAGAGAGATCGAGCAGTGTCCTGTGCTTAAGGACGATTTCCAGGAAATACTCGGCGAAACTGTTGGAGTTCCAGATAGGTAACGCATCGTGGACTGCCTTAGTGAATCCCTGATCGCAGGAGTAGGTAAAACCGATTCTGATGCCGGGAATTCCGAGGGTCTTGCTCAGACTCTTAATGACGATCACGTTCTCCAGCGGCAGTTTCTCCAACAGATCAATTATCGAGCCGTACGGCGAAAACTCGATAAATGACTCGTCTACGATGATCGTCTTACCCGGAACCCTGCGGGCATAATCGAAAATCCATTCGGTCTCGACCAGGCTTCCTGTGGGGTTGTTGGGGTTGACGAACACGACCGTCTCGCAACCCTTCGCTTTGTCCTCAACCTCCCCACGGTCAATACCCACCTGGTCAAAGTAGTACTCGCAATTCCTGAATATGCGAGGATATTCTCCAAAAGTGGGCAGCGGGAGCAGGACGCGTTTACTGCCGAAGCGAGGGGCCAAGAGCGGATAAATTTGTGAAGCCCCATTCAGCATGGTGATGTTTTCCCTCCTGCACAACAGAAAGAATGCCAGTTTTTGGTCCAACACCTTTTGCATGCTGCCGTAATTCGATACCAGGTCGGGCAAGCTATTTCTCATTTCCGACAGCATCGAGCCGTGAGGAAAATACATATTGCGCATGAAAGAAAAGTCGATCAGGTTGTAATTCCAATAGCCGCCAAAGGTCTCCTCCAGGATCTCAGTCCTGCGTTCCTTATTGAAAATAAATTCCGCGACCTTCAGGTCGTTCGGGTCATCCAACTCCGCCCATTGTTCGTTCTCCACAAATTCTGCGAAAATCGCCTCCCGCTGCATGTAGATCAAGATTCCGAGGATAAGCTCATAATAGCAGTTATCATCGATCACCTTTGCATAATAGGTGAGCAGTTGTTTGAATGTCGTGCGACAAAAGTCCTTGGAGAACTTATAGATATTCAACGTCTTATACTTGTCCGTAAAGTCAAAGTTGCTGTCCTGCAAGTGGGGTGGAATAATATTAGTTATCATGTGATCGGAGACCGTCACAACCGTGCCGTCCATTCCGCTCTTGAACTTATCCACTAGGGCAACATTGGCGTATTTCGATTCGATGATTCTTGCTATAGCCGAGGGTTCATAGATCAGGTCCGACTCTATCAGGAGGATGTCGTCATCAATCGCTACCTCATTGATCGCTAAAGAGAGAGAGTAGATATTATTGGTTTCCGCATACCGTGGATTGTGAATAAACGTGATATTCACTCCCTTATATCTCATGGAGACAAACTCCTTCAGCAGGGAATCGAGGTATCCGGTCACGATAGCGATTTGATCGATACCATGATCCAGCAGGCTATCGATAATACCCTCAATAATTGTCTTGCCGTTGACAATCAGCAGTGTCTTGTGCGTCTTCTCCGTCAAAGGACGCATGCGGTTGCCGTATCCTGCCGCCAAAATCACTGCCTTCATCGTCCTGTCCTCTTGCGGGCCGACCGTGCAATGCCGTCTGCAAGGTCTTCTTTGTAAAGCACAACGAGCGCAGGAAAGTAGATCAATAACCCAAGGCATAGGGCAATATACAGGAAACCGCTTATCATAAGGACGGCAACCATGCCCCTGAAAGCTGTCTCAACAAGTTTTGTGGCCGACCAGGCAACCGATAAAAAGAGCGCTATGTTCGAAAACTGGTGACCCAGCAAGCGCTTGAATGACAGGTTCAGGTATCGCGCGTTAAACCAAAGTTGTGTATTTATAAGAATGAACGCGCTGACCACCATCTTTATCGATAGGCCGACCGCCCCCAAGTTCAATCCGAACAATTCTCTCGGAGCAATGAGAAAAAAGGTGATCGGCAAGCCTAGGATCATACTGATGCAACCAATGTTTCGATAGAGCCGGGTCTGGTCGGTGGCGTAGAACACCGAACCGCTCAGTTGTCCGTAAGTTTGATAAGGGGGGTAGAACGCCATAATAGCCGTCGGCAGCCACGCTTTTTCAAATTGCCGTCCCCCCAGGATGTACGATACCGTACCTGCATGAACGGCAACGAAGCACCCGATAAAGGCTGACATCGAATAAAAGGCGGGTACATAACGTCTAAAGAGGGTGGACAGGTCTTCTGCGCGCTTCCCGCCATATGCAATGGCGAATTCTCTCAGCAGCAGAGGGGTCATTGCACTCGTGAATAGAATCCCTATAGATGCGATCTGATAAGAGAAACTATAGAAACCCTGTTCAATACTGCCCTTGCAGACTTGCAACAGCCACCGGTCCAGGAGACCGACGATAAGTCCGACCAGGTAATAAGCAAAAAGGGGGTGGCTGAATGCATAGAATTCATGCATGTGCAAAAGCAGTCGTCCTTTGCCGGGTCTGAAGTCTTTCCGGGGTAAAACCCCCCGTCTGCCGATAATCCAGGCAAGGGCCAGGCCGAAAAATACCATAATGAGATAGTGGTAAAAAAAAAATTGGCAAGATTCAACCAATTGAACAGAAAAAGAATGAAAATGAGGGCCAGGCCTAGGCCTTTCTGAATAACACGGGCCAGTTCCGCGGACACCGTCAAGCCGAAGGCGTCACCCATTTTGTTCATAATGTGAATCAGCCAGGAAAGAAGTGCCCAGATCGCCGCCAGAACGATATAACACGTGCCCTGATTCGGCCAAAAATAGGTGTGGGTTGATGCTGCAACGGACAAGCCGACAAAAGAGCATATGGCCAGGGTGACGGACAGGGCATAAAGCAGGTAGAAAAGTACCAGCCCCGAATCTTTTTGTCTCTGGGAAAGCTTAATATAAAAACCTTCCGATGTCCCCATGTCCAGAAAAGAGACAGCCTGATTAAAGAACGTTGTGAGGAAATTGAAATCGCCATAGGCCTTGGGACCCAGCCCCCTGGGGATGATCGACTGGGTGACCACACTGATCGACAAGCCGACGCAGTTACCGACGAATTTGTAGATGTAGCGTTTGTGAAGAGAATCTGCCATCGATTCATGTGCACCCTGATCCGTCGGATCAGACGGATCGGTCCGATCCGACGGATCTCTTGAAAGAGCACGCCCTTCGGCCCGCGCTATCTGTGCCTGGTCGCCAACCTTAGCTTTTTCATCACGGGGATCTCGCTGTCGTACACACGTTTGACCCCGTCTCCCATAGCCCGCTCAATTACCCTGATATCTCTCACCAGACGCAGGAGACCCGGCGGTTCTACCGATGCGGCATGGTCGCTTCCCCATGCGGCGCGATCCAGCGTGATATGCCGCTCGACGAAGCATGCGCCCAGGACTACGGCGGCATACGTAGTTTGCAAGCCTGTTTCATGCCCCGAGTATCCGACGGGGCAGTCGAATTCCTCCAGCAAGGTGCGAATCGTCCGCAGGTTCAGTTCATCCGGCCTACAGGGATACGTACTGGTGCAATGGTCCAGGATCAAACTTCCCGTACCCAGCACTTTCACGGCATCCCTTATCTCTTCCATCGTCGACATGCCCGTGGAAAGGATAAGAGGCCGCGAGGTACGCCTCAAATAGAGAAGGATCTCGTGATGGGTGAGAAGGGCCGAAGGGATCTTATAGCAGGGGGGTGAATACTGTTCGAGAAAGTCCACCGAGGGCCTGTCCCAGGCAGAGGCAAACCAGATCATGTTCCGCTCTTCGCAGTATCTGGCGATCTCGTCATACTCTTTCTTCCCGAATTCAACGCGGTATCGATATTCGAGATAACTTATGTAGCCCCACGGCGTCTCCCGCATCGCGTCCCGCTGGCCGGCAGGAACGCAGAGCTCAGGCGTACGTTTCTGAAATTTGACGGCGTCACAGCCGGCCGTATGGGCGGTATCAATGAGTTTCTTAGCCGTGCCCAGATCGCCGTTGTGGTTGATACCTATCTCGGCCACAACAAAAGCCGGCTCACCATCTCCGACCATACGGGTGCCTATTTTGACCTTCCCGTTCACCGTTGTCCCCGATTGTGCGTTCTCTTTACACGCATTGTGCGGCCTGTTCCCCGGAGGTCCTTCCTTCACCCGGTTTCATCGAGCGTGCATTATGCGCTCCATGAACTCCAAATCCTCCTGTTCATCGACCTCAAAGGAATAAAGACGCGGCATCACGTATACAGCGATTACCCCTCCCAACCTGCTGCCAAATTGTCTGATTACCCACGGTTTAAAAAGATACATCGATCCGTTTTCCTCCACCGTCTCCCTCCCGCGCTCCTGCCGACGAGGACGATGGGTCGGGTCGTAGTTCTTCGGCTCCACGCCGTTTCCCGTCAGAGTCCACGTAAACCTGTCGGCGTAGCAGCCTGAAAAAAGCGAATCAGCATGATGCTCATTGAAAGTTTTGATGGCGTTGTCGATATCATCGGACCGGCGCAAGGGAGAAGTCGCCTGCAGAAACAGAACGAGTTCCGGCTCACGGCCTTCTTCGCGCTTCAGGCAGTCCAAAGTGTGAAGAAGGGCGGATTCCGAAGATGCCGTGTCTCCGCTCATCTCGGGGGGTCGCCATACTATCTGTGCGCCATGCTCTCCCGATATCGACGCAATTTCCCTGTCGTCTGTCGATACTACCACCCGCTCGATATATCTTGATGTCCGGGCCGCCTCTATGCTCCAGACAATGAGCGGTTTCCCCGCCATGGGTGAGATATTCTTTCTCGGGATGCCTTTCGACCCACCCCTGGCCGGGATGATGGCAACTATCGATTGGCCCGATGCGGCCGCGTGCCCCTGCGGGTTGTCTTCACTCATATCTTTTCGACAATCCGCCGTCAAAGAAAGAGATAAGCTACCGCCCCTCCGGCTTATCGTAAGTCGTTGAAATAACAGGTATTACCACAGTACACAACGGACGACGATTCACACGGGTTATCATCCCGGATAATTACCGGCCCTCAGGAGCGCCCCTTTGTTTCCTGTCTCTTGTCTGTGTGCAATCTGGTCGGCAAAGATAAGCTTCATGAGTGGCGCACTGGCCCAAACCCCCTTCGGCTACGCATTTCCGGGAGGATTTCTCTCTTTCAACAATCCCGACAAAGTCTAACTCTATCGGACTTTTCCCTTTAAATCACCTACCTAAATGGGTAGGTACGCTCAGCGGGTCCGCCGGTAGAGAATGGAGGGCGTACATATCCCGCGCGTCGGATGAGGCGCAAAGAAGCATATGCCGGTGAGAGCGGCTGCGGGTTTGGACAGAGACGGCATGTATCGGCGAAAAATCTGCCGGAGGAATCATGATCAGGGAGGCAGGTCCCTCCCTAACTGGGTTTATTCCATGCGAAGCAGTCCGTTTTGAAGGGCCACGGCAACAGCCTGAGTTCTGCTCACGACCTTAAGCTTCTGCATAATGTTCTTGAGATGAAATTGCACCGTATTTGTGCTTATTGAAAGAATCGCCGAGATTTCCCAGGTACTCTTACCATCTTTCACCCAGTTCAAAATTTCCCTTTCTCTCGAAGACGACTCCGCGCTTGCCCGATGTGTTTTCCTTTTACCCGCCCCTACGATTCGTTGAAAAGCCCGGTCCAGATGCGGAACAACATAATGCAGGATGAGCTCCGTACGAGGATCCTTGTCAACAGAACCCCCGGCAAAAGAAAAGAGCGATCTCCTGTCTCCACCGGGGGGTCTTACTCCGTGAGAATACCCTTTTCCAAGCCCGAAATCCCGGGCGCAAGAGACAAATGCCCTGGCATCGTATTTCCTGTACGTATCGGTCCAGTACTGGATTCCATTGCCGTTCCTGGCACTCTCCCTTACGATGGGGTCGGTCCTATCGAACCCCTCCGCCACGTAGAGACTGCACCACTCGGGAGGAAAGCTTATGTTAATAAAATGGTTCTCGTCGATCGATGCCTCGGTCCCAAGAAGAGCACACACTGCAAACTCATAAGAGAATAGACACCGGAGGTGGTTCGTGAGACCTCTCAGATGTTCCTCGGTATCACAGGATAGACTCGAATGGATCACCCATAGAAGTAGTGACGCGTCACTCTTGGATAACAGGGCTTTCATACTCGCGGTAGTTTCATTTTAGCGCAATATCGTCTATCTTTATATAGGGCTTCGATGATGTCAAGCAAATTCTGTTTTCTTGGCAAGAAACTTGACAAGGCAAGCGCCTCATGCAAGACTAACTTCTCTCTGTCGGCTTCGGGAGTCGGCCCTAT
>CAVYJH010000002.1:0-19950 GCA_963768735.1 uncultured delta proteobacterium | reverse complement strand
GTTAATGTACGGTGGAGATGTGATAGCGAAGTCGACTGATTCCGGTTCAAGTGGAAGGGCTCTCGCGTCTTGCAGGTCTGCCTTGATTGGCTCTTGGGAGTGCGGAAGCCGCAAAAGGAGATCGGAAAGCGCATGAAATCTGCTGTGAACTAGGCTGTTGGTAACGGGATTATTGTAGACGTCAAGCATGACGACAAGGGCGTTGCATAGGATTTTCGCATAGTCGCTTATGCTATTAGCGATGCAAGCCACCTTTTTCTCTGCGACAATGGGATCGAGCTGGTCGTCCGAGAAGAGCACGAACGGGAACTGCCTGATGAGATGCTCTCGCAGCTCGTTGAGTATCTGTGTTCTGTACTCCTTGTCAGTGTTCGTAAACTCATAAAGCTTGCTAAAACACCAGGCCGCAGGGTTGATTTCAAACCCATACGCAGGCAAGGACATCAAAGCAGCCTCAAGCAAAACGGTCCCGCTTCCGGCGAAGGGATCGAGAACTACTGACCCCGGAAGACAATAAGCGTCAAGAAGGCATTCAACTAATTGGGGAGAGAACTGGCCGCGCCACGCAAAAAGGTTCGACCGGCTCTTGTCCTCAATATTCAAGACACCTGGCTGCAATTTTTTTGCGAAATCCTTCATCGGTATTCCTAATTACCGGGGCGTCCGCAGTTTTGCCCTCTGAAGCATTTTGCTTCTCTCCCAATTTCCTGTGGGGCGGTGGGGACGCTGGTTCCCAATGTTCATTGTTTCGTGCCTCCTGCCTTTCTTCCTCCCCCAGATACAAATCACACTGGAAAACAATGTTCCTGCTCTCCCTGTATGCGGGCGGTCTGGACGTTGTTTCCTCCTGTGCATTCTCATTCGCCAGGGCCAGCGCCTTAACCTTTCCGGCTGCGGTCTCCTCATTATCCATCAGGAAAGTACGCAATCCCTCTCCTTTGCAAGTCTTTCACCCTGTGCTCTCGCTGCCGGGCCGGTCTTCTAACGGTGTCCATGTACATCGTACTCATAAAGCTCTTTCTTGGAATTGCGCTTTCGTATGGTTGAGATTCTCGCATCTTCGAAACCTGCCTCGTGCAGTTTTTTTGAAGAAGGATGCAAGATCGTACCCAACGACGTCTTTTGTGAATGCATAGATTGATTCATGGGGGGATCCATGGCCAGGTGTCTATATCCTATGGGGGCGACGAGGGCATCATCAAGTAATTCGATAACTCGCCGGCTGTCCCCCCGCCGCACTGCGTGTTCAGTCTATTCTGACACCCTGTCGAGGTAACGTCAATAAGATTCTCTCGGGCATCCCGACGGAGAGTAGAGGGAGACATAGGTCCGTTCATTCCGTTATTTCACCCGCTTCATATAACCGATCCTGTGCAGAGGCCGGGCGGCAAATGCCGAGAACCCTGTAGCCCCCATGGTCTCTCGCCTTAGACGCGAAAAGGGGGGACCAAGGGTCAAATCTTTGTCCTTGACTCCGGGCGCCCTTTGGGCAATTATGCCTCTCATTGATTACCATGGGGTAAGGCGGTATTGCAAGAAAAACCTTAA
Organism: uncultured delta proteobacterium; assembly: GCA_963768735.1. GTDB lineage: Bacteria > Desulfobacterota > Syntrophorhabdia > Syntrophorhabdales > WCHB1-27 > BOG-1155. The sequence continues at coordinate 18,402 of CAVYJH010000002.1, read as the reverse complement.
GCTGAAAAACCTTAAGCCATGTCAACGCAAAGCAGAAATGTCTGGTGTGCATCTTCTTGTCTGTGCATATTCTCGTACCGATCCTGTGCAGAGGCCGGGCGGTAAATGCCGAGAACGCTGTAGCCCCACGGTCTTTCGCGTTAGACGCGAAAAGCGGCAGGTCCGCTCATGCTCCAGGCGGCGAGTTCATGCAGCCCAGTTTGCCAGCCGTAGTTCTGCAATTCTGCTAAAATGTTTAGTATTATTGGTGACCAGCGTAAAGTTGTGGGCCAGGGCGCATGCTGCGAGGACCACATCGAAGTCATCGAGCGGAGCGCCTTCCTTTTCGAGGCCGGCTTTGAGTTCCCCGAATGTCTGGGCCGCTGCCAGGCTGACCGGGATCACCTCGAAAGCAGCTTCGATGGCGCGTATCCTCGCGAGGTTTACCGTGACCCTGCGTGATTTATAAGCCCCGTAATAAAGCTCCATAAGGCTTACAACCGAAACTCCCATGGGATCGCCGAGATGCTCCTCCAGGCGCTTCTTAACGGATGGGTCGCCTTTGAGGGCGTAAATGATCGTATCCGTATCGAGGAGAAACATTACATGCCTCGGCGCAGTTTGCGGGAATTCCTGCGGCTCGACCTTATCTCATGGGCTATTTCGTCGGCCGGTCTCTCGTCCTCCCACGAGCCTGAAAGACCGAGAAGCACGCTGGCGGGCGTCTTGGCAGCCGCGAGAGTGCCACCTTTTGCCAGATAGTCCCTCATGAGAAAGAGTACCTCCTGACTGACGGAACGGTTCTCAAGGGCGGCAAGGCGTTTGATCTGTGCGTAAAGTTCGTCGTCAATGTTCTTGATTTGTAGGTTCGCCATGGTCCCCTCCTTTCATGAAAAAGTATACTATTTTCATGCAAAGAGTTAAAGCGAAATAGGCCCATTCGGGGAATAACCCGGCAAGCGACTATTGTAAGAAATATGCGGAGCCGACCCCCCGTCTTGCCAACACATCGACCCGTCTGAGCAAGGTCGGCCACCCGATGGGCACCGTGCATTGTCCTGAAAAGCAGGTAATGGCAGGGTCAGTGGTGCAGCGGGTATGTGCACGCCGATATCGGAGGTAGGTACCCGCTTCGCTCCCACATCCTTCCCGCCTCCTCGATGGAGACTCCCTCCGGCTCGCAATGCTCACTATCCCGCTCTCGTGGCCGCAACATGCGGCAGCCATAGGGCCGGGCCTGCCACAGGAGTTCGCAGCCCTTCGCCTGGTGGAAGATACAGCCCACCATCCGGAGAGGTTCTTTGTAATGCGGCCGAACTACCCGTGCCGTTATGTGCGAGTCCAAAAGCAGCACAATAGTATACTTGCCGCTTTCCACCGCGGCCCTCACCGCCTTCGCCGACCCGAACTCTGAAGGCAAACAGTAACCTGGCTGCCGCCGACAGCACTCCCCCGCGCAGCGTACGCACATATCGGTCTCCTGGTAGCCCTTCATGCCTCACCCCTCTTCACACTGATTCCACATTCTACCGCTATGCCTTCGATTATTGCTACTTTAAATGATGCGGGGGTAATGGGGGGGGCTCCCTATTATTGACTTAAGGCCCATGGGGGGCCTCGAACCTGTCTCTAAGGTCCACATATTACCATGGAGAAGAGAGCTGCGGGCCATTTTGATTAACGCCCTAACGTTATCGCATGTGACCTCGGTAGCCGTATCCCCTTCTCCCATAGTAGCCGTGGTAGTAACGCGGACCCCAATTCCCGTAATAGCCGGAATAGGGATAGCCATAGTAGGGGCCGGGGTACCCATAGGAATAGTAGCCCGGTCCATAACCATAATAACCCGGAGGTGCCGGGGCCACGGGGACAACCGCGCAGCCGGCCAGGAGAACTGCCGCAAGGAGCGCAAACAAGATTTTCATTCTGTACCTCCTTAACAATGTGGAGTGCGCCGGTGATAGTCCGCCCTCCATTCCGCCCTTGGGATCATAATAGCAGTTTCTGTGCCAGGAAACGCCGCCCATGGCGATGTGCCGATAGGCCACACCCGGCTCATTGTCTCGCGGCTGTTGGAGAAAAATGTCGAAAATGGAGAGGATAGCTCGACAATATGAGTCGTCTCCAAACGGCGACACAATGTGCTTAAGAATAACCAGAAATCGGCGATCTAATTATCGTCGGGGAGAACGAAGGACTGGTCTGACAATGGTAGACCCTGCATAGAGGAGGATAGGATGAAATTCCGGGTTCTTAGTATTCACGCCCGCATGAACATCGGCTTTGGTATTTGGGTGCTCTTTGTCGCACTCCTTTGCCTCACAACTTTCACAAGCACCATGAAGGTGGACGCACGAGCGACGGAAACTCTTCAGACTCTGGATCAAGGGGCGGGGCCAAAAGATCGGACCGTGAGCAATGGCGTCAGTGAAATTCTCAGCATCAACAAGGCGTTGAGGCTGTATCTTCTTATATTTGGAATCGGACCTGTGATCCTGGGCTATCTTTCAGGCGTTGCGATAAAGAGAAGCATCCTTCAGCCCCTCGGCCGCATGACCTCGATTGCCTCAACGCTCGCGCAGGGCGATCTCACCCTCGACATAGGCGCCGCAAGAAAAGATGAGTTCCGGGATGTGAAGGCCGCCTTGCGCACCCAGATCGAGACATGGCGAACGGTCCTAAAAGATATGAAATCCTCTGCCGGCGACCTTTCGCTGGCGGCCCAAGACTTGAGTGCCGGCGCGGAACAGATGTCGACGGGGTTTGATGACCAGGCAAACAGGTCTTCACAGGTAGCCACCGCTTCCGAAGAGATGTCGCAAACAATCCTGGATATGGCAAAGCATGCAAACAGTATTGCAGACTCTGCGTCCAGCACGGTATCGGTGGCAAAGGAAGGCGACCAGATCGTTACCAGGTCTACCGAAAAAGTGAAGGAGATCGCCCACATCGTTGACAACTCCGCCTGCCTTGTGAAATCCCTCGGGGAACGATCGAATCAGATAGGCACTGTAGTAAGCGTCATTAAAGACATCGCGGATCAGACGAACCTTCTCGCCCTCAACGCTGCCATAGAAGCCGCTCGTGCGGGGGAGCAGGGAAGAGGATTCGCAGTGGTGGCCGATGAGGTCAGGAAACTTGCCGAAAGAACGGCCCAGTCGACTTCGCAAATAGAGGAAACCATCAAGGCAATTCAGGAAGAAGTCTCCAAGGTGGTCAGTTCAATGGACAATGCCACGAGCAACGTCAACCTTGGCGTAGAACTTGTGATACAGGCCGGTTCTGCCCTTCAGGCCATTGTACAAACTGCCGGTGACCTGCAGCTTAAGGTGCACCAGATCGCCTCCGCTACCGAGGAAATGTCGGCAACGTCGGAGGGAATCAATAGAGACATCGAACAGATAGCCTCGGTTTCAAAGGATGGATGTCTCCGGATCAAGCAGGTCGCAGACGCGTCCATCCAATTGACAAATCTTTCCAAGACCATGGAGAAGACCTGGAGCCGGTTCAAACTACCCTAGCCTCAAATTCTCCGCCCTGTTGGGATTTCTTCTCGAAACAATCAATCATGTCCCGGAGTGGGCGGAAGAAAAAGGAGAAGGCGGCTACACGACAAAGTGGGTTCCCCGGCTCTTTCGATTGCGAAAAGCTGCTCCTGCCACGAGAAAGGCGGTCTGGATGCCGTTCCTCAGGGAGACGATCGTGGGAGTGAGATGCGATTTCCGGTAGAAGTCGTCTATTCTATTGGACAGGTAGCGGAGATCCGCAGTAGCCCGTTCCAGCCTTTTCTCGGTTCGTATGATGCCCACATAGTTCCACATGGTCGATTTGATGCTGACCCAGTCCTGCTGAATGAGGGCCGGGTCGGCCTCTTCTTCCTGGTCCGGGTATATCCATTCGGGGACATCCGATTCCACGTAGGATTTTTCCCCGGTCACATGGGCCGCGATGTGCCGGACGGCCCGGAGCCCCCAGACAAGACCCTCGAGGAGCGACGTGGAGGCAAGCCTGTTCGCGCCGTGCAGGCCGGTTGCCGACACCTCGCCGGCGGCGTAAAGATTCCGCAGGGAAGTTCGTCCCCACAGGTCCACGTGAACGCCGCCGCAACTGTAGTGGGCGGCAGGCACCACCGGGATCGGGTCTGCCGACATATCGATGCCCAGGGAAAAACACTTCTCGTATATGGCCGGGAAGCGCCTTCTCACATCTACCCCGGCGTAGGAAGCGATATCAAGGTACACATAGGAATCGCCCCTTCCGATCATCTCTTCATACATGGCCCTGCACACCTCGTCTCTCGGCGCAAGATCGCCGTGAGGCGAGTATTTGCCCATGAAAGGGGAGCCGTCCTTTGTGGTAAGACGCGCGCCTTCCCCCCTTACGGCCTCTGATATGAGGAATCCGTCTGCGTCTTTGTGAAAAAGCGTGGTGGGGTGAAACTGGACATATTCCATGTTGATGAGCCTCGCCCCTGCCCTCGACGCCATGGCAAATCCGTCCCCCGTAGCACATCCGGGGTTGGTCGTGTGCTGGAATATCCTGCCCAGACCACCCGTGGCGAGGATCGTACATGACGAGAAGATCTGTTCCACCTTCTCGCTCCGGTTGTTCAGCACATAGGCCCCTATGCACGTAGGCTCTTCATAGAGGGAGAGGGGGTTCTTCGAATGATGGGGAAGGGTGAGGAGGTCTATGGCGGTATACCCGGCAAAGACCCGGATATTCCCGAGCTCCCTCAGACGCTGTTCCAGGGCCTCTTCTATGGCCTTGCCCGTGGTATCCATGGAGTGAAGGATCCTTCTCCTGGAATGGTTCCCCTCCCGGGCATACTCGAAGGCGCCGTCATCGGTCCTCGTAAAGGGCACGCCCACCTTTTTGATAAGGAACTCCTCCACCATGAGGGGTCCTTCGTTGGCGAGGATCTTTACGGCCTCCGGGTTGGAGATGCCGTCGCCGGCCTCTACCACATCACTTATCAGCAGCTCGGGGGGATCGTCCTCGCCCCGACACACAATGCCACCCTGAGCATGGTATGTGTTCGACTCCCTGAGATCGCTCTCCTTGCTTATGACGATCACATCGAGGCCCGCGTCGCACGCCGAGATGGCCGCGCTCAGACCCGCGATGCCCGATCCGATGATCAGTAGGTCACAGTAATGCCTGGTGCTCATACGATCTCCAGCATGCGCGAAAGGGCGATGCGCGCGTCCGCCGCTGTCCGCGTGTCCACGGTCACCCTGCCTACCGGCTCACCCCGGAGTATCCCATCGAGGACACGGAGGAGTTTCTCCGGCGTCACCTTTGCCATCTCCCTGCACCTTTCCTCCCGCAAAGGGATGATGAGCTTGTCGGGGTTCTCCTTCCTTATCCGGTTCACGAAATTCCATTCCGTCCCTATGGCCCACATGGACCCGGCTTCCGATCCCTCGACCGTGCCTTTGATGAAATTCGTGGAGCCTGCCATATCGGCCTGCCCGTAAACGTCGGGCGTACATTCGGGATGCACGATTACCCTGATGCCCTCATGCTCCTTTCTGAGCCCGGCCACATCGTCTGCGCCCATCATCCGATGTACTATGCAGAACCCTTCCCACAGGAACACCTTCGCCTTGCCTAGCGTCGTGGGGTCTATTCCCGCCAGGCCTCTTTCCGGGTCCCAGAGAAACAGCTCATCCTCCCCGATGGACAGGTCATGGGAGATGTTGCGCCCCATGTTTTCATCAGGGAAGAAAAAGACCGCCCCGTCTTGCGACAGCACGTGATTGAAAACCTTCCTCACATTGGCGGAGGTGCAGACGATGCCGCCGTTCCTGGCGCAAAATGCTTTCAGGTCCGCGTTGGAATTGACGTAAACCACGGGAACAATCTTCCTGCCCAGGCCGGCCAGTGCGTTCCACGCCGGCTCGACGGCGGCAACGGAAGCCATGTTCGCGAGAGGGCAGGCTGCCCCTGGCTCCGGGTGGAAGACCTCCTGATCGGGCCTGCACAAGATACGCGCGGTCTCGGCCATGAAAGAGACGGAGCAGAAGACAATATACCGGGAATCCTCGTGCCGGGCCGCCTTCTCGGCGAAGCTGCAGCGAGTCCCCGACAAAGTCGGCGAACCGGACAATATCATCGTGCTGGTAGAAGTGCGCAAGAAGGAGCACATCCTTCCCGAGCCTTTCTTTAGCCCGTGCGATCCCTTGAAGAATGTCCCATGTTTCCGACTGATCGGTCCCGATAGCCATCATCCATCCTCCTTACAATATCAGCAAGCTCAGATCAGCCGATTTGAAGGAATGGGTGATGGAACCCACAGAGATGAAATCGACGCCCGTCCGGGCGATCTCCTGCGCCCGTCCGACGGTCATGTTGCCAGAAACTTCGATCGGTATGCTGCCGCCCACCAAAGAGACCGCCTCGCGTATATCCGCATCTTTCCAGTTGTCGAGCATGATCCTGTCAGCCCCTGCTTTCATCGCCTGCTGCAACTCGTCCATGTTCCGCACTTCCACTTCCACGGCGATGGTACTGCATTTCCTGATCCTCGCCACCGCTTCCTCTAGGGACCCTGCGACGGCAATGTGGTTCTCTTTCACGAGAGCCATATCATAGAGGCCGAACCTGTGGTTCTGCCCGCCCCCCATGCGCACCGCATATTTCTCCATCGCCCTCATACCCGGTGACGTCTTTCTCGTATCGAGAATCCGCACCTTCGTCCCCTCCACGGCCCGGACGAACCCGCGTGTCGCGGTGGCGATGCCGGAGAGCCGCTGAAAAATATTGAGGGCGACCCTTTCACCCGTGAGAATGGCCCTTGTCCGCGCCCTCACCCTTGATACGGTTGAACCCTTGTCCGCCGCCGCGCCGTCCTCTACGAGCTCCTCGTATGCCGCGTCGGGATCCAGGGCCTCAAAAACCTTTCGCACAAACGGGTGGCCCGCTACGACGCACTCTTCTTTTGCAAGGATGAAGGCCTCGGACCGGCGGTCGGCCGGGACGATAGAATCGGTCGTAATATCCCCTTCCCCGATATCCTCGGCGAGAAATCGTTTTATCGCTTCTTCCATGATGGGGCTAAGTATACCCCCGACGGCAACAACGAGTCAATTCGCATTTCCTCTCTCGTCCGCATGCTCTTCCAGACACCTGATTCAGTGACGGTCTTTGCCGCGTTGGTAAACCGCAACGCGACCCCTGGTCGTCAGGACAAACATAAGGATATGTTGTATAAAAGGCTCTAAAGACCGAAAGCTAAGGCCAGGTGGTAGGCGACGACCCCTCCCAGGAATGAGACCGCCAGCATGAAGGCAAAGGACGTCAGGAACCATCGCCAACTGCCCATCTCCTGTTTCATGACCGCCACGGTGGCCGCGCAGGGGACAAAGAGCATGAGTACGGCGAGGAAAGCGATTGCCGACGCGCGGCTCATCATCACAGGCAGCACCTGCCTTAAGCCCTCCTGGCCCACGCCGTAAAGCACGGCCAGGGTGGCGACGGAATTTTCCTTCGCCACGAGGCTGGAGACCAGAGCCACCATCTCCTTCCACCCAAGCCCCATAGGAGCGCCTATCGGGGCCAGGAGCCTGCCGACCCACGCGAGCACACTCGTTTCAAGCCGGCCGGAAGGGATGTTCGAAAGGAGCCATATCGCCACGGAAGCGAGCAGGATCACACTGCCCGCCCGCCTCACGAAGGCGACCGTCCTCGCCCACACAACGGCCGCGATGGTGCGCGGGTCGGGTTTGTGGTAGAGTGGAAGCTCCATGATAAAAGGCATGGGCTCGCCCTTCATAAATACCCTGCTGATCGCGATGCCCGTCACGCCGAGCACGACGATGTTGACAGTGAGAAGCAGCCAGGAAACAAAGGACGCGTGTTCCCCGAAGACGGCCGCGCAGACGAAGGTAAGCACCGCGAGCCTCGCCGTGCAGGGTATGAAAGGCGCGAGGAAGATGGTGAGAAGGCGCGCTTTCCTCGACTCCACAATCCGCGTCCCGATGACGGAAGGCACATTGCAGCCGAAGCCCAGGCACAGGGGGATGAAGCTCTTTCCGTGGAGGCCGACCACGTGCATGAAGCGGTCCATCACAAAGGCGGCCCTTGCCATGTAGCCGACGTCTTCGAGAAAGCTTAAGCAGACAAAGAATATGAGCAGTATCGGAAAGAACGTGAGCACCGAGCCTGCGCCGCCGATGATGCCGTTTATCACGAGCCCCATGAGCCAGTGGGGCGCCCCGGCAAGGCCCGTCTCGACCAGGCGCGCGAAAAGCTCCAGTACCCGCTCAAGCCCGTGTTGCAAGGGAAAACCCACCCGGTACGTGAGACTGAAGACGAGGGCCAGTATGCCGAGGAGCAGGGGGATGCCGAGCACGGGCTGGGTGAGCAGATGGTCTATGCGATCGGTCATGAGCACCTGTCCGCGCCTGAACCGCGACACGGCGATGCGCGTTACCATCTCTATCCAGTCATATCGGCCGCCCACGACCGCGCGCAGTGCGTCTTCATGCTTGATGAGGAGACCCTGGATCTCGGTCCATGTCTCCTGAGGCAGCAGCTCGTGAAACGCCGCCAATACCACCGAGTCCCCTTCCATCAGTTTTGTCGCGACCCAGCGGTCCGTATAAGGCTGAGGAACATGGTCCTTGAGAAGCTCCAGAAGCCGCATATAGATGGCCCTGTGGTCGGAAGAGACGTCGGGCAATCGCGGGTTGAAGTCGATCTCGTGCTGCGTCGCGTCTATGATCAGGGGGACAAGCTCCTTTATGCCCTTGTTCTTCGTGGCGATTATCGACACAACGGGCAGACCCAGGGACCGCTGGAGCGCTGCTTCGTCCACGTGGATGCCCTGATTCTCCGCCACGTCCGTCATATTGACTGCGACGACAACGGGCACGTTGAGGAGAAGCACCTCAGAGAGCAGATAGAGACTCCTTTCGAGGGCGGAGGCATTGGCCACGAGCACAATGGCATCGGGGTGCTCGTGCATGATGAACTCGCGGGCCACCCTCTCCTCCTCGGAAAAAGCCGTGAGACTGTACGTACCCGGCAGATCGACGATGCGCATTTCCGTGCCGTCCGCGACGTGGACCCCTTCTTTCTTTTCGACGGTTTTCCCCGGCCAGTTGCCCACGTGCTGTGAGAGGCCGGTGAGGATGTTGAAAACAGTCGATTTCCCTACGTTTGGTTGGCCGGCAAGGGCAACGAGCACGCTCTTCTTCTCTTCCACGGGGACGCCCGACACAAAGATGCGCGATGCCTCGATCCTGCCCAGGGCCAGCCGCGTATCGGAGGCAAGGACGATAACCGACCCCGCGCTCTTCCTCAGCACCTTGATTTCGGTGCCTAGGACGATGCCCATCGACGCAAGGCGGCTCGTCAAGCGCTCTCCGCCCCCTATGGAGCTGACCACACCCGTTTCACCCTCCTTCAGCGTCGTGACCGTTGCGATGACGTTTTCCACCAGTGTCTTCTCTCTTTTAAGAATGATGAACCCGGTCTTGTTTATACCCGCATTCGCCTGAAATGTCAACGCCGGAAAGGGAAAAGGGGCATGCGGACTTGTCGAAAAGCGGGACTTCTGCTATACTTCGTCGGTATCTTCTCTGACAAGGAGGCGGCAGTGCCGTTTGCAGGAGCGGGTCTCGTGGCGAAGGACTTATACGTGGCCGGTTTCCCTTCGTCTGCCTGCTACCTGCTTGACGGAAAAAGGCCCGTTCTTTTCGAATCCGGCTATACGTGCGCAGGGCGGCTCTATGCGGAGGCTATCCGACAGGTCCTCGGCAAGAGGGAGCCCGAGATGCTCTTTCTCACTCACGTGCACTACGATCATTGCGGCGCGACGGGATACCTTAAACGAGCCTTCCCTTCCTTAAAAATAGCCGCGTCCCAGAGGTCGGCCGGGATTGTACGCCGTCCCAATGCCCTGGCACTGATAACCGAGCTTTCCAGACAAGCAACCTCAGTTATCTCCGAAACCTATGACGGTGATCGGTCAAAGCTGACAGACGAGCCCTTCGAGCCCTTCGATGTCGATATCATTGTGGGCAAGGGTCAGACCGTGGATCTGGACGGCACAACCGTTCGGGTCATGGCAACGCCGGGCCACACGAGAGACATGCTGAGCTACTACATACCGGAGCGAAAAATACTCTTTGCGACGGAAACAACGGGCTGCCAGGATACCACCGGCCACATCCTCATCACGGCTCTCGCCGATTATGACGCCTTTCTTTCCTCTTTCGCGAGGGTCGCCACGCTGCCCATAGAGATACTCTGCCAGGGACATCGGTTCGTCTGGGTAGGGGTCGACGAGGTCCGGGATTTTCTCGCCCGGTCGCGCGCCTCGGCGAAAGACTTCCGGGAAAGAGTCGAACAACTGCTCCACAAAGAACAGGGGTCGGTCGAGCGGGTTGCTGCACGGATCAGGGCCGACGAATACGATACAAATAGAGGGCAGAAGCAGCCGGAAGGCGCCTATATGATCAATCTTCTCGCCACGGTCAACCGTTTGGCCGAAAAGCTGAAGGAAGGGCGCGAGATAGCGTAGAGGCCATTCGGTGCCTTTTCGCTATTGCAGTTTATAGGTCCTCTAGGTCCTATAAGACCTATCTTTTTTTACAGCTTCCTTCTCGTCTTTTTGTAGACTTCTATGCCCGCTTTTTCTTCCAGCGGACAGACGTATTCGCAGATGCCGCAGCCATTGCACAGATCGGCGGCAACGTAAGGCTTCTTGAGCACGATCTCTTTCCCGTTGTAGTCGGCCTCCCTCACCGATTCGAACCTGATCGCCTTGTCCGGGATCGGGCAGTGCTCCTCGCAGACCATGCAATTCATCTTCTTCGCGTAGGGCAGGCAGTGGTTCTTGTCTACCACGGCGAGTCCGATAACGGCCTTCTTCTTCTGCTCCAGCGGTAGCTTTGGTATCGCCCCCGTCGGACAAACCTGTCCGCAGAGGCTGCAGTTGTATTCGCAATAGCCCAGGCGCGGCACGATCGTGGGCGTATAGAGGCTGTAGATGCCCACCTGAAGGGCAGCAGGATAGAGGGCGCTTCTCAGGCAGACTTTCATACACTCCCCGCACCTGACGCATTTGTCCAGGAAATCCTCCTCCTGCCCCACCCCCGGCGGACGCAGCAGACGTGTCTCCTTGTCCGTGGTTTTCACCCCGAGCATGCGTGAAACGAAAAGTCCCGATGCGAGCGATGCAACTCCCGTCACGAAGACCCTTCGTCCGGGCGAGAAAACGGAGTTTGTTGCGCGCTTCAGGGAGAGACGGAAGCTTACGCGTTCATGGGCGCACTTTCTTTGACAGTCAAGACAGCGGATGCAGTCGCTTTTCTTGAATATTTCTTCGTCAATTAATGGGGCTCGCGTCGCCCCCTCCGGCGGCAGGGCCGCCGAAGCCTCCCCCTCATGAAAAGGAAGGGGCATTAATGGCTGTCTCATATTCATTTGCTGTCGGTTTTTCATAGAGCTTTTGACAATGCCGAAGGCCGTGGGACAATGGTCCAGGCAGTCGCCGCAGTCGGCGCACAGCCGGACAGGCAGCCTCTTAAAAACGGAAAAGCGGCCGACAAGCCCGAGCAGGGTGCCCAGGGGGCAAAGGTTCCTGCACCAGTTCCGGCGCTCGAACCTTTCGAGAAAAAAGACACCCAGGAAAAAAAGGAGAGAGACAAAGGCGAGGGGGTAAAAGGTGTCGCGAAAAGGAAGCAGATAGCTCCTGAGGAAGCTGTAGCCCGGGTCCAGATAGTCCCTCGAATCGCCGAGGAGGCGGTACAGCCCTATCCAGCCAACGCGGCCCAAAAAGCCGACAAGGGGATATAGGGAGAAGGTCAGGAAGCGGACGAAGAGTGCAATGGGGTCCAGAAGACCGGCGAGATTTATGTTGAAAAGGGCCGCGAAGAGGATGGTGAAGAGCACATAATATTTGAGCCTGCCCTTGAGGAAGCCGAGGGGTTTACGCTTCTCTATCCTTTTGGTCGTCAGGTCGATGACCGTCCCCAAAGGACAGATCCAGCCGCAAAAAAATCTGCCGAGAACGGCAGAACAGACCAGGAGAAGGAGACCGGGGATGAGAAGGATGGTGAGCGTCTTGCCCGCGAGCAGGCAGCTCAGGCCGACAAGCGGGTCCATCCTGAAAAAACTGTTGAGGGCGATGGATATCTCGTCCTTACCCCGATAATCCGTAGTGACGAAGAGGAAGAAAAAGAGCACGAGGAAGAGGATCTGAAAAGCACGGGAAAGGTTGATTTTCATGTGGCGCGCCGCTACGCTTTAACTATCCTCACCTTATCCAGATTTATCTCGCCGAGTCCCCTCCTGGCTGCGGTCACCGTGATCGGCACATCCTGGGGTTTGAGCCCGAATAGGCCGGAAGCATACGCATCGGCCGCAACGATATCGGTCGAGGCGATCACTTTGTTCAGGACCTTTACATCTTTGAGGCTCCCCCCCGTGGGGCCGTGGGCGACAAGGATGCGCGTGGCGTCGATCACCACCAGATGGCTTTTCACCTTGCTGTTCACGTCGGCGAGGGCATCCTCGATCTGCCGGTGGATGAACCCCCTGTCCCCGCCCATAATGCCCATCATGTTTTTCAGGGCGAGGGTCAGGCCGGTAAGGGAATGGTGCTTCGCGATGGGGACATTAATGAAGACGTCGGCCGAGAGGGCATCACCGTAAAGCTCCCATTCCTTCAGGAAGGTCCCTTTGAGATTCACCTTTTTGTAACGCTCCTCTTCCACGTATCTGACATCCACATTCCTGAGGTCTTTTAACGCGGCGGGTATGCCGCTGTTCTCGTAGGTCCTTCTCATGTCGTTGCACGTGTTGTCGAAGACCTTCACCTTCTTTGCCCCGGCCTTCAGGCACTCTTCGACGATCGCTCTCACCACGGCAGGGTGAGTGGTCGCAGCCTGTTCCGGCCTTCTGTCCCAGCCCATGTTCGGCTTGACGACCACGATATTCCCGGCCTTCACAAACCGGCCGATGCCCCCCAGGGCGTTGATTGCGTTCTTTGTGACCGCCCCATAGTCCTGACCCTCGGCAACGGCGACGACGGAGGTCTCCTTTGCCGAGACTCTTTTTACCAATAAACGATTCATTATAAATAAGATGCCTGAAACTTTGAGAAACTCCCTTCTATTCACGCCATAACCTCATGATGTTATTAATTAAACAAGCTGCTTAACTTTCTCTATCTTGATTTTGGCGATCCTTCTCCCGTGGATGCCGACCACCGTGAGCCGGTAGCCGTCATGGAGGATGATCTCACCGCCCTTTGCGATGCCCTGGATCTGTGAGAGCACAAAACCCCCGAGAGTCTCGTAGTCGGGAGACTCGGGAAGATTGAGTTCGAGGAAACTATTCAGGTCCCGGACGGAATATGAGCCTTCCACCACGACGGAGCCGTCCTTGTTTCTTTCCACCCGCAGGTCCACGTCCGTCTCATCCATAATCTCCCCGAATACCTCTTCCATGATGTCTTCGAGAGCGACAATGCCCACGGTAGTGCCGTATTCGTCGACAACGATGGCGAGATGGACCCTGCGCTTCTGCATGTCCTTGAAGAGCGCGCTGATCTTCATAGTGTCGGGCACGAAGTAAGCCCTCTTCAGGATCTCATGCATCTCGAGGGGCTTGCCCAGCCATAACGTCCTCATCACGTCCTTCTGATAGACAATGCCGAGGATTTTGTCGAGATGATCCCGGTAGACGGGGTATCTGGAAAATTCATTTTCGATGATATACCGCACGTTTTCGTCCTGGGGCTTTTCGATATCCAGGGCATAGATATTGGGACGGGGGACCATGATCTCCTTCACGGAGCGGTCGACGAACTCGAAAACGCTCTGGATCAGCTCTTCCTCCGTCCTGTCGAAGACACCCTGCAGCCTGCCCTCTTCCAGGAGCACCTTGATCTCCTCCTCCCCGGTCACCACCTCGTGGGTCCTCTTGAGCCCCAGCACCTTCATGATCGAGAAGACGGATTTGTTGAGGATCCAGACAGGAACAAAAAGGACCTTCGAGAGCATTTCAAAGACAGGCAGGAGGCGCAAGGCTGCCCGCTCGCGATAATTGATGCCGATATACTTCGGCAGGAGCTCGCCCGCCACCATAATGACATAGGTGAGCCCGAGGACAACGAGAATAAGGGAAGCCGACTCGGCAAAGGCGCCCACGTAGGGCACCTTCGTTACAAGGGGCTGCACATAGGTGACCGAAATAATACCGCCGATTGCAGAAGCGAGGGTGCCGACGATCGTGATCCCGATCTGCACAAGGGAAAGGAACATTTCAGGCTTTTCGCGCATCTCCAGCAGCGCCTGCGCCCTTTTCTCCTTTCCCTCCTTGATTATCTCTTTGATCCTGCTCTTCCGGGAGGAGACGATGGCGAACTCTCCGGCCGAAAATATCCCGTTCAGGACGATGAGGACGGCGATGATGATTATTGCCCGGAATAGATTGCCCATCGACGTCTTTATGGCCCTGCCGACAAGTTTTCTTCGGAAAAATCACACATCACGACACTATTTTACCATTTTTCCCGAAGAATTGCTTGAGCCGCGAAGCACGGGCATCCCTGTTCTTTGTGTACGGTCCCGTCCCTCTTCGAAGGAAGGGCCGCCTATTCTGGAGATACTTTAACGAGAAGCCTACGCAGACGATATTCCGCGGATGCGCGTTCCGGACCGCTCAGGGCTCCGGCCTCGCTCAGGAGTGTACGGACAAGCTCCAGGGCTTTCCCGCATTCGCGCGTATGATGCTCATAGAACTTCGCAAGCTCAACGACCGCGAAGAAATTAAGCGGGTCCGACGCAACAAGATGCTGCCAGAGAAGGGCTGCTTCTTCCCAGCGGTGCGCCTTCTTGTAGATGAGGGAAAGCGTTTGTCGCGCGCCTATCGCCACGTCCGCGTGATGTGACGCGCTCAGTGCTTCGAGCATTCTTCCGGCTCTTTCACCGTCGCCGCGTTCGTGGATCAACCCGGCCAGCCTCAGGAGGTCGCCGTGATGGTTATGCGCCATCCCTTGATTGTCCACAAGGTCCGTCAGGTACTTGAGGAGTGATGCCATCGAGACCACGTCCAGCCTGTTGTGTGCGAAGACGTCCTCCAGCAGCTTTCCGTCGCGCTGTCGAAGCCAGTCGAAATAGCGCTGGGGAATTTCAAAGCCGGGGACGTCTCCTTCGCGCTCCACGCCAAGGACATGCGCTTCTATGGTGGACAGGCGGGCATTTTCCAGGCGGTGGGCGAGCAGTCTTCTGCTCGGGTGGAGCAGATCGATGTGCGGCATTGCCGAGAGCGTGTCCCTGCACCGGTTGAGGATAAACCGCGCCGCAAGCAGGTTTAGGTCATAGGCCCTGCCGTTGAAGGTCACGAGGAATTGTTTGCCGTGGGCAAGCTCGCTGAGGTATCTCAGCATGGCGCTTTCTTCCGAGAAGTCCCGCGCAAAGAGCTGACAGGTGACGAAGGAATCCGCCTCAAACCACCCGAGCCCGATGAGGAAGGGGAAGGTCCCGGTGCCCCCCATAAGGCCCGTGGTCTCGGTGTCGAGAAACAGACCGTCCGAGAGCGACACGTGTTTCGCCATGGAAAGGCCGGCAAGGAAGGCCGTCGCCTCCATACTGGCGGCCGCGGCATCGCGGATGCGCACACGTCCGTGGAGATCATCCGGATTCATCGTGCCGCGGGATATAAAGAAGGCGCCATAGGGCGTCCGGGCTTCCTCACCGGCGACGACGTGCTCAAGGGGCGTCACGTTCCGCCGCGTCGCCGGCATCCCCGCCGGCAGGGTGCTCTCCCGACGGTTCATGACCGCGTCTATCTTCCTGCGAAGCTCGCTGATCCTCTCCTCTTTCGAGCCGGTCGATGCGGGTGCGGCCGCATCCCCGGTGAGGCGCGTCAGGCGGTCTTTGAGGCTCATGATCTCTCCATCAGATCGAGGATCGAGAGGGCCGCGGCCTTGGCCGTTGGCCCCACCTCCAATAGGGGCCCCACGCACGTGGGGCACCCGTGCTCGCAAAGGCAGGCCGTAATGACCGACCGGACCGCGTGCATCAGCTCGTCGTGCCTGTCGAAGAGATTCTCCGAGAAGCCGATTCCACCAGGATAGGCGTCGAAGATGAAGACAGTAGGGTCATAGGCGTCTTCCATGACATGCATGGGCTGGCTCGGGCTTGTGGTGATCACCCGGTGGTTGCTCCCGTGGCGCACGTACCATTCACCGCTCTTGTCGCCGATGCACCAATCGACATCGCGGATATCGCTCATGACGAGCATGGCCGATATGTGATGCAGGCAGTAGGCAAGCCCGGCAAGGCCGTCGACGATATCCGAGCGGGTGATCTGCAATGAATTGAGCAGGTCCCAGGGGATGGTGAACCAGTAACTGGTGGTGTGCATCTCCTTCTCGGGCAGGTGCACGTCGCCGTAGCCGACGTTTTCCGAGGTATAGAACTTGATCTTCTTGTAGCCCACCACCTTGCGGGCCACGTGGACCTCGCCGTGCTCCACAATGACCCTGCCTTTCATCCGCTTGTCGAAGTCTTCTATGACGCGGACGCCGGTGTAGGTCATGGCATCCGTGTAGTAATCCACATCCACCTTTCTCACGTATGCCTTCTTGCGCTCCAGGTCGAGCTTGTCCACGTGGTACTGCTGTGACTCCAGCATGTAGATGGCGTCATCGTGGACCGTGGTGAAGGCGCTGTCCCAATCCACCTCGGCTATCACCTTATGGTGTGCCGCATCGGTGGTATCCACCACCACCACGTTCTCGGGGTTGATGGTGCGCAGGGAGACTTCGTCCGCCGGATAGCTCTCAGCCGCCCAGTGCCAGCGCTGGTCCACCCGGTGAAGCACGCCCTTCTCCTCCAGGTAGGAGAGCAGCTCCATGAGGTCTTCCTTGCCGAATTCCTTGCCTTCTTCGAAAGGAAGCTCGAAGGCCGCGCTCTTGATATGGTGGAGCAGGATCAACAGGTTGTCCGGGTTCACCCGGCAGGCTTCCGGGGAGCGCGCAAAAAAATAGTCCGGGTTCTCCACGACGAACTGGTCCATGGGGTTGCTCCGCGCAATCAGTATCGCCAGGCTGGCGCCCGCCCTGCGTCCCGCCCTGCCTGCCTGTTGCCATGTGCTCGCGATAGAGCCGGGGTAGCCGACCATAAGACAGGCCTCCAAATCGCCGATGTCGATGCCCAGCTCGAGGGCGTTGGTGCTGACCACCCCCATGACGGTCCGCTCCCGCAGACCCTTTTCGATCTGCCGCCTGAGATTGGGCAGGTAGCCGCCCCGATAGCCCGTCACAAAGTGGTCGTTGCCGGGGATCTTCGGGCGGAAGGTGTCTTTGAGGTACTTGGTAAGCACTTCCACGGAGAGCCTGCTCGTGGTGAAGGCGATGGTCTGTATCTTGTTGCCGATGAGTTCGCTCATCATGGTGCGGGCAGGGGTCAGGGATGATTGGCGAATGCCGAGTTCCCTGTTCACGATGGGCGGGTTGTACAGGATGAACGTCTTGGCCGCCCTTGGCGCACCGCTTTCGTCGATGAGGACCATTTTCTTCTCGACGAGGTCTTCCGCGTGCTCCCTGGGATTTGCCACCGTCGCGGAACAGCAGATAAAGATGGGGTCCTGTCCGTAGAAACGGCAGACCCTTTTCAGCCGCCGGAACACGTTGGTCACGTGGCTGCCGAAGACCCCCCGGTAGGTATGAAGCTCGTCCACGACCACGTATTTCAGGTTGGAAAAGAGCTTCTGCCACTTGGTATGGTGCGGCAAGATGCCCGCATGGAGCATGTCCGGGTTGGTGACCACCACGTGACCCTGCTTGCGGATAGCCTGTCTCGCGTCGTCGGGCGTGTCGCCGTCGTAGGTGAAGGTCTTGATGTCTTTTTTTAGTTCGCCGATGAGATGATGCACTTCGGTCATCTGGTCGTTGGCCAGGGCCTTTGTGGGAAAGAGGTAGATGGCCCTGGTCTCGGGCTCCTCGAGGATCTTCTGGAGCACGGGGATGTTATAGCACAGGGTCTTGCCGCTGGCCGTGGGCGTGACAAGGACCACGTCCCTGCCCTGATGGACGAGCCGATGGCGCGGGCCTGATGGCTGTAGAGCTTTCGATGCCCCGTGTGAGAGGACCCTTTGCAGCAGGGGGTCTACCCACGGAGGATACCCGGCAAAACTACCCTCGGAAGCGGGTATGTGGGTGATGGAAGTCGTGTTCTCCCGGAACCGCCTGTCGCCCTCGGCGCGGGCCAGCCATTCCGAAAGACTTAAATGGGCCATGTGCCTGCCCCGACACGGCTACAGACATCCTTCGGCATGCCCCGCCGGTTGGAACGGTTGTGCCGGACATGTCGATGCGTCATTGCTCTACCCTTTCCACGCCTTATGCAACATGGTCAACGTCTTGTGCGCGACTACTGCATTCTCCTACTTTTGCCGAAA
>CAVYJH010000001.1:0-38309 GCA_963768735.1 uncultured delta proteobacterium | reverse complement strand
AGCGTCTTGACATCGCGGCTTTTTACGGATATCTTGTGGAAAATCTTGAAGGAGCGAATTTATGGTTCGGGCAAAGCTGTGGCTCCGGTGCGCCGCCATGCACGACCCTGTCACGCCCACTCTCGTGCAGCCGGCCGTCGTGGGCTGGGAGGCGAAGAGAAGAAGGGTCGATCTCACCATCGAGAGGCCTTTTTCCGGCGAGGAGCTGCTTCGCCGGATGAAGGGTTGGGTGACGACCGACCCGGGGGAGGTTATCGAGGTGGTAAAAAAATACGGGCGTCTGAAGGTGCTGGACGAGAGGGAGCTTGTCGTCGAGTTCGAGCAGCAGGACGCCCTTGAGAAGCTCCAGGCCGACCTTGCAGAGACTTTCAAGGGCGAGGTGGACGTCGAGTTGATGGAGCGGAAGAAAAGCTAAAGCGGGAGACGGCCGGGTAGCGGTGTCGGAAGGTTAACCGTGGACGATGGAAAAACCGGTTAACCTGCCGGACGATTCGAGCCACTCCACGTCGACCTTTTCGACGAAGGCGCCCTCCGGACCCTGCCTGCACCATTCGATGAGCCTCTCGATCTCCTTCTCATCGCCCTCGCAGACGATCTCGACCGAGCCGTCCGGCCGGTTTCTCACCGTGCCCGCAAGGCCCAGCTCATCAGCCTTCCGCTTTGTGTTGTAGCGGTAGTAGACGCCCTGGACAATTCCCGTCACTACTATTTTCGCCCTTCTTATCATTGATTTTCTGTTGAACGGGTGCTCGTTTGTATTATAATTAGTAGCATAGTCAATCTTTCGAAATCAACTCATTTCAGGCTGGAGGAAAGTGGATGTTCAGAGTTGGTGTTGACATAGGATCTGTAAGCGTGAACGTCGTCGTGCTTGATGAAAAGGGAGATATCGCCGAGGACCGGTACGTGCGCCATAAGGGCACGCCGATCCATACGGCGGGCGCAGTGCTGGAAGAACTCCAGGCAGCATATGGGAGCGCGATAGAATTCGTGGCCGTAACGGGCACGGGCGGCAAGACATTCGCGCAGCTCGTCGGGGCATCGTTCACCAACGAGATCATCGCTCTCACCAAGGCATTCCATCACCTCCTGCCCCATGTGGGAAGCGTTGTCGATATCGGCGGGGAAGACTCCAAATTCATCATATTCGAGATGGACGGCGTGCGTAAGCGCTTGCGGATAAAGGATTTTTCCATGAACACCCTGTGCGCCGCGGGCACGGGCTCTTTCCTGGACCAGCAGGCGTCGAGACTGGGGTTCACTATCGAAGAGTTCGCCGAGATTGCCCTGAAATCAAAGAATACACCGAGAATCGCCGGCCGGTGCACGGTCTTCGCGAAATCGGACATGATCCATCTTCAGCAGATCGCCACGCCCGATTACGAGCTGGTTGCCGGCCTTTGTTTTGCCCTTGCGAGGAATTTCAAGAGCAACATTGCCAAGGGCAAGGAGGTAAGGAAGCCCGTGGCCTTTATAGGCGGGGTGGCCGCGAATGCGGGCATGAGGAAGGCGATAAGAGAGGTCTTCTCCCTGGACGACCAGTTGATCGTGCCTGAGCATTTCACCTCGATGGGCGCCTTGGGCGCCGTATTCGCCGTGCTGGACGAGCCGCGGCTCAAACAACGGTTTATCGGCGTGGGCGGGATAAACGAGTATCCGGCCAGGGAAGAGGCGGCGGAGGCCCACGAGCCGCTGATCATATCGGACCGGAACCTGCACGTGACCTATGAGGTGAAGAGACCGGAAAAGATGGTGCCGGCCTATCTCGGCGTGGACGTCGGCTCCATCAGCACCAACCTCGTCGTGATCGATGAGCAGAAGAACGTGCTTGCCAAGAGGTACCTCATGACGGAGGGGAGGCCTCTGGAGGCGGTGAAGCGCGGGCTCGACGAGATAGCCGTGGAGGTAGGCGACCGGGTGGAGATCCTGGGCGTGGCGACAACAGGGTCCGGCCGTTACCTGACGGCCGACTTTATCGGGGCCGACCTCGTGCGCAACGAGATAACCGCTCAGGCGGAGGCGGCAATCGCGATAGACCCCGAGGTGGACACGATCTTCGAGATCGGCGGACAGGACTCGAAATATATCAGTATCGACAACGGGGTGATCGTCGACTTCGAGATGAACAAGGCCTGTGCCGCGGGCACGGGCTCTTTCCTGGAGGAGCAGGCGGAAAGGCTGGGCATATCCATCAAGGACGAGTTCTCGGACCTTGCCCTCAGCGCGAAAAATCCTACGAAGATGGGCGAGAGGTGTACGGTCTTCATCGAGTCGGACGTCATGCACCACCAGCAGGCGGGATTCGAAGACGGATGACATCGTCGGGGGCTTGTGCTATTCGATAGTGCTCAACTACCTGAACAAAGTCGTCGGCGACAGGAGGGTAGGGAAGAGGATCTTTTTTCAGGGTGGGACCGCATTTAACAAAGGCGTAGTCGCCGCCTTCGAAAAGGTATGCGGCAAGCCGATCACCGTGCCTTCGCACCACGACGTGACAGGGGCGATAGGCGTCGCCATACTGGCCATGAAAGAAAGGGACTGGGAGAAGAGCGGGTTCAAGGGGTTCGATCTGAGCAAGCGATCCTATGACGATCGACACGTTCGAGTGCAAGGGGTGCGAGAACCTCTGCGAGATCAGGCGGGTGACGTGCGAGGGTGAGACGCCGCTCTACTACGGCAGCAGGTGCGAGAAATATGATGTGGTGAGGCGCGTCAAAGGGCATGAGGGGAAGGACCTGTTCAAGGTCAGGGAGGAGCTGCTCCACGATACGAACGGGCGGAAGGATAACGGCGGGGAGGTGATCGGGCTGCCGAAAATCCTCAACATGCACGAGCTTCTGCCTTTCTGGCGGAGCTTTCTCGCGGAACTCGGCTTTTCGGTGGTCCTCTCCGATGCGACCAACAAGAAGATTATCAAGGAGGGGGTCGAGACCATTATCGTCGAGTCGTGCTTCCCCGTCAAGCTTGCCCACGGCCACATCCTCAACATCGATGAACAAGGGGATACGCAGGGTCTTCATGCCCAGTGTGATAAACCTCAGGAAGCAGTCGGAAGGCACGCTGAACAGCTTTGCCTGCCCCTACGCGCAATCGCTCCCCTATACCTCCAGGGCTTCCATCGATTTCGACGAATTGGGCGTAAAGGTGGAGTCCCCGGTGGTCTTTTTCGGCAAAGCCAAGACCGCGCTGGCCAACCTGACGGCCTTCGGGAAAAGCCTCGGAAAATCGAAGAAGGAGATCGCGGATGCCTTCGCCGCCGCCAACGATGCCCAGGACCGGTTCTATCGGGCGTGTCTCGATGAGGGGTCAAGGTTCCTTGCGGACATAAAGCCCGGCGAGAAGGTAATGGTGCTCGTCGGAAGGCCGTACAACAGCATGGACCCCGGCGCCAACCTCAACGTCCACAAGAAGCTGTCCGACCTGGGCGTCTCGTCCATCCCCATCGACATGCTGCCCCTCGACAGCGTAGAGGAAGACGACGACCTGAAGGACATGTATTGGGGCTACGGGCAAAAAATCCTGAGGGCCGCGAAGATCATCAGGTCCCACCCCAACCTCTACGGGATATATATCACCAATTTCGGGTGCGGCCCCGATTCGTTCATCACCCATTTCTTCAAGAAGATCATGGAAGGCAAACCCTTTCTGCAACTGGAGATCGACGAGCACAGCGGAGACGCGGGCATCATCACCCGCCTGGAGGCGTTCCTCGACAGCATCAAGAATGCAAAGACGGAGGCAATTGCCGAAAAGCGGACCCCCTCGACCTTTATGTCGGACGGCCGTGCCCGGAAGATCTACATACCTTATATGTCGGACCATTCATTCCCCTTTGCCGGCGCTTTCAGGGCCTGCGGCGTGGAAGCCGAAGTGATGCGGGAATCGGATGAAGAGACGATCCAGATCGGGAGAAAATATACGCTGGGGAAAGAATGCTTTCCCTGTATCCTTACCACGGGCGATATGCTGAAGACGAGCAAAAGGCCGGATTTCGATCCCGACAGGAGTGCGTTCTTTATGCCGTCGGGAAGCGGGCCCTGCCGTTTTGGCCAGTACCACCGCTTCCATCGCATGGTGCTGAGCGAGCACGGTTTCGAGAATGTGCCCATTTACTCGCCGAACCAGGACGACAGGCTCTACCGCGAGCTCGATATCGTGGGCGGCAGGTTCGCAAGGCTGGGGTGGAGGGCGATTGTCGCGACGGACTTCCTGGTCAAGATGCTGCATCAGACGAGGCCTTACGAGCGGGTCTCCGGGGAAACGGACCGGGTGTACGCGGCGCAGCTCGCCCGCATCGAGGCGGCGATAGAGAAGGGCGGGGACGCCGTCTTTACAGCGCTCAGCGAGGCGGTCCGGGCTTTTCTTGCTATCCCGAGGACAGGAGAGCAAAAGCCCGTGGTGGGGATCGTCGGGGAGATCTATATACGCTCGAACAGGTTCGGCAATAATGACCTGGTGAGGAGGGTCGAGGAGTTTGGAGGGGAGGCATGGCTTGCCCCCATCACCGAATGGATCACCTATGTGAACTACACGGGAAAGAAGAAGAGCCTGGAGCAGGGCGGTCTGCCGGGGCTTTTCCAGATCATGCTCACCGATTACATACAGAGGAAGGACGAGCACCGCATGGAAAAGATATTCGAGCACTACCTGCGACAAGGGCAGGAACCGAGGATCAAGTATGTGCTGAACCAGGCAATGCCTTACCTGGATGAAAGCTTCGAGGGGGAGGCGATACTGACCGTAGGCAAGAGCATCGACTTCATTCGCAAAGGCGCCTCCGGGATCATCAACGCCATGCCGTTTACCTGCATGCCCGGCATGGTCTCGAGCGCGATCATGACGCTGATACAGAACAAATACAGTGTGCCCGTGCTTAATGTCGCCTATGACGGCCAGGGGGAGAGCAATACGACGACCAGGCTGGAGGCGTTCATGCACCAGGTCAACGATTATTTCCAAAAGTGACGGGGTAACGGCTGGACGACGGCCTGGAGGAATCGCGATCTGCGGCGCCCTGCTCCGGTCGTGAGGCTACGCCGTTTGCGACCCAGCAAAGCAATATTGAGCTGGGCACCCCGCCCATGTACGGCTCCGCTCAACGATCCTCACAGGGCATCCACACCTCACGATTCCTCCATGCCGCCGTCCAGCCGATCCGGCATCGAGTACCACCATGATCGATGCCGAAATTTTAGGTGCGAGGGAGCCCAATTGTCAGCAGCCCTGCACCTCATTCCTGGGGCCCTTCTCCCTTGCGGGAGAGGGTTAGGGTCAGTGGTGGCATGAGCAATGGCCCCGTCCGGAAAATGACCTTACTCAGTTCACCTACTACTGGTGATTTTTCTTGGTTCGCAATTTCTGAGGATAACCACTCGTAACAATAGAAAGCGCACGTTCATGAGGCCCCGAGATGATTTTGGCTACTTCCCGCGAAGAACATCCATCCAGAGAAGAGCCTCTGCTTCGCCTATCTTGCCCAGGTAAATTTGCGTTATCTTGAGGTCCTGGTACCGGAGTATCACCTTTGAGACAACTTCCAGCGGAATCCCGTTCCGGCTTGCATATGTGGCCGAATGGCGCCTTAGATCGTGCGGTCCTATTTTCACATTCATCTTGTCCCCGAGCCTTTTCACAAGGGGCCGGGCGGTCGAATAGCAGATAGGAAATAGCTTCTGATCAGGGAGGATATTCTAAGCCTCACGGTATGCGTTCAGCCTCCCGGCTAACACCGCCAGGGGCTCTTACTCGCCCAGGATGAATACTACTCCACGGTCCCCGTCGACCCTTATCCTCTGACCGGTTTTGATCTTCTGTGTGCCTTCCACACAGCCCGACACGCAGGGAACGCCGAACTCACGGGCCATGATAAGGGGGTGGGAGAGCACTCCTCCACCGTCGGTCACAAGGCCTTTGATTATGCTGAAAACCACGGTCCACGCCGTCGATGTGCCGGGAGTGACCAGTATCTCGCCCGGTTCTATCTGTGAGAGCTGGTCGAAGCTCATAATGACCCTGGCTACACCTTCGACGAAGCCGGGGGCGCCGGCCGCACCGTAGAGGTCGGCCTTAAGCTCTTCCCTGACTATGGGAAGCTGGGTGGAGACGGAAAGGGTCGGGTCGCTTTTCAATACCGACTGGGCAAACCTGATGTCACCGTAGAAAGGGGCGGGCTCGATTTTGAGGTTCTCTTCGTACAGCGTCTTGCGTCGCTCCACATAGGGTCTCAGATTGATCCTTCCCATCGGTACCGCGGCCTTACGTATCTCGTTCACGTGCAGGTAGTGGACATCCTCGGAATCGTCGATGCACCCTGCTTCCATAAAACGCCTGCCGAATTCCGACAGCAGCCACCGGCCCATAGCACCTATGCTGACGTCGCAGTAATAGCCATGGTCCTCGCTCCAGTAGCCCGATTTCTGCGCGGCCTTCATCAGAGCGCTGAAGGCAGGCCTTTGCGTCTCCGGCACCTTCATCATGATTGCCGTCTCCGCCTCCTGCCTTTCCCTCGTGATACGTTCCCGGTTGGCATCGAAGGGGAAAACCGTTTCGGACATCATCAGCTTTATCCGCGCGATCCCTGTACCCGGTTTTTCGAGCCACGTGGGGTAATCGTACGCGTGTACCCGGTCGGCCCTCCAGCCGTGCTCCAAAAGGAACTCGTGGTATGCCTCCGACCATTTCCTGCCTGCCTCGCTGGCCTTGAGCGCCTCGAGGAGATCGTCGTCCGCCGTATTATTGAAGACGTTTTCGAGACCCGCCTCTACTGCCTTCCTGCCGAGCATCCAGAGGTTGCGGACGAAGACGGTATCGGCCGACTCGAAGCCCGACATGACACGATGGAAATTCGGGTCTATTCCCGGCTCCACCCCGAACATGTTGCGCCACATGTCCTGGAAAAGACCGCTTATATAATAGGCCGCCATGAGCATGTATAAGTGGACTTCTCCTTCTTTTCTGTTTATGACGAGAGCAAAATCGAGAAAGAAGGAAAGGAGATCGTGGTTGCTCAGCTTCTTTATGTCGTCCCATTCCTTGAGACCCCGCGCTTCCCTGGCCGCCTTATATGTCGCGAGCAAGTCCATCTTCAAGGGGTCCCAGACGCCGTCGAAATCTTCGAGAAAAGGCTCGATCTTCTCCCTGAAGGTGGCCTCCCTCGCCCTCGCCTCCTCCGGCGTTGTCTTGATGGCTGTAATGTATGGGTAGCCGTTGACGAAGCGCGAGTCCCAACCATGGGTGCTCGGCAGGCTCAGGGCGCCTGCCGCGTACCGGATACCATGGTAGTACCAGTACCATCCTATGCCTATATACGAAGGCTTCATGGGTGGTCTTCCGTGGACTACATCGCAGAGGAGGATCCCATATTCCTTCGGGTCTTTTTCCTCGTCGAACTCATAAAAACTCAGATCATACGCATCTTTCAGCATGTGAACCCCCCCCTTTTTTACTTCTTGCTGCCCACCTCAACTTATTCGATTAAGGTCGTTCCAAGAACGCCAGCATATCTCCCTGAGAAGATCCCGGACCCGTTCCGCTACCTGTCCATAGAGTGCTTTTTCCGGTATTTCGTAATCCAGACCCGGTGGTACTTGAGGTCATGCACCGAATGAGAAGTTGTCCGGTAGTTCTGCACATACTCATGTTACTAAAGTCTTCGCCCAAAAGCGAGGGGTTTTCTCCCCGAAGGAGACGCTAATGGGCTAATAAGAAAACCTGAGCTTTTCTGCACTGGACGAGGAACGCGGAAGGGTGTAAGCTTAAGTGAGATGAGGCTCCCACAGGTCAACATACAGCAGTTGGTTTCCTTCTATTTCGTTGCGAAAGAGAAGAACTTTCGCGCCGCATCGGAGAAGCTTTTCGTCACCCAGCCGGCCGTGACACAGCAGATCAAGGCCCTGGAAGGGCAGTTCGGGGTCAAACTGATCAGGATCAACAAGCAGAAGGTCTACCTCACGAAAGCGGGGGCAAGGCTGCTCGACTACGCGGAGGTGATCGTCAATCACGCCACGATGGCGGAAAACTTCCTGAAGAGCTACAGGGTGAACAACTTCAGGATCGGCGTCGCCACAACCATCACCCTTTACCTGACTCCGGCGATCGACAAGTTCAAGGAGATCTTTCCATCCGTCATGGTCTCTGTCCGAGAGGCACCGTCCTTTGCGCTCATAGAGGGCCTCATCGATTTCAAGTTCGATGTCTGTGTCACCGGCACGCTGCCACGGATCGACCAGAGGCTGCACGTGACGAGGATCCCGGAGGTGGAACAGCTCGTCCTCGTGGCCGCCCCCGACCACGTGTTGACGCAGAAGGTCAGCGTGAAATGGGAAGACCTGGTCGGACATCCCCTCATCCTCCAGTCCGAGGGCTCGGCGGCAAGGGAGGCGATCCTGCAGCACTTCGCGCGCAGGAACCTGACTCCCACCATCGGCATGGAGGTTGACAACACAGAGTGCGCCAAGCAGCTTGCCCTCCAGAAGAAGGGGGTGGCCCTTATGTTTCTTCCCTTCGTCAAGGAGGACCTGGCGAGTGGAAGGTTGACCATCATTCCCACGGACGGCGTGATAAGGATGGGGATCGATATCGTCACGAACCAGGATCTCGCCGGCTCGCCCCTCACGGAGGCCTTTATGGGCATCCTCAAGAAGTACTTCAATTATTACCCTGAAAGCTCCTCGAAGGTTGCCCTTGGTCTCGCCTTCTTCCTTCCCGAGCTTTAATCGTGTGTACCGGCCGGAAGGCTGATCGGCCCCACCTGCCAGACCTCAAACTACGTATTGCCCACGAAATCGCCTAAAACGAAGGGCCTTCAAGGGTTCGATTAACGCCCATCGTACCTTGCCAGAGTGTATACAAGTACATATAGCGTGCTTATCGGCTCATCAAAAGTCATGTGTTGAAAGGCCCGTGGCTGCGAGAGATAATAGATAATGCAAACGGACACTATACGAGATCTGCTCGAAGCCGTGTACGGGAGCCTGTACATGAGCCGGGGCGCGAAGGAGCGGTCTCTTTCGAACATCGACACGTTTTTCGGCGAGGTTGTCGATTCCGGGGCCCTATTACAGTGCTGGGGCATCGCCGACTGACGCCTTGATAAACGTTCTGTACTGGTATCTCTCGCACCCGCACGCTCTTAAGGGCGTGCGGGTCCTCTATACTCGGTGAGGCATTGTGAGCAGCGAGCCGACGCCTGATTGATGGGCACTTGACTATGGAGGAGAAGTAGTCTGGTCTTCTTTGAATCAGAGGGAAACGGCAAGAAAAGCGGAGAAGGAGTATTAAATGGGACTAAAGGACAAAGCCGTGACGATGAACGGCCGTGTCAGGCGCGACGCGGATGGTAGATTTGTTCAGACGCTTTACACGAAGACGGACATCACCGGGCATCGCAAGGCAGAAGAGGCACTTCACAAGCCGGAAAAGGAGAACACACTTATCTTAGGGGCCGTGTCCGAGCAGGTCGTGTGTCACGACATCAACCGGCGGATTATATGGGCCAATAAGGTCGCCGAAAAGATGTCGGGCGTGTCATCTGAGCAGTTATCGGGCAAGGCGTGCTTCGAAGGGTGGAGAAGTCGACCGACACCGTGTGAAGAGTGTCCGGCTATGCGCGTTTTCAATACCCACAAACCGCAAAAAGGTGAAACTCATATAGGCGAGAAGGTTCTCGAAAGGACAGCGCATCGTGTCACGGGCGCAGACAAGTCATCCGTCGGGGTTGGGCAGATTTTGAGCGATGCAACAGAACGTAAGTCCCTTGAAAAGAGAGTTTTGGAACTCGGCAGCAAGGAACGGAGCGACATTGGTCACGACCTCCATGATGGTCTCGGGCAGTACCTGACCGGAATCTCGATGCTTGCGACAGCCTTGCTGTATCAGTTGCCTGCGGAAATGGTCAATGCCAAAATAACGGTGAAACAGATTGTCGATTCTGCAGACAGTGCGAAGAAAACCATGCGCTCAATCATCCAGGGTTTGTGCCCGGTGGCCGATGAACCACAAGGATTGATGTCTGCCCTGTCTGCCCTCGCATTCAACGTCACCACCCTTTACGATATCCACTGCTCCTTCATTTCTGAAGACGCCGGCTTGGTTGACGATCATGCAGTTTCAACGCAACTGTTCTTTATTGCCCATGAAGCGGTGAACAATGCCGTGAAACATGGCTCTTGTTCTGCAATAAGGATCTTCCTCAGTACGCGAAATCACGTGGTTCGTCTGTCAATAGAGGACAATGGATGTGGCTTTTCTCCGGCTTCTTCCGAACATCGAGGGATGGGCCTGGGAATCATGCGTTACAGGGCTTCCATAGTGGGTGCTACCCTGGAGATCAAACCGACATATCCGGGCACTTCGATCACCTGCACAGCTTCCGAAAGGGCTGATACGTAATGGTAATGCAGAAGAAATGTGGCGTATTTGTTGTTGATGATCACGGAGTTGTGCGCCAGGGGCTAAAGACGCTGATCGATCAGGAGGCGGACATGTTTGTCTGCGGCGAGGCGGAAGACGGTCCGTCCGCGCTGAGAAAGCTTCCCGGCACGCAACCCAATCTCGCTGTTGTGGATATTTCGCTTACGGCAATGAGCGGTCTGGATGTGATCAAAGCGATGAAAATTGCGTATCCCTCTATGCCGATTCTTGTTTTTTCCATGCACGACGAGACCATATACGCGAAGAGGGTCCTTCACGCAGGAGCCTCCGGATACCTGATGAAGAGTGAACCCTCGGGGGTCTTGATCGATGCTATCCGCAGGGTTCTAAGAGGCAAGGTCTATCTGAGCGAAAAGATGACCGAACAACTGCTGTACCAGGCGATCAGCGGAAGAGATGAATCCGATCAGGACATCGTCAAGGGCTTGTCGGATCGAGAGTTTGACGTCTTTCAATTGATCGGCAGGGGTCTCACCAGAAGTCATATCGCGCAGAAACTGAATCTCAGCGTAAAGACGATCGACGCCGTCCGCGAGAGTATCAAGCATAAGCTCGGATCAAAAAGCGCATCCGAACTGGTCGCTTTTGCAATCGAATACGCGCGCACCAGCCTCCAAGAAGAAAGAAATCCCACGGAGCGGTAAGATGGATTCTTCCGGCTACGCAGTAAAATACCTATATGCCGCTGATAAAAAAGCAGTCAGTCACCCGGTAATAAAACCCTATCGATCTTCCCAATCTTATATAAGACATCCGGTAGATCGCCCGATAGAAACGCTTCTTAGCTTCGGGTATAGTCAACAACGGGCTCGATTCTATGTGAAGAACGATACCGCTGGAGGGGCCTTCGAAAGACAAGACAGGTAACCGTGCGGATGGTAAGGCATGCTGGCGGGGTAGCTGCGACAACTGCGACAAGATGATCGTCCAGGACCACCCCGATATCAAGTACAGACCGTGGGAGGGAAGGACGTTATAGGAATATTGGGGCACCGGGGTCTACCCGGCGCCACAAAGCTCAGGGGGTCGCAATGGGCAAAAAGACAATAGCTATCATTTCTAGCCTCGACACCAAGGGAGCGGCTGTCGATTATCTCAGAAAGGCCATAGAGGAAAGGGGTCACAAACCGCTCGTCGTCGATGTCGGCTACGGCGGCGAAGCGACCATCCCTACCGACATAAGCGTTAACGATATCGCTAAGGCCATGGGCTCGGACGCACAGAAGGTCAGGAACCTGAAAGAAAGAAGGGACATGATCGATATCGTCGTGAAGGGGGCGGTCGTGAAGCTCAAGGAGCTTTACGATGCAGGCCAATTGGATGGCGTCCTCGCCCTTGGCGGAATGAGCAATACCACCCTTGCAGCGGATATCATGAGGGAGCTCTCCTTTTCCCTTCCCAAGCTCCTTCTTTCCACCGGCGCCTCCATGCCCGGCTCGAACCGGTTCTTCGGCCCCACGGGCCTGACCATGATGCATTCCCTCGTGGATATAGGAGCCCTGAACGGCCTTCTCAGGCTTCAGCTCACGAGGGCCGTATCGGCCATCTGCGGCATGGTCGAGAACGAGGCTGCCAAATCGGCCGAAGAGAAGCCCATGGTGGCGATATCGACTTACGGATACACCGAGAAGTGCTCCCAGTACCTGGAAAAGGCACTGGACAGTAAATATGAGACCGTCACGTTCCATGCCTCGGGCATACCGGAGGTAACGATGGAGAAGCTCGTGGAGGACGGCCTGTTCGCCGGTATCATCGACCTCGTACCTTCGAGCATCACGAATGCCGCCTTCGGCGGAGGAAGGACCTCCTGGGAAAGACGTTTGGAGGTTGCGGGGGAAAAGGGTGTCCCCCAGGTGGTGGCGCCCGCGGGTGTCCACACGTACTCCCGGACAGGGTTGACAGAGGAGGCCCTCGTCCCCGAGCTAAAGGGCAGGAAGTACTACTTCATGGATGCCCAAAGAGCGACCGTCTGGCTGACAAGCGAGGAGATGGGCGAAGTGGCGTCTATTTATGCGGACAAGCTCAACAAGGGAAAGGGATCGTGCAAATTCCTCGTTCCATTACGGGGTTGGCTTTCGATTGAAAAGGAGTCGTGCGATTCCAAGGGCATCCGCCTTTTCATTGAGGGCCTCAAAAAGCGGCTGAAACCAGGGATCGAGGTTGTGGAGGTAGATGCGAATATCGATGAGCCGGCATTTGCCCAGGCCGTCGTGAAGGCGTTTTTGGAAGTGATGGATTAACCAAAAAGCGGGAGGTAAAGAATGGCTACTGCATCAGAAGAGGTAAGGTTCATAGATGTGACGCTTCGCGACGGCAACCAGAGTCTCTGGGGCGCCGCCGGGATCAGCAACGGGATGGTTGAGTCGATGTTGCCCTTTGAGGAGAAGGCGGGATTGAAGGCCGTCGATCTCGTGTCGAGTATCCACATGGGCATGTCTGTCCGCTATTACAAAGAAAACCCCTGGGAAAGGTTCAGGATTGCCAAACGGATACTGAAAAACACGCCTTTCAGCTTTGGGACGACCGGGAGGCGCTTCATCGGGTTTAGATGGATGCCCGATTCGGTTATGGACCTGGTCTACGATCGTATGGCGGCGAACGGGATGGGCCGTGTGTGGATAAGCGAGGCCTCCCATGACATCAAGGTGATCCACAGGAACGCCGAAAGTGCGAAGAGGGCGGGGATAGGCGAGGTTGTGGTGGCCCTCTGCTATAGCATCAGCCCCGTCCATACGGACGAATACTACGCCGAGTTGGCCCGGCAGGTTGTGAGCTC
This sequence comes from uncultured delta proteobacterium, assembly GCA_963768735.1. Lineage (GTDB taxonomy): Bacteria > Desulfobacterota > Syntrophorhabdia > Syntrophorhabdales > WCHB1-27 > BOG-1155. Next base: position 25,102 of record CAVYJH010000001.1, on the reverse strand, counting down.
GCCACATGTCGACACCGTCTATCTCAAGGACCAGGGAGGGCTTCTTACGCCGGAGAGGATAAAGACCCTCATACCGACGATCTGGTCGAACATAGGGAACCTGAACTTCGAGTTTCACTCTCACTGCAGCACCGCCCTTGCCCCTATATGCTACGTCGAGGCGGTGAAGATGGGTGTGAGGGTGCTCCACACCGCCGTGCCGCCCCTTGCGAACAGCTCGTCGCTACCTGATATCTTCAATATCCTTAAGAATATCAGGTATCTAGGCTATAAGGCAAACGTAGATGACGAGGCGCTCGATTCAATGTCAAAGATGCTTTCGGGCTTTGCAGAGCAACAGGGACGCCAGGGCGGAGCCATCGCCGAATACGATGTCTCCTATTACGAGCATCAGCTGCCGGGAGGCATGGTCTCTACGATGAGGCGCCAGCTAGTCGAGATGAAGATGGAACACCGGTGGGGCGAGATCGTCGAGGAGGTGGCGCGGGTGCGCAAGGAGCTGGGATACCCCATCATGGTGACCCCTCTTTCGCAATTTGTGGGAACGCAGTCAACGATGAACGTCATCTCCGGCACGCGGTACAAACAGGTGCCCGATGGCGTCATCCAGTATGCTGCCGGGTGGTTCGGGCAGCCTACAGTCCCCATCGATCCGAACGTTCTCGACAAGATAGCGTCCTTGCCCAAGGCCAAGGAGTTCTTCAACAAGGAATTTCCACAGGCGTCCATTAAAGAGCTTCGCAAAGAGATAGGCGCGGGACCCGATGTGGACGACGAAGAATTTCTGCTGCGCTATTCGATGTCCGACAAGGAAGTCGACGAGATGCTCGCCGCAGGTTCCGGCAGGAAAGCTCAGGCGAAGTGATCAGGAGCCGGGTCGGACAAGGCATGAATAGTCGGCGTATCGCTGCTCCTGGAGAAAGAAGTATTTTGCCGGGACAAGTTCAAGGACCGGAGCTTAACCTATGAGGAAATGAACCGTTTCTCTTGGGATATAAAGTAGACATCGATGAGGCTGCCTTAGAAGCCTCATCGAGAAAGGTTGCCCATAACTAAAAGGAGACATCAAATGTCGACAAACGAGCTACCATACGTTCAAGGTGAGCTGTTAGCGGATCGGGCCAAGAAGAATGGCGACAGGATATTCCTTTACTTCAAGGATGAGACCTACTCATACAACGATATGGATCGCTATGCGAACCGGTGCGCCAATGCCTTTCTGAAGCAGGGTATAAAAAAAGGCGACATGATCAGCATTATGCTCCTCAATCGCCCCGAGTACATGTTTATCTGGTTCGGTTCGGCAAGGATAGGCGCGATAGAGGTTCCGATCAACACCTCTTTCAAGGGTGAGTTTTTGCGGCATCTCATCGATCAGTCCGATTCCAAGATGCTGCTTATTGACCGCGAATGGCTGGATCGCCTCAAACTCATTCAGGACGATCTGACGAAATTGAAGAAGGTCGTGGTCTTGGGGGGTTTCACAAAAGAGGATAGCGCAGGCATCAAATTTCCCATGATAAGTTGGGAGGAGTTCTTCGACGCCCCTGACACGCCCGTTGATATCAAGATTTACCCCACCGACCCGCAAAATATCATATACACATCCGGAACCACAGGTCTCTCCAAGGGCACCCTGGGTCCGCACAAGATGTGGATTACGGTTGCGGAGCAATTGAACCCCCTGCGCGAGGCCTCACGGGACAGTATCTTCTATACCTTCCTGCCCATGTATCACATGAACGCCCAGTGCCTTACGACAATTACAGCGCTCATTTGTGAAGGCCAGGTGGTCCTCTCGGACAAGTTCAGCGCCTCCCGCTTCTGGGGAGACATCCGTAAGTACAAGGCCACCCAGTTTAACTACCTGGGCGCGGTCATTCCCATCCTTGAAAAGCAGCCCGCGAAGGCCGACGATCTTGACAATCCTGTGAAAATCGCCCTTGGAGCAGGATGTCCTCAGGCGGTCATGGACCGGTTCGAGAAAAGATTTGGAGCCAAGTGTATGGAGGGGTTCGGCATGTCGGAGATCGGCATCCCGATTCACACGAACCTCGGATACCGGAGACCTGGTTCTTGCGGACAGGTGCTGCCTAAGTACGAAATGACGCTCGTTGATGATGAAGATCACGAGGTACCTGTGGGCGAGCCTGGAGAGATTATCTTCCGGCCGAAAGAGCCCGGCATCATGATGCTGGGGTACTACAATATGCCGGAAAAGACCCTTGAGACGTACGGCAACCTCTGGTTCCATACGGGAGACCTAGCGAAGAGAGACGAGGACGGATACTTTTACTTCGTAGACCGGAAGAAGGATTCGCTCAGAAGAAGAGGCGAGAATATCTCTTCCTTCGAGGTTGAGCGGGCCATCAACACACACCCAAAGGTCCTTGAATCAGCAGCCGTTGCCGTCAGGGCAGAAATGCCCGAGGATGAGGTGAAGATCTGTGTGGTCCTCAAGCCCGGTGAGACGCTGCCCTACGAGGAACTGATCGCCTATGCCGCAGAAAGAATGCCATACTTTGCCGTACCACGGTTTATAGAGTACATGGACAGCCTGCCAAAGACCCCTACCGAACGCGTGCAGAAATATCTGTTGAAGCAGGCAGGTATTACCCCGAACACGTGGGACAGGGAAAAAGCGGGAGTCAAAGTGGAGAGATAGAGCAAGAGGGGTGCGGTCTTGAGGGCCGACAAGGCCGCGTCCCGGTAAACCCGATCTCCACGCGGGGACAGGAAGTACATATAGAAGGAGGGGAGCGAGATGAAATATCCGGAAATCTTTGATTTGAGAAACAAAGTGGCGCTCGTCACCGGGGCTGCCGGCGGCCTAGGGGTCGCATTTGCAGAGGCGATGGCAGAAGCGGGCGCGGAGGTAGTCTGTGCGGATATCGACGAAAAGGGCATGGCAGAGACAGTCGCTAAGATAGAGAGCATGGGAGGCGCGGCCATCGCCTTCTTGTGTGACGTATCAAAAGAAGACGATTGCATCCGGCTCATAGAGAAGACAGTGGACACTTACGGCCGTCTGGATATTCTCTTCAACAACGCCGGCATTGTCGAAGTGCCGAAACTTCTGCACGAATTCACGACAGAGGAGTGGAATCGTGTGTTGGCTGTGGACCTCCAGGGTGTCTTCTTTTGCACTAGGGAAGCGCTCAAGGTCATGGTGAGGCAGAAGAGCGGTAAGATCATCAACATCGCATCTATCTTCGGTCTCACCGGTTCGGCACATCTCTTTCCGGTTCCCGCATATAACACCGCGAAGGGGGCTGTGGTCAACCTCACGCGCGAACTGGCGCTCGAATACGCCTCTCTTGGCATCAACATCAACGCTATATGCCCCGGCTTCTTCGTGACCAACATAGGAGGCGGCAATTCTTACACTGCCGAGTTTGACCAGTTGGTCTCCGCTTTCACACCTATGGGGAGGCAAGCACAACCGGAAGAACTGAAAGGCGCGGCGATTTTTCTGGCATCGGCAGCCTCAAACTATATGTCCGGGCAGACGCTCGTAGTAGACGGAGGGATCGTCGCAAAATGAAGAACACCGGAAGCGGCCGGCGTAAGCCATGCGTTTGTGTAATCGTTCCTGGGGATCACTTAAACGAAAGCTTAAACAACTTAAACAAGAAGGGAGGTTCTTATGAAAAGTCAAGCTATCGGTAAAAGCGTGATGACTCGTAGAGTATTCGTCAAAACATTTATCAAAACAGTACTATCTGCCGGGGTTGTTGCGCTCGTGTGCTCCTTGATACCCGTAAGCTCCTGGGCCGAGACGAGAGAATATATCCTGATTGGTCATCCGGCCCCAATGACCGGCCCTATCGCCGTCTTCGGAGAAACGGCAACGTTTATAGATGAGTTTGCAGCGGCGGAGATCAACAGTAAAGGGGGCATCTTTGTCAAGGATTTAGGCAAGAAATTACCAATCAAGTTCGTCACTGTGGACACTGAAAGCAATCCTACAAAGGCCGCAGACATTGCTTCCAAGCTCATCTTGAAGGATAAGGTGGACGTAATGATTTCTGCAGGCACTCCCGACACCATCAATCCGGTGAGCGCCATCAGCGAAAGGTATCACGTTCCGTGTGTCAATACTTTTGGCCCCATAGAGCCCTGGCTCACCGGAGGTCCTTATGAATGGGCTTTTCTCTTCTTTGTGTCCGTCGATCAACTTACAAACAACCACATAGGCATGTGGAATGCGTTTGCAGGCAAGCATAACAGGGTCGTAGGAGGCATCTGGCCCAACGACCCCGATGGGGCGGTCTTTGCCAAGCTGTACAAGGATGCGGCGGAAAAACAGGGCTACAAGGTTGTGGATGCGGGAAGGTTCCCTTATGGGCTTCAAGATTTCAGCGCCTTCATTAATACTTGGAAAAAAGAGAAAGTGGAAATCCTCGAAGGGGTGCCTATCCCGCCCGATTTTGCAGCTCTGTGGAGGCAGTGCCGCCAACTAGGATTTTATCCCAAAATGGCTACTATTTCAAAGGCGATCCTATTTCCGGATGCCGTCGCAGCCATCGGCGGAGACCTTCCAATGGGACTCATGAATGACGTCTTGTGGTCGCCAAAACATCCATTCAAGTCATCATTGACCGGGATCTCTTGCAGCAAACTGGCCGATGCATGGACTAATAAGACCAGGAAGCAATGGACCGGACCCTTGGGTACCGATTATGCACTTGTAGAGGTTATCGTTGACGCCATCCAGCGAGCGGGCTCTCTGGACAAGCAGAAGGTCAGAGACGCGCTCGCTAAAACAGATCTTAATACGATAGCAGGACCCATTAAATTCAATAATCACAATTACGCATTGACCCCGTTGCTCGTAGGACAGTGGGTCAAGGGTAAGAAGTGGCCCTGGGATGTGGAAACGGTTTACAATAGGGAATACCCCAGTATCCCGACCACAGCCAAACCCATATTCCCGCTGTCGCACTAGTGAAAAGAGATGGCAAGGCCGGGGCTGACGGGCAACCCTGAATTCCGAGCACTCGGGAGATGGAGATAACTGAGATGACGATGCAGAACATACTCGAGGTTAACAACCTTTGCAAATCCTTCGGAAACGTGACGGCAGTTCTCGACCTCAGTTTTGAGGTGGCTTCCGGGGAGATTTTGGGTATTATTGGCCCCAATGGTGCGGGGAAAACGACGGCATTTAACCTCATTACCGGTGAGATCCGACCGGACCGGGGAAAAGTCATGTTTCGCGGAAAGGATGTGACTTTTGATCCTGTGTATCAAAAATGCCGCCATGGTATTGCCCGGACTTATCAGATTCCAAAACCTTTCCTCAATATGACCGTTTTCGAGAACCTCTTGGTCGCATCAGTTTATGGTGGAGGAAAAACCCTGAGACTATCCAAAGGGAAGTGCGAAGAGATTCTCGAAAAAACAGGACTGAATTCCAGGAGAAATCATATCGCCGGGAGTCTGCCCCTTTTTGACCGAAAACGGTTAGAGTTAGCCAGGGCTCTCTCAACTGATCCAACGCTTCTCCTGGTCGATGAAGTTGCCGGCGGGCTTGTAGAAAGTGAAGTGGAGGAAATCTTGAAGATTATTCACGCGGTGAGAAAAGACGGGGTTACAATACTTTGGGTGGAACATATCATCATAGCCATGCAGAGAGGTCCTGATAGATTAATGGTGATGAATTTTGGTCAAAAACTGTTCAGCGGTAATCCTGAAGAAACGTTCAGCTCAGAAGAGGTTCACAGGGTTTATTTGGGATCTGAGGAGGAAAACTGACCTCTATGCTTGAGACAAGGAATTTAAGCGTTTTCTATGGGGGATTGGAGGCACTTGCAGATGTCACAGTTGAGGTGGAGAGAGGTCAGATCGTGTCTATTATGGGGGCCAATGGGGCGGGCAAATCAACATTCCTGAACGCGGTCACCGGCCTCTTGAAACCCCGCTCCGGAAGCATCTATCTTGATGGAAAAATAATCAATCATCTAGAGCCCCATGATATTGTGAAACTGGGAGTTTCTTTGGTCCCTGAAGGCCGGCAGATTTTCTCTAACCTCACTGTCCTGGAAAACTTGCTTATCGGATCCTACACGCCTCGGGCACGCAAGAGCAGGAAAGAAGTCCTCGAGAAGGTCTTCGATCTGTTTCCTCCACTAAAGCAAAGGATGCACCAGATCGGAACGAATTTGAGCGGAGGCGAGCAACAGATGCTGGCCATTGGCCGGGCTCTTATGTCCCAACCTCGTATGATCCTTTTTGATGAGCTCTCTCTGGGCTTGAGCCCCTTGGTGGTCAAGACGCTTTACGGCGCCGTTAAGCGAATCAATCAGGAGGGTATAACAGTTATCCTGGTAGAGCAGGATGTCAAGAGAAGTATAAAGAGCGCTTCTTGGGCGTACGTTCTTCAGGAGGGAAAGGTAAGCCTGAAAGGGAATCCGAAAACTTTTACCGACGATGAAGTGAGAGGAGCCTATTTTGGCCTTTAGTGAAAAGAGCGCTGCCTTCTTCCTCCGATACGGGAGCGAAAGGATTTAAATGCAATGCTGACCTTTTTGGAATCACTGATAAACGGGATTTTGTTAGGTGGTCTCTACGCAGCCATCGGTATAGGGCTTTCTATGGTCTTCGGGATCATGAGACAGGTAAACCTGGCCCATGGCGATTTGATGATCCTTGCAAGTTATTTCAGCTTGCTGTTTTTGCAGGTATTGGGGATACATCCCATCTTTACGCTTTTCCTCATCATACCTCTTATGTTTATCATAGGGTATCTGTTACAGATTTTCCTTTTCAACACAGTCATGAAAGAAGGGATGGAACCCTTCCTCATGGTCTCTTTCGGGCTTTCCATTATCATGGAAAACGTTTTGTTCCTCCTTTTCACATCCGATGCCCGTTCTCTAAGGACGGCCCTGGCCATCAAAAGCGTCAGCGTATTCGGCTCTTTTCATGTCCCGGTAATCTACCTGCTGAGTTTCATAGTGGGAGTTTTCGTTTTAATATCACTCCATCAGTTCATGAAAAGGACCTATCTGGGGTGGGCTATCAATGCCTCGGCCGACAATGTGAACGCCGCTAAACTCATGGGAATAGACACCAAAAAGGTTTATGCCTGTGCCATGGGTATTGCCGCTGCCACTGCGGCTGTCTCGGGGGTGCTCGTAGGCATGACCTTTACCTTTTACCCACACTCCGGAACCCAATATCTGATTATTGCTTTTGGCGTGGTGATCATCGGCGGTCTCGGAAGTCTGCCCGGGACATTTATAGGGGGTCTTGTTTTGGGCGTCTCCCAACTGTTGGGCGGGAGTATCCTGGGACCCGGATATCAGTTGCTGAGCGGGTATGTGATCCTGCTTATTGTTTTGACGATACGGCCGCAGGGCTTATTGGGGAGGAAATGAAAATCTTGAACCGCACCAATGGTATCAGACTTGCGGTCATCGGCTTCCTGTTGGCATTCCTTGTGACAATGCCCGCTTGGGCCTCACGTTACGTTAGCAGCGTCGGATTGTTAATATGTATCTATGCCACCCTTGCTTCCATGTGGAACCTGTTGGCGGGATATTCGGGCATGGTCTCTTTAGGGCAGCAGATGTTTATCGGAGTCGGTGGTTACACCCTTGCCGTATCATCGATGTACTTTGGGGTTCCGGTATTCCTGGGCGTTCTCTTTGGCGGGTTTATGTCCGTACTCCTTGCGTGCACCGTCTCTATGCCTATTTTCAGAATGAAAGGGGTCTATTTTGCCATCGGAACATGGGTCATTGCTGAAACCATGGGAATATTGTTCAGTAATTGGGGATATGTGAAATACGGAATGGGCATGTTTATTCAGCCTGCCTATAAGCTCTCCATGTCTTTGGTGTACTATGCAGCAGTGACCCTGTGCGTCGGCACGGTTGCCCTCATATTTTTCTTACTCAGATCCGGTCTCGGCCTGGCTCTTACGGCTATCAGGGACGACGACAAGGCGTCTGACGCTGTGGGGGTAAATATCTTCGGGCGCAAATTTATCTGTTTTCTGATAAGCGCGTTTATTACCGGGCTATCAGCCGGGGTGCTCTACCTGAATGTCATCTTCATCCAGCCCTTTGAGGCCTTTGGTATCGGTTGGACGGTAAAGCTGCTATTTATCGTGATTATAGGCGGCATAGGGACTCTGGAGGGACCGATGGTCGGGGCGATCATTTACGTCCTGTTGCAACAATACCTATCAGAATATGCGGGGTATAACCTGATTATTCTGGGGGTCGTGACCATCGCGGTCATCTTTCTCGCCCCGAAGGGGATTGTGGGCACCTTGCAGGAGAAATTTGGTGTTCACCTTTTCCCGGTTCGTCATCGTTAGTGCGGCGTAGAATCCCCGGTCCTCGCGGCCGGACCAGAACTATATCGGCCTCGCCGCCTGGAATGATTTTGAAATCGCGGGGCGAAGCCGTGAATCGGGTGGAAAGCCCGAGCCTTTGTTCCGGATGGATATTGGACTGATCAGCGTATAGAGGAGAACTAAGAACGTTTTTATCAGGGTTTCACAATGTATATAGCAGCGGCATCAGGCAAAGGCGACCAAGTTAACACAAAACCATTCCGCGGGAGGGAAAAACATGAAACTCAAAGGGAAAGTGGCATTGGTCACTGGAGGAGGAACAGGTATAGGCGAGGCAGTTGCTGAGCGGTTCGTCGAAGAGGGGGCCAAGGTATGCATCACCGGCCGCCGCAAGGATCTCCTTGAAAAGGTAGCGAAATCGCTCCCGGCAGGAAGCATCACCATCTGCCAGGGAGATGTGTCAAGGGACGACGATATAGCGCGTATGGTCGCCACGACCGTTGAGTTTGGAGGCAAGCTCGACGTGCTCGTCAATAATGCCGGGATCGCCTCGCAACTGCCCATCACGGAGGTCTCCCGCGAGGAATGGCAGAAGGTGTTTGATATTAATCTCACCGGCCCCTTTCTTCTCATGAAGGCGGCGATACCGCACATGATAAAAGCAGGCGGTGGGTCCATCATCAACGTTTCGTCCGTCGGGGGCATCCGCTGTCTATCCGGTTGGCCGGCCTACTGCACGTCAAAGGCAGGCCTCATTATGCTCACCCAGCAGGCCGCTCTCGACTATGGCCGCTACAACATCCGGTGCAATGCCCTCTGCCCCGGCATAGTCAAGACAGACATAACGCTTGATGAGTTCGGTGCGCTCGGAAGGATGATCGGCATGGAACCGGTCAGCTGGTTTGAGCTGATAACAAAGGCTCTGCCCCTTCAACGGTTTGCAGAGACAAACGAGATGGGTGGCGTCTGCACTTTCCTTGCGAGTGAGGATTCGGCATTCATGACGGGGGCTGCTCTAGTGATTGACGGAGGAACTAATGTGGTTGACACGTTGGGGGCAGCCATGGTGGACGCGGTCAGGAGAGCGGGTGTGAAGTAGCGAGGCAGCGGCCCGAGAAAAGAGAACCGACCATCCGGGAAGGCGCCCACTGAGTTCCGGGGCGATATGGTGGCGGTGAATCTGCGAGGCTCCTACTTTTTTGTCAGACATGTGATCCCTCACATGATTGAGCAAAAGTGAGGCCGCGTCATCAACATGTCGTTCGCTGCAGGCAGGCCCGGTCGTTAATGAGTGCCTGTTTGGAAAGGTCGGTCGGATGGCCATGACGGCGGCACCGGCAAGATGAGGTCGTGGCTCACGGGGTTACCGTGAATGCCGTTTTTTCGGGTCTTATAAGGACCCCGTGGTGGAATGAAAATCGGAAGGCATTGGCACCGATCCTTAATGTCCCGGAGAAAGAGGTGACAAACTGGTTTACTGAACAAAAACAGGCGATAAAGGTGCCCCTAAAACCGGAGGACATAGCGCGCGTAGTTGCCTGGTTGGTCTCGGACGACACAAAAATGATTACCGGCCAGTTGACAGGCATAGATGAAGGGCATGACTTCCCGACATACTGAGCCAGATACCATATGTCCGGGCCTCTTTGTCACGAACATCGGAGGCGGCAATAGCTACATCCCCGAATTTGACAAGATGGTCTCTGATTTCACACCCATGGGGAGGTCGGCACAACCGGACGAACTCAAAGGCGCGGCGATCTTTCTCGCATCGGCGGTCTCGAACTATATGTGCGGACAGACCCTCGTGGTGGACGGGGGATGTACGGCAAAATAGAGGGCTTCAATCACACGTACCTTACGTACCTTACACTTTCGACTCCCTACCAGTGTGCGGCGGGCCATTGCTTGCAGGGGCAAAGAAAACGTGGTGCGAAGCGAACTCCCCGCGACGCAACCACGATTCGGCCCGCCCGCCACTGGTTTACGGTAGCTTCTACTAGTTTGTTGTTTAATGATTGCCGGATGGGGCGTCCCCTTTATGAATCCCTCTGTAAGCGCCTTTGTGGCCATGAACTATCCGCTGAACATTCTGGGCAGGGTTATCGGCTGGGTCTTCGGTTTCGGAACTTTCGAAGGTGCACTGGGTCTCTATCCGGGAGGCATGAGTATCGGTGCGACCGACAGCTTCAAACTGGCTATCACAGTGATTTCTCTGGCCGCTATTCTCGTTATAATCGTTCGATGTTTCTTGTAATCAAAACAAGCATAACATTCAAAATAAGGAGGAGGGAACCAAAAGGGCTCCCTCCTCCCGGTTATCGTGACAAAGTAGAGACAAATATTCTTGGGGCCGCTTCTTACCTCGGACACTATTTTATCTACTGTAGGATAGCAGTCGGTGATGTGGTAGCTAAAGGCATGGCCGCGGGTCGATGGTGCATGCTCACACAAACTATCAGGAGGTAGGTTATGATTTACGTGGTTGTTTCCGTACGCGTGAAAACAGGCAAGCTGCCCGAGTTCCTTCAATTATTCGGATCAGTTGCCTCCCTCGCGAGAGAGGAGAAGGGCTGCATCCAGTATGTGGCCGCAACGGATTTCGACAGCGGTCTGCCGCCGCAGGTCTTCGATAAGGACGTGGTTACGATACTCGAAAGGTGGGAGAGCATGGAGGCGCTCCGGCACCATCTCGGCGCTCCCCACATGGCGGCATACTTTGAAAAGGAAAAGGATCTGACAGAGGGTAGCTCCATCAAGATCCTGACAGAGGCGTAGCAATACCGCTCGCCGATACTTGGCGGGGCACACGGTGTGATACAGCAAATTCGGGGATGCGGTTGGGCCGGCGGATAAAAGAGAAGGGAACGGAGATGAAAAGAGGGAGGAAACCATATGGACCTGGATAAGCTGAAAGCCAAGATTGAACCAGCGTCGACGGCCTTTATCATCATCGATATGCAGAAAGACTATTGCTGTGAGGGGGGAACCTTCCATCGGAGAGGCTTTGACATAGAACCGGCTCAGAAACTCGCCGCACGGCTCAACCTGTTTCTTGGGAAAGCCCGCAGGGCCCTGAAATATGTCGTGCACTTAAGAATGACCAAGGTGCCCGACTTGTCATCAAAGGTGTCGGCGGAGCTTTACGAGCGGCTCGGCATTGAGAGAAAGTATGACCCGGCTTACGCAGACTTCTGCGGGGTGGTCCCGCAGGAGGGGGACGCGGTCATCGCCAAGTATAAATATTCGGGGTTTGTGGCGACATACCTCGATCAGTTCCTTCGTGCCAGGGGCGTGTCGACCTTGATCATCACCGGGGTTGCCACGAACGTCTGCATTGAGTCAACGGCCAGAGACGGATTCATGCGGGAGTACTTCATAGTGGTGCCCTCGGACCTCACCGAGGCGACGTCCGCCGAGGCGAAAAAGTGGTCGCTCTCCAACATCGATATGTATTTCGGCCAGGTGATCGATTCGGAGAGCCTACTCCGGTGCTGGAATATTCCGTGAGGGATACCGAGTTGCATTCAAAGGCACATCGAGACGGCGACGAGGAGCCAGCAAAGATGGGGCAAAGAAGGTGGGGCAGCCGAGGGGAAGTTGTTATTTTGTCGCGTTACTAATCGCTGTCTGCAGGGCCTTGCTGTCCTCCAGGAAACGCCTACCCCGGTCTGCCCCGGTGCTTACGGCGGAACGGGTGACATTGAAGTACCGCGCCAGTTCGGCTCCATTGTAACCCCTGCATCTGACCGCAACGTAGCTTAGAAAGCGCATCCGAACTGGTCGCTTTTGCAATCGAATACGCGTGCACCCGCCTCCAAGAAGAAAGAACTTCCACGAAGCGGTAAGAAGGAGTCTTCCGGCTACGCAGTAAAATACCTATATGCCGCTGATAAAAGAGCAGTCAGTTATCCGGTAATAAAATCTTATCTGCCCTCCCAATCTTACATAACAAAAACCGGTAGATCGCCCGATAGAAACGCTCCTTAGCTTCGGGTATAGTCAACAACAGGCTCGATTCTATGTGAAGAACGATACCGTTGGAGGGGCCGTAGAAAGAAAGCAGGTATCCCTTCGGATGATAAAAGCATCCCGTGGGAGAAAACGTGGAGAATAGCAGGCTGGCCGCTGCGAACCCATCATCCCCGAGATCTGTATCGCCGTTAGATATTAGCAGGGATCGGCCGGGCTTCGGCGGAAGGGAGTGTTAATTAGCCTGCATTCGCGAAAGGACAGGAAAGGAGGGTCACATGTCCGAGAAATGGATTTACTGGTTTGAAGAATTGAGCAAGGGGCACAACGATCTGGTAGGCAAGAAGTGCGCCCATCTGGGTGAGATGAAAAAGATAGGCCTGCCGGTTCCGAACGGGTTTGCGCTCTCGGTGACTGCGTACGCCTACTTTATGGAGCAGACCGGCGCGGTCCGGGAGATCGCCGAAATGATTGATGCTTCCCATGTGATGCCCGAGGATATTGACGGTTTAACCAGGCTCAGCCGCGCCATTCGTGAGAGCATAGAGCCGAAGCCCATCCCCGCCGATATGGAGTCCGCCATTCTCGAGTATTACGACGGACTCTGCAAGAAGTGCGGCCGTGCGGAGGCGGCGGTCTCCACCCGTTCAGCAGGGGCGGTAAGCCACCCCGGCCAGTACGAAACGTATCTCAATGTGAAAGGGAAGACAGACCTCCTTGCAAAGGTGAAGAAGGTATGGGCGAGCACGTTCAATGCGCGTTCGGTCGCCTACCGCCTCAGGAAGGGTCTGCCAGTCGCTAGCGGGCCCATAGGGGTGGCAGTACTGGAGATGGTCCAGGCCCGGTCCGCGGGCATTGGCTTCAGCGTCGATCCCAATACGGGCGACGAAACGCGGATGATCATCGAGGCCAACTGGGGCCTTGGAGAGAGCGTCGTGAGCGGCGAACTGACACCTGACAGGTGGGTGCTGGACAAGGAGACGCTCGCAGTACGGGAGGCCATCCTCGGGAAAAAGGAAAAGACAACATGCTTCGTCGAAACCGGGGTCGTGACAAACGATACCTCGCCTGAAAACAAGGCCGCCTTTTGTTGTACGGAAGAAGAACTGGCCGAGATAGGAAGGCTTGCGAAGGAACTGGAGAGGCACTTCGGTGTGCCCCAGGACATAGAATGGGCCGTGGCCGAAGACCGGCCCTTCCCCAACGTGGTTCTCTTGCAGGCACGGCAGGCGGTCGTCATAAAGAAAACCGCGAGCGACGCAGTCGTGGACATGATGCTAGGCATGTTCAGGACCTAAGAAGGGGGGATACCGGTTAGAGAATGAGGCGCATTAGCAAGGGACACGACGCACCGGGGTGGGGATAAGAAACGCAGTACTACCCTATGGAATAAAGAAAACAGAGGGGGAACTCGAATGCTAAAAGATGCATATGACCTGAGCTTTTACGAATTTGATGAGGAAAAGGATCCGAAGGAGTATGGGGTACTTCTGTGCGATGTTGTCCACGGAAGGCCTCCCATGAAACCGGCTTATATCGGCATAGGCTGGTACTGGTACTATCACGGCATCCGCTATGCAGCGGAAAATCTGAGTCTGCCCACCACGCACGGCTGGGACTCGCGCTTTGTCAACGGCTATCCCTACATCACGGCCATCAAGACAACCGCTGAAGAGGCAAGGGCGAGGGAACCTGTCTTCAGGGAGAAGATCAAACCCTTTCTCGAGGATTTCGATGGTGTGTGGGACCCTTTGAAGATGGATCTCATTAAGACGTACAAGTCCGCGAGAGAGTCACGGGGACTCAAGGAATGGGATGATATAAAGAAGCTGAGCAACCACGAACTCCTTTCCTTCTTCCTCGATTTCGTCTTCGACATAAACCGGAAGGAGGGGGAGACCCATTTCTACATGCTCATGGCCGCCTATTACATAAGCGGCCTCTTTCAGGAGACGTGGCGTAAAATGTTCGCCATAGAGCCGGGCATCGATCCTAATTTTCACCGGCTCATGTCGGGCTTCGAGTCAGCGGACATTATCTTCACCCGCGGCCTCTGGGAACTCGGACGGAGGGCGGTGGATGCGGCACTTGGGGACATCTTCAAGAAGACCGGGGACGATGACGTGCTCGACGCGATGAAAGAGACAGAGGCGGGAAGGAAGTGGTCGGAGGCGTACCATGCATACCTCTTGGAGAACGGATGGAGGACGGACCGCATGCATTCGTACGATTACCCTTCGTGGATCGAGAAGCCGGGCATCGGCATCGGGCGGATAAAGTTCATGATGTGGGAGCCCATCTTCCCCTTCGACGCCAACCGTGAGCGTATAATCAGGGAAAGGCAGGAGGCCGAGAAGGAGATCCTCACCAAGGTGCCCGAGGCACAAAGAGCGGCCTTTGCCCTTCTCATGAAGGGCGCCCAGAAATCGGGCTACTGGAGCGAGGACCACGGCTTCTATTGCGACATCTACATAGGCGCCATTGGCCGATGGATTTTTAGCGAGTTCGGCAGACGCTTCGCAGAAGCGGGATGCATCGACGACGCCGAGGATATCCACTATCTGCACCCGAACGAAATACGAAAGGCCGCGATACCGATGGGAAGGATCAATCTCCGTCCCTACGTGGAGCGCCGAAAAAAGCTGCATAAAGAGTATCTCGAAACGGAACCGGCTCCGTTCTATGGAGACATCAGCCTGGCGCAGTCGATACTGAGAAGCGATCCGACCCTTTCGGTCTCAACGCAGCTACCCATAGTGAGGGAAGAGATGAAAGCCGACCTCTACGGTGCGGCTGGCGCCCCTGGTTTCGTGGAGGGCACGGCCCGGGTCATCCTGAGCGTCGATCATCTCTCCGAGCTGAAACCGGGAGAGATACTGGTTGCGCCTGGGACATCGACGGCGTGGACCGTTGTCTTCAGTATCGTCAAGGGGCTAGTTACCGACGGCGGAGGGGCTCTGTCCCATCCGGTGATCATGGCGAGGGAGTTCGGCATTCCTTGTGTGTCGGGCTGCGTCGAGGGCACGCAGAAGATCAAGACCGGCCAGAAGATACGGGTAGACGGCGACCGGGGAGTCGTCTTCATTCTGGACAAGTAGGGGTATTATCCTCCTCCCCCCACTGGGATTGGGCCCGAGATTGGGCTGCACTCGCGGCCAAATCCCAGTGGGGGGAGGAGGAAGAAGCGGTTTATCCGTTTCAGCAGAGGAAGATAAAAAGATAGTGCTCGCGAAAAGAAAAAACGAATAAGGGGGGGGGATTATGAAGTACTATCAAAAATTGACCATTCTTTTGGGCTTGATCTGGGGCTTTATCGCTATCCAACGGATTGTCATCGCCATAATTATGCCTGCGATCCAGGCAGATATGAAGCTCAATTATACGGACGTGGGCATGATCATATCGATCACCGGACTCGTCTGGGCCTTCGGTACCATCATATGGGCCAGTATCGGTGATACCTACGGCCGGCGTCCGGTCATTGTGGGCTGTGCCATCCTCGCCTCCGTCTTCTCGTGGATGACCGGGATGGTCCATAGCCTTGGCGGTATGTTGTTTATCCGCGGGACCCTTGGGTTTTTCGAGGGAGGCCCCTGGGGGCCGGCCCTCGCTACGGTAGGGGAAGAAGCGCCCGAAGAGAAGAGGGGCGCTTTTGTTGCCCTGATCCCCGGCAGCTTCTTTCTCATCGGAGTATGCGTGGGGCCCATGTTCGCCGTCTGGGTCCTGACCAAATTCGGCTCCTGGCGGGATGTGTTCTACATCATATCCATCCCCGGCATCATCCTTGCGATTATCGCCGCCTTTTTCATGCACGAGCCGGCTTCCGTTGCGGCGGGTATCAAGGCGCGTAAAGCGGGCCAGAAGAGGGTCGTGTACGATCAAGGACACAAGGTGAAGCTGAGCGACGTGCTCAAGTACAAGAACGTCATCATCTCGACGATCAACAGCGTGCCGGTCATGGCTTGGCTCTGGATCTACAGCGGCTTTTCTGCGCTGTTTCTTGCAAAGGTCCACCACTTGGGTATGGAATCCATCGGCCTCGCCATGTCCGCGTCCGGCCTGGGCGGATTCCTCGGTATGGTAATCATGGGCAAGCTATCGGACGGCTTAGGGCGTAAAGCCGCGATCATGCTCTCCGGGCTCCTGTGCTGCTGCTCCGGTCTGGCGATCATCGCCATGCCCGTCGGTACCGGTGTGGGAGGCTTCGCCATTCTTTTCTTCTTCTGGGGCATGTTCGGCGGCGCCTTCTTCCCCTTGTACCTGGGTACCCTGGCTGCGGAGGCCGTGCCGCCCGAGTTTGCGGGAACGGCCGTCGGTGTTCCCACGGCCGTCGGAGAAATTATCGGCGCGGCCGTCATGCCGACGATTGCCGGCGCCCTTGCTGACAGGTTCGGTCTCTACGCCCCCATGTGGATGGCTGCGATCGCCGGGTTGGTCATCATGCTGGTCTCACTTGCCTACGTGGAGACGGCGCCGAGGAAGGTCGCAAGGATGGCGAAGAAACCGACGCGCGACGACCACTTACTCCCGCCGTTCAGAGGTAAATCGGCCGTGGTACGGGATGTGTAGATATAAGGGCTTCAGATAACGGCAAGGGGTCCCCTCGTGGCGGCACACGCTCGCCCTTGGGGCCCCTGATTCTGCATAATACGGTCTACGGTATGGCTATGCGGACGAGAATTAGATCGACGATTTGGCTATTTGCCTGGTTCCAGGATTCGGAAACCGCAGAAGAAAGAATCCGCGATTACCACCTCAAAGGCATGTAGGGCAGAAACGAGGGCACACTAACGCCTCCAGGAAGCAGTTGCTACCCAACCTACCGACTTACTCGTCGATCATCTTTCTGCACGTTCGTATTTCCTTGTAGTGTCTTATCCTCATGGTGCCTGGCCATCTCGAACGTGCTCGTCAGGGCTCGGACGGTTCTTGGGTGAAAGGGGCCGTGTCTTCATCGCCCAACAACTCCTTGTACCTCGAAACCTCGGAGTAGAAACCTTTCAGCTTATCCAACACCCGTTTTTTCGCCTTCTTCAGCATGATCTTGTCTTGTGCGTTTTTGATTGCGATGCCTAATTCTTCCACCCTGAAAGGCTTCACTATGTAGTCACAGGCTCCCACTTTAACCGCCTCGGCAGCGGTATCAAGAGAAGCATAACCGGTGATGATGATGAACTCGGTCGTATTTCCGTCTGTGGCCAGTTCCTCGATAAGCTCGATGCCTGTCATGCCGGGCATGTTCAGGTCGGTGATGATAAGATCGAATGGTGCGTCGCCGTGCCTCTCGAGTGCCTCCTTCCCATCCTTTACCCCTTGGGCGTCATAGCCCTGGTCCAGAAGGTAATCTACCAGGAGCGCCCTGACCTCTCTGGCGTCGTCGACAATAAGTATCCGGAAGGGCTCACTATTTATGGTCATGTTTCTCTATTCGCTTCCCGCACCTTCTCTTTCATACTACGAGGCCCGTAAGACCTTTTTCGGTACGCATTTTCGGAAGAATGTTGTTTTTCACGAACCCCAAACAGTCTAATCTACTAAAGTCTTCGCTCTCGAATCACCTACCCATATGGGTAGGTGATTCAGGGGGCAGGGAGGTCACAGCCGTCCGGCATAGCGCCCGGTTGCCTCAAGAATCTGAAAAAGGCGAGGGGTGATCGGTGTGAATCGCTGAAAAACCTGTTTTCCCGTCGACGTCTGTGTCGCGTAGTTGATGATAGCCTGATCTCGCGCCATCTTCCGAACATGGTGCTCCTGCTGCCGGCGTCAGTTCTTCTTCAGGCTCCTCAGGACAAAAAGATTGTCCCACGGCTGCGCGGCCGGGTCTTGCAAAAAACCATTTGCTTACTTTCGGCAAAAGTAGGAGAATGCAGTAGTCACGCACAAGACGTCGACCACGTTGCATAAGGCGTAGAAAGGGCAGAGCAATGACGCATCGACATGTCCGGCGCAACATTTCCAACCGGCGGGGCATGCCGAAGGATGTCTGTAGCCGTGTCGGGGTGGGCGCATGGCCCATTTAACTCTTTCGGAATGGTTGGCCCGCGCCGAGGGCGACAGGCGGTTCCGGGAGAACACGACTTCCATCACGCACATACCCGCTTCCGAGGGTAGTTTTGCCGGGTATCCTCCGTGGGTAGACCCCCTGCTGCAAAGGGTCCTTTCCGGCCGGGGCATCAAAAAGCTTTACAGCCATCAGGCCCGCGCCATCGAGCTCGTCCATCAGGGCAGGGACGTGGTCCTTGTCACGCCCACGGCCAGCGGCAAGACCCTGTGCTATAACATCCCCGTGCTCCAGAAGATCCTCGAGGAGCCCGAGACCAGGGCCATTTACCTCTTTCCCACAAAGGCCCTGGCCAACGACCAGATGACCGAAGTGCATCATCTCATCGGCGAATTGAAGAAAGACATCAAGACCTTCACCTACGACGGCGACACGCCCGACGACGCGAGACAGGCTATCCGCAAGCAGGGTCACGTGGTGGTCACCAACCCGGACATGCTTCATGCGGGCATCTTGCCGCACCATACCAAGTGGCAGAAGCTCTTTTCCAACCTGAAATACGTGGTGGTGGATGAGCTTCATACCTACCGGGGGGTCTTCGGCAGTCACGTGACCAACGTGTTCCGGCGGCTGAAAAGGGTCTGCCGTTTCTACGGACAGGACCCCATTTTTATCTGCTGCTCCGCGACGGTGGCAAATCCCAGGGAGCACGCGGAAGACCTCGTCGAGAAGAAAATGGTCCTCATCGACGAAAGCGGTGCACCGAGGGCGGCCAAGACGTTCATCCTCTACAACCCGCCCATCGTCAACAGGGAACTCGGGATACGCCAATCATCCCTGACCCCTGCCCGCACCATGATGAGCGAACTCATAGGCAACAAGATACAGACCATCGCCTTCACCACGAGCAGGCTCTCCGTGGAAGTGCTTACCAAGTACCTCAAAGACGCCTTCCGCCCGAAGATCCCCGGCAACGACCACTTTGTGACGGGCTATCGGGGCGGCTACCTGCCCAATCTCAGGCGGCAGATCGAAAAGGGTCTGCGGGAACGGACCGTCATGGGGGTGGTCAGCACCAACGCCCTAGAGCTGGGCATCGACATCGGCGATTTGGAGGCCTGTCTTATGGTCGGCTACCCCGGCTCTATCGCGAGCACATGGCAACAGGCAGGCAGGGCGGGACGCAGGGCGGGCGCCAGCCTGGCGATACTGATTGCGCGGAGCAACCCCATGGACCAGTTCGTCGTGGAGAACCCGGACTATTTTTTTGCGCGCTCCCCGGAAGCCTGCCGGGTGAACCCGGACAACCTGTTGATCCTGCTCCACCATATCAAGAGCGCGGCCTTCGAGCTCCCTTTTGAGGAAGGCGAGGAATTCGGCAAGGAAGACCTCATGGAGCTGCTCTCCTACCTGGAGGAGAAGGGCGTGCTTCACCGGGTGGACCAGCGCTGGCACTGGGCGGCTGAGAGCTATCCGGCGGACGAAGTCTCCCTGCGCACCATCAACCCCGAGAACGTGGTGGTGGTGGATACCACCGATGCGGCACACCATAAGGTGATAGCCGAGGTGGATTGGGACAGCGCCTTCACCACGGTCCACGATGACGCCATCTACATGCTGGAGTCACAGCAGTACCACGTGGATAAGCTCGACCTGGAGCGCAAGAAGGCATACGTGAGAAAGGTGGATGTGGATTACTACACGGATGCCATGACCTACACCGGCGTCCGCGTCATAGAAGACTTCGACAAAAAGATGAAAGGCAGGGTCATTGTGGAGCACGGCGAGGTCCACGTGGCCCGCAAGGTGGTGGGCTACAAGAAGATCAAGTTCTATACCTCGGAAAACGTCGGCTACGGCGACGTGCACCTGCCCGAGAAGGAGATGCACACCACCAGTTACTGGTTCACCATCCCCTGGGACCTGCTCAATTCATTGCAGATCACCCGCTCGGATATCGTCGACGGCCTTGCCGGGCTTGCCTACTGCCTGCATCACATATCGGCCATGCTCGTCATGAGCGATATCCGCGATGTCGATTGGTGCATCGGCGACAAGAGCGGTGAATGGTACGTGCGCCACGGGAGCAACCACCGGGTGATCACCACAAGCCCGAGCCAGCCCATGCATGTCATGGAAGACGCCTATGACCCTACTGTCTTCATCTTCGACGCCTATCCTGGTGGAATCGGCTTCTCGGAGAATCTCTTCGACAGGCACGATGAGCTGATGCACGCGGTCCGGTCGGTCATTACGGCCTGCCTTTGCGAACACGGGTGCCCCACGTGCGTGGGGCCCCTATTGGAGGTGGGGCCAACGGCCAAGGCCGCGGCCCTCTCGATCCTCGATCTGATGGAGAGATCATGAGCCTCAAAGACCGCCTGACGCGCCTCACCGGGGATGCGGCCACACCCTCATCGACCGGCTCGAAAGAGGAGAGGATCAGCGAGCTTCGCAGGAAGATAGACGCGGTCATGAACCGTCGGGAGGCACCCTTCCGGCAGGGATGCCGGCGACGCGGCGGAACGTGACGCCCCTTGAGCACGTCGTCGCCGGTGAGGAAGCCCGGACGCCCTATGGCGCCTTCTTTGTATCCCGCGGCACGATGAATCCGGATGATCTCCACGGACGTATGCGCATCTGCGATGCCGCGGCCGCCAGTATGGAGGCGGCGGCCTTCCTTGCCGGCCTTTCCATGGCGAAACACGTGTCGCTATCGGACGGCCTGTTCCTCGACACCGAGACCACGGGCCTTATGGGGGGCACAGGGACCTTCCCCTTCCTCATCGGGCTCGGGTGGTTTGAGGCGGATTCCTTCGTCACCTGTCAGCTCTTTGCGCGGGACTTCTCGGAAGAAGGCGCCATGCTGAGATATCTCAGCGAGCTTGCACACGGCAAACAATTCCTCGTGACTTACAACGGCAGGGCCTATGACCTAAACCTGCTTGCGGCACGGTTTATCCTCAACCGGTGCAAGGACA
This sequence comes from uncultured delta proteobacterium, assembly GCA_963768735.1. GTDB lineage: Bacteria > Desulfobacterota > Syntrophorhabdia > Syntrophorhabdales > WCHB1-27 > BOG-1155. Next base: position 3,840 of record CAVYJH010000001.1, on the reverse strand, counting down.
CGCTCTCGGCAATGCCGCACATCGATCTGCTCCACCCGAGCAGAAGACTGCTCGCCCACCGCCTGGAAAATGCCCGCCTGTCGACCATAGAAGCGCATGTCCTTGGCGTGGAGCGCGAAGGAGACGTCCCCGGCTTTGAAATTCCCCAGCGCTATTTCGACTGGCTTCGACAGCGCGACGGAAAGCTGCTGGAGGACGTTTTCGCACACAACAGGCTGGACGTCGTCTCGATGGCGTCTCTCCTCAAGTACCTGACGGACCTTGTGGACAATCAAGGGATGGCGCATAACCATCACGGCGACCTCCTGAGGCTGGCCGGGTTGATCCACGAACGCGGGGACGGTGAAAGAGCCGGAAGAATGCTCGAAGCACTGAGCGCGTCACATCACGCGGACGTGGCGATGGGCGCGCGACAAACGCTTTCCCTCATCTACAAGAAGGCGCACCGCTGGGAAGAAGCAGCCCTTCTCTGGCAGCATCTTGTTGCGTCGGACCCGCTTAATTTCTTCGCGGTCGTTGAGCTTGCGAAGTTCTATGAGCATCATACGCGCGAATGCGGGAAAGCCTTGGAGCTTGTCCGTAACCTCCGGAACGGGCCGGAGACCTGAGCGGTCCGGAACGTGTGTCGGCGGAATATCGCCTGCGCAGGCTTCTCCTTAAAGCATCTCCAGAATAGGCGGCCCTCCCTTGGAAGAAGGACGGGACCGTACACAAAGAACAGGGATGCCCGTGTTTCGCGGCCCAAGCAATTTTTCGAGAAAAATGGTAAAATAACGTCGTGATGTTTGATCTTTCCGAAGAAAACCTGCCGGCAGGGCCGTAAAGACATCGATGGGCAATCTATTCTGGTCAATAGTCATCATCGCCATCCTCATCATCCTGAACGGGATATTCTCGGCGGGAGAGTTCGCCATCGTCTCCTCCCGGAAAAGCAAGATCAAGGAGATGATCAAGGAGGGAAAGGAGAAAAGGGCGCAGGCGCTGCTGCAGATGCGCGAAAAGCCGGAAATGTTCCTCTCCCTCGTGCAGATCGGGATCACGATCGTCGGCACCCTCGCTTCCGCAATCGGCGGCATTATTTCGGTCACCTATGTGCAGCCCCTTGTTGCGAAGGTGCCTTACGTGGGCGCCTTTGCCGAGCCGGTTTCCCTCATCCTCGTTGTCCTCGCGCTCACCTATGTCATTATGGTGGCGGGCGAGCTCCTGCCGAAATATATCGGCATCAATTATCGCGAGCGGGCAGCCCTGCGTCTTCTGCCTGTTTTTGAAGTGCTCTCGAAGGTCCTTTTTATTCCTGTCTGGATCCTCAACAAATCCGTCTTCTCGATCATGAAGGTGCTGGGGCTCAAGAGGAGCCACGAGGTGATCGGGGAGGAAGAGATCAAGGTGCTGCTGGAAGAGGGCAGGCTGCAGGGCGTCTTCGACAGGACGGAGGAAGAGCTGATCCAGAGCGTCTTCGAGTTCGTCGACCGCTCCGTGAAGGAGATCATGGTCCCCCGTCCCAATATCTATGCCCTGGATATCGAAAAGCCCCAGGACGAAAACGTGAGATATATCATCGAAAATGAATTTTCCAGATATCCCGTGTACCGGGACCATCTCGACAAAATCCTCGGCATTGTCTATCAGAAGGACGTGATGCGGACGCTATGGCTGGACAGGCCCCTTGAGCTGCAGGAGATCCTGAAGAGGGCTTACTTCGTTCCCGACACGATGAAGATCAGCGCGCTCTTCAAGGACATGCAGAAGCGCAGGGTCCATCTCGCCATCGTCGTCGACGAATACGGCACTACCGTGGGCATTGTCGCCCTCGAAGACATCATGGAAGAGATATTCGGCGAGATTATGGATGAGACGGACGTGGACGTGCGGGTGGAAAGAAACAAGGACGGGTCCGTCGTGGTGGAAGGCTCATATTCCGTTCGCGACCTGAATAATCTCCTCGACCTCGATCTTCCCGAATCTCCCGAATACGAGACGCTCGGGGGTTTTGTGCTCTCACGGCTTCAGGGGATCGCGAAAGGCGGCGAGATCATTCGCTACGACGGCTACCGGCTCACCGTGGTCGGCATCCATGGGAGAAGGATCGCCAAAATCAAGATAGAGAAACTTAAGCAGCTTGTTTAATTAATGACATCATGAGGTTACAGCGATGAATAGAAGAGAGTTTCTCAAGGTTTCAGGCATCTTCGTTATAATGAATCGTTTATTGGTAAAAGAGGTCTCGGCAAAGGAGACCCCTGTCGTCGCGGTTGCCGAGGGCCAGGACTATGGGGCCGTCACAAGGAACGCGATCAATGCCCTGGGGGGCATCGGCCGGTTTGTGAAGGCCGGGAATACCGTGGTTGTCAAGCCGAACATGGGCTGGGACAGAAGGCCGGAACAGGCTGCGACCACTCACCCTGCCGTGGTGAAAGCGATCGTGGAAGAGTGTCTGAAGGCCGGGGCAAAGAAGGTGAAGGTCTTCGACAATCCCTGCAACGACATGAGAAGGACCTACGAAAACAGCGGCATACCCGCCGCGTTAAAAGACCTCAGGAATGTGGATGTCAGGTACATGGAAGAGGAGCGTTACAAAAAGGTAGCCTCAAAGGGACCTTCCTCAAGGAATGGGAGCTTTACGGCGATGCCCTCTCGGCCGACGTCTTCATCAATGTCCCCATCGCGAAGCACCATTCCCTTACCGGCCTGACCCTCGCTCTGAAAAACATGATGGGCATTATGGGCGGCGACAGGGGGTTTATTCACCGGCAGATCGAGGATGCCCTCGCCGACGTTAACAGCACGGTAAAGAGCCATCTGGTGGTGATCGACGCCACCCGCATCCTTACCGCCCACGGCCCCACCGGGGGGAGCCTCAAAGATGTAAAGGTCCTGAACAAGGTGATCGCCTCGACCGACATCGTTGCGGCCGACGCGTATGCCACGGGCCTGTTCGGGCTCAAACCCCGGGACGTGCCGATCACGGTGACCGCGCCAGGAGGGGACTCGGCGAGATAAATTTGGAGAAGGTGAGGATAGTCAAGGCGTAGCGGCGCGCCACATGAAGATTAACCTTTCCCGCATTTTTCAGCTCCTCTTCCTTGTCCTTTTTTTCTTCCTCTTCGTCACTACGGATTATCGGGGCAAGGACGAGATCTCCGTTGCCCTCAACAGTTTTTTCAGGATGGACCCGCTTGTCGGCCTGACCTGCCTGCTCGCGGCGAAGACGCTCACCATCCTTCTTTTCCCCGGTCTCCTTCTCCTGGTCTGTTCCGCCGTTCTCGGCAGATTTTTTTGCGGCTGGATCTGCCCTCTGGGGACGGTCATCGACCTGACGACAAAAAGGATAGAGAAGCGTAAACCCCTTGGCTTCCTCAAGGGCAGGCTCAAATATTATCTGCTCTTCACCATCCTCTTCGCGGCTCTTTTCAACATGAATCTCGCCGGCTTCTGGACCCCATCGCAATCTTCGTCCGTTTCCTGACCTTCTCCCTTTATCCCCTTTTCGGTTTTTTGGGCCGCGAGGGCTGGGTAGGGCTTTACCGCCTCCTCGGCGATTCGAGGGACTATCTGGACCCGGGCTACAGTTTCCTCAAGGAGCTACCTGCTTCCTTTTCGCGACACCTTTTACCCCCTCGCCCTTGTCTCTCTCCTCTTTTTCTGGGCGTCCTTTTTCTCGAAAGGTTCGAGCGCCGGAACTGGTGCAGGAACCTCTGTCCGCTGGGCACGCTGCTCGGGCTTGTCGGCCGCTTTTCCGTTTTCAGGAGGCTGCCTGTCCGGCTTTGCGCCGACTGCGGCGACTGCCGGGACCATTGTCCCACGGCCTTCGGCATTGTCAAAAGCTCTATGAAAAACCGA